>CAVSPW010000001.1:0-63986 GCA_963729935.1 uncultured Alphaproteobacteria bacterium
ACTTCGAGCCAAACCTCGCCGGCGGAGGCAGCAAAGAGGCGGCGTGGATCGAGCGGGCCCGCCTCCGGCAAAACAAAACTCAGCCGCGGAAGCAAGCCATCCAACAACGCGCGCTGTCCTGACCGCAACGCGCGGCCGCGGCGTCTCCCATAGAGGCGCCGTTGCCGCAGCCCGTCAGGCGTGCCCGAAGCAGCGCTCATGCGCCAGCATGTGGCAGGCCGCGCCCCTGCCCGTCAAGTTTCAGTCGTTCGCCTTGATGCTGGGGAAAGCCGCGAGGGCCTTCGCGAGCTCGAACAGACGCCGCTTGATCTGGGGATCGGAAATGCGCAGATAAGCTCGGACCAATTCCAAGGTTTCGCGTTTCATCAGCGGGTTGGACTGATATGTCTCGCCGCTCTGCTCGCTCGCGCCGCTTGCGGGCGTGGCATCACCCAACTCCTCGAAGAAAAACGACACCGGAACATCGAGCACGCGCGACAAGTCGTAGAGTCTGCTCGCGCCGACGCGGTTGGCACCGCGCTCGTATTTCTGCACCTGTTGAAACGTCAATCCGATCGCGTCGCCAAGTTTTTCCTGACTCATGCCGAGTAGGGTTCGGCGCAATCGCACGCGCGAGCCCACATGCACGTCAATGGGATTGGGCTTGTCCGCCTTTTGTCGTCGCCCTGTGTTGTCCATGGTACCAATATTCGTTGAACCGCAGATTGGCGCATCCCGGTCGGCGACCCCCGCCGACTCGCCACGTGATCGTATGCGCTGACTATCATGCGATCAATGAACAAACCAGCTAAAACCCGCAGAGATATAAACTAAAACGCAACTTAAACGCGATAGGCGTGCATAGCTTCAAATCAACTCAAATTTTACGAGAAATTTGACCGCGCCGAATGCACGCAATCAACGTCACCACGATAAGTAGTAGGGCGGAAAAGAACGGGATATCGCCGTAGCGGCTGTAGGGCGTCGGCGGCAGCGCTTCGGGCAATTTCACGTCGAGCACGCCGATCGCGTCGAGGTCAAGTCGCGCGAGAACGCGGCCATAAGGATCGAAAAGCGCTGAGACGCCGTTGTTGCCCACGCGTGCCAGCGGCAAGCCCTCTTCGATCGCGCGCGTGCGGGCGATGGCGACATGCTGAAAAGGGCCCGAGGTAAATCCGTACCACGCGTCGTTGGTGATGTTGAGCAGCCAGGCCGGCCGGTGCGCCGGGTCCGCGACTTCGCCGGGAAAAATTGCCTCATAACAGATGAGCGGACTGAAGGGCGGCAGGCCCGGCAATGTGATCGTGCGCGGCCCTGGACCGGCGGAGAAATCGATCGCGCCGGGCGTGATTTTTTGCATCGGCAATATCGATCGCAGCGGAACGTATTCGCCGAAGGGTACCAGATGGAATTTGTCATACGTCGCTTGGATAGCGCCGTCGCGGTCGATTGCCACGAGACTGTTCCACACATGCGTCGGCGCTTGCGGCGCCGGATCCGTACGCACGGTACCCGTGATGACGTAGCCTCCGAGCGGCGCGGCTTGGGCCAATGCCTTGCGCGCGCCCCCATCGCGATCGAGAAAAGGGGGCGCCGCATCCTCCGGCCAAAGAACCGCGCTCGCGTGCTCGGCGCCCGGCGAGGTGCTGAGCGCAAAAAGCCTGCGGAAGTTGACCAGCACCTGTGTGGGGTCGTTCTTCGCCGCTTCTGCAATAGACGGCTGAACGAGACGCAGCGTCACATCGGGCACGTCGCGCGGATGACCGCCCGCCAAGCGATAGCTGCCCCATGCGATGGGCAGCGCGATGAGCAGCACCGCGCCAAACGCCGGCATCCAGCGATTGCCGGAGAAATCGCCAAGCCGCGCCGGCAAGGCCGCTGCCAGCGCGGTGACGAGACTCAAGCCATAAATACCGACGATCGAGACGAGTTGGAGCATCGCGAGGCCGTCGGGAAACGCCCCCGACCACGCGTAACCTGTGAGATTCCAAGGAAATCCGGTGAGGACATGGCCGCGCAGCCACTCGGCCGCCGCCCAACATAATACGAGCGCGAGGATGCGGCCGGTGCCGCCGAGGCGCAGCGCACGCACCAATAGATAGCTGGCGCCGAGCGCCCCACCCGTGAAGATCGCGAGCCCTGCGGGAACGCCCATGCCGGCAAACGGAACGAGCCACCAGAAATGTCCGATGTCGACGAACAAGGCCGCCGCGATCCAGTAGAGTCCCGCGACAAAGAAGCCGAAGCCGAAACTCCACCCCAGCGCCATGGCGCCGAGGACGCCGCCACTTCCATCGGCCAGCCAGACCAATCCGGGAAAGGAGACCAGCAAAACCGGCGCGAGATCGACCGGCGGTAAGGCGCAGGCCGCGAGCGCGCCGAGACAAAGTGCCGCCGCCTGCCGCCGCCAACCCTTCAGTCCGGCGAGCCACAGCGCGCAACGCTGCAGCGGCGCGGCGGAACCGGCGCAGCCGCGCAATTCCAGCGTACCCGATTTAACCATGCGGGGCGGCGTTGGGGAGGCCGCGCAGGCGGAGCCTTATGACCCGCCGAGGATCGGCGTCGAGTACTTCGAAATCGAATCCGAGCGGGTGTTGGACGATTTCGCCGCGCGCGGGAACCCGTCCCGCCAATGCGACCACCAGCCCGCCCAGCGTGGTCACGCTTTCCTCCATCCCCGCCGGCACCAGCGGCCCCTTGACGTGATCTTCGAGCGCCGCGACCGGCGTGCGCCCCAGCGCCAACATCGTGCCGTCGGGACGAAGGACGAGCTTGGGCTGATCGGCGTCGTCGTGCTCGTCCTTGATGTCGCCGACGATTTCTTCGATGACATCCTCGATGGTCACGAGCCCGTCCGTGCCGCCAAATTCATCGACCACGATCGCCATGTGGATGCGCGCGAGGCGCATCTGCAGCAGAAGATCGAGGAGCGGCATGGTCGGCGCGACGAAAAGAAGCTTGCGCGTGATTTCCTTGAGCGGAACGGTGCGAGCGTCAACCGCGTAAGAGAGCACATCCTTGATGTGCACCATGCCGAGTATGTCGTCGAGCGTCTCATGGTAGATCGGCACGCGCGAATGACCCCATTCCACAAGCTGCCGGACCGCGGCGGGAAACGGCGTCTCGACGTCGAGCGCGACGATGTCGACGCGCGGCACCATGATGTCGGCGGCGGTTTGCTCATGCAGCTTGAGGATGTTGACCAGCAAGGTCCGCTCATGCGGATCGATCGGCTGCGTTGCGTCGTGCGCGGCAAGCATATCCGCCAGCGCGGCGCGCAGGCTCGGCGCCCGCTCTGGCTCGCCGCGCAATTGCCGCACCCAATTCAACAATCCTTGAAGCGGACCCTCTTCTTGATCGCCCGGCGGATGTTCGGCATCCGTGTCAGCCATGAGCGCCCTCGCGCAAACGATAGGGATCAGCGACACCGAGCGATGCAAGAATCCGCGTTTCGAGCGTTTCCATGCGCCGCGCCGCACCGGCAACGTCATGATCGTAGCCCAAGAGATGCAGCACGCCATGGACGACGAGGTGGCGGAGATGATCGGCCGCCGTCTTGCCCTGATCCCTGGCCTCTTTTGTCACGGTCTCGTAGGCAAGGATCACGTCGCCGAGAAGAAGCGGCGCGGAAGCCACCGGCCGGGCACCGTTCGCAAAAGCCAGCACATTGGTCGGACCGGCGCGATGGCGCCAGCGCGCATTGAGCGCCGCCACGGTCGCGTCATCGGCAAGCACCACGGAGAGCTCGGCGGCGCCGAGCTTCCGGCCCGCATGCGCCAGCGCCGCGCGCGCCGCTTCGTTCACGACCGTGTCGACGCCGCGCACGGCGCGCCGCCAGCGCGCACAGGATACCGCCAGGTCGATGACGGCCGCGCGAGGAGGATCGCGATCGCTACGCATCGTCTCTCTTGCGGCGCGCTTTGCTGTCCCGCCGCTCATAGGCGCGAACGATCCGCGACACCAGGGGATGACGGACGATATCGGCATCGGTGAAATTGATTCGCGCGATGCTGGCTTCGCCTTCGAGCGTCTCGAGCGCGTCGGCAAGACCGGAGCGCGTCCGAGGCGGCAGGTCGACCTGTGACAGATCGCCGGTCACCGCCATGCGCGACTGCTCGCCCAGGCGGGTGAGGAACATCTTCATTTGCACGGGCGTCGTGTTCTGGGCTTCGTCGAGGATGACGAAGGCCTTCGCCAGCGTGCGGCCGCGCATGAACGCCAAGGGCGCGATCTCGATCTCGCCCGAGGCCAGTCGCTTTATCACCTGCTCGCCCGGCAGCATGTCGTAGAGCGCGTCGTAAAGCGGCCGCAAATAGGGATCGACTTTCTCGCGCAAGTCGCCGGGGAGGAAGCCGAGCCGCTCCCCGGCCTCGACGGCAGGCCGCGACAGAATGATCCGCTCGACGCCGCCGCTCATCAGCATCTCGACCGCCATGGCAACCGCGAGATAGGTCTTGCCGGTGCCGGCGGGGCCAAGGCCGAAGACGAGTTCATGGGTCTTCAAGGCCTTGATGTAAGCGGCCTGGTTCGCGCTTCGGGGCGCGACCCGGCGCTTGCGCGTGCGGATTTCCTCGGCTTCGCCCCATTGCTCGTCGGAATGCAGGCTCGCGCGCTTGACCGCCGCGTCGACGGCGGCGGCATCGACTTCGAGACCGCGCTTCAAGCGCTCGTAGAGGCTGGCCAGAGCGTTGCGCGCGACGCCGGCGCTGGCGTGAGGCCCTGCGATCGCGAGGCGATTTCCGCGGGACGTGACGGAAACGCCGAGCTCGCGCTCGATCCGGTCCAGATTGCGATCGCGCTCGCCATAGAGTTGCGGCAACAATGAATTGTCGTCGAACTGCATCTGCACGCGTTCGCCATCATCCATCACGCCGTCACCTCCGCCGTCTCGACCTCGCCCGCCAGACTGTTGGGACCGATGCCGGTGATGCGTACCGGCATCACCGCGCCTTGGCACCGCGCCGGCGCCTGGGCGTGGACCCATTGCAGATAGGGGCTGCGCCCCACCAATTGACCGGGATGACGCCCCGGGCGCTCGAAAAGCACCGGAAGAACACGGCCATGGCAGGACCGGTTGAACGCATGCCGCGCGTCATCGAGCAGCTGTTGCAGAATTTGCAGCCGGGCGGATTTGACCGTCTCCGCGCTTTGATCCGGCATATGCGCGGCCGGCGTGCCGGGCCGCTTGCTGTATTTGAATGAAAACGCCTGTGCGAAGCCGACTTCGCGCACGAGCGCGAGCGTCGCCGCGAAGTCGGCATCCGTTTCGCCCGGGAAGCCGACGATAAAATCGGTGGAGAGCGCGATGTCGGGCCGCGCGGCGCGCAGCTTCTCGATGATGCTGCGGTAATCGGCGGCGCTGTGGCGGCGATTCATCGCCGCGAGCATGCGATCGGAACCCGATTGCACCGGCAGATGCAGGAACGGCATCAGAGCCGCAACGTCGCGATGCGCGGCGATCAGATCCTCATCCATATCGCCGGGATGCGAGGTGGTGTAGCGCAACCTCTCGAGGCCTGGGAGCTCGGCAAGGGCGCGGATGAGAGTGCCAAGGCTCCAGCTTCGGCCATGCGGACCGTCGCCGTGATAGGCGTTGACGTTCTGCCCCAGTAACGTGATCTCGCGCGCGCCGCCGGCGAGAAGGCGGCGCGCCTCATCGACGATCGAAGCCGCCGGACGCGAGAATTCGGCGCCGCGCGTATAGGGGACGACGCAGAAGGTGCAGAATTTGTCGCAGCCCTCCTGCACCGAAAGGAACGCCGATACGCTCTGAGGCCCTTGCGTTTCGGGCAGAAAATCGAATTTGGGCTCCGCCGGAAACTCGGTATCGAGCACGGGGCCTTGGCCGCGCGTCAACTTGGCCACCATTTCGGGGAGGCGGTGATAGGTCTGCGGACCCAGCACAAGATCGACATAGGGCGCGCGCGCCAATATCTCAGCCCCTTCGGCTTGAGCAACGCAGCCCGCGACGGCCAGGATGAGCGTGCCGCCCGCATCAGCCTTGCACGCCTTCAAGGGACGCATTCGGCCGAGATCGGAAAAGAGCTTTTCGGCCGCCTTCTCGCGGATGTGGCAGGTATTGAGGACGATCATGTCCGCCTCTTCGACCGCGTCGGTCGCGGCGTAGCCCAGGGGCGCGAGAACCTCGGCCATGCGCGTCGAGTCATAGACGTTCATCTGGCAACCATAGGTTCTGATATAGAGCTTGCGCTTCACGTGCTTGCCATCGCTCATTGCGCGACCAGCGCCGCAGCGGCGGATTGGGGCGCGGTCTCGCCCGCGCGCCCCGCCAATGCGGCCGCGAGACCTCGCGCAATGTCGCCGCGGCAGCGCTCCGCAAGTGCCTTGCGCGAGCCCACATCCTTCAATCGCATGGGCTCGTGAAATTGCACCACGACCGTCAAGCGCCCCATTCCCAGAGCCTTCCATAGGTGCGGCGCCATCGCCATTTCGCCGTACCAAGCGAAGAACGGGCGATAGAACCGTCCGAGCGGAATGCCGTCAAGCAACTGATAGGCGACCGAGATGGGCTGAACGAGGACACGCTCGTGCTCGGCCGCGGCAAAGAGCGTTGTCTTGAACGGCAGCACGCGGATGCCGTCGCTGCTCGTGCCTTCGGGAAAGAGAACGAGATTGTCGCCATCGTCGAGCCGGCGGCGGATCGCATCGCGCTGGCGCACGGCGCCGGCGCGGTCCGCACGCTCGACAAAGACCGAGCGCTGTAATTTCGCGAGCCAGCCGAATACCGGCCAGCGAGCGACCTCCGCCTTCGACACGAAGCCGCCCTCGACGCTGGCACCGAGGATCGTGATATCGAGGTAAGAGCTGTGATTGGCGGCGAAGAGCGTCGGCCGATGAGTTGACGGCGTCCCGTGAAATTCAAGCTTGATGCCGAGAATTCGGCAGCACAGGCGATGATAGGCGACCGGCAATCGGCGCGCCATCGGGCTCCTGAGGGCCAGCAGCGCGGCCTGAACCGGCATGCCGGCGAAGGTCAGCGCCAGATAGGCGGCAAGGCGGGCCGAGCGAAGCAGGAAACCGGTCATCCGGCGGCAGTGCTTTCGCGCGCGCGGCGCTCATAGTGACGATAATACTTGCCGGCGACGAGATCAGTCTTCACGATGATCGAAACATCGGTGGTGTTGAATGGGCGATCGATGACCGCGCCATCGCCGACAAAGCCGCCCAGACGCAGATAGCCCTTGATGAGCGGCGGCAGCACGGCCTGGGCGCGCGTTGGATCGATTGCGTCTTTCGCCATGCGGTTCATCTCGACATAGCGATCATCGAGCGCACGCATACGCAAGCCGGGCGGCGCGCGATGAAAGTGATGGAGATAGGAGAGCGGCAGGGCAAGCGCGTCGGCATCGGTGCCGTGCAGGCTGGCGCAGCCGAACATGACTTCGATGCCGTGATGAAAGACGTAAGCGGCGATGCCTCGCCACATGAGCTTTGCCGCGGGGCCACTCCGAGCCGATGTATCGGTGCAAGAGCGGCCCAATTCGAGGATTTCGCCGGGATAGTCGGGAATTGCGCCCAGATCGTATTCAGAGGCCGAATAAAATCCGCCGCTTCTCGCCGCCATCGCACGCCGGATCAGACGGTAGGTACCCACCACTTCGGCTCCGGCAACGCGCGCATGATCGATCACCAGGAGGTGGTCGCACGCCCCGTCATAGCGGTCAAAATCCCGCCGGCGCCTTGCCATCTCGGCCGAGGGCTTCGCGCCCATCTCTTCGTAGAAGACGCGATAGCGAAGCGCCTGGGCGGCATCGATCTCCGCGTCGTCTTCGGCGAGCCTCACCTGCAGCGATTCATATCGGACGTCGACGACGCGATCGCGCGTTCGCTCCCGACCGACCTGTCGCTCGACTCCGCTCACGGCACCTCGCTACTCATCGGTCTCACTTCTTCTCGCCTGAAGAAGTCTTGGCGTCGATCGGCACGGCAAAGAGCTCAAGCCGGTGATCGACAAGCCTGTATCCAAGCCGGGCCGCCACGTCTCGCTGCAGTTTTTCGATCTCTTCATTGCGGAACTCGATCACGCGCCCCGATTGAAGATCGATGAGATGATCGTGATGATCGGACGGCATCTCCTCATAGCGGGCGCGTCCGTCGCCGAAATCGTGGCGTGCCAGAATGTTCGCCTCCTGGAAAAGGCGGACGGTCCGATAGACCGTGGCGATGCTGATTTTCGGATCGAGTTCGCTGGCCCGGCGGTAGACCGCGTCGACATCCGGGTGATCGGCCGAATCCGAGAGCACGCGCGCAATGATGCGCCGCTGCTCGGTCATTTTGAGACCCTTGTCGATACACAACTGCTCGAGCCGGGACGTCATGTCTTCCCAACGCTCATTGGTCGCAAGCGAGTTTCAGTATAGCCCAAACCGCCCGACCAACCTATATACGGCACACGGTCATCAATCCGTCATCGCGCAGGCGCCCGGCTCAGCCGGCTCGCGCGCGCCGCCCGCGCGTGCCGAGCCCGATATCCTTGGCGAGCTTGCTGCGCTGCTTGGCGTAGTTCGGCGCGACCATCGGGTAATCGGGCGGCAAGCTCCAGCGCTCACGATATTGCTCCGGCGTGAGATTGTAGGAGGTCTTGAGGTGGCGCTTGAGCATTTTAAGCTTCTTGCCGTCCTCGAGACAAACGAGATAGTCCGGATGGATCGATTTCTTGACCGGCACGGCGGGCTGCGGCCGCTCCACGGCGGCGACCGGCACCTTGCCGATGCTCATAAGCGACTGATAAACCTGATTGATAAGCTGCGGAAGATCGGCAACACCGACGGTATTGTTTGAGACATGCGCCGCAACGATTTCGGTCGTGAGCGCCAGCAGGTCTTTTGGATTGGAATTATCAGTCATGATTAGTTTTCGCTCCGTCGCGCTTCGAAGTCTATATATGGGTATTTCTCAGGACCTGCAAGTTAGCACTGATGACGACTGGAGAAATTGTCGGAATTTAGAATGATCTTGGCGTGGCGATCTCTCGGCTGAGCCGCCACGCGTCGATATTGGGTCCCGGCGTGCGACGATAATAGCCGCGCCGGATGCCTTGATGGACGAAGCCCTCCGATCGATAGAGCGCGCGGGCGGCATCATTGTCGGCCGCGACCTCGAGCACGATGCGGGTTGCGCCCTTCGCGCGGGCTCGGCTGAAAAGGTCACGCAGCAAAGCGCGCGCGATGCCGTGGCGGCGCGACGAAAGAAGGACACCCAGGGTCAAGACCTCTGCGTCCCCATCCACGCATTGATCGATCAATAGGCCGAGAGGAACGCCCGTCTCGGAGCCCGCGACGCGGCCCTCTGTTCCAGGCATCGCAAGCACGGTGCTCAGCGCATCGCTATCCCAAGGGTCCTCGGGAAAGCACGCGGCGTGAAGCGCGGCAAGCGTGCCGAGGTCGGTGCGCGGCATGGGCCAGAGGAGGATTGTCACGATGGCCTTGCCGGCGCCGTCGTATCCGGAGCGCGAAGGTAAAGCGGCGAGGGCGGCGGAGGCCGAGTCCCGCGCGACCATCCCGCCCCGCCAAGACGAGCGACGTGAGCGGCATCGACCGGGCCGGCCGCCGTCGCGATCTCGGCATCCGCGCGCCCGAGCGCCTTCGCCAAGCGACTTGCCCCATCGCCCGCCAGAATGAAAGCCCCGGGTGGCACGAAAGCGTGCCAGGCGGACGGCGGCACGAGTGCCGGCTCGCCCGTCCCCGCCGGATCGAAACGCTGCAGAAAGAGCTCCTCCCGCTTGCTTTCGAGCGCCACGACCAGGGGCCGGCCACCGGCTTCGCCTTGGGCGGCTTCGGCAACGGCCGCGAAACTGGTAATGCCGATCAGCGGAACCCCGCTCGCGAGCGCCAGCCCGCGCGCCGCGGCAAGCCCGGTTCGCACCCCGGTGAAGCCGCCGGGGCCAATGGTGACCGCGATGAGATCGAGGATGGCGGTGCCGAGCGCCGCCTCGTCGAGCACGGCCTTGATCATGGGCATGAGCGCTTCGGTCTGGCCGCGTTCCATGCGCGCGAAGCGATGAGACGTGATTCGACCATCGATGGCAACCGCCGCCGAACAGGACCCGCCCGCGCAATCGAGGCCCAACACTTTCACCAAGGCTGCACCCTGCAAGCGAATTTCGTGCTAGGAGGTGGGGCATGCCGCTGGTCGAAATCACCCCGCAAAGTCACGGTATCACGCTTGAGATCGCCTATGCGACGCCGCGCAACTTCACCGGCCAGCCGGTCTACGCGCGGCCCCTGTGCTATCTCCACCCCGATGCCGCGGCGAGGCTCGAGAAGGCGATCGTTCTCGCGGGAGCGCTGCAGTTGCGGCTCAAGATCTTCGACGCGTTCCGCCCAAGCGAGGCGCAATGGGTATTGTGGAATCACACGCCCGATCCCAATTTTCTTGCCGATCCGCGGCGCGGCTCGCCGCATTCGCGCGGTGCCGCCGTCGATCTCACGCTGCTTTCCGCCGACGGCAGCGAACTCGACATGGGCACGGCCTTCGATGATTTCACGCCTCTGTCGCATCACGGTTCGACCGCCATCCCGGTGGCGGCGCAAAAGAATCGCTTTTTGCTGTTGGGGTTGATGAGCGCCGCCGGTTGGGATTTCTACGGCAACGAGTGGTGGCATTACCAGCTATTCGATGCCAAGCGCTACCCGCTCTTGAGCGATGCGGACGCGCCGCAGCGGCTGATGCCGCAGCCTGGCTAGGCGGGAGACCGACAGTGGATCAAACCGCGCGGACTTCGACGACCTCGGGAATGTAGTGGCGCAGCATGTTCTCGATGCCGGCTTTGAGCGTCGCCGTGGAGCTCGGGCATCCCGAGCACGAGCCGTGCATCTGCAGATAAACGATCCCGTCGGCATAAGCTTCGAAAACGATGTCGCCGCCGTCCTGCGCCACTGCCGGGCGCACGCGCGTCTCGAGCAATTCCTTGATTTGGGTGACGATCTCGCCGTCTTCCTCACCATCGGCCGGCGCGTCAGGAACCGGCGCCGCCTCATGGATGAGGAGCGCCCGGCCCGAGGTGAAATGCTCCATGATCGCGCCAAGAACGGCGGGTTTGAGCTGCGGCCACGGGGTGGCGTCTTCCTTGGTGATGGTGACGAAATCCGAGCCGAAAAACACGCCGGTCACGCCGCCCAACCCGAAGAGTTGCGCCGCCAAAGGCGAGCGCGTCGCCGCGTCGGCGTCAACGAAATTCGCCGTACCGTTCTCCATCACCGTGCGGCCGGGCAGGAATTTCAAAGTGGCGGGGTTCGGCGTGGTCTCGGTTTCGATGAACATGCGGCTCTCCAGCTACCTCTTCGTCAATGTGGAGAAAGCCCGGCCCGAGTCAACCCCTTGAAATGTGGGGTTAAGCCAGCGCGGCGATCTGCTCGTCGCTGAGACTCCCGGGCACGATGGTGATCGGAACCCGCAGCTGGCCGGTCCGGCCGATGAGGGCGGTGATGAGCGGGCCGGGCCCTTCCTGGCCGGCGCCGGAGGCCAGCACGACGACGGAAATGCTGGGCTCCTCGTCGATCAGCGCGAAGAACTCGTCGCGCCGCCGCCCTTCGCGGATGTAGACGACCGGCACGGCGCCGCAGCTGTCTTTCACCTCGGCCGTCAGTTTTGCGAGGAGCTGTTCGGCCGCCTCGCGGCGCTCTTCGAGCATGCGCTGTTCGATCGCCGCGAATTGCTGCGCCCCGGGAGGCTCGATGACGCAAAGCAAAGCCACGCGGCCCCCGGTATGAGAAGCGCGCAGCGCGGCGTAGCGAAGGGCGACCCGCATCTCTTCGGTCTCGTCGACCACGACAAGGAAGATGCGTTCTCGGGTAGGCGGCGACGTCGATTTCGTATCGTTCATGGCGATCTTGCTTGCCTCCGATTCATTCATGCGTCGCGGAATGGCAGAGTCGCGAGCCAGCCCAGCAGCATCGCCCCCGCCACGGCGAAGATGCCGTAAAGCCAGGCGTTGCTCAGCGCGAATTCGGCAAGATCGGCGTTGAGGCCGATCTCGGAAACGACGAGCGGCGTTGTCTGCCCGCTGATGACGGTGCCGTTGCGCACCAGCAAGACTTCGACGAGATAGGTTCCGGTCGGAACGTTGGAGGGAAACGCGATCGTCGCGCGGAACAAGCGGTCGCCGAGAAAGCTCACGCTTCCGGGCCGCTCCGACCACACCCCGTCGCGTTGCTCCTCGGCAAGCAACGCCGCGCGGAAGCTTGCGATCTCGCCGGGCGGGCGCGACGGATCGCGCGGATCGATGCGCAGATTTTCGATTCCGATCTGATGCAGAGCCTGCATTCCCGCCGGCGCGATCTGATTGAGCGGACGGTTGCTGAAAACGGCATAGTAGCTCGGCACTGCCGCAAAAGTCAGGTTGTGGATATTGATCCATATCCCCGCCAGATGCCGCTTCTGGCGCACCACGATGTCGCGCTCGGGTCCGCGCACGACGATGATGATATCGCCCGGGCCGTCGGTAGCGCCGAAGAGCACGACCGAGGTGCCGGTGAAGCCCGTCGTGATCGCGATCAGGTGACTGGTGAGATCGGCGAGCAAGGGCTGCTCGGCGCGCGCGGATGTCGCCGGCAGCACGAGCGTCGCGATGAAGAGCGCCCGGCGCAGCGGGCTCATGATTCCACCGGCGCGATGGAGAACAGATTGTCGGGCCGCGCGGTCAGATCGAAAACGAGCTTTGCCGCGACGGCGAGCAGGATGAGCGCCAGAAGTGCGCGCAGCTCCTCGCCGCGCAGCTTTGAGCCCCAACGCGTGCCGAATTGCGCGCCGATGACACCGCCGATCAGAAGGATGAAGGCGAGCACGACGTCGACCGTGTTGTTGGCGACGGCCTGCAAGATCGTTACGGCGGCTGTGACGAAGATGATCTGAAACAGCGAGGTGCCCGGCACCATGGCGGTCGGCATGCCCAAGAGATAGATCATGGCCGGCACGGTCACGAAGCCGCCGCCGACCCCCATCACCGCCGACAGCACGCCGACGAAAAAGCCCAGCAAGATCGGCAGCAGGGCGCTGATGTAGAGTTTCGAGCGCCGGAAACGCAGCTTGAAGGGCAAACCGTGGAGCCAATTATGCTGATGCAGTTTGTGCCGCCGCGTGCCGGGCCGACGGCGGCGCAACCACGCACGGCTGCTTTCGATGAGCATCAGCGAGCCGAGAATCGTCAGTAGCGCGGCATAACTGAGGCTGATGACGAGTTCGATCTGACCGCGGCGCCGCAAAAGGGCGAAGAGCCACACGCCCAAGCCGGAGCCGGCGAGGCCGCCGGCCAGCATCAAGAACCCCATCAGGAAATCGAGATTGCCGCGCCGCCAATAGGCGAGGGTGCCCGTGACCGAGGCGCCGACGAGCTGGTTCGCCGAGGACGCGACCGCAACCGGCGGCGGCACGCCGATGAAGATGAGGAGCGGCGTCAGCAGGAACCCGCCGCCGACACCCAACACGCCCGAGACGAAGCCCACCGCCGCGCCGAGAAAGAGCAGGCCCACGACATCGAGGGAGACACCGGCGATGGGCAGATAGACCTCGAGAATGCCCAACCGAGAGTTCTCCTTCGCGTTTTCGGCCCTAGGGCCGCAGCAATCCCATGATATCGAAGACCTCGCGCAAATGCGGCTGGGCGAGCGCATTGGCGCGCTCGGTGCCGCGGCGCAGCACGGCGTCGATATAGCCGGGCTCGGCCAGGAGGCGCCGCATCTCGCCGCCGATCCTGCCCAGTACCTCGGCCGCGAGATCGGCGAGATCCGTCTTGAAATTCGAAAAATTCTTGCCCGCCCAGCGTTCGATCGCTCCGGCGCGCGTGAGATCGGCCAGCGCGGCGTAAATGCCCAAAAGGTTGTCGGCTTCGGGTCGCGCCTCGGCCTCTTTCTCGGTTTCCGGCAGCGGCGCGGGATCGGTCTTTGCCTTGCGGATTTTGAGCGCGATGGTCTCGGCATCATCGGTCATGTTGATGCGCGAGTAATCCGAGGTGTCCGATTTCGACATTTTCTTCGTGCCGTCGCGCAAACTCATCACCCGCGTAGCCGAGCCGAAGATCATCGGCTCGGGGAGCGGGAAGAACTCGACGCCGAAGCGGCGATTGAAGGCGCCGGCAATGTCGCGCGCCAATTCGAGATGCTGCTTCTGGTCCTCGCCGACCGGCACATGCGTGGCTTTGTAAAGGATGATGTCGGCCGCCATCAGCACCGGATAGGCGTAAAGCCCGAGCCCGGCCTCTTCGCGCTGCTTGCCGGCCTTTTCCTTGAACTGAGTCATGCGATTGAGCCAGCCCAGGGGCGTCAGGCAGCCCAGCAACCAGGCGAGTTCGGCATGGGCCGAAACCGTGCTCTGGTTGAAGATGATGCAGCGCTCGGGATCGATCCCCGAGGCGATGTAGGCAGCGGTCACCTCGCGCGTTTGCGCGCGCAGTTGCGCCGGATCCTGCGGCAAGGTCAGTGCGTGCAGGTCGACGATGCAGAAGATGCAGTCGTAATCGCGCTGCAGCGCGACCCAATTGCGGATCGCACCAAGATAATTGCCGAGATGCAAATTGCCGGTGGGCTGGACGCCCGAAAAGATGCGATTGGCCGAGGGATTCATGGCTGAGTTATCGCCGCACCGAGGCAGGCCGGTCAAGGCGGCTCGCTCAAGCGGCGGCACCGACGACGTCCCCGATCAGGACGGGCGCCCGGCCAGGCGCGCCTTGATCTCGCGCCACGGCGCCGCGCCCGAGACGAGCGCCAGCACGCCATAGGCGACGGCGCCCAGCCCAATCACGACGGCGAGCGCCGGCGCCCGCGTCATGAAGGGGCCGGCAAAGAGCGGCTTGCAGGCCTCGTCCAGCGCCCAGAGAACGAGTCCCATGCCGATGGCGGCGACCAGGATGCGTGGCACGGCCCGCCGCGAGCGCGCATCGAGTACGAAGTGCCGGCGTCGGTGCAACACGGCCATGAGCAAGAGCGCATTGACCCAACCCGCGATCGAGGTCGCCGCGGCGATACCGACGTGACCGAATTTGAGCGCGAGCCCCAGGAGCAAGGTCAAAGCGAGATTCGTGCCCATGGCGGCGAAGGCGATTTTGACCGGCGTCGCCGTATCGTGCCTTGCGAAGAAACCCGGAGTCATCACCTTGATGAGAACAAACGCCGGCAGGCCGGCAGCATAGGCGGCGAGCGCGGCCGCCGTGGCTTGCGCTTCGGCGGGCCCGAAGGCGCCGCGCTGGAATAGAACGGTCATGATCGGCCAAGCGGTCACACCAAGTCCGATCGCGGCGGGGAGGGTGAGGAACAACGCCAATTCGAGACCGCGGTTTTGGGTGTGTCGTGCACCCTCGTCGTCGCCCAGCCGCACTTGGCGGGACAAAGCGGGCAGGATCGCGGTGCCCACGGCGATGCCGACGACGGCGAGCGGCAGCTGATTGAGGCGGTCGGCATAATAGAGATAGGAGACCGCGCCCGTCGGCAGGAGCGAGGCAACGGCGGTCGAGACGACCAGGTTGAGCTGCGTCACGCCGGCGCCGAACACGCCCGGCACCATGAGGCGCAACATCCGCCGGACTTCGGGCGTCAGCCGCGGAAGCGGAAGCGACAGGCCAAGCCCGGCCTGATGGCACGACACCATCAGCCAGAGAAACTGCGCGAAACCCGACAAGGAGAGCGCCCAAGCCAGGGCCTGGCCGGTCAAGGGCCGTACCAGCGCAAGAGCGCCGATAAGAAAGATATTGAGCAGCATCGGCGTCGCTGCCGTGGCCGCGAAACGCTCGACCGAATTCAATATGCCGCCTTGCAGCGCCGTTAAGGAGATGAACAGGAGGTAAGGAAAGGTGATGCGGGTCAGACCGACGGTGAGCGCGAATTTCGTCGGCTCGGCGCGAAAGCCCGGTGCCAGGACATCGAGCAGCCAGGGCGTCGCGAATTCGCCCAGCACGACGAAGAGGAACAACACTGCGAGCAGGACCGACATCGCGTCTTCGGCAAAGCGTTTGGCGCGAGGCTTGCCGTCATGCGCGATCATGCCGGCGAAGAGCGGCACGAACGCGGCCGAAAAGGCGCCCTCGGCGAAAAGGCTGCGGAACAGGTTGGGAAGGCGCTGCGCCACGAAGAAGGCGTCGGCCACGGGCCCGGCGCCCAGGAACGCCGCGGTCAGGACGTCGCGGACGAATCCGAGGACCCGGCTCGCCATGGTGTAGCCGCCGACCGTTGCGGCGGAGCGCAATAAAGCCATGAGTCGAATGATTTAGAGGAACCGCGCGAGCCTGGGAAGGGCGGCGCGTGCATCGCTTCAATTGGCCGCGAGGGACACGACTCTGCGCTTGACGGCAAGGGCGGCCCGGTCCAGGGTCCCGGCGCAACATCATGATCGTCGCGCCAAGATTTGCCCGCCTGGGCACGGTTTTCCTCGCCGCCTTGATCGGCTTCGCGCTTTTGCCGGACGCGCCCGCCGCGGCACAAGAGGCTCAGGCTCAGACGGCGCGCACACTCGTCGATTCCCGCGAGTCGCTCTACAACAACATCTACGTCTACAAGCAGGCAAGCTACTACGAGATGACCTTCGGCTATAACCGGAGGATCTACACGGAGAGCGTCTACAACACGCTCGACGACCGCGACCTTCCGGTCGCCTATACGCGATACATGACGGCGAGCCTCATCTACGCGAAGAACGTGCAATCCGTGCTGGAGATCGGCTTCGGCGGCGGACGTACGAGCTGGTATCTGCACCAATTCCTGCCCAACGCGTCGGTCACCTCGGTCGAACTGGACCCCGTGGTGGCGCAGCTCGCGCATAAATATTTCGGCATCAGCGACGAGCCGAATTTCCACCTCATCAACCGCGACGGCAGGCTTTTCCTCCAGGAATCGAAGGACAAATACGACATCATCTTGATCGACGCCTATCGCGGACCCTTCGTTCCCTTCCACCTGCTGACCAAGGAGTTCTATCAGCTGGTGAAGGAGCATCTTGCCGAGGGCGGCGTGGTGGCCCAGAACGTCGAGCCGTCGACGATGCTGTTCGATTCCGCAGTGAAGACGATCCATTCGGTCTTTCCGCAGGAAGATTTCTATCTCGCCGAGGGCAACGTCGTCACCATCGCCTATGACGGTCCGCCGCGCTCGCCCGAGGACCTCGAAAAGACCGCGGCGCAGCGGCAAACTTCGCTTCGCCTTCGCTACGACCTCTCGCAGATGCTGGCGCAACGCCGCCGCCTTCCACCCGATACCGGCACGATCAATCCCGATGCCAAGGTGCTGACCGACGATTTCGCGCCGGTCGAGGCCTTGAAGGCAATCGATGTTCACAATCGCAAATGGCCCGATCCGCAGGCGAGCAATCCGCAGCAGAGCAGCCGCTAGGGGGCTGGCTCGCGGGCGCCGCTATCCTCGCGAATGCTTTCTTCGTGGGCAGCGTGCTGATGGGCTTCGAGATGCTCGGCAGCCGCTATCTCTTTCCCTATTTCGGCGGCGGGATCGGTACATGGGCCGGTCTGATCTCGATGGTGCTGGCGGCGCTCACCATCGGCTATTTCGCCGGAGGAACGATCGTCGATCGCTATCCGAGCCCGCTTGTCATTGCCGCCTCTTGTGCGCTGGCGGCGGTCTATCTGGCGATGGTGCCGGCGGCCGCCGACCCCACCATGATCTGGATTCTCGACCGGCTGGGCGACGGACCAACGGGAATCCTGATTGCCGCCGCCGCCCTGCTGCTGGTGCCCTTGTCCTTTCTCGGCACCTTCTCGCCGGTCGCGGTGCGGCTCCTGTTGCGTTCGACCCATGAGACCGGACGCGTCGCCGGCCTGGTCTATGGCGTCTCGACCATCGGCAATATTTTCGGCACGCTCTTCACGACCTTTGCGCTCATTCCGACGATCGGCTCGCGCGCCATCACCTATCTCGACGCCGCCGTGCTGGCCTTGTCCGCTTTGAGCATGTTCTTCGTCTCCCGTCGCGGCGCGCCGCGCCGGGCCTAAGCGGGAGCCGCGCGGATCGACATGCGATGGAAACTCGGGATCTGCTGCGCAGCCTTCATCGTCGCCTGGATCCTGCCGGGATCGCCCGCCACGTCTCAGAGCGCGCCGCCCGATGTCGCTCTCTGGCAAGGCAATCGCGCCTTGGCCGACATCGCCGCGCAATTGTCCTTCGGCGTCCGCGCGCTCGGCACGCCGGCGCACCAGAAGACGATCGAGTTTATCGAAAGCGCGATGCGCGCGAGCGGCGCCGAGCCGGAAGAACAGCATTTTACTTCGCAGGCGGGCGGGCAGACCCATGCGCTCGTCAATATCATCGCCCATTTTTATCCCGCAAATCCGAAGCGGATCCTCCTGGGCACCCATTACGACAGCATCGTGCGCGCCTATCGCGACAAGGACCATCCCGACGCGCCGATGCCGGGAGCGAACAATTCCGCGTCGGGCGTGGCCTTGCTGCTCGAGACCGCGCGCATGCTGAAGGCCGCCAAATCGCCCCCGCCCTACGGCATCGATCTCGTCTTCTTCGACGGCGAGGAGGGCCCTCTATCCTTGGGCGCGGGCGACCCGCATTGGCAGCCTTTGGGGTCGCCCTTTTTCGCGGCTCATCTCGTCGATTTTTACGGAGCCGCGCCCCCGGAGAAAGCCGCGATCTTCGATATGGTGTGCTGGCGCGAGGAAAAGCTTAGGCCCGAGCAGGCCTCGCTCATCTATGCCGGGGACGAGGTGGACAAATTCTGGTCCATCGGCAGCCATTTCGCGCCCGGTTTTTTCGGCAATGAGCCGACGACGTCGCCCATTTTCGACGACCAGATCGCGCTCGATGAAGCCCATGTCCCGGCCTTTCTGGTCATCGGCTTCGAGTACGAGCCGTGGTTCAACACCACGGGCGACACGCTCGACAAATGTTCGGAAGCCGCGATGAACGCTGTCGGACGGACGCTGATCCGCTATATTTATGCGCCTTGAGTTCGGGTCTCCTGCGGCAGAGTTGTGATGGCCAAGCTTCGCGTCGGAATATCGGGCTGCGGCGGGCGCATGGGGCGCATGCTGGTGGCCGAAGTCTCATTGACTGAAGCCTGCCAGCTGGCCGGCGGCGGCGAGGCGGCGGCGAGCCCGGTACTCGGCAAGGATATCGGCGAACTCGCCGGCATCGGGGCGGTCGGGCTTGTCGCGTCATCCGATATCGAAGCACTCTTTGCCGCCAGTGACGTCGTGATCGATTTCTCGACACCCGAGGCAAGCACGGCGCATGCGCGGCACGCGACGGCGGCCAAGAAGGCCTTGGTGATCGGCACAACCGGCCTCGACGACCAGGCGAATGCCGCCCTCCTTCAAGCGGCGAAAACCGCGCCGATCCTGTGGGCCGCCAATATGAGCCTCGGTGTCAATTTGATGCTCGGCCTGGTCGAACAGATGGCGCGCGGCTTGAGCGAGGATTACGACATCGAGATCCTCGAAATGCATCATCGCCATAAGGTCGATGCGCCGTCCGGCACCGCCTTGGCGCTGGGCCGAGCCGCGGCGCGGGGACGCGGCATCGAGCTCGCCAGCCATAGCCAGCGGGTGCGCGACGGCATCACCGGCCCGCGCAAGCCAGGCGATATCGGCTTCGCCACCTTGCGCGGCGGCGACAATGCCGGCGAGCATCGCGTCATCTTCGCGGCCGAGGGCGAGCAGATCGAGATCGCGCATCGCGCGACAAGCCGCCGCATTTTCGCGCGCGGCGCCGTGAAAGCGGCGCTGTGGCTCGCGGGCAAACCGCCCGGGCTTTACGGCATGAAGGACGTGCTGGGTCTTTGAGGACGTTGCGGCCTCCGGCTGTGCTCCGCCTTAGCCGGTGACTGTCGTCTTCCCCTTGAATCCGCACAAGCCACGCACGACGCAACTCGGGCATTTCGGCTTGCGCGCGGTGCAGATATGGCGGCCGTGCAGGATGAGCCAGTGATGGGCGTGCTGCCGGTAGCGCTTGGGCACGATCTTCACGAGCTTGTCCTCGACTTCGCGCGGCGTCTTGCCCGGGGCGAGATCGGTCCGGTTGGCCACGCGAAAGATATGCGTGTCGACGGCGATGGTGGGCTCGCCGAAGGCGACATTGAGCACGACATTGGCGGTCTTGCGCCCGACGCCGGGCAATGCCTCCAGCGCCTCGCGTGCGGCAGGCACCGTGCCGCCGTGTTTTTCGATCAGGATACGGCTCAGGGCGATCACGTTCTTCGCCTTGGTGTTGAAGAGCCCGATCGTCTTGATGAAATCCTTGAGCCGGGCCTCGCCTAGCGCGACCATCTTCTGCGGCGTGTCGGCGATTTTGAAGAGCGGCTCGGTCGCCTTGTTGACCGAGACATCGGTCGCTTGAGCCGAGAGGACGACCGCCACTAGCAGCGTGAAGGGATTGAGATATTCGAGCTCGGTGGTGGGATCAGGCCGGTCCTTCGCGAGAAGACGAAAGAACTTGTCGGCATCGTCCGGCGTCATGTGTTTTATCCTAACCGCGCGCGCCGCTTTAAGCTACGGCGTGCGGGCCTCTTTACGCGCTCTGGCGATCTCCCTTAAGCTTCGATCATGACCGAGGCGATGTCCGAACCGATCTTCTTCGACGCCAAGCTGTCGCCCTATCGCAGCCTGCCCCCCAAGGGGTTCTTCTGGATCATGGCGGTACTGGCCGCTATCGGCTGCTGCGCCGGGATCGGCTTCGTGCTCGCGGGGGCTTGGCCGGTGACGGGCTTTTTTGGGCTCGACGTCGCACTGATCTATCTTGCTTTCCGGCTAAGCTATCGCAGCGCGCGCCAGACCGAGAAGGTGCGCCTCACCGGCACCGCGCTCGATGTCGAGCGCGTGGGCATCCGGGGCGAGCGCCGGGCTTGGCGGTTCGAGCCTGTTTGGCTCAGGATCGTGTTCGAAGAACGCGAAGAGGGGGAGAACCGTCTCCTGATTGCTTCGCATGGCAAATCCTTCGCGCTGGGTACTTTTTTGAGCGCGCCGGAACGGCGCAGCCTCGCCCTCGGGCTGAAGGCGGCGCTGGAAACCTGGCGCCATGCCCTGCGCCATCGAGACGTATAGCCCGCGCCCCGCGAAGAGTGATATCCTCGACCAAAGCGCCTTTTAACGGAGGAAACCACAATGGCGATCATCAAGGTCAAAGACATCGCATGGGGGCGGCTCCGGTCGCCCGATCTCGACAAGCAGGAAGAATTTCTGCTCGATTTCGGCATGGTCCGGGCCGGGCGGACCAAGGACAAATTGTTCATGCGGGGCACCGATCCCGAGCATCATCTTCACGTCACCGAGCTTGGCCCGCCGGGCTTCATCGGCCTCGCCTATTACGCCGCGAGCGAAGAAGATCTCGACAAGGTTTCGCGCGTTCCGGGTGCCTCGCCGGTCGAAGCGATCGACGAGCCCGGCGGCGGCAAGCGGGTGCGGCTACGCGAACCCAATGGCTATCAGGTCGAAGTGGTCTGGGGCCTCGACAAGGTCGATCCGCTTCCGGTCCGGCCCAACGTCATCAATTGGGGGACGGAGAAGTACCGCCGCGCCGGCGATCTGTGCCGCCTGCAGCAGGGGCCGTCGCAGGTAAAGCGCATTGGACACGGCGTTCTGACCACGAAGGATCTGCGCGGGACGCTGAAATGGTTCCGCGAGACCTTAGGCTTCATCTGCTCGGACGATGTCTGGGCCGGAACGCCGGATCACCTCATTGGCTCGTTCAATCGCTGCGATTGCGGCGATGATTACGTCGATCACCATGTCTTCTTCGGCATCCAGAGCGACAAGGTCGGGCTCAACCACCTCTCCTTCGAGGTCGAAGATTTCGACGATGTCATGATCGGCCACGAATATCTGGCCAAGAAGGGGAAGTACGAGCATATGTGGGGCATCGGCCGGCACGTGCTCGGCAGCCAGGTCTTCGACTATTGGGCCGATCCCTGGGGCCGCGTCCACGAGCATTGGACCGACAGCGACGTGCTAAACATTCACAATGGCTCAAACGCGCTTCCGGCGCATGAAGCCCTCAACTCGCAATGGGGCGAGCCGGCGCCGCAAAAATTCATCGAACACACCTCGCCGTAACCGGGCGAGCACGACCAACAGTAAACCGGCCCCGCCATCGGGGCCGGTTTTTCTTTGTGCGGCGCCACGTCTCAGGTTTGTTTAGTCAGGATATCTGGGAAGCACCGCCGGCCGCGGGAAGATCGCGCACATGTTCCAGCATGGTGCGCGCGATCTCGCGCTCTCCCATGATGACGATGCTCGCGCCATGCTCCATCAGCTCATCGACCTCGGCATCGAAATGCGCGCGCGCCACGATTTCGAGACCGGGGCTGATCGAGCGTGCGTGTTTGACGATCTCGCAGGCCTCGAAAGCGTTGGGGATGGCGACGAGCAGGATCCGCGCCGCGGCGAGATTGGCGGCATCGAGCACCGGGTCTTGCGCGGCATTGCCCGAGATCACTTCGATCCCGCTCGCGCGCAGCCGCTTGACCGGCTCGGCCGAATCCTCGATCACCAGCAGCGGCCAGCCCTGTTGCTTCAGGCTTTCGCCGACGAGACTGCCGACACGGCCGTAACCGATCAGCACGGCATGGCCACGCAGGGTGGTGGCGCGCAGCTCTTCTTGCGCCGCTTCCCGATCGGCGTCGGGCGGCGGCTTTCCCTCGCGCCGGTCGAGCCACGGCTTCAGCCGGTCGAGCGCCGCGAACAAGATCGGATTGGCGAGGATCGACAGGATCGAGGTGGCGAGGATGAGATCGCGCGCGCGCGCCGGCAAAATTCCCAAGCCGATGCCGAGATCGGCCAGGATGAAGGAGAATTCGCCGATCTGAGCCAGGCCGGCCGCGACCAGCAGCGCCGTTCCGAGCGGATAGCCGAAGGCGCGCACCATCAAGAAAGCCGTGCCTGCGCCGCCGACCATCACCACCAGCAGGGTTCCGACCAAGATCGCCGGCTCGTGCACCACCACCGCGGGATCGAACAACATGCCGACCGAGACGAAAAACAACACCGCGAACGCGTCGCGCAAGGGCAGAGACTCTTCGGCCGCTCTTTGGCTGAGCTCCGATTCGCTCAACACCATGCCGGCAAAGAACGCGCCGAGCGCGAAGGAAACACCGAAGAACTCGGCAGCCAGGAACGCGACGCCAAGCGCCACCGCGAGCACGGCGAGGCGAAAGAGTTCGCGCGATCCGGTGTGGGCGATGTAGTGCAGGATCGCCGGGATGACGCGCTTGCCGACGATCAGCATGAGAGCGATGAAGGCGACGACTTTGGCGAGCGTGACGCCGAGGGCGAGGACGAGAGTGCGGGAATCGAGAGCGCCGGCGCCGAGCGCGGCTTCGCCCTTCAAGAGCGCGCTCAGCGGCGGCAGCAGCACGAGCACGAGCACGGTCAGCAAATCCTGAAAGACGAGCCAGCCGATGGCGATGCGTCCGCGCTCGCTGTCGACCAGCCGGCGTTCCTGCATCGTGCGCATCAGCACGACCGTGCTTGCCACCGAAAGGCACAGGCCGAAAACGATGCCGACGCCCAAGCGCCAACCGAGCAGGCGCGCGACGCCGAGGCCGAGCAGGGCCGAGACGGCGACCTGGACCGCGGCGCCGGGCAAGACGATACGCCGCACCGAAAGCAGGTCTTTGAGCGAGAAATGCAGGCCGACGCCGAACATCAGCAAGATCACGCCGATCTCAGCCAATTGCGATGCCAGCGCCTGATCGGCGACGAAGCCGGGCGTGAACGGGCCGACCGCGACACCGGCGAGGAGATATCCCACCAAGGGTGAAATCTTCAGCCGGTTCGCGATCGTGCCGGCGATGAAGGCCAGGACGAGACCGATGACGACGGTCGCGATGAGGGACGATGAGTCGTGAACCATGCGCAGCCCGGTCCCTTGGAGATGGACCCAGTACTAAGCGGTGCCGCTCAATTCGCAAAGGATTTGTCGCGCATCCCACGCGGGGGAACTGCAGGCGCATCGCGCTGGCAATGCCGCCGCGCCGACTTTAAAATCGATCCACGGAGAAAAAGGGTTGCACGCGCGTGGTTGCACGAATCCGAACCGTCGCCTTTTTGGGCATCGAAGCGCTCGAAGTCGAGGCTCAAGTGACAATTGCCGCCGGCCTGCCTGCCTTCATGGTCGTGGGATTGCCCGACAAGGCCGTGGCGGAATCGCGCGAGCGCGTGCGCGCGGCCGTCACCACCATGGGTCTGGCGCTGCCGCCCAAGCGCATCACGGTCAATCTCGCGCCGGCCGATCTGCTGAAGGAAGGCAGCCATTTCGATCTGCCGATCGCGCTCGGCCTCCTCGCCGCGATGGGCGTGCTGCCGGAAGACGAAATCGAGCATTACGTCGCGCTCGGCGAATTGGCCCTGGACGGCTCGCTCTTGCCGGTCGCCGGCGTCCTGCCGGCGGCCGTCGGCGCGCTGGCGCAGGGTCACGGCCTCATCTGCCCCGCCGCCTCGGGCGGCGAGGCCGCCTGGGCCGGCGGGCTCGACGTGCTCGCGGCGCCGTCGCTCTTGGCGATCATCAATCACTTCAAGGGCACCCAGGTCTTGTCGCCGCCGGCGCCGCGCGTCGCCCAAGACCGCGGCGACGCCCTCGACTTGAAGGACATCAAGGGCCAAGAAACGGCCAAGCGCGTGCTCGAGATCGCGGCTTCGGGCGGCCACAATCTGCTGATGATCGGACCGCCGGGCGCGGGCAAGTCGATGCTCGCGGCGCGCCTGCCCGGCATTCTTCCGGCGCTTGACCCGGGCGAGGCGCTCGAAGTCAGCATGATCCATTCCGTCGCCGGGCTGCTGCGCAATGGCGAGCTGGTGCGGCGGCGCCCGTTCCGCGATCCGCATCATTCGGCCTCCTTGGCGGCGCTGGTCGGCGGCGGCTTACGCGCCAAGCCCGGAGAATTGTCCTTGGCGCATCTGGGCGTGTTGTTCCTCGACGAATTGCCAGAATTCCACGGTATTAGGTAGCAAGCGCACCTAAAGCGGCCCGCAAAGTTTTTTCACCACAGCCAGGATGAGGACAATTTTGCCGCAAGGCTTTGTTTTGTATGATTTATTGGCTGCTGTCCTGCCGACTTATCCCCAGAATGACCACAAGATGTGGTGCAAAAGCAATTTTCGGTCACAAAATCCTGTTGCGGGGGATACCGAATTAAGCCACGAATCGAAACGCCCCGCTGTGGGTCAGCGGGGCGTTCTGGCGGCGGGTGTAGCTCAGCGGTAGAGCGCCGGACTGTTAATCGGGTGGTCGGGGGTTCGAATCCCCTCGCTCGCCCCAGAAAGCCAAAGACCCAATCCACCTTGGGCGGCTCGTAGCGGGCCGCCCAATTCTTTATACCAGATTGGTATGAACCGATTCTAGGCGAGTCGTCAAGGGTTATAACCTGGGTTATAAGGGAGGTTATAACCCCCGGAATCGGGAAATGGGATGGCGACTAAAAAGGGCGGGGCGCCCGGCAATTTGCAGCCCACAACACCGGTGACGGTATCATTTCCGGATAGCGCGTTGACCTATATGACTTGGTTGGCCCGCCATTCGATGTGGGGACCGACAGTCCAAGACGTGATCCTGAAAATGATCTCGCCCCAATTGCATGCCCTATTCGAAAGCGGCTACCACAACAAGCGATTGCCGGAGTCCGGCTCTATTGAGCAACCTCCCACAGGACGCGACGCCCAATCGCCGGAATCGACCGAACGTAGTTCTTAGCTCGCATCTGGCGCAGCGACGCGCCGACGCGCTTAGCGACTACGACCAGCAATCGCTTGTCGCTCATATCTAAGCCGCGTTCTGCCATGACGTGTTTTGCAAGCTCGTAGGCCGCCATTGGCTTGTTCGATTTCCGGAGCGCAGCTAGCACTGTGCGTTGTACGCCACCGCGGAATGAACGATGCCGCGCTGGCAATGCCCGTGGTCGCACGTCCGACAGATCTATGTCAGGGTCGAAAATCCGTAGCGCCGCATCAACGTGGTCAAGGTCGATAATCAGCGAGCGCAATTCCGATTGCGTTGCCTCGATCTTTCCGGCGATCTCCGCGCGCTTCGCGATGAGCGCCGTTATCACATGCGGTTCTGCCATGCCGCTCCTCGTTGCCAGTAGCCTTTCCATTGCGCCGAAACCGGATGCGTCGCTGCCGCGTTCACGGCGATCAGGTATTGCTCGCCGTTGCTGACACGCCGGTGATCTTCGCGCCAGTCCATTTCAGCGGCATATGACGCAAGGTATGGACCGGCGATCTTGTGATGCGTGCCGATTTCGGCGCGGCGCAACCGGCTAAAGAAACTCTCGGCCTGATTGGTGCAGCCTTCGCCGTCGCTATAGGCTTGGGAATGGTTGATGCGCTTGGTCAGATACCGCGCGTGCAATTGATCCCAATGTGAGGCTTCATCGGCATAGACTGTGCTGCCAACTTCGATCCGGTCGCGCAGCGTGGAAACTGAGGCGTCTTCGGTCTTGGCAACAAAGGTGATCGTCTTGCCGTTGCGTTCACGCGCCACGATCACGACGCGGCGCTTGCCGTTCTGATGGATTGCGAGGCGACGGTCGCGGCGATGCTCTTTCCAATTCGCGGGCTTCACATAACCGCCGGCATACATGCCATCGATTTCGACTTCGCCGGAAACCTTGGCGTCCTTATCGGTCGCGGCCAGGGCTTCGCGAATTTTGTGCGAAAGGACGAAGGCCGTTTTGTATTGGCAGTCCAAATCGCGCGAGAGCTGCAACGCGCTATGACCCTTCGCGCCATTCACGAAAATCGCGACGGCTAGGAGAATGTCGCGGATCGCCAGCTTGCGGTTGGCGAAGATTGTCCCGGACGTGACGCTAAATTGATGGCCGCAGCCCTTGCACTTAAAGATCGGGCGGCAGGAATAGGCGAGCACGTCCGCGCAGCCGCATTTTGGGCAGTATGGCCTGCCCTCGTTATCGCCCCACCGGATCGCCTGGAAGGCTGCCCGCGCTTCCGGATCGCTCATACGCGCAACGGTCGCTAAACGGAGCGACCGGGCTTTTGAGGAGAGGAGGAAGTGCTGGCTCATATCTCAGATGTGATAGCTTTCTGCTATCTAAGATATGATATGAGCCTCCCCTTTACAAGGGAAAAATATCATTTAAGATAGAAATATGCCTCCCGCCAAGGGCAAGAGTTGGGAAGATCGGGCACGCCTCTATCTCAAGGCCGAGATTAAGCGGGCGGATATTGGCTATGAGGAATTGGCGAAGCGGCTCGAAAAGCATGGCTTCAAGGAAACCGAGGCGTCGATAGCCAACAAGCTGGCGCGAGGAACGTTTGCCGCCACGTTCTTTTTGGCGTGCTTAGCGGCGCTGGAATTGGAAGGCGTTAGGCTGGAAGACCTTTAGTGAAGCCGGATCAAGTGGAATTGGTATGGTTCCATATTCCCGTCGCTGGCACGGCGATACATCACGATCACGTCGCCATTGATTCGTGATTTTGTGTAGATGTCTTCAGGAGTAATCGGCGGATAGACGGTCATCCGGAGGCGGTCGGGAGAAACTTGTCGGATGACACCCGCCCAGCCTTGGCGCGTCCGGTCGATATCTTGGGCATGCAATTCTATTTCGACGTTCTCAAACGGCTTACTTGTCTCCTCGTCTTCATAGTCCTGGAGCTTTGCATCGCTCGGAAATTCCGAAACGGTGTCGGAATCAAAGCGGCGATTTCCTACCAAGAAAGGGGCGTTTCCTTGCCGCTTGCTTGGCGTAAAAAATTGGGCGGTTGTATGGAGTAGATTGCTTAGCCGTTTCTTCTGATAGCGCGCCTCAAGGTGCTTACGAATGTCGGCTTCGTCCATTTTGCATTGATCGGCTACTTCCCGCACCAGCCCATCAAGTTGCGCGCGTATGCGAGACCCGTCCGTCATCTTGGCGATCTGCTTGTAGATAAAATCCGCGCCGTAAAACAGGACGAGGCAGAACACAAGCGTTACGATGGAATCGTAGTGCTCAGGAATATGAATGCCCGTAAGGCGTTCGATTATCGGGGGCACGTCATGCTCCATTGTCGGCTGAAACGACGCTGCGAGCGTGATCCAGAAAAGTTCTTTGAGAGGGCTTGTCTGGGTGAGCGATTCGACGTGCACCCGGATGCCGCCGACCTCCAGCCCCGGTAAGAGCTCTTCCAAGAGTCCGGGCACTTCAAAAAATAGTTGTTCGGCCGCCCGGAGAGAATCGATGATGTCTGAAATCGCGCTGCTCTCCGGCACCTCGTAAATGATTTGGTGCGGGATACGAATGTCCACCGTGCCGCCCCCCTGCCGCGCTTGGTGACGGTCGCAGCATCCCAGAACGACAGCAAGAACGCAATGGATAATAGAACAACGCGCGTTGCCATAAACTTCCTCGGATAGGTGCGCTTGCTACCTAATACCGGAATTCCAGCGCGCGAGTCTGGAAGCCTTGCGCCAGCCGATGGAAACCGGCCGCGCCGTGGTCGCGCGCGCCAACGCGCATGTGACCTATCCCGCGCGCGTTCAACTCGTCGCGGCGATGAATCCCTGCCGCTGCGGCTATCTCGACGATCCGGCCCTCGGCTGCGGCCGCGCACCCAAATGCGCGCAGGATTACCAATCGCGCATTTCGGGGCCTTTGTTCGACCGCATCGATCTGCATATCGACGTGCCGGCGGTGAAGGCCGCGGATCTGAGCCTGCCGCCGCCGGCCGAAGGCTCGGCCGAGGTTGCCGCCCGCGTCGCCGCGGCGCGCGCGCGCCAGAAGGCGCGGTTCTCCCGCCTGCCCGCGGACCGGCGCATCCGCACCAACGCCGAGGCCGACGGCACTTTGCTCGACGAGATCGCGGCGCCTGACCCGGAAGGCAAGAAGCTCCTCAACGACGCGGCCGAGCGGTTGCGGCTTTCCGCCCGCGGCTATCACCGCGTGCTGCGCGTGGCGCGCAGCCTCGCCGATCTCGACGCGAGCGACACCGTGCGCCGCATCCACATCGCCGAGGCGCTATCCTATCGAAGGATCAGCCTCGGCTTGTGAGCGTTGCCATGCATCGCCCTCCGGGACTAGGCTTCCTCCGGGAAGAAACGCGGGAGGAGACGGCCATGTCCGATCCATTTGACGAGATCGTGCGCACCGGGCCCGGCACGCCCATGGGCGAGCTGATGCGGCAATACTGGATTCCGGCGGCGCTCTCCGGCGAACTCGAAGCCGATGGGCCGCCGGTGCGGCTCATGCTCCTCGGGGAAAAACTCATCGCGTTCCGCGATTCATCGGGCCGGGTCGGCATCATGGATCATCGCTGCCCGCATCGCTGCGCCTCACTGTTCTATGGCCGCAACGAGGAGAACGGCCTGCGCTGCGTCTATCACGGCTGGAAATACGACACGCAAGGCCATTGCGTCGACCAGGCCAATCTGCCCGAGCGACAGCAATTCAATGACCGGGTACGGGCCAAGGCCTATCTCGCGGCCGAGCGCAACGGCGTGGTCTGGGCCTTCATGGGCGAGCCCGCGAAGGCGCCCGAGCTGCCGCCTTTCGAGGCCTGTTTCGCGCGTCCCGAGCAAGTCCAGCTGCGCTTCGTCCAGCGCCACTGCAACTGGCTGCAGGCGGTCGAGGGCGATCTCGATACCTCGCATGTCGGCCTCTTGCATTTCGGCGCGGCCCAGCCGACGAAGGAGCTCGATCGCGACCATCAGGACCTCGTCGTCAACCGCGCGCCCGAATACAAAGTGACGGAAACGCCGTTCGGTCTGACCTATGGCGCGCATCGCCCGTCGCCCACCGTTCCGGGCGGCACCTATTGGCGCGTGGCGCATTTCCTCTTTCCATTCTGGATCATGCCGCCGGTCGCGAGCCTCGCCGACAACGTCATGGTGCGCGCCTTCGTGCCGATGGACGACGAGCATTGCATGTTCGTCGGATTCGAAGCGAAGGCCTATATGCGCCAGAACGACCGGCCTGGGCTGCCGGGCGCGCATATCCGCGACGCGCTTCGCCCCAATACGAGCGATTGGTTCGGCCGGTTCCATCTGGTGCAGGACGAGGACAATGATTACCAGATCGACCGCGAATTACAGCGCGCGAAAAGCTATACGGGGATCGACGGAATCCATGTGCAGGACCAGGCCGTGACCGAAAGCATGGGCGGGATCGTCGACCGTTCTTTCGAGAATCTGGCGCCGTCGGACATCGCGGTGGCCCGCAACCGGCGGATGCTGCTCAACACGCTGCGGGCCTTCAAGGACGGCGCGCGTCCGCCCGCCGCCGACCGGCCCGAGCTTTACGCGCATGTGCGGGGCGGGTTCTACACCACGACGCAGCCGGGCGACTGGCTGGCGCTTCACGCCGAGGCGGTCGCCAAGACCCTGGAGTCGGCGCCGGCCAAGGCCTACTGACCGGCGAAACGAATACGCGCCCGGCGACGCGCGTCAGGCGTGGGTCTTTTGCCGCGGGCAGGTATCGATTCCGAGCAGCGTGTAGAGCGGGCACCAGCGCAAAAATGCCGTCGCCAGCGGAATGATGCCGATAAGCCCAAGCCAGCGCCAGTCGCTGTCGACGAGGAAAATCACCGCGATCAGCACGAGGCCCAGAATGATGCGCAGCCACTGATCGACCATGCCGACATTTTTCGCCATTGGTATCTCCTTGAATCTGGGGAAAAACGGTTTTCCGGCCAAGATGGGGCGATCCGGCGGCGGCGTCCTTGCGCCAGATCAAGGCCGCCGGCGGGCTTGATATCAGGCGCCTGGGCGGGCATGAGTCGTCATCGGAGACACAAGATTGTTTTTGGGGAACCGAGGGATACGCCATGGGTGAGTTTGGAATCGGACAACCGGTGCCGCGCGAGGAGGACCCCTATCTTCTGCGGGGCGCCGGGCGCTATGTCGACGATGTGAGGCTGCTCGACCTCGCGCGCGCCGTCTTCGTGCGCTCGCCGCATCCTCATGCGCGAATCCGCGCCATCGACATCGAGGCGGCCAAGGCGGCGCCGGGCGTGCTTCTCGTCCTGACCGGCGAAAGTCCGGAAGTGACGGCGCTCGGCCTTCAGGTTCCGCGCATGCCGCGCAAGCGCCGCGACGGATTGCCCGGCTTCATCGCACCGCAGCCCCATCTGGCGCGCGGTTTCGTGCGCTATATCGGCGAGCAGGTCGCCTTCATCGTCGCCGAGACGCTCAACCAGGCGAAAGACGCGGCCGAACTCGTGGAGATCGACTACGAGCCGCTTCCGGCGCTGATATCGACCGCCGCCGCCATCGAGCCCGGCGCGGTCAAGCTTTGGGATGCGTGTCCCGACAATGTCGCCTTCTTCCACGAGGTCGGCAACAAGGCCGCGGTCGAGGCCGCTTTCGCCAAGGCCGATCACATCGTCAAGCATCGCCTCGTCATCAACCGCATCACGGCCAATTCGATGGAGCCGCGCGGCAGCATGGCGCAATACGACAGCCGCGAGAATCGCTATGTCGTGCGCTGCACTTTGCAGGCGCCGCACAGGAGCCGCGCCATCTTCGCGCAGCTCCTCAAGGTGCCCGAGACCGCCGTTCACGTGATTTGCGAGAATGTCGGCGGCGGCTTCGGCATGAAGGGCTCGCTCGGTTCGGAATACGTCCTGACCGCGCTGGCGGCGCGGCTCACCGGCAGGCCGGTCAAATGGGTCGCCGAGCGCTCCGAAGGCCTCCTCTCGGATGAGCAAGCACGCGACAACGTCACCGAGGCCGAGATGGCGCTCGACAAGGACGGGCATTTCCTCGCCGTGCGCACCAAGACCTTGGCGAATATCGGCGCTTATCACACCTCGGATCGCGCCGCAGGCCCGCCCTTGTCGAATCTCGGCTCGATCGCCGGCACCTATACGACGCCGGTGCTCTACGCCGAAGTCCACGGCGTGATGACGCATACGATGCTGACCGGGCATTATCGCGGCGCGGGACGGCCCGAAGCGTCCTACGTCATCGAGACCTTGGTCGATCTTGCGGCGCGCCAGCTCGGCATCGACCCCGTCGAATTGCGCCGGCGCAACACCATTCCGCCGATCACCGCGCCCTATAAAACGGGCCTGGTCTTCACCTTCGACAGCGGCAATTTCGGCAAGAACCTGACCGACGGCGCGGCGCTTGCTGATTATGCCGGCTTTACGGCGCGCCGCGCGGAATCGAAAAAGCGCGGCAAGCTACGCGGCATCGGCGTCACCAACACGATCGAGGCGACTGCAGGCGGCATGTTGGAACATGCCGAGATCCGCTTCGACCCGACCGGCACCTTGACCTTGCTGATGGGAACGCATGATCACGGCCAGGGCCACGGTACGACCTTCAAGCAGGTCCTCAACGAGAAGCTCGGGATCGAGCCCGGCAAGGTGCGCTTCCGCAACGGCGACACCGACGAAGTGCTGACCGGGACCGGGACCTTCGGCTCGCGTTCGGCCGCCTGCGGCGGCTCGGCGCTGGTCATCGCCGCCGACAAGGTGATCGCACGCGGCAAGAAAATCGCCGCCCATCTGCTCGAAGCCGCCGAAGCCGACCTCGTCTTCGAGGCAGGCAAGTTTGCCGTTGCCGGAACCGACCGCGCGATCGGTCTCATCGACGTCGCCAAGGCGTCGTTCCTGCCCGGCCGCTTGCCGCGCGGGACGGAGATGGGGCTGTTCGAAAACGGCACTTACGATGGCGGCGTGCCGACCTATCCCAATGGCTGCCACATCTGCGAGGTCGAGATCGACGAGGCGACCGGCACGGTGGAGCTCGTGCGCTATGTCGCGGTCGATGATTGCGGCACGGTGATCAATCCCTTGCTGCTCGAAGGGCAGATGCATGGCGGAATCGCGCAAGGGCTGGGCCAGGCGCTGATGGAGGACCTGACCTATGATTTGGCCTCGGGCCAGGTCATGGCTGGCTCGTTCATGGATTACGCCATGCCGCGCGCGGATAATTTCTGCGTCATCGAGATGGAAACCAATTCGGTACCGACCAAGACCAATCCCTTGGGCGTCAAGGGCGGCGGCGAAGCCGGCACGGTCGGGGGGTTGGCGGCGGTGATGAACGCAATCAACGACGCGCTGGCCCAGGCCGGCGCGCCCTATGTGCAGATGCCATGCACGCCTGAAAAAGTGTGGCGTGCGCTGCGAGCGGCAAAGATCAAACAGGCCGCCGAATAAGGCCGTTGTGGTATGATGGCGCGGACCCCGGCACCGCCATAAGAAGCCGCCGGGGAAAAGGAGTGCATCGTCATGGCGCGGCGTCAGCGTTCCTCGGGCTTCATCGGCATCGACGCCGCGGTATTCGGCGCGACCGATCTCTCCGTGCCGCGCAAGATGTTTGCCGATTTCGGCCTGAAGAAGCTGAAGGATGGCAGATCGGGCTTGGTTTTCGCCACGGAAATTGGCAGCGAAATCATCGTGCGGCCAAGCGGCGCCAAGGACCTGCCGCCCAAGCTCAACCCGGGCTGCGAATTCCGCGAAGTGATCTGGGGCGTCGCGACCCAGCACGACGTCGACCGTATCGCCGCCGAGTTGAGCCGCGATCGCACCCTGCGGCGGGACCGCGACGGCACCATCCACACGGTCGATGATGGCGGCGTCAATATCGGCATCAGGGTTTGGCGCCATGGCAAGGAACCGAAACGGGCCGCGGCGCTACCTCTGAATACGCCCGGGGCGCGCGGGCGCATCGATGCGCCGAGCCCGATCTATGAACGCGCCCATCCCTTCCGCATCGGCCACATCGTCTTCGCCGTGCCGGATGTGCGTACGGCCGAGCGGTTCTACACAAAGCGCCTCGGCTTTTCCTTGTCGGATCGCTATGCCGGAGGGGCTGCGACCTTCCTGCGCTACGCGCCCCGCGCCGACCATCACAATCTTTTCATGCTGCGCCTGCCGAGCCGCGTCACGGATCTGCACCATATAGCCTTCGAAGTGCACGACATCCACGAGGTCTTCGGCGGCGGCAAGCATTTCGCCAAGCTCGGCTGGAAGACCGCGGTCGGCCCCGGACGCCATCCGATTTCGTCGGCCTATTTCTGGTATTTCGCCAACCCGCTGGGCGGCATGCTCGAATATTTCTCGAACCCCGATTTCGTGACCGAGGCATGGAAGCCGACGAATTTCCGCACCAACCGCTTTTCGGAATGGCACCTCGTCGACGGTCTTCCCGTGCCGCAGGAAACGATCCTGCGGCCATCCCTCAAAACCGTGAAGGCGATGAGCGAGGCATGAACCCGCGGCGTCGCCGTGGCATTCGGCTGACCGGCTTGGCGCGGCAAATCGAGGAGCGCGTCGAATGAGATTCGTTTCCTATCGCGCCGGCGATCTGCACGGCGTCGGCGTCATGGTGGACAATGATCGGTTCATTGCCCTGCACCGGCTGATGCCAGGCCTGCCCGCGAGCCTCCGGGAAATCCTGGAGCAAGGCGCGCTTTCGGTGAAACGCATCGCCGAAGCCGTCAAGGGGAACGAGGGCGATCTGCACCTCGATCAGGTTCATCTCAACCCGGTCATCCCCGATCCGCATGCGACCTGGGCTTTGGCGCTCAATTTCCCGATGCATATCGACGAAACCGGGCTGACCACCTCGCCCGATTACCCGCAGATCTTTCAGCGCATGCCGATCAGCGTCGTCGGTCACCGCGAACCGCTTTGGTGCCCCAACCCGGCCGTGGCCAAGATCTATGATTACGAAGGCGAGCTGGCCGTCGTCATCGGCAAGCCGGGGCGCCACATTCCCGTCGAGGTCGCCCTCAGCCATGTGGCCGGCTATTCCTGCTACAACGAAGGTTCGGTGCGCGAGTTCCAGGGTCATAACCGCCAATTCGGCCTTGGCAAGAATTTCGAGCGCTCGGGAAGCTTCGGCCCGTGGCTCATGACCGCCGACGAATTCGGCGATCCGAAAACCCATCGCGTCATCACCCGCCTCAACGGCGTCGAAAAGCAGAATGAGAGCCTGGACAAGATGCTGTTCTCGGTCGAGCAGGTGATTCATTACCTCTCGACCGGCTACACGCTGCAAGCCGGCGACGTCATCGTCATGGGCACGCCCGGCGCGCTGCGCAACCCACCCGGCTACGTTCCGGGGCCCTATGATTCCCCGCGCATCTCCGGACGAACGCGCATGAAACCCGGCGATCTCTGCGAGGTCGAGATCAGCGGGCTGGGCGTTCTCAGCAATCCGGTCATCGCGGACCCGACCGAACTCTAGTCGATCGCGGGGGGCCGAATTAAGGGAGCAGAAATCACATTCGCCTATTCACAGGGCGGAGACCGGCTATGGCCCGAACAGCCATTGCCGGCAATGAGGATCGCCATGAAATGGCTGATGGCAATCGCGCTCTTGGGCGTTGCGGTGGAAGTCAGCTACGTATTTTCGCACGGATGGCATTGGGAAGATGCCGGGTTCGTCTTCCTCTGTCTCGCGTTCATATTCTTCGCAGGATATCGAATGGCGGCGCAGCGGAAGCGTTCGAAATCGCTCGTTCCCCTCGAGCGAAAGATTACGGAATTGCAGGAACGGCTCGATAATGCCCACGCGTTAATGATGCGGTACGCGGCCGAAGGCGATTCCCGGCGTGCGGTCAGCGCACGCGGGGCAGCATCGCAAATCGAGTCGGAACTCCGGCAACTGGGTGGGTGAGACGCCGGTATTTACCGATCAAAACGCCGGCGACGCCGTTCTGCGACGTTCGCGCGAACAAGGCAGGAACCGCGCGCGGCAAAAGCAACGCGTCGCCTTTAAAAGAAATCCCCTCGCCCGGCTCATCGGCCGGGCGAGGGGGTCCGTGCGTCTCGCTTCGCCTTTTACGAAGACGGCTTTGCGGCCATGTCCACGTATTTGTTGGTGAACATGCTGTCGAAGCTCTTCTGCGCCTCGTCCTTCTTGAGGATCCCGCCAAAGATCATCAGCTTCTGCGTATTCGAGAAAGCGGCGGCGTCATAGCGAGGTACTTCAGGTGTCGCCTTCACCAACACCTTCAGCGAATCCTTGAGATCCTCCTTGTTGGCGCCCGGCATGCGCTTCAACGCAACCTCGAGCGCCTGCTGCGGATGCTCGTGGATGAATTTGTGCGCCTCGACGTAGCCGCGCGCAAGCTTCTCGCAGATCGATTGATGGCTGTCGCAGAAGCCCTCGCGTGTCGTCGTCGTGGTCGCGATGGTGGGGGTCAGGTCGGGCAGTTCGGTGATGGCGTCCACCAGCATGCTTGCCACGCCCTGCCGCAGGGCCGTCTCGACCCAAGGATAGTTGAGCATCGCCGCGTCGATAGAGCCCGATTTCATCGCCGCGATCGCCTCGGTCGGCTGCATATAGACCTCGGTCATGTCCGTCTTGGTATTGAGCCCGCCCCCCCCGGCAAAATAGCGCAGCAGGACGTCAACCACTGTATTGGGCGAATCGACGCTGATCTTCTTGCCCTTCAAGGCGGCGACGCGCTCTTTGAGCGAGCCCTTCCAATCGAGCCCGGGAAAGGACGCCTTGTGGCCCACGAGGGCGAAGGCCTCGTGGTTGGCCATTTCAGCAATTCCCAGCATATGCCGACCGCGGATATTGCCGCGGATCAGGCTCGGTCCGGACTGCACGGCGAAATCGACGCTGCCCGCGAGCATGGCGTTGGTCGCGCCCATGCCGGTGATGTTGTGCAAGCTCACGTCGAGGCCGAGCTTCTTCCACATGCCCATGTCCTCGGCGACATAGACCGGCAGGAAGGTCACGGTCGTCGCCGGCAGCGAGATCGAGGTGTTCTCCATCGTCGCAGCCTGCGCCGGGACCCCGAGCGCGATCGTACTCACCAATGCCGCAGCCATCGCGGCGGTTCCAAGCATCTTCACGACTTCCTCCTCCCTGTTGAGCCCTGCCCGCACGCGCGGCCCGGGCTGCGCTTCAAATCGTCATGTCGCGCGCCACTGGACGCCAGGCGAGCGAGCGCGCCTGCACCCGCTTCAAGGCCGCGTTGACGCCGATCACCAGCACCGTGACGATCACCGCGCCGGCGACCACGCCCGTCGTGTCGTTGAGCGAGCGCGCGTTCTGGATGTACCAGCCGAGCCCTGAATCCGCGGCGATGAACTCGCCCACCACCGCGCCCGAGAGCGCCCGCGGCAGCGCGATCTTGAGCCCGGCGAAGAGGAAGGGCTTCGCCGTGTTCCAGACGATCTCGCGGCTGATGAACCATTCGCTGGCGCCGGCCACGCGCAATGTGGCGACGAGCTTCGGATCGACGCTCATGATCCCCGCGAGCCCGTTATAGAAGAGCAGAAAGAACACGATCGAGGCGACGAAGATGATCTTGGTGGGAATGCCGATCCCGAACCACAGGATGAAGAGCGGCGCCAAGGCGAGCTTCGGCATGCCGAAAGCCGCCGAGATGAAGGGATCGAGCGCCGCCATCAGCCGCGGCGAGAGGCGCAAGAGGAAGGGCAGCGCCGCGCCGCCCGCCCCGCCCAGCGCCATGCCGACCGCCGCCTCCCAGAACGTCACCGCCGTATCATGCGCGAGCCGGCCCGAGACCGTGATCTGCCAGATCCGCGCCAAGGTATCGACCGGGCCGGGCAGCCAGTCCGCCCCCATCACGTTGGTGCCGAATTGCCACACCACCAGGAAGGCGATGCCCAGGGCGATGCGCCCGGCGGGCACGAGATTGCGCTTGGCGCGCCAGCGCGGCAGCGTGCGGACGGCGGTGAGGCTCACTGGATCTCCCTCCGTACGGTCTCGAACATGTCGCCGAAGCCTTCGAGCTTGTAGAGATTGCCGAGGTCGCGCGGGCGGCGGATGTCGACGCGGTGCTGCGCGATCACCTTGGCCGGCGACTTCGACAGCACCAGCACGCGGTCGCCCAGTGCGATCGCCTCGCCGATATCGTGGGTGACGAAGACAATCGTTTTGCGCCCGTGATTCCAGAGCCGCAGCAGATCCTGCTGCAGTTGGCCGCGCGTCTGCGCGTCGACCGCGCCGAAGGGCTCGTCCATCAGGATGATCGGTGGATCATAGGCAAGGGTGCGGATGAGCGAGGCGCGCTTCCGCATGCCGCCCGAGAGCTCGTGCGGGTAATAGCGCTCGAAGCCGATGAGGTTGGTCGCGTGCAGCAGCTCCTCAACCCGCTTTTGGGCCGCGTCGTCGTACCGTCCCTGGAGCTTCAGCGGCAAGGTCACGTTGTCGATGAGCGTGCGCCACGGCAGCAGATTGTCGTCCTGCGTCACATAGCCGATCTGGCAGTTCCATCCAGGATTGAGCGCGGCCGCGTCGCCGGTCTCGATCAGCTCGCCACGGAAGAATATCTCGCCCCCGCTCGCGCCGTCGACCTGGGCGATGATGTTGAGCAACGTCGATTTGCCGGCGCCCGATGGTCCGACCATGGTGAGGAATTCCTGGTCCGCGACATGGAACGAGAGATCGGCGAGGATCAAGGGCGCTTGCGCGTCGCCCGCGCGCGGCGGAAAACTCTTGGCGAGGCCCTTGACCTCGAGGATGGGCTGGATGTCGCTCATGCGCCCACCACCCTTCCGCCGAGCCCGTTCTGCGGCGGCGGGCGCCAACGCAGCAGCCAGCGCTCGGCCCGCGCGACCAGGAGATTGATCGCCACCACCAGCAAGGTCAGCGTCACCAGTGCGACGAAGACGAGCGTGGTGTCGAAATCCGTGGCGCCCGAATTGATCATGAAGCCGAGCCCGCGATTGGAGGAGATAAGCTCGCCCACCACGGCGGCGCCAATCGCATAGGGCGCGGCGATGCGGAAGCCTGCGAAGGTATAGGCGATGGCGCCCGGCCAGACGACGTGGCGCGCGATGTCGCGCTCCTTGGCGCCGAAGACGCGCATCACGCTCACATATTGCGCGTTGACCGCGTTGACGCCGGCGGCGGTCGAGAAGAAAACAAGGAACGAGACGATCGAGGCGACGAGCGCCACCTTGGGCTCGAGATCGACGCCGAACCACAGGATGAACAAAGGCGCGAGCGCGAGTTTCGGCACGCCGTAGCCGCCGGCGAGATAGGGATCGAGAATGGCGTTCGTCACCGGCCGCCGGCGCAGCACGAAGGGCAGCAGTGCGCCCGGAATGCCGCCCACCAGCGCGCCGTAGAACGCTTCCTTCATCGTGACGATCGTGTTGAAATAGAGGTCGCCGTTCTGGACCTCGTCAATGAAGCGGGTGAGAACGCGCCACGGGCTCGAGAACCAGATCGTGCCGAAATATTCGCTGCAGAACTGCCACAGCGCGATCACCAGCACGAAAACGACGAGACGGTCGACATGAACGCGCCATGACGGCACGCGCGCCACACGTACCGCACGACGGCGCGGCATGACGCCGCCTCTGACGGCAGGGCTCAAACTGTCGCGCGATGCTGCCATCGTCGCCTCCCACTTTCGCGGCGCGCCTGCCCCGGCGCGTGCCACGGTTCAAGATCGGCGGCAGCGCTCCGAAGAGGCGCCCACCGCGCTCTGCCGCGTTTCCCGCAGCATTCGTTAGTCGAAACATAGGAAACTAATGCCGTCTCGTCAAACCGCTCGTGTCGCCAACAAGGAGCGGGTCAGATGAGGCAAGTGAACTGGGGAGGAATTTTTCTACTGGGTATTTTTCACGTCACGGCGGGCTCGTGAACAAACAACAAGAACGGCAGGAAACCAAGTGTGGCTTCGCCATGCACGAAACGGCGTCGTTCCTGTTTTACCCGAGTTGTAACGCTCCGATCTCGAGCGTAGCGTGAATGCGTCATCCAATGCGGGGTGACGCGCGGTTGCGGTTTCACGAAAGCCGGGTTTGACCACCACGCGGTCACGGCGCCCACACATAGATCTTCACGACATGGCGCTATCAAGGTGACATGTCGTAGCTCCGGCGAAGGTCGCCGGCTCCATCTCATGCGCGGAGACGCGCAAGCAAGTGGCCAAGCCGGTCGCTGAGTCAATGCGGAAGCGAACCCACGCTTCGACACTGACCGCTTCGTTACCGGTGTATCTATGCCAATACACTTTCGACATCAAACCGTGTGGAGTGAGCCAGATGAAGAAGCTCGGTCTTGAAGCACGACGGACCGCTCTATCTCGATTCGCCGCCGAGCAGGAATTCGCGATCATTGCCGAACGACAATGTTCGTCTCTGAGCCGCGGAGCCGCACGGCCGCGCACTTAAGTGGCTGATTATATGAGATTATTCTGGTGCCGACGCGCAGATTCGAACTGCGGACCTACTGATTACGAAGTCGTGGCTAGAAGGGGAAAGCGGCGGAAACCCTGAGTCATTTGGTCCTGCCGTGTCCGGTGCCGGCCACGGATTTCTGCGGCTTTCCAGGGCCAAGGACCAAATGAACGGCATCCTCGCGGACATGACCTCACGACGTACTATTTCTTCGGCGCTCACTTCACAGGCCTGTAGCTCAGGGGGAGAGCGCCGCGTCGGCCTCGCGGAGGGCGAGGGTTCGAGTTACCGCGGCCCCGATGCGCTCGCGCCGAGATTCTATCGTACACGGCAAATCAGTGGTACTTTGGCCAAGCGCGCGTGAAGACATGATGCGGATCGTTAAAATTGCCGGATTGTGGCTCCATTTGTTCCGCAATTGGCGCCCAAGAGACAGGTCGAAATGAAAGATTTGAGCCCCCCATCGGTGCAGGAAGCCGAACTTGCACAGTTGATCGTAAAAACCTTGAATTTGGAGGTCTCGGCTTCGGAAATCGACGCGGAGGCTCCTCTATACGGCGAGGGCCTCGGCCTGGATTCGATCGATATTCTTGAGATCGCCCTGGGCGTTTCCAAGGTGTTCGGAGTCAAATTGCGCGCCGATGACAAGAACAACATCGAGATCTTTCAGTCGTTGCGCAGCCTAAATGCCTACATCCAGCAGCATCGGACCAAGTGAATGCCGAGCCGGGCCGTTGGGATCGGCAGAGCCGTCGTCTTCGCGTTGCTCGCCGCCGCACCGATCACGATCCATTTTGCCGTCGTGACGGGAAAATGGCCTGGGCTCATCTTCGCGATCCCGCTGCTTCAGCTGCTCGTCATCGGTGCGGCGATGCTCGCGCGGCCGGGCTCGTGGCGGCGCTGGATCGTCATCGCTGCCATCCTCTCGCTTCTGGCCCTCGCCTACGGCGAAGCGAGCCGGCTTGATCTCGCCGGCGTTTCCGGGATCCCCCACGCGCTCGCCTATTCGAGCCTGTTCGTTGCTTTCGGCGTCTCGCTTCTGCCGGGTCGCGTACCTGTTCTGACGCGCCTCGTCTGCCGCGTGCGCGGCCCGCTGCCGCCCGGGCTCTACGCCCATACGCGGCACGTGACGGCGGCATGGTGCATTTTTTTCGCCGGCCAGCTCGTCGCGTCGTTGGCGCTATTCCTCTTCGCGCCGATCGAAATCTGGTCGCTCTTCATCAACGTCTTAAACCTGCCGCTCGTGGCGACGATGTTCATCGTCGAATACGTCTACCGTATCCTCCGGTTTCCCGACTTTCCGCATGACAAGCTTTCCGACATAATGAAGTTCCTGGCGGTAATCTCGAAGAACGGGTCACGGCAAGCGGATTCCGTCTGAACGCGGCGCGTTTTCATTCTCCGTCCACCAATCGCTTCTCGATGACCACGACTTATTCGCTTTTTGGCCACAGCCGATCCGATGCGATCCTCGGTTTTCACTGGGGTCGTGCCGTGAGCGCGGGCGCCTTTCTCGCCGAGAGCGCCGCGCTTGCCTCTCGGCTGCTGCCGCGCCGCCACATGGTCAATCTTTGCACCGATCGCTATCGCTTCACGGTTGGCCTTGCCGCCGCTCTGATGCGCGAGCAGGTGAGTCTCATGCCGCCGAACGAAGCGCCCGGCACGCTCGACCAGCTTGCCGGGGAATTCCCGGACCTCTATTGCCTCCATGATGGCCCGTCAACTCATCTCTCGCTCCCGAGCCTCGCCTATCCGGAGCGATGCGACGCGGCGGCAGAGGCGCCCCCGATCCCTGCTTTCCCGGCGGAACAGGAAGCGGTGGTCCTCTTCACCTCCGGCTCGACCGGACGGCCGACGCCTCATCCCAAACGCTGGGGCTCCCTGGTGCGCGCTTCGCGCGCAGCCGGCAAGCGGCTGGGCATAGCCGACTTGCCTGGCGCGACGATCATCGGGACGGTGCCGCAGCAGCACAGTTACGGCCTCGAATCAACCGTGCTTCTCGCCCTGCAGCATGGCCTCGCGCTCCAGGGCGCGCGACCCTTTTATCCGGCCGACATCATCACCTGCCTGGCCGAGACGGCGCGACCGCGCATCCTCGTCACCACGCCGATCCATCTGCGCGCGCTTCTCGCGGATGAGTCCGTCTTGCCACCCGTCGACCTCATCATCAGCGCGACCGCGCCGCTCTCGCCGCAATTGGCCGGCGAGGCCGAGCGGCGATTTCGAAGCCGCCTGCTCGAAATCTATGGCTGCTCCGAGGCCGGTCAACTCGCCGTGCGGCGTCCGATCGAAAGCGAGGCGTGGCAATGCCTCGATACCATCCGATTGCACCAGAACGACGCCGGCACCTGGGCGTCGGAGGAAGACGGTGAAAGTCCGGTCCTGCTCAACGACGTGATCGAGTTGCGCGGCGCGGACGGCTTCCTGCTGCACGGCCGCACGGCCGACCTCGTCAATATCGCAGGCAAGCGCACCTCGCTCGCCCATCTCAATTATCATCTGAATTCGATCGAGGGCGTCATCGACGGCGTCTTCTTCATGCCGGAGGAAGACGGCAAGGGCACGACGCGGCTCATGGCCTTCGCCGTCGCGCCAACTCTATCGCCCGAAGCAATCGTTGCCGGCTTGCGCCAGCGGATCGACGCCGCCTTCATCCCGCGGCCGCTTCGCATCGTCGATTCGCTGCCGCGCAATCCTCTCGGGAAACTGCCGCGCGAAGCGATACGCTGCCTCGCAGCGGAATCGACCCGGTAGCGCCGGAATACCATCGTGCCTGGCTCCGTCGACAAGCACTTCGCGCTCGATCACCCGACCGCTGCGGGGCATTTTCCCGGCAATCCGATCATACCGGGCGCGCTGCTCCTCGACAGCGTGATACACGCCATTTTCGGCGCAGGGCCGATATCGACCCCTTACGAGATCCGCGCGGTCAAATTCCTTCGGCCCGTGCGCCCGGGCGACGGCATCCGCATCGAGTGGCATGACGTGCGCGGCGAGACACGCTTCCAATGCGCGGTCATCGACAATGCGGAAATTGCACTCACCGGAACGCTCCGTCTCAAAACCGGATCGGAATGAGCCGTCCGCGCAACGATAACGGAAGCTGGCCGACGCGCGGCGAGCGGGGCGCCGCGGTCGCGATCAGGCTGATCGTCTGGATCGCCCTCCATCTGGGTCGGCCCCTGACGCGCCTCCTGCTCTATCCGATCTGCCTCTACTTTCTGGTCTTCTCCAAAGGTTCGCGAGCGGCGTCCGGCGGCTATCTGCGCCGCGTGCTTGGTCATGAACCGCGGCTGAGCGATTTCTTCCGTCATTATTTTGCCTTCGCCTCCTGCGTGCTCGATCGGGTCTATCTGCTCAACAACCAGACCGAGCTCTTCGACATCGCAATCGACGGCGAGGAACTCGCCAAGGCAGAACTCGCGCGCGGCGCCGGCTGTTTTCTTTTCGGCGCGCATATCGGGAGTTTTGAAATCCTGCGCGCGTTGGGCCACCGCCAGCCCAATATAAAGCTCAGCCTCCTGATGTACGAAGAGAACGCGCGCAAGATCAATTCCGTGCTCAACGCCATCAATCCCGACCTCTCGCTCGAAGTCATCGCTCTTGGCCGCTTCGATTCGATGCTGTTGGTCGAGCAGCGGCTGGATCAGGGGCACCTCATCGGCATACTCGCCGATCGCGGCCTTTCGCCCGGCGAAGAAGAAGCCAGCATCGACTTTCTCGGCGACAAAGCGCGCTTTCCCGTCGGCCCGTTCCGTCTCGCCGCGATCTTGCGCCGGCCCGTCTTCCTGATGGTCGGCCTCTATCGCGGCGGAAGACGCTATGAGGTTCATTTCGAGCCGCTCGTCGATTTTACCGACCTGCCGCGCGGCGCCCAAAACGAGGAAGTGGCTCTCGCCATCCGCCGTTATGTCGTCCGGCTCGAACATTATTGCCGCCGGGCGCCCTATAACTGGTTCAATTTCTACGATTTCTGGAAGTGAGGCCGTTTTGCCGCGTTGGTCTTTCGCGCTCGCCCTGATCGCCGCCGCGGCGCTTCGCGCAATGCCGGTCGCCGCGCAGGCGCCCGCGCCCGCTCCCAGTTGGAGCCTTCCGGATTTGATGCAGCGCTTTGCCGCGGTCAAGACTGCGTCCGCGCACTTCGTCGAGCGCAAATATCTGCACATGCTGAAGGAGCCGATCGAGGACAGCGGCACGCTCTTCTATCGCGCGCCGGCTCAGCTGCGCAAAGACACGCTCAAGCCGCAATACGAGCATCTGATCGTCGATCATGATTTGCTGACCATCGAACGCGACGACAAGTCGCAGACCTTGAGGCTCGACGACTACCCGCAGATTTGGGCAATCATCGAGGGCATCCGCGCTACGCTCGCGGGCGATCGCCCGGCGCTCGAAAACTATTACCGGCTGAACCTCGAAGGAAACGTCGATGCTTGGCAATTGTCGCTCGAGCCGAAAGACTTCAAGATCAAGGAACTCATCCGAGTGATCCGGATTTTCGGCAGCGGCGCCCACATCAAGCGCATCGACACCGAAGAGAGCGATGGCGACAGATCCGAAATGACGATCACCGAGGACGTTCCGTGATCCGCGGCGCAAAGACGGCGCTGGGAATCTGGCTTGTCGCGATCAGCGGATGCATCGGCGTCATCGCAACCACGCGCTTCAGCGCGGACATGACCGCTTTCCTGCCGCGCTCCCCCTCGCCGGCCGAGGAAATCCTCGTCGAGCAGATGCAGAACGGCGTGGCCTCGCGACTCGTTCTGATCGCGATCGAGGGCGCTCCCGCTCCCGTCCTCGCCAATCTTAGCAAAAATTTCGCGCAGCGCTTGCGCGGCGACGCCGCGTTCGTGCTGATCAACAATGGCGAGACCACGGGCGCCACGGGCGGGGCCGACGCCGACAACGACTTCGTGTGGCGCAACCGCTACCTCCTGAGCCCCGGCGTGACGCCCGCACGTTTCACCGTCGAAGGACTACGGGCCGCGCTCAACGCCGACCTTCAATTGCTTGGCTCCGATCTCGGCGGCGCCGTGAAGCGAAGCCTGCCGGCCGATCCGACGGGCGAGATTCTCACACTCGTCGGCCAATTCACCGGTGGGGCGCATCCCGCCCGGCGCGACGGGGTATGGTTCTCCTCGGATGGCCGCCGCGCATTGCTCGTGGCGCAAACCCGCGCTGCGGGTTTCGATATTGCACGGGAAGAACAGGCGCTCGCTGCGCTCGACAGCGCCTTCGCCGCGGCGCGGAGCGCGACCACCGGAGCGGCTCAGGCGCGGCTGCTCGCGACCGGCCCCGCGGTTTTCGCGGTCCACACCAAGACCGAGATGAAAGAGGACATCACGCGTTTGTCGATGATTGCGACGCTCCTCGTGTCTGCAATATTGCTCTTCACCTACCGATCGGCGCGCGTTCTCGTCCTGGCGCTGGTGCCGGTCGCCAGCGGAGCGCTGGCTGGCATCGCCGCAGTGAGCCTGGGCTTCGGCTTCGTCCACGGCATCACGCTCGGCTTCGGCGTGACGTTGATCGGCGAGGCCGTGGACTATGCTATCTACCTCTTCACCCAAACTGCGCCCGGCGCGTCTGCCGCCGCGACCTTGCCGAGAATTTGGCCAATCCTGCAATTGGGCGTCCTCATCTCGGTTTGCGGCTTCAGTGCCATGTTATTCTCGAGTTTCACCGGTTTTGCGCAATTGGGTCTGTTCTCGATCACCGGACTCCTGACCGCCGTCGCGGTCACGCGATTCGTGCTGCCGGCACTCCTGCCACCCGATTTTGCGACGGCCCGATCGGCCTTCTTTGCCCCCGCCTTGCTCGTCGTCGTCCAGCGCTCACGGGCTTTACGCCTCCCCGTTTTCGTGCTGATCGCCGCCTCGCTGGCGCTTCTGCTGCTGCATCGAGGCGGAATGTGGGAGGACGATCTTTCGAGTCTCAGTCCCATTCCATCCGGCGATCAAGAACTCGACCGAACCCTGCGCGGCGATATCGGCGCGCCCGATCTGCGCTACCTCATCATCCTCTCGGCACCCGAGGAGGAGGAGACGCTCGCCGCGAGCGAGCGCTTGTCGGGACTGCTCGATAAGCTCGCCGGCCAGCACGCCCTTGCCGGCTTCGATGCGCCGACCCTTTACCTGCCGAGCGCTGCGACCCAGCGCGCAAGGCTGGCGGCCCTGCCCGACCCTGTGACGCTCGGCGCCCGGCTGGCGGCCGCGCTGCAAGGATTGCCGTTCCAGGCCGGCCTGTTCGATCCCTTCATCGCCGACGTTGAGGCCGCGCGCGCGCGCCCGATCCTCGATCGCTCGGCGTTCGAGGGAACGAGCCTGGCGCTGAAGCTCGATTCGCTGCTGTTCGAACGCCACGGCGCCTGGACCGCGCTCCTGTCGCTGCGCGGCGTCGCCGATCCGGCATTGGTCGCCCGTGCTATCGCGCAAAGCGGCGAACGAGGCGCGATTTTCGTCGATCTCAAGGCTCAATCCAACGAACTGCTCGAAACCTATCGCCGCGAAGCACTCATGCTCGCGCTGATCGGAAGCCTGGTCATTGTCGTGCTTTTGGCGGCGAGCCTGCGATCGGTGCGGCGCGTCGCGCTGGTGGTAGCGCCGCTCGCGGCCTCGGTCATTTTGACCACCGCCCTATTGACCATCGGCGCCGAGAGACTCTCGATCTTCAATCTCGTCGGCCTGCTGCTGACGGTCGCGGTCGGATCGAATTACTGCATTTTCTTCGAGCGGCAGGATTGGGCCGATCCGAATAGCGAACGCATGGTCGCCTCGCTCGTGCTTGCCAATATCTGCACGGTGATCGGGTTCGGGATCCTCTCTTTCGCCCGGCTGCCGGTGCTGCATGGAATCGGCATGACCGTCGCGATTGGGGCATTCTTGAGCCTCGTCTTCTCGGCGATCGTCACGAGCCACGGCGTTGCCGAGCCGTCGAGCGGGGTCCGATGAGCGGCCCCCCTCCCATCCGCACCGTCTTCCATCGTGCGCCACAGCCGCAGCCCGAGCCTGGCCTTTTGATCCTGTTACCCGGCTTCGACATGCGCGCCGAGGATTTCGTCACCCACGGCTTCATCGAGGTGGCGCAACGCTATGCACCGAACATTGATATCCTCGTAGCCGAGCCCGATCTCGATCTCTATCTCGACGGTGCGGTCGCCGAGCCCATCGCCGAGCTCATCCCGGCGAAGGGCGACAGCCGCTATTCCCGGACCTGGCTCGCGGGGATCTCGCTGGGGGGCTTCGGTGCGCTGCTCGCGGCGGGACGGCACCGCGCCATCGAAGGCATCATCCTGATTGCGCCTTTTCTGGGCACGCCCGGCCTCATCGCCGAGATCGACCGCGCCGGCGGGTTGGCCGATTGGGAGCCGGGCGCGGTCGCCCCGGACGATCACGAGCGCCGGCTGCTCGCGCGGCTGAAGCACTATGGCAGCGGCGCCGAGGAATGGCCGATCCTCCATCTCGGCTACGGGAGATCCGACCGCTTTGCCGGCGCCTCGCGGCTGCTCGCCGCGCTACTGCCGCCCGACCGGGTCTGCGCGATCAAGGGCGCGCATGATTGGCCGAGTTGGAGCCTTTTGTGGCGCCGCATCATCGCCGCCGATCCGCTCTCGGCCACCCGGTAGCACGGCGGTCAAGTTGGCCGACGCTGGGCTTTTTTCAATCCTGTGTTGTATGCTGGGCCATTGTCATCACGTGGAAAGTCGCGAATGCATCGATATCGGGTCGCTTCCGCCATCGCCGCCACCTTATGGCTTGCGGGCTGCAATGCGACCTTCGATATCGCCGTTCCGCCCAGCGAAGAGAGACTCTACGCACGGCTCTATCCCTATTACGCCGAGCTTTGCGCGGTTTCGCAAATCAAGAAGAAGCCCGGTTTTGGGGCCGATACCAGTGGCGGGTCGGGAGGTCATTCTGTTCTTTACTTGAACGGGGTCTGCCGCGTGGCCGACGCGGGCTATCCGACCATCGCGCTGTGCGCGCCGGAAAGCCAGGCCGGCGAGCAGGGCGTCGGGCTCAGCGTCAACGCGCATTTCAAGAACGCGAACTGGGTCGCGACCGACGGACCCGATTTCTTCTTTCGCGGCGACCTGCCGCAAGGCGCGCGCCTGACCCGCGCGGCCTATGAGAGGACCCAGGAAGAGGCCAAGAAAAAGGGTCTGCTTGACGGCATCGTGTTTCATTCGGTCGTGTTCGATGACATGCCGCCCGGCACGGATCGGCGCGACTATAAATATGAGGTCTCGATCGCAACGGATTACGCGATTGCGTTCGGGCGCGACCGCTATTGCGCACGCGTGCCGATGAGCCGCGAGCAAATGGGCAAGGTCGTCATCTACCTCAACGGCGTCAACGCGGTTTATAAGGACGGCAAGAAGGATTTCGAGTGGAATGTGCTCGAAAACAACTGCACCCATCTCGTCCACAACGCGCTCGCCGCTGCGGGTCTGTGGCAGGAATGGGAAACGGAGCGCTTCTTCCTGATCTCGGCCTTCGATTTCCCCGTCCCGAAAAACGAGTTCGTCAACACGATGCGGCGGACGAACGATATCGACCTGACCGATCTCGACGCGCTTTATCACGATCCGCCGGCGCGGCGCGCGCTGATGGAGGACGGAAGCCTGCCCGAAGAGCCGGGCGGTCTGGCCGTGGCGGCACGGGTGATTCAGGACAACGATGTCTACGACACGGATCTGCGCCTGATTTTCTACGATGATCCGATCTTCGGCTCTTATCAGCGACGCTTCGATGCGATCTTCTCGCAGCCGCGCTACACCGATATCGAGGCTAATCTGCGCTATTTCGCCGACCTCTACCGGCGCATCAAGGTGGAACGCCGGCCTCTGGCCAGGGACTTGACGCACGAATACGCGTCCGACCGCGCGCGCTTCACGGCGTTCTACGAACGTTTCTACGCCTACATCGACCGCGAAAGCGCCGAGGTCGACAGGCGCCTCGCCCTCTTGGAACGCCACGCCCGGCTCGGAGAAGGCGCCGGCGGAACGATGCACTAGGGATCGCCGCTTGCAACCGCTTCGTCTCAGCGCTTTCTCCCTCGTCTCTTGCCTTGGCTTCGGTCTCGATGCGACGCTGACCGCGTTGCAGGCCGAACGGAGCGGGCTGCACCAACGTAGCTTCGATGCCGGCCTCACCACCCATGTCGGCGAAGTGTCCCTCGGCGAGGATTTCCGCTTGGACCAGGACCTCGCGGCTTTCGACTGCCGCAACAACCGGCTGGCGGCGGCGGCTCTGGCTCAGGACGAATTTTCCGACGCGGTTGCCGCCGCGCGCGAGCGCTACGGCGCCGAGCGCATCGGCATCTTCCTTGGCACCAGCACCTCGGGCATCGCGCAGACCGAAGCGGCATACCGCCGCCGCGATCCCGAGACTGGCGCGCTCCCCGCCGATTATCATTACGCCGAGACCCACAACACCTTCGCGCTGGGCGGCCTCGTCTCGCGCATCCTCCGCCTGCGCGGGCCAGCCGTCGTCGTCTCGGCGGCCTGCGCAACGACGGCCAAGGCGTTCGGCAATGCCGCGCGCATGATCGCCGCCGGCCTGTGCGATGCGGCGATCGTCGGCGGCGCGGACTCGCTTTGCGCGACCACGATGTATGGGTTTCGTTCCTTGGGCTTGATCGCGGAGGGGCCCTGCCGGCCTTTCGACGCCGCCCGCGACGGGATTTCGATCGGCGAGGCCGCCGGTTTCGCGCTCCTCGAAAAGCCCTTCCTTGGCGACGGCCGGGATGACATCCTGCTGCTCGGGCTCGGGGAGAGCAGCGACGCTTATCATATGTCGACGCCCGATCCGCAGGGCGCTGGCGCGCGTCTTGCGATGGAACGTGCGCTCGCTTCGGCCGAACTTGGCACCGCCGACATCGATTACGTCAACCTCCATGGCACGGCGACGCTCGTCGGTGATGCGGCGGAGGATAACGCGATCACCCAGCTCTTCGGGTCGGCGACGCCCTGCAGCTCGACCAAAGGCCACACCGGGCACACGCTCGGGGCGGCGGGTATTGTCGAAGCGATCATCGCGGCGCTGGCGATCCGCAACAGCTTCATGCCCGGCAGCCCGCAAACGCGCGCGATCGATCCCGCGCTGCACTGCCGCTATCTTCTGACGAGCCGCTCTGCCGCCGTCACGCGTGTCATGAGCAATTCCTTCGGCTTCGGGGGCAGCAATTGCAGCCTCATTCTCGGACGGGAACGATAATGCGGGTATACGTCGAAGGCGTCGGCCTATGGGGAGCCGGCCTCGAAGGCTGGGCGGCAAGCCGGGATGTGCTCGTCGGCAATAGCGCCTATGTTCCGGCGGCGGTCGCCGCGCCGCCGAGCCCTCTGCTTCCGGCGAATGAAAGACGGCGCGCGGTCGCGACGGTGAGGCTCGCGCTCCAGGTCGGCGCCGAGGCCTTCGCCAATGCCCGCCGCGACCCGAGCACCACGGCCACCGTGTTCGCCTCCTCGGGCGGCGACGGCGAGACCTTGCACGCCATTCTCCAATCGCTGGCCTCGGCCGAGCTGGACGTATCCCCGACCCGGTTTCACAATTCCGTTCACAACGCGCCCGCGGGTTATTGGACGATTGCGACCAAGTCGCGCGAGCCCTCGACGAGCCTCTGCGCTTTCGATGCGAGCTTCGTTGCGGGTCTGCTTGACGCCGCCGCTCAAACCACCATCGATACGCGCGCCGTCGCGCTGATCGGCTATGACCTGCCCTATCGCGAGCCGCTGCACAGCGTGCGGCCGATCGGCTCGACCTTCGGTGTCGCCCTCATCCTCACGCCATCGCCGACCCGAGGCTCCTTGGCTGGTTTGACGATCGGTCTCGGCCGCGATCTCGGCGCCCCGACGGCGATCGCCGATCCCGCGCTCGAAGCCTTGCGCAGAGGCAACCCGGCGGCGCGCAGCCTCCCTCTGCTTGCGGCGCTCGCGCGCGGCGATGCGGCGGAATTGGTGCTCGAATATGTCAACGGCAATGCCGTAGCGGTGTCGGTCACACCGCCGCCAGGGTGACGGGGCGATGATGTTGACCCATGACGAGATCGCGCGGCTCATCCCCCATCACGGCGCCATGTGCCTGCTCGATGCGGTGATCGCGTGGGACGAGGCCTCGATCCGCTGCGTTTCCGGCCGCCATCGCGCCTCCGACAACCCGCTGCGCCAAGCGGGCCGCCTCGGCGCCTTGTGCGCGATCGAGTTCGCCGCGCAGGCGATGGCCGTTCACGGCGGTCTCGCCGGCCTCGTCGGCTCGCGTCCGCGCGCCGGTTATCTCGCGAGCCTGCGCGAAGTCACCTGCCGCTGCGATCGTCTGGATGAAATCGCGGGCGATCTGGTGATCGACGCGGCCCGGCTCATGGGCGACGAGGCACAGGTCATCTATTCCTTTGCGCTCAGCGGCGACGCGCGGGATTTGGTCACCGGGCGCGCAACCGTCATCCTCGACGTGGTACCGACATGAAACGCGCGCTGGTCACAGGCGGTAGCGGCGCGATCGGCGCCGCGATCTGCACGGCGCTGGCGCGCGACGGGCACCAAATCTACGTCCATGCCAATAGCGGCCTCGAGCGCGCCACGGGACTCGCGGCGCAAATCAACGCACATGGCGGCCAGGCGGAAGCCGTTGCGTTCGACGTGACCGATGCCGTTGCGGCGGAGACGGCGCTGACGCAACTGCTCGCCATCGGCCCGATCCAGATCATCATCAACAACGCCGGAATTCATGATGACGCCGTGATGCCCGCCATGCGGCACGAGCAATGGTCGCGCGTCATCGACGTCTCGCTCAACGGCTTCTTCAACGTCACGCAGCCGCTGCTGATGCCGATGATCGGCACGCGCTGGGGCCGCATCGTCAACCTCTCTTCCGTCGCGGCGCTCGTCGGCAACCGAGGGCAGACGAATTACGCCGCGGCCAAGGCCGGTCTTCACGGCGCGACCCGCTCTCTCGCGCTCGAATTGGCAAGCCGCGGCATCACCGTCAACACAGTGGCGCCTGGCATCATCGCCTCGCCAATGAGCGATGCGGCGTTTCCCAAGGAAGCGATCGACCGGCTCGTGCCGATGAAGCGCGCCGGCAAGCCGGAGGAAGTCGCGGATCTGGTGGCGTTCCTCGTCTCGGATCGCGCCGCCTACATCTCGGGCCAGCTCATCTCGGTCAACGGCGCGATGATCTGAGACGGCGCGCGACGAGCCAAGGCAGACGAAGCACGAAGCCGAAGAAGAGTCGCGCATGCATGCCGGTGAGCAGCAGATTGTCGCGCAAATAGTTGAAATGCGAGACTCCGCCCTCTTCCGGGCGCAGATAGCGGATCGGCACCGGCCGGGTGAGCGGCCGCAGTCCACGCCAGCACAGGCGCACCGCGGCCTCGGGATCGAAATCGAAACGCCGCATCCAGCGATGCTCTTCCATCACGGCGCGCAGATCCGCGATCGGATAGACGCGGAAGCCGCAGAGGGAATCGCCGAGCCCGATCCACAACGTCTCGAGATTGGCCCAACCGTTCGAGACACGTCGTCCCACCACGCGCAGCCGCGGCGCGCTCGCGTCAAAGACCGGAACGCCGAGGATGAAGGCGTCCGGATCGGCCTCGGACGCCGCCATGAATTCCGGAATCGCGGCCGCCGGATGCTGGCCGTCGGCATCCATCGTCAACACATGCGTGAAGCCTTCCGCCGCCGCGGCGCGTAGCCCGTCGAGAATGGCCGCACCTTTTCCGCCGTTCAGCCGCCGAATGATGACGCGCAGGCCCGGATCGCCGGCCGCCCGGCGTTCCAGCGCAGCACCCGTGCCGTCGGTGCTGCCATCGATCACCACCCACACCGGAGTCCACGCCGCGCGCGCCTCGGCAACGGTGTCGAAGAGCTTCGCGCCCGTGTTGTAGCTCGGGATCAGGACGAGATGCGTCGACACGGCACGCGGGGCTGAGCGATGGATCAGGAATTGCCGTCGCCGAGTTCGCGTCGATAGAGATCGTGCAAGCGCTCGACGAAGTCGTGCAGATCGCCGTCGACCGTGAGCTTGGGCCCAAGCCGAACGCGATAGGTCAGCGGAAAATTCGGCCTTCTGAGCAGCGGCCAGCCCTTGCCCAGAAAGCGCGAATTGCCGTCGATGAAAACCGTCTGCACCCGCGCGCCGGCCCGCTTCGCGATCAAGGCGAAGCCGCCTTTGAAATCATCGACGCAATCCCCGCTCGTGCGCGTGCCTTCGGGAAAGATCAGCAATTGCCGCCCCGCGCGCAGTTGCCGCGCGCCTTCCCTGACGAGCCGCGTGGCGTGATCATTGCGGATGAATCCCGCCAGCCGCGCGCTGCCGCCGAGGAACGGGTTTTCAAGAAGCTCGGCCTTCGCCGTGCACACGACGCGCGGTAGGCGCGAGATCACGAGCACCGCATCGAGGAGCGTCGGATGGTTCGGCGCAATAACCAAAGACGCCTCGCCGCTCAGCGCATCGAGCGCCGCAAGGTCGCATTTGATGATCCCCGTGAGCCGCATCAGAGCGACGAAATATCGGCAGCCGGCCATGATCATGAATTGACCGAGCGGCGCGCCGACGCGGCGCGGCAAAAGCGGGTAAAACAAGGCCGCGACGAGGCTCCAGATCAGGCTGCTGAGGCCGAAAGCAAGAAGGAGGCCGTAGAATACCGCGCATTCATACCAGGACCTCGCCGTCCAGCCGATGCCGCGCGCGTGTCGGTGCAAGGTGGCGAGTGCGATGCCGCTCATGGCGCCGCCGCGCTTGTCATCCGCATCTCTTCATCCGAACTGAAGATCGTGGCGATGCTGGCGCCACGCGCGAAAGGTGCGCCGCAAGGTCAGCACGCTCGAAATGTAATAGATCAGCTTGAACAACATCAGCCGCGTGTGCACGCTGGAGCGGCGGAACACGTCGCCGGCGAGCAGCGACAGCATCGCCTCTTCGATGCCCAGGATATTCCGCGGCGACATGAACATGTTCCGTAGGGCCGGACGCGTCGCACGGTAGATATACCACGAGAACGCATCGATCCCGCGCCGCGTCTCCCCATCGAAACGGCGCAGCGCCCGGCGCGCCTTGCGCGGCACATCGAGACAGGTTTCAACCGCATCGGCGCCGAGAAATCCGCCCATCATCGCGAAATACACCCCGGCCGAGAAGATGGGGTCGATGAAGGCAAACGCGTCGCCCAGAAGAATGTAACGCTCGCCGCTCATGCGTCGAGCGCGGTAGGAATAGTTGCCGGTCCCGGTCACCGGCCCCAGCAGGCGCGCATCGCTCAAACGCTCGGCGAGTTCCGGACAGAACGCGATCGTTTCCATGAAGAAGGCATCCATGTCGGTCTTGCGCGTTTTCAAGTAATTCGGCCGACAGACCGCGCCGACGCTCGTGCTGCCGTCGACGAGCGGGATGAACCAGAACCAGCCCTGGTCGAACCAGAAGATCGTGATGTTCCCCTCGGCCTTGCCGGGCGCGCGCCGCGCGCCGCTGAAATGGCCGAACATCGCCGCGCTGTTGTGTCGCCGGTTGCGTTGCTTCGTCCCGAGCCGGCCGGCGAGAAAGGTGTCGCGACCCGACGCATCGACGAGAAACCGCGCGCGCCAGCGATACTCTGCCCCGTCCTCGGCCTCGCCCGTCGCCAGCGCGCCGCCCTCGGGCGGAAAAACGATGTCCTTGACCCGGCATCCCTCGATGGTGACGGCGCCTTTTTCGGCGGCGTTTTTGAACAGGATTTCGTCGAGCGCGGAGCGCCGCACCTGATAAGCGTAAGGATAGCGCTTGTCGGTCGCGTCGGCGAAATTGAAGGTGACCGTCTTGTTGTGATAGGGGGAAATGAACTCCGCCCCGTATTTGATCATGCCGATCCGTTCGATTTCGGCCATGAGGCCGAGGCGTTCGAACAGCGGGAGATTCATCGGCAAGAGCGACTCCCCGATGTGAAAGCGCGGATGCCGCTCCTTCTCGACGAGGACCACGCGCTTGCCGCGCTCGGCCAGCAGCGCGGCAATCGTCGAACCCGCGGGGCCGCCGCCAACAACCAGCACGTCGCAGATTTCTTTGCGCTCGCGCGCAGGAATATCGAGCAAACCGTACCTCGGTACCCGAACGCCAATATTGTTGGATGGGGGTAGACTTCCCATCTTCGCACCAAGACTATCAGGTTGAGTGGCAGATATCCACCGCATGACACGGTAGTAGGCGCGGACAACCGAAGCCGGCGGCAAGATAGCAAAAGGAGCAACGCGCCCTCATGGATGCACGTCATTGAACCGGTCGGAGGTCTCTCGAAAGGTGCCGCCGCATCCGGTTCTTCCGACCTAGTACGCAGGGCTGGACGACCGCGCGGCTTTCGTGCGACGTCTTTTTGACGAGACGGCACCGTATTACGAACGGATCGACCGACTATTTTCTCTTGGTTCGGGCGCGCGCTATCGCCGTCAATCCCTGCTAAAAGCCGGGCTACGCCCGGGGCTTCGGCTCGTCGACGTCGCGGTCGGCACCGGGCTGGTCGCGAAAGAGGCCGTGGCCATCCTCGGCCGCGAAAGCGACGTGATCGGCATTGATCTCAGCCGCGCCATGCTTGCCGTCGCCCGCACACATGTGGACATTCCGTCAATCCAGGGGGTGGCGGAACACATCCCGCTCGCGGCCAACACGTCAGATTTCCTTACGATGGGCTATGCGCTGCGACATATGTCCGACCTCATCGGCGCCTTCAGCGAATTTCATCGCGTGCTGCGGCCGGGCGGCAGAGTGCTCGTCCTCGAAATCGGCCAGCCGTCGAAGCGCCTCGGCCGTCTCGCTTTTGCCACCTATTTCAGGAGCGTGGTCCCGTGGTTCAGCCGATGGGTGACCGGCCAACCTGCGACCCAAACACTGATGAGATACTATTGGGAGACAATCGAGCACTGCGTGCCGCCTAACACCATCATTGAAGCGATGCGTCATGGTGGTTTCGCCGCGATTGAACTCCGGACGGATTTCGAGATCCTTAGCAGCTATACGGGCCAGAAACTCTAACACCGCGATGTCCGTGTATTTCAGTATTCTGAGCCGAGGGGAGAGCGTGCTCGATCCACGTTATGCAACTATTCAATTGCCTGATTCACTCCCCGAAAGGGGGCACGATTAGGCTCTGACTGACTTTTGGTGCAGGTGTGGTAGGTCACGCTGCACCGAGTAGCCGCGCGCGCTCCAAAACTGGCGTGTCCGTGGGGGCGGCCCTCGTTTCGTCAAGGTCTCAAGCCGATCGATCCGCTATCGCCGGCGCGACCTCATCGAATGGATTGAGGGCAACCTTCGTTCGAATACCTCGCAAGGCGCAGCAGCATGAGCAATCCGATTTCACTCGGCACCGCAGCTGCGCGCGTGATCGGTCAGGTGGCCATGCTTCCACGACGGACGAGCGTCCGTCGCAACGATAACGTCACAAGATTAACAGATTGATTTTCAACGGTAATTTGGTGCCGACGCGCAGATTCGAACTGCGGACCTACTGATTACGAATCAGTTGCTCTACCACTGAGCTACGTCGGCGCCGGAAGCGCGCCGGACCTTATATCCGGGGTCCCCCATCGTCAATCGCAAGGCCGAGAGGCGGGATCGGCTCGCCGCTCCGCGCCGCCCCGGCGCCTGGAACCGGCAGGGAGGGCGTCATTTCGGCCGCCGCTTCCAGCCGCGGCGCGGGGGCGCGGCCCGGCATCCGCCATTCGATCGCATCGAAGGCGTGACAATGCGGACAAAGCGCGGTCCAGGCTGCGGTCTCCGCGCCGCAGGCGCCGCAAAAATAGGCCGGCTCCTGACCCTGAGTCGTTGCCGCGCGCGCAAGCCACATCCGTGCCGCCGGCAGGTCGTTGTGCTCGGCCTCTTCGAGCTCGGCCATGAGTCGGCAGACGCGGGCACGCGGCATCGAGGCGGCTTCGTTGCCGCCGGCGGCCGCCAGATGCCGGCGCGCCTCGCCCCATAGCCTCGCCTTGAGCGCGGCCTCGGCGAGCATGATGTGGGTTTCGGGATGATCCTTCTTCTGCGCGGCGAGCGTCTCGAGCCGTTTCAGGCGTTGCAGCGGCCGCTCATCGGCAAAAAGCGCGTCATAGGCCGCCGCGATCTGAGGCGCGGGCGAGGTCCGCCACGCGGCTTCAAGGACCTTGCGCGCATGCCGCCGATGGCCTCCCGCGCCCAGAAGCTCGGCATAGCGTATGGCCGCAGGGGCGAAATCGGGCACCAGCGCATTGGCCTTTCCGGCAAGCCGCATGGCATCGCGATCGCGGTTCTGGCTTTGCGCAAGAACGCTTTGCTCATAGAGCATCACGGCGCGGCGATGACGCGATTCGGATTGCGGCAGCGCGTGGCGCTTTGCCGCGAGCGCCAGGGTCGCCTCCGCCTCGCTCCAATTCGCCGCGCGGGCCTGCAGTTCGACGAGACTCGAGAGCACCCAAGGCGTCTTCGGCCGCAGCTCCTTGGCGCGCAGCGCCAGACGCAGCGCCTCGGCTTCGTCTTTCTGTTTCAGAGCCTGCATGATCAAGCCGCGCAGGCCGAGAAATTCGGTTTCCGGCCGGTCGAGCATGGCCGTGAAATATTTCTGAGCGGCCTTCTGATCGCCGTTCAGTTGCGCCGCCTGGGCCGAGAGCAGCAAGGTCAGCGGCGGCTCCGACAGAAGCATATCGGCCTGTCTTGCATAGCGCTTGGCTTCGGCGGCATCGCCGGCGGCCACAGCGACCATGCCCTGCGTCAAGGCGCGATAGCCGCGGCGGCGGCGGCGATCGCGCCGCGCGCGCAGGAAAGCGCGCGGACCGCCGATGAGCTTGCGCAAGAGGTGAAACAACAGGGCCGCGGCCATTGCGACAAGGGTCACGCCGAATAAGAGCACGGCGACGCTGGTGTCGACGCGCCACCCCTGCCAGACGAGCGAGACGCTGCCCGGACGGTCGGCAACGAAAACGGCCCCGGCGATGAGTGCCGCGATGACGAGGATCGCCGGCAGCGCGCGCATCACCCGCCGCCCGCGCCGGCGGCAAGATCGGCTGCGACTTCCTGGGTGAGATGGGCGATCGTCTGCTCGGCCTGGAGCCGCAATTTCGCCTGTTTGAGCCATGGCTCGGCGGCCGCCAGGGCCGGGCCGGAAAGATTGCTCAAAGGCGCGACGGCGCCGGCAAGATCGCTTTTCGCAAGCGCCGCCTCGGCGGTCGCGACGGCTTCTTGTGCCGGCGTTCCACCGGTCCCGCCGGCATCGGTGCGGCGGATGACGACAAGCGCGCGCAGCTTGGCAAGAATGGCTTGGCCGATGCCGGATTGCGCCGCCGGAGAGGTCGCCTCGGCGCGCAGGATCGCTGGGGCGACTTGATCGGAGAAATCCCGTGCCAGCACCGCGATGCCGGGGATGCCGGTTTTGGCCGCTTCCTCGAGCGGATGCAGCTCGGCCGCCCAGCCGGGGCGGCTCTGTCCCAGCGCCTCGACGCTCACCAATTGCGCGGCGAAGGGGCGCGACGTTGAGACGGCGTTGCCGAGATCGGCGAGCGCGACGATGAGAACGCGCTGCGCGCTGTCGCCGCGCGAAGCCTGATCCTTTACCATTTGCGCCAGCCGCGCCTCGACCTGGTCGAGCCGCGCGCTCAATTGCCGCACGCGATCTTCGAGCGGCGCAGAAACTCGCGCTGGCATCGGGCGCCGGCCGGCGTTCGAGCGCGCCGATGCGATCATCAAGCGACGGCAATGCCGCAAGACGGCGCTCGATCGCGTCGAGCCGCGCGGCCAGCGGGTCTTGGGCACCGCTGGTCACGGATTTTGTTGTGGTTCCGGACGGACCCCAGGACAGGATCGGCTGAACATAGGGTCGCCAATAAGGCTCCGTTCCAATCACGGCCAGGATGAGTATGACGATCCCCGAAAGCGCGAGCCCGATGCGCGCAAGGACGCGGCGCGGCTTACGGGGACGCCCGCTGTTCGGGACGGAGTCCGAAGCGTCGGCGCTTTGCTGTGGTGCCGCGTCGCTCATGCCGATCTTTCCGTTTCGAGACTCCGTTCGAGCGCGCGCAGGAGCGCCGGCTGATCGGGCGAGGAGGCCACCGCAACGCGGCGCCAGGGCAGAGGCGCCAGCGCCGTCGCTACCGCGGAACTCAATGCCACCGCGACGATCGATGCGCAATGGCTTTCGATGCCAGCCGCCAGCCGAACGAAGGTCGCCGCATTCCGGGGCGAGAAGAAGAGCGCGGCCGAAAATTCTCCCCGCGCAAGCGCCGCACGCGCCGGCGCGCTCAAGGCCGCGGCCGGGGCCGCATCGTAAAGCACGGCGCGGCGCAAGGTGAAGCCCGCAGCGCCGAGCATGCCCGCCAGATCCCCCGCCGTCACGCTTCCGGCCGCGTGAACGAGCGCGCCACCGCCCGGCCGCAACGAGGCGATGACCCGCGCCGCCAGATCCTCGACATTGCCGCCGGCGCTCTCGACCTGCGCGAACCCGGCTTCGCGCGCGGCCGTCGCGGTCGCCTCGCCCACGGCGAAGACTTTGAAATCGCGCCGTGCCGTGGCGCCAGCAAAAGCGCGCGCGCCATTCGCCGAGGTGACCAATATTGCCTGGACGCCGGCCAGAAGCGGCGCCAGCACCCGCGCGCTCTCGGGCCGAAACCGGATTGTCATCAAGGGCTCGATCAGCGCTTCGATGCCGCACGCGGCAAGCGTATCGGCGAGGCCCGCGGCCTCGCGCTCGGCTCGGGTGATCAGCACCTTCATGCCGGCGTAGTCACGAAATCGAAAAAGCGCGGCCCGGCCAATGCGCGCAACGCTTCGCCGGTTTCGCGGCCCAGCTCGCGCGCCCGGCTCGCGTTGGCCGAGCGGCTGAGGCGATGACAGACCCGCCCATCCGGCGACACGACGAGCGCATCGAGCGCGATCCGATCGCCCTCGAGCGCGGCCAGCGCCGCGATGGGTGTGCGGCAGGAACCATTGAGGGTTTCCAGCAGCGCGCGCTCGGCAATCGCGCAGAGCGCCGTCGGCCGATGATCGATCGCCGCAAGCCAGGCACGCGTGCGTTCGTCCTCCGCACGAATCTCGACTGCGATCACGCCTTGGGCCGGTGCGGGCAGCATCGATTCGGGCGGCAAGATCGCGCTGACCTCGCTTTCGCGCCCGAGCCGCTTCAGCCCGGCGAGCGCCAGAACGGTGGCGGCGGCGGTACCGGAAGCGATCTTGGCAAGACGCGTATCCACATTGCCGCGCAACGGCACGATCGTGAGGTCGGGCCGCAGGTGAAGGAGCTGTGCCTGGCGGCGCAAGGAGGAGGTTCCGATTGATGCGCCCGCCGGCAGATCCGCGAGCGCCCTGGCATCGGGCGCAATCAGGGCGTCGCGGGCGTCCTCGCGCGGCAAGTAGCAGGTCAGCGCCAGCCCGTCGGGGAAAAGCGTCGGCACGTCCTTCAAGGAATGCACCGCCAAATCGATCCGCCGGCTGGCGAGGGCCTCTTCGAGCTCCTTGGTGAAAAGGCCTTTGCCCCCGATCACGGCAAGCGGCCGGTCGGTGATGCGGTCGCCGCTGGTGCGAATCACGACGGTCTCGAGCGCGCCCGGGATTGCGAGCTCAGGGTGCGCTTTGCCGAGTTTTTCGCACAGCTCCACCGCCTGCCGGAGCGCAAGCTTGCTGCCGCGTGTGCCGATGCGCAGGAGGGGCGAGGTCATGCCTTTCTCTTAGGCTCTGGCGCCGGGGAAAGGAAGAGGCGCGGAGATGCGCGATAAGGCTCCTGGGCATTGCCCGCTCAACACCCTCCGGCTAGGCTTTACGGCATGAAAGTGCTGGGCATCGAGACGAGCTGCGATGAGACTGCCGCCGCCGTGGTGAGCGACGAGCCGCCCTTCATTCGCAGCAACGTCGTCTTCTCGCAAATCGCCGAGCACCGGCCCTATGGCGGCATCGTGCCCGAAATCGCGGCGCGCGCGCATCTCGATCATCTCGACTCCGTGATCACTCAGGCCTTGGCCGAAGCCAAGACGGATTTCGCCGATCTCGCGGGCGTGGCGGCAACCGGCGGCCCGGGCCTCATCGGCGGCGTCATCGTCGGCGTGATGGAGGCCAAAGCCATCGCGCTCGCGCGCGGCCTGCCTTTCATCGCGGTCAATCATCTTGAAGGCCACGCCTTGAGCGCTCGCCTCATTGCGCCCGTCGCTTTTCCCTATCTCCTGCTCCTCGTTTCGGGCGGCCATTGCCAACTTCTCATCGTCGAGGGCGTCGGGCGCTATCGCCGGCTCGGCACCACGATCGACGACGCCGCCGGCGAGGCCTTCGACAAGGGCGCAAAGCTTTTGGGACTCGGCTATCCCGGCGGGCCCGCGATCGAGCGCGCCGCGGCCAAGGGCGATCCGGCGCGATTTCCTTTGCCGCGGCCGATGGCGGGGCGAGTGGGATGCGATTTCTCCTTCTCGGGCCTGAAGACCGCGTTGCGTCTTGCCGCGACGCGACACGCGGGCGCCGGGGCGCTGACCGCCGAGGACGCGGCCGACTTCGCGGCAAGCCTTCAAACGGCGATCATCGAAAGCCTGGTCGAGCGCACGCGGCACGCGATCGAGATTTTCAAAGACCGTCACTGCGAGGGCCAAACCCTCGTGGTCGCGGGCGGCGTCGCCGCCAATGCGTGCCTGCGCGGGCGGCTTGAGAACCTCGCCGCCAAGACCGGGCTGGATTTCGTCGCGCCCCGGCCTGGCTGTGCACCGATAATGGCGCGATGATCGGCTGGGCCGAAATCGAGCGCCTGAAACTCGGGCTCGTCGATGCGCTCGATTTTGCGCCGCGCCCGCGCTGGCCGCTCGACCCGGAAGCGGCAAGCCGTCGCGGCGCCGGCGTGAAAGCTTAGGACGATGCAGCATTTTGGCATCATCGGCGGCGGGGCGTGGGGCACCGCGCTGGCGCAAGTGTTGCGCCGCGCCGGACGCGATGTCGTCCTTTGGGCGCATGAGCGCGAAACCGTCGACGCGATCAACCGCGATCATGTGAACCAACTCTTCCTGCCTGGGATCGCGCTCGATCGCGGGATCGTCGCCACTACCGAACTCCCGGACGCGCTTCGCGCCGATGTCTTGCTGCTGGCGCCGCCGGCACAGCATCTGCGCACGATCTGCGCCGCGCTGGCGCCGCGTTGGCAGGCGTCGGGCCCGATCGTCGTTTGCACCAAAGGCATCGAGGAAGCCAGCGGCGCCTTGATGAGCGAGGTCGTTGCCTCGATCCTGCCCCGGGCCGCGCTCGCGATACTCTCGGGGCCGACCTTCGCCGCCGAAGTGGCGCGCGGCCTCCCCACCGCCGTGACCCTCGCGGCAGCGGAGCCAATTGGCCGACCGCCTCATCGGCGCTATGGGGAACGCGCCAATTCCGCCCGTACCTGTCGGACGACGTCACGGGGTCGCGGATCGGCGGCACGGTCGAGGACGTGCTCGCGATCACCTGCGGCATCGTCATGGGGCGCGGTTTCGGCGACGATGCGCGCGCCGACTCGTCGCCCGCGGGCTGGCCGAGATCGTGCGTCTCGCGCTCGCCAAGGGCGGCAAGGCGGAGACTTTGATCGGGTTGTCGGGCCTCGGTGACTTGACGCTGACCTGTTCCAGCAGCATCGCGCAATCACACGCTGGGCGTGGCGTTGGGCGAGGGCGAGGGTCTCGCCCGGTTGCCTCGCCGCACGGCGCTCGGTCGCCGAGGGTGTGCGTTCGGCCGCCGCCGCTGCGACCTGGCGCGAAGCTGGCGATGTCGAGATGCCGATCGTCTTTGCGATCGACGCGATCCTCCCATCGCGGCGCCAAGATCGACGAAGTCATCGAGGGTTTGCTGGCGCGGCCGTTCAAACCAGAAGCACCGAACGGCTGATCCCATGCCGAATCTCGTCGCGATCCGGCATGTCCCCTTCGAAGACCTCAACTCCTTTGCCGCGCCGCTCGCCGCGCGCGGCTATCGGATTGCCTATCGCGACGCGCCCGTCGACGATCTGACCACGCCCGACCTTGCCGAGGCCGATCTTCTGGTCGTGCTGGGCGGACCGATGGCTTACAGGATGCGTTTTATCCATTTCTCGGCGCCGAGATCGCGCTCATCGAAAAGCGGCTCGGGCAAGATCGGCCTGTGCTCGGCGTTGCCTGGGCGCACGATCTGATGGCACGGGCCTTGGCGCGCGCGTCTTCGGCAAGCGGCTGGCTTGGGCCACGCTTCGATCTGACCGGCCGACCGCTGCTCGCCGCTGCGCTTCATTGCCGACGTATGAAGGTGCTTCGTTGGCATGGCGGACACCTTCGATCTGCCGACCGGCGCCACCCACTCGCGGCGACCGAGAGCACGCCGCCCAGGCCTATGCCTTTGCCGTCATGCCCTCGGGCTCCAATTCTCCACATTGAGGCGAGCGCCGCCGGGGCTCGAGCGTCGGTATGTCGGCCATGCGCTCGAAATTGCGAGCACTCCGGCGGTAAGCCTTGCGACATTGCGCGCGGACGCGGCCCGCGAAGCGCCGCGCCTGGCGCCCACCGCGCAGTCCGCGCTCCATGCCTTCCTCGATGGAATGAAACTGCCGGGAGCTTGAGATGAGTGACGCCTTCCCAACCGCTCTCCGCGATCGCCACCACCCTCGGCGAGGGCAAGCTCAAGGCCCGCGCGCTCGCCGAAGAAGCGATCGGCAACCACGCGCGCTTCGGCGAAACGCTCATGGCCTATTCGCAATGGGCTCCCGAGCACGCGCGCGCTTGCGCCGATGCCGCCGATGCGGCCTTTGCCGCCGGGTCGCGCGCGGGCTCGCTCCAAGGAATCCGGCCTCGATCAAGGATCTGTTCGCCCATTCCGGCTTCCCGACCTTCGCCGGCTCGCCCAAGCGCCTGCCGGCGAAATTCGAGGTCGATGGTCCCGTGGTCGCGAGCCTGCGGCGGCAATTGGCGGTCGTCATGGGCAAGACCCATATGGTCGAATTCGCCTTCGGCGGCACCGGCCACAATTGCGCCATTACGGCGCGCCGCGCAACCCGTGGGATGCGAAGGCGCATCGCTCGCCCGGCGGCTCGTCGAGCGGCGCCGGCG
>CAVSPW010000002.1:0-1807907 GCA_963729935.1 uncultured Alphaproteobacteria bacterium
CCGCGACCTTGCCGTCGGTTTCTTCCAGAAGCAGTGCTTTGAAATCGGCCATCAACGTAACCTTTCAAGAATGCTGACATAATTCGCGACCGCCGCGCCGCCCATGTTGAAGATGGCGGCAAGCTGCGGGTTCTTCACCTGGATGCCGCCCGCCGTGCCGGTGAGCTGCATCGCCTGGAGGACGTGCATGGAAACGCCGGTCGCGCCGATCGGATGACCCTTGGCTTTCAAGCCCCCCGATGACCGGCAGCTCCCCATCCTTCGCCACTCTGCCGTCGCGGATGGCGCGCCCTGCCCGGCTTTTCCAGACCCATCGCCTCGTAAATCATGAGCTCGGCGATGGTGAAACAATCATGCACTTCGGCGCAGGAGAGATCGGCCAGACCGATGCCGGCGCTGTCGAGTGCCCGCTGCCAAGCCAGGGCCGGGCCTTCATAGGCGACTGGATATCGCGCTCTGCTCATGGGCAGGAAATCATTGACCTGCTCGGCGGCGCGGAACACCACCGCCTTCTTCGCCTTGAGCGCGGTCTCGACATCGGCCAGGACCAGCGCCGCGGCGCCGTCCGACACCAGCGAGCAATCGGTGCGCCGCAGCGGGCCCGCCACCAGCGGATTCTTCTCCGAGACGGTGCGGCAGAATTCGTAGCCCAGATCCTTTTGCATCTGCGCCAGCTTGTTGGCGGCGCCGTTCTTATGGTTCTTAGCGGCGATGAGCGCGAGCGCGTCGGATTGGTCGCCGTAGCGCTGGAAATAGGCCTCAGCAATGCGGCCGAAGACGCCCGCGAACCCGCCCTCGATCTCGCCCTCCTCCTTGAGATAGGCCGCGCGAATGAGCAGATCGCCAACCTGCGGGCCGGCGACCTCCGACATCTTCTCGGCACCCACTACCAGCACGATCCGAGCGCGGCGCGCGGCGATCGCGTTCAAGCCTTGATGGATCGCGGCCGAGCCGGTGGCGCAGGCATTCTCCACCCGCGTGGCCGGCTTGAAGCGCAAAGCGGGGTCGAGCTGCAGGACGAGCGAGGAGGGAAATTCCTGGCGCACGAAGCCGCCATTGAAGGTGCCGAGGAAGATCGCATCGATATCGGCGGGTGCGAGCCCGGCATCCGCGATCGCCGCCGCGGCGACCGGGAGGATCAAGGGTATCGATGTCCTCTCCCCCTCATGCTTGCCGAAGCTCGAATGGGCCCAGCCGATCATGCAGGCGGTCATGGCTCATCTCCTCTGCTCCCTTAGGATATAGTGGATGCCGGGCTCAGGGGCGATAGCGAGGTCGGCGGGACATGGCTGAGGACGGGATCACGCTGCGGCGGCCGGATGATTGGCACGTCCATCTGCGCGACGGGGCGATGCTCGACGCCGTGCTGCCCTTCACCGCGCGCCAATTCGCCCGCGCCATCGTCATGCCCAATCTGGTGCCGCCGGTGACCACCGTCGCCGCGGCGCTGGCCTATCGCGCGCGCATCATGGCGGCCTTGCCCGAGAACGCCGATTTCTCGCCGCTCATGACTTGCTACCTGACCGATGACGCCGATGCCGGCGAAATCGAGCGCAGCTTTGACGAGAAGGTCTTCATGGCGGCAAAGCTCTATCCCGCCAACGCCACCACCAATTCGGCCTCGGGCGTGACCGATATTGGCAAACTGGGCAAGGTGTTGGCGCGGATGGAACGGATCGGCATGCCGCTCTTGATCCATGGCGAGGTGACCGATCCCGAAATCGACGTGTTCGACCGGGAGGCGGTGTTCGTCGAGCAAAAGCTCAAGCCGCTGATGCGCGATTTCCCCGGGCTCAAAATCGTGCTCGAGCACGTCACGACCAAGGAGGCCGTGGATTTCGTGACCTCATCCGGCGCCCGGCTCGGCGCGACCATCACCGCGCATCACCTCGTCATCAACCGCAACGCACTCTTCGCCGGGGGCCTCAGGCCGCATATGTACTGCTTGCCGGTCGCCAAGCGCGAGGTTCATCGCCTGGCCTTGCGCAAGGCCGCGATTTCGGGCAACCCGAAATTCTTCCTCGGCACCGACAGCGCGCCGCATCCCGTCCACGACAAGGAGCGCGATTGCGGCTGCGCCGGCATCTTCTCGGCACCCGCCGCGCTCGAGATTTACGCGCAAGTTTTCGACCAGGAGAAGGCGCTGGGCAGGCTCGAAGCCTTCGCGTCGATCCATGGCGCGCAATTCTACGGGTTGCCGCTGAACGAGACGCGCGTGACCCTGCGGCGCACGCCCTACGTCGTGCCCGAGATCATCGCCGGCGCGGCGGGGGCGATGAGGCCGTTCCTGGGCGGGCAGACGCTCGGCTGGACGCTCCGGTCCTAGAGGGCCAAAATTCTACGCGATTGATTTTTATGGAACGATTGGGTTCGTCTCGTAATTTTAAGGTTTGCGCGGCGCATGCTTCGCGCATTTGAGCGCCGTACGCCTTGCTTGCTCACAACGATGTAGGCCTCCACACCGCGCAATCAAGGAGCGCGTGCTTGCGCCGCTCCGCGTCCTCGCTGATCGCGTTGCCGGCCTCGGTCCTCACGAAACGCGCGAGGGGTCGATGACATAATTCGTGAACCCGCCATCGCGGTTATCCATGCTGGCGAGCGCCTCGTTCACCTGGGAAAGCGGATAAATGCGATGGTCCAGGACGGACACGTCGAGCGTGCCCGCCGCCGCCATGGCCGCCATCTCCTCGCCTTCGCCGGTCGTGAACCAGACCGAGCCCTGCAACCCGATCCGGTTGGTCATCAACCAAAAGGAGTCGAATGACAGCTTGTCCATGACCGCGCCGACATTGATGGCGCGTCCGCCGCGACGAAGCGAATAGATGGCCCGCATCATCGCGCTCGCGGGCGCGCCGGGCGGCAGACAATCAAGCACGCCGTCGACGCCGTAGCCCTCCGTCATCGACTTCGCCCACGCAATAAGTGGATCCTCTCCCGCGGCGAATGGCGCCTTGGTGTCGTCGGCGGCGAAAACCTCGATCCGGCCCGGCGACAGCGCCTTCACGCGGTTCAGCAGCGTCGCGTTGCGGCCGGTGCCGAGGATTTTTGTCGCGCCCATCGCCAGCGCGAGCATCGCCGCGTTGAGGCCGAGCGTGCCGCTGATGCCGTTAATCAAGATGCTGTGCCCCGGCCCGACGCCGAACTTCTTCATGGCCGAATAGGCGGTGCCGAAATAGCCGAACCGCGCCGCGGCCTCGAAGCTGACATTGGCGGGCAACTTGACGAGAGAATCCTGGGGCGCCGTGATGTACTGGCACAGCCCGCCATAGGGATAGGCCTTCATGATCTCCTGAGATCGCCCGAAATAACCCTGAAACGAGAAGACGGGACAATCGAGCGGCTGGCCGCTGCGGCACATCCGGCACGATCCGCAGGAACGCGCGGGATTGACATAAACCCGGTCGCCGGGCTGGACGGAGCGGACCTGATCGCCGACCTTCGCGATCACGCCGGTCGGGTCCAAGCCGAAAATCGCCGGCAGCGGCGGCATGAGCTTGGGGTCCGATGTTTGCGTGCCGAAGAAATTGGCGATCACCCGCGCGAGATTGGGCACGACACCACAGGCCTTGACCTCGACGAGAACATCGGTCGGCCGCGGCTCCGGGATCGGAATGACATCCAGCCGCATGGGCTGGCCATAGGCGTGAAGTCGCGCCGCGGTCATCGTTGCCATGATGTGGTCCCCTCCCCTGGAACCGTATCGCGTCTATTTCCAAGTCTCGTCGCCTGCGCCGGTTCAAGCAGCGCCCATCTAGCCTGCCCCGATGTGGACGACGGAAGCTTAAGCTAATCCGGCCTTTTTCGCGAACGCTAATGGTGTAGTGGTGTCTGGGTTTGAAATTTAGCGGTGAGCGGCTTTGTCGGCTACCACGGTCAAATCGTGGATGAGTTCCCAATCGGATTCGCTAAAGCTGTCCGGACCATAGGCGCGCAGGGACCATAGGGATTCGTATAGCGTGGCCCATCCATCCGTCAGACCGTTGAAAGCTAGATATCCCGGCAGAAGCGTTGAAAGCGGCCCAAAGCGTCGATCGTCGCACCAACGATCAATCATAGCGCGGAGGGCAGAGAAAAGTTCCTCGTTAGATCGAAACTCCATCACGCCGCCCCTTCCGGGAGGTTGCAGGGCGGTTCGGCTTGGCCGCCCGCGCATCGATCATGTCCACAATCTGCCGCACAATTCTTTTGTAAATCGCGCCGCCTTACCCTTCGCCCCAAACCTCGTTCGCGACCTCGACGACGAGGGCGAGCTTGCGGCGCTCGATGTCTTCGCTGACCGCGTTGCCGGCCTCGGTCGAGGCGAAGCCGCATTGCGGCGAGAGGCAGAGGTTTTCGAGCGGAACGTATTTGGCCGCCTGATCGATCCGGCGTTTCAAATCGTCCTTGGATTCGAGCGCGCCGATTTTCGTGCTGACGAGGCCCAGCACCACGCGCATGCCCTTGCGCACGAAGCGCAGCGGCTCGAAACCGCCGGCGCGCGCCGTGTCGTATTCCAAAAAGATGCCGTCGAGCTCGAGCCCGCCGAAGATCGTCTCGGCCACCGCGTCGTAGCCGCCCGAGGCCATCCACATGCTCATATGGTTGCCGCGGCAGGTATGGATGGTGATGGCAAGGTTCGCCGGCCGATCTTTCACGATGCGGTTCAGCACGTCGACATAGAGCGCGGGGAGCTTTTCCGGATCCTCGCTGTCGCGCTTGACCTGCGCGCGCACGTCCTCGTCGCACAAACAGGCGATCGTCACGTCGTCGAGCTGCAAGTATGTCAGCCCGCGCGACGCCAGATCGGCGATCTCGGCGCGGTAGGCGGCGATGATGTCGGTCCAGAAATCCGCCATCGCCGGGTACGCGGTCTTGCTCACCGTGTTGCGGCCGCCGCGCATGTGGAGATAGGTCGGCGCCGGGATGCAGAGCTTGGGCGTGCGCTCGGTGACCGATTTGAGGAAATCGAAATCCGGCCCGGCGATCGGGCGCGGGCGCGCGATCTTGTCGGTGACGGCGAGCATCGAGCGCGTCTCGGCGGTGGCGCCGCCCTCGCCCATGAATTTCACCGCCCAATTCGATTGCGTCGGCACGATGCCGGAAAAGCCGGTGAGGAAATCGACATGCCAGAAGCCGCGGCGAAACTCGCCGTCGGTGACGGCCTGGAGCCCGACCGATTCCTGCAACGCCACCACCTTGCGGATGGCTTCATCCTCGGCCGCGCGCAGCGCTGCCGCGCCGATCTCGCCTTTCGCCGCCCTGGCGCGCGCCGCATGGATCTCGGGCGGGCGCAAGAGGCTGCCGACATGATCGGCGCGGAAAGGCGGTTTCGAGGCCGGGGCCATGGCGCTTCCTCTGATGGCGTTGTTCCTGGGGGGCATTCCCACTATTCTGGCCGCGCGAACAAGGCAGAGGCAAGCACCGGCTTGCCCTCAAAAGGGGGAGAAACGCAATGAGAAGGCACCTTGGCGCCAGAGGGACATTCCTTGCCGCGCTCGGTCTGGCGGCGTTGTCATGCCTGCCGGCTTCGGCGCAGACGGTCAAACTCGGCGTCATCCTCAGCCTCTCGGGCCCCGATTCCTCGCCCGGCATCATCCAGGAAAAGGCGCTCGACCTTTACGTCAAGCTGCATTCGAAGGAATTGCCGCCGGGGGTCAAGCTCGAGATCGTCAAGCGCGACGATACCGGCCCCAATCCCGAGGTCGCCAAGCGCGTGGCCCAGGAACTCGTCACCCGCGACCATGTGCAGATGCTGTGGGGCGTGATCTATTCGCCCAACGCGGTCGCCGTGGCGCAGGTCGCGACCGCGGCGAAGATCCCCTTCATCATCACCAACGCCGCCGGCTCCGCGATCTCGCGCGCCTCGCCCTATATCGTGCGCGATTCCTTCACCATCTGGCAGATGGCCTATCCGCTGGGGAAATGGGCCGCGCAGCACGGCTACAAGAAGGCCTATACCGCGGTCACCGATTACATTCCCGGCCATGACGGTGAAGCCGGCTTCATCAAGGGCTTCACCGAAGCCGGCGGGCAGATCGTCGGCTCGGTCCGCATCCCGCTCGCCGATCAGGAGGTCACGCCCTATGTCCAGCGCATCAAGGACGCGAAACCCGATGTCGTGTTCAACTTCGTGCCCGGCGGCGTGCGCTCGACCGCGTTCATGAAGGCGTGGAAGACGCTCAATCTCGATCAGGCCGGCATCAAGATCGTCGCGACCCAGGACCTCGTCATCGAGGACGAGCTGCCCAATATGGGCGACGCGCCCTTGGGCATCGTCACCGCCGGCAATTATTCGAACGCGGCGACGCGCCCGCAAAGCCTCGCCTATCTCGCGGCTTGGCGGAAGGCCTATGGCGACAAGGACATCACCAACTATGTCGCCGTCGGCGCCTGGGACGGGATGGCGATGGTGTTCGACCTCATCAAGGCGACCAAGGGCAAGTTCACGACCGACGAGGCGATGCAGTTCCTGCGCAACTGGAAGACCGATCAGAGCCCGCGCGGGCCGATCTCGATCGACCCCAAGGAGCGCGACATCGTGCAGAACATCTATATCCGGCGGGTCGAGAAACAGGGCGGCAAGCTCGCCAATGTCGAGTTCGACACGATCCCGGCGGTGAAGGATCCGTGGAAGGAGTTCAACCCGCCGAAATAGCGGGAGGCTCGCCCCCGAACTCGGCCGGCAGCTCGGTCAGCTGGACGCTCACCGTCAAGCGGTGGCTGCCGCCGCCGAGGATGACGCCGCGCAAAGGCGTCACGTCGGAAAAGTCGCGGCCATAGGCGACCACCACGTGCTCGTTTTCGACGATGAGATCGTTGGTCGGATCGAACTCGATCCAGCCGAGCTCCTCGCCGCACCAAGCCGAGACCCAGGCATGGCTCGCATCGCCGCCGAGCCGCGCGGGTCCGCCCGCCGGGGGGCGCGTGCGGATATAGCCCGAGACGTAGCGCGCCGGCAGGCCCAGCCCGCGCAGCCCCGCGATCATGAGATGCGAGAAATCCTGGCACACGCCGCGCCGGGTGGCGATGATTTCCGACACCTTGGTCGAGACGGTCGTCACATTGGGCGTATAGGCGAAGTCGCGGTGAATGCGCGCGGTGAGATCGGCGAGCGCGTCGATGAGAGGCCGCTGGGCGGCGAAGGATTGCGCGGCGTAGAAGGTCGCGTCCCGGTCGAACGCGGCCAGCGGCGAGGGATAGATGAATTCGGCGATCTCGGGCAGAACGGGGAATCCGTCCCCGCGCATCGCCGCGCCCATCGCCTCCCAAGGCGGGCCCTGGCGCAACCCGCCCGGCCGCGCGATCTCGACCTCGGCGTCGAGCGTGACCGAGAAACGGTCATGGATCGTCTCGACCGCGATGTGATGCACCGCATTGCCGAAATGATCGATGAAGGCGACGAATTGGTCGGGATGCGGATCGATCGTCAGCTGTTGGCGCAGCACGCGCTGACCCGGGACGTCGAGCGGCGTCAGCCGCAAGACATGCGAGCCCAGATCGACCGGCGCCGCGTAGGCGTAATGCGTCTCGTGCCGCACCGCATAGCGCGTCATGTCGCGGCCTCCGCCGCATTCCTAATCACGTCGCGGCCTCCGCCGCGACGTGGCGGCTCGCGAAGCCCATCAGGTGCTGCGTCGCCGTGTGGGTGAAATAGGTGCGCGTCACGACATGCGACAACGCCATCAAATCGCGCGCGCCGCGATCGAGCAGGGCGAAGAGTTGGTCGAGCTGCGCGTCGTTCCGCTCGTCGTCGCCGCCGAATTCGAAGGATGAAAGCTCGACCGCCTCCATCAGCGCGGGAACCAGCGTCGTGTCGGGCGAAATCCCCGAATTCGACGCCTGAGCGCCGAGATGGCGCTCGATGTGATCGAGCTGGTAGAGCAGCGCGCGCGGGTTGCTACGGTCGGCCAGGACGAAGTTGGAGGCGTGAACGAAATGCCCCTCGAGCGGAAAGCGCAGCAGATAGCCGCTGGTCGAATTGGTCAGGTCGAGCGCGAGGCGCAAACCGGCCTCGACCTGCTCGGGCCGCCCGGTCATCACGCCGCCGATCGCCTGGCAGGTGCCGATGCCGCGCTCGATCCGCCGGCCCAGATCGAGAAAGAGCCAGCCGGCGCCGCGGGTCATATTCTCGGCCACCAGCCCGCCGAAGGCCGCCAAGGACGCAATCGTGCCGTCGAGCGATTCGAGAAGCTCGTCGGGCTCGCGTGGCTCGGCGCCGAACCGCGCCAAGGCCGACAGGGTGAGGCGGCGCAAGGTGTGCCACATATCGATCGAGAGCTGGTCGCGCGCCGAATGCATGAGACGGTGAATCGCATCGATCGCGTTCCGCATGGTCGCGCCGACGCTCACCGCTTCCGCGATGCCGTCGAAGAAGACGACGCTGTCGACCGGCGACGCGGCAAGCGCGGGGCCGATCCAGCCCGTGCGCTTCAGCGCCTCGGCGAGACGCACCAGCTCGGCGCGATGGCGCGGGGTCATCGTACCCGAGGTGAGCCGGTTGAGCGTCGCGAGGAATTGCCGCGCGCCATTCTCGAGACGTTCGACATGGCGCCCTAGCCAGAACAGATCATCGGCGGTGCGGCTGCGCAACGCCCAGCGCTCCATCCGCACCGACCGCGCTGCGACCGCGGCCGGTCTTGCGCCCGAGGCCGGCTCGCCGGCGATGATCCAGACATCCTTCGCGACCGCGCCGTGACGCAAGGCGCTGCGATAGACCGAGTGGTCGGGGACGATGCGCGCGACGCCGCCCGGCAGCGCGACCCATCCGCCCTCATGCCATAGCGCCATCACCCGCATCACCACGGGCTTCGGCACGAGTCGCGCACCGCCTTGACGCGCCTCCTCGACGCCGAAGCAGGGCGCGACGCTTGGCGTCATCTTCTGGCGCGCGACGAAGCGCTCGGGATGGCGCGCGAGCCGCGCCTCGAAATCGGCGCGCTCGCCTTTCGACAGGAGCGCCGGATCGATCGGCACCGGATCGGGATCGAAAGCCGAATGCACCGCGAAACCGTCGAGCTCCGCCTGAACCTCGGCCAAGGCGCTCTGCTGGCCGCACCACCAGGTGGTGACAGCCGGAAGCTTCAGCTCCTCGCCGAGGAGCGCGCGCGCCAGCTCCGGCAGGAAGGGCGCAAAGGCCGCGCCCTCGACCAAGGCCGAGCCCGGCATGTTCACGATCGCGACGTGACCGGCGCGCGCCACCGCCACCAGCCCGGCGATGCCGAGCGCCGAATCCTCGCGCAGTTCAAGCGAATCGCAGTAATCGCCGTCGACGCGCCGGTAGATGACATCGACCCGCGCCAGCCCGCCCAGGGTCTTCAGATAGACGTGATTGTCGCGCACGGTGAGATCGGCGCTCTGGACGAGCGTGATCCCCAATTCGCGCGCGAGAAACACATGCTCGAAATAAGCGTCGTTATAGGGGCCGGGCGTGAACAGCACGATCAGCGGCGCCTCGCCCAGGCGATCGCCGAGCGAGCGCAAGCTCGACCGCCACAGTTCGACGAAGGTTTGGAGCTGATTGACGCCGAGAGCCCTGAACGCCTCGGGAAAGGTGCGGGCGAGGACGCTGCGATTATGGAGGGCGTAGCCGACGCCGGCGGCGGCTTGCGTGCGGTCGGAGAAGACGCGCCATTCGCCATTGCCGAGGCGTATCAGATCGGCGGCATAGAAATAGAGGCGCGGCGCGCCCGCGGACGGCACCACGAATTGAAGCGGCCGCAAGAAGGCCGGATTTCCCAGCACGAGATAAGGCGGTAGCTTGCGCTCGGCGATCAGGCGCTGGGGCCCATAGAGATCGGCGAGGATGCAATCGAGAAGCCGCGCACGCTGCACCAGCCCCTCCGCGATGCCGCGCCACTCCTGTTCGGGGATGATCAAGGGCAGGAGATCGAGCGCGCGCGTCGAGGACCCCGTCCCGCGATCCGGCACCGCCAGGATCTGGTCGGCACCGGCGATTTGCGCCGAGACGCGCGACAAGCGCTCGGAAAGCTGTTCGGGGTCGAGCGCCGACCAGGTCTCCATCAGCGCGCGCCAATGCGGCCGGAAGGCGCCGTTTCCCGTCACCAATTCGTCGTAGGAGGTCGTCACCTTACCGCGTCTCGTTCATCGCCGGCATGAGTTTCATCGATAAAGGGCGGGAAAGCCAGCCTCGATCCGGTCCGGATATCGCTAGTTTCCCGCGGCCGCGCCCTTAAAACCGGCGCAGATCGAGCGTGACCGGATGCTCCTTGGCGCTCTCCGCACCGCGCGGCGCAAATGTGCCGGGCGTGTGACCGAAGGGAAAGAAGCGCGCGCGCCGGCGCGTCTCGGCGGCGTTCGCGTTGATCGGAAAGCTGTCGAAACTGAGCCCGCCGGGATGCGCCACGTGATAGGTGCAGCCGCCGGCCGAACGGCCATTCCAACTGTCGAAGAGATCGAAAACGAGCGGCGTGTCGACCGGGATGGTTGGATGCAGCGCCCGTGCCGGCTGCCAGGCGCGATAGCGGATGCCCGCGACGTATTCGCCCTTCCTCCCGGTCGCGCGCATCGGCACGCAGCGCCCGTTGAGAACGAGACGGTGGCGCTCGTCGGTCGCGCCGTCGATCTTCACCTGGAGACGCTCGAGCGAGCTGTCGACATAGCGCGCCGCGCCGCCGGCCGCGGCGTCCTCGCCCAGGACATGCCAGGGCTCGAGCGCCGCGCGCAGCTCGATCTCGATGCCGCGATAGGCGACCTTGCCGATCTGGGGAAAGCGGAACTCGTGATGCGCCTCGAACCATTCCGGCTCGAGCGGATAGCCCGCGTCGGCAAGATCGTCGAGCACGTCGGCAAAATCATTGCCGACGAAATAGGGCAAGAGGAATTCGTCGTGAAGCCGCGTGCCGTAATGCGCCAGCCGGCGTTGATAGGGCTCGCGCCAGAACCAGGCGATCAGCGCGCGCAACAGCAATTGCTGGGCGAGGCTCATGCGCGGATGCGGCGGCATTTCGAAGGCGCGCATCTCCAACAGGCCACGGCGGCCCGCGGCGCTGTCGGGGGCGTAGAGCTTGTCGATGCAGAATTCGGCCCGATGGGTGTTGCCCGTGATGTCGACCAGCACGTCGCGGAAGATCCGGTCGACGAGCCAGGGCGGCGAGGTCTCGGCGGCGTCGAGCGCCTTGAACGCGGTCTCGAGTTCATAGGTCGCGTCGTCGCGCCCTTCATCGACGCGCGGATGCTGGCTGGTCGGGCCGATGAAGAGGCCGGAGAAGAGATAAGAGAGCGAGGGATGATTGTGCCAATAGCCGACGACGCTCTTGAGCAGGTCGGGCCGGCGCAGCAGCGGCGATTCCGGGGCGCTCGCCCCGCCCAGGGTGACATGATTGCCGCCGCCGGTGCCGACATGACGCCCGTCGAGCATGAATTTCTCGGTGACGAGCCCTTCCGCGCGCGCCTCTTCATAGACGATCGACGTGTTGCGGACGGCCTCGTCCCAGCACGCGGCCGGATGGATGTTGACCTCGATGACGCCGGGATCGGGCGTGATGGAGAAATGCAGGAGGCGCGGATCCTCGGGCGGCGGATAGCCTTCGATCACGACTTTTTGCGCGCCGCGCTGGGCCACGTCCTCGACCGCGGCGACCAGCGCGAGATAATCGCCGATGGTCTCGACCGGCGGCATGAAGACATGGAGGAGCCCGCCGCGGACCTCGACGCAGAGCGCGGTGCGCACGACGCTCGGATCGGATTGGCCGGGCCGCAGCTTGAGCGGCGTCTGCTCTTGCCATCCGATCGGGACGATGCCGCCGAGCGCGCGGTCGCGCGGCGCGCCGCCGAGGCGGAGCCTCTGTTGCGGCGGCAAAGGCGCGCGCGGCGCCATCGGATCTTCTTCGTGGATATAGGGATAATCGCCGGCCTTCACCCAGGGGAGCGAATCGAGCGGCAGGCGATAGCCCATCGCCGAATCGCCGGGAATGAGAAACATGGTCTCGGAGCGGAAATGCCACGGGCCGCTCTTCCAATGCCGATCGGTGTCGCCGCCGACGCAGTGCAAGGGCAAGGCGAAGCCGACGGCTCGCGAAAGACCCTCCTCGAAAATGCGCGCCAGCCGCGCCCGCTCTTGGGGATCGGCGAGTTCGCTTTTCAGCGGATCGACATTCGCCGGCAGGCGCCGCTCTTTCCACAAATAGTACCAGGCATCTTCATACCCCGGGATGCAGCGCGCCGGATCGATCTGAAGACGCTCGGCGAGCCGCGTGATGAAGCGCCGCGAATCCTCGGCGGCGAGCGCATCGCTTGCGTCCTCGTCCGCGGCAAGCAGCGTCTTGTCGCGCCAGATCGGCTCGGTGTCCTTGCGCCAGTGGCAGCTCAACGCCCAGCGCGGCAATTGCTCGCCGGGATACCATTTGCCTTGGCCATAATGCAGCAGATTGCCCGCGCCGAACCGCTCGGCGAGGCGGCGCAGCAGCTTGCCGGCGTAGCGCCGCTTGGTCGGACCGAGCGCATCGGTGTTCCATTCCGCGCCGTCGGGATCATCGGCGGCGACGAAGGTCGGCTCGCCGCCCATGGTGAGGCGCACATCCTGAACCGCGAGATCGCGATCGACCTTGTGTCCGAGCGCCATCAGCCTCGTCCAGGCGGCGTCGCTGAAGGGCTTCGTCACCCGCGGCGTCTCAGCGAAGCGGCGCACCGACATCTCGTGGTGCAGAACGGCTTTGCAATCCTCGATCATCCCCGAGATCGGCGCGGCGCTTTGCGGCTCGGGCGAGCAGGCGAGCGGGATGTGTCCCTCCCCCGCCAACAGGCCCGAGGTCGGATCGAGGCCGATCCAGCCCGCGCCCGGCAGGTAAACCTCGCACCAGGCGTGAAGATCGGTGAAATCGGCGCTCGGCCCCTCGGGGCCGGCGATCGGCTTTTGATCGGCGACCAATTGAATGAGGTAGCCGGAAACGAAGCGCGCCGCCAAGCCGAGATGGCGCATGAGCTGAACCAGAAGCCAGCCCGTGTCGCGGCACGAGCCTTGCGCCTTTTCGAGGGTTTCCTCCGGAGTCTGCACGCCGGGCTCGAGACGCACGATGTAGCGGATATCGTGCTGGAGCTGCTGATTGAGCCCCACGAGGAAGTCGATCATGCGCATCGGATCGCGCTTGATGCCGGCCAGATAATGCGCGAAACGCGGCCCGCCCGGCGCCGCCACGCGAAACGGCGCGAGCTCGGCATCGAGCGCCGGATCGTAGGTGAAGGGAAAGATCTCGGCCGCGGGTTCGAGAAAAAAGTCGAACGGGTTGATCACGGCCATGTCGGCGACGAGATCGACCGTGATGCTCAGCCGGTCGACCTTCTCGGGAAAGACGAGGCGCGCGAGAAAATTACCCTGCGGATCCTGCTGCCAATTGACGAAGTGCTCGCCCGGTTCGACCTTGAGCGAATAAGCCAGGATCGATGTCCGCGTATGCGGCGCCGGCCGCAGCCTGACCGTCTGAGGGCCGAGGGTGATGAGCCGGTCATAGCGGTAGGACGTCTCGTGCCGCAGCGCGACCTGGATGCTCATGTGCCGCTTCCGACTCGGCCCGAGCCGCGGTGCAGCGCCGCAATCCCGATCCGAAACCGGTCTTCCAGCGTCACGGTCCGATCAAAATACAGAATAAGGGTCAATGTCTTAACTCTGTCGTCCCGCAGGCGCCGCAGCCTGTCGGGAATTGTTGCGATGCAGCATAGACGATTTTTCCAGGCCGGACAATGAACTTGAACCCCGGCGAGCCCGGCGCAAACACGCAAAGCCGGCCGCGCCGACGCGGCTAGTGCCGGACCGTCAGCGAGGTGAAGACATCATGCGCCGCTGGCAGGCCGAGGATGTGGTGGCGATGCCACAACGCATAGAACAGCAATGTCCAGGCGGCGAAGCCTTCGCGCTTGCCGCTCGCTTCGAGGAACAGCTTTTCGACCATGTTGGGCAGGCAGATCTCCTGCACCGCCGGCTGCGCCGCGACCAAGGGGCCGAGCTGGGCGCCGCGCCGCGCGATCCACTCGCCGACCGGCACGGTGAAGCCGCGCTTCTTCGCCATCGGCTGAGCCGAACGGACATGCTTGCCGAGCCAGCGGCGCAGCAGATATTTGCCGAGCCCGCGGCGGACTTTGAGCTCGTCGGGCAAGGCAAAGGCGAAGGCCGCGACCGCCGAATCGAGAAAGGGCGTGCGGCCCTCGACCCCATGCGCCATGAGACAGCGATCGAGCTTGATCAAGAGATTGTTCGGCAGCCAATCGGCGCAATCGGTCGCTTGCGCGACTTGAAGGCGGGTGCGGCCCGGCCGCTGCGCGTGAAGCTCGGCCGCGGCGACGCCGTCGCGCCAGCCCGCGAGGTCGCCGCGCAGCAGACCCAATTTGTCGAGATTGCCGCGCGCGCGTAAGAGCTTGCCGCCCGCCCACCAGGGCCGGTTCACGCTGCGATAGCGGCCATAGCCGGCGAAGAGCTCGTCACCGCCCTCGCCCGAAAGAATGACCTTGAGCCCCGCCTCGCGCGCGGCGGCCGCAAGCTTGTAGGTCGGCAGAATCGCGTAATCGGCGGCCGGATCGTCCATCGCGCGCGCGATCTCGGGCAACAGAAACCAGAAATCGGATTCGCGGAATTCGACCTCGACATGCTCGGCGCCGAGCTCGATTGCGATCGCGCGCGCCGCCTGGCGTTCATCGACCGCGCCGGTGCGCGAGAAGCCGATGGTGAAGGCCTTGACCGGCCGCTCGTTGAGCCGCGCCATCATGGCGAGGATCGCCGAGGAATCGATGCCGCCCGAAAGAAACATGCCGTAAGGCACGTCGGCGCGCTGGTGGAGCATCACGCTGTCGGCAAAGACGCGATCGAAGACAGCGAGCGCTTCTTCCTCGCCGATCCGCTCGCTCGCGCCTTCCGGCAGGGCCTCGATCCGCCGGCGTTCGACGATTCTCCCCCGGGTCACCACCAGGGTCTCGCCCGGCAGGACGCGGCTGATGCCGGAAAAAACCGTGTCGCGTCCGGTGGTGAATTGCAGCTGCAGCAATTCGTTGCGCGAATGCCGCACCAGCTCGGTCGGGACAATGCCGCTGCGAATGAGGCTCTGCGCTTCCGAGGCGAAAGCGAAGCCTTGCGCGGTCTCGGCGTAATAAAGCGGCTTGATGCCGAACGGGTCGCGCGCCAGCACCAGGCGTCCGGCGGCAGGATCGTGCAGCGCGATCGCATACATGCCGCGCAGATGGCGCGGAAAATCGAGTCCGAATTTGCGATAGAGGTGAAGCGGCAGCTCGCAATCGGAGCCCGTGGCGAAGACCGCCTGCGGCACTTCGGCATGCAATTCGAGATAATTGTAGATCTCGCCATTGGCCATCAAGGCGGCGCCGCCCGGTTCGTAAAGCGGCTGATCGCCGGTCGCCAGATCGATGATCGCGAGCCGCGTTTGCACCATGCCGACATCGCCCGAGCGATAATGCCCGTTGCCGTCGGGGCCGCGATGCGCGAGCGCGCCTTCCATCCCCTGGAGCCGGGCGAGCGGCGGCGCCTCGCCATTGACGCTCATCATGCCGGCGATGCCGCACATCAGCGCGCGACCTCGGCGAAGAAATCGCGATAGGCCGCGACCACGCGCGCTTCGCTGAATTCGGCCTCGAAGGCGGAGCTGCCGGCGGCGGCGAGCGAAGACGCCAAGGCTTTGTCGCCGGCGACGCGGCGCATCGCGGAAGCGAGCGCTTGCGCATCCTCGATCGCGACGAGGAGCCCGTTCCTTTCATCGCTCACCAGCTCAGCCGGGCCGCTGCAGGATGTGGCGATGACGGGTTTGCCCGCAGCCCAGGCCTCGATGATCGTGTTGCCGAGCGGCTCGACGCGCGACGAAGAGACGAGCATGTCGCACGCGGCCAGCAAGCTTGCCGTGTCCTCGCGCCAACCGAGAAAGCGCACCCGGCCTTCGATGCCCAAGGATGCGGCGCGACGCTTCAGCTCGCCCTCGAGCGCGCCCTCGCCCGCCAGCCACAGATAAAGCCCTTCGACGCGCGCGACGGAATCGAGCAGCACGTCGAAGCCTTTATTCGGGTGCAGCCTTCCAAGCGCCAGGGCGAGCGGCGCGGCCTCGGGCGTGTCGAGGCTCGCCCGCGGCAGCGGCGCGGCCGGCGTTTGGTCGGCGAAGTTCGGCAGATAATGCACGCGTGCCGCCGGCCAGCCCTGGCCGACCAGCCAAGAGGTGAGCGCACGCGTATTGCCGATGAGGTGATCGCAGTGGCGGTAATAGCGCAAATCGTAATAGCCTCCGAGCCGCGCAACATGCACGAAATCGCCGGCCGGGCAAAGCCGTGTCGCGCGATTCATCCAAGTCAGCACGATTTGCGGATGGAACGCAGCGATGATCCGCGCCAAGCGCGGCCTGGTGACAAAATCAAAAGCGCCGCCGAAGGAAAGCTCGACCGGGGCGAGGCCCGCGCGGGCGAGCCGCGCGGCGCGCTCGGCGTCGCGTCGAATGACGATCTTCTGATCCTCACCGGCGCGATGAAGCGCCGCCGCGAGGCGCTCGAAGAATGCTTCGGCGCCGCCATGCCTGGCGCCCGCCATCGCCTGAAGCACGCGGGTCATGCGAGAAACGCTTCGAAGCGCCGCGCCACCTCGTCGGCGCTCGAGCCACGCTGAAGCCGGAGCGCGGCCTCGTGTTGCTCGCGCCACAGCGCGTCGTCGCGCAAAAGCGCGATCGCGTGGCGCGCGAAACTTCGGGCATCGGTCGCAAGAAAACCGGTGACGCCGTCCCGGATCCGCTCGGGGAGCGAACCGATCGGCTGCGCAACGGCCGGCAGACCCAGCGCCTGGGCTTCGGCGACGGCACGGCAGAAAGTCTCGCCCGGATCGCCGCGATAGAGCATCACGCGCGCGCCGCGCAGCGCCGGGATCAAGCCCTCGCGCGGCAGCGGCGCGAAGCGACGCACGCCCATCGATGCCATCGCCTCGGCGCGCGCCAACAGGGCATTCATCGCCTCGGCCTTGTGCGCGCCGAGCGCGCCATAGACCGAAGGTCCGCAATAAAGATGGAGTTCCGCCTGCGGCAGGGCGGGATGGATGTCCCGCGCCCAGAGATCGAGCAGCCAGTCGAGGCCGCGCAGGGGATTGGAGGTGAAGATCGCGCGCGGCGGCGGCACATGAGCGAGCGGCGCAGCGTTGCGAAATTCTTCCTCGATTGCGTAAGGGATGATGGCGCGCCCGCCGCTCGGCAGCCACCACGGCACGCTGCGCGCATGATAGGCGCCCGAGGTCACGATCACCGGACGATGCCGCCACAATTCGCGCGCATAACGGAATTTACGCAAATAGCTTCCGGGATTATGAATCCAGAACAGCCGGCGGCGCCTCGGCGCGGCGAGGCCGATGAGGCGGTGGCCCCGATTGGCGATGTAGAGATCGCAGGGCTCGAGCGTCGTCGCATCGAGCGGCGCCCAATCGACGCCGCGATGCGTGAGTGGCGCAATGCAACGGTTGCGCGCGAAGACGCGGTGCCCCCGCGCGGCGAGCGCTTCCGCCAAGGTCACGAACGCCGCCTCGGCGCCGCCCAAGGGCGCGCGCGCGGGCGTCATGCCGTCGAAAGCGATCCCGTCATCGGTCATCACCACCACCGCCATCAGGCGGCCGCGCCGGAGACGCGCGCCCAAAGACGCCGCGCGCCCGCTTCGGCGGCGTCGACGCTGAGACTGTCCATCAAGGTGTCGGTCGTGAAACGGTCGAACTCCGGACCGAACAGCTCGCGAAACGGCGTCGCGGTGGCGACCGTCTGCGTATGCGGGCCCCAGGGCGCGTAAAGCTCGATCGGGCTCGGTCCGAACAAACCCAAGGTCGGCACGCCTGCCGCGGCGGCCAGATGCATCAGCCCCGTGTCGTTGCCGATGAACAAGACGCAGCGGCGCAGCACCGCGGCGACCGTCAGCAAATCGATCTTGCCGACGAGATCGATGCAGCGTTGCGCGGGCAGGGCCTCGATCACGGGCAAGGCTTGCTTGCGCTCATGCGCGGCGGCGAGCACGACGACGCGCGCCGCCGGCAACAAGCCTCCGGGCGCGGTCAAGCGCTGCGCCAATTCGGCGAAGCGCTCGGCACGCCATTCCTTGCCGCGCCAATTGGCGGCCGGACCGATCGCGATCACCGGCCCACCCGGGGGCAGAAGTTTTGCGGCTTCCGCCTCGCGGCGCGGCGCGAGCGAAAGCCGCGGCGAAGGCGGCGGGTCGAGGCCGAAGATGCGCGCAAGCTGCCGCACGCGGTGTTCCGGCCGCCGGCCCAATTCGGCGACGCGCCGCTCCCGCGTCCACAGCAGATAGGCGAGCGCGGAAGCGCGCAGATCGACCACCATGTCCCAGCGCCGCCAGGCCACGGCGCGATAGAGCGTCAACCAATGCATCGACCAGCGCCGCTTGGGCAGGCTGATGAGGCGCTCGAGCCCCGGCACGTCCTCGAACAAGGGCGCGGCATCGGGTCCGGCGGCGATGGTGAAGCGCGCGCCTGGGAACCGGTCGATCAGATAGGAGAGGAGCCCGGTCGAGAGGACGGCGTCGCCGACCCGCGTCGCCGTGACGAAGAGAATTCTCATGCCGCCCCGGTATACGGGCGGGGGCCGCGCTTGCCAAGCCTTCCGCCCGTCCCTACCTCTAGCCGCACCGACGAAGCGCCTTAACGAGTCGGGCGGATGCAAAGGTTGATGGGATGGCCGGACGATTTTATGCCGAATTGCCGGCGCGCGGCGTGCTCGAAGTGGCGGGCGAGGATCGCGTCGCCTTCCTGCAAGGGCTGGTCTCCAACGACGTCAACAAGGCGACCGGGGCACGCGCCATCTTCGCCGCGCTGCTCACGGCGCAAGGCCGCTATCTCTTCGATTTTTTCATCTATGCCTTCGATGGGGCGCTCTACCTCGAAACCGAGGGGGCGCGCATCGACGCGCTGCGGCGCCGGCTCGATCTCTACAAATTGCGCTCGAAGGTCACGATGGGTGATGCGTCGGCGCGGTTTGCGGTGGCCGCGGGTTTCGGCGCGGACGCATGCGACGCGCTTGATCTTCGGAGCGAAGGCGCAGCCAAACCCTTTGCCGGCGGCATCGCCTTTGCCGATCCGCGCCTCGCCGCGCTCGGCCTGCGCTTTGTCTTGCCGCGCGGCACCGGCTTCGCCGCGCTCGAGCAAGCCGGTTTCGCGCGCGTCGCCGAGGCGAAATACGACGATCATCGCTTGAGGCTCGGCGTCGCCGATGGCAGCCGCGACCTTCCCGCGGAGAAGGCCCTGCTGCTGGAATCGGGGTTCGACGAGTTGAACGGCATCGATTGGCAGAAGGGCTGCTATATGGGGCAAGAGCTGACCGCGCGCACGAAATACCGCGCGCTCGTCAAGAAGCGCCTCTTGCCGGTCGCGATCGACGGCGCCTTGCCGCCGCCGGGCACGCCGATCCTGCTGGGCGAGGCGGAAGCCGGCGAGATCCGTTCCGGCCGCGACGGCCGCGCCTTGGCGCTGTTGCGCCTCGACGCGGCCGAGCAAGCAGCCGAAGGCACGCCGCTCACCGCGGGTGATGCGCGGGTCAAGCCTGAAATCCCCGGCTGGGTAAAGCTCCGGAACGATTAAGCCGTGGTCGAAGCCGGCTCCTTGGCGAGCGCGGCCTGGGCCGCCGCCAGGCGCGCGATCGGCACCCGATAGGGCGAGCAGGAGACGTAATCGAGCCCGACCTCCTGGCAGAATTGGATCGAGGCGGGATCGCCGCCATGCTCGCCGCAAATGCCGAGCTTTAAATTCGGCCGCGTGCGCCGGCCGCGCTCGGCCGCGATCTTCATGAGTTCGCCGACACCCTCGCGGTCGATGCTGACGAAGGGGTCGTGCTCGATGAGACCCTGCTTCAAATAAGCGTCGAGAAAGCTGCCGGCATCGTCGCGCGACAGGCCGAAACAGGTCTGCGTCAGATCGTTGGTGCCGAAGCTGAAGAATTCGGCGGCCTCCGCGATCTCGGCGGCGCGCAAAGCGGCGCGCGGCAGCTCGATCATGGTGCCGACGAGATAGTCGAGCTTGACGCCGGTTTCGGATGCGACGGCGGCGCCGACGCGATCCACCATCGCCTTCAGGAGATCGAGCTCCTTCTTAGTGGCGATGAGCGGAATCATGATCTCGGGCACCAGCTTGGCGCCGGTTTCCTTGATGACCGCGGCGGCCGCCTCGAAAATCGCGCGCGCCTGCATTTCATAGATTTCCGGCGCGGTGATGGCGAGCCGGCAGCCGCGATGGCCGAGCATCGGATTGGCCTCGTGCAGCGCCGCCGCGCGGTGGCGCACGAAGCCCATATCCTTGCCGGTCGCCGCCGCGACCTCTTCCATCTCGGCGTCCGTCTTGGGGAGGAATTCGTGCAGCGGCGGATCGAGCAGGCGGATCGTCACCGGCAAGCCGTCCATGATGCGGAAGAGCTCTTCGAAATCGCCGCGCTGCATCGGCAGGAGCTTCGCCAGCGCCTTGCGACGGCCTTCGGCATCGTCGGCCATGATCATCTCGCGCACGGCTGTAATACGATTGCCGTCGAAGAACATGTGCTCGGTGCGGCAGAGGCCGATGCCCTCAGCGCCGAAGCGGCGCGCGTTCTTGGCGTCGGTCGGCGTGTCCGCATTGGCGCGCACGCCCATGGCGCGAACCTTGTCCGCCCATTCCATCAAGATCGCGAAATCGCCGGAGAGCTCGGGCTGAATGGTCGGAACCTCGCCCAGCATCACCTCGCCGGTCGAGCCGTCGATCGTGATGATCTCGCCCGCCTTGACCACTTTGCCCTTGGCCGAGAGAGTCTTCGCCGCATAGTCGACGCGCAGCTCGCCCGCGCCCGCGACGCAGGCGCGACCCATGCCGCGCGCCACCACCGCGGCATGGCTGGTCATCCCGCCGCGCGTCGTCAAGATTCCGCGCGCCGCATGCATGCCATGGATGTCCTCGGGACTGGTCTCGATGCGCACGAGGATGACCGCCTCGCCTTTTTGCGCGCGCGCTTCGGCCTCGTCGGCCGAGAAGACGACGGCGCCCGCCGCCGCGCCGGGCGAGGCCGGCAGCCCGCGCGCCAGCACGGATTTTTTCGCCTTCGGATCGAGCGTCGGGTGCAGGAGCTGATCGAGCGACAAGGGCTCGATCCGCCGGATCGCCTCGTCACGCGTGATCAAGCCGGAATTGGCCATATCGACCGCGATCTTCAGCGCGGCGGGCGCGGTGCGCTTGCCGTTGCGCGTCTGCAGCATGTAGAGCTTGCCCTGCTGGACCGTGAACTCGATGTCCTGCATATCGCAGTAATGCGATTCGAGCTTCTGGCGCACCTGCTCGAGCTCGGCAAAAACCTTCGGCATGACCTCTTCCATCGCCGGCAGGTTCGACTTGTTGGCTTTCTTGCCGGCGACCGTCAGGTGTTGCGGCGTCCGGATTCCCGCGACCACGTCTTCGCCCTGCGCGTTGACGAGGTACTCGCCGTAGAATTCCGTAGCGCCGGTCGAGGGATTGCGCGTGAAGGCGACGCCGGTGGCGCAATCATCGCCCATATTGCCGAACACCATCGCCTGGACATTGACCGCCGTGCCCCACTCGGCCGGGATATCGTGAAGGCGGCGATAGGTGATCGCGCGCTGATTCATCCACGAGCCGAAGACGGCGCCGATGGCGCCCCAGAGCTGTTCTTCGGGATCTTGCGGAAAATCGCGGCCGAGCACGCGCTTCACCAGCGCCTTGTAATCGGCGATGACGCTTTTCCAATCCTCCGCCTTCAATTGGGTGTCGAGGGTCACGCCCGTTTCGAGCTTGCAGTTCTCGATCACGTCCTCGAAATGATGGTGCTCGACGCCCAGCACCACTTGGCCGTACATCTGAATGAAGCGGCGATAGGAATCAAAGGCAAAGCGCTCGTCGCCGCTTTTCTTGGCCAATCCCAGCACCGTCTGGTCGTTGAGGCCGAGATTGAGGACGGTGTCCATCATCCCCGGCATCGAGGCGCGCGCGCCCGAGCGGACCGAGACCAGCAGCGGATCCGCCGCGTCGCCGAAGCGCGCGCCGACGCGTTCCTCGACCTGGCGCAGCGCCGACGCGACCTGCGCCGTCAGATCCTTCGGATAGGTTTTGTTGTGCGCATAGAAATAGGTGCAGACTTCGGTGGTGATGGTGAAGCCCGGCGGCACCGGCAAGCCGAGGCTCGACATCTCCGCGAGGTTGGCGCCCTTGCCCCCCAAGAGGTTGCGCATATCGGCGCGCCCCTCCGCGCTGCCGCCGCCGAAACTGTAGACCCATTGCGCCATCGTCAGCCCTCGATCTGCGAAAAATCCGCAACCCGGTTGAGCGTGTCGCGAATCTGCGACAGCAGCCGCAACCGGTTTGCCCTGAGCACCCGCGCCTCCTCCGTATCGCCTGGCACATTAACGGTTACTTTATTAAAAAATTCATCAACGGGCGCGCGCAACGCCGCCAAAGCGGCCATGGCGCCCGCGAAATCCTCGCCCTTCAACGCCTCTTGGCTATGACTGGTTGCATTCTTGAGGCGCAGATCGAGCGCGAATTCCTCCGCCTGTTTGAAGACATCGCGGTCGGGCGGATCGTTATAGTGCGTCCCGTCCTTCTTTTCCTCGATGCGGACGATGTTCGCGGCGCGGCGATAGGCGACCAGCAGATTGGCGCCATCCTCGGTCTCGAGGAAAGCGCCCAGCGCATCGACCCGCTTGCGCAGCCGCACCAAATCATCCTCGCCCAAGGCAAAGACCGCGGCGATGAGATCGTGCCGCACGCCCTGGTCGCGCAACGCGACCTTCAGACGGTCAGCGACAAATCTCAGGAGCGCGTCGGAAAGCGCGGACGCGAGCTCGTCATCGCTGAATGCCGTCTGCACTTTACCAGTTTCGAGCGAATGCGCTGCGACGTGCGCGGCTTGAGATGACATGGAGCGTATACCATCGGGATAAGTTCGGAATGCGCTGGTGAATGCTTCATCCAATGAAACACGAATTCCGTTCTCGAGAATCAACCGGATCACGCCCAAGACCGCACGTCGAAGGGCATAAGGATCTTTCGAACCTGTCGGCGTTTCATCGATCAGCCAGAAACCCACGAGCGTATCGATCTTGTCCGCGAGCGCCACCGCGACGCCGACCGGCGCGGCGGGACACCGATCGCTCGGTCCCTGCGGCGCATAATGCTCGGCGATCGCGTCGGCCACCTCGGGCGGCTCGCCATCGTGCAGCGCGTAATATCGGCCCATCACGCCTTGGAGCTCGGGAAACTCGCCCACCATGCCGGAGGAGAGATCGGCTTTGGCGAGCTGCGCCGCACGGCGCACCTTCCCGGGATCGGCGTTGACGTGTGGCGCCAGTGCCTCGGCAAGCTTGGTCACGCGCCCGACCTTGTCGAGCATCGAGCCGAGCTTGGCATGGAACACGCGCTCTTGGAGCTTCGGCACGCGGCTTTCGAGCGTGACTTTCTGATCCTGGTCCCAGAAAAATTTGGCATCGGAAAGCCGCGCGCACAGCACGCGCTCATTGCCGGCGACGATCGCCTTGCCGCCATCATCGGCGATCATGTTGGCGACCAGAAGAAACCGCGGCGCCAACGCGCCCGCGGCGTCGAGACATGCGAAATATTTCTGATGCGTGCGCATCGAGGTGGTCAGCACCTCCGCGGGCAGCGCCATGAATTCGGGCTCGATCCGCCCCGTCAGCACGACCGGCCACTCGACCAGTCCCGTGACCTCGTCGAGAAGACCGGCGTCTTCCTTCACCGCAAGCCCGGCCTTCGCCGCTTCCTTGGCGAGCGTCTCGGCGATGGTTTTCTTGCGCTCCGCCGCATCGAGCATCACATGCGCGGTCCGCAGCTTGGCGCGGTAATCCGCGAAATCATCGACCGCGAAAGGGAGCTTCCACAAGAACCGGTGGCCCAAGGTCTCGTTGCCGACGCGGATGCCGTCGAGATCGAGCGGCAAGACCGCACCGTTGAAGATCGAGACGACGCTCTTGAGCGGCCGGACCCAGCGAAAGCGCGCCGCCGGAAAGCGCATTGATTTGGGCCAGGGCAGAGCCTCGATCACATCGCGCAAGAGCGCGGGAAGGATCTCGGCGGTGACGCGGCCATGTTGCTGAACCACCGCGAAATAGAATTCGCCCTTGTCCGTCGTGCGTTTCTCGCACTGGTCGAGCGAGCCGAGGCCGGCCGATTTGAGAAAGCCCCGCACGGCCGAGTCCGGCGCGCCGACCCTCGGCCCGCGGCGCTCCTCGACCGAGCCCGGCTGCGCCACGGGCAGACCCGCGACCGCGAGAACGAGCCGGCGCGGCGTGACCTGGCTCTCGATGCGCGAGACCCTCAAATGCGCTTCATCGAACGCGATTTCGGCCAGGCGCCTCAATTCCTCGGCGGCGACGCCCTGCATCCGCGCGGGAATTTCCTCGGTCAGCAATTCGAGGAGGAGATCGGGCATCGCGGCGGCCTTATCCTTGGAGACGCGGGTCTTCGAGCCAGCCCTCGCAGCACGCCTTGGCGAGCGCGCGCACGCGGCCGATATAGGCGGCGCGTTCGGTTACCGAGATGACCCCGCGCGCATCCAGCAGGTTGAAGCAATGGCTCGCCTTGATGCAGTGGTCATAGGCCGGCAGCGGCAGTTTCTTTTCCAAGAGCGCGTTGCACTCTTTTTCGGCGTCGCTGAAATGCCGCAAGAGCAGCCCGGTATCGGCGAATTCGAAATTATAGGCCGAGAATTCGCGTTCCGCGCGCTTGAACACGTCGCCGTATTTGACGCCGGCGCCGTTGTAATCGAGATCGTAAACGTTCTCGACGCCCTGGACATACATGGCGAGCCGCTCGAGCCCATAGGTGAGCTCGGTCGAGACCGGATCGCATTCGATGCCGCCGACCTGCTGGAAATAGGTGAACTGCGTCACCTCCATGCCGTCGAGCCAGACCTCCCAGCCGAGCCCCCAGGCGCCCAAGGTCGGGCTTTCCCAATCATCCTCGACGAAGCGGATATCGTGATGCCCCGGATCGATGCCGAGCGCGTCGAGGCTCTTCAGATAGAGCGTCTGACTGTCGGCCGGCGCCGGCTTGAGGATCACCTGAAATTGATAGTAATGCTGCAGCCGATTGGGGTTCTCGCCATAGCGCCCGTCGGCCGGCCGGCGCGACGGCTGCACATAGGCCGCCTTCCACGGTTTCGGACCCAGCGCGCGCAGGGTGGTCGCGGGGTGGAAGGTCCCGGCGCCCATCTCGACATCGTAGGGCTGAAGGATGACGCAGCCCTGCTGGGCCCAGAAATTCTGCAGCGCGAGGATGAGCGCCTGGAAGCTTGTGCTCGTTGAAGCGCCCGCCGCCATCAAGCAATCCGGAAGAAGTTGGGGTTGCGGCGCAACATATCGGCCACCCCGGCGAGGGTCAAGCGAGGCGCCTTACCGATCCCACGGGCAACCCGGCTTGCCGCAATTGGTGGCGCCCTGGGCGGCGACGAACGCGCCGCATTGCGGGCATTTGACGAGGTCCTCGACCGAGCGCGTCGGCCGGCCTTGCCGCGAGCCCGCCTGGCGCCGCGCCATTTCCTCGCGCAGGCCGCGGCGGATCGCGTCGACCCGGGCGGCATATTTGAAGCCGTACCAGACGACGCCGATGATGGCGGCGAGCACGAGCAGTTTTCCGAGGCTGAGCCCGAGCACGCCCCGTCAACCTTTCGCCGCGACGCGCCGCATCGCCCACTCGATGCTGCGGTGAAGCCAGGCCGGCCGAATCTGATGGTCCCCGTGATGGAGACACATTTCGAGCTGCTTGCCGCTCTTGCATCGTGTCCAGCTCTCGCAATCGAGATCGCCGTCCCGCGTATTCCGATCGGGCTCGGCGGTACAGCCATCCGCCGCTTCGAGGATCGCGAAGCCTTTATAGACATTGCCTTGCTGATATCGCCCGCCGAACAAGGCGCGGCCCTCCATCGGAAAAGTGTGATCGTTGACGGCGTGGGTGTGCCGGAGATCGAAGGCGCCGGTGTCGCAGCGGCTCGGATAAGGTGTCCAGAAATCGCCGGAAAACGGCAGGAACGCCGCAAACCCCTCGGCGCCATGGCAGGCGAGGTCCCAGACCATCGAGCCGCCGATCGAGAACCCGGTGGCAAAGACGCGCCGGCGATCGACGGGCCAGCGTTTTTCGGCATCTCCGACCACGGCGTGGAGGAAGGCGATGTCATCGCGTTTATGGCTCGGCGCGCCGGCATGCGACCAGCTCTTGTCGACGCCGTCGGGCACGACAAGCAGCGCGCCCAGGCTGGTGACGGAAGCGACGAGGTCCGCATCGCCGATGACCGTCGCGCTGTCCTCGCGATAGCCGTGGAGATAAAGCACCAGCGGCACGGGATGCTTGCCGTCCCAGGCCGGCGGCGCGACCGCGCGATAGGTGCCTTCGGTCAAAGTGAGCAATGGCGGCTCCGCCCGGGCGGAGGCTGCGAGCAGCACGAGCAGCGCGGCGCCCAGGATCGCGCGCATCACAACCCGAACCGCGCCCAAATCACGCGCTCCTCAAGCCGCGCGAGCAGATCGCCCGCAAGATCGCCGATTTCGGGCCGCCGGGGCCAGGCCAGCCGCGCCCAAAGCGGGCGGCGGCGTTCGGGCTCGATCAGCCGCAAGCGCACCCCATCACCAAAAAGACCCCGCACCACACCGCGCATCTCGCCGATGCCGTCGATCAAGCCGAGCGACAAGGCACGCCGCCCGGCAAAAACTTCGCCGCCGAAGAGCTGCGCGTCCTCGCCTTTGAGCTTGGCGCCACGGCGCTGACGAACCAATTCCTTGAAACTATCATGCAGGTCCTGCTGCAATGTCTTCAAGCGCGCGACGTCACGCGGCTCTTCGGGCAAGAAGGGGTCGAGCAGCGATTTATCCTCGCCCGCCGTATAGAGCCGGCGCTCGATGCCGAGCCGCCCCAGCGCTGCGACGAAGCCGAACCCGGCCGTCACCACGCCGATCGAGCCCAACAGCGAGGTCTCCTCGGCATAAATTTCATCGGCGGCGAGCGCAAGCCAGTAGCCGCCCGAGGCGGCGACATCCTCGGCGAAGGCGAAAACCGGCACGGCATGTTCGGCCGCGAGCTGGCGGATGCGGCGATAGAGCAGCGCCGATTGCGCGGGCGAGCCGCCCGGCGAATTGATCGCGAGCGCGACGGCTTTGACGCCGCGCGTCTTGAACGCGCGCTCCAGCGCCGCGGCATAGCGCCGCAAGGAGAGGCCGCGCCGTCCGCGCAAACCGATGACCCCGTCGAAGCGCAGCACCGCGACCGTGGGCTCGCGCGCCCGCCACGGGCCCAGCGGCAATCTCTGCAAGAGGCCGCGCATCTTCTAGGACACCAGATCGATCGCGGCGCCGCCGCGCAGGATCGCCTCGGCGGCATCGGTGTTGCGTCCGTCCGCTTCGTGCAGCGCCAGACCGGGCATGATCCGCAGCGGGGCGGCGCTGCCCTTGCGCGCCTGAATGATGATGCGCTTTGCCGGTTTTCCCGCGCCGGACCAGAGCGGAAATACCACGATCTCGCCGGTGCGCCCGGCCAATTCGCCGAGCAGATGGCCGAGGCGGTCGGCCCGGTGGATGAAGGTGATCAGGCCGCGGCTCGAGGCCATGGCCAGCGCAAAACGCACCCAGGCCGCGAGATCGGCCTCGCCCTCGATCGAGGCTTCCGCCTTGCCGAGATGCGGCGAAGGCGAAGCCCTGCCCGCTTCGAGAAACGGCGGATTGGCCATCACATGGGTGAAGGCGCCGGGCTCGAGCCGCGGCGGCGGACGCAGCAGATCGCCCGTCATGGCGGTCACCCGCGCGCCGAGATCGTTGAGGAGAATGTTGTCGCTCGCCAGCCGTATCAGGTCGCGTTGCCGGTCGATGGCGAGGACCCGGCAGCCCGGCACGCGGACGGCAAGGCACAGACTCGCCGCGCCGACGCCGCAACCGATATCGAGCACGGTATCGGTGGCGGTCGCCGGCACGGACGCGGCCAGCAGAACCGGATCGATGGCGACGCGGTAACCGCTCCGCGGCTGGCGCAAGCGCAGCTTGCCGCCCAAGAGCGCGTCTTCGCTGACATCGGACGCGGGCGCGGCGATGTTCAAATCGGGTCTCCCACGTCCCGGATCACCGCGCGCGCACGGCTTTCATCCTCGTCACGGACCATGAGGCGGCGCGGGATGGCGCCGATGCTGCCTTCCATGATGCTGGTATAGCCGTCGAGCACGACCACTTCGATGCCCGCCGACGCCAGCAGCGCCTGCAGCCACGAAAGCCGGACCGAATCATTTGTGCGCACCAGTTCCTGCATCGGTTTCCCGCACGCGCCTCGTCGGACAAAGACCGCCTGGGCTTGACCCTCGCGGCAAGCGTTCTATGCTCGCTGGAGGTCGGGGTTCCGTCAAGCAAGGGAATGAGGCGCGGACGTGGCGTTGGCAGTCACTGCCACAGAGGCAAGAACCAAGCCGACAGCGTCGCTCGACCGACTGACCGCGCTCCTCGAGGCGGATCTGGCGCGTGTGAACACGCTCATCGTCAAGCGGATGCAAAGCCCGGTCGCGCTGATCCCGCAGCTGGCCGGCCACATCGTCGCCGCCGGCGGCAAGCGGCTGCGGCCGATGCTCACCCTCGCGACCTCGCGCCTGTGCGGCTATCACGGCGAGCGCCATATCGCCCTGGCGGCGGCGGTCGAATTCATCCATACCGCGACGCTCCTGCACGACGACGTGGTCGATGCCAGCGATCTGCGCCGCGGCCTCGCGACGGCGAACGCGGTCTGGGGCAACAAGCCTTCGGTGCTGGTCGGCGACTTTCTGTTCAGCCGGGCTTTCGAGCTCATGGTCGAAGACGGCTCGTTGCGCATTCTCGAAATCCTCTCTCGGGCATCGGCGGTGATCGCGGAAGGCGAGGTGCTGCAGCTCGTCACCTCGAACGACGTCAAGACGACGGAAGCGGCCTATCTCGAAGTCATCAACGCCAAGACGGCGCAGCTTTTCGCCGCGGCGAGCCGCATTGGCGCCGTGCTCGGCGAGCGCTCCGAGGCCGAAGAAGCCGCGCTCGAATCCTATGGCCGCAATCTCGGAACCGCGTTTCAGCTGATCGACGATATGCTCGATTATTCGGCGCGCCAGGCCGAACTCGGCAAAACCGTCGGCGACGATTTCCGCGACGGCAAGATCACCCTCCCGGTCGTTCTCGCCTTGCGCGCGGCCGATGACCGCGAGCGGCGGTTCTGGTGCCGCACGCTCGAGCGGATGGAGCAGCGCGAGGACGACCTGCCGCACGCGATCGAACTGATGCGCCAACATGGCGCGCTCGTCGCGACCCTGGAGCGCGCCCGTGAATATGGCGCGGCCGCGCGCCGGGCCTTGGCTTCTTTCCGCGAGGGACCCGAACGCGCCGCCCTTGAAGAGGCGATCGATTTCTGCCTCGCGCGCGGTTACTGATCCGTCCGATCCCGCCGGTGACGCGCACCGGACTTACCGGTTGCAGGCCGCCGGGCTTCGGGCTATATCGCGCGGCGCCGGAGTGTAGCTCAGCCTGGTAGAGCACCGCTTTCGGGAGGCGGGGGCCGGAGGTTCGAATCCTCTCACTCCGACCACCTTGTCCCGAGCCCGACCTCGCGCGACCGTGATCGAAAGAACGCGGTCTCGCGCGCGGGCAGCCGCACTTTAGCGTGAAATTAACACGGCCGGCCGAAGGTGTTCTTGTTGCGCAGCGGCAAGACAGGCTAAGTTTGTCTCGCGAGACCGGATTGGTCCCATGGCGATACGCGGTCAACAAAGCGAACCCACCGAGCTCCATCCGGGTGCGAGCGTTCGCGAGGCTGCGCGCGTCGCCGAGTTGGAGAAATGGGCCTGGGGGCGTGCCCGCGCCCTGCGCATCTTCTACAGCCACCTGACCGCCTATGTGGTCATCAATTTCGTGCTGTTCCTCATCGATTCGACCTCGTCCGGACCGATGTGGTTCTACGCGCCGCTCGTGGGCTGGGGGCTCATCATCTGCCTTCACGCGCTCCACGCCTACGAGCTCCTGCCTTGGACCACGCAAGACTGGGAACGGCGCAAGGTCAGGGAGCTCATCGATGAGAAGCTTCGGCATTGACGGGCTGGCTTCGGCGGCGCCTCGTCCGGCATAATCGTCTCGACCCCTGAAGGCCGCACGGCCATGACACTTGGTGACAAAGGTCTTCCCCCGCAATGACTCCCACACGATGCTTTCCTTGGTTGGCCGCCTTGCTCGCGATCGCGCTTGCGGGCTGCGGCGGCACCGTCAATTCCGCCGCGCCGAAAAGCGACAGCGATCTGGCGCTCTACCGCTCGGTCCTCGAGCGGGTGCGGACCAGCTATGTCGATCCGGTCAGCGACACCCGGCTGATCGACAATTCCCTCAAAGGCATGCTGACCGGGCTCGATCCCCACTCGGATTACATGAGCGAGCCGGAATACCAGGAAATGCTCGACGACAGCGCCGGCGAGTTCGCCGGGATCGGCGCGGAGCTGACGCGCGACGACACTCACCCGATCGTGATCTCGCCGATCGACGACACGCCGGCGGCCCGCGCGGGAATCCGCGCCGGCGACGTCATCCTCCGCATCGATGGCGAGCTGACCGACGGCATGAGCCTCAAGGACGTGGTGAGCGCGCTGCGCGGCCCCGCCGACACCAAGGTCCGCATCACCGTCGGGCGCAAGAACGAGACGCCCTTCGACGTCACCTTGACGCGTGCCGTCATCAAGGTCGATTCCGTGAAGTCTCAGCTCGAGGCCAACGGGATCGGCTATATCCGCATCACGAGCTTCACCGAGACGACGCAGCGCGAAGTCAGCCACGCGCTCGACGATCTGCTGCGCAAAGGCCACGGGCACCTTCAAGGCCTGGTGCTCGATCTGCGCAACGATCCGGGCGGATTGCTCGACCAAGCGGTGCGGGTTGCCGGCGACTTTCTCGATGGCGGCACGACCGTCTCGATCCGGGGCCGTTCGGCGGACGACAATCGCGCCTTCCCCGCGCCGGCCGATGGCGACCGGATCAAAGGCGTACCGATGGTGGTTTTGATCAACGGCGCGTCGGCCTCGGCTGCCGAGATCGTTGCAGGCGCTCTACAGGATCGCAGGCGTGCGCAGGTTCTCGGCACGCAGAGTTTCGGCAAGGGATCGGTCCAGACCATCATCCCGCTCGACGGGCATGGCGCCTTGCGGCTGACGACCGCGCGCTATTACACGCCGAACGGCCGTTCGATCCAGGGAATCGGGATCACCCCCGACCGCGTCGTCGAGCAGCCGAAAGACACGAAGACCGCCGAAGTCGACATCGTGCGCGAAGCCGATCTGCCGGGCGCGCTCGCGGCGGGCCCGGCGGCCGCGACCGCGAACGGCGCGGCCCCGGGCGCGCCCAAACTCGCCGCATCGGAGAAGGCCGAGACGATCATCGAGTCCTCGGCGATCGGCTCGCCCCGCGACTATCAGCTCCAGACCGCTCTCGACACGCTCTCGCATCTTCACGCGCAGGCGTCGGGCAACCGATAGCCGGCATAGCGGGTTCTGAGCTCGGCCTTCAGAAGCTTTCCGGTCGCCGTATGCGGCAGCGCGGCGACGAAGACGACGTCGTCGGGGACCCACCAGGGGGCGACCTTGCCCCGATAGAACCCCAGCAGCTCTTCGCGTTCGACCCGGGCGCCTTCGTTGATCTGCGCGATCAGCAGAGGCCGCTCGCCCCATTTCGGATCCGCAATCCCGATGACCGCCGCTTCGGCCACGGCCGGATGCGCGATCGCGATGTTCTCGAGCTCGATCGAGCTGATCCACTCGCCGCCGCTCTTGATCACGTCCTTCGACCGGTCGGTGATCTTCATGTAGCCGTCCGGATCGATGGTGGCGACGTCGCCAGTCGGAAACCATCCGTCGCGCAAGAGCTCGCCGCCCTCGCTCTTGAAATAGGCGTCGGCAATCCACCATCCGCGCACCATGAGATCGCCGAAGGCGACACCATCCCAGGGCAGATCCTTTCCCTCGCCATCGACGATCCTCATGTCGACGCCGGGAATCGCGCGTCCCTGCTTGCTCTTGACGGCGAGTATCTCCGCGGGCGAAGCGTTGCGGTGCTTGGCCTTCAGTTGCGAAGACGTGCCGAGAGGGCTCATCTCCGTCATGCCCCAGGCGTGAATGGCCTCGACGCCGTATCCCTTTTCAAAGGCCTCGATCATCGCCGGCGGACAGGCGGAGCCGCCGACGACGATGCGCTGGAGAGATGAAAACCGCTTGCCGCTTTCTTCCAGATAGCGCAGCAAGCCGAGCCAGACGGTCGGAACGCCGGCGCTGAAGGTCGCCTGTTCGGCCTCGAACAAGTCGTAAAGGCTCTTGCCGTCGAGCGCCGCACCCGGAAAGACGAGCTTTGCGCCGACCAGCATCGAGGAATAAGGCAGGCCCCAGGCATTGACGTGAAACATCGGCACGACGGGGAGAATGACGTCGCGCGCGGACAGACCGAACGTATCCGGCAGCGCGGTGCCGTAGGAATGAAGAATCGTCGAGCGGTGCGCGTAAAGCGCACCCTTGGGATTGCCGGTCGTGCCCGAGGTGTAGCAGAGGGAGGAAGCCAGCCGCTCATCGAAGCTCGGCCAGTCGAACGCATCGCTTTCCGCGGCGAGCAGCTCCTCATAGCAAAGCAAGCCGCTCGGCGATTCGGGCAGGTGGGCGCGATCGGTCAGCGCAACCCAGCCCTTCACGCCGCGACACCTCGCCTTCAATGTCTCGATCAAGGGAGCGAAGCCGAGATCGAAAAATACGTAGGCATCGTCGGCGTGATCGATGATGTAGGCGATCTGTTCGTGGAAAAGCCGCGGATTGATGGTATGGCAGATCGCACCCATGCCGGAGACGGCATAGTAGAACTCGAAATGACGGTGGGTATTCCAAGCGAGCGTGGCGACGCGGTCGCCTCGGCGCACGCCGAGACGCGCGAGCGCGTTGGCGAGCTTGCGGGCGCGGCGATGCGCGTCGCGAATCGTGTAGCGGTGGATCGGCCCCTCGAGCGTGCGCGTGACGATTTCGGTCGCGCCGTGATGACGATCCGCGTGAAGTATCAGAGACGAGACCAGCAGCGGCCGGTCCTGTATGAGCCCGAACATCGTCCCTCCCCCTGTCGACTTCTTGGTGAAGCCCTATCGTTAGGTCCGATCCTAAATCCATCTATAATACGGTCCCGGCCCGAGCACGAGATGCGCCGGTTTTGGCTTTAGTCCTGACTGCGGAGACCGCCCTTGGCACGATATTTTCGCCCGCTGATTGTCCTCGTGCTCATCATTGTCGCGGGCTGCGCGCCGGTTCCGCCGCCCGACGCCCTTCATGGGCCGCTTCCGCCGCCACCGCCGGGCGCGGCCCGTCTCGTCTTCTATCGCACCCTCGCCTATTACGGGGCGATGCAGTGGAGGATGGTTTACCTGAACGGCAAGCCGACCGGCGAATCCCAACCCGGCACCGTCTTCTATCGCGACGTGGCGCCCGGGCGTTACGATCTGACGATCCAAACCGACCGGTATTACCCCAACCAGTTCAAAACCGTCGTGCCGCGCGCCGGAGAGACCTTTTACGTCAACATCGATACCTTGCCCCGGACCGCGTGCAACAAGGGTGGAGGATCGCTCGATTGCTCCGCCGACGCCTTCATCCTCACCATCGTCGATCCCGCGCGAGGGTTCACCGACATCCAGGGGCTGCGCCTCATCGGCGGGTGAGCGGAAGCGCGAATCGGCGCGGCGACGCGCCCAACTTGCCGAAACGCCGCCAAATCGCTAAGTCATCCTCATGGACGCTCCCGACGCCTCGCGCGAACCCTCCAAGCTTCACGTCAGCACGCTTCTCGTCGCCTCGGAACGCGCCTTGGTCAACGCTCTCGACGAGCTGGGATTTGCCGAGAATGACGATCGCGTGATCGAACACGAAGGCCGTTTTGCGTTCATTACCTGCAGCCACGATCCGGATTGCGACGATCTTTTCGCGCTCATCACCGAACTCGCCGCGCGCGGCGAGACCTGGGAACTGCAATTCCGCATCGATACCGGCGAAAGCCGCGCGATCTTCCAGCGCTTTTCGCGCCATCAGCCGGTCGAAGCCATCGACGCGCCGGTGCCGCCGGAGCCGGCGACGTCGACCGGCGACTTGCCGGTCCTCGATCTCGACACCGAGAAGGGCAAGAGCCGGCTCGCCAAGACTCTGAACCGGATCGATCCCGCCGAAGTGTTCGTCACCCTCGGATCGAATTCGGCCGGGCGCGCGGTCGCCGTGATCGTGCGGCGCAACCCGCGCGGCGCCATCGCTTCGGCCGAAGGCGCCGACGAGGCGAGCTTGCGCGCGTCGATCCGCGAAATCCTGCCGACCGTCATGTTCTCCGTCGCGATGAAACCGCCATTCGGATGAGGGCGATGCCGGCGGAGGGGGGAGGAACGCGGCGGCAGAACAATTTCGACGCGCTACGTCTTATCGCCGCTTTGTCGGTCATCTTCTCGCACTCCTTCCTGATCGCGCAGGGCACCGGCGTCAACGAGCCGCTCAACCTTTTGACCGGCAATCAATGCATGCTCGGGCTGGCGGGCGTGTTCGTATTCTTCGCGATCAGCGGATTTCTCGTCACGCAAAGTTTCGAGCAGACGCACGGGCCCTTGCGCTATCTCGCCAAACGCTGCTTGCGCATTTTCCCCGGCTATATCGTCATGCTCGTCTTGAGCGCCTTCGTTCTGGCGCCGCTCGTCACCACCTTGCCGCTCGCCGAGTACCTGCGCCGGCCCGAGCCCTATCGCTACGTCCTCGACAATTCCGTATTCAGTCTCCAGGTGCACGAACTCCCCGGCGTGATGTTCGTGGACAACGCGGTCGGCCTCGAAATCAACGGCTCGCTATGGACGCTCGGCTACGAGTTCGAGATGTATCTCATGGTGCTGGCGCTGGGCGTGGCGCGGCTGATCAATCTGCCGGTCTGCCTCTTGTTGGTGGCCTTGGGCATGGCCTGCATCCATTTCGACGCCTTGGGTTTCCTCGGCGGTTGGGGCTGGATGCTGGGCTTCTTCGCGGTGGGCATGGCGCTCTACAAGCTGCGCGACACGCGGATTTTCGATTGGCGCGTCGCGCTCGCCGCGGTCGCGGGCCTGATCGCGAGCGTGCCGCTCGGGCAATTCATCCTTCTTTTTCCGCTTTTCGGTTGTTATCTGGCGCTCTATCTCGCGCTGAGCCCGCGATTGCCGGTCATTCCGGCCGCGCGGTTCGGCGACCTTTCTTACGGTCTCTACATCTTTGGCTGGCCGTCGCAGCAAATGGTGATCTGGCTGATGCACGGCCACGCAGTATGGTGGCAGGTCTTTCTGCTCGCCACTCTTCTCGCCGGCGTGCTCGCCTTTCTCTCCTGGCATCTCATCGAGCAGCGCGCGCTGCGCCTCAAGCCTGGAACCGGCACTTGGCAAGGCCCCGCGCTTGCGATAAGCCGGTGGCCATGGCGACCGAGATCCCCTTCCGCCGCGACTTCGACTTCGAATACGCCCGGGCTGAGCGACTAAGCCCGCTGATCCGCCGGGTCGTTGCGCGCAATCCGGGCCCCTTCACCTTCAAGGGAACCGGCACCTACATCGTCGGCCATGGCAAAGTCGCCGTGATCGATCCGGGCCCGGACCTCGCCGATCACGTCGCCGCCCTGCTGCAGGCCATCGCCGGCGAAACCGTGACGCACATCCTGATCACGCACACGCATCTGGACCATTCGCCCGCCGCCGCCGCGCTGAAGCGGGCGACCGGCGCCAAGAGCTACGCCTACGGGCCGCATGGCTCGCGCCGCGCGGTCGAGGGGTTCGGCGGCGCGACCGAGGAAGGCGGCGACCGCGACTTCGTTCCCGATTTCGAGTTACGCGAGGGCGACGTCGCCGAAGGCCCGGGCTGGCGCCTGGCCGCGGTCGAGACGCCCGGCCATACCTCGAACCATCTGTGCTTCGCCCTGCCGGAGGAGCAGACGCTCTTTACCGGCGATCACGTCATGGGATGGTCCACGAGCGTGATCGCGCCGCCCGACGGCGACATGGCCGCCTATATGCGCTCGCTGGAAAAGCTGTTGAAGCGCGACGACGCGCTCTATTGGCCGACGCACGGCCCGTCGATCACCGCGCCCAAGCCGCATGTCGAAGCCTTCATCGCCCATCGCCGCGAACGCGACGAGGCCATCTTGAAGGCGCTGGCCGCAGGCGACGAATCGATCCCGGACATCGTCGCGCGGGTCTATGCCGGTCTCGATCCGCGCCTCCATGCCGCCGCGGGACGCTCCGTCCTCGCGCATCTGATCCAGCTCGTCGAGACAGAAAAGGTCGCGAGCGACGGCCCCCCCGGCGCCGGGACGCGATTTCGCCTCAAGCCCTGACCGCCGGCGCCCGTGCCGCTTGCGGGCCGGCGGCGCCGCAATTCATCAATATCTTAAGTAATTCGGCGCCTCGGCGATTGACACGCCGAAAGGGCATGGGGAAGATGCCGCAAAATCAGCCATTCAAGGGAGCGGGCCATGCTTGAGACGGAGGAGCAGGCGACGCGACAGCCGATCGCGGCCGAGGCGGCGAGCAAGACCGGCTCCGACGGCGACGATCAGGCCCTGCCGCTGGGATTCAGCGATCTGCGCGACAAGATCCCGGCGCTCGGGTTACGGGAATACTGGTACCCGGCGATCCGCGACAAGTCGGTCGGGTGGAAGAAGCCCGTCTATCTCAAGATGCTTGGCGAAGAGCTCTGCCTTTTTCGCGGCAAGAGCGGCAAGGTGGCGGCGCTCACCAATGCCTGCCCGCATCGCGGCGCGATGCTGGCGCACGGCAATTGCGAATTTCGCGGGACGGTCGCGTGTTTCTACCACGGCTTCGTTTTCGACGAGCACGGCGAATGCCTAGCTGCGCTGGGCGAAGGCCCCGATTCTCCCATGCCCGGCAAGATCAAGGCGCGGGTCTATCCGACCGAGACCTTGAAGGGCGTCGTCTTCGTGTGGACGGGCAAGGGCGCGCCCGCGCCGCTCGCGGAGAACATCCCCGAGGAATTCTTCCAGCCCGAAAAATTCGTCGTGAGCTGGAAGACGGAATGGCCCGCGAATTGGCGTCCCTGCTTCGAGAATTCGTTCGACTCGCATGTGCGCTATCTCCACCGCAATTCCGCGATGCTGCTGATGAAGAAGATTTATCCGCCGCATTTCCCGCCCGGCCGGCCCAAGCGAATCGGCCCGCACCGGCTCATGCCGACGCGCCCCATTCACGAGCTCAGCGCCACGGATCAGGATTATTTTCCGGGGCTCGGCAGCAAATGGCCGCGGCGGCGCTGGCGGATGAGCTGGACCTGGCTGTTCAACGTTCTGCGCGCGCCGTTCATGAAGCTTCCGGCCTATCACGCGAGCGAGGAATGGGAGACCGGGCAGCATCTGCCCTGCATGGTCCGGATCAATTATCAGACCCATATGTGGACGCGCTGGGCCGTGCCCATCGACGAGAACACGACGCGGATGTTCTATTTTCACACCGCGCTGCGCCGCACCGCGCTCGGCCGGGCCTATGAATGGCTCGCCTATCACTGCTTCCATCATTGGGTCATGGACCGGAATTTCTCGGCGCAGGACGCGCCGGCGGCGATTCACGCCTATTACGACCGGCCGGAATATCTGGCGCCGACCGACGCGCAGCTGGTGCAGTGGCGGAAGCTTCTGCTGACCGCGCGCGGCCTGGACGGGCGCGCGTAAGGCGCCTTCACCGCCGTTTGGCGCGTCGCGCCGAGGCCTTCGGTCGCGCGGCCCGGATCGAAGCGAGCCGCTTGCGCCCGGCCGGTCTCGCGGCGCGTGCGCCGGCGGATTTTGCTTTGGGCTTCTTCGCCCTGCGCGGCCAGAGGCGCTTCGAGGCGATCGCGGCGCCTTCGACCATCGCGCGCAGCTTCTTGAACGCGATCTCGGGATCGAGCTTGCCATAGCCGGCAAACGTGCCGAAGCCGCAATCGGTTCCCGCGATCACGCGTTCGCGCCCGACGATATCGGCGAAGCGGCAGATGCGCTCCGCCACCAGTTCCGGGTGTTCGACATAATTGGTGGATGTGTCGAGCACGCCGGGGATGAGAATCTTGTCCTCGGGAAGTTTCACGTCGCGCCAGATTTGCCATTCATGCTCGTGGCGCGGATTGGAAGCCTCGATCACGAGCGCCGCGGGCTTGGCTTTCAAGACGATCGGCGCGATGTTCGCCAGCGGAATATCGTGATCGTGCGGACCCTCGTAATTGCCCCAGCAGATGTGCAGGCGCATCGCCTCGCTTGGAATGTTGCGGACGGCGTGATTGAGCACGGCGACATGGTGCCGCGCGCGCTTGAGGAAATCCGCCTCGCTCAGATCCTGAAAGCCGGTGTGGCGCGCCATGGCGAGATCGGGGCAATCGAGCTGCAGGACGAAGCCGGCGCGCGCGATCGCCTCGTATTCCGCCTCCATCGCGGCGGCGACCGCCTCGACGTAGGCGTCATGCGAGGGATAGAACGCGTTCGGCTGGAAGGCGCTGACGAGACCCGGCGACGCCGACGTCATGAACGCGTCGGCGAAGCGCATACCCGCCAGCGCCGCGCGAAGATTGGCGATGTCCTGCTCGAGCGGCAGCGGATCGCGCAAGGTCACGGGGCCGACGCAATTGGCGCGCCGGAGCGTCTGGGCACCCGTCATGCGCGTCATCGCCGCGTTGAACGCCGGATAATCGCGCGTGTCGAGCGGCGGCTTGCGCGGCGCATGTCCGGCAAAGCCGGTCAGGCGATCCGCGATATAGGTCGAATAGCCCGGCTTCGACATTTCTCCGTCATCGACGATGTCGATGCCGGTCTCGATCTGACGGCGGACGATATCGGCGACCGCCTGCCGGACGCTGCGGTCGAGCTCATCCTGGTCATAGGCTTCGCCCCGATCCTTGAGCATGAGGAGCTCGGCGACGTGCCGGGGACGCGGCAGGCTTCCGACATGGGTGGTCAGAATGCGCTCGGTGCTGAGCTTCACGTCGCCCTCCCCTCTTGACCGGCGCTCACCCGCTATAAGGCGGCGCCTCGCAGCCTTTCGAATCGTCGATCGGCACGCCGTGGCGCCACATGCAGCATTCCATGGCGCGCTTCTTCACGCCTTCGGGAATGGCGGCGGCGGCGATTTCCTTCTCGCAGGTGGCGAGCTGCCACTGATACTTGTTGCCGTAATCGTAAAAGCCGCCATAGGCGTTGCCGTATCGGTCGGAAACCGAGAACACGCCGCAAGCCTGCAGAACGACGGCGCTGAACAGAACGAGAAACCCGAATTGCCATTTCATGACGATTTCCACGGAATGACGAGGCGCTCGACCTCGACGAACAAGGTCGAGGTGATGACGCCGAGAATGCCGATCGTGACGATGCCAACGAACATGGCGTCGACTTGCAACAGCTCCCAGGAAGACCAGATGAGATAGCCGATCCCGCTCTTGGCGGCAACGAACTCTGCTGCCGTGCCGATGATGAAGGAAATCGCCAGCGCGACGCGCAGTCCGGCAAAGATCAGAGGCAGCGCGCCGAAGAACACCACGCGCGTGAACATGACCCCGGGGCTGGCGCCGTAATTGCGCGCGACGTCGATATAAATTTTGTCGATATTGGACGCGCCGGCATAAGCATTGACGATCACCGGGAAGAAGGCGCCGATCGCCACGACGACGATCTTCGAGGTCTCGCCGAAGCCGAAGGCGAGCAGGATGAGCGGCATGAGCGCGAGCTTCGGGATCGGAAAGAGCGCCGCGATCAGCGGATCGACCACGATACGAACCCCGCGCCACATCGCCATCAGCAATCCCAGCGCGACGCCGGGAATCGCGCCCAAGAGATAGCCGGCGACGATGCGCCATAAGGTCACCGCCGTGTCCCAGGGCAATTCGCCCGAGACGCACAGGAGATAAAACCGCTCGGCGATATCCGACGGCGCCGGCACGAAACGGCGATCGCCGAGGCCCGCGCGGATCGCGAGCTCCCACAGCACCAAAAGACCGATCGGCGACAGCAGGTACAGCAATCGTTCCTGCCGCACCTGGCGGGCGGCTTGGCTGCGGCTCATGCCGAATCCTCGCCGGCGCGCGCGCGATTGACCTCGTCCTCGAGCACGCGCCAGATCTTGAGTTTCAGGTTGGCGAAGGTCGGCGTCACGCTGAGTTCCATCAAATTACGCGGATGCGGAAAGGGAATATCGATGATCTCCTTGATGCGGCCCGGATGCGCCGTCATCACCGCCGCACGGTCGCCCAGGAACAGCGCTTCGTCGATCGAGTGGGTGATATAGACCACGGTCTTGCCGGTCGTCTCCCATATCCTCACCAGCTCTTCCTGGAGGATCGTGCGATTTTGCGCGTCGAGCGCGGCGAAAGGCTCGTCCATGAGCAGGACCGACGGATCGGTCACGAAGGCGCGCGCGATCGCGCCGCGCTGGCGCATCCCGCCGGAAAGCTGATGCGGAAAATGCCGCCGGAACTTCGAGAGGCCGACGAGGCGCATCGCGGCCTCGACGCGCGGCGCCCGCTCGACCGCCGGCATGCCGCGCGTCATCAGCCCGAAGCCGACATTTTCCTCGACCGACATCCAGGGAAAGAGACCGCTTTCCTGAAACACCATGGCGTTCTCGACCGCCCAGCCGGCGGAGTCGATCGTGACCGTCCCGCTCGTCTGGTGGTCGAGCCCGGCCAGAATGCGCAGCAAGGTGGACTTGCCGCAGCCCGAAGGCCCGACGATGCACAGGAACTCGCCGGCAGCGATCGAAAGATCGATCTCGGTGAGCGCCTGCACCGAGCCGCGCGGCCCCTCGAAAGACCGCGCCAGCCCTTCGATCTCGATCCGCGCACCCCTGCGCGGCGGTTCAACTGCCATTCTGCTCCTGCCTTGGTCAGACGAGAGGCTCGGCGCCGTCGATCAGGACGAAGCAGATGCGGCACGGCTCCTTGCCGCGATTGACCCAGGCGTGATTCGTCGCCTGCTGCACGAGGATGTCGCCCGCCTTCAAATGAACCTCCGTATCGTCGAGCAGCATGTCGATCTCGCCGGAGAGGATGATCGCATAGTCGATGGTGCAGGTGCGATGCATGCCGGGATGCCGCGGCGGGCGGACGCCCTTCGGCGCGTGATGCTCGCCGCCCAAGAGCTTGACCATGTGATCATTGGGCAGTTTCGCCGCCGCCTCGGATTCGGGCGGAATGTCGAGCACGCGAATGACCGAGCCGCCGGGGGGCGGCGCGATGCGCAGTTCGATCGCGCCGCGATCCTTGTCGCCCCTCATATCCGCGGGGTTCTTGTCGGTGACCCAAATGCGCTGCTGCATCGCGCCGCTGTCGGGACGCACCGTCTTGTAAGGCGTGTCGCCATCGATGATCGCGATCGCCTTGCCGGTCGCATCGTGGCCGGTGACGACCCGGCGGACGGGACTGAAGGGGGTGATGCCCATGTCTTGCTCTCCTCTTTGTTTGATGCCGGCCGGTCAACCGACCGGCCGCGCGGTTGTACTCGAATGAACGCCGTTCAGCGGCAACCGCGCGCCTGGCTGTTCTTGTTCTCGACGACGAAAGGACCCAGCCGGCGCGCCGCCTCTTCGGCGTAGCTCGTATCGATCAGTTGCGCGATCGGAAATTTCTGTTTGATGAAACCTTCCTTGAAGAACCAGTCCTGAATATCCAAGACGCTCGCGGGATCCATGCGTCCGTTGGGGTCGCGCGAGGGCCAGGGATATTTGTCGATGACCTCGCGATTGGAAACGCCGTTCTTGAGCAGCAGATCCACCACATAGGCCCGGTTTGGACCGCCGTGATAGGCTTGGCAATATTCGCGAATCCCGCGCGCCGAGGCCAGAAAGAAATCATGCGCGAGCGCGCGGTGTTCGCGAGCCCAATCGGCGTTGATGACGTAGCCGACGGCCGCGAGCGGCGTCGGCGCGATCACCGCGTCGGGATCGACCAGATTCCACCCCAGGCCTCGCGCCAGGGCCACGTCGCTGAACGGGGGGATCGACACCGCGGCGTCGACCGCCCTGTTGGTGAGCGCCACGCCCATTTGCGGGAAGGGAATGTAGGTGACCTCCACATCCTTGAAGGTGAGACCCGCCGTCTCCAAGGTCTTGCCGAGCTCGTAGGCGAGGATCGCGCCGGGGGCAACGATGGCGATCCTGCGGCCCTTCAGGTCCTTGACCGATTGGATCACGCCTTTCAGATCGTTCCGCACCATGATGGCGTGGTGGAGCGGGCTCGAGCCGCGCTCGCTCGCCATGATGACCGGCAAGCCTTGGCTCAGCGCGTTCCAGTAATTCGACGCCAAGCCGCCTTCGATCACCTGCAGGCGGTTGCCCGCGACCAGCGACATCGCGCTTGCCGCGGAATCGACGTTTTGAATCTCGACATCGATCCCGAGCTCGCGGTACCAGCCCTTGTCCTTGGCGATGTAGGTGGCCGCCGCCGGCAGGCTCGGCACCATCCCGAGCGCGACCTTCTGCAGCGCGTCGGCCGCCTGCGCCTCATTGGGCGGCGCGAGCATCAGAAGAAGCGCGGCGGCGGCAGCGGCGTGATGGAGACGAATGCGCATGACCGGCCTCGGTGCGTCAGCGGCAGCTCGGCAACGTATCCGTCTTGTTGACGACCTCGAAGGGCCCGAGCGTCTTCGCCACATAGTCGGCATAGCTGGTGTCGACCAAGCGCTCGGCCGGGAATTTCTTCGCGATCATCCCCTCTTTGAAGAACCAGTCCTGGATATCGAGCGCGGTCGCCGGATCCATGCGCCCGTTCGGATCGCGGCCTTGCCACGGAATCCGGTCGAGCAGGGCACGGTCGGACATGACCTTGTACTTGATCATGATGTCCATGATCTCGCCGCGATTGGGGCCATGATGATAGGCTTGGCAATAGTCGCGGGTGCCGCGCGCGATCGCGACGAAGAATTTCCGCGCGATATCCTTGTTCTTCGCGGCCCAGTCGGTGTTGATCTGATAGGCGATGCTCGCCAGCGGATAGGGCTTCAGCGTGTCGTCGATCGAACCGATCTCGAACATCAAGCCCTGCTCCTTCGCCACGTTGACGAAGGGCGGGATGTCTTCGGCGGCGTCGACGGCGCCGTTCTTGAAGGCGATCGCCATCTGGGGGAACGGAATGTATTTGACGTCCACATCCTTCAGCGTGAGACCGGAGGCTTCGAGCATCTTGCCGAGCTCGTAGATGGTCAGCGAGCCGGGGCCGTTGACGGCGACCGAATGTCCCTTGAGGTCGGCGACGGTCTTGATCTTGTCCTTCATGTTGGGCGGGACGACGATCTTGTGGTTCGTCGGACGCGAGCCGCGCTCGAAAGCGACGATGACCGGCAGATTCTTCGCGAGCGCGTTCCAATACCCGGCCGAGTAGCCGCCTTCGACCACCTGGAATTGGTTGGTGGCAAGGCTCGCCATGGCATCGGCCGCCGAGGCGAGATTGGCGATCTCGACTTCGATGCCGGCATCGCGGAAATAGCCCTTCGCATCGGCAATATAGGTGCCGGCCGCGGCGATCCCCGGCACGCTGCCGATCACGACTTTGGCTTGCGCCTGCGCCGGATGCGGCACCGCCGCCGCAAGCGCGAGAAGGCCGGCGACGTAATAAAACCAACGCGCGATCATGTTTTCCCCCACACGCGCTCAGCGGCAGCCGCCGAGCTTGCTGTCCTTGTTGATGACGTGGAACGCACCGAGCTTTTTCGCCGCCTGATCGGCGTAGCTGGCGTCGACCAGCTGCTGCGCGGTGAATTTCTTCTTGATCAACCCTTCTTTGAAGTACCAATCCTGGATATCGAGCAGGCTGGCGGCGTTGAACCGGCCATTGGGATTGCGCGCCTGCCAGGGAAACTTGTCGAGCGAATCGTGATCGCCGGCAACGCCGTATTTGATCATGATGTCGATCACTTCGTCGCGGTTCGCCCCGTGATGATAGGCTTGGCAATAGTCGCGCGTGCCGCGGGCAAGGGCCACGAACAGGCGGTGCGCGAGGTCGCTGTTCTGCTTGGCCCAATCGGTATTGATGACATAAAGCGCGACCGAGACCGGCGCCGGTTTCAGATATTCGTCGGTGTCGATCCAGTTGACCCCGAGCCCCTTCTCGATCGCCAGATCCCCGAAGGGCGGAACATCGACGGCCGCATCGACCGCGCCGTTTTGCAGCGCGATGCCCATCTGCGAAAAGCCGATATATTTGATCTCGACGTCCTTGAAAGTGAGGCCCGCGCTGCCGAGCACTTTGTAGAGATCGTAGCCGATGATCGAGCCGGGCGCGTTGAGCGCCACGACGCGGCCTTTCAGATCGGCGATCTTCTTGATCTTGTCCTTCATCGCCGGGCTCAACAGAATATGATGATTGAGCGGCGTGGATCCGCCTTCGAACGCGACCGTCACCGGCAGGCCCTGCGCGAGCCCGTTCCAATAGGCGGCCGAGAAGCCGCCCTGCGCCACCTGGATGCGCCCGCTCGCAAGCAAGGGCATCGCCGTGCTCACGGAGTTGATTTTCTGGATCTCGGCATCGATCCCCGCTTCGCGCAGATATCCCTTGGCATCGGCGATGTAGGTCGAGGCCGAAGCGACGGTCGGAACCGTTGCGATGATGACGTGCGCGGGCTGCTGCGCCAGCGCGCTCGTTGCCGGCCCGAGCGCGAGCAGACAGACAAGCAAGTTTCGGATCGTGCGCAGTTGAAACCTCCCGTTCGGCTTGGTTTGCGTTGCCATCGGTGGCGCCCGCATTGGCGGCCGATCCTTGTTGAGGCGGCATGGCTTGTCAAGGCATCGTCGCCGCCGCGCAAGGACCGCGAGAGTACCCGCGACCGGTGTTCGGAAAAATGACGCCGCTCTCGCGTTGCGCGCGCCAAGCGCGCGCCAAGCGCGCGCCGCGAGCCACCGCCTCCGCCCGACCGCGATCGTCGGAGATCGGCGACGCGCCCTTCGGCGGATCGGATGCGATGGTCTCGAATGTGATTATCATGCCGCGGGCAAAGCGCTTAAGATGCGCCGCGTCGAGCAAAAAAGAATGAACCCAGATGGGAAGGAAGCGCAGATGAACACCGAATTCAAAGCCCGAGGTCTGTGCCAAACTATTCTGGGGATCGGCCTGGCCTGGGCGCTTGCCGTACCGGCTTGGGCGGCGGACCCGATCAAGATCGGTTTCAGCATCGAGGAGACCGGCGGCCTCGCCGCGAACGGCAAGCCGGCGCTTTTGGCAATGGAGATCTGGGCCGAGGACGTGAATGCCAAGGGCGGGCTGTTGGGCCGGCCGGTCCAGCTCGTCCATTACGACGACCAGAGCAACCCGGCGAACGTGCCCGGCATCTACACCAAGCTTCTGGACGTCGACAAAGTCGATCTGGTCGTCAGCTCCTACGCCACCGGACTCATCGCGCCGGCGCTGCCGGTCGTCATGCAGCACAACATGCTGTTTCCCGCCCTGCTCGGGCTCGCCGTGAACAACGAGTTCCACTACCCGCGATACTTCGCGATGATCCCCGCGGGCCCCAACGCCAAGACCGCCTTCACCGCCGGCTTCTTCAACATCGCCATGGCGCAGAACCCGAAGCCAAAGACGATCGCGATCGCGTCCGCCGACATCGAATTCGCGCACAACGCCGCGGATGGCGCGCGCGACACCGCCAAGGCCGACGGCTTGAAGATCGTCTACGACAAGACCTATCCCGGAAACATCACCGATTGCGCGCCGGTTGTGCGCGCGATCCAGGCGTCCAATCCGGACGTCGTGCTGATCGCGTCCTACGTCACCGATTCCGCGTGCATGGCCCGCGCGGTGAAGGAGGTCGGCTACAAGCCGAAGATGATGGGCGGCGCGATGGTCGGGCTGCAAGCGACGGCGATCAAGCAACAGCTCGGCTCCGCTCTCAACGGCTTCGTCGTCTTCGATATCTGGCAGCCGGCCAAGACGATGATGTTCCCGGGCGTCGCCGAAGTGCTGGAGAAATATCAGGCGCGGGCCAAGGCGGCCGGCACCGATCCGCTCGGCTATTACATGGTCCCGATCAGCTATGGCTATATGCAACTCGTGCAGCAGGCGGTCGAAGGCACCAAGAGCCTCGACCAGGACAAGCTCGCCGCGTATTTCCGCTCGCATACCTTTCACACCGTGTACGGCGACATCGCATTCGGCAAGGACGGGGAATGGGCGCAGTCGCGCATGCTGATGGTGCAGTTCCAGGGCATCACGGGGAACGACCTCGATCAATTCAAGGACCCGAAGAAGACCGTCATCCTCGACCCGCCGGCCTTCAAATCGGGCAACCCAATTTTCCCGTTCGGAGGATAGAGACGCCGCGCGCCGCAACGCGGGAGGCCGTCGACGCCGTTCCATGCGGAACCGCGGTCTCGGCGGCCGTCCCGCCGCTGCTTCATTTGTAAGCTGAAGACCAGGGCTTAAACGACTAGACGGAAGCGGGAACCTGCGCGAAACTACGTACACTTATGCCGAGGCACCCGGAGGGTGATGTCGCTTTTCGCGGGAAGCAATCGATCGAAGTTCGAAAGCGCAGCCTACACGGTGCTGCTGCTCGCCTTCTTCTTTGCCGTCGGCTTGGCCGGCGGCGTGCTCTATCGCGTGCTGCCGACGGACAAGGCACAGGAAGAAGCGGCGTCGGCCCCTGCCGTGGCCGAAGCGATCGAAGCGCCGCCCCCCAGCGTCGCGCCGTCGCCGGCGGCGACACCCCCGAGCGCCCCGGTGACCCCGGCACCGACCCAGCCCCCGGTGGCCGCGGCAGCGCCGCCCCAGCCGCAAGCGCCGGCACCAAGCGCCGCGCCTCCAGCGGCCGCCGCGATCGCCGAGAGCCTCTCTCCCCCCGCCTCGAAACCGGCTGAAACCGCGCCCCGTCTGGCCAAGCGCGCCGCGCCGCCCGACCGCGCCGCCGGCGAGATTGCGGCGGCGGAAAAGCCGCCGGCGCCGCGCGCCAAGCCCGCGGCGGAAGCCGGCAAACCGAAAGCGAGCTTCGCTGCCGCGCAACCGCCGAAGCCGCCGGCCGCCAAACATGCGTCGCCGCCCGCGCGCGCAACGCCGGCATCAACGCCCGAGACCGGACCCTTCCGCATCCAATTCGGCGCCTTTGCGATCGAGGACAACGCCCATCAGATTCAATGGGCGGTCGAGGCGACCGGCCTGCCGGTCGAAATCGTCCAGGCGCCCAACCGCAAGGGCCATTTGCTCTATTACGTGCGCTCGCAGCCTTTTCCCGATCGCGCCGCCGCGCTCGGCGCTGCGACGGCGGCGCATGACAAGGCGCATCAATTCGCCCATCCCGTCGCGATCGATTACGTCGTCTTGAACGATGCGATGATCGCCGCCGAGCAAGGCCAGACGGCCAAGCCCTGAGTTCGGGCGCTTACTCGGTCGGACAGGCGCGCAGCAGCTTCGCCCGTTCGGTCGCGCCGGCCATGAGAAACGGCAGATCGTTGCCGCCGAGGATCATGCGCATGCCCAGGCCGATATAGCGGCGCAGCAGGTCGTCGACATAGCATCCGCCCATGCCCGGCCATTTGCGCTCCTGCCGGCAGGCGGCGATGACTTTCTCATAGGCCGCGACGATCATCGGATGCGCGAACTGGCCGGGAATGCCCATCTCCATCGCCAGATCGTTGGTGCCGATCAGCAGCACATCGACCCCCGGCACGGCGGCGATCTTGGCCGCATTCTCGAGCGCGCGCGGCGTCTCGATCATCACCGTGACGAGCATTTCGGCATTAACGATCTTCGCCGCCTCGCCCACGCCTACGCCGCGATAGCCGAACTGCGGCAGCGCGCCCATCACCGAGCGATGACCTTGCGGCGGATATTTGACGCGCGCGACGATCGCGGCGGCCTCTTCCGCCGTGTCGACATGCGGCATGACGATCCCCCAGGCGCCGGCATCGAGCGCGCGAGTCGCCATGTCGAACTGGCCCTGGGGAACGCGCACGATCGGCGCGATCCCGGCGTCGAGCGCGGCAACCGAGATCTGGCCCGCCGTATCGAGCGACATCGAGCCGTGCTCGAGATCGATGAACAGCCAATCCCAGCCGCAGCTTTGCATGATCCGGCCGATCTCGGCGCCGCGCGCCAGCCGCAATCCGACGCCGATCGAGACCTCGCCTTGGGCAAGCCGCGTGCGCGCCGGGTTTTTCAATTCCGCCATCCTGCCCTCCCTGGCCCCCTCGGTTGAAAGGAATGCGGCCTTCCTGCTAGGTTTACAACACCTTTCCGACCATCACGCCGCCGCAGTGCCGCAAGGCGATGGTAATCCGCGGCGGACCCACCACCAAGGAGCAGCACCCCCATGAAATTCGTGACATTCGACGCCAAGGGTCAAGAGCGGCTCGGCGTCGTCGACGCCAAGCGCGGCATTCTCGATCTGAAGAAAGCCAGCGCTGCCCTGCCCGGCGACATGATCGCTTTGATCGAAGGCGGCGACGCCGCGCTCGGCGAAGCGAAGAAAGTCGTGAGCGCCGCTCAGGACAAGGGCGAATGGCTGCCCTTGGCGGGAACCAAGCTCTACGCGCCGATCCCGCACCCGCGCAAAAACATCTTCTGCATCGGCCGCAACTACAAGCTCCACATCGAGGAAGGCGCGCGCGCGCGCAACCTCCCGGTGAAGTTCCCGCCCGTGCCGGAGATCTTCTCGAAGCCCTTCACCACGGTGGTGGGCCCCGAGGCGAACGTGCTGCGCCACGCCAAGAACACCAGCCAGCTCGATTACGAGGTCGAGCTCGCGGTCGTCATCGGCAAGCAGGCGCGCGACGTCGCGGCGGCGCAGGCGATGGACTACGTCTTCGGCTATACCGTGTTCAATGACGTGACCGCGCGCGACAAGCAGGCGGCGCACGGCCAGTGGTTCAAAGGCAAGAGCTTCGACACTTTCGGGCCGATGGGCCCTTGCATCGTCACCAAGGACGAGTTCGGCGACGCCAGCGGCCACCGCATCACCTTGCGCGTGAACGGCGAGACGCGGCAGGATTCGAATACCTCCGACCTGCTCTTCGGCGTGCCGGCGATCATCGAGAGCCTGTGTGCGAGCCTCACGCTTCATCCCGGCGACGTGATCGCAACCGGTACGCCCTCGGGCGTGGCGCTCGGGATGACGCCGCAAAAGTTCCTCAATGTCGGCGACGTGATGGAAGCCGAGGTCGAGGGCATCGGGATCCTCCGCAACAAGATCGTCGAGTAAAGGCGGCGCGGAACGGTTAAGCGCCGCGAATGAGCGGAGACGCGCCGGAGGCGCAGCCCGTCCGCGTCTTCACCGGCCCGGTGCGCCGCTTCATGGTCGCGCGCTTTTGCGTCGCCGCAGCCTTCCAGATCCAGGGCGTGGCCGTCGGCTGGTACATTTACGCGCTGACCGACAGCCCGCTCGATCTGGGGTTTGTCGGGCTTGCCATGTTCCTTCCCGCGGCAAGCCTCGCGCTCGTCGCCGGCCATATCATCGACCGATATCCGCGGCGGCGCGTGCTGCTCGCGGCCTGGTGGGTGCAGGCCTCGGCGGCGTGCGGGATCGCCGTCTTGGCGCTGCTCGGCCGCAGCGACGTCGAACTGGTCTTCCTGCTCATCGCCTGCTTCGGCGCGGGACGCGCCTTCGATCAGCCCGCGCAGGCATCCTTATTGCCGAGCCTCGTGCCGGTCGCGCTGTTTCCCCGGGTGACGCCGGTGAATTCGCTGGTCAATCAATTCGCGGTGATCATCGGCCCGGCGCTCGGTGGATTGCTGTTCTCGCTCGGCGAGTGGCTGTTCAAGCTCGGCGCGCCGGTTGCGTTCTGCGGCACGGTCGTGATGTACCTGATCGGGCTCGCGGCCGTGTTCTCGCTGCCGCACACGCCGGCCCGGCCGGCCGAGCCGCTCTCCTTGCACAGTTTTCTCGGCGGCATCAGCTTCATCCGCCGCGTCGCGGCGGTGCGCGGCGCCATCACGCTCGACATGTTCGGCGTGTTTTTCGGCGGCGCCACGGCGCTTCTGCCGATCTTCGCCCGCGACATTCTGATGATCGGACCGATCGGACTCGGCCTCTTGCGCAGCACGCCGGCCATCGGCGCGCTGGCGGCGGGTCTCTATCTCGCGCGCCACCCGATGGAGCGCCATGTCGGAAGGCGGATGTTCCTGGCGGTGATGGTCTATGGCGCGGCAACGATCGCTTTTGGACTGTCGCATTGGCTGCCGTTGTCGGTGGCCGCACTCGTCGTCATCGGCGCCTCCGACGTGGTCAGTGTCGTGGTGCGCTCGACCTTGGTGCAAACCGCGACGCCCGACGTGATCCGCGGCCGCGTGAGCTCGGTCAATTCGCTCTTCGTCGGCACCTCCAACCAGCTGGGCGAATTCGAATCCGGCGTGACCGCCGACTGGTTCGGCGCGGTCGGTTCCGTGGTGCTGGGCGGCGCCGCAACCCTCCTCGTGGTCGCCGTCGCAATCCATCGCTTTCCCGCGCTGCGGCGCATGGATCGGTTCATCATGGCGCCGGCCGAGGGCGATTAGCCGCCGCCGGCTTGGGGACCGTGCCGCCAGATGACGTTTGCGGCACGACGGCGCCGATGCGAGAATGCCGGCGTTAGCACCAAGAGAGGATCGATCATGCTCACGCTCTGCTATTGCCCCGGCGCCTGCTCCATGGCGTCACATATCGTGCTCGAAGAGAGCGGCGAGAAATACAGCGCGCGCCGCGTCGACCTCGCCAAAGGCGAGCAGCGCAGCGCCGAATACCTGAAGATCAATCCGCATGGCCGCGTCCCGGCATTGGGCCTCGACGACGGCACGTTCATTTCCGAGAACACGGCGATCCTGCCCTTCCTCGGCAAGCGCTTCGGCTTGTGGACCGACGATCCGATCGCCGAGGCGAAGATGATGTCTTTCATCGGCTGGGTCGCGTCTTCCGTTCATCCCGCGCAGGCCCATATCGGCCGGCCGGAGCGCTATGCCAGCGACCCGGCGACGCATGCCAATATCAAGGAGACCGGATTCAAGGTCTTCCACGGCTATTTGAAGGAGATCGACGGGCTCTATGCCGGCAAGCCATGGTTGTTCGACGAATTCTCGGTCGCCGATCCTTACGCCTTCGTCCTTTATACCTGGGGCGTGCGGCGCGAAGTGCCGATGGCCGAGATGAAGAACTACACCGCCTTCAAGGACCGGATGCTGCAGCGGCCGTCGGTGCAGCGCGTCGTCGAGGACGAGAAGATCAAGCTGTGAGGCGGCCCGCGCGCCTCTACTCGCCCCGCCATTGCGGCGGGCGCTTGCTGAGGAACGCGTCCATGCCCTCGCGGAAATCCTTGCTCATGTAGCACATGAGAATGAGGTCCTGCCCCTCGCCGGGCGCGATGCGCGGCATCAGGCGATGCAAGGCTTCCTTGGTCGCGCGCAAGGTCAAGGGCGCAAGCCCCGCGACCGTCTGCGCAAGCTCATCGGCCCGTTTCATCAGCGCGGGATGATCGGGCAGGACTTCGCTGACCAGGCCGAGCGCATGCGCTTCCGCGGCCTCGACGAGGCGGGCGGTGAAGATGATCTCTTTGGTCTTCGCAACCCCGATGAGCGCGGCGAGCCGCGCGTAATTTCCCATCGACAGGCAATTCCCGAGCGTGCGCGCGACGGGAAACCCGAAACGCGCATTCGCGGCGGCGATCCGCAAATCGCAGGCGGCGGCGATGGCGCCGCCGCCGCCGGTGCAGGCGCCGGCGATCGCGGCGATCGTCGGCACGCGGCAGCGCTCGAGCGTGCCGATCACGCGGTCGATGCGGGACTCATAGGCGATCGCGTCATCCGCGGTCTTGAAGCTCTTGAACTGCGAGATGTCGGTGCCCGCGGCGAAGGCTTTCTCGCCGGCGCCGGTGATCAGCATCGCCTTGATGCTGTGATCGCCTTCGGCCGCGTTGCAGATCTCGGCGAGCCGCTCATACATCGCGAAGGTGAACGCGTTGCGCGCCTGCGGCCGATTGAACGTGACGCGCGCAATGCCGTCGCGAAATTCGTAAAGCAGCTCGTCGTTCACGGGGAATGCTCCAGATCCGAGACAGGGGCGCTTACTATGCCACGCCGCGATCCGTTCGCAACGCACAACCATTCGTTGAAAACATTGGCCCTCTATCCCACCTAGGTTATGGTGGATGGGCGATGGCTCTGGGGAGGGAGCATCGGTGTCACTCAAAGCGTATTGTCAGCATACGATCCGGCCGATCCGCTTCTGACGCGCTGGCCATGTCGGAAGACCGGACCGCCCCCAGCACTGGCCGCCGCCGCCGTCAGACGGCCAAGGAGCATGGGCCGGACCCGATCGACATCCATGTCGGCCGGCAATTGCGCGTCGCGCGCGAACTCGCCGGCATGACCCAGACCGATATCGGCAAAGAGCTCGGCATGAGCTTTCAGGTCGTCCAGAAATACGAACAAGGGGAAATTCGCGTTTCCGCCAGCCGCCTCTTCCAGCTCTCGGCGCTCTTGGCAAGACCGGTGGGATATTTCTTCGAGGGTCTGGAGAGCGACGCCGATGACCAGACCGAGATCGAACGCAACGAAATCGACCTCATCCGCGCCTTCCGCCTGATCCAAAGTCCGGAAATCCGGCAATGCCTTCAGCGGTTGCTGCGCGAAATCGGCGGGGGCTCGTCTACCATGTCAACAGATGACACTTAACTATCTGATATTATAATATTAAGTATTGTAATCGCGTCGGGCTTTTCTTGCAAATCGTGGTCAAACGGTGATTTTGCGGCGGCCCGATCAGATCGTGCTTGTACTTTAGCGCCAAGCTTGGCACCCTCCCCGCCAAAGCGATCAAACAAAACGCGGGAGCGCCTCATGGATGACAAAATGAAGACCACTCGTCATGCCGGCTCGCCCAATCTGGGCATGGCCGTCGTGCTGGGCGCTGGACGTATCAACGCGCGCGAGGTCATGCGCCGCAAATTGATGCGGAAGATGATCGCGCGCCGGTTGCGCAATGCGGAAATGGCTTCGGCCAAATAAGGAAGCCATGGCGATCGGCGGCAGATCCTGATCGGCCGCAAGCGACGAATTCAAGGCCCGGCCATTGCCGGGCCTTTTTCTTTGCGGCGGAGACAAAGACCGCGCGCCGCAAGGTGACAGCGCAGCCGCGCCGGGCCTAGTCTCGATCCAGCGCGCCGCGCCGATGCGCCCGATCCGCGCGGCAATGCAAAGGCGAAGGCAAAGGCGAAGGCGAAGGCGAAGGCAAAGGGAGAGACCTCATGTTCATCCACGTCAAACCCGATTTCACCGTCGCGCTCGAAGAGCCGCATGATTTCAAGCATTTCAAGCTCGTCGTCGCGCCGCCGCGCGGCGATCCGCGCGTGAAGATGGCGCTCACGGGCGTCGCCAGTCTGAATGCCGACGGCCCTGCCTGGGTGAGCGAGGAATGGCTGCGGCGGCGCGATAGCGCGCCGGTCTGGCAGGAGGGGCTCGATGCCATGATCGCGGTCGCCAAGAAATATGGCTGGGTCGACGAGCAGGCGAAGACCATCCGCGCTCATGTCGAATGGCCGGATGAAACGCCCGCGAAGGGCTGAGCCATGAGGAAAGTGCTGCTCGTCACGGGCGGCGGACGCGGCATCGGCGCCGCGACGTCGCTCGCCGCCGCGCGGCATGGCTGGGATGTCGCGGTTAACTATCAGTCGAACGGCGCGAGAGCGGAAGCGGTCGTCGATGAAATCGAGAACGCCGGCGGCAAGGCCATCGCCTATCAGACCGATATTGCCGACGAAGACGCGGTCGCGGCCATGTTCGCCGCCATCGACCGCGAATTCGGACCCGTCACCGGACTCGTCAACAGCGCCGGAATTATCGGACCGCATGGCCGCATCGAGGCGGTCGACGCGACAGGACTCGCCAGGCTCTTTGCCGTCAACATCACCGGGACGCTGATCTGCTGCCGCGAAGCCATCCGGCGCATGTCGACGCGGCATGGCGGCGCGGGCGGCGCGATCGTCAATCTCTCTTCCGCCGCGTCGCGCCTCGGCGCGCCCGGCGAGAGCGTGCCTTACGCCGCGAGCAAGGGGGCGGTCGACAGCCTAACCTTCGGCCTCGCGCAAGAGTTGGCCAGCGAGGGCATTCGCGTCAACGCCGTGAGCCCGGGCGTGATCGATACCGAGATCCAGCCGCCGGGCCGGGTTCAGCGCATCGGACCGAACCTGCCGATGAAGCGCGCCGGCAAGCCCGAGGAAGTGGCGGCAGCGATCCTCTATCTCCTCTCCGAGGACGCATCCTATGTCTCGGGCACGGTGCTGAATGTATCGGGCGGACGCTGATCACGTGCCGTCGGTCCAGTAACGCCGCACCAGGATCGCGACGATCGCGAGCACGATGAGCGCGATCGCGACGCAGCCCGGCCAACCGGCGACCACCCAAGCCAAGCCCGCCGCCACCCCGCCGACGCTGCCGCCGAGATAATAGAAGGTGACATAGAGTCCGACCGCCGAAGAGCGCCCGCGGCGCGCGGTCAACGCGACATAGCTGGTCGAGCATGCCTGACAGATGAATCCGAAGGCGGCGGCGATCGCCAGGCCGGCGATGATCGCCACGAGGTTCGGCAGCAGAGTCAGGACTAGGCCGCCGGCCCAGATGAGAAGCGCGATCAGCACCAGCCGCTGTCGGCCAAGCCACGCGACGCCGCGCCCGACCAAGGGCGTGGTCATGACGCCGGCGAGATAGGTCACGAAGAGCGAACCCAGCGCGGCCGTCGACAGCAAGAAGGGCGGCGCCGCGAGCCTGAAGGCGATGAAGGTGAAAATGGTGATGAAGGTGAAGAGCGCGCAGAAGCCGACGCTGAAGGTCGCGACTAGGCGCGGATCGCGGAAATGCTGCAGCATCTCGCCGACCGAGCCGAGGAGCGATGGGGCGCTCGCGAAGCTGCGCTCTTTGGGCAACAAGGTCGCAACGCCGGCGGCAAGGGCGATCGTCAGCAGGGCCAGGCCCAGGAAGGCGCCGCGCCAGCCGAAATGATCCGCGAGCAAGGCGGTCAGGAAGCGGCTGAGAAAACCGCCGAAGACGCCGGCCGCGGTGTAAAGCCCGGTCGCGCCGGTCGCCTCGCCGGGCGGGAATTCATCGGCGATATAGGCGACCGTGCCGGCAAAAATCGGCGGCACGAAAAGACCTTGGCAAAAGCGCCAAAAGATGATGGCGCCGAGCGTCGTCGAGAAACCCACCATCACCGTCGGCACGATGAGCGCGAACATCGCGGCGACGATGACGCGCTTGCGCCCGAACACGTCGGCGATCACGCCGGTCCAGGGCGCCACGAGCGCGATGGCCAGCGGCGGCATGCTCACCGTGAAGCTGACGGCGACCGGCGTCGCGCGAAGCTCTTGCGCCAGCATGGGCAGCAAGGATTGCGTTGCCCACAAATCGAGGAACGAACACAGGCCGCACAGGATCACGGCGATACGGCGACGATCGAACCTCATGGCGCCGGAGTATCGGGGCGAAGATGGCTTTATTAAAGTGGCTTTCTTGCATCAGGTAGGCGGGACGAGCGAGGCGATCCGCGGCCTCGGCTCCCTCGCCGCCCCCCGGAACCTTCGGCCATGGCGGCGTCGGCAGCTCATATTGCCGGGCCGATCCTCGATCGGGCCTCAGCTTCGCCTCTATTATCTCCAACAGCCGCGTTCCCGATCCATGGCATTCGCGGCGGCTCAAACTCATCAGCAGCTGTATCCACGCGGCGATCGAGGATCTCGGCGAGAAGCCCGGATCAGTCGCCGATCTGCGTCACGCCCTCGAGCGCGATCTTTTCCATCGGGATGGGGTGTTGGATTTCGCCCATCGCGATCAGCACCTTCATCAGGTTGCCGAGCAGCGACTTGGAGACCTTGCCCGTCGTCTCGAAGAAGGGAATCCTGCGGCTGAAATCGTAGCTCTTGATGATGACCTTTTCGTCAAGCTTGCTGACATTGCGCAGGATCTCGATCGCCTCCTCGCGGTTGGCCGGGCTCTCGAAGAAGGCAAGGCTCTTGGCGTAAGCCGGCATGAGGCGTTGCAGCACGGCCAAATGACCCGCGGCCCAGTTGCGATTCACGACCATCCCGCCAAACGGCAGATCCTTCGTATAATCATAAGCGAAACCGATATTGTGAAAGCCGGCATCCTCGGCCTGGAACAGGATCGGCGGAATGAGGAGCGACGCATCGGCCGCGCCCGATTTGAGCGCGGCGAAGCGCCCGGGCGTCGCGCCGATGACGGTGATGTCGTAATCGCCCTCTTTGAGCCCGTTGGCGCTCATCATCCGGTCGAAATACACCCGCGTGATATCCTTGAGCCCGCCGATCACGATGGTCTTGCCCTTCAAATCCTTGATCGCGGCGATCCCGGGCTTCGCCATCATGGCGTAAGGGCTCGCTTTGCTGATGATGCGCGCGATCGCGATCGGCGCGCCTTTGTCGATCGCATAGAGCGGATCGGTCAGACCGGTGCCCGAAACGATGTCGAGCGAACCCGCGCTCACCTGCTGCACGATGCCCGGCGCGCTCGGCACATAGACGGGGTCGATCTCGACGCCGGCGGCGGCGAAATAACCCTTGGCCATGCCGATGAACCAGGGCCAGCCGCTCGAGGTGGGACCGCCGACGAAACCGGACGTGACCTTGTCCGCGGCCCATGCGGCGGACGGGGCGGAAACCATCATGCTCGCGAACAACACCGCCGCCCGAAACCGCATCGGATCCTCCCGGTCGCGTTTTGGCGACGATAGCAGTTAATCTTAAGGCTTCAATCGCCGGTTCGCGTCCGCCGCGAGTTGAATGGCCGACGAGACCGGCGCTAGACTACATGGGGATCGCGACGGAGAGGAAGCCATGATCGTCGACATCTATACGCATATCCTGCCGCCGGCGGTTGCGTCGGCGATCGAGCGGATGGGCTCGAGCCTCGGCATCGCGAAGCGAATGAAGGCCGTGCGCGACGTCCATGATCTCGATTCGCGCTTTCACTCGATGGACGAGATCGGCGATTATCGCCAGATCGTCTCGCTTCCCAATCCGCCGATCGAGGCCTTCACGACGCCCCAACAGGCCGTCGAGCTCGCGCAAGTCGCCAATGACGGCATGGCCGAGCTCGTGCGGAAACACCCGAAGCGATTTCCCGCCTTCGTCGCCGCCTTGCCCATGCACGAGGTCGATGCCTCTTGCGCCGAAGCCCGCCGTGCGATCGATCAGCTCGGCGCCAAGGGCATCCAGCTCTTCACCAACGTCAACGGCAAGCCGATCGACGCCAAGGAATACGAGCCGCTCTTTGCGCTCGCGGCCGAATACGATCTGCCGATCTGGCTGCACCCGACGCGGACCGCGGATTTCCCCGATTACACGCAGGAGACATTCTCGCGCTACGAGATGTGGTGGTGCTTCGGCTGGCCCTACGAGACCTCGGTTGCCATGGCGCGGCTCGTCCTCACCGGCCTCTTCGACCGGCATCCCAAGATCAAGATCATCACGCATCATGGCGGCGGCATGATCCCCTTCTACGACAAGCGGATCGAAAAGGGCCTCGCGAGTCTCGGCGGCCGCACGAAAGAAGAGGATTACAGCGGCGTGCTCGGCGCCCTGAAACGTCCCTTCATGGAATATTTCCACGATTTCTATGCCGATACCGCGCTGTTCGGCGATTCGCTCGGCCTCGATTGCGCGCTCCAATTCTTCGGCGCCGACCACATGGTGTTCGCCTCGGATGCGCCGTTCGGCCCGATCAAGCTCCACACCGACGCCATCGAGGCGCGCCAATTCGAGCAAAAGACGCGCGAGGCCATCGTCAAGAACAACGCCGAAAAGCTGATGAAGATGAAGATCCAATGAGCGTCGCGCGCCTCCCCTTCGTCCTCGTGCACGGCGCGTGGCAAGGCAGTTGGGTCTGGGAGCGCGTCGCCGAGCGGTTGCGCGCATGCGGGCATCGCGTCGACACCCCGTCCTTGACGGGGCTCGGCGAACGCGCTCACCTCGCCGGGCCCGGCATCGATCTCGAGACGCATATCGCCGACGTCATGGGCGCGATCGAGCATCACGAGCTCGATGGCGTGGTGCTGTGCGGCCATTCCTATGGCGGGATGGTGGTCGCGGGCGCCGCCGACCGGCTGCACGAGCGGATCAGATCGCTCGTGTTCCTCGACGCCTTCATCCCGACCCCAGGAAAATCGCTCTTCGACTTCCAGCCGCCCGAAATGGCGGAGCGCCAACGCGCCGAAGCAAAGGCGCAAGGCGAGGGCTGGCGCATCAAGCGTCTTTCGGCGAGCTATTTCCGCGTCGCCGACCCTGAGGACGTGGCGCGGCTCGATCGCCGCGCGGTCGATCAGCCGATCGGCACGATGGAGCAAAAGGCCCGCATCACCGGCGCCTGGGAGAAGATCCCGCATCTCGCCTATATCCGCGCCGCCGGCCATGCCCGCGGGCCTTTCGGTCAATTCGCCGAGCGCGTGCGCGGCAACGAGGCCTGGCAATATTTCGAGATGCCCTGCGGCCACAACGCGATGCTCGACATGCCCGAGGCGCTCACCGGCATCCTGCTCGAATGCGCGGCGCAGGCGGGACGGTGACCGGCCCGATGGACGGCACGCAGGATTACCGTTCCGCCGGTGTCGATATCGACGCCGGCGAGGCCCTGGTCGACGCGATCAAACCGCTGGCCAAGGCAACCGCGCGGCCGGGATGCGACGCGGGCCTCGGCGGCTTCGCCGCGCTCTTCGACCTGAAAGCCGCGGGCTTTCGCGACCCGATCCTGCTCGCGACGACCGACGGCGTCGGCACCAAGCTCAAGATCGCGATCGCGACCGACCGGCACGCGACCATCGGCCAGGATCTGGTCGCGATGTGCGTCAACGACCTCGTGGTTCAGGGCGCGGAGCCGCTGTTCTTTCTCGATTATTTCGCGACCGGCCGTCTCGAGGTCGAGAAGGCGCGCGCGATCGTCGCCGGCATCGCCGCGGCTTGCAAGGAAGTCGGCTGCGCGCTGGTGGGCGGCGAAACCGCCGAGATGCCCGGGCTTTATGCCGCCGGCGATTACGATCTCGCGGGCTTCGCCGTGGGCGCGGTCGAGCGCGGCGAGGCGCTCGATGGACGCGGCGTCGCCGAGGGCGATGTCGTTCTGGGACTCACCTCAAGCGGATTGCACTCGAACGGATTCTCGCTGGTGCGGCGGATCGTCGAGACGGCGGGCCTCGATTACGCGAAGCCGGCGCCATTCGCGCCGGAGACCAGCCTCGGCGAGGCGCTGCTGGCGCCGACGCGGCTTTACGTCAAGGCCTGCCGCGCGGCGATGAAGACGGGCGGCGTCAAGGCCTTCGCGCATATCACCGGCGGCGGCCTCATCGATAACATTCCCCGAGTCCTCCCGAACGAACTTGCCGCCGAGCTCGATGCGCGAAGCTGGCCGCTTCCGCCGGTCTTCCGCTGGCTTGCCGAAACCGCGCCCGTGGCGCGGCTCGAAATGGCGCGCACCTTCAATTGCGGCATCGGCATGATCGCGGTCGCGGCGCCCGGCACCGCCGGCGCGGTTTCGGCCGCGCTTCGAGATGCCGGCGAGCAGGTCATGCCCATCGGCCGCATCGTCAAGCGGCCGCCGGGCAATCGCGGCACCATCCTGCTCCATACGGAGAGCACGTGGCCCGGCTGAAGGTCGCGGTCCTGATATCGGGACGCGGCTCCAATCTCCAATCCTTGATCGACGCTTGTGCCGCGCCGGATTTCCCGGCCGAGATCAAACTCGTCATCGCGAACCGCGCCGAAGCCGCGGGCCTCGAGCGCGCGGCCCGGGCCGGGATCGCGACTGCGATCATCCCGCATCGCGATTATCGGAGCCGCGACGCGTTCGACGCCGCGCTCACCGCGGCGCTCGAACGAGCCGGCATCGAACTCGTCTGCCTCGCCGGGTTCATGCGCCTCTTGACCGCCGGGTTCGTGGCGCGCTGGCGCGACCGCCTCGTCAACATCCATCCCTCCCTGCTCCCCGCTTTTCCCGGCCTCGACACGCATGCGCGCGCCCTCGCCCAGGGCGTGCGCTTCAGCGGCTGCACCGTGCATTTCGTGCGGGAGGAAATGGATTGCGGACCGATCATCGTTCAAGCCGCCGTGCCCGTGCTCCAGGGCGACGATCCGCAAAGCCTTGCCGCGCGCGTCCTCGAAGCCGAGCATCGAGCCTATCCCCTGGCACTCAAGCTGATCGGCGAGGGCCGTGCGCGGGTGAACGGCGCGCGCGTCGAGATCGGGCAGGCTCGCGCGGATCTCGGCGCCGTTCCCACGACCTTGCTCAATCCGCCGGAATAAGAAGCCGCGGCGATGCTCCTCAAGATCGGCATGATTGCCGGGTTTTGGCTCGCGGTCGGCTTGGTCCAGCTTTTCAATTGGGGCCAGGGCGGCGCAAAGGCCGCGGTCTTGCTTCTGCTCCTCGTCGCGGTGCCGTTCGTGATGCGGATGGCCGCCCGCCCGCCCGCGCCCTTGGCGCCGCGGCTCGAGCGCGGGATCGCCGCCGCCGCCGCCGCGTGCCTTGCGCTCGAATTCCTCTATTTCGCGGTGCGCATCCTGCATCCCCATCTCATCGACGTGGCGACCACCACCCTTGCCGCAGGCACGGCCCTGCTTCACGGCGGCAATCCCTACGCGCTGCCGATCGACACCGGGCCCGAAACCGCCGGTTTCACGGGCTACAAATACCTGCCGGTGATGATCGCCGCCTATTTGCCCCTGGGTACGGTCTGGGGCGAGCGCGGCGTGCTGGCCACCAATCTGGTCCTCTTCTTGGCCTGCCTGTGGCTGATGTGGCGGCTCGCTCGATCGGCGCTCGCGCCGTTTCTCTTGCTGATGCTGCCGATCGTGCCCGAGCAGATCTTTGCCAAGGGCGCGACCGAACTGGCGGCCGTGTTGCCGCTGCTCGCCGCTTTCAAGCTCTCGCAGCGAAGCGGCTTTCTCTCGGGGCTTTGCGTCGGCCTGTCGATCGCCGCCAAGCCGGTGCCCGGCGCGCTCTTCCTCCCCTGCCTCGTCCCGCCGGCCCGGCGCTGGCACTATGCGGCGGGCGTCGTAACCGGACTCGTGCCGATCCTTCCCTTTCTCTGGCTCGCGCCACACGATCTGTTCGCGAATATCGTGAGTTTCAACCTGTCGCGTGCCGCCGACGGCACCAGCTGGCTCGCCGGCTCCGCGGGCCTCACGCGCCACGCCGCTCAGCTTGCGATGGTTGCGCTCTTCCTCGGCGCCGCGGCCTATGTGTGGCGCCGGGCGCCGTCCCTGGCCGATCGCTGTGGTGTCGGCACCATGCTCGCCATCGCCGCCCTGCTGAGCGGGCCCGCCGCGCACCACAATTACCAGCTCTGGTGGCTCCCCTTTTTCGCGGTAACTTTGTCGCTGGCGCTGGCACCTCAAGAGACTTGCCAGGAAACCGCCTTTCGCTATACCAATGCCGCCGCAATGGGTACCAGGAGATCCTAGCCGATGTCCCTCAATCAGGAAGTGCAGCGCCACCGCGAGACTTGGCTCGGCTTTGCGCGTCTCATGCGCTGGACGGTCGCGCTGATCGTGATCATCCTGATCGGCATGGCGTTGTTCTTGATCTGAACCAGGGCCGCCCTTAGGCGCTCCGGCGCTTCTCATCACTTTGGTCGAGCGCGGCCGCATTCGAGCACCGCTCGGCCGGAAAAATCACCGTCGCCACCGTGCCGCGTCCGAATTCGCTGACGAGGCGTAGCGTGCCGCCGTGAAGCCGCACCAGGCGGTCGCAGATCGCGAGACCCAAGCCGGTTCCGTCATGGTTGCGCGAGTGACTGCCATCCGCTTGGTGGAACGGCTCGAAAGCGCGCGCGAGGTCGCTCTCGCGCATGCCGATTCCGCTATCGCGAATTTCGATTCGGCCCTCTCCTTCCAAGCCGGTGAAGGCGCGGATATCGACGCGCCCGCCATGCGGCGTGAACTTGATCGCATTGCCGACGAGGTTGAGCAGAACCTGTCGCAGGCGCGGTCCGTCGCCGCGCAGGGCTGCCGGCGCCGCGGTCAGATCGACGCTCAAGCGCAGACCCGCGGTCACGGCCCGATGCTGCAGGAAACGGACGGTTTCCTCGACGAGCGATGCAAGACTCAACGTCTCCTCGCGCAAGGAAAGCTGGCCCGATTCGGCTTTGGCGAAATCGAGAATGTCGTTGATCACGGTGAGCAAATGGCGCCCGCTATTGATGACGTCGGCGGCATAGGTCTTATAGGCGGGCACGCCGACCGGCCCGAGCAGCTCGCCGTGAATGACCTCGGAAAAGCCGATGATGGCATTCAGCGGCGTGCGCAATTCATGGCTCATCGTGTTGAGAAATTCGGATTTTGCGTTGTTTGCTGCCTCGGTCGCCGCCATCGCGGCGCGCAGCTCTTCCTCGGTGCGCTTGCGGTCGGTGATCTCCTCGACCACGCCTTCATAATAGAGGAAGGTGCCATCGCGGGTACGGACCTCGCGGCAGCTCTCGGAGATCCAGATCACGCTGCCATCGCGGCGATAAACCTGCGATTCGAAGCTCGACACAATGCCCTTCCGGCGCATCTCCTCGACGAAGGCCACGCGCCGCACAGGATCGACGTAGAGTTGACCGCCAATATTGGTCAACGCGGAGAGGAGATCACTCGGGTTCTCATAGCCATAGATCCGCGCCAAGGCCGCATTGGCGGTGATGTATTGACCGTCGGCGGTCGTCTGGAAGATGCCGGAGACCGAATTCTCGAAAATGCCGCGATAGAAGCTCGCCTGGCGATGCGCGTCGCGCTCGACCGCGACCAAACGGGTCATATCCTGGACGGTGCCGATCAGCAATTCGCGCCGGCCGCGCGCGCTGAGCGCGGCGCCGCATCGCCCGTAAAGCAAGACACCTTCGCGGTCCCTGCGAAGAGCGCGGAAGAAGCATTCCTCGGCGCGCGGGCGCCCTTGCACGGGGGGCGACAGCCAAACTTCGACGGCGGCACGATCGTCGGGGTGAACCGCATCGAGCACAAGCGCGACGCTGGGACGGGCGCGTTCGGCCCAGCCGAAGATCCGCCGCGCCTCCGCCGACGCAACGAAACGACCCGCGCCAAAATCGATTTCCCAACTGCCGAGCGTGGCGATCTCTTGCGCCTTCGCCAGGGTGTGATCGGCCTCGCCTCGCCGGGGCTTGGTGGAGCGGCGAGGCGCATGCGATGGCCTGGCACCGACCCGACCGCCGGCGCCGCCGTCCGACCGCTTTGATCCACGCCCCACCATGGTCGTCTTTCTAAGCGAAAGACGATAAAAAATGCTTTAAAAACAAATGCTTATTTTATGGGCAGCCAGCGCGCCAAAGGCGACCGCGTGCCACGGCGCGGTCAGGGACAGATCTCGATACCCGCGAAGAAGAAGGCAATCTCGGTCGCGGCGTTCTCGGCGGAGTCGGACCCGTGAACGGAATTGGCCTCGATCAATTCGGCGAAGTCGCGCCGGATCGTGCCGGGAGCCGCCTTTTTGGGATCGGTCGCGCCCATGATCTCGCGATTGAGCGCCACGGCGGCTTCGCCCTCGAGCACCTGGGCGACCACCGGCCCCGAAATCATGAAAGACACCAGATCGGCGAAGAACGGCCGCGCCTTGTGCACGGCGTAAAACGCCTCGGCCTGCGCACGGCTAAGTTGCAGCCGCTTTTGCGCCACGATGCGTAGAGATTTTTCTTCGAATCTCGCGTTGATTTTCCCGGTGAGGTTCCGACGCGTCGCGTCGGGCTTGATGATCGAGAGTGTCCGTTCCACAGCCATAGAGAAGCCCGCTCCTTTTGCGGGCATGGGTATAGCGGGGGCGCCGCGGCGCTTCAACCGCCGGTATCGGCGCCGCGCTTGACCCAGCCCGATTGGGTCTGCTCCCAATAAGTCAGCGCGTATCCCGCCGCCTTGGCGTCGCGCCAGCGCTGACGGGCCGCCTCGACCGCCGCCTCGTCATTGCCGTCGAACATGTCGCAAATCCGCTGGAGGCCGATTAGGTCCTTTGCCTGCGCCCCGTCGAGCAGGACCAGCATGTCGGCCTGGTTGGGATTGGCTTCCACCGCGGTGAGATAGACCGGCTGGCGCGCGGCATTGCCGTCGCGCGCGCTGCCATGCGGCAGGAAGCTCGCATCGTCATAGGTCCAGAGCAGCTGGTTGAGATGATCCACGCGTTCGCTCGAGCCGGCGAGGACGACGATGCGATGCCCCTCTTTCAGTGCGCGTTCCAGGAGCCGCGGCAGCGCGCGATCGAGCGGCGTCGTCTTGAGATGGTAGAAGCCGATCTCGATCAGGCTCTCAGCCCTCGTAATGATCGGCGACGAAGCGGTCGAGGAGACGCACGCCGAAGCCGGTCGCGCCCTTTGGCACGGTCGGCGCGTCCTTCTTCGACCAGGTCGTGCCGGCGATGTCGAGATGCGCCCAGGGCAGGCTGTTGACGAAGCGCTGAAGGAATTGCGCGGCGGTGATGCTGCCCGCGTCGCGCCCGCCGCTGATGTTTTTGACGTCGGCCGCGTCGCTGTCCATCATCTTGTCGTAAGCCTCGGCCAGCGGCATGCGCCAAAGCTTCTCGGCCACCGCCTGGCCGGCGGCGATGAGCCGCGCCGCCAGCTGATCGTTGTTGGAAAAGAGCCCGGCATGCTCGTGGCCAAGCGCGATGATGATCGCGCCGGTGAGCGTCGCCAGATCGATCATGAGCTGCGGCTTGAAACGGTCCTGGCAGTACCACAACGCGTCGCACAGGACGAGACGGCCCTCGGCGTCGGTGTTGAGCACTTCGACGGTCTGCCCCGACATCGATTTGACGATGTCGCCCGGGCGCTGCGCTGTGCCCGAGGGCATGTTCTCGACGCAGCCGCAGATCCCGACCGCGTTGACCTTGGCCTTGCGTCCCGCGAGCGCCTTCATCAGCCCGATCACCACGCCGGCGCCGCCCATATCCCATTTCATGTCTTCCATGCCGCCGGCCGGCTTGATCGATATGCCGCCGGTGTCGAAAGTGACGCCCTTGCCCAGAAACGCGACCGGCGCCTTGTTGCGCGCGCCGGGATTGCCTTTCCATTGCATGACGACGAGGCGCGGCGGGCGCGCGCTCCCCTGCGCGACGCCCAGGAGTGCGTTCATGCCGAGCTTCTTCATCTGCTTTTCGTCGAGGACCTCCACCTCGACGCCGAGGCCCGCGAGCTTGCGCGCCTCTTCGGCCAGGGTCTCGGGATAGATGACATTGGCAGGCTCGGAGACGAGGTCGCGCGTGCAGAACACGGCTTCGGCGACCTTGTCGAGCGGCGCGAATTGGCGCTCCGCCGCTTTCGAATTGCTGAGCAGGAAAACGAGCTCCTTCATCGAGGGCTTTTGTTCCGGCTTCTCCTTGGTACGATATTTGTCGAACCGGTAGGATTTGAGGCGCGCGCCATAGGCGAGATCGGCCGCGGCACGGGCGGCGTCGTGGCCTTTCGTGAGATCGATGGCCACCGCCGCGTTCTGCTCGCCGGCGGCGTTCAGCTGCGCAAGGATCACGCCGCCGCAATTCTGCCGCGCGCTGCGCTCGATCGCGGTCGACTTGCCGACGCCGATGAGCAGCACCCGCGCGATCTCCAGCTTTGCCGGCGCCAGCACCATGAGCGTCTCGTCGCTGCGTCCGGTGAAGCGGCTTGCGGCGATGGCGCGCTTGATGGCGCCGCCGCTCGCCTTGTCGAGATGCTCGGCCGTGGGCGAAAGCTTGCGGTCTTCCATCACCGCGCAGACGACCGTACCGGTGCGCGGCAAGCGCGGCGCGGCAAAGCTTATTTTCATGGGATTGGTCCTCGAATTTCCCGTGCTGTGGGGGCGATAGAGCCTCGTCGCACCGGAGTCAACCGCCGAGGCAGAGCGCGGCGGGAGCAAGCACCTGTGACCAGCGCGCATGAGCCGGCACGGGACCATAGGGCCACGACGCTTCGATCTCCCAGCTCGTGAGACCGCGCTTCAAAAGCACCGCGCTGCCCTGCGGCCCGCCGCCTTCCGCGGGCGGCCGGCACGACAGCAGCGCGTGGTCGAAACCCGGCATCGCAAAAGCCGCGCGGAGATCGGTCGCAAGGCCGAGCTCGAGAGCGGGCCGGCGCGGCGGCGCATCGCGCAACACCGTTTCGATCGCCGGCGCGACGCTGCCATTGTCGCCCGGCAAGATCAGCAACAGCTTTTCGTCGCCAGCGAGATGCGGCGCGGCCTCACGCGCGAGGCGCCAGACGCGCAGATTGGGGATCTCGAGATCGAAACGAAGAAGGCGAAGAAACGGAAACGGATCGAGCAGCACGAGCGCAACGAGGAGCGCCGGGACCGCGCCGCGCCATTCCCGGTCGAAACCCAGCCAATTCCACGGCCGCACCAGCGACACGATCGCCGCCATCAGCAGCAGCGAGAGATGGGTGTTGTAGCGAAAATAGGAATGCGCGCCGGTTCCCATCTCGCCTTCGAAATGCGCGATGTAGGCGAAGACAAGCCCCGCGTTGTAGACGACCGCTGTCCCGGCCAGCATTCCTGCAACGCGCGTCGCGAGATCGACGCTGCGGCTCTTGATGCGGTAAAGCGCGACGCCAATGACCGTCACGAGGATGACGAAGAAGACACCCTTGCTGGCCGCGATGCGCAGCATGTTCCCGAGGATTTGCGGAAGCTCGGCGACGTGCCAGGCCGAGACCGGCAAGTTCTTGAGCTCGCCGATCTCGAAATGCGCGAGCACGTACCAGCGCCAAGCAAGATAGAGCACGATCGCGGGAAGGGCGGCGAGGGCCAAGGCGAGGAGAGCGCGCGCCCGGTGCGCGCGTACCATGAGGGCGAGCGCGCCGGCGGCGATCAAAACGCCGGCGACCAGCATGATGCTTTCTTGCTTGATATTGACGATCGCGGCCAGCGCCAGCGCCAGCATCCAGAAATCGAAGCGCGCCGGGCGGCCGGCCTGCATGCGATCGAGCCCGCGTGCGGCGAACCAGCCGGCAAAGGCGAGCGTCACCGTGACCGAGGTTTCGCTATAGGCGGAGAGATGGTAGCGCGGGGTAAAGCCGGGATTGAGCGCCGTGGCGAGAAGTATCCCGAGCGCTACGCGGCTCCAGGAGGGCGCTTGGTCGTCGCTCCAACAAACGAGCCGCGCCAGCAAAAGCCCGGCGGCGAGGAGAAAGAGCAGGTTGAGATCGATCATCGCGGCAGGCGGAAAGCCCGGCGTGACGAGGCCCGCGATGAAAGCCGCAAGCTGCATGTTGTAGGGAGCGCCCGCGATGAAGGAATACGCGGGCGGCCGCGCATCGGCGGGAAAGAATCCGTGGTCGTAGAGATAAGCCGCATTGGGCAGCAGATTGAGCCAGGTATCCGGCAAACTCGGCCGCGCGCTCGCCATCACCGCCAAGAGCGGCAACGCGAGGACAACGACGCGCATGACAGCCCGCCATTCCGCGCGACCGAGTCTTACGCGAGGCATGACGAAGGACGAGAGGCCCAGTGCGGCCAGCGCAATGACCGGCAAGCGCAGGCTTGCGGGCGTCGCGACGCCCCAGAGCGTCAAAACGGAGACGGCGGCGCCCCAGCCGCCGATCAGCGCCGCTTCGGGCGTCGCGCGCCCGCCGCTCAATAATCGCCCGAGGCCGATGAGAACGAGGCAGGCGAAGAATGCGCCCATCCAACCCGCGAGATCGAGCCAGCTCGGAATCAGGAGTTCGATCGGCGGCATCGCGGTCACGGCGTCACGGCCGATGCGACGCGATAGAGTTGAAACCGGGGCGCGACGAAAACCGGATCGAGCCCCGCCTCGTTCGCGAGCGAAAAAGCCCTGACTCCGGCGAACGCGACGTAACCGCAGCGCGCCAACGCCGCTCGCGCCGCCGCCGGGAGCGGCGCCGAGGCCGTCACGAAGGCGTCCCACAAGCCCTGAGGCGACAGTGAATCGGCAAGCGCCTGCGCGGCCGGGACGCGCCGGATCGGCTGTTGGTCGGGATAGGCGAAAATCGTGGTCACGAACGCGTCGCGGCGCGCCACGGCCAGGGTCGCGAAATGGGTGAGCGGCGCCCGTTGGACGGAGATCCCCTCTCCGTCAAAAGACGAGGCGACGCAGCTGCCCGGCGGAAGCCTGTCGAGACCCGGGATGATCTCCGCGTAGAGCTTGCCGCTGCCGTGCCAGACGAGCGCGATGACGGCCAGACGAACGAGAAACAGGGCGCCCGCAAGCGCCATGAAGCGCTTTTCCCAGACGAGGCTGGGCGCCACCCAGCGGCTGCCGGCGATGAGCAGGAGGAAAATCATCGTCGGGATTCGCCGGTCGGCTCCGGCGGCGGTGAAGAGCTGGCTCGGCATCGCAAGATAGACGATGACGAGCGCGACCAGCGGCCCCGCCATTTCCGGCGCGAGCTTGATCCAGCGCCGCTGGAAGGCGAAGGCGATGGCGAGCGCGACGAGCACGAAGCACGCGACGTCGAAGGGCCGGCTGTAATTGTCGAAAACGCTGAACAAGAGATCGATCTTGCGCAAGGGATTGGCATAGAGGATGCGGCCGGCAGAAGAATTCCCCCCCATCAGCGCGAGCGCCGGCAGAAAGGGAATGCCGCCGATCGCGAGCGCGCGCGCTGCGGCGCCCCAACCGGGCCGCCGGCGCCAAATCTCGCCGCCTTCGTAGGACGCGATCATCACCGCATAGAGTCCGAAGGCGAGCAAATGCGCGAGATAGACCGCGAGGGCAAAGACGCAGCCGGCGGCCAGGCGCAACGCCCAAGGGCGCTCGCGGAGGGCGATCCAGATCGCGAAAGCCACCAGCGCCAAGCCGCAACCGAAGAGATAGCCGGTGAACCCCCACAGCAGCAGGCGCGTATAAAGGAGAAGGAAAGCCAGGCAAGACCACGCGGACCAGCGGCCGAAGAGCGCGCGATGGATCGCGGCCGCGCCGCCGGCGAGAAGCGCGAAGGTCAAAAGGATGAAAGCTTTCCCGGCCCATGCCAGCGGCATGACCCAAGCGAGGATCGGCACGATTCCATCCATGGCGAGGTTGGGGAGCGGCGCCCAGGCGACGACATAGTATTGCTTCAGGCCCGGCGCGGGCAGGTGCGGCAGCAGATGCATCCGCGCCAGATGATTGGGATAGTCGAGCAGCGGCGGCAGCCCGGTGAGGAATAGCGGCACCGCGGCCAGCGCCAAGAGAAGCGCGAAGAGCAGAAGAAAGCGTCCGAAGGAAAGCCGCAACGATTGATCCACACCCTGCATCGACGAATCCCGGAGCCGCTCTGCCGCCCGTGCGGCCGGCCAGACTTCCATGCCGGACCGCGTGCCGCAAGTCATTCCGAAAATCGTGCCGCCCGAGTACACATCCAATAAAATCCGCGCCGGATCAAATCGAGACTAGGCTCGGCCCTTCGGCGCCTCCTATAATCCGGCGCATGACAGGGCTGACGCGCTACATGTTCCGGCAGGCGATTTTGGTCATGCTTTCCGTCTGCCTTGTGCTCAGCTTCGCCGTGTGGTTGTTGCAGGCCCTGCGGCTCATCGACCTCATCGTCAATCGCGGCCTGTCGGTGGGGATTTTTCTGCATCTCGCGATCTTGATCATGCCGCGATTCATCGATGTCGTGCTGCCAATCGCCGTCTTCGCGGCCATCCTCTTCGTTTACAACAAGCTGATTGCCGAGAGCGAGCTGGTGGTCATGCGGGCCGCCGGGGTCAGCCCCCTCTCGCTGGCCCGGCCGGCGCTCATCACCGGCGCCATCGGCACCGCCGTGCTCTTCGCGCTCACGCTTTATCTTTTGCCGGCAGCCAATCGGTCCTTCAAGGATCTGCAATTCGAAATTCGCAATCGCTTCGCGTCGGTCCTCATTCAAGACGGCGTCTTCAACACGCTCTCCGATCGCCTCATGGTGTATGTCAAGAGCCGTGACGAGAACGGCGAACTGATCGGCATCCTCATCTACGACAACCGCGAGCCCGGGAAGCCCGTCACGGTCTTTGCCGAACGCGGCGCGATCGCCAACTCGCCAGAGGGACCGCGGCTCCTCATGGTCAATGGCACGCGTCAACAGCGCAATATCTCGAACGGGCATCTGTCGGTGCTTCGTTTCGACCAATACACGCTCGAGCTTTCGGAGCTCAGCGACGTGCCGGGCGCACGCGACCGGCAAGTGGACGAGCGTCACACGACCGATCTCATCGCCGCCTTGAGGACCGACCAGGCCCCCGATGCGCGGCGGGCCATCCTCGGCGAATTGAATATGAGGCTGGCGGGGCCGCTGAGCGCGCTCGCGATGGCGGTCCTGCCCCTGGCTTGCCTCCTCACCGGAGAATTCAACCGTCGCGGCCAGGCGCGCCGCATCCTGCTGGCCGTGCTGCTCGCCATGGCGATCGAGATTGTCGATATCGGCCTCAAGAATCTTGCGGCCCGCTCGACGGACGCCTTGCCCCTGATCTATGTCAATCTCGCCTTGCCGCTCATCATCTCGCTTTGGCTGCTGTGGCGCGAATCCGCCCCGCGGCCGCGGTCCCGCCTCGGCTTCGTACCGGCGGAGTAAGCGATGTCGCCCTGGAAAACGCTGTTCCGCTACATCGCCAGACAGTTTTTCGCTTGGTGTACCGGAATTTTCCTGGCGATGCTGGGCATCGTGTTCATTCTCGACTATGTCGAGCTCATCCGCCGCGCCGGCACGCGGCCGGATGCGTCCTTGCTCGTCCTTCTCGAAATGGCCGCGCTCAAGCAGCCCTACATGGCGCAACAGATCATGCCCTTTGCCATCCTCTTCGGAACGATGATGGCCTTCTGGCGCCTCACGCGCAGCCACGAACTCGTCGTGGCGCGCGCGGCCGGGATTTCGGCCTGGCAATTCCTGGCCCCGCCCTTGACCGGCGCGTTCGTGGTCGGCGTCGCCGTCGTTACGATCTTCAATCCGATCGGCTCGGTGATGCAGGCGAGTTACGAGCAACTCGAGAACCGGGTCTTGCGCGCCGGCGGCGACCAGTTGACCCTATCACGCTCCGGGCTCTGGCTGCGTCAAAGCGACGATAACGGCAATCACGCGATCGTCCACGCCAACGGCTTCCTGGTGAAGCAGCGCGCGCTGCAAGACGTCATGATCCTCTTTCTGGCCAACGACACCAAGCTGGTGAAGCGCATCGACGCCAAGGAGGCGGTGCTCAAGAGCGGCGCCTGGGAGGTGATCGACGGTTACGAATGGGAGCCCAACAAGCCCTTGGCACCCTTCAATCGGCTCGACGTTGCGACCAATCTCACGGCGCGGAAGATCCAGGATAGTTTTGCGTCGCCGGAGACGATGTCGTTCTGGGAGCTCCCGGGCTTTATCAACCTGCTCGACAGTTCGGGATTTTCGTCGCAACGCCACCGTCTCTATTTCAACGCGCTGCTCGCGCGCCCCTTCCTCTACGCGGCCATGGTGCTGATTGCGGCGAGCTTCAGCTTGCGGATGCAGCGCCGCGGCGGCGCGACCTTGATGATCGCGGCCGGGGTCGCGAGCGGTTTCGCCCTGTATTTCCTGTCCGACGTGGTGTTCGCTCTGGGACTTTCGGCGACCATCCCGATCGCGCTCGCCGCATGGACGCCGACCGGGGTCACGTGCCTGCTCGGCACGAGCCTTTTGCTGCATCTCGAGGACGGCTGAAGCGGATGCGACGCACCACGATCATGCTGCTGGTCGCCGGACTGGCTGCTTCCCTCGCGCCGCCTCAAAGCCCGGCAGCGGAGCAAGTCAACGCCGGGACCGGCAAGAACGCGCCGGTGCTCGTCACCGCCGACGAGCTCCAATATGACCAGACCCTCGGCCTGACCGTCGCCAAGGGCCATGTCGAGCTGAGCCAGAACGACCAGATCCTGCTCGCCGACAACGTGACCTACAATCAGCGCACCGATACCGTCACTGCGACCGGCCATGTCAGCCTGATGCAGTCGAGCGGCGACGTCGCTTTTGCCGATTTCATGGAACTGCGCGACAATTTCCGCGACGGCTTCATCAAGGATATCCGGCTGCTGCTCTCCGACCGGTCACGGATGGCTGGCAACACGGCGCGCCGGATCGGCGGAACGCGAACCGAGGTACGCCGCGGCGTCTATTCGCCGTGCGAATTATGCGCGCGGGACCCGACGCGTCCGCCCGTCTGGCAGATCAAGGCCGAAGAAGTCATCGACGACAAGGAATTGCAGATCGTCGAGTATCGCGACGCCGTGATGGAGATCGACGGAATCCCGGTCTTCTACACCCCCTATATGTCCCATCCGGACCCCTCGGTGAAACGCGCCAGCGGCTTTCTTCCGCTCGTGATCGGCAACGACTCATCGAACGGGTTCCGGATCGGCATTCCCTATTTTCAAGTCCTGGGTCCGGATAAGGATCTCACCTTTCGGCCGATTTTCACGACGCGCGGCGGCACGGTGCTCGACGGCCAATACCGCCAACGTTTCGGCAACGGCTATCTCGCAACGGATACCAGCATCACGCTCGGCAGCACCGCGACCGATCCGCGAATTTCCGACACCGCAGCCAACAAGAACGACGTCCGCGGCCATATCTTCACCGACGGGCAGTGGGACATCAACGACCGCTGGCGCGTCGGGCTCAACACGCTGGCGACGACCGACCAGACCTATTTGCAGCGCTATCATTTCCCCTACACGACCAATTATCTGTCGGATCACGTCTATGCCGAGAGTTTCGGCACGGCGAGCTATGGCAACGTCAGCGCCTACGCGTACCAGAACCTCAATCCGACCTACGGAATCGCGAACGAGCCCATCGTCCTTCCGGTCGCCAGCTACACCCTGACGACACCGACCGACGCCTGGGGCGGCCGCTGGCAAGTGACGGGCAATGCCCTCAATCTCATGAGCGTCCACACCGGCCTCGCGATGCGGCGCCTCTCGGCGGGCGCGAATTGGCGTCTTCCCTTCAACGGTCCGATCGGCGACCGCTATCGTTTCACGGCAAGCCTTCGCGGCGACGGTTACGATAGCGACGTGACGCCGCAGGCCGGCTTCGCGCAGAACGCCAATAAGGTCGAAGGCCGCGTCTTTCCACAGGTCGGACTCGACTGGCGCTACCCGTGGATCAGGCCGGGTGAAACCATCACCGCTCTGATCGAGCCGATCGCGGCCGTGTTCGCCGCGCCGATCGGCGGCAATCCGGCCGGAATCCCGAACGAGGACGCGCAGAGTTTCGAGTTCGACGACAGCGACTTGTTTCAGGCCAACCGGTTTCCGGGCCTGGACCGCGTCGACGGAGGACAGCGCGTCGATTACGGGCTTCACGCCGGCATCTACAGCCCTTCGGCCGGCAGCAGCCAATTCCTGATCGGCGAGAGCTATCGGTTTCAGACGGGATCTCAATTTCCGCTCGGTGCGGGCCTCGACCATCGGCGTTCGGATATCGTCGGCCGGCTCCTGATCTCGCCGGGCGGCTATTTCGACATGTTCTACCGCGCGCGCCTCGACAGTCAGGGTTTTGCGATGCGCCGTCAGGAGGTAGGCATAAGCGGCGGCCCTGCGAACCTCAGGGCCAGCATGAGTTACATCGCGACATCGAGCATACCCGGCGTGCCTTCGGTCCTGCCGGCGAGACAGATCAGCACGACGATCTCCACGCAACTCACGCCCAACTGGTCCGCGCAGGTCACGCACACCCAGAACTTGAACAACGGCGCCTCAAGCCTCAATTCGGCCCTGCAACTGACCTATCGCGACGATTGCTTCGCGATCACCGGCACGATTCGCCGCAGCGGTATCGCCTTCGGCGACCTTCGCTCCGGCACCTCCTTCGTGCTGACCTTCGTGTTCAAGAATCTCGGCGACGTGTCGGTGCAACCCTTTGGGTCCTGAACACCGCTTGGCCGCGGGCGAGCATGGAAACCCCTTTGGCGTTTTACCCGGTTTCCGCGTATATAGACGGCGCAATCCGGTGGAAGCGGCGGCGTGATCTGCTCATGAAATTATTGTTAGGCCTCGGTTTCGTCCTCGCTCTTGCCGTTTCGGCACAGGCGCAGGTAACACGCATCGTCGCCGTGGTGAACAACGATATCGTCACCGCCGGCGACATCGACGCGCGCATGAACCTGATCATGCGCACTTCCGGGATCCCGGACACGCCGCAAAATCGTCAGCAATTGGCCGCGCGCGTGCTCCAGACCCTGATCGACGAGAAGGTCGAAATGCAGGAGGCTGCGCGGTTCAAAATCTCCGTCGACAAGAGCGAGATCGACAAGGCGCTCGCCAACATCGAATCGCGCAACAATATGCCGAAGGGCGGTCTCGACGATTACCTCAAGAGATTGAACATCTCCCGCCGCTCGCTCGTCGATCAGATCACGGCCTCGCTGACCTGGAATAAAGTGGTCCAAGCCCGCTACGCGTCGGATGTCAGCGTTTCGGACGCGGAGGTCAATGACGAGATCGCCCGTATCAAAGCCGACATCGGCAAGCCCCAGAGCCACGTCGCGGAGATCTTCCTCGCGGTCGACAATCCGACGCAGGACGTTGAAATCAAGGCGCTGGCCGACCGTTTGATCGGCCAGATTCGCGCCGGCGCCAATTTCGCCGCGCTCGCGCAGCAATTTTCGCAGTCGCCCACGGCGGCGACCGGCGGCGATATCGGCTGGGTCACGCCAACGCAATTCGGCCCGCCCCTCGACGAAGCGATCGCCAAGATGAACCCGGGCCAGATCTCCTATCCGATCCGGACACCGGCGGGCTATTACATTCTGCTCGTGATCGACCGCCGGACGCCGGGCCAGAATTCCGTGGACGACACGCAGCTCGGTGTCGTCGAAGTCGTGTTTCCGCTCGCGCCCAAGCCGACGCCCCAAGAGCAACAACGCGTCGCCGCGCAGGCGCAGCACGTCGCGGATACGGCCAAGAGTTGCGGCGAAATGGCCAAGATCGCGCGCGAGGAAGCGCCGCAGCTTTCGACCCAGACGCCGAGCATGCGCGCCGGCGATCTTCCCGCCGAATTGCGGGCCACCGTCCTGGCGCTCAAGGTCGGCGAGCCGAGCAAGCCCTTGCCGGCGCGCGGCGGGATCGGCGTGATCATGGTCTGTCAGCGGGTCGATCCGGCATCGCCGATTCCCAGCACGGACCAGATCTATGACCAGATCCTGCATCAGCGCATGGATCAGATGGCGCGGCGCTATCTGCGCGACCTGCGGCGCAATGCCTATGTGGATATCCGCGGGTGAACGCGCCGCTCGCGCTCACGATGGGCGAGCCTGCCGGCATTGGCGGCGAGATCACGCTGAAGACATGGTCGGCTCGCGCCGAGGCCGGTTTGCCGCCTTTCTTCGTTTTCGATGATCCCGACCGGCTGGCCCACCTTGCTCGGGCGCTTGGATGGCAGGTTTCGATCGCGGTCATTGCCGCGCCCGAGGAGGCCGCCGCGGTTTTCGCGCGCGCCTTGCCCGTGTTGCCGATCGCGCTGCCCCGGCCCGTCGTCCCGGGCAAGCCCGACAGCGCCAACGCATCCGCCGTCATCGGCGCCATCGCCAAGGCGGTCGATCTGGTACAGCGTGGCCGTGCCGCCGCGCTCGTCACCAATCCGATCCAAAAGGAGACGCTTTATGCCGCCGGGTTTTCCCATCCCGGCCATACGGAATATCTCGCGGAGCTGGCCGGCGGTGTGACGCCGGTGATGATGCTGCTCTGCCGCGAGCTGCGCGTCGTGCCCGTCATCGTCCATCATCCGCTCGCCGAATTGATCGCGCTGCTGCGGACCGAGACGATCGTGACCGCGGGACGAATCACGGCCGACGCGCTTCAGCGCGATTTCGGCATCGCGCGGCCGCGCCTTGCCGTCGCGGGCCTCAACCCGCATGCCGGCGAGAACGGCACGCTGGGGCGAGAGGAGATCGAGATCATCGCGCCGGCCGCGGCCGCACTCCGGGCGATGGGGATCGACGCCAGCGGCCCGGCGCCGGCCGATACGCTCTTTCATGCCGCCGCCCGGGCGCGCTACGACGCCGCGCTCTGCATGTATCACGATCAGGCGCTCATTCCGCTGAAGACCATCGACTTCGATCGCGGCGTCAATGTGACCCTGGGCCTGCCCTTCATCCGCACCTCGCCCGATCACGGCACGGCCTGCGACATCGCCGGCAAGGGGATCGCCAATCCGGCGAGCCTCGTCGCCGCAATCGAGCTCGCGGGCGCGTTGGCCAAACGACGTGTCGGCGAACCAGCCAGCGCCTGAACTTCCGCCCCTGCGAGAGGTCATTCGGCGCTTCGGGCTCAGCGCGCGCCAATCGCTCGGACAGAATTTCCTGCTCGATCTCAATCTCGCCCGCCGCATCGCGCGCGCCGCCGCGCCGCTCGATCATGCATCGGTGATCGAGATCGGCCCCGGCCCCGGCGGCCTGACGCGCGCGCTGCTGCTCGAAGGCGCGCGCCACGTCACCGCGATCGAGCGCGATGCGCGCTGCCTCGAGGCGCTTGCCGAGCTCGCGGCCGCTTTTCCCGGGCGTCTCACCGTGATCGAGGCCGACGCGCTCGAAACCATTCCGTCGCGGCTCGCGCCCGCGCCGCGCAAGATCGTCGCCAATCTGCCTTACAATATCGCGACCCCGCTGCTCATCGGATGGCTCGGCGACATCGGCGCCTATCAAAGCCTGACCCTGATGTTCCAGAAGGAAGTCGCGCAACGGCTTGCCGCGGCGCCGCGCAGCAAGGAATACGGTCGGCTTTCGGTGCTGACCCAGTGGCTGTGCCGGGTCGAATTGGTCTTCGACGTGCCGGGCAGCGCCTTCGTACCCGCGCCCAAGATCACCTCGACCGTGGTCCGGCTGACGCCGCGCGCGGAGCCGCTCGCGCCCTGCCGCCAGGAGATGCTGGAGCGCGTCACGGCCGCCGCTTTCGGCCAGCGCCGCAAGATGCTGCGCCAGAGTCTGCGCGCCTTGGGCGGAGAGACGGCCGAGTTGCTCGCGGCCGCCGGCGTCGAGCCGACGGCCCGCGCCGAAGAGCTGTCGGTCGAGGAATTCTGCGCGCTCGCGCGCGCTATGGCTCGCCGCGCAGGCGATTGACGAAATCGGCCAGCCCGATCTGGCGCTCGCGCCGCTTCCGCTCGGCGTCGAGGATCGCGCGCACTTCGCGCACGCTCTCCTTGAGATCGCGATTGACCACGACATAGTCGTATTCCGCCCAATGACTCATTTCATCGGCGGATTTCGCCATGCGCGCCGTCACGACCTCGCGGCTATCCTGGGCGCGCGTCTGAAGGCGGCGTTTTAAGGCCGCCATGCTGGGCGGAAGGATGAAGACGGAGACGAGGTCGTCGCGCACATTGGCGGCGAGCTGCTGCGTGCCTTGCCAATCCACGTCGCTGATGATGTCGGTGCCGGCTTCGAGCGCGCGCATCACCGGTCCGCGCGGCGTGCCGTAGCAATTCCCGAAGACCACCGCGTGTTCGAGCAACTCGCCCTTGGCAACCATGTCATCGAAGGCCGCGCGGCTGACGAAGTGATAGTGCTTTGCATCGACCTCGCGCGGACGGCGCGGACGGGTCGTGACCGAAATCGACATGTTGAGCTTGCGGTCCTTGGCAACGAGCGCCCGGGTGATCGTCGTCTTGCCCGCGCCCGAGGGCGAGGACAAGACGAGAAGGATGCCGCGGCGCTTGATCGAGGGTCCGGCCATCGCGGCGCTATTCGATGTTCTGGACCTGCTCGCGCAGCTGCTCGATCGCCGCTTTGAGCGCCAGCCCGATGCGGGTGAGTTCGAGATCGGCTGATTTCGAGCAAAGCGTGTTGGCCTCGCGATTGAATTCCTGGCACAGGAAGTCGAAGCGCCGTCCGATCGCCTCGCCTTCGGCGATCAGAGCTTGCGCCGCGCCAAGATGCGCTTTCAGCCGGTCGAGCTCCTCGCGAATATCGGCTTTGGCGATGACGAGGGCCGCCTCGTGCGCGAGCCGCTCTTCCGGCAGCGCCGGCACCGACTCGACCAGCGCCGTCACCAGAATTTTAAGTCGCGCTTTGATCGCCGCGGGCTGCGCCGAGGCCGAAGTCTCGGCCTGGTCGACGAAGCCCGCGATTTCCGTCAGGCGCGCGGCAAGCGCCCGCTTCAGCCTCGCGCCTTCCTCGATGCGCATCGTCACGAGGCTGGCAAGCGCGCGCTCGAAACTCGCGGCGAGCAAGCCGAGCTGTTTTTCGCGAACAGCCTCGTCCGGGATCTCCTCGGCGCTCTCGATGACGCCCTTCAGCGCCAGGAGGCCGTCGATGCGCGGCGGCGCGATATCCCTATATTCTTCCGTGAGCGCGCGCGCCAATCCCATGATCGCGTCCAGCGCTTCCCGGTTGATCCGCAATCCGGCCGCTCCGGGAACTTTGGTCACCGAGAGATTGGCGGTGACCGAACCGCGGCGCAGCTTCTGATTGGCGCTTGCGCGCAGCGGCACTTCGAGCGCTTCGAATCCGCCCGGAAAGCGGAAGCGCAGGTCGAGCGATTTGGCGTTGACGCTCTTGACCTCCCACACCCAGTTGAGAGGCCCGTCATGGCCTTCGACGCGGGCAAAGCCCGTCATGCTCGAGATCGTCATGGGCGCTTTATAACGCCGCTTCCCGCGGTCGCATAGCGTCGCGAACCGACATGCGACGCGGAACGAGGGCGCGCCAGCCGGCGATCCTAGCCGCCGCCCTGCTCGCTGCGTAGCTTCGCGACGTTGCGGTTGTGCTCGTCGAGGCTCTTGGCAAAGACGTGGCCGCCGCTGCCATCGGCCACGAAATAGAGCTCACCCCGTTCGTCGGGATGAACCGCGGCATGCAGCGCGGCGAGGCCCGGATCGGCGATCGGCGTCGGCGGTAGACCTTTTTCGAGATAGGTGTTGTAGGGCGAGGCCGCGGCCAGGTCGTCGTGATTGAGCGGATGCCCCAAGGGCACCGCGCCGCCCTTGGTCAGCACATAAATCACCGTCGGATCGGCTTGGAGCTTCATGCCGAGCTTCAGGCGCTCGACATAGACGCCTGCGATACGCGCGCGCTCGGCTTGCTTCGCGGTCTCCTTCTCGACGATCGAGGCCAGGGTCAGGGCCTGGGCGGGGCTCTCCAAGGGAAGACCCGGCGCGCGCGAAGCCCAGGCTTCGGCCAAGGCACGGTCCATGGCGTGGCGCATGCGATTGAGAAGCTCCTGGCGCGTATTGCCGAGTACGTAGAAATAGGTATCGGGAAGCAACGTGCCCTCGGGCGGCTCGGCATCGATCGCGCCCGTGAGCGCCGGCGCGGCATCGACCAGCGCCACCACTTCGGCACTGGTGAGCCCCTCGGGGATGGTGAGGCGATGACGCAGCACCTTGCCGCTGGCGACGAGGCCGGCCGCGGCACGCGCGCTGATCGCCGCCGGGAATTCGTATTCGCCCGCCTGCATGCCGTGGCCGCGGCCCGTGAGATAGGTCGCAAGCGCGAAGACATAGGGGTGCTCGATGACGCCCGCCGCAGCAAGCGTCTGCGTCACTTCGCGCAGGCTCGCGCCTTTGGCGATGACGACGGTCTTCGCGGCGGCAAGCGGACCGGGTTTGGTGTAATCGCGCCAGCCCGCATAGACGGCGATGGCCGCAACCAGCAGGATGGCGCCGAGCCAACCCGCTTTGCGGCTCAATTTCGGCATGTCAGGGCGCCGGCCCGAAGATCAGCGAGGCGTTGGTGCCGCCGAAGCCGAAGGAATTGGAGAGCGCGTATCGCACCTTGCGCTCTTTTGCCCGCAACGGCACGAGATCGATATCGCAGTTCTCGCTTGGATTTTCGAGATTGAGGGTCGGCGGAACGATGTTGTCGCGCATCGCGAGAATCGAGAAGATCGCCTCGGTGCTGCCGGCGGCGCCGAGAAGATGCCCGATCGAGGACTTGGTCGAGGACATCGCGAGCGCACGGGCGTGATCGCCGAAAAGGCGCTTCACCGCGCCGAGCTCGATTTCGTCGCCCAGAGGCGTCGACGTGCCATGCGCGTTGATATAATCGATCTGTTCCTTGGCGATGCCCGCGCGTTTCAGCGCATTGCGCATGGCGCGAAACGCGCCGTCGCCGTTTTCGGCGGGCGCGGTGATGTGATAGGCGTCCCCGGACATGCCGTAGCCGATCACCTCGGCGTAGATCCTGGCGCCGCGCTTTTTCGCATGTTCGAGTTCCTCGAGCACGACGATGCCCGCGCCTTCGCCCATCACGAAGCCGTCGCGCGCCTTATCCCACGGGCGCGAGGCGCGCTGCGGCTCGTCGTTGAAGCCGGTCGACAAGGCGCGCGCGGCGGCAAAGCCCGCGATCCCGATGCGGCATACCGCCGCCTCGGTGCCGCCCGCAACCATGACGTCGGCGTCTTCCCACATGATGATGCGCGCCGCATCGCCGATCGCGTGAGCGCCGGTCGAGCACGCGGTCACCACCGCATGATTCGGACCCTTGAAGCCGTAGCGGATCGAAACATGGCCCGAGGCCAGGTTGATGAGGTTCGAGGGAATGAAGAAGGGCGAGAGCCGCCGCGGTCCCTTCTCATGCAAGGTGAGCGCGCCTTCGGTGATGCCGGGCAGTCCGCCGATGCCGGAACCGATCATGACGCCCGTGCGTTCACGCGCCTCGTCGTCTTCGGGCTTCCAGCCGGAATCCTTCACCGCCTGATCGGCCGCCGCCATCGCGAAGACGATGAATTCATCCATCTTGCGCTGGTCCTTGGTCGGGACCCAATCATCGACGTTGAAATCGCCCGCAGCGGTTTCGCCGCGCGGCACCTGGCCTGCGATCTTGGCCGGCAGATCCGAGACGTCGAAACTCTGAATCGCGCGGATTCCCGATTCGGCCGCGATCAGCCGCTTCCAGACGTGCTCGGCGCCCACGCCCAAAGGCGTGACCAAGCCGAGACCGGTAACAACGACCCGTCTCATGCCGAGATGAAACTCAGGCCGGATGCGCTTCGATGAATTGGACGGCGTCTTTGACGGTCACGATCTTTTCCGCAGCATCGTCCGGGATCTCGCAACCGAATTCCTCTTCGAACGCCATGACCAATTCGACCGTGTCGAGGCTATCGGCGCCCAGATCGTCGATGAAACTGGCGTTCTCCGTGACCTTGAACTCGTCGACGCCCAGGTGCTCGACCACGATTTTCTTTACCCGCTCGGCGACATCGCTCATCACACGTTCCTCGACAAAATTGACGCGCTAAATCGGTTTTCTATCAACGGCTTCCGCCTCGCTTGCGCAAAGGAGCCGGCTGAAAGCGACGGTTACTAACATAGATCGTCGGCCATTACCAGATGGCCGACCGCCCCCATGTGACGGTTAGATCATGGCCATGCCGCCATTGATGTGCAAGGTTTGGCCGGTGACATAACGCGCCTCGTCGCTGGCGAGAAAGAGGACGCCGGCCGCCACTTCGTCGGGCGTGCCGACGCGACCCATCGGAATGGCGCCCGCGATTCGCTCTTTCTGCTCTTGGGTTAAGGCATCGGTCATCGCCGTCGCGATGAAGCCCGGAGCGACGCAGTTGACCGTGATGCCGCGCTGCGCGACTTCGGCCGCCAGCGCCTTCGACATGCCGACCATGCCCGCTTTGGCGGCCGCGTAATTCGCTTGGCCCGGATTGCCGGTGGTCCCGACGATCGAAGTGATCGCGATAATGCGGCCCCAGCGTCGGCGCACCATGCCGCGCAAGCTCGCCCGCGCCAGGCGGAATCCGGCAGTGAGGTCGACATCGATGACCTTCTGCCAGTCCTCGTCCTTCATGCGCATGGCCAGCATGTCGCGCGCGAGACCGGCGTTGTTGACGAGAATATCGAGTTGGCCCATCGCCTCTTCGGCCGTCTTGATGAGCGCGTCGGCCGCTGGCGCGTCGGCGAGATCGGCCGTCGCGATGAAAGCCCGCTCGGACAAGGATGCCGCAAGCTCTTCGAGCGCCGGGCGGCGCGTGCCGTGCAGCATCACTTTGGCGCCGGCCCCATGCAGCACGCGCGCGATCGCGCCGCCGATACCGCCCGACGCGCCGGTGACAAGCGCGGCCTTGCCGCTCAAATCGAACATCGCTGATCCCATCAATCCCGTTCGGCGCTCAAATCGTCTTGAGGTATGCCTCGACCTCGGCCGGCGCGCCGATCGAAGTCGCGGCCAAATCGCGATCGATGCGTCTGGCGAGGCCGCTGAGAACCCGGCCCGCGCCCAATTCGATCAGCGCGTCGACGCCCGCGGCCTTCATCGTCAAAACGCATTCGCGCCAACGCACCAGGCCCGTGACCTGCTCGACCAGGAGCCGCCTGATCTCATCGGCTTCGCGAACCGCGACCGCGCTCACATTGGCGACGAGCGGCACCAGCGGTTCGACCAGCCTCACTTCCGCCAGGGCTTCGGCCATTTCCTCCGCCGCCGGCTTCATCAACGCGCAGTGGAAAGGCGCGCTCACCGGCAGCAAGATCGAGCGCCGCGCGCCGCGCTCGGCGGCGATGGCAATCGCGCGCTCCACCGCCGCCTTGTGCCCGCTGACGACGACCTGGCCCGGTCCGTTGTCGTTCGCCGTATCGCAAACCTCGCCCTGCGCGGCCTCCTTGGCAACCTCGCGCACGGCGTCGATTTCCATGCCGAGGAGCGCCGCCATCGCGCCAACGCCGACCGGCACGGCACGCTGCATCGCAAGACCGCGGCGCTTCAAGAGCCGCGCCGCATCGGCAAGGGTGAGCGCATGCGCGGCGGCCAGCGCCGAATATTCGCCCAAGGAATGGCCGGCGACGAAGGCGACGTGCCGCTTCAGATCGAGGCCGCCGTCTTTCTCCAGAACCCGAGCCACGGCGAGGCTCACCGTCATCAGCGCCGGTTGCGCGTTTTCCGTGAGAACGAGGTCGCTCTCCGGCCCCTCGAAGATGAGCCGCGACAGATTCTGTTTCAGGGCTTCGTCGGTCTCGGCGAAAACGTCGCGCGCCGTGACGAAGGCGGCGGCGAGTTCGCGACCCATGCCGACACTCTGAGAGCCTTGCCCAGGAAACACCAAGGCGCGCGTCATCTCGTCCCCCCTTGGCCGGACAAGTCCTTAAAGCAGGTTGGACCAGCCCATATGGACGTAATCGAAATCGAGCCGATCGTATGGGTCGCAGCGCAATTTCAGATCGATGATCTGCTGGCCGGATTCCGCGGGCTCGGTATCGAGCCGGGTTTGCGTGTAGGCATGGACGCAGAGCTGGTTGCCCTTGCGATCGAGCTTCGCGGTCTCGGTCGCGGCGGGCGGCGCGGTGCCGTTTTCCGGCCGCGCCGTCGAGACCCCGAATTCCTCGCGGTTCGGCTCGTGGGCGATCGGCACGCACCCCGCCAAAATCAGCGCGAAGACAGCAATAGACGCGAATCGACCCATCTTTGGCTCCTTGCCCACGCCCTTGCGATAACACCCCTTGCCGGGTCCTGTCCAGCCGGGCCGGCGGCACTTGCGCTGCGGATGCCGTGCTGTATAGTCCGCCGCCTCCTTGCCGGCTGGGCCGGCTAGGTCCGGATCGCTGACCGTCGGCGCGCCTCAAGCGAAGCAGACCGACCAGCGCCGGATCATGAAACATCCATAAGGAGATCGAATGCCGTTGTACGAGAACGTGTTCATCGCGCGTCAGGACATATCCGCCGCTCAGGTGGAAGCCCTGGCCGACATTTTCGCCAATCTCGTCGCCGAACAAGGCGGCAAGGTCGAAAAGCGCGAATATTGGGGCCTGCGGAACCTCGCCTACCGGGTCAAGAAGAACCGCAAGGGCCATTACATGCTGTTCAATCTCGACGCGCCGCCCGCGGCGGTCAGCGAGCTTGAGCGCAACATGCGCATCAACGAGGACGTGCTCCGCTATTTGACGGTGCGGGTCGAAGAACTCGAGGCTGGTCCCTCGGCGATTCTGCAGAACCGGAACCGCGACGACCGGGATCGCGATCGCGGACCGCGCCGCGGCTATGGCGACCGCGATCCGCGTGAGGAAGGAGCCGAGGCATGAGCGACGGCGACGATCGCGGCGAACGCGGCGGGGGCCGGCCGGCAACCCGGCGGCCTTTCTTCCGGCGGCGCAAATCCTGTCCGTTCTCCGGGCCGAATGCGCCGAAGATCGACTACAAGGACGTGAAGCTGCTGCAGCGTTTCGTGTCCGAGCGCGGCAAGATCGTGCCGAGCCGGATCACGGCGGTTTCGACCAAGAAGCAGCGCGAACTGGCCCAGGCGATCAAGCGCGCGCGCTTTCTCGGGCTCCTGCCCTACGCGTTGCGATAGAGCGAGGCGGATATGGTGGACGTCATCCTGCTCGAACGGGTGGAAAATCTCGGCCAGATGGGCCAGGTGGTGAAGGTGCGCCCGGGCTATGCGCGCAATTATCTGCTGCCGCAGAAAAAGGCGTTGCGCGCGACCAAGGGCAATCTCACTTATTTCGAAAAGCAGCGCGCACAGCTGGAAGCAGCCAACCTCACGCGCAAGAAAGACGCGGAGCAGGTCGCGCAGAAGCTCGAAGGGCTCACGGTGGTCGTCATTCGCCAGGCGGGCGAAAGCGGTCAGCTCTATGGCTCGGTCAGCGCGCGCGACATTTCGGACGCGGTCACGGGCGCGGGCTTCACCGTCACCCGCGGCCAGATCGTGCTCGACAAGGCGATCAAGACGCTCGGCCTCTACAAGCAGCGCCTCGTGCTCCATCCCGAGGTTTCGGTGCAAGTGACGGTCAACGTCGCGCAATCGGCCGAGGAAGCCGAGATGCAGGCGAAGGGCGTCGATCCGATGAAGCTGGCGCAGGAAGCGGTGGCGCGCGAAGCCGCGGCGGCCGCGGAAGCCTCCGAGGAAGACGAAGCCGAGGAATAACGCTCGCCGGCGTTGGTGATCGCGCAATTCCGGAGACGTTCGCGCCGCGGGCGGGCGATCCGCCCGCGAGACGGACTGGCCTATTCGTTGAACCGCAACCGGTACCCGACCCCGGCTTCGGTCTGGATCAGCTGCGGCCGCTCGGGATCGGCTTCGATCTTCTGCCGCAACTGGCGGATGTAGATGCGTAAGTACTGCACGTCAGTGGCGCCGCCCCATACTTCGCGCATGATGTGCTGATGGGTGAGGACTTTGCCCGCATGCATGACGAGCACGCGCAGCAGGTCATATTCCTTCGGTGAGAGCTTCACCTCGGCGCCCTTCACGGCAACATGTCGGCCGACCAGATCGACCGCGAGATCGCCGCTGGTGAAAACCGGTTCCCGGCCCTGCTGCTGCAGGCGGTGGCGCAAGGCGGCGCGCAGCCGCGCATTAAGCTCGTCCATGCCCACAGGCTTGGTGACGTAGTCGTCGGCGCCGATATCGAGGGCCTCGACCTTGCCGCGCTCGTCGCTGCGGATCGAAAGCACGATGATCGGCGTCAGCCCCGCTCCCCGGATACGCCGGATCACTTCCTTGCCGTCGATGTCGGGAAGGCCGAGATCGAGCAGCACCAGATCCGGCTTCGTCCGGCCGAATACGGCCCAGCCCTCCTCGCCGGTCGCGGCCTCGACTACGTCGTAACCCTCGGCGCTCAGGCTCGTCTTCAGCAGACGCCGGATCGCCGGTTCGTCGTCGATCACTAAAACGCGTGCGGGTAGCCCCGTCATGCTGCCTCGATGCGCCCGACCGGCAACGGAAATTCGATGACGAAGTCGGCGCCGCGCCGGTCGGTTCGATTGCGCGCACGGATCGTACCGCGCATCGCCGCAACGAACCCGCGGCAGATGGGAAGACCCAGCCCGGTACCCGGCCGCCTGCGGTCTCCGTCTTGGACGCGGTAGAACTTGTCGAAGATGCGCTCGAGCTGATCGGGCGGTATCCCCTCGCCTTCGTCGAGGACGTCGATCGCGACCACCCCGCCGCGAAGACGCGCGCGAATCTCGACCGTGGAAGATTTAGGTGCGTATTTCGCGGCATTGTCGAGAAGATTGAACAGAACCTGTTCAAACAGAACATGGTCGAGGCGCAGCATCGGCAGGTCGGGCGCAAGATCGACCTTCACGCGGTGATCGGCCAGCACCTTGCCCGCGCGCTCGAGCGCGGTATCGACGATTTCGGCCAGATCGATCGGATCGGATTTTGGCGTGATGGCGCCAGCCTCGAGCCGCGTCATGTCGAGGAGATTGCCGACGAAGCGATTGAGACGCTCGGACTCTTCCAGAATGGTCGAGACCAACTCGGCGCGCTGCACAGGATCGTAGCGCTCACCCTGGGTCTTGAGGGTCGAGGCCGAGCCGATGATTGAGGCAAGCGGGGTGCCGAGATCGTGCGAGATAGAGGTAAGAAGGGCCGAGCGCAGGCGCTCGCTCTCGGACTGAAGCCGCGCCGCGGCGAGATCACCCTGGAGGTGTATGCGCTCGATCGCCAGCGCCGCGAGGTCCATTACGGCGTCGAGCACGCGCCTTGTGTCGGGCGAAAGCATCACGCCCGGCTCGTCGCGATCGAGCCCGATGACTCCCGCCGCCTTCTGTCCAATCAGCAACGGCAGGAACAGGCGCTTGGCGCCCGGCAACGTATCGGAGCCACGGCCGGCCGGATGATTATGTGCCCAGCTCCATTTCGCCGCCGCGATGTCGGCATCGTCGAGCTGATCCTCCGGCGGATAGCCTACCTTCACCGCGAGATCGGGTCCTTCCGGCATCAGGATCACGACGTGAAGCTTGAAGAGCGCTGCGATCTGGTAGGCGGTCGACCAGAGCAGATCGTCGAGTGTGGCGCCGGCCGCGAGCTTGCGGCTAAAGCCGAGGAGTTCCTCGGTCGTTCGCGCCCGCGATCGTGCCGCATCGGCCTGGGCGCGCGCACCGGCTGCAAGGTTGCTGGCGATTACCGCGACAACGAGGAAGGCGGCGAGCGCCAGGACATTCTCGGGATCGGCGATCGTGAAGGTGTAGAGCGGCGGCAGGAAAAAGAAATTATAGGCGAGGACGCTGAGCAGCGAGGCGTAGAGCGACGGCAGTAGCCCGTAATTCGCCGCGACGACCAGCACCGCGGTGAGGAAGACGAGCGCCATGTTGAGGACGTTGAGGAATTGCTGCAGTACCAGCCCGCAGCCGAGGGCGAGCACAACGATTACCGTGGTGATGAGGTAGGGCGTGATGTCGAAGGAGCGTTTCGGGATCGCGGCGGCTACGGATTTCGGGGGCGCCGGTTCAGCATCTTCGCCCGCAACGACGTGAACGCTGATATGGCCGGCGCGCCGGACGAGATCGTGGACGACCGAGCCGTGCATCATTTCGAACCAGCGCGAGCGCTCGGACTTGCCGATCACGATCAGGGTGATGTTATTTGACTCGGCATACGCGACAAGGTCTTCGGCAACGCCGCGGCCCGGAATCGTGGCGCTCTGACCGCCGAGGCGCTCGGCCAAGCGCAGCGCGTCGGCGATGCGGTCGCGCTCGGCCTCGTTCAGACGGTGATAGCGCGACGTTTCGATATAGACTGCCGTCCAGGGCGCATGGAGCCGGTCGGCGACGCGGCGCGCATAACGCACGAGGCCGAGGGCGGACGGCGCCTCACTGACGCACACCACGACGCGGTCGCCGGCGGCCCAAGGGCCCCTGATCGCGTGCGCACGCATGTAGGTGAGCATCTGCTCGTCGACGCGCTGGGCGGTGCGGCGTAATGCGAGCTCGCGCAGGGCCGTGAGGTTGCCCGGCAGAAAGTAATTCCGCAACGCGCGCTCGGCCTCAGCAGGAACGTAAACTTTGCCTTCGTTGAGGCGCTCGATCAGGTCATTCGGCGAAAGATCGACGACCTCGATGTCGTCGGCGCGATCGAGAATGCTGTCGGGAACGGTCTCGCGGACTCGGATATGGGTGATCTGAGCTACCACGTCGTTGAGGCTCTCGACGTGCTGGATGTTGAGCGTCGTGTAGACATCGATGCCGGCAGAGAGCAGCTCCTCGACATCGAGATAGCGCTTGGGGTGGCGGCTGCCGGGAACGTTGGTGTGGGCAAGCTCATCGACAAGCACGATCTTGGGATTGCGCGTCAGGATTGCGTCAAGGTCCATTTCTTCGAGAACGTGATCTCGATAATCGACGCGGCGCCGCGGCAGGATTTCGAGCCCGGCAAGTAACGCCTCGGTCTCAAGCCGGCCATGGGTCTCGACGATGCCAGCAACGACATCGATCCCCTCGCCGCGTGCAATCTTGGCGGAGAGGAGCATCTTGTACGTCTTGCCGACGCCGGGTGCGGCGCCAAGGAAGATTTTGAGGCGTCCATGCCTTTCTCGATCCGCCTCCCGGAGAAGCGCCTCCGGCGATGGACGCTGATCGCGGCCAGACGTATCGGTGCGGGCCATTGCCCTCCTATCGGGCAGCGAGTGCGTCCAGTGCCAAGTTGAGTTCAAGCACGTTCACCCGCGGCTCACCGACGATACCAAGCCAGCGGTCCTGTGTGTAGCGGGCGACCAGCGCCTGAATCTGACTGACCGGCAGGCTGCGCGCTCTGGCGACACGCGCCACCTGGAAGGCGGCGCCCGCCGGGGTGATGTCGGGGTCGAGGCCGCTCGCCGAATTGGTGACGAGATCGACCGGAACCGGCGTGTTAGGATTCTCCTTCGCGAGATCGCCGGCGAAACTCTTGACGCCGTCGATTAGCGCCTGGCTGGTCGGGCCGAGATTGGAGCCCGCGGAATTGTCGGCAGCATAGGGCACAGGCACCGTCTTGGTCGGATCCTTCGGGTCGGGTTCCGTGGTCGCCGAAGGACGGCCATGGAAGTATTTGTCCGATTTGAAATTTTGACCGATCAGATCGGAGCCGATCACCTTACCGTCTTTCACGATCAGGCTGCCATTCGCTTGACGCGGGAAGAGGATTTGCGCGATTCCGGTTATGGCGAGCGGATAGGCGAACCCGGTGATAATGGTCATCACGATGATCATCATCACAGCGGGACGGATGTGAGAAAGCATGGACAGGCCCTCCTTAGGCGAGGCCCAGCGTTGTGACCAAGAGATCGATGAGCTTGATCCCGACGAAGGGTACGATGAGGCCGCCCAGCCCGTAGATCAGAAGATTGCGGCGCAGCACGCTCGCCGCCCCGGTTGGGCGGTAGGTGACGCCTTTGAGGCTGAGCGGAATCAGCGCGATGATGATCAACGCGTTGAAGATGATCGCCGAGAGGATCGCGCTTTCGGGCGTCTTTAGCCCCATGATGTTGAGTACGCCGAGTTGCGGATAGAACGCCACGAACATCGCTGGAATGATCGCGAAATATTTAGCCACGTCGTTGGCGATCGAGAAAGTGGTGAGCGCGCCGCGGGTCATCAAAAGCTGCTTGCCGATGGCGACGATCTCGATGAGCTTGGTCGGGTCGCTGTCGAGATCGACCATGTTGCCGGCCTCGCGTGCCGCCATGGTACCCGTGTTCATCGCGACGCCGACATCGGCTTGCGCGAGCGCGGGCGCGTCGTTGGTGCCATCGCCGCACATGGCGACGAGCTTGCCCTTGCCCTGCTCATCGCGAATGAGGCGCAGCTTGTCCTCGGGCGTCGCCTGAGCGAGAAAATCGTCAACCCCCGATTCGGCTGCGATTGCCGCGGCGGTCAATGGATTGTCGCCGGTAATCATCACGGTGCGGATGCCCATCTGGCGTAACTCCGAAAAGCGTTCTTTGATGCCGCCTTTCACGATGTCCTTGAGGTGAATGACGCCAAGAATGCGGTTGTCCTTGGCGACGACGAGCGGCGTGCCACCAGATTTCGCGATCGTCTCGACGATTCGCGCGAGCTGGGCCATTTCGGGTACGTGCACGACCGCCAGAGCGGCCGGGTCGGCGCCCGGTGCAGCCCGCCCGCTATCACGGAGCTGGCGCATATAATCGAGGATGGCGCCGACCGCTCCCTTGCGGATCGCGCGGCCCTCGACATCGACGCCTGACATCCGGGTTTGCGCCGAGAACGGAATGAAGTGCGCGTTGAGAGGCGCCATCTCGCGCCCGCGCAGCCCGTATTTTTCCTTCGCCAGCACGACGATCGAGCGGCCCTCGGGCGTCTCGTCGCTCAGCGAGGAGAGCTGCGCGGCGTCGGCGAGCTCCTTCTCGTCGATGCCTGGCAGAGGCATGAATTCCGTTGCCTGGCGATTACCCAGCGTGATCGTCCCAGTCTTGTCGAGGAGGAGCGTGTCGACATCCCCTGCCGCCTCGACCGCACGGCCCGACATCGCGAGCACATTGAAGCGCACGAGCCGGTCCATGCCGGCAATGCCGATGGCCGAGAGCAAGGCGCCGATCGTGGTGGGGATCAAGGTCACGAACAAGGCGATCAGCACCACGACCGACACCGCGCCGCCCGCGTAAGCTGCAAAGCTCGGGATCGTCGCCGTGGCGAAGACGAAGATGAGCGTCATGCCGACGAGCAGGATATTGAGCGCGATCTCGTTGGGGGTCTTTTGCCGCACCGCGCCTTCGACCAGCGAAATCATCCGGTCGAGAAAGGTCGAGCCCTGCGCCGCAGTGATCCGCACTTTGAGCCAGTCGGAGGTCACGCGCGTGCCGCCCGTCACAGCCGAGCGGTCGCCGCCGCTCTCGCGGATGACCGGCGCGGATTCGCCGGTGATCGCCGATTCATCGACCGACGCCACGCCTTCGATCACATCGCCGTCCGAGGGAACGATATCGCCGGTCTCGACCAGGACGACGTCGCCCTTCTTGAGCGCGGCCGCGGCGATCTCTTCGAATTTTTGGCTCAAATCATTGACGAGGCGCTTGGCCTTGGTCTCGGTGCGCATCCGGCGCAACGTGTCGGCCTGCGCCTTTCCGCGTCCCTCGGCGACCGCCTCGGCGAAGTTCGCGAAAAGCACCGTGAACCACAGCCAGGCCGCGATCTGGCCCGAAAAGAGCGCGTTCGACCCGACGACTTTTCCACCGCCGACAAATAGGTCGCGCAGGAAGAAGATCGTCGTCAGCACGGAAACGATCTCGACCACGAACATCACCGGGTTCTTGACTAGCTTGCGCGGATCGAGCTTGCGGAGAGACGCCGAGATGGCGGACATGAGCAGCGAGGCATCGAGCAGCGAAAGCGGCTGCACCTGCCTCTTGTAGAGGCCCGTATGAGGCGAATGAAGCGGGGCGGAGGTCATCGTCATGGGAGGAAATCCTCGATCAAACGTTCAAGGCGATGTGGCGAAGAGCGTGCCATGGGTCATCGCGACCTGCTCGACGGCAGGGCCCAGCGCCAGGGCGGGTAAATACGTCAGACCACCGATGATGAGGATGACTCCGATCAGCAGCCCGATAAAAAGCGGGCCCGTCGTCGGGAAGGTTCCGGCCGAGGGTGCCAAGAGCTTCTTCGAGGCGAGCGAGCCCGCGATTGCCAGAACGGGGATCACGAAAATGAAGCGCCCGGCGAGCATCGCGGCCGCCAAGGTCGTGTTATAAAAGAGCGTGTTGGCGGAGATGCCGGCAAACGCGCTGCCATTGTTGCCGGTCGCCGAGGTGAAGGCATAAAGAATCTCGCTGAAGCCGTGCGGGCCGGGATTGAGCGGGCCCGCAAGACCGGCCGGAACGACCGCGGCAAGTGCGGTCCAGCCCAAGATCGAGAGCGGGAGGCTGAGGAGCGCAAGGATAGACATCTTGACCTCCTTGGCCTCGAGCTTCTTGCCGAGATATTCGGGCGTGCGGCCGACCATCAAGCCGGCCACGAACGTGGCGACGATCGCGAAGGCGATCATGCCGTAAAGCCCCGAGCCAACGCCGCCGAAGATGATCTCGCCGAGTTGGATATTGACGAGTGGAATCATCCCGCCCAGCGGCGTCAGGCTGTCATGCATCGTATTGACGGCGCCGCAGGATGCATCGGTCGTGACGGTGGTGAAGAGCGCCGAATTTGCGATGCCGAAGCGGACCTCCTTGCCCTCCATATTGCCGCCGGGCTGTGACGCGCTGGCCGTCTGATCGACGTTGAATTGAGCAAAAGCGGGATTGCCCCTGGCCTCCGCCCAATAGACCGTCGTCGTCCCCATGAGGAAGAGCACGCCCATGGCGGCAAAGAGCGCCCAACCCTGCTTCTCGTTCCCGACCATGCGGCCGAGCACGTTGGTGAGACCCGCGCCGATCGAGAAGATCAGCACGATCTGGACGAAGTTGGTGAGCGCGTTGGGATTCTCGAAGGGATGGGACGAATTGGCGTTGAAGAAGCCGCCGCCATTCGTCCCAAGCATCTTGATCGCTTCCTGGGAAGCAACTGGGCCTAAGGCGATGCTTTGCTTCGCGCCTTCAAGCGTCGTCGCATCGACATAGGCGCCCAGGGTCTGCGGCACGCCCTGCCATACGAAGAACAGGCCGACGACGACCGAAATCGGCAGCAGGATGTAGAGCGTGCAGCGCGTCACATCGACCCAGAAATTGCCGATGGCCTTGCCCTCGCGGCGCGCGAAGCCGCGAATGACCGCGACCGCGAGCGCAATGCCGGTGGCCGCGGAGAGGAAATTGTGCACCGTGAGCCCCGTCATCTGGACGACGTAGCTCATCGTCGTCTCGGGCACATAAGACTGCCAATTGGTGTTGGTGACGAAGCTCAACGCGGTATTGAAGGCAAGGCTTTGCTCGACCGCGCTCTGCCCTTGCGGATTGAAGGGCAGCATGTCCTGGAAGCGCTGCAAGGCATAGAGCGTCACGAAGCCCGCCGCGCTGAAGAACAACACCGCGATCGTGTAGGTCAGCCAGTTTTGTTCCTTTTCCTCGTCCACGCCGCAGCACGCATAGATCGCACGCTCGAGCGGCCGGAGCACGGGGTAAAGGAAGGTGCGCTCGCTGTTGAAGACGCGCGTCATATAGCCGCCGAATGGCTTGGTGATCGCGATCACGATTGCGCAATAGAGCGCGATCTGAAGCCAGCCGTTAAAAGTCATGGAATTGCTCCCGGAAAGAGCGCATTCAGAACCGCTCGGGTTTGACGAGCGCGTAAACGAGGTAGACCATTATCGCGATGGCGACGAGCGAGCCGAGGACGTAATCGAAGATCATCGAATTCTCCTCACAGATGATCACAAGCAACGCTGTACAGCACGGCGAGCAAGAAGAAGCTCACGCCGGCGACGATCAGAATGGCGTCAAGCATGAGACCCCCACAGGTGTGGAAAATGAATATCGAGAATGCGGTAAGCATGGCAGGTTGATCTGAATTAATAAGCGAAAGTCAGCTCAGCGAGCTTCGGAAGAAATGACGCGACGCGCATATAAATTCGAGGGCGATCCGCGGGCGCCGCTATATAAAGCGCATATATGAAGGAATAGGCGGGGCGGCCGGTCCCAGGGCTTTGCGCCGTCGGAAGGGCGCAACATGCGGTTTCTACAGCTTCCCAACGGCGACAAAATTCCCGTGCTCGGCCTCGGCACCTGGATGATGGGCGAGCGGGACGCGGACACGGCCGCGGAAATCGCGGCCCTGAAGCTCGGCCTCGATCTCGGCATGGGATTGATCGACACGGCCGAGATGTATGGCGATGGCCGCGCCGAGAAGATCGTGGGCCAGGCGATCGCGGGCCGGCGCGACGCGGTGTTTCTCGTCAGCAAGGTCCTGCCCGAAAACGCGAGCCGCCAAGGAACGGTCAGGGCGTGCGAGGCAAGCCTCAAGCGGCTCGGCACCGACCGGCTCGACCTCTATCTCTTGCATTGGCGGGGCAGCATCCCGCTCGACGAGACGCTGCAGGCCTTCGACGCGCTCAAATCCGCCGGCAAGATCCGGGATTGGGGCGTGAGCAATTTCGGCATGAATGACATGGCGGAACTGACGGCGCCGGCCGCCGCGAACCAAGTGCTCTACAACCTTTCGCGCCGCAGCATCGAATGGGATCTGCTGCCCTCGTGCCGGGAACGCCGGATCCCGGTCATGGCCTATTCGCCGCTCGAACAGGGCCGGATTTTGCGCGACCGGACCTTGGCGCGACTGGCGGGCCAGCGCGGCTGTACGCCGGCTCAAATCGCGCTTGCCTTCGTCTTAAGCCGCGACGGGGTCCTCGCCATTCCCAAGGCCGCCAAGCCCGCTCATGTCCGCGCCAACCATGCCGCGCTCGATATCGCGCTCAGCGCCGACGAGCTGGCCGCGCTCGATGCCGCGTTTCCGCCGCCCCGGGCCGCGCGCCCACTCGAAATGCTGTAAAAACCCCAGATGAATCATCCCCTTGTCATGCCGCCCCGAGTGTAGTTTAGTTGTCACAAAGAGCATCAAAGGACGTGTGCAAAAAGGGGTTGGCCCGATGCTGCTCTCGGCCATGCTGCGCCATATCGTCCGTCGCGGGACCTTGCGGGTCTACGACGCCGCCGGCACGCTCCATGTCTTTGCGGGCGAGCCGGGCCCAACCATCACGATTCGGCTTCACGACCGCGCCGTCGCGCGCGAGTTGCTGCTGAATGCGCGGCTGAAGCTCGGCGAATCCTTCATGGATGGGCGCCTCACCGTCGAGGACGCCAGCATCTACGATTTGCTCGATTTCTTCGGGCTCAACCTGAACCTCGTGCCGCCGCCCCGCATGATGCGCATCGGCGACACGGTGGGAAGATTGTTTCGCATCTTTCAACAATACAATCCGCTCTATAAGGCGCGCGCCAATGTCGCGCATCATTACGATTTGTCGGATACGCTCTACAGCCTCTTCCTCGACAATGACCGGCAATATTCCTGCGCCTATTTCACCTCGCCCGACGACACGCTCGAAGAGGCGCAATCCCTCAAGAAGCGCCATCTCGCGGCCAAGCTTCTCCTCTCTCCGGGCCAGCGCGTGCTCGACATCGGTTCGGGCTGGGGCGGGCTGGCGCTGTACCTGGCGCAGCAATGCGACGTGCACGTGACCGGGATCACGTTGTCGGTCGAGCAGCTGCGCGTGGCGGAGCGGCGCGCCGCGGCGTTGGGGCTCTCGGACCGGGTCAAATTCGAGCTCACCGACTACCGCGAGGTCAGCGGCCAATTCGATCGCATCGTCTCGGTCGGCATGTTCGAGCATGTCGGCGTCGTCCACTATCCCGCCTTCTTCGAGAAGATCCGCGAGATTCTGGCCGATGAAGGCATCGCGCTCTTGCATTCGATCGGGCGCGCGGACGGGCCCGGCTATACCAATGCCTGGATCCGGAAATATATTTTCCCCGGCGGCTACTCGCCCGCGATTTCCGAGGTCGTGCCGGTGGTCGAGCGCACCGGACTTTGGATCACCGATATCGAGGTTCTGCGGCTCCATTACGCCGAGACGTTGAAGAACTGGCGCGCGCGCTTCCTCGCGAATCGCGAGCGGGTATCCGCGCTTTACGACGAACGCTTTTGCCGCATGTGGGAGTTCTATCTCGCGGCGTCCGAAGTCGCGTTCCGCCTTCAAGGCCACATCAATTTTCAGATGCAGCTCGCCAAGCGAGTCGACACGGTGCCGCTGACGCGCGATTACATGTTCGATTACGAACGCGCGCGCCAGCCGCGCGCCGCGGAGCGCGCCGCCTGAGACGACTCGCCCCCGTGATCCACAGCCTGTGCACGAGATAAGAGCTTTCGCGCGGCGCGGCACCTGCTAACATCGCCGGCCATGGAAAGCACCGCCTCCAACGTCACGCCGCTTCGCGAAGGCGACACGCCTTACCGCACGCCGCCCGCGAATGTCGAGGCGGAACAGGCCTTGCTGGGCGCGATCCTCGTCAACAACGCCGCCTATCACCGCGTCGCCGAGTTTCTGAGACCCGAGCATTTCGGCGAAGGCGTGCACGGCCGCATCTTCGCGGCGATCGCCAAGCTGATGGAACGCGGCCAGCTCGCCAATCCGGTAACGCTGAAGAATTTGTTCGATCAGGATGGTGCGCTGCAAGAGATCGGCGGCGCGCAATATCTGGCGCGGCTCGCCGCTTCGGTGGTGACGATCATCAACGCCGAGGATTACGGCCGCACCATCCACGACCTCTACCTCCGCCGCCAACTCATCTCGATCGGCGAGGATGTCGTCAACGAAGCCTACCAGCACGATCTCGACCGCCAGGCCAACCAGCAGATCGAGACCGCGGAGAAGCGGCTTTTCGAATTGGCGGAAACCGGCCAATACGAGGGCGGTTTCCGGCCTTTCATCAGCGCCTTGAGCGATGCGATCGTCCAGGCCGAGGCGGCGTTCAAGCGCAGCGGGCGGACGACCGGCGTCGCGACCGGCTTCACCGATCTCGACAAGCTCCTGGGCGGCTTGCACCCTTCCGACCTGATCGTGCTGGCCGGACGGCCTTCGATGGGCAAGACCGCCCTCGCCACCAATATCGGCTTCCACGCCGCGCGTCATTTCAAGGCCGCCAAGGGCGCCGACGGGCGCACCATCGCCGAAGACGGCGCGGTGGTCGGCTTCTTCTCGCTGGAAATGTCGGCCGAGCAGCTCGCGACCCGCATCCTGGCCGAAGAATTGGGCGTGCCCTCGAACAACATCCGTAAGGGCGAGGTCAGTCCCGAGGATTTCCAACGCTTCGTCGAGGCGAGCCAGCGCCTCTCCGAGGTGAGATTCTTCGTCGACGATACGCCCGCGCTCAGCATCGCCGGCCTCAGGACGCGGGCGCGGCGCCTGCTGCGCCAGCAAGGGCTCGGCCTCATCATCATCGACTATCTTCAACTCATCCGCGGCGACGACAAAGGGTCCGAGAATCGCGTCCAGGAAATCTCGGAGATCACGCGCGGCCTCAAGGCGCTGGCCAAGGAGTTGAACGTGCCGGTGCTGGCGCTCTCGCAGCTGTCGCGCGCGGTCGAGCAGCGCGAGGACAAGCGGCCGATGCTGTCCGATCTGCGCGAATCCGGCTCGATCGAGCAGGATGCCGACGTCGTGATGTTCGTGTTCCGCGAGGAATATTATCTGAGCCGCGGCGAGCCGGCGCGGCGGCCCGAAGAAACCGACGAGCGCTTCAACATGCGCTATGACGACTGGAAACAGCGTCTCGAGCAGGTCCACGCCACGGCCGAAGTCCTGGTCTCGAAGCAGCGCCACGGCCCGATCGGCAAGGTCACCTTGCGCTTCGACGGCGAGACCACCAAGTTCTCAAGCTTCTCGGATCAAGCCCACACGCCCTATGCCATCCCCTGATCGGCAGACGCGCTCGCGGGCGCGCGCGATCGAACGGGCCGGCGCGATCCTCGAGATCGATCTCGATGCCATCGCCGCGAATTGGAAGAAGCTCGTCGAGAGACTGGCGCCGGGCACGCGCTGTGCCGCCGTGGTCAAGGCCGACGCCTACGGCCTTGGCATGGAAGAAGTGGCGCCCCGGCTTGCCCGCGCCGGCTGCAAGAGTTTCTTCGTCGCCACGCTCAATGAAGGTTTGGCGCTCCGGGCGCTCCTGCCGCGCGCGCAGATCGCGGTGCTCGACGGCCTGGCGTTGGGCGCGCCCGCCGATTTCGCCAAGGGCCGCCTCCTCCCCGTGCTGAATGATCTGGATCAGGTGCGGCAATGGCATGCCTATGCCCAGCGCCGCGGCGGCCTCCCCGCGATGCTCCATATCGACACCGGATTGACGCGCCTCGGCCTGCCGCAAAAAGAGCTCGAGGCCCTGGCCGCCGAGCCCTCCTTGCTGGCCGGATTCAAGGTGAGCTTGATCCTCTCGCACCTCGCCTGCGCGGGCGAGCCGGCCCATCCGATGAATATGGAGCAGCTCAACCGCTTTCGCGCGGCGCTGTGCCTCTTGCCGCGGGCGCCGGCAAGCCTCGCATCCTCTTCCGGTGTCTTTCTGGGCGGCGATTTCCACTTCGACATGGTGCGCGCGGGCGCCGCCCTCTATGGCGTCAATCCGCTTCCGGGGCGGCCCAATCCGATGATCCAAGTTCTTCACCTCAAAGCGAAAATCCTGCAAGTGCGCGACGTTGACAGGGGCGAAACCGTTGGATATGGTGCCGCGCACCGCATGGACCGGCCAGGGCGAATCGCCATCGTCGCTCTCGGTTACGCCGATGGTTGGTTGCGTTCTTCGAGCCATCGCGGCACGGCCCGCATCGCCGGCGAGCCGGCACCGGTCATCGGACGCATCTCCATGGATCTCCTGACCCTCGACGTGACCGGCATCGATCCGCGCGCGTTGCAACCCGGCGCCCATGCCGATCTGCTCGACGCGCGCTACGGCGTCGATGACGCCGCTTTTGCCGCGGACACGATCGGTTATGAGATTCTGACCGCGCTGGGCAAGCGCTGCCTTCGCGTCTATCGCGGCGGGACACGCTAGCGATGCTCGATTTCCTGGCATCGGTCGGGCGGGTGTTCATCGCCTTTCTCGGTGCGAGCGGGCGTCTCGCGATCTTCACCTTGACCGCGTTGAGCCATTGCTTCCGGGGCCCCTTCTATGTCCGGCTCATGGGCAAGCAGATGGTCGATATCGGCTATGACTCGCTGCCGGTGGTCGGCCTGACCGCGATCTTCACCGGCATGGTGCTGGCGCTCCAGACCCATACCGGCTTCAGCCGTTTCGGCGCGGAAAGCGCCATGGCGACGGTGGTGGTGCTCTCGGTCACGCGCGAATTGGGGCCCGTGATCGCCGCGCTCATGGTCGCGGGCCGCATCGGCGCCGCGATCGCCGCCGAGATCGGCACCATGCGCGTGACCGATCAAATCGACGCGCTTTCGACGCTTTCGACCAACCCGTTCAAGTACCTCGTCGTGCCGCGGATCTTCGCCGGGCTCGTCACCGTGCCCATGCTCGTGCTGGTCGCCGACATCATCGGGGTCTTCGGCGGTTACATCGTCGCGACCTATAAATTCGGCTTCAACCCCGCGACCTATCTGCACAACACGGCCGACAATCTGACCTCGAAGGACGTCTTGTCCGGCCTGATCAAGGCGGGGGCCTTCGGCTTCATCATTTCGCTGATGGGCTGCTATCACGGCTATAATTCGCGCGGCGGGGCCCAGGGCGTGGGCGCGGCGACCACCTATGCGGTGGTTTCGGCTTCGGTGATGATCCTGCTCTTCGACTACATCTTGACCAGCGTGCTGTTCTAGCGATGAGCGCGGCTCCGAAAATCGCCGTGCGCGGCTTGAAGAAATCTTTCGGCTCCAAGATCGTGCTCGACGGCATCGATCTCGATATCGGGGTCGGCGAAAGCGTCGTCGTCATCGGCGGCTCCGGCACCGGAAAATCCGTGCTGGTCAAATGCATTCTCGGGCTCATCGACGCCGATGCCGGCTCGATCGTGATCGACGGCCAGGAGGTGACCAAGCTGGCCCGCAGCCGGCGCGAAAGGCTGCTGCAGAAATTTGGCATGCTGTTCCAGGGCGCGGCGCTCTTCGATTCGTTGAGCGTATGGGAGAACGTCGCCTTCGGGCTCATCCAGGGCAGGGGTCTCGAGCGCGCCAAGGCCAAGGAAATCGCGCTGGCGAAGCTGGGCGCGGTGGGCTTGGGCGCGGAAGTCGGCGAGCTGCGTCCGGCCGAGCTTTCGGGCGGCATGCAAAAACGCGTCGCCCTGGCCCGCGCGATCGCGGCCGAGCCCGAAATCATCATCTTCGACGAGCCCACCACCGGACTTGATCCGATCATGGGCGACGTGATCAACAATCTCATCGTCCAATGCGTCAAGAATCTGGGCGCGACGGCGATCTCGATCACCCATGACATGGCGAGCGCACACAAGATCGCCGACCGGATCGCCATGATCTATAAGGGGCGGATCATCTGGAACGGAAAGGGATCCGAGATCGATCATTCCGGCAATCCTTACGTCGACCAGTTCATCCATGGGCGGGCCGAAGGACCGATCAAGATGGAGGTTCGCGCGCTGTGAGTTCCTATCGTCATTGCGAGACGCGTAGCGACGAAGCAATCCAGAGGCAGCGACGCAGAAATCGTGGATTGCTTCCGCCTCGCCATGCTCGGCGTCGCAATGACGGTGGTCTTGGAATGGGTAGCTAGCGTGGCAAAAGCACAGACGCGTTTCGTCTGCCAGCAATGCGGCACGGCCTATTCCAAATGGGCGGGCCGCTGCGAGGCTTGCAGCGGCTGGAACACGCTCGTCGAAGAGATCGTGCAAGCGGCGCCCCCCAAGAGCCTCGGCAAAGGCGGGCTCGGCAAGGGCCGCGGGCCGCGGCTCGTGTTTTCGGGGCTCATCGGCGAATCGCGGGAGATGGCGCGCCGGGTGAGCGGCATCGCCGAATTCGACCGGGTCTGCGGCGGGGGCATGGTGCCGGGCTCGGCCCTCCTCGTCGGCGGCGATCCCGGCATCGGCAAATCGACCGTGCTCCTGCAGGTGCTGGCGGCCTTGGCCGGCGGGCAAAGCGAGACCAAGCTGCGATGCGCCTATATCTCGGGCGAGGAATCGCTCGATCAGGTCCGGCTGCGCGCGGCGCGCTTGAAGGTCGAGCATGCGCCGGTCGAGCTCGCGGCCTCGACCAGCGTTCGCGACATCGTCGCGACCCTCGATCACGCCGACGGGCCCGACATCGTCGTCATCGATTCGATCCAGACCATGTATCTTGACACGCTCGACAGCGCGCCGGGCACCGTCAGCCAGGTCCGCGCCTCGGCCCAGGAGCTCATCCGCCTCGCCAAGGAGCGGGGATTCTGTGTCGTGCTGGTCGGCCACGTCACCAAGGAAGGCGTCATCGCCGGACCGCGCGTGCTCGAGCACATGGTCGACACCGTGCTCTATTTCGAGGGCGAGCGCGGGCATCAATTCCGCATCCTGCGCGCGGTCAAGAATCGCTACGGACCGACCGACGAGATCGGCGTTTTCGAGATGACCGACCGCGGCCTCGCCGAAGTCCCCAATCCCTCGGCGCTTTTCCTCGCCGACCGGCGCAACAGGGTGACGGGCGCCGCCGTCTTCGCGGGCATGGAGGGAACGCGGCCCGTGCTCGTCGAGATCCAGGCCTTGGTCGCGCCGTCGAATTACGGGACGCCGCGGCGCGCGGTGGTCGGGTGGGACGGCAATCGTTTGGCGATGGTGCTGGCCGTGCTCGAGGCGCGCTGCGGGCTGCAGATCGGCGCGCGCGACATCTATCTCAACGTCGCCGGCGGCTTGCGAATCACCGAGCCTGCAGCCGATCTCGCGGTCGCAAGCGCGCTGGTCTCGGCCCTCACCCTCGAGCCGATGCCGGCGGACACGGTGGTCTTCGGCGAGATTGGCCTCTCGGGCGAAATCCGGCCTGTGGGCCAGAGCGAGGCCCGGCTCAAAGAGGCGGCGAAGCTCGGCTTCACCGCGGCCCTGACCCCGCCGCGGCGCGGGCGCGCCAAGGAGCGCGACGCCGAAGCCGGGATCGCGGTGCGCGAAATGCAGCATCTGCGCCTGCTCGTGGCGATGTTCGAGGAGCGGGCGGGCGAGGCGCCGCGAATCCTGGGTCCGGCCGGGGCGCATCCGTGACCGCTTTCGACCTGGTCGTCATCGCCGTCATCGTCCTCTCCGCGGTCTTCGCCTATTCGCGCGGCTTCGTGCGCGAGGCGCTGTCGATCGCATCCTGGCTGCTGGCCGGGGCCGCCGCCTATTACGCTTATCCCTTCGGCGCGCCGCTGCTCGCGCGCTTCCTGCCGGGCGGCACGGCGGCGAATATCGCCGCCTTTTGCCTGATCTTCATCGTGGCGCTGGTCGTGCTGCACGTCATCGCCAAGACCCTAGCCGGGCATGTGAAGCGCAGCCCGCTCTCGCCCGTCGACCGCACCCTGGGATTGCTTTTCGGCCTGGCGCGCGGGTTCCTCCTCGTTTGCATCGCCTATATCCCGCTAGCCTGGGTCCCGCCCGCGGACCAGCCCCACTGGTTCACCGCGTCGCGCACCCTGCCCTTTCTCGCGGCCGGCGCCGAAAAGCTCGAGAGCCTCTTTCCGCGCACCCCGCGCTCGATCGCGCCGGGCGAAGCCGGGCGTCGGGTCGAAAGCGAGGCGGAAAAGGCGATGCGCGCCTTTACCAATCCGAGCCAAGCCCCGATCGGCCCGGCCAGCGCCCCGCCAGCCTATTCGCCGGACGAGCAGCGCGACCTGAACCGGTTAATTCAGCAGCAAAACGGGCCGTGAAGCCCGCCGGGACTGGCGAAGTGAGACAGTTCCGTGTAAGTACTGGCTTCCAGGCCGTGCGATGCCCACCTTAAGCTCGAGGCCCATGCTGACCACCCTCCCCTTCGACGACGACCATCCGCATGAAGAATGCGGCGTGTTCGGGATATTCGGGCATGCGGAAGCGGCGGCGCTCGCCGCGCTCGGGCTGCACGCCCTACAGCATCGCGGCCAGGAAGCGGCCGGGATCGTCACCTATGACGGCGAGCAGTTCCACGCCCATCGCGCGATGGGCCATGTCGGCGAGAATTTCAGCTCCAAGGACGTGATCGAGCGGCTCTCCGGGCACTCGGCGATCGGCCATGTGCGCTACGCCACGACGGGCGAAGTGGCGATGCGCAATGTCCAGCCGCTTTTCGCCGATTTCGAATTCGGCGGTCTCGCCATCTGCCATAACGGGAATCTCACCAATTCCTACAAGCTGCGTCAGCAGCTGGTGCGGCGCGGCAGCCTGTTCCAATCGACCAGCGACACCGAAGTGATCGTCCACCTCATCGCGACGAGTTTGAAGCTCAGCGTCGAGGAACGCATGGTCGACGCGCTGCGCCAGGTCGAAGGCGCCTATTCGCTGGCCGCGCTGTCGCAAGAGGGGCTCATCGCGGTGCGCGATCCGCTGGGCGTGCGGCCGCTGGTGCTGGGCAAGCTCGGCGAGGCCTGGATCGTCGCCTCGGAGACCTGCGCACTCGACATCATCGGGGCGCAGTTCCTGCGCGACGTCGAGCCCGGCGAGATGATCCTCGCGGGCCCGGACGGGCTCCGCTCGGTGCGGCCCTTCGATCGCGCCCGCACGCGGTTGTGCATTTTCGAATATATCTATTTCGCCCGGCCCGACAGCGTGGTCGACGGGATCAGCGTCTATGAGACCCGCAAACGCATCGGCGCCGAGCTCGCGCGCGAAAGCCATGTGCCGGCCGACATCGTCATTCCGGTGCCCGATTCCGGCGTGCCCGCGGCCTTGGGCTATGCGTCCGAGGCGCGACTTCCCTTCGAGCTCGGCATCATCCGCAACCACTATGTGGGCCGCACCTTCATCGAGCCGACCGACCAGATCCGCAATCTCGGCGTCAAGCTCAAGCACAACGCCAACCGCTCGCATATTCAAGGCAAGCGCGTGATCCTGGTCGACGATTCGATCGTGCGCGGCACGACCTCGACCAAGATCGTCGCGATGGTGCGTCAGGCCGGCGCCCGCGAGGTGCATATGCGCATCTCGAGCCCGCCGACCACCAATTCCTGCTTTTACGGCATCGCCACGCCCGAGCGCGACAAGCTGCTGGCGTCACATATGAGCATCCAGGAGATGGGAAGCTATATCGGCGCCGACAGCCTCGCCTTCGTCTCCATCGACGGGCTCTACCGCGCCGTCGGCGAGAGCGCGCGCAACAACAAGGCGCCGCAATATTGCGACGCCTGCTTCACGGGCGAATATCCCATTCCGCTGGTCGATCACGAAGACGGCAAGGTCTCGACCCAGCTCTCCCTTCTGACCGAAAACGTGTGACGAAGCGTCTCGAAGGCCGATTGGCGCTGGTGACCGGCGCCTCCCGAGGTTTGGGCGCGGCGGTGGCCAAGCGCTTCGCCGCGGAGGGCGCGCATGTGATTCTGGTGGCGCGCAACCAGGAAGGGCTCGAGCGCACGGACGATGCGATCCGCCAAACGGGCGCGAGCGCCACCTTGGTGCCGCTCGATTTGCGCCGCTTCGGCCAGATCGATCAGCTCGCCGCCTCGATCGAGCAGCGCTTCGGCCGGCTCGACATCCTCGCTTCCTGCGCCGGCGCGCTCGGCCATCTCGCGCCGACCGGCCATCTTCCCGCGATCGTGTGGCGCGAGGTGATGGACGTGAACCTTGCCGCCAATTGGCATCTCATCTGCGCGCTCGATCCGCTCCTCCAGCAATCCCCCGCCGGCCGCGCGATCTTCACGACCTGCGAAGCCGCGCGCCTGGCCACGCCCTATTGGGGCGCCTATGCGGCGAGCAAGGCCGGGCTCGAAACCATGGTCAGGGTCTATGCCCATGAGATCGGCCATGGCGCGGCGCGCGCCAATCTCGTCGATCCCGGCCCGATGCGCACCGATCTGCGCGCCGCCGCCTTTCCCTTCGAGGATCGCGCGACGCTCAAATCCCCCGACGAGGCGACCGAGGCTTTCGTCGCGCTCGCCGAAGCCGGCTGCACGCGCAATGGCGATCTCGTCGCGCTCTGAATTGTTGCGGGTACGGCGCGCGGCGATTTTTGATTTGATCGCATTTTCTGCGGCGAACCGCTGCACACTTCGCCGGAAAATGCTCTAAGCTTCGCGCGCAAAGCGGAGGATCAGCGCTCATGCAGCAGCAAACCGGCGTGACTTACGCGACGCATGACGGCGTGGCGCTTTTGGGCGATCTCTACGCGCCCGACGGCAACGGACCCTTTCCCGCGCTCGTCGCCGTCCATGGCGGCGGCTGGCAACAGGGATCGCGCAGTTCCTACCGCCATTGGGGTCCCTATCTCGCCGCGCGCGGCTATGCGCTCTTCGCGGTCGATTACCGTCTGTGCAAGGCGAACCAAAAGAGCTACCCGGAAGCGGTCCATGACGTGCGCGCGGCCGTCCAATATCTGCGCGGTTCGGCCCAGGCGCTGAAGCTCGATCCGAAGCGCATCGGGCTTACCGGCGATTCCGCCGGCGCGCATCTGGCCGCGCTCGTGGCGCTGGCGGGCGACGCGCCGCTCTTTGCCGGCGCCTATCGCGACGATCCGTTCGGATCCTTGAGCGCGCGGGTCAAGGCCGCGATCGGGCTTTACGGCGTCTACGACATGGCGGCGCAATGGCAGCACGATCTCGTGGCGCGGCCGCGCGATCAGATCACCGAGAAATTCCTGGGCTCGGCGCCGATCGACGACCGCAAGCTCTATTTCGAGGCCTCGCCCCTGAGCTACGTCACGCGCGACAACAATCAGACCGCGTTCTTGATCGCCTATGGCACCGAGGACGACGTGGTCGATGTCGCCACCCAATCGACGGTATTCGTGACCGCGCTCAAACAGGCGGGCGCTTTCGTGCGCACCTCGATCGTTCCGGGCGCGCCGCATTTCTGGGGCTCGGACCCGATCGAGGAGCCGGGCAGTTTCTCCGGCTTCTTCGCGCCGCGGCTCATGCGCTTCCTCGCCGACCGGCTCTGACCCGTGTCTCGGATCGCCGCGCGCCTCAGGCGGCTTCGGCGATCTGCGTGTAGAGGCGCAAAATCGGGAGCAGATCGTCCTTCGGGACGTGGCTGAGACCGCATTCCGTCGCGACGGCAAACCCATCTAAGAATTTCTGCGCCGCTTCGATGCGCTTGCGCGTGCCCTCGACGCCATCGCTGAGATGGATGAGGCCGAGCGCGATCGTCGTCCCGGTCGGCATGGCGAGGTCGCGCAGCGGTGCGAAGTAAGCCGCGTCGCCGCGGCTTTTGGGCACCGGCAGATGCACGAGCTGAAGCGGCCGCTCGGGGCCGAGCAAGGCCGCGACGCGGTTCGCCATGATCACCGCGTCGCGCGTGCTCGAGGGCTCGACCGAATGGCGGCCGTTCGAATTGCCGTAGCAGAAATGATAGAGCAGATCGACGCCGCGCGGCACGGCGCGGCCGAAACGCGCGAGGCGCTCGGCCAGCGGCCCGTACATTTCCTCGCGCGTGCGGCCGAAGCGCGAGGGCGCGCCGCGCTCCAGCGTGGCGAAGATCGCCGAGGCGCAATCCCACTGGATCGCGAGCTCTCGATGCGGGATCGCGGCGGCGATTTTCTCGACCTCGCCGAGCAGCGCCTTCTCGAAGGCCGGTTCGATCGCGTCTTGCAGCGGCTCGGGGAAATAGCGGCGGATGACCGGAATGGGATGCGCCAGGGTGCATTGGAACCGCACCTCCGGCCGGATGACGCCGCTCTCCTTGAGGCGCTTGAAGACGCCGTAGCTCTCGATCGCGATCGCCGCGTGGCGCAGCCCCGTGAAGGTCACTTGCTCGGCTGCGACGCCCTCGCGCAGACGATAGCGAAAGCTCGGATCGCCGCCGGGATGCGGGCGGAATTCCTCGTCGGTTTTCTGAAGCCGCGGATTCTCGGTGATGATCGGCGCAAACCACGCCATCCATTTGCGGCCGACCTCGCCATCGGGGATGCGCGGCAAATGCGGGCCCAACAGCCGGCTCGCAATCGTGAACACCTCTTCGGCGCTGGCGAGAGGCACGCCGCCGACGAGATGAAGTTGAAACCCCGCCATTTTCCCTCCGCAAAGCCGCCGCCGATCGAGCGGCGGACCCTATGCCCAAGTATAGCATCGGCCGGAGTACGCCGAGACGGGTCTCCTACTCATCATCAGGACGATCTGACGAGCGTTCTTGCTTTGGGTCAATTCGATCTGGAAAGGCCAAGCGGGATCGGCCTATCGTTGCCCCAGCAAGCACGGCGACCTATGACAAATCTCGCCGCCGCCGTGAGGCTGAAGCGGGAAACATCGAGGGGGGACCATGAAGACGATTGCTTTCATCCGCGACCGATACGGGCTTCGCGCGATCCTGCCGCTGGGGCTGCTTGCTCTCATCGGACTAAGCGCGCCGGCCAGCGCCGAGATGGAAAAGACCAGCCTCGCGCAAACCCCGGCGATCATCTCGTTCCTCGCCGCCTATATCGCCGAAGACGCCGGCATCTGGCGCGACAACGGTCTCGAGGTGAAGGTCATCAATCTCGGCGGCGTCGCAACGGTGAACGCCGTCATCGCCGGCTCGGCCGATTTCGCGCTCTCCTCGAGCGCCGCGCTCACCCGCGCGGCGGCGCATGGCCAGCGTCTCCTGGCGCTGGCGGCGATGAACAATCAAAGCGGGCAGGTCACGATCATCCGCAAGGATATCGCCGAGGCCGCGCATTTCGACCCCGCCGCGCCCCTGGCCGTGCGCGCGCAAATCCTCAAAGGGCATATCGTCTCGGGCGGCAGCGTCGGCTCCGTCGCCGACGTCTTCCTCAAATCGATCGCCAAGGCCGGCGGCCTGGCGCCGAGCGCCTATACCAGCCCGCCGCTCAACGCGTCCGAGCTGCTGGCCGCGTTTTCGCGCCGCACCGTCGACGGATTTTCCTACAGCCTGCCCTACCCGCAACAAGCCGTCGCCGAGGGCGCGGCCGTGGTCGTGGCCGACGGCACCAGGGGCGAGCTCAAGCAATTCCTGCCGCTCGCCGCGGGCCTCCTCCTCACTCGGCCTCAGCTCTGCGCGGAGCATCGCTCGCTCTGCGAGAAGATGGGGCATTCCATCGTGCTGGCGACGAAATTCCTGCTGGAACGCCCGGACGACTCCTTGGCGATTCTGAAAAAGCGCTTTCCCACGGTGAGCGACGCCGTGACCAAAGGCGCCTATGACGCCGTCGTCCGCATGACCCAGTCGCCGCCGACCATCACGACGGTCGCCTTGGAGAATGGCGATCGCATGAATGCCGAGGCGGGATTCTTGAAGCCGGAGGATCGAGTCCAATCCTATGACGGGCTCTTCACCAACGAATTCCTGCGCTGAGCGGCGAAGGGGAGCGGTGATGGCCGGGAAGCGAGGCCCTCGCCGCTCCTTCACGGGCATGGGCTCGAATTTAGGCCGCGCGCGGCTGCACGTCGCGCTCGATCTGACGACGGAGCTCCTTGGCGGTTTTGGTGAGATCGTGCATCGTCTGCAAATTCAGCCAGAATTCGGGGCTCGTCTGGAAATAGCGCGCGAGGCGCAAGGCCGTGTCGGCCGTGACCGCGCGCTCGCCCCGCAAAATCGCGCCAATACGATTGGCTGGAACGCGGAGCGCCGTTGCCAGCGCGTTCGCCGTCATGCCCAGAGGCGCGAGAAACTCTTCCTGCAAGATCTCTCCCGGATGCGCGGTAATGCGGTTGCGCGGGGTCATGTCGTGCTCCTCAGTGATAATCGCCGATCTCGACCTGGTCGGGCCCTTGGTCCGTCCATTCGAAACACACGCGAAACTGATCGTTGATGCGAATGCTGTATTGCCCGGCCCGATCGCCCTTCAGAGCCTCGAGCCGGTTGCCGGGCGGCGAACGCAAATCCTCGAGCGTGACCGCCGCATTGAGCATGTCGAGCTTCCGAGAAGCTTGTTTTCTGATTTGCTCAAACTCTTTGACCCGTTCGCCATCGTAAAAGCGCCGCGGTCGCGGCATCGCGGCATCGCGGCATCGCGGCATCGCGGCATCGCGGCATCGCGGCATCGCGGCATCGCGGCATCGCGAAAGCTCCGGATCATTGAGGATGAAGCGTATTACGAATCACGTAATACGTCAAGCGTAATATCGCGCGATATCGCGGGCCAGGACATCCTCTCGCAGGCGACGCGACGAGGCTGGGCCCCACCCGGCCTCGAAGCCTTGTCGGCCGCGATCAGACGAGATCGAAGCGATCGGCGTTCATCACCTTGGCCCAGGCCGCCACGAAATCGGCCACGAACTTCGCTTGCGCATCCGCCGCGCCATAGACTTCGGCCAAGGCGCGCAGCTCGGAATTCGAGCCGAAGACGAGGTCGACGCGGGTGCCGGTCCATTTCGGCTTGCCGGTCTTTCGGTCATGTCCCTCGAACAGGTTTTCGTCCGATGTGGCTTTCCACGCCGTGCCCATGTCCAAGAGGTTCACGAAGAAATCGTTGGTCAACGACTCCGGACGCTTGGTGAAGACGCCGTGCGGCGACTTTGCGTGATTGGCGCCCAGAACGCGCAATCCCCCGACGAGAACCGTCATCTCCGGCGCGGTCAAGGTCAGGAGCTGCGCCTTGTCGATCAGGAGCTCCTCCGCCGACACGTCGTATCTGGCCTTGAGGTAGTTGCGGAATCCGTCCGCCACCGGCTCGAGATAGACGAAGGATTCCGCGTCGGTCTGATCCTGAGACGCGTCGGTGCGGCCGGGCGCGAAGGGAACGGTCACGTCGTGGCCGGCCTTTTTCGCGGCCTGCTCGATGGCGCCCGAGCCGCCGAGAACGATCAGATCGGCGAGCGAGACTTTCTTGCCGCCGCTGGCCGCGGTGTTGAACGCTTTCTGAATGCCCGCGAGAGTTTGGAGCACTTTCGCCAATTGGCCGGGCTGGTTGACCTCCCAATCCTTTTGGGGCGCGAGACGGATGCGCGCGCCATTCGCGCCGCCGCGCTTGTCGGAGCCGCGATAGGTCGCCGCCGAGGCCCAGGCGGCCCCGACCAGCTCCGAGATGGAAAGCCCCGAGGCGAGGATCTTGGCCTTGAGATCCGCGATGTCCTTGGCATCGATCAGCTTGTGATCGACCGCCGGAACCGGATCCTGCCAGATCAGCTCTTCCGCCGGAACCTCGGGCCCGAGATAGCGCGCGCGCGGCCCCATGTCGCGATGGGTGAGCTTGAACCAGGCGCGGGCAAACGCGTCCGCGAACGCGTCCGGATGCTCGTAGAAGCGCCGCGAGATCTTCTCGTAGATCGGATCGACCCGCAAGGAGACGTCCGTGACCAGCATGGTCGGCGCGTGACGCTTCGACGGATCGAAGGCGTCCGGAATCGTGGCGACGTCGCCTTTCGCCTTGAACTGATAGGCGCCGGCCGGGCTCTTCGTCAGCTCCCATTCATAGCCGAAGAGATTCTCGAAGAAATTATTGCCCCATTTGGTCGGCGTCGTGGTCCAGGTGACTTCCGGCCCGCCGGTGATCGCGTCCTTGCCTTTGCCCGTGCCGAACTTGCTCTTCCAGCCGAGGCCCATCTCCTCGATGGGCGCGGCTTCCGGCTCGGGACCGACCAGCTTCGCGTCGCCGGCGCCATGGGTCTTGCCGAAGCTGTGTCCGCCGGCGATGAGCGCGACCGTCTCCTCGTCGTTCATCGCCATGCGCGCGAAGGTCTCGCGGATATCGATGGCGGCGGCGAGCGGATCCGGCTTGCCGTTCGGCCCTTCCGGATTGACGTAGATAAGACCCATCTGCACGGCGGCGAGCGGATTCTCGAGCGCGCGCTCGCCCGTATAGCGCTCGTCGCCGAGCCAGGTCTTCTCCCGGCCCCAATAGACGGCTTCGTCGGGCTCCCACGCATCGGAGCGGCCGCCGCCGAAGCCGAAGGTCTTGAAGCCCATGGTCTCGAGCGCGACATTGCCGGCAAGGATCATGAGATCGGCCCAGGAGATTTTCTTGCCGTATTTCTGCTTGATCGGCCACAGGAGCCGGCGCGCCTTGTCGAGATTGGCGTTGTCCGGCCAGGAATTGATGGGCGCGAAGCGCTGCTGGCCGGCGCCGGCGCCGCCGCGGCCGTCGCCGATGCGGTAGGTGCCGGCGCTGTGCCAGGCCATGCGAACGAAAAGCCCGCCATAATGGCCGAAATCCGCCGGCCACCAATCCTGGCTGTCCGTCATCAGCGCGGCGAGGTCTTTCTTCACCGCCTTCAAATCGAGCGTCTTGAATTCCTTGGCGTAGTCGAAGCCCTCGCCCATGGGATCGGAAAGGGGCGAGTTCTGGCGGAGAATCCGCAGGTTCAGCTGGTTCGGCCACCAATCGCTGATCGACCGCATGCCGAGATTGGTCGTGCCGTGCATGACCGGGCATTTGCCCGCGCTCTTGTCACTCTTGGCGTCCATGATCGGTCTCTCCCGCTCTGATAATTAGAATTATTATAATCTATAGCTTCCGGCCGGCCGGGTCAATCGTTTAAAACGATTCTCAAGAGGGGAAGACACGGAAGCGCGTCCTCCCGCGGCGCCGCGCGACGCCGCTTGGCACCGGACCCCTTGGCCTGCATCGATGTTTCGAAAAATATTAGCGCGCGAGGCGCGACGGCACTTGATCTGGATCAAGCGATGCCGGGCATCAGGACGCGAGCAAGGCGTCTCGCCGCTCGCGCGGATGGAAGATGTCCCTAGCGAAGCGGACGCGGCTTCCCGCTTCGCGCGGACGCCCCTCGCCCGCTAACCGGTCTTGCGGCGCTTCGCCGGGCCGCGCTTCCAGAGTTGCTCGCTCGCGATCCGCGCGCCCTCGGCAAGGCTCTCGAACTTCGCCCACATCACCGAGGGATGGACGCGCTGGACGCCCTCGGCCTGGGCGAAGCCGCAATCGGTGCCGGCGATGACGCTCTCGCGTCCGAGGATGCGCGCGAAATTGACGATGCGGTCGGCGACGAGCTGCGGATGCTCGACCGTCGTGGTGTGATGCGTGACGACGCCCGGGATCAGAATCTTGCCCGGCGGCAGCTTGACCTTTTCCCAGACACGCCATTCATGCTCGTGGCGCACATTGGCGGCCTCGATCGAATAGGCGCCGGCCTTGACCTTGAGCATGAGATCGACGATCGCCTCCAAGGGCGCGTCGGCGACATGCGGCACATGCCAGCTGCCAAAGCAGATGTGATAGCGGATCCGATCCTCCGGAATGCCCTCGAGCGCCGCATTGAGCGCGTCGACGCGCAGCTCCGCCCATTCGCGATAACGCTGCGGGCTCTGCTCGTTCAGGTAATCATACATATTGGCCAGGACGGCGTCGTCGACCTGGAGAACGAAGCCCGCCTTGTGGACGGCCTGATATTCCTCGCGCAACGCCTTGGCGATGGCGAAGACGTAGTCCCGCTCGCTGCCGTAATATTCGTTGACGGCGTCATAGCCGACGCTGGCCGGAGCGACCGTCGTGAAGAACGCGTCTTCGACCTTCACCCCGCCCAGGGCGGCCTTCAGATTTTTCACATCCCGCGCGATGCTCTCATGGTCCTGATAGGCGATCGGCCCGACGCAGGCGTGGCCCGGCGTTCCGACGCTGCCGCGCGGAAATTCCTTGCGCATGAAATCGGCGAAGCGGAACCGGTCGCGGCCGAGCCAGACGGCGGGATAAAGCTTGTCGGGGCGGAACTCGAAACCGCTCACGCGTTCGAGAAGATAATTGGCCCAGCCCGACTTGCCGAACTCGCCGTCGTTGACGATGTCGATGCCGTGCGCCGCCTGCTCTTTGACGATCTCCGCGACGAATGCCGGCAGAAGCTTGTCGAGCGCGGCGCGGCCGCCGCCCGCCCGTGCCTGCGCGGACGCTTCGAGGAGCGCCTCGGGCCGCGGCAGGCTGCCGACATGGGTGGTGAGAATGCGGTCCGTGCTGTGCTTCATGCTCATGGGGCCTCCTCCACGCGATGTTCGCCTCGCTATGCCGATCCGCGGTTCCTAGCCCCGCCGGGGCGCCGCGTATAGAGCGGCCGGGACATGGGGGACGTTGCACTTCTCGCGCCTCATCGGCGCTTCTTCTCCGCCCCCATCGCCAGCCGCAACAGCTCTTCGGCCGAGCGCCTGGGCGCAGCGGGCGCGGCCCGCGCGGCCATCGGGGGCGCGCGCCGCGCGCCGTGAAGCCCCAAGAGCCGCGCCAAGGCGTCGAGCGCGTCCAGCTTCGAGTGGAGCCGGATCACGGTCTTGAGGCCGCGTCCGCTCGGCTTGGTGCGCAGCTCGGCGATCGCCGCGCCCGCATCGGCCGAGATCGCGGCGCTGGGCTTGAAGACGACGTCGTCCGCGCTCCAATCGGCGATGTCGCGAATATCGGCGAAGGCGATGCGCCCCAGCTCGCGCAAGACCTGCTCGGCCTCGATGCGCGCGCGCTCGGCCAAGGCGGCGCGCTCGGCGGCGATCGCCGCCGCGACGGAAGGCCGATGCAGGAGACGCGCGCCCACGCTCGATGCGCGCGCCGGGCCGATGCCGAGGCGACGCGCGGCTTCCGCGGCGTTGCCGCAGGCGAGATAGGCGAGCGCGAAACGCTCCTCGCGCAAGGTGAGCCTCGCGCGCGGCCGATTGACGCGAGGCTTGCGGATTTGCGTGCTTGGATGGACGCCGCGCGGCGGATCGAGCCCCCGCGCGCGCAGAGCCGCGGCGATATGCGGCTTCTTGAGCAGCTCGGAGCCGGTCATCCCGGCGCGAATCGGCGAATAGCCGGCCTCGCGCGCGGCTTGCCTTGCGTTGCGCGTGACGAGATAGGATTCGACGAAAAGAAGCTGACGCGGCGTCAAAACCTGCGGCATGTCGGATCTCGGCAATGATGGCGATGGATGGGCGCGAAGGCGCGATCGGATCGGTCGAACCGTCATGCCCGCGCTTGTCGCGGGCATCCACGCCTCGAAAGCGTTGCGCATTGAAAGACGCGGGTGGCCAGGACACCCCTGGGACGACGGGTCCGAGGACGGCCATAACGCAACGCGCGCGTCAACCTCGAACGGCCCTGCTCGACGAAACACAAACCCGCCTTGGGACCTGTCTAGAAAGGCTGGTTTGCGAGTGTTCTTGTTTTGTACTATATCGATCCGGATTAGTCAAGCGAAATCAGGGGTGCGCCCGACGAAGGCAGGGCGACCGCATTCGACGCTGCCGCACGGGCATCCCGCGCCCTTCGACTGCGCGCTTCACGGACAACCAATTCGATCGCTCCGCGATCGACCGGGTTGTCCAGGTGGGGAAAAATCGTTGATGGCATTAAGAAAAACGCCTCATCCTGAGCGCGAGCGCCTTCAAGGCGCGAGCAGTCGAAGGACGCACGGCCGAATTCCCGGCCATTTGCGATTCCCCTCCCATCAAACCCGTATACTTTCGTCACGATATTCGAAAGCCGAGCGACAAAGGGGAATCGTGGTGAGCCGCAAAACGATCTCGAAGGCGCCGGCGCGCATGGTCGTTGACCGGCTGCGCAAAGAGCCCGACGAGACCATCGACGATGCCGACCTTCCGCCGCTCGGCGAGGATTTCTTTCGCACGGCGGAATGGCTGATGCTGGCCGGCATGTCCGAAGTCTCGCTGCGGCTCGACAAGGACGTGCTCGACTTCTTCCCCCGCAGCGGCAAGGGCTATCAAAGCCGCATTAACGCCGTGCTGCGGGCGTATATGATCGGGGTGCTGGGGCGCGCGAAGTGAACCGGAAAATGCGCCCGGGACCGTAACGGCAGAAGCCAACGAGGCAAAAGCTGGCAGGGTCGGAGCTACGATGCACCGCAGCCAAAAGAAAAGGCGATATCGTAGTTTGCAAATCCGCCTTATTCAGTAAGGCGTTTCAGGCTGTTGGTTGCTGCTTTCGACGCCGTAACTTGTCGCGGAGCATCAAGGCGCCGATGCCAGGCGACGCAACAATTACGGCGCTTAGCCACCAAAGGATATTGACCGGATTTGGAACGGCAATCATCGGCACCCAGCCGATATGGAAAACCGCCCAATCGTCGGTCAGACTTTAATTATGGGGACATAATACTTATCTCGGCAACACCACCGCGAATTTAGGCGTGTGTCCCCAGAATCCGCGCTCGCCGCGCAAGATCGCGTCGATCCGACTGGCGAGAACGCGCGGCGCGGTAACGAGCGCCGCTCCGATCCCTCAAGGCCGCAGAATAGGCCCGCGCGGATCGGGCAGCGTCGCCGCCATCTCTTTCCAGTTCTTCGACCACGGCGCCTCGCGCTCCGGGCTTTCAAATTGGGATCGACGGGCCTATCCTTCCACTTAAACTCGACCGGCGATCACCATCGGCACCGGCTCTAAGGCGGGTTGGACCATGGTGAACCAGACCGCTCGACGGGCTTGCGCTCTTTGCTGGCCTGGCGGCCGAGCGGACCATGCCGGGACTGGGGGGATGAATGCCTGGGCTCGATGAACTCCCGCTCAAGGACTGGGGGAAAAGTGAGGCGCCGACGGTGCGGCCGCTGCTCCTGGCGCGCGGCACGCTCGAGAGCATCGACATGGCGAAGACCCGCCGCCTCGCCGAGGTGCTCGGCTTCGTCTGCCGCGATGCCTCACCCGGCCGCATGCTGATGCGCCATTCGAGCGATCGCTCTGGCGGGATTTATTGGGTGTTGGAGGTGAGGCGGGTCGATCAGGTACGGTCGCCGCAGCATATGACCAATCATTGGGGGATCTGGGTCCCTACGCGGAAAGACGTCGACGACGCCTATGAGCTGCTCGCTGCGCGCCAGGAGGAGCTTGGCCTCGCGCGTGTGCAGAAGCCGCGCCCGACGCATGAGGGTGCGCGCGATTACAGCTTCTATTTCGAGGATGAGAGCCGCAACTGGTGGGAGATCGGCGAGCATCCCGATGAGGACGAATTCATGGAGTTGTTTGGGCACGGTGACTGGGACCAGCGTGAGGCAAGCAGGGAATGAGCGCGACCACTATTCGCGGCGCAGTGCTCTCGCACGGCACGTCGGATTGCCGTAACGCCGAGAAGACACAGCGCTTTCTGCGGGATTTCCTCGGCATCCGCAGCGTGCGCAAGAGCAAGGGCACACAATATGTCTGGCTCGGCGGCCGCTGGATCATCGCCTGTCTCAATGTCGGAGAGCAAGTGCCTGTGCGTCAGGGTGAGGGCTATCGTTTCGCGCTTCTCGTCGGAACGCCACAGGAGGTCGACGACGCCCATGCGGCGGCGGTGGCGCAACGCGCGAAATGGGAGATCCGCGAGATCAGGCCAGTGCGCCAAGACGGCGATACGCGCGCCTTCTGGCTGCAAGATCTCGACGGCAATTGGTGGGAGATCTATCACCGCTCCGGTCGTCTCTATGATGATCTCTTCGCGGACGCTGCGGCCGCGGCGGACGCGGCGGCCGAATAGGATAGCCCGTGTCCGAAATCATCAATCCTGCGCTCGCCCGCCTCAGGCGGAACGAGGTCGCGCTCGGGATCGGCGTCCGCCTCGCGCGCAGCGTTGAGATCGCGAAGATGATGCGCGCCTGCGGCTATGACTGGCTGTTCATCGACCTTGAGCACGGCTCGCTGGCGCTCGAGACGGTCTCGCAGATCTCGATCGCCGCGCTCGACGTCGGCGTCGCGCCGATCGTCCGCGTGCCAGCCGGACAATGGGACATTGCCTCGCGCGCGCTCGACGGTGGCGCGCTCGGAATCGTGATGCCGCATATCGACCGGCCGGAGGACGCGCGCGCGGCCGTCCGCCATCTCCGGTTTCCACCGCTCGGCCATCGCGCCACCATCGGCGGCCTGCCGCATTTCGACTACCTCCAACCGCCGACGGCTGAGATCGCGCGCGACGTCAACGCCGCGACCCTTCTCGCCGCGATGATCGAGTCACCCGAGGGCGTGGCTCACGCGGACGCGATCGCTGCGGTGGAAGGCATCGACGTGCTCTTCATCGGCATAAACGATCTGGCCGTGGAGATGGGCTTGGGCGGCGATATCCAGCATCCTGAGGTCGCGGCAGCAGCGGCGCGCGTCCTCGCTGCTGCAGCGGCGCATGGAAAATCGGTGGGCATCGGCGGCATCGGGAACGAGGAACTGATGCTGCGCTATGTCCGCAGCGGCATGCGCTTCATTCTCGGCGGCAATGACTTCTCTTTCATGATGCAGGCCGCGCGCCGCCGCGCCGACACCATCCGGGCGGGCTGACCACGGTCGCGATGTGTCGAAGGTCTGCTTATGACCCATTCTGGACATATCGTCCCTTGAGGATTGTGCCCCGCGTTGTCGAATTGTTTGATCTGCATCAACAAATAATGATGCGGATGGGGTTAGACCAAGCCAATCTTTTCCAAAAGAGCACGCCGCGCGGCACGCTTACAATAGCGATCCACGGCGAATGGCAAAAAAGTGCCGCCACAAATGAATGCGAAAAAGCATCTAAGCGCCGCAGTCATCTCGATCGGGCTAGCTCTCTCGGGTTGTGGCACGATGACCGTCTATGAGGGCGCGGTTCGGCCCAATACGGAGATCGCGAGATTGAAGGCGCGAGACGCCCTCGTTTCATTCTCAGGACATACTTTTAGTGTTTGGACAATCGACGGTAGGCATGTAGCTGCTTCAATGGTCGCTGAGTACGAACTACTACCGGGAATGCATAAAATCGGGTTCGTACTTTCAGAGTTCACGCCCGCTCTATATTTTCCTCCTCTGTTTACTGGCGGCAGCACGTATGAAGCATTTCCCGCCTATATCGAATTCAATGCGGAACCTGGCAAAGTCTATGTGCCTCACGGCATCAGGGATGCGGACGACCGGATTTGGAGTTGGATTGTAGAAGAGCCATCCGAGAAAATCGTGGCAGGATCTGAACCACCATGAGCCGCTTTTTGATTCATTTTCATTCCTTTCCTCTGTGTCGACCACGGCTGGTTCACGTTTCGTCTCTAGTTTTTCTCCTTTGCTTGCTGTCGACTTGCACAAGGCCCCGCGAGGATTTTTTTGTTCAACACGGAGATAGTGCTGCCATTCATTTCATCGCAGAGAAAGATTATTGGTTCTCGGACATTCGCGTCGATGGGCGGCCTGTGGAGGATAACCCGCCATCGGTGATAAGCGTCCCGGCAGGAATCCGGACTTTCGCATTCTTCTACAAAACCGGCTTTTTGGGAGCATGGGTAGTGGGTGGTGTAACGGTCAGGGTGCGTCCTAGGACGGCATATGACATTCACGCTCACGTCCAAGAGGGCACGCCCACCTACATCTGGACCTGGGTGGTCGACCGCAGCACAGGCGATGTGGTTGCCGGTCGCGCTCCGGCCGAAGTGACGGGACCGTCTTGATGAGGCTGATAAGAGGGGGCCGTTTATTCCGGCTTTGCTCTCTCGGCGCGCACCGGCCGCAGCACCCCGCGGATGGCGATCCGTCTGCACCACCACCAAGTCCGAGAGAACGCCTGTCGCGAAGCTCACCCCAGTGTTGCCTTGACGACGTTTCAGCGGTAGTGCCGTTACAACCCTCTTCCACTTCCGTTGATGGCACTTCGCCGACATCGAACGCTGTCCGCTTTCAGATCGCTGTTGGGGGAGAAGCGGACATTGGGAATTTATGAGTACATGACCTAGTCTGGCGCGACACCGCGGCAACACAGTGCGACGTGCCGCTCCATCCCGGCGCGGAGCGGTTCCTGCCGGAGAACGATCGCAAGCGCCGCCCGCGATCCCTCACGGCCGCAGTACAGGCCCACGCGAATCAGGCAGTATCGCCGCCGCCTCTTTCCAATCCTTCGACCACGGCGTTATGGGGCGCGGCTGCGCGACGCCGTCGACGAAGATGTCGTCGACATGCTCGTTGAAGAAACAGAGATAGTTTTTGATCTTGGGGCATTCGGGAATCGGGTCGGGATAGGTCCAGACGATATCCGCGAAGAGGCGCTCGCCGATCCGGGCCGAGTAATAGCGCGCCTTGCCCTTGTAGGGGCATTGGGTGGTCTTCTCGCTCGGCACCAGCAGGTCCATGCGCACGTCTTCGACCGGAATGTAGTAGCGGGTGGGAAGCCGCGTCTCGAACAGGAACCGGGCGCGCTTTGTCTCGGCGACGGTCTCGCCGCCCAAGACCACGCGCACCGGACGCGACGAATCGACGACGTCCACGCGCTTATAGGGATCGCGCGGGTGCACGAAAACCTCGTCGTCCTCCTCGTACCACGCCTCCATGCGGTTCCAATAGAAAGCGACGAAATCCTTGATGGCGGCCACTTCCTCGAAGGGTTCGCGATAGCTCCAGGCGGCGTTCTCGGCGGTTTTGCCGCCAACCGCCACCGTCCAGTAGGACGCGTCGCCCTTATAGGGGCAGAAGGTCCGATGCGAGGTCGGCGTCAGCAAATCCATGCGGATGTCGGCTTGCGGAAAATAATAGACCGGCAGATGCCGCGTCTCGAACAGCAGATGCGCATCGGTGCTGTCGACGACGGTCTCGCCGTTGAAGCGGACGCGCACCCGCCGCGGCGAGCGCTCGAACAGGATGCGGTAATCGGGATTGGCCTTGAACCCGGATTGGCGTTTGTCGGTCATGGCTGTCACGCTCCGTTTCTCCCGCTCGCGGGGTCGCCCGTCGCATGATGGCGCGGAAAGCACGCGCGCAAAAGGCAAGTCGGCCCCCGTTTTTTGCGGTCGGGCCCGAAGAAATGGGCGAAGACGTCATTCACGCCGCGCGCGGCCGCGAAGGCTCCGGCTTGTCAGCGCGGAGGCGAACGCGCATTCTCGGCGCGTGGCCGCCAGGCGAGGAACCGATGCCGAGCATTCCCGACGATATCTATACCGAGCCCGATCATGTCTCGCCGGATACGCTGGCCAATCTGGGCCCGTTGCGCCGGCTGGCCGGGGTGTGGCAATCCGATCAAGGCGTGGACATCGCCCCCAAGGCGGAAGGCCCCGAGCGGCGCGTCTTCCGCGAGCATATCCGCATGGAGCCGATCGATCCTCAGGCCAACGGCCCGCAGCTTCTCTACGGGCTGCGCTATCACATCCACATCAACACGCCGGAAGAGGCCATCACCTTCCACGATCAGGTCGGCTATTGGCTGTGGGAACCGGCCACCGGGCTGATCATGCAGACCATCGCCATCCCGCGCGGCCAGGTGGTGCTGGCCGGCGGCACCGCGAAGCCGGACGACACGCGCATCTCGGTCGAGGCGCGGCGCGGCGATACGCGCTTCGGCATCTGCTCGACCACCTTCCTCGAGGAAGCGTTTCGCACCGACTATTACCGCATCGACATCGCCTTCAACGACGACGACAGCTGGACTTACGTGACGCGCACGGATTTGGCCATCCGGGGCAAGACGCCGGCCTTCGACCACCGCGACACCAACACCTTGCGGCGGATCGCGCCGCCGGCGCCGAACCCGCTCGTCGGCCTGCTGAAGGGCGGCAAAACGGGCTAGAGCGTTTTCGAGCGAAGTGGATACCGGTTCGCGTGAAGAAAACGCGACAAAACAAAAAGCTAGAGCCCCGGCTTTGATTCCATCAAAGCCGGAGAGGCTCTAGGCCCGCGCGCGATCGGGATCGGGAAACCCGCACCCAAAAAGATGCCCGGCGCGAGGCCGGGCATGACGGTCTTCTCAAGAGCGCCCGCCCCTCTCAGCCCGGATGGAAGATGTCCTCGGCGAAGCGCACATTATGCGCGTCCATCATGCGCTTCGACGGCCCGGTGTTGATGCCCCACCGGTCGTTGCGGCCCTTCTCCCAGGTCCAATCCTCGGGATCGCCGACCTTGTAGGCCTCGTCGACCTGCTCGACCTCGGCGGTGTATTCGATCACCATCTCCTCGGGCCCGATGAAATAGGCGAAGACGTTGTTGCCCGGCCCGTGCCGGCCGACGCCCCATTCGATCGGATGGCCGTTGTCCTTCAACCGCCCGCCGCCGCGCATCACCGCGTCGATCGACGGCATTTCGAAGGCGACGTGATGCAAGGTCGCGCCCGAGCCCTTGACGATCGCCACCGAATGATGATCGGCGCTGGCGTTGATGAAGGTCATCGCCTTGGTGCGGTCGATCACCTTGACGCCGAGCGCGTCGCACCAGAAGCCGACCGCGTTCTCCTGGTCGCCCGAGTTCAAGACGCAATGCGAGAGCTTCCTCGGCCGCTCGACATTGTCCTTCTCGGGGCTGTGCGCCGCCATCTCGGCGATGACGCGCAGGGTGCGGCCTTCCGGGTCCTGGAAGGCGAAGCCATAGCCGCCGCCGGGCTCGTCGATATGGCCGGGCTTCTCGACGCGGCGCAGATTGGTCTTGCGCACGCGGTCATGAATTGCGTTCACCGCCTCTTCGTCGGGCGCGGAGAGGTTGATGCGCAGGAGCTGCCCCTCGTTGCGCTGATGGAGCCCCAAGATGTGATGCTCGTAGCCGGTGCCGCGCAGATAGACCGAGCCCTTGCTGTTCGCGACCGGCTTCAAATTCCAGATTTCGGTATAAAAGCGCTCGGCCGCCTTCAAATCGGTGACGCCGAAATCGACGCTCCTGATGCCGTCCACGCGATGAGCCATCTCTCTTCTCCTGTCTGATACCGCTAGCGAAATCATACCCCCCACCCGCTCGCTTCGCTCACGGCCTCCCCCTCAAGGGGGGAGGCGCGCTGAAAAGCGCCGTTCGCTCCCCCCCTTGAGTTAGGGAGGGGGGCGTCAATTCATCTCTTCGCCTCTTGCAGCGCGCGCCACACGCGCTCGCCGGTCACCGGCATGTCGAGTTGCTTGACGCCCAAAGGCGCCAGCGCGTCGAGGATGGCGAGCATCACCGCCGGCAAGGCGCCGACCGTGCCCGCCTCGCCCGCGCCCTTGGCGCCCAGCGGATTGAGCTTCGTCGGCACCGGCAGGCTTTCGATTTCGATGTCGCAGAAATCGTCGGCGCGCGGCATCGCGTAATCCATGAAGGAGGCCGAGAGCAGCTGGCCCGAGCGCGGATCGTAAGCCACGCGCTCCATCAGCACCTGGCCCATGCCTTGGGCGATGCCGCCATGGATCTGGCCTTTGAGGAGCTTCGGGTTGATGACGGTGCCGACATCGTCGACCACGGCATAGCGGTCCATCGCCACCGTGCCGGTCTCCGGATCGACCTCGACCTCGCAGACATGACAGCCATTGGGGAAGGTGTCGTAGGACGGCGAGAAGGTCCCGGTCTCGTAAAGCCCCGGCTCCATGCCCTTGGGCAGCTTGTTGGGCAAAAAGGCCGCGCGCGCGACCTCTTTGAGGCCGAGGCCGCGATCCGTGCCCGCGATCGAGAACCGCCCATCGGCGAAGTTGAGATCCGCCTCGCTCGCCTCGAGCATATGGGCGGCGATCTTCTTGGCCTTGGCGATGATCTTGTCGGCGGCGAGCGTCACCGCCGTGCCGCCGATCACGGTCGAGCGCGAGCCGTTCGTGCCGGTGCCGAAGGCGACGAGATCGGTGTCGCCATCGACGAAGCGGATGTCCTCGGGCGCGAGGCCGAGCTTCTCGATCGCGATCTGCTTGAAGGTGGTCTCATGGCCCTGGCCCTGATGGATCGTGCCCATCAGCAATGTCGCCTGCCCGCCGGTGTTGAAGCGCAGCTCGGCGAATTCCGGCCCCGGCCCGGCCGCGCGCTCGATCGAATTGGCGATGCCGAGGCCCCTGAGCTTGCCGCGCTTCTTCGAGGCCTCGCGCCGCGCGGCGAAGCCCGCCACGTCACCGAGCGCGAGCCCTCTTTCCATGATGTGCGGGAAATCGCCGCAATCATAGGTGAGGCCCAAGGACGTCTTGTAAGGCAGCTTCGCCACCGGGATGAGGTTTTTGCGCCTGAGCTCGACCCGGTCCATGCCGAGCTGGCGCGCCGCGTCCTCGACCAGGCGCTCGATGATGTAGATCGCCTCGGGCCGCCCGGCGCCGCGATAGGGCGCGGTCGCGGCGCAATTCGAGAACACCACGGTCAGATGGGCGTGGCCCGCCGGGATGTCGTAGACCCCGACCATCGCGCCGAGGCTGCCGAAGGTCGCCAGCATGTTGCGGTCGGAGGACAGATAGGCGCCGATATTGCTGATCGTCCTGACCTTGATGCCGAGGAAGCGGCCGTCCTTGTCGAGCGCCAGCTCGGCATCGGCCACGACGTCGCGGCCATGCTCGTCGGCCAGCAGCACCTCGCTGCGCTCGCAGCTCCATTTGACCGGCCGGCCGAGCTTCTTCGCCGCCCAGAGCATCAGACGATGCTCGACATATTGCCAGCCCTTGGTGCCGAAGCCGCCGCCGACATCGCCGGTGACGACGCGGATCTGCGTGGGCGCGATCTTGAAGATCGTGCCGGCGAGCATGTCGCGCACCCGATGCGCGTATTGCACGTCGGCGTAAAGCGTATAGCGGTCTTCGTTCGGATCGTAGACGCCGAGCGCGCCGCGCGGCTCCATGAATTGCGCGTGCACGCGGCTGATGACGTAATGGCCCTTCACCACATGCGCGGCCTTGGCGAAGGCCTCGTCCGCCGCGGCCTTGTTGCCGGTCTCCCAGACATGCGAGACATTGTCGGGGATCTCGTCCCAGACGCGCGGGCTGCCCGGCCGCGCCGCTTCCTCGCTGTCCGTGACCGATGGCAGGGCCTCGTAATCGATCGCGACGCGCTCGGCCGCGTCCTTGGCCTCGGCCAGGGTCTCGGCGACGATCAGCGCCACCGGATCGCCGACATAGCGCACCCGCCCGCGCGCCAGGCCCGGATGCGGACGCGAGAAGAGCGGCGAGCCGTCGGGGCGCTTGCGCGGGATCGCCACTTTCGTGGTGCCGAGCCCGTCGGCGGCGATATCGGCCTCGGTATAGATGGCGAGCACGCCGGGCGCGGCCTTGGCGGCCTCGGTGTCGATCGTCCGGATCTTCGCATGCGCATGCGGCGAGCGCAGGATATAGGCATAAGCCTGACCGGGCAGGCTGCGGTCGTTTACGTAACGGCCCGCACCGCGCAAGAGCCGGGGATCCTCGAACCGGCTCACCGACTGCCCGATACCGTATTCGCCCATGACCCGCCCTTTTCCGTTCAACCTATTAGAGACGCCCCGGCGCCGAAGCTCAAGGGCCGTTATCCGGCCTATTCCGCATAAGGATTCTTGCCTTTGCGCAGCATCAAGCGAACCGGCACCCCCGGCAGATCGAAACTCTCGCGCAGAAGATTGACCAGATAACGCTTGTAGCTCTCCGGCAAATCGCCGGGCTTGGAGGCGAAAAGCGCGAAGGTCGGCGGGCGGATATTGGCTTGGGTCATGAACCGCAAGCGCAAGCGCCGCCCCGCGACGAGCGGCGGCGGGTTGCGCGCCTGCGCCTCGGCGAGCCAGCGATTGAGAAGCGGCGTCGGCACGCGGCGGTTCCAGGTCTCGTGCGCCCGGAAGACCGCCGGCATCAGCTTCTCGATCCCCGCGCCGGTCTTGGCCGAAAGCATCACGCAAGCGAGCCCGGCCAATTGCGGCAGACCGGTCTCGAGCTTTTCCGCGAGCTCCTTTTGCTTGGCGCGCTTGTCTTCGACCAGGTCCCATTTATTGACGGCCAGCACCAGCGCGCGGCCTTCCTCGGCGACTTCGCGGGCGATCGTCAAATCCTGCTTCTCCAACAGCTGCGTCGCATCGACGACCAGGACGCAGATTTCGGCGAAGCGGATGGTGCTGAGCGCATCGGCGACCGCGAGCTGCTCGAGCTTTTCCGCGACCTTCGGCCGGCGCCGCAAGCCCGCCGTATCGACGAGGCTGACCGCGCGCCCGTGCGATTGCCAGGAAATCGCGATGGCGTCGCGGGTGATGCCGGCCTCGGGACCGGTCAGCACACGCTCCTCCCCCAGGAGGCGGTTGACGAGGGTTGATTTCCCGACATTGGGCCGGCCGATGATCGCGAGCCGCAGCGGCTTTTCGGAATCCGTCTCGATCTCGGCTTCCTCGGGCGCCGGTTCCTGATCGAGCGCAGGCGCAAGCGCGGCGTAGAGTTCGGCCAGGCCTTCGCCATGCTCGGCCGAGATCGCGACCGGCGCGCCCAATCCCAGCGCGAAGAACTCATCGAGCGGCGGCGCGCCGCGCTCGGCCTTGTTGGCGACGAGGATGACGGGCTTTTTGAGGCGGCGCAGCACGCGCGCGAAATCGCGGTCGAGCGGCATCACGCCCGCGCGCGCGTCGACCAGGAAAACCACCAGATCGGCGCCTTCGAGCGCTTTTTCGGTCTGCGCGCGCGTGCGCGCGGCAAGGCTCCCCTTGATGCCTTCGTCGAGACCCGCGGTGTCGATCAACGCAAAGCGCAGATCGCCCAGCGCGGCTTGGGCCTCGCGCCGGTCGCGAGTGACGCCGGGCGTGTCGTGAACGAGCGCCAGTTTTCGTCCGGCCAGACGGTTGAACAGGGTCGATTTTCCGACATTGGGCCGCCCGACGATGGCGATGTTTTTCGCCATGACCTGCCCCTCAACGCATCGCGATGAGATCGGCCTCGTCGGTCATGACATAGAGCGTCTTGTCGGCGACTACCGGATTGATGAAGACGCCGTCCGGGAACTCGGTGCGTCCCAGCGCGTCGCCGGTATAGGGCGAAATCGAGATCCCCTCGCCCTCCGATGAAATGACGATCAGCCGGTCGCCGGCGAGGATGGGACCGCTCCAAAAGATCGGGTCCTTCTTCTTCTCCGGATTGTCCCATTGCGGAAGGTCGCGGGCCCAGCGCACGCGGCCATCGGCGCGCGTCAGGCACAAGAGCTCGTTGTCCGCGCTCAGGACATAGATGAAATCGCCGGCGACCCAGGGCGCATGAACGCCGCCGATATCCTGCTCCCAGATGCGGTCGCCGGTGCGCAGATCGATCGAGACCATGAGGCCGCTATGGCTGATGGCGAGGACGCGATCGCGGTCGATCACCGGCGCGCCGCGAATATCGGCGAGGGAGGACAAAGCGCCGACGGGTTGCGCGGCGGCCAGACTGTCGCTCCAAAGCGGCCGGCCGTTTTCGATGCGCAGCGCATAGATCTCGCCCGAACTATAGGGCACGACCACGACATCGCCGGCGACCGCCGGTGCGGCGCCGCCGATCAGGCCCGCGGTTTCGGGCAACCCATTATGGGTCCACAATTTGCGCCCATCCTGCGCCGCCAAGACATCGAGCTCGTTTTCGACCGTGACGACGAAGACGCGATCATCGGCGACGGTCGGCGCGCTGTGAATCGGCGCCGGGACGTCGACGCGCCAGATCTCCTTGCCGCTCGCTGCATCGAGCGCAAGCACCTGGCCATAGCCGGTCCCGATATAGACGCGGTTGCCCGAGACTGCGACGCCGCCGCCATAGGTGACGGCGTCGGAATCCTTGGGTTGCGGATCGAAGCGCCAGAGACGGCTGCCGCTCCTCTCGTCGAAGGCCGAGACGACGTCTTGCGCGTCCATGGTGAAGATACGGCCATTGTCGACCACCGGCTGGGCGACGACGCGGCCATAGCGCGACGCACCTTCGCCCGCATTCGCCTTCCACGCGCGATCGAGCTTGTCGCCCAGCGCCAGATGATACATGGCGTGATCGGGATAACCGCCGGCATCCGGCCAGGCCGTGTTGTCGAAGGGCCGCGGCACGCGGATCTGCAGCGCATTGAGCTGCGGATCGGGCTTCAGATTGTGCTCGAGATTGAGGATCGAGATGCGCTTGCCCGGCAGGGGCGTCTTGGCCGAGCCGGAGAAGATGCTCTTCGCCGAATCGCATCCGCCGAGCGCGAGCACCGCCAATGCCAGTGCCGCCAAGCCCCCAGCGAAGCGCGGAACGTTCCTCATGGCCCGATCGCCGCCTGCATTTCGGCCGCGCGCTGGCGCACGCCCTGCGGCACGGCGCTGTCCTTGGCGAGGAGTTCGAAATCGGCCAGCGCCTTGGCCTTGTCGCCGGCTTTCAGTTCGGCCAGAGCTGTCAATTCAAGCGCCAGCCCGTGCCAAGCGCTGTTCGCGTTGGTGAGGGGCTCGAGCCGGGAGATGACCGCGCGGGCGTCGCCTTTATCGAGGCCGTAACGCGACGACAGCAAGGTCGCGACGTCGCGGAAGACCGGATCGGCCGCACCATCGGCGGCGAGTCGGTCATAGGCCGCGATGGCGCCGTTTACGTCGCCCGCTTGCACTTTCGCTGCCGCCGATTCGAGCTGGGACAGCGCGGCGAGCCCGCCGCTTGACGCCTGCGCGAGCTCCGAGAAGGCGGCGCCCGCCTCGGCGGTCTTGCCTTCGCGGGCGAGTTCGAGCGCCGAAGCATAGCGCACGCCCTCGGCTTCGCGTTGGTGCTGCTGATATTGCCGCCAACCCATGACGGCAGCGGTCGCCACCACGGCCAGCACCGCCAAGCCGATGACGTATCTGCCGAAGCGCGACCATAATTGCTGCAGGTTTTCGCGCCGCAGCTCCTCGTCGATTTCGCGAAAAATGTCGCTCAACGCATCTCTCGGTTCGGTAGGGAAAGGCGGCGTTACCATAACCCTTGGGCGGGGGCGGCGCAAACCCGGGCGGCGCAGCCAGTGTTCAAACCGCCAGGCGCGCGTGGCGGGCGAGTGACGGGCTGGACCTAGCCCCGAAAATCGGAAAAACTGTCGCCCGTCGCCATCCGACCTAACTCTGCCGGCTTATTCACCGACCGATGAGTGCCATATTCAGCCTGAGTGACTTCCGCCACCGCACCAAGCGGATCTTCTTCACGCGCGCGGAACTCAACCAGCTCCTCTCGCTCTATAGCCGACAGGTCATGCGCGGCGAATGGCGCGATTACGCGATCGACCAGCGGGACGGGATGGCCTTGTTCTCGATGTTCCGCCGCAGCCAGGAGTTGCCGCTCTACACCGTGGTCAAGACGGCCCCCGCCACCAGCCGCCAGGGCGATTACACGCTCCTCTCCGGGCGGCAACGAATCGCGACCGCCGCAACGCTCGGCGACATATTGGCGCGCCTTCAGCGCATGCTGGGACGCCCCGCGCGGTTCGGCGGCCATCCGGCGGCCTGAACCTGGCAAAGAACCCGGTTAGGCGCCCGGCGCCGCCGCAAGCGCGGCCTCGACGCCGAGTGCCATCGCCAGAAGCCTTTGGTCTCCGCCATGCGTCCCGATCAGCATGAGCCCAACCGGGGCCTCGCCCGGTCGCGCGATCGGCAGGCTGATCGCGCAACGATCGAGAAAATTGACGAGGCTGGGGTTGCGCAGGATGCGAGCGTTGAGGCGATGGAAATTCGCGTCCTCGGCAAAATCGGTGATCGGCGGCGCAATCATCGCGACGGTCGGCACGATCAACGCGTCGCAGTCGCGCGTGCGCGCCTCGATCTGCTCCGTGAAGCGGGCCCGGTTCTCGATCAGCGCGACGTAGTCGGGCGCGCTCATCTCGACACCGCGCGCGATCCGTTGGCGCACGCGCGGATCATAATCCGCGCCCCGCCGCGCCAAGAGCTCGGCATGCCAGGCGTAGGCTTCAGGCGGCGAAAACCCTCCCTTGGCGTTGATCGCGGCATAATCCGCGAGTTCCGGGACGGCGAGATCGTCGATCCGCATGCCGGCCTGCGAAAGCACGCTGCAGGCGCGCTCGAAACCCGCGGCGACGTCGCGATCGAGATCATCGAAGAGGAAGCTGGCGCGTGGCACGGCGAGGCGCAGCCCGCGCGGGCTGCTCGGCGGCGGCGCCACCGGCGTGTCACCTGCCATGACCGCGTCGGCAATGGCGCAGCAGGCGACGCTGTTGCCGAGCGGGCCAATCGAATCAAGCGTCGCCGACAAAGGCAAGGTGCCGTCGCGCGGCACGCGGAATTGCGTCGGCTTGAACCCCACCACACCGCACAGCGCCGCGGGAATCCGCACCGAGCCGCCCGTGTCGGTGCCGATCGCCACCACGCTCTGGCCGTCGGCCACGGCGACGGCCGCGCCCGAGGACGAGCCGCCCGGGATATGTTTGCGATTCCAAGGATTGCCCGGCGTCCCGTAATGCGGATTGATCCCGACGCCCGAAAAGGCGAATTCGGTCATGTTGGTGCGACCGATGATCACCGCGCCCGCCGCTTTCAGGCGCGCGACGATCGCCGCGTCCTGCCGCGCCGGCCGCGCGTCGTCGAGCGCCGTCGAGCCCGCGAGCGTGCGCTCGCCCGCCACATCGAAAAGGTCCTTGATCGAGACCGGCAGTCCCGCCAAGGGCGAGGTTCTGTATCCGGCCTTGCGCAGCTTGTCCTGGGCATCGGCCGCCGCCAGCGCATCGTCGCCGTAAACCGCGCGAAAGCTGCGCGCGCCCTCGCCGGCGGGATCGGCGATCCGTGCCAAAGCCTCTTCGACGAGGCCGCGGCTGCTCGCTCGCCCGGCATCGAGATCGCTCGATAATTGCAAGATCGTCTTTCGCGTCGGCGTCATGCTGGCTCTCGATCACATTTTCGTCAGCAAACAACGGCTTTTGCGATCACGCAATGAAAAACGCCCGCTAGCCGGGCGCGGCGTTGCCGAGGCATAATGGCGCGGCCCGATCCTGGAGGCCGCCTTGGTCTTCCGTCTCGTCTCCGCATTGTTGTCCTTCGTGCTGCTTGCGCCCGGTTTGGCGTGGGCCGCGGGCTGTCAGCCCAATATCGCGGCGGGCCCGCCGCTCCTGGTTCCGGCAAACTGGCGCCTGGCCGAGGCGATCGAAGGCAAGGTCGATCTTACTTTCATCGGGCATGCGAGCGTGCTGATCCAAAGCCCGCAGGGCGTAAGCATCGTCACCGATCTTACCGATTACTTTCCGCCGCCCTTCCCGCCCGATATCGCGACGATAAATCATTTCCACGACACGCATTTCACCAATCACCCCGACTCGCGCATCAAATACGTACTGCGCGGCTGGGACACGGGCGACGGGCCGGCGCATTGGGACCTAACCTACAAGGACGTGCGCGTGCGCAACGTGCCGACCAACGTGCGCAACTGGTCCACCGGCGGCACCGAGTTCAACGGCAATTCGATTTTCATCTTCGAGATCGCGGATCTCTGCATCGCGCATCTCAGCCACTTGCAGCACACCTTGGCGCCCGAGCAGCTCGCCGCGCTCGGGCAGATCGACGTGTTGCTGCCAATGGTTGACGGCGCTTATTCGCTCTCGCAAAACGACGTCATCGAGGTGATCGACCAGATCAAGCCCCGGCTCATCATTCCGATCCATTATTTCGGCCCCGGCCAGCTCGAACGCTTTCTCACACGCATGAACGGGCGGTTCCCGGTGCGGCGCAACGAGGATCCTCACGTCATCCTCTCGCGCACGAGCCTGCCGAAGCAAACCGAGATATGGGTGCTGCCGGCGACCGAGCCCGAGACCTTCCGCTTCGCGCCGCCCTCGCAAAATTGACGCTTGCACCCATGTGAACCGTCCATGATAAAGGCGCCATGATGAGTGACGTGGCATGCCGATGCTCGGCGAAAAACGATCGGGATTGAGCGGCGGTGGGGAATATTGCTGCCCGCATCGTCGAGCTGTGCCGGCGCCACGCGATCGCGGTCGCGGCATTCTACGTCGTCCTGGCCGTCGTCGCGGCCTATTTCGCCGCGACCCGGCTCAGCATCGACACCGATCTCAACAAGCTCATTTCGAGCGACGTGCCGTGGCGCCAGCAGGAGCGCACGTTCAACGAAGCGTTTCCACAGAATTCGGATCTTCTGGCGATCGTCATCGACGGCACAACGCCGGATGAGACATCCGACGCGACCGCCGCGCTCGCGGACCGGCTCGCGCAGCGGCCGGACCTGTTCAAATCGATCGACATTCCCGGCAGCGGCGAGTTCTTCGCGCGCAACGGACTTCTCTTTCTTCCGACGCCCGAGGTTCAGGATTTCGCCGACCAGTTGATCGCGGCCCAGCCGCTGCTTGGCACATTGGCGGCCGATCCGAGCCTTGCCGGGGTCTTTGGGACTCTCGACCTGCTGGCACAAGGCGCTTTGCATGGCGACGTGCCGGCTGCATCGCTCGACGCCCCCTTCAACGCAATCGCCGACGCGACCAATAGCGCGTTGCAAGGCCACTACGCCCCGCTCTCGTGGCAGACGCTTCTGAGCGGGCGGAGCGCCGATCCGCGCGAGTTGCGCCATTTCATCCTGGTTAAGCCCGTGCTCGATTACGACGCACTCGAGCCCGGCGCACGCGCGACCCGCGTGATTCGCGGGCAAGCAACCGCGTTGGGCCTGACGCCGGAGCGCGGCGTGCGGGTGCGGATCACGGGCGATGTCGCGCTCTCCGACGATCAGCTCGCCTCCTTGTCGGAAGGGGCCGGATTCTCCGCGGCGCTCTCGATCACGCTGCTTTGCGTCTTGCTGCTGCTCGCTCTGCGCTCGATCCGGCTGGTCGGCGCGATCATCGCGACGCTGATCACCGGCCTGATCGCCGCGGCGGGATTTGCCGCGCTCGCCGTCGGCTCACTCAATCCGATCTCGGTTGCCTTTGCGGTCTTGTTTGTCGGCATCGCCGTCGACTTCGGCATTCAATTCAGCATCCGCTATCGCGACGAGCGGTTTCGGGCGGGCGATCTCGGGGAAGCGCTGCGCCGCACCGCGAGCGGGATCGGCGGCCCGCTCGCGGTTGCGGCCGCCGCGACCGCGGTGGGCTTTCTTTCCTTCGTGCCGACGGATTACACGGGCGTCTCCGATTTGGGCTTGATCGCCGGCGTCGGCATGCTGATCGCGCTCGCGCTCAATCTCACTCTGCTGCCCGCGCTGCTGGTCCTCTCTCATGCACGCGGCGAGCCTCGTCCCATCGGGTTCCGCTGGGCCGCGCCAATCGACCGCTTCTTGCTCAATCGCCGCAAAACGGTGGCATTGACGGCCCTGCTCATCGGCCTGGGCTCCGCGGCGACCCTGCCGTGGCTGCGTTTCGATTTCAATCCGCTCAATTTGCAAAGCCGGAAATCCGAATCGGTAGCGACACTTTTCGATCTGATGAAGGATCCCAATGCGACGCCTTATACGATCGAGATCCTTGAACCTTCGATTGCCGAGGCTACGACCGTCGCCAAGAAGCTCGACGCCCTGCCTGAAGTCGGACAGACCGTGACGATCGCGAGCTTCGTCCCGCAGGATCAAGACGCCAAGCTCGCCGTCATCCAGGATGCGCGCACCTTGCTCGCGCCCTCGCTTTTCCCGGCGACGATCCGGCCACCGCCCAGCGATCAGAAGGTCCTTGCCACGGTCGCCGATTTCGCCAAGGACGCTGCGGCGCTGGCCGCCAAGGGAAGCAAATCGGCCGAGCGTCTCGCGCAGGCGCTTGACGCCGTCATCGGGCGCGGTTCGGCGGTGCTCCCGCAACTCGTCGCCAATCTTTCGGCCAATGCGGCGCGCCGTCTCGACGAACTCCGTACCGCACTCAGCGCGCAGAAAGTGACGCTCGCAACGATCCCCACCGACGTCAAGCGGAATTGGCTCACCGCCGACGGCCGCGCGCGCATCGAGGTCTTTCCCAAGGGCGATGTCGGACGCAACGCGCAATTGGAGGACTTTGTCGCTGCGGTACGCGCGGTGGCTCCGACCGCGACCGGCACGCCGGTCACCATTCAGGAATCCGCGGACACCGTCACCAGCGCCTTCATGACCGCGGGCCTCATTGCCTTGGCGGCGATCGCGATCCTGCTTGCCGGCGTGTTGCGGCGTCTGAGCGACGTTGCGCTGGTGCTGGCGCCCCTGATCCTCGCCGGCCTCATGACGCTCGCGACCGGCGTGCTCATTGGCCTGCCCCTCAACTACGCCAATATTATCGCGCTCCCGCTGCTGCTCGGCATCGGCGTATCCTTCGATATCTATTTCGTGATGCGTTGGCGTGCGGGCACCGGCGATCTGCTGCAATCGAGCACGGCGCGCGCGATCCTCTTCAGCGCGCTCACCACGGGCACCGCCTTCGGCAGCCTGGCGCTCTCAAACCATCCCGGCACGGCGGAAATGGGCAAGCTTCTGACGCTTTCGCTCGCCTATACGCTGGTTTGCACCTTCATCGTGCTGCCCGCGCTCTTGGGTCCGGTCAAGCGGAACGGAAATTGAACCGGCCGGCCTGCGCGAAGGCCGAAGCGAGACCGCCGAGGTCGCGTAACGCCAAAGCGCCGGAACTGCGAACCGTCAGGTCGCCAGCTCGCGCTCGCGCAAGAAGTGGAAGAACTCGACCCCTTCGCGCAGCCGGCGCCGCATCATTTCCGGGCTTCGGACCATTTCACCAACGATCGACGCGATCTTCCCGGCGCGGAAGTAGAACCGTTTGTAGAAGGTTTCGACCGAATTGAAGATCTCTTCATGCGAGAGATGCGGATAGTGCAGCGGCGCGATCTGGATGCCACGCTCGTCGATGAGCTCGGCATGCTTGATGTCGAGCCAGCCATTCTCCACCGCCTGCCGATAGAGGAATGTGCCCGGATAGGGCGCCGCGAGCGAGACCTGGATCGTGTGCGGATTGATCTCGGTGGCAAATTTGATGGTCTCCTGGATCGTCTCCTTCGTCTCGCCCGGCAGGCCGAGGATGAAGGTGCCGTGGATGACGATTCCGAGCTCGTGGCAATCCTTGGTAAAGCGTTTGGCGACGTCGATCAGCATGCCCTTCTTGATATTGTGCAGGATCTGCTGATTGCCCGAACTCATAGCCGACCAGCAAGAGGCGCAAGCCATTGTCCCTGAGCACCTTCAGCGTGTCGCGCGGCACATTCGCCTTGGCATTGCACGACCACATCACGCCGAGCTTGCCCAGCTCCCGGGCAATCGCCTCGGCACGCGGCAGGTTGTCGGTGAAGGTATCGTCGTCGAAAAAGAACTCGCGCACTTGCGGAAAATAGTATTTCGCAAGCCGGATCTCTTCGACCACGTGATCGACGCTGCGCACGCGGTAGCGATGCCCGCCGACCGTCTGCGGCCAGAGGCAGAAAGTGCAGCGCGACTTACAGCCCCGTCCCGTATAGAGCGATACATAGGGGTGCTTGAGATAGCCGATGAAATAATCCTCGATCCTGAGATCGCGCTTGTAGACTTCGGTGACGAAAGGCAGTTGATCCATGTTTTCAAGGATCGCGCGCTCGCCGTTATGCACGATAGCGCCGCTCGCGTCGCGATAGCTCAAACCGTCGATCCGATCCCAGGCGCGGCCTTCGGCGATTTCCTTGATCGTGAAATCGAACTCGTTGCGGCCGACGAAGTCGATGGCGGTCGAGGCTTCGAGACTCTCGCCCGGCTCGACCGCGACCTTGGCGCCGACGAATCCGACCCTGAGGCGGGGGTTGGCGTCCTTCATCGCCTGCGCGACCTTCACGTCATTCGCAAACGAAGGCGTCGAGGTGTGCATCACGACGAGTTCATGATCCTTCGCGAGCGGCAAGACATCGGCGAGAGTGAGGCCGGCCGGCGGGGCGTCGACGAGGCGGCTCCCCTCGACCAGCGCTGCCGGCTGTGCCAGCCAGGTCGGATACCAGAAAGAGCGGATCTCGCGGCGGGCTTGATAGCGCGAGCCGGCACCGCCATCGAAGCCCTCGAAGGAGGGCGGCTGTAAAAACAGGGTCTTCATCATGCCGTCCGTCCTCTCAAACTGGGCTCTCTTCGTCGATGGTCAAGCGGCCGCCGGAACCGACATGGAATTTATGGTCGCGCCAGGCGACGCTGCGGCCGAGGAAACTAGCGATAAATATCGTAAAGGACAATAAATCGCGCAGCGGCAATAGCCATAGCGGGGCGGATCTCGCCCCCAGGGCGCGGTCGAGGCGGCGGGCGGTGAGGCCGCGACAGAGGAGCGCCATGGCCAGCATCGCGGGCGCCGCCAGAGGCAAGGCACCCGATGCGGCGGCGAGCAGGGCCAAGGGCACCGGATGGGTGACGACCGAACCTGCGAACCCGGCCGGCGCCGCGAGGCGGATCGTCCGCGCCCAGCGCAACTCGTGTCGGTATACCGCGGCGAAGCCCGAACTCGGCGACGATGTTGTCAACGAGATAGGGCGAGAGAGCCACAGCCAGGCCAAGGCGGCGAACGCGTTGTCCCAGGACATGGTCGTCCGCGAGCGTATCGGCGAGGGCTTCGAATCCACCGACCGCCTCGAGCGTCGTCCGGTTGACGGCCATGGTCGCGCCAAAGCAGCCGGCCCCAAGCCCGAGTCGCTCGGCCAGGACGGCCTGCGGAAGAAACCCGTGATTGATGTGCAGACAGGCGAGATCGGACCACAGCCCGCCGGTCGAGACGCCGCGATAAAGGCACGTCACCAAACCCGCTGCTTGCCCGTCGCCCGCCGCCCGCATCAGCGGCGGCACGATTTGCGCGAGGTAGGAAGGCGCGACCCGCATGTCGCTGTCGGCAAGGACCAGGATATCGTGCCGGACCGAAGGCAGCATATTGCGCAGATTGGCGACTTTGAGGTTAGCGCCTTGCTGCCCCGGATCGATCACCAGCGCGAGATCGGCTGCCGGAAATTCGGCCATCAGCGCCCGCACCACCGCAACGGCGGGATCCTGCGCGTCGGCAACGCCGAACACGATTTGATAGCGGGGATAGTCCTGGCGGCAGAACGACCGCAAATTTTCGGCGAGGGCGACATCCTCGCCCCGCAGCGGCTTCATCACGCTCACGGGCGGCATCTTGCCGGATGCATCGCTGTCAGAGCCCCGCTTTGAAAAGCGCTCGACAGCGTGGCAAGCATACCACAGGTAGAAGCAACCAAAGGCGCTGCCGGAAAGCAGCGCCCACGCAAAAAGATCGAGGATTTGCAACTGGATGCCCAAAATTAATCGAGCCTTATCAATCGTCGTTGCACCCTAGCGGCACGGGGATGCGGGTCAACTTTGCTGTTGCATTCGAGCCCCAGGTTGTAAACGATACCTCCCCATCCGTGGCCCGCAAACGCCACGAAAACTTGAAAGAATCCGGCGGTCAGCGTGGACCACAGCAAGTTCTGCAGGCAGCTTCTGGTGCTCTTCGCGCCGCTTATGGTCTTAGCCGCGTGTGCGACGCCGCCGACCGATCCGGCCGCGCGGGCGCAATTCGAGGCAAACAACGATCCGCTCGAGCCGATGAACCGGCAGGTCTTCGCCTTCGACATGTTTCTCGACAAATGGTTCTTCAAGCCGCTCGCTCAAACCTATGAAACCATCGTCCCGGCACCCGGCCGCGACGCGGTGCGGAATTTCCTGGGCAATCTGCATGAGCCGGTGATTTTCGCCAACAACGTCGTGCAAACCGAGTTCAAGCGCGCCGGCTCGACGGCGGAACGCTTTGCGATCAACAGCACGGTCGGCATCGGCGGCATCTTCGACTTCGCGACCAAATGGGGCATCGAAAAAGAATCGGGCGATTTCGGCCAGACACTTTACCATTACGGCGTCGGCGAATTCTTCTACCTGGTGCTTCCGATCCTCGGCCCCTCCAATCCGCGCGATGTCGCCGGAATGGCGGTGGACGGCTATGCCGACCCGTTTTCCTACCTGGCCTATGATTACGGGGCGGACGTTGCCACCTATGCCCGCATGGGCGCCGAGGGTCTCGACGAACGTACGCAAAATCTGCAAAATTTCGACGAGCTGCAGCGCACGTCGATCGATCTCTATGCCGCGGTCCGGAGCCTCTACCGCCAGCACCGGGCGAACGAACTGCGCCACGGCGAGCCCGGCCCCGCGCCGACCGACATGGAAGGGCTCTATCAGGACCCGGGCGCCCCGCCGCCCGCGAAAGGCGGCGCGAGCACGCCGCCGCCCGCTGGCCACTGACCCGCCACGCGCGCGCTAGCCGCTCGCGAGTTGCGCCGTCTTTTCCTTCAAGAGAGATACCAGCCCGCGCACGCCATCGCGACGCAGCACGGATGAAAATTCCGAGCGCCGCGCCGCCAGCTGGCTGACAGTGCCGCTCAGATAGACATCGATGATGCGCCACTTTCCCTGATCGGCACGCAACAGGTAATCGAGCTGCACCGGCTTGTCATCGGGCTGGGTGAGCTTGGTGCGGACGATCATATCGTTGGCCGGCGCCGGCGCGCTCTTGGGATCGACGATGAAATTCTCGCCCGAATAATCGTCGAACTGACTGGCGTAATTCGCGATGCTGAAATCGCTGAACGCCTCGATCAATTGCTGCTGCTCTGCGGCCGAAAAGCTTTGCCATTGCGGTCCGACCATCAACCGCGTCATCAAGGGCAGATCGAAGGCTTGGCGGATCACCGGGGCCAACCGGTCGCGTCGACCGGCGAAGCCGAGCTTTTTGCCATTCTTCATGACCGAGAGCAGCACGTCATAAAATCCGTCGACGGTGGCGGCGGGCTCGGCGGCCGCGGCCACGGTCGGCGCTGCCGTCCCGGCAACGGTCAGACAAGCCGCGGCAATGATCAGCGTCCGGCGGCCAATCATGCGCGGCGATCGACGACGAAATGCGCCGCCTGGCGCAAGAGTTCGGCGCGATCCTCGAACGCGTCGAGATGCGCGACGGCTTGATGGATGAGTGCGGAGGCCTGGGCGCGCGCGCGCTCGACCCCGAGAATCGACACGAACGTCGCCTTCCCCGCAGCGGCGTCCTGGCCCACCGGCTTGCCCGTAACGCCGGCCGAACCTTCGACATCGAGAAGATCGTCGGCGATCTGGAACGCCAGACCGAGATCATGCGCGTAACCGCGCAAGGCGAGGCGGCGTTCCTGCGGCGCCTTCCCGAGGACGGCGCCGGCTTCGCAGGCGAAGGCAATGAGCGCGCCGGTCTTCAGCCGCTGCAGCCTCGTGATGGTGCCGATATCGAGATCCGAGCGTTGCTCGGCCAGCAAATCGATCATCTGACCTCCCACCATGCCATGCCCGCCGGCCGCCTGGGCCAGCAAAGAAACGAGTTCGCAGCGCACGGCCGGATCGCCATGCGTGTCGGGTTGCGCCAACACTTCGAACGCCAGGGTGAGAAGACCGTCCCCGGCGAGGACGGCCGTCGCATCATCGAACTCCTTGTGGCAGGTGAGGCGCCCACGCCGCAGATCGCTGTTGTCCATCGCCGGGAGATCGTCATGCACCAGGGAATAGGCGTGAACCAGTTCGATCGCGCAAGCGACCTGCAAGGCGCTGCGCCTGGAGACCGAAAACAATTGCGCGCTGGCCAGAACAAGAAACGGGCGCAGCCGCTTTCCCGGCGCGAGCGCCGCGTAGCGCATGGCGTCGAAGACGCGCGATTCGAGCCCCGGCGGCACGGCAATGATCTTGTCGATCGCGGCATCCGTCAGCTTCGCCGCCTCGGCGAGCGCGGCGGCAAAATCCGTCTCCGTTGCCAAAATCGGCTCACTCAAGGGCAAGCTTCTCGATGTTAGGCGTGCCGTCCGATCCGATCACGATCTTATCGACGCGCGCTTGCGCCTCGCGCAACTTCGCTTCGCAATGCCGCTTCAACAGCGCCCCCCTCTCATAGGCCGAAATCGCCTCGTCGAGTTTGGCGTTGCCGGCCTCGAGCCGCTTCACAATGGCCTCCAACTCCGCGAGCGCGACCTCAAAGCTCATCGCCGCGATCTCCGGCGGCAGACTCGGTTCGCCCATCGACCCCTCTTTCAATCGCGGTCACTTTAGGGACCCCGCCACGGCAGAGCAAGCGCCCGGCATCGCCGCAGGACGCGCGCGATCATGCCGCCATGAGCCGGCGCACATGGATCGCGGCGGAAGCCGCCAAAGCCTGGAGGTCGTAGCCGCCTTCGAGCGACGAGACGAGACGGCCGCGCGCATGCCGTGCCGCATGGTCGAGCAATTGATCCGTGATCCAGCCGAAATCGGCTTCGACCAGCATGAGCTCCGCCAACGGATCGCTGCGATGCGCATCGAATCCGGCGGAAACAAGGATGAGTTCCGGGCGGAAGTCGTCGAGCGCGGGAAGAATCCGGGCGGTGTAGGCGGTGCGAAACTCGCGCGAACCGCTCATCGGCGCGAGCGGGACGTTGACGATGTTGCCGACGCCCGATTCGCTCGCGTCGCCGGTGCCCGGATAGAGCGGCATTTGATGCGTCGAGCCGTAAAACAAACGGGCGTCGTTCTCGAATGCGGCCTGCGTGCCGTTGCCGTGATGAACGTCGAAATCGATCACGGCGACACGATCGAGCCCATGGACGGCGCGCGCATATCGAGCGGCGATTGCGACATTGTTGAAAAGGCAGAAACCCATGGGCCGCCGCGGCTCGGCATGATGCCCGGGCGGCCGCACGGCGCAAAAGGCGTTCTTGGCCTCGCCGCGGACGATCGCATCGACTGCCGCGATCGCGGCGCCCGCGGCACGCAACGCGGCCTCGCCCGAGCCGGGCGAAAGCAGCGTATCGGCATCGATGGCGACGCGGCCCTCTTTCGGCACGGCGGCAAGCAGGCGTTCGACGAAATCGCGCGGATGGACGCGGGCGATCTCAGCCAGATCGGCGCGCGGCGCCTCGCGCCGGTCGAGCGCCGAAAATTCGCCCGCCGCGAGCCCTGCCAGTACCGCGCGCAGCCGCGACGGCGATTCGGGATGATGGCTCCCGGGATCGTGCTGAAGACAAGCCTCGTGGGTATAAAGTAATGTGGTCATCGCCACCTCCGGCGGTATTGGGTCGTGACAGGAGGGCGCGTCAGCGCCGGATCAGAAACGCCTGGCCGGGCCGCCGCCGCTCCCACCCGGCGCGCTCGAGCGCCGGGGCGTGATCCGCGGCGTCCGGATAGCCGATGCAGAAATAGCCGATGAACTTCCAGGCGGCAGGAACATCGAGGGCTTCGGCGACGCCGCCGGGATCGAGAATCGAAACCCAACCCATGCCGATATTCTCGGCGCGCGCCGCCAGCCACAAGGTGTGGATCGCGGCAACCGTCGAGTATTCTATCATTTCGGGCATGGTCCGCCGCCCCAATCCGTGACCTTGGCCGGTCGCCGGATCGGCAAAGACCGCCAGATGAACCGGCGCCTCGTCGAGGCCGGCGAGCTTGAGCCGGGCGTAGCGCGCCGCACGATCCGGCGCTTGGGCCGCGAGCGCATCGGCATTGCAATGCTCGAAATTCTGCCGGATCGCGGCGCGGCACGCGCGGTCATCGACACTGACGAAACGCCAGGGCTGACTCAAACCGACCGAAGGCGCGAGGCAGGCGAGATCGATGAGACGCGGCAAGATCTCGGGCGGCAGTGGCGCGGCGCTGAACCGCCGCACATCGCGCCGCCAATCGATTAGCGCATGGAACCGCGCGCGGAATTCGTCATCGAAAGCGGGGCCGAGCGTCATGAAACGAGGATAGCGCGCACGTCACATCGGTAAAGCGGGATCATCTTGCTTGCCGCGCGCACGGCATGGCGGTATAGCGGGTGGACTTGGATCGGGACCAGTCGACATTGCCGGCAATGGCGGCCCGAAAGTGAGTGGCGAGGCGTGAACGTAAAGCGAGTTTTGGGTGCGGCGGGTTGCCTCGCGGTCCTGTGCTTGGCGGGCCTCTCTCCTGTCGTCGTCGCCGATGCCAAGGAGAAGACGATCTCGGTCACCGTGCGCGCGGGCAAGGCGGACAGCCCGAACTATCTCCTCGCGCGCCAATTCTCCGAAGCGCTGGCATTGGCCGGGAACGGCGCCTTCACGCTCGACGTGAAGGAAAGCCAAGGCACGGTGCAAAACGTCATCGACGCGCCCAAGAGCGGACCCAATACGATTTTCATCGCTTCGCACAGCGTAATCCATCAAGCCCGACGCGGCGCCAAGCCTTTCACAAAGAACCCCGGCTATTACGATATCCGTGCGCTATTCCCGATTCCATTTCAGACGGTGCATTGGGTCGTGCGCCAGGATAGCGGCATAAAATCCCTCACCGACCTCGCGGGCCACAGTTTTGTTCCCGGAAACAAGGGCAGCATCAGCGAGCGAATGACCGCGAGCGTCTTGCAGACGCTCGGCATCGAGAAGAAGGTACAGCTTCTCGATATCGACGTGGCGGGCGCGCCAGGCGCCGTCATGAGCAACAAGGTGAGCGGCCTTGCCGTCGCCGGCACGTTCCCCATTCCGATGGTGAACGGCATCGCGAAGGCGACGCCGATCCGCCTCCTCGGCCTGCAGCCGCCCGAGGTCACGAAGATTCTCGCGGCTGACGATAACGCGGTGCAACAGGTGATTCCCAAAGGAACTTACCCCGGCGTCGATGCCGATGTGACGACGATCGCGGTGCCGGCCGGCGCCTATACGACGCGGCGCATGAGCAGCGCGACCGCCTATGCCTTGACCAAGGCCTTTTGGTCGCAGCAAGCCGCTCTGAGCAAGCGCAACCCGGCCTGGCAGGCCGTCACCGCCGCGTCCGTCCCGGCGCTCGGTATCCGCCTCCATGCCGGCGCGCTGCGCTATTACGACGAAGCCGGGATGGCCGTGCCCAAGGCGATGCGCTGACGAGCGCTACGCGGCGGGGCGAGGCCGGAGCGCGGCGATAAAGAGCGCAACCCAGCCGAGGATGAACGACGTGCCGCCCCATGGCGCGAGCACGGTCAATCCTTTGGGCGCGCCCGCGGCGACGAGATCGAGGCTGCCGCAAAAGAGGACGAGCCCGGCGACGATGAGCCAACCGCCGGCGTGGATCCAGAAGCCGCCCCGCGCGCGGCCGATCAGCACCGCCACGGCCAGCAGCGCAGCCGCGTGAATGAGGCCGTAACGCGCCCCCGTCGCCGCGAGCTCGAAGCGAGCAGGGTCGCCCGCGAGCAGGTGGCGCGCGACCGCATCCGCGGCGACCGAAAGAGCCCCGCTCAGACCGGCGATGGCGAGAAAGACGCGCTCGCTCATGGCGCCGCGCTCATGAGCGGGGATGAACGGGCGCGAGCAATTGCGCGCGATGCGGATAGACGAGATAGGCGATCAGCCCGGGCAGAGTCGAAATCACGAGGAGGCAGCGGAAGACGAGAAAGATCGTCCCGTAAGGCAAGCCGCTTGTCGAAGGCTCAAGCATGACGCAGGCCGAAGCGAATGCGCCTTCGCCGATACCGAGCCCGCCTGGGGTGAAGGGCAGGCTGTTGGCGATGATCGCGTAGACACCGGCGATGCCGTATTCGACCGCGCTGAGGCCGCCGAACTGCGTGGCCGCGGCGATCAAGACGATGCCGAGCGCCGCGAGGAGAACGATCACCAAGGAGACGCCGAGCGCGAGCAGCATGGAACGCCATTGGCGCGAATATTGATGAAGCGCCGCGCCGGCATCGTCGATGATCTTCGCCACATGATGCGACCGGCCGGCGAAAACGCGATTGATCAGCTGCGCGAGGGGGTGGCCGAAGACGAAGAGAGCGACGAGCACGGCGACGAATAGCGCGCCGATGCCGAAGATGCCGTATTCGAGCGCGCCATAATTCGCCCAGGGCCGGGTCAGCGTCGCCACGACGCCGAACAGGATGAACGCGGCGAGACCGATCAGCCGGTCGATGAAGATCGACAGCAAGGCGCTGGTGCGGCGTCCATGCGAGGCCTGATAGATATAGACGCCGCGCACGATATCGCCGCCCGACCCGCCGGGAAGGAAAGTCGCGAAGAAGGCACCCATCGCCACAATGCGGATGGTGTGCCAGGGGTGGAGCACGAGACCCTGCGAGCGCAAGAGAAAATGCCAGCGCAACCCCGCGAGCGGGATCGTCGCGACCCCGGCGAGTGCGGTGAGGACGAGCAGCCACGGATGGGCCAGCGCGCGCCGCAGCTCGCCCAAATCGATCAGATGGAAATAGAACAGCGCGCCGAGCAGGACAAACCCCGCCGCGATCCGCGCGATCTTCATCGTCAAAGGGCTTATCCTTCCGGGCCCTGCCGGCGCAAGGTGATGACCGTCATTTCGCCCGAACAATTGTAGCGCAAGGGCGCCCCGCTGACGCCGAGTCCGTGGCTGGTATAGCCGATCATCCGCCTCCAGCGCCACTCGCCGCGCGCGCCGAACCGGCAGCGCCGCAGCCGGGTGAAGATCGGTTTTCCGTTGGGCAAACAGAGCTGTCCGCCATGCGTATGCCCGCATAGATAAAGCGAATAGGCCGCGGTCTCGGCATGGTCCGCCATCTCGGCGGAATGCACGAGCGCGATGCGAAATCCCGGCGGCGCCTCGGCGAGCGCCTGATGCGCGGCCGCGGTGTAGAAGCGATGCACGTCGTCGAGGCCGGTGACGACGAGCCGCTCGCCGCTCCGCCTCAGCTCCGTCGAGCCGTTGATCAGGACGGTGAAGCCCAGGCGCTCCAGCGCCTCCGCCATTTCGGCGGGATCGTGATTGCCAAGCACGCCGAGGCGCCCGTCGCGGACGCGCAAGCCTTCGAGCATCATCGCCAAGGGCGCGACCGAGTGCCCGAGCGGCGCGCGATGATGACCATGGATATCGCCAGTCAGCGCCAAGAGATCGACCTCGATCCCGGCCAGCATGCGCGCGGCCACGGGCGCCAGCTCCGGCAAATAGTCGAAATGCGTGTCGCTGAGATGGAGGATGCGGTAGCCGTCAAAGGCGGCCGGGAGATCGGGAAAGGAAAAATCGAGCTCGACCAGGCGCGGCGCGAGGGCGTTGCGCCGGCCGGGACGGTAAAGACCGCACAGCCTGGCGGCCGCGGCGAAGGCGCGGACACCGTGACCGAACAGGGCGCTGCGCCAATGCGGCCGGCGGCCGTCGGGACTGACATCGCAGCGCCGCCGCTCCATCATGCGCCGCCGCTCGGCCCAGATTTCCCGCTCCGTTCCGAGCGACAGGGTGAGCGCAGGCTGCGGCGCGAGATCGCGGGGCAAAGCCCTTATCGGCACGATGGCGTTCATGGGATCGCGGCCTCGGTCAGGCGGAATGGAAACGCGTCATCCTGCGCGATCGTCGTTAAGCGAAAGTGAACGGGGCGCCGAAGACCCTGGCGAGGAGGCAAAGCCGCGGCTATAAATTCCCATCCGTCGCGCCCTGGAGCCGAACCGCCATGCCGAGCTTCGATATCGTCTCGCGGCTTGATCTCGCCGAGGTCGACAACGCCTTGGCGGGGCTCGGCCGGGAGATCGCCACGCGATTCGATTTCAAAGGCAGCCAAGCGAGCGTCACGCGCCAGGAAGGTGCGCTGTCGATTCTGGCCGATGACGAGATGAAATTGCGCCAGGTGCAAGAGCTGCTGCGGGTCCATATGACACGGCGCAAGGTGGAGGTTGGCGTGCTCGATTTCAAGCCGCCCGAGAAAGCCGCAGGCCAGACCATGCGGCAGACCGTGGCGCTGCGCCAGGGCATCGAGCAGGAATTGGCCAAGCGCATCGTGCGCGAAATCAAGGATGCGAAGCTCAAAGTTCAGGCCTCGATCCAGGGCGACGAGTTGCGCATCACGGGCAAGAAGCGCGACGATCTCCAGACGGCGATCGCTTTGGTGCGCGGCTTGAAGATCGAACAGCCGCTGCAATACGTGAATTTCCGCGACTGAGCATGGCCGCCCGCCGCAGTGTGGCTCGCGGTTCTTGCCATGGTGCGGGCGAGCCGATAGAAAGGCCCCCGCGCCCTAGCGTCCCCTTCGTCTAGAGGCCCAGGACACCGCCCTCTCACGGCGGTAACGGGGGTTCGAATCCCCCAGGGGACGCCAGATTTCCTAACTCGTTGATCTGACTCAGAAATTCTAAACGTTGTCGCTCGGTGTGTTGTCCATGATGTACAACACTTGGATGGGCGACAAAGACATGAATGAGACCAAGTTTCTGTTCCAACCGCGCGGCCCGAAGACCGCGTGGCTGTTTCGGATGGCGACTCCCGAACTACTCGTTGGACGAGACAACCCGCGCACAGGCAAGCCGTATGGCAAGGAGATTAGGGAGAGCCTCGGCGGTACGCGAGACCTGACCGAGGCTCGTAGGCTCCGCGATCTGCGGCTTGGAGAGATACGCCAGGAGCAGGCGGAGGTTATCCATCAAGCCGAAGGCGACCTGGATCAGGCCATTGAGGTCGCCGCGAGCCTCCGAAACATGGACGACGAGCAGCGGGGCGACATCGAGTTGGTCCTGTACGACCAAGCGAAGAACCTTGAACACAAGCTCGCGCGTCGGCTGACGGCTAAGAAGGGCAAGGCCAAAGCTAGGGCAGCAGCGGTCGAGAAGGCGAGCCGCTGGTACAGGACGGCGATGGGACAGGAGACACCGTTCGTCGCTGTCTTCGATCAGTACAAGGCCGATAAGGGCAAGGCACTGTCCCGTTCGAGCCTGAACAACCTCGACACTGCCGCGAAGGAGTTCAGGGAACATGCAGGCAAGGACGTGTCGATGGATGAGGTTGATCGCCGCGTCGTTGCCGAGTTCGTGACAAAGTTCCTCCCATCGAAGCGTGGGCCGAAGGCTCCAGACGGCCAAGGACCAGCGACAATCCGCAAGAAGGTTTCTCAGCTGTCACAGGTGTGGCGATGGGCGCAACAGCGCGGCATCCTACCCTACGCGAATGAGACGCCCTGGGACGATCAAGCACCGTCAGCGAAGCAGGTCGAAGCCGCGAAGGCGGCGCGGCGACCGTTCAAGCCGGAAGAAACTCGTAAGCTGCTTGATGCCTCTCCGGCTGGCGATGCGCTCGGCGATGTGATCCGGGTTACTTTGACGTGTGGCGTGCGACTCGAAGAAATCGCTGATCTTGCTGCCAAGCAAGTCGCGCCGGATGCGAGTCACTATGAAATCAAAGCAGGCAAGACGCCGAACGCGAAGCGGATCGTGCCATTAGTTGGGATCGGTCGCGAGGTCGTCCGTAAGCGACTTGAGAAGGTCAATGGCAGTGGGCCGCTGTTCCCGGAGCTACCTGTGAGGAAATCGACCGGCAAGCGCGGTGGTGCGCTATCGCAGGCGTTCACAAGACTGCGACGCAAGGTGCTTGGACGGCAGACCGACCGCGAGTTGGCGCAGCACAGCTTCCGTCATACTTGGCGCACGGCGGCGCGGCGTGCAGGTGTTGATCTGCGAACGGCACATGAGATGGGCGGCTGGTCACGGGGCAAGGACAACGATGTAGGCTATGACCACGGATTGGAACTGAAACATTACGAACGCGAGCAAAAGAAGGTAACACGCTGGCTTCAGAGCGAAGGCTATTTATCGTAGAGGATCGGAGCATGGCGAGCACATCAACGACCAAAGCCCACTGCAACATGTGCGGCCCGGACAGAAACCACGAAGTTCTCCACCGAGAAAGAACGGAGGGGTCGGAACAATACGACCAGTATTCGTCGATCGACTGGTGGGACTTGTACGAGATGCTTCGCTGCGCTGGCTGCGGAAACATCACGATGCGCCATACGTCGTACTTTTCGGAGCATGATGGCACAAGTGTGGTCTATTACCCTCCAGCAGTGGCGAGACGAGAGCCACGGTGGATGTCTGAACTTCTTCTTTCAACAAAGTGGTTGGATTTTAACGAGCAGCGAACGTCGATCCATGACCTGCTCAAGGAGGTATACGTCGCCCTTCATAATGACTCCCGCAATCTCGCGGGCATGGGAGTTCGCGCGATACTCGATCAGGTTATGACTGAAAAGGTTGGTGATCGCCATTCCTTCGTTCGGACACTGGAGGCATTCAAGGAAGGCGGGTTCCTTTCCGACCACCAAGCAGAGACTTTAGATACCATCCTTGAGGCTGGACACGCGACGGTGCATCGCGGCTGGCGTCCATCTCTGGACGATCTCGATACGCTCCTCGATGTCACCGAAAGTCTGATTGCATCGACGTACATTCACGAGCGGAAGGCGAAGGACCTTGCAAAGAGGGTACCTCCGCGCCCGCCTAATGCCAATCGAGAGGCAAGACAAAAGGACTAATAGCTGCCGATGAAGGTACTCGCGTTCACGTCCCCTTTTTCGATCCTTTAGAACTTCGCGTCCTCTTCGCGACACCCTTGATCTTCTCCGGCCGCGCCCTCTTACCGAGCTTGCCGGCGGCTTCGCGTTGCAGCTTGAGAGCCCTGATGGCTTCCAGATGTTTGGCGACAAGCAAGTCGGCGATGCGTTCGATGTCCGTGCCGAGGTGGCGAAGCACGCGGCCACGGCTCATCGGGAACTTGTGTAGCTCGGTCACGGTCACGCCGCGGCCATCCATTCGTTGCTGCTCCCATCGCTTGTGCGTGCCGCTGACAATGCGGTGGATGATCTTTGCCGCCTGGACGCGCTTGTATTCCTTGGTCCTGATGGCGGTGAGGTCGTCGCGTAGGATCATCTCCGTCGCGATCCATGCCGCGAGTGGAAAGCGCGGATCGATCTCGGCTCTGCGCAGTCGCGCCCATGCAGCACGCGCGCGTTCGTCCGGCTTGAGCCCTCGCAAGCGGAACGCCTCGATCGCCGGTCCGGCGCTTCGGTATAGGCCCTCCACGCCAGCGATGGCGCTCTTGACCAACGGCTCCCCGGCATTGTCAGTCAGCCATTCGAACGCGGCTCTCCGGTATGGGTTAATCTGCGCGGCGGCGTAACTGCCCCGGTACGGGCTGCCGTGCCGCTCGTAATAATCCTCGTGCTTGCGGCAAAACCGGGTATTCAACCCTTTCCCCGCTGCGGCGCTCGTGAGCCTGCCGCAGTCCGGGATCGTGCAATACGAGCGGACCGAGCGGTCGGGCGCTTTGGCCCGGGTGGCAACGCTCCGCGCGCGGAGCTCAAGGCGCTCGAACTTCGAGGTCATCGCTTACGGGCCCCACATAGGTGACCGTGGGCTGTGTCTCTATGGGTATGCCGTGGCATCGAGAGGCTATTCATCATCGACCTCTACCATCCCCTCCACTCCAGTGACTCCCTTGAACGTGTTGAGCATGATGCTGGTAACGAGCGTTGCAGCAGGCCGAGGGACGATCAGAGCGTCGTGAACCGGTAAGGCGACAATGCCCTCATCTATCAGGCTGAGCAGAGCCGCGACCAGGATGCTGCTCTCGGTGAACATGCCACGATAGCCAATGCCCGTGCAGAACAGGCGGGCGATGGGCTGGTGCAGCATCGTGAGGCGCTGAACGACCTCGCCGATCTTTGTGCCGCGAGGGAGCAGCGGCTTGCTCCCCTTCGGCAGCCTGGCGAGCGTTTTGGTGGAGTAGAGCAGCGCGTTGAAGACCTTCTTCACGCCTGGCCGATGACGCTCGAAACCAGGGATCGTATAGGCATCGATGACAGGTGGCACCTGACCGGCAAGGCCATAGACGATGCGAGGCGCCATCTGCGAGTAATCGAGGCTGGTCACGCGTTCGCCGCTGATCTCGATTCCCTCGTGGCGCTCCTTCTTGCTGAGATTCATCCAGAAGCCGCCAAACAGCCGCCCGCCCTCCTCGAATGATCCGTTGTTGAAGTACCGGCGCAAAGCTCGGTCGCTCTCGTCCACCACGCGCTCCGGCGCCGACGCAGGGTCGAAGGTGATGTCGGCTTGTTCTAGCCATCGGTTGACCCGTTGGACCTCATCGCGGTAGCGCCGTGTCGTCGGGGTGTCTTCGTATTCGATCCAGTCGCCGCCGTCCCACACGCTCTCGCGGGCGCTCTTGAGGATGATCACTTCATCGCTGGTTTCGCGGCCGAGATCGTCGAGGTCGATCCCCGCAGCCTCGACGCGGCGCAACAGAGCAGGCGTGGCGCGCATCGTGGACTGGCGAGCGGGTCCGAAGACGCGCTGGTGGCCCTTAACGAGTTCCAGCAGCGCCAACCCAGGAGCCGCGAGGCGCTCCAGAACATCGGGAAGCGTCTTGCCCAGAGCAGACGCGCTGTAACGCCCGGCGCGGCCAAGGATCGCCTTGGATAGAGAAACCGCGATCCATCCCTCCGGCTCCGTGACGGCTCGGTGGATCACGTCGGAGATTACGGCTGCAACCGTGGCCTCGAACGTGACCTGATCGGCAACCTTGCGCCCACGGCGCCGCGCGCCTGTCTGAGTCTCGAACTGCTCCAGGTCGCGGATGACCTCAGCCACGAGCGCCTTGGCTCGGTCGGTCTTCGGGCCACGGAACGCGTTGAAGGGACGATCCCGGGTTGTCGGGACATCAGCGGGCGGCGTGATGACGGCACTATCCATAACAACCGAACCAAATATACGACAAAATGCACGCCCTGCACGGCAGCGGCCAACCAAGAAACGAGACGCCTAGGCAGGCTCAGAACCCGACCACCGGCCAAAGCGTGTCATAAGCGGCAACGTGGCGCCATCGTGAATAAGGCCCACCAGAGTCCAGAGATTGTCGCCTAGCGGCTCGGCTGTGGCGGTGGCTCTCTGGCGAGGCCACCGGGCTCTCGCTCGTCCTTGCGCTTCTCCGGACTCCTGCGCAGCACTCTCCGGAATGGGATCAATATCCGAGGGTGGCGGAAGTGGTATCGCTCAGAATATCCATTGCGAGTGGCGGAATCCTGCGGGTTTAGAGGGACGCTTGTGGCCCTGAAGTGGCTTCTGGTGGCCTAAGTGGCACTTGCTCTCTCAACGCTGCCGTTCACCCCGGAGCAGGTGATCAGCAGCGACGATCATGCCGCCTATCCTCGCAACCTCGTCAGGCTGCAGTTCGTGCTTAGCGAAGGCGCGAACGCTTTGAAGCCCGTTTCGGAGATCGCCCCACGAATCAGTCATCCCGGAGAACGCGAGGTAAGGTCCGAGGACGTGCTGCAAGGCGTTGAGGCATCTTCGGTCACACCACGCATCGATCAATGCACGCAGGGACGCGAAGAACTCATCATTGTCCATGTGGTCGATCCTTCGCCATGAACGGTTAGCGCCGCAGCCAAGAGCCTACACCCGCCAGAACTCCTTGAAGCGTGTTGGCGCAAGCTCCGTATATCGCACCGTGTGCTGGATGTTCTTGTGCCCGAGATACGCCTGGAGCGCCCTGGTATCGTGCCCGGCATTGGCCAGGGCATAGCCACAAGCGTGGCGCAGCATGTGAGCGTGAGCCTTCAGTCCGAGCTTCGCTGCTGTACCTGCCCGCTCGATCATGCGACCGAACCCGGCAGTCGTGAACGGTGAGCCGCGCTCGCTGACGAACACGAAGGGCGAGGCATCCTGACGTTCCCGTTGAAGCCGTCTCAGCGCGCGTAGCTCATCGCCTCGGATCGGATGCACGCTTGGTGAGCCGCTCTTGACCCGCCTGACATGCAAGGAGCCGGTGGCGAAATCTACCTGCGACCACTCAAGCTGACATAGCTCCGACGCTCGCAGCCCATGACGGTAGGCGACCAGGATCATCGTGGCGTCCCTGTGGCCGTAGCGATTGCGTCCAGCCACCTTCATCAGCTTCGTGACTTCGGCAGCGGTGAGGTACTCCCGCGTCCTGAGTTCGGCGTTCGGGAGACGGCGAGGCGTGATCCTTGGGCTGACTGTTCGTTTAACGGTGGTTGGCGCAACCAGCTTTAGATGCGACTTTGCCATGATCTGTGCGCTCCCTGGTGCGATGACTGTCTGTAGATGAGGCATTATACGAACAGTCTATAGGCTACTGATGTGCGGTGAGCAAGGGATTAGGTGGGACCGGAGAGAAAGCTGGCCGTGCTGGTGAGCTTACGGATCACCGTAGTACCGCACCGGCTCCGCGAGATCAGCGACGTTCAACGTGTGCGCCAATGTGATCGCTGCGCACATGTGCAACGGCTTCACAACCAAGCGCCCGGTGTATGCCTCGCAGACCATCCAACAGGCGACCTCGCGCCGCATGAACGGCAGCGCGATGTATCGCAGCTTGTGTGGACGGCCTGAGTTTCGCTCGACCATGGAACACACGGTAACACGACACGGCAGTGGCCTGCGATGCGACACGCTGGCCTAGTGGTTGGATCATGTGGAGCGTGGCAGCGCAGCGGCGAGCGGCGACCGAGGCCGGTTGATGTGGATGGAGTGATCGTGAACGGCGAGGCCCGGCAAGGGGGACAAACAGCGCCCGGCGTTGCGTCCAGCCCCAACGAATTTTAGCGGTAAATATTTGAGATTAATCCCACGGGAATGGCCCCTCAATGCAGCGGAGCGCGAACGTCAACATCCACATTGGTTGTCGTTTCGTGGCCATTGGTGAGAGGTCGGTGCGGCTTTTTAACTGCGCGCGAAGTGCCAGCGATGTGCGATCAGGTGGTCGACTGCGGCCTGAGTATCTCGCGATGCACAATGCGGTCGCCGTCGAGGATCACGTAGAAGGCGGCAGTTCTGTTCGCGAACAACTCAAAGGCTGTCTTGACGGCCGCAGCGTCGTCAACTGCCTCGATCCTCTCAGCACCGAAGACAACCCCACGCTCGTCCAAGAACCTGCACCAGTACGGCTTCATGTCACGCCGTCAAGACCGTCTATCGTGATCCTCGATGCTTCGTAACTCACCCTCGGTGTCCATGATCTCGCGAAGATGCATCAGAGCCATGTCGGCATCCACGCCTTCGCGCAAGTAGCCGTGCAGAAGCGCGATCTTGCGGCGCAATGTTGACGCTCGGGCTTCCATCAATTCTCAAGGCAGGGGCGCACCGTCATAGCCAGGATGTGGCTGAGTTCGGTCGCCCAAAGGGCACTGTACGCCATTTCGGCTGCAGATTCACTGGCCAACGGATTGGTACCTGCTAACCAGGTTCGCCAGTTTGGTTCCTGAAGTGGCGTCTAGCGCATCAATGCCCGAGCGAGCCGAACTAAGCCGATCAAGAGCGCCCATGACGCAGCCATCGCGCCGACCCAGAAGATCATCTTCAGCTGAAAAAACGAGGGCTGCGCTTCGGCGTTGCCCGACTTAGCCGAATCTTCGGGTTGCGGTGGACCGTCCACTAGGTTCTCCCTTCGCCATACGCTGTGTACAAATGTCGACTCGCGTATCAAAAGATGTATTGATCTTCTTTGGCTTCTCTCAAAATTGCACGAAACGTAAATTTCGTATAGAAGTTTTTCCCTGCAACGCATCTTTGCGCGTCGATGCCCTGTAGGAAATCGGATCGTTGCAGAAGTGGTGTTGGCCGGAACAGAGGGATCATTGATCACACTAAAATGGTCGAACGCATATAGTACCGGCCACAAATGGATCGACGACGAGCATCGCGAATTGCTCGATACTCTGGTCGCCATCGATGCCGATTTGACCGCCCGCGAGTTCCAGAAATCGAATGTCGATTGCCTCCTGCTGCGCGAGCGGATGCGAAAGCATTTTCGGCGGGAAGAACGGTTCCTAGCCGATGCTGCGTTTCCTCGCCTCCGCGAGCATATATCTACCCATCAGGAGGCAGAACAGAAGGTCGAGAAAATCATTGGCGATTGCTGCGAGGATTGCAGCAAAGGATTGAAGATCGAATGTGTTCGACGTTGGATCGAGGCAATCTTGAATGATGTCCTGTTAGCCGACCTAGATTTTAAGTCACACCTTCAACATAAGAACATCACTCCCCGAGATTGATCTGCGCGAACGCAGGACAGAATCGCAGCACGTTGTGTTGTGGCTTGCAAGAGGAGCCTCGCGGGAAACCCAATGACGAACAACACTAAACGCCGCCGTCGCACAGTCCGCAAATACGGGCCTGACCCAATCGACATGCACGTCGGACAGCGGCTGCGTCATGGCCGCATTCTTGCTGGTCTCAGTCAGTCAGAACTTGGCGAAGGCATCGGGGTGTCGTTTCAAGCATTACAGAAGTACGAGATGGGAGATATCCGTCTCTCCGCAAGCCGACTGCACGCCGCTGCGAAGTTCCTGCAATGTGAAGAAGCCTTTTTCTTTGAAGGCGTCAAGCCAACCGCAAAATCCAGGCGCAGTGAGCCGTTCGTGAAATCGGAAGTCGAATTGATCCGCTCATTGAGAGAGATCGAGGACGAAGGGCTGCGCGACGCTCTCTATGAATTGGTTAGGGAACTCGGCGCCCTCCGGTCATCTGAAGCCGAGTGAGACGACGAGTCTACAGGCCGCTCCTAGACCCCAGAGTAACGCAGCTTCTCAATCGCTGTGCGCTCTGTCGGCCTCGTCACCCCGCTTGATGCGCGACGCTAGCGGCACCGGTCATCCTCCGTCTCCTTTCTGAGAACGGACCCTAACCTCAAAACGGGAGATAGCAGGGGAGCACATCAAAACCTTGGAGTTTCGGTTGCGCAAATCAGGATGGATTTCAGGACACCTGCAAATAAGCAGGATCGCGACCACGTCTAGGGCTGCTCTGTCACGCGATGTGGTGTTTAGGTCGGCTTACGGATCACCGCCGTAGTCGATCAGTGGCGCGCAAAGGTCCGCTACGTTCAACGTGTGTGCCAATGTGCGCGCAGCTTTCCGGTGCAGCGCCTTCACAACCAATCGCGCTGCGTGTGTATCGAAGATCATCCAGCGGGCTTCACCATGCAGCGCAAACGGCAAGGCTCTGTATCGCGGCTTGCGTGGATGACCAGGGCTTCGCTTGGCGCTGATGCTGAACATGAGGCGCACAGTAACACGACTCTGAAATCGCTCGCCATGCGACACGCTGGCCTACATTGTGGGGCCGAGCCGCGACCTAACGTGTCACGCAACGTGGCACGCAATGTGGAACGCGAGGGGCGGCATGGGGGGGGACCATCCGTGGCGACGGTCGCGCTCGACCCCTCGCAACTTTGCGCCAAAAGTTTCCTGGCTCGACACCATCACACACCACATCGCCTGCCACCTTAGTTGTCGTTTCGTGGTCACTGGCTCTGCCAGTCTGGCTCGTTTCGTGGCCGGAAGCGGGGAATGTTCGCCCTGACGTGGCCGGTTTCGTGGTCCGGTTTCGTGTCCCTGACGCTGCACTGACGTGGCCGAGAATCTCGCCGGTTGCGCTGTCGTGGCTGGCACGTTCTGCGAAATCGTAACCCCGCCGCCAAACACGGACGATCCAGAAGTGTTGGTGATCCTGCAACACGAGATTGCTCATTGCCAAGGCTGGAGACATCCAGCGTGGTCGAGCGAGATCAAATAGGGAGGCACATGGCGAAACAAGAGAAGGACGATCCAAAGTTCTATTCCGCCGTCCGTCCCCTAACCCCTGAGGAACGGAAGGCCCTCAAGGACGACATCAAGCTCCACGGCGTCCTCACCCCGATCATTGTCGATCAGCACGACCACATCATCGACGGGTTTCACCGGGACGAGATCGCCAAGGAGCTTGGGCTTAGGTGTCCGGTAATCGTTCACAAAGGCACCGATGAACAACACCGGGCGATGGCTCTGTCGCTCAACGTGGCTCGAAGGCAGCTAACGGCGGCTCAACGTCGTGACATGGCCATCGAAATGAAGAAGGCCGGAAAGAGCCTGCGGGCGATTGGCGAAAAGTTGGGCGTTAGCCACGAAGCCGTTCGGAAGGACACGGTAGGTGTCAATAAGTTGACAACTGACCGTGTGGTGGGCCTGGACGGCAAATCCTACGCCGCCCGCCGTCCCTCAATCCCCGATGACGCGGCGCCAACCGTCGTCACCGCTGTACCCGTCGCGAAGCTCTCGGTAAACGACGCGGCTCACCCCGACTTCGGAAAGGGTGAGGAGTTGTCCATTCCACACGCCACATCGGTTGTCGTTTAGCGGCGTGTTCAGTCGAGCGTGAGTATGGCGCTTGTCTCGGCTCTAGAACTGCCATCGCTCTATTACCGTATCCGGCGTGGCGTACTCGTTGATGATGAAAATGTACGTATCGCCTTTCATTGTCCCCTCGAACCTGCGAACCTGCTCCTTGCAGTTGGCAATGTGAGTCTGAGCGGTTGCGTTGTCAGGCGCGGTAGAGACCCAAACGCGCACGTCGGCACGCGCTTGAACGAGCTTCTGAAAGTCTCCATCCACCTCGCTAATTTCATCAAACAAGACGCCGTGTTTCCACTCTGACTCTAAGACCATCGGTTGTTGAATTATCAGTCCCGAGTCCATTACGTACCACACCAGATCGTATAACCACTCTCCTTCGTCCGCTCCCCGGCATCCTGCGGCGGCCACTTCATAGCCGAGTGATTTACCGAGTTCGCAGAAGATAGCCTTCACCGTCTTCGTCGCGTGTGGATAACCGCCGCGAAGAAGTTGCGTTAGGGGCGTCTTTGAGAACTCCACTCTTGCGTGATCCTCAACGCGTCTTGCCAGTTCATCGCGATTCATCGCCATGGTTCTTTTCTTCTTAAATCGGTTGGGAAAGTTACGCGTTAGTCCCGTCACTACTCCGGCATCCTTGCCGGAATACCGTTGAGTTCGATCACCCGAATGTCCACCACACTCCGCTTCTGCCGACATTTCAAGCAACGCATCTTGAGCGGCAGGCCGATGACCTTCTCGTAGAGCTTCACTCCGCGCTTCACGAGTTCCTCGCGGCTCACGATCCCTTCGTGTCCACATGCGCCGCACTTCATCGCGACACGATGGTGGGGCTGCAAGTCCTCAACCCGGACATCGAATAGAGCCTTGACCACGGAACTTGCTCCTGTTCTTGTTGTGTTCTACCATGCCACAGGATCGGGCGAGGCCACAAGTGATCGCTGATATCGACGCTTGGCGCGCGGCAGACATTCTCATCAAGGAGCATGGTGAGGATGCGGAGTTGATCGTCACTCAGCGTGCCGACGATTTGATGGCCGAAGGCGACGTTGACGGACAGAGGTTTTTCAAGGCGGTGCTGGAAGCGATCACGGAACTTCGGCGCACGTCGAGACGTGAGGGTGAGAGAGTTAACTGACGGACGATGGCAATGAACGAACCCTTACGACCCAATCTGGAATCCGATTACCCTGTCCGACACGTCGCGTTCCTCGACATCCTCGGGTTCACGAACAAAATTTTTCGCATCGGGGACGACCTGGAGCGCTTCACAGAAATTTACAACCTGCAACAGACTATTCGGATGCTGATCAAGCACGCCGAAACCCCTCCTCCGATCGGAAATTGGGCGCTGTTCTTCAAGGAAGTAAAGGCGACAGCGTTTTCCGATTGCATAACAATCTCGACGCCAGCAGATAAGCCCACGTTGGTCAATTTGGTTGACACGGTACTTCGCGTCTGCCGCGTCTTACTCTCACGTGGTGCGCTTACCCGTGGCGGCATCAGCACCGGACGCCTCCATCATGAGGAAAGCGTCCTATTTGGCGATGCGTTCATCCGTGCGTATCATCTGGAGAGGGACGTAGCAAAGCAGCCTCGGATCATCATTGATTCGGAAACGATGCAAATGTGGAACGCGGCAGTCTCGGAAACGTTATTGAGTAAGAATCGCGACATGATCGTGCGCGATAACGACGGCGTTCACATGCTCGACCTGTTCCATGATTCGACGAAGCGACAGGGCTTACACGTTGCATTCTATCGTTATTCGGGCGAGGCGCTCCAGGTTATGCTGAACGAACCAGGCTCCAAGCTGGGTGATTGGGCAAAAATGGTTTGGATGGCAGAGCGGTTCAACGCAGCGGTCGCCCATAACGGTTATGCGCCTGCCGTGACTATTCCTCTGCACCCCGTGGCATAACGCTGAGTGTGATGACTTGGCCGTTCAAGAGCAGGAGGAACACGCCGCTCTCGCCAATCCACTACGCAATGAGCCACCGATTGGATGCTGAGTTTGTCAAGCTGGATCGAGACAAGATTACTCACTGGCTCATGCACTTTAGTGCGAATTTGCCGATCGACATAGACGATTGCCGAGGCGGACGGATTAGGATTGGAGGCGTGAAGTTTTCCGGTTCGGCGCGCCATGTCTACTGGTCATTCATTATGCCGTGCCTCGCGGACATTATCGATGAAACACTCAATGCCGCAAATGAAATGGGACGTAAACATTCTCCTGAACTTTCACGCAAAGGCCTCGACGAAACAGCGGAACTGTTGAAGCAGTTTGGGCAAAGGACCTTTCGACGGATGGTTGAAGTTGATAGAGCGTTGCGTGGAGAAGGCTACCCGGAGACGGTTCAGCCACACAATCCGGCTCCGCAACTGACGCGATATCTCGCCCTCGTAGAAGAACGTTGTAACGCTCTCAAGCAGCTTCATCCCACCGGCTTGGCACGGCTTTGGCAACGGGCAGAAGGCTCGAAGATTCTGGTTGGTGTCGTAATCGGAGTTCTCGTGAGCGCAATAACCGGCGCTATCGGAGTGATGACCGGAGTGGTTGGGTGGATGATCAGAACTCTCTAGCAGTCGTGCGAATGCGCACACGAAGGACCGACTGGAGAACTACCTACACGAGGAAGTTTGCGCGGGCAGGATGCGAATTGAGGACGCGCAGAGGGAGATTGCGACAGATTGGATAGCTGCATACGAGAAGCGGATTGCTAAGCCGTGATGACGCCACGTTAATGTTTATTCTGCCAAGCGCACTCCGAACGACCGGAGCGGGGTCATGACTATTTACTACCAGCATATAGGCGAATCGTTGTGGCGGCGGGATGCACCTAAGAGCATCGGGACAAGCACGCTTGGTTTGAAGCGATTCTCTGTGACCGATATCGAACCATATCTCGCAAGTCTCGACGCTTACGAGATGATGTCAATACGGTCAAAGGTCGATGATCTTGCACCGACCGGATTTCAAATCTGGGGAATCCCGCAAGGCGCGCAACGTGTCCTGGCAAGTATGGATACCGCAGATTATCTGATGCTGCTCGAAAGTACGGATTTCGCGTATGTCGGCCAAGTGATCCACCGAATTTCGCAGCCGTGTTGGGACCTATCCCGGCACATCTGGGGCGAACAGCGGTTTCCAATAATCATCCTCCTTCAGGGAGAACTGATCACTTACCCTTGGCGGGACTTTCGTGAACAGTTTGATTTCGATCAGAACTACCATATGCGTGGAAACACTATGCGACTTTCCGAGGAGCGGGTAGGTAGTTCCAGTTTTGTAACTGAAGAAGCCTTCATCGCGAAGTTACTGACAACAACTGGCGTGACGCCGGGCGACCTTGAAAAAGACTTCCAAGCCTTCGCTAACAATCTGGAAGTTCACTTCCGCTTGGTGAAGACACGTGCCGCACAACAAGCGTTCCGCCGCGAAGTCCTGAACGCTCAAGGTAACTGTTGTGCTGTGTGCGACATCGCCTTCCCTGTGGTGCTAGAAGCAGCGCACATCGTACCAAAGGAGCATGAAGGAACGGATGACGCGCGCAACGGTCTGGCGCTATGTGCCCTTCACCACAGGATGCTGGACGGCGACATGTTCACAATTCATCCGAAGACACTGGTTATCCATCCCGCAATGGGAGTCAGCCTAGCTGATCTTCGCATCATACGTTCCGATCTCAAGCACTTGGCCAGAACGCCGCATAAGGATGCTCTCCAATGGCGGTGGGATGCTGTGGAGAAGAAGCTCGCTTCCGCAATAAGGACTGAGTGACGCGTGTCGAAGGATTGCGGACCGAAGTCCGTGCCTTTATGTTGTCCGTCGTGACCAACGCGCTGTTTGGACAACATTGGACCGAATTTCTGAGTCACATCAGTTAGTTAGTATTTTGACGTTCCCCTCCCCCAGGGGACGCCATCTCGGAACAGAACTGCGAACGCCGGGCACAGCCGATTTTACGCCCGAGGCGGCTGCAAGCGTCCTGAGTAGATCGCTTCTTGATCCCATGATCCGGACCTCGTGGTCCGCGACCTCGACGCGTTGCGCGAGTGCGCGAATATGGTCACGACGGTACCCGCCGCCGGTGATCCGTAGCCGCTCGCGGGCGGTCGCAGCGAACCTCCGCACCATGGCCGGCGTGATGGTCTGTTGCCCGACGCTTTCGAGGGCGACGGCCGTCCGTTCCGCATCGGCTTGCGCCTGATCGCGGACCGATTTCAGGCCGGCAATGCGGTCCTTCAGGGCCGGGTCGTCCAGATCGGCCACGCCGCTCTCGATGGCGTCGTAAAGGCGTTTGAGCCGCAAATCGGCTTCCGCAGCCCGCTGGTTCAACTCGGCAATATGCTCACGGCGGCGCTCGGCTCGTTCCTGTCGGCGATCAAGCACCGATGCCAGTACCTCTTCGAGGCGTTCCGGTTGAAGCAGCCTGTCTTCGATATGGCCGGCAACGAGACTGTCCAGCTTCTCCATCGGGATCGAGCGGCCCTTGCAGCCGGTTTCGCCCTGCCGGGCCTTGATGGAGCAGGTGTAGTAGCGATAGCGCCCGCCCTTCCCGGTCCTGAGCGTCATGGCCCCGCCGCAAGCGGCGCAGAAGCAGATGCCGGTAAGGAGGGTGGGGCCGCTGACGACGCGCGCCGGCGTGACCTTCGGATTACGAGCGCGCAGATGCGCCTGCACGGCGTTAAACGTCGCTTGATCGATGAGCGGCGGCACCTCGACCGTTACGACTTCGCCGGCCGGCTTGAGTCCCTTGACTGCGCCGCGCCTGTTGAACTCGTGCCGGCCGATATAGGTCGTCCGGGTCAGGACACGATGCAACTGTCCGATGCCCCACCGCCCTCCGTCACGAGTGAAGATGCGGCGCTGGTTGAGGTAGCTGGTGATGCTCTTGACACCCAACGGGCCGGACGTGCCGTCCCCTTCCAGGGCGAGCCGATAGATCAAGCGCACCGTGTCCGCGTGCAGCGGGTCGATTTCGAGCTTCTTCTTGACCTTCGCCCCGCGCTGCTCGGCCGCCACGACACGATAGCCGATCGGCGGACGGGAGCCGTTCCAGAAGCCTTGCCGGGCATTCTCCTTCATGGCTCTCAGCGTGTGCTTGCCATTCTCCTTGGATTGGTACTCGTCGAACAGCGCCATCATCTGGCGCATCATGACGTGCATCGGATCGTCGCCGATTTCCTGGGTGATAGAGACCAGCTTGATGCCGTTCTTCGCGAGCTTGCGGACGTAGAATTCAAGTTCGAAATGGTCGCGGAAGAAGCGGCTGAACGAATGGACGAGCACGATATCGAACGGGGCGGGCTTCGCCGATCCGGCCTCGATCATCCGCTGGAACTCCGGCCGGCGGTCGTTCGTCGCGGTCGAACCCGGCTCGACATAGGTTTCGACGAGCTGGTAGCCACGTGCGGTGCAATAGGCTTCGCCCTGGTGGCGCTGGTCAGGGATGGAGATATCGTGCTCCGCCTGTCGCGCCGTCGAGACGCGCAGGTAGAGGGCGGCGCGCAACGGCACGGTCATGGCAAAACTCCGCTCAGATTATCGGCCGGACCCGAACAATTCGTCGAAGAGGTCGCCGAGCCACGCCTCGAACACGTCCACCTCGGCCTGCGTAACTGGAACGCGCTCGGGCCAATCGTCCGTGACGGTCCAGGCCGAGAGATCATGCTTCGGCGGCCGGCCGACGCGCGGCCAGGGTTCGAACTGGACGTAAAGATCGTCGGGCAGGACGCCGAAGGTGACGCGTGATCGGGACATCTCGGCAGCATCGCGCCGGGCGGCTTCCAGGCGAACAACCCATGTCTATCCGGCAACACCCTTCTCCCTCCCGGCAAGACCGTGAGGAAGGGAGCGGTCGCGCTCACTTTGAACCATGATCGCTTGCGGGCCACTTGCCGGGCCGGCGGCAGGCGGTCAAGGCCGAAGCCGCGAAGCGGTCGCGCGGAACGCGCCAGCCTTGCCGGGCCGGCGGTGGTCCGGCCTGCTCGCGCCAAGGCGGTCATGATTCAGCTTGCCTTGCGCGACAGCGTGAGCGGCAGGTCCAGTTCCACGCGATCGTGCATCACCTTGGGTGTGATCCGTCCACGCTCGCCCCGTTCCAGGCGGATCAGGCCGTAGCCGGCCATCGTCTTCAGCGTGCGCGACAGGTTCGACTTCGCCTTGCCGGTGATCCGGGCCAGTTCGTCGAGCGAGCCGGGTGCCTGCTCCACGATCACCCGCAACAGGTCGCGGTTGCCCGCCGAAAGAACTTTGGCGAAGGACTTCGTCGAGGTGAACCAGACCTTCGGTTCCTCCGGCGCGATGCGCTGCTCGCCGCGCGCCACCGCCATGGTGCGCGCCTTCATGTCCTCGTAGCTGGCGATGCCCACCTTCAATGTCGTCATGGGATCACTCCTCTCTCTCGCAACACCGCGTCCACCGTCTCCCAGAAATCGGCGAGCAAGGTTGCCGCGTCCTGGTACTCGTAAGGCCTGATCGTCCGCAGCCGGTGGCGATGATCATGCGGCTCACCGCGCTTCTGCCGCGCCACCGGATGGGCATTGTCGAAGCCGACCAGCCGCTCGCCGTCCGGCCCGTGCAGCGTCAGCGAGTAGTCCAGCCCGTGCGCCTTCTCCGGCGACACCGGCACCCGCGTCACCACGAGGCGGACCCAGTGGCCGCCGTCCGGGTCCACGACGAGCACCTGTCCGTCGAGGTCCAGCAGCACATCGAGGGTCGGGTCGCGTGGCTCCGTCACAAACTATAGTTATCATACTGAAGCAATCTTATGCAAGGAGGGCCTTCGGCGGCCGTTGGGAGGGCCGCCATCGCTCGGGGCATTGAAATTATTGATGCTTCTGCGAGAACCGACAGCAGGGGGTATTCGATCGGTATCCGAAAATCCCAATCAGCCCAACCACATATGCCCGCCCGCGGTCGGCGCTTTTATCTTGCCGTCCGACGGCGTGCCTTGCCAAACCTTCCGAGTGTTCCAGAATGCGGTTGACATTTGAATGGCGTTTACCTAAATGAGTGAACATGATCGTTACGCCGTTTGCTAGGCGGGTGAAGCGACTTAGAACCGAGCGGGGCCTCACTATTCGCGATTTGGCCGCGGCGGTCGGTAAGAGCGTCGCATACCTCGCGAAGATCGAAGTCCAGGGCGAGATCCCAACGCCCGAGCTGACATGCGAGATAGCCCGGGTGCTCAATGCTGACCCGATCCAGTTGCTTGAGCTCGCCAAAGAGGCGCGCCTAGTGAGTGCGACACGGGACATAGAGCGAGAATATGCGCGTGTCGTCGTCGATCGGGCATCGGCAGAGACAAGCGATTCAGGGAGTGAGCGGGACGGGAAAGGAGCACAGGAAATGACCAAGGTCTTGAGCCTCATTAACATGAAGGGTGGCGTCGGGAAGACGACGTTGGCGATGCAGCTTGCCCACACCGCCGCGTCGAAAAAGCTGCGCACCCTCGCCGTCGACCTGGACCCGCAGTCGAACCTCAGCCAAGCGCTGATGGGACCGCGGGATTACGTCAAACATCTGGCGGGGAAGAAACCCACGGTCGTTCAGATCTTTGACGAATACGTTCCAACGGACTCCCGAAGCGGATCACCACGGCTGTTGGACATTACCGAAGTAGTGGTCAAGGGAGCGGGCCACGGCGCCAACGGCATGCTGGATTTGATTCCCAGTCGCTTGGAACTTTCCCGGACGCTGAAGAACCCCACCGGGAAAGAGCGCCGGCTCGCCAAGGCGCTAGCTCAGATCCGTGGCAAATACGACCTTGTCATCATCGATTGTGCGCCGACAGAGTTGGTACTGACGGATGCAGCGTATTTTGCGAGTCGCTACGTCGTCGTGCCCATCAAACCCGAGTTCATGGCGACGATTGGGTTGCCCCTACTCGCCCGATCGCTGCACGAATTTCAACTTGAGAACGAGGATCACGAGATCGAAATTGCGGGATTGGTATTCAACCACTCATCCAGCTATTCGGCCGGTCCTGAAGGTCAACAGTCGATCGAAGATGTTACTTCCGAATCAAAAAAACACGACTGGCGCATATTCGAAAATCAAATTCGATATTCTGCCTCTTACGCGAAATCGGCGCGTGAAGGCACTCCTCTGTCCTGGACGAGCTATGCCCGAAGCGATGTAATCCAGGGCTTCCGGCGCTTCGCGGACGAGGTATTTGATCAGATTGGTGTCGCGAAGGTGCCTGCATGAAGGACGAACTTCTTGATATCGACGTCCGGCTCCTGGTCTTGCGCTATGGCCGCCAAAAGGTGCTTACCGCCCTTTCCAGGCTGGTAGAGCAGACTCCGGCGGAGATCGAACAACATCTGCAGACCCTCGGCCATAGGTCATCGGCGGGTCGTAAGAAAGCACCGAACCCGTCTCTAATCGAAGTTGCCGCGTCGGAATGCCGCGATCACACTGAGATTCTGGAACCGCTTCGGGCCTTGGCTTTGGCGTTTGAGAACCGAACATTCCTCCCGAATCTGCGTGACGTGCAGCGCTTCCTCGATCGCGGTAGTGCTTCCCCCCAGAAATTTAAGTCGCGGGCGATAGCGGGACCGGCCGTTATCCGCGCCCTTTCCATGTTGCCAAAGGACGAGCTAACCAGTCTCGCATCGCGGGATGAATCACACGGCGAGAGCGACTATTCCCTTCTGTCGCGGGCAATCATGGGAGGAGCGTCCGATGACAGAGGCAAACGCGGTTGAAAGGCATTGACGGCGCCCACTCCCGCAAAGCAAAAGATCGCTTGGGCCAAGCTCGACTCCGTGTTCGCCGACGCTGCGAATACCTGGATCATCCACTATTCCTGCGAGAGCTTCTACGATCGGCCGAACGGCGCCTCTCCGCGGATCACGTCCATCGCGGTGCGCCGGCTTGACTCCGGCCAGACGCTCTCGTTCTCGATCCATCAGGTCGCCGAAGAGCGTGGCATCCCCTTCGATCAGATCGATGCCCATTACGACGACCTTGAGCGGCAGATGCTCGACGCGTTCTACCAGCACGTCGGCAGCCACAAGGGCATGAAGTATGTGCATTGGAATATGCGGGACATTAACTACGGCTTCGCGGCGCTCGAACACCGTCATCGGGTCCTCAAAGGCGCGCCCGTGATCGTGGATGATGACAAGAAGATCGACCTCGCCCGCCTCCTGATTGACATTTACGGGGTGGGCTACATCGGCCATCCCCGGCTCGAAAACCTCCTGGCACGGAACTCAATCAAGTGAGCTGCTGCCGGTTTGAATGACTTCTCTGTTAAGCGAATCCGGCCTTCATTTCGAACTCCATAGGGCTTAGGTAGCCGATGGTCGAGTGCCGACGCTTGGTGTTGTAGAAGCGCTCGATGTAGTCGAACACGTCTGCCCTGGCCTCGTCGCGTGTCCGGTAGACCTTGCGGGCCGTGCGCTCGGTCTTGAGCGACGAGAAGAAGCTCTCCATCGCCGCGTTGTCCCAGACATTGCCGGAGCGGCTCATCGAGCAGGTGACGCCGTGATCGGTCATCAGCCGCTGGAACTGGTCGCTAGTGTACTGGCTGCCGCGATCGGAGTGATGCAGCAGCGCATCGGGCCTGCCGCGTCGCCAGATCGCCATCACCAGGGCATCGGTGACGAGCTCCGCTGTCATCGCCGCGCTCATCGACCAGCCGACGACGCGCCGGGAGAAGAGATCGATCACGGCGGCGACATAGAGCCAGCCCTCCGCCGTCCAGATGTAGGTGAAGTCGGCGATCCAGCGGCGATTGGGTGCCGGCGCTTCGAAGCTGCGGCCCAAGACATTCGGAGCGACGGCGCCCGCCTGCCGTTCACCTGAATCCGACGGCAGGCGGCGCCGTCGTGGCCGTGCCCGCAGGGCCTGTTGCTGCATCAAGCGCTCGACCCGATGCAAGCAGCACGACGCGCCCTTGGCGAGAAGATCTTTCCAGACACGGCGCGCGCCATAGGTTCGGTCGCTGCCGATAAAGCTCGACCGTACCTTTGCTGCCAACTCTTCATTGATCATCGAGCGCCGGCTTCGTGGTCGCGTGAGCCAGGCATAGAACCCACCGCGCGAGACACCGAGCGCCCCGCACAACCATCCCGCCGGCCATATACCCCGGTGCTTCGCGATGAAGCTGAACTTCACAGGTTGTCCTTCGCGAAGTAGGCCGCGGCTTTTTTTAGGATGTCCCGCTCGGCTTTGAGCTTGGCGACTTCCCGTCTCAGCCGGGTGATCTCGCCCTGGTCCGCCTTCTGCTGACCGTGACCCGGAAACGCCTGCTCCGGGTCAGACCCGAACTCCTTCACCCATCGCCGCAGCACCGTCCCGTTCACGTCGAGATCGCGTGACGCCTGCGCGATCGTCACGCCGCGATCCGTCACCAGCTTCACCGCTTCGAGCTTGAACTCCCGCGTAAATCTCCGTCGTTCCATCTGCCACCTCCGGTTCCATAAAACACCTATCTCGGTGTCCACGAAACCGGCAGCAGCTCATCCTCCCGTTCTCAATTGTCCATCTGGCAAAGGCACTCTTCGGAGCGCCGCGATCAGCAAGGGGGCGTTAAAGAAGGCCGTCGATCTTGCGGTCTCATCTGCGCGCCACCGTCTTCAGCAGGCCGCGTAGATAGAGCGTTTCGTTGGTGGGACCCCGGCCGGCATGCTCTGGCATTGGCGCTCCCTTCGCCTTAGCCAAATCATGCGCGGTGAAATAGGCATAGAGCGCGTCGTAGACGGGAAGGCTTCGCTCGATGATCGTCGCGTCGTCATCGTTGATGAGCATCGTGCCTTCCGAAAGTGCCCGCAATCCAATGGCCATCTGCCCCACTGTATCGTCGATGGCCGGGCGGCGATCGTGAAGGACGTAGTCGATGCCGGCACCAATCACCCGGGCGATCGACCGAAGCGCCGGATCATCGAGACGGTACTTCGCCAAGAGTTTTTCAAAGGTCGATCCTTCGTGATCGTGCGGTCCGATCTCGGCGCCGGGCAGCGCAAAGGGTATGGCGTCGGCGGGACGGCGATTTTCCTCGCCCCATGGCACGAAAACGAAGATCGCCTCGCGATCGATGAACCGCTTGATGAGCCATGGCGAGGCGACCCGGTCGAGATGCACGAAATCCCTTGTCACCCATTTCATCGCGTGCGTCCTCCCTGTTGCCGGCGGCAATAGTCTACGCGATCGGGGCCGCAAGCCGATACGTCCCGCGCCGGCCGGACCGGGATCGATCGCCATGGCGCCAGCGAATGATCGCTGGTAGGATTTCCGACAACGACGACAACAGCCGCCTAGGGAGACGCCCATGTCCGAGACCATCGCCGATACATCGCCTATTCCGCCGGTCACGCGCGAGCAGCCGACGCCCGTCCTCAAGCTCAACTTCCTGTCGCACGGCACGCTTGAGAGCCGTGATCTTGCCTTCTCGCGCAAGTTCTACGAGGAATTCCTTGGCTTCGAGGTCGTGCAGACAAGCCCCATCTCGCTTCTGATCCGGCTCGGCGGCAATCACACCTATGCCGTCGTCTACAGCAAGAAGCCGAGCGAGATGAACCTCCTCAACCACAACGGACTCGATGTCCGCACCAAGGAGGAGGTGGACGCGGCCCACCGCCTTGTCGTCGAGCATGGCGAAAAGTGGAAGCTCACCAAGATCTCGAAGCCTTATCTGCAGCACGGCACCTATAGCTTCTATTTCTGGGATGCCGACGGGAACTCCTGGGAGATTCTCACCAATCCCCAGGGCGGTTACAGCTGGCTCTTCGAGAAGGGCGATCTCGAGGGCAAGGGGCACCTCGACCGCAACTTCAAGCGCCCGGGCGTCGACAATTGACGAATCCAGCGGTGAGACCGTCGGCCGGTCGCTGCTTTCCTAGATCCTGAGGAAGCGTCCGATGCACCTTGTCACGCTTGCCGCCCGCCCCAGCGCCGGCGTCGTCCTCGGCGAGGAAATCGTCGATCTCGCCGGCTGCCGCGAGTGGGTGATCCCCGCGCGCCTGCTGCCAAGGACGGTCCGTGGAATTATTGAGGCTGGCGAAGCGGCGCTCGATCTCGTCCGCCGTGTCATCGACGAGATCGGTTCCAGCGCGAGCTTGGCCGACCGCCTGCGCGAAACGGGGGCACTGGTCGGGCGGGCGGGCGCCCGGCTGCTGGCGCCGATCACCGACCCGTCGCTGATCCTCTCCTGCGGCATGAACTACCGCGAGCATCTGCGCGAGATGAACTCGCCGGTGCCGGATTACCCGACGTCTTTCGCCAAGAACGCTGCGTCGATCATCGGCCCGGGAGCGCCGATCGTCCTGCCGGCGTCGCATCCCCACATGGTCGATTGGGAGGGCGAATTCAGCGTCGTCATCGGCCGGCCATGCCATACCGTCGCTGAGGCGGATGCCCTCGACTACGTCGCCGGTTACACGCTGATCAATGACGTGTCAGCGCGTGATTGGGTGGCGCCGGTCTTCCAGGCGACCGCGCTGATGGCGGGGATTCTCGCCTGGGAGCGCAATCTCCTGGGCAAGCAATTTCCCACCTTCTGCCCGATGGGGCCGGTGCTCGCAACGCGCGACGAGGTTCGCGATCCCGACGACGTGCAACTCGAGACCCGGCTCAACGGGGCCGTGATGCAATCGACCAACACCAGCGACCTCGTCTTTGGCGTCCGCAAGCTGATTGCCTATTATTCACAGTTCTACCGGTTCTGCCCGGGCGATGTGATCACGACGGGCTCGCCGTCTGGTGTGGGCTATGGGCGGGATCCCAAGGTCTTCATGCATGAAGGCGACCGGATTGAGGTCCGCGCCACCGGCATCGGCACGCTCGCCAATCCGATCGTCGCCGCATAGATCAGGCACGCCCGGCGGCCTGTTTGAACACAAGAACCGGCCCTTGTAGAAATATCGCACCCCAGAAATCCCAAAGCCGTTGACCGTCGGGGAATGAGCAAACCGGTGCGGGCAGGTTCACCCGCATCTTTTCGATCCGGTGATGGAATGAAATCGCCTGTTCTCGCGCTCCTCGCGGCCGCCGCGCTCCTCGCCGGTGGTGCCGGCGCTGCCGCCGGAGAGCGCGTCTTCCCGGTTTACGACAATATGTTTTTCCCCGGCAAACCGGCCACCGCGGCCGCCGGCCTCGTGGCCTCGAACATCATTTACGGGGGCAAGATCTGGCCGCATCACGAAAATTACGGCGTGCTGCCGAGCCGAGAAGCCTACGCGGCGCTCGTTGCCGAGCACAGCACGGAACCCGGGCCGATCGTCATCGACATCGAAAGGCTGCCCCTGTCGGGCGATCGTCCCACGGTCGTGCAACGCCTGCACGTGCTCGCGACGCTGGCCGATTGGACCCACGCGGCCGTGCCGGGACGCGTCGTCGGCTATTTTGGTTACAACACCCTGACCGACGTCGTGCCTGAAAACCGGCCCTATGCCGTCGCGCTCGCGCGCCATGTCGACGCTTTCTTCGTGCCCGTTTACGCCCGCGATGACGATCGCGCCGCCTGGGCTCGGCGGGCCAAGGCGGAAATCGCCGAGGCGCGCCGTTACGCTAAAGGCAAGCCCGTCTATTTCTACTTGTGGCCGCAATATCTCGACCGCACGCCCAAGCAGTTTCAATGGATCAGCGGCGCGGATTGGCGCTTTCAGCTCGACTTCGCCTATCGCGAGGCCGACGGCATCGTGCTCTGGGGCACGCGGCACTATGGCTGGGACGCATCGAGCGGGTGGTGGGACGCAACACTTGCCTTCATGCACCGCTTGCGCGGCCGGTGACCCGGCGCCGCGCGCGATCGCCCTCCATTTCACGAACGCAGTTTTTTGCGCGCCACTTATCCACACCCGGTATTCGACTCGGCGTTTTGTCGGCGCGATGATGGTTAATTCTTGGTAAAAGGACGGCGATTATCGAGGGTCCGCATGAAGTTTTGGATATGCCGCATTCGTCGGGAACCATGATTGACGGGCGCACGGGCTGCGTCGCTTTTCCGGGAGATCTTGCCCATGCTTGATGCGAAACATGACCGAGCCCTTTATGCGCGGCACGCATCCAGCGTTATCGCGATTCTCATCGCGCTCGCCGGCGGGGCAATCATTGTCGGCCCCGTCTTCGCCGATCCGCTCGCCACCGGGGGCGCGACGCTTGCAGGCACCGCCGCCATCGCGCCCAGCCGCGAAAGCACCCTGATTTTCCCGAATTCGCCCGACGCCGATCGCATCCCCGATGTGCTCCGACCGCCCGCCGCACCCGAGTTATTCCAACCGCAGGCGTCGGAGCCGCAGCCGCGCGCACCGTCGGCCGCGCAATTGAAGCTCGGCGTGCCGCTGCGCTGCGACGATCCGGCGGGGTTTTTTCCCCATATCCCGACTTGCAAGGTCGCGTGGCGCGAAATCACGTCGATCATCTCGGCCGTCATCGAACCCTATGAAAAATCGAACGGCAACACGACGAGCAAGATCTCGACCAGCCCGAATGCTCCAAGCCCCGGCGGTGACACGCACGCACGCACGGCCCGCGACGCCTCCGCCAGCGAGACTCTTTCCGCGCTCAACCTCGAAGCCCAACGCAAGCGCGACGAAAAGGATCGCGAGCGCCGGCGCGCCGCCGACCCGGCGATACCATCCGACGCTGTGCATCTCACGCCGCCGCCGAAACGCGCGATTGCCGAGCCGGAACCTGCCATCGTAACGGTCGAACCACAGCCGACGAAAGCGGCAGTCGCGCCGCAACAGGCCAAAGCGGTCACGGTGCTGCGCCCGACCGAGGCGGCCACCGAGCGGGGACGGCAAGAGCTCGCCTCACTGGGCGGCCCGGCTTTGCAAAAATCGAACCGTGGCGGAAAGAACGATTCGGGCGATTCGGAAGTCACTTGGTCCTTGTCGCCCTCGGCCAACGCGGCCGCCAAGAGCCCGATCCTGACAGCGCGGTCGAAACAGGTCTCGCCGAACGGCGCGGCGTTTGCGGTGGTCGATGCCGCCTGCAACACGCGCGACAAACAATTTTCCTTGCGGGCCGCGTTGGTCAACGCGGCAGGCGACGCGCTCATCCCCCTCACCGAGCGCATGCAGCTCGGCGACGCCGCTATGCGATCGGCCTATTTTCACACCGAACTTGCATTCAATGAACTCGTGCTCACGCGCGGCTTCGGCGGTCAGGCCGTATCGGATGCATTCGCTGATATGCTGCTCGCGGCCAAACGGGCGCTTTACGAGATCAAGACAAATCAGGGGACGGTCTTGATTAAAGTCGCATCGGCTGACGGGAATCTGCGCAAGGTGCTGCAGGCCTGCCAGAGCCGGAACTGATCGTCGCGTCATCGAGCGCCGCGCGAGGGGCGTGCCCGGTGCGAATTGCGGCGCCACTCAATTCCGACTGGAACGACGCATTCAATCGCTGGCTAAAGGCGCGATCCATTTCTCGCCGGGCCGGGCCGCTGCCAGCCACGCGGCGCAAGCATCCGCTGCTCGATCGGCTTCGCGCGGCGCCCAGGGCGCAAATTCCTTGTCCGTCTCCGCGATAAAGGGACCAGGCTTGATCTCGAGCGCGACCGCGCCAAACGTCGCAAAGACGAAGCTATGCCACGTCCCACCCGGGATCTCGACCAGGCTTCCGCTTCCGGCATCGAGCGCGTGGCGTTGCGCGACGGCGCCGTCATCGCCGAACAGGATCACTTCGATGCGGCCACGCAGCGGCGCAAAGAGTTCCCAGCGCTGCGGCGCGTGGCGATGCGGGCGGATATAGCTTCCCGGCTCGCCCGCGTTGAGGAAACGCTGGATCGGATCCGTAAGCGCGGGATGAAGATTGAGGTTGAGCCTCCGCCGCGGCGCGGCGGAGGCGCGCGCAACGAACGCATCGATTGCTCGCGAATCAAGAAAGCCCATCCCGCTGCCCCGCGCTCATCCGCCTCTCCGACGGCCGGGGCAAGGATATTGCGGATCGCCAGACTCCATCAATGGCCGCGAGGCCCACGAGGCCGAGCCGGGCTATATTGCCTGAAGCAGATCGCGTGTCATTTGATCCGAAGCGCTCATGACCTTGGCGGCAGCCGCATAGGCCTGTTTGGCGACGATCAGATTGACCAGCTCGCTCCCGATATCGACGCCCGCTTGCGCCGATGCGACGATGGGCCCCACCGCGACGCCCGCGCTCATCGGGATCAGCGTCACCTGTTGGGCCTGGTAACCGGGTGTCTCCGCGTTCGCGATGTTGTTCGCGATCATGCCGATATTGATCTGCTGCGCCTGCAGCGCGGAACCCGCAATACTCAACGCGTCCGTCATGCGTTCATCCATTCATCGCGATCGGCGACAGTGGATAGGAGACACCAAGCGCTTTGACGGAGTGTGAACAATCGCCGCAATTTTCCCGGCATTTTATCGACCGGCGCGCCTTGCCGCGCGGCGATGTTGCGCGCTTTCCCCATTCCGTTCATTGCGCCAAAAATTCGGCGATAAACTTCGAAGAGGGCTGCACAAATCACCGTGGAAAGTGATGTCGATCGCGGCCGATGTCACCTATCATTCCGGTGCTGGCCGGCGATTTCATATCGCCGCTTTGGGCGTCATCACCGCCAGTGAAGTCGTGGAGACAGTCATGCAGATCATCGGCATCGCTTCGCAGAAAGGCGGCTCGGGCAAGACGACGCTGGCCGGCCATCTTGCCGTTCAGGCCGAGGGCGCGGGCGCCGGTCCGGTCGCGCTCGTCGACACCGACCCCCAAGGCAGCCTGTCGGAATGGTGGAATGCCCGCAAAGCGGAAACGCCGCGTTTCGCGCGCACCAGCCCCGGCCGCCTCCCGCAGGACATCGAGCAGATGCGCGCGCTCGGCATCGAGCTACTGATCATCGATACGCCGCCGGCGATCGAGTCGACGATCACCGACGTCATCAATCTGTGCGACCTCGTGCTCATTCCGGTGCGGCCGAGCCCGCACGATCTGCGCGCGGTCGGCGCCACGGTGGATATCGTCGAGAAGCTCGGAAAGCCGCTGATCTTCGTCGTCAACGGCGCCACGCCGCGCGCGCGCATCACGAATGAGGCGGTCATGGCGCTGTCGCAGCACGGCACGCTCGCACCGGTCATCCTGCACCATCGCACCGGCTTCGCCGCCAGCATGATCGACGGCCGCACCGTCGGCGAAATCCGCGGCGAGGCACGCAGCGCCGGCGAAATCGCGCTGCTTTGGGGATATATCGGCCATCGCCTCAAACGGGACGTGCGGACGCTCCTGTCGCCGACGCTCTTTACGCCGGCGCCGAAAATGGCCGCGACGCCGGTCGCGACGCAGGTGGCCCCATGAGCCGGTCGGATGCGGCCACGCTTTCGGCGGATTTGCTCGTGACCAAGGGCGGCGCCGGACCCAGCCACCTGGCGCCGCGACTTGGTGACCGCATCGCCCTGGGCGCGCTCTATGGCGGCGCGCCGTTGCGGCCCATGCCTTCGCCTCCCGCGGCAGCGCCCAAGAGCGACCGGCCGGGCCGAATTCTCCTTCGCCTCGACGAGGCGCGGCGGCACCGTCTTCGCCTTGCCGCCGCGCATCGCGGCACAAGCAGCCAAGCGATACTTCTGTCCGCGCTCGACCATTACCTCACCCGCGTCATGCCGACGCTGTTGGCCGAGCGCTGTCCCTGCATCGAGGGCGCCGAGCACAGCCGCAGCGACGAATGCTGCGGTGGGCGCAACGGTCCATGAGCGCCGATCCCTCCGCAAGACGGGAGCCGCCCGTCCAAGGCGCACCGGCCTCGCTTTCCGCGGTGAAGGTGCGGCGCGAGCGGCGCCTGCCGGGCAAGAGCGCCAAGACGGGCGACCTCACGACGCAATTGACGGCGAAAGCGCCCAAAGCGACGAAATCATCGGCGCCCGTCATAGCGCTTCCCGCGCCGACGCCGCTCACGCTCCTTACGCCTCCGACGCCAACCAACCGCGCGCCCGCGGCTTCTTCCACAGAGCGTGATACGCCGGCTTCGGCGCCCGACATCATCTTCGCACCCGCGCCCGAGCCCGAGCCCGCCGCGCCGGAAGCGACGCCATCAAAGCCAGTGGAGAATACGGCACCGACCGCGCCGCCGCCTCAGGCGGCGGCGCCGGTCATCGCCCTCGCGCCCGAGACAACGGTTCCGGTCACGCCCGCGGCCTCGCGGCTGGAATCGGTCTCGCCGCCGCCGCGTGCGGCGTTCGCGTCGCAAAGGCCGCACGACAACGCGGAACTCGTCAATTATTGGAATGAAATGCGCGGCGCCCATCGCGTGCCGGCCTTCGCCATGCTCGATCGCGAGCGTGTCGCGAGCTCCTGGCCGGATAGTCTGATGGTGACCTATGCCGAGAACGACGCGGCGATGCCGCAGGTCAAGCGGCTAAGCAAGCCCACGGGCGACATCGAATATTCGCCCATGGTCACGGATTGGATCATCTCCTGCGCGCGCCAAGTCGCGCGCGTCGGCGAAGCGATGGAAGACATGCAGGAATTCCCGCTATCGGGCGGCGTTGCGGGCTATCACCTGCTGTTGCTGCCCTTCGCTGCGCCGCAGAGCAAGGCCATGCACGTCGTTTGCCATTTGAGCCGGCCGCATCAAGAGCGCGCGGCGCGCGCTTGAGCTCCGCCCGCGGTTGAGAGGTTTAGTCGGGCGAGCCGATGCGCTCGACCGCAATCCCGCGGCGCTCGAGCGCCGCTTGCACGCTGTCGGATCCCGCGAGATGGGCCGCGCCCACCGCGACAAATTTCACGCCGGAGCCTTGCAGCATTTTCGAGATCGCGCCGGCCCATGCGGTGTTGCGATCGACGAGAATCTTGCGATAGAGATCCGGAAAGGGGTGTTTCACTTCATCGATCATGATGCGCGTGATGGCGGCTTCGTCGCCGTTCAGCCAGGCATCGACCAGCGCATCGAGCTGAGTGGTCCCTTTCGAGAAATCCTGCAGCGTGTTCTTGAGCAATTCGATCTCGAGCGGCGTGCTCATATCGCCAAAGAAGTGCATCTGCTGCGCGAAGGTCTCGAAGCCGAGGATCGGTTTGCCGACGATCGATTCGTCATGCAGAAGGAGCTGCTCGACCCCGCGATTGGGATCGTAGCCCGCATGCGCGACGAGCGCGCCTTCGAGCGCCACCGAAACGAACCACGGGCGCATCGGTTCGAATGCCTTTTCGCCTTCTTTGACGCCGAGTGATTTCGCGACCACATCGAGACGCGCGAGATCGGGCGGCGACAATTTGCTCGAGAGAGGGTGCTGCGGATCGTAGCCGAGCTGAGCGGTAAGCTTGCGCGCTTCCGCCTGATCGTCGGGGTCGGGAACTTCGAGCCAGAGCTCCTGGCTCGACGCCAGCGCCTCGGCAATGACGCGCGATTCCCAAACCTGGTTCTTTTTCAACAGATGGATCGTACCGAACAAATAGACCGTCGCGTGCGGCCCTTTTGCCACCCAAAGGCCAGGCTCGGCAACCGCCGGCAGGCAGAGGACGAGCAGCGCAAGCCCTGTCCGCATTGCGGCCGCCGCGATCGCGCGCATCACGAAGGCGAAAGCTCGAATCATGCACACCGCCACTTGTCCGATTTTGCGAACACCAAACATGGTTAATATGCCGCGCCAATCGCTGCCAAAACGTTAACGGGCGCAAAGCCTGGCCCCGATCACGGCTGCGAGGACGGCACGGTAATTCGGTGATGAGGATTGAAGGCGCGCGGCGCCTAATGCTGCGGAAAGATGCTGGGGAATTTCGATTCCAGCGTGTTCGATTTCGGGCTCGAACGCTGTGCCGCCGCCGAATCGAACGCCCAGGGCGTTTGCGGCTGACGCCAGACATAAAAGCACGCGCACCAGGCCAGCACAAAACCGACCGCGGCCCAGGTTGGCCATGTCACGCGCCGAAACGATGCCCATGCCGCGGGAACGCCGAGCTTCGGTTTTGCCGTCGGAGCACCGCGTCGGCTTTCGCGTCTGAGTTCCTCGGGCACCCGGTCGATCTGCAGCTTGCGCCGCGTGCCGGGCTGGGGCCGTGGCGGCCCGGAATCGGCGTCGCGCTGATCCTGGGGTGTTGCGCGATAGACCCTGACTTCTTTGAATTGGCCGTCCTCGGTATGCAGCACCGCGACCACTTGAACACCCAACCGCGCCTGCCCGCTCTTCAACAGCGAATTCGCCAGGTTGATCGCGATTTGCTTGTCATCGGCAACGCTGTCGAGCAGCCAGCGGTCGCCCGAACGTCGTTGGACTTCGAAGGTGCGCGCCTGCGCCGGCGCGATCCGGTTGGGCTGGGGCATCGGGCTAGCTCACCGCACGCCAATTTGCGGCGCCGAGGATGCGTGCGATCCTGCCGTGATCGTCGATCAACGGCGCCATGATGCTGCGATAAAGAACTGAAATTCCCTGATTGGGCGCGACACCGCCGCGCGTCACCGGCACACCGCGGTCGACGATCTCCGGCCAGCAGCGGCCGACGAGACCGATGACCGAATGATCGGGACATGCCGCGACGAGCGCCGTGCCGCCCGCCGGCCAGCCATCGACGCGCAGCGCCTCCCCGATATAGGTGAAGCAAGGACCCTCTTCGTGCAATAAGTCGATCATGAAGACTTGGCCGGCATCCTCGCCGGTATCGGCCTCGCCGAGCGAGCCGACCTTGGGCGGCATGTCGTCTTGGCAGGCTTGGCGCCACAGCTCGAGCACGCGCAGCACCAAACGCTTTTCGCGGACCGGGGCAGGCAAATTCGCTGCGAGCGGAGCGACAGGGCTCATAAAGGGTGCCTTCTCTCTCTCACCAACGCGAGCCCGACCGCAACCGCAGCGTCCCGCGCGCCCTCGACGTGGAAGTCGAAGGCCGTGACCCACACGATCCTTCATCAATCGGGTTAAAAAGGCGTTTCCGGCAACCCGAATTGACGCAGTGCCGGTACCGCCGTTAGAAAGATGCCGGCGGCCGCCCCTACCCGAGAGCGCGACCGCGCCGATGCCGGATTAGCTCAGCGGTAGAGCAGCGGTTTTGTAATACGCCGCAAGCCGTCCCTTCCCAACCCGCACAATGCCGGATAAGCCCGTTTTATCGGGTTTTTCTGCCTCCCTGCGCTAACCCCACCCCTTCTGATACCATCGCATTCCACGAGGTCCGGTGGCAAATCTGGTGGCAGTCGGGGGATACACATGGAGTTGGCAAAGCTTGGGCCCGAGCTGCCACATCGACATATTCCGCCTCGCCCATTTGAGACGTCCGACATCGCGTTGGGGGACCCCTCAACTCGTCTCGTGTCGGGGCAAGAAATGCTAGAGCGGGGTGGCCTTGGCGGCCTGAAGCCGGGCATCTTCAACACGGATCAGGGCAGCCAGCCCGCCATCGTGACAAAGCCGGAAAACTCTACCGTCCGGCGATCCAAAGATGGGTCTCAGAGCAGGTCACGTGGATATTCGTTGGTGTAGAGCTTGCTCATATCAGGCCGGGGGTTGAGAAGCTTAGTCTCCCTCACGAGCCCTCACCCTGAATCACCGGTCGCCGATTTGCAGAATCCCCGCTAAGTCCGCAAGTAGACAAAATGCGCTAATTCGGCAGGACGAGGCAATGCTCGGCCGGGAAGGTAAGGGTCACCTTGTCACCGCGGGCGAGCGACTGGGACGGGTGGAGCTGGACGCGGATCCGCTCGTCGCCGATGCGGACCACGCAATCGAGTATATTGCCGAGATAGACGAGCGCGTCCACCTCGCCGGCAGCCGCGTTGCCCAAGGAACCGTTAGCGCCGACGGTGAGCGCCACGTTCTCCGGCCGGACCGCAATGGTGACCGTGTCGCCCTCGCGCGCGTCGCCCGCCACGCGGCAGGCGAAGGTACCGATCGGTGTCTCGACCTGGGCGACGCGCCCCTCGGCCGCGCTGCCGCTGCCAACGATGCGCGCCTTCAGGAAGTTCGATTTGCCGATGAAATCGGCGACGAAGGTGCCGCCCGGCTCGCCATAGATCTCGGACGGCTTGCCTTCCTGGACGATCAGTCCGTCCTTCATTACCGCGATGGTATCGGACATGGTCAGCGCCTCGATCTGCTCGTGGGTGACGAACAGGGTGGTGACGTTGAGGCGCTTGACCAGCTCGCGCAGCTCGAGCCGCATCTCCTCGCGTAGCTTGGCGTCGAGGTTGGACAGCGGCTCGTCAAGCAGTAGCACGCGCGGCTCGGCGACCAGCGCGCGCGCGAGGGCGAGGCGCTGCTGCTGGCCGCCCGACAGAAACGGCGCTGGCCGGTCCCCTAGCCCGCTGAGCTGCACTTGCGCCAGCGCGTTGTGCACCTTCTCGCTCATCTCGGCGTGGCTGGGCTTCGGCTTGCGATAGCGCAGCGGGAAGGCCACGTTGTCGAACACCGTCATGTGCGGCCAAATCGCGTAGGACTGGAACACCATGCCGATGTTGCGGTGGTTGGGCGCCACCCACACGCCGGCCGAGGGATCGCACACCAGCTCGTCGCCGATGACGATCTGTCCTGCGTCCGGCCGCTCGAGCCCGGCGACGCAGCGGAGCGTCGTGGTCTTGCCGCAGCCCGACGGGCCAAGCAGCGTGTAGAACTGTCCCTGTCCCACCTCGAGCGACACGCCGCGCACCGCCTGGTGTTCGGTATCGGCCGATCGGTAGGTCATCTTGAGGTTGGTGATGCGGATCACGTGTTGTCTCCCAGGCCCTTGGTTGTTCGGTCGTTTATTTGAGTTTACACGCCGGCAACGTATCGCGGGCCCTGTTCCCGGGCATTGCGTTCCCTCGCCACGCCGACCGAGTAGACTCGTTCGCACGCGCTTCATAGAATGACCCCTTCTTAGGTGCATGCCTAGAGCGGGTGCATGCCTAGCGCGCTTGGTTGACGAGCTCCGAAGCGTCGAAGTAGCGGTCCGGAAGACCGAGAGCGCTGTCGCTACGACGCGGTCTGCGATCGGGAGAGTTTGATGGCGTACGTGGTGGCGGTAGATATTGGCGGGACGTTCACGGACCTCGTCGCCTTCGATCACGACACGCAGAAGGTCGCCTATACCAAAAGCCCCACGACTTACGGAAATTTCGTCGAGGGCATCCTCGACTGCTTCGATAAGGCGAAGATCGCGCCGGCCGACGTGCGTTTCCTGAACCACGGCACCACGCTGGTCATCAATACACTCATCCAGAGGCGCGGCGCGCACACCGCGCTGGTCACTTCGCAGGGCTTCCGCGACGTGCTCGAGATCGCGCGGGCGAACCGCCCCGATCCCTTCGACCTCCACTACCAGCGCGACGAGCCGCTGATCCCGCGCGAGCTGCGCTTCGAGGTCCCCGAACGGATCGACGCGAAGGGCGAGGTAATCGTGCCGCTCGACGTCGCGGCACTCGAGCACCTTGCCGCCGAGCTGAAGCGCCTCGACATCGACGCCGTAGCTGTGTTCTTCATGAATTCCTACCTCGACCCGACGCACGAGGAGCGCGCGGCAGAGGTCCTGCGGCGTCTCCTGCCCGACGCATACGTGACGTGCAGCACGGAACTGACGCGCGAGTGGTACGAGTACGAACGCTGCTCGACCGTCGCCGCGAACGCGTTCGTTGGACCGCAGGTGAACACGTACATCCGCCGGCTCGAACGTGACCTGACCAAGCAGGGCTACGACGGCTCGCTCTTCATGATGGGCTCGAACGGAGGGCTCCTGTCGGTGACGCGCACCTGCCGCCAGCCGATCGGGCTCGTCGAATCCGGACCCGTCGGCGGCTGCATCGGTGCCGGCGCGTATGCCGAGGCACTTGGGCTCGACAATATCGTCGCCTTCGACATGGGCGGCACGACAGCGAAATGCGCCCTCGTCGAACGCGGTCAGTTCGCGGTCGAGTCCGTCTATTACGCTAACGGCTACATCAAGGGCTTCCCGATCAAGTCACCGGTCGTCAACATCACCGAGGTAGGCTCGGGTGGAGGCTCCATCATCTGGCTCGACGAGCAGAGGCGCCTCCACGTCGGGCCGCAGAGCGCCGGCTCGACGCCCGGCCCGGTATGTTACGACCGCGGCGGCGAAGCTCCGACGGTCACCGATGCCAACTTGGTGCTCGGGCGCCTGAATGCCGAGCGGTTCCTTGGCGGCGAGTTGGCGCTGACGACGGAAGCAGCTCGGCGCGCGATCGCTGAGCGCATCGCGGCGCCCCTCGGCTACACGGGCGAAAGCGGGGTTCTCGCCATGGCGGAGGGAAGCCTAGAAATCGCCACGGTCGTGATGGCCGGTGCGATCCGGCGCGTCTCGGTCGAGCACGGGCTAGACCCGCGCGATTTCGTCCTGTTCAGCTATGGCGGCGGCGGGCCGCTGCACGCCTCGGCGTTGGCGCGCGAACTCTCGATTCCGATTGTCGTCATTCCGCCAGAGCCGGGGAACTTTTCCGCCATCGGCATGCTGCTGGCAGACGCACGCATCGATGCTGCCGAGACGTTTACGGGCCTCCTTGACGAGGGGAACGTGGCCGCCATCGGCGAGCGCTACGCCGAGATGGAGCGCGAGGCGGCCGAGGCGCTGGCCCGCGAATTCGGGGCCCACGAGGTATTCTTTGAGCGCTACGCCGAAATGCGCTACCGCGGGCAGCGCCACAACATCAAGGTGCCGATCACCGGGCTCTCGACCGTCTCTGACATACGCGGGGCGTTCGAGCGCGACTACAAGCGCCGTTACGGCCACGCCGATTCGAAGGCGCCGAGCGAATTGCAGGGCCTGCACCTTTCCGCCTTCGCCAAGCTGCGCCGGCCCGAGATCGCGCGCCTGCCGCGCCGCGCCGCGACAGCCGCGGCGCCCGGTCAGCGCCCAGTCGTTTTCGGAACGGATCGCGGTGCCGTCGCAACGGCAGTTTACGATCGCGGCGGGCTGGCGCCGGGCTTCGCGGCAGAAGGGCCCGCTATCATCGAGGAGTACGGCTCGACCACGCTAGTCTGGCCGGGCGACCGCTTCGAGATCGGGACGTTCGGCGAAATTCGCATACACTGCGCGAGCAGGTAGGAGCAGGAAGAGCCATGGACACGGTCACGCAGGCCCCCGACGCCGCAGTCAAGGTCGATCCTATCACGCTCGAGGTCATCCGCTACGGCGTGGTCTCAATCACAGACCAGATCGACGCCAACATCACCCGCACGGCGTTCAGCCCCTACGTCTACGAATACAAGGACTTTGCCGTCGGTCTGGTGGACACGGACGGCCATCTCATCGCGCAGTCGACCGGCGGTATGCCGCCCTTCGTAGCGGACACAGTGGGCACGGCGGTTCGCGACGGGCTGAAAATATACGGGCGAGAGCGCCTCTACGAGGGCGACGTGGTGGTGTGCAATCACGCCGCCGTGCAAGGCCAGCACCTCAACAACACGGTGATGTACACCCCGATCTACGCTGGCCCGAACCATGCGACCCTGATCGGGTTTTTCGCAATCAACGTGCACTGGATCGACATCGGCGGCGTGACCAGCGGACACACCACCGACATCTTCATGGAGGGGTTGCAGCTCCGCTCGATCAAGCTGTGGTCTAAGGGCGAGCCGATCGAGGAAGTGTACCGCATCATCGAAAACAACACGCGCCTTCCCGTCGACCTGATGGGCGACATTTCGGCTCAGCTCGCCGGCTGCTTCCTCGGGCGCGACCTAACCATCGCGCTCGCCGAGAAGTATGGACTCGAGACGTTCTTCGCCGCCCTGACAACTATCCTCGACCAGGCAGAGGCCTCGGCGCGCGCCGCCATTCGCGCCATCCCCGACGGCGTGTACGAGACCCAGACATTTCTCGACAACGACACGATCACCGACACGCCGGTCCCCATCGGGGTCAAGGTCACGATCGCCGGCGACGAGATGATCGTCGATTTCTCCGGCCTCGCCGAGCAGGCGCCGGGCAACATCAACTCCGGCTATTTCGGCGGCGGCATGACGGCCGCGCGCTGCGCCTTCAAGTACCTGATCGTGCCCAAGGAACCGGCGAACGAGGGAATGTACAGGCCGCTGATGCTGATCCTGCCGGAGGGCAAGATCCTGAGCGCGCGCCCGAGCGCGCCCATGGCGGGCTATCCATTCCCCTTGCCGACCGTGATGGACGCGGTGATCCGCTGCCTGGAGAAGGCGCTGCCCGACCGGGTTACGGGGGCGCATTTCGGCACGCATTCCGGCTTCATGGTGTTCGGTCAGCGGCCGGACGGCACCGCCTTCTTAGGCCACGACAGCGGCCACGGCGGATGGGGCGCGAGCGCCCATGGCGATGGCGCCGGCCCGTTTCGCACTATGGCACACGGCGACACGCGCCTGATCCCGATGGAGTTGCAGGAATTGTTGCTGCCGTTCCGCATCGAATCCCTATCCCTGCGGGAAGACTCGGCGGGGGCTGGCAAATTCCGGGGCGGCATGGGCTTCCGCAAGAAGTACGTGATCCTCGCACCCTGCTTCTTACAGACCAACGTCGACCGCACCAAGTATCCGCCGTGGGGCGTCGTGGGCGGCAGGGACGCGAAGCCCGGCTGCGTGACCGTCTACAAAGCGAAGGGCGGCACCGAGATCATCTCGAAGGTGCGCCGCTACCCCGTCGAGCCCGGCGACGTCGTCGTACTTGAGACCGGTGGTGGTGGCGGCTGGGGCGATCCGCGGGAGCGCTCGCTCGAGCTTATCGAACGCGACCTCAGACGCGGCTACATCACCAGGGAGGCCGCCGAGCGCGACTACAGCGTACGCGTAACCGGCGACAAGGTTGCACGCGTCTAGGCGCCTCGGCTCCAGCGGCTTTGCGGTATGCGACGGCCGCGATGACGGCGTAGGGTCGCTTCGTACTCGGTTCGGAACAATCCGCAGCGGCGTAGCTCCAGTACAACCATCACGGTGAGTCGTCGAGGCCCTGCTCGATCACGGTGACGGTCCAACCAAGCTCGGCCTCGCGATTCGCGTCAACCAGTCTGGCGCGCCCCGCGGTGGCCGTAGATCTTTCCCGCGTACTGTCAGACAATGCGATGCCGAAGACAATTCGTCCTGCGCCTTTCGCGCCGAGTCGTGTCGTTGACACTCTCCGAGGCGCTGTCTAGTGTTTGCTCACACTTGTCATGATTTCGAATGATTCGGTGCCGCGTAGCCGCATAATAAGGCGCACGAGAGGCCCGTTCCGCCGCCCAGGGAGGAAGAAAATGAAGCCGCATTCCGCATTTGCCGCCGCGGCGGCCGCCCTCATCGCCGCGGCCCTTGCCGCGCCGCAGCCGGCACGCGCCGCTGAGATGAGCCCGGCGCTAAAGGAGTTGGTCGCCGCGGCCAATGCCGAGGGCCGGCTCGACATTTCGTGGGGCACGACGAGCATCGGCGGCAACGAGGGTGCCGAGATGATGCAGAAGGCCATGCACGACGCGTGGGGCTCGACCGTGGACGTCCGCTATACCCCTGGCCCCTCGATGCCTGCCGTCGGACATCAGATCGCGACCGAGTTCGCTGCCGGCCAGAAGGCTTTCAGCGACATCTATTTCGCCAACGGCGCCTATATCGTGCCGCTCCTTAATCGCAACATGTTCATGAAAGTTGACTGGCACACGCTGCTACCGGATCGCATCACCGACCGCGAGGTCGAGCAGGACGGTCAGCTCGTGCGCGTCTACTCGGGCATGTCGGGCGTGACCTACAACACGCGCCTCGCGCCGATGAAACCTACGACCCTAGAAGACTTCCTGAAGCCCGCATGGAAGGGGAAGATCGCCTCGACACCCTACGCCGCCGGGTTCGACACGATCTCGGCGACCGACATCTGGGGACCGGAAAAGACGCTCGACTACGTGCGCAAGTTGTCCCAGCAGATCGCCGGACTGCTCCGCTGCAGCGACCTCGAGCGCATCGCCTCGGGTGAGTTCCTCGCATTGGACATGGATTGCAGCGGGCAGGACGCCTTCACCTGGAAGGAAAAGGGCGCGCCGATAGACCAGATGATCCCGCACGACGCGGCCCAGATCCGATACTACTACATGGCGGTTCCGAAGAACGCTTCGCATCCCAATGCGGCCAAGCTGATGGTCGCCTTCCAGGCGACCCTGAAGGGGCAGGAGATCCTCTGGCACACTGATCACACCGATTTGCATCTGTACGACGGCTCGCACATCGCCGCGACGGTGAAGGAACTCCAGTCCCAGGGCGTGAAGCTGACCGAGGTCTCGACCGACTGGATCATCGCCCATCCGGAGACGGAGAAGGTCAAAGCCGAGGCGATCAAAATTCTGACTAGCGAGAAGAAGTAGCGGTAGCCCACGGGTGGTTGACCACCTGAGGAACTCTGGCTTCTGCGAGCGCAGCCGCAGTGCTCCCGCCTACCCGCATTCAGGCGTGACTACCCGCCGATGAACCCGACGGTCCTGCGCGCGACGGCAACCCGCGGTGCCCGGACGCGCGATCCGCTGCCGCGCATCATGGTGGCCGCGGCGGTCGCGACCAGCGTCGTCATCATCGCTTGCCTCGCCACCGTGTTCTGGATCAGCTTCATCAAGGGCGACCCCGATGCGGCGCACAGCTATACGCTGGGCAACTATCCGGCCGTCGCCGCGGACGCCCGCACGTGGGACGCGCTGTGGAACACGATGGGCTTCGCGTTCTCGTCGTTGTTCGTCGCGTTCCTGTTCGGGATTCCGGTGGCTTGGCTCGTCGAGCGCACGGACCTGCCAGGCAAGCCCCTAGTCTTCACGCTGATGACGCTCGGGCTCCTGATGCCGGGCTTCGCCGCGGCGATGGGATGGCTGTTCCTGCTGCATCCCCGCATCGGCCTCCTAAACGTGTGGCTGATGGACACGTTCGGGCTGACCCAGGGGCCGTTTAATATCTCGTCGGTCTTCGGCATGGGCTGGGTGCAGGGGCTCAATCTCGCGCCGCTGTCGTTCATTATGACGGCGGCGGTGTTCCGAGCGATGGATCCTTCGCTCGAGGAATCGGCGCAGATGAGCGGCGCGCCGCCGCGCTCCATCATGTGGGCGGTCACGCTTCCGCTCGCCTGGCCGGGAATTCTCGCGGCCGGCATCTACATCTTCACCATCGGGTTCTCCGCGTTCGACGTGCCGGCGATTATCGGGTGGGGCGGCCGCATCTTCACCTTCGCGACCTTCCTCTACCTCTTGACCAGCCCCCAGGACGTGCTGCCGCATTACGGCACCGCAGCGGCGCTGAGCGCGGTCGTTGTCGTCCTCGCCGGGCTCATGAGCTGGTGGTACGCCCGCATGCAGCGGCACGCGCGGCGCTACGTGGTCGTGACCGGCAAGGCATACCGTCCGCGCATGAGTGCGCTCGGCCGCCGAGTGTGGGCGGCCTGGGGATTCCTCGCCACCTACTTTGCGCTAGCCATGCTCGTTCCCGTGACGCTGGTAGTCTGGGCGTCGCTGCTGCCGTTCTTCATGCTGCCGGGCAGGCAGGCCTTCGCGCAGGTGAGCTTCGCGCAATACCTCAAGCTGCCCTGGCCGCTGGTGTTCGACGGCATAACCAATACCGCCATTCTGATGGCGTTGACACCGACGATCACGCTGCTGCTCTGCCTCTGTTTCTCCTGGGTGGTGCTGCGCTCGCGCGTGCCAGGCCGCGCGATCTTCGATTTCGTCGCCTTCCTGCCGCATGCCGTGCCGAACATCGTGTTCGGTGTCGGTGTCATCCTGATCACACTCTATGTGCTGCAAAACGTCCTGCCAATCTACAGCACCATTTGGATATTGCTGTTGGTGTTTGTCGTCGCAAGGGTCAGCTATGGGACGCGCATGACCAATAGCGGCCTGATCCAGATTGATACCGAGCTCGAGGAATCCGCGCAGATCAGCGGCGCGGCGACGCTCGCGACCTTCCGTTCGATCGTGCTGCCGCTGCTCTCGCCGACCCTGATCTACGCCTGGCTGTGGATTGCGCTTCTCACCTTCCGCGAGTTGACCCTCGCCGTCATCCTGACCACGCCGCACAATATGACCTTGCCCGTCGTCATCTGGACGACTTGGCTCGGCGGCGGGCTCGCCCAGTCCTCAGCCCTCGTCGTCGTCACGCTCGCGCTGATGATCCCGCTGGTCGTGCTCTATTGGTTCGTGGCCGGACGGCGTGGCCTTCTCTCAGCGCGCGGCCAAACATGATCGGTTCAAAGCTCCATGCTCCAATTTTCTTCAATCGTTTTGGTGGTTGTGAACTCTCGACTTCGGCTCCTGGTCGCCGCAATCGGGCGTTCTCTTTCTCCATATCCTTCAGCCGACGCGCCTGATCAAGATCGAGCCCGTCATACTCCTTGCGCCACTGGTGGTAGCTCTGCGCCGATAACCGCCTTCGTGGACACTTATCACTCTCATCTCGCCAATGATCACGTCAGATCAGACTCAGCGAAATAAGGCCGATCCGAAAGGCGGCCCTCGGCGGAGGGATACGAACCATCGATTAGCTTCTCGGAATATTCTTTGGTCAAATGCTCGTGCTCGAAGATCTGCTTAGGATCGCGAGCGACGACGCGCGCGAAAAGATGGAAGATTGGCGCAGATCCTACAACGAGGAGCGCCCGCACGGAGCGATCGGGCAGAAGGCTCCGGTTACGTTGCTGAATCCCGATGACGCATCCGGTCCGCCATCGTGAAATGGTGCGAAAAATCTACCGTCCGGTAATCCAAAAACGGGGAGCACCTCAGAAGCCGCAAAACTCTAACCCCTGGCGATCCAAACTTGGGGCTCGGAGCCCCTTTTTCTTTGTGTGTGCAGTGAAGAGAATGGCCCAAAGGAAATCATCGAGCCGTTGCTCCACCACGCTTACATAGTAAATTGTAATGTGAATGTTGAAAGCAATAACTTTTCCTCTCGCCCGATCAACCGTGACCGGTTCGCCATGTAGATATAGAAATTCAACAGTATCACCCCAAGTGTGCAGCTAGCACTTAGCATCAGACTTACGAATGCGGCTCTACGTAACGCGCGGGGCATTTATGCGCCTCTCGGCTTGTTAGGTTATTTGCAGTCCGGATTCATTAGCTCCCTTTTGTCGGGGGCGCCGATTCAGCGGGCGTTTGCGCAGGCTGAGACTCAACGGGAGTCTGGAGAGGCTGAGCATTCTCATCTGTCCACTGAGGACCTGTAGTCCAAATCTTAGTGCCAGTCACAACCTCTGAGAACCCTCCGCCAGTTACGAAGCCCCCTGATGCCCAAGAGACTGGTACTGAACCCCGTTCGATTTGAAGCCGCCAATGTCGATTGAACCACCAACAATTCCGTTTCCAGCTGCAAAGCTTGCCTGACCCCCTGGCCCTTGAAGGTCATAAATCGTCGGCGCGTTTGAAACGGCGGTGCTCGTACCCAGCTTGAACGTCGTGCCAACCCCAAAGCCTAGACCGGCCGTAGTGTATAAGCCGAAATTTCCATGCGTGTCGGCCACTGTGCCCCCACTGAAGGTAAACGCACCCGCCCATGGCAAGGTAACATTATAGGTTCCACCAACCTGAAGTGGCCTGACGGCTTTTTTGTACCAGCGTGATTGATACTACTGCATGGGCGATGTTCCCTCCAGATCGGGCTGCGGCGGTGCAAAAGTCTGTGGCGCCGGTAGCCGGTAGCCCATCTTATTCAGCGTTCTGTAGCTGATGGTGTTGTCTGAGCTGCGTATAGGATTGAGTCCGCCGCCCAGCGCGGCGCCGCATTGGCGTGAAGCCGCATCTGTTCCTCATAGGCCTCGCGGAAGGGCTTGCCGGCGGGCGCGATGAAATTGCCCGCACGGTGACCGCGATAGATGCCCGGATCGTCGACCCCCGGCAGCTTCATCGATTTGTCGGCGGCGAACTCTTGGACCAGGCGAAGAAGCTTGCGCCGCGCGCGCACTATCATCGCGTCGCTCGACACGAGATGCTCGAGCGTGCGATCGCTCAAGGGGCCCAGCATGCCGCCGACCGCGGTGTCTTGCACGTTGAGCCCGGTGATGCCGCTGAAGATGCCGCCGTTTCGCTGCGCCTCGCGGTCTATCAGGTAATCGTTCTCCGCGCTGTTGACGAGGCGCCAGCGGCCGAACCAGTCGGTCGTGTTGGGACGGTACTCGTTGAGGCCGTTGGGCGTGAAGCTGAGGCCGGGGACGGACTTGCCCGACCGGGTCCGCGCGCCGTGCTTCTGCTGCGACGCGCGCTGGATCGTGTAGACCATGGTGTGGGTGTCATCCATCGGGACATAACCCTTGATCATGATCTGATCTTCGAGCATGGCGGCGGGCGGAATGACCCAGAAGGGCACGACCAGCTGGGCAAGCCGCCAATGCGTGTTGGCGTTGGCGGCATCGGCCGGGCGATAGGCGCCATACATGAGGCCGAGCGGCGTCTCCTCGATATGGAATTGCGGCGTGCGGTCGGATGCCAAGTAATGCATCGTGTCGCCCGGAACCAGATCCGCCGGATCGACGCCGCCCAGATGCAGGAAGCCGAAATGCGAGGTGTCGAGATCGTTCTCGAGGCCTTGGAGCCAATTATATTCCTGCTGGATCATCTGAACCCGGATCTCTTCGGGTTTGAGATCGTTGAGCTCGAAATCGGGGAAAGGCGGCGGCACGGCGCGGTCGCCCATATAGATCCAGATCACGCCATAGCGCTCGACCGCCTTATAGGCCTTGGCATGGACTTTGAGCTTCGAATCTTGATGCGGCGGCACGTTCGGCATGTCGACGCAATTGCCGTCGACATCGAATTTCCAGCCGTGATAGATGCAGCGGATGCCGTTCTGCTCGTTGCGCCCGAAGAACAGCGAGGCGCAGCGATGTGCGCAGCGGTGATCGAGCACACCCAGGCGCCCCTGCGTGTCGCGAAACGCGATCAGCGGCTCGCCGAGCGACATGATGCGCACGGGATCGCCATCGGTCTTGACCTCGTCGGAGGCGGCGATCGGAACCCAATATTCGCGCATCACCACGCCCATCGACGTGCCCGGGCCGACCCGGGTGAGTAACTCGTTTTCGCGCGCCGTCGTCATCGCGCCCCCCTCAGAGGCCTACCGCCCAGTCTCATGGCGAACTTATTCAGCCGATATTCCCGGATGATGGGCAATAAAATATCTTAACATTGTCGCCGAATACGCGGAAGCCAAAACGCAACAACTGCCAGGCTTTGGGCATCGACCGCGGCTCGGCGAGCAACGAACTCGGATATCCGGAGCGAGTCAGAGGCGGCCTTAGGTCTAACACCGTGACGTGTCCGCAAGTTGCCCATAAGCGGACGTTATAGATTGCGGTCTTCAATGTCGGCGTTGTGCCACCGGCGGCGCTTGTAACGCTGTTTGAACTCGGCCATTGTTCCTTCCAGTCCAACGGCCATCGAGCGAGAACAGTCGCCACGGGGTTGGTAAAAGGGAAGTCTTCACATGAACTCGATCTACAAAAAACGCTCTGGCGGCTAGCGCCAGTGCTGCGATGCTCGCGTCCGTCTGGTTCAGCCCAGGGGCACGGGCGGCAACGCTGGAGCAGCAGGTGGTAGGGGCGTGGGAAACGTGTCCGGGGTGAACAGGCTAACCCCCATGCTCTGTCCTCCCTAGCCCGGCGAATCCATGCCGCTTTCAGACTAGTCCGGCTGCACAATTGCGATCTATGCTGAACCGCTTGGTACATTTTGACTCGGACCAGTCTTATCCGAGTGTGACCCCGACCGGTCTCAATCGTCACCCGATTTGTTGGCACCCGAGCGCGCCAATACGCTTTTTTGGATGTCGTCGAACTGGGAGTCAGAGAGCGACCATTTGGTGATGGCCGCTTCGTCTTTGACCAAGCGAACCATCTCCGCAATCTGATCTTCAGTGGCGACGATCCCGCTCTTCTCAAGTTTGTCGGCTACGATCGTCTTGCCGCAGCCGATCCCCAGAATGGCTTCGAGCCCATCGCCGCCCTTGCCGATGACGCGCGGCGCGAACGCGCTGTCCGCGAAAGGCCGTTCTGTCTCGGCTAGTTTCTTGTGGCGCCAAACGACTTGTCCGGATCCGGTCATAAACATGTTTTCTCCGACGATCGGCTTGTTCCGTGCGATGGGGTGCTTGGTCAATTCGGCTACGAGCTCGCAGGTCGACGCGATGTGCTTTAAGTCGATTCCGGTGGCCACGCCGAGGAGAAGCTCTAAAGCCATCGCGACCTCTTCGGTTGCGGCGTTGCCGACGCGCTCACCGATGTTGTTGACCGACGTGTGCACGACCTCGGCGCCGCCCACAACGGCGGCGATCATCATCGCCGTAGCCAACCCGTAATCGTTATGACCATGGTGTTCGATCGGGGTTGTCGGTATCCAACTTTTCACTTTGCGCACGAGATAGACGACGGTCCATGGCAAAGCGAAACCCCGGGTGTCGCTGATGGCGATATGATCTGCGCCGCCCTCGAAAACAAAGGTTTTGAGGGCGCGTTCAAGGAAGTCGAGCGGCGCTCGATAGGTGTCGTACACCTGCGCAATCACCGCGAGCCCGTTCTTTTTCGCGTAAGAGATCACGCGGGTTAGCTTGCCGATCGCGTCTGCTTCGCCAAGGCCATAGACTTTCTCATTGATCCACGGATTGATGCTTTGCGAGATGAGCACCCGGTCCGCGCCTGTCTCTAAGGCAATGTCGATATCCCGCTCGCTCACATGCACCAGGGGGATGATCTTGGCTTTGAGCTCGCCGCGGCGCTGCATATCCACCAGCTCCTTTGTCAACTCCTTTTCGGCCTCGGACATGTAGGCGCCGTTTTCGATGCTATAGACCCCGAGCCGGTCCAGCACTTTTGCCACCGTGATCTTTTCTTCTGGTCGCAGATAAACCCGCGGGCTCTGCATAGACTCGCGCAAAGTCACATCGTGGACGTGTACTCGGCGCGGCAAGGTGAATTGCCGTCGCACCTCATCGACGTGGTTGTAGGGACTGAGCCACCAATCGTCGGTGAGCCAGGGGGTGTCCTTCGTCATGGCCAGAGTCTCCTCCCGGGTAAAGGCCGACCGCCCATCGCTCTGCGCGCCGCCGCAGCCGCAATCAGGTCCTTGCTTACCGGCTAAGGCTTTTTCTTTTCCAAGAGTTCCTTCTCCATCCGCTTCTCGGCGTCGCTGAATTTTGAGCGCAACTTGTCGATCTCATGCCCCGCGTCCTGCAGGACATAACCGTACATCTCCGTGGCAACGTGTTGCTGATAGTCTTCAAATACTAAGCGCCGCATCGGTCTCTTCACCAGCAGGGAGGTAAGCCGCCGGGTCGATCTTGGCTGCCGCATGATTTCTTCGCCGATCGCCCAGGCGCGGTTGATGAGTTGATCTCTTGATACAATCTCGTTAACCAGCCCGAGCTCGAGTGCCTGCTGGGCTGTCATTTCCGTCAGGGAGTAGAGAAGCGGAGCGGCTCGCTTGGTGCCAAGCAATGCTTGATACAAGAGCCCGATGCTGTCGCCGGGCACCATGCCGCCGGAAAAATGATGGTCGCGGATGACCACGTCTGGCGCACAGAGTGTGATATCGCAGAGGAAGCCGAAATTCATGTGCGACGGGCCAGGACCGTTGATGACACCGATCGTCGGCACGTCGATACCGTAAATGAAGTTTTCGACCGACTTCAGTGGACGGCGCAGCCCGTCATAGCGGAGATCGGGGTCGCGGTTCTCGTCCCATTCCGCGAACGCCTTCCGGTCGTGCATGGCGAACCAGAAGTCTCCGGTCGCGGTCACGATGACAACCTCGTTTTCGAGATCACAGCCGATGGTGGCCCAGGCATCGATGAGCTGCCGGTGCATCCAGGGCGACCACTGGACCGGGCCGTTCTTCGTATGCATGCGGGCAAGCAAAATGCCGTTTCGGCGCTCCAAGACGAGGCATTCCTCGAACCGCTCTTTGTATTCATCCAATCTCGGCATTGTAGGAAATTCGCGGACCTTGCTCATGCGCATATCTCCTGCTCGCTACTTTCGCGACGCTCCGTGAGTTGGCTTTGTGCCAGAGCCGAGCCGCGTTTTGACTGCGCTAGAGACAATGCGATATTTCCTGTCCGCCCGCGCGCGCTCCCGGAACCTAGCGACCGACACGACTTAGATGCTATCAAGCGCAACAAAGCGCGCGGTTGACTTAGATCAATTCCCGAGGCTTCGTCCGGCGTGTGGCCGCTGAGCTTTCACGCACCGTCACGCCGAGAGCGAAAGGCGAATCGATCGCGCTCGCAGGCTGCGCAAGGGTGGAGCGAGCGTGAGTACGCGTCGAACGCTTTTCTGAGAGTTCCATCGAGAATGCTCTCAGGCGTTTTCCACTCGACCGAAGGCCTCGAGCACAATCGTGCCCAAATTCAGATCGTTGCCGGGAGGCAGCGTCTGCCAATGCGGTCGGCACCCCGAATGCTCAACCCGAAGCGCATATTCCACATCGTCCGCGAGTTCCTCAAAGGCGAAATCGCCATAGTTGTCCGTGCGCGTCACAAAAACTTCGCCCCCTCCGCTGAGCGACACTTGGATTCCCTCGGCGGGAAGCTCCAAGCTGTCTCCCAGAACGATCTCTCCAGCGACGAATCTTTTTGGCAGCCCGATGTAGCGAACAGCCGGCTTCATGCCGTAATCGGGATGCAGAGCTTCGACCCCAGCCGTCGCACTGAGCTTCGCGACGCGGCTCGTGGAATCATTTAGGTCACCGAAGACGATCGCTTGCGTTGGGCATACTTCCACGCAACGCGGCTCTTTCCAGCCATCGTTGAGGAGATGCGCGCAAAATGTGCATTTTTGCGGCATGTTCCGTGCTTCGTTCCAAAAGATAACCCCATGGGGACATGCGGAGACTATCTCAACCTTGCCGACCGACTTCTCGGGATCGAGGAGCACGATGCCGTCCTCGCGTTGATATATGGCATCGCCGCCGGCAGCCATGCAGGGTGCCTCGTCGCAATGCAGGCAAGGAACGGGGATATACGATAGCCGCACCTTCGGGAACGAGCCGCGCTCAACTTCTCGGACGTCGATCCACTTTTGTCCGCCTTGCGGCTGCGCGCTTGCGACCGGCAAGTGCTCGTTGCCGTCGTGCTCGTCGCGGCATGCCAGAAAGCAACTGTAGCAGCCGACGCAACGGCTGACATCGATCACCATCCCGTAGCGCTTCATCTGAAGCTCCTTAGCGCCTTGGCCCGAAGATCGAACGCGAGCCGGCCAAAGAAAATTAAGTCACATCACGAAGTCGGCATGTGATCATGAATCTCAAGCCGATCGAACCGTCCGCTAGACCGTCCATGTTGCAACGTCGATGAGACACGAGTTCGCCGCCATGCCCGCCACATTCTTTGAGAGCATCCGGCCTGAGGTCAGCATCGCCACGCAACCACCGCGATCAACCGATCTCGGATTTCCGGGTTCAATCGGATCGTATTTCGCAGACGAGGCATAAGAATGCACCACGCCCGGCCTGATACGTCCGGTCACGACGGCAATGCATAAAACAGTGGCGCGATCGTTGAACAGCTTGATGATGTCGCCGCTGTTGATTCCACGCGCCGCTGCATCGATCGGGTGAATCCGCGCCGGCCACCAAGCATAGGCGTCCTTGTAAACGCGATGCGCCGGAATCTCATCGAGCCAAGCGGCATGCTTATCGTAGTGGGTATGAAAGCTGAAACGCGGATGCGGCGAGATCAGTTGTAGCGGATATTTTTTGACTGGTGCCGAGCGATGCCCCTCCCAACTTGCCTGGTATCGCGGCATCGGCGGGCGCTCGCCATCGTCGGGCGCCAACGCGGCCAAGCTTTGCGATACGAACTCGATCTTGCCGCTGTACGTAGAGAGCTCGCTGCCCGCGTTAGACAGCCGCTTGGGATTGTCAGGATCCGGCGTGTCGCAACGGCGGCCTTCGGCGTACCAGCGCAGTGCCGGAGTCGAGCGGTAGTCCCCTGTTACGTTGATGATGTAGTAGCCCTTGCGATTGAATTCGTCCCAGGAAACGAATTTTGGCAGGTCGGAAATGTCGAAAAACTTTCGCGCCCAATCGATCTCCGAATTGCCTTCCGTGTAGACCTGCTCCAAACCGAGCTTTTGCGCCAACAGGGAAAAGATTTGATAGTCGGATTTCGATTCCCACAGTGGTTCGATGCATTTCTTCATCCGTACGACGACGCGGAAATTGCAGCCGCTGCTGGCGCCCTTGGTCTGGCCGCCGGGTTCGGCCCACTCGCCGATGTCGTCACGTTCCAACTGCGTGCAGGCCGGCAGGATGATGTCGGCGAAGCTCGTTTCGGACGACCACCAGCAATCCTGGTTCACGACGAATTCGAGCTTGTCGCTTTGATACATGCGCGGCCATTTGGTCGTGTCGGTCATCGTTCCCACGAAGGAACCGCCATACCGGTAGAAAAGCTTGACCTCCGAGCAGCCGGGCATCGGATAGGTGAACGGCGTAAATTGCTGCTCGAGCGATCGATTGCAGAACCCCTCGCCCTTCCAGCTTACTGGCGGATCGAGAACTGCTTCCGGCAGGAGTAAGCGATAGAGGCGCTGCGGCACCGTGTTTTGAGGGATGAAGCGGGCAACCTGCGAATGCGCGATGCGACCGTCAGGGTCGCCGTAACCGGGGAACCGCACGTCGTTATTGCGGGGGCCGCCCATGGCCGTTCCCCAGATGCCGACTCCCGGCTTGCCGAGCCCCTGCATCGCCTGAAGCAGAACCATCAGCCGCGCCCATTCGGTGCCAAAGGCCTGCCGACAGGCGCCGCCTTCACCGCCGCGCGCTCCCGCGGCCAGCATCGTGCGCTTGTTGGCCCATTCCCGCGCGAGCGCGACAATGGTTCGTGCCGGCACATCCGTCTCGGCTGCAGCCCAGCCCGGCGTCTTGGGGACACCATCGCTGGTGCCGAGGACGTACGCCGTGAACTCGTCAAATCCGACGGTGCGATCGGCAAGGTATTGTTTGTCGTACGTACCCTCGCTGATCCAGACATGGGCAATCGCAAGCGCCAAGGCCGCATCGGTGCCAGGGCGTGGGGCAATCCATTTGCCACCCATGGCAGCGGCCGTGTAGTTGTGGAACGGGTCGATGAAAATCATCTTCACGCCCTTTTCCTTGAGCCACTGCCGCCAGATCGCCGAGTCGTAACCGCTATAAACGCCACGCGTCGTATCCGGATCGCTTGACCAATAGACAATCATCTCGGTGTGCTTGAGCGCGTCTTCGAGCATGTCATAGGGCTCCGGCATACCGAGTCGCCAATAGAAGCCCCAGGCATGGGTTGCGCCCCAGTGCCAGCCCTCCCAACTATCGGGATTGTCGAGGACCGGCGTGTAGCCGATCAGATTGAAAAAACGCTGAAAGGCGCTGATCTTGTAGCCGACGAGCCCCCAATTGTGATGCGAAGAGGCCATCGCCGAAACGGCGGAGGGCCCGTAGGTCGATTGCACGCGCTTGATCTCGCGCGCGACAATTTCAAGCGCCTCGTCCCAACTGATCTGCTCATAACCTGCTTTGCCGCGCGAGTGTGGGTTACGCGCACCCTCCGGATCAAAATTCACCCGTTTGAGCGGAAAGCGGATCCGGTCTTTCGAGTAGACCCGCGCGCGCTCGGCGAGGACGTAGGGCGAGACATTGAATTTCTTCGGGGGCGAGTAGGCTTGGCTTCCCGCCCTGATCGTCCAAGGCTGGAAATCCGCCTCTTCGGCAACCAGTGGCCGGACGCGCACGATCCTCCCGTCCTCGACGTAGACGCTGATTGGTCCGGCATTGGTACAGCTCGTAAAGACGTTGACGGACACGAGCAACCTTTCTCGCGGACTAATCCCTCCGCGTGCGGGTGAGGAGAGAAATCATGGAACCACCCAGCTGCGTGGCCGGAAGATTCTGGGTGATGCCAAGTTTTATCCGGGACGCGCGAGGCTCTCTGATGCAAGCGGGCAGCCGCGCGCTTTTTTGCGTAGGGCTCGCTGGGTCACGGCCGCGATGCCGCGACACGAACGCCCGGTCATCGATCCGGCCCCGGCCACCTCCGTCGAAATTAGCGTTTCTTGCTGTGCTTCCACGAATGCCTGCCGGACATTTCCGCTCGCGCCGCCAGGCAACCGCGCCCGAATGGTGTCTGCCGCTGATGTCACATCGGATCGGAATTGCATAGCCAGCCATGGCGTTTCTTCTTTATCCCCGATTTTGCGCAGAGCGCTCTCTGGGCCGTCTTGGTGCGAGCTGCCGCCGATTCCCGATTTGGCATCCCGGCGGGACAGCATTGTTATTTATCGTACCACGCTGGGCGGGCTTTGTTGAGTTAGATCAAGCCAGGCTCCTTGCTATTGAGTTCTGTGATTTGACCGTCGGTGAACTCACAAACTTGTCGACACACAATCAGGAGCTTCTTCCGCCGCGATGCAACAGAACGGCGAATGCAAAGATGGTTGGGATCGGCCAAGTGGGTCAGGCTCCGGCTTCGTGCGGCCTTTGTCCACTTCTCACTGGCGCGCGTGTCGCGAAAGGTTGACAGATCGCGGTCGCTCCCAACCCTACCTGCCTGCCTGCCTGCGACTGCCGCGACAATTTATCGCGCCCTGCGTATTGACCTAGATCAAGAGCCCGAAGGCGAGAGGGGCTCACTTAATTTAATAGGCGCGCTTGGTACCGCCCGACGAAGCGATGAAGACGGGGGGAAGATGAAACGCGGGCCCAGTACTGATATATCGATTCCAGACGAACTCACGCTTTCGAGTTTTTATTTGGAAGAAAATCTCGCATGCGGCAGAGGCGGAAAAGTCGCCGCCTATTATGAGGACCAAATCTATACGTTCAGTGAGCTGTGTCAGCTTGCGAACAGAGCCGGCAATGTGCTGAAAGCCCTTGGCGTGGGCTTCCAAGACCGAGTCCTGCTCATCTTGCAGGATTCTCCTGAATGGCTCGCCGCGTGGTTTGGGACCATGAAGATTGGTGGCGTCGCCACCCACGCCTACACTTACCTGCGCCCGGCCGACTATGAGTATTTCATCGGCTATGTACAGCCCAAGGTCGTCGTGGTCGACCGGACGACCTTGGCCATGGTCAGGGAAGGCGCGAACAAAGTTGCGCATCCCGTGGTCATCCTCGTGGCAGGCCGCGATCGTCCGCCCCTCGAAAAAGGCGAGGTCGACTTCGGCGATCGGCTCGCGACCGCGTCGCCACTCCTTGCAGCACGATCTCCCAACAAACGCAATCTAGCGTTCTGGAACTTTTCGGGAGGGACCACGGGCGAGCCGAAGGGTGTTCCGCACAGCCACGAACAGGGTGTGGTGGGATTTGAGTCGTATCAGTCGGTGATCCAGTACACTCCGCAGGACGTGGTGCTAAGAGTGCCGAAGCTTTTCTTCCACTATGCGCGCGACCTAGGCATGAACTGGCCGCTGAGGGCTGGCGCCGCAGTGTGTCTCGCGCCAGAGCGGACTACGCCGGAAAGCATCTTTCGAATGATTGCCAAGTATCGGCCAACGGTCCTCCTCAACGTGCCGACAATGATGCGAGCGATGCTCGAGAGTTCTGAGGCCAAGCATGCCGATTTGAGTTGCATTCGGCGCTGTCTCTCGTCAGGCGAGCATTTGTCGGATCAGCTATACGCCGCGTTTACAAAAGCGTTTGGCATCGAGGTCAGCAACGTCCATGGTTCGGCCGAGGCCTTGCTTGGCTATTTCGTCGATCGGGCGGGTGAGGTTCGGCCAGGAAGCTCCGGAAAAGTCGCACCTCTCGTCACCGTCAAGCTCGTGGACAAGCAAGGCTGTGAAGTGCCTGAAGGAGAGACTGGCGTGCTCTGGGTGCGCTCGGCCGCTTGCGGAACAGGGTATCACCTCTATCCCGAGAAGTCGGAAGAAACCTTCCTTGGAGACCATTGGATCAATACCAAGGATCTCTTTCGCGAGGACGAAGACGGCTATTTTTGGTACATGGGAAGGGCCAATGATCTCATGAAAGTGAGCGGCGTCTACATCGCACCCCTTGAGATCGAAACCTGCCTCGTTCGGCACCCGGCCATTCGCGAATGTACGGTTCTGGGCGTGGAGGACTCGGACGGCCTACTGAAGGCCAAGGCATTTGTCGTACTCAAGGACGGGGTTCTGCCAACCGATGCCACCGCGGCAGAGATCGCGGAATACTGTCGACGGCAGCTTGCATCCTACAAAGTCCCCAAGATGATCGAATTTGTGGCCGCGCTTCCCAAAACAGGCCAAGGAAAAATCGATAAGCGGCTGCTGTCGACGCGCGGGGCCCTAGCCGAAGCGGGGCGTCATGCGCATTCCGCAATTTGAACACGTAGCCCCCACCCAGCTTGAAGAGGCTTGTTCCTTTCTGGCGGCGTATGATGGAAACGCGGTCGCGCTGGCCGGCGGTACCGACATGCTGGTCAAGATGAAGCAGCGCAAGGTCGTGCCGCGCTATGTGGTAAACCTCAAAAGAATCGCGGGCCTCGATGGCATCGATCGCGATGAGAACGGCCTCAAGATCGGCGCATTGACCACCATCCAAGCCTTAAAAAACGCAACCCTATTGAAGCGGGAGTGCAAGATTCTCGCCGAGGCCGCTGCGGCCGAAAGCTCCGTCCAAATCCGCAACCTCGCCACACTCGGCGGCAACATCGCGAACGCCTCGCCGGCAGCCGACGCGCCACTCGCCTTGATCGTCGCGAATGCGAGCGTTGTGCTGATCGGGTTTGGTCGCAAGCGGACGGTGCTGCTCGAGGATTTCTTCGTCGCGCCGGGAAAAACAATTCTTGAGCCCGGGGAGTTGATAAGCGAAATCCTCGTGCCGCCGCCAGGACCAGGGACCGGCGTGTCCTTTCTCAAACATGCCTTGCGACGGACGGACATTGCCATCGTCTCCGCCGCGGTGGCGCTCACCATCGAGGGGGATGTTTGCACCGGTGTCACCATTGGCCTGGGTTCGGTAGCGCCGACGATCATTCGTGCGCGCAAGGCCGAAGCGCTAATCCTGGGCAAGACGATAACCGCCGAGCTTACCAGCGAGGCCGCACAGATCGCCGTCAAGGAATGCAGTCCTATCGACGACATCCGCCGCTCTGCGCGGTATCGGCGAAACTGCATCGCCGATATCACCAATCTTGCGATCACGCAGGCCCTGCAAAATGCGAAGGGAGCCGTCTGATATGACGCAGCCGGTCAGGCTCAAAGTCAACGGCGAGGCCTACACGTTCGAGGTGGAGCCGTGGGACACGCTTCTCGAGGTCTTGCGCGATCACCTGAAACTGATGAAGACCAAGGAGGGCTGCAGCCTCGGCGAATGCGCGAGTTGCGCCGTCATCGTGAACCGCAAGGCGGTGAATTCCTGTCTCATGCTGGCGATCGACGCGGATGGCACCGACATCTTGACGGCTGAAGGCCTTGCCGAAGATGCAGAATATCACCCCTTCGGCGATTCCTTGATCGGCAGCGGATCGATGCGCCTGAGCTTTGATGCGCCAGGCATCAAGACGCAGCAGGAGTTCTTCACCTTCTGCCACGTCTGTCCCGGCCGTTGCAGCATCAAGGCCACGCTCGAGGACGGCCGGGTCGTCGACATCGCGCCGGACAAGGAAAGCGGCCTACCGAACGAGCAATGTCCGGTAAAGAAGGGAAGGTTCTCCATCCCCGAAGTGCTCACTCATCCCGATCGCCTGACCTATCCGATGAAGCGGATTGGTGCTCGCGGCGAAGGCAAATGGGAGCGAATCACCTGGGATGAAGCGCTCGATACGATCGCACAAAAGCTTTTGTCATTGAAGGAACAACACGGTCCGGAATCGGTCGCCTTTGGGCTGGGCGAACCCAAAGGGCTCGAATTCGCTTTTGCCCAACGTTTGGCGAGCGCGTTTGGCACGCCCAACGTCGTCACGCCGGGATGGTGCTGCGGCGTGCCCGCCGGCATGGCCTCGGCGCTCACCTATGGGTGGAACTGTGTGCCCGACCAGGAGCAATTGCCCCGCCTCATCGTCTTCTGGGCGGTCAACAACAATTTCACCAGTGGTGGCATGCGTCGGGAGACATTCGAGAAAGCGATCGCTTCGGGAACCAAGGTCATCGTCGTCGATCCGCGGAAGATCGACATGGCTAACGTTGCCGATCTCTGGGTCAGACCGAGACCGAGCAGCGACGGCGCCCTGGCGATGGGCCTCCTCAAAGTCATCATCGAGGAAGAGCTCTACGACAAGCCTCTCGTCGAATCCTGGTGCAACGGCTTCGATCTTCTGGCCGAGGAGATCAAGACCTTCTCGCTCGAGGAGGTGTCCGAGATCACCTGGGTACCTCAATCGACGATCCGGGCCTTCGCTAGGCTTTATGCGACGACGAAGCCGGCCTGCATTCAGTGGGGCAACGGGCTGGATACTTCGGCAGTTGCGTTTTCGAGTGCCAAGGCCATCGCTATCCTGCGGGCGATCACGGCCAACCTGAACGTGCCCGGAGGCGACGTGTTCCTGACGCCCGCGCCTTATGTGCGGCCGGGCAATTTCTTCCTGCTCAACAAGTTCCCGCGCAACAAGGACAAAGCGGTCGGCAAGGAGTTCAAACTCGCTCAGCGTTCGGCCTTCGTGCCGCCGCATTCTCTGGTCGATTCAGTGCTCACCGGGCGGCCCTATCGCATCAGGGCCGGCATCTTCTTGTTGACCAATCCGCTCATCAGCTATCCAGATTCGCGGAAGACTCACGAAGCGTTCATGAGCATCGAATTCTCAGTGGTCTCCGAAATCTTCATGACCCCGACCGCGGCGCTCGCCGATATCGTGCTTCCTGCTGCTTGGGGCATGGAACACGAAGAACTGGGATATTGGCCAGGCTGGTATGAAGAAATCCGGGCCTATCCCAAGCTCGTGGACCCACCCGGCGAGGCCTGGGCGGACACCAAATGGCTCAATGAGTTGGCCAAGAGAGTGGGCGTAGGCGAAGATTTTTGGGAAAGTGACGAGGAGGCACTTGATCATATGGTGAAGGCGAGCGGCCTTACCTATGAGGACATGAAACGCAAGCGGGTCCTTCACGCCAAGACCGAATACAAGCGGCACGATTATCGGACCCGCTCCGGCAAGATCGAGATTTACTCCAAGGACGCCGTCGACTTTGGCTACAGCCCAATGCCCTATTGGAAGGAGGTCACCGACCTGCCGAAGCTGTCCGAGACCTACCCGCTGCTCATGACGAATGCCAAGGAAGACGTCTATATGCTCACAGGTTACAAGCATGTCGCCTCGCTGCGCGTGATGAAGCCGGAGCCGCTCATAGAGATGCATCCAGAGGCTGCGCGGAAGTTCGGCGTCAGCGATGGCGAAATGGTTTCGATAGAGACCGCCAAGGGTCGGATCGTTCAACGCCTTGCGGTGAACGACCAACTCGAATTCGCGAATTGTTGTGGTCTCTTTCGGCTGGTGGTTTCCCGAACGCGGCGGGAGCCTCTTCGATTGGGACAAGTCGAACATCAATATCCTGACGCGCAGCGAGCCGCCATATGACCCCGGGATCGGCACGTCAGATCTCCGGGGCATTCCGTGCCGGGTCGCATCCTCTGCTACGGCGCCGGGCAATGAGAAGCTACGTTCGCACTCCGTGCCGTGATCTCCGGGTCGTAGGACGAATGCGGCTTAAGCTTTAGCGGGGCATGGTCCGGTTCTCGACAGTAAAGCAGACCTGACCCGCTGATCCCGTTTAGGCCGCGTTTGACCCCGAGCGGACATCTCTCGCTGATCAGATCCCTGCAGGCGAAGTGCCAGGCCCGGACATCAATCCAACTCGAACGCGATTGTAACAGGCCTCGGGTCTGAGTAATCTGCGTCCGCACGCATCAATAGGGTTCGGGGGGCCGCCGTGCGACACATATGCATTTTCTTTGCCGCGCTTCTTGTTCTCGCCGGCATGCTCGCAAAACCAGCCGCAGCCCAGAGCCGCAAGGCCCTGGTCGCGCGTGGCAGCTATCTCATGCGAGCGATTGTCGCCTGCGACGATTGCCATACGCCCAAGGACGCGCATTACGTGCCTCGGGCCAATCTGCCGTTTGCCGGCGGCCAAGAGTTCGACAGCCCAGTTTTCACTGCCTATTCGCGCAACATCACGCCCGACGTCAATACCGGGATCGGAACCTGGTCCGATGCGGAGATCATGCGCGCGATCCGTCAAGGCATCACGCGCGAGGGCGACATCATCGGGCCGCCGATGCCGATCCCGAACTTCAACACCATGGCAGACGACGATGTCAAAGCGGTGGTCGCGTATCTGCATACGCTCAAGCCCATCCGCCACGAGGACAAACCCTCGGTCTACAAGATCCCGCTTCATCCGGCGCCGCCGCCCCAAGTCCAACACACGCCGTCCCGGACCGACAAAATCGCCTATGGCGGCTATATCGTGAACAGCCTTGCCCATTGTTTCGAGTGTCACACGCCCCCGGGCCCTGATCCCGAGCGCCATCTCGGCGCCGGCGGCTTCCCCTTCCCGATCAAGCCGGGCGTCTTCGTTCGCTCGCTCAATATCACGCCGGACAAGGAAACCGGCATCGGCACCTGGACCGACGCCCAGATCAGACGCGCGATCACGAAGGGCAAGGACAAGAACGGCAAGCAACTCGTGCCGATAATGCCCTATGGGCATTTTACGCACATGACGCGCCGGGATGTCGACGACGTCATCGCCTATCTGCGCACGATTCCGCCGATCCACAACGTAGTGCCGCCGAACCCGACGCCCAAGGCGCTGGGCATGGCGGTGCCGAAGACGGGCATTCTGCCGCGCCCTTGAAGGCCACAGCTAAGCTGCGCAGGCCAGGCACCGAATGAAGCTGACGCGTCGCGGTGTTCTGATCGGTGCTGGCATGGCGGCAGGCGTCTCCGTGGTCGCCTATTCCTTGTGGCCGCGCCGCTTTGTCCCGACGCACGCGCTCGGCCCTCCGCCAAGCTTGCGCGCCGGCAAGACAGTGTCCGTCCGCTTTGCCGCCGCGGAGCGGATGATGGCGCTTCCTTGCTTCGGCGATCGCAAGCTGCCGATGTGGACCTTCGCCGAGGATTCCTGGCCACCGGTCGTCCGTCTCGATCTCGGCGACCGCCTCGAAGCGACCCTCGAGAATCACCTGACGCGCGCGGGTGAATCCACGACCATCCACTGGCACGGGATCCGCTTGCCAAACGATCAGGACGGCGTCGCTTACATCACGCAGCCGCCGGTCGAGCCGGGCGGCATGTTTCGCTACGCCTTCACCCCGCCCGATACGGGAACCTATTTCTTCCATCCGCATTGCGACACGGTCGAGCAATTGGGGCGCGGCCTGGCGGGGATCCTCATTGTCGATGGCGACACCACCGAGCCTTACGATTCCGACACGCTGCTGGTGCTGCGCGATTGGCTGATCCAGCCTGGCGCGAGTGATTTCGACCCGTTCTTTACGGTCATCGGCGCCGGACGCGCCGGCACCTACGGTGCCTTGCGCAGCACCAATGGCGCGAGCGATCCGGCGATCTCGCTTCCCGCCTCGGGCGATTGCAGGCTGCGCGTCGTCAATGTCGACGCAACGCGCGTCATGCAAATTGGCATCGAGGGCGCCGACGCCGCCATCATCGCCATCGACGGACACGCCGTGACGCCCTTCGCGCTCGCGACTTGGCCGCTGGGGCCGGCGATGCGCATCGATCTCGTGATCCGCACGCCGCGCCAAGGCGGCGTCGTCAGGCTGGTCGACAATTCGGACCAGCCGGGCGTCGAGCTGGCGCGCTTCGGCGCGACCGGAACGCCTTTGCGCAAAGCCGCGTTCGATCCGTCGCCACTGCGCGTCGCGACCGTTCCTCAACCGGATCTTGATAACGCGACGCGGCTGACCTTTGAGCTCGACATGACGAGCACCGGAAAGGTACTTGCTGCTCCACCGGGCTTTCCCGGCGTGGATGTCGGTGCGTTATGTCTAAGCCGCGCGTCGTTCTGGACTATCAACGGCAGGATCTGGCCCGAGCCGAGCAAGGATGCGACGCTAAGCGGCGCTAGCGTGCCAATCGCGCCGCTTGCTGTGCTCGAGCGCAACCGCAGCTACGTTTTCGAGTTCACGAACAAAACGCCGTTCAGCCATCCGATCCATCTGCACGGCTTTGCTTTCACCGTGCTGAGCGCAAGCCGGTTCGCCCGCCCGGTTCACATTGCCGATACGGTCCTGCTATTGCCGCAAGAGCGCGTCGAATTCGCCTTCGTTGCCGACAATCCCGGCGATTGGATGCTGCATTGCCATATCATCGAGCATCAGGAATCCGGCATGATGGGTTATATTAGTGTCGCTTGAGTATCGCGGAACTTTACTCAGAAGCCCGTCCGGATCGATCCCTTGATACATCCTTGCGACTTAAGTATCCGATCGACATCTCCGCTAATTGGGCTGGAACGAACTTCACCAGCGGCGCCCGTTGCGGCACCCCTCTCCGAGGGGAAGCGCCGGCGATCAGCGATGCCAGAACTTCCGCTCTTGACCCGAAGCGGACTCCTGCAAGGCGACGCAAGACGGGCTGTGAGCGCCGGGTATTAAATACATTACGGAGATTTGCCGACCCCTACTGACGCGCCTTAACCGCATCCCACCAAGGGCATACGCCGCTCATACGATCATAATTGCCGTCGATCACCTGCAAAGGCGCGCGGTTCGGGTCCGGGGCTGGCATTGGCGGCGCGTCGGGCGGGGGCGGTCCCTCGGCCAGCGATTCGAATAACCCTTGGTGCCCCCAAAAGCTGCCCAGGGACTTCAACTCGACGGGCTTCCAGTCGGCGCCGACTTCACGGCCACCCCAGCCCTGCTCGATCAGGAAGGGGGAAGGCGTGCGCATGTAGAAGGACGTCATGAAATCGTTGGGATGGCGGCCGAATTTCACCGCCACCCGGTCTTCGCTCTGGGCGATATCGTAGCTCTGGCCGACATCGTCGAGAGAATAAAACTCCATCATCAGATGGTGCATCCGGGGGCGTGATCCCTGCGCGAGAGCGAGGCTATGATGCCGCGAATTCACGTGTAGGAAATAGACCGAGAGCGGCGGTCCCATGAAGTCGCTGATCCGGAAGCCGAGAAGATCGCGATAGAATGTCAGAGCCGCGTCGATGTCTGGCACCATCAGCACGGCATGTCCGACGCCCTGCGTCCCAGCACGGAACCCGCCGGTTATCCGCTCGCCGCGGAACGGTTCGTCGGCGAGCTGAGCGCCGTGGAACGCCTCGACACGGTTGCCGGCGGGATCGCGGAACGAAATCACCGCGGCGACGCAACGTTGGTCCGCGACCGCGGCGGTCTCCGGCCGCACCGCGACACCGGCCTTTTCCAGCCGAGCCGCCAGCGCATCGAGCGCGGCCGCGTCCGCGAGCTCCCAGCCGAAGAATTGCTGGCCATCCGGCACCCCGCCATCGATGACCACGCGCTGCTTCCGGTCATCCATGCGAAAAGCGCGCATGGCGCCACCGCGATCGACCTGCTGAAGCCCGAGTTGGCCGGTGGCTAAACTGGTCCAGTCGTCGAGTTTACTGGTGCCGACCCAGAAATAGCCCATACCCTGTACTGTCACGGCGTGTTCCCTTTTCTGCTGGCGGTTCTCCCCGACAGGTTATCACGTTGACGGCCCGGAGCTACATCTTCGTATCGCGCCATTTGGGGAAATTACCTTCTAACACGCTGTGTGGGAGACAGCGGTGGTTTGACGGCGCGTGACAAGTCTGGTCATGGCACAAAGGCAAAATGGCGGGATGAATCTCGAATGTCCGCTCATCGGTAACTAGCGGACACAGCCCGGTCGCTGAGCCAAGACCGCTTGTGACCCGAACCGGTCTAAACCGGTGAGTGGCGTCTTGCCGTAGGAGCGATCAAGGTCGCCGGATCGGGATTGCGTCTAATGCGGCGCTTCCTGGAATACTTGGAGAGCCGGATCGACATAGTCCCATTCACGGCGGCGCTTTCCGTAGATCATCATCGATGGTTTGAGGCCAGAGGCGGCCTCCGTAGTACCCAGCGCGATCATCACGACGTTCGGGAGCGCCGCCGCGCGGATAAACAAGCGCGATCCGCATTTCGCGGCAGAACTGGTAGGTCGTGTTCTTTCCAGAATCGCCTTTCGCGGCAAATGATGTCAGGTCTCCGCTGGCCTTCAGCGCCGTCTCCTGAAAAGCCGCGACCGTGTTGTGACCACTGCCCGTGGCCTTCTGACAATTTTCGCAGGCGCAATGGGCGACGAAGATCGGGGTACCCGAGACCTCATAGCTCACCGCGCCGCACATGCACCCACCCTTGATCGCGGCCATATCATCCCCCTGATTGCGTTTAATTATGCAGAATTCTCGTATGACTCCGACCCGCGCTGCATGGTCTCGCTTTTCCGGCCCTTACGCAAGCATGAAGCACAATGCGGCCAGAAGCTGGATGTCTCAATATGGCACAAACGCAACGACCGCATATGCTGAGCGACAGCCCGGCTCTACGCACTAAAGCACGCCTCGCCCGCTGACCCGTTTGGATCGGCTTTGAGCCAAAGCGACCACTCGTCAATTGCAGCCACTGCCGCCCTCTGTCGGAGCTGAGCGCTAGCCAGGTAAGCGGGAAGAATCGCACCGAGCCTAAACGATCTTAAAGTCGGCCTATGGCGCGCGAAGTTGTCTGCGCAAGCCGAGCGAGTCCTCCTCGCCGCGCTCATCGACGACACGGCCGTTCTCGATCCGATAGAACGTAATACCGCTCCAGGCGACCTGCTTTCCTGTCGGCGCCACTCCCATCATCTCGCCTTTGTGTGTTCCTCGCATCGTCCACGCGCAAGCAACGCGGTTGCCTTCCGCAAGCGGCGGGCCAATCTCCATGTCCGCGTCGGGGAAGGCCACATGAACCATCTTAAGAACCTCCTTAAATTGCGCGATACCTTCGACAGGCGCCGGCATTGAAGGGTAATAGACGCGGATGGTTGGACTTGCGAGCTCGTCGACAATTCTAATATCCCCTTTGCCCCAGACTGAAGCAAATTTCAGTGCGATAGCTTTGTTCTCTTCGATACCCAATTTATTCCCTCCCTAATAAGTTTGACCTTCTGAACCGAGACTCAGCGGATAGCCCGACGCGGACAATGCCTCCGGCTGTTTTGGAATATCCGGCAAAGTTTAACCCGAGCCAGCCGACGGTCATAGGAACGACTGATTGTGCCACGTCGGTGTTTTGCACTTCCGCGACGAGCGGGCTTATCCGGGCGCGAGTCCGATTTTGCGGCTGGAGAGGACTGGTCTCGCGAACACTGATCCGGACTGCTTCCAGCCCCCGAGCGGACCTAGACCTCACTCTGAATATTCTAGCCGGACTTGTTGCGCCCCGTCGCCGTTGGCGGAGGCGAGAATCCCGTCGCGGCCCTAACCTGCGCGACGCTGTCGACCGAAACGGAGAGGTGTTCCTCGAATTGTTCATGGAGTTTGACGAAACGCTCGGCCAGCGCCGCGAGACCCTTCCGCACGCCGGGAAGGAGCACCGTCGCCTCGAGCTTGGCCACCGCGCCGGCGAGGACGTTTGCACGTTCGCCGAGGATCTGCGCGGCGCAGCGCTGAACTAGCTGACCCGAGGAAAGCGAGAACGCAAAGCTCAGGCCGGCGGTGGCGCCCGGATGCTCGGGCCCGACGGGGAGCCGTGTGACGGCTTCGCCGACGGCGCTCACCATGTACATGAGTTCTACGGCCGCCCCCGCCATCTCGATCCGAAGATCGCGCGGCAATGGCGACGGCGAGAAGATCTGCGCGAAGGTGCGCATCATCAGGGAATAAAGCGCATTCCCCAGATCGACGATCTTGGCCGTTTGTGGATCGGTGATGGGCGTCACGTCGTCCCGGCCGCGGAAATTGACCAGACTGGGATTTTCGATCACGGGCCGTGCGGGCTTGAAGTCTGGCCGCGCCTGCTTCAATCGCGCGAGTTCGTCCTTGATGGCGGCGAAACGCCGGTAATGCGAATCTTCCCTACGGGCGGGAGCGCCTTCGCCCTGCAGCACGATTTCCTCGACCGCTCGGCGTGCCGAGGCGAGATCGTCGATCTTGAAAAGACCGGGCAATCCGAATTCGTCGGCACCGACCTGAGCCTCGCCATGGCCGACGAAGACGTTGTCCGCGCCGACTTCGGCGACGAGCTTAGCGAGGCCCTGGACCACGCCATGATAGAGTTGGCCTTGGCTGGCGTAATCGCGTGGCGTGGGCGAGAGCAGGTCGGGACGCGCGGCGCGCGGGTGATGCGCCGGGTGGTCGAAGCCCGCGCCGTCGACCATCTCGATCTCTTCGGGCCGTTCGATATACATGAAGTGGGTAAGACTTGGCTCGCCGAGAGGCGACAGCCGCATCACGATATCGGTCGGGAACCAACCCGGACGCACCGGGAATTCGGGCCGCCACAGATGAGGCGCGGCACCCACGGCCGCGAGCATATTGTTGACGAGAGCGAGATGCAGCATCTCTTCGAGCGCCACTTGCCGCAGCGAACGCCGCCAGCCTTCGATCGCGGTTAGCTCTTCGGCGGTCACGCCTTCGCTCGTATCGCGCTTCAAACTCCACATCGCGTAGAGATAGGTACACATGACGGAGTGTTCGAACTCCGACGCCTCGGCGAGCAGGTAGAACAGCTCTTCGCGATCTTGAATGACGATATCTTCATGTGCCATCGGAATTTCCTCGATGTGACGTCGGACGCGTTCCACGCCCCCTCGGGCGCATCTCGACTTTCGCGTTATGCACGATTCCGAAGCGAAATGCCACGGCCGGAATGCCACATCGACAGCCCCAAGGGAGCGGGTCAGCCCATTCACGGAGCAATGCCCCGCATCCCCCTCGGGAATGCGAAATTTCCCCGGGACTTCGATGTCCACGGCGGGCCAGCGGCGTATCATGCTGTGGCGCCGGGAAGCCCGACAGCGCCTCGGTAAAGGAATTAGTGATCGCATTGAACGACACTGACGCCGGATATCGGCGAGCAATTTTTTCGCGACGTAGGAGCCTTGGCCGGCGCTGGCGGACCACCCGATCAGGCGAAACTCATGGAAGTCATGACTCGATACGGGCTAGTATCCGCCCCGCCGGCTTCTGTCTCCGGGTCAGCGACGAAATCAGGCTGATGGAAGCTGAAGGACAATATAGGGGGATCGGTATGAAACGTGTTGCTTCTGTGATCGCCGTCATGCTTGGCGTCGCGCTCGTCGCGCCGGTCCACGGCGCCAAGGCCGCGTCGCAAGTGGAGCGCGGGAAATATCTCGTGACGATCGGCGGCTGCAACGATTGCCATACGCCCGGCTCGATGTTGGGCCACCCGAACTTCAAGGAATCCCTCGGCGGCGGGGATGTCGCCTTTTTCGTGCCGGGCCTTGGCGTGTTCTTTCCGCCCAACCTGACGCGGGACAAGGAGACCGGGCTCGGCTCCTGGACCGACAAGCAGATCATTACGGCGTTCACCACCGGCGTGCGGCCCGACGGGCGCGAGCTCGCGCCAATCATGCCATGGCGCGGCCTATCGCACCTGACGCGTCACGATGCCGAGGCGATCGTCGCCTATCTACGCAGCCTGCCGCCGGTGAAGAACAAGGTGGCGGGGCCTTTCGGGCCTGACGAGCAGGTCACGGGCTTCGTGATGACCGCGCTCCCGGCGGAAGTCTTCAATCACATGCCAAAGCCAGGCGCCCACCCGCCCGAACATCGCTGATCGGCTGATTTCGCCGCTCTCATCGACCGCGGGCTGCTTTGATGGCGGCCCGCGGCCGCCCTACTCCTGCCGAAACCGCATAAGCAGCGATACTTGTCGCCGTAGGATTGCCTTGGCTGCGTTGGCTGCCAATTCGTCGTCCACCGCTTCGCAGATCTCATGCGCGTGCCGCGTAATCGCGCCAAATTGATCCCGTCTTTCCGCAAGTTCCGCTTCTGACCCACAGCGGCCCTCGCGAACGCCTATGCAGCAATACCAAGCAGGGCTATTTTACTGTCGCGCGACCAGCAGAATTTCTTGGGGTCAAGTGATGGACAGTTCATCGCCGGTCATCGATTTTCATGTGCATTTTCTGGTTAAGGACGTGCTGGAGCAATGCCTGCCTCATGCAGTTGCCACGGACCGCCGCCACCATGAGCTACCTCCACACCTGCTTGCACTTTTCGAAAAGATGATGACGCCAGACAGCATCATCGAAGATATGGATCGGCTTAAGATCGATATGAGCGTGATCTCTTCGGCTGCCGTCATCGAACCAACCTACTGGGCCGAACCTGACCTCGCACTCAAACTATCCCAGCGACTGAACGATATCGCCGCCGCATGGGCTGCCCGGTCACCCAAGCGCCTTATCGGAAGTTTCGTCTTGCCGCTGCAGGACATGAATTTGGCGATGAATGAACTACAGCGTGCCGTCAGCGAGCTGGGTCTCCGAGTCGCCAACATTCCGGCGGAGGTACGCGGTATCTACATGGGCGATTCCCGCTACCGCCCCTTCTGGGAGGCGGCGCAGGATCTCGGTGTGGTCGTTTTCATGCACCCGGATGGTGCCAAGGACCCATGTTTTTTCCAGTGGGGCATGTGGAATTCCCTCGGCCAATCGTTGGAAGAAGCGAAGTTTTTGGCGTCGATCCTCTACGAGGGAATCCTCGAAAGCTATCCCAGGCTCAAGCTCGTGATGGCGCACGGAGGCGGATATTTCCGGCACAATATGGGACGTCTCGATCGCAACGTAAAAAACGCGCCGCACAGCATGAAAAACATCACTCGCAAGCCGAGCGACTATCTCAGGAACATCTATTACGATACTTGCCTGTACGATCCGACGGTACTGACTGCGCTCGTCAAGATCGTGGGGCCCGACCGCCTTTTGCTCGGCACGGACTGGCTCATCGGAGAAGTGGATCCTCTCGGTTTTGTAGATCGATGTGATACCGTCGACGAAACGGATCGGCGGATGATCAAAGGAGGACGGACGGCCGCATTAATCGGCCTCCATCAATCCAGTGCTGCCGTTGCCTAAAAGTCAGTGCCGTAAGAGGACGTGCGCTGTCACTTCCGCGTATGGCACAAACGCGACCAAGGGCTGCGCCACGCTCGCGACTGGTTCTGCATTCACAGCGGACCTTGCGCGGACATCACGAGATCGAAGCGATTGACCCATCGGCGACATGCGATGCCTACGGGATCGTCACAAACGTTTTGTCTTTGACAGCCGCTGCCCAACCGTAGAGTGCTTCGTTTATCTTCGGCCAAGACGCGAGCTTTTTCATGTTGTCGAGCCAGCGCATGATGTTCGGAAACTCCGAAAAGTCCGCCCTAATGATCTCACCGATGGTCACTACACAGGCGCCGAAATAGTCGGCAATGGTAATCTGATCGCCACACAAGTAATTCCGGTCATGACCAATCCAATGATCATCGAGTAGCCTCAGCCAGCGTTCAGACCGCTCCTTACCTTTTTCGAGGGCAGCCGCTTGGCCTTCATCGTCGCGAAGCCTTAAGTGAGGGAAGAGTTGCGGGTAACAAAGCGCGTAGCCAAAATCCCGATACAAGTTCGTATTGACGAAATCCATCGCTTCGTTGACCTTTGCGCGCTGCCAAAGGTCTTTCGGATAGGTTGGGGAGCCGATTTTTTCGGCGAGGTATTTCAGAATTGCCGAACTTTCGGTTAGTCGAAGGTCTCCGTCCTCCAACATCGGTACGAGACAGGCCGGATTGATGATGGAATAAGGTGGCTTGTACCGAGCCGCGCGGTCCACCACCACCTCCTCCATCGGAATTTTGTGCTCAGCGACAAACAGGCGCACGGGTCTGCTTACCGTTGATTCAGGCGTCATGTAGAGCTTCATCGTCTCATCCACGAATGTGAACTACGTCCTGAGGGTCTTCACCAGGCGGATATAAGATGACCGAAAGCGCGTGCGGGCGCCGCTCCTGCTCCCTTTTCAGCTTTCCGGCGTGTCGAAGCGGTAGGCCCTGAACAACGCTACGCCAATCGCATGAGCCCTAGGAGGGGATACGATGCCTTCTATTGCTATTGGCGCAACCCCGACTTTGAAGACCGTAATCTTGCCCGTCCGTTTGTCGACAACTTGCCGACGCGGCGTCGTCTCAGACGTAGGGCCGCCCCTGACCCTAAACGGACCACTGGAGCTACTTTGTCCTGCCTGACCAGGTTCGCCCGGTGGAATCAGCGGCCGTGATCTTCTCAGCCGATTTCTAAGGACTAATTCCAAAGCCGTCGCGATGCGAGGTCGGCCCCTTCGCGCAACGCTTGAAGCTTGGCCCATGCCAGTTGTGGATGGATGCGGCCGCCAAGCCCGCAGTCCGTTCCGGCGATCACATTCTCGCGGCCGACTACTTCCGCATACTTAAGGAGGCGGTCGGCAACGAGTTCAGGATGCTCGAGCACGTTTGTCGCATGGCTTACTACACCCGGAATCAAGATCTTTCCCTCTGGTAACTTCGCAACGTCTCGCCACACCTTCCATTCATGCTCGTGCCGCACATTGCCGGCCTCAACCACGTAGGCTTGCGCCTTTACCTTCAGCAAGAGATCAACGACGTCTTTGAGCGGTACATCACCTTTGTGCGGTCCGTGCCAGCTGCCCCAGCAGATATGGAAGCGCACGCGGTCCTCGGGGATGCCCGCGAGCGCGTGGTTTACCGCGTCGACCTGGTGGGCGGCCCATTTGCGATAGCCAGCTAGGTCATCCTTCATCGAGAACCACCAGTCGTAGATATCGACCAGGGCCGGATCATCGATCTGCAGGACGAATCCGGCGTCGACAATGGCTCGGTATTCCTCACCAATCGCCTCGGCCAACGCCCAGGTGTATTCCTCGCGCGACTTGTAATAGGCGTTCGGCAGGATCTGCAGCGTGCCGGGCGAGACCGCGGTCATGAACGCTTCTTCGACCTTCGCATCGCTGATCGCGGCTTTGAGGTTCGCGATATCGCGCTGGATCGCGGCGTAGCCGGAATATTTGACGGGGCCGGCGCAAGTGAGGCCATAGAGCCGCGCGGTGCTGGTGCCCGTCGGCGCAACGGAGCCCCCGCTCGCGGCACTCTGCTGCCCGGCGCTCGCCTCCTCGGTATAGAACTCCGCGAACTCCGCGCGCTCCTTGCTGCCATAGGTCCAGGCGGCGCGACCTTGCCGTGCCTGCTCGTAACGCAGCTCGAAGCCGCCTAGCCGGTCATAGACGTAAGACCACCAGGCGCCGTAATCGACAGCGGCACGCATCGCCTTGCCATACTCGCCGTCGTTTACGACATCGATGCCTAGCTCGCATTGGCGTGCCACAATTTCGGCGACCGCCGATTTCAGCCGCGGCAGGAGCATCGCATCCGCGGCGTTCTCTCTGTAAAGCGCCATGAGATCATCAGGCCGCGGCAGGCTGCCGACGTGTGTCGTGAGTAGGCGGTCGGCGCTATTCCTCATGAGATCCTCCCTTTCGAAACACTTCTCAGGTTGCCTAAAACCGGTGTCGGATTATAGAGGTGGTCCCGGTTGTTCGGACAGTTTGGCGGCTTTGCTAAGCTAGTCCCGGGTTCCTCTCATGCCGCCAATCGTGCTGCCGACTGCGCCATGTCCTGGGCGAGCCCAGGACATGGCGGCGCGTCGATCCGATGATACGCCTCATTGGGTGTTCGTCCACCCAGGCTCGAATGCGGCCGGTCGGTATTGTAGTAGCCGATCCACTTGCCCAGTCCGGCGCGAAGTTCGGAGCCGGTCTCGAAGGCATGGAGATAGACGCACTCGTACTTCATCGATCGCCATAGCCGTTCGATGAACACGTTGTCCATCCAGCGACCGCGTCCATCCACGGAGATGCGCACGCCGGCGTCTCGAAGCACGTCGCCGAAGCGGGGCGAAGTGAACTGGCTGCCCTGGTCGGTGTTGAAGATCTCCGGCCGACCGTAATCCGCCAGCGCCTGCTCCAACGCCTGGATGCAGAACTCGGCATCCATCGTGTTCGAGAGATTCCAGCTCAGCACCTTGCGCGTCGCCCAATCCATGATCGCGACCAGATACAGGAAGCCGCGCCGCATTGGAACGTAGGTGATGTCCGCGCACCAGACCTGGTTCGGTCGGTCGATCGTCAGGCCCCGCAGCAGGTACTTGTAAGTTCGGTGAGCCGGATGCGGCTCGCTGGTCTTGGGCTTCTGATAAATGGGCGACAGCCCCATTCGGGCCATCAGCCGACGCACCCGCTTGCGCCCAACCGCGTAGCCCTGCCGGCGCAGATGACGCGCCATCTGACGCGCACCGTAAAACGGCGTCTCCAGGAACTGCTCGTCGATCAGCCGCATCAAGGCCAGATTGAGCGGCGTCTCTCCCGTCGGCGCGTAGTAAAACGCCGACCGGCTGATCGATACCAGATCGCACTGCCGCACGATCGACAGCCGTGCATGCCCCGGCTCGATCATCGCTCGCCTTCGATCCACGCTCATCGACCGAAGGCTTTCGATAAAAAATCCCGCTCCACCACTAACTGCCCGATCTTCGCATGCAGCTTGGCGATCTCGCCCTCGCTCATGCCGGCGGTCGTCTCGGCCTTACCAGAGAACGTCCCCGACAGCCCCTCGATCGCCTGCCGCTTCCAGGCCGCGATCATCGTCTGGTGCACGCCGTGCCGCGTTCCCAACTCCGCCAACGTCAGCTCACCCCGGATCGCCTCCAGTGCAACCTTCGCCTTGAACTCAGCCGAATACCGCTTCCGTGTCCCTCTGCTCATCGCGTCCCATCCTTCTCATGGTTGGGACCAGCTTAAACCCCTGTCCGCGTTTCGGACACCACCTCTGATGGCCAGCGCAATGATGCTGATCCCGGCCAAGAGCGGCCAACGGACCAAGGCGATCACGGCGCCCCAAGCTTCGGGCACGGGCAAAAGGGCGAGGACGGCGGGCAGCACCGCGATGAGCGCAAGCGCCACGATGCCAAGAAGCAAGAGCCCGCCGGTGAGTGCCACCGCCCGCAAGTTGAACCGGACAAAGCCGCGCTTTTCCTCCTCGCCGTAGCAGGTGCGGATGGCGGTCATAAGGATTGCCGTTGCAGACCATGCGCTCCAAATCGCGAACAGCAGACTGACGACAAGGCCGATCCCGAATCTGCTTGGTGAGCCCTGGATAAAGATCTGGAGCCATGTGGCGACGAGCTTGACGGCCTCGGACGGTAAGATTCCCTCCATAGCCGCAACCTGCCGCGCAACCATATTTGGATCGGCAACGAGGCCATAAAGAGACACCAAAGCCGTCAGCATGGGAAAGATGCTGAGCAGCGCGTAAAAGGCGGCCCCGGCAGCGAGCCCGGAAAGGTTGTCCTTGCTCATGCGCTGCCAAGTATTCGTTAGAATCGTCCAGCCGGTCGGCATCGGGCTCTCTGAGGGCGACAGGTCCAGCCCTTCATCCCACCGAAAAGGAAATTTCAGCACCGGACTGCCGATTGGGGACGGTGGACAAGGCGAGCGGGATTTCTTTCGCCGCAGCGACGACTTGCGCGACGGCTTGCTGCAGCAGAGTGACGACGAGATCGGCGCCCGTCGCCGTGAGCGCATCTCGCTGCTCGATCTGTTCCGTCGTTAGGGTCCAAAGTCCGGCGATGATCTTTGCTTTTGGGAGCCGGCGCCGCAATCTCCGGACGAGATAGCGAGCGTTGGCGAAGCTACCAGGTTCGAGGTAGCAAATACACGCCATCTGCGCACCCGTCACATCGAGCTGATCAAGGTTTGCCGCCAACACCGACTCGTGTGGCACGACCCGGGCACCGACGCCGTGAATTTGCAAGAGTTGCGCCAACATCGCTGCCGATGCTTCGTCGAGCGAGCCACGCCCGGCGACGCATAGCACGGGTTTGCCGCACCAATTTGGCGCGAGTTCGGTGGGAGAGAGCACCGGAGCGAGCGATTCGACAACGGGTTCGCCTTCCTTGGCGACGGACACCGAGACATCCTTGTAGTCAGATAGATCGTCGATGATGTCGTCAATGGCCGCTTTTAGCCTTACACGCCGCTCGTGATCCAGCGTGCCTCGATTTACGTCGAATTGGGCCAGCGCGAGCCCCTTGATCGCGACCTGATCGTAATACGCCGACAAAGGCTGGCGCTTGAGGAACTCTTCGGCTTGGCGCGCCGCTTCGTCCGGGTCGTCGGCAAGCACGCGTTGGTAGAAGCTCTGCTCGGGCGCTAAGGCTGGCTGGTCACCCAGCAATACCACCAGGAACTGCAGGTCCTCGACATGACGCCCAAGCACCACGAGGCACATGGTCAGCGGTGTCGATAGGAGCAGCCCGATCGGCCCCCAGAGCAGCGTCCAGAATGCAGCGGCCACCAAGACCGCGACGCCGGAAAGACCCGTGCTCCGGCCGTAGAGCCAGGGCTCGATGATCTGGCCCACGATGGGCTCGGTGACCAGGAAGAGACCCATGACCCAGAGCAGCATCGACCACCCGGGGTCGACGGCAAAGGCAAGGGCTGCCGGAAACGCCGCAGCGATAATGGCGCCGATGTAGGGAACGAAACGCAGCAGCGTCGCGAGGATGCCGCACAGGACGGCGTTGGGCACTCCGATGAGCCACAGCGCGGTGCCAATCCATAAGCCGAAGCTGGCGTTGATCACGCTCTGCATGAGGAGATAGCGACTCAAGCGACGACCTGCGTCGTCTAGGGCCTCGGTCGTGCGCCTCAGATCGCGCGCTCCAGCCAGTCGAATGAATCGATCTCGCAAATCTTCCCTTTGCATGAGAAAGAAGACCAAGAAGACGACCACGATGGCCGCGGTCGCCAAAGGTTGGAGCAGCGGTCCGACGACGTCTTGAATGAGTTGGAACGGCGCCAAGTTCGGTTGCCGGATCTCGACCGGAACCGGCGCCTGCGGTTGAGCACTGCCGGGCGGCGCGCGAAGTGCCTTTATTCCGGCGTCGCCCGCACGATCGGTGGGTTTGGCGATCTCATTGCTGAGGTCTCTCAGCATTGTCGATGTCCCTTCGATGAGGCCGCCTTTTGTCGTTGTCCCTTGGAGCGAATGGATCTTCTCGGTGATGTTGAATTGGTATTGAGGCAGGTGCCCGGCAAGATAGGCAAGTTGATTTCCCAGAAGGACGCCCAGGCCGGATAGCAGACTAAAAGCAAGCACGACCACGGCGATAACAGAGGGCAAGCGACCGAGATGACACCGGCGCAGGAACAAGACCGACGGTGCGAGCGCAAAGCTCAGAAGAATTGCGAGCGCCATGGGAACGAAAACGGCGTGCCCGAGGTAAAGCGCCGCGACCGCGACGACGCCGACAGCCAAAGGGGCCAGAACGGTGGACGGTTTGCCGGCGGCAAAAACCTCGACGCCAGGGGTGCCGGTCGCCGATGAAGCGGCCCTGGGCATGGTCGTGCTCTCGCGCATCCTCGAAGTCTTTCTCTCGACCGGACGACGTTCGCGCCTAGCGGTTGCCTGGCCGAGGCTATGAAAGGGGGGCGGTTGAACGCCGTTCAGACTTATTCGCCAGACGACCAAAAAACATCGTCCCGCCACGAATATTTCGACAGTGCGCGAAACATTCGGTCCGGCACAGGGTCGGAAACTACTCAGGCATGATCGCTCCATTCCTCGCGACCAATTGCCGTTCTCCTCCTCCCCGATCGGCGCGAACAGGGAATCATTAAACACGAAAGTTCGAGGCGAAAAGACGGATTAGGATGTCGTCTCGGAACATTCATCTGTCACATCTGTGCGCGGCGATCCCAATCGACCACCGCCGAAAGGTAGCTCGCCTCCGCGTCGGAACTCCGAATTCAGATGACCGCGGCGCGCTTCCTATTGCACGACCAAGTCGTTCTGCACCGAGCGAACGCCGGCGACCTTGCGGACGACCTCGCTCGCGCGGCCAATCATCGGGGCCGAGTCGACAAAGCCGCTCAACTGAACCACATTCTTGTAAGTGACGACGTGGATCTGAAGCACCTTCAGCGCCGCATCATCGAAAATCGCCGCCTTCACTTTCGTGGTAATCGTGGCGTCATCGACATAAGCCCCCGTGCTCTCGGTGGTGGCCGTTGGCGCACAGGCGGCGAGCGAGCAGCCAAGAGTCAGGCCGACGATGACGATGCTTGTCTTAATGGAATTACGCATCTGCTTTCTCCAAATGTGGAAGGGTAAAGTTGAAGTCAATCGAGGTGCCGACGGGCAGCTAGACCCGCCCCAAAAGAACCAGCACCAGCAGGATGATCAAGACCGTGCCGACGCCGCCGCTCGGGTAGTAGCCCCACTTCGCGCTGTAGGGCCAATGGGGAAGCGCCCCAATGAGAAAGAGAACGAGGACGATCAGTAAGATCAGCGAGATGCTCATGAGGTGTTTCCTTTAAGGAGGTGCCGGACGCAGGGCGTGTCAGTCCCGCGCGCCGCGGTTTTCGCTATTCTGGTAAGGGACAAGCTTCAACGCTATTCAGCTTGTCGCGGTACTGATCGCTCCAAGTTGCGATCTCCGGGCACGCTTTCCCCATTTGCTCGATATGCTTTTGGATCGCAAAGATCGAATCGCGTGGGCAAACAATGGAGATGGTCTTGCCCGTGTCGGTGACAATGTGCATCTCGACAGTGTGTGCGTCCAAATAGGCGGCGAGTTCCATCGAGATCGCGCGATGTCGAGCGGCGGGTTGAAGCATCACGGACTCCCTTGGCTTGCTTGGGCGTTCCCGGGCGCGGAATTGCTCGCCTGTCTGTCGAGTTGCCTGCGCAACGCTGGTATGAGTGCGGTCACCTGTCCGCCGTCATGTTCGATCACCGCCGCGAATTGCTCGCGATAAGCGAGCGCCATGCTTATTCCGGAAACACTGACATCCGAAATTTTTAACCCGCCCGGTGTGCTTTCCACCCGCCAATCGACTTTTGCCGGCGGCGCGCCGTCGGCGTGAGCGATCGTTGTCGAAACGATCGTGCTGCGCTCGCCTTCGGCACGCGTGGCCGTGACGATAAGCGACTCATCGGCATAGGCCGCGAGCTGAGCACTCAGAGACTGGATAACGTAATCCTCGAAAACCCGACTGAATTCGTCCCGGAAGGGCTCGCTCGACCCTTGCCAATAGCGCCCGAGGACAAAGCGTGAAATCATCGGAAAATCGAAGTCGGCGTCGAGAAGGCTGCGAAAGTGTTGCTGGCGCTCGCTCGAGCTGAGGCTCTTGTCGCCGAGGACTTGCTTGACCTGTGTGCTGAGCGCGGTTACGCGCGCGGACGGATCAGCTTCTGCGGCGCTGACACCGGGACAAAGCGCCGGCAACGCGACGGTCATGACGAACAGAGAAAAAGCAAGTGATCGAGTGCGCATCGGGATCTCCTAGAGCCCTCTTCGTTTGCGGTGCCGGCGGCGACAGTTCAGAAGTCTTCGATGCCCGATCCTGCAATAAGCGGTTCAACCGAAGACCTGTCGAAAAGGCCCGCGGTCGATCCAAGACCGCCCTCGGCCTGCCCGGCCGAGCACAGGGCGTGATTCACCGGTTTTGTCAGCGGAATATGAGTGGAAAAACCAAATCGATCGCCGGCGCTCGCGGCGGCGGCGCGTAATAGACCGGCGGGGGCGCGTAGACATAGGCCGGAGCCGCGTAGACGTAGGGCCGGTGGGCCGGATGCGGACGGCGATGGTCGCGCTGGACGTCGCGCCCGTGATCGTCGTCGGCGCGCGCGGGCATCGCGGACAATCCGCCAAAGAGTGCAGCGAGCATGACCGCCAGCGCCGCGGTGCCGGCGTTTCTGTATGCTGTTCTTGCCCGCGTTGTTGCGGTTTCCATGATCGTTTCTCCTCTGTCCGGTGATCCCGATGGGGGATCAGATTCTCGAATCTCGTGCTTGGACGGCGGTCAGCTGCGGTGCGCCGGGGTCCGTTCTTGTTCGCCGAAGACATAATCTGCATGCTTCTGCTGGGCCGGGGTCATCTTGGCATAGAGCGCCTCAAAGGCCGGAATGAGCCGCTTCAGCCCGTCGGCATGCTCGTCGGTGATCATTTCATAGGAGCGAAGGTCATCGACGGCATTCATGGTCTTGCGCTTCGCGGATCTTTGCGCGACATCGTCACGCATCTTCTTGCCGTTGGTGCGCATGACCTGGGCGAGGTCGCTCCAGAGCGGTTCCTGCTCTGGCGTGACGCGAAGCTGCTTGTGCAGGGCGGTGATTCGATCTTCGATGCGATCGACCGATGCGGCGTGCATCTTCGGCACGGCACTCGGTGCCGACCGTGACGCCGCTTGCGCGGAATATTCGGCCGCGGAGCTGGTCGGCGCGGAAATGGCAAAGAAGACCGCGGGAAGGATTGCTGCCGCGGCGATAATACGTCCGGCGCGAAAGCTGGATACGGGCATGATAAAGTCCTCTCTTGGTTGTTGCGGGCGATGCATCGCTGCGCCCGCGTCTTCAGCCCGCTCGACGTCTCTTGGCTGACCACATGACCTTATGCCGCTGAGACCGAAGGGCGATAGGATCGGAAACTACCCAGAGCTGAGAGCTTGCACTGACTGCGCCCGCAATTCGTTGCGATTGCGCGGCGTCGAGGGGACGCCCGGATCGATCGCGCGGCGAGGCCGCTAAAAAGCTGCCGACATGCGGGGGGGGGGCATGTCGGCAGCAATGAGTGGCCCGATGTCGGAGACGGCAGTCGGAGGCCGAGAGGACGTGCTGTCGCGCGCACCACCCACCACCCGACCAAACTTTAACGCGAAGGACTTTGCGCAGGATAGGTTCGGAATCTACGCACTCAAAACGGCATGCGCGGCGGGGGAGACGCTATGAAGCGGGCCCGATAAGCTCGTCGTAAACCCGTCATGCAAGTCGAGACGCGCGGGATTGCCTTGCACGAGCATGGCGCGGGCGCGCGTGAGCTCTTCGACCATGCCGTGGACGATCACCAAAAACCCATCCGCCTTCACCGCCTGTTCATATTGAACCACGCTGTCTCGCGGCGCGCCGGCGCTGTAGAGCGCCGCGCCGAGCGCGCTGAGGCCGCCCGCCATGATTCCGCCATCGACCGCGGAAACGACGATCGGGGCGAGATAGCCGAAGACCATAATGTGACCGACACCGGGAATGGTCAGGGAGACGCCGCCGTCGAACAAGCTCCAGAGACTGCCCCAGAAGGCACCGCGCTTGCCCCAGAACGTGATTTGACGGCCGGTGCAATGGAAGCCGACGATTTTCTCTTCGGAATGATAGCCTTTGCCGATGATGCTGAGATTTTGCATCGCCACGCCGCCGGTCGTCAATTTTTTGACCGCCGCGTCGGCCTCTTGATATTCGCTGAAGACGGCGACGACGGATTCATTCTGAAGCATCGATTTCTCCACGGCAGTGCTAAAAGGGGCGTGATTGGGCTCTGATCGAACGGTCGCCGGGCGTTGGCCCTTGATGGTGCGAACTTCGCGTCGTCATCCGATGGCTTCATGTCTGAACCTGATACGTCCAATTCATGAACGCTAGGTTCGGAAACTACTCAGATCGGTTCGTGGCGCATGGTGCGCGACCTTTGGCCGGCCGTTGAGCGAGAGCGATGGCGACGCTTTTGGCCGGCCGGTTCCTCGCATGAGGTCAGACCCTGATTGCCGCATTTCGAGGTACTGGTGCGGAGCGATCAATTCCGCTCCCCATAGGCCGCGCCGGTTTCGCCGCGCGCGGAATGCGACGATGGCCTAGGCCCCGGTCCGGTCTTTAGTCCAGCGTTGCGGCCGCGGGGCGGAGGCCATGCCGCCATCGTCAAGCTTTGCCGCCATGGCGAAATAGCGGTCCGCCAACTCGGCATATTGTCGGCGCAGTTCGGCATCGGCGACGGTTTGCGCCTTGATCGCGTATTCGGTTGCCTTCACGCGCCATTGCGATGAGCGCAACATAAAAGGTCCCTAACCTGCAGTTAAGCCGAAGTAAAATGTAAGCAAGGGTTATCGGGCGAGGGAGCTCGGAAAGTACTCAGGCTGTTTTGGCAAGACCGCGCTCGCGGAGGAGTCGCCTGCGTGCTATGTTATCTATGTCTCATGGCGCTTCCCGTTGCGGGAAATCGGCCGAGGCAGCAAGAAGGATCGGAATGAAAAAGGCACTCCGCGCGCGTGAGCTGGCCGCCACTGCTCGACCGCCGCCGGGTCGGGCGAAGACGTCAGCCCCCGCCAACAAAAGCAATGGCCAAAACCGCCGCCCCGACAAAACGGATCGGTCGCACCGCCGCGAAAGTCCCGAGAGCATCCTCAACAGTTCCGGCATCGCGACACTCCTTCTCGATCGCGATCTCAGGCTTCGATTCTTCACGCCGGCCGCAACGGCGCAGCTCAAAATGACGGCCGCCGATCTCGGCCGACCCTTGGCGGAGATCACACGCCGCTTCGTCGATGACGATCTGGTTATGGACGCACAAACGGTCATCGCCACCGGCGTATCGCTGTGGCACGAGGTCAAGGCCGATAGCGGCGCTTGGTATAGCCGGCGCCTCCTCCCCTATCGCGCGGAGGACCACGATATACGCGGCGTGATCGTCACCTTCGCCGATATTTCCGAGATGAAGGCGGTGGAGCAGGAGATCGAGGCGGCCCGCGCCTATTCCAACAGCATCATCGATACGATTCGCCAATCCCTCGTCGTGCTCGACCATGATTTGCGCATCGTATCCGCCAGCCCGTCGTTCTACCGCAGTTTTGCCGTCGTGCCCGCCAACACCGTCGGACAGCGATTGCCGAACCTCCGCGACCGCTGTTTTGATGTTCAGCCGCTGCGCAGCTTCCTCGATCGGATCGAGGACGGGCACGACGTCGCCGAGGATTATGAAATCGAGATCGAATTACCGCCGCGAGGCCGGCGCGTTCTCCAGTTGAATGCCTGCGAGATTCCGGCCGTGCCGCCGCAAAAACGCAGAACCCTGCTGGCCATCGACGACGTCACCGATCGCAAACATGCCGAAGCGGCGATCGAAACCGCGAAAAAGCAGGCCGAGCGGGCCAATCTCGGCAAATCGCGCTTCCTCGCCGCCGCGAGCCATGACTTGCGTCAACCGCTGCAAACCATCGCCTTGCTGCAGGGAATCCTCGCCACCAAGATAAAAGACGCCGATACGTTGAAGCTGGTCACGCGGATCGGCGAGTCGGTGGATGTGATGTCGAGCATGCTGAACAAGCTGCTCGACATCAATCAGCTCGAGGCGGGAATCGTCAGTCCCCGGTTGGAGAATTTTCCGATCGATGTCCTGCTCGAGCGCCTGCACAGCGAATTTGCCGAGCAAGCCGAAAGCAAGGGGTTGAACTGCCGCGTGGTTTCGAGTTCGGCAAACCGTGCGCAGCGATCCGGCCCTGCTCAAGCAGATGATCCGGAATCTCATTTCGAATGCGCTCAAATACTGCAGCCGAGGCAAGATTCTGATCGGGTGCCGTCGGCGCGGCGAACGGCTGCGGATCGAGATCTGGGATACCGGGATCGGAATCCCGGAAGAGCAGCTCAAGGCGGTCTTCGAAGAATTTCATCAGATCGACAACCCGGCGCGCGAGCGCGCCCGCGGCCTGGGCCTCGGTCTTTCCATCGTGAAACGCCTCGGCGATTTGTTGGGCCATACCATCGACCTGCGCTCGCGTCCGGGCAAGGGGTCGGCCTTTTCGATCGAGGTGCCCTGCGCCGCCCCGGAAACGAGCCGAGCGCCGCAGATCGGCTCGCAATCGCCAGCCGTTCGGATCGTCGAGGGCCAATCGATCCTGATCATCGAAGATGATCCGGCAATCCGCGAGGTGCTGCAGCTCCTTTTCGAGAGCAACGGCTACCGCGTGGCGGTCGCCGCGGACGGCAAGAGCGCGTTGCGCCTCGTCGCGTCCGGCGCCGCGCGCCCGAATATCGTGGTCGCCGATTACAATTTGCCGAATGGGCTAAGCGGATTGGAGGTTGCGGCGCGGTTGCGCGAGGCCGTCGATTCGGCGCTTCCGGTTCTGATCGTGACCGGCGATATCTCGACCAAGACCTTGCGCTCGATCGCGGACGCGCACTGTGTTCAGTTGAACAAGCCGATCAAGGCGGGGGAATTGACGGACCTCGTCCGCATGCACCTCGCGGCGTTGCGGCCAAATCCGGAGAGACCGCCAAAGCAAGAGCCTGCCAAACTTGGCTCCGGCGAGCTGCCATCAACCGTCTTTTTAATCGACGACGATGATGCCTTGCGCGATGCCCTGCGCCAACTGATCGAGCAGGACGGACGGTTGGTCGAGGCCTTCGCGAGCGGGGAGGCGTTTCTCGAAGCCTATCGGCCGGGCCGGCGAGGATGTCTTCTCGTGGATGCCCGTCTGCCGGGGCTCGGCGGATTGGCGCTCTTGCAACGTCTCAAAAGCGAGCGTCACGGCCTGCAATCGATCATGATCACCGGCCATGGCGAGGTATCGATGGCGGTCGAGGCCATGAAGGCCGGCGCTATCGATTTCATCGAGAAGCCGTTCCGGCACGATGATCTGCTCGCCAGCATCGACCGCGCCCTCGAGCTGTCGCAGGATTCGATGGCATTGACCACCTGGCGCGAGGCGGCTGCGACACGAATCGCCGCGCTGACGCCGCGCGAGCGGCAGATCATGGGTCTGGTGATCGCCGGGCAGCCGAACAAAATCATCGCCGCGGATCTGAACGTCAGCCAGCGCACGGTCGAGAATCACCGCGCCTCGGTCATGAAAAAGACCCGCTCCAAATCCCTGTCCGATCTGGTCCGTCTCTCCATCGCGGCGATGTGAGTATTTTCCGGGTCTGTCTCGCGAAATACCAAGCCTCTAGGATCGGTATTGCTAACGAAAGCGGGGCTCGGGATGTGGACAAAATTCATGATGGTTTTTCTGCTCTCCTGGCTGGGTGGCCTCACCGCCGTCGCGATGTCTGGTGTGGGGCGCTAGGTCCACGTCGCCCGCGGTATGTCGCGCCGGCTTCGTCCGCAGCGCGCTGGTCGAGAAACAGATTCCCGAGCAGGCGAAGGAACTCGGCATATCCAAGGCCGATGTCATCAAGAACGTCATGTTGAAGGAAGCCGTGGACGGCGACTTTACGACGGTCGCCGACGTTGCCGAGACGGCCTAGTTCGTCGCAAGCTTCAACGCCGACGCGATGACCGGTCAGTCGCTCGTGGTCAGCCACGGCTGGTTCATGCAGTGACAGGCGGCCCGATGAGGCAAGACCCGCTGGAAATCCGGTTCCGATCTCGTTCGCCTCTCCATCGCTTTCGCTTGAGACGATAGGACGGTCACTCGATCGGTGGCGGTCGTCATTGGCGACCAAGCAAATATAATTGCGCCGTCGGAGACGGAACGCGACGAGGGCGCGCCAAAGCGACTGAGGCGACGCACGCCGCGTTGAACTGCGGGTCGTCCAACGAAGCGCGTTTTGGACTATCCGGCGAAAGACTTGGCTCCATGGTACAGGAGGCCTGAGTATTTTCCGAAGCTTTCTCTCCAAACGTCACGGGCCTACGCTTCGATTGCTGATTGAGATCGGTCGCTCGCCTTACACGCCGAGCTTCGAGGTATCATTTGTCACTGCTTGTGGGCGCAATCGCGTCGCGAGGCAGGTTGGGGCAGCGAGAACCCGACAGGGGCTTGGCGTCGCGTCGCGAAGGAAGGAGCGATAAAGGTTTGGCTTTCTCCCGCATCATCGCAACGGACCGTCGCAGCTGTCATAGGCGTGGCGCGGGCTTGAACCAGATCAAACTTCGGGGCCCTCGGAGATGATAACATTCAGCAAAATTCTTGGTGATCTGGCATATGTCGGTGACGGACACTTCGCAGATCGCAGCAATCCGAGTGGATTTAGCGTCAGGGAATAAAGGGAGATGCAAATGTCGCAATACAAAATCTCATGGCGGCAATTCTTAGCAGTGTGCGCCATTTCGTTGCTCGGGGCTTGTGCCCAGAATTCGCCTCAAGCGGTCGCGTCGAACCCGCCGCCGGTGGCGCCGGGAACGAACGCCGTCTGGCATACGGTCTATTTCGACTCCAACAGCTACGTAATCAACGCCAACGGACAAAAGGTCATCGCCGACGTGATCGCTGCCCTGCAGCGTAACCCCAACTCGGTCGCGACGATCATCGGCCGGACCGACACGGTCGGCAGCGCTGACTACAACATGCATTTGTCGAATCGACGCGCCGATGCCGTACGCGATGCGATCATTTACGGCGGCAAGCTGACGCCTGATCGGGTCGAGGCGCGCTGGACCGGCGAGAAGCGAGAAGGCGTGCCGACAGTCGACAATCTCGCGGCAGCGGAAAACCGAGTCGTTGATATCGCCATTCATTAGCGCTGCGACAGAAGCGACTGCCGGGTTCGACGGATGCTCCCGTCGTCGCTCGAGAATAGGACATTTTGGGTCGGTGTCTTACCCATCTGACGACAGTCGTAACCGTCGCGACCTTGCAGATCGATGTACCACTCGCTTGTGGAGACGACCATGAAACTTCGACTTCTTATTGTTCTCGCATGCACTTTGCTCGCGGTTTCCGCCTGTGTGGTGGAGCCCTACGGCGGACCCGCTTACTACGGCGGGGGTGGAATCTATATCGGCGGGGGCGGCGGCCACGATTATGGGCGCCGCGTATGGCATCGATGAGCTTCGGCGACGCTTTGCTCTCGCGTTCTTTGGCGAATGGCGCCGCAGCCGCGACGGCCGCCGTGCCGGCCAGCTGATGCTATGGAACCTTGGAGGGATTTGACATGAAGGCAGGGCTGGTTCGCGTGACGGCTTGCGGCCTCAGCATCATGCTCATTCCCGCAGCGGGATATTTACCCGCGGCGTCGGCACAAGCCAGGTGGGCGCAAGTCGCGACGGGCGACGGGGCGGCCGCATCGATTCAGCTCGCACAGATGGACAGTCAGGCGCCGATCTATCCGCCGCAACAGCTCGACCAGATCCTCGCACCGATTGCGCTCTATCCGGATCCCTTGCTCGCGCAGATCCTGATGGCCGCGACCTATCCTATCGAGGTCGTCGAGGCCGCGCGCTGGGTTCAGGATCCTTACAATGCGCAGCTTCGCGGCGATCAGCTGGATGCGGCGCTCCAGCAGCAGGATTGGGATCCCAGCGTTAAATCGCTCGTACCGTTTCCCCAAATCCTCCAGATGATGGACAGCAGGCTGGACTGGACCGAGGCGCTCGGCAATGCCTTCCTGGCGCAGCAGACCGACGTCATGGTCTCCGTGCAACGGCTGCGCGCCGCGGCTTGGGCCGCGGGAACGTTGCGGTCAACGCCGCAGCAAACAGTCTCGACCCAGGGCCAGGTCATCGTGATCGAACCCGCCAATCCCCAGCTCGTCTACCTGCCCTATTACGACCCTAGGATCGTCTATGGGCGTTGGGGCTACGCCGCTTATCCGCCGGTCTATTTCCCACCGCCGCCGAATTATGCCTACGTGGCGGGACCGGGCATCTTCTTCGGCATCGGCTTCGGCATCATCGGCGCGTTGTGGGGTTGGGATCGGTGGGACTGGGATCATCACGACATCTATATCGATCCCGACCGGTATAACCGGATCAACAACTACTCCATCGTTCACGACAACAGTCCTCGATATACCGCCAATACTTGGCAGCATGATCCCGCTCATCGGCGCGGCGTGCCTTATAGCGATCCCGCCGTCCGGCAAAAATTCCAGCCAGCCTCGGCGGGATCCGCGAATACGCGCCGTGATTATCGCGGCTTTGATAATCGCGGTACCGCGCCGGGCGCCGCCAGCCCTGGAGCTGTTCGCGGAACCGCGCCGACGGTCGCGCCTCGGCCCACGGATACCGCGCGTCCGGCAGCCGGGCAACCGGCGACGGGACGCCAAGGATCGTCGCCGAATGCCCAGGGCGCAGGCGAGGCGGGGCGTCTCCCGCAAGCACGCCCGCAGGCTCAACCAACGCCCCAGACCAATGCGCGCCCTGTCACGGCACCACCGCCGCAGCGCGCGCCCGCCGCCACCGGCAGAGCCCCGCCACGGCCGACGGTTGAGCGTCCGGTGGCTCCGGCATTCTCGAGCTTCGGCAAGGGCCCGGATGTTCGAGCCCAATCGCAGCGCGGCCAGACCAGCCGCCAATCCGTGCCTCCCACCGCGCCACACGTCGTCGCGCCACCGCGAGCAGCCGCGCCGCAACCGCGACGGACGACGCCCTCAGCAGCGGCACCACAACAACGAAGCGCGCCGCCGTCACCGCCGCAACGCAACGCGCCCGCCGGTAGCGGTCAAAACGGAAACAGTCATGAAGAACAGCCTCACTGAAAAGACACGCTTGAAGTCATCAGGCTGGGGAGACGGCCATCCGGGTCAACGCAGACCGCTCGAGGACGTCATGGTCAAACTGAACGGCGACTCTTCTCGAACCAGACGGCCCCTGCGGGCCCTGCGCTGGGTGATACCTTGCATCGTCGCGGCGATCGCCTGTCTCGGAATTTCCACGGCCGCGATCGCTGCCGCGCCGCGCCAAATGACATTTTCCTCACCCGAAGAAGCGACGAACGCGCTGGCCACGGCAGCGCGGGCGGGCAAGACGGCCGATCTCGAGAAGATCCTCGGACCGTCGGGGCGCAAGCTCATCCACTCCGGCGACCGCGTCGCCGACAAGCAAGGGCGCGAGAAATTCGCCTCCGCCTACGCCGAAAAGCACTCGATCGACCAGCAGTCCGACAACAAGGCGATCCTCATCGTCGGTGCGGATGAGTGGCCTTTCCCGATTCCGCTTGTGAAGCAAGGGGGTGTTTGGCGCTTCGACACCAAGGCCGGCGCGGAGGAGATTCTCGATCGCCGGATCGGGCGCAACGAGCTCAACGCCATTCAGGTCGTCGGCGCTATCGTCGATGCCGAGCGCGACTACGCCAGCAAAGACCGCACCGGTGCCGGCTATCTGGAATATGCGCAAAAATTCATGAGCAGTCCGGGCAAGCAGGACGGGCTCTATTGGCCGGCGAGCGGCGGCGAGGAGAGCCCGATCGGGCCGCTCGTCGTCAGCGCGAGCGCGGAGGGCTATGGCCCCAAAGGTACGCACCAAAAGCGGTCGCCGTATCACGGGTATTATTACAGGATTCTCAAGCAGCAGGGTAAGGACGCGCGAGGTGGTGCCTACAGCTATGTCGTGAATGGCCACATGATCGGCGGTTTCGCCGTGGTCGCGTTCCCGGCCAAGTACGGCGATTCAGGCGTGATGAGCTTCATCGTCAACCAGGACGGCGTCATCTACGAAAAGAATCTCGGTCCCAAGACCGCCGCAATCGCCCAAGGCATGACCACATATGATCCTGATGCGAGCTGGAAGCAGCATCAATAGGCGTCGAATGCCGGGATTTCGGCGGCCCGGCCAGGCCCGGCCATGCTCATCATTCGGTGCGTTCCCGGGTCGGGGTTTTGTCGCGCGCTTGATCCCGGTCAATCGCCGGCTTGGTGTCTTCGGCACAATCCTGCCACCGGGTCGGCATTGTCGCGTCCTTCATTCAACTCTGGAGTAAGCCATCATGAAGAAAACCTTGTGGATGCCCCTCTTCGTCGCACTTGTCGCCACGATGAATCTTGCCGCCTGCGCGTCGAGCCGCACGACCGAGAGTACCGGCGAATATGTCGATGACGCGACGATTACTTCGAAGGTCAAGACCGCCTTGCTCAATGATTCCGGTTTGAAGTCCTTCAAGATCGGCGTCGAGACCTACAAGGACGTGGTTCAGCTCAGCGGTTTCGTCAACAGCGATCGAGTGAAGGCGCGTGCCGGCGAAGTCGCGGCGGGCGTGTCCGGCGTTAGATCCGTCCAGAACAATCTCGTCGTGAAGTAGGCCGAGATCGATGCGATCGGCGGCGAAATGATTTTAGATTAGAAATATCATCACAGGAGTATCGCAATGAATAAGCTGGCAATGGGCGGAGCGGTTCTGGCACTTCTCGGCGTGCTGGGATTCGCAATTCCCATGTTTACGACTGAACAGACGAAAGACGTCGCCAAGATCGGAGATCTCAAACTTCAAACCACGGAAAGCACGTCGCATATCGTCCCGCCGCTGCTGGCGGGAGGCGTTTTGGTTGCCGGTATCGTGTTGATCGGCGCAGGACTCTTTCAGAGACGCTAAGTTTGATAGGGGTGCGCACTCGAGCCATCGATGCGTCAACGCGTGACGGGTTGAAACCAGGGGAGATGTGATGTCGCTCGGAACCATTCTACTGATCGTCTTGGTCGTCATCTTACTCGGGGGTTTTACCGGGTTTGGGGGTGGCCCCTTCTATGGGACCGGCTATTACGGCGGCGGTGGGCTTGGCCTTGTACTGCTGATCCTGTTGATCTTAGTCGTGCTTGGAAAGATTTGAGCGCAATGGGAGCCACGCAACGCTGCTTGGTGGTAATTCCGGGCTTGGCGCTCTCGCCATTCTTTCGACACGCCGCTCGAACCGCTGGCGATGCGGGACGACGCTCCGGGCTCGCGATGGCGTTAACTCAACCAGATCCAACTCTCACAACGTAGGTGTCTCATGCTGGGAACGATTCTCCTTGTCATCCTCATTCTTCTCTTGGTCGGCGCTATCCCGACCTGGCCGCATAGCCGCGGTTGGGGCTATTATCCAAGCGGCGGGCTCGGGCTGATCCTCGTCATCGTGATCATCCTGCTCTTGGCAGGACGGATATAGAGAGGCCGCCATCTCCTTCCATCGGATGCGCCCGCGGGCGCGGCCTTCGCCGGCGATCGCCGCTGCCGGGAGCATCATTCGCTCGCCTACGGAAAGCCCTTCGATTTCCCGCCGCGCGCTTTTGATCTCCAGCGTGATCGGGCTCACAGGCGGTGCCTTGCCGCATCGCGGCATGGCCAAGACCGCCTTTGTCCTGCCCAGCGAGTCCGCCAATCGGCGATTTTCCGTATTCTACAAGGGCGACAAGATCGGCGCTCATACGGTGCTGACCTCGCCGGAAACCGGAGAGACGCGCGTCAATACAGAGATCGCTCTCGAGGTGAAGGCCTTCCTTTTCACCGTCTTCGCGTTCAGCCATCGCTCGGAAGAGCGCTGGCGCAACGACAGGCTGGTTTTTCTGAAGAGCGAGACGGTCGAGCACGGCGAACAATTGTTCGTCGACGGAACATCGGTGCCCCAGGGCTTCCGCGTGGTCAGCAAGGGTGGTCCGTTCATTGCGTCCGCCGATTCCCTGACATCGAATAGCCTGTGGAGCCCGGCCATCTTGGACCAGGACACCGTCATCGACGCGCAACATGGCGGCATCATCGGAGTCAGCGTGCGCAAGCTTGCCGATGAGCAGATCGTAGTCCTGGGCCGCCAGGTCGCCACCGCACGCTATCGTTTCATCACGCCGTATCTCGCGGGCAGCATTTGGTATGACGATGCCGGTCGTTGGGTGCACGGCGAGTTCGAGCGCGATGGCGCCATGATCGCCTATCGTCTTGAGGCTTAGGTTCCGCCGTCGCGGCGGGCAAGGATTGCAAAACATGAAATTCAGCCGGTCTCTCATCCTTGCAGCCACGGTCTTGGCGAGCGCCGTTGGCGCCTGTACGGCGATCTCGGTCGTCTTGGCTCCTGCGCCGGTGACCATCGCAACGGCGAGCCCTGGTGCCATCTATCATCCCGTCGGCAATGCGATCTGCCGACTCTACAATCTGACCGAAAGCGCCAAAAGCGGAGCCTGTATCGCGATCAGCTCCGACGGCTCGGTCGCGAACATCCGGCTGATCCGTAGCGGCGCGTCCACGCTCGGCCTTGTCCAATCCGACGTTGCCTACGCCGCCTATCGCGGCGAGGGACCGTTTGCCGCGGCGGGCCCGGACACGCAGCTGCGGACATTGATTGCGCTCCACTCGGAATCCTTTACCGTCGTCGCCCGTGCCGATGCCGGCATTCGCGACTTCCAGGATTTACGCGGCAAGCGGGTCGGAATCGGCATGAGCGGCGCGGGGTATTCCCTCACCCGCGACGTGGTTCTCGGATTTTATGGTTGGACGATATCCGACTTCGATCGCGCCTTGGAGCTCGGACCGGCCGAGCAGAGCCAGGTGCTCTGCAACGACACCGTCGACGCCATCATCTTTATGGCGGGTCACCCGAATGGGCTGACTCAGGAGGCGACGACCGAGTGTAAGACGAGGCTGGTGCGGGTCGCCGGTCCGCCGATCGACCGGCTACTTGCGGCGCACCCCTACTACGTCGCCTCCGTCATTCCCGGCGGCATGTATGCAGGCAACCCGGACGATGTCCCCACATTCGGCGCTCGCGCCCTGCTCGTTGCGTCGGCGCGGCAGCCGGACGCTCTTGCCTATGCCATGGTGAAAGCGGTGTTCGAGAATTTCGACGATTTCCGCCGCTTGCATCCGGCGCTCTACGTGTTGAAGGCCAAAGATCTTGTGCCCAGCGAAGCGGTGATGCCCCTCCACCCCGGGGCGATGAAATACTACCGCGAGGCGGGCCTCATCCGGTAGCGCAGGGCGAGCCGGCGCGGCTAGGTATTTCCCGATCCTATCCACGCTGCCATCGCTGCGACTAGAGTTCTCCCATCGATGCTTCATCGGCCTTCCGCATCGGCTTGGAAAAATTTCGACCATCCTCCGATCCATGCGCGCAAGCGAACATTCACAGGGAGTCCAATTCATGAGTCACCAAAGTATTGCCAAAATATCTGTTGTCCTGGGGGGCACGGTGCTGCTCGCGGGGTGCTCGGGCTGGTCCTATAGCCCATCGATGCACGGCAACTACAATACCGAGTCGATGAACCATTCGCGGGTCGATGCCGGGGCGCCCCCAGCCGGCGGAAATTTCGGTCAGGAATTGGCCCATGATTACGCGGGGCTTGCCGACTTTCTTTCGCATTCCGGACACACCTCGCCAGGTGATTGGGCCGATACCGACTATTTTGCGCGCAAAGGCATGGCCGCGGAACGCGGCGAAATCGTCCCGCCGGAAAACAATGCCAATTGGGCGATCCCGCTCGAACAACCTTACGGATTTCGCACGCAGATGGCGCAGGCGCGGGTGCGTCTTGTCACCGATCTCGACAATGGCGGCCGCGACCGTTTTCCCGCCCTCGCGGCGCGCGCGCAGGTCGCTTACGATTGCTGGCTTGAGCGCACGGAAGGTGATTGGGCTCACGAGATCGATGGGGCCTGCCACAAGCAGTTTGTCGCCACGCTCGACGAGCTGGAGCGGGATCTGCACGGCACCGCGCCTAAGGCCGCCGCGCCGGCCGCGATGCATCAGTACAATGTCTATTTCGAGTTCGACAAGTCGGCGCTGACGCCGCAGGCGCGTCAGATCGTCGACCAAGCCGCCGAAACGATGCGACGCGAGAAGGATTCCCGGATCGCACTGGTGGGCAAGGCCGATCTCGCCGGTACCGATCCCTATAACATGGCGCTCTCGCATCGCCGTGCGGATACGGTGCGCAGCACCTTGCTCGCCGACGGCGTGCCGCCCAATCAGATCGAGGAGCGTTGGGTGGGCGAGCGCGAGCCTCCGGTACCAACGGCGCAGGGCGTTCGCGAGCCGCGCAATCGCGTGGTTGAGATTACCTTGCAGTGAATGTTGTGCCGGAAGTAGCCGGCACGCGCGACGAAGCAGTCACGCAGGCCAATATAAAGATGAGCCGCGAAAGCGGAGCATCGACCCCGGACCTGCGTGACCGCATCGGCGGCCGACGATTGAAGGCAGCGCTTTATCATGCGGTACTTCGGTAATCGCGCCAATACGCTGCGACGAAAAGCCATATGGCTCTCTTCGCCGCTCGCGCTTTGGCTTGTGTCGACTCTCGGCTCGCATTTGGCGATCGCCGCCGCGCTCTTGCCCGCGGTGCCGCATTTCGAGTTCGAACAGCAGGCCCAGCAACATTGTCCAACCGATTTGGTTGTCTGGGCGGTCGCTCGCCTGGGCATCTACAACACGAGCGCCGAGCGCTGGTACGGGCAGACGAGCGACGGCGCATTCGTTTGCCTCGGCGATGCCGAGAAGGCCGGCTATCGCACGACATTTATCGCAAAATAGCTCCAGCGGATTCGAACTTTCCTGACAATACGATTGCGCGGTTCCGACAGCGAGAATGCGGGTGTCCGTGAGTGAGAAGATCAGAGCGCCCGGCGCAGCCCCGCGCATTGACTCGTAGTTTTACCGCGCCGCCAGGATCGCCGTTACCAGGCCATCGGTGACGAGCTCCGCCGTCATGGTCGCGCTCATCGACCCGCCGACGACGCGGCGGGAGAAGAGATCGATCGCCGCGGCAACATAGAGCCAGCCTTCCCCTGTCCATATGTAGATCAAGTAAGTGATCCAGCGGCGATCGACGGTGTCGGAAGCTAAGCAGCTGAAGACGCTCGAGGACGAGAACAGCAAGCTGAAGAAGCTGTTGGCCGACACCATGCTAAATATTCGCGCCCGCTAAACACGCCAATCGTTTAGGGGTTTACCCTTTTCTAAACGCCCAATTCTGGCGACCCCCCGCAGCTTTGCCACCCGTGTTCTTTTTGGGCCGGGAAGGACCCGGGCGCGGCGCCTGCCGGGCGGGCGAAGATCTCCGTCGCCGCCATCGATCGTCCCTTTTTGGCGGCGCTGTGAGGACGCGACGGGATGACAATTGTCACCCCACTGGAGACTTCGGTCATTGCGCCCGCTCATCGAAAAGACGCGAAGCAAGCGTACTGCCGAAAGCGCGGAACGCTTGCGGGAGCGTTTCCTGCGCGGTCTCGCCGAGGCGTCGGATTTGATCGGCCGATAGATCGCCTTGATCGAGCATGCCGCCATATGCAACGATCTCGCGCACTAGCCTGTCACACGCCTTGGCAAACCACTCGTCGCAGCCGGGTGCGTGCGTGCGCTGTCGGAAGCGGCCGATGGAATCCGCCAATTCATCGAAAACATCGAGAATGCGCTCACGTCGGCGCATAGCACCACGTCATGCGGCGCGACCGCCGCCCCTACTGCGATAAAACTCGACGGCGTCCGCCACCAGCGCGCGATCGAAGCGCTCGCGCTCCGGATCGAGCGACGACACTTCGGTCCGATCGTCGAGGTAGATACGCCTGAAGGCGTAATCGTAGGCGTGAAACTCGTTGCGTTCCTTCGCGCTGAAATGATCCATCTCGAAGTATTTGCCGCGCAGCTTGCGGCGCAGCGCCGCGAGGTGCTCCCGGCTAGGAAAAGCGCTCATGCCGGCCTCGCGCGTCGAGATGGCGAGACCCAGCCAACGCCGGCACGCTGCGCCGCGTCGCGCATGAGGCGGCAGGCCTGTTCGTGACCGGGATCGCGTGGATCCTCGGCAGCCATCGCGATCTGCCATCGCTCGCCGTCAGTTCGACCCGGCAGGTAGGGAACGCACGCGTTCGCGGCGTAATCGTCGCGCGCTCGCTGTTCTGACCATATGCCGCCGGCATCGCCGCGTCCTGTCTTGGAAAGCGGACTTTCGGAGATGCTGACGACGTCGCAGCCCGCGTTCGTACGCGCCTCCGACGCTAAAGATTGATCAAGAGATGATTCGGTAGCGGTTCTAGCGTTCTCTTGTTTAGGTCTTGTATTGTCTTGTCTTGTGGACCCTGTAACAGGCGCTGTCACATCGTCTGTCACAGAGCGATTTTCGCTCTGTGACAGACGGAACGGCGGCTCGGCATTGCGTGCGAGCCGGGCGGCTCGAGCAGCCGCCGTGCGGTCTTGCTGGCGACGCTTGGAATCGAGCGCGTAGTTGACGCGCTCGGCCATGGCGGAGTGGTAGAGTCTGCCATCGGCGCAGTGATACCAACCATCAAGTGCGCCGCGTTCGCGGAGGCTCCGAAAGAAAAGAATGTCGCGCCCATAGCCGAGCAGCTTGGCGAGGTGCACATCGTCATCGGGAAGCGAGCCGGCCGGCACCTGATGCCAGGCGGCACAATGCGCGAGGAAGCCGCAGCGAAAAACCGCGTCGTCGCATCGCATGGCAAAATCAGAATCGCGCCACCATGCGGTATCGACATGCATCAGCGCGAACCGCCGCAAATCAGCATCTGGCGGCACAGGCGGCTCGGGCAGCTGCTCGATTTCGGGTGCCGTCACGCCGCCTTCCCATCGAGGAGGCGATCGAAGGCGGCCCGCGGGATCACCATGCGCCGGCCAAGTCGGATGCATGGGATGTCACCGCGCTTGGCAGCCTCGTAGCACTGGTTGCGACCGATGCCGAGAAGCTGCGCGGCTTGGTCGATCGTGTACGTGCGGGGATTTAAGGGTTCGGTGCTCCGCTCGGTATTCTCCATTGCCCGCTCTCGCCGCTAAATTTGTTTTCCGCTCAGGAAAGGAAATATGGACCAGCAATTTTGGCCTTGTCGATAGAAATCCTACTATGGTAGGAAATTGGCGACAGGAAGGGAGCGCCAGTGATGGAGAACAGCAAGAAGCGGGTTGGCAGGCCGATGGCACCCGCCCGCAAGGGAAAAAAATCGACAATCAGCGTGCGACTCGCGCCGGCAACGAAAGCTCGTCTGAACTCAGCGAGCGAGCGAAGCGATCGGCCTCTGGGCCAAGAGGCCGAGCTACGGATTGAGCAAAGCTTCAGAGACGACGATCTGTGCGATCTCGTTCTCGAGCGCCAATACGGGAAGCAGATCGCCGGCCTCCTGACGCTCATTGCCGAAACGGCGTGCTGGGCAGTGATCCACGGCCGGCCGCCAGGCGAGCACAACCTCGGGCCGGATCGCGATTGGATGCGCGAGCCTTACGCGTTCGATTTGGTCGCGCGCAACATCGGCCGCCTGCTCGAAGAGTTGCGACCGGAGGGCGCCCCGTCGCCCGTCGGGCCAGAGCAGAGCGGGCAAAGAGCTGTTCCGACCGAAAAGCCGGGCACCTTCGACCTGGTCGAAGAGCCGGGGGCTATTTTTGCAGGCAAGAGGTGGGCCGAGGATGTCCTCCATCGGGCGCGCTCACCCTTCCCGTCCAGGAGCGCTACCGATCAGCGGCTGCGGCGCGCTGGCGAACGCTTGGGGATCGGAGAATCTATTGATTACGATGCTCTAAAGGAGGCACGCGAGCGCGGGGAGGCGCTGGAGGCTGCGCGCAAGAAAGGAGAGACGGGCGATGAGCGTTGAAACCCGAAGCGCCGGGCGGCGCAGCTACGGCGACGGCGGCATCGATCCGCGCGGCGAAAATCGCTGGCGGCTCCGGTATCGGGTGAACGGCCAGCGCTACACCAAAGCCTTCGTTGGCCCCCTGACGGACGCGAAGCGCGAGCTTCGACGCCTACTTAAAAGCGCCGATGACGGCGCACATGTCGCACCCAACAAGATGACGCTGGCCGATTGGATCGCAGAATGGGTGAAGGGAAGGCCCGTTAACGAGCGCACGCGTGAACGCTACAAAGGCCTTCTGCAAAATCAGGTCGCGCCGACCCTCGGCAATCGCCGGCTACAGGCGCTCACGCCCTCCGATCTCGATGCTCTCTATCTTAAGCTCGGCGAGAGCGGACTCGCACCGCGGACCGTACATCACGTTCATGTCGTCTTGAGCTGTTGCCTCAGATCGGCCGTGCGCAAGGGCCTGATCTACGCTAATCCCACCGATCGCGCCGACAGGCCGAAGGCCAAGGAAAGCGAGGCCGCGCGCGTGCTTGAGGGAACACAGCTCGCCGAGCTCGTCAACGGCTTCCGCGGCCACCCGTTGCACGGCATCGTCGCGGTCGCCGCCTGGACCGGCGCGCACCGAAACGAGGTGCTCGCGCTTCGCTGGACCGATATCGATTTTGTCGCGAAGACGATGCGGATCGCGCGCGCCGTCGAGGAATTCCGTCGCGACGGGCAGGACGGCCAGCCCGAGCTCGTGAGGCGCGCCAAGGAGCCCAAGACCGCGCGCGGCCGGCGCACGATCGCGATCGACGATGGCCTGGTCGCGATGCTGCGGGCACTTCATCTGACGCATCAGCGGCTCGTCGCCGGCGTGCCCGACGGCGCCGCGGCCGATCTCTCCCTTGTGCGCTTGCCCGAAGGCGCGCTGGCCTTTCCCGCGCCCGGCGAGGATCTGTGCAAGCTTCGAGACGCGAACGCGGTAACCCGCACCTTCGAGCGCCACGCCAGGGCGCTAGGCTTTGGCCACCTTCGTTTCCACGATTTGCGCGGCTCGCACGAGACGGCGCTCCTCGATGCCGGCATTCCCGTGCACACGGTAGCGGCGCGCTGCGGCCACGACCCCGCGACGCTCCTGCGCGCCTACGCGAAGCGCACCGCGGGCTCGGATGCCAAGGCGGCGGCGGTCATCGCGGAACTGGCGGCGAACACGAGAACGGGCTAGAAAGCGGACATGGGTCCAAATTGGGTCCAAAGCGGCAGAAGTTCTTCACCAGTTCCGCTCTAAGTCGTTGAAATGCCGGATTAGCTCAGCGGTAGAGCAGCGGTTTTGTAAACCGAAGGTCGGGGGTTCAATCCCCTCATCCGGCACCAGCGCGCCGAACCGGCGCCGCCGGCGCGGCGCCATGGAAAAATCTCGTCGTCGTCCTGTTCCACTCTTGTCGCGCCATTATTGCGTCATGCGCGCCTGGGCCTCTAACGGCATTAGTCACCTCGGCACGGCGCTATTTGCAGCAGGGCCGAAATTCGGCCTTAGGCGCAGGCCCGTCCCGCGAGACGTAGTGCGAGCGCAGAGAGAAGCGGCGGCGAGCGGTCTGTCCGGGATGCTCCGGACAGACCGCGCCCTTCGACGAAGATCGGTCGCGCCGCGCTATTGCGTTTTCACTGGCTTTAAGGAACGCAAGAACGCGATCAGATCATTGAGGTCGGCGTTGCTCATGTGCTGATACCAATCGAAAGCCATCAGCCGCACCAGCGGTCGATCCGGGCGGACGCCCTTGGTGATCGCGTCTTTCACCTGCTGGTTCGTCCAGTTCGAGATGCCGTTGGGATTGCCGGGCGTGAGATTGGCTGAGATCACCATTCCCCCGCCGGGCGCGCCGAAAGGATTCCCGCCCGCGCCGATCCGCGAGAAATCCGGACGGCCTTTGACGTCGGGCGTATGGCAATCCATGCAATGGCCGAGCCCGGTCGCGAGATATTTGCCATAGGCCACGTGATCGGTTCTCGGCACGTCGGCCACATGCGTGACCGGCGGTCCGTAACCCGGTGGCAACGGAATCTTATAGGTCGATTTCTCGACCTTGTTCGCGATCGGCTTCACCGAGCGCAGATAGGCGACGATCGCTTTCACGTCGCTATCCGACATGCCGCGGTAAAACGCGATCGGCATCGGCGGGCCAATGATCGTGCCATCCGGGCGTTTGCCGTTGCGGATCGCATCAATGATCTGTGCGTCCGTCCAATTGCCGATCCCGGTGGCTTTGTCCGGCGTGATATTGGCGGGCATCGCGTGAAATACGGGCGCGACGATCGGGTCGCCGCCCGACAGCTCCTTGCCAGGGATCGCCTTGCCATCGGGCCCCTTGGGCGTATGGCAATTGCCGCAGGCCACGATGCTGTCCATGAGGTAGGTGCCGCGCTGCAGCGGCGTTTGCGCGGCGACACTTCCTTGCGTGCCGAACACGACGAACGAAACAATGACGATCGACGCAGAAGCGATCAACTCGAAAAAGCGCGATGGCATAGGCCCCCCGAATGAAATTCGTGATCGTACTCCTAACACGGCAAAAGCTTGTGATCCAGATGACATTTTGAAGGCAGACGAAGAAAGCGCCGCCGTCGCCCGTTCTACGCAGAGGGATGACCGCGTGAGGCCCAACCCAACGCTCGGCCAAACCCTGCGGAGCAAGGCAAGGAGATCCAAGGATGCGTGTTCCCACGTCGAAAGCAAAACATGTGCTGGTGCTCGTGGCCATCGTATTGGGATTGAGCGGCTGCGTCGCCTATCCGGCGCCGGGCTATTACTCTTACGGCGGATATTCCGATGGCTACTACCCGTATTACTACGGCCCGCCCGTCCTCGGCACGGTTGTGATCGGCGGCGGGCATCGCCATCGCTGGCGCTGATCTCGGCTCAAAGCTTGCGCGCGACGATGTGGAAGATGTGCCAATGCTTGGCGGCGCCACGCGGCGTCACGGCATCGGTCTCTTCGGTCTCGAACAATTCGATCGCATAAGCGCCGAAGAGGCGCCGCGCAGCCGCTTCGTCGAAGAAGGCCATGGCGCGAACGCCGGCCCAGCTGTCGCGCTCGCCATAGAGCTGGCCGGCAAAGCGTCCGCCCGGCGCGAGCGACTGCGTCACCTTGCGCCACAACAGCGGGAACCGTGCCGGCGGGCAAAGCGGCAACGCGAAGCTCGCATTGACGAGATCGACCATGGGCCAGTCGAGATCCTCGAACTTGCCGCAACGCGCCGTGAGATCGGCCCCTTCAGGGAGATCGGGCCGCGCTCTCAACCGCTCGATCGCGATCGGCTCGGAATCGATCGCGATCACGGTCCAGCCCCGCCGCAAAAGCTCGATCGTATCGCGTCCGTCGCCGCAGCCGAGGTCGACAGCGCGCGCCGGCACGGGCCGAGGCTCGAAACGATCGAGCGCCCATAAGAGCGTCGGCCGCGGCGGGCGCCCCGCGGTCGCTTTGTAATACCGATCCCAGCCGCTATCGCGCTGCGTGCCGCTCATCTCTGTCGCCATCGGCGCCGACCATTCCGGTTAACGAGCTCTTCACCATCATGGCCCAGAATCGACCGAAGATGGGAGTTGCGGCATTGAAGCGATCCATTTCGGGCGCCCTATCGGCTTTGCTCGCGCATCAGCACGAGTTGACGTTGCTCTTGATTGAGCCGCGTCTCGAAGATCGCCGTCTGATTGCTCTTGGCGCTCGGAATGCCGAGCGTCGCGGCCTCGCCATAAAGCATATAGGCCGCGACGGGATCGGGCTGCATGCCGATGCCGTTGAGTTCGCACCAGGCGAGGGCTTCGACGGCCCGCGGTTCCTTGGCGGCGGCGCGCTGCTCAATGAGCGCGATGTCGGCGGCGGTGACCGTTTGCGCGCGGATGCGCCCGATCATCTCTTCGATCGTCGGCGTGGCAGGCGGCGTCGGCGGCAAGGGTGGCGGCGGTGTCTCAGACTTATTGCAAGCCGCGTCGGGCGCGGTGAGGCAGTGATAGGTGCCGTCGAGATCGTAGAATTGCGCCCAAGCCGGTGCCCCGAACCACGGCACCAGGCCGAGCGCGACGATCATCGCGCCAAGCAAAAGCGGCGCCGTGCAAACCGGAAGGATCCCGCGACCATGCATGATCGCCATCATAGCGCAACTTCGGTCGCAAGACTCGGCGCGCTCGCCTCGCTCGCGGCCGTCTTGGCGCTCGGCGGATGCAGCGACGCCGAGACCATCCACCCCTTCGACTCGCTGAACAAGATCGATTGGTCCGGCGAGTTCGAACACTACAACCAGCCCGGGCTTCTCGGGGCGCTCATCGATCGGCCGGCGCCGGCGGTCTCGATCCGCGCGAGCGGCCCCTATCCCGGTCCGTTGAGCGATTCCGTGCCGCCGCTTCTCGACGCGGATATGGCCGACCGGGTCGTCGCCGGCCCCCTGCTCCCTGCCTTGAGCGCGCAGGCCCGGATGAACCTGGCGCAAGCGTCCATCCTCGCCGCTTCGGCCGCGACCGGAACCGCGGTCGCTTGGAAAGCGGCCGATTCGGCGGGAACCGTGATTCCAGCGCGGGACGTCTACTTATCGCGTCACGGTCTTGTGTGCCGCGACCTCCGGCAGGCGGTGGAGAGGCCCAACGCACCGGAAATCGAAGCGGTCACGCTCTGCCGCGCCGATATCGGCGAGAAGCGCGCCCTTTGGCAGCCCGAAGCGCCCGACTAGGCTTCGACCCCGCCACCGCCGGGCCGCATGTCAAAAGACGTGACGCGGTGCCGCGATTGCCACGGTCGCTGAAACATTGCGCGCGGTGCAGCGGCGGCATATCACCCCTGTCATGGATAGCGTATGGGGATGGGTCGTCGTGCCGCTCGCCGTGCTCGCGGGCACCGCATGGTTCACCGGCGTCGTCTTGGCATGGCTGCAGCGTCAAGCCATCCTCGACCGACCGGTCGAACGCTCCTCGCATCAGGTGCCGATCCCGCGCGGCGGCGGTCTTGCGCTCATGCCCCTCCTGCTCTTCGCCTGGCTGATGCTCGCGGCGGCCGGCCGGGCGCCGAGCGGGACAGCGGCGATCGCGGCAATTGCCGCGCTGCTCGCCGTCGTCTCTTGGCGCGACGATCTCGGCGGGCTGGCCTTCGGCTGGCGCTTGCTTGCGCATCTCGTCGCGGCCGCGCTCGGAATTCTCGCGCTGCCGGATGGAACGCTTGTCTTTCAGGGCTTGCTTCCGCCGTTATTCGATCGCATCGCGGCGGCGCTGCTCTGGGTCTGGTTTCTCAACCTTTATAATTTCATGGACGGCATCGACGGCATCACTTGCACCGAGACGATTTTTCTCGGTCTCGGAATCACGGCAAGCTTGCTTCTCGCCGGCCTCGGCGGCGATGCCGTGCCGCAGCTTGCGCTCGCGGCGGCGGCCGGTGCCGCGGGGTTTCTGCGCTGGAACTGGCCGCGGGCGAAGATTTTTCTCGGCGATGTCGGGAGCGTATCCCTGGGTTATCTCATGGGTTGGCTGTTGCTGGTCATGGCGGCCAAGGGGCTCTGGGCGCCGGCGGCGATTCTGCCGCTTTATTATTTGGCGGATGCCACGCTCACCCTGCTGGCACGGATCGCGCGCGGCCGGCGCTTCTGGCAGGCTCACCGCGAACATTTCTACCAGCGTGCGCTCGCGCCCGACGGCGATCACGGCGCGGTGCTCCGGCTCGTGATCGGCGGCAATGCCGCCTTGCTCGTGCTGGCCGCTCTCGCGGTAACCTGGCCCCGGACGGCGCTATTGTTGGCGCTTGCCGCCACCGCGACCTTGCTCGCCCAACTGGCGCGGCGCGCCCACATCCGACCCGCCTTGCCGCGATGACCGGAGCCAATCGGCGCAGGCTCATCTTTCTCGTCACCGAGGATTGGTATTTCTGGTCCCATCGGCTGCCGATGGCTTATGCGGCGCGCGACGCCGGCTTCGACGTCGCCGTGGCGACACGCGTCGCCGCGCATGGGGAGCGTATCCGCCAGGCGGGCTTCGCGCTTCATCCGCTCAAATGGCGCCGCGAGGATCTGGGAGTGGCCGCCAATCTCGCGGCCATCGTCGAAATCTTTCGGCTCTATCGGCGCGAGCGCCCGTTCCTCGTTCACCATGTCGCCCTGAAGCCCGCTCTGCTCGGCGGCATCGCCGCGCTCCTCGCACGCGTGCCCGGGGTGGTCAGCATGATCGCCGGCGCAGGCTACGCGGGCATCGAGCGGCGCTGGCACGCAAGGGTGATCGGTGGTTTGTTGCGCATGATGTGGCCGTTGGTCGCGCTGCGTCGCAATTGCCGCGTGATCGTGCAGAACGACGAGGACCGGCGCAGCATGGTCGCGCTCCGTCCGAGAGCGGCCGACCGCGTCGCGGCCATCTATGGTTCGGGCGTCGATCTCGATTTTTTTCGGCCGCTGCCCGAGCCGCCCGCGCCCCCGATCACGGCCGCCTATGTCGGCCGCATGATCGCGATCAAAGGCGTGGCGATTGTGGTGGCCGCGCAGCAATTGCTGCAAGGCGAAGGCGTCGATTTGCGCCTTATCCTGGCGGGAGCGCCGGATCCGGGCAATCCAACCGCTTTGGACAAAGCGACGCTCGATGATTGGGCGAAGCTGCCGGGAATCACCTGGTGCGGTCACCAGCCGGATGTGCGCCCGATCTGGGCGGCGGCGCATATCGCGGTTCTGGGCTCGCTCGGCGGCGAGGGCCTGCCCAAAGCGCTGCTCGAGGCAGCCGCGGTCGGGCGGGCGATCGTCGCGACCGATGTTCCCGGAACGCGCGACATCGCGCGCGCGGGCGTCAATGCATTGCTGGTGGCGCCGGGCGATCCCGCGGCCCTCGCGGCGGCATTAAAGCAACTCGCCGGCGACCCGGCGACCCGGCGACGGTTTTCCGAGGCGGGAAGACGGCTCGTGGAAACCGCATTCTCCGACCGAATTGTCCGCGACGCGACGGCCGCGCTTTATCGCGACTTGATGAAAGAACTGGCGCCGTCGGGTTGACGACCGCGCTCGCCGTTGCGCTATTTCCGGCGCACGCGCCTGCCGGCGGCCGCGGCATTCTCATGCTGGGAAACCTTGCCGAGAGCGGGTGAGTAGGCCTCCAGATTCGCCGTCGGCCGGCCGAAGAGGTAACCCTGGCCATAGCCGATGCCCATCTCGCGCAAATCTTCGGCCTGGTCGACGCGCTCGATCATCTCCGCGATCATGCCGATTTCAAGATCCTGACACATCGCGACCATCGCCTTGAGGATCGCGCGGTCCTTGGCGCTGTCGCGCATGCGCCCGACATAGCCGCCGTCGATCTTCACGAAATCGACCGAAAGCGCTTGCAGGTAAGGAAAAGAGGACGCGCCGGCGCCGAAATCGTCGAGACAGATGCGGTAGCCGGCCTTGCGCAAGCCGGTAAGAATTTTCTCGACCCGCGACAAGCTCGACATCCCGTTCGATTCCGTGATCTCGAACAGGAGCTGCGGGCTGAGCTTTGAATGCGGCTCAAGCAGTTTCATGAGCGATTCGACGAACATATCGCTGTCAAGCGACCGGCCCGAGATATTGACGGCGAGGTCCACGCGCGAACCTTCCCTCTCGAGCAGCGTCGCGATCGCGCGCTGACACATGGTCAGGTCGATCTCTTCGATCATGCCGATCTTTTCCGCGAATTGGATCATGTCGGAGGGCGATTTGCTCCCATCGAAACGCGCGAGCATCTCGTGGTGATGAAGGAGATTCGTATCGAGCGCGACGATCGGCTGGAACGCGACGGTCATCTTGCTGGTATTGGTCGCAGCCTTGAGGCGCGAGATGCGATTGACCGTATCCGAAATCTGCGCGCGAAATCCTTGCGCCAGCGAGCTGATCGAAAATTCTTCGCTCTGCGCGGTCGCGAATCGGCCCAAGGTGAAGGCCAGGGCCTTCGTCGCGTCGTCCGAGCTAAGCCCGGCCGCATCGAGATCGACACCGATCTCGCCGGCGAGAACGCCCTTGCCGGCCGGATCATAGGATCGCGACAGCCGCTCGATCTCGTTGCTGAGAACGATTTTTGTCGCTGCGCGAGAGCGGATCACACCGAATTTGTCATCGGCGATCCGGCCCGCTGTGGCGCCGCCGATGGAATGCGAGCGCAGAAAGGTGCCGACATCGGCCAGGAGCCGGCTCCAGGTATCGCCCTTGGCGCGTCCGCGAAGTTCCTTGAGCCCCTGTAACCGCAATAGCGCGAGCTCGAAAGTTTCGCCGACCGACTCCGCATTGGCGAGGGTCTCGCGTGACGCGGCGGTAAAGGCCGGGCCATCCAGAAGACCGGTTTCCGGATCGCGCGCGCCGCGCAACGCCGCCTTCGGGATCTGCGGGCGCGCGCCCGCGATCGCGAGATAGACCGAACGGCCTTTTTCTTCGGGCAGGAGACAGCCGCTCACGGTCGCGTTGATGGCCTCGCCGCCCGGTCCGACAAAGGCGAAGTTCACCGGCTCGATGCGCCCTTCTTCGCGGGCTCGCCGCAAGGTGAGATCCGCGATCGCCCGGTCGCGACTGACGATAAGGGACGCAAAGCTCTTGCCGATCAGCTGATCGGCCTCGGCGCCGGTCAGAACCCGTGCCGCACCGGCGGCGAAGAGGATATCGCCCTCAGGGGACACTTCGAGCAGGAGATCCGCGGCGGCGAAGGCAAAGCCGACGAAGCGGTCGCGCTCATTGCGCAATCCGCGTGCGGGATCGCCATGGGAGATCGGCGCGTTGGCCAGGGTCTCGGGCGCCAAACCTTGCGGCGTCGCCTCTTTGGCGACCGAATCCGGCGCGGCGCCTTCCACCGCGCGCTCCGTAGCCGCAGAATCGGAAACCGGGGCGCGCGCGGGTTTTCTGCCGGCTCCCTCCGCGCTCATGGGGAGGGCCGGTATCGATAGCGGAAGCCATAAATATTCACGGCTGCCAACATGGGACGCTTCTGACCCGCTTTGACACGCACTATCCCGCGAGAGGGCCAATTCCTTCGGGAATCGCCCGCGCAGCCTCCAGTAGCGCACAGATTGAATAACCGAAGTTAAACGGGATTAAAAAACACCCTCTGGAAGGGCGCGAACTCCCTTCAGGCGCCCCGCCAATCCGCCACTTTGGCGCTTGCCGGGGGCGGGCGCCTTTTATAACGTCTGGTCGTCCGCAAAGGGTGGTTAATGAAGATTACGCGCCGCGCCTCGGCCGCTTTTGCCCATGACGTTTTCATGGCGGCGCTTTCGTTTATCTTGTCGTTTTTTCTCCGGGTCGGCGGCGATATTTCGCAATATTCGCCGAAGCTGCTCCTGGCCTACGATCTCGGCTTCACCGCGACGGCGGCGGCCGTCTTCCTCTGGGCGGGACTTTATCGGGGCATTTGGCGCTACGCGTCCTTGCCCGATCTGCTGGCGCTGTTTCGGGCAGCCAGCCTCACCATCCTGATCTTCTTTCCCGTCATGTTCCTGGTGACCCGGCTGGCGGACATGCCGCGCTCGCTCGTGGGCATCAACTGGCTGCTGCTCATGGCGTTGCTGGGCGGACCGCGCTTCGCCTATCGGATCTTCAAGGATCGCGGCCTCGACCATGTTTTCGAAACGGCGCGTTATGCGCCGGTGCCCATCCTGGTGATCGGCGCGCGCGAGGCCGCGGATCTGTTCATCCGGGCCTTGGCGCGCGATCCACGCCGATCCTATAGCGTGGTCGGCATTCTCGCCGACGGCTCGACGCGCGTCGGCCGCGATCTCGGGGGGGTGAAGATTCTCGGCACTTTCGACGATATCGAGGCCGTCGTCGCCCAGCTCACGCGCCGCGGCAGCCGCCCGCAACGCCTCATCGTCTGTGGCGACGCGCTCGAGCGACCGGTGGCGCGCCGCCTGCTCGATTTCTCGGCCGAAGCCGGCATCCCGCTCGCGCGCGTACCGCGCCTTACCGATTTTCGCGAGAGTCGAGAGGGCGACATCGGACGCATCGAGCCGGTCGCGATCGAAGACCTCCTCGGGCGGCCTCAGGCGGTGCTCGATCGCGCGGGCATGCGACGGTTGATCGCGGGCCGGCGGGTGCTGGTGACGGGCGCGGGCGGAACGATCGGCGGCGAACTCGCGCGCCAGATCGCGTCTTACGGACCGGCCCGGCTCGCCTTGCTCGATAATGGCGAATACGCGCTCTATACGATCGATCAAGAGCTGAAGGAGCGCTTTGCCGAAGTGCCGCGCCAGGCAATCATCGCCGATGTGCGCGATCGGCGACGCATCGACGAAGTGATGGCTGCCGAACGGCCCGAACTCGTCTTTCACGCCGCGGCCTTGAAACATGTGCCGATCGTCGAGGCGAACCCGGTCGAAGGCATCGTCACCAACGTCCTCGGGACGCGCAACGTCGCGGAATCCTGCCGAACGCACGGCGTCGGGACGATGGTGATGATCTCGACCGACAAGGCCGTCAACCCGGCCAACGTGATGGGCGCGACCAAGCGTTTGGCGGAGAGTATTTGTCAATCGCTCGATCTGGTCGAGGCGCGCCGCGACCACGGCACGCGCTACGTCACGGTGCGCTTCGGCAACGTGCTGGGTTCGACCGGATCGGTCGTGCCCCTGTTCCAGCGCCAGCTCGCCGCCGGCGGGCCGCTGACCGTCACCCATCCCGAAATCTCGCGCTTTTTCATGACCGTGCGCGAGGCGATGGAGCTTGTGCTGCAATCCTCGGCGCTCGCGAGCGAAGACGGCGAGGCGCGCGGCAAGATTTTCGTGCTCGACATGGGCGAGCCGGTGAAGATCGTCGACCTCGCGACACAAATGATCCGCCTCGCCGGAAAAAAACCGGGCGAGGATGTGACGATCGACTTTATCGGCCTACGCCCGGGCGAGAAGCTCCGCGAGGAGCTGTTCTACGCAAATGAACGGCTCGTGCCCACCAAGATCGCGGGAATCCGGCTCGCGGCGCCGCGCGCGATCGATTATGCGATCCTCTCGCGTTCGCTCGACGAGCTGGCCGAGCATGCGCGCGAGGGGCGCGAAGACCGACAGATGGCGCTGCTGCGAAACCTGGTTCCGGAATATGGGGGCGAAGCGACGCGGACCGCGCGCGCCGCCGGCAACGAGCCGTGAGCCCTCAGCGTCTCGGCGATCCGATGCCGCGCCGGAATCGGGCCCTCATCATCGGCGGATCGATCGGCGGCCTCTTTGCCGCCCATTTTCTTCAACGCGCAGGATGGGACGCCGTCATCTTCGAGCGCAGCGCGGGCGATCTCGCCGATCGCGGCGCCGGGCTCGGCATCACCGCCGAGCTGTTCGAGATGATGCGGCGCGCCGGCCTCAAGATCAGCCGCTCGCTCGCCTTCCATGTCCACTCCTCGATCTGGCTCGACCAGAAGGGCGAGATCGGCTGCGAGACGCCGCGCGCCTGGCACAGCAGCGCCTGGGCGATCATCTACAAGCCGCTGCGCGCCGCCTTCCCTTCCGAGAATTATCGCACGGGAATGACGCTCGAGCGCGTCGAGCAGGAAGGAAATACCGTCACGGCGGTCTTCGCCGACGGGACGCGCGAGCGCGGCGATCTGCTTGTCGCGGCCGACGGCGTCTATTCGACCGTGCGACGTCAGTTCCTGCCGCAGGTCGAGCCGCGCGCCGTCGGCTACATCGCGTGGCGCGGCCTGGTCGATGAAAGCGATTTGCCCGAGGGCGCGCATCAATTGCTGTTCGACCGATCGGCCTTTTCCTTGCCCGAGGGCGAGCTCGTCGTCTCGCTTCCGGTTCCGGGGCCGAACAACGACATGCGGGCGGGTCACCGGCGCTACTATTTCATCTGGTACCGGCCCGCCGATGCCGCGCGCCGCGCCGCGCTCTTCACCGATGCGAGCGGACGCTCGCATGGGCTCACGATTCCGCCGCCGCTCATTCGCCCCGAATTCATCGCCGAGATGAAAGCCGCGGCGCGCGCAGGCCTGCCGCCAATCCTCGGCGAAATCGTCGCGCGCACGCCGCAGCCGCTTCTGCAATCGATCAGCGAGATGGAAGCGCCGCAAATGGTCTTCGGGCGCGTCGCGCTTCTCGGCGATTCGGCTTTCGTCGCGCGCCCGCATGTCGCGGCCGGCGCGACCAAGGCCGCGCTCGATGCAGCCAGCCTCGCCGATTCGCTCGCCGCGCCGGCCGGCGACATCGCCGCCGGCCTCGCGCAATATGAGCGCGAGCGGCTGGCCTTCGGCCACGCCATCGTCGCTCATTCTCGCTATTTGGGCGCCTATCTCGAAGCGCAGCTCAAGCCTCGCGCCGAGCGCAGCGGACCCGAACTCGTGCGCGACCCGAGGCAGCTCATCGCCGATTACGGCGCGCCCCATCTCGTGCACGGCGTCGATCCGGCCAGCCTCGCGGATTGAGGCGTTTCAGCCTTTGGTGCCGGCGTAGCCGACCAGATCGATGATCTCGAGCACATTGCCGTCGGGATCCTCGAAATAGGCGCGCGGACCGTCGATCGCGCCGTCCCGGCGATCCTCGTCGTAAAGGAACTTCACGCCGCCTTCCTTCAGCTCGGCCAAGGCGGACGTGTAATCTTCATGCGCGACCAGGAAGGCATGATGTATATCGCGCTCGCCCGCGGTCGAGATCGGCTTGTCCACCTTAGCCAGAATGACGCAATCGCCGCCCGAATCGAGAAACACCATGCCGTGGCCCTTGAGGTCGCGCACGACCTTCATGCCGAGCCATTTGCAGTAGAAATCCCGGCTGCGTTCGGTGTCGGTCACCGGAATAGTGAAATGAACGAGGCCCTTGGTCTTGATCATCGTTGTCTCCCCGGTGGCGCTACGCCCCCAATTCCTCGTCGGCCAAGCGCAGCAAGTACCGCCCATAAGCGGATTTCTCGTTGAACTTGGCGAGCGCGACGAGCTGCGTCCTGTCGATGAAGCCCTCGCGGAACGCCACTTCCTCGATGCAGCCGATCTTTTGACCGGTGCGCTTCTCGAGCGTCCGCACGAACTCCGATCCTTCGATCAATGCCTCGGGCGTCCCGGTATCGAGCCAGGCATAGCCGCGCCCCAGCTGTTCGACGTGAAGCGTGCCGCGGCGAAGATATTCCCGGTTGACGTCGGTTATCTCGAGTTCGCCGCGCGGCGATGGCTTCATGCGCCCGGCGATATCGACGACCTCGCGATCGTAGAAATAGAGTCCGATCACGGCCCAGTCGGAGCGAGGTTTTTCAGGCTTCTCCTCGACCGCCAGCGCCTTGCCTTGGCGGTCGAATTCGACGACGCCGTAGCGCTCCGGGTCTCCGACGCGATAAGCGAACACCGTGGCGCCCACGGGGCGCGAGGCCGCGCGCCGCATCATGCTGCCGAGCCCGTCGCCGTAAATGAGATTGTCGCCGAGCGCCAGCGCGCAGCTTTCCCCGGCAATGAAATCACGGCCGATGATGAAGGCCTGCGCGATCCCGCCGGGCGAAGGCTGCACCGCATAGCGGAGCGATATGCCCAATTGGCTCCCGTCGCCAAGAAGCGCGCGGAAATGCGGCTCATCGGCGGGCGTCGAAATAACGAGAACGTCGCGGATGCCGCCGAACATCAAGGTCGATAACGGGTAATAGATCATCGGCTTGTCGTAAACCGGCAGTAATTGCTTCGAGACGGCGCGCGTCATCGGATAGAGCCGCGTGCCGGAGCCGCCCGCCAGGATGATGCCTTTCATCGGACGCTCCCCAGGCGCTCGCCGCGGTAGACACCGTTACGGATCGGCTCCCACCAGGCCCGGTTGTCCAGATACCAGCGTACGGTCCGGCGCAGACCGGTGGCGAGGCTCTCGACCGGCTTCCAGCCGAGCTCGCGGCGAATCTTGCGGTCATCGACCGCGTAGCGCAGATCGTGGCCGGGGCGGTCGGCGACGAATTCGATGAGATTTTGATGCGGGTGATGGGGCGATGCCGGCAATTCCTCGTCGAGGATCGCGCAGATGGTTTTGACGATATCGAGATTGGCACGCTCCTCGCCGCCGGCAATGTTGTAGGTTTCGCCGATCCGTCCGCGGCGCAACACGAGCGCCAGCGCCGCGGCATGATCGCCGACATAGAGCCAGTCGCGAATATTGGCCCCGGCGCCGTAGACCGGCAGCTTCTTGCCGTCGAGCGCGTTCAAGATCATCAGCGGCACGAGCTTTTCCGGGAACTGCCACGGCCCATAATTGTTCGAGCAATTGGTCGCGACCACCGGCAGGCCGTAGGTCCGGTGCCACGCGCGGGCGAGATGATCGGCGCCCGCTTTCGAAGCCGCATAGGGGCTGTTGGGCTGATACCGCGCCGTTTCATCGGCGCTCGTCCCCGGAGCGAGCGAGCCGAAGACTTCGTCGGTCGAAATGAGATGGAAGCGAAATCGCGCCTGCGCCGCCTGATCGAGGCCGCGCCAATACGCGCGCGCGCATTCGAGCATGGTGAAAGTTCCGACGAAATTCGAGCGGATGAAATCCGCGGGGCTGTCGATCGAGCGATCGACATGGGTTTCCGCGGCAAGATGCATGACCATATCCGGCCGGTGCTTGGCGAAGACACGCGCGGCGGCGGCATGATCGGCGACATCGGCGACCTCGAGGACATAGCGACCGTCCGCTGCGAGAACCCCCAAAGGCGGATTGGAGCCGGCATAGGTCAGCTTGTCGAGATTGACGACGCTATCGCCGCTTTCGAGCAGATGACGGACGACCGATGTGCCGATAAAACCGGCGCCGCCGGTGACGAGAATCTTCAAGCGCTAAATCCTCTTTGCGGCGCGAGCGGCGGGATCGCGGCTGCGACCACGCCGCGCATTCTACCACATCGATGCGTCCGGGACGGACCTAGCCGGGGCATTTCTGCAGCCAGGATGTCTCTTGCCCGTTGCGCTGGACGATGCCGCCGCTCACCACGGTCTCGCCATTGCTGGTGGCCGATTCGATCGGACGAATGCGGCCCTTGTCCTTCGCCAGAACGACGGTGACCATGATGCCGTTCTGCGGAAAAGACAGGCGCAGCCGGTCGGCGGCGATCAGCGCCACGCCGCTGATCGGCTCGATGCGATCATAATCGGGATTGCCGGTGATCAGCTGGCGCGACGGTTGCCCTTCCGTTGAAGGCACAAAGTTCTGGAACGGGTTGGCGAGGCTCGGCGGCGCGCGGCAATCGATCGCCCAGCTGCCGATGAGACCGAATTGGGTGAGCATGTCGCTGTCGGTGCCCGCCCTCGCGATCGTCGCCGCCGCAAGGATCACGATTAGAGGCGCGAGCCAGGCCAATCTTGTCATAGGTTGATACTGCCTTTTTTCGTGCCGTCCGCATGCAGGGGCGGAAGCGGCACATTGTCGATGAGCCGGGTCTTGCCGAGCCAAGCCGCCGCAAAAACCCGGCCTGCACGCTCGCGCGTCGTCAGCGGCGCGAGCGTCTCGGCGTCGCGGATTTCGAGGTAATCCAGCTTGGTGAAACCGGCTTGCGTCAGCGCCGCCGCGCCCCAAGACGCGGCTTCCGCTTGAGGCACGCCGATCATCGCGCGGCTCGCGACCTCGGCCAGAATCCGGTGCAGCGCGGGCGCGATGCGGCGCTCTTCCGGCGAGAGATAGGCGTTGCGCGACGAGAGGGCGAGCCCGTCCTCCTCGCGCACGGTGGGCACGCCTTCGATCCGAACTTCGATGTCGAGATCGCGCACGATTCGGCGAATGATCTGAAGCTGCTGGTAATCCTTCTCGCCGAAGCAGGCGAGATTGGCGCGGGCCTGCAGCAAGAGCTTCGTCACCACGGTGGCCACGCCGGTGAAGTGGCCGGGTCGGAAACGCCCGCAGAGAGGCTCGGCCAGAGGTCCGGCCGAGATCGTCGTTGCGAACCCCTCGGGATACATCTGGGCAAGATCGGGGGCGTAGAGCAGATCGCATTGTGCGCTGGCCAGCTTCGCGGCATCGGCCGCTTCGTCGCGCGGATAGCGGCCGAAATCTTCGTTCGGGCCGAATTGGGTCGGATTGACGAAAATGCTGGCGACCACCCGGTCCGCAAGCGCTTTTGCGTGCGCGACCAGGGCGAGATGCCCTCGATGCAACGCGCCCATGGTGGGCACCAGCGCCACGACATCGCCGGCGTGCCGCCATTGCCCGACCGTGCGCCTGAGCTCGGCGACACCGCGTATCACGGGAAGAGGGCCGATCTTTGACCGCATCTCGTCCGATCTAGTTCAGCGCGGCGACAGCCGCAAGTCCGGTAAATCCTCGCGATCCTCGGACCCGGCAAAAGCGAGCCGGCATGAAGCTTGACGGGGTCAAAGATAAGACAGCTTTCGAGCCTTGCCGCCAAAACAGAAGGGCCGCCCCTTCGGAGCGGCCCTTCCTCTTGTCAGTACAACAGCGGCAGGAAAACGCCGCGGATTTCATCGCTACGCGACAGTGAAACCTGCCGAGGCAGCGATCCCGAATGCGGCTAACTCCATCCGCCGTCTGTGACAATGAGACACGGGATCACCTCCTTTCCTAAGTTGCGGGAGCCTCAAATTTAATGCCGCGCCGCACAAAGTACAAGAATTTTCAGCGGGTTTTACCGTGTCTTTAATCCGCTGACCCGACTGGAACCGGGCGAACGGAGGCGACCAGTTGCGCCACCCCATGGCCACGGCAGATCGGGGTGCAGGCTAACGGAATCCGGACGGCCTCGATTGATTAGACCGCCAGCGCCGCCTTCATCAGCCGGAGCGTGTCGGGAAGAAGCTCAAGCTTCGCCAGCGCTTCCTCGGCCGTATACCAGCCGACGGCGGATGCATCCTCGATCGGCTCGCCCTCGCCCGACCTCCAGTCGAGCACGACGCAGACGAGGACGTAATGCGCGCGAATGCGGCTGTCGGCTTCCTTGCCGATGACGTCGAAGGCGTCGATGACGCGCTTGGGCTCGGCGTCGACGCCGGTCTCTTCTTTCAGCTCGCGTGCGGCGGCGGAAAGGATGCTCTCGCCCAGCTCATGCATGCCGCCCGGGAAGCCCCAGCGCCCGACCGCCGTGCTCGGCCCCTTGGCACGCCGCGCCAGGAGCATTTTGTCGCCGCGCCGGCAAATCGCGAGTGCCGCGGCGAAAGGCCGGTTTGGATAGTCGCGGTTGATCGGTTCGGCCATGGCTATTCGATCGCGACCGCCTTGCCTTCGAGCACCTTGTAGATCTCGCCGCCTTCCTTGAGGAAGCTCTCCGACTTCTCGGCCATGCCCTGCTCGGCGTAGTCGCGCACCTCCTGCGAGATCTTCATCGAGCAGAATTTCGGCCCGCACATCGAGCAGAAATGCGCGAGCTTGGCACCGTCGGCCGGCAAGGTCTGATCGTGGAACTTCTCCGCCGTCTCGGGATCGAGCGACAGATTGAATTGGTCCCGCCAGCGGAACTCGAAGCGCGCGCGGGAGAGCGCATCGTCGCGTTCCCGCGCCGTGGGATGACCCTTGGCAAGGTCGGCCGCATGCGCGGCGATCTTGTAAGCGATGACGCCGTCCTTGACGTCGTCGCGGTCGGGCAATCCCAGATGCTCCTTCGGCGTGACGTAGCAGAGCATCGCCGTGCCGAACCAGCCGATCATCGCCGCGCCGATCGCCGAAGTGATGTGGTCGTAACCCGGCGCGATGTCGGTGACCAAGGGCCCGAGCGTGTAGAACGGCGCCTCGTGGCAATGCTCAAGCTGGAGGTCCATGTTCTCCTTGATCTTGTGCATCGGCACATGGCCGGGACCCTCGATCATCACCTGCACATCGTGCTTCCAGGCGATCTTGGTGAGCTCGCCCAGAGTCTTCAGCTCGGCGAATTGCGCTTCGTCATTGGCATCCGCCGTCGAGCCCGGACGCAGCCCGTCGCCCAGCGAGAAGCTCACGTCATAGGCCTTCATGATCTCGCAGATTTCCTCGAACCGCGTGTAGAGGAAATTCTCCTTGTGATGCGACAAGCACCATTTCGCCATGATCGAGCCGCCGCGCGAAACGATGCCGGTCACGCGCTTGGCCGTGAGGGGAATGTAGGCGAGCCTGACGCCGGCATGGATCGTGAAATAGTCGACGCCCTGTTCGGCCTGTTCGATCAAGGTGTCGCGGAACACTTCCCAGGTCAGGTCCTCGGCCTTGCCGTTGACCTTCTCGAGCGCCTGATAGATCGGTACGGTACCGATCGGCACGGGCGAATTGCGGATGATCCATTCGCGGATGGTGTGAATGTTCTTGCCCGTGGAAAGATCCATCACGGTGTCGCCGCCCCAGCGGATCGCCCAGACCAGCTTGTCGACTTCCTCGGCGACCGAGGAGGTCACGATCGAATTGCCGATATTGGCGTTGATCTTCACGAGGAAATTCCGGCCGATGATCATCGGCTCGCTTTCCGGATGATTGATGTTGGCCGGGATGATGGCGCGGCCGCGCGCGATCTCGTCGCGCACGAATTCAGGCGTCACGTATTCGGGAATGGCCGCGCCGAAGTTTTCCGCATCGGCCTGTTTCTTCAAATCCTCGCGGCCGAGATTCTCGCGGATCGCGATGTATTCCATCTCCGGCGTGACGATGCCGGCGCGCGCATAGGCGAGCTGCGACACCGACTTGCCGCCCTTGGCCATGAGCGGCTTGCGGCCGGTGCGGTCGAAGAGCGGCACACTCGAAATCTCGCCGGGCGCCAACCCGTTATCTTCCGGCCGCGTCGCCCGCGGCGCGCATTCCTCGACATCGCCGCGTGCGCGGATCCAACGCTCGCGCAGCGGCGGCAAGCCGGCGCGGATGTCGATCGACACCGCGGGATCGGTATAGGCTCCCGACGGGTCGTAGGCGCGGATGGGCTTTTCCTTCGAGGACGGCGTGAGATCGATCTCGCGCATCGCCACCTGGACGTCGGGAAACCGCTTTCCCGGCACGAAGACTTTGCGCGAGGCCGGCAGCGGGCCGGTCGAGACTTGAAAATTTTGGCCGAGAGCGCCTTCGGGCATGGTCGATCTCCTTCCCGCTACGAGAAACTAAGGGCTGATCGAGCTTTGGCGAGGGGGTGGCGCCGTCGATGCCGCGCCGTTCCTGTCCCTACGCCGGTACGAGCCGGATCAGGTTCGAAGGGTTTCCGCGTCGCTTTCGCCTAGCGGTGTCTCAGCCCCTTTTTCGGGGCTCCCCTTGGAATCGCCCCAGTATCCGGACAGAAGGGCGGCGCCGTCAAGCCTTGTCCGTCCCCGGCCGAGCCGCCGCCCCCCTGCCGGTCCGCTCATGGCGACCGATATCGTCACCGGAATGTTTGAGCGGTTCTGGCGCGCGATCGGTCATCGCGCGCGACCGCGACGTCGAAGGGCGAAGACGTCGATCGCGGAAGCGCTAGCGTTCGCCGGGCAGCATGTCGAGCTTGAGCTTGACCGGCTCGCCCAACCAAAGCGCATTGATGGCGTGATCGCGATAGGCGTTCCCGGTCTCGGGATGGACGAGAATCCGCAATCCTTCCCGATTGAGCATCAGAAACGGAACCAAGCGTGCGAATTCTTGCGCCGCGAAGGCGATCTGATACATCGGGATCGGATGCGGCCCGACGGGCTCATCGTGCCAGCGTCCAATCACCGCCGTGAAGCGCTCGGCCACGGTATTGCGCAGCCGCTCGGCGGCACCCCGGCTTTGAGGGTCGTAATAGATATGGGCGTGGTAGCCCTCGATGCGGGCAGGATCGAGCTCAGCCATGAGCTATCATCATAAGGCAGCAGCGGCGGCGAAAGAAGGGTTGCGCGCGGTGCTGCGATAGGCCAGCCTTCCGCGCATGAATATTCGTTCGTTTTGCGCCCTATGGCTGGCGATCTTCGCGCTCGGCGGCTGCAGCCTGCCCGCGCCCTATCAAACCTACCCGCCCGCCTCGCCGCCGCCACCGCCGGCCCGCGCACCGAACGCATTGACGGTCTCGGGCGCCACCACGACGAGCCCCGAGAACGAGCTGGATTTCGCCGCGAACGAGATGCAGCACCAACCAGCGGCTCAAGCGGCGCCGCCAGGAGCAAGCCCCGCAACCGCGCAACAAGTCGCGATCTGCTATAATCGGATTTGGAACTCGGCCGATACGGTGCGAAGCGCGGCGGCGCAGGCCTGCGGGATGAAGAGCGCGCCGAAACTCGTCAGCCAGGACACGGATCTCAACGCCTGTCCATTGATGACGCCGACCCACGCCGTCTTCGCCTGCAGCGTCCCCTGATCCGCACGTCGCTTCATCGGGCGCCCTGCCCCACGCGACAACGATAAGCCGCGCTCGACCGCGTCGCCGGGATGCAATCCGGAGCGGCGGAAACGGTGTCTTACTTTCACCGCCACGGCCCCATAAACAAAAAACCCCCGGAGCGGCGCTCCGGGGGTTTCGCCGTCAAAGGACGGAAATCACGAGGCTGTCTTGGCCGGCGCCTTCTTCTTAGCAGCGGCCTTCTTTTTGGTGGTCTTCTTCTTAGCGGTCTTCTTTTTAACCGGTGCCTTTTTGGTTGCCGCCTTTTTAGCCGGAGCGGGAGTCGTTTGCTCTTGCGCCGAAGCCGGATAGACCGGGATCGTCGACGCAGCCACGAACGATAATAGAGCGAGTGCAGAAATAAGCGCCTTCATGCGAAGAACTCCTGATCTTATTGCTTGGACTGGGCAGGGGGTCCTTCGAGCCGCTCCTGTCCTGGCCGAACCTTCGGCCCATGCAATATCGGGGCGGATACTATCATGTTTGCTTACAGCGGCGATAAATTTCGTACGGCAAATCGCCGCATTCGTGCCGCAAGGCAAACGGGCCTCGCTTTATTGACGAAGCGTAAACAGATAGCGCAATTAGATATGCGGTGAAACCAATTCGCCGTCCGCGCCGGTGTCGAGGCGGCGGACTTGCTATTCCGGGCGGCGATCGGGCCTGGCGCGCAACGTGCCGGTCGATTGGCCAAGCAAGAGCTTGCGGATTTCCGGATCGGTGTTGGGACGGTTGGACTGATACGGCTTGCCAACCTCGGAGGCGCGCTTGACCCTCGGCCGGTCGCCCATCGATTCCAGCCGGCGCTTCAGGTTCGGAAAATCCTCGATTTTCTGCCCTTGCCGTTCCCAGATCGCGGTCCAGGGATAGGCCGCCACATCGGCGATCGAGTACCGCCTCGCCAAGTAATCGCGGTTCTTCAAGCGCTTATCCATCACGGCATAGAGCCGGCTATCTCCCTGACGTAGCGGTCGATCGCATAGGCCAGCTTTTCAGGCGCTTAATGGGCGAAATGGTTGTTTTGCCCGGCCATCGGCCCGAAGCCGCCCATCTGCCAGAACAGCCATTGCAGCGTCTCGAAGCGCTCGCGCAGCGCCTCAGGAAGGAATTCACCCGTCTTCACGGCGAGATAGACGCGGCTCCCCCGAGTCGAAGACGCGCCGCGGCGCGCCCTTGTTGGCCGGTTCGGGATCGACGATCGCCGGCATGCGATTGTTGGGCGAGATCGTGAGGAAATCCGGCTTGAATTGTTCGCCCTGCTGGATATTCGCCGGAATGATCTTTTACGGAACGCCGGCTTCCTAACCATGGGCATCGGTCCGGCGGGCAGCTATCGCCCTCATGCTTGCGAGGAGGTCCGACATATATCGCCTGGGATCGTCCGCGCGCATGGCGCTCCCCATCACGGCGGCGCCTGCCGCGCCCGCCGCCAGACAAAGGGCGACATTGCCGGCATCAACCCCGCCCAAGGCAAGCACGGGCAGCGGCCAATCCGGCTCGAGCGCCGAAGGCCCAAGAGCCGGTCCATAGCCGGGCTTGCTCGCCGAGACAAAAATCGGACTCAAGGTGACGTAATCGGCGCCTTCCGCCGCCGCTTTGATGATTTCTTCGCCATTATGGGCTGATTGACCGATGAGCGCGCCTTCGCCAAGGCGCTCGCGCGCGGCGCGCGGTGAAGCGCCGGCCGGGAGATGAACCCCGGCCGCGCCGCCTTCCCTCGCCGCCGCGACATCGTCATGCACCGTCACGGCAGCCCCCCAGGCATCGCCCAGCACAACGAGCCGGCGCAACAGCGGCAGGTTTTCGGCGCGCGGCAGATCCTTCTCGCGCAGGCTCAGCCACCGGCAGCCGCCCGCGAATAACGCCGCGGCGATCTCTTCCAGCGGCGCCCGGGCCTGACCGCGGTCGGTGATAACGAGAAGCCGCGGATCGGGGAGGTTCAACCGCCGACCAGCCCCAATTGCGGGCTTGAAGGCTCGGCCTGGCTGCGCTTGGGGATTCGCCCCGCGAGCCGCGCGTCGCGTCCGGCCAGCACCGCGTTGCGCATCGCAGCGGCCATGCGTTCCGGATCGCGCGCCTTGGCAACGGCGGTGTTGAGCAACACGCCGTCGCAACCGAGTTCCATCGCCTGCGCCGCGTCCGAAGCGGTGCCGATCCCGGCGTCGAGGATCACCGGCACCGGACTCGTGGCGCAGATGCGCTCGATGGCATAGGGATTGACGATGCCCAAACCGGTGCCGATCGGCGAACCCAAGGGCATGACGGCGGCGGCACCGGCATCGGCCAGCTTGCGGCAGCTCACCGGATCGTCGTTGCAATAGGGCAGCACGACGAAGCCGTCTTTGACCAACTCCTCGGTGGCGCGCAGCAACTGCTCGACATCGGGATAAAGCGTTTCGCGATCGCCGATCAGTTCGAGCTTCACCCAATTGGTCTCGAGCGCCTCGCGGCCGAGCTGTGCCGTCAGCACCGCGTCTTTTACCGTGGCGCAGCCCGCCGTATTGGGCAGCAGCGTGAAATCGTCCAGCAGATCGACGAGGCTCTCGGCATAAGCCTCGAGGCTGATGCGCCGCAGGGCGACGGTTACGAGGGCCGGCTCGGCGGCCTTCAGCGAATCGAGCAGCACTTGCTGATTAGGATAGCCGCCGCTCCCCATCAGCAGCCGCGAGGCGAAGGCGCGGCCCGCAATCACGAAAGAATCGGTCTTGGCGTCTTGACGCGTGCTGGGCGCCATGCTCACCCTCCGCCGAAGGGTTTGACGATCTCGATCCGATCGCCGGAAGCGAGCCGCGCCTTGTCCCAGGAGCCTTGGGGCACCACCGCGCCGTTGACGGCCACGGCAACGCCTTTCGCGCGCATGATCCCGCGCGCCGCGAGCAGCTCGGCCAAGGTGGCGACGCTCACTTGTTCTTCCTTGCCGTTGACGCGAATGACCGAACTCATGCCTCCTCCTTGGCCTCGACCTTCCCCGATTTCGCGAAGCGGGCGACCGCGAAAGGCCGGATCACCTCGGCGATCTGACCGGTCAAAATATAGTCGGCGAGCGCATCCGACGTCACCGGGGTCAGGAGAATGCCATTGCGATGATGGCCCGTGGCATAGACCAGGCCTGCGATCTCGGCGCCCGGAAAATTCGCCGGGCCGAGCAGCGGCGCATCGTCGCGCGAACCGGGACGAAACCCAACCCACATCTCGTCGATCGGCAATTCCTCGATCCCCGGCAGGGCGCGCCACGCGCCTTCGAGCAAGGCAAAGACGCCGCCCGCCGTGAGATTATCGTCGAAACCGCGTTCCTCGCTGGTCGCGCCGACGACCAGGCGGCCGTCGCGGCGCGGCACGAGATAGACGCGCGGCGTCCACACCACGTGCCGCAAGAGCGGCGCCGCCGGATCCATGCGCAGCGACAGCATCTGCCCCTTGATCGGCCGCACCGGCGGACGGGCCTGCGCGGGCAAGCCGGCAATCTCGCCCGACCACGCTCCCGCGGCGAGCACGACCACCTCCGCGGCAACGCGCCGATCGGCGAGCGCGAGCCCCGTCACCTTCCCTTGCGCGGTCTCGATCGCGGCGACGGATGCATGCTCGTGCAATTTGCCGCCGGCCGCGAGAAATGCCGTCCGCAGCGCGCGCACCAGCCTGCGGTTCTCGACCTGATGATCCGCCGCGCAGAACACGGCGGCCGAAAGATTGGGGTGCAGAAAGGGCTCGCGCGCGCGTGTCTGTGCGCTGCTCAACCACTCGAGCGCGATCCCATTGTCGCGCTGGAAATCATAGGTGTAGCGCAACTGCGCCGCATCGTCGCGATTGAGCGCGACCATCAGTGTGCCCTCGCGGCGCAGCTCGACGCTCTGACCGCTGGCGGCTTCGAGTTCGGCCGCGAAAGCGGGCCAGGCGAGCTGGCTTGCGCGATTGAGCGCATGGAGGCCGAGTTCGCCCGGCTCGGTCTCGACCCCGGCGGCGAGCATGCCCGCGGCGGCCCAGCTCGCGCCCTTGCCCGCTTCGCCGCGCTCGAAGATCTCGACCGCGCAACCCGCCTGGGCCAAGCGCCAGCCGATGCCCAGACCGATCACCCCGCCGCCGATGATGGCGGTCTTCGGGTGCTTCAGAGGGGCTTGGTGTTCCATGGGCTCCCTTCGCTGGCATTACCCAGACAGGTTCGTTGGGTGTGATCTCAGCCGGCCGAAACGCCGGCACCCCAGCCTTGTCGGCGAATTGAAGCGCCTCGATATCGGCGTGGCAAGGAGTTTCTTTGCCGCTTGCAAGCGCCGGGTAGAGCCGCACAATCGCCCGATGGCAAAGCTTCTCGAGTGGCGCCCGGCGCGTCTGCCGCAGCGCAAAGTGATGCGCGGCCTCTGGACGCGGCTCGAGCCGCTCGATCCGAGCCGCCATGCGAGCACGCTCTACGCCGCCACCCATGGGCCCGGCCATGACCCGCGGCTCTGGGCATTCATGTTCATGGGACCGTTCGTTTCGCCCCGCGATTTTCGTCTCTGGCTTGCCGAATGCGCGCGCTCGCAGGATCCGCTGTTCTTTGCCATCGTCGATCGCCGGCGCGGCGCCGCGGGGCTGGCGAGCTTCACGCATATCCGCCCGGGCCACGGCGTCATCGAGATCGGAAACATCTTCTTCGCCGCCAATCTGCAGCGCCAGCGCGAAGCGACCGAGGCGATCTTCCTCTTGCTGCGCCAAGCCTTCGATCGGCTGGGTTATCGCCGCGTCGAATGGAAGTGCGATTCGCGCAATCGGCGCTCGCGCCGCGCGGCCTTGCGTTTCGGCTTCCGCTTCGAAGGGCTGTTCCGCCAGCACATGGTCGTGAAAGGCGAAAGCCGCGACACCGCGTGGTTCGCCATCACCGACCGCGATTGGCCTCGATTGCGGCGAGCCTTCGAGCGCTGGCTCGCGCCATCGAATTTCGACCGCGCCGGCCGGCAGCGCCGCCGGCTCAGAGCACGCTGGCGAGAATATTCACCGCCAGCGCGAGCACGCCGGCGTTGAAGAAGAAGGCGAATACGCCGTGCCCCAAGGTCATCTGCCGCATCGCCCGCGACGTGACCTGGACGTCGGAAACCTGGCAGGTCATGCCGACGACGAAAGAATAGTAGATGAAATCCCAGAAATCGGGGCGCTCCGTGCCCGGAAAGACGAGGCCGCCGCGATGCCGGCCCTTGGCGTCGGGATCACCGTAGAAATAATGCGCGTAGCGGATCGCGAAAGTGGCGTGGACGAAGAGCCACGAGACGAAGATGGTGACGCTCGAGACGATGATCTGCGCGAACAACGGGGCGGCGGTCGCGCTCTCGCCCTTCTGCATCACGAAAGCGAGCGAGGCGAGGCTTGCCGCGCCCGCGATCACGATCAAGGCGAGGATGATCCACATCTTGCTGTCTTGCCGGCTGGCGCGGCTGCTCAGCCTTTCGGGCGTCGCATTACCGACCGCAAAGAGCGTGAGCGCAAGAAAAAGCACCGCCCCGACATCCCAGCCGATCGCACTGCGCATCGCCAGCGGCAGCGAGCGCGGCATCGCGACATAGACCGATGCGCCCGCCAGGGCTGCAAGCGCCAAGCGAATGTCGGCGAACTGGTTGCGGAGGAATCCGAGCACGCCTGCACGGTACCAGATGCGCCGGTGCCGGCAAGGCGGCGTGCGGGCCAGGGCCGCTGCGTCCTGGCAGCACTATCGGCACGAGGCTGCTAGATAACTGATATCGTTAGTTTTTTCTTGAGAAATCGGGACTAGGCTGGAACAGTATTGAGGCACGGCATCGCCATCACGCAAGCGCGAGGTAGCCCCCGATGTTACGCCGCCAATTGGAAGGCTATCGGCTGACCACGGCCGAGATTCTCTATCACTTGCCCGATCACCCGCATCTGGTCCAATCCTTCATTTGGCAGGAATTGGATCTGGCTCCGCAATTTCCGGTGCTGCATCGCTTTCTCGATTTCTGGACCCATAATATCGAGGGCAAGCTGCATTCCGTCAAAATTGCCCAAGCCTCGCGCGTGACCCCGCCGAAGGTGCACTACGCCGCGGCCTCGTTCAGCCTGCACTGAAACGCAAGGCCGGTCAGTGGCGGGCCGGAACCTCGTGAGTCTTCAGCACGCGCTCGCTGACGACATCAACCTCCTCGAGCCGAATGCCATAATGCCATAGCGAGGAAAGCTGCTCGAGCACCGCGTGGGTGTTCGCCTCGTCCAAAAGAACGCCTTCATGCACCGCGTGGCTCAGGACGAGGCAACGATCGCCCTCGAGATCGACGTCGCGGATCTGGATATCCGGCTCGTGACGCGCGAGATCGTATTGCCGAGCCAGCGAACGGCGGACCTCGCGATATCCGCGCTCTTCGTGAATGGCGTCGACCACCATCGCATCCATCTCGGCATTGTCGGTGATCTTGAAGAGGCGGAACTCGCGCATCACGCGCGGGCTCAGATATTGGAGAATGAAGCTCTCGTCACGATAATTCGCCCAGGCGTGGCGCAGGGTTCCGTAAGGGTCGCCATTGCCCGCGATCTCGGGGAACCACTCGCGGTCCTCCTCGCTCGGATCGACGCAGATGCGCTTGATGTCGCGCATCATCGCGAAGCCCAAGGCATAGGGGTTGATGCCGGAATAGCGCGGATCGTCGTAATCGGGCTGCGTCACGACGCTCGTATGCGAGTGCATGATCTCAAGCAACGCGCCGTCGCTGATGAGCCCCTTCTCGTGCAGCCGGTGGACGATCTCATAATGGCAGAAGGTCGCGCAGCCTTCGTTCATCATCTTGGTCTGTTTCTGGGGATAGAAATATTGCGAGATATGGCGCGCGATCCGCACCAGCTCGCGTTGCCACGGCTTCAGGCGCGGCGCGCGCTTCTCGAGGAAATAGAGGATGTTCTCCTCGGGCAGACCCAGCTTCTGGCGGATCGCAGCGAGTTCCTTCTCCGCCGCGACCTTGTCGGTCGACGCCGTCTCGCGCGCCAACTGGGCGGTGCGCCAGATATCGTCGTAATTTTCCTCGGCGAAGCGGCGGCGGTCCTGCTCGCGTCTCTTTTCTTCCTCGAGATTGAGCTTGGGCCGCCGCGCGTAGCGGTGGACGCCGTGACTCATCAGCGCATGCGCCGCATCGAGCGTGCGCTCGACGTCTTCGGTGCCGTGAAGTTCTTCGGCGTGCGCGACGTAATCGCGCGCGAAGGTCAGATAGTCGAGAATACCGCCCGCATCGGTCCATTGCCGGAACAGAAAATTGTTCTTGAAGAAATGATTGTGGCCGAAGGCGGCGTGCGCGGTGACGAGCGTCTGCATCGCCATGGAATTTTCTTCCATGATGTAGGAAATGCAGGGACTCGAATTGATGACGATCTCGTAGGCCAGGCCTTGATAGCCGTGACGATAAAGCGATTCCTCGCGTGCGAAATGCTTGCCGAAGCTCCAATGCCGGTACATCAGCGGCAGCCCGACCGAAGCATAGGCGTCAAGCATCTGTTCCGAGGTGATCACCTCGATCTGGTTGGGATAGACGTCGAGGCCCAGTTCCTTGGTCGCAATCTCTTCGATCGCGTCGTAAACCCGCCGGAGCTTGTCGAAATCCCACTCGGGCCCTTCAAACAGCAGCTTATCGTCGCCGACCAGCGAGTTGCGCCGCGTCGTCTCAAGCATGCTCGCGGTCCTTCGCGAAAAGATCGTGGAAGACGGGATAAATCTGCGAGGGATCGGCCACCTTGCGCATCGCGAAATTGACGTGTTCCGGCGCGATCGCGGCGTAGGTGCGCCACAAATCCGTCGGCGGCGAGGGAAAGCCGTGACGCAACGTCGCCTCGGCGCCGACCTCGATATAGGCGAAATACTGGCTCACCGGCAGGATCTCGCCGCCCAGCAACTGGCTGCAACGATCGCTGTCCTCGGAATAATTGTCGCCGTCCGAGGCCTGCGCCGCGTAAATGTTCCAATTGTCCGGGTTGTAGCGCGCGCGCACGACGCGCAACATCTCTTCAAGAGCGGTCGAGACGATCGTGCCGCCGGTTTCGCGGCTGTGGAAGAACGTGTCCTCGTCGACTTCCTGCGCGTTCGAGGTGTGTCGGATGAAGACGAGATCGACAGTCTTATAGCGCCGCGTCAGAAAGACGTGCAGCAACAGGAAGAACCGTTTGGCGAGGTCCTTCATCGCCTCGGTCATCGAGCCCGAGACATCCATGAGGCAGAACATCACCGCCTGGGTGTTCGGTTTCGGCACGCGATCGAAGCGGTTGTAGCGCACGTCGACGGGATCGATATAGGCAAAGCGGCGCGCGCGGTGCCGCGCGGCTTCGAGGTCGAGGCGCAATTGAGCCGCACCCTCCGCGTCGTCGGCCTCTTCGGCCGCCTTCAGCAGCCGTTCCATCGCATCAAGATCGCCGGGGCTCGGCCGATTCAGCGAAATGCGCCGCGCCAGGCTGTTGCGCATGGTGCGCCGAATGCTGAAATTCGCCGGCGTGCCGTCGATCGAATAGCCGGCGCGGGTCAGCTGCGTCGCCTCGCTGCTCTTCAACCGCGTCTTGACGAGATTGGGGAGTTCCAAATCCTCGAAGAGGAGATCGAGAAACTCCTCCTTCGAGAGCATGAATTCGAACGCGTCCTGCTCGCCATTGTCTTCGGCGCTCGCCTGACCGCGCCCGCCGCCGCCGCCGCCCGACTGCGGCCGCTCGATGCGGTCGCCCGCCACGAATTTCTTGTTGCCGGGAACGACGTATTCCCGCGACCCCCCGCGACTCGCGTTGCGGATCACCGGCTCGGAAATGCCGCGGGTCGGGATCGAAACCTTCTCGCCCGCCTGGCCTTCGCCGAGCTTGCGGCGCTTCAGCGCGTCGGCGATGGCGTCTTTGACTTCGTGTTTGGCGCGCTCGATGAAGCGTTGCCGGTTGGCCAGGCTCTTGCCCTTCGGATTGGGCCGGCGATCGATGATGTTCATCGGACGCTACGCGCTCCTTCGCTCGGATCTAGCCAGCCTTGTTGACACGCATGTACCATTCCACCAGGCGCCGCACTTGACGGGGGGTATAGCCCCGCGACGTCATGCGTTCCAAGAAATCCGTATGTTTCTTCTCGGTGTCGCTGTCCTTCTTGGTGCCGAAGCTGATGACCGGCAACAGATCCTCGACTTGGCTGAACATGCGCTTCTCGATTACCTCGCGCAGCTTCTCGTAGGACGTCCAGGACGGATTTTTGCCCTTGTTCGCCGCGCGCGCGCGCAACGCGAACTTCACGACCTCGTTGCGGAAGTCCTTCGGATTCGCAATTCCCGCCGGCTTCTCGATTTTCGACAACTCCTGATTCAAGAGTTCGCGGTCCATGAGCTGCCCGGTATCCGGGTCCTTGTAATCCTGATCCTCGATCCATGCGTCCGCATAGGCGACGTAACGATCGAACAGATTCTGCCCGTAGTCGCCGTAGGACTCAAGATAGGCTTTCTGGATCTCGTTGCCGATGAATTCCGCGTAGCGTGGGGCGAGCTCGGCCTTGATGTAGGCGAGCAGCTTCTTTTCCTGCTCCTCGGGAAATTGCTCGCGCCGGATCGACTGCTCGAGAATGTACATGAGATGAACGGGATCGGCCGAGACTTCCTGCGTGTCGTAGTTGAAAGTGCTCGAAAGCACCTTGAACGCAAAGCGGGTCGATAGCCCGTTCATGCCTTCATCAACGCCGGCGGCGTCGCGGTATTCCTGCACGGTGCGCGCGCGCGGATCGGTGTCCTTGAGGCTCTCGCCATCATAGGAGCGCATCTTCGAATAGAGGTTCGAGTTCTCGTGCGGCTTCAAGCGCGACATCACGCAGAACCGAGCCAGCATGTCGAGCGTGCCCGGCGCGCAGGAATTGTCGGACAGCTCGCTGTTGGCGAGCAGCTTCTCGTAGATGTGCATCTCTTCGGTCGAGCGCAGGCAATACGGCACCTTGATCACGCAGATGCGGTCGATGAAGGCTTCGTTGTTGCGGTTGTTCTTGAAACCCTGCCATTCGGACTCGTTCGAATGCGCGAGAATGATGCCCTGGAAGGGAATGGCGCCGATATTCTCGGAGCCGATATAATTGCTCTCCTGGGTCGCCGTGAGCAGCGGGTGCAGCATCTTAATCGGCGCCTTGAACATCTCGACGAATTCGAGGATGCCCTGCGTCGTGCGGTTGAGACCGCCCGAGTAGGAATAGGCATCGGCGTCGTTCTGCGAGAAGAATTCGAGACGTCTGATGTCGACCTTGCCCACCAGCGAGGAAATATCCTGGTTGTTCTCGTCGCCAGGCTCGGTCTTCGCAATCGCGATCTGCCGCAGCCGCGAGGGATGAACGCGCACGACCGTGAATTTCGAGATGTCGCCGCCGAACTCGTCGAGGCGTTTCAGCGCCCACGGGCTGACGAGCCCGGTCAGCCGCCGCTTCGGAATCTTGTACTGCTTTTCGAGCATATCGCCCATGGTCGCCGGATCGAACAGGCCCAAGGGGCTCTCGAAGATCGGGCTGATTTCCTTGCCCGCCTTCAAGACGTAGATCGGCATTTTCTCCATCAAGAGCTTCAACCGTTCGGCGAGGGAAGATTTGCCGCCGCCGACCGGACCAAGCAGATAGAGAACCTGCTTGCGTTCCTCGAGACCCTGCGCGGAGTGGCGGAAATATCCGACGATGCGCTCGATGGTCTCTTCCATGCCGTAGAAATCGACGAAGGAAGGATAGACCCGGATGGTCCGGTTCATGAAGATGCGGCCGAGGCGGGAATCCGAGCTGGTATCGACCATCTCGGGCTCGCCGATCGCGGCCAGCATGCGCTCGGATGCGCTCGCATAGGCCATCGGCTCGCGTGCGCAAGCCTTGAGATAATCCTCCAGGGACATCTCGGCTTCTTTTTGCGTGTCGTATTGCTTGGCAAAGAGTCCGAAAACGCCATCTAAGCTATTCATGCTTCACCTCCGCCCAACGGATGTGCAAGTTCAAGGCCATTACCGGATACATCCCGATCTTCGACCCAAATCGTTTAAGACTCATTAACCTTAATTTTCCCCCTGCCGCAGTATCCGGACGCAGCTTCCTGCGCTCCGGACCGCAAAACCGCCGAATTCGCGCCGAGTTCGCATTTTGGCCACGGACGTTCTAAATCTCGAAAACGGGTCAGCGGCCGTGCGCAACATGCCGGGATCTGGCGTGGAGAAAACCCCGCCATCGCGCGGTTTTTCATGGCTTCGGCCGCTCGCGGTCGAAGTGAGAACTCTCAGCGAAAAATCTCACAATAAATTGTCGACCAGATCTATCTGTAAAATCATTGCTCAAAAAAATGGCAAAAGTAAGTTTTGTGTACGTGAGTTGGGCGCTGGGAAGGAACGAATCAAGATGACGCGCGCCAAAATCGCGATGGGGAAAAAAAGATGACCGCCACGGAGGAATTCACCGGCACCATGCCGGTACGCGAGCAACACCGCTTCGAACTGGCGCGACTCGAAGCCTGGATGAAAGATCACGTCGCGGGGTTTGCCGGACCGATCGAGATCGAGCAGTTCAAGGGCGGGCAATCGAACCCGACCTACCGCATCACTACCGCGGGCCAGCGCTACGTGCTGCGGCGAAAGCCGCCCGGCAAGTTGCTGCCATCGGCGCATGCCGTCGATCGCGAATACCGCATCATCACGGCGCTCGCGCAAGCCGGTTTTCCGGTCGCCAAGAGCTACGCGCTCTGCATGGACGAGGCCGTGATCGGCACCGCGTTCTATATCATGGACTATGTCGAAGGCCGGGTCTTCTGGGACCCAACCTTGCCCAGTTTGAGCCGCGCCGAGCGGCGGCCGATTTACGAAGCGATGAATGCGGCGATCGCGCGCCTTCACGGCATGGACTACGCGGCGTTGGGTCTGGGCGATTATGGCCGGCCGGGCAATTACGCCATGCGCCAAATCGATCGCTGGACGCGGCAATACCGCGCCTCGGAGACCGAAAAGATCGGAGCCATGGATCGCCTCATCGATTGGCTGCCCAAGAACGCGCCGCAGGAAGAGGAAACATCGATCATCCACGGCGATTTCCGCATCGACAACATGATCTTCCATCCGACCGAGCCGGGCGTCCTCGCGGTGCTCGACTGGGAATTATCGACGCTCGGCAATCCGCTTGCCGATTTCGCCTATCACATGATGCCCTGGCGGCTGGGACCCGAGGCCTATCGCGGCCTTTGGGGCTTGGATCTGCCATCGCTCGGCATTCCGACGGAAGAGGAAGGCTGTGCGCTGTATTGCCGACGAACCGGCCGGAACTCCCTACCCCACTGGGATTTTTACATCGCTTTCAATATGTTCCGCCTCGCCGCGATCCTGCAGGGAATCATGGGACGGGTCCGCGAAGGCACGGCCGCGAGCCTGCGCGCGCTCGATTCCGGAAGGCGGGCGCGCGCGATCGCCGAAGCGGGCTGGCGGCAGGTCGAAATGATCCGCCCCTGATCGCGCGATCGGCTCTTCCGCTCTCGCGTCATGGCATGGGTTTTGCGGGCTCGACAAGCGCCGGCGCCGACGGGCGCCGCGCCATTCAAGAGGAGCCAAGCCTTGGCCACGCCCACCGCCTTCAATCCGGTCGACGCAACGATTGCCGACATCCATGCCGCTTACCGCTCCGGCGCGCTGAGCGCGCGGCGGTTGGTGGAGATCTATCTTGACCGGATCGAGACTTATGACAGGAAGGGACCCGCGATCAACGCGCTGATCTCGCTCAACCCGAAGGCCCTGGAGGAGGCCGACCGGCTCGATGCGGCGCTCAGCGCGTCGGGATTCGTCGGCCCTTTGCACGGGATCCCGGTGATTTTCAAGGACCAAGCCGACGTCAAGGAGATGCCGACGACCTTGGGCTCGATCCTGTTCAAGGATTACCGGCCCGGCCGCGATTGCTTCGTCGCCGCCAAATTGCGGCAAGCCGGAGCGATCCTTTTGGGCAAGGCTACTTTGGGGGAGCTCGGTGCCGGCGACACCCACGGCTCGCTCTTTGGTTCCACGCGCAATCCCTACGACCCCTCGCGCACGGTCGGCGGATCGTCCGGCGGTTCGGCAGCGAGCGTATCGGCGAATTTCGCCACCGTCGCGGTGGGACAGGAAGGCTTTGCCTCGATCCGCCGACCGTCGATCTGGAACGGGATTGCCGGCATGCGCCCGAGCATCGGCCTCGTCAGCCGAAACGGCGTCTATGGCGGCTGGCCTGCGATGAACGGATCGCTCGGCCCTATGGCGCGAAGCGTCGCCGACCTGGCAAAACTCTTGGACGCGATGGTCGGCTACGACCCGGACGACCCGGCGACCGCGCATGGGGTCGGCCGCGCGCCCGCGAGCTTTGCGGCCTTACTTGATGCGAATGCGCTGAAGGGCGCAAGGCTCGGCATCTTGCGCGAACCCATGGGATTCCGCTCCGAGCCGGATTCGGACGATTTCGCCAAGATCACCGCCGTGTTCGACCGCGCCATCGAAGATCTGAGCAAGGCCGGCGCCGCGATTATCGACCCCGTCGTCATTCCTCAACTCAACCCGCTCCTCGCCCAGCGCTCCTTCAGCGCGGCAGAGGGCGATGAAGGCTTCAAACGTTATTTCGCGGGCGGGGCCAATCCGCCCTTCGCGTCACGCGAGGCCGCTATGGCGTCGCCGCTTTTCGGTCAATTGATGAAGCCGACGCGCGACCGCTGGCTCAGAACAGGCTCGGAGGAACGGTATTACGCCTCCCTCAAGGCGCGCGATACGCTGATGACGAATATGTTGAAGGTGATGGCCGATCATCGGCTCGACGCCATCGTCCACAAGGCCGTCGAGCATCAGCCGACGCGGATCGAGGACGGCGTCAACCCGCCCTATGTCGACCAGAAGGGCGCGCCGCACATCAATACCTTTTTGGCTTTCGTGCCCTCGGTCGTCGTTCCCGCCGGTTTCACGGCCGATGAACTGCCGGCTGGGATCACCTTCCTCGGCCGGCCTTATGCCGATGCCGCGATGATCAAGCTCGCCTATTCCTATGAGCAGGCCACGCGTCACCGCCGGCCGCCGCCGACCACGCCTTGAACCGCTGCGACCGTCAGCCCTTTTGATCCTTGGGCTTCAGGTTGAGCGAGGCCGAGTTGATGCAATAGCGCAAGCCCGTGGGCCGCGGCCCGTCGGGAAAGACATGGCCCAGATGGGCCTCGCATTTGCTGCAAAGAACCTCGACGCGCTCCATGAAGAGGCTGCGATCGCTTTCGGTCTCGATCTTGTCGGCGGCGACCGGCTGGGTGAAGCTCGGCCAGCCCGAGCCGGAATCGAATTTCGTGTCGGACGTGAAAAGTTCCTGGCCGCAGCACGCACAGACATAGGTGCCGGGTGTGTGCTCGTTCCAATAGGCGCCGGTGAACGCGCGCTCGGTGCCTTTCTTGCGCGCGATGCGGAATTGCTCCGGCGTCAGCTGCGCCTGCCACTCCGCATCCGATTTGACGATCTTGTCGCCTGGCTTCCCGCTCATCGAGACCTCCGCCTGCCGGTCCATCCGGATTTGCCGCGCCACCGCGCCATCCACCACATGGTTGGCTCACATGATAGCGCGGGTCCGATCCCCGGGCGACAGGGTATGATCGGTCGCGAAAAGCCAAGGGGAGCCGCTTATGGCGGAGAAGGATCCGGCCGAGCGCTATCGCGATATTGAGCGCTATCGAAACAATCTTCAGGGCGAGGTGGACAGTGCCGCGCTCTATCGCACCATGGCCGAGACCGAGACCAGCCCGCAATTGAAACTGGTCTATAGCCGGCTCGCGGCAGTCGAGGAGGCACATGCCGAGTTCTGGCGCAATCGCCTGACACGATTGGGCGCGAGCAGCGGGGCGCGACGCGCCGGCATGCGGACGCGCCTCCTCATCTGGCTGGCGCATCGCTTCGGACCCGGCATCCTGCTGCCGCTCATCAACAGCTTCGAGCGGACCGGCAGCCATGAATACGACACGCAGCCGGAGGCGATCTCCGAGGGGATGCCGCAGGTCGAGCGCTCGCATGCGCGCATCATCGAAGCGGCGGCTCTGCCGATGCGCGGCGGGATCGCCGGCGGCACGCTGGCGCGGCTCGAAGGGCGCCACCGCACTGGCGGCAACGCATTGCGCGCAGCGGTATTGGGTGCGAATGACGGCCTCGTTTCCAATTTGAGCCTCGTCATGGGCGTCGCCGGCGCGGCGTTTTCCGAGACCACCGTATTGGTGACGGGGCTGGCCGGGCTTCTCGCCGGCGCCTGTTCGATGGCGATGGGCGAATGGCTATCGGTGACGAGCGCGCGCGAGCTCTACCAGACCCAGATCGCCACCGAAGCCGACGAACTGCACGAAAGCCCCATCGAAGAGAAGGAAGAGCTCATTCTCATTTACGAGGCGAAGGGCTTGCCCAAGGCGCAAGCAACCGCCTTGGCCGAGCGCATCATCGCCGATCCCACCACGGCGCTCGACACGCTGGCGCGCGAGGAACTTGGCATCAATCCCGACGATTTGGGCGGCTCGGCCTGGGTGGCGGCGGGAACCTCGTTTCTGCTTTTCGCGTTGGGCGCAATCTTCCCGGTGCTGCCTTTCTTCGTGCTCGTCGGCGGCACGGCGATCGTAACGAGCCTTGGCGTCAGCGCGCTCGTCATGTTCCTGATCGGCGCCGGCACGACGCTCTTTACCGGGCGCGGCATGATCTTCTCGGGAGGCCGCCAGATGGCGATCGGCCTGGGCGCGGCGGCGGTCACCTTCGGTCTCGGCAGGCTCATCGGCGTCTCGATCGGCGGCTGAGATTCGTGCCGGCGACCCTCGACAGGCTTATCGCGCCATCAGCGATTGAGCGGGATCGGCCCGCCGCCGCAATTGCGGCCGCCTCCCGAGCTACAGCTCTGCATCTTGTTCCAGTCGTAGAACTCGAAGAGGAGCTGCGAGAGACCAATGGCGGCGGCGATGGCGATGATGATCGCGATGTACTTCATGCCGGGCGCAGTATGGAGACCGAGCCAGCCCGCTTCAATGGTCCGGCGCCGGATCGCATCCAGGCCGCTTTCGCACAATTCGGTAACGGAGCGCGAGCATAGGGCGACAGCGTCACGCATGGCAACCGACCTGCCCGTCAATCGGGGACAATCTAGGGTCGTTGCCGCCTCTTGCGGATCGACAGGCGCGCCACCGCGATCCAGGGCGTGATGCAAGGGACCATGATCCTCACCGTGGCGCGCTTTGCGACCGGATTTTGAAGGCGAGCCGCGTCCCTGCCGGCGCTCCGGCGATCTCGGTCAGGAGCTTTTTCGTCATCGCGTCGCCGAAATCCTCGAAATCGTTGACGACGAGGAGGAACGAGCCCGGCCCGCCCGTGACGTTGTCGCGATACCAGTTGGGCAGACCGCCCGGCGGTTGGGTATGCCCGGAGAATCCGCCGTAGAGTTCGCCGCGGTCGTTGATGATCGCAAGCCCGTTGATGGTGGCGCCTGCGGCGAGTACCCCGGCCCGCGCATCGCTAAGCGGCCTTCCAGCGTTGTTGGTGCCGTCGCCGGAGACGTCGATGACCTCCCGATCGGCCTTCACGCCGTTTGCCTTCAGGCGCGCCATCGCGAAATCGAGCGCGCCGCTGATCGAGGTGCGGCCGTAATAGGCGCGCGGCGCCGCCAGCAGCGCATCGGCGAAATTCTTCGCCGCGTCGTTGCCGTCGATCACCCGCCAGTCGACCACGATTTGCTGCTCGGTCGCGCCCGCCCATTCGACGAATGTCAGCGCGATCGCGCCATGCGTCCCGGCGCGGATCGCCTTCACGACATCGGCGCTCGCGATAGCGTTGGCATAGCCCTGGCGCTGAAGCTGGAATTCGTCGGTGGTGATGCTGCGCGATACATCGGCCGCGAGCACGAGGGCAACATCCACCGATCCGGCGGCTTTGGCGCTTGGCGCACCGAGCCACAACACGGCCAAAGCCGCGACCACCGAGACCCGCAAGACCGACATCGCCGCCTCCTCCCGATGTCCCCCGGGACCGCGAGCATAAGCCTGCGCCTGCTGCGGCTTCAAGCATGGCCTCGGTCACCTTCGCGCGATAGCATCGCCGCGCATGGCGAAACCCTCGCTCGACCGCTGGATAAAAGCGCTGCCGATCGGTACGGTATTGCCCGATCTTATGTCGGCACTCGAGCGCCCGGGCGCAGCCGTGCTCGAAGCGCCGCCCGGCGCGGGCAAGACCACGCTCGTGCCGCTCGCGCTGCTCGATGCCGCCTGGCTCGGACGGCAGAAGATCGTCATGCTCGAGCCGCGCCGCCTCGCCGCGCGCGCCGCCGCGCGCCGCATGGCGCAAATGATCGGTGAAGAGGTCGGCGCGACTGTCGGCTTTCGCACCCAACTCGAAACCCGGATCGGTCCCAAGACCCGCATCGAGGTCGTGACCGAGGGCATCCTGCCGCGCATGCTGCAAAGCAACTCCGCGCTCGAAGGCGTCGGCATCGTGATCTTCGACGAATATCACGAACGCAGCCTCGACGCCGATCTGGGCCTCGCGCTCGCGCTCGAGACGCGGCGCTATCTGCGCGAGGAGCTGCGCCTTCTCGTCATGTCGGCGACGCTCGACGGCGAGCGCGTCGCCGCGCTCATCGGCGGTCCGCGCGTGACCAGCGAGGGGCGCAGCTTTCCGGTTGGGCTGCGCTATCTCGACCGGCCGGCGCCGGAGCGCTTCGAGAAGGCGGTCGCGTCGGCGGTCCTGCGCGCGCTCGACGAAGAGGCCGGAAGCATCCTCGTCTTTCTTCCTGGCGGCGCCGAAATAAGACGCGTCGCGCGCCAGCTCGGCGCGCTTGGGTCCGACACGATGGTCGCGCCGCTTTACGGCGATCTGCCGCCCGCCGCCCAGGACGAGGCGATCGCGCCGGCGCCGGCGGGACGGCGCAAGATCGTGCTCGCCACCTCGATCGCCGAGACCAGCCTCACCATCGAGGGCATTCGCGTCGTGATCGATGGCGGGCTGGCACGCGGCGCGCGTTTCGATCCGCGCAGCGGCATGACGCGGCTGGTGACGAGCCGCGTCTCGCAAGCGGCATCCGAGCAAAGGCGCGGGCGCGCGGGCCGGCTCGAACCGGGCCTCTGTTACCGCCTTTGGCCCGAATTCGAGCAAGCGCAACTCGCGCCTTATGCGCCGCCGGAGATCCGCGAAGCCGATCTCGCGCCGCTGGTCTTGACCTTGGCGGCCTGGGGCAATGACGACCCCGCAACGCTCTCCTGGCTCGACGCCCCGCCGCCGCCAGCGCTCGCCCAGGCGCGCGGGCTACTCGGGGAGCTCGGTGCGCTCGACGCGGCAGGACGCGTGACCGAAACGGGACGCGCGATGGCGGCGATGCCGCTTCATCCGCGGCTGGCGCATATGGCGATGAAAGGCAAGGAACGCGGCAAGGGCCGGCTGGCCGCGGCGATCGCCGCCTTGCTGATGGAGCGCGACATCATCCGCGCCGCGCCCGGCAAGCGCGACACCGATCTGCGCCTGCGCGTCGAGCTTCTGGCGGAGCGCGGGGCGCCACGCGATCTTGCAGCTGAGCTTCATCTCGATCGCGGCGGGCTGGAGCGTGCGCGGCAAGCCGCGCGGCAGATCGAGCGTGCGCTCGGGCTTCGTGCCGATGAGACAATCGATCCAAGCGAGACCGGCGGGGTCCTGGCCGAGGCCTATCCCGACCGCCTGGCTCAGGCACGCGGCGCGCCCGGCCAGTTCCGCCTTTCGGGCGGCGGCGGCGCGGAATTGCCGCCCGCCGACGCGCTGGCACGCCAAGAATGTCTCGCCGTCGCCGATCTCGACGGCGAGCGCAAGACCGCGCGCATCTTTTTGGCCGCGCCCTTGACGCTGGCCGACATCGAAGAAGATTTTGCGGGCCAGATCGAAACGCGGGACGAGATCGAATGGTCGAGCGCCGAGGAAGCCGTTTTGGCGCGGCGCCGCCGGATTCTCGGCGCGCTCATCCTCGAAGACAAGCCTCTGCGCGATCCGCCGCAAGAACGCGTGATCGCTGCGCTCCTTTCGGGCATCCGCGACTTGGGACTCGCCGCCCTGCCCTGGACACGGGACGCCGAAAACCTGCGCCGGCGCGTCGAATTCCTGGCACGTGCGGAGCCCGGCGCTGGCTGGCCCGATTGGTCCGATGCGGCCTTGCTGCAAACCCTCGAAGACTGGCTCGGCCCCTATCTCCCCGGCATCACGCGACGCGCGCAATGGGCCGCGATCGATCTTGCCGCAGCGTTGGGCGCCACGCTCTCCTTTGCGCAACGCCGCGCGCTCGACGAACGCGCGCCGACGCATGTCACGGTGCCGAGCGGCTCGCGCATCGCGATCGATTATGCCGCGGGTGAGGTGCCGGTGCTCGCCGTGCGCCTGCAAGAAATGTTCGGAGCCACCGCCACGCCGGCGGTCGCCGGCGGCACGGTGCCGCTCTTATTGCATCTCCTTTCGCCGGCGGGACGGCCCTTGCAGGTCACGCGCGATTTGAAGGGCTTCTGGACCAATTCCTATCCGCAGATCCGCGGCGAGATGCGCGGCCGCTATCCCAAACACCCCTGGCCCGAGAATCCGCTCCAAGCGGCGCCCACGGCACGCGCGAATCGACGGCGATAGGATCTGCTATCTCGGGCGTTTCTGCCGCGCCTCTGCAACCAAGCGCCTGACTTCTGCGATCACTTCATTCTTGTTACCGGCGGGAGCGCCTAAAAGTCCTGGCGTCCAGTGATCATCGCGAAGCTGCGCACAATCTGCCAAAGCCGCTTCCTCGTCTCCCGACCGCGCAAGGCACTCGGCGCGGAACAATCGCCCGAACCCGCCATACCAGCCTTCCGGATCGATCGCCTCCGCTTTGTTATAGTCGTCGAGCGCTTCCTGATAGCGCCCAAGCGCGCGAAGCGCGTTTCCCCGCACCTCGTAAAGGATCCATTGCTGTTCGTAACTCAAGACCTTGTTCAAGTCGGCCAACGCGAGCTCATGGCATCCTAACGAATCGAAAGCGTGGTAGCGGTACCAGTACCCATCGGGCTGGTCAGGATTAGCGCGAACAAACTCCTCGGCCATCGCAAGATATTTCTGCGGCGCCGTTCGCAGTAGATCGAAATTCTGACTCAACTGGTCCTTGGTAATTTTCGGCATAGGCCCATCCATTTCATGCGTCGAAAGCGTTACCGCCGCAATCAGCGGACACCATCCCCATAACACACCGTTCGAAATCCTTCCCGAAGCCGTGATAGCCAGGTTTTAGCTCTCCCGCCTTCATCTTTTTGTTGCAAACTTTATATGCATTTTCCCACTCAACTGCGCAGTCGGGGCGATCCGGGTACGGATTGACCGGAACGGGCTCCCGGATATTGCCATTCGGAATGTCGAGCGGAAAGGGCGTGATCTCCGTCGGAGGAACGGGCAACTCAAAGGGCAGCGGTAGGGGCAGCGGTAGGGGCAGCGGTAGGGGCGCTTGAGCGGGGATCAACAGCCGACTGGCGGTCGATGCGTCTCCGCCGCGTCCGGATTCCCATTCGCCGCCGCCCGTTTGTCCGCGCGGTACACGCGGCTCGTCGGACACATCGCGCTTACGCACCGCCCGACCTCCGCCTATCGAGCCGCCGCATGAACAAGCGGCTTGGTCAAGCAGCATCAACTGAGCGTCGGCCTTGAGAAGCTTCGCACGCGCGCGATCATCTTGCAGATCGGGCAAGCGAAGATGCACCGTCGCGATCTTCGCCAATACCCACCGGCCGTCATTCATGTAGCGGGCGATCGAATTGAGATTCGCGATCCGATCCGACAAATCGATCTCCGGACCGTACGCGCTCACAAAGAGAAAATTGATCTCTGGCCCCGGACGCCGCCGGTAGACGATTGTGCCGTCTCGATCCGTGAACCGCGCGGCGAGCGGCACATCGCCCGCGAGAAAGACGCCATCGCCGTCGCAGGAAACACCGAGTGGCACCGCGCCATCGCCGCGCACCCGATCGCAAAGCGCAAATCTCATCACGGCGCTGATTTCCTCATTGATTTGGTCACGGCATGCTTGAAAGCCGTGACGACGGGGATTTCGGCCCTTATGCCGGCATCTCTGCCATGCATGGCCGGGCTTGGCGGTGCGGCCGCTTCCTGCGACAATGCGGCGCAGGAAAGGAAAGTCCTCATGACCGAATTCGTGGCGCCGTCCGCGCGCAAGAAGCTCCATTACAGCTGGGTTGTCGTCGCCGTAAGCTTCGTCGCGATGCTGGTCGCCGCCGGCACGCGCTCGGCGCCTTCGGTCCTGATCGTGCCCTGGGAGAGCGAGTTCGGCTGGAGCCGCGCCACGATCTCGTTTGCGATCGCGGTGCAATTGATGATCTTCGGGCTCATCGGCCCGTTCTCGGCCGGCTTCATCGACCGCTTCGGCTTGCGGCGGACCATGATCGGCGGGTTGGGCATGATGGCGATCGGCATGGCACTCCTGCCCTTCGTCACCGCCGCGTGGCAGCTGCAACCCATTCTCGGCGTCTTCCTCGGCCTTACGACCGGCGCGCTCGCGATGGTGATGGCGGCGATGGTCGCCAATCGCTGGTTCGTCGAGCGGCGCGGTCTGGTGATGGGATTGCTCTCGGGCAGCACGGCGGCGGGACAGTTAATTTTCCTGCCGAGCTTTGCTCAGGCGGTCGCGCATCTGGGCTGGCGCCCCGCGGTTCTCATCGGCGCCGCGGTGTTGCTCGCCGCCATTCCGGTCGTCTGGATCTTCATGCGCGACACGCCGCGCGATATCGGGCTCAAACCCTTCGGCGCGGCGCTCGATGCACCCGACCTGCCGCCGCCGGTGCGCGCCAATCCTTTCACCACCGCCTTCTCGGCGCTCGGCATCGCCGCGCAACGCCGCGATTTCTGGCTGCTCTCGGGAAGCTTCTTCGTCTGCGGCGCCAGCACGATCGGCTTGATCGGCACGCATTTCATCCCGGCCTGCCAGGATCACGGCATTCCAGAGACCGCGGCCGCGGGCATTCTGGGCGCGATGGGCGTGTGCAACGTGATCGGCACGACCGCGGCCGGTTGGCTCTCCGACCGCTTCGACAATCGCCTTCTGCTGTGCTGGTTCTACGCCTCGCGCGGCGCGTCGCTTCTGTTCCTGCCTTACGCGCTCGACATGGCCGGAGCCTGGGAACTCGTCGTCTTCGGCCTGTTCTACGGGCTCGATTGGATCGCGACCGTGCCGCCGACGGTCAAGCTGACCACCGCCGCCTTCGGGCAGCAGCAAACCGCCGTGATCTATGGCTGGATCATGGTGATGCATCAGGTCGGCTCGGCCTTCGCCGCCTACGGCACCGGCCTGCTGAGGACCTTGGCCGGCGATTACACCGACGCGTTCTGGACCTCGGGCGGGCTGTGCATGATCGCCGCGATCCTGGTCTTGCGCATCGGACGAAAGACGCCCTCGGCCACACGGCCGGTTCTGGCCGGAGCGGAAGCGTAAAAGGATTCGACGCGCTACTCCGCGCTTGGCTCGGCCGCCGGCGCCTTGCCGGGCGTCGTCCGCAGTGGGATCTCTTCGAGGAAGCTCACCGTGACGAGGCCCAGCAACGCGATCCCCGCGGCGAGAATGAAAGTGATCGAGAAGCCGCGGGCGAGATCGGGCAGAACCGCCGCGCGCATCGCCGCGGGCAAATTGGCCAGTGCCGCAGGACCGCCGCGCAATACCTCGGGCCCGAGACCGAGATGGCTTGCCGCCAGCGCGCTTCCGAACGAGAAGACCAGCGCCGACCATAAGAGCGCGGTGCCGAAGGAGCCGCCGAGCGAGCGGCAAAAGCCGCTCGTTCCGGTGAAGGCGCCGAGATCGCGAAAATCCGTCGCGTTCTGACCGGCAACCGTCATCGGCGCCATGCACAGGCCGACGGCGACGCCGTTGACCATGAAGTAGAGCACGATCATCCATTCCGGCGTCGTCGCCGACATGGTCGCGTAGAGCAGATAGGAGACGATGATGCCGGCAAAGCCCAGCTGCGGCGAGCGCTTGTAGCGCCCGGTGCGGCGCATATAGGTGCCGGTCGCGATCGAGCTGACCATCTGCGAAGCGATGAGCGGGATCATGAAGGCGCCCGAGCTCGATGCGCTGTATCCCGCGACGAGCTGCAAAAAGACGGGCAGCAGCATCGCCGTGCTCAGGAGCGTGGCGGCGATCAGGAATTGCGCCAGAAGAATCGTGCGGACGTTGCGATTGGTGAAGAGCCGCGGCGGCAGCAAGGCGTCGCGCGCGCGCAGCTCTTGCAGGGCGAAGGCGAGAAGGAGCAGCACGCCCGCGGCGCCGAGCGCGAGGATCGTCGGCGAGGTCCAATCGAATTCCGTGCCGCCCCACGCGCTCACCAGCATCAGCGCCGTGACGCCGGGCATCATCAACGATGCACCTAGGAAATCGATCGAGCGCTGCTCGCGCTTGACCGGAATCCGCTTCAAGGCCCAATCGCAGCAGAAGAACGCAATGATTCCGATCGGCAGGTTGATCCAGAACGCCCAGCGCCAGGTGAGATAGTCGACGCACAAGCCGCCGATGAGCGGCCCGGCGATGCTGGCGACGCCCCAAATGCCGGTGATGTAGGCCTGATAGCGCCCGCGCTCGCGCGCCGAGACCACATCGGCGATCGCGGCCTGGCCGAGGCTGAAAAGCCCGGCGCCGCCGATGCCCTGGCAGGCGCGCGCGGCGATCAGCATGCCCATATTCTGCGCGAGACCGCAGGCGGCGGAAGAGAGCGTGAAGATCACGATCGCGAGCTGCAGCAAACGCCTGCGGCCGTAGAGATCGCTGAGCTTGCCGTAGATCGGCGCCGCCGCGGTATTGGTGAGGAGATAGGCGGTCACGACCCAAGAGAGATGGAGGAACCCGTCGAGTTCGGTCGCGATCCGCGGCAGCGCGGTGGTGACGATGGTCGCATCGAGCGCCGCCATCATCATGCCCAGCAGCACGCCGACGAGCACGCTCAGGATCTCGCGATGCGTGAAGCCGGCGCCCTCGGCCGCCGCGGCCGATTCCTTGTCGGTTCCCTTGGGGCTCATGGCGACGGGTCTATCGCCTCGAGCCCGCCCTGTCATGCGCAAACCGCGCAAGCCAGACCCTCTCGCTTCAGGCCGCGCCTTGGCGTTGCGGCTTGGCCGGATGGGTGGTGGTGCGCAGCGGGATTTCTTTGAGGAAATAAACGGCGATGAAGGCGGTCGCGCCGATCGCCGCATCGAGGAGGAACGCGACGCTGAAGGAATGCGAGAGCGCCGGAATCAGCACCGCGTGCTCGGCCGCGGGCAGAGCGGCGAGCGCCGCCCGGCCACCGCGCAACAGCACCGAGCCGAAGCTTGCATGACCTTGCGCGGCCACCGTCGCGTCGAGCACGCTCAACAGGATCGACCAGAGGATCGCCGCGCCGAAGGCGCCGCCCAGCGCGCGAAAGAAAGCGGTCGAGCCCGTCACCGCGCCGAGATCGCGCGGCTCGGCCGAATTCTGCACCGCCACCCAAAGCGGCGACTGGCAGAGTCCGATGCCGGTGCCGTGGATCATCAAGAAGAGTTCGATGAGCCAGAGCGGCGACGAGGCGTTCATCGTGGAAAAGAGCACCGCGCCGAGCACGAGGGCGGCGAAGCCCACGCGCAGCGACGGCACGTAACGGCCGGTGCGCTGCACGCGTCTTCCGGTGCTGATCGAGCTGACGATCTGGACCGCGAGCGGCAGAACCAGCATCGCGCCCGACGCGCCCGCGCGGATGCCGATGACGAATTGCAGGAAGACCGGGATCAGCAGAAAAGCGCCGATCGACACGGCATTGATGATGAAGTTGAGGAAGCTCGCGACGCGAAACACCCCGCTGGCGAAAAGCCGCGGCGGCAGCAGCGCCTCGGGGGCGCGCTTCTCGCGGCGCGCGAAGGCCAGGACGAAGACGGCGCCCAATCCCGCCAGCGCCAAGATCGGCGGCGAGGTCCAGGGCATCTCGTTGCCGCCCCAGGCCGCGACCAGCATGAGCGCCGTCACCCCCGGCACCAGGAGCGCGGCCCCGGCATAGTCGATCGGCCGCCGCTCGCGCTTGACGAGGACCCGGGCAAGACCGCGATGACAAAGGAAAAAGGCGATCAGACCCAAGGGCAGGTTGATCCAGAACGCCCAGCGCCAGCTCAGATAATCGACGCTCAGACCGCCGATCAGCGGGCCTGCGAGGCTCGCCGTGCCGAACATGCTGGTGATATAGGCCTGATAGCGGCCGCGCTCGCGCGGCGAGACCACGTCGGCGATGGCGGCTTGCGCCATGCTGTAGAGCCCGCCGCCGCCGACGCCCTGAAGGGCGCGCGCCGCGATGAGCTCGCCCATATTCTGCGACAGCGCGCAGGCGAGCGAGGCCAGGAGAAAGACGCCGATCGAGATCTCGAGCAGCAGGCGCCGCCCGTAGAAATCGCTGAGCTTGCCAAAGATCAGGGTGGTCGCGGTCGAGGTCAGAAGATAGGCGGTGATGACCCAGGAGAGATGGAGCACGCCGTTGAAATCGGCCGCGATCGCCGGCAGCGCCGTCGCCAGCACGGTCTGGTCGAGCGCCGCCATCAGCATGCACAGCAGCACGCCGCTCAAGATGCGCAGCACCTCGTGGTGGGTGAAGGCGTTTTGCGGCGCCCCCGCATCCGGCATGGCGGTACTTGTCCCCTTCCCGTCTGGCAAGCTCTATCGCGCGGCCGCGGCGATGTCATGCGCAAAGCGCGCCGGGCTGGTATTCCGGCCGGCTCCCTGCGCGCCTATTTGCTGGCCCCTTTGATCTTCTCCCAGGATCTTCCGCATCATCCTTGCTGCTCACCGCCGGATCGATCGCGACGACGATCCGGCGCAAGACCGGCGCCGCATCGACCCGGGTGCGCTCGATCGCGTCCCGCGTCCAGAGCGCGCCCGGCACATCCTCGATCAGTTCGGCGTCGAGCTCCTGGCGGCCGAGCCGCGTGCCTTCATAGTGCGCGAGGATCGCGCCGAGAAAGGAGGGCGCGAGATTGTCGGCATTCTCGCGCGTGCTGCCGCGCGTGACGACGCAATCCGGTGTCTTCAACAGCGCGCGGATCAAGGGCACGGGCTTCGGCGTCGTGGTCGCGACGACGCGCGGATGGGTGCCGAGCCGCAAGCCCATGGCGAGAATGTCCCAGGCCGCGGGATATCGCCATGCGGCGAGCTCGTCGCACCAGGCGAGATCGAATTGCGGCCCGCGCAGCCGCTCCGGCTCGTCGGCCGAGAAGAGCGTCGCCACCGCGCCGTTGGGCCAGGTGAGCCGACGCTTCGACGGCTCGTAGAGCGGGCGCTCGTTCGGCGGCGAGATCGCCAAGAGCCCGCTTTCGCCTTCCACCATCACATCGCGCGCATCGGCCGCGGTAGGTGCCACCAACGCCACGCGCTTGGCCTCGCCGAGATTCACGCGCTCGCGCACGAATTCCGCGCCGCTGCGCGTCTTGCCGAAGCCGCGCCCCGCGAGCAAAAGCCAAACGCGCCAATTGCCTTCAGGCGGCAATTGCGATGGCCTCGCCCAAGCCCGCCACGCGTAGCAGAGATCGAACGCGTCGCTCGTATCGAATTGGGCAAGCCGCGCCTCGCGCTCGGTCTCAGGCAACGCGGCAAGACAGGCGATCGCCGGCTCGTCCATCGCCGCCCCGCTGCGTATCGAATTGTTGGGTAAGCAGGATCGCCCGGAACGCGGCCAATAAAAAACCCGGCGTCTTGCGCCGGGCAAAATATCAGCATGCGCTTTTGATAGCATATCAATCCGGATGGCGATTATATACATGACAAAGAACACGCTATCCGTTGAGGCTCGCGGCTGTGGGCTCGAACATGCGGACGACCTTTCCGACCGCATCAAGGCAATCGTTCAGCACGGGCGCAACTGGCCTGTCCTTGACCACAGGCCCCTCCCGGAACGCTACGCCAACGGCGAGGTCAAAATGGCCTTCCGGTGGCGTCCCCGTGATTCCGACGATGAGTACTACATCGTTTTCGAGCCACTGAAGCCTTTCGGGATCGGGAATGAAGTATTGGCCGCCGGTGAGCTTGATTTCCTTCACGCGATTGAGGCCGCCAACCGCCACGAGACAATTGTGCCGGTCTATGTTCGCAAGGGCATTAACGGCCCAGAGCAGCGTATTCCCTCCCGGGTAGGGCTGGAGCGCGCGGATATAGTCCTGCCGTGCTGGCGCGAGTTTCCTTATTTTTCGCTGTGGAGCAGCCGAGTTAAATTCGGTCTCGCTTCCAGCGAAGGGGAAATAGACATCGGCGGTATTGGTCGCTCCGTCGGCTTTGGCGCAGCAACTGATGAAAACGTCGAGCGCGGATCGCATCTGATACAGGGCCTCCCCGACGATAAGGGGGAGATGCTCGGGCAGAGGTCTTTGCAGGCGCAATTTGACCTTGTAACCCGCGCCGTTCGGATCTCGCTCGTGAACGATGGAATATGGCTTCGATTCGAAGAAGGCTTTGGTTGCGGCGGTGAATTCCTGGATGTGGTATTCGGCCCGCGCGATCTTTAACATGGGGCCTGAGATATCGACGGGCGGCAGCATGACGAATTCTCCCACTGACGATCCGACGAGGGCGCCGGGGTTCAACCGGGTCGTGGATCACTTTCTCACTACGCGGGTAGAGCCGAAGGCGAAGGCGACGAAGCGAAAAACGCGTCCTGCGAGCAAAGGGCGCGTACGGAAGGGAAAGTCGCGCGCCTAGCGTCTTTTGAGGCGCTTCCATCTCGCGTGAGCTTTGATGGCATGCATTAGGCCCTCAAGAGCGGCCAGCACTGCGGCCATGAGCCATTTCACAAACATGAGAATTGCTGTGAATCCCAGCTTCAAGGCGAGTGAGGCGCCGATCAGCCCATATAAGGGGACCGCAACAGCAACGATGACCGGCGACAGGACCAGCGCGAAATATATGAAAGCCTTCCGTTCGCGAGCGGCGCGTCGGATTGTCAACATCCTGGCCATTCTGAGCTTGGTCGCGAGCGTCTTGTATGGCCAGAGCGCTGCGGCCCAGATTCTCGCGGTCGCAGTTTTGACCGTTGCTACGGGCTTCCATTTCATTCGGCTGCGTCTAAAGCAGCTTCCCTAGGATTACACCGAGCAACGCGCATCCAATACCGATGGCCCATTGGCTCTTGATGAGCGCCACTAATCTCTTGCGGCCTTCGATCCTGTCCGGGTGAGGGAAGGAAAAGGTGACCGAACCGTCCTCGTCATTGAAGGCGATGCGGCTTGGGCCAAGACCGAGCCAGTCGGCGATCTCTGCCCGTATCCATGAGGTGATGCGCATGAACGACTCCGATAGCGATGAGATTTCTGCGATGCAAGACGAGCGGCTGATTGCGGCCCTCAAGGCTGCCCTAGACGATCCCCTGATTCAGCGGAAAGTCGTCGCAGTTGTTCTAAATCGTTGTCATCGAGAGCCTTCATTGCTGCGGCGAGCAAATCCTTGGCTTCTCTGATTGCGCCGTTCTGAACATCGCGTATCGTGGAGCCATCGTCGTATTTCACTCCGACCAACAAATCTAATGCCGGATGAAATTCCTCTTGCTCGCGCCCGAATGAAAGTGCCAGTTTAATCCATGCCCAATCAGTCGGCATCGGGCCATCTTTGCCGCCGATGGACTGAACAAAGAAACTCTCTATTTTGTGCTTCATCGCGTTCATCCCTCCTTTCCAGGGGTGAATTGCTGAGGGTTCGGGGCGCCAACCCCGAACCCTCGACTCTACGGGCGTCGCCCGAGTCGCACCTAAAGGATTTCAGATCCTATCGAGCCAATCGAGATATGCCACGATCTTTAAGAGTTTCTGAAACTCGCGGTGCGAGAGACGGAGCTTACGCCCTCGCGATCCGTTGATTAGTCCGCCGATAGGTGAGGCGCTTTCCTTCGATGCCTTTGATGGCGCGTTCGGCGCGCATGGCATCGTTCACGCCCAACCCGGCGCGATTGCTGTAGCGAAAATCGAATTCGGCCAGATAGCGGTGCAAGTGCTGTTCGCCACAGTGCTGATAGACGCCTTTCATGCCGCGCTTGAAGATCGAAAAGAAGCCTTCAATTGTGTTGGTATGAGCATCGCCGCGCACGTATTCGTCGGCGCTGTGCTTGACCGCTTCATGGCTCGCGAAATTCCAACCAATCTCTTTGTAGGTTGGCAGCTCATCAGTACGAAGATGCGCCTCGCGGGCGACGTTCTTATCCAGCACGTCGCTCATGGCCTTCCCGGTCATGGCGTCAATGTGGAAGGATCGAACCGCGCCGCCGCGCTCCACTAGCGCCATGACGGCCATCTTGTGACCGCCGCCCGCTTTGGCTTTCTTCACGCCCGTCTTACGACCGATATAGGTCTCATCGGCTTCCACAGTGCCGCCACCCTGGCCGAGCGGCCCGGTTGGCGTCGTGGTCATGCCTTCGCGGATGCGATGCGCCATGAACCAAGCCGTCTTGTACGTCACGCCCAACATGCGATGCAGCTGGTGGGCGCTCATGCCCTTCTTGGACGAGGTGAGCAGATGCGTTGCCAGCAACCACTTGTGCAGCGGAACGTGCGAGCGCTCGTACAGCGTTCCAATAGTCACGCTGAATTGGCCGTGGCATTCGTTGCACTGATAAAGGCCGGTGCGGTGCGCCTCGCCTTCGAGCTTGCGGATACGTTCCGCCGTCGCGCCGCAATGCTGGCAGACCGGACCATTGGGCCAGCGCTTGGCTTCCAGCCATTCGCGGGCCTTTGCTTCATCGGTAAAGACGGGGTTGGTCAGGTCTGCGGTCATGTTCGGCTCCATCAACATCTTGAAATATAGGGGTTGTGAGGCTCTTTGTCAAGTATATAATCGCCATCCGGATGGGAATATTATATTTGACAAACCCAGCCCCAAGCCCTATGTTTAAGACACTTCTGATGGGGTAGGCACATGGCGAGCGTACTTTCCGAACCTTACTTCCATGACGAGCAAGCTGCGTTCGAGACACTTGAACGCATCGTGTGGCCGGACGGCCCACACTGCCCGCATTGTGGCGCGACTGACCGACTTAATCGCCTCGCCCAGCAGCGCACGAAGCCCAGCCAGAAGCATCCCGAGGGAAAGCCGGTTTATGGCCTCTGGAAGTGCTACCACTGCCGTAGGCAGTTCACGGTGCGTAAGGGGACGGTGTTCGAGGACAGCCCGATCCCGCTGCATATTTGGTTCCAGGCCGCACATCTGCTTTGCAGCAGCAAGAAGGGGATCAGCAGCAATCAACTTCACCGCGTCCTGGGCGTCACCCTCAAGACGGCGTGGTTCATGTCTCACCGCCTGCGCGCCGCTATGGATGACGGCATGGTGCCCCCAATGGGCGGCGAAGGTGCGACGGTCGAGATCGACGAGACGTATATCGGTGGGAAGGCCACTAATCGGCACAAGCACCAGCGCGGGCGCGGTCGTGGCCGCGAGTTCCCCAAGGCTCCGGTTTTCGCCCTTGTCGAGCGCGGCGGGAAAGCCCGCGCCTTTCACGTGGCGGAAGTCTCCGGGGCGAACCTTCGCGCCATCGTGCAAGAGAATGTAACCAAAGGGACGACGATCTATTCGGACGACAACCATACGACCCGCTTTTCGGCGCAAGGCTATCCGAACGACAGCGTGAACCATCGCGATGAGGAATACGTGCGCGGCGACGTTCACAGCAACACGGTCGAAAGCTACTTCGCCACGCTCAAGCGCGGGATCATGGGAACGTACCATCACGTAAGCGAACAGCATCTGCACCGTTATCTGGCGGAGTTTTCGTTCCGCCATAGCGAGCGCAAGGCGCTTGGCGTTGACGATCCGCAACGCGCGACGAAGGCGCTCAAGGGTATCGTCGGCAAGCGCCTCACTTATAGGTCAACTGACGGCGCAACACGGCGAGCCGATTAAGCGGCGTTCCGTTGGGACTCGTGAGCGGGAAGAATTGGAAGCCGGAGGCCAATTGGCTTTCGACTTCACGCGCCAGCTCAGGTAGAATCCTCGCCGACAACCGAGATTTCAGTGGCTGACACCAAAGAACTCCGTTTCCGGATCGACGCCTGGACGCCGGATACGCTGCCGATGGCGCGGCTTGCCGAATATCTTGTGCAACTCGCGCAAGTGCTCGGCGAGGAAAGAGCCGTGCATCTAGTCCGCCTCGAAGAAGGCAGTATGGTCGCCGTGTCGAAGGTCGATGTTGAAGCACTTCCTAAGGTGCGCGCTCGCACCTTGTCGGTTCGGCGAGGCAATGCGCCTATCAGCGCGATACGTGCTTACAGAAGCATCAATAAAATGCTTCGCGACGACAATGGCGTGGGTGTTATCCAAGAGGATGGTGCGGAAATCATCCGGTTCCCCGGCCGCGAAGAGTCCGAAGAAAAATATAACGCGGTAACACAGCAAGGTTCTATTGATGGCGAAGTCGTGCGCGTCGGTGGCATCAATAAGATGGTGCCCATCATGCTGCAAGCCGAAGGCAAAACGATTCCGAATTGTTGGGCAACTCGTGAAATCGCGAAACAACTGGGGAGCCACCTTTTCGAGCCAGTGCGGTTGTTTGGTACGGGCCGATGGGAACGCACCGTCAACGGGACATGGAACCTCGACGCGTTTCGCGTTGATCGCTTCGACTCGCTGAATGACGAGCCTTTATCGAGTGTGCTTACGTCGCTCCGGGCATTGGGCGGTGATTGGGGAGATGCTGCGCTAGAAGATTTGGACGAACTTCGGCACGGCCCGAGCGAGAAGCCGAATGGTGGTCTTTGATGCCGCCCACCTTTTGTTGCTTATCAACCCCGCTACCGGGAAGCCCCTCGATTTCGAAGGCAAGCCAGTCGAGCGCGTCGAAGAGCGCATAGCTCATCTAATCGGACATCTCGAACGCGCGAAAATAAAAATCATCGTCCCGACGCCCGCGCTCGCGGAATTACTCGTGAATGCCGGGAAACCCGGTCCCGAGATTATCGAGATGTTCAATAAATCTGCGGTCTTTCGTATCGTGCCGTTCGATACGCTCGCCGCGATTGAAGTGGCCGCGGTGACGCGCGCAGCAAAAGCGGCCGGCGATAAACGTGGCGGTCTTGCTGGGACATGGGCAAAGGTCAAATATGACCGGCAAATCGTCGCGATTGCAAAGGTCGCTCAAGCGACGATGATTTATTCAGACGATGACGATATTCGGCGACTTGCCGAAAATGCAAACATACCCGTTACGCGCGTTGCCGAATTGCCGTTGCCGCCTGATAAAAAGGGGGCAGAGCACCCAGAGTCTAGCCCGCAACGTGATTTATTCGCGGCCAACTCAGAGGAAGCGACAGACGATGCCGCGCTCGATTTCCCGAAGGAAGAATCCGGTGGAGAAGAAGAGCCAGAACCAGAGCCAGCGTGACCGCTTCGCCGAAGCCGCGCGCGAGATTGAGTGCGACGACGATAAAGACCGTTTCGAGCGGCGGCTAAAAAAGATCGCGAAGCAGAAGCCGCAATCGTCGAACAAGGCAACTTCGCATCGTGGCTGACGATGACGGAGCCGAGAGGCAGCTTCGCGAGCAATTAGCCGTTGATCGGTCACTGGCGAAGCGTGCAAAAGCGACGCGACGCAAATACGAGAAAGCACTAACAAAACTGTGGGTCGCCAATGGCGGTGGTGCCGTCGTCACTATCGGATTTCTTGGGTCCGATGCTGGTCGCGCTGCGTCATCTTGGCCGCTCTTTTTCTTTTTGACCGGGCTGGTCTGCCTTGGCCTTGGGATGCTATTCGAGCTTGCTTCGGAATGGGTCAACCTCCACGCGAACCAGCACGCAACTCGACTACTCGGCTTTCGGTCAGAATTCGCCAAATCTCCGCTCCAGCGTGCGTGTCGAGTCGCGAGTGGCATGCTAACTTTTCAACGGTGGTGGCGATCACCACCTAAGTTAACTCCCTACGTCAGGTCATAATAACGTCGGAAGTGAGCGGAAATGGGAACTCACCAGTTCCCATTTTCCGCGCCGAAGGCGCGTGTACGATGAAACGTGCACGACCTTCGGCCGGTTCGGGAAAAACATCCCTACCTCCATCTTTCGCGCCGGGATTGAGCCCGGCTTCTCCGAGACGCGCGATGCGCCTCGCGCCGTCAAAGGCGCACGCGCATCGCTCGGAGCGAAAAAAAGGAGGCGGTGATCGCCACCGATTTCGGTATGTCAGAGATTCGGAAAGTTGTCTACCTGGGGATCATGGGGAAAACGGGGGCGAACTCGCGGCCACTTGTGCGCTATCAACGCGTAAGACATATTGTAATGCCAATGCCCCGCAAACCCGCACCGCCGCGCGACGATCCTGAGCAGTCGAGGCGCTTCATTGACATGGCACGCGAGACCGAGGCGGAAGGCTCGAAAAAGGACTTCGAGCGCGCTTTTAAAAAGATCGTGGGTGAGAAAGCGAAGCAGACGAAGCCGATCAGATGAACCCGTATACGAAGGCTGCGGTGATTGCGGCGGTTGTTGTCGGGGCGTGGTGGTTGGTCCTACGCCCAATTATTAACGCTATTATCGATCTCTACCGCTCGCCCTTCGGCCGCGAAGTTCGCGCAGCGTGGCCAAATATAAAACTAGCCCTCAGAGAGCCGTATGAGTTTTACCAACTCATAAGCACTATCCACACTCTACGGTGGCTCACGGGATCGACACGCAAAAGACGACGCTGACAAGATTTAGTCGTTGGTGTCGCGAAGTGTAACGTCGCCATCCGGATTGGTCAAGAACAAAATAGGAATGCGGCAGAATTCCGCCACCGCAATGCCGATGGTCCGGCAGCGGCGGCGCGATTTCCCCGGCTCCGGAATCGCGTCTCCGGCAGACCGCACCGGCCTTAACCGGAACTCAGGCGGCCTTGACGCCCGATAGGAAGGTGTCCACCTCGCGCGAGAGCGTCTGCGCTTGCTGCGTCAGGCCGCCGGCCGCGTCGAGCACTTGGTTGGCCGCCGCACCCGCCGCAGCCGAGGCGTCCTTCACGCGCACGATATTGCTCGCGACCTCATGCGTGCCTTGCGCCGCCTGCTGCACGTTGCGCGCGATTTCGTGGGTCGCCGAACCCTGCTGCTCGACCGCCGCGCTGATCGCCGTCGCGATCGCCGCGATCTCGCCGATGGTTTGCGCGATGCCGCGGATGGCGTCGACCGCCTGTTTGGTACTGTCCTGGATCTGGCCGATCTGACCCGAGATCTCGTCCGTCGCCTTGGCCGTCTGATTGGCGAGCGCCTTCACCTCCGAGGCAACCACCGCGAAGCCCTTGCCCGCCTCGCCGGCGCGCGCCGCTTCGATAGTCGCGTTGAGGGCCAGAAGATTGGTCTGACTCGCGATGCTCTGGATGAGCGTCACCACTTCGCCGATCTTCTGCGCGCCGACGGCCAATTCCTGCACCGTCGCGTCTGTGCGTTTGGCGTCCTCGACCGCCTTCATCGCGATCTTCGAGGATTGCGCCACTTGACGGCCGATCTCCTGGATCGAGGAGGACAATTCTTCCGACGCGGTCGCCACGGTCTCGACATTGGCCGAGGCCTGCTCGGTCGCCGAGGCAACGGTCATCGATTGCTTGCTGGTCTCCTCGGCGGTCGAGCTCATCGAGCGCGCCGTCGATTCCATCTCGGTCGCCGCCGAAGAAAGCGTGCCGACAAGTTCGCGCACCTTGGCCTCGAAATTCCGGGTCAGCATGTCGAGCGCTTGCGCGCGCTTGGCCTTTATCTGGCGTTCGCTGTCCTTTTCGGCCGCCAGGCGGTCGGCTTCGATCATGTTGTCCTTGAAGAACTGCACCGCGTCCGCCATCGCGCCGATCTCGTCCTTGCGACCGACGCCGACGATTTCGGTTTTGAGATCATGACCCGCGAGACGCTTCATGGCTTCGGTCATGGCCGTGATCGGCCTCGAGACACCCGCGATGATCATGAGGGCAACCGTGACGCACAGCACGCTGACGAGGAGGAGCGCGCCGATGATCCAGATGCGCGACGCCTCGTAGATCGCGGCGCCGGCGCTCGCGACCCGGTTGCCTTCTTGGGCGTTGAGATCGAGATCGGCCGAGATCGCGTCTCGGTATTGGCCCAGATCCTTGATCATCTCGCCGGAATAGATCGGGCCGATCTTGTCCTGATTGCCCTTTTGCACCATGTCGACGACCTGGCCCCATTTGAGCCAATAGGCGTTCCAGCTGCTGTTCATGGTGTCGGCCAGACGCTGCTCCGTCGGATCCTTGGGCATCGCCTGATATTCGCGCCAGGCCTTGTCGCGTATATCGACCGTCGCTTGGAGAACCTTCGCCGAGTTCTGCCGCGCTTTATCGTCGGGCTGCATCAGCCAGGTATTCTGGTTGGCACGGATGCGCTCGCTCGACATCGCTATCTGGCCGATGACGCGCAGCGAGGGAACCCAATTGTCGCGTAGATCGGCGGCCGCGCTGTCGACGGCGCTCAACCGGTCGATCGTGAAGACACCGAGCAGGTCGCACATGACGAGCACGACGACGAAAGCGCTCAGCACCTTGGCGCGAATAGAGAGGTTCTTGAAAAAGCCCACGATGCGGTTCCCCTAAGCTGTAGAATGGTCTCGCTGGGACGCGATCATAAAGTGTGGCCTCTAAGGAAAATTTAATTCGGGTTGTCGGCGCATCGCTAATCGGCGCTAACCATCGTCGCGCGCGAGTGCGCCGCCCAGATTTTCTCGTGTTCGAGATTGGGCGGGAGAAAGCGCGCAACAGCGGTGACGCGCCGGAGATCACGCAAGCGCCCCGGCATGCCTGACGGGCGCGTCCCGCTTGGCATTTGGAAAAAACGGGGCATCAATTGCCGCCCTTCTTGACGAGGCGCAAGAGCCGCTCGCGCAACACCTCGCGCGGATCCTTGCCGTCGATCGCGAGATCGGAAGGCACCGCTCGCGCCTTTTGATCGAACAGGCCGAGATGCCGGGCGAGCGCATCGAGCGCCGCTTTCTTGTCGTGCAGCCGCAATCGTGCGGCCTTGCCGTTGCTGCCCGGCGGCTCGATATCCGCGATCGCGCCCGCGTCCCAATCGCTCAACGATTCCTTCGGCCGCAATGTGACATCGCCATCGGAGCCCCAATCGAGAAAATGCCTGATATCGGCAAAGGCAATGCGCGCATATCCCTCGATCACGCGATCGGCGGTGACGCGCGTCTCCTCCTTGCGGGCCGCGAGCGCGGGCTCCATCGCGGCGGCGATCGCAGGATGGCGCAACAGCCGCGCCGCCATCGCTTGCGCTTTGCCGGGCGTGTAGCCAGCGCGGACCGCCGCCTCCTCGGCGTTGAGATCGACCGGATATTCCGCAGCGAAGCGCCGCTGGCGCGGCGTCAGGCGCGCGCGTTTCTTCGGATCATCGCTCATGAGAAGCCCTCATTCGGACCGAGCCCGATCAGGCCTGCGGAGCCGTGCCGCGTTCCGGCTCGACGAGATTGAGCCCGAGGATCCGGGCCAGGCATTCGAGCGCCTTACGCTTATCGAAGCTGTCGCGCGACAAGCCCGTCGGGCGCTGGCCGGTGAGATCGCCGATGAAGGCGATGGCGGCGGCGGTGTCGTCGGGCAGCTCCGTGCCTTGGGCGAAAAACTCGCCGTCCGCGCCCCAATCGGCGACGAGCCGCAGATCGGCGAAGGCGATGCGCGCATATTCCTCGATCACGCGCTCGACGGTGATGCCGCACCGCTGCGCGCGCTCGGCCATGGCGAGGCGGACGGCGTCGGCGATTTCGGGCCGGCGTAACAACGCCGAAGCGTGCGCCCGCGCATGGCGCGGCGCATAGCCGGCTCGGATTGCCGCCGCCTTGGCATCGAGATCGATCAGGTATTCGAGGACGAAGAATGTCTGTCGCGGCGTCATAGGGATTCCCTCTTGCAAAGAAAAACCCGGCACTTTGGCCGGGTTTGGTGGTGGATCGATAAAAAAGCCCGGCGCGAAGGCCGGGCCCTGAGGTCTCAACGCGGGCCGCAGCGCTTCAGCCGCGTGCCGGTTTCAACGCGGGCGCGTCGGCGACAAGTTTTTCTTTGAGTCTCGCCGCGTCGGGCGGCGACAAGGGGCCGGCGATGACGCGGTGGAAATGTTTGCCATGCACCAAGGCCGGCACGATCGCAGGATGATAAGCGGCATAGCGCGCGCGCATGTGCTCGGCATTGCTCGTCTCGAGAAAACTGCCGATGACGACGTAGCGCTCGCGTGGCGGCGGCGCGGTTTCCGCTACGGCCGAGACCGGCGCCGCGGCGCCCCCTTGGGCTACAGCCACGTTTTTCGGTTCGGCCGGCTTGGACGGCGTGTCGACGCAGATCGGCTTTTCCTGGAGGATGCGGATGAAGGAGCAATCGCTGCGCGCGATGGCGGAATAGGCGTGATCGGTCACCGTCTTGCCGGTCGCGGCATAGCTCACGACATCGGCCGAATAGGATGCGACCACCAGCACCGGGGGCATCGCGCAACCACCCAGAACCGGGATGGCGACAAGAAGCGTGATAGACGACCAGGCTTTGCGCATCGATCCGCCATGGCAATTTAGAACGCAATTTCAAATGAATACGGTTTCAAAAGCAAGCAAATTAAGAAGACTCTGGGCCAAGTCACCGATAAAAAACCCATTGCAGGCGCGCGAGCGCCGCTCGCGGGCAATAAAAAACCCGGCGATTTGGCGCCGGGCCGATAATTTCAGTATGCGTTTTTGTTACCATATCGATCCGGATTGGTCAAGCGGAAAGTCGCTCGCTTTGGGCCGTTCCTACAACGAGAGCAACTCCCCCGCTCGGCCTTTTCTTTCATTTCTTTCGGCCGCACCGGCGGAAAGATATCCTGTCGAGAGAGACGTCCCCTCCGCGATCGAGGCGAAGCGCGCCGCTGAAGGTCGAGTTCGACGATGCGAAGCGGTCCGGCGCCGAATGATCGCTCTCACGAGGGGTCCGCGCGTCAACTTTTCGTTAAGCCTGCCACCGCGCATCCTCGCCGCTCGCGCCGCGGCCGGCGGTCGGCTCAGTCGGCCGACGCGGTCACCGGCGGTTTCGCGGTTTGATCCGCGGCGAAGACTTCGATGCGGACCGGTGCGACCCCAGCCTCCTTCATGCCGAGCTCGCTGGCCGCGGCCGGCGAGACGTCGATCACGCGGCCACGCACGAACGGCCCGCGATCATTGATCCTGACCATGATCGACTGGCCGTTGGAGAGGTTAGTCACGCGCACGCGCGTATTCATCGGCAGCGAGCGGTGCGCGGCCGTCATTTCCTTGTTGCTGAGTTTCTCGCCGCTTGCCGTACGCTTGGATTTGCGCGTCTTGCCATACCAAGAGGCAAGGCCCGTCTGCATGAAGCTCGGCGTCTTGTCCTTTTGCGCCACAGGCGACGGCGCGGGAGCGACGCTTGGCGGCGGCAAAGCCACCGCGACGGGGGCGGGCGCCGCGCAGGCCGAGAGGCCCGCCGCGATCATAAGCGCGGCGAGTGCACCACGAATTCCGCCCCAAGAACGAGCCTCGATCACTCTCATCCCCCCAGAGTCGATCGAATTCATTGACACCCTGTTACGCGACCAAGAACTCGGCGCGATTTTTAGTGAGAATCCTCGGACTTTTGGCAAAAGTCCGATCCCCCGATCGGCGAAAAACCGCCTTTGGCTATGGGACCATATCCCGGCCTGCCTCGCCAGCGAAAAGATTCACGGCGGCGCACAACGTCTTCGCCATCGATCGCGCGCTCAGCGCTGATCCCGCAAGCTCATGATATAGGCGATGACATTAGCTGATTCGGCCGGCGTCAGGACCAAGGTCGGCATGCTCGGATGCGGGTTGGTCAGCCAGATATTGAGCCCGGCCCGCGTCGTGCCGGCGGCGTTCGCGATCGCGTGGAAATCCGGCGCGTTGGCGAATCGGATGGCGGAGGATTGATTGGGCGCGACGACATGGCAGGGCCGGCAATTGTCGAGCGCAAAGGCGCGGCCCTTACGGCGATCGCCCGGCGCGATCGCATTGGGCGCGAAAGCGCCAGTCGCGGTGGCCTGCGGCGCCGTCGGCGAGACGCTCGGCAAAGCGGGCGGCGCGCTCGGCGCCGGCCTCGCGCTCGCGCGCAAATCGCCGCTCCGATCCGCGAGCGGTGCGCCGGGCGTGGCCGAGGTCGGACCCGCATTGCGGCTCGCGCTGATGTCCTGCTCGATCGCGTTCGAAGCGGAGCCGCCCGTGCCGCTCCCCGAAGGCGAACACGCGGTCGCCATGGCGAGTAGCGAACCGACCAGAATCATCGAGATGCCCTTCATCCGCATCGCCTCCTTCAAAGCCAACGGCGCATCCCGGACGCGCGTCACGTGATGCATGAAGCAGCCCGAAGCGCGATGCAAGCGCGATCGCGCCGCCGCCCTCCTCCGGCTCGAGGTTGCCCGCATCGCCGGCAAGGTGTTAAGACTGCCCGCTTTCCAATGGTGTCGCGGCAGGAGCCGGTCGATGACGGAAGACAGGCTTGCGGCCGCAGCCGCGGAAATTCCCCCGCCCGTTGCGGATGCGAGCGCGCTTGGCCGCGGCGCCGCGCACATCACCGTGCGGGGCTTGCACAAGCATTTTCAGGACTCGGTCATCTATGGCGGCTTCGACCTCGACATTCCGCGCGGCCGCTTCGTTTCGGTTTTCGGGCCCAATGGCTGCGGCAAGTCGACCCTCATCAACATCATCGCCGGGCTGATCCCGCCCGATGCGGGCGAGATTCTCTTCGGCGGCAAGACGCTCGCCGCGACCAAGATCGGCTATGTCTTCCAAAATTACCGCGAGGCGCTGTTTCCGTGGCTCACCTCCTTTGAGAACATCGCCTATCCGCTTAAACTGATGGGCGTGGCGCCAGACGAGCGCCGCGCGCGCGTCGAGGCGCTCGTCGCGCGCCTCGGCGTCACCATCGACCTTCGGCGCTACCCTTACGAATTGTCCGGCGGTCAGCAGCAGCTGATGTCGATCATGCGCGCGCTCGTGGTCGATCCCGAAGTGCTGTTCCTCGACGAGCCTTTCTCAGCGCTCGACTACGAAATGACCCTGTTCATGCGCGAGCAGCTACAGCGTCTGTTCATGGATACGGGCACGACCACCGTGCTGGTGTCGCACGATCTCGAGGAGGCGGTCTATCTCGCCGACGACGTGTTGTTGCTCACGCGGCGGCCGGCGCGGGTTGCCGCCAATGTCGCGATCACGATCGAACGCCCGCGCCATGCCGAGACCCTGTCGGATCCGCGCTTCGTTGAATTGAAGCGCCGCTGCCTGGACGTGTTCCAGCGCGAGGTACGGCTCGCCTGAACGCGCTACTTGCCGGTCCAGTGCACGAAATTGCGCTCGACGAGCACGAAGATCCAATTGAGACCGTAGCCGAGCGCGCCGGTGAGAAAGATCGACGCGTACATCATTGGTGCGTCCAGCATCATCTGCGCCTGATAAAGCCGGTTGCCGAGCCCGTCGGTCGAGCCCACGAACATCTCCGCGACGATCACGACGACGAGGGCGATCGAGACGCCGTTGCGCATCCCGACCAGGGTTTGCGGCAGCGATTCCCAGAGATAGACATCGACGAGCGTGCGCCAGAATCCGGCGCCCATCACATGCGCCGCCAGCACGCGCGTCTTGCGCGCGTTGATGACCCCATACGCGACGTTGAAGAGGATCACGATCGTCGCGCCGAAGGCGCCGACTGCGATCTTGGTGTGATCACCGACGCCGAAGAGAATGAGGAACAGCGGGAAAAGCGAGGAGGCTGGCGTCGCACGGAAGAATTCGATCGGAAACTCTACCGAGCGGTAGACGCTTTCGGTCGATCCTAGCATGACACCCAAGGGGATCGCGATGCCGCAGCCGATCGCGAAGGACATGACCGTGCGGTAGAGCGTCTTCAATAGATCAAGCGCAAGCGTGCCGTGAAAGAGCGCGTCAACGAGAGTCGTGAAGGCGAGCGCGGGCGTCGGAAGCAGCACTGGATCGATGAGCTCGAAACCTGCGGCGAGCCACCAGATCGCGACAAGCACCGCGACGCCCAAGACCGGGCGCAACCGGGGAAAGGCTTGGTCGCAGAGCCGCCGCGCGAGCGCTGGCGGCGGTGCCGGCACGGCTGCGGCCTGGCTCACCGGCGCATACCCCCTCACTTCCGGTCGAGCGTCACGAGATATTTTGAGACGTCGATTTGGCCGGTGAACACCTTATGCTCGATGTTGAAATCGAACAGTTTCTGCAGATCTTGAACGTTCTGCGGCGTCATCTCGCTCACCATCAGCAGCTCGGGCATGGCGATCTTGGTCACGAGATCGGGCGGGGTCGCGGTATTGCCGATCAGCAGCTGGCGCGTGCTCAAATCCTTGTTGACGTCGGTGACGGCCTTGCGCCACGCCGCGGCATAGCGGCGCGCGACATCGGGCTTCTCCTTGATGAAACGCTGCGTGACCGCGCCGCCGGCGCCGAAACCGCAGCCATCCTTGCGCCCGACCTCATAGGTTGCCACCACGCCGCCTTCGAGCACGCGCGCGACGCCCTTTTCAACCATCAAGCTCGGGAAGGGCTCGAAATCGAAGGCGACATCGAAGCTGCCGGCCTTGAGCGCCTCGACCTGGAGATTGGGTGCGAGCTCCGTGATGGTGAAATCGGTTCCGTCCTTCAGCCCGTTGATTTCGAAAATGGCCCGCATGGCGGTGACGTTGCCGGCGCCGGGCGTTGTCACCATTCGCGACGCCTTGCCCTTCAGCTCGGCGATCGTCTTCATTGGCAGAGCGGTGCGGATCATGAACGCGTCGAGCGGGTATTTCTCGTTCTGGCAATTGAGCGAGATGTAGTCGAGCAGGTCGGGCTTTTTGGTGAGCGCGTTGAACGCGTCGCCGGTCACGAGGTTGGTGGTGGCGTCGATCTGATTGGTGATCATCGCCGCGACGATCGGCTGCGAGCCCATCAGATTGGCCGGCTCGGGATCGATATCCTCCGCCTTGAAATAGCCCCGCTTCTCGGCGACCCAATAGGGCAACGCGGTCGCCAGGGGAAAGATGCCGACGCGCACCTTGTCGGCAGCGCGGGCCGCGGGTGTCGCCAGCGCGAGGAGCGCAAAGACAACGCAACAATGCATCTTAGTCTTCATCGAATCTTCCTTATGCGAGGATGGGCGCGAGGAGAGGACGCAGGCTCATGCGATGCCGCGCTGGCGCAACCAGCCGGCCACCGTTTCGACGAGTTCGTTTCTCGTATGCGTGAAGACGTGGTTTTCGGGGGCCGGCGCGCGCGGATTGGCGAGCTTCACATAGTCGATGCCTTGAACGAGCGAGCCTTCGGCCGTGGCGGCGCTCAAAAGCATGTAGGGCTCGAAATCGAGGATAATGCCGTCGGCCTCGTCGCGAACCATGAGGATCGGATAGGGCGTGCGGCGGATCCAGAACGTCCCGTCCGAGGCGCTGGTCTCCTCGACGCGATAGGTCAGGACGTGCTGCGCGTTGGCGGGAACGCGCGCCATGCCCATCCAACCCATCGCGACCGGAAGAATCTCGGCGGGCCGGTGCTCGGCCACGGCCTTCATCGCCGCTTCGGTCAGGGCGCGGAATTCGTCTTCGTTCTGGGTCAGCACATGACGCGATTTCCAGGCGAGATTGGCGAACATGCCACAAAGCACGATCGCCTCGATGTCGGGCGCCCAGCTCGTCGCCGCATAGTACAAGGCTTGAATGTAGCCGAGGCTGTGCCCCAGCAGCACGATCCTGCGATGGCCGAGCGCGCGCGCCGTGTAGACCGCCGCCTCGAGATCGCAACGTATGGCGTAGAAATTCTCTTTGCACACGCCGTCATCGTGTTGGCGCGTATTGCTGCCGAGGACGGCATAACCTCGCGCGGCGAGCCCCTTGCCCAAGGCGCGCGTCGGAAGCTTGCCGAAATTCGAGCCACTGCCATGGATCGCGATCACGAGCGGCGTTTCCGCCGGCGGCCCCGCCGGCCGCCACAGCGCCGCTTCGAGCGTCTCGCCGTCGAGCGTCTTCAGCCTTAGGAAATCGAGCGTGCAGCCCTCGGCGGCTGCAACGTCGGGATCGAGCGCGGCGGGACGCCGAATGAATCGATAGTCGATGCTCCCCGCCGAACGCACATTTTCTCCGGCCGTCATGCGGTCACATTACCGAGCGCGGCACGCGTTGACAAATGCGCTGCGATCTTTCGTCGATATCACACGGTGTGATGACCGCCCTCGGCACGCGCAGCCGTGGCAAATCGGCCGCGGGACCGCAACGTTCACAGTCCGAAATGCGCCTGCAGCACGCCGAGCGAGCCGATCAGAATTCCCGACGCCGCCTCTTGGCTCAGCGAGCGGCCGTTCCAGCCTTCCCGCTGCGCCCAATTCTTGAGCGTCCACTCGCAGCCGACCACATGCCAGACGCAGGAGCCGGCTGGCGCCGACATGCCGCCGAGCGTTTTCAGCGCTCGCCACACCGATTTGCGTGCCTCCGCTTGACGCAAGCTCATCGGCATTTCGCGCGCGCCGTCGGGCAGCCGCAAGAGATCCGCCGCGCGCAGCGGGTTGAGCGCGGCGGTCACGAACAGCGCGTGAAAATCTTCGCCGGCCTGATACATTGCACTCGTGATCGTGCTCTTGCGCAGCATGACGGAGAGCGTATCGGGCGCGCGATAGGGACGCGCCGGTCTGCCCACCTCGTCCGCGATCGCCTGCGGCACGCGCTCGACCAACCCCTGCGTGAATCGCTCCGGCGTCGGTCGCACCTCGTCGCCGGGCCTTTGCGATTTCCCCCGATGCCGACTCATCCCTCCTCCGCGTCATTGCCGAAGTTGAACGGCAGATCCCAAGCTTCGAGCGGGTCCTCTTCTTCAAGCGGCTCGGGCACGGCGCAGGACGCCAGATGCGGCCAGGCCTCGGGCGGCATCTCGGCGACGGCATCCGCCTGCTCGGCCGCTATCCGCGCGCCTTCGCGGCTTGCCGGATCAACGCCGCAGAGCGGTGCATGAAGCGCGCAATAGGAGGAACCGTGCCGCGCCCTCTCGCCGCAGAAAGGCGGTGCGCCGGCCTGCCAATGCCCGGCGGCGATATAGGCACAGCGGCGCGCCTCGAGCTTCTCTTCCGATTCTTTCGAAACGGAATCTGTTTCTGATATGTTCTCTGCGACGAGCAGCGTTCGACCAGGGCGCGATTGCGGATGCACGAGCCGGTTCTCCCTCGAATGAACGTATGAACCGTATTTCATATACGTTTTTTACGTTCATATTTCAAGCAAAAAACGTATAGATATGTATGGCGGATGCGTGTATATTTTATGCATGGCTGAACCCGCCACCGTTTCTCGCCGTCTGAAGCAGTTGCGCCAGCGCGCCGGCCTCTCCATCCGCGAGGTCGCGCATGCGCTCGGCATGGAGCATGGCTCGAGCTACCAGCATTACGAGGATCGCTTCCGCAAGGCGCTGCTGCCCTTGGAGCTGACGCAAAGGCTTGTGCCGATTTTCGGCGCCAAGGGCATCGATCCTGCCGAAGTTTACGCCTTGGCCGGGGTCGACGGCTCGGGCGCGCGCAGCCTCGGCGTGAAGCCCGCCGAGACGGCGGACGGCACGCTCAAGATCGAAGAGCTCGATGTCCGCGCCTCGGCCGGCGACGGGCTCACCGGCGACAACGAGAAAGTGGTCGGCGCTTGGCGCGTGCCGGCCGAAGTGGTGCGGTTTTATTCGACGGCGCCCGCGACCGATCTACGCATCATCACGGTGATGGGCGACAGCATGGAGCCGACCCTGCAGCCCGGCCAGCGCGTACTGATCGACACCGGCGACTGCACGCCGAGCCCGCCCGGGATCTTCGTCGTCTGGGACGGGCTCGGCCTCGTCGTCAAGCGCGTGCAGGCGCTCGCGCATAGCGACCCGATCCGCGTGCGCATCAGTTCCGACAATCCGAAATACGAGGCCTATGAGCGCACCCTTGCCGAGGCCTACATCCAGGGCCGCGTCATCGGCCAGTGGCGCTGGCTCTAACCAGGTCCCCGCGGCGGCCGGGCCGGGCACAAGGCGCAATCGATATCAGGCCGCCGATATCAGGCCGCGGCTTGATAGGTCTTGAGCGCCTTCAACGCGGCCGCCGCCTCGCCGGCGAAAAGCGCAGTCAAGGCCCGGCATTCCGCGTCGTTTTCGGCGCGACAGGAACTCTCGATCGCGCGCGCCAAGTGTGAAAGCCGCGCGGCGCCGACATTTCCGGCGACGCTGACGATGTCGTGCGCTTCCTGCGCCGCAGCCGCCCAGGCCGAGCCCTGGAGCATCGTCGACAAATGCTCGACCCGCGATTCGAGCCCCTCGGCGAACGCGACGACCATGCCCGCGAACTTTCCGTCGTCGAGCACCCGGCGAAGCTCGTCGAGCCGCGCCGGATCGAAGATCGGTGCGGGCGCGTTTACGGTTGGAGCGTCGGCGGGCGCCGGCATCGACTCTGCCGCGACATCCGATTTTCGGCCTATCCGGTCGAGCATCGCGAGTAGGTCGGGTGGATTGAAAGGCTTTGAAACATAATCGGTCATCCCGGCGGCAAGATATTGCTCGCGCGCGCCGGCTAGCGCGTGCGCCGTCACCGCGATGACCGGAACCTCGCCTTGAGGCGACGGCAGCGCACGGATCTTCCTCGTCGCCTCGAGACCACCCAGATCGGGCATTTCGATATCCATCAGTACGAGATCATAGCGCGCCGACCGCACCGCCTCCACGGCCTGGTAGCCGTTATGAGCCAGATCGACGCGATGGCCCGCCTTCGTCAAGATGGCGCGGGCGACCTGTTGATTGACGGCGTTGTCTTCGGCAAGAAGCACGCGCAGGCTCCGCCGCGGCGCGACCGGCAAAGCCGCGCCGGCGATCTCGACCGGGTTCACCGCCGAGGTGGCAGGGGACAAAGCGACTTCGAACCAGAAGTGGCTGCCGACGCCCTCTTTGCTGGTGACCCCGATCGTGCCACCCATCAGCTCGACGAACTGCTTCGAGATCGCGAGGCCGAGCCCCGAGCCGCCGAATTTGCGCGCGATCGAGCCGTCGGCCTGGACGAATTGCTGAAAGAGGTTCTGCTGAGTCGCGGGCGAGATCCCGATGCCGGTGTCGATCACATCGAAACGCAAGGTCTCGCTTCCGGCGCTTCGCCGTGTCGCCGAGACTTCGATCCGCACGCTGCCCGTGGCGGTGAATTTGACGGCGTTGCCGGCAAGATTGAGCAGAATTTGGCGCAGCCGCGTCGGGTCGCCGACGAAGAACCCGTCGACGCCGCCGTGAATCCGCGTGTTGAATGCGATGCCCTTTTCGCGGGCGCGCGGCTTGAGGATCGGCACCACGGACTCGACGAGCGCGCCCAAATCGAATGCCACGGCTTCGAGCGTCATCCCGCCGGATTCAAGCTTCGAAATGTCGAGAATGTCATTGACGAGGAACAACAGCGATTCCGCACAATCGGCGATGGAATCGGCGTATTCCTGCTGCTCGCCGCTCAAGGAGGTTCCGCGCAGCAAATGACTCATGCCGATGATCCCGTTCATCGGTGTGCGAATCTCGTGGCTCATTATGGCAAGAAAATCCGACTTAGCGCGGTTGGCGGCTTCGGCCGCATCCTTCGCCGCCGCCAGTTTGGCGTCTTTCTCGCTGAGCCGCTGCGCCATCTCGCTGCGGCGCATCTCCTGGCGCGCCAGCGCACCGAACAGAATCCCACAGCCGAGGATTGCGGCGAACGTGCCCACGGCGATGACGAGGGTGTTGTGGCGCCAATCCGCAAAGACGGACTCGACGCTCTCGGAAACCGAGATGATGAGCGGAAATCCGGGCACGGCGCGAACGGCGGCGAGGCGCGCCCCGGCGCCGATATATCCCGGGGCGAACCCCGAGGCCGCTTGTGCGCCGCTCATGACCTTGCGCACGAGCGACGCCTTGGCAAGGGACAGCGCGCCGATCTCGGAGCCGGATTCGGGATGGAGCGCGAGCACCGCGCCATCGTCGCGCAATACGACGATCTCGCTGTTCGGGCCCAAGGCAATCGAGCGGTAGAAATCCTCGAAATAGCTGAGCCTGATCGCCACCGTCACGGTGCCGAGATAGGCCCCGTCGGCAGCCCGCAACGCGCGCGCGACCGAGAGCGTCCAAACGCCGGCGCTCGCGCTCTGCACCGGGCGGCCGATGATGAGAGCCGTATCCGCGGGGCTGCGGGGACGCAGGATGTGATCGCTGTGCGAATTGTCGAGGGACGAGACCGGGCAGACAAGGGATGAATTGACCAGCTTGCCGCCTGCGTCGTTGAGGCCAATCGCCTCGATCTGCGGCAGGTTGCTTGCCAGCAGCCGAAGATGAGCGTGCGTCTCTTGGCCACCCAACCCTGCGCGAAACGCTTCGGGCGTCGCGATTTTCAGATCGACGATGTACTGCTGAATTGTCGCCAGCATGACATCGACCGTCTGAAAGGAGCGCGCGGTTTCCTCGGCCAGAATGAGCGAAACATTGCCCAGCGTGGTGTGCGCGTTGTCGAGCGTCGTCCGGTATAGCGTCCATACGGCGAAACCCGCCGCGAGCAGCATCAACAACACCCCGCCCACGCCGGTCGCAGCGAGGAGCCGGCTGGTCGATCGGATCGCAGGGACGCCGTCGACACGACGCGCGAGAGCTGATGGCCGCATTTGCAACCGAGTCTCGACCGAGTTGGTTAACCGGCCGTTAATCGCGCCAGTGCGGGGGCGTCGGGCCACGCCGCAATGGCGGCTGTCATGCGGTTGTCCGGCTCCGTATGCGCCGGTATGGTGGGGACCGCAGGTTTTCGAGGGAGGAATTTATGGCGCCGACGCCCCATATCATCGACGTTCATCATCATTTCGTGCCGCCCGCCTACAAGGCCGCGGTGCAGCCCAAGCGCCGGTTTCAGCCCTGCATGGAGGCCTGGACCGTGCAAGGCTCGATCGAGGACATGGACAAGGCCGGGGTCGCGACCTCGCTGGTGTCAATCACGCTGCCCGGTCTTCACTTCGGCGATGCCGAAGAAGCGCGGCGGCTGACGCGCATCTGCAACGATTACGCGGTGGAGATGGCGCGCAACTATCCGGGACGCTTCGGACTTTTCGCCGCCCTGCCCTGGCCGGATGTCGAGGGCTCGCTCGCCGAGATCGAATACGCACTCGATACGCTCAAGGCGGACGGCATCGGCCTTTACACGAGCTACGGCACGAAATGGCTAGGCCATGTCGATTTCGCGCCTCTCTTCGAGGAATTGAACCGACGCAAGGCGGTGGTCTACACCCATCCGGTCTGCGCGCCCTGCTGCCAGGGCCTGATCCCCGAGATCAACGAATCGATCATCGAATACGGCACCGACACGACGCGCACGATTACGAGCCTTCTCTTCACGGGCAGCGCGGCGCGCTATCCCAACATCAGATGGATCTTCTCGCACGCGGGCGGGACGATGCCGTTCCTGATCGAGCGCCTGGTCAACCTCGCCAAGGCGCCCGCCTACGCCGCAAAGCTCCCCAAGGGTCTGATGCACGAATTGCAGCGCTTCTATTACGACACCGCGCAAGCCTCGAACCCCTCGGCCCTGGGAAGCTTGCGGACGATCGTGCCGGTCTCGCAGATCATGTTCGGCACAGATTATCCGTTCCGGCTCTCGATCGAGCATGTCGAGGGCCTCGCCGGCTGCGGCTTCAGCGCAGCCGACACGAAAGCGATCAACCGCGACAATGCGGTTCGCCTCTTGCCGAAATACGGGACGTGATCCGGCGCAGCACCGGAACCGCGCGATTCCGGCGCGGTTCCATCCTACGAAGGAAAGCAAAATAGATCCCATGCCTATCATCGACGTTCATCATCATTTCGTGCCCGACGCCTATAAGGACGCGCTGATCGCCGCGGGCGATGCCTGCCCGCCACCGGGCTTTCAAGGACCGTTGCGCCATTGGAGCGCGGCGCGCTCGCTCGAGGACATGGACAAGGGCGGCGCCCAAAGCGCGGTGCTGTCGATCACGACACCCGGCATTCATCTGGGCGACGACGCGAAGGCGCGAAAATTGGCGCGCGCCTGCAACGAGGCGGGGGCGAGGCTCGCCAGCGATCATAAGGGGCGCTTCGGGCTTTTCGCCGCGCTGTCCTTGCCCGACATCGATGGCGCGCTCGCTGAGATCGCCTACGCGCTCGACACGCTCAAGGCCGACGGCATCGGACTTTATACCAATTATCGCGCAAAATGGCTGGGGCATGCGGATTTCGGGCCGATCCTCGCCGAGCTCGACCGGCGCAAGGCGGTGGTCTTCGTCCATCCGACCTCGGTCTATTGCTGCTCCGGGCTGCAGCCCGAATACAATGACGCGACGATCGAGTACGGCACCGACACGACGCGCACGATCGGCAGCCTGGTCTTTTCCGGCGCGGCCACGCGCCATCGCAACATACGCTGGATCTTCTGCCATGGCGGCGGAACCATGCCTTATCTCATCGAGCGCTTCATCACCCAGGAAAAGCGCATGGAGCATCCCGAGCTTCTGCCCCACGGCGCGCTCCACGAGTTGAAGCGCTTCCATTACGACATCGCGCAGGTCGCCCATCCCGCGCCCATGAGCTGCTTGAAGCGGGTGGTCCCGACGACACAGATCGTCTTCGGCACCGACTACCCTTACGGCATCGGCACGCTCGGCCACGCCAAGGGGCTGCGCGCTTGCGAATTCACCGACGCCGAGTTCGCCGCGATCGAGCGCGGCAACGCGCTCAAACTCCTGCCGCGCTTCGCGTCTTAGGTCGCGCCCGGTCCGTTCGCGCGACAGCGAAGACCGCTTGGACTAAACCCGCTCCATGGCCGTCACGCCGGTGAAAGCGGTCATCCACGTCGAGAGTCGCGCTGGCACCGCTTTCTTGGGAGTTGCGCACTCAAATCGGCGGTCGCGGGAACTCCGAGATGTGCAATCGGGAGCGCCGAGATCCTCGCTTGCGATTCGCCTCCGCTGGGATCTGCCCCGCCTATTGACTTGCCGTCGACGGTTGGCTTCGCCGCAGGGCAGCCTTAAAGCTCGCGCGGGTCGCCGCTCCATGGATGAAGGCATAATCCTGCGACGGCGGTGGCCCGGCGGCGAGCTTCAACACGACGAAGACGGGACCGGGCTCTTTCAGAAGGCCCGGGATCTTCGCCTCGAAATCCTCAAGCGTCGCGATCGTATCCGTGCGCGCATACCCGGCAGCGAGCGCCATGGCGGCGAAATCGACTGTGTCCCACCCAGGAATCGGATGCCCGCCATTGGCCTCATACATGCCGTTCTCGCACACGAAATGCAAAAGATTGGCGGGTTTCTGACTGGCGATCGTCACCAGCGTGCCGAGGTTCATCAGAAGGCTGCCATCGCCGTCGAGGACGACCACGCGCTTGTCCGGTCGGGCCAGCGCAAGACCGAGCGCACATGATGACGCCTGGCCCATGGCCCCGATCGAATAATAGGTCAGGGCGTGATCGGGGCTGATGCCGTGCCATTCCTGAGCCGCTTGGTAAACCGGCACGATGATCTCGTCGCGCACGTGGCGGGCAAGGATCTTGACGCAAAGATCGCGTCGCATCATCGGTGTCACATCTGCCTCCCGATCAGCAACGCCGTCGGATAGGAATTCGCATAGGCCGCATCGATCGCGGGCCGGATGTGCCGTTCGTCGCCCGAATCCTCGAGCAGCGCGTGAGGGATATCCATCGCATCGAGGATCGGCTCCACGATGCGTAGGCCGAGGCTTTTGGATTTGGTCGGCGGAACGCCGGGCTCCTTTGCGAGCAAGCCGGCCATGACGCAGACCGGCATTCTGTATTCGCAGCCAGCCGAACGCAACGCGTTGATCGAGTCGAGGAGGCCAGTGTATTGGATCAACAGCAAGGCACGCTTGTCGCAGACCGACAGCGCGGCGCAAATTGAAACGCCTTCGTCTTCCTTGCAGACACGGATGAGTCGAAACCGCGTGTCCCCAACCAATGGCCAAAGCAGGCTGGCGCTCGTCGTAATGTCGGGCACGGAGACAACGAATTCGACGCCGCTCGCTGCAATTCGGTCAAGAATGACCGCACCGGTAATCGGATCGCCGCTCATGCGCTCTGCCCGCCTCTCGACGTCGCTTCTCGTTTTGCCGCCGGCATCTTCGCACCCACCACATGCGGGAGGCAAGGCGCGACAGCGCTTGAACCTGAATATTGCCACGCATAGAGTTTTGCCGCGCAGAAATGTTACCGTAGGGAGATTCGCCCATGCTCGACAGGCGCCTGGAACGCCGGCCGGTTCTGAAAGGCCTCGCGGCCTCCGCCGCATCCGCTATCGCGATGCCGCGGCTCACGCGTGCCGCAACCAGAAAGCTGGTTGTCGGCAAGTCGATTTCCACATTGCTCGCCTACACGCCCGTGGATGTCGGTCTTGCCGGCAATTTATACCAGAAGCGGGGACTCGATCTCGAAGTCGTCGCCTTCAATGGTTCGGCCCGAATGCATCAGGCGATGATCGGAGGCAATATCGATATAGCCTTGGGCTCGGGCGCGACCATGTCCGATATCGGCAAGGGCGAGCCTTCGCTCTGCATCGCGCAAACGCTCGGACCGCCGGCCGATATCGCGATCATCGTGCCCTACGATTCACCGATAAAGAGTCCCGACGATATGCGCGGCAAGGTGACCGGCGTCGCGTCGGCGGGATCGGTCACCGAGTGGGTGCTGTTCGAGCTCGCGCGGCAAAAGGGCTGGCCGATGAGCGACGTCAAGACGGTCGGTCTGGGCGGGACCCAGGCCTCGATCGCGGCCATCCGCATGGGCCAAGTCGAAGCCATCGTCTCCGACGTCGCCATCGGCCTCTTTCTCGAGCCGCAAAAGATCGCGCGCGTGTTGGTGCCGTGTTCGACCTACATAACCGACTTCGTCATGCATGCGAACTATGCTTCGACCAAAGTCATGACCGAACGGTCCGACGCCGTCAGCGCCTTCTGTGCCGGCTGGTTCGAAGCGGTCGCGCTGATGCGGAGCGACAAGGATCTGACGGTACGCATCGCCACCCCGATCATGAAGTTCGACCCTGCCATCGTCGCGGCAGCCTACGATCTCGTCGTGACCAAGATGTCGCGAACCGGTCGTTTCGATCCGAAAGGTCTCGCCACGCTTACGCGCTCTTACGTCGAGATGAAGACATTGGCGACAGCGCCGGATATGTCGAAGTTCTATACGGAGAAATTCCTTCCGCCGGGATAAGGTATCGCGAGTGATCGTGTCATCGCCCAGCGCCTAAGTCGAAAAAGACGGAGCGAAAAGCTGGGACGGGCGGAAGCGCAAACGCGCCTTCGGCCACCCGCTTGCGTCTCAGCCGCCATAGTTTCGCGGCAAGCTGCTTCCCGGGAACGGGGTCTCATCCTCTGACCCGCCCGCCTCGCCAGGCATTTGCGTGCGTGGTCGCGATGGGCGTATGGTTGCGATAGTCGGCCCGGCCAGGAGGAATGCTTTATGGACAGCACCAATTTCCGCGATCTCTCGGTCGAGGAGTTCGACACGACGACGCTGCTCGAACATGCGAAGCAGCAGGCGATTCAGCGGCGCTATGAGGATTTCTTCATCGCCGATATTGACGGCCATCATTACGAGACCGAATCCTTCAAGGCGATCTGCGAATATATCGAAGACCCGGTGATGCGCGACCAGGCGAAGTATCAGGGCTTCGGCGGCGCCGGGATCACCGGCGGGGGTAATTACCAGCCCTTGGCCGGCCGCGTCACGCGCTATCCCGGCCGCCGCAAGGAGAAGACGCCGGCCGGCGTCAACCGCGACATCGTGATGACCAAGCGCTGGATGGACGCCATCGGGATCGACGTTCTATGCATCTTCCCGACGCCAATGCTGGGCCTGGGCTTCACGCCGCGGGTCGAGGTCGAGGTGGCCTTGGCGCGCGCCTACAATCGCTGGCTGTGCGAGGAGGTGCTCGCCGCCGAGCCGCGCATCCGCTCGGCGCTCTATCTGCCGATGAACGACCCCCAGGCGGCATACAAAGTCGTGCAGGATTTCGGCGACAAGAAGGGCGTCATCGGCTTCACCGTCTGCACGGCGCGCCACAAGCAGCTTTACGACAACGCCTATATGAAGACCTACGCCGCGATCGAGGAGCGCGGCATGCCGCTCTCCTTCCACAGCCAGTTTGGCGGGGCCAACGACGCGAGCCTCAACCTTTGCAACCGGTTCATGGCGGCGCATGCGCTGGGCTTTTCTTGGTTCAACATCCTCCATTGCACCAATTGGCTGGTGAACGGCCTACCCGAGCGTTTCCCGAAGCTCAAAACCATCTGGATCGAGGCCGGCCTCGCCTGGATCCCCTTCCTGATGCAGCGCCTCGACAATGAGTGGATGATGCGGAGTTCCGAGGTGCCGCTCTTGAAGAAGCGGCCGAGCGACTACATGCGCGAGATGTATTTTTCAACGCAGCCTATGGAGATGGTGCACAACCGCGAGGCGTTGGAACTCACCTTCAAGATGATCAACGCCGAGACGCAGCTCATGTATGCGTCCGACTATCCGCACTGGGACATGGACCTGCCGAGCACGATCTACGACCTGCCCTTCCTGAGCGAGACTGCCAAGCGCAACATCTTGGGCGGCAATGCCAAGCGCGTCTTCAACCTCGAGCCCGTGATCGCCGAGGCAAAGACAAAGCGCCTCGCGGCAAGAACGGTCGCCTAGGGCGACGCTGAGGTCAGCCGCGGACGATAAAGTCCTCCGCGCGATAGGCGCCGGGATGGCGAACCGCCACCTTGCGCAGATCGCTCACCGTCGGACAACCGAGCTGGCCGAGGGTCGCGCGCAGATCGTCGATGAAGATGCTGATCAAATGCGCGGGACCCTTCTCGCCCAAAGCGCCGAGGCTCCAGAGGAACGGCTTGCCCGCCAAGGCCGCATCGGCCCCGAGTGCGATCGCCCGCGCAATGTCGACACCCGTCCGAACGCCGCTGTCATAGAGGATGGTCGCTCTCTTGCCGACCGCCGATGCGATGGCCGGCAATGTATCGATAGGTGCCGGAAGCGCGTCGATCTGCCGGCCGCCGTGATTGCTGACCACGATGCCGTCGAGGCCGAGCGAGACCGCTTTCTCCGCATCCTCGGGGTGGAGAACGCCCTTCACGACCAAGGGTTTCTTCCACTTGTCGCGATAGCGCGCGACCTCGTCCCAGGTGAATGCCCCGCCGCTTTCGCGCTGAATGAAGGCGGTGCTCGCCTGAATGCCGGTATCCGACCCCATATAGGGGCGCAGATTGACGAATTTCGGAATGCCGTTGCGCATCAGCGCGCGCGTCCAATGCGGCGAGGACAGGGCGTCGAGCTTCATCCGGTTGGTCAGGCGGAAAGGCGTGACGATGCCGCTTTTGACCTCGCGCGGCCGCGTCGTGCGGATCGGCGTGTCGATCGTCAGCATCAGGACGTGAACCCCGGCCGCGTCGGCGCGTTTCACGAGGTCGAATCCGATGGCATGCTCGTTGCGCGCAAAGCGATAGAGCTGGAACCACAAGACGTCGGGCGCCAGCTTGGCCGCCTCTTCGACGCTGATGCCGGACAAAAGGCCGAGCGTATAGGGCACACAAGCCGCCTGGCAGGCCTTGGCGAAATAGGTTTCCGCTCCCGGATAGACCGTACCGGGTCCGCCCACCGGGGCGACGCCGATGGGCGCGGCGTAGTATCGGCCGAACAATTCGCAAGTAGCCGGCGGGGGCGAAACCACTCTGCCATACCGGGGAATCATCTCGATCGCGTCGAAAGCGCTATTGTTGCGCGCGATGCCAGTATCCGATCCGCCCGCGCCGCCATCGCCGTACTCATAGGCGAAATGCGGCAGCCTTTTCTTTGCATAGGCCCGCAGATCCGCCGATGTCGGGAAGCGGCGCTTCAATGCCAAGCGCTCCGCCGCCTCGGCCGCGCTCGGTGGGGCGGCGCGGGGCGCCGCTGCGATGACAGATGTTGAATCGGGCATGGTTCCTCCCCCTCGATCGCGATCATCCAAGGAAAATCGCGCGTGAACGCTGTTCTTGGCGACCCTTGTCCCTCAGCTTAGCCGGTCGCGGGTTTGCCCGCGAACCCCTTCGAGAAACCCATCGCTTCCATCAATTCGCATCACCCTCGCGCCACACGGAACCCGCGTAGCTGGTCGCTTTCGACGACGCGCTGGACGAAGCCCGACGCCTTGATCTCCTCGACGAATTCGCTGATGCAGGCGAGCCAACCGGCGTCGCCTTTCCGAGTCGCGATCCCTACGCGATTGACGCCGTAAGCGTCGTCCAGCACGCGAGAACCCGGGAGCTTCGCCGAATAATCGAGAAGCACATCGCGCGGACAGGCCAGCGCGTGTGCCTTGCCGGCGCGGAGATTGTCGAACGCCGCATCAGGCATTGCCGCGCTGACGGTTCGGGCGTGCCGCAGTGTCTTTCTCAGAGCCAACGCCGAGGCGTGACCCTCGACGACGGCAATCTCGATCTCCGGTCTGTCGGCGTCGGCCGCTTTGCGAATTGTCGAGCCGGCGGGAACCAGAAAGGTGTAGTCGAACTCGAAAATGGCCGGCGAGAAGTCCAGTTCCCTGACCCGCGACGGCTCGATTCCCAGAAACGCCACGTCGCACGCGCCCGCCTTCAGGCCCTCGACGACGCTTGCCGGCGTCGGATAGCCCGCCATCTCCATCGCGATGCCGAGACGGGCCGCCAGCAGGGGGGTGATCTGCGTCGCGGCGTATCCGGTTCCAAGCCCCCGCAACTGACCGCTCGCCTCGTCCGTCACATATTGCGGAAGGAACAGAGCCACACGGATTTTTCCGGATTGCACGAGCTCCGCGACCCGCGCATCGACGTCCGCATTACAGTGTTTCATGGTCTTTCCCGATCAATGACCTTGGGGTCAGGCCGCGGGCGCCACGGAGAGCCCACGGACCTGGTGCCGTGCGATGAAGCGCGCGACCAGCCCGGAGGCCTTTGCCTCCTCGACGAAGTCGCGCAAAAACGCGGCGCCCGCCGTGTTTCGCTTTGCCGTTCCGATCGCCTGCTGGACCGAACTGAACCGGCCGTCGAGAATCCGCGCGCCGGGCAGCGTTTCAAGGTCCGAAAGGAGCCGCGGCTTGAGGCCGGCGAGCGCCTCCAGCTTCTCGCGAACGAACTGCTCGTATGCGCTGTCGATCGTCTCCGAGCGAACCAATTCGGCGTGCTTGATGTTGCGATCCAGCCAGAGGCCATAGGCGCTGCGGCCCGTGACGGCGATCCGGATACCGGCCGCGTCGACATCCGCGATGGTTTTCAAGCGCGAACCGGCCGGCACCAAATAGGTCGCTTCGATTTCCGCATAAGCGGCGGTGAACGCGATCGTCTCGGCGCGCTGCGGCTCCGCGCCGATCAGCCCGACATCCCATACGCCGCGGCCTGCCTGATCGGCAAGCTCGCCGGGCGACTTGAAGGTCACATACTTCACCGGCACGTCCAGGCGCCGCGCGATTTCCTGGGCCATGTCGGGGGAGACGCCGACGGGATCGCCAGCCGGGCTTTTCCCCGTCACCAGCAGGAAGTTCGACAGATTGATGCCGGCGCGCAAAACGCCCGTCGGCGCGAGCTCGGCGATGATTTCCGGCGACATCTGAACTCCGCATTCCATGAAAACCAAATGTTATCCTACGTTGAACGGTCCGACCCAAGCAATGTCTGGCCTCCGTGTCGATGGGCGGGCCCGCCCCTATGCCCGCCGTCAGGGCGATGGCGGATTTAACAGCGGGTCCGCGTGACCGGCTTTGGCGGCGACATCCATGGCAACAACACCAGAGAAAGGCGGCTAAAGTCCCCTCTTCGCAAATTTGTGGAATGATCCATGGCGCAGCCGACAGAAGCGACGATCGACATCCGCGAGGTCGGTCCGCAAAAATTCCAACTTTCGGTGACCTTCGAAGGACAACGCTTCGAGCGCGGCAACTATCTTAGCCGCGCTGCGGCCCATCAAGCGGGCAGGCTCTTTATCGCGCGCAAGGAAGGCGAGCGGGCCGGCCGAAAGAAGACGCCTCGGCGGAAATGATGATTCGGCCGCCCACCGGCGCGCCGGATTTGCGCCTGAGCCCGCCCCGGGCCTCGCGACGCGATCAGAAATACGGCAGCTGCGGGTCCTGCGGCAATCCCAGCTCCATCCGGCCAAAATGCGAATAGGCATTCTCCGCGTTCAGGCTGATATGCATGGCCGAGAAGCGGATGTCGCGCCACGCCCTTTGGATCGGATTTGACGCGCCAAATCCCGCTGTTCCGCTCATCGAAATGAGTGCGTCGATGGCCGCCACGGTCAATTCCGCCGCGCGCGCGCAATCGCGCATGGCACGCGCCCTCGACGCGAGCGAGGGCGGTATCGCCGCCTCCGACACCGCCGCGACGCGGCGCAACAGCAATTCCGCGGCGTCGAGATCGGCCGCCGCTCGCGCCAATTGCACCTGGATGCTCGCGCGCTCCGCGACCGCGACTCCGCCCGGCCCTTTGCGATGTTTCGTCCATTCCTGGAAATCCGCATAAGCGCCCTGCGCGGCTCCCACCATGGGCAGTGCAAAAGTCAGCGGGGCGTAAGAGATGAATGGCGTGCGGAAGATGCGGCTCTCATGGATCGCGCCGCCCGGCCCTTTGCCCTCGATGAGTTTCGAGAGCGGAAGGGTCCGGCTCTTCGGCACGAAAACATTCTCCGTGACGATGGTGTTGCTGCCGGTTCCGCACATGCCGGCCGTGAACCAAGTGTCGACGACCTTGTACTCGCTGGCCGGGATGAGAAAGAACGTCCATTCCGGCTTGCCGTCGATCTCGGCCATCCCGCCGATAAAGACCCATTTGCTGTGCCCGACGCCGCTGGCGAAGGGCGATTGGCCCGAGACCCGGTAGCCGCCATCGACCGGCGTGACCTGGGCGGCGGGCACGAAAGACGCGGCGATGGCGACATCGGGCCCGTCGGCCCACACCGCCTTCTGCGCCTCCTCGGGAAACTGGCCTATGCAATGGGGATGGTGAATCATGAGGCTCGCGCACCATCCATGGGACGCGTCGGCCTTGCTGATCTCGCTCACCACGTCGAACCAGGCATCGAAACCGAGCCCGTAGCCGCCGAACCGAGGCGGGATCAAGATCCGCGCGATGCCGGCGGCCAGAAGTTCCCGCGCCAATTCAGCGGGAAGCTGGCGGGCCTCCGCCGCCGCCTCGGCGCGCCGCCGGAAGCCGGGGACGAGCGCCCGGACGCGATCCATGATTTGTTGCTTGATCGCTGTCTCGCTGGCACTTCCTGGATTCGGCATGGTGAGATTCCCTCTTTCGCGAGGACATGTCTCGTCATTGGAAGAAACCGCGCGATGCATGTCAAGAAAAGCGTCGCCCTTCGGCAGCTGCCCGGGTCCTCGACCCGGCAACCTCCGCTTTTCGCCGAAGAGCGGCTCCCGTGCTTACGCGTCAGATCTTCGCCAGCGCCTGATCGAGATCCTCGATCAGGTCTTGCGGGTCTTCGAGTCCGACCGAGAGCCTCACCAGCGCGTCGGAGATGCCGACCGCCTGGCGCTCTTCGGGTTTGAGGCGCTGATGCGTCGTGGTCGCCGGATGTGTGACGAGGCTCTTGCTGTCGCCCAGATTGTTCGAGATGCGCGCGAGCTTCAACCCGTTCAGGAACCGGAAGGTCTCGGCCTTGTTACGGCCTACCTCGAAGACGACGATGGTGCCGGCGCCGCTCATCTGCTTCTTCGCCAAGGCGTATTGCGGATGGCTCTCGAGCCCGGGATAGCGCACGCCGGCAACCTGCTTGTGGCGTTCGAGGAATTGCGCGATGCCGAGCGCGCTCGCGCATTGCTGCGTCACGCGCAGATCCATGGTCTCGAGCCCCTTGACCAGAAGCCACGCATTGAAGGGCGAAAGCGCGGGGCCGGTATGCCGGAGGAACGGCGCCAATTGCTCGCCGATGAATGTCTTCGAGCCCAGCACCGCGCCGCCGAGGCTCCGGCCCTGCCCGTCGATATGCTTGGTCGCGGAATAGACGACGATGTCGGCGCCCAAGGTCAAGGGCCGCTGCAGCAAGGGCGAGGCGAACACATTGTCGATGATGAAGACGCCGCCGGCCGCATGGGTGAGATCGGCGACCGCCTTCAGATCGACCAGTTCGAGGCCGGGATTGGAAGGGCTTTCGCAGAAACTGGCGGCAACGCCGCCTTTCATGGCGCTGCGCCACTGATTGAGATCGCGCCCGTCAACGAGCACGCATTCAACGCCGTATTTCGGCAGGATATTTTGGAGGATGAAGAGACAGGAGCCGAAGAGCGCGCGCGAGGCGACCACCTTGTCGCGGGCTTTCAGGAAACAGGCGAGGGACGCGAAGACCGCCGCCATGCCCGAGGCGGTGGCGCGGCAGGCCTCGGCGCCTTCCAGGAGGCGCAGGCGTTCCTCGAACATGGTGATCGTCGGATTGGCGTAGCGCGAATAGACGTAGCGGATGCCGTCGGCCTTGAACGCCTCCTCCGCCTCCTCGGCCGTGCCATAGACATAGCCCGAGGTCATGTAGAGCGCCTCGCAGGTCTCTTCGAATTGCGAGCGCAGCTGGCCGCTATGGGTCAGCACCGTCCGCGGGCGCCAGCTCGGCGAATGTTCGGGGGCAATCAAAGCCATCGTGTGTTTCCTTCCCTCGCGCGTCTTTCGGGACGCGCGGACAACAAAAAGCCCTGAACCGCAAGGGGTCAGGGCTTCGACGAGCCTCCGACCTTTTAGCGGTTGTTTTAACGTGGCCGCAAGCCGGTCGGCTTCAAATCACCACGACGGCGGGCAAAATGCGCGAAGCGGAGACGGAAGTCAAGAGGGCGCGCCGGTCGCCCTAACCGCATCGCGCCTGACGCGAGAACGCAAACGCGCAGATGCCGGGAAGCTCGTATGCTCTCGATACTGTGATGGCACGGGCGATTTAATCGCTGGTCAACCATGGCTTTCGGTGCTCCGGGCATTACCTTCGGTTCATGTTTGCCGCCTATAATCGCTTCGAGCGACGCGGCGCGCCCGCCAACTTCGCGGCCCTGTTCTTGACCGAATTGGATTCGGAGCGATGAATCCCGCCAGAACCGCCATCATGGTGGCCTTTGCCTTCAAGCAGCAATATCACGTCATGCGATTGGCGCGCGCGGCGGGATATTCGGTGCATGTGCTGGGGCGGGACTGCGCGGCCGGGCTGCGCTATTCGCGCTTCTGTTCCGGATTTCACCGGCTCGACTTCGACCCTGCCTGCCGGCCCTTGGAAGCGGGGCTTGCCGAGATCAATTCCTGGATTAAGCGCCTCGCGGCCGACGTGGTCCTGCCCTCGGACATCGTGTCCACGCGCCTCCTCGCCGCGCTCGCCGGCCGCTTGGCCGCGCCGAGCTGTGCCTTACCCGACCCTCGGCTGTTCGACGCGATGAACGACAAGTGGCGATTTTATCAATTCTGCGTTGCCCACGGCGTGTCGGTGCCCGAAACCTGGGTGTTCGACGGCCCCGACGCGTTGACCGCCGCCATCGCCAAGCGCACGGTACCGCTTCCGATCATCATCAAGCCGATCGATTCGATGGGCGGCAGCGGCATTCATAAGATCACGACGCCGTCCGACCTCGGCATCCTCGAGACCGTTCACTACAAGCCGATCCTCGCGCAGCGTTTCATCGCGGGAGACGAGATCGACATCAGCATCTTGCCGCGCAACGGGCGGATCGGCGCCTATGCGATCCAGCGCAATCTGCGCGGAAAATACGCGTTCATCCGTCATGATCGTCTGCTCGCCCAGGCGGCGCGCTTCGCCGAGGCAGGCGCCTACCATGGTGTGGCGCATATCGACGCAATCGAGGAAAGGGCGACCGGCGAGATCTACCTGATCGAGTGCAATCCGCGATACTGGCTCTCGATGTTCGCCACCGCGCTTGCCGGGCTCAATTTCGTGAAATTGAGTCTCGAAACCGATTCGTTCGATCCGAGCCGGCCGCAATCGATCGCCGACATCGAAGTCAATCTCGCAAAGACCGTGATGAAGAACGCGCTGACGGGACGCGGCATCGGCGCGATCGATCTCAAACTCCTCAAATACTATCTCGCCGATCCGATGGGAAAATTCTGCGGCAGTTTGAGCCGGTTCGACGACAACGCGACGGAACGCGACGGCGCGCGCGGCGTGGGATCGCTCGAGGATCAAACGGCGGCGCTGGCGGCGATGAAGGCCGCGCTCGAGGAGCCCGGCGAGCGGGCGATTCATCGTCCGATGAAAGCTGGTTGAGTTCGATCGCGGGCGCCCTCGGGATTTGCCGATGGTCACGCGGAACCGTTCCTGGCGAAGAGCCGGGCGGGGGACGACGGACATCTCGAGACGTCCCGGGCGACGCGCGGCGCGCAGGCGCACCCGTGATTTCCGATGACTCCTCCCATGGAATCTTCTTATGATCATGGGTTGAAATAACGGCAGCGCGATGCGTTGGGACCGTTAACCTTATGTCGACCGTTTTGAGCGAACCAACTTCGGATTTGGCCATTGCCGCAGCGGATTGAAACAATCGGCGACGGGATGCCATGCGATCTTCCGCCGCGCACCCTCGGCGAGGCAATCGCCGCCCACGCCCTGTCGCGCCCCGAGGCGCCGGCGATCGTGCTACCCGATCTCAGCCGCGTCACCTATCGGGCCTTGCAGCAGCAAGTCGAACGCGTCAATGGCGCTCTGCGGCGCGCCGGAATCGGTGCAAAGCACCGCGTCGCGATCGTCATGCCGGATGGGGGCGATCTCGCGGCGACGATCGCAACGGTTGCCTGCCATGCGACGGTCGTGCCGCTCAATCCGGGCCTGACCGCGGCCGAGATCGACGATCTGTTCGTCTCTCACAGTCTCGATGCCATCATCCTGCCCGAAGGCGCCGAGACGCCCGCGCGCATGGCGGCGAGGAAGCGCGGCGCCTGTTTTTTCGAAGCGTCGCTGGATGCGGACGGCATCAACCTGACGCTGAAGACACCGCCCTTCTCCACAGAGGCGCTGGAAGACAAGGTTGCGCTCGGCGATGCCGTTATGATTCTGCGCACCTCGGGCACCATGGGGCATGCCAAGCTCGTCCCGATGACGCATCGTTACCTCAACGTGATGGCGGCGCAGCGTCAGCACTGGTTCGGTCTGGGTCCGAACGACCGCGCGCTTGCGGCGGCACCGGTCTATTACTCGCAAGGATCGAACGTGCTCGTCGCGACGCTGATGCTGGGCGGGAGCCTCGCCTGCCCTGCGCGCACCCCAGGTGCCAATTTCTGCGATTGGCTCGACCAGCTGGCGCCGACTTGGTACTCGGCCGGCCCGACCTTCCATCGCTCGGTGCTCGATCAAGCGCTCGCCCGCCCCCGGCACGAATTGCGCCACTCGCTGCGCTTCATTCAATCCGCGGCTGCACCCTTGCCTGAAGCGTTGCAGGCTGGGCTCGAGACCGTGTTCGGTGTGCCGGTCTGCGAAGGCTACGGGATGACCGAAACCGGCAATATCACCGCCAATGCGATTGCGCCTGACGGGCGCAGGGCCGGCACCCTGGGCAAGGCCTACGGTATCGATCTCGCGCTCCGCGACGAGGACGGCAGCATCCTCGCGAGGGGCGGCCCGGCGGAAATCGTGGTGCGCGGCCCAGGGGTCACACCGGGTTACATCGACGACGAGGCGACGAACCGCACCGTCTTTGTCGATGGCTGGTTCCATACCGGCGATGTCGGCTGCATCGACGAAGACGGGTTTCTCACCCTCGTCGGCCGTGTCAAGGAGATGATCAACCGCGGCGGCGAGAAACTCGCGCCCGCCGAGATCGACGAGGCCTTACAGCGCCATCCCGCCATTGCCGAAGCGGCGGCTTTTCCCGTACCGCATCCAAGACTGGGCGAGGACGTGGCCGCCGCCGTAACCCTCCGGCCCGGTGCCACGGCGAGTCCCCTCGAGCTGCGCCGCTTCCTGCAGCAAAGCCTGGTGGCGTTCAAGATCCCACGTCGCATCCATCTGGTTTCGCGCCTGCCCAAGGGCGATACCGGTAAGGTCTTGCGCCAAGCGCTGACGCGCAGCTTCAGCGCCGATGCCGGCGACGCAGCCGGCGCAGCGGCGTCTTGGGGCTCGGCGCTCGAGATCGAGATCGCGCAGCTCTGGGAGCGCTTGTTGAACCGCAGCGGCATCGGCCCCGAAGATGATTTCTTCGAGCTCGGCGGCGATTCTTTGCTCGCGACGCAAATGCTCTTGGAGCTCGAGCGCCTGACCGGCAGCACCCTGCCCGACACGCTGCTGTTCGAGGCGGCGACGGTGCGCGAGCTTGCCGAGAGCCTGGTGCACAAGGAGGCCGCGGGCGAGCGCGGCTTGATGGTTCAGCTCCAGCCTGGCACGGGCAAGACGCCTTTCTTCTTCATTGACGGCGATTTTTGGGGCGGCGGCTATTACGCGCGCAAGATCGCGCAGCTAGTCGGCGCCGAATACCCATTCTATTCCTTGCGCTCGCACGGGCTGAGCGGCGCGCCCATTCCCTCGATCGAGCGGATGGCGCGCGATTACAAGGACCTCATCAAGGCAGCCGGAATCAAAGGCCCGTTCCGCATCGGCGGACATTGCAATGGCGGCTTGATCGCGCTGGCGCTCGCCGATCAGTTCGAGGCCGAGGGCCAGCGCGTCGAACTGATCGCGCTCGTCGACGCGCTTTCGTTCAATGCGCGGCCCTTGCCTCGGCTGGCGGCACGCGCGCTCGACCGGCTCTTGCGGCTCGGAATCCGCGAAGCATCGGTACGCGAGGCCCGGCTCGGCGCCGCGATGTCGCTGCTGTGGCGCGTCATGCGCAAGGCCGGAACGCTATCGAAGCCGCGCGAAGCCGCCGAAGCTCCGCCGGCGGCGCAGCCCGGCGCGCGAGCCGTGAACGACGAGACCCCGCGCGTCCTCGCGCTCAAGATCGAGGAAACGAACCAGGCGCTCGCGGCACAGATCAAGGGCCGCTTCATGGAATATCATCGCGTCATGGCGGGCTACCTGCCGCCGGCGCTCTCGGCGGAGCTCCTCGTCCTGGTTGCACAATCGCATGGCGAGAACATCGAATATACGAGCGCGGCCTGGCGCAACATCGCCGGCGGCGGCATCGAGATCGCGACCATTCCCGGCGACCATCTGACCTGCCTCACGACCCATGCCGACGCGCTCACCGCGCGGCTGCGCGAGTGCTTCGTTAGGCTGGATCACGAGGCCGCGCGCCAGGCCTCGATCGCCGACACGCCGTCGACGGCGCTCAGAAGCCCGGCATGACGTCCTGCGCGAAGAGCGCGACCGAGGCGAGCGTCTCCTCGAGAAGTCATATCGCCGAAGGCCAGCCAGGAAACGAAATAATTGACGCCCTGGCGGCGGCGTTGCTCTTCGATCCATTCCCGCACGCCGCGCGCCGTGCCGGCAAAGCCGTGGCCCAGCTCCTGGAGCGTGTCGAAATCGGGCGGGTAGGATTTGGCGACCGGCGGCTCCTCGCCCTCGCGCCGGCGCGTGAACCAGAAACTGTCTCGCCATTTGGGATAGGCGCGCCGTGCGATCGCGCGCGCCTCCCGCTCGGTCGCGGCAACGACGACATGGCGGCCGACGCCCATGAGCGGAAGGTCGGCTTCCGCGCGCCCGAGCTTGGCCCATTCGGCCAAGTAACGGTCGGTGAGCGCGCGCGCCGTTTCCGGCGTGCCGAGGGTGATGAAATTGATCCGTCGCGCCGCGGCCCCGATCGCGCTCTCGATACTGTGCAGCCCATACCAGAGCGGCGGATGCGGGCGCTGATAGGGGCGCAGATTCAAGGGCAGCCGGCTGATCTTGTAGAATTCGCCCTCATAGGCGAAATCACCCTCCGGGGCGGCGAAGGCCTTCAAGATGATGTCGAGAGATTCTTCGTATTTGCGCGGCACCTCCTTGGGATCGATGCCGTAATAGCGTAGCTCCGCCGGGCTGATGCCGCGCCCGAAGCCGAAGAGAAAGCGCCCGCGGCTCAACCGGTCGAGCATGCAGATCTCTTCATATAGCCGGATCGGATTGTAGAAGGCCAGGAGATAGACCATCGGCCCGAAGCGCAGCCGCGTCGTGCGCTGCGCCACCGCCGAGAGATAGATCCCCGGCGAGGGCGCTTGCCCCAGCGGCGAGAAATGATGCTCGGCGACGTGATAGCCATAAATGCCGGCGCGATCATAGGCCTCGGCGAGCTTCAGCCGGTTCTCGTAATGCTCTTCGAGCGGCAAGCCCGATGCATCCATGTGATCGAAGACGCCGAACTTCATCGCGCTTGCCCCCTTGGCCGGCCACGGCGCCGGCGTTCTTCTTCGCACCGCGCAGCTAAGCAAGGCCGCCGCGACGGCGTCAACCGCGCATCTGCCGCGCAACACGGCGACGCAGCGCCTTGCTCGCGATCTGCTCCGCGCCGCTCTGATCGGTTCGCAGGCCGCGGCGCTTTCGGGGCAGCAGCCCCAGATGCCGCGCGAGCGCGTCGAGCGCATGTCGCGTGTCGTAGAGCCGAAGCCGCACTTGCGCGGCGTGAAGACTGTGTCGATGGACGTGCCTTTCGTGTGGAGGGACGCAAATCCTATCCGTGCGCGCAGTCCCTTCCGTCATTGCCGGGCTTCAATGGCAATCCTGGGGAGACCGCGAGGAATCGGGCGAAGGCTCGCCGCGACAGGTGCAGCGCTTGCTCAAGCAGCCACGCCGCGCCCCTCACAGCGGCGCGGGCGGCGGAGCGGCGGGCAGGATGAAATGCAACACGAAGAGGCCGATGACGAAGGCGAGAAGCGCCGCGCCGATATAATCGTATCTGTCCCAGGAGCGCATATGCGTATTATCGCACCATTGCGACCGCACGAAAACCCGTCGAGACGGGGCAGCTCGCCGATCCGGACGGGCTTCAGCGCGGAAGCGCCGCGAGTGCCTCGGCCAGGCGGTCATACCAAAGCGCCTGATCCGCCGGGGTGAAATGCGCATTGGCCGGGCTCGGATTGGGCACGACGAAGATCGGCGTCGCGCCGATGCGCGTGTCCTGAAGCCCGAGGTGCGGATCGGCGGCATCGGGCGCCAGCAAGCGCTGCACCGGGCGATAGGCGGTAAGCCCGTGAAAGCAGGCGATGCGCGGGGCAAACCGCGCGAGCTTCTTCTTCAGGTCTTCGGCGCCCGCCTTCAATTCGCGCTGTTCCAATTGCGCCGCCCGCGCGCTCGGGCGCTTCACCAGATCGGTGAAGCCGATGCCGTATCCCATCAGGCTCGTATCGTGCTCGGGCAAGAGACGCTCGACGCCCAAACGCGCGCGCGCTTGCGCACTGAGACCCGAGCGCGAGAAAGCCGGCCAGAAGCGGTTGGCGGGGCGCGCGAAATAATGCCCCTTCTCGGCCGAATAGAGCGAGGGGTTGATGCCGACGAAGATGATGTCGAGACCCGGTCGCAAAAGATCGGGCAAACTCGGCGGCGCGGCCGCCCTGCCCTTCGCTGCTTCTCTCCCGCTCACGGCACCGGCAGCAGCGCGGTCGTGCCCGGATCCAGCTGCATGTCGAAGGCGGCAAGCAGCAGCGCCGTGCTGGCGTAATTCCCCATCAGCGAGACCAGATCGATGAGGCCGCGCGGCCCGAACTCGTCGAGCACGCGCGCATAGGTCTCGTGCCCGAGCTTCTTGGTGCCGAAAAGCTCGCGGCCGAGATCGATGATGACCGCGTCGGTCTCTTCGAGGCCGGCCGTGCTCTTGCGGTGCTTGATGATGTCGATGGTCGCCTGCGGCACTCCAACTTTCAGCGCCTCGGGCTCATGCGCCGCCCATTCGAAGCGGCTGTCGCATTCGCGCGCGGTGGTGAGGATCGCCACCTCGCGCAGATGCGCGCTCAATTCGGTCTCGTGGCGGAGATAGTGGTTGATGGGCCGCGACAGCGCGGCGAGCTTAGGCGAGTGGAGCTGCAACCCGCCGGGGCCTTTGAGGCCGCGAATCGTGCCGCCCTTCGGATCGGCCAGCATGTCGTAGATCTGCCGCCCCGCCTCGTCGAGCGCGTCGCGCTTCGGCAAGGGCAGCCGGCAGCCGGATTGCGGATCGATATCCTTGGGCGTCATCATTTCCTCCGTTTCAAAATTTTGCTTCAGCGCAGCTCGAACAGGCCGGCCGCGCCCATGCCGCCGCCGACGCACATGGTGACGACGACACGCCTGGCGCCGCGGCGCCTGCCTTCCAGGAGCGCGTGGCCGGTCATGCGCGCGCCGCTCATGCCGTAAGGGTGGCCGATCGAGATCGCGCCGCCATCGACATTGTAGAGCGCGGGATCGATGCCAAGACGATCGCGGCAATAAAGCGCCTGGACCGCGAAGGCCTCGTTCAATTCCCAGAGATCGATATCGCCGAGCTTCAACCCATGCCGCGCCAAAAGCTTCGGGATCGCGAAGACCGGGCCGATGCCCATCTCGTCCGGCTCGCAGCCCGTCACCACGGCGCCGCGATAAAGGCCGAGAATGGGAATGCCGCGCTTCTCGGCGAGACTCTTTTCCATCACGACGCAAGCGGACGCACCGTCCGAGAGCTGGCTCGCATTGCCGGCGGTGATCGAGCCGCCCGGCTTGACCGGCTGCAAGGCGGCCAGGCCTTCGCGCGTGGTCTCGGGCCGGTTGCCTTCGTCGCTCGCGAGCGTCACGTCCTCGATCGACACTTTTCCGGTGTCGCGGTCGGTGAGTTTCTTTTGCGTTGCGAGCGGCACGATCTCGGCATCGAAGCGCCCGGCTTGTTGCGCCGCCGCGGTGCGGGCTTGCGAGGACAGCGCATAGCCGTCTTGTGCCTCGCGCGAGACCTTGTAGCGCCGCGCGACGATCTCGGCGGTGTCCAGCATCGGCAGATAAATTTCCGGCTTGGCGCGCGCCAGATTCTCGTCGATGGGCTCGTAGCTCTGGCTCATCGCGTTGGGCACGGTCGAAATCGATTCGACGCCGCCGGCCACCGCCGCCCCGACGCCGTCCACGATGATGCGTTGCGCCGCGATCGAGATTGCCATCAGGCCGGAGCTGCAGAAGCGATTGACCGTCTGCGCCGCGGCCGTCACCGGCAGCCCGGCGCGCAGGGCGCCCAGCCGCGCGATGTTGGAGCCGGTCGAGCCCTCGGGAAAGCCGCAGCCCAGGATCACGTCTTCGATCTCGGCCGGATCGGTCGCGGCGCGCTGCACCGCGTGGGCAATCGCATGGGCGGCGAGTTCGACGCCGTGGGTCGCGTTGAAGGCGCCGCGCACCGCCTTGCCGATCGGCGTGCGCGCGGTCGAGACGATGGCGGCTTCGCGCAAGATCAACTCTCCCCTGGACGCGGGATGATGGCGGGACGAAAATCCCTCGCCAAGGGAGGATATGAGGGATGCGGGTTTTTGCCAATCTCGACGCCGTCAAGGGCGCCGCCGGCGAGACGCTCGGCACGAGCGACTGGGTCACGGTCGATCAGGCGATGATCGACCGTTTCGCCGAGGCGACCGGCGATTTCCAATGGATCCATGTCGACCGCGCGCGCGCGAAGGCGTCGAAATTCGGCACCACCATCGCGCACGGATTTCTGACGCTGTCGCTCCTGCCGCGCTTGAGCAACGAGGTCTATCGCGTGGACAACCTCGCCGCGCGGCTCAATTACGGCTGCAACAAGGTGCGCTTTACCGCGCCGGTGCCTTCGGGCGGGCGCGTGCGCGCGCATTTCAAGATCGCGGCAGTGGAGGATGCGCCGCAAGGCCTGCGCCTGACCACCGCGGCGACGGTCGAGCTCGAAGGCGCGAGCAAACCCGCCTGCGTCGCCGAGCAGATCGCGATCCTCGTTCCGGCCGAACCGGTGCGCGGATGAGCGCGGCACAAATTCCGGTCTTGATCGCGGGCGGCGGGCCGGTGGGGCTCGCCTTGGCGGTCGAGCTCGGCAGGACCGGCATTCCCTGTACCCTGATCGAGCGCCGCGACGGCTCGCTCTCGGTGCCGAAAATGAGCGGCCTGTCGATCCGCAGCATGGAATTGAATCGCCGCTGGGGCATCGCCGAGAAAGTGAAACGCACCGGCTGGCCGCAGACCCATCCCAATGATTTCATCTATTGCACCAGCATGATCGGCCCCGAGCTCGCGCGCTTCAAGGTGCCGTCCTATGCCGAGACCAAGCTCCCCTTCACGCCCGAGCCGGGCGCGGGCTGCGCGCAGATCTTCTACGACCCGATTCTGCTGGAGCGCGCGCGTTCCCTCCCTCTCGTCACCTTGCGCCACATGACGGGCCTCGACTCCTTCGCGCAGGACGAGGAAGGCGTGCGCGCCACCGTGACCGACCGCAAGACCGGCAAGAGCGAAATCTTGGCCGCGCGCTATCTCGTCGGCTGCGACGGCGCCGATGGCACGGTCGTCACATCCTTGGGCTTCGGCTATGAGGGGCTGGGCATCGTCTCCAACAGCGTCAACATCTATTTCCGCTCGCGCCAGCTGATGGAGATTCACGACAAGGGCTGGGCGCGGTTCTTCCGCTTCACCGACGAAGGCGGGAGCTGGGGCGAGATCATCGGCATCGATGGCAAGGAGACTTGGCGGCTCTCCGTGCTGAAAGCCGTGCCGGGCTACGATCCGCCAGCCTATATGCGCCGCCTCGCCGGGCGCGATTTCGAGTATGAGATCCTTTCCGTGATGAGCTGGGAGCGGCGCGAGCGCGTGGCCGAGCATTACCGCGACCGCCGCGTCTTCATCGCGGGCGACGCCGCGCACCAGAACTCGCCCACGGGCGGGCTCGGGCTGCACACCGGCTTGGCCGACGCGGTCGATCTCGGCTGGAAGCTCGCGGCCGTCATCCAAGGCTGGGGCGGGCCGCGCCTCTTGGATGCCTATGAGGCCGAGCGCCAACCCATCGCGCTTCACAATGTCCGCGTCTCGACCGACGAGTTCAACATCATGGTCGAGCTGCCGACGAGCAAGGATATCGGCGCGCCGACCGCGGAGGGCGCCGAAGCGCGAAAGCGCTTTCTCGACGCCTTCATCCGCACCGGCCGCGGGCGCAGCGCGATCTTCACCGAGAATCTGCGCTTGGGCTATTGCTACGAGCCCTCACCCATCTGCGTGCCCGACGGCACCAAGGGCGTGCCGTTCCAGACGCCGCAATTCGTGCCCGTGGCGCGGCCCGGCACGCGTGCGCCCCATGCCTGGATCGGTGACAATCGCTCGACCCTCGATCTCTTCGGCGAAGGCTTCGTGCTGTTGCGATTGGGCGCTTCGCCGCCTTCGGGCGCCGCGATCGCCGAGGCCGCGAAAAAGCGCGGCGTGCCGGTCAAAATCGTCGATCTCGCGGATCAAAACATCGCGGCGCTCTACGAGCGCGCCCTCGTCCTGGTGCGGCCCGACGGCCATGTCGCGTGGCGCGACAATGCGCCGGCGGCGGATCCGCTCGCCCTCATCGACCGCGTGTGCGGGGCGTGACCGAAGCTGCGCCATTCTCGCCCCGGTGGGGCGCCAGAACTGGTTGATCTAGATCAACGACCGCGTTCTCACCTCATGCTTCTTTGACGGGCGCTGGCCGCGAAGCTCGGCCTGTCGCAGCGCGCGCCGAGGTGAAGAGCGGATATGAGCGTCATCCGAGCCGAAAACGTGGCGAAGTCCTACCGCGCGGGCGATGTCGTGGTGCAGGCGCTGCGCGGCGTCAGCTTCGGCATCGAGGCCGGCGCGTTCGTCTCCTTCGTCGGGCCCTCGGGCAGCGGCAAGAGCACGCTCCTCAATCTTATCGGCTGCCTCGATCGTCCGACCAGCGGAAAGCTGACCGTGCTCGACACGGATGTGGCCGCGCTCGGCCGCAAAGAGAGCGCGCGCTTCCGCGGCCGGAACATCGGTTTCATTTTCCAGGACTTCAATCTCATTCCGGTTCTTACCGTCTATGAGAACGTCGAATACCCTCTGGTGATGGTGCAGGAATGGCCGAAGCGCCGCCGGCATGAGCGCGTGATGGAATTGCTCGGCGCGGTCGGCATGGCCGACCAGGCGCAAAAGCGCCCGGATCAGATCTCGGGCGGGCAGAAACAGCGCGTCGCGGTCGCGCGCGCGCTGGCGCCCAAGACCAAGATCGTGCTCGCCGACGAACCCACGGCCAATCTCGATTCCGAAACCGCGCACCGCGTCATTGACCTCATGCGGCATCTGAAAACCAGTTTCGGCGTTACCTTTGTTTTCTCCACCCACGACCCGAAGATCATGGCCGAGGCCGAGATCATCTATCACCTCGAAGACGGCCAGGTGAAGACGATCGATAACGCACGAGAGCCCGCCCATGCTTGACCTGCTCAAGATCGCCATCCGCAACCTCATCCGGAATTGGCGCCGCACCGTCCTGACGGCCGGGCTCATCACCGTCGGCGTGATGGCGGTCCTGCTTTTCACCTCGCTCGCCGGTTCGTTCAAAGGGCTGATGATCGGCCAGTTCACGGATTCGATCATCGGTCATCTCGAAATTCACGCCAGGGGCTATGTCGCTTCGATCGACAACCTGCCGCTGACCTTGGGCATGGATGCGGGCATGACCGAGCGCGCCGAGACCGCGCTCGAGGCGATGCCCGAAATCGTCGCTTACTCGCCGCGCGTCAAATTCGCCGCCATGTTCAGCAACTTCGCCGAAACCACCGGCGTTCGCGTCAACGGCATCGACCCCGCGAGAGAAGACGCGACGCTCCCCTTGCTCAAAAGCCGCATCACCGAGGGCGATCCCGCGGGATTACTGAGGCCGGGGCAAATCCTCATCCCCGATCTGCTGGCGAACGGGATGCATGTGAAGATCGGCGACAGCGTGGTTCTGATCGCAACCAACAAGGACGGGTCGGTCAATGGCCAGACCTTCACCGTTCGCGGAATTCTTTCGGGGCTCAACGGACCTGGCGGCCGCGACAGCTACATCGATATCAACGACGCGCGCCACATTCTGCGGATGAGCGGCGCCGAGACCAACGAGATCGTGGTCCGCCTCACGCAGATCGGCGATGTCCCCGCGGCAATTGCCGCGCTGAAGGCGACCCTCGGCACGGACCGCGCACCCGACGGAACGCCGCTTTTCGAGATCCATAGCTGGGACCAGCTCACGCCTTTCGCGACCGTCGCTCACATGATCGATTTGCTGACGCTCTTCATCAAGGTGATTCTGGTCTCGATCGTGCTGATCAGCGTCATGAACGTGATGGTGATGGCGGTTTACGAGCGCATTCGCGAGATCGGCACCATCGCCGCGATCGGCACGCCGCCGCGACGAATCCTGCAGCTTTTCCTCGCCGAGGGGCTGCTGCTCGGGCTTTTCGGCACGCTGATTGGCGTGGCGCTCAGCCTCGGCGCCATCCTTGCGCTCAACCTTCACAAAGTCACCTTTGCCTTCGGCCAGCAGAGCAACATCGTGTTGGCGCCAACCATCGGCGCCACGGACATCGTGACGGCTTGCGTCGTCGTCATCGTCGTCGCGGCGCTTGCCGCGCTCCAGCCGGCCTGGAAAGCCGCCCGCATGAATCCGATCGAAGCCCTGCGGCACATTTGAGACGGGAGGAGAGCGAGCGATGCTGAGGATTGTTTTCGCGGTCGTGTTCGCGGCGCTGGCTTCGCTGCCTGCCTACGCCCTGAACGGAACCGACATCCTCGCAAAGGTCGATCGCAATCTCGAGCCCGAATCCTACGAATCGTACCGCAAGCTCATCAACATTGAGCCCAAGGGAGGCGAGAAGGATTACATCCTCTACACCGTGAAGAAGGGCCGCGACCGCCTCGTTGCGCTCTTCACCGCGCCGGCGAGCGAGAAGGGCCGCAGCACCTTGCGTCTCGGCGACAATATGTGGCTTTACGTTCCGGAAGTCGGCAAGCCCATTCGTATCAACAGCTTGCAATCGGTCATCGGCGGCGTCTTCAACAATGCCGACATCCTGCGCCTGGATTACAGCGTCGAATACACTGTCGAGAAAGCCGAGGAACCTTCCGACGGTCAGTATCTCCTGTCGCTGAAGGCGGTCAACGACAGCGTGGCCTATGACCGGCTGAAGATGTGGGTCGACAAGGCGAAGCTCGTGCCGACCAAGATCGAGTGCTATGCCGCGAGTGGCTTGCTGATCAAGACGCTCTATTTCACCGACATCAAGGATTTCGGCGGCGGCATCGTGCGGCCCTCCGTCGTAACTACCGACAGTCCCCTCTACAAGGGCTATAAGTCGGTGATGATCTATGCCGGGGTGAAGGCAAAGACCTTGCCCGACGAGGTGTTCACCCTGGACTTCATGTCGCGGGTCGGCACGCTCCAACCGCAATGACCGGTCATGTCGCGGGAGCTCATCATCGGCATCGCGGCCATCTTCGTGATCTTGTCGAGCCCCACCCTCGCCTTTGCACAGCAGAGTTATAGCTTCGAGCCGTCGGAATATCAGCCCAAAGCATTCGAGATCGGCGGTTACGCCGAAGGCAAGCTGGAGGGCTTCGCGCTAAACCGCAGCGGCGCCTTCTATCAGCTCGACAAGCCTTCGGGCAGCCGGCCCGGCATCGACGAGCGCGCGAGCGGAACCTTGGAGTTGACGGGCAAGTACCACAAGGACATCGCGACCTTGGATTTCACCGCCCATGGCGACGGCGAGCGCGACGTCGTGTTCGGCGATGGCCACAACACCAAACTGTACCAGGGCGGGCTCAACCTCCAGCCCGAGACCGGCCTCTCCCTCGATATCGGCAAGCGGGTATTGCTCTGGGGCAAAGGATATGCGTGGAACCCGGTTGGGTTCATTCAGCGCCCCAAAGATCCGACCGACCCGGACGCGGCGCGTGAGGGCTACTGGATGGCGAGCGCCACTTATACGCACAGCTTTCAAACCGGGCCCGTACAGACTCTCGGCCTCGCTTCGGCGTTCATTCCGGCGACGCCGGCGATCAACAACGATTTCGGGCAGGTCCATCATGATGATGTGGCAGGCAAGCTCTACCTCTTGGTCAAGAACACCGATATCGACCTGATGGCGCTGAGCGGCGGCGCCAAGAGCGCGCGCTATGGCGCCGACTTCTCGTCCGCCGTCACACCGGCGCTCGAAATGCACGGCGAGATCGCGCGCGTCACGAAAAGCACCCGAACCGTGATCAACGCGGCGGGACAGACCGCGCCGCTCACCGCCGGCGCGACGGATTACTTGATCGGCCTTCGCTACCTCACCGAATCCGCCACGACCTTCATCGTGGAGTACTACCATAACGGCGAAGGCTTCCAGAATTCGCAGGGGGATTCATTCTATGCGCTGGCGCATAGCGCGTTCGCGCAATATCGGGCGACCGGAAACACGGCGCTGCTGCAGAAGGCCGAGATGACGAGCCCGATGTATATGCGTCCCAACCCGATGCGGAACTACCTCAATCTGCGGATCAGCCAGGACGAGCCCTTCGACATCGTCTATTTGACGCCGTCGCTTACGATCCAGGCCAACACCACCGACCGCAGCATGCTGGTGCTGCCCGAACTGCTCTATACCGGCTTCAAGAACATCGAGCTTCGCCTGCGCCTACAACAGAGTTTCGGGCCACATCTGACGGAGTTCGGCGAGAAGCAGGCTTCGACCAGGGTCGAGTTCCGCGTGCGCTACTTTTTTTAATCCCGCTTTTGCCGCCGCGGGGATTGGCGCCGACCCGCGCGCAGCGCCCGCGCGCCTTGTCTCACCGCGCATCGAACCGCACGACCAGCGGCAGCTTGACCCGATCGAGAAGAAGCGCGAAACCCAACGCCGCGACAAGTATCGACGCGACGAGGCGCCATGGCACCGGAGCCATCAGCACGCCCGACAAGGCAAGCGTCGCGGCAAGGCCGATATCGACGGCGGTGGAGGCCAGCACCCAGGCGCCGGGCTTCGAGCTCCAGAGCGGGCCACGCTCACGCGCGACATAGAGCAGCGCCTGATTGCCGAAGACGAGGGTCACGAAGGTGAGCGTCTGCAGCTCGGCCGCGCCGAGACCGAAGCCGAATTTCGCGGCGGCGATCACCGCCGCCGAGAAGGCGAGCTTCGTTGCGCCCAGGACCAGTGCGGTCACGTTGATCGCTTGCATCCGCCAGCGCGCGGGCGACGCCGCAGGGCTCGCGCGATCCGTGGTCAGCGACATATTGAGGAAATCATTGGTGACGAAGAGCAGCACCATGATGGTGGGCGTGATGACGGCGTGGCCCGTCAGAACCAAACCCACGGCCAAGAGAAGCACGAGCTCGATCTTCTTGACGAGCATGGTGAGGACATAGGTGAGCAGACGCTGGAATGCGATGCGGCCTTCGCGGACAGCGAAGACGATGCCGCCGAGGCCCGGTTCGGTCAGCACGACGGCGGCGGCGGCCTTGGCGACATCGGTCGCCGAGGAAACGGCGATGCCGATCTGCGCCTGACGCAGCGCCGGCGCGTCATTGGTGCCGTCGCCGCACATGCCGACGGTCCGCCCCGCGCGCTGGAACGCCGCGACGAGCCGGTATTTCTGCTCCGGCACCACGCGCGCGAAGACGCCGCATCGATCGAGGCTCACATCCGCCGGGATGTGCTCGGTCGAGCACACAGCGCCGGCGATGCCGACCTTCTTCGCGATGGCGGCGGCCGTCGCCGGCGAATCGCCGGTGATCATCACGGTGCGTACCCCCATCGCCTGCAAGCTTGCGACGAGCGGGGCCGAATCGTCGCGCGGCGGATCGCTGATGGCGATGAGCCCGGCGAGGCGAAGGGAATGGGCCGCACCCAGGGCAAGCGCGATGACCCGGTGCCCGCGCTCGCCCAAGGCATTGACTTGATGGCGGGCATCGGCCGGTGTCTCGGCGATCTCGGCGAGGACGTGAAACGCGCCCTTGACGATACGCAGCGCGCTGCTGTCGCGATCAGTGACGAAGGCTTCCGCGATCCGTGTCGCGGGGTCGAAGGGCACGAAGCGGGTCACGCTCTCGGACGCGCCGCCTGGCGATGCGGCGGCGGCCAGGCGAATGGCGGCATCGATCGGATCCTGGTCGCCCTCGGCGCTCGCGAGCGCGGCCAGCGCCAGAACGCGCTCGCGTTCGAATCCCGGCATCGGCACGACCTCGTCGACCCTGAGCGCGTTGCGAGTCAAAGTTCCGGTCTTGTCGGAGCAAAGCAGATCCATGGCGGCCGCTTCGTGCGCGGCGGAGAGCCGCGTCAGGAGAACGCCCCGGCGCGCCAGGACCTGCGCTCCGATCGCGGCGGAGAGGGTAAAGGTCGCGGGCAGCGCCAAGGGGATCGAGGCAAGGAGCGCGGTCAGCGCGAGGCCGACGAGCTCGTCAAAATTGGAACCGAGAGCGTAGGCGTAAGCGATGAGCGCCAGCGCGATCGTGCCATTGATGAAGCCAAAGATTCCGGGTCGTGCGAAGCACGGCTTGCTGCTCGGTGCTGGCGGCATGGGCCACACGCACGAGCTCGGCCGCGCGCCCGAAATAGGTCTTGGCGCCGGTCGCCGTCACTCGCGCCAGCGCTTGGCCGCGGCGTACCAGCGAGCCCGCATAGGCTTGGCCGCCCACGCCGACATCGACCGGAACCGATTCGCCGGTCAGGGTCGATTGGTCCAAGAGGAGCGAGCCCGAGACGATCCGCGCATCGGCGGGAACCAGCGCGCCCAAGGCCAGGCGGATCGCATCGCCCGGCACGAGTTCCGCCGCGGGCAAGCGTCGCCACGCGCCGTCGCGCCGCACCAGCACCGTCGGCGCAAGCCTTTCCTTCAAGGCGGCGAGCGCCGCACCGGCGCGGTTCTCCTGGAGAAAGGCCAAGACGGCGTTGAAGACGAGGAGCAAGCCGACCACGCCCGCTTCGACATATTCGCCGAGCCCGATCTGGACGAGCGCCGCGGCCTCGAGCATCCACGGAATCGGCGCCCAGAATTTCGCGGCGAAGACGCGCCAGCGCGCCGGCAAGGCTTCGGCGACCGCATTCGGACCGAATTGCTCGCGGCGGCGCTGCGCCTCGGCGCCTGTGAGGCCTGGAAGCTCTTCCGGCACCGCCGGATTGGCGGCGGGCATGGTGCCGTCGCCGCCCCCATGAAGATTCATCGCGACATTGATGAACGATTCCGCCGGCCCTTCAAGCGGGGCCTATTCCTCTTCCGGCAGCGCGCTTTCGTGCCAATGCGACAGAAGCGCGCGCGAGAGCCAGGAGAGCGCGGCGAAGATCAGAATCCCCGTCAGCGACAGCAGCAGCAGCGCCGCAAAAAGCCGCGGGATTTCGAGCCGATAGCCGGCCTCCAAAATGCGCGAGGCGAGGCCGGTCTCGGCGCCGCCGGTGCCGGCGACGAACTCCGCCACCACCGCGCCGATGAGCGCGAGCCCGCCGCTGATACGAACGCCGCCCAAGAAATAAGGCAGCGCCGAGGGCAGCCGCAACAAGCGCAGGCTTTGCCAGCGCGAGGCGCCGTAGAGTCGGAACAGCGCGACGAGATTGCGGTCGGCGCTGTTCAAGCCCAGGGTCGTGTTGGCGACGACCGGGAAGAACGCGACGATCCAGGCGCAAATCAGAAGCGACAAGAAAGTGTCGTTGACCCAGATGATGATCAAGGGCGCGATCGAGACGATCGGCGTCACCTGCAGGATCACGGCGTAAGGAAAGAAGCTGAGCTCCAAAAGCCGCGATTGCGCGAAGAGGATGGCGATGGCGCCGCCTAGCACGACCGCCGCCAAGAGCGCGACCAGCGTGATGCGCAGGGTGACGAGGAGCGAGCCCAGGAGGCTCGGCCCGTCGCGCCAAAGGGTCTCGGCGACCAGGAGCGGCCCGGGCAGGATATAGGGCGGGATCGCGTTCCAGCGCACCACCGCCTCCCAGCCGATCAGAATGAGGATGCCGACCGCGACTGGCGCCGCGAGCTTCAGCGCGCGCTCGCTCATGCCGAGGCCTCGGCCAGAAGCTGCGAGAGCCGGCGGCATTCATCGGCATAGTCGGGCGCCGTGCGCAACCCGCTTTCGCGCGGATAAGGCAGACGAACGGCCACGTCGGCGGCGACGCGGCCCGGCCGCTTCGTCATCACCACGATGCGGTTCGAGAGAAAGACGGATTCGAAGACGCTGTGGGTGACGAAGACGACGGTCCAGCCATGACGCTGCCACAGACGCAGGAGATCCTCGTTCAGCCGGAAGCGCGTGATCTCGTCAAGCGCGGCGAAGGGCTCATCGAGCAAGAGGAGTTCCGGCTCGGTCACGAGCGCACGCGCGATCGAGACGCGCATCTTCATGCCGCCCGAGAGCTCGCGCGGATAGACATGGGCGAAACCCTCGAGCCCCATGGCGGCGAGCGTCGCTTCGATGCGCGCGGAAGCCGCGTCTTTGTCGATGCCTTGGAGCCGCAGCGGCAGATAGACGTTCTGCCACACGCTCGCCCAGGGCATGAGGGTGGGTTCTTGGAAGACGAAGCCGATGCGCGCGGCAGCGCCGCCCGGCCAGGTAATTTCGCCCGCCGAAGCCGGCGTCAGCCCCGCGATCAAGCGCAGCAAGGTGCTCTTGCCGCAGCCCGAAGGCCCGAGGAGGCTCAAAAACGCGCCGCGCGGAATCGCGAGATCGAGCGCGTCGAGCGCGATCACCCCGTTGCGGAATATCTTCTTCAAGCCCCTCACGGCGACGAGCGGCGAGGGCTCGGCCGCCATGCTCATCGTCCGTCTGCCCCGCGCCGCGACCGCGGCATTATTTCTGCGGCGTCATGCCGACGCGCTGATTGACGAAGCGCGTGGTAAAAGCCTTTTTCCAATCGAGCGTCTTGGGGTAAAGCCCCTGCTGCGCCATGATTTCGAAGAAATCCCGCCAGCGCGCCTCGGTCATCGCGCCGATCCCCTGCGTCTTCGAATTGCCGCTGTCGACGATGCCGTTGGCCTTCATCTTCGCGATCGCATAGGCGAGCAAATCGTCCGACTGTTCGGGATTGTCGCGCCGAATGAGGGCGTTGGCCGGTGCGGGATCGCCATAGAGATAGGAATACCAACCCTCGATGCTCGCCTTGACGAAGCGCTGCACGAGGTCGGGTTTTTCGTCGATCAGCTTCTGCGAGGTTTCGATGAGCGAGCCATAGCTGGTGTAGCCCGAATCCGCCAAGAGCATCACGACCGGTTTGATGCCCTGCTTCTCGATGAGATAGGGCTCGCTGGTGAGATAGCCCTGCTGCACGGCGTTCTTGTCGGCAAGGAACGGCGCCATGTTGAAATTATAGGGGCGGATCTGCGCGTCGCTGTAGCCGAATTTCGCCTTCAGGAAGAGCCAATAGCCGAAGCGCGTATCGGTGCCGATCATGATCGGCTTGCCCTTCAGCGCGGCGAGACTGTCATTGCCGACGCCGGGATGGGCGATCAGCACCGACGGGTCCTTCTGGAAGAACGCCGCGACCGCGACCATCGGGATGCTTTCCTTGACGAAATTGAGCCCGATGAAGGAATTGGGCGCCTCGTCGAAATCGAGCCGTCCGGCGGCCAGGAGCTGCGTGTGATTGACTTGCGGCCCGCCCTGGCGCAACGCCACATCGAGCCCGTATTTCGCGTAGATGCCGGTCGCGATCGCCTGGTAATAGCCGCCATGCTCGGCCTCGGCGCGCCAATCGGTTCCGAAAGTGACCTGATCGAGCGCGCAAGCCGGCGAAACGAGAGCGAAGGCGAGCGCCGCGCCCGCGCCGATGAGCGTTGCCGCAATCCGCCTCGCCATTGCCGACCTCTCGCCTGTGGGGAACCCGCCGCCGCACGTTTCTAGCGCATGCGATGCCATGGCGGCGACAGCAAAGTGCGGCGCCGCACGACACCGAGACTCCGCCCCGCTGCCTGCCTTCTCGGTCTTGGGGAATCAGCCGCCGATCCGGAAGCGGCCGTTACGCGCTTTGGCGGCTCGCGGTGGAAGCGCCTTTGCTGTCGGCCCGGCTGCCGTCGAGGCTGCCGATCCGCTTCGTCATCTGCAACAGATGCTCGCGGACCTCATCGCTCGGGATTTGACGGAAGTGACGCACGAGATCGATTTCCTCGCGGCTGAAGCCGTTGCTTTCGGCCGCCGGCGCACCGCCGCTCAGCTCTTCGAAAAAGAACGAGACCGGCCGGTCGAGAAGGCGCGCGGCCTTGTACAGCCGGCTGGCGCTCAAGCGGTTTTCGCCATGTTCGTATTTCTGCACCGCCTGGAAAGAGACCCCGATACCGGCGCCCAGTTCTTCCTGGCTCATGCCGGCGAGAAAGCGAGCCTGACGCAAGCGGCGGCCCACATGAACATCGACCGGGTCGGGACCGTGCTCGCGGATGGTGCGGCGACGGCGGCCGGCATTCGGATTCTCCCCCTTTTTGTGCGTCTCGACCTCGGCCATTCCGAGCTACCCCTTCTATTGATCAAACGATCATTCGCTTCTCTTGTATACATATTCGGCTTGTATGCCAAGCCCCCTTATGCCCCGGGCTGGTGCAATTATAACACTATTTTCGATGTGGATGATCCCAAGACTGCAATTCGGGCCGTGCGCCGGCCCGTTCGTCGAATCCCTTTCGGCGGCTCCAGAAGAGCAGGGCCATAAGTCCCCCGCCGACGGCAAGCGCGGCCACGCCCGCGCCAATCAACGCGAGCAGGCCGGTGCCGCCCACCTCGCCATCGGCCATGCCGCGCCACGCGGAATAGGCCACGGCCATGGCCGAGGCCGCGCACAATGCCGCGACGATCAATCCGAGCTTGCTCATGCAACCAAGATGGAGTTCGAACCTCGGAGCACGCGATAGCAACCAATCGCGGGACACGCAAGCGAACCGCGTGCGGCGGCGCGTCACAGCGTGGATGTTTCCGTCCGACGCCTAGCCTGGATCGTCGGCGATCACCGGACATGCTAAACAAAGGCGACCGCGTCGTGCCAGGCGATGCCCATTCGAGAGGAGTTCCCGATGAAGTTGGCGCTCTATTACGCACCGATCGCTTGCTCGCTCGTGCCGTATATCACCCTGACCGAGGCCGGCGCCGATTTCGAGGTGCGGCCGCTCAATTTCCGCAAGTCGCAGCATATGACGCCCGACTATCTGAAGCTCAATCCGATGCACAAGGTGCCGGTGCTCGTCATCGATGGGCAGCCCCTCACCGAAAATGTCGCCATTCAAATCTGGATCGCGCACAACTTCCCGGCGGCCAAGCTCCTACCCGCGGACCCCATGCAGGAATTGAAGGCGATCGCCTTCATGGCTTGGTGCGCCTCGAGCATCCACCCGCCCCTCGCCCGCATCAATTCGCCGGCGCGATATTGCGACTTGCCCGAAAGCGCGGCCTCCCTTCGCCGGCTCGCCGAGAAGCAGCTCGCCGAAACCTACCAGATCGCCGAGGATTTGCTGGCCGGGCGCGAGCATTTCTTCGACCACTTCACGGCCGCGGATGCCTATTTTTTCTGGTGCTTCCGGCGCGGCACGCAGTTCGAGCTGGCTCTGTCGCGGTTCACGAATTGCCTAGCCCATTTCGAACGGATGAAGCAGCGCCCGAGCGTGCAGAAATTGCTCGCCTATGAGAAGGAAGTGCAGAACGCGTTCGCCGCGGCCGCTTAATCGCGGCTGCCCCGCATCGGCGGCTTGGGATCCGACGATCAACGAAAAACAGATGGCCTTCCGAATAGAGGCTGGAAAAGCGCGCCGTTCGAGAGAAGAAGGCCGAGATCGCGGGCGCGACGCGGCGTGGAATCACCGACTTCGATCGAAGGGGTGAATATCAAATCAAACAAATTGCATAAAAACTCGGACATATTCGAGCCGAAGGCGCGGCGTAATAACCTCTTAAGGCGGGTGCTGCTAACTCAGAGATCACCAGGATCTAATGCCATCTTAACACCGGCGCGCTGGAAGGTCTTCGATGCTCCCGATTTTCTCTCGCCTCTGCCAGGACGAGTATGCTGCCATAGCGATCCAGTACGGCCTGATTGCATCGCTCATCTACGCAACCATCGGCACGGTCGGCGCAGCCATAGCGCGGCTCGGCACCGATCCGAGCGCGCCTCGCCGGCCGGGCGCGAACCGGTCTTAAAGGCGAGCATCGGCTTGAGTTCCGACGGAGGGGGCGCCCCGGCCGAAACTCGCCCATGAGGCCGTCTTTCACGATGGCGAGACGACAACGATCGCGGAAGCAACGCTGCGGCCTTGGCAGCGATACGTATGTGGCGCCTCCGACGCGAAGTGCATCGCGTCCCCTTCATCGAGGATGGTTTGCGCGCCGTCGACGTCGACGACCAGTTGCCCCTTCAAGACGTAGATGAGCTCCGAGCCCTTATGCCGATGCGGCTCCGAAGGCCTCGCTGAGGGCGGAAACTCAGCGTAATACGCGTCCATCTTCCGGTCGTTGAGCGGGAAATCGAGGCTCTCGAACAGATAGGCCGGCGCGCCCACGCCCTTCCGGTTCGGAAGCCGTACCCGGTCTTTCTTGCGCGTCACGGCTATCGCGGGCCGCTCGCCGCTCTCGACGAAGAAGTGTTCGAGGCCCACGCCGAAGACCATCGCGATACGCAGCAAAGTCGGTAGGGTCGGGAAAAGCTGGCCGCGCTCGATCTTCGACAGAAGGGCGGGCGAGAGCCCCGTGTGCTCGCCGAGCTGCACCTGCCCCAGACCTTTCTCCAGGCGAAGCGCCCGAACCTTCGGCCCGATTTTATAGTTCTCGAGTCCGGTCGTCAGCGTCTGCGAGATCATGTCGGCTCGGCCCCGTTTTTTTTCACTCGGATCAAATCCGCGCGAGAATTTCTACCATAAAGAAAATCGACATTCACTATAGGATATTTTCCTTTTATGAAAATAGATATTCATATAGATCAAATACCGGACGACGAAGCCGAGCGGCGCCCCTGCGATTTCGCATCCGAACCGCTCGCGCCGGAACGTTCGAAAAACCGAGGAGGTATCGTTATGAAATTCGCATTCCGGAAATTGGCTGTCACCGCCATGGTCGCGAGCGGTCTTGTGCTGGCGGGCGGCGGCGCACGGGCTGCCGACAAGGACATCGTCGCGACCGCGGCCGGTGCCGGGCAGTTCAAGACCTTGATCGCCGCGCTCGATGCGGCGGGTCTGACGAAAACGCTGGAAGGGCCGGGGCCGTTCACCGTCTTCGCGCCCAATGATGCGGCCTTCGCCAAGCTGCCGCCCGCGACGCTACAGAGCCTTCTGAAGCCCGAGAACAACGCGCAGCTGGTCGCGATCCTCACCTATCACGTCCTACCGGGAAAAATGATGGCGGCGGAGGTGGTGAAGGCCAAAGACCTGAAGACGGTCAACGGCAAGATGCTCGACGTGAGCGCTAAGCCGGGCGACGTCATGGTCGGCGACGCCAAAGTCATCGCGACCGACATCGCCGCGTCGAACGGCGTCATTCACGTCATCGACACGGTCGAATTGCCGCCCGCCAAGTGATGGCCACGACGACGCGCCGCGTCCTCACGGGCGCGGCGCCCTTCAACCGCCCGGCATCGAAATCGGGCTCAATTTTTTCAAGGAGCAAGTCATGAAGTCGGTCAATATCGTCACGCTTCTTCTCGTCATCGTCGGCGGGTTGAATTGGGGCCTGGTCGGTCTCTTCGGGTTCGATCTCGTCGCCGCCTTGTTCGGCGACGCCTCGATCCTCGCGCGCGCCGTCTACGTCCTCGTTGGCGCGAGCGCGCTCTATCAGGTGATCCCCTTCGCCTCGGCGTTGAGCGGCCCGAAATCCTCGGCCCTCAGCGGATCCGTCTCGCGGTGAGGGTTCCGGACGCGGCGGCTCCGCCCAAGCGCGGATGTCCGCTCCGTTCGGGACAGAAGGAGGTTCCCATGAATGTTCACCCGTTGCGGGCGAACCGGCGCGCCAACGAAACCGTCGACCGGCCGCTCAGCAGCGGCGAGGAAGCCGCGATGATCGCTGCGGCCAGCCAAAAGATCGCCGAGCTTCTCGACGTGCTCCGCATCGATCACCAGAACGATCACAACACGCGGGACGCGCCCGAAAGGGTGGCCAGAATGTATGTGCAAGAGCTATTGCGCGGCCGGTTTTCGCCGCCGCCCAAGATCACCGACTTCGAAAACGCGCAGCGCTACGATCAGCTCATCGTCGTCGGCCCGATCGAGGTGCGGTCGCTCTGCGCCCATCATCTCATGCCCATCTACGGCAGCGCCTTCATCGGGATACTGCCCGAGCCGGATGGACGGATCATCGGCCTCTCGAAATACGATCGGATCGTCGAGTATTTCGCGGCCCGGCTGCAAATCCAGGAAGAGCTGGTCAAGCAAATCGGCAATTTCCTGGTCGAAGCGACGCAGCCGCGCGGCCTCGCCGTGCGCGTGAGTGCCGTTCATATGTGCAAAACCCATCGCGGAATTCGCGCCTCGCGCGGCAGCCGGATGGTGAACACCGCCCTTTACGGCGCGATGCAGTCCGATCAATCTCTGAAGAGCGAATTCCTGCAGGAATGCGTGGCCCTCGAGCGATGAAAGAGAAATTGATCGTCGTTAACGATCGCATGCAGCAGAACCATCGCTACAAACTCTCGGCGCCGGTTGGGCGCGACTTCGACCCCGGCTTCAAGCCCGAGCTCACGCCCAAGGAAGCGCTGCGTCTCGGAATTTTCGGCGGAAAATACATGACCGACGCAATGAAGGAATTTCCACGTAGCTGGTTCGCGGGCGCGAAATTGTCGCCCGCCGGACGCGATCCATCGCTCAATTACTTCGGCGTCGAGGCGAGCCAGCCGCTCTCGCTTTGGCGCGCGAGGGGATGGATCCATCCCAACGATCCCCGCGGGTGGTTCCAATGGTATTGCCGGTATTATCTCGGGCGGCGGCTCCCCGGCGAGGACGACCGGCAGATACGGCGCTGGAGGGCCATGCGCCGCCATGTCGCGCAGATTGTCGGCAACTGCCATCCGGGAGATCTCGGCTGCCGAAAGCGCCAGCGCCAAGCACTCCTTCAATGGGCCTACGACAGCCGCAAATTATGACATTTGGGAACGGGCGCGGCGCTCGAGAGATTGCGGGCGCTTCGTCACCGAACGCGAACAAAATCGGCACCGCGACGGAAAATCGGTCCGAGCCGGCGACGGAAAGCGATTGTGGAAAAGATCTGCAAGTGATTGATCTTGAAGTGGTGGGCGCACCAGGACTCGAACCTGGGACCCGCTGATTAAGAGTCAGCTGCTCTACCAACTGAGCTATGCGCCCGCCCCGGCGCGCTTGCGCGCGTGCCCTCCAGCGAGAACGAAGGGCGGCGCGCTTATAACAAGCTATCGCGGGCTTGTCGAGCGCGTCTCACTCGTCGCCGCCGCGTCCGATTCGCGCGTCGCGATGGACATAGACGCACATCATCAAGCCGAAGCCGTACATCACGGTGAGCATCGCCGTGCCGCCGTAGGAGATGAGCGGAAGCGGCACGCCGACCACCGGAATAAGGCCCATCACCATCGCCGTATTGATGAAGACATAGAGAAAGACGTTGATGGTGACGCCGAGCGCGAGCAGTCGGCCGAAATGGCTGCGGCTGCGAAACGCGATCGCGAAGCCGTAGACGAAGACGAGCGTATAGAGGCCCAGGAGCACGAGCCCGCCGATCAGACCGAATTCCTCGGCCAGCATGGTGAAGATGAAATCGGTCTGGCGCTCGGGCAGGAAGCTCAAATGGGCCTGGCTGCCCATGAGAAATCCCTTGCCGAAGAGCCCTCCGGAGCCGATCGCGATCTTCGATTGCAGACTGTGATAGCCGGCCCCCAACGGATCGTTCTCGGGATTGAGGAAGGTGTAGATGCGGTTCTTCTGATAATCCTTGAGGAAGCGCCAGGCGACCGGAACGACGCCGCCGCCGGCCATCAGAACGAGCACGAATTTCCACCACCGCACGCCGACGAGAAAGAAGATCGCACCGCCGCTCAGCACCAGCATCATCGCGGTGCCGAGATCGGGCTGCTTCATCACCAAAGCCGCCGGCAGGAGAACGAGAAGCGCCGGCGCGACGAGCCGGCTCGGCCGGCCGATTTCTTCAGGCGTCAAGGCGCTGAAATAGCGCGCGAGCACGAGCACGACGGCGATTTTCATCAGTTCCGAGGGCTGGAGCTGAATGACGCCCAAATCGATCCAGCGCTGCGCGCCCATGCCGACCGCGCCGCGCAGCTCGACCGCAACGAGGAGCAGGAAGGTGCAGGCATAGATCGTATAGGCCGACCGCATCCAGAAGCGGAGATCGACCGTGGCGACGCCCAGCATCACCATGACGGCGACCGCGAAGCGGATCAATTGCTTGCTCGCCCAGGGATTCCAATGGCCGTTCGCCGCGGAATAGAGCATCGCGAAGCCGATGCTGGCGATGCAACCTAACAGGAACACGAGGCCCCAATTCACGCCCAACAGCTTGAGCGCGAGGTTTTGCCGCGGGGCGCTTGAATCGAGGAGCGACTCCATCGCCGCTCAGCCTTGCGCGACGGTGGTCGGCGCGGCGAAGGGCGGTTCCGGAACGCGCCGGACGGGATCGCGCTTTTGCGCCTCGAGCAATACGTCATGCGCGATCGGGGCGGCCACCGCGCCGCCCTCGCCGCCGCTGGCGCCGCCATGCTCGACGACAACCGCGCAAACATAGCGCGGCGCGCTGACCGGCGCGAAGCCGATGAAGAGCGCGTGATCGCGGTTCTTCCACGGCACGCTGGCGCCCGTCAGGTGACCATGCGCACGCTCCGCCTCGCTGTAACGATGAACTTGCGCCGTGCCGGTCTTGCCGCCCATCGTCATGCCGGGATCGGTGATGCGCGCGCTATAGGCCGTACCGTGCGGCTCGTTCACGACCGCGAACATACCGTCGAGCACCGCGTTCAGATGCGCCTGCTGCACCCCCAGCGGCGCGAAATCGGAATCGACCGCGTCCGCGACCGGGCTGGCCGGCGTCATCACGCCGTGTCGGCGGTCGAGCCGCGGCACCACGGCGCGCGCCGTCACCAGCCGCGCCACATAGATCGCGAGCTGCAGCGGCGTCACCGAGACGAAGCTTTGGCCGATGCCGCAACTGATGGTCTCGCCGCGCTGCCAAGGCACGCCGGTGGTCGCCATCTTCCATGCCCGCGTCGGGATGAGCCCGGCTTTCTCGCCGGGGATGTCGAGATTGAGATTGACGCCAAGGCCGAAGCGGTTCGCCATCTGCGCGATCCGGTCGATGCCCAGGAGATCGGCGCAATGATAGAAGTACACGTCGCAGGATTCGCGGATGCCGCGGCGCAGCGAGATATTGCCGTGACCTCCCTTCTTCCAGCAATGGAACAGCGAATTGCCGAGCTGGAAGAATCCGGGGCAGTAGAATTCCGTATCCGGCGTAATGAGCGCCGCCTCGAGCGCGGCCATGGCAACCATCGGCTTGAAGGTCGAGCCGGGTGCGTAGGTGCCGCTGATCGCCTTGTTGTTGAGCGGGTTGAACGGGTCGGCGACGAGCTTTTGCCACATCGCCGGGGTAAGGCCGGCGGAGAACGCACCGGGATCGAAGCCCGGCGTGGAGGTCAGCACCAACACTTCGCCGGTCCAGGCATCGATCGCGACGCAAGACGCGCTGCCCTGCGCGGCACAGCGTTTGACCGCGAGGTCTTGCAGCGCCATGTCGATGCCGAGCGCGATATCCTGTCCCGGCATGCCCTCCTCACGCGCCAATTCGCGCACGACACGGCCAAAGGCGTTGACCTCGACCTGGCTGGTTCCGGCGGTGCCGCGCAAATCGAGATCATAGGCCTTCTCGATGCCGCTCTTGCCGATGCGGAAATCCGGCAATTCGAGCAGCGGGTCGTCGGCGCTGAGATCCTGCTCGGAGACCGCGGCGACATAGCCGACGACATGGGACGTCGCCTCGCCAAAGGGGTAGTAGCGCGTCAGCGCCTGCTCGATCGACACGCCCGGCAATTCGAGCGTGTTGACTTCGACGCGCGCCATTTCCTCCCAGCTCAGATTGTCGCGAATGACGACCGGGACGAAGCTCAGCTTGTTGCGCACGTCGCGCATGACGCGGCGGCGATCGGCGTCGGTCAGGGGGATAAGCGTGCCGACCGCGTCGAGCGTCGCCGTGATATCGCCCGTCTGCTCGGCGACGAGCGTCGCGCGATAGGTTGGCTGGTTCGTCGCCAGCGGCACGCCGAAGCGATCGGTGATGCGCCCGCGCGGCGGAGCCAGGAGGCGGATATTGATGCGGTTCTCGTCGGCCTGCATGGCGTAACGGTCGGCCTGGACGACCTGGAGGTAATAAAGGCGTCCGGCAAGCGTGCCGAGGAGCGCAAGCTGGCCGCCCGCGAGCATGATCGCCCGGCGGGTCAGCAATTTGCCGCGGTTGTTGTCATGGGCCATGGTTCAAGCCCGCATCAAAAAGGCGCGATGCGCCAGGGCGAGAATATAGCTCCCGACCGGATAGCACGCGACCGTCAAGACGGCTTGGAAGACGAAAGGTCTTAGTCCCACGATGCCGCCATGCAGCACGCAGACGAGGATCCAGAGGATCGCGAAAGTGCCGGCGGTGACGGCGAGAAAACCGAGCCACAGGACGGGAAAGGTCCGATTGACGAAGAACTGGCGCCGCTTGATCACGGCGGTACGCGCCACGAGCAATGTCAGCGCCGACAGGCCGACATAGGGCGTGCCGTTCAAGAGATCGAGCAGCAGGCCGATCGCGAAGACGGCGCCCAAGGGCAGCAAATCGGGCCGGTAGACGGTCCAGTGAAACACGGCCATCAGGGTGAAGGCCGGCGTCACGACGGCAAAGCCCGGCAGATTGAGCGGCACGATCGAGATGATGACGAAGAGCAACGTCATCAGGAAAGGCGTGAACCGCGTCAGATAGCCGTTGTCGCGAGATAGGGCGATGGGCATCCGCGGCCTCACCGCGCCGCTTCGCCGGACCGGCCCCTGCCCGCCGCCCGCGGCAAGGGCACGACACTTTGCGGCAAGACGCCCGAGAGTCCGAAATCGACGATGCGCAGAAGCTCGAGCCGCGCGAGTTCGGCATAGGGCTCGACGCGAATTACGTCGCCCGACACGGACGAGACGACGCCGACGGGCAAGCCGGGCGGGAAGACCCCGCCCGCGCCGCCGGTGACGATGCGCGCGCCGACCCTCACTTCGGTCTTGGGCGGCAGGTAGATCAACCGCGGCTCCTCCGAATTGTCGCCGTCGAGCACCGCCCGCTCGTGCGTCTGCTCGAGCTCGACCGGGATATGCGAATTGAGATCGGTCAGGAGGAGCACCCGGGCGGTACGGCCGCCCACCTCGGCGACACGGCCGACGAGGCCTTCGCCCGTCATCGCCGCCTGGCCGCGCTGGACGCCGTCGTTGCGGCCGACATTGACGAGGACGTTGCGCGCGAAGGCGCCGCCGGAGTCGGCGATCACGCGTGCGGCGACCGAATGCACCGCGTCTTGTGGCACGAGCTTCACGAGCTCGCGCAATTCGACGTTTTCCGCAGCGAGGCGCCGCGCGACTTCCTGCCATTGCATGAGCCGGGCGTTTTCCTCGCGCAGTTCCGCGTTTTCGCGATGCGCGGCGAAGACATCGGAGACCGCCTGGAAGGCGGTGGTGACCGCCGCCATGGGTTGGCTCATGATCTGGAGCACGGGCGCGACGCGGTCCGTCAGGGCCGCGCGCAGCCCGTCATAGAGCAGCGTGTCGGTCTTGCCGAAGACGATCAGTAGAACGGAGATGAGGATGAGGAACGGCAGCGTGAGCCGCTGCGCCGCCGCCTTCACTGGGGCCGTAATTCGCATTAATGAGCCCGCCCGCCGCCTCGAACCGCGTGATCAGCCAACTCCGCCTCCCTCGGCCGGACCGGGCTGGACAATCAATACATGCTGATGAGCACGCTCTTCAAAGTCTTCATCTCCTCGAGAGCGCGGCCGGTGCCCAGCGCGACGCAGGACAGCGGATCGTCGGCGATCGAGACCGGCAATCCGGTGGCGTGGCGCAGGACGTAATCGAGATTGCCCAGAAGCGCGCCGCCGCCGGTGAGGACGATGCCCTTGTCGACGATGTCGGCGGCAAGTTCCGGCGCGGTATGCTCCAGCGCGACCTTCACCGCTTCGACGATCGCGCCGACCGGTTCGGCCAGGCTTTCGGCGATCTGGCGCTCGCTGATCACGATTTCCTTGGGCACGCCGTTCATCAGATCGCGGCCCTTGATCTCCATCACGCGGCCCTCGCCCTCTTCGGGCATGCAGGCCGAACCGATCTCTTTCTTGATGCGCTCGGCCGAAGATTCGCCGACCAGCAGGTTATGATTGCGGCGGATATAGGCGATGATCGCCTCGTCCATCTTGTCGCCGCCGACGCGCACTGAGCGCGAATAGACGATGCCGCCCAAGGAGAGCACAGCCACCTCGGTGGTGCCGCCGCCGATATCGACTACCATGGAGCCCGTGGGCTCGGTCACCGGAAGCCCGGCGCCGATCGCGGCCGCCATCGGCTCCTCGATCAGGAAGACGCGCCGCGCGCCGGCGCTTTCGGCGGATTCCTGAATGGCGCGCCGCTCCACCGCCGTCGAACCGGAAGGCACGCAGACGATGATCTGCGGATTGGCGAAGCTGCGCCGGTTGTGCACCTTGCGAATGAAGTGCTTGATCATTTCTTCGGCGACTTCGAAATCGGCGATGACGCCGTCGCGCAAGGGGCGGATCGCCATGATGTTGCCTGGCGTGCGGCCGAGCATCATCTTGGCCTCGTCGCCGACCGCGAGCACCTGCTTGCGGCCCTTGACGTTGGCAATGGCGACGACCGACGGCTCGTTCAGGACGATGCCGCGGCCCTTGACGTAGACCAGCGTGTTTGCGGTCCCGAGATCGATCGCCATGTCGGCGGAGAGAACACCCAAAAGATTTCCGAACATAACTTGCTCACCTTGCCGATTGGAGAAACGCGGAGCGGCCCGGCGGGACCGCCTCGCGTGCTTGCCGCGTCAAGCCGACATCGCGGCGGGCGCTGTTTTCGCCCGTTTGGTCATCAATTTGTTCAAAGCGTGAATATAGGCCCGGGCCGAGGCGACGAGCGTGTCGGGATCGGCGCCCTGGCCGTTCACCGTCTTGCCGCCTTCCTCGAGACGCACGGTGACCTCCGCTTGCGCGTCGGTACCGGCAGTCACCGCGCTCACCTGATAGAGCAGCAGCTTCGCCTCGTGCGGAACCATGGCCTTGATCGCGTTGAAGGTCGCGTCGACCGGCCCGTTGCCGGTGGTCTTGGCCGACCGGAGCGCGCCATCGATCTCGAGCTCGAGTTCGGCCGATTGCGGACCCTTGGAGCCGGCGATCACCTGCAGCGAGACGAATTTGATGCGCTCGGTGCCGTGCTGGATCTCGTCGTCGATGAGCGCGACGATGTCCTCGTCGAAGATTTCCTTCTTGCGATCGGCGAGATCCTTGAAGCGACGGAAGGCCTCGTTCAAGGCGTTGTCGCCGACATCGAAACCCAGCTCCTTCAATTTCATCTTGAAGGCGTGGCGTCCCGAATGCTTGCCCATCACCAGGGTCGATTTGCCCAGGCCCACCGATTCGGGCGTCATGATCTCGTATGTGCCGGCGTGCTTCAGCATCCCGTCCTGATGAATGCCGCTCTCGTGCGCGAACGCGTTCGTGCCGACGATCGCCTTGTTCGGCTGCACCACGAAGCCGGTGATGGCTGAAACGAGCCGCGAGGCGCGCGTGATGTAGTCGGATTTGACGCCGGTCGTATAGGGCATGCGGTCGTGGCGCGTGCGCAACGCCATCACGATTTCTTCCATCGCGGCATTGCCGGCGCGCTCGCCCAGCCCGTTGACCGTGCATTCGACCTGGCGGGCGCCCGCGCCGACCGCGGCCAGCGAATTGGCGACGGCGAGGCCCAAATCGTTGTGGCAGTGAACCGAGACCACCGCCTGGTCGATGTTGGGCACGCGATCGAAGAGCATGCGGATGAGCGCGGCAAATTCCTCCGGCACGGCGTAGCCCACCGTGTCGGGAATATTGATCGTACGCGCCCCCGCCTTGATCGCGCTCTCGACCGTGCGGCAGAGAAAATCATGCTCCGTGCGAGAGCCGTCCTCGCAAGACCATTCGACATCCGGGCAGAGGTTGCGCGCATGCGTCACGCTGTCGATCACGGCCTGATGCACCTGCTCGGGCGTCATCTGCAGCTTGAACTTCATGTGGAGCGGCGAGGTCGAGATAAAGGTATGGATCCGCGGTTGCGGCGCGTGCTGCACCGCTTCCCAGCAGCGATCGATGTCCCCCCGCCCGGCGCGCGCGAGGCCGCAGACCGTGGCCGTCTTTACGCGCTTGGCGATCTCGCCGACGGCTTCGAAATCGCCGTTGGACGCGATCGGAAAACCGGCCTCGATGACGTCGACGCCCATTTCCTCGAGCAGGAGTGCGATCCTGATCTTTTCCTCGAGATTCATCGAGGCGCCCGGCGATTGTTCGCCGTCGCGCAAGGTGGTGTCGAAAATGATGACGCGCGAAGTCGCGGGCGACTTCGGCTTGGTCTCGGCGACGCCGGTCTTGCCGGCGTTGGTCGTGGCGGCGCTCATAAGCGCAAATCCTTTGGTCTGGAAACAAAAGAAGGCCGGCAGCGATAACCCCCGAGCGCGAGTGGGCCTCGCGATCCCACGCTCAGGGGCAGGTAAGTCGCAGCGTCCCGCTGTTGCTCCGTTGCAGGCTGCGCCCTTGGCCTCCGCTCGCGGCGGCGCAAGCAAACGGGACCGGGCGCTGTTGCGCCTGGCCTTCGCTGCTCCTTGCCGCCTTTGCGACCATCAAACCAACTCCTGCGCCCACAACTTCGTGCGGTAAGGAAATTTCTTACGGATCGCAGGCCGTTCCTTGCGATTCCTTACAAACCCCTACCGGACGGAAAATTTACCATGCCAATTATGTCTAATCCGTTTACGCCGGAGTCCGCAAGTTTTCTATCCCGCGCCGGGCCTTTAGGCGATTCTGCCGCACTCCCGGACGGATTCAATTCCGGCTCTTATCCACAAGCCGGTTCTGGCTGATCCAGGGCATCATGGCGCGGAGCTTCGCACCGATCTGCTCGACCGGATGCTCGGCGCCGCGGCGGCGCATCGCCTTAAAGCTGGCCTGCCCGGCGGCATTTTCAAGGACCCAGTCGCGGGCAAAGCGCCCGGACTGGATGTCATCGAGCACACGCTTCATCTCCGCCTTGACCGCCGGGCTGATGATGCGCGGCCCGCGCGTGTAATCCCCGTATTCGGCGGTGTTCGAGATCGAGTAGCGCATATTGGCGATGCCGCCCTCATACATGAGGTCGACGATCAACTTCACCTCGTGCAGGCACTCGAAATACGCCATTTCGGGCGCGTAGCCGGCTTCGACCAAGGTTTCGTATCCGGCCATGATGAGCGAGCTCAAGCCGCCACACAGCACCGCCTGCTCGCCGAACAGATCGGTCTCGCACTCCTCCTTGAAGGTGGTCTCGATCACGCCGGCGCGGCCGCCGCCGATCGCCGAAGCGTAAGAGAGCGCGATCTCGAGCGCATTGGCGGAGGGATTCTGCTCGACCGCGACGAGGCAGGGAACGCCGCCGCCCTTCGCATACTCCGAGCGCACGGTGTGGCCGGGCCCTTTCGGCGCGATCATGAATACGTCCATGTCGGGCCGCGGCTCGATCAGCTTGAAATGGATATTGAAGCCATGGGCGAAGGCGAGCGCGGTGTCGGGCCGCATATTGGCCTTCAGATCGTTGGCATAGAGCGCGGCCTGGAGTTCGTCGGGCGTGAGGATCATAACGACATCGGCCCATTTGGCGCCGTCGGCCGGCGCCATGACCTTGAAATTGGCGGCTTCGGCCTTTTGCGCGGAACCCGAACCGGGGCGCAACGCGACGCGCACATCCTTGACGCCGCTATCGCGCAGATTCATCGCATGCGCATGGCCCTGGCTGCCATAGCCGACCACCAGCACCTTCTTCCCCTTGATCAGATTGACGTCGGCATCACGATCGTAATAGACGCGCATCGAAACTTTCCCTCTGTCAGAATTCTGGCTTTTCAAAAACTTCCGGCGCCGCGCGAGATCGCGACGACGCCGGTGCGTGACACATCCACGAGACCCAAAGGCTTCATCAGATTGATGAAGGCGTCGAGTTTCTCGGCCGAACCCGTGATCTCGAAAACGAAGCTCTCGATCGTCGAATTGACGACGCGCGCGCGGAAGATGTCGGCGAGGCGCAAGGATTCGATGCGTCCCTCGCCGGTGCCCGCCATCTTCACGAGCACAAGCTCGCGCTCGATCGAAGGGCCTTCCTCGGTCAGGTCATGGACGACGCGCACCGGCACCAGGCGCGAGAGCTGCGCCTTGATCTGCTCGATGATCATCGGCGTCCCCGAGGTCACGATCGTGATCCGCGAGAGATTGTTCGCGCGGTCGACCTCGGCCACGGTCAGGCTCTCGATGTTGTACCCGCGGCCCGAAAACAGCCCGATCACGCGCGCGAGCACGCCCGGCTCGTTATCGACCAATACGGCAATGGTGTGCCTTTCGATTTCGCTCACTTGACGCTCCGCCCCTCAACCGGCCGATCAGACGAGGACCATGCCCTCTTCCGAGACCGGCCCCGCCGCCTTGCGGTCGCCCGGTCCAAGGATCATTTCGTTATGCGCGGCGCCCGAGGGAATCATAGGGAAGCAATTCTCCGCCGGATCGACTGCGACGTCGACGATGACAGGCCCGTCGATCGCCAGCATCTCCTTGATCGTCCGGTCGACCTCGGCGGTCGCCGTCACGCGCAGCCCCTTGGCGCCGAACGCCTCGGCCAGCTTCACGAAATCCGGCAAGGAGGCGGTGAAACTCTCGGAATAACGGCCGCCATGCATCAATTCCTGCCACTGCCGCACCATGCCCATATATTGGTTGTTGATGATGAAGACCTTCACCGGCAGGCGGTATTGGCAGACGGTCGACATCTCCTGGATGTTCATGAGAATTGAGGCCTCGCCGGCGATATCGACGACGAGCGCGTCGGGATGCGCGATCTGCACGCCGACCGCGGCCGGCAGCCCATAGCCCATCGTGCCGAGCCCTCCCGACGTCATCCAATGAAAGGGCCGCTCGAATTTGAAGAGCTGCGCCGCCCACATCTGGTGCTGGCCGACCTCGGTGGTGACGAATGTATCGCGGTCGCGCGTGAGCGCGTGGAGCCGCTCGATCGCGTATTGCGGCTTGATGATCTTGTCGGAGTTGTCGTAGTGCAGACTGTCGCGCTTACGCCATTCCTCGATCTGCCTCCACCACTTTCCCAACGCCGCGCGGTCGGGCGCGAAGCGCCGCGCCTTCAAGCCCGCGATCAGCGCGTCGAGCACTTTCGCCGCATCGCCCACCACCGGCACGTCGACGCGGACGTTCTTGTTGATGTTGGAAGGATCGATGTCGATGTGGATCTTCTTCGAATGCGGCGAGAACGCCGCGAGCTTGCCGGTGACGCGATCATCGAACCGCGCGCCGACATTGATCATCACGTCGCAATCATGCATGGCGAGATTGGACTCGTAGGTGCCATGCATGCCGACGAGACCGAGCAGGCGTTTGTCGGAAGCGGGGAACGCGCCCAACCCCATCAAGGTGAGCGTACAGGGATAACCGGTCATCTCGATGAGTTCGCCGAAGAGCTTGCAGGCGCGCGCGCCCGAATTGATGATGCCGCCGCCGCCGTAGAAGAGCGGCTTCTTGGCATGCGCGATGAGCTCGACCGCCTCGGCGATGCGCGCCGGATCGGGCTCGGTTTGCGGCCGGTAGGATTTGCGCTGCTCGACGGTCTCCGGCCCGCGATAGGTGCCGATCGCGAAGAGCACGTCCTTCGGCAGGTCTATCACGACGGGCCCGGGCCGCCCGGTGCGCGCGACGTAGAACGCCTCGTGCAGCACGCGCGCGAGATCTTTCACGTCTTTGACGAGATAATTGTGCTTGGTGCAGGGCCGCGTAATTCCAGTGGTATCGGCTTCCTGGAATGCGTCATTGCCGATGAGATGGGTCGGGACCTGGCCGGTCAGGCAGACGATCGGCACGGAATCCATCAGCGCGTCCGTCAGGCCGGTCACCGTATTGGTCGCGCCCGGCCCGCTCGTGACCAGAACGACCCCGACCTTCCCGGTCGAGCGCGCATAGCCCTCGGCGGCGTGCACGGCACCCTGCTCGTGGCGTACCAGGATGTGGCGCAGCCGGTTTTGCATGAAAAGCGCGTCATAGATCGGGAGCACGGCGCCGCCCGGATAGCCGAATACGACATCAACGCCCTGGTCGCCCAGCGCTTTGATGACCATTTCGGCCCCGTTCATCTGATCCGCCGCCATGACACACTCCCAAGTCCCGCAACGGCAAAGGATTTCCGCCGCGAAGCCCGCCACCCTAGACAGCTAGACAGGGCTGGTCAACAAAAACGCGCGAATAAATGAAAAAATTTCCGGTAATAAACTTTCCGAAAATTGCGTTTCGATGACCCGTTTTTGTAGCGAACCACCCTCTGGCAAGCGGCGGCGGAACCACGTGCATTGCCGCTTAGCATAATTGCGCGTTGCTTGCTGCATTGCAGCAACTGCTTGCGCATGCGAGACCTGCCCGGCGAGAAAGGCGGCGAGCTCGCGCACGCCCACGGCTTTCATGGCCGGCAGTTCCGGCGCGAGGCCTCGCCGTAACAACGCGGCGACCTCGGCTTCGGCGCCCGAGCCGATCATGTCGAGGACGCGCGCATCGCAGGCCACATAGAGAGTCTCGCGCGGTGGCAGCAAAACGATCGCCGCCGCCCTGAGACCGGCAGCCGGGGCTTGGCGCCGGCGCCATTCCGAGAGCGGCACGCCGGTCGCATGCGCCACCTCATAGGCTCGGATAAGACGCTGCGCGTCGCCGGGCATGAGGCGCGCGGCCGTTTCGGGATCGAGCGCGGCGAGCGCAGCGCGAAAACCCGGGCCACCGAGCCTGCGATGAAGCGCGCGCGCTTCCCCGCGCGCCTCCGGTGGGATCGGCGGCAGCTCCGCCAATCCTTGCAGCAGCGCTTCGAGATAGAGCCCGGTGCCGCCGACGAGGATGGGCAGGCTTCCGGCCTCGTGCGCCGCCGCGATCTCCGCAAGCGCGAGCCGGCGCCAGCGCCCGGCCGAGCAGCTCTCGGCCGCGTCGATGAACCCGTAAAGCCGGTGCGGAACGCGCGCCATCTCGACCGCGCCGGGACGCGCGCTCAGGACGGCGAGATCGCGATAGACTTGTTGACTGTCGGCGTTGATGACGGTGCCGCCGAAATGCTCACCCAAGGCCAGCGCGAGCGCCGATTTGCCGCTCGCCGTCGGACCCGCAACGATGACGATCGAGGCTTCGAGCGAGCTTTCCATCGCCGGGTTCTAGCACGCTCGGCACGGCCGGCTTGCGTTTCCGTGCGGGCTCGCCAATAAAGCGCGGCGCATGGCCGACACCGTCATCACCCTCATCGCGGCGCCCGAAGCGTCGACGGCCCTTCCCGCCGCCGCCGATGAGGCGATGCGCGCGCTCGCGCAGCTCGGGGCGGAACTCGACGGCATCGATTGGCTCGACGAGCAGATCGCCTGCGAGATCGTCTGCGACGATTTGCCGCCCGATCAGGCCGACGCGGCATGCCGACGCGCGATCGCGCAAGCGATCGGGCGGGTGCCGATCGATCTCGTGGCGCAATCGGGCGTGGGGCGAAAGAAGATGCTGCTCCTCGCCGATATGGAAGCAACCATCATCGCCAATGAGATGCTCGACGAACTGGCCGAACTGCGCGGCATCAGGGCGCAGATATCCGCGATCACCGCGCGGGCGATGAATGGCGAACTCGATTTCGCCGCCGCGCTCGCGGAGCGTGTCGCCATGCTGAAGGATCTGCCGGAGGCCGCGCTCGCCGCCGTCGCGTCGCGCATCCGCATCAATCCCGGCGCCAAGGCGCTGGTCGCGACGATGCGCGCCGCCGGCGCCCATACCGCCCTGGTCTCGGGTGGATTTCGGGTTTTCGCGAGTGGCATCGGCCGCAAACTGGGCTTCGACCTTACGATCGCCAATGAATTGATCATCAGCGAGGGCAAGCTCGCCGGCACCGTCAAGGAACCAATACTCGGCCGCGAGGCGAAGCTGCAAAGCTTGACCGCGCTCGCCGCCGAGCGCGGCCTCCCACTCGCGGCGACCTTGGCGGTCGGCGACGGCGCGAATGATCTGCCCATGATCGAAGCGGCCGGATTGGGAATCGCCTACCACGCCAAGCCCAAAGTGGCCGAACAAGCGCGCTGGCGGGTGGATCACGCCGATCTCACCGCCCTTCTCTACGCGCAAGGCTATCGCCGCGACGAGATTCGTGACGGTTAGATCTCTTCGGGCAGTACGCGCAGGCGGAGATTCTATTCCTGGCCTCGCCGCGCGAACGGCGAAACTCAGCTGTTGTCGAGCTTCACCGCGACGAAGCGCAGATCGCCCTGGCGATCGACCAGCAGGAGCACGGATTTGCGTCCCGCCTTTTTCGCCTCGTCGATCTTGGCGAGGATTTGCGCCGTGGTCTTGACACTGTCCTGCGCCACTTCGACGACGACGTCGCCTGCGCGCATGCCCTTGTCCGCCGAAGGACCGCCGGTATCGATATCCGTGATCACGACACCCGACACATCGTCGGCGAGCCCATAGCGGTCGCGCAGATCGGGCGTGAGGTTGGCCAGGGAAAGGCCCAGTGCCTTCACGGTGTCGGTCGGCGTGCCCGAGGGCTTTTCCTTCGCCGGCAGCGCGGCCTGCTGCGTCACTTCCTTGAGCTCGCCGACCTTGACGTCGAGCGTCACTTCCTTGCGCTTGCGCCACACCGTAACCTTCACGACCTTGTCGATCGGCGTCTCGGCGACGATGCGCGGCAAATGGCGCATATCGGTGACCTCCTTGCCATCGAAGGTCAACACCACATCGCCCGGCTGGATCCCGGCTTTCTGCGCGGGTCCGCCATCATGAACGCTCGCGATCAGCGCGCCGCGCGGCTTGTCGAGACCGAGACTCTCGGCGATCTCGTCATTCACGCTCTGGATGTTGACGCCGAGCCAGCCGCGCCGCGCATGACCATATTGCTTGATCTGGTCGAGGACCGGCTTCGCCTCATTGGCCGGAATCGCGAAGCCGATGCCGATCGAGCCGCCCGAGGGCGAATAGATCGCGGTGTTGATGCCGATCACCTCGCCGTTCATGTTGAACATCGGACCACCCGAATTGCCGCGATTGATTGCAGCATCCGTTTGCAGGAAATCGTCATAGGGGCCGGCATTGATCTCGCGCGCGCGGGCCGAGAGGATGCCCGCCGTCACCGAGCCGCCCAATCCGAACGGATTGCCGATGGCCAGCACCCAATCGCCGACGCGGGTCTGGTCGCTGTCGCCGAACTTGACCGAGGGCAAGGGCTTGGCCGATTTGACGCGCAAGAGTGCGAGATCGGTCTTGGTATCGCGCCCAACCACCTCGGCCTTGAAGTTGGTGTCGTCCTGCAAGGTGACGGTGATGTCGTCGGCGTCTTCGATCACGTGATTGTTGGTCACGACGAGGCCCGATGGATCGATGATGAAGCCGGAGCCCAGCGAGGTCTGCTGGCGCGGCAGCGCTTCCTGCTGGCCCTGACCTTGGCGCTGATTGCGGTCGAGGAAATCCTTGAAAAATTGCTCGAAGGGCGAGCCCGGCGGGAATTGCGGCAAGTCGGGCGCAGACCGGTTGGGGGCGCTTCCGCCGCCGCCGGTGCCACGGTCGGACTTGATCGTCTGCGTGCTCGAGATATTGACAACCGCCGGCAGGAGCTTCACGGCAAGATCGGCGAAGCCGTCCGGGCCCGCTTTGGCCGAAGCGACAAGCGGCAGCAGGAGAGCCGCCACCAAGACGGCAACGAAGCGAGCGCGGGCGAAGCTGGCGCGGGCGCCGGATTTGGCGCACGAACGCTTGAGCAGGCTAACCTTGGCCTGATTCACCAGCGAACCTCCATCGGACCGATTGAACGCGGAAATACCATTTTAGAAAACTATTCGGCGTCAAGCCAGTACCCGCCAAGGATGGGAAAGGGCCGGCTCCCCTGAAGCGGTCGCATGGGCTTTTTGACCGACCGCTGCTCAACCCGCGCGGTCGTCTCGGTTTTTTGGCCCGGCCGCTTCTCCACCGGCGCGGTCGGCCTAGTTGCGGATCAGCCAGACGCAGGCAACCCCGAGGCAAGCCGCCGCGAGGCCCGCGAGGCGCAAGGCCGAGGCCGGCAAGATGGAAACCTGCGCATTGAGGCGTTGCATCGCGCTCGGAGCGAGCGAGTAAAACACACCCTCGATGACTAGAACGAGGGCCAGCGCGGTGCCGAAATCCTTCACCGCCGCGGCCCGCCACCCGTACCTTGACTGGCGGAACCCAGATTTCCGCCGGGTCCACCCTTGAGGTATTTGAAGAACTCGTCATCGGGCGAGAGGACGAGGCTCGTTCCCGGCCCCGAGAGGCTGTCGCGATAGGCCTGCAGCGAGCGATAGAAGGCGAAGAAGTTCGGATCTTTGCCGTAAGCGTCGGCATAGACCTTGATGCTCTGCGCATCGCCCTCGCCGCGCATGATTTGCGACTGCCTTTGCGCGTCGGCGACGATCTCGACGCGCTGGCGATCAGCGTCGGCGCGGATCTGCACGCCCTGCTGCGCGCCTTCCGCGCGATATTGCGCCGCTTCGCGCTGACGTTCGGCCTTCATCCTGGCGTAGATCGCCTCGGCGTTCTCCTCCGGCAGATCGACACGCCGCAGCCGCACATCGACCACGTCGATGCCAAAGCCTTTGGCCTCGGCGTTCACGGCATTGCGGGTCTGCTGCATGATGTTGGCGCGTTGCGACGAAACGACGGCCTGAAGCTCGGCATTGCCGATGATGCGCCGAAGCGTGGCGCTGATGATGGCCGAAAGCCGTGCATCGGCGACCGCCTCCGTGCCGACGCTCTGATAGAACTGCAACGGATTGGTGATCTTGAATCGGGCATAAGTATCGACGACCAATCGCTTCTGATCGGCCCCGATGACCTCTTCGGCCGGCGGCTCGAGATCGAGCAGACGCCGGTCATAGATCACGACATTTTGATACGGCAGCTTTACCTGCAATCCCGGCTCATCGATCACGCGCACCGGTTTGCCGAATTGCAGCACGAGCGCGATCTCGGTCTGATGCACGGTGAAGAACACGGTGTAGAGGCCGATCAGCAGGACGACGAGCGCGCCGATAACGAAACCCAAGACACGGGAGTTCATCGCGAGCCTCCACTTCTTGGCGCTTGCGGCGCCGGCGTCGGTGACGCGGCCGGCGCGGCCGGCATATTCAGTCCCGGCAGCGGCAGATAGGGCACGACGCCCGAGGCCGAGGCGCCTTTGTCGATCAGGATCTTGTTCGTGTTCTTCAAGACGCTTTCCATGGTTTCGATGTAGAGCCGGCGCGCGGTCACGTCTTGCGAGGCCTTGTAGGAATTGTAGACCGAATCGAACCGCGCCGCGTCGCCCTGCGCCTGAAGCACGATCTGCGCCTTATAGGCCTGCGCTTCCTGCAACAGGCGCGCGGCATCGCCATGCGCCTGCGGCACCACGCTGTTGGCATAGGCTTGCGCCTGATTGATCAGGGTCTGCTGATCGATCTTCGCGCTTTGCACGTCGCGGAAGGAATCGATCACCGGCCCGGGCGGATCGACCTTTTGCAGCTGGACCTGGGTGATCTGGACGCCCGAGCCATAGCTGTCGAGGATATCCTGGAGAAGCTTCTCGGTATCGTTCTCGATCTTCGCGCGGCCCTCGGCCAGCGCGCTCGCGATCTCGGTACGGCCGATGATCTCGCGCATCGAGCTTTCCGCGGCCGCTTTGACCGTCATCTCGGGATCGCGAATATTGAACAAATAGGACGGCGCGTCCTTCACCAGCCAGAACACCGTGAAATTCACATCGACGATGTTTTCGTCGCTGGTGAGCATCAATGATTCTGCCGGTACGTCGGTGACGCTGCCGCTGCGCCCCGCCGCGATCCCGGCGCGGTAGCCGACCTCGATCCGGTTGATGCGCGTCACCGTCGGCGTGATCGCCTCTTCGATCGGCCAGGGCCAGTGATAATTGAGGCCCGGCGCGGTCTTGCCGGTATAGGCGCCGAAACGCAGCACGATGCCTTCCTGGTCGGGCTCGACGCGATAAATCCCGCTCGCAAGCCAGAGGAGGAGGACGATTCCGAATCCGAGCGCCCACATCGCCGGGCCGCCCGAGCCGGCGCCGCCCGGAAGGACGCTCCGCAAAAAATTCTGCAAGCGGCGCAACGCATCTTCGAAATTGGGCGGCTGAAAACCGCGGCCGCCGCCTCCGCTTCCCCAAGGACCGGGGCCTCCGCCACCGCCGCCCCATGGGCCGCCTCCCTGATTCCAGGACATCGACCGATCCTCTCAGTGCTCGCTAGGCACGCTGCCCGGCATCTCTTATATGTCAGCCATTATTCGCGGCGGACGCGCGGGAACGACACCCCCCGATATCGGCGGGCGCGAGTCTTGTCAAGGATGAGGGGCGAGCCGGATGAGCGTGGTTTCGGAGAAAGAGGTGCTCGCCGCGCTCGGCCGCGTGATCGATCCCGATCGCGGCAAGGACATTGTCAGCCTCGGCATGGTTTCGGGCGTGCAGCTGCGCGCGGGTCATGTCGCCTTCGCGCTCGAGGTCGAACGCGCGCGCGCGCCCAAGCTCGAGCCCTTGCGCAAGGAGGCTGAAAAAGCCGTCGAGGCGCTCGCCGGGGTGCTGTCGGTGACGGCCGTGCTGACGGCGGAAAAGCGACCAGAGCAGGCGCCGCCGGCGCAACGCGGCGCAACGCGCGGGGACCAAGCGCCGGGCAAACCGCTGGCGCCCGGCGTCAAGGCGATCATCGCCGTCGCCTCGGGCAAAGGCGGCGTCGGCAAATCGACCACCGCGGTCAATCTGGCCTTTGGCCTGATGCAACTCGGCCTCAAAATCGGCGTGCTCGACGCGGATATCTACGGGCCCTCGATCCCGCGCCTGCTGGGGATTTCGGGCAAGCCGGCCTCGGCGGACGGCAAGATGCTCGAGCCCAAGCTCGCGCATGGCGTCAAATGCATGTCGATGGGCTTTCTCGTGCCCGAAGACACGCCGATGATCTGGCGCGGCCCGATGGTAATGAGCGCGCTGCAGCAGATGCTGCGCGACGTCAATTGGGGCGAGCTCGACGTGATGGTCGTCGATATGCCGCCGGGCACGGGCGACGCGCAGCTCACCATGGCGCAGCAAGTGCCTCTGGCCGGCGCCGTCATCGTCTCGACGCCGCAGGACATCGCGCTCTTGGACGCGCGCAAGGGCCTCAACATGTTCCGCAAGGTCGATGTGCCGGTCCTGGGCTTCATCGAGAATATGAGCTATTTCGTCTGCCCCCATTGCGGCGAGCGCAGCGACATCTTCAGCCATGGCGGCGCGCGCAAGGAAGCCGACGCGCTGGGCGTCGATTTCCTTGGCGAGGTCCCCTTGCACATCGCCATCCGCGAAACCTCGGACGCCGGAACCCCGATCGTGCTGGCGCAACCGGAAAGCGAGCACGCCAAGATCTATCGCGCCATCGCCGAGCGCGTCCGCGACCGGCTCGGTGCGCTGCGGCGCGCGGCGCCGAAGATCGTCGTCGAATAGCGCACCGCAACCACGAGTCCGTGGACGGCTCCGGCCGGACATGGAACACTGGAGCGCTCGCATCCGAATGGGGGGCGCATGTCGACCGACCCGGGTATCGTTTCCGCCGAAGAAAACCTCACCCTCACTTCGACCGCCGCCGGCACGCCGATGGGCGAGGTGCTGCGCCGCTATTGGTGGCCGGTCGCGATCGCCCACGAACTCAAGGAGAAGCCGACCTTCATCCGCGTCATGGGCGAGGATCTGGTGCTCTTCCGGGACCGCCGCGGACGGGCCGGCCTGATCGAGGCGCGCTGCGCCCATCGCCGCGCCAATCTCTGCCTCGGCACGGTCGGGCTCGAAGGGTTGCGCTGCCGCTATCATGGCTGGCTCTACGACACGCAAGGCAGGATCCTCGACGCGCCGGGAACCCTGCCCGGTAGCGACCTCAAGGAGCGCGTGCGTCAGCGCGCCTATCCGGTCGAGGAGCTGGGCGGACTCATCTTCACCTATATGGGGCCCGAGCCGGCGCCGCTTCTGCCGCGCTTCGATTTTCTGACCAAGCCCGGCTTTCGTCTCGCGCGCGTCATCGGTTTCGCCAATTCGAACTGGCTGCAGCTCGCGGAGAATGGCTGCGATCCGCTTCACGTCACCTTCGCGCATGCGATGAGCTGGGGCGGCGTCGCCTCGGCGCCGATTCACATGAGCTTCGACGAGACCGAATGGGGATTGATCTATCGCTCGGGCCGGCCGATCGACAAGCGCGAGCGCTTCGCCTATCGCGAGCAGCACTGGCTGTTGCCCGGCGTCACCTTGGCGTCCGAAGGTTACGGACGGATGACCGCCAATGATTTCGGCGCCCTGCAGTTGGACCATGCGCTGATGCCGCGCGGCGCGCGCTACAACGTGCCGATCGACGACACGCACACGATTCTCATACGCGTTATCTGGATCCCGGAGGGCAGCAAGGCGGAATACGACCGCAGCAAGCTCTTGACGACGCCGGATTGGCGGCCCGATCCGGTCGAGCCTTACCGCGAGCACCGGCGGATGGAGGATGCGCCCGTGCTCGGCTATGACTGGCCGGCGATGGTGAGCGCGCAGGACGCGACCATCCAGGACAGCATGGGCGCGCTCGCCGATCGCGAGAACGAGCATCTGACGCCGTCGGATGGCGGCGTCGTCATCGCGCGCAAAGTGCTGCGCGACGCGATGGCGGCGGTCAAAGCCGGGCGCGACCCTAAGGGCGTGCTGCGCGATGCGGCCAAGAACCGCGACATCGAAATCCCCGTCTTCGAGGACGTCCTCGGGCGCGAGGATTTCGAACGCGCGACGCGGCTCCACGAAGCCGCGGAATAGGCCTTATTCCAGCGGCTCGCCGCGCAGCTTGCTGACGAGGTGCCACTCTTTCTTAGCCGCGTCCCAGCGCACGACGATGGCGTTGTCGATGTCGAGGCCGCGCTGCGGCGTCTTCTTAAAGTCGTACTGGCCCTCGGCGCCGACATGGCCCTGCCAGGAGATCATGAAATCGTGCAGCTGCTTGGCGTTGGCGCCCGGCGGCAGCTTGTTGAGCGCGTCGGCCACGGCGCGAATCGGCTCCCAGCCCAGATCGATGCCCGAATCGGGATAGACGCCGATCGTCTTCATGCTGGCGAAGAAGAGCTTCTGTTGCTCCACCACTTCGGCCGGCACGCCGAGCCTGGGATCGCCGTTGGCGGCCCATTCGCCCGAGCCGAAATAGACTCGGCTCGGCAGGAAGGGCGCGTAATCGACCATCTGCTGCAGGGTCATGTTGGAGCCAGAAGGTGCGGTCGGCAGATCGATGCCCGCCTGTTTCAGGCCGCGGAACACCGTGGCGCCTGCCGCCGCTGTCGCCCAGCTGATGATCGCCTGGGGATTGCCGGCCTGCATGGTCGCGATCTGCGCCGTCACGGTCACGTCGCTCGGCGCGAAATGCGTATTCGCGACGAGGGTGATGTCCTTGAACTCGGGCTCCTTCACCATCGCGGTGATGTTCTTCTCCGCGTCCTGGCCCGAGGAATCGGTGGTGGTGATGAGCGCGATGCGCTTCCAGCCCTTGGCGCGGAAATAGGTCATCAGCGCGCGCTGCTGATCGTGGCTGTCGATCTGCGAGGTGAAGACATAGCCGCCCGGCTTGGTGCGGATGCTCGGCGAGAAGCAATACATCACCGGCCCCTCGGCCTCGACCAGCGGCGCCATGGCGTTGCAGATGCCGGAAAGGGTCGAGCCCAGGATCACGGCGGGATGGCTCGCGATCACCTGGTTGGTGAGTTGCACCGCGACTTGCGGGCTGGTCTGGTCGTCGTGGAAGATCACGTGAAGCGGGCGGCCGTGAATCCCGCCATGCGCGTTGATGACCTTCTCGGCGACTTCGATCGCCTGCTGCTCAGCCTTGCCGAGAAAGGCGCCGCCCCCGGTCAAGGGAATGATGACGTTGAGATCATAGGGCGCTTCGGCCGCGCGCGCGGATGCGGCGCCCGAGACGGCGAGTGCGGCGGAGAACGCGATCGCGGCAACGCCGCCTAATTTCCTGTCCGTCATTTCTTCTTTCCTCCCTGGATCGACTGAACTTATCTCTTGGCGCGAGCCGTCGAACCTATTCCATCGCGCCGGACGGCTCAAGCCTCGCGCCCCAACGCCCGCATCGGCTCGGCCCATTCGCACTTCGACAGGCCGCTCGCGGCCTGATCGACCGGCTCGCTCGCGAGCATCTTCCTCACCGCCGCCAGCGCATTGGCCGAGGGCCGCGCGATAGAGCGATTCTCGATGGGGGGCTGGACGCTGACCGCTTGACCGCGAGCGCGGCGTGTAGAACGACCCTTTGTCAAAGGGTAATCCGCAAATTACGTTGACAAATGAGAACAAATAGGGTACAAACAGCCCGCGCAGAACGAGGAAGCGGTGGCCGAAGCCAAGCCTCACATCTGGACCCTAAGCGAAGGCGGGACAACGAGCCTCGGCGTGTCTTGCGCCGGAGACGGACTCTTCCTCGGACCCATACCGCTTCTCGATCGGGAAGAAGGCCGTTTCGTCGTTCGGGCGCAAGAAGATCTTGAGCGCCTGATGAGTCGCGGTTTCGGCGTCGATGTCGCGCTCGACCGGACGATGCCTGGCCTGAGAGCCGTTGCGTCGGCGCTCAATGACAATGATCTCTGCCGCGCCCGTATCGCCGCGGTCCATCTTCGAATCCCCGACCTGCCCGACCCCTTTGGGCGCCTCGACATGCAACTCGAGGACATTGCCCTAACGCACGGCCGCCTCGACAAGACCATGATGGCCGCGGACTGGGACCCGGCGAAGCATCCGCGCACCGGTACGGTGCCGAACCCCGGATGGTTCGCGCCGACAGACGGCGGCGAAGATGGCGTCGAACCGACGCTGGTCTCCGATAAGCTCAATGACGACGGCCGCCTTCACCTCCCGTCTGGAGAGCGCAACGACGAGATCGGCGATCTCCTCGAATGGATCGCGAATTCCAAACCCGAAGACGTGCCCGCGATCGAAGGCGAAATTCACCGCCTCTTCTACGTACCAGGCGATTCGATCGGCGGAAGCATCATGCAACGCGCGCTTGCCGATGCCGCGCAGCATCCCGACCTCGCTAGCCGAGAAAAGATCCTGGAGGGCTATGAGCCCATCACCCACCGCGACCCGCAACTCGCGGGCGAAATCAGCGATGACGTCGCCGGCGCAGCGCTTCTTCGCGTGCCCGAAATTCTGCCCGTGCTCCGTTCCATCTTGCCGGGCGCTCGGACGGCAGCGACGGCGGCAGCCCCGACTGCCGAAGCCGTCGAGAAAGCAAGCTCGGAATTCTGGAAGCTCGGCTGGGCGGCGCGAGGCGTCGCCATCCACAAGGCGATGGGCGAGACGTTACCAGCCGGATTTCCAACCATCGATGCTTTTGAGAACGGCGTCACCACAAGCATCAAGAGTATCAATCTCCATGCCGCTACATATCAAAATGCGCGCAATCTAACCTCGACCCTAAACCGCTATGTAAGTTCGCTGGAGCGGTTCTCTGGCACCAAATACGGCAACGTACAAATTACCCCACCCGAGATAACGCGGCGCATGCTTCATGTCGTTGTGCCGAAAGGAAGCATGACTGAAACGCAGCTCGGAGCGATAAGCGGCGCCGCGCAACGTGCGGCCGAGCGTGGCGTCATCCTGGTCGTCACCCCGTTTTAAGGAGCTCACGATGGATTGCACGTGCTATCTGAGAGAAGGAAAGGTCTACATTCCGACACTTGGAAAAATGGACCAAGGATTCTACCGCGTTATCGAGCCCGTTACCGTGGTGGACGTTTCGGATACCGACGCGTTGCACGCGGCCTTTTCAGAGACGATCGCGCGCGGAAACCCGAAAGTGCCTCGGCTCTTCCGCTCCGCCACTCCGCCGATCGTGCCCAAATATGCCGGTGTGAGAAGCTGGAAGGCGTTTGCTCGGGATGCGTCCACCTGGGGGATCAACGAGCGGGAGGGAATCTTTCGAATCCAAGGTTATCGAAAGGATCGCCCGGGCGGCTGGGTAGAAGATAACGAGAATGTCGCAATCTTTCCGCCCGGCACAAGCGCCGGTGAAGTCATCGAACGCATGATCGCTATCCTGCAAGAAGCGGCTCGGCGAGATCAGCCGGACTAGCGGCAACCCGTATGTTCTCTTTTTGTTCTTGACGGCGTGGGCGGAATGCTGCATTCTCGCCGCCGACGCACCTTGGGAGGCTGGGATGGGCTACGACCTGCACATCACCCGCAAATCCGATTGGCCGCTCCGCGGCAACGACATCACGCTCGATGAATGGCTTGCTGTCGTTGCAGCCGATTCTGAGATGCGATTGGACGGTTTCGCTGAAGCCTCGCTTGCGGACGGGCAGGTGCTCCGCACCGAGGACCCCAGCCTCGCGGTGTGGACCGCTCATCCGCGCCATGGCCTAGACGGATTCATGGCATGGATGTACCTCTCGGGTGGGAACATTGATACGAAAAATCCCGATGAGGAGGTACGCCGAAAACTTTGGCGTCTTGCCCGGGCCTTGAATGCGCGCGTGCAAGGCGACGACGGTGAATTCTACGACGAATTCGGCGATGGGGCTTACGAAGAGCTGCCGCCCATGCGCCCAGGAGAATCGGAATACGAACTGTCGCCTATGCGCCCGGACGAGGTGCCACCCGACAAAAGCGAGCCGCACAGAAATGAGCCGCAAGGCAAAGAAGTGAGCGGCTGGCTAAGCCGTCTGCTTGCGTCCTTGCGACGGCATCCTTAGCGGCTCCCGCTCTGCTCGACCTTTCGCGTTGCTCCATGTCGCGCGCCCATAGCACGCGCGCAGCTGGGCAGCGGCGCGGAAGTCTCCTCACGCTTGCGGGGCGCCAAGGCGCGCGCCAAGCTGCGTTGTCGCCGCAAACAGGGGCAGAGCCCCGTGGCACCTGGGAGGACACGCATGAAAGTCTTTCTCTTCGATCTTCTGCCTTATGGCGAGCAGCTCGAGCATCTGAAGACGGGCAGCGAGCTGCCCTACCCGCTGCCGCGCCGGCATTTCAACGCCGATGTCGCGATGCGCACCTATGCCGAGCACTTGGACGCCTGGGAAGAAGCCGACCGCCTGGGCTTCGACGGCATCGGCTTCAACGAACATCACTGCTCGCCCTATGGGCTGATGAACTCCCCCAATCTCATGGCGGCCTCGGCGGCGCAGCGCACGAAGCGCGCGAAGCTCCTGATCTACGGCAATCTCCTGCCGCTGCACGAGCCGCTGCGTCTCGCCGAAGAGCTCGCCATGCTCGATTGCCTCTCGCGCGGCAGGCTGATCTCCGGCTTCGCGCGCGGCATTCCGCGCGAATACCAGGTGCACAACGTGCCGCTCGCGCAATCCCGCGCGCGCTTCGAGGAAGCCTACGACATCATCACCCGCGCCTGGAGCGAAGAGGTCTTCTCCTATGAAGGCAAGTTCTGGTCCTATAAGGACGTCGCGATCTGGCCGCGCCCGGCGCAGCGCCCGCACCCGCCGGTCTGGATCCCGGTCACCGGCAGCAAGGAATCGATCGAGTTCGCGGCCGCGCATGACATCACCATCACGCCGGGCCTGCGGCCGGGCGGGCTGCAGGAGGACATGATCCGCCTTTACGCCAAATGCCTGGGCGCGCGCGGCAAGACGGTCACGCCCGATCACCTGACGGTGAGCGTCAACGCCTATGTCGCGAACAGCAAGGCGCAAGCGGTGAAGGAAAACGCTCCCTATTTCCTCTATTTCAACCGCACGCTCTTCAGCCACGGCAATTTCACCGAGACCAGCATCGGCCAGGCCCAGGGCTATATGTCGAAACAGTCGATCGATTATGTGCGGCCCGAGAATTTGCACGAGGTCGAGCGCGCGCGGGCGGATTACCGCAACATGACGCTGGACGACGTCTCTCGCATGGCCGAGCGGCTCGCCTGGGGCACGCCCGACGAGGTCGCCGAGCGCATCATCGCCGTCGCCTCGCGCGCCGGCGCCGGCACGGTGCAGGTGATGATGAACGCCGGCGCCATGCCGCAGGAGATGTTCCTCGAACAGATCCGCCGCTTCGCGCGCGAGGTGATGCCGCGGCTCCAAGCCCACGCCATCACAAGCGTGCCGGTCGCGGAAGAGGCGGTGGCGTAAATCGCCGCTCCTCGATCGGCGCGGCTCGAAGATTTAGCCGGACTACCGTCCAATCGATTGGAAGCGCTGAAGGGCGATCGAGCCGGACAATCCAGCATCAGGATCGACGACCAGTGGCGCGTTTGTTTCCACTGGGAAAAGGACGGAGCGGACCATGTCGAAATCTGCGATTACCATTGATGCGGCGACCGATGGGCTGCGGCCCGTTCACCCCGGTAAAATCTTGGGCGAGGAGCTTGCCGAGCTGGCGCTTTCGGCGAATGCCTTTGCCGCAAAGATCAAGGTGCCGACCAATCGCGTCACCGAAATCCTCGCCGGCCGGCGCAGCATCACGGCCGAGACCGCATTGCGTTTGGGACGTTTTTTCGGCACCAGCGCCCAGTTCTGGATGAACCTGCAGACGAGCTACGACCTCAAGACGGCGGCCGCCGAAGCCGGCAAGACCATCCTTCGCCAAGTCCGGCCGCGCGCAGCATGAGGCTTCCGGTGAGCGGGAGCATACGGATTTTTGTCCATCTGCTTGGCAGGTAAATCGCCGTCTTTGGGTCAGTTCCGCCCCAACACCTGCATCAGCTCCGTCCATTCGCGCTTCGACATTCCGCTCGCGGCCTGATCGACCGGCTCGCCCGCGAGCATCTTCCTCACCGCCGCCAGCGCATTGGCCGACAATTGCGCGCCGCCCAAGCGGTATTGCCGGAAGGCTTCGGCCGTCATCGGGACCCAGCGCTCGAGCGTGTCGATCATCGCCTCGGCATAGACGCGGATCTCGTATTGCGCATGCGCGTCGGCGCGCAGGCTTAAAAAATTCAGGAGATTGTGCAGGTCGGTCTTCCAATACCATTGCGTATAGAAGTTGAGCGATAGGTTCATGCGCGCCAATTCGCGCGCGAGACCCGATCGGCTCTCGTCGATCGCCTTGCCGCTCTCGTCCTCGTTGAGCATGAAGGCGTAATCGCGATAGACGCGGTCGGCATCTTCGCGCAGGAGATCGAGCACGCGGGCCGCCTCGTCGGCCGGCAAGGCGTCGCCGCGCCCTTGACGGTTGGTCGCGGATTGCACCGCCAGGTGCTCGGGCGAGGGCAGATAGAATTCCTTGTCGAGGATCGAATAGCGCGCCGAATATTCGTTCACATTGGCGGTGCGGTGGCGGATCCATTGCCGCGCGACGAAGATCGGCAGCTTGACGTGATATTTGATCTCGCACATCTCGAAGGGCGTGGTGTGCCGGTGCCGCATCAGATATTGGATGAGGCCCCTGTCCTCGCTGACGCGCTTGGTGCCCTTGCCATAGGAGACGCGCGCCGCCTGCACCACCGCGCCGTCGTCGCCCATATAGTCGATCACCCGGACGAAGCCGTGATCCAGAACGGGAATGGGCTTGAAGAGAATTTCCTCGAGCGCCGGGACGGTCGCGCGTCGCGTCGGCGCGGACTGATCGCGCGCCGCTTCGATTTCGGCTTGTTCTTGGGGTTTGAGGGGCATGATGCGGTCACTCTAACGGTCCCGCCGCGGCGCTCCAAGGGCAACTCGGCTCCGCCCGCCGACGAGCCCCGGCAAAACATGGCGAAAGAAAGTCCGCATTTTGCGGCAAATGCAACTCGGGAACGGCGTTGTCTCTTAACCGAAAATGCCTATATTGAGCGTGTCGGGAAACCGACTATGGCGATACACGGCGCATGAAATAAGCGTTGCGGACCCGGGGGCAGTACCCGGCGCCTCCACCAATTTCCCGTCGCGGCGTTCGCGGCGGGCCTTACGGGGGCGAATTAGGATCGACGCGCGTAATAAAGATGTTTGCTGTCGCCCGGCATGATACCGCCGTTATCGGGTCACAACCTAAGTGCGAACGACAACGTCGCACCAGAGGCACTCGCGGCCTAATCCCCTTGCGGGGATGAAAGCTTAGAGCTACTCGCGGTTCGGGGGGCACCGGGCAACAGAAGCCCCCCACTGAATGCCAACCGGGGAGCCCGCGCATCCGTGAAAGACCTTCTCCAATACGACAAGATGGTCGAGACCGCGTTGCGGGGCGTGGTGCGCGAGGCTTTGGCCCGCATCGCCGCGAGCGGCCTGCCCGGAACCCACCATTTCTATATCGCCTTCCGGACGCGGCTTCCGGGCGTCAAGATCTCCGAGGCGCTCGTCCAGCAATATCCCGAAGAGATGACCATCGTCCTCGAGCATCAGTTCTGGGATCTGGATGTCGAGGAAGACCGCTTTGCCGTGACGCTCTCTTTCCAGGGTCGCACGGAGCGTTTGAACATTCCCTACGACGCGGTCACGTCTTTCACCGATCCTTCGGTGAAGTTCGGCCTGCAGTTCCAGCCCGGCGAGGGCGTGGCGCCGCCGACCGCGCCGGCGCCCAAGCCCGATCCCAAGAAGAAGGCGCAGAAGGAGGCCAAGACCGGCGAGGTCGTGGCGCTCAATTCCTTCCGCAAGAAATAAGCCGCCCCCGCACGACATGAACGATTTCACCTTTCAGGAAATTTTCCCGCTGGGCGAGGATCAGGCGCCCTATCGCCTGCTCACCGCCGATCACGTCGGCCAGGCGCGCTTCAACAGCGAGAGCGTCACGACCATCGAGCCGGCGGCGCTGACCTTGCTCGCGCAGCAAGCCTTCATCGATTGCGCCCATCTGCTGCGCCCCGGCCATCTGCAGCAGTTGAAGAATATCCTCGCCGACGCCGAGGCGTCGGACAATGACCGGTTCGTCGCCTTCGATTTGCTCAAAAACGCGAACATCGCCGCGGGCAAGGTGTTGCCGATGTGTCAGGACACCGGCACGGCGATCGTGATGGGCAAGAAGGGACAGCGCGTCTGGACCGGAGGCGGCGACGCCGCGGCGCTGTCGGCCGGCATCCGGCGCACCTATACCGAGACCAATCTGCGCTACAGCCAGCAGGCGCCCTTGTCGATGTTCAAGGAAGTGAACACCGGCGACAATCTCCCGGCGCAGATCGATCTCTTCGCCGACGAGGGCGACCAATACAAATTTCTTTTCATCGCCAAGGGCGGCGGCTCGGCGAACAAGACCTTCCTGTTTCAGCAGACGCCGGCGGTGCTGAACCACGCGTCGCTGTTGAAATTCCTCGACGAGAAGATCCGCACGCTTGGGACGGCCGCCTGCCCGCCCTATCATCTCTCGATCGTCGTCGGCGGCACCTCGGCGGAAATGAATTTGAAGACCGTGAAGCTCGCGAGCACGCGCTATCTCGACACGCTTCCGAGCGAGGGCAACGCGGCGGGCCAGGCCTTTCGCGACCGCGGTTTCGAGCAGGAGGTTCTGGGGCTGACGCGCGCGATGGGCATCGGCGCGCAATTCGGCGGCAAGTATTTCTGTCATGACGTGCGCGTCATCCGCCTGCCCCGCCATGGCGCGAGCGTGCCGGTCGGCATCGGCGTCTCCTGCGCCGCCGACCGCCAAATCCTGGGCAAGATCACCGCCAAGGGCGTCTTCCTCGAAGAACTCGAGACCAATCCGGCGCAATATCTGCCGGAGCTCGACGAGACGAAGCTCGCGGGCGCGGTGGTGCGTATCGATCTGACCCGGCCGATGAGCGAGATCCGCGCTGCGCTCGCGCGCCATCCGATCAAGACGCGGCTGGCCTTGAGCGGGCCGCTCGTCGTCGCGCGCGACATCGCGCATGCCAAGCTCAAGGAACGCCTGGATCGCGGCGAAGGCTTGCCGCAATACATGAAGGACCACGCGGTCTATTACGCCGGCCCCGCCAAGACGCCCAAGGGTTTCGCATCGGGCTCGTTCGGGCCCACCACGGCGGGGCGCATGGATTCCTACGTCGATCAATTCATGGCGGCGGGCGGCAGCTTCGTCACGCTCGCCAAGGGCAATCGCGGCACGGAAGTGCGCGAGGCCTGCAAGAAGCATGGCGGCTTCTATCTGGGCTCGATCGGCGGACCGGCCGCGCGGCTGGCGCAGGATTGCATCAAGAAGGTCGAGGTGATCGAATATCCCGAGCTCGGGATGGAGGCGATCTGGCGCATCGAAGTCGTCGACTTCCCGGCCTTCATCGTCATCGACGACAAGGGCAACGACTTCTTCGCCAAGCTCTGACCGGTTGCTCGCTTGCGCGGCCGCGGCAACCATCTCAGCAACCCGGGCCGCGCCCTTCGCCGGGACACGGGCGTCGCGCGCGCAAGCGAAGCCCAGGACGGATTCATCGCCTATGTCACCGACCAGATGCGCCCTTGGGCAGGCGTCTCGTCGCGCCGCCTGTTCGGCGGTCACGGCATTTATCGCGGCGAGCGGATCTTCGCCATCGTCACGCGCGACACGCTTTATTTTCGCACCGATGGGATCAACCGGCCGGATTTCGAGGCCGCCGGCATGGGACCCTTGCGGGTCGGCAAATCGGGCCGCGAACGCATCGCGCTTTCCTATCACGAGGTTCCCGCCGAGGTGATCGAGGAGCCCGAGCAACTGGCGCAATGGGCGGAGCGCGCCTTCGCCGCCGCCTTGCGCCGCGCCGAAGCGAAGGCCCCGCGCGCCAAGACCACGCGCCGCCATCCGGCAAGCCGGTCGTCGTTGAAGCGGCGAAAGGACTGACGCGTGGCCGACGCCGTCAATCTCGAAGCGCTGGCTCGCGGCGACAAGGCGGCGTGGGACGGGTTCGTCCGCCGTTACGCCGGCCTCATTCTCTCGGCCGTGCGCAGTTCGGCACGCATGGGCACCGAATTGGACGATCTCGTGCAGGAGGTGTTCACCCGGCTTTGCAAGGACGATTTCCGCCTGCTCAAAACCTACGATCCCGCGCGCGCCGGATTGTCGACCTGGCTGACTATCGTCGCCCGCAGCACGGCGCGCGACATTCAGCGCCGGCGCCAACTCGCCGTGACGCCGATCGATTCGGTGCCCGAGATCGCGCTCGCGGTGACCGACGAGCCGCGCGAGAAAGTGCGGCTGCCCGATGGACTGTTGTCGCCGCGGCAGACGCTGATCTTGGGGCTGATCTACGAGCGCGACATGGAGGTATCCGAGATCGCGACGCATCTGGGAATCGATCCGCAAACCGTGCGCAGCACGCATCACAAGGCGATGCTCAAGCTGCGCAGCCATTTTGCGGTCGCCGAGAAGCCGGCGAAAAGCTAGGCTGTTCAGGCCCTTGAACGATGGGGATGGCGGTCGATTTCGGTGCCTAAAACCAAGCGAGGAGACAAAAGATGGGCAAATTGGGGGCTGGGGAAGAGGAGCGGCAATTGTGGCTGCGTTGGCGCGCGCTGGGCGAGGCCGCGGCAGCCATGCCCAATGCGATGGATCTGGCCGCCTATGCCGAGAACCGGCTGAGCGAAAGCGAGGCCGAGACCGTCGAGAACTGGCTTGCCGCGGATCCCGCGGCCTGGACGGAATTGGAGGCGGCACGCCGCGCCGCGCCGCATGATGACGCCTCGGCGAGCGAGGCGTTGATTGCCAGGGCTTGTGCACTCGTTACGGATTTGTCCGCCCTGCCGGCGGACGGCAAGATCGTCGCCCTGCGTCGGCCGGCGCCTGTCTGGCGCAACGCGCTCGCTTGGGGCAGCGTCGCGGCCAGCCTCGTCGCGACCAGCCTCGTCGGCTTTTCCATGGGTGGCGATGTCTATCGAAGCCTTTCGCTGACCCAGGTCGCGGCGGACGCTTCCACCGACGCGCTCGAAGCGTCTTCCACTCTCGATACCTATTTCGCCGACGATTCCGGCACATGACCAGCGTGGCGGCATCGGACCCGCGAACGGGGTGGCGCGGGCGGCTGGTCTGGATCGCTTTGGCGCTCTCGCTCACGCTCAATGTATTTTTCGTCGGCGGCCTGGTTTGGGTGAGGACCTTCATGCATCCGCCGCCGCCTCCTCTCGAGAGGATGCAGCGGCTCGGCGAGACGCTCAATCTGACTCCGGATCAACACGTGGCTTTCGAGCAATTCGTGCGCGGGCTCCGCCAGCGCGCCCGCGCCGTGCGCGAATCCACGCGGCCGCTGGTGCTTCAGATCTGGGCAGAGCTCGCCAAGCCCGCGCCCGACGACGCCCAAGTGACGAAGCTGGGCGAGCAGGTCAATGGCGACCGTATCGCCTTTCAGCACGAGGTTTCCGTTGCGATGCTGAGCTTCATCAAGACGCTGAATCCCGAGCAACGCGCCCATCTGGCGCAGATCGCCAGTACCGCGCGGGACGAACCGACCCGCCGCCTCCTCCAGCTCGTGGCACCCTAGTCGTTCGGGTGCTTCAAGCGCGTAAGGTGGTCGTAGGATGGCCGCTGCGCGCCGAGACCGCAAACCACGTAGTCGAGGCTCGCTTCGGTCTTCCAGACCGGGTGCTCGCCCTTATGCCAGGGATCGCCGATCATTTCGGCATCCGTGATGTCGACGAGCGGGAAGCAACGCCACGCGCCCTCCGGCCCAAGGCCCGACACGCTGCCCCCGGCATATTGGAAGGCGAGCAGCTTTTGCTGCGAATCCTTGTAGCCGAGCGCCACCGGGCAGATATCGCGCCGCAACCCACCGGCCTCGATGCGCACGCAATGATGCAACTCGATCGCACGTTTCAAAGTGTCGTAGATCGCCATGGTCGGCACCTCATCCGGGCTCACCCCCCGCCTGCGCCCATCAACCACCCAAAACCGATAAGAATTGGCAAACGCCTTGCCCGGGACGGCGCTTTGGCGAAGGCGCGGCTTCGCCTATCCTGCGCCGGCTAGCGAGGAGGTAACCATGTCCAAAGGCATAGCGACCCGGACCGAGCGCGACAGCATGGGCGCGATCGAGGTGCCCGCCTCGCGGTATTGGGGCGCGCAAACGCAGCGCTCGCTCGAGAATTTCCGCATCGGCGGCGAGCGCATGCCGGACGCGCTCATCCGCGCGCTCGCGATCCAGAAGAAGGCCGCCTGCCTCGCCAATATGTCGCTGGGCGCGCTCGACGAGCGGCTGGGCAAGGCAGTCATCGCCGCGGCCGCTGAGGTGATCGAAGGCAAGCACAGGGATGAATTCCCGCTCGTGGTGTGGCAGACCGGATCGGGCACGCAGACCAACATGAACATGAACGAGGTGCTAGCCAATCGCGCCAACGAGATCTTGGGCGGCGAACGGGGCGCGAAGAGCCCCGTCCACCCCAACGACCATGTCAATCTGGGCCAGTCGTCCAATGACAGTTTTCCGACCGCGATGCATATCGCGGCGGCGTTGGAGATCGACGAGAGGCTGCGGCCTGCGCTCGACCGCCTGCATCGGGCGCTCGCCGATAAAGCGCTCGAATTTTCGGAAATCGTGAAGATTGGCCGCACCCATCTTCAGGACGCCACGCCTTTGACCCTGGGCGCGGAGTTCGGCGCCTATGCGCGCCAGATCGAGCTCGGCATCGCGCGCGTGAGCGCGGCGCTGCCGCGGCTTTACGATCTCGCTCAAGGCGGCACGGCCGTAGGGACCGGATTGAACGCCGAGAAGGGCTTCGCCGATCGATTTGCCGCGGCGGCGCGCGAAATCACCGGCCTGGAACTCCTGTCGGCGCCCAACAAATACGAGGCGCTCGCCGCGCATGATGCCTTGGTCGAGCTTTCGGGCGCGCTCAACGTGCTGGCCGTCTCGCTGATGAAGATCGCCAACGATGTGCGCATGATGGGCTCGGGGCCGCGCTGCGGATTCGGCGAGATACACTTGCCCGAGAATGAGCCCGGCTCGTCCATCATGCCGGGCAAGGTCAACCCGACCCAGGCCGAGGCCGTGACCATGGTGGCGGCCCAGGTGATGGGCAATCACGTGACCATCACGATCGCCGGCAGCCAGGGTCATTTCGAGCTTAACGTGTTCAAGCCCGTAATCGCCTATAATTTGTTGCAGTCGATCCGGCTCCTGGCCGATGCCGCCTCGAGCTTTGCCGCGCATTGCATTGCCGGCATCGAGGCCGACCGCGCCCGAATCGAAGAGCTGCTCAACCGCTCGCTCATGCTCGTGACGGCGCTCGCGCCGCATATCGGCTATGACAAATCGGCCGAGATCGCCAAGCATGCGCTCGCCGAAGGGTCGACGCTCAAGGAGGCGGCGGCCGCGCTGGGTTATGTCAGCGCGGCGGATTTCGATCGCTGGGTGGACCCGAAGGCGATGCTGGCGCCGGGCTGAGAGACCGCGCGAGATGCCGTCTTCCTTGCGCAAGCGGTCGGTAAGGATCGCCGGCCACGCCACCAGCCTTTCGCTCGAGGAAGAATTCTGGCGCGATCTGCGCATCCTGGCGCGCGGCCGCGGCACCTCGCTCAACGCGCTCGTCGCCTCGATCGATGCCGGAAGGCAGGGTAATTTATCGAGCGCCTTGCGCTTGTTCGTGCTGGAATGCTATCGGCAAGGTGAATTGCCGCGGGCCGATCGCGAGCGATGAGCAAGAGGGCACGGGGTCATGGCCGAGATCATCAACCTGAACCGTTTCCGCAAGAAGCGTGAGCGCGACGCCAAAGCGAAGACAGCCGGGGCGAACCGGGCCCGGTTTGGGCGCGCCAAGGACGAGAAGGCGAAAAGCCGCGTCGAGACCGAGAAAGCCGCGAAATCGCTCGACGACAAGAAACTCGATTAGAGCCTCAATTCGATTCGAGCTCCCGGCCATAGAGCGCCAAGGTCTCGGCATCGAAACAGGCAAAGACGATCCGCGCGAGCCGCAATTCGGCATGGGCGAAATGACGCGTCTCGGTCACGGCAATGCGCGCGGCGCGCGCCCGCGGAAACCCATAAACGCCGGTCGAGATCGCCGGAAACGCGATCGAGGCGAGCCCCTGACCGATCGCAATCGCGAGGCTGTTGCGATAGCACCAGGCGAGAAGCTCGTCTTCGCCCTCGGCACCGCCGCGCCAGACCGGGCCCACGGTGTGGATCACGTATTTGGCGGGCAGACGATGGCCGCGCGTCAAGCGCGCCTCGCCGGTGGGACAGCCTCCGAGCGCTCGGCATTCGGCGAGCAGTGCGGGTCCCGCGGCGCGATGGATCGCGCCGTCGACGCCGCCGCCGCCCAGGAGCGTCGAATTGGCGGCGTTGACGATCGCGTCGAGCGCAAGGGTCGTGATGTCGGTCTGGAGCGCGGCGATCTCGGCGCCTGGCATGGACCGGGCTATTCGGCGGCTTCGCGCCCGCCGCGACGCATGCCGAGCGCGCGCATATAGGTTTCGAGCAGGGCTTCCTGCTCGTCGAGATCGTCCTTGTCCATTTTGCGGATCTTCACGATTTGACGCATGACCTTCACCTCGAAGCCGCTTGCCTTGGCTTCGGAATAAACGTCGCGAATATCATCAGCGAGGGCTTTCTTCTCTTCTTCCAGGCGCTCGATTCGTTCGATGAACGATTTCAAGTGCTCTCCGGCGACGCCGCCAGCCTTCGCCATGAGCCCCTCCTTGTTTTTTCGATGGCCGCGCCGACCCTATCGGAGAGGGGAAGCGGGTTCAATGCCCGCGGCTCAATGATCCTGTGGATCGATTTGCCGCGGATGACGCATGGCGCATCAATGCTTGTGCGCCGGGCCGGCTATGGGCTTGGTCGGCTCCTTCTGGAATTTCTTCTTCCACTCGTCATAGGGCATGCCATAGACGATCTCGCGCGCGGCCGGATCCGGCAGCGCCATGCCGCGCTCTTCGGCCGCCTCGCGATACCAGCGCGACAGGCAGTTGCGGCAAAAGCCGGCGAGGTTCATGAGATCGAGATTCTGCACGTCCGTGCGCTCACGCAGATGCTGCACGAGCCGGCGAAACGCGGCGGCTTCGAGTTCGGTGCGGGTCTTGTCGTCCATTTTCGTTTCCATCGGTAATCTCCCTTGAATGGGGCGCCATTCTAAGAATGGGGTGGCCCTGGCGGAATTGCGACATGCAGTTCGGGCCGCGCCAGAATGGGTCGCAGCAGGCGTGCGAGGCGCTCCGCCCAGCCTGCGGCGCCGCCATCCTCGCCGACCAGATCCTGGCGCAGCTCGATCGCGACATGCGGCAGGCCCGGATCGTGGCCGTGATGCCATTGCGTGAAGCCCACCGGCTCGCGCGCCGAATAAGGCTCGTTGTCGCCGACGACGAGGCCCGCCTCCGCGCGCAAGGCTTCGAGGAGCGGCAAGGCGATGCGTCCATCCTGATCCCACAACACGCCGACATGCCAGGGGCGTGCCTTGCCGTTCATGGCCGGCGTGAAGCTGTGAATCGAAACGAACGCGGGCGCGATGCCGCCTTGGCGGAAAGCCGCGATCCGCGCCGCGATCGAGGCGTGATAGGGATCGAAGATCGCGAGCCGCCGCGCCGCACGCGCCTCGGGCGACAAACCGGCATTGCCCGGAACGACGGTACCGTCGCTCGCCAGCGGTATGGAGCTTGGATCCTCGGGCGCGCGATTGCAGTCGATGACGAGGCGCGAATAGCCGCACAAGATCGCGGGCGCGTCAAGAAGCGGCGCCAGGCGTCTCGTCACCGCCGCCGCGCCGATATCCCAGCCGATATGTCGAGCGATGACCGCCTCGTCGAGGCCGAGATTGCGCAGCACGCGCGGCACGGCGCGGCTCGCATGATCGCACGTCAAAAGAATCGGCGCCGCGCCATGCGGGTGACAGAATTCGACCGGCGGCGATTCGGCTTCGTCGATCAAAGAAAGGCTGGTCATCGAGGATGGATGGGCTGTGATCGGGCGTGCCGCCATCCTATCTTGTTCCCTGGCCATGAGGCGATCAAAGATCGTGGGATTTTCGCAACCGCCCGCCGCGTTCTTGCGCCGGCTTCTGGCGGCGGCGCTCGACGCCGCCGATCCGGCCAAGACGCTGCCCGGCAGACTGCCGCCGCCGCCCAAAGGGCGCACCATCGTCATCGGTGCGGGCAAGGCGGCGGCGAAAATGGCGAAGGCCGTCGAGGATCACTGGCCCGGCGCGCTTTCGGGCCTCGTCGTCACGCGCTACCGCCACGGGGTCGTGTGCCGGCGGATCGAGGTGGTCGAGGCGGCACATCCGGTGCCGGATGCGGCGGGAGAGGCCGCGGCGCAGCGCATCCTCGACATGGTGCGGGGGTTGAGCCGCGATGATCTTGTTCTCTGCCTCATCTCGGGCGGCGCGTCGGCGCTGCTGACCCTGCCGGCGCCGGGAATCGCGCTCGCCGAGAAACAGGCTTTGACAAGCGCCCTCCTGCGATCGGGCGCCACGATCGCCGAGATCAACACCGTGCGCAAGCATCTCTCGGCGATCAAAGGCGGCCGCCTTGCCGCCGCGGCGAGCCCGGCCAGGATCGCCAGTTTCGCGATCTCGGACGTGCCCGGCGATGATCCGGCGGTGATCGGCTCGGGCCCGACGGTGGCCGATCCTTCGACCTTCGCGGACGCCCGCGCCGTGATCGCAAAATACAGGATCGTGCCGCCGCCCGGCATTTCGGCACGGCTCCAAGCGGCCCAAGACGAGACGCCCAAGCCGGGCGATCCGCGCCTCGCTGGCGCCCGCTATGAATTGATCGCAACGCCGCGCGCGGCGCTCGAAGCGGCGGCGCGAACCGCGCAGGCGAGCGGCGTCACGCCGCTCATCCTCGGCGATGCGATCGAAGGCGAGGCGCGCGAGGTGGCGCTCATCCAGGCCGCGCTCGCCCGCCAGGCCGCCAGCGGAACGCTCGCGGCCGGCGGCAAGCCGCTGCGCCTGCCGGCAGTCCTGCTTTCGGGCGGCGAGACGACCGTCACGGTGCGGGGCACGGGACGCGGCGGCCGCAACGCGGAATTCCTCTTGGCGCTGGCCTTGGCGCTCGACGGCCGAAACGGCATTCACGCGCTTGCCGCCGACACCGACGGCATCGACGGCACCGAGAGCAATGCCGGAGCGCTGATCGGCCCCGACACGATCGCCCGCGCCGCGGCCCTAGGCCTCGATCTGGCCTCGCTCTTGGCCAATAACGACGCCTGGCATGCCTTCGATCGGCTGGGCGATTTGCTCATCACCGGCCCCACCTTCACCAATGTGAATGATTTTCGTGCGATACTCGTGCTCGGTTCGAATTGAGAGGAAGAAATGCGACGTCAACGCAGCGCCAAGATCGTTGCCACGATCGGCCCCGCCAGCAACACGGCCGAGAAGATCGAGGCCTTGTTCCGCGCCGGTGTCGACGTTTTCCGGCTCAATTTCAGCCACGGAAAGCAGGAAGACCACCGCGCCGTCTGCGACACGATCCGCGCGCTCGAGACCAGCATCGGCCGGCCGATCGGCGTCATGGCCGATCTCCAGGGACCGAAGCTTCGCGTCGGAACCTTCGCCCAAAAGAAAGTAACGCTTGTCGCCGGCGCCAGCTTCCGGCTCGATCTCGACCCGGCGCCGGGCGACGTCAAGCGCGCGCCGCTGCCTCACCCGGAAGTCTTCGCCGCGCTCGAGCCGGGCACCGCGCTTTTGCTCGACGACGGCAATATCCGCCTCGAGGTCGAGGAATGCGGCAAGGATTTTGCTCAGACGAAGGTGATCACCGGCGGCGATCTGTCCGACCGCAAAGGCGTGAACGTGCCCAATGCCCTGCTGCCGGTCTCGCCCTTGACCCCGAAAGACCGCTCCGATCTTGGTTTCGCGCTCGACATGGGTGTCGACTGGATCGCCTTGTCTTTCGTGCAACGGCCCGAAGACGTGGCCGAGGCGCGCAAGCTCATCGCGGGCCGCGCCTCCGTGCTGGTCAAGCTCGAGAAGCCGGCCGCGATCACGCGGCTCGCCGAGATCGTCGAGTTGAGCGAGGCCGTCATGGTCGCGCGCGGGGATCTCGGCGTCGAGATGCCGCCCGAAGACGTCCCGCCGGTGCAGCGCGAGATCATCCATGTGTGCCGGCTCACGGGCAAACCCGTCGTCGTCGCGACCCAGATGCTCGAATCCATGGTGCGCAATCCGGTTCCGACGCGCGCCGAGGCTTCGGACGTTGCGACCGCCGTCTATGAAGGCGCCGATGCGGTCATGCTGTCCGCCGAAACCGCGGCCGGCGCCTACCCGGTCGAAGCGGTGACCATGATGGACCGGATCATCCGCCGCGTTCAGGCCGATCCGATCTATTTTCCCGGCCTTCACACCGCGGCGCTCGCCGCATCCGATCACAGCGCATCCGATGCGATCAGCGCGGCGGCGAGCCAGATCGCGCACACGATCGGCGCCGCGGCGATCCTCTCCTACACGACCTCGGGCGCGACCGCGCTGCGCATGGCGCGCGAGCGGCCCGACGTGCCGATCCTCGCGCTCACCTCCAATCTGCGTACCGCGCGGCGCCTCGCCATGGCCTGGGGCCTTCATTGCGTGCATACCCACGATGTCCGCAACTTCAACGAGATGGTCCAGCACGCCACGCGCGCCGCGCGCCGCGAGGGCTTCGGCGAGAAGGGTCAGCGCGTCGTCGTGACCGCGGGCGTTCCCTTCGGCACGCCCGGGGCCACCAACGTGCTGCGCATCGCCTGGATCGAGAGCTAAGGGACCCGCGCCCGGCCTGACCTTCCGAAGCGAATTGCAAAGCAACAAACGGGTGGCGGCGTGCCATTCGCCGGGCCGATGATCGCGTTCTCCTGCTCACGCCGAGAGAACGCCGCGATGATGAGCCCCTTCGGCCCCTTCCTGGTTTTGACTTTCGCGCTGTCCCAAGCGTTCCGCGATGTCTACTTCGCCCGGGTCTTCCAAGGCGTTGACTTTTTCGCGGTCATCCTCCTCGCGTTCACGATATCGACGGTGATATTTGGCGCCCTCGCCGCGCTGCGCGCTCCGGCCGATTTCGCGACGATGCGCCGCCACCTCGGAGCGGTGCTCGCGATGAACGTCACGACCGCAATGGCATGGACCTGCTATTTTTTCGCGCTGCGGCATCTCGAGCCTGCGGTCGTCAACACCGTGCATAGCGGCATGGCGCCCTTGATCGCGATCGCCTTGGCGGCACTGTGGCCCCAATTGTCGAGACCCGAACCGATCGGCGCCGTCGAATATGGGTGTTATGCCGGCATTGCGCTCTCGCTCGCGGGCCTGGTGTGGGTCGTGCTCTCGGACAGCTCCGGACTCCGCGTCGAAATGCTCGCGAGCGCGCTGTGGAGCCTTGCCTCGCTTGCCGTGAGCGGAACCTCGATCACGATCAGCCTGCTCTACTCGAAACGGCTCCACGACCACGGCGTCAGCGCGGAAGCCGTGACATCGGTTCGGTATCTGTTGATCATCGCGCTCGCAGCGAGCATCGAAGCGATGAGCGGGCGCCCGAGCGGCATCGCCGGCCTCGGCGCTTTCTCGACCCTGGCCGTCGCCGCGACCTTCCTCATCGCCTTCCCCACCTTTGCCTTGCAGGCCGGGATCGCGCGCACGACGCCGCTGACGGGCCAAATCATCCGCTCGCTCGGCCCCGTCGCCGTGTTCGCGCTGGAGCAGTTCGACCGGCGCATCGTTTATTCCGCGGCCACATTGATATGCATTGCCGCCTATTCGGGCTTCGCGATTGCCGCCAATCTCATGCATGGATGGCGCGGCAAGTCCAACCGCCCCAAGGGGCTGCTGCGAAGCGTCGAGACTTGATCAGGCGCGGATCAGATCATCGGCGGGCTTGAGACCCGGCACATCGGGAAAGACCTTGCGTGCAAGGCTTGCCGCATCGATGCCCAAATGATCGCGCAACACGCCTTTGATGATGCTCCGCGAATCACTCGCGACGCGCAGATCGCGATCATCCTGCAACTTGTCGAGGCCGGGCCAGTCCCCATAAAGCCGCCCGCCCCGGACCGCGCCGCCCATCACGAACATGACCGAGGCGGTGCCGTGATCGGTGCCATTGGTGCCATTGACCGCGACCGTGCGCCCGAATTCGGTGACGGCGACGACCGCGGTCTTGCTCCAGGCCGGACCCAGCGCCTGCGCCAGCGCGTCGAGTCCCGAAGCGAGACCGGTGAGATTCTCATAAAGCCTTCCGGTCTCGATGCCCTGCGCCACATGCGTGTCCCAGCCATACATGTCGAGTACCGCAATGCGCGGCCCGTCCGACGCGCCGAGCAATTTGCCCGCGGCTTGCGCAAGCGGCTCGAATGATTTGGGCCCGAAGCCGACCGCGCCCTGACGCGGGTCGTCGCCCAGCACCGCGTCCGACATGTTTTGCGTCTTGAGGCCGAGCCGTAGCGCCGGCCCCAAGAGCGGATCGCGCGCGTAGAGCGCACCAAGCGCCGTCAGGAAATCGGAATCGGCGGGGCGGAAATTGGCCGGCTCCCAGCTCGCCACCGGCACGGCGCCGCGCAAGACCAGGGGCACCGCGCCGCCGACGGCCAGCCCCAAACGCTTGTCGCCTTTTTGTACCAGCGCCAAGGCGCGGTTGAGCCAGCCATCGACCTCGCGGGTCTTCGACGACAGACCGCATTCCATCAGATCCTGCGCATCAAAATGCGAGCGGGTCTGATAACCATTGCCCGATGCCGGCACGATCAAAAGCTCGCCCTTGCGGTAATAGGGCTCGAGCGCCTTCAAGCCCGGATTGAGCGCGAAGCCATGATCGAGCGCGACGCAAGCGCCCGAGACCAGCGCGAGCGCGCCGCGCTTTTCGGCGTAGTGCGGATCGCCCAAGGGCGGCACGGCGGCGAGGCCGTCGAGCGCGCCGCGCAGCACCACGAGAACGAAGCGCTGCTCGCCCGGCGCCGCGGCGAAGACCGCGCCGGGCAGGCCCGCGACCGCGAACAGCCCGGAGGAAAGCGCGAGAAATTCACGGCGTGTCGTCATGGTTCACCGTCTCTGGAAATCGGGTGCGGCGAGCAGGAGCGCGAGGCCTTCGCGCCGCGAGGCGGCGTGGCGGATCGCCTGTCCCGTTTCGTCGGGCAAAATCTCGCCGAATACGGAATCGGCCAGGTGCGCTGGATCCGGCGGCTCGGGAATGCGCGCGGCATAGGTCTGACACCACTCGATCCGGTGCAGCACCGATTCAGGCCCGACCCATTCGCTCGCCACATCCGGCCAACCCGCGGGCGAGGGCGCGAAGAAAGGCTGCTGGTCGAGAACATGGAGGGAGTTGACCAGCATCGGCGCCGGCGGCTCAAAGCCGGTGACTCGGCAGGCGGAAACCAGCAGATCATCGGGCGCGCGCAGCTTGACGAAGGGCGCCCTCCATGCCGCCTCTTCGCGCACGAGCGCGGCGGTGACGCGCTTCAGATCGCCGCCCGTATCGCGGAACACGGCCGCGATGCGACGCACGGATTCGGCCGGCGGATCGTCGGCGATGAAGTGGCGCGCGAGTTTCGTCGCGATGTGCTGCGCCGTCGCAGGATGGTTCGCCAGGTCGCGCAAGGCCGCCTCGCCCTCGGCAAGACCGTCCTCGCGATAGGTCTTGCCGAGCAGGACCTTCGCGCCGGGCTCGTGAATCTGCGGATAGAAATGGAAATTGCCCGGATCGGGCGCGTTCAGCCGCGCGATCGACCAGCCGGTGAGAATGCGCGCGAGCGCCTCGACATCGGCCTGCGTGTAGCCGCCATCGACGCCGAGCGTGTGCAACTCCAGCATCTCGCGGCCCAAATTCTCGTTGAGACCCTTGCCGAAGCGCTCCCCGGCGCGCGAATTGGGCCCGATCGAGATCACCTGATCGAGATAGAACAGCATCGCCGGATGCTGCTCGGCCGCGAGGAGGAGATCGACGAAGCGCCCGGTGACATGGGGCCGGATCGCCTCGCGCTCGAAAGCGCCGGCGAAGCCGCGGATGACCGGGCGAACGCATGATACGGTGAAATGATTGCTCCAGAACCGCGTCAGCCGTTCCAAGAGCGGCGCCTCGGTGCTCGCGGCCGCGTTCACGCGCGCGGCGATTTCGGCGAGATAGACCGCGCGTAATTGTTGATTAAGCTTGCGCTTGACGTCCGGGTCCTGGTCGCGCTTATCGCGCCGCGCGTCGAGCATGGCGGCGACCATCGGCGCCGAGGCAGGCAAGCCAGTCCCCGGTTCCATCGGAACCGCGTCGAGCTGGCGCAGCACCCAGCCCTCGGGATCGCGCGCGATCGTCTCAAGCTCGCCGGCGCGCGGCGCAAAACCGAACCGCGTCGCTGCGATCACGGCCCGCGTTGAGGCTGCGGCAACCATGAGCACCCCGCGAAAGACTTGGCCATGGACCAGGCCATGGCAGGTGATAGGCAATAAAGGCTTCTCGCATCCCCCGCGCAAGGCTGCGCGGTTTCGCCGCTTTTGTCGGCGTTGCCGAATTGTGCTACACCGCATTACCTGAAAACTTGTGCGGTTCATGGACCTTTCCGTCGTCATTCCCGCGCGCAATGAAGCGCCCAACGTCGCGCCGCTGATCGGCGAAATTCGCGCCGCGCTCGAGGGCCGAGTCGATTACGAGATCGTCTATGTCGATGACGGCAGCAACGACGGCACGGCCGATGCGATCCGGGCGCTGATGGCGGATTGTGCGCGCCTGCGTCTTCTGCGTCATGCGCAGAGCTGCGGCCAGAGCGCGGCGGTCCATACCGGCGTTGCCGCGTCACGCGGCGCGTGGATCGCGACGCTCGATGCCGATGGACAGAACGACCCCGCCGACATCCCCCGTCTATGGGCCATCGTCCGCGCCGCCGGCGACGAAAAATTGCTGATTGCCGGGTTCCGGCGGAACCGGCGCGACACATTCGTGAAGCGATGGTCCTCGCGCATCGCCAACGCGGTGCGGGGCGGGATGCTTCGGGATAGGACTCCGGACACCGGTTGCGGACTGAAGCTCATAGGGCGAGAGCTTTACCTCGCTCTTCCTTTCTTCGATCACAATCACCGTTTCCTGCCCGCGCTCGTGCTCCGCCAGGGCGGACGCATACAATCCGTCGCCATCAATCACCGGCCGCGCCAGCGTGGCGTATCCAATTACGGTCTCTTCGATCGGCTCTGGGTCGGGATCATCGATCTTTTCGGCGTCATGTGGCTGATGCGGCGCGCGAAGAACCCGGTCGTCCTCGCCGAGGAAGAGCGCGGCAGCGCGCAGCAGCGCCGCAGCACTGCGCAGGCGCGCTCGTGACGCTCTCGTGCCCGCGCAATGCGCCCCTGGCGCGGCTCCGTATTGCCGGTCGCGTCCTCGTTCTAGCGGTGCTGGGGGCCGGCGCGGCCGGACTCTGGATCGACCGCAGCGCGCTCGATCCCTCGACCATCACCGCGACGATCGCGCATTACAGAGCGGCACCGCTCGTCTTTCTCGGCGTTCATGTGGTCGCGAGCTTGTTGTTCGTGCCGCGGACTATGCTGGGCCTCGTCGCCGGACTCATTTTCGGCCTGTGGTGGGGCGTGATCTGGGCCGCGCTTGGCAGCGTTTGCGGCGCGGTGGCGGGGTTCCTCGTCTCGCGTTACGTCAATAGCGGACTGATCGACCTCGAAAGCCTGCCGCGGCTGGGCCCGATCCTGCAACGCGCCGAAGCCGGCGGCTGGCGCGCGGTTACAGTGCTGCGCCTTATCCCGGTCATACCGCACAGCCTCACCAATTACGCGCTCGGATTGACGCGGCTTTCGCTCGGCGGCTACGCGGTGGGATCCCTGCTCGGCCAATTGCCGATGACGATCGCCTATGTGAGCTTCGGCGCCGCGGGCGAGCAGATGAGCCATGGCGGACGGAGCTGGCTCGTACCGGGGCTCATCGGCGCGGTCGCGCTGGGCGCCTCGATCTTGCTGCCGCGGCTGCACAAGAAGCATCTGGCCGCCTCGCGCGACGCGTCTTAGGCAGGCCCGACCCGCTACCTATCAATTCGCCGCAAGCGCCGGCGGCTTCGGCCCGCCGGTCGCCCAGTCGAGCAATTCCGCCGTGTGCACGACCGGCACTGCGGTCGCCGCGGCGATCTGAGTGAGGCAGCCGATATTGCCGGCCGCGATCAGCTCGGGCGAAACGCTCGCGATGTTCATCGCCTTGCGCGCGCGCAAGGCCAATGCCAATTCCGGCTGCAGCATATTGTAGGTGCCGGCCGAGCCGCAGCAGAGATGGCCTTCGGGCACCTCCAGCACGGTGAAGCCGGCTTCGGCGAGCAGCGCCTTGGGCTCGGCGAGAATGCGCTGGCCGTGCTGCAGCGAGCAGGCGGCGTGATAGGCGACGCGTTGCCCGGTCGGATTCTGGACCGCGCCCAACCCGATCGCCGCGAGGAATTCGCAAAAATCGCGCGCCAGCGCCGAGACGCGCGCGGCCCTCGCTGCATAGGTGGGATCATCGCGCAGCATATAACCGTAATCCTTCACCGTGACACCGCAGCCCGAGACATTGATCACAATGGCGTCGAGCCCGTCCCCGTCGATCTCGCGCGTCCAGGCATCGATATTCGCCTTCATCATCGAACGCGAATCTTGGCCCATGTGATGCGTCAGCGAACCACAGCAAGCAGCACCCGCGGCGACCACGACCTCGCAGCCGCGCCGGGTCAAGAGCCGCACCGTCGCCTCGTCGATATGCGGCGCGATCACCTGTTGCGCACAGACGGCCATCAACGCGACGCGCTTCCGGCGTGCGCCCTGGGCGGCAAAGACCTGCGTCCGATAAACCGATGAAGCGGCCGGCACGCGGGCGGGCGCCAGATCGATCAGGGGCTTGAGGCGGGCGGGCAAAAGCGCCTTGAAAGGCCGCGCCGCTCTGGCGCCAATCAAGGCGAGGCGGAAGAACGCCGGCCGCGGCACGGCGCGCGCGATAAAGCCGCGCAACAGGCGCTCCGCCAGCGGCCGAACGTAGCGCGCGGCGATGCGATGCCGCGCCTGATCGACGAGATGCATGTAATGCACGCCCGAGGGACAGGTCGTCATGCACGCCAAGCAGGAGAGGCAGCGATCGACATGGCGCACCACGCGCGGCGTCGGCTCGCGGTCGTTTTCGAGCATGTCCTTGATGAGATAGATGCGCCCGCGCGGGCCGTCGAGCTCGTCGCCCAGAAGCGCGTAGGTCGGACACGTCGCATTGCAGAAGCCGCAATGGACGCAGGTGCGGAGAATCTTATCCGCTTCCTTCGTGTCGGAATCGGCGAGCTGCGCGAGGGTGAAGCTGGTCTGCATCGCGCCTCAAAGCCCGGCGTAGATACGGCCGCGATTGAGGATCCGCTTCGGGTCGAAGCTGTCCTTGACCCGCCGCGTAAGCGCTTCGACTTCGGGCGCCTGCGGCTGGAACACGGGAATGGCCGCCCGCAAGGCATCGGGCGCACGGATGAGCGTCGCGTGACCGGCCGGGATCGCCGCGCGAATCGCCTTGGCGCCGCCATCGGGGGCACCGGCGACCGAAAGCCAGATCAGACCGCCGCCCCAATCGAGGAAATAGCGGAAATCGAGTTCGCGGCGGAGCGCGGCAAGGAATCGCGGCGCGGCGCTGGGTGCGAGCGAAACCCGCCAGACGATCCGATCGCGATCCTGCGGCGACGCGAACGCGCTCACATCGCGCAGCGATTGCCAGAGCGCCTGCGACGCGTCGTCGCCGAGGATCTCCGCGGCACCGAAACCGGCGAGATCCCGGCGCAGCGAGGATGCACGCGCCTCGACCGAAGGCGCCGGCCCCTCGACCCGCGCCAGGGTCAAGGCCTTTCCGGTGCCCGACAGGTTTTCCGGCAGATGCGCCGCGCCGCTCAATTCATGCGCGGAATTGAGCGCCTCGGTCATCGCGCGCAGCGCGCCCTCCTCCGCCAGCCCCTCGAGCGCGACCGTGCGCGTCGCCTCGGGACGCGGCAGGACCTTCACCGTGACTTCGGTGAGCGCGGCCAGCGTGCCATAGGAACCGGCCATGAGCTTGCAGAGATCAAAGCCGGTGACGTTCTTCACGACGCGGCCGCCGGCCTTGAAGGCCTCGCCGCGCCCGCTCACGCCTTTGAGACCGAGAAAATGATCGCGCGCGGCACCCTGGCGGATGCGGCGCGGCCCGGACAGATTGCAGGCGAGCGCACCGCCCAGGGTCGGCACGGCCTCGCCGGTGCCGAGGATCGCGCGCCAATCGCCCGGCTCGAAGGCGAGCATCTGGCGCGACCCGGCAAGCGCCGCCTCGATTTCGGCAAGGGGCGTCGCGGCGCCCGCGGTCAGCACGAGCTCTTCGGGCTCGTAGAGAACAATGCCCGAAAATGCCCCGAGTTCGAGCCGGTGCGGCGTCTGCGGCGGCCGGCCGAGACCGCGCTTGCTGCCTCCGCCGACGAGTTCCAACGGCTCTTCCGCGCCGAACGCATCGCGGATGATCTCGATGAGCGCGCGTTCATCCGCCGGCCGGAACCGCGTCACCGCCCCGATCCTTCAAAGACGCGGCAGGTCCGGAAACGGAACCTCGCCGCGATGCACATGCAGATGGCCGAGCTCGGCGCAGCGGTGCAGCTCGGGGAATTGCTTGCCGGGATTGAGCAGCCCGTCCGGATCGAACGCGCATTTGACGCGGAGCTGCTGCTCGAGATCGGCTTCGGTGAACATCGTGCCCATGAGATCGCGTTTCTCGACGCCGACGCCATGTTCGCCGCTGAGCACGCCGCCGACCTCGACGCAATAGCGCAGGATGTCGGCGCCGCAAGCCTCGGCCGCCTCCAACTCGCCGGGCTTGTTGGCGTCATAGAGGATGAGCGGGTGAAGATTGCCGTCGCCGGCATGGAAGACATTGGCGACGCGAAGCCCGTGCTCGGCCGCGAGCGCGCTCATGCACGCCAGCACGTCGGGCAGACGGTGGCGCGGGATCGTCGGATCGACGCAATAATAATCGGGCGAGATGCGGCCGACGGCGGGAAAGGCCGCCTTGCGGCCGGCCCAGAAGACGAGCCGCTCCGCCTCGTCCCGCGAGGCGCGGCAAGAGACCGCGCCGCCGTTGCGCGCGATCGCTTCGACTCGCGCGATCAGATAATCGACCTCGACCGGCGGCCCGTCGAGCTCGACGATCAGCAGCGCCTCGACATCGAGCGGGTAGCCGGCATGGACGAAAGCTTCGACCGCATGGATGGCGGGCTTGTCCATCATCTCCATCCCGCCGGGGATGATCCCCGCGGCGATGATCGCCGCAACGCAGGCGCCGGCGCTTTCATTCGAGGGAAAGCCGATCAGCATGGCGCGTGCCGTTTCGGGCTTCCTCAAGATGCGCACCGTCACCTCGGTGACGACGCCCAGGAGTCCTTCCGAGCCGATCATGAGCCCGAGGAGATCGTAGCCGTCGGAATCGAGATGCTTGCCGCCCAGGCGCAGCACCTCGCCGTTCATCAGCACCATCTCGATACCGATCACGTTGTTCGTCGTGAGCCCGTATTTCAGGCAATGCACGCCGCCGGAATTTTCGGCGACGTTGCCGCCGATCGTGCACGCGATCTGACTCGACGGATCGGGCGCGTAGTAGAAGCCCTTGGCGGCCACCGCCTGCGAAATGCCGAGATTGGTGACGCCCGGCTGCACCACCGCGCAGCGATTGTCGTAATCGATCTCGAGCACGCGGTTGAATTTCGCCATGCCGAGAACGATGCCGTCGGCCAAGGGCAGCGCCCCGCCCGAGAGCGAAGTGCCGGCCCCGCGCGGCACGACCTTCACGTCCGAATCCTGACAGTAGCGCAATATGGCGGCGACTTCCGCCGTCGAAGAGGGCAAAACGACGAGCAAGGGCAATTCGCGATAGGCGGTCAGCCCATCGGTCTCATAAGCGCGGCGTTCGTCTTCGGGAAATATGACGGCGTCGGCGGCGACGATGCCGCGCAGCCGCGTCGCAATCTCCTCGCGGCGGGCGATGATCGCCGGATCGGGCGGCGGCATGCGCATGCACGACCTCCACGCTCTCCCGCCGCGGCCGCGCCGATCGAAGGCGCCCCGGCGACGGGGCCGTCAGCCCTGGCGGGCCTTGAAGCGCGGGTTGGTCTTGTTGATGACGTAGACCCGGCCCTTGCGCCGCACGATCCGGCAGTTCTTGTCGCGCTTTTTCAGCGACTTCAAGGAATTAGCGATCTTCATCGGTCGGACCCCGGGGGCAAACGAGGCGCCGAAGATAGGGATCGGGCCCGGCCCTGTCAACTCGCGGTCGCGCCGCGCCGGCGACCGCTCAGTGCGACGAAATAATAGAATTTGAGCGCGCCGCTCTCGAGCGCCGAGACGGTCCGCAGGCTGCGCTCGACCTCGTCGATGACAGGGGCGGCCTGGCTCGCGCGCAGAGTTTTGAGCTCGCCGCCTTCGAGGAAATTCTTCCAGGCCAGGAGCGTCATGCGTCGATAATCGGCGGTCGCGTCGCTGGCGATGCGCACATCGAAACCCAGACTCTTCATGCAGTCGGTATATTGTGCCGCCGTCCAAAGCTGCGGCTTGTAGCGCAGCGTCGCCTCCCAAGACCCGAGCTCGGGCCGCTCGCCGGCCGCGCGGTCGCGCACGAAATCGGTGAGGATGAGCTGCCCGGAAGTCTTCATCGCCTGGCTCAGCACGCGCAAGAAGCGCTCTTTTTGCGCGACGTGATAGGTGGCTTCGCGCGCGAGCGCGTGATCGTAGAAGCCCGCGCGCAGCTCGAATGTCTCCGGATCGTAGGCACTGACCTGAACGTACCGCGCGAGCCCATGCGCCGCCACGGCCTCGGTCGCGCGGCGCGCGAGATCGGGATCGCGCTCGAAGCCCGCGATATAGGTTTTGAAGGCTTCCGCAATCGTCTGCGCCGGCCCGCCCAGCCCCGCCGCCATGTCGAGCACCGTCATCGCCGGGCTCGGATTGAATTGCTTGGCAAGTTCCAGCACGTACTCGGCGCTGCCCGGCGTGACGTAGCCCGGGCCATAGAGCCATTGCCGTACCGTCAAGGGATCTGGCGGCGGTCCGGCGACATCGGGCGAATTCTGGACGGCGCCTGATGCCGCGCCGCGTCCCGGCCTCGCCGAGGCCGCGGATGCGTTTCGGCGGAGAAGTTTGCGCAATCGCGCAACGAGAGATAACCGTCTCGGGGCGGGTCGCCTGGTAATCGCACCGTCCGCCATGTTTCCCCTACGCGACTGGCAGCCGCCTTTGACACAGCCGATGCGGCGACCGCGATCGCAAGCGCGCGGCCCACGGCCGCGGTGCGCTTACGCTCCGGGCGCCGCAGCCTCGATGTTTTTTGTCGACCGGGCGGCGCCGCCCGATCGCGCGTTGCGCCCACTCAAGAACTGTTTGATGTTGCGCGTCGCCTGACGCAAACGCTGCCGGTTTTCGACCAGAGCGATGCGCACGTAATTCTCGCCGTATTCGCCGAATCCTGCGCCGGGCGCAACCGCGACATTGGCTTGCTCGAGCAGCAGTTTCGAGAAGGCCAGGCTGCCAAGTTCGCGAAACGCCGGCGGAACCGGAGCCCAGGCGAACATGGTGGCGGGCGGGCTCGGGATGTCCCAGCCGGCCTGGTGCAAGCCTTCGACCAGGACGTCGCGCCGCGCCTTATAGCGGTCGCGAATCTCGCCGATGCATTCCTGCGGTCCGTTGAGTGCCGCGGTCGCAGCCACCTGGATCGGCGTGAAGGCGCCATAATCGAGATAGGATTTGACGCGCCCCAACGCCCCGATCAGGCGCGGATTGCCGACCGCGAAACCGATGCGCCAGCCCGCCATCGAATAGGTCTTGCTGAGCGAGGTGAACTCGACGGCGATCTCCTTGGCGCCGGGCACCTGCAGCACGGAAGGCGGCGGGTTGCCGTCGAAATAAATCTCGGCATAAGCGAGATCGGAGAGCAGCCAAATATTGCTCTTGCGGCAGAAATCGACGAGCTCGGCGTAAAAGGCGAGATCGACGACCTGGGCGGTGGGATTGGCCGGAAAATTGATGACGAGCGCGAGCGGCGCCGGGATGCTGGAGGCAGCCGCCTTCTTGAGCTCGGCCATGAAGTCGATGCCCGGTCCGATCGGCACATGGCGCACCGAAGCGCCGGCGATGATGAAGCCGAAGGAGTGGATCGGATAGGTCGGATTGGGCGCCAAGATGATGTCGCCCGGCGCGGTGATCGCCTGGGCGAGATTGGCGAGCCCTTCCTTCGAGCCCAGGGTGACGATGACTTCGCGCTCGGGATCGAGATCGACTTGAAAGCGGCGCGCGTAATAGGCTGCCTGCGCGCGGCGCAAGCCGGCGATGCCGCGCGACGCGGAATACCCATGGGCGCGCGGATTCTGCACCGTCTCGATCAGCTTCTTGACGATGTGATCCGGCGTCGCGCCGTCGGGATTCCCCATGCCGAGATCGATGACGTCGCGGCCGGCCGCGCGCGCCTTCGCCTTGAGCGCATTGACCTCGGCGAAGACATAAGGCGGCAGCCTTTTGATGCGATAGAATTCTTCTTGCATGCTGACCATCGGAGCGAAATGACGGTTCCATTCTAAAGCGCCGCGAGGCGCGAAGCGAGAGGAAGCCCGCCAATGCCCCAGAATTGGCGCAATGACGGCCGCACCTCCGACGACAAGAGCGAAGGGAGGGACGTCGCCGCCGCCTCGGCCCGATCCGAGCAATCACCTGAGCCCGATCGCCATCCATTTCCATCGCCCGGGCATGGTGGCCGCCTTGTCCCTCGATGACCCGGCAAAAGGCGATTTCACCCGCATCAGCCCTGCGACGCAGCCGTGCGCCAGGCACCGCGAGCGCCCGACATTGCCACGCCGGATTTCATTCTAAGCATTTGATATAACTATAATATTAATAGAGACAGCGTCTCAGCCCGATTCCATTCGAGCTCGGCCTGAGTTGGTAGGCATGGTTCGGCATTCGCGCAGGCGGCCAGAAGAGGTATCCTGACCGGGTAAAAATCAGCAAAGCCAGGCGCCCGCAGAGGCCTTGGGCAGCGCATCGAGGGAGGGTCATCATGGGATCCGTGCAGGAAACGGTTGCGGGCAGTTACGATGTCGGCGGCGTGCGCCTCGAGCGCCCCTTCCAGGTGCTGCGCCTCGGGCATTTCGGCTTCAACGTCCGAGATCAGGAAAGCGCACTGCGCTTCTACAGTGATCTTCTCGGCCTTCCCGTCACGGATACGCGAGATTTCGGCCAGCAATTCAAACTAACGAGCCCGACCGGCCAGGACCCAAACGGATATTTCCTGCGCGTCGGCGCCGATCACCATTCGGTCGTGCTGTTCCCGCATTGGACGGCGATGGCGTCTCCAGCGTCCAAGCATGAGGGCACGCACTGGATCAGCCACATCGCGTGGCAGGTCGGAACCTTGCGCGAGGTCACCGAGGGCCGGCGGTGGCTCACGGAAAAACAGGTTCGCATCGCGCGGCCCGGCGGCCGCGACGCGCGGGGCGCCAATTGGAACTTCACCGTGCGCGACGCGGATTTCATTTCAAACGAGATCTATTACGGCATGGACCAGATCGGTTGGGACGGCGTCTCGAAACCGGTGCCGATCTGTCCCGAGGGCGACCCGCTCCCGCCGCTCGACGGGACGGCCCAGCCCGATTTTCCGATGGCCCGCAAAGCGATCGAAGACGGGCTCGATCTGCGCCAAGGTCTCCATCAGCGCCCGTTCGGCGATCCTCGATACGAGGTCGGCGGCGTCATGTTGCCGCGGCCCTTCCGCATCATCCGCAACGGCCCGATCCGCATCTTCGCGCGCGATGTCGAAGCGGCGACAAACTTCTATGCCGAAACCATGGGATTGAGCGTGACGGAGGAGATCCATTGGCACGGTCATCGCGCGGTGTTCTTGCGCGCGAACACCGAACACCACACGATCGCGCTCTATCCGCTCGCGCTACGCGCGGAGCTGGGCCTGCGCGCCGATTCGATCTGCATGGCCTATGGGATGCAGGTCGGAAGCTATCGTCAGCTCAAGGATGCGATCGCGTTCCTCGAAAGAGCCGGCACAACCGTCAAATATCTGCCGCCCGAACTCTTTCCCGGGATCGATTATTCGGCTTTCGCGCTCGACCCGGATGGCCATGCTATCCAGCTTTATTACTACATGGAACAGATCGGCTGGGACGGGCGCCCGCGACCGGCGGCGCAGCGCCGCAAGATCGACAACGCGAACTGGCCCGACGCGCTTGACGCGCTTTCCGACACTTATCGCGGGCCGGTGTTCCAGGGGCCGCTCGGGTAGAGAGTTCTGGCCAAGCGTACCGCTTTTCGCGGCGGGACACGCGGCTCCATCATGCGGGGCAGAGCAAGGCCCGATCCCGGCCGATCGGATCATGCTCGAACGTTTCCCGGCACGACGAAGAGCCGCAACGGCTGCAGGAGGCAGATATTAATGGCATTGCCGGAAGCGGCCGAATATTGGCCGAGATCTCAACTCTATTAATCATATTGTTCAATGAACAATACATCTATTTGTAAGTGTATAGATGTAGGAGAGCAAGTCGGTGTCTGTATTGGTAAGAGCACGATACGGGCTCATGCTTCACCCATTGAGTAATTTCTTATGATTTCCCTGCGATAGTTTTTCGCGGCGCCGAACCATTATAGAAACGCGGCGTCATGCAAAGACTCTTAGAAGAATTCGTTATGACCGACGCACTATTAGAGCATGAAACTTCTTGGGGAATTTGGGATCCCCGTCGTTATTCCAATGGCCGTCGCCCTTGGAGCCGCTTCGGGCATGCTGGGCGAGCGCGTCACTGCCACGCTCTCGGTTTTAGGAATTCAACCATCAACAGCGCGGCGCCGTGATTCGGCATACCGCTCACTCTGACAGGAAACTCGCATGTCCGACATGATCGCCAATCTGCGTATCTGGCAGAAGGCGTTGCTCCCCATAGCGCTGATGTCCTGCGTCGTCATCGGAATCGCGCTCTACATGACGAACGCCATGAGCCGCATCGACGACAATTATTCCGAGCTGATCGGCAAGCAGGCGCAGAGCGCCATCTGGGCTGCGCGCACCAACACGACCTTGATCGATCTCGGCCGTGTCGCCTTCAAGACCATCGCCGAGACCGACAACGGCAAGATGCAGGAACTCTTGAAGGAAATGGAGGCCCTCAAGCCCCAATTCGCCGACCGTATCGCGAAGATGCGCAACGGCATGTCGGATCCGGGCCGGCTCGCCAAGCTCGCCGAGGTCGAACGCCAATTCGGCGAGGCTTATGCCGCCGCGCACGACGCCGCCACTTTCAGCATCGCCAATAAGAACGAGGACGCGATGGGGGTGATGGGCAAGCGCTTCACCCCGGCGATGAACAAGGCGCGCCCCGATTTGCGCCAGATCGTCGAGCAACTCATCACTAAGATGGAGAACCGATCGGACGCGCTCAGCGGCGAGACCAATTCGACGCGGTACATGTCGCTCGCGGTTCTGGCCGTCAGCGTCCTGATCAGCGGCGCGCTCGGCATCTGGATCGCGATGAGCGGCCTGGTCGGCCCGATCGCCCGCCTGACGGAATCGATGCGCCGCCTCGCGGAGCGCGATTGGAATGTCGTGGTTCCGGGCACAAGGCGAAAGGACGAGTTGGGCGCGATGGCGATGACCGTTGACGTGTTCAAGAAGAACGGCATCGAGGCCGACCGTCTCAAGGCCGCGCAGGAAGCGGAAGAGGTCAAGAAAGAGAAGCGCACGCAGGCGGTCGAGCATCTGATCGGCAAATTCGATATCGACGTCAAAGGCGTCGTCGACGCCGTCTCCTCGGCGGGAACCGAGCTGCAAGCCTCGGCCCAATCGATGGCCGGGACGGCCGAGGAAACCTCGCGCCAATCGACCGCCGTCGCCGCGGCCTCCGAACAGGCTTCGACCAACGTCCAGACCGTCGCCTCGGCGACGGAAGAGCTGACCAGCTCGGTCGCGGAGATCAGCCGGCAGGTCAGCGAATCGGCCCGGATCTGCGCCGAGGCCGTCAGCGAGGCGGCGGATGCCCAAAAAACCATGCAGGGCATGGCGGAAATGGGACAGAAGATCGGCGCCGTCGTGACGATGATCAACGACATCGCCAGCCAGACCAACCTCCTGGCGCTCAACGCGACGATCGAGGCCGCGCGCGCCGGCGAGGCGGGCAAGGGCTTCGCGGTGGTCGCGTCGGAAGTCAAATCGCTCGCCAGCCAGACCGCCAAGGCGACCGAGGAGATCAGCGCGCAGATCGCCGGCGTTCAGACGGCGAGCGCCGAATCGGTCAAGGCGATCGAGGCCATCTCGGGCACGATCAACCGGGTCAGCGAGATCGCGACCACGATCGCCTCCGCGGTCGAGGAGCAGGGCGCCGCGACCAAGGAGATCGCGCGCAACGTCCAGGAGGCGGCGCAGGGGACGAACGAGGTTTCCTCGAACATCGGCGGCGTGTCGCAGGCGGCCTCGCAAACCGGATCGGCCGCGACTCAGGTGCTGGGCGCCGCGGGCGAACTCTCGAAGCAATCGGAAGTGCTTCGCCGCCAGGTCGATCAGTTTCTGGCCGACATCAGAGCAGCGTGAGGAATCCGAAAGATCCGCGTCGTCCAAAGTTGGCGCCGGCCGCTCCGCCCGAAAGGGCGGAGCGACCGCCATGCGAGATCGGCCGCGCGCGGCGCGGGTGACCTCGCGGATAACAAAGACCGGTTGCCGGAGTGAAGTGGTGGGCGCTAGAGGGATTGAACCTCTGACCCCTTCCATGTCAAGGAAGTGCTCTCCCGCTGAGCTAAGCGCCCTTTTTAAACGTTCGGCGGTTTAACCCAATTCACCGCGCAAGACAAGATCGCCCGGGCCCGTCCCCCCGGCCCCGCTCAAGCGGCGAGAACGCGTTCGATCTCGGTCACGAGCTGGCGCAGATGGAACGGCTTTTCCAGCACCGTGGCCTCGGTCGCCATCTGGCGCGCCTCGCGCAAGGCGACGGCGGCGAAACCGGTGATGAAGATCACGCGCAGATGAGGCCACAAGTCGCAAGCGCGTCGCGCCAGCTCGATGCCGTCGAGGCCGGGCATGACCACGTCGGCGAGCAGAAGATCGACCGGATGTTCGTTCATCCGGGTCAGCGCGGCTTCGCCGTTAGGGTAATCGTTCACGTCATGGCCGGCGCGACGCAGGGCACGCGCGAGAAAGAAGCGCAGATTGTCGTCGTCCTCGGCAAGAATGATTCGGGCCATGCGTGTCCGCCAATATCCTTCTCGAACCTTAGCCGGAAAACTTAACCGGTGCGAATAAAGGAAGTGTTGATAGAGCTCCGGCATTCACCGGAATCCGCCGGGGATGACAGACCGCCCGGATTGCCTGTAATTTCGCCCCATGGAAGGGCATGTGGCACCCATCGCGCCGATCCGACCGGTCGTCGAGGTCGTGGCAACCGGAAGCCAGACGTTACCCTTGGTGCTTGCCTCGCCGCATAGCGGCATGACCTACCCGCCCGATTTCCTAGCCGCCTCGCGGCTCGATTCGCTGAGCATCCGGCGCTCGGAAGACAGTTACGTCGATCAAATCTTCGGCGCCGCGCCGCGCTTGGGTGCGCCCCTGCTGCGGGCGCATTTTGCGCGCGCCTATCTCGACCCAAACCGGGAACCCTTCGAACTCGATCCGGCGATGTTCGAGGACGCGCTCCCCGATTTCGTCAATTCCCATTCGCCGCGGGTGCGCGTCGGATTGGGCACGATCGCGCGCATCGTCGCGTCAGGCGAAGAAATTTATGCGCGCAAACTGCGATTCGCCGAGGCGTTGCAGCGCATCGAGTTCCTCTACCGCCCCTACCACCGCACGCTCGCCCAATTGCTCGAGGCGACGCGCAACCGCTTTGGCTTCTATCTTTTGCTCGATTGCCATTCCATGCCGTCGACCACCTTGCCGGCGAGCCGGGCCGGGCAACGCGGCCGGGTCGACGTCGTCCTGGGCGATTGCCACGGCACCTCCTGCGCTTCCATCGTCGCCGATAGGGCGCAGCATTTCCTGATCGACAAAGGATACGCGGTGGCGCGCAACGCGCCCTATGCTGGCGGCTTCACCACGACGCATTATGGCAAGCCCGGCGAAGGCGGCCATTGCCTCCAGATCGAGATCGGACGCAGCCTTTACATGGACGAGCGGAGCTATGAGCGCAAACCGTTCTTTATGCGACTCGCCGCGGATATGCGCGATCTGGCCGCGACCCTCGCCGCGATCGACCCTGCGGCGCTGAGGCCGGCGTGACCGACGGCGCGGCGGTGGCGGCGCCGTTCACGCTACGCGCCGCGCTCGAAGCCGATATTCCGGCGATCACTGCGCTCTATGGTCATTACGTGCGCGCATCACTCGCGACTTTCGACACGGTCGCGCCCTCGGAGGCCGAGATGGCGCAGCGCCGCGGCGACGCACGCGCCGCCGGCCTGCCCTTTCTGGTCGCCGCGGATCGCCGCGGCGAGGCCCTCGGTTTCGCCTATGCCGGCTATTTCCGCCCGCGCGCGGCCTATCGCTTCACGCTCGAGGATTCGATCTATGTCGCGCCCGAAGTGACGCGGCGCGGCATCGGCCGGGCGTTGTTGACGCGAATTATCGAGGAGGCGAGCGTAGCCGGCTTCCGTCAGATGATCGCCATGATCGGCGACAGCGCCAACGCCGCGTCGATCGGACTGCATGAAATGGCCGGGTTCAGCCGGGCCGGACTCTTGCCGGCGGTCGGGTTCAAGCTTGGCCGCTGGATCGATTGCGTCGTGATGCAACGCGCGCTCGGCCTGGGATCCGCAACGCCGCCGCTCTGATCTTCGAGAAAGAAAAAGGGCCGCGCCGAAGCGCGGCCCAAGTTTAGGGAGGAAACGCCTAGAAGACGTACGGCAGGTCATCGGGCGACGACCAATGCCGCAATGCACAATATGATGTCCGCGCACTGCCGAATCAACGGCAAAATCGCGCCTGGAAAAATTATTTTCTCCCCCTTTTCAGCCATGATTGCCCCATGCTCTAAGTGGCTATGGTGCAACGCACAAACGTGCTGCGGCGCAATGTCGCAGCTCAGGATCCGGCAAATTCGCGTCGGATCGCAGCGCTGTGTTGGCCGATGGCGGGGACGGGCGAAAGCGGATTTTCATCGGCGCCCCATCCCGGCGGCAAGGGCACTTCGATCGGCCCCGACGGGGTCGGGGTCTGCCCGAGCCGAAGCTGCGGGTGGTGCGCGAACTCGGCGACGCTGTTGAGCTTGCCATAGGCGATCCCCGCCTGCCTGAGCCGCTCGGCCACGGCCGCGCGCGGCTCGCGGGCGAAGCATGCGCCGATGATCGCCTCGAGCGCGCCGCGATGCGCAACGCGCCGATCATTATCGGAGAAGCGAGGATCGGCGGCGAGTTCGGGCTGCCCCAGCACCTGATCGCAAAAGCGCGTCCATTCGCGCTCGTTCTGGATCGCGAGAATGACCGATCCGCCATCGCCGGCCGCGAAGGCGCCATAGGGCGCGATCGAAGGATGGCGCAGCCCCACCCGCTCCGGCGCCCGTCCCTTATAGGCATGGTGCATGAGGGGAACGGCCATCCATTCGGCCGTCGCATCGAAGAGCGAGATCGACAGCAAGGCGCCGACGCCGCTGCGTTCGCGCTGGTACAGCGCTTCGAGGATCGCCGCATAAGCGTTGAGGCCGGCGGCGATATCGGAAACCGACACGCCGACCCGGCCGGGCGCCTCGGGCGATCCGCTGATCGCGGCGAGGCCGGTTTCGCCCTGGATGAGCAGGTCATAGGCCTTCATCTCGCGATAGGGCCCCGCTTCGCCATAGCCGGTGACCGAGCAGGCGATGAGGCGCGGCCAGCGCCGGCACAAACCGACAGGATCGAAGCCGGCGCGGGCCGCCGCGCCGGGCGCCAGATTTTGGACGAAGATGTCGGCGCGCGCGATCATGCGCATGAGCAGCGCGCGGTCCGCGGCGTCCTTGATATCGAGGACGAGCGATTGCTTGCCGCGGTTGAGCCACACGAAATAGGCGCTCTCGCCGCGCGCCACGTGATCATAGTCGCGCGCGAAATCGCCTTCCTTGCGCTCGATCTTGATGACGCGCGCACCGGCGTCGGCGAGCCGACAGGTCGCGAGCGGCGCGGCCACGGCCTGTTCCAGCGCCACGACGAGAATGCCGTCGAGCGGTCCTTTCATCTTCTGCCCTCCGCCGTGTTGCCGAGCGAGCATAGGCAATCGGGCGGCGTGTCGGAAGCGGCCGCTTGCCTTGCGCCCGCGGCGAAGCGGCGCCAGAATGCCTCAAAGACCGATGCTGCCGGGAGGCTCCTGACGATGCTGCGCGTCGCTATTCTCGACGATTATCAAGGCGTGGCCTTGCGCCTCGCCGATTGGAAAAGCCTTCATCCCGACGGGCAGATCGAGGCGTTCCCCGAACATATCGCCGATCTCGAGACGCTCGCCAAACGCCTGCACACCTTCGAATGTCTCGTCCTGATGCGCGAACGCACGCCTCTGCCGCGCAACTTGATCGAGAAGCTTCCCAATTTGAAGCTGGTCATCACCACCGGCATGCACAATGCCTCGGTCGACGCCGCCGCCCTCGCCGAGCGCGGCATCGTCTTTTGTGGCACCGAAGGCGTGGGCCACCCCACCGCCGAGCTGACCTGGGGATTGATCCTGTCGCTGCTGCGCAACATCCCGCGCGAGGATCGCGCCATCCGCCAGGGCCGCTGGCAGACGACGATGGGCTACGGCGCCAAGGGCAAGACCTTGGGCATCATCGGACTCGGACGTCTGGGCGGCATGGTGGCGGGCTATGGCAAGGCCTTCGGTCTCGAGCTGATCGGCTGGAGCCGCAGCCTGACCGAGGCGCGCGCCGCCGAACTGGGAGTCGAGCGCGTCGAGAAGGACGCGCTCTTCCGGCGCGCCGACATTGTCACGATCCATGTCAATCTCAACGATCAGAGCCGCGGTCTGGTCGGCGCCGCGGAACTCGCGCGCATGAAACCGAGCGCCTATCTGGTCAACACCTCGCGCGGCCCGATCGTCGACGAGGCCGCGTTGCTGGCGGCCTTGAAGGGAAGGCGCATCGCCGGCGCCGCGATCGACGTCTACGACCGCGAGCCGGCGCCGAAGGACCATCCGTTCTTCGAACTCGACAACGTCGTCTTGACGCCGCATCTGGGCTATGTGATCGAGGAAAATCTGCGCATCAACTACGCCAACGCGGTCGAGAACATCCGCGCCTTCATCGACGGCAAACCGATCCGGTTGATGAAGCCGCGCCGCTGAATTTTTCGATACCAAACATGTCAACGGGAGCATTCATGGAACGGACAACCGCGAACATTGTCACAGCCGCGATCGCGATCGTCGTCGCCTTCCTCGCCGTCCCGGCTCGCGCCGATGACGCGAAGCTCGCCGATGTGACCCTGGCCAATCCGGCGACCAGCCTTTCGTTCAGCGCGTCCTATCTCGCCGAGGATCTCGGCATATTCAAGAAAAACGGGCTCAACGTGAAGACCATCGTGATCCCGGGCGTGGCCTCCGCCAACGCGGTGATCTCGGCGAGCGCCGATTTCGCGCAGATCTCGTCGATCACGCTGACGCGCGCGGCGGCCAAGGGCCAGCACATGCTGGCGATCGCCGAAACCTCGAACAAGCCGATCATCCAGGTCTCCCTGCGAAAGGAACTGGCGGAAGCGGCGGGCTTTGATCCGAAGGCTTCCTTTGCCAAGCGCGCCGCGGTGCTGCGCGGGCGCACGATCGCGGTGGACGCCACCGGTTCGCTCATTCACGGCTATGTCCTCCTCATGGCGAAGCGCGCGGGCATTCCGGTCGACGACGTCCACGTCGCGTTCATGCAGCCGCCGAACATGATCGCCGCCTATAAGAGCAAGCAGATCGACGGGATCGCGATGTCGCCGCCCTGGGCGCTGATCCCCGTCGTCGAGGGAAGCGCCGTCATGGTCGCGAGCGGGCCCGATGGCGACCCCAAGGATCTCGATCCCTTCGTCAACAACGTCGTCGTGACGTTGCCCGCGACCTGCGAAAACCGGCGCGCGGTCTGCATGGGCATGGGTCATGCCTTCGCCCAAGCCGAGGCTTACATCCAAGAGCATCCGCAAGAAGCGCTCGCGCTCCTCCAGAAGCAATTCGCGAAGCTCGACGAGAAGGTTCTCGCCGCCGCCTTCGAGACGGTGCGCAAGATCAGCCCCAATCCGCCGGCGGTGAACGTGAAGGGCCTCGAAAACGCCGAGGTGTTCAATATCGATGCCGGCCTGATGAAGCCCGAGGAAAAGCTCAAATCCTATGCCGGGCTCACGACCGACGCGTTCGTCAAATAGCGCGCGGGCTCGATGAGCCGCGCACCAAAGCGCAGCAAAAATGATTTGACGGGCGCGCGGACCCGGGGTTTCACTTCGCGCGCATGGGGCCGCGAGCGGCGGCCGGCAATGACCGGAGAGCAGGGAGAGACGTGATGAAATTCGACGCGACGAGGTTCTGGGCGGTATCGGTCGCGCTGCTGGCGCTACTGGCCTGTGCGGCGGCGCCGGCCGCGGCCGACACGCATATCAAGATCGGGTTCATCAACAGCTATTCGGGCTTCCTCGCGCAGCCGGGCGACGAGATGGACAAGGGCGTGGCCCTTTATGTGAAGGAGCACGAGAAGGAATTGCCCGCGGGCGTGACGATCGAGGTGATCAAGCGCGACGATACCTCGACGCCCGAGGTTGCCAAGCGCGTCGCGCAGGAACTCATCACCCGCGATCACGTCAACCTGCTCTTCGGCCTCGTTTCCTCTCCCAACGCCGCCGCTATCGCGCCGCTGACGGCCCAGGCAAAAGTGCCGCTCCTCATTACCAATGCAGCCGGCGCCGCGATCACCCGCATTTCGCCCTATGTCGTGCGCGTCTCGTTCACGCTGTGGCAGTCCGGCCTGCCGATGGGCCAATGGGCGGTGAAGCAGGGCTGGAAGAAGGCCTTCGTCGCGATCAGCGATTTCATCCCCGGCCATGACGCGGGCGACGCGTTCAAAAAGGGCTTCACGGACGCGGGCGGCCAGATCGTCGGCGAGATCGCCTTCTCGCCGACCACGCCCGATTTTCCGCCCGTCGTGCAGCGCATCCGCGACGCCAAGCCCGACGTCGCTTTCGTTTGGGTGCCCGGCGGCACGCAGGCAACCGCAGTCATGAAGACCATCAACGACCTCGGCGTGCGGCAGGCCGGCATCAATATCCTCTCGACGCAGGACCTCGTGGTCGACGAGGAGCTGCCCAATATGGGCACGGCTCCGGTCGGCCTCATCACCGCGGGCAATTATTCCGAAGCGGCGGAGCGCCCGGCCAACAAGGCCTTCGTCGCCGAATGGAAGAAGGCCTATGGCAACAATACGCATCCGGACTTCCTCTCCGCCGATGGCTGGGACGGGATGATGGCGGTCTTCGACCTTATCAAGGCGACCAAGGGCAAGTTCACGGGCGACGAGGCCTTGGCCTTCCTCTCGCATTGGAAGACGGATAAGAGCCCGCGCGGTCCGATTTCGATCGATCCCCAGACCCGCGACATCGTTCAGAACATCTATATCCGCCGGACCGAGATGAAGAACGGCAAGCTCGCCAATGTCGAGTTCGACACGATTCCCGATGTCAAGGACCCGTGGAAAGAGCTGAATCCGCCGAAGAAATAGCGGCGCCGCATCGGCTTGGGGAGCATGACGGACGATACCATCCGTTTCGATGATCGCGTCGCGATCGTCACCGGCGCGGGCAACGGGCTGGGACGCAGCCACGCGCTCGGTCTGGCGGCGCGCGGCGCGAAGGTGGTGGTGAACGATCGCGGCGCCGCGCTCGACGGCAGCGGCGGCTCGATATCGGCGGCGGCGAAGGTCGCGGCCGAGATCGAGGCGGCGGGCGGCGTCGCGATCGCCGACGAAGCCGACGTCACCGATTTCGCGCAAGTCGCCAAGATGGTCGAACGCGCCCGCGCGCGCTGGGGCCGCGTCGACATCCTCGTCAACAATGCCGGCATCCTGCGCGACAAGAGCTTCGCCAAGATGGAATTGGACGATTTCCGCGCCGTGCTCGAGGTTCATCTCATGGGCGCGGTGCATGGCGCCAAAGCGATGTGGGAGATCATGCGCGCGCAGAATTACGGCCGCATCGTCTTCACCTCCTCTTCGAGCGGGCTTTACGGCAATTTCGGCCAGGCGAATTACGGCGCCGCGAAGACCGCCCTGATCGGTCTGATGAATGTGCTGCATCACGAAGGTCAGAAGAACGACATCCGCGTGAACATCCTCTCGCCGACCGCGGCGACGCGGATGACCGAGAGATTTCTCGGCGCCGAGGACAAGGTCCTGCTGACTCCCGATTCGGTGACGCCCGGCCTCCTCTATCTCGTCGGTGCGAACGCGCCGTCGCGGCTCATGCTATGCGCCGGGGCCGGATGCTTCGCGCGCGCCGAGCTGCTCGAGACTGAGGGGATATTTCTGCCCGAGGCCGACCGCAGCCCCGAAGCGGTGGCGCGGCACTTCGACGCGATTTCGGATCGCGGCGGGCAAGCGCCGCTCGACGACGCCTGGGCGCAAACGAAAAAATACGTGGCAATGGCGAGAAGGATGCTGGGGCGATGAGCGAAGCCATGACGGTCGCGATCATCGGCGGCGGGATCGCCGGGCTCGCTTTAGCCTTGAACCTCGAAAAGCGCGGCGTTTCCTGCCGCGTCTTCGAGAGCGCGCCCGAGATCAAGGAGCTCGGCGTCGGCATCACGCTTCTGCCGCATGCGACGCGCGAGCTGAGCGAGCTCGGCCTGCTCGACGATGTCAAATCGCTTGCCATCGAGAACCTCGAAAGCTGCTTCTTCAACCGCTTCGGCCAGCTTCTCTACAAGGAACCGCGCGGCAAATATGCGGGCTATCGTTATCCCGAACTCGGGATTCATCGCGGCCGGCTGCACATGGCGCTCTACAAGGCGGCGCTCGCCGTGATCGGGCCGGAGCGGCTCGTCACCAATCGCCAATGTATCAACGTCGAACAAGACAGCGATGGCGTCACCCTCGCCATGCGCGAAACTTCGAGCGGCGCCGCGCTCACGCCGGTCAAGGCGGCGATCGCCATCGGCTGCGACGGCATCAACTCCGCCGTGCGGCGCCAATTCTATCCGGGCGAGAAGCTCGCCTTCGCCGGGATCAACAGCTGGCGCGGCGTGACGCGGCGCAAGCCGATCCTCACCGGGCGCAGCTATATGCGCATCGGGTCGATCCGTACCGGCAAGATCGTCATTTATCCGATCATCGACAATGTCGACGGCGAGGGCAACCAGCTCGTCAACTGGATGGCCGAGATTCAATCCGGCACGGTCGAACAGAACGACTGGAACAAGCCGGGCCGGCTCGAGGATTTCTTTTCGATTTATGAGGGGTGGAAATTCGACTGGCTCGATGTCGGCGAACTGATCCGCACCGCCGACACGATCCTCGAATATCCGATGGTGGACAAGGACCCGGTGGCGCGCTGGACCTTCGGGCGGATCACCTTGGCCGGCGACGCGGCGCATCCAATGTACCCGCGCGGCTCGAACGGCGCGGCGCAGGCCTTGATCGATGCGCGCACCCTCGCCGATCTTTTGCAGCGCCACGCCGATCCGGCGGCGGCCTTGAATGAGTATGAAAGCCTGCGCCTCGAGGCGACCGCCAAGGTCGTGCGCACCAATCGCGAGCATCCGCCCGACTTCATCAATATCCGGGTCGAGGAACTGGTCGGCGACCGACCCTATGACGATCTCGCCGCTTACATCACGCCCGATGAATTGAAGGCGCTCAGCGATCAGTACAAGCGCGTCGCCGGATTTGCGCTGGACGATATACGGTAACCGGCCGCATCACCGCGCCAGCGCGCGGCCGATGCTCTCGCCCGCGATCTTGCCGAAGGTGAGCGCCTTGGCGAGACCGCCGCTATAGCCAACGATGGGTCCGCCCTCGAGCCCGCCGATCGTCCCGCCGGCTGCGTACAGGCCTTCGATCGCGCGGCCGCTTTCATGCTGGACGCGCGCTTCTGCGTCGATCACGAGCCCGCCCATCGTGTAGGTGATGCCGGCGCAGAGCGGCACCGCATAGAATGGCGGTTGGCGGATCGGCAGGGCCTTCGAGCCCCAAATGTGACCGATCTCGTCGCTGCGCGGCGGATCGAGACGGTTGAGCGTCTTCGTCTCGACCGCGGCGTTGTAGCGCTTCACGGTTTCCGAAAGCGCCGCTTCCGGCAGACCGGCCAGTGCCGCGACGCCGGCCAAGCTCTCGGCGCGATGGAAAGTGGCGCCGGTCTCGACCAGGAAGGGATTGACCGACATCACATAGGTCTTGCCGCTCGCCTGCCAGATCGCCTCGTCGAAAATCGCGACCGCGCCCAGCGGATCGTCGAGCCGGGCGATGGCATTGGCAACGGCGACGCCGGCCAAACCTTCATCGGTGAAACGCCGCCCGGTTTGATCGACCGCGATCCCGGCCGCGATCGGGAAATCGATCGTCGGATAGGGCCAGAGCTCGGGATCGTCCATGGCGTCGCGCGCCTGGACGTGACCGTAGAAACACGCCATGTCGGAAAGCTTGGCGCCCACGGCTTCGGCCATCAGCAACCCGTCGCCGCGGCCGGTCTTGGCGTTGCGCTCCAAGAGGCGTTCGGGCCGCTTGCTGATGAAGCGCCGGACGAGATCGTGATTGGCCTGGAACCCGCCATCGGCGAGCACGACCGCGCGCGCCGAGAAGCGATGGGTTTCGTCGTCGCGCGTGGCGATCACGCCGGCGCAGCGTCCATCCTCCATGATCAATTCGCGCGCCCTGGTATTGCGCAAAAGCTGTCCGCGGCGCTCCGTGAGCCGGGTGTGAAGGTGGCGCAACATCACGTCGCCGGCCCGGCCTTGCCAGTGAAGCCCCGGTTGACGCGGAACCGGCGGCGCCAGGGTCGCAAGATTGCGCGTCGCGGCGCCGGCCTTGATCGTGCGAATGCCGAGCCCGATGAGCCAGCGCAAGGCCGGCCCCGCTTCGGCCGCGTATTTGTCGCGCAGCGGCGCGGCAACATAGCCCCGCGTCGCCTTGTCGATCGCCGCCGCGAGCGATGGTGCGTCGCCAAACATGTCGGCGAGCGCGACCTGGAACACGCCCATGGTGATGCGCGAATTGCACAGATAGTTTTCTTCCGCGCCCTGTTCGAGGACGACGGGGCGCAAACCCTGCTCGGCGCAGCGCAGGGCGGCGGCAAACCCGGCGAGACCGCCACCGACAATAACGACATCCGCCGCTTGATCCGTCATCGCTTTTGCCGTTCTCCCACGTTCAATCGAGCGAAGACCAGAGCAACTCGACCCCGCCGGCATTGGGCTCGATCATCGCCGACAGCAACGCATTGTCGCCGGCCGATGCGCGAGCGCCGGCGTGAAGCGAATAGACGCGCCCCGCTTCGAGCATTTCGACGCCGCCTGCCGTGGCTTCGGTCTCGACCAAAGAGAGACCGATGCCGGTCACGGGCCGCCGCGCCGAGGGATGGACCGCGAGCCCGCCCAGCTTGTCGCGCGCGGCTTGCGCAAGCTCCGCCGCCGTTGCGCCGGCCTTTGCTTTGGCAAGCATCGCGGCGAGTGCTTCTTGCGTGCGGGCGAGCGTCGGATTGGGCGCCGCCGACAAGGTGAGCGAACCTTCCGCCCAATAGCCCGCGTAGCGCACCGCGATATAGGCGAGCAGAGGATCGAGCGTCGCGCCCTCCGGATAGTCGATCGCCGTGGGCGTGCCGCCCTTGGTCAGGCTCGCCAGCACGCGCACATCCTGCGCGCCCGCTTGCGTCGCCGCTTCTTCGGCGGCGACCACGGCATCGCGCGACGTAACGCCACGCTCAAACGCCTGCCGAAATGCCGTGCTCGAGGTGGCAAGGACGCCGCAAGTCTTGTGCATCAAGCGCCGCTCCAAGAGCGATTTCGCGCGCAGCAGCGGATCGAGTACCGCCCCGACATCGCGCAAAACCCGCGCCGGCAGCGCGGCGGCGAGCCGCGGCAGAAGATCGGCCGGCATCGCGTCCGTGGTCCACAGGCCGAGCGGCCCCGGCGCCAACGCCTCCGCCCATTCAGCGATGTGCTTGCCGGCGTCGCGCAGCGGCTTCACCCCTTCGACCCAGGTAAGTCGCTGCGCGTTCGCCATCATATGCGGGCTGCCGGAACTATGGAGGCGCACGCTGCCATCCGGCGCGATGAGCGCGAAGGCGGCATCGAGCTTGGGCGTGAAATTGGTGAGATAGGCGAGCGCCGCGTTGTCGATCTTGTTACCGTAGACGACGAGGCCGGCCAAGCCGAGCCCCACGATCTTCGCCAGCGCCTCTTTGATTCGCGCGTCGAATTCGGCGCGCGGCAGAATCGACGCGTCCCAATCGTAGGCGCCGACCAGGACCGCAGGCTGCATCACGCGCATGATTGAATTCCTTCGCCCTTCAAGCCGGAACGCTGCCGAGCCAGGCCGTACGCTTGCTCAACCGCTCGACGCCGGTCGCGGTGACGCGCACGGGCTCGCCGCACAGGAGATACCCGGTCTCGGGCAGATACTGGTTCGGATGCACGACGAAGACCATGTCCTCTTCGAGAATGGTATCGTTGTCGGGCGCGACATCGCCCGGCGCGTTGGAGCCGTGCCCCAGCCCGTGCCCGCGGCGCCTGATATGCGGCGGGCGGCAGAATTCGGCATAGCCTTGCGCGCTCAAGACCTCGTCGATCGCCTTGGCGACCTCGCCCATTGGGATGCCGGGCCTCACCGTCCGGATGCCGGCTTCCATCGCGCGCACCACGAGCGCGTATTTTTCCGCAAGTACCTCGCTCGCCGGTCCGACCACCGCCGTGCGGCAGATCTGCGACAGCTGGCCGCGATAGGTCGGCGTCATCTCGGCAAGAATGACGTCGCCCTTTTCGAGCTTCCGGCCGCTCGAGGGTTGCACCGCGCGATTGTGCGGCGACGCCGTCAGCAGGAAGAAATTGTCGTCGGCGCCGAGTTCCTCCATATAGAGTTTCAGCTGCACCGCAAGATCGCATTCCGGCATGCCCGGCCGCGCGATCTCGAGCAAGCGATCGAAGCCGCGCTCGCCGATCGCGGTGGCGCGGCGCGCATTCTCAATTTCCGCCGTGGTCTTCGGCATCAGCGCCGCCTCGAGCTCGGCATCGAGCTTTTTCGCTTCCGGGCCGACCAGCTCGGCGAGGCGCCGTCCGATCGCGGCGGGAAGCTTGCCCAGGCCGACGGTCGCGGTCTTGCCCGCGGGCAATCCTTTAGGGAACAGCGATGCAACCGCCTGCGGCAGATCGTCGGCGCCGCGCAGGTTCCAGGACGGTGCGCGCGCCTGGGCACGCTCGACCTCCCATTCGGGCGTGACGATCAACAACGGCCTCTCGCCGCGCGCGAGCACGGCAAGGCTCTCGCCGAGCGCACGATACCCCGTCAAGTGGAAGATCGTATCGATCCGGGCGAGCTCGTTCGAGGCAACCAGCATCACCTCGGCGCCCTCGGAAGCCATCAGATCCAAGGCCGCGTCAAGCCGTCGCGCTATTTCCATGGCCCGAATTCTCCCGCCGTCTCGTTTGCCTTATGCACCGCGCAGCATACTTTGCCGCCGAAGGATTGAGCAAGGATCGTTGACATGCCACAGTGCGCGGAACAGGATTTGCGCCGCGCGATTGGGATTTTTGGCACCAACAATCAACGAAGCTTTTGGGGTTGCACGCATGGGAGCACATGTCGCGCTCGATATCGGGGGAACTTTCACAGATCTCGTCTATGTCGACGACGAGACCGGCGAGCTGCGTCATGCCAAAAGCTCGACCACGCCGGGGGATTTCACGATCGGCATCCAGAACTGCCTGGCCAAGGCCGGCGTCGAGCTGCGCGGCTGCGAGACCTTCGTTCATGGCGCGACCATCGCGATCAACACGCTGATCGAGCAAACCGGCGCACCCACGGTCCTGATCGCGACCGCCGGCGCAGGCGACGCTTATCTGATCGGGCGCGGCAACCGCCCCGAAGCGTACAACGTATTCTTCAAGCGCACGACGCCGCTGGTGCGGCGCGGCATGATCGTCGAGGCGAATGAGCGCATGAGCGCCACCGGCGAGCAGATCCTGCCTTTGAGCGAGGGCGAGATTGCGGCCGTGTGCAAGAAGGTCGCGGCGCTCCGTCCCGCGGCGATCGCCGTCTGTTTTCTTCATTCCTACGTCGATCCGACGCATGAGCAGATCATGGGCCGCGCGCTGCGCCGCGCCTTCCCGGACGCCTATATCTCGCTCAGTCACGAGATCCTGCGTCAATACCGCGAATACGAGCGCAGCTCGACCACCGTGGTGAACGCCTACATCGGACCCCGCGTCTCGACCTATCTGCGCGCGCTCGAAAAGCGGCTCGACGATCAGAAATTTCCGGGCACGCTTTTGATCATGCAATCGAATGGCGGCGTCACCTCCGTCGCGGCGGCGACCCGCGCGCCCGTTGCCTTGATGGAGTCGGGACCGGTCGGCGGCATCAACGCCTCGGCCGAGATCGGGCGCCGTCTCGGTTTCCCGGAAGTCATCGCCTTCGACATGGGCGGCACCACGGCCAAGGCGAGCGTGGTGCGCGACGGGCATCCGGCGATCGCCGAGGGCTATTACGTCGGCGGTTATGCTTCGGGCCATCCGGTGATGCTGCCCGTGATCGATGTCGTCGAGGTCGGCGCGGGCGGCGGCAGCATCGGCTGGATCGACAGCGTCGGCGCCTTGAAGGTCGGACCCAAAAGCGCGGGCGCGAGCCCCGGCCCGGTCTGCTACCGCACCGGCGGCGAGGAACCCACCATCACTGACGCCAATCTCGTGCTCGGCCGGCTCGACGGCGACAATTTCCTCGGCGGCGAGATGCGCCTCGATCAGGAAGCGGCGCGCGGCGCGATCAAGGAAAAACTCGCGGTCAAGCTCGGCCTCACCGTCGAAGAAGCGGCGCTCGGCATGCTCAAGATCGCGGTCGCGCATATGACCTTGGCAGTGCGCGGCGTCTCGATCCAGCGCGGCTACGATCCGCGCGATTTCGTGCTCGTCGCCTCGGGCGGCAATGGCGGGCTACATGCACCCTTGATCGCCCGCGAATTATCGATCCCGCGCGTGATCCTGCCGGTCCTGCCGGCGCATTTCTCGGCTGTCGGCATGCTCATGACCGATCTGCGCCACGACTACGTGCAGACCCATGCGCGCGCCATGGCGGACGCGGATTTCACCGCGATCCGCCAGATCTGCGACACCTTCGCCACCGAAGGTGCTGCGCTGCTTTCGTCCGAAGGCATCGAGACGCCGCAGCAGAAGATCCCGCTCTCGCTCGACATCCGTTATGTCGGGCAGGAATTCTATCTCAACGTGCCGGTGACGAGGGATGAACTGGTGCGCGAAGACCGCCAGGCCATTCGCCGGCATTTCGACGCGCTGCATGAGCGCCATTACGGCCAGCACGCCGCGCAACGGCCGGTCGAGATCGTCAATGTGCGCGCGAGCGCGATCGGCGAGCGCGCCCGGCTGGACTTCCGTCCGCAAGCCGGCGGCGTGGCGGGAGCGGCGCCGAGGCAGCGCGAGATTTATCTCGCCGATGCGCGGACGCCGACGCGCTGCGCGATCTACGACCGCGCCACGCTCGAATCCGGCTGCCGCGTCTCGGGCCCGGCCATCATCGAGGAGAGCGCCTCGACCGTCCTGTTGCAGGAAGGGGACGAGGCGGTGATCTGTCCGAGCGGCGAGATTCTTATTTCCATAGGAGGCAACTGACATGGCCACCGATCCGATCACGGTCGAGGTGCTGCGCAACGCGCTGCCCGCGATCGCCGACGAGATGTCGCATGTGCTGAAGCGCACCTCCTACAACATGATGATCTACGAGGTCGGCGATTACAGCTGCGCCATTCTCGACAAGGAGGGGAATCTGCTGGCCCAGAATGGCGGCGGCGTCAGCCACTTCCTCGCCGATATGGGCGTCGTCATCCGCGACGGCGTCGCGCGCATCAAGAATTTCGCGCCGGGCGACGTCATTCTCATGAATCACCAGGCGGTGTGTGGCCAGCATCTCAACAATATGTGCGTCTACACGCCGTTTTTCTGGCAGGGCGAGCTGTTCGGCTTCACGATCATTCGCGCGCATTGGATCGATGTCGGCGGATACAGCACCGGTTTCGGTGCCGGCATGGCGGCGGCCGATCCCTGGCTCGAAGGGCTGCAATTCAACCAACTCAAGATCTACGAGGCCGGCAAGCCGAACGAGACCGTTCTCGCCCTGATCTCGGACAATATCCGCTATCCCGAATCCTCGATGGGCGATCTCGAGGCGCAGATCACGGCCTGCAATCTGGGCCTCAAGCGCCTGGACGAGCTGTTTGCGAAATACGGGCAAGCGACCGTCGTCGAATTGATCGAGCGCATCTTCGCCCAGACCGAGGCGCAATGCCGCCAGGTGATCGAGGAATTCGAGGACGGCGCTTACGAATTCGAGACCGAGTTCGACGACAGCGCGGCCGCCGCGGATGGTCCCATTCGCATTCACGCCAAGGTGACGATCGCCGGCAGCGACATGACGATCGATCTCTCGGGCTGCTCCAAGCAGCGAAACAGCGCGATCAACGCGCGCACCCTGGCGGCGCCTTATATCGCCTACAAGGCCCTCACCTCGCCGATCGAGCCGGTCAACGAAGGCTCGTTCCGCGCGCTCAAGGTCGTCCTGCCGGAAGGCAGCTTCATGATGGCGAAATTCCCCGCGCCCATGGCCTCCTGGAGTACCGCGCTCCCGAGCGTCATCGACGCGATTCTCGCCGCCATGGCGCCGGCGCGCAAATCCTTGACGCCGGCGGCGCATAAGGGCGCGATGGGCGATGCGCTCACCTTCTTCGGCAATGATCCCAAGACGGGCAAGCGCTTCGTCGTGCAGAGCACCGAGGGCGGCGGCTGGGGCGGCCGCCCGATGGAGGACGGACCGTCGGCGTCCTGCACGATCTGCCAGGGCGATGTGCGCAACGGACCGATCGAATCCCTGGAGCAGCGTTTCCCGATCATCGTCGAGCAGCGTAAGATGCGCACCGATTCGGGCGGCGCCGGAAAGTTCCGCGGCGGGCTCGGTCTCGACGTGCAGGTGCGCAACCTCGTCACCGGCCGCTGGAACCTGACGCAGACCGGGCGCCACCGCGTGCCGCCCTGGGGGCTCTGGGGCGGCAAGACGGGCGGCAAGCCCGAACGCCTCGTGCGCTTGCCGGGCGAGAATGATTGGAAGCAGGTCAACGCCAATTGGTATCAGGTCCCGCCGGACACGCGCGCCATCATCCGCAGCGCGGGCGGCGGCGGGTGGGGCGATCCCTTGGAGCGCGACCCGATGCGGGTGATCGAGGATATCCGCGACGGCATGGTCTCGGCCGACGTCGCGCGCGAAGAATACGGCGTCGTCGCGCATCTGAAGGGCGGCGAAGGCCTCGACGCGATCCAGCTCGACCGCGAGGCGACCGAGGCGGTGCGGCAGGAAAAGCGGGCGCAACGTGGCGGCTGACGCAAAGCTCCTGCCCGATCTCGCGGCTCTGATCGCCGCGCTCAAGGCGCGCGACGTCGATGCCGCGACGATCGACGCCCTGAAGCTGCACGCGCTCGACGCGCTCGGTTGCGCCTGCGCCGGCGCGGCGACATCGGAAATCGAAGCCACGCGCGACGCCTTGCTGGGCGCTTCCTTCCTCTCGCCGCCCAAGAGTGTCCTCGACCACCCGGCCTGCGCCGCGGCCTTGTTGACCACCGCCTGCCGGCTTACCGAATGCGACGACATCCATATCGGCTCCTGCACGACGCCGAGTTCGGTCGTCATTCCCGTCGCCCTGGTCGCCGGCTATGTCGCGAACGCCGCGCAGGACGCGGTTCTCGAAGCGATCCTCGCCGGCTATCAGGTGATGGTGACCTTGGGCCTCGCCGCCAAGGGCGCGGAGAACGTCTATCGCGGCGTCTGGCCGACTTACCTGACCGGGGGCATCGCCGCGGCGGCGATCGCGGCGAAGGTCCTGGGCCTCGAGGAAGAGCAGATCCGCGACGCGATGGCGATCGCGGCCTCCAGCGCCACCGGCGTCACCGGACGGATCGAGAAAGAGCCGGCGCCGCGGTGGCTCGTGCTGGCTTCCGCAGTGCAAGGGGGGCTGCTCGCGGCCTCGGCGGCCGCGCGCGGCATGCATGGCGATGAAGCCATTCTCGGCAAGGTCGCGCCGGTTTGGAGCGCGGAAAGGATCGCGCTGCCCGACGCCGCCGGACCCGGCGCACGGCTTCATCTCGGCCGCATCGGCTTCAAGCCCTATTGCACCTCGCGCCAGGGCTTGTCGGCAACCGAAGCCTTCATCGCGGCGCTGCGCGCGGAGAACCTCGATCCGCGCGGGATCGACAAGGTCACGATCTCGGTGCCGCAGCAGTATCGCGCGATGATCGACCGCGCCAAGCGGCCCAAGTCGAAGTCCGAATCGCGCGGCATTCATTATCAATTCGCGCTCGCCGCCTTCTACCCGGACGAGCTTCGCGACATCGAACGCGCAACCCTCCATACGGAGGAGCCGGCGATCCAGCGACTCCTCGATGCCATCGAGGTGACGGCGTCGGAGCGCCTCACCAAGCTCTATCCGCGGCAATGGGGCGGCGCGGTCAGGATCGAGGCCGGCGGAAAGATCCACGAGCACGAGGTGCTCAACCCGCGCGGCGATCCCGAAATGCCGCTCGGCCGGGACGGCATCGCGGCCAAGCTCGATGCGATGTCGCGCTATCTAAGCCGGCCGATCCCGACGCAAGATCTCACGCGACAGGTGACGGCGCTCGATTTCCGGGCGTGCCTCGAAACCCTGCTCGAGCGCGTCGCGGTTTAGGCTGCGGGTTTAGGCAGCCGTGGCCGGCTGCGCGGATGGCACGATGTCGGCGACGCCCATGGCGAGGGCGATGCGGGTCATGTCCCGTTCGCTGATCGCAAACAAGCCGAAGCGGAATTGGTATCCCCAATTGCGCTTGCCCGCCGTAAAGTCGAGTGATTCGAGGAGCGGGGCGATCGGCGCGTCCTGCGTTTCGAGCCAATCGACATTGCGGCGAAACGGACAGAAGCCGCCACCCATATCGAATTGATAGGCCTCGCCCGCGCGCACATTGCCGAGCGCGGTGAAGGCCTGGGGCTTATCCTTGCCGCGAAACGTCCCAGTGGGCGAGTAATAGGCGATCTGGTCGCCGGGCTGCAACCGACGCAGCGGGGACGCCCTGCCGTGGCAAAGCTGCATGATGCCCGCGCGAAGACCCAGCCGGACATGCTTGGCGGAAGCGACGCCGATCCAATTGCCGCTCATGGCGACACCGGCGCGTAAACGCGAAGACGATGCCCATCGGGGTCGGTCGCGACGAAGGTAAAGCCGAATTCCATCCGCGTCGGTTGCTGGATGATCGCCAACTTTCGCCGGGACCAATTGGCATAGGTCGCCCGCACTGCTTCGTCATCCGGCACGGCGATGGCGAGTTCGGCCCCGCCGCCCATCATCGTCGCCGCAGGCTCGACCGTGTCGCGCTTCCAAAGCCCGAGCTTCACATCGCGTTTCAGGACGAACATGGCGAATGCCGGTGATGACTCGGCCGGCTTGCGGCCGAGGAGATCGGAATAGAACGCGGCGCTGGCGGCCACGTCCTGCACATAGAGAAGGACAAAAGCGGGATCGGGCATCGGAATCTCCATCGCTTGGGGATCGAGCGAGCCTATGACAGACCACTGTCAAATTCTGTCAGCAACCTTCGCTAGCGTGGCGGGATCTTTTCGATCTCGCGCCACTCTTTCAGGAGCGCCTGGCGCCGGCGCGGATAGCGTCTCTCGGTGAGGGTCAAGGCAGCGATGCGGTCGGTGCGGAAATGACGATAGGATTGCCGCAGCTCGCACCAGGCGGCGACAACGCGGCAGCGATCGAAGAACCCGAGGGCGAAAGGCCAAACCGTGCGGCGCGTCTTCGCACCGTCGCCGTCGACATAGGAAATGCGCAGCTTGCGCTCGCCGCGGATCGCCTGACGGATCGTCGCCAGCTCGGCATCGCCGACGGCGACCGGCGCGCCGGGACCGATGTGCAAACCGGAAGCGTCGACCTGTTCTTTCATGTCCTCCGGCAGAACCGCGGCGATCTTCACGAGCGCGTTCCGCGCGGCCTTAGCCAGAGGCGTATCGCCGCGCTCCGCGACCCAACGCGATCCGAGCACCAGCGCCTCGATCTCGTCTTCGGAAAACATCAGCGGCGGCAGCATGAAGCCGGGTCGCAGCACATAACCCACCCCGGCCTCGCCGTCGATGCGCGCGCCCTGGACGATCAGGGTTTGGACGTCGCGATAGAGCGTCCGCAGCGAAACGCCGAGCTCTTCCGCCAGGGCGGCGCCGCTGACCGGCTGTCGATGGCGCCGCAGTACCTGGATGAGTTCAAGGAGTCGCTGCGCGCGCGACATCGTCAAATTTTTCGGCTTTTGGCGCGCAAAACCGGCAGCGCGGTTTCACCGGCCGATATCGAACACGACGCCCTGCGCGAGCGGCAGCTGGCTTCCGTCATTGATGGTGTTGGTGGCACGCCGCATATAGGCTTTCCACGCATCGGAGCCGGCCTCGCGCCCGCCGCCGGTCTCCTTCTCGCCGCCGAACGCGCCGCCGATCTCGGCGCCCGAGGGTCCGATGTTGACGTTGACGATGCCGCAATCGGAGCCTTCATCGGAGATGAATAACTGCGCCTCGCGCAGATCATTGGTGAAGATCGAGGAAGCGAGCCCTTGCGGCACCGCATTATGCAGCGCCACCGCCTCTTCGATAGTCGCGTATTTCATCACGTAGAGGATGGGCGCGAAAGTCTCGCGCTCGACCACCTTCGCCGCGCGCGGCATTTCGACCAACGCCGGGCGCACGTAATAGGCGTCCTTGCCGCCCGCCCTCACCCGCTCGCCGCCGGTGATTCGGCCGCCGGCCTTGCGCGCCTCGCTCAGCGCTTGCTGCATGTGCTCGAAGGCCGCCGCGTCGATCAAGGGCCCGACCAGGGTGCTTGCATCGCGCGGGTCGCCGATGACGACCGATCGATAGACGCCTTTCAGCCGCACGACGAGCCCGCGATAAAGCCGCTCATGCACGAAGAGCCGCCGCAGGCTGGTGCAGCGCTGGCCGGCCGTGCCCATCGCCGCAAAGGCGATGGCGCGCAGCGCGAGATCGGGATCGGCCGATGGACAGACGATCGCGCCATTGTTGCCGCCCAGCTCCAGGATTGAGCGGGCGAAGCGCGCGGCGAGAAGGGGCGCCACCGCGCGGCCCATCGCGGTCGATCCGGTGGCCGAGACGAGCGCGACCTTCGGGTGTTTGACGAGCGCGGCGCCGGCCGCGGCGCCGCCGATGACGACGCTCGAGAGTCCGTCGGGCGCGGCGCCGAACCGCGCCGCCGCGCGCGCGAACAGAGCCTCGACCGCGAGCGCCGTGAGCGGCGTCTTCTCCGACGGTTTCCAGATGAGCGAATTGCCGCAAACCAGCGCCAGCGCCGCGTTCCAGCTCCAGACCGCGACCGGGAAATTGAAGCTCGAGATGATGCCGGCGACGCCGAGCGGATGCCAGGTCTCGGTCATCGCGTGGCCTTGGCGCTCGCTGGCGATCGTGCGGCCATAGAGCTGGCGCGAGAGTCCGACGGCGAAGTCGCAGATGTCGATCATCTCCTGCACCTCGCCCAGCCCTTCGGAGAGAATCTTGCCCGCCTCGAGCGTGACCAGCCGGCCGAGGCTCGCCTTCGCCGCGCGCAGCTCGGCGCCGAAGAGCCGCACCAGCTCGCCGCGCTTGGGCGCCGGCACTTTGCGCCAAGCGAGATAGGCCTCATGCGCACGCTCGATTTTGCGCGCGATCATCGCGGGCGTGTCGTCGCGCAGACGGGCGATGATCCCGCCGGTGATCGGCGAGCGCACCGGGCGCGGTCCTTGCGCGAGGCGCGCCGAAGCGACGCCGAGCGCGTCGAGAATTTCTTGGGCTTCCGCTTCAGGCGCGGCGAAAGCGGGGCTGGCACGCATCGAGTTCTCCCTCGGAGAGGTCTGCCGCGACGGCACCGAGGATGATAGCATGGCGATGTTCTTCCGCGCCGCGATTGGCTATCCTTCGCTTGCCGCGTTCCGATACGCGCCTAGGGGGACCATGCCGGTCAAGCAAGCACGCAGGCTGGATGCGATCGACATCAAGATCCTGTCCGCCTTGCAGCGCGAAGGCCGGGCCACGATCCAAAAGCTCGCGAAGACGGTCGGCCTCTCGGCGCGCCCCTGCCTCGAGCGGGTGCGTCGGCTGCAGGCGAGCGGCATCATCGTCGCATTCCAAGCGGTGATCGATCTCGATCGGCTCTCGAAGCCGGTGACGATCTTTTCGGAATTGTCCTTGACCCGCCAAGCGCGCCAGGAACGCATCGAGACGCGGCTCAGAGCGACCGAAGAGGCGGTCGAGTGCTGGGAGATCAGCGGCGCCTCGGACTATCTGGTGCGCTTCGTTTGCGAGGATCTGACGCGCTACGAGGCCTTGACGCAGGAACTCTTGCGTGACCGGCGCCTCGGCGTGGCGCGGATCGTCAGCCACATCGTCCTGCGTCCGGTCAGCCGGTTCACCGGCTATCCCGCCTCGCTCCTCGCCCCGCGCCGCTGAGCGGCACAACCGATCCTGTCGATCGCTGCCGCGGCCGCGGCGCATTCGGCTGCGCGCGTGTCACAGTTCGGCCACACCTGTCGCGCGATCAGGACAATATTAGCAATTGAAGACTATGAGGCTTGTCATGGATTCGATCGCTCTCGAAAACCGCTACGCGGCGCACAACTACAATCCCTTGCCGGTCGTCCTGGCGCGCGGCGAAGGCGCCTATCTCTGGGACGTCGAGGGCCGGCGCTACATCGACATGATGAGCGCCTACTCGGCTGTCAGCCACGGCCACGGCCACCCGCGTATTCTCGCGGCGCTCGACGCGCAGGCGCGCCGTCTCGCCGTGCCCTCGCGCGCCTTCTACAGCGACCGGCTCGGTCCCTTCCTCGAAAAGCTCTGCACCCTCTCCGGACTCGACCTGGCGTTGCCGATGAACACCGGCGCCGAGGCGGTGGAGACGGCGATCAAGGGCGCGCGCCGCTGGGGCTACCGCGTCAAAGGCATCGCGCCCGACCGTGCCGAGATCATCGTCGCCGCCGGCAATTTCCACGGCCGCACCACGACCATTATCGGTTTTTCCTCGGAGGCCTCCTACCGCGATGGGTTCGGGCCTTTCACCCCGGGCTTCCGCGCCGTGCCCTTTGGCGATCTCGCGGCGATGGAAGCGGCGATCACGCCGCAGACAGCGGCGGTGCTGATCGAGCCGATCCAGGGCGAGGGCGGGATCATCGTCCCGCCCGCGGGTTGGCTCGTCGGCGTGCGCGCGATGTGCGACCGGCACGGCGTTCTCCTCATCGTCGACGAGGTTCAGACCGGGCTTGGCCGGACCGGCGCCTGGTTTGCCTTCCAGCATGAGAAGATCCGCCCCGACGGGCTGATCCTCGGCAAGGCGTTGGGCGGCGGCGTGCTCCCGGTCTCGGCCTTCCTCGGCACGCGCGCGCTGATGGGCGTGTTCACGCCCGGCTCGCACGGCTCGACTTTCGGCGGCAACCCGCTCGCCGCTGCGGTCGGCCTCGTTGCCTTGCGCGTGATCGAGGAAGAGGGCTTGGTCGAGCGCGCCCGCGATCTCGGCGCCCATATGATGAAGCGGCTCAAAGCCCTCGACAGCCCGGCAATCAAAGAGGTGCGCGGCAAGGGACTCCTCGCCGGCATCGACATCGAGCCCCGCTATGCCGATGCGCGCACGGTCTGCGAAAGCCTATTGGCGCGCGGCGTCCTCTCGAAGGAAACGCACGACACCGTCGTACGCCTGGCGCCGCCCCTCGTCATCGCCCGCGACGATCTCGATTGGGCGCTGGACCGTATCGCCGAAACCCTCCGCGCCCTCGAGCGCACCCCTCACCCGGAGGCCGCATAGCATGGAAGATACCGACGATATCATCGAACGAGACGAGGGCGCGCGCATTCTCATGTGCGCGCCCGATCACTTCGCCGTCGACTACGCGATCAACCCGTGGATGGACCCGGCGCTCTGGGCCAAGGAAGCCGGCGCGCTCGAAGGCAATGCGCGCCGCGAGTGGCGCGGCCTGAACCGGCGGCTCCAGAAGCTCGGCGCCGCGATCGAGCTCGTGCCGGCGATCGCCGGCCTGCCCGATCTCGTCTTCACCGCCAACGCCGCCATCGTCATGGACGGCGTCGCGCTCATGGCGAATTTCCGCCATCCCGAACGGCAGCGCGAGGAGGCACCTTACGAGCGCGGTTTTCGCGAGCTGTGGGCACGTGGGCTCATCGCAGCCGTGCGCCGGCCGCCCGACGGGATGGTCATCGAGGGCGCCGGCGATTGCGTGTGGGACGCGTCGCGCCAGATCTTCTGGATGGGTTACGGACCGCGCTCGGAGCGCGACGCGGCGGCTTTGGTGCAAGAGACTTTCGGCATCGAGACCATCGCCGTCGAATTGGCCAACGCGCATTTCTATCACATGGATACGGCGCTCAGCCCCTTGCCGCGCGGCGAGGTCATGTTCGTCCCCTCGGCCTTCACGGCCGATGGGCTGCGCCAGATCTACGACCGGGTCGCCCCCGAGCAGCGCATCGAGCTCGCGCCGGAAGACGCATCGGTCTTTGCCGCCAACGCCGTCAAGCTCGGCGACAATATCGTGATGTCGAGCTGCAGCCCGGCCTTGCGCCGCCGGCTCGCCGCGTCGGGCTACCGCGTGCACACGACGCCGCTCGGCGCCTTCCACCGCAGCGGCGGCTCGGCCTTCTGCCTGACCTTGCGGCTCGATCAGCGCTCCTCGACCGAGCACGCGGCCTTGCGCCAGGCCCGCTAAGACAGGGTTTCAAGCGAGGCGGATCACCGCGCTGTCGCCCTCGATCGCGATCGCGGTGCCGAAGCGCTGCGAGAGACGGCGCACGCGTTCGAGGATCGCGGCGGCGACGCCGTCGCGCGCCAGCACCGGCCGGCCGCGTTGTGCGCGGCTCGTGCCATGACCGAGATCGAGCGGATGGAGGCGCAAGGCCGCGAGGCGCCGCGCCTTGAACTCGGCGACCGCCGCGATTCCCTGCCAATATTCGGGCGAGGCCGGAAAGCCGCGCATCTCGTTGCAGGTGCGCGCATCGAGGAAATCGGTCGGCGTCGCCTTGTCGTCGAGGCCGAACCGCGCGTAGGATTCGGCCGGAAAGACCGGCACGTTGTCGTTCTGGAAGATGAAATTGCCGAGGCTGTAGAGGATCGGCTTTCCCTTGTAGATTTCGACGCCGAGGGTGAGATGCGGACCGTGTCCGGCGACGACATCGGCACCGGCATCGATCGCGGCATGGGCGAAATCAACCGCAAATCGCGCCGGCTCTTCGAGACCGACATTGGTCTTGGCATCGCGCGCGCCGGCCGGACCGAATTCGTGATTGTGGAGCGAGAAGATCACCCAATCGGCCTGGCGTCGCGCCTCGCGAATCCAGCGCAGATTGGCTTCGGCATCGGGCGCTTTCACCTTGGTGGAAACCCCGAATGCCGCGCCGCGCTCGAAGCGGTGGCCGAGGAAGCTGACGGCCTCCGCGCTGTCTTCGGGCGCCTCTTGCGCGCTGAAGAACATCGCGCGCTGGCGCACCCGCTGCTGCGTGAGCCCGAGCTGCGCGCTCATGCGCGCCAATTCAGCGAGCGCGGGCGCATCGACCGTGTAGCTTGTCGCGAAATCGAGCGGATTGATGCCGGGACGGCCGCCCGTGTCCGGGCGCTGATCGGCGGCGCGCGTCCAAGGCGGATAAAAGCTGGTCGCCGCGATGAGCGCGACGCGCCCGGCCGGCGTATCCAGATAAGCGGGCTTGCGGGCTGCGGCGAGATTGGCGCCCGCGCCGGCATGAGCGATCTTCGCCGCGCGCAAATGCGCGAGCATGGCCGTCAGCCCGTCGACGCCATAGTCGGTCGCGTGGTTGTTGGCGCAGGACAGCATCCCGATTCCCATCCAGCGCAGCTCGTCCACGAGTGCGGGCGGCGTACTCATCGGCGTGCCCTGGGTCATGTTGGGCGTGCCTTGGTCGAACTCGCGCACGGTGGTCTCGAGATTGGCGAAGCTCACATCGGCGCGACGGCAGAGATCGAGCAGCGCGAGATAGGCGGGCTCGTCAAACCCTCTGAGGCCGCGCGCCGGCATGGCATCGCCCGCCAGCAGCATGCGGATATCGCCCCGCTCCGCCCGATAGATCATCGCGCCCCCCTTTTCCCTTGCGCGCAGTCTAATATGATTTGCCCACTATGATCCACGCCGGGAAGGAACGCGAGGAGGCCTCATGCCGCGCAAGCTCGTCGATCTCTCGATCTACCTGGAAAACGACGTGCCTTCGGACCCGCCCGGTTACGAGCCGCATATCGAATATCGGACCCACAAGGACACGGCGGCGGAGGTCGTGGAGTTCTTTCCCGGCCTGAAGGAGGAAGACCTTCCGGAAAGCGAAGGCTGGGCGATCGAATGGATCCGCCTGATGACGCATAACGGCACGCATCTCGACGCGCCCTATCACTTCCATTCGACCATGAATCGCGGCGAGCGCGCGATCACGATCGACGAGGTGCCGCTCGATTGGTGTTTTCAGCCCGCCGTGAAGCTCGATTTCCGGCACTTCGCCGATGGCTATGTCGTCACCGACGCGGATGTGGAGCGCGAATTGGCGCGCATCGGACACCGGCTTGCGCCGCTCGAAATCGTCGTCGTCAACACGCGCGCCGGCGCCGCCTATGGCAAGCCCGGTTACGTGGCGGCCGGTTGCGGCATGGGCCGTGCCGCCACGCTCTATTTGCTGGAGCGCGGCGTGCGCCTGACCGGGACCGATGCCTGGAGCTGGGACGCACCCTTCGTCCACACCAAGGACAAATACCAAGCCACCGGCGACGCAGCCCTGATCTGGGAAGGCCACAAGGCGGGGCGCGAGATCGGCTATTGCCATCTCGAGAAGCTCCATAATCTCGAAGCGCTCCCGGCAGACGGCTTCCGCATCGCCTGCTTCCCGGTCAAGATCCGCGGCGCCTCGGCTGGCTGGACGCGCGCGGTCGCCATCTTCGAGTGACGCGCGGGGAGACCGGTTGCTGCATCATTTTTGGCGCCTCAGCCCAAAAATTGACTGAGGCAAAGACCTGCGCAGCGCGACAACGCCCGCATCGGGGCTGGCGCCGAGTGCGTTGAAAACCTTCTCTAAATCCGTTCCAGCGCAATCGCGACGAAGGTAACAACTCGCCTGCCTCGCCACGCTTGGGCGCTGGCACATCGATTGCACGGCCGAGCGCGCGATGATGAATACCCATTTGCATCCAAGATCGACATGGTAACGGCGTCCGTGACCTTGCGCGCGGCGCGCAGCGCGGCGACCGGAGACGCCCGGATGCGGGCCGCGCGCCGGGTTTCCTCTCTGCCTTCCTCGGGCCGGCAAGGCGGCGAGCTGGCACCGATCCTGCGCCCGCCGGATTGAAGCGGAGGAAACCATGCCCCTCATCGATGCCGAACCCTATGATTTCGATCTGGCGCCGAAACGCGCGGCCTTACTTATCATCGATATGCAGCGCGATTTCCTCGAAGAGGGCGGCTTCGGCTCGTCGCTCGGGAACGACGTCTCGCTGCTGCGCCGGACCATCGCGCCGACGGGCCGGCTCCTCGCCGCCGCCCGCCGCGCCGGACTCACCGTCATCCATACGCGCGAAGGCCATCGCCCCGATCTTTCCGACCTGCCGCCCGCCAAGAAAATGCGCGGCAAGCCGAAACTCGCGATCGGCGATGCCGGCCCGATGGGCCGCATCCTCATCCGCGGCGAGCCCGGCCACGACATCATTCCCGAGCTCTACCCCCTCCCGGGCGAGCCGGTCATCGACAAGCCCGGCAAAGGCGCGTTTCACGCGACCGATCTCGACGCAGTCATGAAGAACCTCGGCATCGCGCAGCTGATCGTTTGCGGCGTGACCACCGAGGTCTGCGTCAACACCTCGGTGCGCGAGGCCAATGACCGCGGCTACGACTGCCTGGTCGTGTCGGATTGCGTCGGCTCCTATTTCCCGGAATTCCAGGAGATGGGCCTACGCATGATCAAGGCGCAGGGCGGCATCTTCGGCTGGGTCGCCCCGTCGCGCGCCGTCATCGCCGCTCTCGAATCATCAATCGCAGCATGAGGAGGTCCCCATGACGAAGACGAGGCATGCGCCAATTTGGTGGGTCCCGGGCGACTGGAACGCCTTTTTCGGTTTCGGCACCAACATCCTCGTCAACCTTCTGGTGCTGACGGGACTCCTGCGCTTCGTCCTCAAAATGCCCGACGCGCTGGTCTTCGGACGCATTCTTCCGGCGACGGGCCTGATGCTCTTCCTCAGCACGATGTATTACGCCTGGCTCGGCTACAACCTCGCCAAGAAGACCGGCCGCGACGATGTCTGCGCGCTGCCCTCGGGGATCAGCGTGCCGCACATGTTCGTGGTCACTTTCGTGATCATGCTGCCGATCCTCGGCCGTACCGGCAATCCGGTCGAAGCTTGGGAGGCGGGACTGACCTGGGTCTTCGTGCAGAGCTTCGTGCTGATGGCCGGCGGCTTCATCGCGCCGATCGTGCGCCGCATCACGCCGCGCGCCGCGCTGCTCGGCTCGCTTGCCGGCATTTCGATCACCTTCATCTCGATGGCGCCGGCGCAACAGATGTTCATGACGCCGGTCATCGGCTTCATTTGCTTTGCCGTGATCCTCGCGAATTGGTTCGGCGGCGTGCGCTACTTCAAAGGGGTTCCCGCCGGCCTCGTCGCGATCGGCGTCGGCACGGTCATCGCCTGGGGATCGAACGCGCTGGGCCTTCAATATGGCGGCCTCAGCGTCGCCGGACTGAGCGGATCCTTTTCCAATTTCGGCTTCGAATTTCCGCTTCCCGCGTTGGGAGAGGTTTTCTCGGGCTTCAAATTCATCGGCGTGATCCTGGTCACGGCCATCCCCTTCGGCATCTATGACCTCGTCGAGGCGATGGACAATGTCGAGAGCGCCTCGGCGGCCGGCGATTCCTTTCCGACCACGCGCGTGCTCACGGCCGACGGCGTCATCAGCCTCATCGGGTGCCTCATGGGGAACCCGTTCATCAACGCGGTCTATATCGGTCATCCCGGCTGGAAGGCGATGGGCGGGCGCCTGGGCTATTCCGCGGCGACGGGATTTTTCGTGCTGTTGCTCACCTGGCTCGGGATCATCTCGGTCATGCTGGCGCTCATCCCCGTCGTCGCGATCCTGCCGATCCTGCTCTATATCGGCATGCTGATCGGATCGCAGGCCTTCCAGGAAACCCCCGCGCGACACGCGCCGGCGATTATCCTCGCGCTCGTACCGCAACTCGCCGCCTGGGGGCAGAACCAGGTCGACGGGGCACTCGGCGCAGCGGGAACGAGCGCGGCCGCGATCGGCCTCGACAAGCTCGCGCAGGTGGGCGTGCTCTATCGCGGCCTCGAGGTAATGGGCGGCGGCGCCACCTTGGCGGGCATCGTCCTCGGCGCGATCACCGTGTTCATGATCGAGCGGCAATTCCTCAAATCGGCCACTTTCGCGCTTGCCGGCGGCGTCCTGACCTTCTTCGGACTCATCCACAGCCAGGCGATCGGCATCGACCAATCGCCCGTCATCGCCTTCAGCTATCTGACGGTCGCCGCCTTCCTCTATGGCTGCGCAAAATTCGCCGCCTTCGAGCCCAAGCATGCCGAGATTCACCACCCGCATGTGATGAGCACCGAGCCGGCGGAATGACCGCCCCGCCGGCTTAGGGGAGGCGGCTTGCCTCCGCCGCGGACGCACTTGTCCGCGGGCGCAGCTTGGTCGCCGCCGGATGCGTTGCACGCGCCTCGTGCAGCATGTGAAGGGTGATCTTGCGCACTTCCTGCTTGCTTTGCGTGATATGGGCGCGCAACAGCATGATCGCCTGGTCGGCGCGGCGGCGCAAAATGAGGCGCAGCAGCTTCGCGTGCTCCTCATAGGTGGCCGCGATCCGCGGCTCCTTGAGAAAATCGAGCCGGCGAATGATGCGGATTTTCTCGGTCAGCTCGGCGTGAATCCGCGCCATCTCGCGATTGCCGCCGGCCTCCATCAAGGCCTGATGAAAAGCCTCGTCGAGCTTCGCCATCGCGCGCGGATCTTTTTCGCGCGCGGCTGGCGCGACGAGCCAGACCGCCCGCAAGGAGTCGAGCGCGAGATCACGTTCGGCTTCGCAGAGCCGTTCCACCGCCGCGCATTCCAGCACGATCCTCAGATCGTAGAGTTCATCGAAACGCGCGAAATCGAACGGGCAGACGCTCCATCCGGAGCGAAAGCCGACCTCGAGATACCCCTCGCGCTTCAGCCGGTAGAGGGCGTCACGCACCGGCGTGCGCGAGACGTCATAGCGCTCGGCCAATTCGGTTTCGGTGAACCGGTCGCCCGGCAGAAGGCGAAAATCGAAGATCTCGCCTTTGATCAGCGCATAGACCTTCTCGGCCAATTGATTCGCCCGTTGCGCGGCCATGGTCGAGCATTCCTGCCTTGGCTGGTTCAGCAGCGAGCGTCGCCCAGACGGAGACCGGCAAATCGCTCGTCTTTGAAGATACGCCAAGCTCTCAACAGCGCAACTGCCAACATGCATGCGGAGCCATGCGCGGCGCGGCGGAGGCAGCGCGGCGCCAGTAGCTCCCCTGGGCTGGTCTGTGATAGGAAACGCCAAGGGCGAGAACGCCCAGTCCTTGCGTCGATAAAAACGCGGAGCGGAGCGTCCCATGCCCACCATCACCCATGCCGAGGCCATCGCCCGCGCGAAGCGAGTGGCCGAAGTCGCCGCAGCCAACGCGACAGCGACGGAAAAGCTTCGCCGCATGCCGCCGGAAAACGTCAAGGCGATGATGGAGTCCGATCTGATCGGCCTCATCATTCCCAAGGAGCGGGGCGGCTATGGCATCGACAGTTGGATCACGGTCGCCGACGTCGTCGCCGAGGTCGGGCGCGTCTGCGGCTCGAGCGGCTGGTGCTTCGACCTCCTGATCCAGCATCACTGGGTGTTCGGCATGTTCCCGGCGGAAGCGCAGGAGGCGATGTACAAGGCCGACCCGCGCCCCAAGATCGGCACTTCCTTCATGCCGGTGGGCAAGGCCACGCGCGCGCCGGGCGGGTTCCGCCTCAGCGGCGAATGGAGCTTCTCCTCGGGTGTCGACCATTGCGATTGGGCGATCCTCGGCGCGCCGACCACGCCGGCAAAAAGCGACGGCCCTCCCGATATCCGGTTCTTTCTGCTCGGCCCCGGCGAATTCAAGGTCCGCGACACCTGGAATGCGGTGGGCTTGCGTGGTTCGGGGAGCAACAACGTCATCGTCAACGACGTCTTGGTGCGCGAGGAGAACACCTTGCGCGCGGCCGATTTCGCCTCCGGCGCCGCGCCCGGCAGCACGGTCAACAAAGGCGTCATGTTCCGCCAGCCCGGTTACGTCGCCTTCCCGTTTGGGATATTCTGTCCGCTCATGGGGATCGCGCGCGGTGCGCTCGATTGCTTCACCACCTTCGCCCGCGACCGCGCCGCGGGCCCGGCGCGCGATCCCGTCCTGCAGCTTCACAATTCCCAGCGCGCGATCGGCGAGGCGGCGAGCGAGATCGACGCCGCCTATCTCCTGGCCAAGGACAATGACGACAGGCTCATGAACCGCCTCCCGGTAAGCCTGGACGATGTCGTTTCCATCCGCCGAAACTTCACCTTGGCGTCGCGGCTTGCGATGCGCGCGGTAGACCGCCTCTTCGAGGTCTCGGGCGCGCGCGGCATCATGGACGGCAATCCCATCCAGCGCTTCTGGCGCGACGTGCATGCGGCGGGCAATCACGTCGCCTGGGGCGTCGATACCAGCTATATCGCCGCCGGGGCGCACGCCATGGGAATGCCGCTCCCCGGAGCCCATTGATGGCAAAGACACCAAGCCGGCCGCCGCAACGCGAACGCATCGCGGTCGAGGAAGGCTTCACGATCCCCGAGATCGCGGCCGCCGCGCGGGCGCTCGCCGAGAAATCGGGCGCCGCCGCGCCGATCACGCCGGCGCGACGCGCCTTGTTCCAGGAACTCGTCGATCTCGGCGAGCGGCGCATTCGCGCGATGGATGAGGACGGGATCACGATGCAGCTCCTGGTCGTCGGCTCGCCCGGCGTCCAGGCCTTCGACCCGGTGCAAGGCACGGAGCTCGCGCGGCTTGCCAATGACCGGCTCGCGGCGGCGTGCAAAGCCTATCCGACGAGGCTCGCCGGGCTGGCGGCGGTCGCGCCGCAAGATCCGGCTGGCGCGGCGGCCGAGATCGAGCGCGCGGTGAAGAGCTTGGGATTGAAAGGCGCGATCATCAATTCGCATACCCATGGCGAGTATCTCGACGATAAGAAATTCTGGCCGATCTTCGAGGCGGCGCAGAGTTTGGGCGTGCCGATCTACATCCATCCGCGCGAGCCCGGACCGGGCATGGCCGGCCCGTTGGAAATGCCGGGATTTCGCGTCGCCTGGGGCTATGGCGTCGAGACCGCGACGCACATCATGCGGCTGATCGCGGGCGGCGTCTTCGACCAATTCCCGCAGCTTAAAATCGTCATCGGGCATATGGGCGAAAGCATTCCCTTCACCCTCGATCGCATCGACAACCGCTATCTCTGGGAGCTCGAGATCGGCGGCTTTGCGCGCACGATCAAGCGGCTGCCGAGCGAATATTTCCGCGACAACATCATCGTGACGACGAGCGGCATGAATTACCGCCTGCCGCTGATGATGACGGTGGAACTGCTGGGCATCGACAATCTGCTCTTCGCCGCCGACTGGCCGTTCGAGAAGGTTCGCGACTCGGTCGATGCGATGGATGCGATGCCGCTTTGCGAAGAAGACAAGGCGAAGATCTACCACCTCAATGCCAAACGGGTCTTCGCGCTCTAATTCGTTTGCTCTCGGGATCGCGTCATCCGATACTTCGCGAAACGATAGCATAGGACAACCGGTTCGGGAGGCCGCAAGATGTTCGCCAAGCTCAATCATCTCGCCATCGTCAGCGAGAATTACACGCTGAGCACGCGCTTCTATGAAGCGGTTTTCGGCATGAAGACGGCCAGCGAAGCCCGGGTCGAGGGCGCCGCCGTCGTCGGCGACGGCTATGTCGGGATGAACATCAATCCGCGCGTCCCGGGCCGCGGCGCGCGGCTCGAGCATTTCGGCTTCGAGGTCAACGACGTCGAAACCGCGCTCGAGCGCCTCAAATCCTTTCCCGACGTCAAATGGGCAAAGCGGCCGTCGAACCGGCCCTATGCCGGCATCTCGGCGCACGATCCGGACGGCAACGTCTTCGATATCTCGCAAAAAGACATGGAGAACCGGACCGACATCTATGTCGAGAAGAACGACCTCCATCCCCGCCATATCTCGCATTTCGCGCTGCGCACGATGCATGCCGACGCGATGGCGGAGTTCTATCGCACGGTGTTCGAGCTCGAACCGCGCAACAAGCGCGAGGGCGATCCCAACCACTATCTGACCGACGGTCACATGACGATGGTGATCATGCCGTGGCGCATCCACGACTATGACGGGACCGGAATCATGCCGCCCTCGCTCGACCATATCGGCTTCAAGACACAGAGCCTCGCGAGCTTCAAGAGCGAGGTCGAGCGCCTGACGGCGCGCAACCCCTATCTCGCGCCCTTCCCCGTCGATTACGGCCCCGAAGCCAAGGCGAGGCTGGCGCTGTTCGAGCGGAGCTGCCCCTTCTGCCAGCATCATCTCGCCGATATCGACGGCGTGCTCCTGGGCGTCGCCGAGGCCTGATTCCCCTTAACGGTGCGGGCCGGCCGATTGCTTCGGGCCGGGCAAGATCGCTATCCTTCAGGCAGGCGCGCCCGACCGACGGCGCAACACGGGGGAAACGGGATGGACCAAGTCGCCAACAAAAGCCGCACGACGTGGAACCCCGATAAGTTCCGCCTGCGCCGCCTCGTCGAGCGCCTCGTCGACATGGGCGAAGTCGAGATCCATGACGAGCCGGTCGCGCTTTCCGAGCTGAGCCCCATGATCGAGGCGACGACCAAGGCGCTGCTTTTCCGCAAGGCCGGGCCCGAGCAGCACGAGATGGTCGGCGCCGTGAGCGCGACCCGCCAGCGGCTCGCCGCCGCCTTCGGCGTGCCGGAGGAGAAAATGCGCGAGGAATTCTCGCGGCGGATGGCCAACCCGCAAAAGACCTTCGAGATCCCCTCGAACGAGGCACCGGTGCATGATGTCGTCCTCACGGGCGACCAGATCGACCTCACCAAGCTGCCCTTCCACGTGCAGCACGAATATGACGGCGCGCCTTATATTTCGTCGGGCATCGACTACACCGTCGACCCGGTAACGAAGCGCAGCAATGTGGGCTGCCGCCGCCTGATGCTGCGCGGCAAGGACAAATGCGGCTTCAATCTCACGGCGCCTTCGGATCTGCGCGCGATCTATCTGGGTTGCGTCTCGCGCGGCGAGAAGCTGCCGGCAAGCTTCACGATCGGCGCGCATCCGCTCGACACTATGGCGGCCGCGCATCGCGGCGCGGGCAACGAGATCGATTCGCTCGGCACCTTCCGCGGCGAGCCCTTGCCGGTCGTCAAATGCCTCACCAACGATCTTTACGTTCCGGCCGACGCCGAAATCGTGCTCGAAGGCTATATCGACGAGCGCGGCTATATCGACAATGAAGGGCCTTACGGCGAATACATGGGCTTTTACGGGCCGATGCATGGCGACCCGGTTTTCCATGTCACCGCGATCACGCGCCGGCGCGACGTGCTCTACCAGACCGTCAAGCATGGCGTCGGCAGGCATCTGGGCGAATGCGACGGAGCGCCGATGGGCGCGCTTCAACAAGAGGCCCGCGCCTGGCAGCTGCTGCGCCAGGCCGGGCTCGATCCGGCGGACGTTTTCGTGCCGCCGGGCCCCGGGGTCGGCTGCCATTTGCGCGTCGCGCTGCGCAAGCGCACCGACGGCGATGCGCGCGACACGATCGCAATCCTCCTGGGCAATCTGCGCACCGCAAAACATGTCTTCGTCACGGACGAGGATGTCGACGTGCGTTCGGATTCACAGATCGAATGGGCGATGTCGAGCCGCTTCCAGGCCGACAAGGACATCGTCGTCATGAGCAACATGCGCTGGATGCCGATGGACCCTTCGACCGCGATGAAGGGGCTCGGCGCCAAGGCGGGCTTCGATCTCACCTTCCCCTTCCCGCGCTCCAAGGCGGTGACGGCGCGCGTGCCCGAGGCGCCGAAGATCGGCGGCCCGGCGCGGTTTCAGACCGTGCGACAGGCGCTCGAGAGCGGGGCCATGCATTTCGCCAAGCTGATGTCGGTTCTGGGCAGCCGCGACGGCCGCGAGATCGTGCTCGAGATCGAGGCCTTGCGCGACGCAGGCGTGCTCGACCGCAACAGCGACGGCGAGTACTACATCAAGAAGAACTAAGCGGTTCGGCCTAGCCGCGCCAATAAACGAAGCCCATCGCGTTGCCGGTTCCGGCGTGCGAGCGGTAGCAGGGCACGTAGTCGACGATGTTGGGCGCATAGCCGAGTTCGGCCATGGCGCCCGCGACCGGGACCCAGTTCTTCACCTCGGAGGTGCCGGCCTGGAAGATGGGCTCGCCCAGAGCCGCCACGCCCTCGATCCGGCGATTGCGCAGCGCGTCGAAGATCGCATGGTCGACCTCTTCGTCGATGACGAAATGGGTCAGGCCCCCCGAGGCGATCAGCGCCACGCGCGCATCGCTCTTCCAGGATTCGATTGCGCGCAGCAGCGACTTGCCGAGCGAATAGCACCGTCCGACCGTCGGCTGATTGGGCGGATAGAAGGTGTTGAGCACCACCGGCACGGAGGGCACCGGTTTGTCGCGCATGATTTGGCGATAGACGAAGCCGAAAGCGTGCGGGATGTGGTCGCAGCCCTGCGGCAGCATGCCGAGGGTCGTCACATCGAACTGGTCGGCGATCGCGGTCGCGATGATGTGGGAGGCGAGTTCGGGATACCCGTCATAGGTCGCACCCTCGGGCGGGATGTGGCCTGGAACCGCGATCGGAATGCCCGGCGGCATCCGGGCGATCGCTTCCTTGCTCGGAAAGGCGTTGGGGATGGTCTCGCCGCGATAGACGCTCATCGCTGGGATCAGCGCTTCCTTGAACATTTCCATCTGATCATTGCCGACGATCACCGCGACATCGGGCTTCGCCTCGGCGAAGACGTCGGCGAGCTTGGCAATGGCGCGCTGACACGCGGCATGCCGCTCCTGCCAAAGCTGCGGCGTGATCTGGCGCTCGAGATGCTCGGGCGCGCGCAGCGCCGCCAGCGCCTCGAAATTGTAGGATTTGCCCTTGAACCAATGCGCCGGATTGCGCCGGTCGGCTTCGACGCGCTGACCCCATTGATCGGGCGGCGTCGACAGCATGGGCCCATGCGAGGTTCCAATTCCGAGTACGATCTTGGCCATGGCTAGATCAAATCTCCTGCTTTGGATTTCGCCCGTTTCCGTCCATTCGATGGAGCGGCGTCGTCGGCGAAATTCGTCTTGTGGCCCCAGGTGGTCGCGTAGTCGCGCTGCGCCGATTTGGGCAGGTAGCGTTTCTCGACCTCCAATATCTTATCATATCCCAAGAGCTTTTTGACGTTTGGTTGGCCGAAGGGGCTTGCCTTGACCCGCCGGTTCCAATCGAGCAGCGCGGGCGCGCCGCGGGCGTGCAAATCGTTAAGCAATTCCCACGAGGCCTGGAGGCCCGAGGTCGCCGCGATCGTGGGATAAAGCACGATCCGCAGACCGAGCCGCTCATACTCGTCCCAGCCGGGCGGCGCTTCGTCGCCGCCCCAGATCGCGAGCACGGGGCCCGGGATCGCCTTGCAGGCCCGCCTTACCTGTTCGCGCGACTGCACGGAGTTGAGCCAGACCAGATCGGCGCCGCCCTCTTTCACGTAAGCCTTGCAACGCCTGAGCGTGTCCTCGAAGCTGCTGCCTTCGGCGCCGATTCCGTCGCAGCGCGCGCAGATGACGAAATCCGGGTCGAGAGCGTCGCGCGCCGCGACCGCCGCCTTGATCTTGCCCACCGCCTCGTCGAGCGGGATGAGGCGCCGCCCCGCCGCCGTGCCCGATTTCTTCGGCGCCTCTTGATCCTCGATCTGCAGCGCGGCGACCCCCGAGCGGATGATCTCCTGGACCGTGAAATAGACGTTCACCGCGTTCCCATAGCCCGTATCGGCATCGACCAGGATCGGGATGTCGCAATGCGCCGCCATGTGCCGCGCGTGATCGACGAGATCGCGCAGGCCGATGATGCCGTTATCGGGCACGCCATAGAGGAAATGCGCGAGCTGCGAGCCCGGCAGGAAGAAACAGTCGAAACCGGCTTCCTGGGCGAGGCGCGCATAGAGCGGGCTGAACCCGCCCGGCATCACGGTGAGCTTCTTGCGCCGCAACAACGCCCGGAACTTGCGGCGTGCTTGTCCGACTTTGTCGTCGCCGTTCTTCGCCATCGATTCCCCCCAAAAGATCGACACCGCACGTAACGCGAAGTTTAATGAGCCTAGCACGTTCAGTGCAAACGGAAGGGGATGGAAAGAATGACCGAAGAGATCCTGGAAAAGCTGCGCCGGCTCGATGCTTGCGCGGTCTCCGACGCGCTCGATCGGCTCGGGATCGACGGCGCGGTCTCGGGCCTTGCGCCCCGCTCGGTTGCAAGGCGCATCGCCGGCCGGGTGCGAACCGTGGGCCTCGGCGCGGCCGCGGCTTCGCCATCGCCCCGGCACCTGTGCACCGCCGCGATCGAGACGGCACGGGCCGGCGATATCATCGTCATCGAGCAGCGTACCGGGATCGAGGCGGCGGGCTGGGGCGGGATTCTCTCGATCGGCGCCGTCGCCAAGGGGATCGCTGGCGTGATCGTCGACGGACCCGCGCGCGACATCGACGAGGCGGTGGAATTGGACTTCCCGGTTTATGCGCGCTCGACGACGACGAGGACCGCGCGCGGCCGCATCGCCGAGATATCGACCGGCGCGCCGGTCACGATCGGCACGGTCACGGTCGCCGAGGACGACTATGTCCTCGCCGATCGCAGCGGCATCGTCTTCATCAAGGCCGGCGATATCGAACGCGTCATCGAGGCCGCCGCCCGGATCGCTGCGCGCGAAGCCGCGATGGCCAAGGCAGCGCGGGCGGGCGAACCCATGGCGAAGGTCATGGGCGCCGATTACGAAGCGATGCTGAAGCGCTGAGCCTCAAGCCTTCTTCACCCGCGGAAAGCCGCAAAGCTCGGCCGGATTGTCGACGAAGATGCGGTTGCGGGTGGCCTCGTCGGGAACCCATTGGAGCATGATGTCGACGAGATCGCCGTCATTCGGCATCGGTTTGAAATATTGTGGATGCGGCCAATCCGTGCACCACAACAGGCGATTGGGCGCATGCGCGACGAGCCTGTGGATGATCGGATCCGTATCCGCGAAAGGAAAAGCCTCTTGCGACGAGAAACGCGGGTTGATCTTGATCCAGCATCGACCGGTATCGAGGCATTGCAGCAGGAATTTGAATTCCGGACTGTCGGTGCCTCTCTCGGTCTTGACGTAGCCGACATGCTCCAAGACGAAGCGGCCGGGCGAGGCCAGGATCTGCTTGTTCCAGCTGTCGTCGTGAATGAGGTAATGCGCCGACCAGCCGTAATCGTGCACGCGATGCACCATCCGTTCGTCGAGCACGGGGCCGAAGCGCCAGGCGAAACGCGCGCCGATGACGCCAGCTTCGGTGAGGATCTCGAATTCGCGATCGGTGGTCTCGCTCCAGGGTGCGATGACGGCGCGAAGCCGGTCGGGAAAGCGCGACAAGCCGTGCAGCGCGATCTCGTAATTATTCTTGTACATCATCGACTGCACCAGCAGGCCGCGGCTTAGGCCCAGCGCCTCCTGCATCGCGAGCCAATCCTCGATCGTCGCGTCGTCGAAATCGAGATGGTTGAAGACATGGCCCGGCACGAGCGGGAATTGCGATTGCGGCCCGATGAAATGGAAATGCGTGTCGCAGGAACCGGGCGGAAGCTTGATCTTGGGCTTTTTGTAATGGCGATCGAATGGCGGCGATTTCTTGCGTTCCATGAGCAATCCTCCCTCGCTTTGGCGCCAATTTAGCATCCGAGATCAAGCGCGTCATTGCGGGCTCCCGCAGCGAACATAGCAATCCAGCCGGCCGCTTCGCGGTCTCGCGACGACAGAAGCCGTTTGCCGGGCTCGGGCCCCGGCGGTAGATTTGCCTCAATCAGCGGGAGGATAAAGAATGGCCGTCCAGAAAATCGGCGAGCACGTGCCGCGCGAGGAGGATTTTCGGCTCTTGAGAGGCAAGGGCCGCTACGTCGCGGACGTGATGCTTCCCGGCGAAGCGCAGGCCCATGTCCTGCGCTCGGCGCACGCGCATGCGCGGATCGTTTCGATCGATACGGCGCGCGCCAAGGCCAGCCCTGGCGTGATCGGCGTCTTCACCGCCGCCGATCTTTCGAAGCGCGGCCTCGGCAATCTTCGCCCCTTCGCGCCGCGCAAGCGCAGCAACGGCGCACCGGCCTTCGTCAGCCCGCAGCCGCTCCTGGTGAAGGATCGCGTGCGCTATGTCGGCGATCCGGTGGCCTTCGTCGTCGCCGATACATTGAACCAGGCAAAGGACGCGGCCGAGCTGATCGAGATTCGCTACGAGCCTTTGCCCGCCGTGATCGGCGCCGAGGAAGCGCTCGCACCGGGTGCGCCGGCAGTACATGACGACAATCCCGGCAACGAGGCCTTCTTCCACGAGCAGGGCGACAAGGCCGCGGTCGACGCGGCCTTCGCCAAGGCCGCGCATATCGTGCGCCACAAGACGGTCATCAACCGCGTCACCGCCAACACGATGGAGCCGCGCGGTTGCCTCGCGCAATACGATCCCGTCGACGGGCGCTACACCATCCGCTGCACCGTGCAATCGGCGCATGGGCCCAAGGCGATCCTGGCCGACCAGATCTTCAAGCTGCCGCACACAAGGTTCCGGGTCATTTGCGACAATATGGGCGGCGGTTTCGGCATGAAGGGCGGATGCTACCCCGAATACGCGCTGTCGCTGTTCGCGGCCGAGATCACCGGGCGCCCGGTGCGCTGGATCGCCGAGCGCAGCGAGGGCATTCTCGCCGATGATCAGAGCCGCGGCAGCATCGTCGACACCGAGCTGGCGCTCGACAAGGACGGGAAGTTTCTCGCCTTGCGCATGCGCAACGCGGCCTCGATCGGCGCCTATCATTCCTCCGACCGGCCGGCCATTCCGTTGACCGTCGCGCTCAACTGCCTCATCAACACCTATCACATGCCGGCGGTGCATGCGCAGGTGAAGGCCGTTCTGACCAACACCATGACGATCGCGCCCTATCGCGGCGGCGGCCGGCCCGAACCGATCTACGTCACCGAGACCATCATCGACAAGGCGGCGCATGTGCTCGGCCTGACGCCGGCCGAACTACGCCGGCGCAACACCGTGCCGGCGAGCGCCATGCCCTATACGACGGCGCTGAAAGCGACCTATGATTCGGGCGACTTCCTCAAGAATCTCGATGATTGCTTGAAGCTCGCCGATCAGTCCGGCTTCGAGCGGCGGCGCGAGGAGGCGAAGAAGCGCGGCAAGATTCTGGGCTTGGGCGTCGCAACGGCGGTCGCCGCGACCGGCGGGCGCGATTTCGAATATGCCGAGGTGCGTTTCGACCCGTCGGGAGCGGTCACCCTCATCACCGGCAGCATGGATCACGGCCAGGGCCACGGCACGGTCTTCAAGCAGGTCTTGTCCGAGAAGCTCGGCATCGACGCCGACCTCATCCGCTACGAATACGGCGACACCGATCTCGTGCCGATCGGCATCGGCACCTTCGGCTCGCGCTCGGCCATCCTGGCCGGCGGCGCGATCACGGTCGCGGCCGACAAGATCATCGAGAAAGGCAAGAAGGTCGCGGCTCATATGCTGGAAGCCGCCGTGAGCGACATCGCCTTCGAGAACGGCAAGTTCACCATCGCCGGCACCGACCGCTCGGTCGGCATCGATCAAGTGGCCAAACATTCCTTCGAATGGGGACATTTGCCCAACGACATCGAGCTGGGCTTCACCGAGAGCGCCAACTACGGACCGCCCAATGCCGCGACCTTCCCCTCGGGCGCGCATATCTGCGAGGTCGAGATCGACGCGGAGACCGGCAAGGTGGACCTCACGCGCTATGCCGCGGTCGACGATGTCGGCCGCGTGCTCAACCCGCTGGTCTGCGAAGGCCAGATCCAAGGCGGCATCGTCCAGGGCATCGGCCAGGCGCTGATGGAGGAGATCGTCTACGACCCGCAAAGCGGCCAGCTCTTGACCGGCTCGTTCCAGGATTATTGCATGCCGCGCGCCGACGATTTCTGCGATTTCACGCTCGGCAGCAATGTCTCGCCGAGCCCACGCAATCCCTTGGGCGTCAAGGGTGTCGGCGAGGCCGGCACGATCGGCGCCTTGCCCGCGGTGATGAATGCGGTCAACGACGCGCTCCACCGCATCGGCGCGCCCTATATCGAGATCCCCGCGACCTCGGAAAAGGTGTGGCGGGCACTCAAAGCGGCGCGATAGGACATAGCCATCCGAATCGACCGATGGACACATCGCCGACACTTGACGCGGTCAGCCTTCCAACGGCTTCGATCGTTGCCGCGACCACGATTTTCTTGATCCTCGAGCGCGTGTTTCCAGGCCGAAAACTGCCGCATTCAAATGGCTGGTACACGCGCGCCATTCTTGTGAATCTGAGCCAGTTGGCGATTACGCTTCTAACGGCGAGACTTTGGATCAGAATTTTCGGCGACGTGTCGTCGTTTCGGCTTTCCTTTTGGCATTCGCCATTTCTTGAGGGCGTCGTCGGCTGGTTCGTCGGTACCTTTTTCTTTTATTGGTGGCACCGACTAAGACACGTCAGAAAGTGGTGGCTGATCTTCCACCAAATTCATCATTCACCGTCTCGGATCGAGTTGCTCACGTCGTTTTACAAACATCCGGTCGAGATTTTGTCTGATGCCTTGCTAAGCGCTATCGTTCTATACCCCTTGCTTGGTTGCTCATTGGTAGGGGCGTTTTGGTACAATTTCTTCGCTGGGACTGGCGAATATTTCTATCACGCCAATCTGCGAACGCCACGCTGGCTTCGCTATTTCATCCAAACACCAGAACTGCACTCGATACACCATCAGTTCGATGTCCATCGGTATAATTTCGGCGACATACCGTTGTGGGATCGGATGTTCGGTACTTACAAGGACGCAACCGATTTTGTGAAGCGTTGCGGATTTCCACGCGGGGCAGAGGAAAAATTGATTCCGATGCTTGCCTTCAAAGACGTCTATCTCGAGGAAATCGAATAAATTATCCTGCCGGCGGTCAGCGCGCGCTTAAGCTTAAATAGAGAGGCGCCGCTACCGCCTCGCCCTCGCCTCTTGAATGGCGCGCCAGACGCGCTCGGGCGTTGCCGGCATCTCGACATGGCGCACGCCCAATTCCGAGAGCGCGTCGACCACCGCGTTAATGGTGGCGGCCAAGGCCGGTGTCGTTCCGCCTTCGCCGCCCGGGCGTATCCCATAGCGATGGCTGGTCGCCGGCACCTCGATCAATTCGCAATTGAACGAGGGCAGCACATCGGCGCGCGGCACCGCATAGTCCATGAACGAGCCGGCGAGATTTTGTCCGCTCTGGCGATCGTAGTAGCACAGCTCCAACAGCGCCTGGCCGATGCCCTGCGCCGCCGCGCCATGCGTTTGCCCGTGCAGGATCAGCGGATTGATCGCGAGCCCCACATCGTCCACGCCGCTCCAGCCGGCGATTTCCACGACCCCGGTATCGGGATCGATCTCGACCTCGCAGATATGCGTGCCCGAGGGCCAGGCGCCGACCGTCACCGTCTGATCGGCAACGGCATCGAGCTTACCGCGCAGCTCCTCGGGCAGATCCTGGCGCGTCGCGGCAGCCTTCGCCGCATCGAAGATGCCGAGGCGGCGATCCGTGCCGCGGATCGTGAATTGCCCGTTCGCGAATTCGATATCGGCGGCGTCGGCTTCAAGCACCTCGCCGGCGATCTTCTTGCCTTTTTCGATGATGTCGTCCGAGGCCTTGCCGATGACGAGGCTCGCCAACCTCATGGAACGGCCCGAATGCGAGCCGCCGCCCGCCGCGACGCGCGCCGTGTCATGGGCCACATAATCGATGCTGTCGAAGGGCACGCCGAGCCATTCGTTCAAGAGTTGCGCGAAGCTGGTCTCGTGCCCCTGCCCGCTGTTCATCGTCCCGCAGACGAGCTCGACCCGGCCTTCGGGCTTCACCGTGACCTCGGCGCGCTCGCGCGGAAAGCCGCCCGCGATCTCGATGTAATTGCCGATCCCGATGCCGCGCAGCTTGCCGCGTTTTTTCGCCTCCGCGCGCCGGGCCGCAAAGCCTTTCCAATCGGCGAGCTTCAAGGCCGCGTCCATGCCCTTTTCGTATTCGCCATTGTCGTAGGTCTGGCCGACCGCGTTGGTATAGGGCATCGCCGTCGGCGGAATGAGATTGCGCCGGCGCAGCTCGACCGGATCCACTGCCAATTGATCGGCCGCGAGATCGATGAGCCGCTCGATGATGTAGACGGCCTCGGGCCTGCCGGCGCTGCGATAGGGCGTCGTTGGCACCGTGTTGGTCAGCACCGCGCAACCGCGGAAATGGACCGCCGGAATCTTATAGACGCCGGACATCTGGCCGAGACCCTTGCGCAAAGGGACGAAGACGATCGTATGCGCGCCCACATTGCTGATATTGGTGCCGCGCAGGCCGATGAAATTGCCCTGCGCGTCGAGCGCGAGTTCGGCTTCGGCGGTCAGATCGCGGCCTTGATAATCGGTGAGGAACGACTCCGTCCGCTCGCCCAGCCACTTCACCGGCCGGCCGACGCGCTTGGCCGCCCAGGGCAGCAGCCCGTATTCCGGAAAGAAGAAGTTCCGCGTGCCGAAATTGCCGCCCATGTCGCCGCAAAGCGCGCGACAGGATTCGGGCGGCACGCCCAGCACGCTCGCGAGATCCACCTTCTCGCGCGCGACGCCGCTGCCCGTGCCCGCATAGAGCGTGTAGCGCCCCGCCGCCTTGTCGTAATCGCCGACTGCGTTGCGCGGCTCCATCGGCGTGCCGGTGACGCGCTGGACCCAGCTCTCAAACTTCACCACATGCGCCGCGCGCGCGAAGGCCGCGTCGGTTGCCGCCTCGTCGCCGACATCGACATCGACGCAAAGATTGGATGGCGCCTCCTCCCAGACGCGCGCGGCTTCGGGCCGTAGCGCATCTTTGGCCATCACGGCGGAGGCGAGAACTTCGTAATCGACTTCGACCAGCTCGGCGCCGTCCTTTGCCTGATCGATGGTTTCCGCGACCACGATCGCGACCGGTTCGCCGACATAACGTGCCTTGTCCGCGGGCAAGAGCGGCTGCGGATGGGTGAAGGTCGAAAACCCGGGCCGCACCGTCACCGTGACGTCGGGCGGGCCGATCAAAGATGGGTGGTGATCCATCAGATGCAAGCCGTCGGCAAGGAAATCCGCGCCGGTGAGAACGGCAAGCACGCCCGGCGCCGCCTCGGCGGCTTTCTTGTCGATGCCGCGGATCCGCGCATGCGCGTGGGGCGAGCGAACCAACGCGGCATAAGCCGTGTTCGGCAGGCGGACATCCGCGACATAGTGGCCGCGGCCGGTGAGAAGGCGCAAATCCTCCTTGCGCTGAACGAATTTGCCGATCCCGCCGCCCGTCTCGCTGCGCTCGCTCATCCCTAAACTCCGCCCCGCTTTAGTTTCTCGTGCACGCCGCCGCGCCGCCCAGGCCGTCGCCCTAATCCCTGTGGCTCGATAGGATCTGGCTGGGGCGGGAGGATTCGAACCTCCGTATGGCGGAATCAAAATCCGCTGCCTTACCGCTTGGCTACGCCCCATCGGCGCGATGCCGCGACCTTAAACGCAAAGTCAGCCCAACGCAAAGTCCGGTAGCGGCAACGCTGCGGCGAAGCGAGATCGCGCGGCCATAAGCGGGTTGACGCCAGCGCCCCGCCTCGGCATGGTGCGCGCCACCTCCCCGATCCACTTCTTTGGCCTGCCGATGAGCGCTTCCGAAGCCCCTGCCATCGTCGCCCCGGCGCTGCCGCAGCCGCGCGACCCGCATCTGCGGCGCATGGCCGACACGATTCGCGCCTTGGCGATGGATGCGGTCGAGGCCGCCAATAGCGGCCATCCTGGCATGCCGATGGGCATGGCCGATGTCGCGACAGTGCTATGGAGCCGGTTCCTCAAATTCGATCCGGCCGATCCGCATTGGCCCGACCGTGACCGGTTCGTGCTCTCCGCCGGCCACGGCTCGATGCTGCTTTACGCGCTGCTGCATCTGACCGGCTACGCCGACATGCCCCTGAGCGAGCTGAAGCGCTTCCGGCAGCTCGGCAGCCGCTCGGCCGGGCATCCCGAGCGCGGCCACGCCGACGGCATCGAGGTCACGACCGGGCCGCTGGGCCAGGGTCTCGCCAATTCGGTCGGCATGGCGTTGGCCGAGCGCATGCTCGCCGCGCGCTTCGGCGCCGATCTGGTCGATCACTACACCTACGTCATCGCCGGCGACGGTTGCCTGATGGAGGGGATCAGCCAGGAGGCGATTTCCCTCGCCGGCCATCTGCGGCTGGCGAAGCTGATCGTGCTCTGGGACGACAATCACATCTCGATCGACGGGGCGACCGAGCTTGCGCGATCTGAGGACGAGATCGCGCGCTTCGAGGCCTGCGGCTGGGCGACGGAACGCATCGACGGCCATGACACGGATGAGATCGCTGCAGCGATCGAACGCGCGCGAAACCATGACCGTCCGTCGCTGATCGCGTGCCGCACCACGATCGCTTTCGGCGCGCCGACCAAGGCCGGCACGAGCGGTGCGCATGGCTCGCCGCTCGGCAAAGACGAGATCGCCGGCGCACGCGCGCGGCTGGGATGGGAGGCGCCGCCTTTCGTCGTGCCCGCCGATATGGCCGAAGCCTGGCGCAAGGCGGGCGAGCGCGGGCGCGGGCCCGCGAAAGCCTGGCACGAGCGCTTGCGCGCCAGGGACGCCGCCACGCGCGCGGAATTCGAGCGCCAGACCGCCGGCGACTTGCCGCAAAGCGCGCGCGATGCGCTTGCCGCGATCCGGGCCAAATTCGCGGCCGAAGCCCCGAAGACCGCGACGCGGCAGGCCTCGGGCCATGTACTCGATGCGCTGGCGCCGGCCTGCGCGGAACTCGTCGGCGGCTCGGCCGATCTGACCGGCTCCAACAACACCAAGGCCAAGAGCCAGAAATTCGTGACGCCCGGCGATTTCGCCGGCAGCTACATCCATTACGGCATTCGCGAGCACGGCATGGCCGCCGCCATGAACGGCATGGCCGCGCATGGCGGGATCATTCCCTATGGCGGGACCTTCCTGGTCTTCTCGGATTATTGCCGGCCCGCGATCCGGCTCTCGGCGCTGATGGGGCTGCGCGTCATCTATGTGCTGACGCATGACTCGATCGGGCTGGGCGAGGACGGGCCGACCCATCAGCCGGTCGAGCATCTGGCGGCGTTGCGCGCCATTCCCAATCTCCATGTGTTTCGCCCGGCCGACGCGGTCGAGACCGCCGAATGCTGGGAATTAGCGCTCGAAGCGCGCGCGACGCCCTCGGCGCTGGCGCTGACGCGGCAGAGCGTGCCCGCGTTGCGGCGCGATGCCGGCGAGAACCGCGCCGCGCGCGGCGGCTATGTACTGGCCGAAGCCGAAGGCGCGCGCCGGGTCACCTTGCTCGCTACCGGCTCGGAAGTCGGGCTTGCCATGGCCGCTCGCGAGCAGTTGAAGAGCAAGGGCGTCGCCGCCGCCGTGGTCTCGATGCCGTGCTGGGACCTGTTCGACGCGCAGGACGAGGCCTACCGCAACACGGTTCTGGGCGGCGTGCCGCGCATCGCCATCGAGGCGGCTTGCGCCATGGGCTGGGAGCGCTATATCGGGATGAGCGGCCGCTTCGTTGGCATGCACGGCTTCGGCGCCTCCGCGCCCGCGGACGCACTTTTTTCACATTTCGGAATTACCGTCGAAGCCGTGGTCGAAGCCGCTCTTTCCGTTATCTGAAGAGACGGCGGCCGGCGCATCAAAAAGGGGAGCGAGCGATGGCAATTCGCGTGGCGATCAATGGGTTCGGACGGATCGGCCGGTTGGTGCTGCGGGCGCTGCACGAGCAGAACCGCGACGATCTTCAAATTGCCGCGATCAACGATCTCGGCACCGTCGCGGCCAACGCGCATCTTCTCAAATATGACAGCGTCCATGGCCGGTTCGACGGCCAGATCTCGACCGGCGACAATTGGATGGATATCGGCCGCGGCAAGATCGCGGTGCTGGCCGAGCGCGATCCGGCCAAACTGCCCTGGAAGGATTTGAAGGTCGACATCGCGCTTGAATGCACCGGGCTCTTCACCAAGCGCGAGACCGCGGCCAAGCATCTCGAGGCCGGCGCCAAGCGCGTCATCGTCTCGGCGCCGGCCGACGGCGTCGACATCACGATCGTGATGGGCGTCAACAGCGACGCCGTGAATGCCTCGCATCGCGTGGTGTCGAACGGTTCCTGCACGACCAATTGCCTGGCGCCGGTCGCCTATGTGCTGAACGAAGGCGTCGGCATCGTCCACGGCTTCATGACGACGGTTCATTCCTATACCGGCGATCAAAACACCGTCGACACCCTGCACAAGGACATGCGACGCGCGCGCGCCGCCGCGGTCAACATGATCCCGACCTCGACCGGCGCGGCGAAGGCCCTGGGCCTCGTCATCCCGGCCTTGAAAGGCAAGCTCGACGGCACCTCGATCCGCGTGCCGACGCCGAACGTCTCGCTGATCGACTTGAAATTCACCGCCTCGCGCGACACGACGAAGGACGAGATCAACGAGCTGATGGAAAAGGCCGCCGGGTCGAACCGCTTCCGCGGCATCCTCGGCGTGACCCGGGATGAAGTCGTGTCGAGCGACTTCAATCACGATTCGCACAGCTCCACCTTCGATCTGACGCAGACCCATGTGATCGACCGGCGCTTCTGCCGCGTCATGTCGTGGTACGACAATGAATGGGGCTTTTCGAACCGCATGGTCGAAGCCGCCGCGCTCGTCGGCAAGCTGGATTGAACAAGGAAGTCACCGTCCATTCCCTCGCACAGGCGAGCGCCGCGCTCGCCGCCGCGGCCGCACTGAAACGTCCGGTCGCTTTGGCGAGCGCGCCCGGCGCCGCGATGCAAGCCGGGCCCGCCTGGTTCAAATCCGTCATCGACCAGGCATGCGCCGCTCATCCCGATGCGGCGGTCACAGCGATCCTCGATTGCGGCGACGAGGCGGGCGCGGTGATGGCGGGCCTGCGCGCAGGCTTGAAACATTTCCGTTTCGCCGGATCGCAAGCGATGCGCCAGAAGCTCGCCGCGATGGGCGCGGAATTCGCCGCGCCGGCCGCTTCGACGCTCGACCTGCATGACGCGCGGCAGCCCGAAGCGGCGGTCCGCGCGTTTCTCGAGCGCGATTAACCACCCGTTGCTATGGTCCGCGAAGCCGGTATCTGCTATATCGGCGATCTCCACTCGCGAGGAAATTTACCATGCAGGTCAGCGAAAGGGTCAAGACGATCCTCTCTCACTACGAGAGCGACAATCCGGGGACCAAGGCCAATCTCGCCCGCATCCTTTTGCAAGGTAAGCTCGGCGGCACCGGCAAGCTCGTGATCCTGCCGGTCGACCAAGGCTTCGAGCACGGGCCCGCGCGCAGCTTTGCGCCGAACCCGCCGGCCTATGATCCGCATTATCATTTCCAGCTCGCGATCGATGCCGGCCTCTCGGCCTACGCCGCGCCTTTGGGCTTCCTCGAGGCCGGCGCCGCGAGCTTCGCCGGCGCGATCCCGACCATTCTGAAGGTCAATTCCGCGAACAGCCTGGCGCGCGCGAAGGAAGCGCCGTCGCAAGCGGTGACGGCGAGCGTGCATGACGCGTTGCGGCTGGGCTGCTCGGCGATCGGCTTCACCATCTATCCGGGCTCGGACGAGGCCTACACGATGATGGAAGAGATCGCCGAAATGGCGCGCGAGGCCAAATCCTACGGGCTCGCGGTCGTGATCTGGTCCTATCCGCGCGGCGGCAACCTCACGAAGAACGGCGAGACCGCGATGGATATCTGCGCCTATGCCGCGCATATGGCGGCGCTCCTGGGCGCGCATATCATCAAAGTGAAGCCGCCGACCGATTTTCTCGAGCTCGACGCCGCCAAGAAAGTCTATGAGCAGCAGAAGATCGACATTTCGAGCGCGGCCAAGCGCATCGCCCATGTCGTGCAATCCTGCTTCAACGGCAGGCGGATCGTCGTGTTCTCGGGCGGCGAGGCCAAGGATTTGGACGGCGTCTACAACGAGGTGCGCGCCGTGCGCGACGGCGGCGGCAATGGCTCGATCATCGGCCGCAACACCTTCCAGCGCCCGCGCGACGAGGCGTTGAAGATGCTCGACCACATCATCCGCATCTATCGCGGCGAGGCGTGAGCGCCCGGCTCTATCTGATCACGCCGCCGGCGCTCGATCCGGCGGAATTCGCACCGCGCCTCACGCAAGCGCTCGATGCCGGCGATGTCGCCTGTTTGCAATTGCGCTTGAAGGATGTCGACGACGACGCAATTCGCCGCGCGGCGGAAGTGCTCCGCCCCGTCGCGCAAGACCGCGGCGTCGCCTTCATCATGAACGACCGGCCCGATCTCGCGCTTCAGACCGGAAGCGACGGCGTCCATGTCGGGCAGGAAGACTCCTCCTACAACGAGGCGCGGAAGATCCTCGGGCTCGGGCGCATCATCGGCGTCACCTGCTACAACAGCCGCCATCTCGCCATCGAGGCGGCCGAAGCCGGCGCCGATTACGTCGCCTTCGGCGGCTTCTTCCGATCGACCACCAAGGATACGCGCCGCATCGCCGGCAACGATCCCGAGATCCTGCGCTGGTGGAGCGAGACCATGACGGTGCCCTGCTGCGCCATCGGCGGCATCACGCCCGAGAATTGCGGCGTGCTGGTCGAGGCCGGCGCGGACTTCTTGGCCGTCATCGCGGCGGTGTGGGATCACCCCGACGGGCCCGGCGCGGCGGTGAAGGAATTCAATCGCGCGATCGCGGCGGCGGAGAGAACAAAGACCTAAGCCGGATCTGTATCCGGCGTTATTCCGCCGCGAGAGCCCACGCTCAGGCCAGAATATCGGTCGAGGCGCTCGCCTTCTTGTCGGTCGCCTGCTTGATCTGGTTTTTGATGTCCTGGGCCATCTGCTTCTCGATCGCTTGACGTTTCTCTGGCGACATCGCCTCAAGATCCTTTCGGGTGAGGTGATGGCTCGCCAGCCAGGCATCCTCCAGCCGCTCGGCCGGGGATTCCTTCATGTAGTTGAGAAAAATCTGCTTGGCCGTGTCGCCAGCGGACGCCGTCGGGTCGATTGACGTTCCGGACGACGCGCTTTGTGTTTGCTGGGATTTGGTTGCCGACCCCGGCCTCAGCGACGACGCATAAAATCCCGCATAGGTATTTGAAATCTGCATCGGCATCTCCGCGACAACGATAACGGCTCACCCGCCCGCGAGCGGCCGATGAGCGAGGAGTGGCGGATGCAGGTCTCGTGCCAAGGACGAGGATGATTTACGGCGTTGAAAGCGTCGCAAGCGCGTCACGATCCATGCGCGGAACTTGCCTCGACATCGCGCGCGAAGGGCAATTTTTGCCACGCCGCGGCAGATTTTTCGGGCCGGCTTACCGGCGTCGGCGCATCCGCTTCAGACCGGCACCCAGAGCACCTCGTCGATATGGTTGGCGCCCGAAGCCAGCATGACGAGCCGGTCGAAGCCCAAGGCAATGCCGGCACTTTCGGGCAATCCATGTTCCAAGGCCGCGAGGAAATCCTCGTCGACCGGATAGGTCTCGCCATAGAGCGCGCGCTTCTTCGCCTGATCGGCGGCGAAGCGCCGCGCCTGCTCCTTGGCGTCGGTCAGCTCGCCGAAGGCGTTGGCCAACTCGAGCCCGCAAACATAGAGCTCGAAACGCTCGCAGAGACGCTTATCGCCCGGCTTCGCGCGCGCGAGCGCCGCCATCGAGATCGGATAATCGTAGAGCACGGTGGGCGCGCCGATACCAAGCTTGGGCTCGATCGCGGCGAGGAAGATGCGAAAGAACAGATCCTCCCAGCTATCGCCTTGATGCGGCGCGATGCCGAGCGGGCGCGCGGCTTCGGCCAGGAGATCGAGACGCGGCGTTTCAGGATCGGGCGCCGTCGCGAGAATGTCGATGCCGCAGAAGCGCGCGAAAGCCTCCACCACCGTCAGCCGTTCCCATGGCGCATGCGGATCGCAGACCCGCCCCCGCCAGGTGAAGAGCGAAACGCCCGCCGCGCGTAAGAGGGCCTCACAATCTTCGATCAGATCGAGATAGGAGGCGCCGGCGCGATACCATTCGAGCATCGAGAATTCGGGCGAATGCGTGGCACCGCGTTCGCCATTGCGGAAGCAATGGGTGAGTTGGAAAATGCGCGGCATTCCGGCGACCAGGAGCTTCTTCATCGCATATTCGGGCGAGGTGTGGAGGAAATAGGCCGCCGGCGCTTCACCCGGCGCCGCGAACGTCGTCGCGAAAGCTTTGAGATGCGGCTCGAGACCGGGGCTCCTTTGCAAAGCCGGAGTCTCGACCTCGATGAAGCCGCGCGTTGAGAACACCTCGCGCGTCGCGCGCAGCACATGGCCGCGCGCCTCGAGGTGGGGACGGCGGCGTTCGAGGCTTTCCGGCAACCACCATGCGCCCCCGCTCATGGGCCTCCCCCTTTCATTGGCGCGTCCAAACTGCTAGGAACCTGCGCCAAATCCCATGCCCGCCGCAACTGCCGCGCCAAAAGGAAGCGCCCATGAAGATCAATGCCATCGACATCAAGCCGGGCTATGTGCTCGAAGCCCAGGGCAAGCTCTGGCTCGTGTTGAAGCGGGAATTGGTTCAGCCCGGCAAGGGCGGCTCCTTCGCCCAGGTCGAAATGCGCGATCTGAAGACCGGCACCAAGACCAGCGAGCGCTATCGCACCCAGGAGACGGTCGAGCGCGCCCAGCTCGATGAAAAGGAAATGCAATTCCTTTACATCGACGGCAACCAGGCCAATTTCATGGACAACGAGACCTATGAGCAGCTCGCGGTCGATCGCGAGATGATCGGCGAGTCGGCCGATTTCCTGCGCGAGGGCATGATCTGCACCGTCCAGCTCCACGAGGGCGCGCCGCTCTCGGTCACGCTCCCGCAATCCGTCGTCGTGGAGGTGGTCGAGGCCGATCCGGTGGTGAGAGGACAGACGGCCTCGTCCTCCTACAAGCCAGGCAAGCTCGAGAACGGGCGGCGCGTGATGATCCCGCCCCATATCGAGGCGGGCACGCGCATCGTCGTCAACACGGCCGACGGCAGCTACATCGAGCGCGCCAAGGATTGATGCGGCCGGATGGCGATTCGCTCGGCGCTCATCAACGTCATGTCCGCCGCCGCATTGAAGGCGGCGCGCGGCCTCATTCGCGACTTCGGCGAAGTCGAGCAGCTCCAAGTTTCAATCAAGGGCCCCGGCGATTTCGTGTCCTCGGCCGATTTGAAGGCCGAGCAGGTCCTGAAGGCGGAACTGGGTAAGGCACGCCCCGGCTATGGCTTCCTGATGGAAGAGAGCGGCCCCGCGCCCGGGAGCGACGCCCATCACCGCTGGATCGTCGATCCCCTCGACGGCACCACGAATTTCCTTCATGGCATCCCGCATTGGTCGATCTCGATCGCGCTGGAGCGCGACGGCGAGATCGTCGCGGCGCTGGTCTACGAGCCGCTGCGCGACGAGGTCTTCTGGGCCGAAAAGGGCGCCGGCGCCTTCGTCAATGATCGCCGCCTCAGGGTCTCGGCGCGCCGCAACCTGGCCGACGCGGTGATCGGCACCGGCATCCCCTTCCGCGAGCACGGCCAGCACCACGCCTATCTGCGCACGCTCGGCGCGGTGATGGCGGCGACGAGCGGCGTCCGCCGACAGGGCTCGGCGGCCCTCGATCTCGCCTATGTCGCCGCCGGCCGCTTCGACGGTTTCTGGGAATTCGGCCTGCAGCGCTGGGACATCGCGGCCGGGATCCTGCTCGTCCGCGAGGCCGGCGGCTATGTCAGCGACCTCGCCGGCGGACATGGGATGCTCGAATCGGGCGATGTTCTGGCCGCCAATGATCACCTTCATCTCCCGCTTGCGCGTCTCCTTAAGCAAGCGCTGCATCCCGCTGTAACGACGCCATAGTGGCAGTGCCGGCGCGCTTGAGCTAGGCTGACGGCTCGCGAGCAGCATTCGGATGGAAATCCCGTTGATGGCTCTCCTCGCTTCACGGTTCACGGCGCGTACGACCCGCCGCCTACGCGGCGCAGGCTGTCGCTGCGCGCTGGGCTTCGGGCTCGCGCTTGCCATGATCTCGAGCGCGTCGGCGCAGGTGCTGGTCGGCAGCGACCGGCCGCCCGGCGTCACTATCGATCAAAGCGTGCTCGACCAGTTGGGTCCGCCGCCGACCCTGCCGCAATTATTCGGCGCGCGCGGCGCAAGCGAGCCTCAGGCGGCGGCGCCGCAGGCGCAAACCCGCCCATCGGCGAAGGTCTCGCGGCCGAGCGCCAGGGCGAAAAAGACGCCGGCGAAACCACGCAAGGTCGTTCGCAAGAAAGTCACGAGCAACAAGCTTGCGCGCAAGCCGGCGCCGAAGCGCAAGACCACGGCGAAGAGACGCTCCACGATCCATCTTACCCCGCCCGGCGCTCAAGCCGTCGACAAGTCGCGGGCGGCGCGTGAAGCAAAACCGGCGACGCCGAAAAAGCCTTCGGTTGCTGCGCTTGCGCCTCCGCCGCCGGCGCCGATGCCGACCGCGCCTCAACCCGTCGCAGTACCCGCCGCGCCGGTCGTGCCCCCGACGCCACCGCATGTGGAGGCGCCCAATCCGCCGGCCCAGCCCTCGGCACAAGCGCAAGCCGATTCGGCCCCGATCCCCCTGACCGCGCCGCCTCCGCCGACGCCCCCGCGCGCGCCGGCCCCAAAAGCCGAGGCACCGACCAACGGCAAGACCACAGCGCAACGCCCATCGACGCAAGTGGCCTCGGCCGCGACCGTCGGCACCGCACTCGGTCCCGTGAAGTTTCCCGCAGGCGTTACGGAAGTGCCGCCCGGCTCGCGGCCGGCTCTCGACGCCGTGGCGGCGAAGCTTCTGGCCAATAATTCCTTGCGTGTGCTGCTGATCGCGCATGCGACCGGCGGGGCGGATGAGGCGATGGAGGCGCGCCGCATTTCGCTGGCGCGCGCCGTCGCGGTCCGGGCCTATCTCATCGAGAAGGGCGTGCGCAGCCTGCGCGTGGACGTGCGTGCGCTCGGCAATCGTTCGGATGATGGCCCGGCAACCGATGAGGTCGATCTCCAGCTCGTCACCCAATAGCCGCCGCCATCGCTTACAGAACGAGGGCCCAGACCGTGACTCGCCCGCGCAAATATCTCTTCCGTATGACCGTCTTTCTGCTCGCCGTGGCCGCCGGCGCCGCACTGCTGGGACGGCCGCTCACCCAATATTTCCTCGGCAATCCCGCCGTGAACGGGATCATTCTCGGCATCCTCCTGGCGGGCATCGCCTACATCTTCCACCAGGTCATCCTGCTCAATCCCGAGGTGACCTGGATCGAGAAGTTCCGAATCAGCCCGGATGCGCCCAACGCACCCGCGGCACCGCGCCTGCTTTCGTCCATGGCAGCCATGCTCGCCGACCGCCGCGGCGGCAAAGTGAGCCTCTCGGCGACCGCGTTGCGGACGCTGCTCGACGGCATCGCGTCGCGTCTCGAGGAGACGCGCGAGACCTCGCGCTACCTCATCGGCTTACTCGTGTTCTTGGGCTTGCTCGGCACTTTCTACGGCCTGCTCGAGACCGTGCAGTCGGTCAAAGGCGTGATCGGCGGGCTTTCGGTCGGCCCCAGCGACGTGGCGCGCGCCTTCAGCGACCTGCAGGCCCGGCTCGAGACACCCTTGGGCGGCATGAGCACCGCCTTCAGCGCATCGCTCTTCGGCCTCGCCGGCTCGCTCATCCTCGGTTTCCTCGATTTGCAGGCGGGCTTGGCGCTCAACCGCTTCTACAACGATCTCGAAGAATGGCTGTCGGCCTCAACCCGTCTGTCGGCAAGCGGATCGGCCGGCGACGGGCTCGACACCTCGGCCCCGGCCTTCGTTCAGGCGCTGCTCGAACAGACCGCCGACGGGCTCGACAAGCTGCAGCGCACCCTGGGGCGCGGCGAGGAAAGCCGCATCACGGCCAATAACAACCTCATCACCTTGACCGAGCGGCTGGCGCTGTTGAGCGACCAGATTCGCACCGAGCAAAGCCTTCTGGTCAAGCTCGCCGAGCAGCACATCGAGTTGAAGCCGGTGCTGCAGCGGCTCGCCGATAGCAGCGCATCGACGCCCTTCGACGAGGAGGCACGCTCGCATCTGCGCAACATCGAGGTGCATTTGGTGCGGCTCGCCGAGGATCTGGCGCAGGGGCGCGGCGATTCGGTCCAGGAGATCCGCAGCGAGATCCGTCTTCTCGCCCGCACCATGGCAACGCTGGCGAAAGAGCCGGCGGCGGATTGAGCCGGATAGCCCGCTAGCGCCATGGCGATCTCCTCCCGCCGCCGCCGCCGTCCCGGCATCGACATCTGGCCCGGCTTCGTCGATGCGCTGTCGCAGCTCGTCATGGTCATCGTGTTCGTGCTGCTCGTGTTCACCGCCGGGCAGTTCTATCTGACCGATGCGCTGTCGGGCCGCGATGCGGCGCTGCAGAAGCTGACGCAACAGATCAACCAACTGGCCGATTTGCTGTCGATGGCGCGCAACAGCAACAGCGATCTGCAGACGCAATTGATGCAGATCACCCGCCAGCTCGGGGCCGCGAACCAGCAGCGCGACCAGACCAGCCAGGCGCTCGCCACCGAGCAAACGCATGGCGCGCAACTGCAGACCCAGCTTCAGGCTTCGGAACAGAAGGCGAGCGAGGCGCAGAGCACGATCGACATGCTCAACCAGCAAATGGCCGCGCTGCGCCAGCAGCTTGTCCAGATCGCGGCGGCGCTCGATCTGTCCGAGACCAAGAGCAAGCAGCAGGAAACCCAGATCGCCGATCTCGGCCAGAAGCTCAATCAGGCGCTTCTCAGCAAGGTCGAGGAACTCGCGCGCTATCGCTCGGAATTCTTCGGCCGGCTGCGCGACGCGCTGGGCAACCGCCCGGACATCCACATCGTGGGCGACCGCTTCGTCTTCCAATCCGAGGTCCTGTTCGACCCTGCCAACGCCCAATTGAGCGCCGGGGCCAAACAGCGCCTGAGCATCGTGGCTTCGGCCTTGAAAGACATTTCCAAGGAAATTCCCACGGATATCCCGTGGGTCTTGCGGGTGGACGGCCATACCGACAAGCGGCCCATCAACACGGCGCAATTCCCGTCGAATTGGGAATTATCGTCGGCGCGAGCCATTTCGGTGGTGAACTTCCTGATATCTCAGGGAATACCGCCCGACCGCCTGGTTGCGGCCGGTTTCGGCGAATACGATCCGGTCGATCCGGCGGATACGGACGCGGCCTTTAGCAAGAATCGCCGAATCGAACTGAAGCTGACGGAGCGCTGACGCCCAAGGCGAAGCCCCCAGGCGCCCGCACCAAAGCAATGCCGCCCATCATCGTCCCGTGCTTGGCGGCGCGGGGTCTCGGACGGCCAGACGAAGATTAACGACGGCCCTTGCGCTTCGTCTTCTTGGCTTTCTTTTTGGCCTTGCCGCGCTTTGCCATCCCCCGCGCGGGCGCGGCCTTGCGCTTCGCCTTCTTGGCCTTTTTGGCAATCTTCGCCTTCTTGGCTGCGCGCTTCGGCTTTGCCTTTGCCTTTGCCTTGGCTTTCGCTTTGGCCGCAGCCTTTTTCCGCGGCGGTGCCGGCGCGTAAGCGGGCGGCATCGGCGGAATGGGCGGAATAGGCGGGTAGGACGGGCCGTTGCTGTCGTCGGTTCCGTCGGTCATGGACTCACCCCCTTAACCAAATTGTTGCACAAAATTTTATATGAGAGGCGCGCGCGAAAGTCGAACGGATTTGCACGGCTTGATCGAGGAAAGCAGCGCGATCCCGTCTTCGGCCAAGGTCAAGTTGCGTCGCCGGCACGATTTGGCTATAAGGCGAGGGCTTTTTTGGAGAGCGCGATGAAGAAAAGCATTCATCCCGATTATCATGAAATTACCGTCCTGATGACGGACGGCACGAGCTACAAGACGCGCTCGACCTACGGCAAGGCCGGCGACACGCTGCATCTCGAAGTCGATTCGAAATCGCACCCGGCCTGGACCGGCGGCCAGCAACGCTTGACCGATAGCGGCCAGCTCGCCCGCTTCAATAAGCGCTTCCAGGGCATCGGCCTGAAGAAATAACCGCCGCGCCGGCGGCACGGGAGGGCGGTTTCCGCCCTTGAATTCGGCGCTTCATACCCCCACCTCCATGCTGTCCGGGCGCCGCCAAGCGGGTCCGGACATTCGACGCGGCTGGCCCGGCCATGGTGGCGGGCGCGTCGCCGGTTCCATATTGCTCAATGGAGGATGTGGTCATGAATAGCTTCGATTTCGCTCCCCTTTTCCGCTCGACCATCGGTTTCGACCGGCTGACGCGGCTGGTCGACGCGGCGACGCAGCTCGACAGCAATGCGCTTTCCTATCCGCCCTACAACATCGAGGCGACCGGCGAGAACGCCTATCGCTTGACGATGGCCGTGGCGGGTTTCGGCGCCGAGGATCTCGACATCACCGCCAAAGAAGGCGCGCTCGTCATCGCCGGCAAGGCGCAAAAGGATGAGGATCAGACTCGCTATCTTCACCGCGGCATCGCGCGGCGCGCCTTCGAGCGCCGCTTCCAGCTCGCCGACCATATCCGGGTCGCCGGCGCGAGCCTCGATAACGGGCTTCTCCATGTCGACCTCGTGCGCGAAGTGCCCGAGGCATTGAAGCCCCGCAAGATCGAGATCGCCGCGGGCAAGGCCCAGGCGATCGAACAAAAAGCCGCCTGATCGCTCGCGGCTTCGACAAAAACGGGCGGCCCCACCGGGCCGCCCGTTTCGTTTGCCGCAACCTTCGCGCCCAGAAATTGGCGCCCGGCGTCTCGCCGGCCCCCTCAATGCATCGGGCGGCCGAGCGCGTTGGCCAGCACGAGATAGAGCTTGCCGACATCCGCGGTGACGAAAGTCGCCCCCATCACGTCGGCCCGGTCGACGGTGCGCGCCTGGAGCAGGAGCTGCTCGAACTGATCCATGTAGCGCATCGCCTGCTCGCGGAAGGCGGAATCGAGCTCGAACTTCTCCTTGATCACCGTGCCGGTCTGGCGCTCCTGCAACTGAAGTATGTAGCGCGCGAATACGCCGCGTTCGCCGCTATGGAAGCGTTTCCAGATCGCGTCCGGCACCGGCTGCTCCAGGATGCGCGCAAGATCGACCGATAGGGATTGCAGGGTCTCGATAATGAAGGTCGCCGATTTGAGGAACGTATCGGTCTGATTGCTCTGCGCCTGCTCGCGCATGCGTTGCGCAAGGGCGGCGGCATCGTTCGCCGCCTTGAGAAAGGTCTGAGTCTGCGAGCGGAAGACGTCGCTTGCCTCTTTGGCGCGGGTGCCGGCTTGTTCGGCGGCGCCGACCAGCGCGCTCGATTGGCTGTGGTAGATCTCGCTGATTTCGCGCAAGCGCTCGACCGTCCGGTCGGTGGCGGCGTTGAGTTCCGCCGCCTGACCGCGCAGCACGCCGCGCGAGGCATCGAGCCGCGCATTCGCTTGCTCCAACATCGCGCTGAGTTCGACGATCTGCCGGCTGACCTGCTCCGCAGTGTCGTCGCGGCGATGCGTCACGGCATCGCCCGCCGCGACAAAGCGCGCCACTTCGGCTCGCGCGGCAGCGCCAAGCTCTTCGATCCGCTGCGAAACCGAGGCCGCCGCTTCGCCGATCGCGCCGAAATGCTCGTCGAGAATGCCGCGCGCGCCCTGCATGCGCCCGACCGTCTGCTCGACCGCGCCCGCCAATTCCTGGACATGCTGGCGGAACTGGCCGCCGACATCGCGCAAGGTTGCGCCCGCCGCGTCGCCCGCGGCGGTCACCCCTAGGCCGACCGCGTCGAACTGCTTCGCAATATCGATCAACGCCGAATTGGCGCTGTCGGAGGTCTGGCCCAGCAACGCCGCTTGCTCATCGATCGCCTTCACGCGCTCGATCATGCGCCGCTCGACGGCCTCGCTCGCGGCGTCGGCGATGCGGCTGTGATCGACGAGGAGGCGGCCGATCTCGTCGGCGCGGGCGGCCGAGCGTTCGGTCGCCTCGGTCATCGCCGCGGCACCGTGCTGCAAGGTGTTGTCGACCGCCGCGCCGATGATCGCGAGTCGGTCCGCCGCGCCGGCCATTTCGGCGAGTTGCCGCACCAAGACACCGTTGACCCTGTCGCTGTGGTCGGCCACCAGCATGGCCGCTTCGTTCAAGCGCCGGACATGGCCGTCGAGCGCACCGTCGGCGAATTTCGCCTGCTCGACCGTATCGGCCGCTACCCGCGCGAGAAGATCGGATTGACGCTGCAGCAGCGCGCGAATCTCGGTGACCTGGGTTTCCATGTTGCCGCGCGCGACGTTGAAATGCCCGACCTCCCCGGCAAAGGCGTCGTGCAATTGCTCGACATAGGCCGCGACCTGCTGGCCGACCTCGCGCAGGGCGACCACCTCGCGAATGAGGATCTGGGCCACCCCTTCCATCTCCGCGCGCGCCTCGCCGGCCACCCCGGCCAATTCGCCGATCTGGCCGTTGACCGAATCATGCGCGCGGCGGAGTTCCTCGACCGCCCGCGCCGTGGTCGATTGCAACTGCAGCACGCGGGACGCCGCTCCCTCGCCCGTCGCCGTCAGCTGCGTCCCGGTTTGCGTCAAGGCCTCGACCGCGCCGCGGATCTGGCGGACGCCCGATTCCGCGGCTGCGGCCACGCCTTGTTCGAGCCCGCCGATCGCCGCGCGCGCGCGCGAGACGCTGGCCTCAACCGCATCCGCCATGTCCTCGCCGCGTCGTATCAAAGCGGCCTCGACCTGGGCCGCGCTCTCTTCAAGCACGACCATGGCGGCGCGGATGCCCGCGACGCCGCTGTCGCCCGCTTGGACCGCGGTCTCATCGAGCGCGCTCAGCGCGGCGCGCAGCCGGGCGATATTCGCCTCGGCGGCGTCGACGACGTCGGCGCCGCGGCGCGTCAATGCCGCCATCGAATCGGACGCGCTCGACTGCAGCGTATGGATCACCTCGCGCACCTTCGCCGCCGTCCCGTCGGCCGCTTCGGCCGCTTGGGCGCCGGCATCGGCAATTAACGCGATCTGCGTCCGCAGATGCGCGCCCGCCTGATCGATCTGCGTCCCGCCCTGGCGCGCCGCCGAAATCACCGCCTCGGCCTGGCTCGCAAAGCCGATGCCGAATTCGCGCAAACGCGCCAGCGCTTCGCCCGCGACATTGGCAAGCGTCTGGGCCTGACCGACGAGCGCCGCGTTGGCGGCCTCCGCCTGTCGCGTGGTCTGCGCGGATTGCGCCACCAGGCTGGCGCCGCTTTCATGCAGCTTCGCGCCGACCTGTTCGGCGCGCAGCGCGGTTTCGGTGACGGCAGCCAAGAGCGCTTGCGTCTCGCCGCGCAAGACCGTGCCGCTGCGCTCGGACACCGCCAGGGTTTCGCGCGCCACCTGGTCGAGCCGCGTCGCCGCCTCGGCCAGCAGGCGCTCGACTGCGCTGCGGTGCCCCGCGAGTCGCTCCACCGCGCCATCACCGGCCTGGGCAATCGTCGTCGCCAGCGAGTTCGTCTGGGCCGTGATGCGATCGACCGCGGCAGCCACTTCGCGGCCGACGCGCTCGGCCGCGCCATCGAACTGTTCGGCGGCGTTGCCGGCGGCCTTGCCGAGGGCCTCGCTGATCGCGCGTCCCAGCTGTTCCGCGCGCTCGATGATGCGCGATCCCGCGGTCTCGATCCCGCGGTCGACCGCCTGCTGGACCGCAGCCACGTGAACGCGCAGCCGGTCGATGGCCATGTCGAGATCGGCACTCGCCGCATGCTGCAGCGCCGCCGATTCATCGGCGAGGGTCTCCGTCAATTTCGCCAGCGGGGCAACCGCCGCAGCCAAGTCGCTGCGCGCATATTCGGCGCGTTCGACCACGCCGTTGACGCTCGATACCGCGCCGGTGACGAGCGAACCGAGGTTTTCGGTGCTGAGCCTCAAGCGCGATGCCGCGTCCTCGCCGGCCGCGTTGAGCTCCTCCATCTGCTGGCGCAGAGCGGTAAGCGTCAGCCGCGAGCGCTCGTCGAAGCGGCTGGGCACGCCCTGTAGCAGGATCAGTTGCTCGGCGAGGCGCGCGGTGACGCGCTCGAGACGCTCCGTACGCTCTTGCGAGGCGCCGACGCTCCAGAGCGCAAGCGCCGGAGCGATCGCGGCCAACAGCACCAGCGCGATCTCGTGAGGCAGCAGGGAAAACAACACGCCCCAGCCGACGAAGAAGCTGATATAGCCGCCGCAGACAGCGAGCCAGATCACGCCGAGGACCGGTCCGGAAATAACGCAACTCCACGAGCCCAAGGCCAACAGCCGCTCCCCTCTTACGCGCCCCTGTTGCCGCGCATCATGCTAAAGACTCGCTCATCCCTCCGGGCGCGTCAACTTGCACCCGCGATCCGCTGGAGCGCGGCCCGCATCGGTTCGGGCAAAGCTTCCGGCCGGCGGCTCTGCCGGTCGACATAGACGTGGACGAAATAGCCTGCGGCCGCCGCCGTTTGCTCGCCGAGGCGGAAAATCCCGACTTCGTAGCGCACGCTGCTGCGGCCCAGCCGCCCGACGCGCAGGCCCGCCTCGATCACGTCGGGAAAGGCGAGCGGTTGGAAATAGCGGCACATGGTCTCGACCACGAGACCGATCACCGATCCGCCATGGATGTCGAGCGCGCCGGCCGCGATGAGATAATGATTCACCACCGTATCGAAGTAGGAATAATAGACCACGTTGTTGACGTGGCCGTAGATGTCGTTGTCCATCCAGCGGGTCGGGATCGCGAGAAAATGCCGATAATCGGCGCGAACCGGCGGCGGGAGTCTCTCCTCGGGACCGCTCATGGCGCTTTGATGAGCATCGCCGGCCTTAGCGCTTGAACAGGCTTTCGGCGCCGCCGCGCTGCTTGCGCTTGGCGGCGATCTCCTCGCGCGCGCGTCCGATCTCCGCTTCGAGCTCATGGATATAGACTTCGAGCTCGGCGATCGCCATCGGCGCGAGATCGCGCTTCTTGGCGGGTTGACGCAGCGGTGCCAGATCGTCCTCATCCACGCGGTCGCACTCCCTGTCGGCGGTTGCCAGTTTGGCGCGATCAGGCTAGAGGTGCAATCGACACGCAATGCGCAGGATCAAGACCGCATGACCACGCCGCCCGATACGATGACCGTGATCGAGATCGCGAGCCCGGGCGGGCCCGAGGTCCTCCGGCCGACGACGCGCCCGGTGCCGGTTCCCGGCGCCGGCGAAGTGCTGATCGCAGTGGCCGCCGCGGGCATCAATCGCCCCGACATCATGCAGCGCAAAGGCCAGTATCCGCCGCCGCCGGGCGCGTCCGACATCCCGGGCCTCGAGATCGCCGGTACGGTCGCGGCAATCGGACTGGGCGTCCATCATTTGAAGATCGGGGACGAGGTGTGCGCGCTGGTAACGGGTGGCGGCTACGCGACCTATTGCGTGGCGCCGGTGCCGCAATGCCTGCCCGTGCCCAAAGGCTTCAGCATGGTCGAAGCCGCCGCCCTGCCCGAAACCTTCTTCACGGTCTGGCACAACGTATTCGAGCGCGGCAAGCTCCGGCGAGGCGAATCCATCCTCATTCACGGCGGATCGAGCGGCATCGGCACGGTGGCGATCCAGTTGGCCCGCGCCTTTGGCGCGGCGGCGATCTTCGCCACGGCCGGCAGCCGCGACAAATGCCATGCCTGCGAAAAATTGGGCGCGACCCGCGGCATCGACTACAAGCACGAGGATTTCGTCCAGGTCATACGCGAAGCGACCGCCAATCGCGGCGTCGATGTCGTTCTCGACATGGTGGGCGGCGATTACATTCAGAAGAATTTGAGCGTCCTCGCGGTCGAAGGCCGCCATGTCAGCATCGCGACGCAGCATGGCGTGACGGCCGAGGTCAATTTCGTCTCGATCATGGGCAAAAGGCTGACCTTGACCGGTTCGGGTCTGCGGCCCCGCAGCGTCGAAGACAAAGGAGCGATGGCCGCCGCGATGCGGCGCGAAGTCTGGCCGCTCATGGACGCCGGAAAGGTCAAGCCCGTGATCTACCGCACCTTTCCGCTGGCCGAGGCCGGCGAGGCGCATCGTCTGCTCGAGAGTTCATCCCACATCGGCAAGATCATCCTGTCGGTCTGACGCCCCGGGCGCCGCGCCGGGGCACCTGCCCCCGCCCCTCTTCCCAGGAGGGCGGCAAATGGCTATATAAGTCAGATCTCCGACATGATGACCCGCCCTTCAAAAGACCTCGCAATCGAGGAGGAACGATGACTTTGCCGTTGATGCCCAAGGCCAGCGCCGTCTGGCTGGTCGAGCACACCTCGCTCACTTTCGACCAAATCGGCGAGTTTTGCGGCCTTCATCCGCTCGAAGTCCAGGCGATTGCCGATGGCGAAGTCGCATTGCAGATGCAGGGGCTCGACCCCATCGCCAATGGCCAGATCACGATCGAGGAAATCGAGCGCTGCCAGAAGGATCCCAATGCGCGGCTCGAGATCGCCAAACAGGCGCATCCCGTCGAATTGGTGAAGCATTCGGGCCCGCGTTATACGCCGATCGCCAAGCGCCAGGACAAACCGGACGCGATTTCGTGGCTCTTGAAGAATCATCCGGAGCTGAGCGACGGCCAGATCTCGAAACTGGTGGGCACGACCAAGCCGACGATCCAAGCGGTGCGCGACCGCACCCATTGGAACTCCACCAACATCAAGCCCCGTCACCCGGTCGCGCTCGGCCTGTGCACGATGGAAATGCTGGAAGCCGCCGTCACCCGCGCCAATCGCGGCAAGAAGCGCGCCGAGGGCGACGGGCCGCTGGTGAAGCCGCCCACCCTCGAAGACGTCGCCGGCACCGAGGACGCAGCACCCTAATCTCCGCCAGGGTGCGTTACGGCCGGCCTTCCCGATGGCTCGGCCTCAGGCTTTCGCGGTTCCGAGGCCTGCGCTTTTGAGGCTCTCCCCGATCTCGTCCAAGATGGCCGGATCATCGATCGTTGCCGGTATCTTATAGGCGTCGCCGTCGGCGATAGCGCGCATCGTGCCGCGCAGGATCTTGCCCGAGCGCGTCTTCGGCAGACGTTCGACGATGACTGCCAGTTTGAAGCTGGCGACCGGTCCGATACGCTCGCGCACGAGCTGGACGACTTCCTCGGCGATTTGTGCGCGCTCCGTCTTCGCCCCGGTCCGCAACACGAGAAACCCAAGCGGCACCTGCCCCTTCAAATTATCGGCGACCCCGATTACCGCGCATTCGGCGACCTCGGCATGAGAGGCAAGCACTTCCTCGATCGCCCCGGTCGAGAGCCGGTGACCCGCGACATTGATGATGTCGTCGGTCCGGGTCATCACGAAGACGTAGCCTTCCGCGTCGATATAGCCGGCGTCGGCGGTGTGATAGTAGCCGGGATAATCGGCGAGATAGGCCTTCACGTAGCGCTCTTCCGCCTGCCACAAGGTCGGCGACGCGCCGGGCGGCAATGGGAGCTTTATGCAGAGTGCACCGATCTCGCCCGGTTTCATCACCTCACCCGAGGGATCGAGCACGCGCAGATCATAGCCCGGCACGGCGCGCGTGGCCGAGCCATGCTTCACCGCTTGCGGCCCCATGCCGACGCAATTGGCGGCGATGGCCCAGCCGGTCTCGGTCTGCCACCAATGATCGATCACCGGTATCTTGAGCTGCGTCTCCGCCCATTGCACGGTCGCCGGATCGGCGCGTTCGCCCGCCAGAAAGAGCGTGCGAAATTTCGCGAGGTCATAGCGGCGGATAAAGTGGCCGTCGGGATCATCGCGCCGGATCGCGCGGAAAGCGGTGGGGGCCGTGAACATCGCGTCGACGCCGTGCTCGGCAATGAGGCGCCAATAGGCGCCGGCGTCCGGCGTGCCGACCGGCTTGCCCTCGTAAAGGACGGTGGTGCAACCATAGAGCAATGGCGCGTAGACGATGTAGGAATGGCCGACGACCCAGCCGACATCCGATGCCGCGAAGAACACCTCGCCGGGCTTCATCCCATAGACATTCGCCATCGACCAATGAAGCGCGACGGCATGCCCGCCATTGTCGCGCACGATGCCCTTGGGCTGTCCGGTCGTGCCCGAGGTATAGAGGATATAAAGCGGATCGGTCGCTTCGAGCGTGACGCAGGCCGCCGGCTCCGCTTTCGCGACTGTCGTCTCCCAATCATGGTCGCGGCCGAACACGAGTTCGCAGGGCTGCGTCGGCCGTTGCAGGATGAGGGTCGACGGCTTGGTCTGGGCGAGCGCGATCGCGTGATCGAGCAGCGGCTTATAGGCGATGACGCGGCCCGGCTCGATGCCGCAAGAGGCCGAGAGGACGAGCTTGGGCTTGGCGTCGTCGATGCGGGTCGCGAGCTCAGGCGCCGCGAAACCGCCAAACACGACCGAGTGAATGGCGCCGATGCGGGCGCAAGCGAGCATCGCCATCACCGCCTCGGGCACGAGCGGCATGTAGATGATGACCCGGTCGCCGCGCGCGACCCCAAGGGCCGTGAGCGCGCCTGCCAGCTTCGCGACCGCGTCGCGCAATTGGCGATAGGTGAAGCGCTTCACCTGTCCGGTGACCGGGCTGTCATAGATCAGCGCCAATTGCGCGGCACGGCCGCGCTCGACATGACGGTCGAGCGCATTCCAGCAGGTGTTGAGTTGGCCGCCGCGGAACCAGCGATCGAACGGCTTGCGGCTCTGATCGAGCACGCGGTCCCAGCGCCGCTCCCAATCGATCGCGGCGGCGGCCTCGCTCCAGAAACCCTCGGGATCCGCGAGCGAGCGACGATGCTCCTCCACCTGGCGGCTGATCATGGCGCATCCTCCCTTCGCCCGAACTGGGCTATTATGTGCGGCAAATTCCGGCTCTTGCCAAGCGGCCGGAAAGGAGGAGACGGTGCCCAACCCCTATACCGTCGGGCTCGACCGCAACGCGGCGAACCACATGCCGCTGACGCCTTTGAGCTTTCTGACGCGCGCGGCCGCCACCCATCCGGAGCGGATTGCCGTCATCCATGGCCGCCGGCGCTACAGCTGGGCCGAGACCGAAGCACGCTGCCGCCGGCTCGCCGGCGCGCTGAAACGCCACGGCATCGGCAAGAACGATACGGTCGCGGTCATGGCCGCGAACACGCCCGAGCTATTCGAGGCGCATTTCGGAGTGCCGATGGCGGGAGCGGTGCTGAACGCGCTCAACACCCGGCTCGATGCGGCGACGGTCGCGTTCATCCTGGAGCATGGCGAGGCGAAGCTCTTGATCACCGACCGCGAGTTCCATTCCGTCGTCGAAACGGCGCTCGCCTTGCTCAAGCGGCCAATCCTCGTCATCGACATCGACGATGAGTTGGCGCCGCCCGGCAGGCTACTCGGCACGATGGATTACGAGCGCTTCCTCGCCGATGCCGATCCCGGCCTCGCAGCCGAGGCTCCCGAGGACGAATGGGACGCGATCGCGCTCAATTACACGTCGGGCACGACGGGAAATCCCAAGGGCGTCGTCTATCACCATCGCGGCGCGTTCCTCAATGCGATCGGCAATGCTCTGGTCTGGAGCCTGCCGCAGCACCCGGTCTATCTCTGGACCTTGCCGATGTTCCATTGCAACGGATGGTGCTTCCCCTGGACCATCACCGCGCTGGCCGGTACGCATGTCTGCCTGCGCCGCGTCGAGCCGGGCGAGATCTTTGCCGCGATCGAGCGCGAGAATGTCACCCATCTTTGCGGCGCACCCATCGTCATGACCATGCTGCTCAACGCGCCGCCGGAGCAGCGAAACCGCCTCACGCGCAAGATCGCGATGATGACCGCCGGCTCGCCGCCCCCCGCCGCGGTGCTCGAGGGGATCGAGGCGATGGGTTTTGCCGTCACGCATGTCTATGGGCTGACCGAGGTCTACGGGCCTTCGGTCGTGTGCGAGTGGCACGACGCGTGGGACCAGGAGGCGCCCGCCGAGCGTGCCCGCCTCAAGGCGCGCCAGGGCGTGCGCTATCCGGTCCTCGAAGGGCTGATGGTGGGCGATCCACGGAGCCTCGCCCCCGTGCCGCAAGACGGCGCGACTCTGGGCGAGGTCTTCATGCGCGGCAATATCGTGATGAAAGGCTATCTCAAAAACGCGGCGGCGACGCGCGACGCCTTCGCCGGAGGCTGGTTCCATACCGGCGATCTCGGCGTCATCCATCCGGACGGCTATATCGAGCTCAAGGACCGCTCCAAGGACATCATCATTTCGGGCGGCGAGAACATCTCGACCATCGAGGTCGAGAGCGTGCTCTATCGCCATCCGGCCGTCCTCGAAGCCGCCGTCGTGGCGCGCCCGGACCCGGTCTGGGGCGAGAGCCCTTGCGCTTTCGTCGCGCTGAAGCCGGGCGAGGGCGCCACCGCCGCAGATTTGATCGCGTTCTGCCGCGACCGCCTCGCCCATTTCAAGGTACCCAAGACCGTCGTCTTCGGGCCGCTACCCAAGACCTCGACCGGAAAGGTCCAAAAATTTCAACTGCGCGAGCAGGCGAAGAACCTGCCCTGAAAGGTTCAGGCGCTCGAATGTTCGAGCTGGGCGATTTCGTCTTTTATGCGGAGTTTCTGGCGTTTCAGGCCGGCGATGGTTTCCGTGTTCGGCGCGGGGCGGGCCGTTTCGAGGCCCAGAGCTAGCTCCAAATTCCGATGCTCGGCACGAAGCTCTTCGAGACGGTCTAGCGACGACATGGCACCTCCGTTTGCGAGAGATGGGTCAGACCGTCTTTATGCTAACGCCGATTGGAGCCGCGCTCCAAGCGGGATATGCTGCGGCCTCCGCGACCTTTCCATGGCGCACTATCTTATAGAAGAACATGGCCGATAACCTACAACGCCTAGTGGTTGGCATCAGCGGCGCGTCCGGCGTCATTTATGGCGTTCGGCTGCTGCAGATGCTGCGCGCGCTGCCGATCGAGACCCATCTGGTCATGAGCAAATCGGCCGAGGTCACGCTGGCCTATGAGACCGACCTCAAAATCGCGCAGGTCAAGGCGCTGGCCCATCACTGCCACACCATCACCGACATGGCCGCGCCCTTGTCCTCGGGCTCGTTCAAGACGCTCGGCATGATTGTGGCCCCGTGCTCGGTGCGCAGCGTCGCCGAAATCGCCTCGGGCGTCACTACTTCGCTGCTGACGCGCGCGGCCGACGTGATCTTGAAGGAACGCCGGCGCCTTGTCCTGATGGTACGCGAGACGCCGCTTCATCTCGGCCACTTGCGCAATCTCTCCGCGCTGACCGAAATGGGCGCGATCATCGCGCCGCCCATGCCGGCCTTCTACAACCGGCCGAAGACGCTCGACGACATGATCGACCACAATCTCGGCCGCGTCCTCGATCTGTTCGGGCTCGACACCGGCAACGTGAAGCGCTGGGGCGAAGAAACCGGCAAGATCCGTTAAAGGCGCCGGCCGGGAGTCTCGCCCCCGGCATTTCCCTCACGGAACGCCGCTCGCGAAATCGTCTTCGGCCATGATGCGCAACGCCGCACGCAGCGGCTCGGCGGGTGCGTCGCCGATATAGAGCGCCAGATTTGCCAGCGCGTCGGCGAGCCGCTCCGGCGCCGCCCGCGCGTTCGCCACCTTCGGCGCAAGGCCGATGAGGATCGATTGCAGCACGCGTTCGGCCTCGAGCTCGGCGGCCTTCGCCTTGGTGTAGAGATTCTCGCTGCCCGGAACGGCCGCCGCCTTCACCGCGCGGCGTGCTTCGCGCAAGCGTTCGACCACGCCGTGCCGCCACGGCGCCGCCGCGCGGTCGGCCGCTTCGAGGGCCGCCTGCGTCAGCTGCCCGCGCCCGCTCGCGCCGAGCCAGCAACAGAAAAGGGCGAGGTTGACGTCTTTTCCGTGCCGGTCCTGAAGCAGGATGCAGGCTGGCGCCACATCGGGGCTGGCATAGACCGCCAGGGAAAAGCGCCAGAATTCGGCGGCCTCATCAGACATCGCCAAATCCGATGCCGAGGCCGCGCGCCGTCCGCACCAGCGTGCCGGCGGGATCGACGCAATGCGACCGGCCGACGACCGCGCCGAGCGGAACATCGACCACTTTCCGGTTCTGCCACGCCACCATGCGGTCGAAATGTTCCGCGGCGACGAGATCCACCGCATGAACGCCGAAGGCCGAAGCCAGCAGACGATCGTCCCAGGTGGGCGGGCTGCCGCGCTGCACATGTCCCAGCACCGTGACCCGCGTTTCGGCTCCGGTAAGGCTCGCGATCTCGTCGGCGAGAACCCGGCCGATCCCACCGTAATTGCTGCCGCTGCTGGCGCCTTGGCCGCGCACCTGGCGGCCGGTGAGATCGGGCACGGCCTCGGCCACGACGACGAGCGCGAAATTGCGTCCTGCGCGCCTGAGGCGATCGATATGGGCGGCAACCGCCTCCATTCGATAGGGGATTTCGGGGATGAGGATGATATCGGCGCCGCCCGCGATGCCGGCGGAGAGCGCGATGTGCCCGGCATCCCGGCCCATCACCTCGAGAACCATGACGCGATCATGGCTCGCGGCGGTGGGTTGCAGACGGTCGAGTGCCTCGGCGGCGACCATCACCGCGGTGTGATAACCGACCGAGCTCTCCGTCGCGCCGACATCATTGTCGATGGTTTTCGGAATGCCGACCAGTTTGATTCCGCCCTGCTGCGCGAGCCGGCGGAGGATCGCGAAGCTGCCGTCGCCGCCCACCCCGATCAGCGCATCGAGGCCGAGGAGGCGAACGCCCTCGATCACCTCCGCCGAGCGATCGCGCTGGCCGCCACCCTTCAGGGGAAAGGCGAAGGGATCGCCCGTATTCGTCGTGCCGAGAATGGTTCCTCCCTGTCGCAAGAGATTGAAATCGCCGCGCTCGGGATCGAGTTGCTCGACATCGACGGGCCGGCGCATCAGCCCGGCCGTGCCCTGGCGAATGCCGAGGACGCGCCAGCCGTAACCGTTGACGGCGCGCAGCACCACCGCCCGGATGACGGCGTTGAGCCCGGCGCAATCGCCGCCGCTCGTCAGGATTCCAATCGTCTTGGTCGGTCGCGCTGCATCCGTCGAAGCGTTGGCCAAGCTTGCCATATTTCGCCTGTCCTCGCGGTGTGGGCACTGACCCGGCCGCCGAACTTTGCTATGATGATTTTCTCTTGCACGGCACGGGTTTCGTTGAAAGTCATGGATCTCGACGTCGAAGCAGTCAAGCTGCGAATCGCTGCCCTCAAGGACGAGCACCGCGATCTCGACGACGCGATCAACCGGCTTGCCGAGCAGGTTCCCGCCAACAACCTGCATTTGCAGCGGTTAAAGAAACGAAAATTGGCGCTCAAGGATCTCATCAGCAAGCTCGAGAATTCCTTGCTGCCTGACATCATCGCTTGAAGGCGAAACATCGCCGCGGCCGGCGCCGGGCCGGGCGCGTTAGAGCTTCGAACGGCAGGCCGATTTACGGCAATACATCGCGCGATCCGCGGCACAAAGCACGTCGCTGACGTTTTCCCCGCCCAGAAACGCGTAGGCGCCGTAGGCAACGCTCACCGCGAGAGTTTGGCCTTGCCACGAGACCGGCCGTTTGGCGATCGCGGCGGCAAGCTCTTCCGCCTTGTGCTCGGCCAGAATCTTATCCGTCTGCACCAGCAGCACGCCGAACTCATCGCCGCCGAGACGGCCCACCACGTCGGTGGTGCGCACGCTCTCCACGAGCACACGCGCAACTTCGGTCAGAACCGCGTCGCCGGCGGCATGACCGTGGCTGTCATTGATCTGCTTCAGGTTATTGACGTCGAAATAGACGAGGCTCGCGGCCACGCCATACCGTCCGGCAAACGCCATCATGCGGGTCAGCTCGCGCAAAAAGGCGCGGCGGTTGCACACCGGCATGAGCGGATCTTCGTCGACCAGCTTCTCAAGCGCGGCAATATGCGACCGCGCCATGCGCAGTTCCCGCCGCAGCTCCTCGCCTTCGGCCACGAGCGAGGCCAAGGTCTGTTCCAGCGGGGCCTCGCCGTTGCCCGCAAACTCCAAGACCGCGCCGGAATCGGGCGCCCCCATCTCGGGTCGCGACCCGTCGCGCATCGGAGACGCGGTCCGGCTCCGCCCCGCCACGGCACGCAAGGGTTCGCGATCTCCGCTGCTCATTCTCGCCTCTCGCGCGGCTCAACCCGCCGCCAAGAACCAACAAACGCCAAGCGTCGGGGAATTATGCCAGAATTCCTCCCCCACACAACCGTCCGCTCGGAGCGTCGATCGTAACCCTGGGGATGCCGTGCGATGCCGGATTTCACGGCGCCGCGGCGGCGACCGGGGTCGCCGCAGCGCTTGCTCCCGGGTGCTTGCTTCCTATAATGCGCTTTCGTTTTGGTCGGGGGAGGCCATGTCGGCCAAGAGCGGCGAAAAGCCCTCTGTTGGAATCATCATGGGAAGCCAGTCCGACTGGAAGACGATGCGCCACACGGCGGAGACGCTCGACCAGCTTGCCATCCCGTATGAGTCGCGCATCGTGTCGGCGCACCGCACGCCGAAGCGGCTCTATGCTTACGCGCACAAGGCGCGCGCGCGCGGTATCAAGGTTATCATCGCCGGCGCGGGCGGTGCCGCGCATTTGCCGGGCATGACCGCGGCGATGACGCCCTTGCCGGTGCTGGGCGTGCCGGTCGAGAGCGCGACCTTGAAGGGCGTCGACAGCTTCCTTTCGATCGTGCAGATGCCGGGCGGCGTTCCGGTCGGTACTTTGGCGATCGGCAAGGCCGGCGCGGTCAACGCCGCCTTGCTCGCGGCGGCGATCCTCGCGCTCGGCGACAAGCGGATTGCCTCGCGTCTCGAGCGCTGGCGCGAGGCCCAGACGGCAGCGGTCGCAAAATTCCCAGCCAAAGAATGATCGAGCCCGGCGGAACCATCGGCATTCTGGGCGGCGGCCAATTGGGCCGCATGACGGCGCTGGCGGCGATCGCGCTCGGCTACCGTTGCCACGTCTATTGCCCGATCGGGGACAGCCCGGCCAAGCAGGCGACCTCCCGCTCGACCACTGCGGACTATGGCGACAAGGACGCGCTGGCGCGTTTCGCCGACAGCGTCGACGTCATCACTTTCGAATTCGAGAACGTGCCGGCCGATACGGCGGAATTCCTCGCCGCGCGAAAGCCGGTACGGCCGGGCCCCAACGCGCTGCGGATCGCGCAGGACCGGCTCGCCGAGAAGGAATTTCTGCGCTCCATCGGCGTGGCGACGGCGCCCTACCGCGCGGTCGCCAGCGAAGCGGAGCTGCGCAGCGCGCTCGAGGCCATCGGCCCGCGCGCGATCTTGAAGACCGTGCGCCTGGGCTATGACGGCAAGGGACAGACGCCCATTCGCGGCGAGACCGATCTCGCGGCAGCGTGGCGCGGCTTTACCGCCGAGGCCGGTATTCTCGAAGGCTTCGTCGAATTCGCCTGCGAGGTATCGGTGATCGTCGCGCGCAGCGAGGGCGGTCGATGCGCGACCTATGTGCCGGTCGAGAACCAGCATAGTCACGGCATTCTCGAGACCACCATCGCGCCGGCACGCGTCGAGCCCGAGGTCGCGATGCGCGCCGAGGCGATCACGCGCTACGTCGCCGAGAAACTCGACCTCGTCGGCCTGATCGCGGTCGAGATGTTCGTGACGCATGAAGGGGAGGTGCTCGTCAACGAGATCGCACCGCGTCCGCACAATTCGGGCCATTGGACGATCGACGCCTGCTATACGAGCCAGTTCGAGCAATTGGTGCGCGCGATTTGCGGCTTGCCGCTGGGCTCGCCCGAGCACCATGCCGATGCGGTCATGAAAAACCTGATCGGAGCCGACGTCGCGAAATGGCGCGACGCCATCAACGACCCGTTGCAGAAGATCCATCTTTACGGCAAGGACGAGATCGCGCCCGGGCGCAAGATGGGACATGTGACGAAGCTTATCCCGCACCGCTAGGCGCGGCGCGCCACGCCAATCAGGTGCCGCGCGGACGCAGCGCGCGCAGGATCTGCAACGGCACGGCAAGCCGGGCGGCGGCGTCCTTAATCCGCGGAAGGGCAAGGACATCGGCGAGGCGCCGCCCGAGAAACGCCTCGCTTGCCGCCGCGCCTTCCGACGAATCGTCGAGCCAATAGAGCAAGGTCGCGGCGTAAACGCCGGCTAGAAGCCCGCGCTTGGTATAGAAATTGAAATCGGTCGAGGCATCGCCGGCGCCATGCCAGATCGTGTCGACCGCCTCGTAAAGCAGCGTCGCGCCCAAGGGCATGTTTTGGGGTAGAGCCAAGAACGACAAGGAGCGCCGCACCGCCTCGCGATGCGGCAGCAGGAACCCCAGCCTCGCCTTCACTCCGAGCGCGACCCGCTCGCTGGTCCGCAAGCGTCGCGGCTGACGCGCCTTCAGCACCGCGAGGGTTTCGCGATCGGCCCAGCGGCTGAACCAGGCGACCGCATCGCGTGGCCCTTTGGGGAACAGCTCGTCGACGTCGCCTGGCTCGAGCCCGGCTCGCTCGGCGGCCGCGCGCATCGCCGTCACGCTCCAGCCGTCGAAGGGGACTTCCGGCAGCAAGGCGCGCAGAAGCGCGTCTTTTTTCGCGGTATCGTCCATGCTTAGGCGGTCTCCAGATCGACCGGATAGCGCGCGCCTTCCTCGACGAACATGAGGAGCCGCATATCGGTCATCCGCTGCGGATAAAGCACGCCGTCGAGGTGATCGCATTCATGCTGGACGACACGGGCATGAAAGCCCTCGACCACGCGGTCGACAGGCGCCCCATCGGCGCCGACGCCGCGATAGCGAATCTGGGCAAAGCGCGGCACCGCCCCTTTGAGCCCCGGCACCGACAGGCATCCCTCCCAGCCGAGTTCCATCGCCTCGCCCAAGGGCTCGATCACGGGATTGATCAGCGCTGTCAGGGCCTGGGCCTGGTCGCCGGGTCTGCCGGTCAAGCGCTGGGCCGGCACCTGAAAGATAACCACCCGCAGGGGCACATGGACCTGGGGCGCCGCGAGCCCCGCGCCCCCGATATCGGTGAGGGTCTCCGCCATATCGGCGATCAGCGCCCGAATCTCGAGTGCGGCCGGATCGGTCACCATTTCGGCCTTGCGGCGCAGCACGGGATGACCCATGCGGGCGATCTTCAAGATGGACATGGAGGTAATATGAGCGGCGTGCAATGAGCCGTAAAGCGCAGGGAAGGCAATCCGCGGCGTCGACCATTGCAGAACAGGACGAGAACAGATAGAAATTCGGTACGAATAGAGGTCGACGGACGATGCCCGCTCTCGGAATCTTGCTCTTGCTCGCGCAGATCGGCTGCGCCGTGCACGTCGTGCGCAGCGGACGGAACTATATTTGGATCTATCTGGTCGTGTTCGTGCCGGTGGTCGGCATGGCGGCCTATTTCCTGGCCGAGATCCTGCCCGAGCTCATCGGCAGCCGGTCGACACGGCGTGCGGCCTCGGGCATCGGCCGGGCGATCGATCCTGGACGCGGTCTACGCGAGGCTCAGCGGCGTGTCCAGATCACGCCAACGACCGAAAACAAGGCCGCGCTGGCCGAAGAATTTGTCCGTGCCGGCAAACCGGCCGAGGCGGCCGCGCTCTATTGCGAGGCACTGACGGGCATTCATGCGACCGATCCGGGCATGATGCTTGGCCTTGCCCGCGCGCTCTTTGCCCAAGGCGAAGGCGCGGAGGCCCAGTCGGTGCTCGAGGAATTGCGCCAGGCCAACCCGAGCTATAACTCGCCCGAGGGACATCTGCTCTATGCGCGCAGTCTCGAGGCTCAAGGCAAGATCGAGGCCGCCCTTAAGGAGTACGAGGCCCTCGTCCTCTACTATCCCGGTCAAGAAGCCCGTTGTCGCTACGCCATGGCCTTGCAGCAAAGCGGTCGCGGCGATGACGCACGGCGCATTTTCGAGGAAGTCTGCCAGCTCATCGAATATGGCCCGCGGCACCAGCGCCGCGCCCAACGCGCGTGGTACGACCTCGCCAAGCGCTCCCTCGGCTAGGCTGTGGATTTGCAAGCGGGCTTGGATTGTGGTAGATAATTTGTAACGGGCTGCCCCTTGCAGCCCGTTTGCCTTGAGCCCTTTGGAAGGAGTCGGCCGCTCGTGCAGGTTCTCGTCCGCGACAATAATGTCGACCAGGCGTTGCGCGTTCTCAAAAAAAAGATGCAGCGCGAAGGTCTGTTCCGGGAAATGAAGCTTCGTCGCAATTTCGAGAAGCCCTCCGAGCGCCGCGCCCGCGAAAAAGCCGAAGCCGTGCGCCGCTACCGCAAGGTCCTGCGCAAGCGCATGGAGCGCGAGGGGTATTAAGGCGTCGCGCAGCCGACACATCTGGCGCCGGCGTGCTGCGAAGCCCAACAAAAAAGCCGCCCGGCGCTGCCGCGGCGGTTTTCGATTTCTAAGGGAGCCCTTTTGTCCCGCAAGCGCAGCGCCGGATTGCTGCTTTATCGTCGGGCCGAGCGCGGGCTCGAAGTCCTGCTCGTCCACCCCGGCGGCCCGTTCTGGGCGAAGAAGGACGAAGGCGCCTGGAGCATCCCGAAAGGCGAAATCGAGGCGAACGAAGAGCCGCTGCAGGCGGCGATCCGCGAATTCGCCGAAGAAACCGGCACGGCCCCCGCGGGCGATTTCCGCCCCTTGCCGCCGGTCCGGCAGGCAGGCGGCAAGACCGTGCTCGTCTGGGAGGTCGCGGGCGATCTCGATGCAACGGCGATCCACAGCAACGAATTCGAAATCGAATGGCCGCCCCAATCGGGAAAGCGCCGACGTTTCCCCGAAGTCGACCGCGCCCAATGGTTCTCGCTCGAGGACGCGCGCAAGCGGATCAACAAGGGCCAAGTTGCGCTGATCGATGCGCTCGCCAAAGAATTCGCGGCCTAGCGCGATCGGGCAATCTTCGCACGCATGAACATCACCGCATGGGGGTCGAAAGCATCCTCACGGGTTCGCCGGGTCTGCCATATTCCAAAGCTGTCGTCGTATACAGCGATTGCTCGTAAGATCGCACATGGTCGGTCGAAAGCGGCATGCTCCAGTAAGTTTCAAACCGCCCTTCGCCGCGCGGCGAAAGAAAGAAGATCGCTTTCTGGATGCTGTCATCCTCGATCCAATCGAAATAATGATGTTCGAGCGAGAACGTAATCAAATAGGCGTCGGATTCTTTCTCGATGTTGGCATGGGTGACGATCCCTGCCCACGCCACCATCGTGTTCTTGAATCTTTCAGGGAATTGACGCACATCGTCGGGAAAAAGACGAAAGTCTGCCTGCTTTAGCCGCTGTTCCTCTGCAGGCGACGCAGCTTGATAAGGTCGCGAGCCCGGTACAAATCCCGGACATGCCGTGACGAGGAGAGAGGCCGCAACGAGAACAACAAGTCGCGCAAAAAGCCGCCATTCGCGCCGCTCCGAAGAATGCTTCGACGGCCGGCTACCCCAGCGCCTTGACGATCTGCTCGCACATCTTTTTGGCGTCGCCGAACAGCATCATGGTGTTGTTGCGGAAAAAGAGCTCGTTATCGACCCCGGCATAGCCCGAGGCCATCGAGCGCTTGACGAAGAGCACGGTCTTCGCCTTCTCGACATCGAGAATCGGCATGCCATAGATCGGCGATGCCGGATCGGTCTTCGCCGCCGGGTTCGTCACGTCATTGGCGCCGATGACAAAAGCGACGTCGCTCGAGGCGAAATCGCGATTGATCTCGTCGAGTTCCAGCACCTCGTCATAGGGCACATTGGCTTCGGCCAGGAGCACGTTCATGTGCCCGGGCATGCGGCCCGCGACCGGATGAATGGCGTAGCGCACCGTGGCGCCTTCCTTCTTCAGGAGATCCGCCATCTCGCGCAGCGCGTGCTGAGCCTGGGCGACGGCCATGCCGTAGCCCGGGACGATGATGACCGAACTCGCATTCTTCATGATGAAGGCGGCATCCTCCGCGCTACCGGCCTTCACCGCCTTGTCGCCCTGCGAAGCCGCGGCGGCCGCGCCGCCTTCGGTTCCGAAGCCGCCGAGGATGACGTTGAAGATCGAGCGGTTCATCCCCTTGCACATGATGTAGCTGAGAATCGCGCCCGACGAGCCCACCAGCGCGCCCGTGATGATCAAGAGGCTGTTGCCGAGCGTGAAGCCGATGCCGCACGCCGCCCAGCCCGAATAGGAATTGAGCATCGAGATCACGACTGGCATATCGGCGCCGCCGATCGGCACGATGATGAGAAAGCCCAAGAGCAGCGAAAGCCCGACGATCGCCCAGAACGCCGCCGGCGGTTGAGCCATGACGAACCATACGAACGCGGCCACGAGGACGAACGCGAGCAGCGCGTTCAGCGGATGCTGGCCGGGAAAAACCAGCGGCGCGCCGGTGATGAGACCCTGCAGCTTGCCGAAGGCGATGATCGAGCCAGTGAAGGTGACGGCGCCGATCGCGGTGCCGAGCCCCATCTCGATCAAGCTGCCTTGCTCGATCGCGCCTTCGGCGCCGATGCCGTAGGCCGAGGGCGCGTAGAAGGCGGCGGTCGCGACGCAAACCGCGGCGAGGCCCACCAGGCTGTGGAAGGCCGCGACCAGCTGCGGCAGCGCCGTCATCTGAATGCGAAGCGCGATGAAGGTGCCGATGCCGCCGCCGATGACGATTCCGGCGAGAATGACCCCGTAGCTTAGGACGCCGGGCGCGGCGAGCGTGGTGCCGATGGCGATCAGCATGCCGACGATGCCGTAGAGATTGCCGCCGCGCGAGGTCACGGGCGAGCTGAGGCCGCGGAGCGCCATGATGAAGCAGATCGAGGCGGCCAGATAGAGAAGGGCTGAGAGATCGGCACTCACGGGCGCATTACTCCGCTATTTTTGCTTCTTCTTGAACATCTGCAGCATGCGCTGCGTGACGATGAACCCGCCGAAGATGTTGACCGAGGCGAGGGTCACGGCGACGAAGCCCATCACTTTCGAAAAGCTCGCGCCCGCCGGACCGGCGGCGATGAGCGCGCCGACGATGATCACGCTCGAGACCGCGTTGGTCACGCTCATCAGCGGCGAATGCAGGGCCGGCGTGACGCGCCAGACGACGTAATAACCGACGAAGACCGCGAGCACGAAGACGGTCAGAAAGAAGACGAAGACGTGAGGTTGGCCGACTTCCATGAATCAGGCTCCTGCCAATTGCGGATTGACGACCCGCCCGTCGATGGTCAATAGCGACGCTTTCACGATCTCGTCCGCCTCATCGATTTTCAACGCCCTGTCCTTGTCGATGATGAGGTCGAGGAACGCCAGAAGATTCTTCGCATAGAGCTGGCTCGCATCGACGGCGATATGCGACGGGACATTGAGATGGCCGAGGATGATGGCGCCATTCGCGGTCGTCACTTCCTCGCCCGGCTTGCTGCCTTCGACATTGCCGCCCTGCTCGACCGCGAGATCGACGAGGACCGAGCCCGGGCGCATCACCGCCGCCATCTCCTTGGTGATGAGAATGGGCGCCTTGCGGCCCGGGATGAGCGCGGTGCAGATCACGATATCGATCTTCTTGAGCGCCTCGGTGACGTGCTCGCGCTGACGCCGCGCGAAATCCTCGCCCATCTCCTTGGCGTAGCCGCCCGAAGTCTCCATCTGCTTCATCGCCTCGAGATCGACGGCAAGGAAGCTGGCGCCGAGGCTCTCGACTTGCTCTTTCGCCGCCAAGCGCACATCGGTCGCCGAGACCACCGCGCCCAAGCGCCGCGCGGTCGCGATCGCCTGCAAGCCCGCAACGCCCGCGCCCATTACGAGGACGCGTGCCGGCGCGATCGTGCCGGCGGCGGTCATCATCATCGGAAAGGCACGGCCGAACGCGACCGCGGCCTCGAGCACGGCGCGATACCCCGCGAGATTGGCTTGCGAGGAGAGCACGTCCATCGCCTGCGCGCGCGTGATGCGCGGCACCAGCTCCATGGCGAAGGACGTGAGCCCGGCATCCGCATAGGCCTTGACCTCGGCCGGATTCTGCAAGGGCGCGAGCATGCCCAGAAGCACCGCGCCGCGTTTCATGAGACCGATTTCGGCGGCCTCCGGTCGTTGCACTTTTAGCACGATGTCGGCGCTCGACAGCGCCTCGCGCTCATCGGCGGCGATGCGGGCGCCGGCGGCGGTGTAGGATTCGTCGGGAAAGGCCGCGCCCGCTCCGGCGCCGCTCTCGACGAGCACCTCGTGGCCCATGCCGACCAGCCGCTTGACCGTATCGGGCGACGCCGCGACCCGCCGTTCCTGCGCGCGGCGTTCCCTTGGTATTCCGATTCTCATGTCGCGGATCATCCCCTGGGCGAGAACGATGTGACAATGCCGCGCCGCGGCGCATTTGTGAAGTGGTAAGGCGCGGGGGGATCGAACGCCATGGATGCGGCCGCGATCACGATCGGGCGCATGGCCCTTCTCTTGGTCTCCGCGCATGTTAAGATGTCGTAAACTATTGTCGCCGCTCGTCCTCGTCACCCTGCCGCGCGCTACCATCCCGCTCAGACCGGACCCATGCGGGCGAAGGCGACCTCAGCACAGGGAATAAATCCGATCACGCCCCGTTTTCATTCCGTCAGGCCGCGTCCAAGGCCCCCGTTTTCCTGGGGGGTCGGCTCATGAGCCCGTTCTTCAGCGATCAGCTCATCGCCGTCCTCCCGCGCTTGCGGCGGTTCGCACGGGGTTTGACGGGGTCCGCCGCCGAGGCCGATGATTTGGTCCAGGCGGCGTGCGAGCGGGCTCTGACCCGCACGCATCAGTTTCAGGAGGGGACACGGTTCGACAGCTGGATGTTCAGGATTGCGCAGACGATCTGGATCGATCAACTGCGCTCCCGGAACATCCGCAAGGAGACGAGCGAAGATGAAGGCACGCATGTCGGCACGGATGAGCCGCGGCGCCGCATCGAAGCCCGTCTTGCCTTGCAGGAAGTTCGCGTCGCGCTCGGCGAATTGCCCGCCGAGCAGCGTGCGGCCCTGATGCTCGTGACCGTGGATGGGTTGAGTTACCAGGAGGCGGCGGATGTCGCCGAAGTACCGGTCGGCACGATCATGAGCCGGCTGGCGCGGGCGCGGGTGGCACTTCAGGCCAGACTCGAGGCCGGGGGACGCGCGCGGAGGAGTATGAATGATGCAAAAGCCGAGTGACGAGATTCTGGTTGCCTATCTCGATGGTGAGCTCGATCCGAGCGTCCGCCTCGAGGTCGAGGCATGCATCGATACCGACGCGGAAACGCGCGAGCGCGTGACAGCCCTGGCCATGGGCGCGCGGCTGCTGCGCTCGGCTTTCGATCCGGTATTGCACGAAGCGGTGCCGGAGCGGCTGATTGCCGCGGCGCGTGGCGACAGCGCGTCAGCGGTCACGGATCTCGCGGCAGCGCGAAAGAATCCTATTGGCCGGCGGCTGGGCGGAAGGCCCTTGGTCGAATGGGCCATGGCGGCCGGAATCGCCGGATTGCTGATCGGCGGCGGGCTCGGCTATTTCTCGGCCGGCCCGGGCACGGTCACCCCGCAGGCCGCGAGCCTTGCTTCGGCCAATTGGCTCGACAGCATCGCCGGTTATCACAAGCTCTTCGTCAGTGCCGGGGCCGATGATCTGGCGCTTGTCGATATGCCGGCCACGGACGGCGCCGGCGCGCGCAAGGTCGTGCAGAAGCTTCCCGCCGATTTCCGTCTGCCGAACCTGCAGCCTTGGGGCCTTCAGTTCCAGGGCGCGCGCTACCTCTTCATCGAGGGCGAGCCGGGCACGCAGCTTTTTTACACCACGGACAACAAGGCGTTGGGTCCGCTGACGGTGGTTGTCGCCGCGACCAACAAGCCCGATCTCGCGCCCACTTTCGACCGGCGCGACAAGCTCAATGTGCTCTATTGGCGGCATCACGGGCACGCCTACGTGCTCGTCGGCGCGGCCGATATCGGCTATCTCTGGAACATCTCGAACGACATCGCGTATCAACTCGACGCCATCTGACCCGGCGTTGACCGCGCGCAAGACGTGATCCGCCCGATTGCGCCGGGTGGGGCGCGAAGCATACCGTTCTGCTATGGTCAGTGTCCTTCCTCGCATGGGACAGATCGGGACGCCGATGAACGCGACCGCCAATAAACGCTTGCTCCTCGCCGAGCGCCCCGAAGGCCGCGCCGTCAAGGCGAGCGATTTCAAATTCGACGTGGCGCCCGTCGCTTCGCCGGCGGAGGGACAGGTGCTTTTGCGCACGCTCTTCCTCTCGCTCGACCCCTATATGCGCGGACGGATGAGCGCGGCGCGCTCCTACGCGGTTCCGGTCGAACTCGGCGCGGTCATGACCGGCGAGGTCGTGGCCGAGATCGTCGAGTCGCGCGCTCCCGGCTTCGCCCCCGGCGACATCGTCCTGGCGCATGCCGGCTGGCAGGAATACGCGGTCATGCCGGCAAAAGCCGTCGAGCGCGTCGACCGCGCGCAACTGGGCGATCTCCCGCCTTCCTACCTGCTGGGCGTGCTCGGCATGCCGGGTGCCACCGCGTATTTCGCGCTCGAGACGATCGGCAAGCCGCAACCGCGCGAAACCGTGCTGATCTCTGCCGCTTCGGGCGCGGTCGGGCAGGTCGCCGGCCAGATCGCCAAGCTCAAGGGCTGCCGGGTCATCGGCACGGCCGGCGCCGCGGACAAGCTCGCCTATGTGACGCAGGAACTCGGCTTTGATGCCGGCATCGATTACACCGGCAAGGACGCCGACGCGCTCACGACCGCCATCGCCGCGCACGCGCCCTCAGGCGTCGACGTGTTCTTCGACAATGTCGGCGGCGTCACCCATGATGCGGCGATGATGAATCTGGCGCTTCATGCGCGGATCATCATCTGCGGCGTCATTTCGTCCTATGACCGGCTTGGCCAGCCCGATATCGGCCAACGCTGGAACCGTCAGTTGCTGGTGAAGCGCGCGCTGATGCAGGGCTTCCTCGTCAGCGACCACCGCGCGCGCTGGGGCGAGTTCCGCGCGCAGATGGCGGCGTGGCTGCATGGCGGCCGGATCCGCTATCGCGAAGACATCGTCGACGGCATCGAGGCCGCGCCCGCCGCGTTCATCGGTCTTCTGAGCGGCGCCAATCGCGGCAAGATGCTGGTACGCGTCGCCCGCTAGCGCGACCGTCGGCGCTATTGCCATGGCTGCTGAGGCTTCGCCCCAACTCCCGCGCGACCTGCGGCTCGATTTCTTCCGCGGCCTGTCGCTCTTCTTCATCTTCATCGACCACATCCCCGAGAACGTCCTTGCCTATTTCACCCTTCGCTCGATCGCGTTCAATGACGCGGCCGAGGTGTTCATCTTCATCTCCGGCTACACCGCGGCGCTCGTCTACGGTCAGAGCTTACGCGAGCAGGGCTCGCTCCTCGCCGTAGCGCAAATTTATCGCCGCGTCTGGCAACTTTACGTTGCGCACATCTTTCTCTTCGTGATTTTCACCGCCGAGGTGAGCTACGCCACCGTCGTGTTGCAGAACCCGATGTACAGCGAGGAAATGCGCGTCGGCGATTTCCTGAACGAGCCGTATCTTGCCATTGTCCGTGCCCTCACCTTGTCGTTTCAGCCGACTTTTCTCGATATCCTGCCGCTCTACATCGTCCTGCTGGCGAGTTTTCCCGCCGTGCTGATCGCGATGGCGCGGCAACGTTATCTGCCGCTCGTGCTCTCGGCGGTGATCTATGTACTGACGTTGCGCAATGGTTGGGCCTTTCATACGAGGCCAGCGCACGATGTGTGGTACTTCAATCCGCTGGCCTGGCAGTTCCTTTTCGTGATCGGCGCGACGGCGGGCTATGGCCGGATCCGCGGCGGTCCGCCCCTTCCCGGCCGCGACTGGCTCAGCCGCGCCGCCGTCGTGGTTGCCGGGTGCTTCGCGATCATCAGTTTCACCTGGACGCTGCACTGGATTTACGATCCGTTTCCGCCGCTCTTTGCGAAGGCGCTCTGGAGCCACACGCTCGACAAAACAGACCTCGCGCCGCTGCGCCTCTTCAGCTTCGTCGTGCTGGCAACCGCAACCGTGCGACTGGTGCGCCCGGACAGCTCCTTCTTGGGCGCGCGATGGGCCCGGCCGGTGATCATTTGCGGGCAGCAATCGCTCTACATCTTTTGCCTCGGCATCCTGCTTTCGGTGCTGGGCCATTTCCTGCTCGCCGAGATTTCCGGCGGGATCCTGACCCAAATCGGGGTCAATGTCGGCGGCATCGGCTCCATGATCGGCGTTGCCGCTGTGCTCAATTGGTTCAAGAACGCGTCGCGGCGGCCGCGCGGCGCCCGCCCCTCATCGGTTCCCGCGACACCTTCGGAGTAACGCGATGCGCTTTCTCGCAATTCTCGTCGGTTTTTGCGCGGCGGCGCTGCCGCCGGCGGTCGGTTTCGCGGCCGCTGCCGACCCCGCGCGCTGCGCGGCACCGCGCGAGATCATTGAAGACGAGCCGCGTCTGCCGGCGCTGGCGCGGCAGTTCGCCTCCCATCGGCCGGTGACGATCATCGTCGTCGGCGGCGCCTCGACCGCCGGCATCGCGCCCGACGACGCCTATCCGCGTTTCCTCGAGGCGGCGCTGCGTCGCCATCACCCCAATCTGGCGATCACCGTGATCAACCGGGGCGTAGCCGGGCAGACGACTGCGGAAATGGCCGCCCGGTTCGCCAAAGACGTCTATCCCTACCAGCCAAATCTGGTCATTTGGGAGACCGGAACGGTCGACGCCGTGCGCGGCGAGGACGTCAACACTTTCGCAGATGCCCTAAAAAATGGAATTGCTGCAGTGCAAGAGCACAAATCCGAGTTGATGTTGATGGATATGCAATACAATCCAAGCACCGTTTCTGTTATAAACTTCGAACCTTATTTGGATGCTTTGCATCAGACGGCGGCGCTGGAAGATGTTTACATGTTTCAGCGTTTCAACGTGATGAAGTATTGGGGAGACGCGGGCGACTTCGATTTCGTCAACGCGCCGCGAGAAAAGACACTCTTGTTGACCAGGGAGTTTTACGAATGCCTGGGAGAAAGGTTAGCCGATGCGGTCGATTATGCCGCCCGCTGACTTGAGATGAGCGAGATCGCCAAAACCAAGGCGCGCGCCGTCGCGCGACCCACAAGCCGCGGCACAGTGGCGGCCCTGCTGATCCTGGGGCTCGCTGTCGGCGCCTTCGCGCTCTTCGCACCCGGCGCACGAAAGGCCAGCGCCGGCATCGACCGCTGCATCGCGCCCGAAACCGTGACCGCGCTGATGACGCCGTTGCCGCGCACCGCCAAGCGCCTCGCCGAAGGCAAAAGCCTCACCATTGTCGCGCTGGGCTCGTCCTCGACCTACGGCACGGGTGCCTCGAGGCGCGAATACGCCTATCCGAGCCGGCTTGCTACTCTGCTCCAGGCGCGTTTCCCTGCCGCCCAGATCCGCGTCTTGAACCGCGGCGTCGGCGGCGAACTCGGCGCCGGCACCCAAGCCCGCATCGCGCGCGACGTTCTGCGCGACAAGCCCGACCTTGTCATTTGGCAGGTCGGCACCAACGACGTCCTTCACGACCTCGATCCCGACGAGTTGGTGAAGACCGTGCGCAGCGGAATCGCCCAGATCAAGCGCGCGGGCGCGGACGTGATCCTGATGGATATTCAATACGCGCCGGCAGTGCTGGCGCATGGGCGCTACCATGACACGGAGCACGCGCTCTGGATCACGGCGCGCGCGACCGGCGTACCTCTGTTCCGGCGCTTCGCGCTGATGCGCGATTGGGCGGAGAACGGACACATGAAGATGTCGGTCATGGTCGGTCCGGACCATTTGCACATGACCGATGCGAGCTACGACTGCCTCGCGCGCCAGCTGAGCGCGAGCATCCTGCGCGACGCCCGCGCCCGCGGCGAGGCGTTGCCCGACAAAGGGTGATTTCGGCCGCCCTCGGCGCTATAGAGAGGCCATGGCCGTTCTCGTCACCGGCGTTGCCGGATTCATCGGTATGCATGTGGCCGCGGCCCTGCTGAAGCGGGGCGAACAAGTCGTCGGCGTCGACGACATGAATTCCTATTACGCCGTCGCGCTCAAGGAAGCCCGGCTTGCCACCCTCGCCCGCGAGCGCGGTTTTGCCTTCCACCGCCTCGATCTCGCCACGCGTGAAGCGCTGCTCAACCTCGTGCGCCAGCAGCCCGACATCGACGCCGTCGTCCATTTGGCGGCGCAGGCGGGCGTGCGCTACTCGATCGAAAATCCGCGCGCCTATGTCACCGCCAACATCGTCGCCCAGCTCGAAATGCTCGAGGCTTGCCGGCATCTTCCCCGCCTCCGGCACCTGGTTTTCGCCAGTTCTTCGTCGGTTTACGGCGCCAATGCCAAATTGCCGTTTTCGGTGCGCGACATCACCGACTCGCCGCAATCGCTTTATGCCGCCACCAAGAAGGCGGATGAGATGATGAGCTACACCTATGCGCATCTCTACGGGCTTCCGACCACGGGCCTGCGCTTCTTCACCGTCTACGGGCCGTGGGGGAGGCCCGACATGGCGCCATGGCTCTTCACCGAGGCGATCATCGCCGACAAGACGATCAGGCTTTTCAACTTCGGGCGCATGCAGCGGGACTTCACCTATATCGACGACGTCGTCGCGGGTGTCGTCGCGTGCCTCGACCAGCCGCCCGCGCGCGACGCGAAGCCGCCCTACCGGCTCTACAATATCGGCAACAGCCGCTGCGAAGAGCTCGAGCGCTTCGTCGAAGTCTTGGAAAAGGCGATCGGCAAGCGCGCGATGATCCAGCTCATGCCGATGCAGCCGGGCGACGTCGAGGCGACCTACGCCGATATCGCGGCGGCAACGCGCGATTTCGGCTATCTGCCCAAGACGACGATCGATGAAGGCCTGCCCCGTTTCGTCGCCTGGTACCGCGACTACCACAAGCTCTAAGCGGACTTCCCTTCGTACAAAGCGTCGAGCGCCGGACCGTAGACCTGCCGGATGGCGTGGCGGCGGATCTTGAGGGTCGGCGTCATCTGGCCGTTCTCGGTGGTGAAGGGCTCCGTCGCGAGGGTGAAGCGGCGAATGCGCTCGACCGGCGTGAGCGCTTGATTGACGCGCGCCACCGCGGCACCGAGCGCCTTCACGAGTTCGGCGTCTTCGGGCCCCGCGCAACGGTCGAGCCGTTCCTTCGACGGCACGAGCACGGCCACGAGATAGGGCCGCCGGTCGCCATAGACCATCGCCTGCGCGATATCGGGCTCGATCGTGAGATACCCCTCCACGCGCGCCGGCGCGATCATGTCGCCGCCCGAATTCTTGATGAAATCGCGCTTGCGGTCGGTGATGATGATATAGCCGTCGCGATCGATCTCGCCGACATCGCCCGTATGCAGCCAACCGCCTTCGAGAGAGCGCGCGGTCGCCTCGGGATCGTTCCAATAGCCTTTCATCACAAGCGGGCCGCGCACCAGGATCTCGCCATCCTCGGCGATCCTGACTTCGACATCCGCGAGCGGCACGCCGACGGTGTGGATCTTGATCCGGGTCGGCGGATTGACGCTGATGGCCGGCGCCGATTCGGTCTGGCCGTAGCCTTGCAGAAGCCGCAGCCCCAGGGCGAGAAAAAACTTGCCGATCTCGGGATTGAGAGGCGCGCCGCCCGAAATCATCGCCTTGAGCCGGCCGCCGAACCGCGCGCGCACCTTGTCGCGCACCAGACGGTCGACCAGCCAATCGACCAATCGCTCGCCGAGCGTAAGGCTCGTCGGATCGACGTAACGCTTCTTGCCGAGATCGAGCGCGAGATGGAACAACCTTGCCTTCAGAGCGTTTTCGCGCCCGATGCCGCGCATCATGCGCTGATGCATGGTTTCATAGAGCCGCGGCACGGCGGTCATGATGGTCGGCCGCGCTTCGATGAGGTTGGTGACGAGCGTGTCGGCCCCTTCGGCGAAATAGATCTCGGCGCCGAGCGAGATCGGAAACATCATGCCGGCCGTGTGCTCGTAGGAGTGCGACAGCGGAAGAAAACAGAGGAAGACCTCGTCGCCCAGCGCAAGCGTCTCGAGCAGCCGGAAAGCGCCGTCGCAATTGGCGAGGATGTTCCGGTGGCTCGTCATCACGCCCTTGGGGACACCGCCGGTGCCGGAGGTGTAGATAAGGCACACAAGATCGTCGCGCTCCAACTCGCCGATCCAGCCCTCGACCTCGCCGCCCGCCTCCCGGCCGCGCGCGAGCACGTCCTCGAGGCGCGACACCTCGATCCGCGAGACTTGGCCGCGAGCGACCGTTTCCATCGTGATGACGTGGCCCACCGTATCGACCTGATCGGCCGCGGGCAGCACGCGCTGGGCCAAGGCCGCGGTCGAGACGATCACCGCGCGCGCGCCGCTATTGGCGAGGAGATAGCGATGATCCTCGATTGTATGCGTGGTGTAGGCTGGGACCGTCACGCCGCCGGCGCTGATGATCGCAAGATCGGCGATCACCCATTCGGGCCGGTTCTCGGAGACGAGCCCGACGCGGTCGCCGCGCTCGAGCCCGAGCGCACGCAGGCCCCGCGCAAGATCACTGACCTGCGCCGCCGCCTCGCGCCAACTCAACGCCCGGTAGGCGCCCTCGCTCTTAGCCCATAGAAAGGGACGGTCGCCGCGGCGCCGCGCTTGCGCGAAGAACATCGCGGCCAGATTAGGCCAGTCTCGATCCGCCACGCTTTCGCCCTCTGTCCTTCGTTCCCGCCCCGTTCGGGCAGCGGGATACAGGGCGCCGGGCTTGGCGTCAATTTGCCGAAGCTCTATATGCAGGGAGCACAGAAGGAGCGCGCATGAGCGTGAGCAGCGAATCGGCCCAGCTCGGAGCCTTGCCGGAATGGGATCTGAAGGATCTCTATCCCGGCCGCGAGAGCGACGAACTGAAGCGGGCGATCGGCGAGGCCGAGAGCGAAGCGGCGGCGTTCGGTTCGCGCTACGAAGGCAAGCTTGCCGCGTTGTCGGGAAGCGAGCTGGCGCAGGCGATCGAGCGCTATGAGCGGGTCCAGGAGATTCTCGGCCGGCTGATGAGCTATGCCTATCTCGACTATTGCACCGCGATGACGGATGCCGAGACCGGGCGCTTTTTCCAGAACATGCAGGAAAAAGTGAATGCGATTTCGACCGTTCTCCTGTTCTTCACGCTCGAATTGAACCGCATCGAAGAGCCCGCGCTCGCCGAAAAGCTCAGAGATCCGGCGCTCGCGCGTTACGCGCCGTGGCTGCGCGATACCCGCGCCTTTCGTCCCTATCAGCTGAGCGACGAGATCGAGAAGCTGCTGCACGAGAAATACGTCGCCGGCCGCGCCGCCTGGACGCGGCTCTTCGACGAAACGGTCGCGAGCCTCAAATTCCCGGTCGCCGGCAAGGAACTCTCAAGCGCGGAGGCGCTTCACCTCCTCTCCGAGCCCGACGGCGCTTTGCGCCGCGAGGCTGCGAAGTCGATCGGCGCCGTTTTCGGTGCGAATACGCGGATTTTTGCGCTCATCACCAACACGCTTGCCAAGGACAAGGAGATCGAGGATCGCTGGCGCGGCTTCAAGCGTCCCATCTCGTCGCGCAATCTCGGCAATTTCGTCGAGGACGAGGTGGTGGACGCGCTGATCGGGGCCGTGCGCGAAGCGTTTCCCGCCCTTTCGCATCGCTATTACCGCCTGAAGGCGAAATGGTTCGGGGTCGAGGCGCTGCACTATTGGGATCGCAATGCGCCGCTGCCCGACGAAGACGAGCGCAGGTTCACCTGGGACGAGGCGCGCCGCACCGTGCTCGAGGCCTATGCCGCCTTCTCGCCCGACATGGCGGCGCTCGGCAAGCGCTTCTTCGACAATCGCTGGATCGACGCGCCGGTGAAACCGAGCAAGGCGCCGGGCGCCTTCGCCCATCCGACTGTGCCGAGCGTGCATCCCTATCTGCTGTTGAACTACATGGGCAAGGCGCACGACGTGATGACTTTGGCGCATGAGCTGGGCCATGGCGTGCATCAAGTGCTGGCCGGGCCGCAAGGTGCTCTGATGTCGGACACGCCCCTGACGCTGGCGGAAACGGCCTCGGTCTTCGGGGAGATGCTTACCTTTCAGGCGATGCTGAAAGCCGAGAGCGACCCGAAGCGACGCAAGGCGATGCTTGCGGCGAAGGTCGAGGACATGATCAACACGGTGGTCCGCCAGGTCGCTTTCGTCGAATTCGAGATCCGGCTCCACGATGCGCGCCGCGGCGGCGAGCTGACGGCGGAGCAGATCGGCGACATCTGGATGTCGGTGCAGGGCGAGAGCCTCGGCCCCGCGATCCGCTTCGAAGACGAATATCGTTGCTATTGGACCTATATCCCGCACTTCATCCACACGCCCTTCTATGTTTACGCCTACGCCTTCGGCGATTGCCTCGTCAATTCGCTCTATGCTGTCTATCAAGGCTCTCAGAAGGGATTCGCCGAGAAATACCTCGACATGCTGCGCGCCGGCGGCACGCGGCGGCACAAGGAGCTGCTGGCGCCTTTCGGGCTCGACGCGTCCGATCCCAAATTCTGGCGCAAGGGGCTCTCGGTCATCGAAGGCTTCATCGACCAACTCGAAAAACTGGGCTGAGAGCGGGCGCCGCGCCAATGGCCGACGAAGACACGCTGCCGGGAAGGATGCGCCGCTATGCGCGCGTTTCGACCGCCATGGGCGGGCTCGCGGCGCGCTTGGCCGGCGAGCGCTATCTCGGGATCGGCATCGACCGCTCGAATCATGCTGCCGACCTCACCCGCGCGCTCGGCGGCATCAAGGGGCCGCTGATGAAGGTGGCGCAGCTCCTCGCCACCATCCCCAACGCCCTGCCGCAGGAATATGCGCGCGAGCTCGCAACCCTGCAGTCGAACGCTCCGCCGATGGGCTGGCCGTTCGTCAAGCGGCGCATGGCGAGCGAGCTCGGCGAGAATTGGGAACAGCGCTTCAAGAGCTTCGGACACGTGGCGGCGCACGCGGCGTCGCTCGGCCAGGTTCACCGCGCCGTCGCGAAGGACGGGCGCGCCCTCGCTTGCAAGCTGCAATATCCCGATATGGGATCGGCGGTCGAGGCCGATCTCACGCAGCTCAAATTCATACTCTCGCTCTACGAGCGCTATGACCGTGCGGTTTCGACCGCGGAAATCCACGCCGAGATCGGCGAGCGGCTGCGCGAGGAGCTCGATTACAAGCGCGAAGCCGCGCATATGAGACTCTATCGGCTCATGCTTGCCGACGAGGCGGGCGTCACGATCCCCGAGCCGATACCCGAATTGTCGACGGCGCGGCTTTTGACCATGACCTGGGTCGAGGGCACCCCGCTCTTGGAAGCGGTGAAGGCGCCGCTCGCCAACCGGAATGCGATCGCGCGCAACATGTTCCGCGCCTGGTACATTCCGTTCTATTATTACGGCGTCATCCACGGCGACCCGCATCTCGGCAATTACACCGTGCGCGAGGATGACGGGATCAATTTGCTGGATTTCGGCTGCATCCGCGTCTTCGGGTCGAAATTCGTCAAGGGCGTGATCGATCTCTATCACGCGCTCGACCGCGACGACCGCGATCTCGCCGTCTCGGCCTATCAGGCCTGGGGGTTCGGGCATCTGACGCCAGAGATCATCGACGTGCTCAATCGCTGGGCGCGGTTCATCTACGCGCCGCTGCTCGAGGATCGCCGCCGCCGCATCCAGGAAAAGGAAGAAGAAGGGATCTATGGCCGCGAGCTTGCCGAGGGCGTCCATCGCGAGCTGCGCCGCTTGGGCGGCGTCCGTCCGCCGCGCGAATTCGTCTTCATGGACCGCGCCGCCTTGGGTCTGGGCTCGGTCTTCACCCATTTGAAGGCCGAGGTGAATTGGCACCGCCTTTTCCACGAGCTGATCGAGGATTTCAATTCGGCCGAACTCGAGAAGCGCCAGAAGAAGGCGCTCGCAGCCGCCGGCGTGCCGCCATCGGCGCCGCCGCCGACGCGCAAGAAACGCGCCTAAATTAAGGCCGCGCCGGTGCCGACGCCCCTTGCCCGCGCCGGGGCTTGGCCTTAAGACAAACCGAGGGGAAGCAAACGGCTTCGCCGCTCGTTATCGCCCGAACGCGATTGCGCGCGCCTCAGGAGAGCGATGGGCAAGACAATCTTGGTTACCGGCGGCGCCGGTTATATCGGCGCCCATGCCTGCAAGGCTTTATCCAAGGCAGGCTATGAACCCGTTGCCTATGACAACCTCGTTTACGGCCACCGCGAGGCGGTGCGCTGGGGCCCGCTGATCGAAGGCGACCTGGCGGACCGCCCCTTGCTGGCCGAGACGATCGCGCGCCACCAGATTTCGGCGATCATGCATTTCGCGGCTTACGCCTATGTCGGCAAATCGATCGAGAAGCCGGAGAAGTATTTTCATAACAACGTGGTGAACAGCCTCGGGCTGATGGAAACCATGTTGGCCACGGGAGTGAAGAGGATCGTCTTCTCGTCGACCTGTGCCACCTACGGCTTGCCCGAATCGATGCCGATCCGCGAAGACATGCCGCAGCACCCGGTCAACCCCTACGGCGAATCGAAGCTGATGATCGAGCGCGCGCTGCACTGGCATGGCCTGGCGCATGGCATTCGGCATGTGGCGCTGCGCTATTTCAACGCCGCGGGCGCCGACCCCGCCGGCGAGATCGGTGAGGCGCATCAGCCCGAGACTCATCTGATCCCGCTGATCCTCGACGTGGCGCTCGGCCGGCGCGCGCAGATCGACGTGTTCGGCACAGATTATCCGACACCCGACGGGACCGCAATTCGCGACTATATCCACGTCCAGGATCTCGCCGAGGCGCATGTGCTGGCGCTGCGCTATCTCGAAGGCGGCGGCGAGAGCGTGGCGCTCAATCTCGGCACCGGCGAAGGGCATTCGGTGCGCGCGACCATCGAGGCCGCCAGGCGTGTGACCGGCCGATCGATCGCGGCGCGTGACACGGCGCGCCGGCCGGGCGATCCGCCGGTACTCGTCGCCGACGCGACCCGCGCGCGCCAGACGCTGGGTTGGACGCCGTCCCTGGCGGCGATCGAGCGGATCATCGAAACCGCGTGGGTCTGGCATCAGCGCCATTTCGCCGCTTCGCCGCCGGGAGCCAGCCGCTGATGGCGCCCGATTCAACGGTCGCAGCCGGCACCGATCAGCGGAGCGCGACCGAGCGCGTGCCGATCCGCGTGCGGGGCAAATTCTTCTTCGCGGGCGAAGAAAAGTTCTTCATCAAGGGCGTGACCTACGGACCCTTTGCCCCGGGCTCCCATGGCAGCCAGTTCCCCGAGCGGGAAGTCGCCGCGCGCGACTTCGCGCTGATGGCTGAAGCGGGCGTCAATACGGTGCGCGTCTTCACCGTTCCGCCGCTCTGGCTTTTGGATCTTGCCGATGATCAGGGCCTGAAGATGCTGGTCGGCATCCCCTGGTCGCAGCACATCACCTTCCTCGACGATCCAACGGTCGCGCGCGAGGTCGAGCGTACCGTCATCGAGACGGTCAAGAGCATGAACCGCCATCCGGCGATCTTCGCCTATCTCGTCGGCAACGAGATCCCGCCCGACATGGTGCGCTGGCACGGACCGGGACGCGTGCGCGCGTTTCTCAAACGCCTCGTCGGCCTCATCAAGGAATTCGACGCCGAGCGGCTCGTCAGCTACGCCAACTTCCCCTCGACCGAATATCTCACCATCGACTTCACAGATTTCCTCTGCTTCAACGTCTACCTCCATCAGGAAGGGGCGTTCCGCCGCTACGTCTCGCGCCTCCATAACCTCGCGGTTGACCGCCCGCTGGTCCTGACCGAGTTCGGCATCGATTCGATGCGGGAAGGCGCCGAAGAGCAGGCGAGGATCCTCACTTGGCAGCTGCGCACGGCTTTCGAGATGGGCGTGGCGGGCGCTTTCGTCTTCGCCTGGACGGATGAATGGTTCACCGGCGGGCACCTGATCGAGGATTGGGCCTTCGGCCTGGTCGACCGCTCGCGCCAACCCAAGCCCGCCTTCGCCGCGGTGCAGGCGCGCTATCGCGGCGCAATTCCGCCGCAACTGCCGCGCACCCCGCGCGTCTCGGTGGTGGTGTGCACCTACAACGCCGAGCGCACCCTCGCACCCTGTCTTGAATCGCTCGCGAAGCTCAACTATCCCGATTACGAGGTGATCGTCGTCAATGACGGCTCGACCGATGGCAGTCTTGCGATCGCCGAGCACTACGGCTATTGCCGCATCATCTCGCAACCCAACAAGGGCTTGAGCGTGGCGCGCAACGTCGGCGCCGAGAACGCCACGGGCGAGATCATCGCTTATACCGACAGCGATTGCGTCGCGGACCCCGATTGGCTTGCCTATCTGATCGCGAAGATGGAAATCTCCGATCTCGCCGCTTGCGGGGGACCGAATTTTCCTCCGCCCGAGGACAGTCTGGTGCCGGCGGCCGTCGCGGTTTCGCCCGGCGGGCCGACCCATGTGCTGCTCTCGGACGATGTCGCCGAACACATTGCCGGGTGCAACATGGCCTTTCGGCGCGACGCGCTGCTGCGCTTGGGAGGCTTCGACCCGATCTATCGCGCGGCCGGCGACGATGTCGATATCTGTTGGCGCTTTCAAGACGCGGGCTACGTCATCGGCTTCAGCCCGGCGGCGGTGGTCTGGCATTTCCGCCGCAATACGGTGAAAGCCTATCTCGGCCAGCAACGCGGCTACGGCAAAGCCGAGGCGCTCGTCTACTCGAAGCATCCGATCCGCTTCAACCTCTTCGGCCAGGCGAAATGGCTCGGCCGGATCTATGGCGACCTCTCGGCCGCGCTCTTGTTGTCGCGCCGGCCGGTGATCTATTCGGGCGTGTTCGGTCGCGGCCTGTTTCAGACGCTCTACGAGCCACCCTCCTCGCTCGCCCAGTTTCTGCCGCTCACTTTCGAGTGGAACGTGGTGGCGATCGTCCTCGCCCTGGTGGGGCTCCTCGCCGGCGGCTGGATGCTGCTGTTCGTCGTGCCGCTCGCGGTCACCTGGGTCCTGTGCATCAACGGCGCCTTGCGCGCTCCGATCGACAAGCGCTTCCGCGGCATCAAGGCGCGCGGGCTCGTCGCGCTGCTGATCTATCTCGGACCCATTCTGCGCGGCTGGGAACGGCTCAAATGGCGCTGGCGCGAGATGAAGACCGCGGATTCGACCGGCGGGCTCGACCAGACCATGCAGGAACCGCGCGTCGATTGGCGCAGGCGCGCGTTCTACCTCTCTTATTGGAGCGAGAAGAGCGACGAGAAGGAAACCCTGATCGGCGAGTTGCTGCGTTTCCTCGCGCCGCAGAAATATTTCATCCAGGCCGACCAGGGCTGGAACGACTGGGATCTCAAGATCGCGCGCGGATTGTGGAGCCGCGCCTATGTGCTCGTCTGCACCGAGAATCATGGCGGCGAGAAGCGGTTGCTGCGCGTGCGCTGCGCCATGCGGCTGTCGCGGTTCTCCGCCTTCGTGCTTCGCGCCTACGCGATCGCGACCGCGGCCGCACTCATTCTCGATGCGCCGGGCTGGGCCGCAATGGTGGGGATCCTCGGCATCGCGCAGGGCGCGCTGATCGCCTACCGCACGGTCGAATTCGGCCGCCTCATGCATCGCATCGTCGAAACCGTGGCAAAGCGACAGAACCTCACGCCGGTCAAGCCAAGCTGAGGCGCCGGCGATGAACAGCCTCGCCTGGAAGCTGTTGCCCTATCTGCGTCCTTATAAAGGGCGCATCGTCTGGGCGCTTCTGCAAATCTTCTTGATCTCCGGCTTCGAGCTTTTGAAGCCCTGGCCGCTGCAACTCGTGATCGACGACGTCCTGGGCGGCCAGACCCCGCACTTGACCTGGCTCGGCGGCATGACGACGGCGGCGCTTCTGGCCTTCGCCTGCATCGGGCTCGTCGTCATCAATCTCGGCTCCGGGCTGCTGGCCTTGCTGCACAACGTCACGACGATCGGGGTCGGCCAAAGCATGGTCAACGATCTGCGCGGCGCGCTTTACGCGCATCTGCAGCGCCTGTCGCTCGCCTTCCACAGCCGGCAGAAAGTCGGCGATCTGATGTATCGCATCACCGCCGACAGCTTTGCGGTGCAAACCGTGATCATGAACGGCATCCTGCCGATCGTTTCGGCCCTCATTCTCCTCGCGGGAATGCTGGTCGTGCTCATTCCGCTCGACCCCATGCTGACCCTGGTCTCGCTCACGATCGTGCCGCTGCTTTTTGCGCTCATCGCCATCTTCAACCGCAAGATCACCGAGGTCGCGACCGAGGTGCGCGACCGCGAGAGCCACGTCTACACGCTCGTCCAATGGGCGATGAGCTCGATCAAGGTCGTCCAAGCCTTCACCAAGGAAGAGGAGGAATACCGCCGCTTCATGGGCGCGAGCCGCGCCAGCCTCGGCGCGACCTTGCGGCTCTACAGCTGGCAGACGCTCTATTCCGGCATGGTCAACGCGCTGATCGCGGCGGGCACGGCGCTCGTCGTCTATGTCGGCGCGCGTTCGGTGTTAAGCGGGAGCCTTTCGCTCGGCGAACTCATCGTCTTCATCTCCTACCTCGCCCAGCTTTACAACCCGGTGAACCAGATCACGCAAAGCTGGGGCCTGATCGCCGGCGCGCGGATCGGCGCGCGGCGCTGCTTCGAGGTGCTCGACACCGAGCCGGATCTGAAGGACGGCACGCGGAACTTTCCCTCCGAAGGCGCCACCGGCGCGATCGCCTGGCGGCACGTCGCCTTCCGCTACCGCGAAGAGATGCCGGTACTCAACGACATCGACCTCGAAGTGCAGCCGGGCGCGAAGGTGGCGCTGGTCGGCGCGACCGGCGCCGGTAAGTCGACCATGATGGGGCTCTTGCCGCGCTTCTTCGATCCAAGCGCGGGCACGGTCCTCATCGACGGCGTCGACGCGCGCGACTACCGTCTCAAATCGTTGCGCCAGCAAATCGCCATGGTGCTGCAGCCGCCCTTGGTCTTCCCGATGTCGGTGCGCGACAACATCGCCTATGGCCGGCCCGATGCGAGCGACGCCGAGATCGAGGAAGCCGCCCGGCTCGCGCGCATCGACGCGCTCGTCGAATCCCTGCCCCAGGGTTACGACACGGTGCTGGGCGACACCGCGACCTTGTCGGAGGGCGAAAAGCAGCGCCTCACGATCGCGCGCGCGATCCTGCGCAACGCGCCGATCCTCATTCTCGACGAGCCGACCTCGGCGCTCGACGTCGAGACCGAAGCCATGGTGATGGAAGGGATCGGACGGCTCGCCCAGGGCCGCACCACCTTCATCATCGCCCATCGCCTATCGACCGTGCGCAGTGCCGATCTCATCCTCGTCCTGCGCGAAGGCAGAATCGCGGAACGCGGCAGCTTCGCCGAATTGATGCGCAAGGGCGGGATCTTCAGCGAACTTTACAACACCCAATTCCTCGACAGCCCGAGGGCAAGCGAGAGCCAGGCCTCCACCTCCGCCCAGCCTTCGTAGATCATCCGCAGCGCAACGAAGGTCACGATCAAGAGGCCGATCCAGGCGACCCAGCGGTGCCGCGCGATCAGCCGCGCCATCAGCTCCGACGCCACGCCCATCAGCGCAACCGACAAGGCGAGGCCGCTGACCAGCACCCAGAAATGGTCGCGCGCCGTGCCCGCGACCGCGAGCACGTTGTCGAGCGACATCGACAGATCGGCCAGCACGACCTGGATCACGGCTTGGGGGAAGCTCTTGGGTTTCCCGGCCGGTTTGGGCGACTCTGCCTTCCCGCCCGAAACCTCGCCGGAGACGAGATCGCGATAGAATTTCCACGCAACCCAAAGCAGCAAGAATCCGCCCGCGAGCGTCAGCCCGATGATGGCGAGCAGCTCGATCACGACGCTCGCCAGCGCGATACGCAGCACGGTGGCGGCGAGAATTCCCCACAGAATGATCTGACGGCGGCGCCGCGGCTCGAATCCCGATGCCGCCATCCCGACGACGATCGCGTTGTCGCCGGCGAGGACAACGTCGATCACGACAACCGAAACGAAGGCGCCGAGCCCGCCTAGCACCATGCCGCCATCCGCGGGAGAGAATGCAACGGCCGCTTCATCGCATCGCAGCCAAACCGTTTGTCACGCGACGCCCAGTCAGCAGGACGCCGATCGCGATGATCGGCGCATTTCCAGCGACCATCAAGCTTCTTGAGATACGAGTGGCGCGCTATCGCCCGACGGGCCTCATTTCAGAGCCGCCGCGAACGGATAGATCAGACGGCCGGATTCGTATTTTGCCGGCGCCAGCACGGTCATGTGCGCCGGATCCGTGAATTGGTCGATCGATTTCGCGGTGATGTCGTGATATTGCACGACCAAGAGGCGCCCTTCGTTCCATTCGCCTTCGGGACCGAAGGTCATGTCGCCCCAGACCGTCTTGATCGTGTGACTGTGCAGGTAAGCGGCGATCTTGTCCTGATCGAGGCTTTCCGTGGCCTTCACGGCCTCGCCCAAGACCTGCACCTGCGCATAGGCCGTCGGCACCATGCTGTAGCCGAGCGGATCGAGGCCCTCTTGCTTGGCCTCGGCCTGGTAGCGTTTGAGCACGCTTTCGATGCCCGGGAACATCAAGGTGGCAACAGGAATCCAATTCTCGTAGCCGACGACGCCGTTGAGCAACGGCCCAAGCTGCATCTTGATCGAGACGTTGTTCAACCCCACCGTCGCGCCGCCGAACATCTTCGGCTTGTAGCCGATCTCATTGACGGCGCGCAGGATGCCGACCGAATCCTGAGGATAGGAGGCGAGATACACGATGTCCGGATTGGCCGCCTGAATCGCGCGTATGATGGGACCGTAATCCGCCGTCGAAGGCGGATAGGCCTTGTCGTAGACGACCTTCAGGCCCGCGGCGGCGGCGTTTTTTCGCGTCGCGGCCAGAACGCCTTGCGAAAACTCAATGTCGGCGCCGAGAAGCGCGATCGTCGTCGGCTTGGGCTTCTGCTGCATCGCCACCGCCAAGAATCCTTCGGAAAAAACGTCTTCCGGATGCGGCCCGGCATTCGTCATCGAAAAATATTTTCCGTAATGGAAATTGCTGTTGATGTTGATCGCGGACAATCCGACGATGACTTTGCCGTGCTCCATCACCGTGGCCATGGCGGGCGCGGTCTGCACCGTCGAATAAGGGCTGACGACGAGATCGACCTTGTCGATGTCGAGGAGCTTCGTGTAGATCGCGGGGACGTTGGCGGGGCTGCTTTGATCGTCGTAATAGACGAGCTGCACCGGTCGGCCGAGCAAGCCGCCCGCCGCGTTGACATCGCTCTCCCACAGCTTTTGCGCGGCGAGGGCGACGCGACCCGTATTCGCCAGCGACCCCGTCAATGACATGCTGAAGCCGAGCTTGATCGGCTCTGCCGCCATTGCCGCGGGCGCGACGAGCGCCGCGAAGACACCGACCGCGGCGGCTGCGATCGATTTTCCGTTCAGTCCCCCGAACATTGTGTGCTCCCGTTGAAATATCGTGTTGCGCAGATCAATGAGCCGACAACATGGCCTCGATGCGCGACAATTCGCCGGACGATAGCGCGAAGCATCGGTCGCGGCCATCAATTGTTAAGGCTTTGCGCCGACACTTGGCCTCTTCATCAGGAGGTCGTTTATGGCGTTTCATCGCCCTTCGTTCCGGCTCGCCGACCCGTTGAGCCCTCGGGTCGCTCAGGCTAGCGCGGGCGGCATCGATCCCCAGCCGCAAACCGCGCGCGCGGCGAGTGATCCCGGCGCGCCGACCCGCGAATGGCCAAGCGATGAGCGCGGAATCCTCACCGAGGTGTTTCGTAGCCACGCCCTGCCGGCGAGCTTGATCGAGCGGCTTATCGGCTTTGCGATGGCGCCGGCGCATGCGCCGCGCCCGGTCGACCGCCTCGCGATTGCGCTTGCCGCGCATTTCAATTTTTTGCCGGTCGAAGAGACCCTGCAGGCGCCGATACTGCTCTATGGCTTGCCCGGCGCCGGCGTCAGCACCCTCGCGGCCAAGCTCGCGGCACGCTTTGACGAGCGGCAAATCCTGGTCGTTGCAACCGAGACGCGCGGCGGCGAAACCGCGCAACTCGAGGAACAACTCGAGGTTCTCGACCTGCCCTTGGCGGTCGCGTCGGACCTGGCCTCGCTGCGCTCAACCGTCGCCACCGCCGATGGGCGCATGGTGATCATCGATGGCGGGAGATTCGAACCGGCCGACGCCGCCAGCACCAAGCGTATCGGAAGCTTCCTCGACGCGGCCTGCGCGCAGGGAATGCTCGTGCTGCCCGCCGATGCGGGAAACGACGAGGCCGCCGCCCAAGCCTTGGCCGCCTCTCAGCTCGGCACGCGACGTATGATGGTCACGAAATTGGACACGGTTCGCTGTCTCGGCTCGGCGCTGGTGGCGGCCGATGTCGCGAAGCTTGCGCTCGTCGCCGCCAGCATCACCCCGCATTACGCCTTCGGCTTGCGCAGCCTCACGCCCGAGAACCTGGCACGCCGGCTGACCGCTTCGGCAATGCGCGCCGAACGTTGGCGCGCGGCGCCGCTCTAGGAAAATCGATCTTTTCGGACCTGCCGCACCGGTTCACCGGCGCACGTCCATGATAGGCTGCGTTCAGTCCGCGCAGTTTGGATAGGATTTGCGCTCCTCGGCCGCTTGGCTCGCGACAAAGTGGCGAAACTCCTCTTTGCCAAACTTAACCGCCCGGGCCAGGAAATCGGCTGCGTTGCCGCAAAGCTTGTCGAGCGGCTCCTGCCCCGTGGTAAGGGCGACCTGATTGGCGATGCGCGTGAGGAAGCGGTCGAAGGCGTCTTCGGGCCGACGGCCGTTGATCCGGCGGAAATAGTCGATCAGCTGATGCTGATAGGCCGAAATGACCGCCGCATTGCGATGAACGAACTCGCTATAGGAATTGCTGCGGCAGGAATCGCTCAACACCATCAACTTCGCCTGATAGCGCACGGCCTGATCGGCCTCGATCTCGCTGGCCTTGTAACATTGGGGCGCGGCATTCGCGGTGGCGATGGCGCCCAGCATGATGAAAGCCGCAATTCCCGACCTGATCATGAGCCTCGCTTCGCGCTGGGGGGCGTGCGGCCGGCGGCAATTTTCGCCGTCGCGACCGGTGCGGGCGACGGATGAAGCGGCCGATGATGAGCCGGCGCCGATTTGCGCCGGTGCCGCCGGTGCAGGCGATGGGCGAAGTGGCCGACGATCAGAACGATGGCGAAGATGATGAGCAGCGATTGGCTGAAGCGCTGGGCGATTTCGCCGACCATGTGCCCAAGCGCGTGGCCGAAGACATAGCCGGCGGCGACGAAGAGCGCCGCCCACAAAACGGCCGCGATGAAATTGAGAATCATGAAGCGGCGCCAATGGACCCGGCTGATGCCCAGCGCAAAGGACGAGAAATTGCGCACGCCATAGATGAAGCGGAAAGTGAGGATGAAGCCGGCATCGTAACGGTCGAGCCAAGCCAGTGCCCGGTCGACGCGCTCGCGCCACAGCGGCTGTCGCGCCAAGAGCCGGACGCCGAAATGGCGGCCGATCCAGAAATAAGTCTGATCGCCGGCGAAGCTGCCGAGCGCGGCGGCAATTATCAGCAGGGGCCAGGCGAGCAAGCCCTGGGACGCGGCGAAGCCCGCGAAGATGACGAAGGTTTCGCCCTCGAAGAAGGTCCACGCGAACGTCACCAGATACGACAAGATGCCGTGTTCGAGAATGAACTGATGAAAGTCCATTACAACGCGTCTCTCCCACGCCGGGCGAAAAAAATCCTAAACGAACCTTGGCCGATGGCGAGCGCCGTTTGAGTCCGAGACTCGCTAAACGGGATAGATACAACCATGACAGGAAAAGGTTAATCCCCCCGTTAGAGTTTGCCGCGCACAATTTTCAGTTATCTTAACACGCGTTTCGTCGTTCGTCGCGACCCGTCTTCCGCCCTTCCGCGCGCGGTTGCGATGCGAAACGAAATCCCCCGGGTAAGTCGCTAAGACCGACGATCGGATCGCTGCGGAGCATCCGCTGTGTCCCGCGGCGCGACGCCGGTCCGGCAGGCTTGGGCGCGGCGCGGCTCTCGTCTATGCTCGCCGCCATGAGTGCAGACGCCACGGCGCAAGTCGTCGATCTTCCGCTCCGCTCGCTGAAAACGCAGCTGCCGATCATGCTCGTCAGCCTGGCCCATGGGTCGACCCATTGGGTGGTCGCGACATTCTACCTGCTTTTACCGTCGCTCAGCCGTGGTCTCGGCCTGAACTACACCGAAACCGGGTTCCTCGTGACCTCGCTGTTCATCGGCTCGGTCATCGCCAACCTCCCGAGCGGGATTCTGGTCGATTTGACCGGGCGCCGGATCGCGATCCAGATCGCGTCGCTGCTGCTCTGCACCGTCTCGCTCGCGGCGCTCGGCATCGTCACCGGATTCGCGGCTTTGTGCCTGTGTCTCGGGCTCCTCGGCGTCGCCAATGTGATGTGGCACCCGGCCGCGATTTCCTGGCTCTCGATTCGCCTGCCGAGAAACCGGGGTTATTCGATGTCGGTCCATTCGCTCTTCGCCAATCTCGGCGACGCCGCCGGACCCGTGGCGGCAGGCTGGATGCTGCTGAGCCTTTCGTGGCAGCACACCGCCGAGATCAACGCCTTCGCTTGCGTCGTCTGCGCCATCGCGCTGGGGCTCTTTCTCGGCCGCGGCGATCGCGACGCCGGCATGCCGCGCCGGCCCGGAGCCAAAGAATATTGGTCGGGCCTTGCCCTGCTGCTGCGCTCGCCCGCGCAATGGAGCTTTTTTCTCATGGCGGGCTGCCGCACTTTGACCCAGACCGGGCTCTTGGCTTTCCTGCCGCTCTATCTCTCGCATGATCTGGGCCTGAGCCCCTTCGCCATGGGGCTTGCGATGATGGCGCTGCAGCTCGGCGGCATGGTCGCGACGCCCTTCGCCGGTATCCTCTCCGACCGCATCGGACGGCGCCCGATCGTGCTCGCGGGGATGGGCAGCACGACCGTGGTCGTCATCGCGCTCACTTTCGTGCGCGATCCGGTGATCTATGTCGTCTGCGTCTCGATCCTGGGCTTCTTCATGTATGCGACGCGGCCGGTGATCCAATCCTGGCAGATGGACCGCTCGCCGCCCGCTTTGGTCGCCTCGATGACCAGCGCCATGTTCACCGTGCAGGCGGTGATGTCGGCGACCGCGCCGATCGTCGGCGGCCTTCTCGCCGACCGCTTCGGTCTGATCTCGGTGTTCTATTTCCTCGCGGCCTCGGTGCTGGCCGCCAATCTCCTCTGCCTGACCATACCCAAAACGGAGCACGGCGCATGAGCAAGCTTCCGCTCTCCCGCTTCAAGGTGATCGATCTGACGCGCGTGCGCGCCGGCCCCACATGCGTGCGTCAGCTCGCCGATTGGGGCGCCGATTGCATCAAGGTCGAAACGCCCGGGCCGGACGGCTTCACCGCCGAGCGCAACGGACCCGATTTTCAGAATCTTCATCGCAACAAGCGCAGCATCACGCTCGATTTGAAACAAGCGGCGGGCGTCGCGATCCTGAAGCAGCTCGTCGCCGACGCCGATGTACTGGTCGAGAATTACCGGCCCGACGTGAAGTTCCGCCTCGGCATCGATTACGAGAGTTTGAAACCCGTCAACCCGCGCCTCGTCTATGCCAGCATCTCGGGCTTCGGCCAAGACGGGCCCTATCGCGACCGGCCGGGCTTCGACCAGATCGCGCAGGGCATGGGCGGGCTGATGTCGATCACCGGCATTCCGGGTCAGGGCCCGGTGCGCGCCGGCATTCCGATCGCCGATCTCTGCGCCGGCATCTTCGCGGCGCAAGGTATCCTCATCGCGCTCTTGGAGCGCGAGGAATCGGGCGAAGGCCAATGGGTCCAATCCTCGCTGCTAGCAGCGCAAATCGCGATGCTCGATTTCCAGGCCGCGCGCTGGCTCATCGCCAAGGAAGTGCCGGGCCAGGCCGGCAACAACCACCCGACCAACATCCCGACCAACGTCTATCGCACCAAGGACGGCCACATCAACATCTCGGCGGCGGTCAACGAGATCTATGCGCGCATGTGCAACGCCATGGGCGCGCCGCAACTCGCAACCGACCCGGAATTCGCGACGCCCAAGGCGCGGCGCCAGAATCGCGACAAGCTCAACGCGATCATCGACGAGATCTGCGCGACGCGAACCTCGGCGGAATGGGTCGAGGCGTTGAACGCGGCGGGCGTGCCTTGCGGCCCGATCTACAAGATGGACGAGGTCTTCGCCGACCCGCAGGTCAAGCATCTGAAGATGGCCGTGCCGATCGAGCATCCGAAATTGGGCCATCAAGAGCTCTTGAACCAGGCGATGATCTTGAGCCGCACGCCGTCCGAGATCCGCACCCCGACCCCCGAGCACGGCCAGCATACGGATGAGGTCTTGAAAAACCTCGGCTATGACGCGGCCGCGATCGAAAAGCTCAGGGCCGAAAAGGTGGTGGCGTAGCGCCTCAGCTTCCCGGGCAGGTCACGCCCGTGCCGCCCAAGCCGCAATAGCCGCCCGGATTCTTCGCCAGATATTGTTGATGGTAGTCTTCGGCGTAATAGAAGGCCGGCGCGTCGGCGATCTCGGTCGTGATCGCGTTATAACCTTTGGCCTTCAAGGCCGGTTCGTAAGCCTGGCGCGACGCCTCGGCGGCCTTCTTCTGCGCCGGGGTCGAGCAATAGATCGCCGAGCGGTATTGCGTGCCGACATCGTTGCCCTGGCGCATGCCCTGGGTCGGGTCGTGGCTTTCCCAGAATGTCTTGAGCAGCGTCTCGAAGCTCACCTTCTTCGGATCGTAGACGACGAGCACGACCTCGGTATGGCCGGTGCGGCCGGAGCAGACCTCTTCATAGGCCGGGTTGGGGGTGTAGCCCCCGGCATAGCCGACCGCCGTCGTATAGACGCCGGGCAATTGCCAGAAGCAGCGCTCGGCGCCCCAGAAACAGCCCATGGCGAAGATCGCGCTCTCGAGCCCGTCCGGAAAAGGCGGCTCGAGCCGGTTGCCGTTCACGAAATGGCGCTCGGGCACGCGCATCTTCTGCGCCCGTCCGGGCAGCGCCTCGTCGCGGCTGGGCAGTTCGAGCTTCTTGCGGGACATGAGCGACCACATGCCAAGTCTCCTCGCTAAGGTTCCCGTCAATATGGCGCGTCCGCGGTGCGACTGCTAGGCTTTGCCGAACAACGGAAGCGAGGTTCGCGATGGCACCGACGATCGTGGTGATTGCCGCCGGCGAGATGGGCGCCGCCATCGGCCAGCGCCTGCGGCTGCGCGGCGCGACCGTGCGCACGGCGCTCAAAGGGCGCAGCCAGGCCACCGTCGCGCGCGCCCAGGCCGCGGGACTGATCGCCGTCGAAGACGATGCGAAACTCGTCGAGAACGCGGATTTCGTCCTCTCGGTCATGCCGCCCGGCGAGGCCAAGGGACTGGCGCAGCGTCTGGCGCCGGCGCTCACCGCGCTCGAGCGCAAGCCCGTCTTCGCCGATTGCAACGCGGTCGCGCCCGCGACCGTGCGCGACATCGCCGCCGTGATCGCGCCCACGGGCTGCGCCTTCGCCGATATCGGTATTCTGGGGGCCCCGCCGCCCAAGGACGGCGCGGCGAGTCCGCGTCTTTATGCGTCGGGCGAGGGCGCGCGGCGCGCTTTGGCGCTCAAGGATTTCGGCCTCGACATGCGGATCGTCGAGGGCGGGATCGGCGAGGCCTCGGCCGTCAAGATGGGCTATGCCTGCCTCACCAAAGGCTCGCAGGCGATTGGCGCCGCCATGATGCTGGGCGCCATGCGCAATCGCGTCGCGCCCGTCGTCAAGGACGCGCTCGCCGACAGCCTGCCCGAACTTTTGGGTTATTCCGCGCGCCAGATGCCGCGCATGTACCCCAAGGCCTATCGCTGGGTCGCCGAGATGGAAGAGATTTCGAAATTCCTCGCCGCCGATCCGGGCGCCTCGCAGATGCTCGCCGGCGCGGCCAAGCTCTACGCGCAGATCGCCGAGGATTTCGAGAAGCACCGAGCCGATGGCACGGTCGCGACCATCGAGGGATTCCTCAAAACCTGAACGGCAGCCCAACATCTTGCGTCTCTCGCCTCGCCGCCCCCTAACGCTCGCTTCGTTTCGCAGTTTTCCTTTTTTCAGAATTGAATCCGTCGCTTAGCCAGGATCGAACGCCGATTGCGTACTGCTTTTCCTATGTGGGATGGGCGGCATCGCTGGTCAAGCCCGGCGCGGCGCGCCACCGACAGCGAGCAGCGTCTTTCTCCTCGGCGAGGCTGTGCTGCGCGCAAAGAAGCGGCAGAAGACGTCCGATGGCGATTACGCGAGCGTAAGCGCCCCCCTATTGCGAGGCAAAGCAGTAGAGCCGGCCGGCGCCGCCGGTGCTGCGCAAGCCATCGACCGAGCAGCCGCGCGAGGGATGCGACGAGTTCCACGAATGCGACGGTGGATCGTCGCGCAGACCCGTGCGATCGGAATGCCCCAGCATCGCCGATCCGTCTGTACCGCTCTTCGTCCAGTTGCCGCAGGTGCGGTCCTCATTGCCGGTGAATGCGGTTCCGTCCTGCTGCGAGCCGGTGAGAACGTCATGCGTGACGGGATCATCACCGACACCGCTGACGATGGCGCCTTTCTCGGTCAGCGCGGTCTGCTTCGTCAGGTTGTTGTTGCCGTGCAGCTCGGAAAGATTGCTGGCGATCACCACGCCTTTCGAATTCTTCCACGGCCCCTCGCCTATCCGATCGCGCGCGTTCACCGCGCCGGGGCCTTGCGTCGAAAGATAGGCGTGCCAGCTTTTCGCGCCGGCGCCGACCGCTTGCGCGAGGCTTTGGCACAGTTGGTCCGCACCGGAAAGCCCGCCAAGATCGGCGCTGCGGCCGACCCCGCTCGTGACGAAAAAGCTCATGTCGTTCGGCTGCGCCGGAGGCTGCTGGGCATGACCTGAGACCGCAAGCAGCAACGTGGCGGCCACACCAAGATAGAGCTTTTTCATGGACGTTCCTCCGCGCCTGTTCTTTGTATTCGCAATGGTGTCACCGCCGGCCAAGCGATGCAATCTACCGAGGGCAGCTCCCACCAAATCGTGATCCAAGCAGGCGGTGAAGGACCTTCGGCTAAAGCCCCAGATAAAATTTTCGGATCAGATCGTTGTTGTTGAGTTCTTCGGCCGATTTTCCGGCAAACGCGATCTTGCCGTGGACGATGACGTAGCCGCTATCGGCGATGCGGATGGCCTGGGTGAAATTCTGCTCGGCCATCAAAACGGTCAGCTGATAGTCGCGCTGCAACTCCTTGATCTTGTCGATGACGCGGCGCACCAGCAGCGGCGCCAAGCCGACCGAGGGCTCGTCGACCAGAAGAATGCGTGGCGCCGACATCAAGGCGCGCGCCAGAGCCAGCATCTGCTGCTCGCCGCCGCTCAAGCTCCCGGCCAATTGCCGGCGCCGTTCTTGCAGCACCGGAAAGGCCTCAAAACTGTGCGCGAGATTGCGCTGAAGGCTTTCCCGCGCGACCCGGCGGAAGGCGCCGAGATGAAGGTTCTCCTCGACCGTGAGCTTGGGGAAGAGCCGCCGGCCCTCGGGCACCATGGCGATGCCGAGCTCGACGATCTCCTCGGTGCTCATTTTCATCAGATCATGCGTCTTGCCGTCGATCTCCGCCGCGATCTTGCCCGCGGTCGGACGCAGCAAGCCCATGATGCACTTCATGAGCGTGCTCTTGCCATTGCCGTTGGTGCCGAGGAGCGCCACGGTCTGCCCGGCCCCGACTTCGATCGATACGTCTTCGAGGACCCGCACTGCGCCATAGGCCGCGTGGACGCCGCTGAGCGAAAGGCTACTCGCCAAGATAGGCCCTCTCGACCTCGGGGTTGCGCACGACGTCTTCCGGCAGGCCGTCGGCGATCTTGCGGCCCGCGACCAGCACGACGAGACGCTCGGAAAAGCGCATCACGGCGCGCATGATGTGCTCGATCAGGATGACGGCGATGCCGCTCTCGTTGAGCTTCAAAAGCAGCGCGATGATGTCGTCGACCTCGGAATGGGAGAGGCCGGCCATCGCCTCGTCGGCGATGAGGAGCTTGGGCGCGGCGGCCACGGCACGGGCAAGCTCGAGCTTGCGCATCTCGATCTGGGTCAGGTCGCGCGGCCGCGCCCGCGCCTTGCCCTGAAGCGAGACCATCTGCAACAGCGCATCGCAACGCGCGGCGATGTCCCGCTCGCCGAGATGAACGCCTTGGCGCCCGTTGACGGTATAGAGCAGCGGGATGCGCAGATTCTCGGCGACGCTCAGACTGGCGAAAGGCTTCGGGAGCTGGAAGCTGCGCGCGATCCCCAGCCGCGTGCGGCGATAGGCCGGCAACCCATCGAGCGAAGCGCCGTCGAAGCGCACATTTCCATCCTCGTTGCGCAGGATGCCGGAAAGGCAATTGACCAAGGTGCTCTTGCCCGAACCGTTGGGACCGATGAGCCCAACGCGCTCGCCCGCGCGCACATCGAGCTCGATCCCGTCCAAGGCGACGAAGCCGCCGAAGCGCTTGCCGAGTCCCCGCACCGTCAAGAGCGCGTCCGCCATCACGCCTCCTTGCGCAGGCGCCGCGGCCGGAACCAGCCCATGAGACCATGCGGCGCGATGACCACGAAGAAGACGAGGAGCACGCCGACAAAGAGCAGATTGAGCGATGACGAGATCGTCACCGTCGCGGCCTGCTGGACGGTTCCAAGGAAGATCGCCCCCAGAAGCGGCCCGATCCAACTGGTCGTTCCGCCGATCAAAGGCATGGCGATCGCGTTGACGGCGTAGGCGAGGTTGAACCCAGAGGAAGGATCGAGATAGGTGACATAATAAGGCAGGGGCGCGCCGGCCATGCCCATCAGCGCACCCGAGATCGTGGTCGAGACCAGCTTCAGCTTCAGGGTCGGAACGCCCGAGGCCTCGGCCGCCTGCTCGTCATCGCGGATGGCGGCGAGACCGTATCCCAAGGTCGAGCGCTCGACGCTGCGCGCGACCGCGAGCGCGAAACCGGCGAGCACCAGCATGACCAGGAAGAGGTAATGAATGTAGGTGCCGAGAAACGGCATGCTCGCCGGCCGGATGATGTAAACGCCGCGCGAGCCGCCGACGAAATCCCAATTGGTGATGAAGGTCTGCACCACGATCGCCAGCGCCAGAGTGCCGATCGCGAAGAACACGCCCTTCAAGCGCAGGGTCAGGCCGCCCATGGCGAGGCCGACCGCGCCCGAGAGCACGCCGCCGACGACGATCAGCAGGGGGATCGGCGGTCCCCACAGCTTGTGCAAGACCACCGACGAATAGGCGCCGATCGCGAAAAAGCCCGAGGTGCCGAAATTGATATAGCCGGTATATCCGCCGAGGATGTTCCAGGCCGTCGCCAGAACGATGTATTGCAGCACGACATAGCCGGCGAAAAAGAAATAGTCGTTGGTGACGAAGCGCGACGCCGCGAAAACGAGAATGACGCAAAGCGCGGTCGCAAGCCAAAAATGAAGGTGCTTCACGCTTTGCGCCCCAAAATGCCCGCAGGCCGGAAAGCAAGCGTCAGCAACAGCAGGCCGAAGGCGACTGCGGGCGACCAGGACGGTCCGTAGAAGGTGGCGGTCAAGCTTTCCGCCACCCCGAGCAGCACCGCCGCCAGTACCATGCCGGGGAAGCTGCCCATGCCGCCCAGGACGACGATCGCAAAGACGCGGCCGATATAGTCGCGGCCGATCGAAGGCTCGACCGGCTGAATGATGATGAGCAGCGCGCCCGCGATCGACGCGGTCGCGATCGAAATGCCGAAGGCGATGAGTTTCACCCGGTAGGGCCGCACCGACATCAGCCGCAGCGCGATGCTGTCTTGCGAGACGGCGAGGATCGCCCGGCCGATATAGGTCTTCGTCATGAAGATCTGCAAGCCGCCCACCATCGCGAGCGAGATGACGAAGGGAATGAGGGTGCGCAGCGCGAAATCGACATCGCCCGCATGTAAGCTCGGCCCGATATAGGGCGCCTCGACGAAGCGGTAATCGACGCCGAAGCCCAGAATCAGCGCGACTTCGGTGATGAAGAGAATGCCGAAAAAGAAGGCCAGCCCGCGCAGGCCTTCCTCGCCGCGGCGCTCGAAGGCGAGGAAGTAGATCTGGTAGATGGCCGCACCCAAGACGAAAAAGACCGGCGTCATCAGGATCGACGCCAGAATCGGATCGAAGCCAAGCCGTTGATTGAAGATATAAGCACAAAAAGAGCCGAGAATGACGAAGGCGGGATGAGCGAGATTCCCGATATCGAGCATGCCGAAGGCGATCTCGAGGCCGACCGTCACCGCGGCATAAAAGCCGCCAAGCAGGATCCCGGACGCGATCGCGTTGAGCAGAAGCTCCGTAAACATGGGCGCGTCGATCCTCCCTGGCGGCGCAAAGCGCCCGCACGTGCACGGGTTGACCGGACTTGGCGCAGCCAAGCCCGGCGCCCGTTGCCGCCCCAGTGTGTCCGAAAGGCGCGCGCATTACCAGAGCGAGCCACGCTCTTTCGGCGCGTCATCCGATACGCTACCGTTAGCCGCGGCTTCGCATCCGCGGGAGTGCCGTTCAATGCCCCAAGCCTTCGACCTGCAATTTAGCCATGTCGGCATCTACGTCACCGATCTCGAGAAGATGGCCGATTTCTATCATGTCGTGATGGGTTTCCCGATCACCGATCGCGGCCCCTTGCACGGCGCCGAGATGGTCTTCTTCAGCCGTAATCCGCGCGAGCACCATCAACTCGTGCTGGTCGCCGGAAGGCCGCCCGGCCTGCCCGACAAGGTCATCAATCAGTTGTCCTTCCGGGTCGAATCCCTGGCCGAGGTGTTGCGCTTCTATCGCCGCATCCGCGGCGGCGAGCGGGCGAGCGACATCCACCCGATCTGCCACGGCCATGCCTGGTCGGTCTATTTCCGGGACCCCGAGGGCAACCGGATCGAGGTCTATACCGATACGCCCTGGTACGTGCACCAGCCGATCCGCGAGGAGATGGATTTCGACTTGCCCGAGGACGAGGTCCGCCGCCGCACCGAGGCGTTCTGCCGCACCCTTCCCGGCTTCATGCCGGTCGAGGAATGGCGTCGGCAGGCGGCGCGCGCGATCGCGGCCCACGCGCCGGAATGACGCCGCCGATGCGAGGTCGCGCACATGCTCTTGATAAAATTTTGCTCAAATCCAAAGTAATATTAATTAATCTTTTGAATTAACGATCCAATCGGGCATGAATCGTAGTATTTTATAGTAAACATTGCGTTCCCCGTTGATTTTTATTGAGAGACCTTTAATGTTCTCGTCATCGAGCCTGATCGATGACGGAGACGTTATGCGGATCTTCTTGGTGACTTGCGATGGCCGTCCGGCGGCCGTGGTGCGCGCCAGAGATGCCGGCGAAGCGGTCGCGCTGACCCTCGATCTCGCGCAAGCGCGCAACTTGCTGGGCGTGGTCGCAGCGCCACGGCGCTTCGCCGCGCGGCCGGCGACCGAGCTCGAAACGGCGGAGTGGCACCGCCACCAGACCGAATGCCTCATTCTCGATACGCCCGTTGCCGCTTGAGTCCGCGAGGAGAGACCGTGAGCACGAAACTTTATGATGACGGCGAAGTCCGGCGCATCGCGCACGACTTGTCGATGAAATATGGCTTCGACGCGCTGAGCCTCGCGCAAAGCCGCGCCGAGCGCGCGCAGGAGATCGGCGACGACCTGGCGCTGGCGATCTGGCAACAGGTGCTGGCGGCGATGAGCCCGCTGAAGGCCATTCAACTCTGATATTTCCGGCCGCGCCGCACGGCGTTGACGATGTCGGGCGCGCGTAATAGCGTACCGCGCGACGCAGCAGGGAGCGGGCAGGCGTGACCGGGCGCTTCGAGACCATCCTCACCGACGAGCCGCAGCCGCATGTGCTGCGCGTGACCCTCAATCGGCCCCGATCCGCCAACGCGTTCAACACGGCGATGATGCGCGAGCTCGGCGCGCTGTGGGGCGAGCTCGGCGCCGGCACGGCCGCGCCCCGCTGCGTCGTCCTCACCGGCGCTGGCAACCGCGCTTTTTGCGCAGGCGCGGATCTGAAAGAGCGCAACGGCATGACCGATGCGCAATGGATGGCGCAGCACGCGATCATCGAGCGACAATATGCGGCGCTCCTCGATTGCCCGGTGCCCGTGATCGCCGCGGTCAACGGTCATGCCTTCGCCGGCGGACTCGAGATGGTGCTCGCCTGCGATTTCGCCTATGCCGTCAAGGAGGCGCGGTTTGCGCTCACCGAGGTCACGCTCGGCATCATGCCCGGAGCCGGCGGCACGCAGACCTTGGCGCGCGCCGCGGGCGAAAGGCGCGCCAAGGAGATCATTCTCACCGGCAAACCGTTCGGCGCCGAGGACGCGCTGCGCTGGGGCATCGTCAACGCGCTGTGCGAGGCCGATACCCTGATGCCGGAGGCGCTCGCGACCGCCGCGCTGATCGCCGGCAACGCGCCGCTCGCGGTGCGCGAAGCGCGGCGCGCCATCCATGGCGGGCTCGGGGTGAGCCTCGAAGCCGGGATGCGCATCGAGATCGAATGCTACAACCGGCTCGTGCCGACCGAGGATCGCCGCGAAGGGATCAGCGCCTTCAACGAGAAGCGCAAAGCCCAATTCAGAGGCCGCTGAGCGGTGGCCGCTGCAATCGCCCTCGGCGAGGATCATCCCGAGATCCGGGCCGGCGTCCGCCGGATCTGCGCGGATTTTCCGGGCGCTTACTGGCGCGATCTCGACGCCCGTCAAGAATATCCCGACGCTTACGTCGCGGCGCTCACCAAGGCCGGCTATCTCGCCGCGCTCATCCCCGAGGAATATGGCGGCGCCGGCCTGCCCTTGCGCGCGGCGAGCGTCATTCTCGAGGAGATTCACGCCGCCGGCTGCAACGCTGCCGCCTGCCACGCCCAGCTTTACATCATGGGCACGCTCCTGCGGCACGGGAGTCTCGAACAAAAGCGCCGCTACCTTCCGAAGATCGCGTCGGGCGAATTGCGCTTGCAGGCTTTCGGCGTCACCGAGCCCACGACCGGCACCGACACGACGCGATTGAAGACCCGCGCCGAGCGCCAAGGCGACGAATACGTCGTGCGCGGCCAGAAGGTCTGGACGTCGCGCGCGCTTCATTCCGATCTGCTGCTGCTGTTGGCGCGCACGACGCCCGAACAAGACGTCAAACGCCGCAGCGAAGGGCTTTCGGTGTTTCTCGTCGATATCCGGTCCTCGCTCGGCAAGGGCCTCGAGATCCGGCCGCTGCCGGCGATGATCAATCACGCCACGACCGAGCTTTTCTTCGATGAGCTTCGCGTTCCGGCGGAAAACCTCGTCGGCGAGGAAGGCAAAGGCTTTCGCTATATTCTCGACGGGATGAACGCCGAGCGAATTCTCATCGCCTCCGAGGCATTGGGCGATGCGCGCTGGTTCATCCGGACCGCGAGCGACTACGCGAAGACGCGCATCGTCTTCGATCGCCCGATCGGGCAGAATCAGGGCGTGCAGTTTCCGCTGGCGCGCGCCCACGCCGAAACCGAGGCCGCCGATCTGATGGTGAGGAAGGCCGCAGCGCTGTTCGATGCCGGCGAGGCCTGCGGGGCCGAAGCCAATATGGCGAAGCTCCTGGCCGCCGATGCGTCCTGGCATGCGGGAGAGGCGTGCCTGCAGACGCATGGGGGTTTCGGCTTGGCGCGCGAATACGATGTCGAGCGCAAATGGCGCGAGACGCGGCTGTTCCAGATCGCGCCGATCTCGACCAATCTCATCCTCGCCTATATCGGCGAGCATGTGCTGGGAATGCCGCGCTCCTATTGAACCCTTCTCATGGAACCGGCTGCGGCCGGCGCGGGGTTCGGCGCAGCGTTTCCCGCCACAACAGATAGAGCCCGGACGCGACCACGATCGCCGAGCCGGCGATCAGATCGCTGGTCGGAAGATCGCCCCAGACCAGGAAGCCCACGATCATCGCCCAGATCAGCGACAGATAGTTGAACGGCGTCACCGCCGAGGTCGGCGCCAAATGGAGCGATTTGGTCCACCAGAATTGCGCGACGCCGTTGCAGATCCCGGCAGCGACGAGCAGCGCGAAATCGGCCGTCGACGGCGCCGTGAAGCCGAAAGGCAGGAGCAAAGCGGTCAGCGGCACGAGCAGCACGATCTGATAGACGATCAGCGTGTCGCTCGAACTCGGTGAGGCTCATGTGACGGATCGCGATGGCGACGGTCGAAATGAGGATCGCATTGCCGAGCGCGAAGGCGGCGCCCCATTGGAATGAGCCAGTGCCCGGATGGGTGACGAGCAGCACGCCGAGAAACCCGACCACGAGCGCGGACCAGCGGTGGATGCCGACCACCTCCTTGAGGATGAGGATCGAGAGCAGGGTCGTGAGCAGCGGCGCCGAGAAGGAAATGGCGGTCGCGCCGGCCAGCGGCATGAGCTTGAAGGCGAAGAAGATGCAGGTCATCGAGCCGAGCTGCGACACGGCGCGGCGGAAATGATCGCGGAAGCGGTCCGTGACGAAGACGCCCAGGCCGCGGCGCGGCAGCACCAGCAGGAAGATCGGGATCAGCGCGAAGAGCGTTCGGAAGAACGCGACCTCGCCGATGGGGTAAATCGCCACCTCCCATTTGACGAGGGCGTTGACGCCGGCGAACAGCACGGTCGACAGCACCATATAGAGAATGCCGAGCGGGATATTGTCGCGGCGCGGCGCCGCCGAAACGCTCACGAAGGCGTTCCGCCGGGATGCGGAATCGCCGAGGAAGGGCCGGTCGTCGCGCCGCGCAAAACCATGGAAGGGATCATCTCGCCGAAATTTCGCCGCAATATTTTCATGGAATGGCCTGCCGGGTCCATCGGGTCTCGCGGTCGCCCGCCGATCCCGAGCGGGAGAGAATATCGATGCGCGTCGTACTTGCGGTTCTTCTTGCCCTTCTTTTCGCCGCGCCCGCAATGGCGGCGGGGCAAATCACCTGCGCGCAAATCCCCGACGCGCAGCGTTTCGTCGCCGGCCTGAAGCCCGGGCCCAACACGCGCGAAGCCCAACGCCATCTCGAGGCGGCCCGGAAGGCCAGATCGGACAAGGATTGCGTGACCGAGCTCGGGCGGGTCAATTACTACGCCAAACGCGCGGCCGCCGCGGATAAGCGGGCGGAAAGCGCCGCTCAGTCCCGCGAGGCGAAACCGGCCGGCAAAGCCAAACCGGCAAAGACCCGCGCGGCCGCCAAGCCCGGCGCCACCCGGACGGCCCCCGAGAAGGCCGCGGAAATCCAGGCGAGCGGCAGCGCTCTGCCCCGGCGAAAGCCGCCTCTGCCGATCAAATGCGCCGACCCGCTGCATCAGGACCGCCCGGGCGGCAGCGACTACAAAGGACTGCCCGTGCCCGGCTGCAAGTCCGTCTTCTAAAGGTCGGCCGCACCCTCGGCCTCGCCCATCCGGGGCCCGCCAATTCCCTTGCCACCGGCCCGCAAGAGGTGCAAGAATTGGTTAATAAAAGGGGGTAGCGGCAATGTTTCGCCTGACGGGTGGGGCGTTATTGCTTGTTTTACTGGTGCTTGCCGGCACGACGACCGTGTCGGCGCAGATGGCGCCGCCGACTCCCATGACCGGCACGCCGACGGTCCCCAAGACCTTGCCGATCATTGGCGGCAGCGCGCTCGCAGTCGATCGTACGAATGTCGCGGTCGCCTCGGCCGCCGAGAACGCGGACAATGTGACGACCTTGATCGCGATCGGCGCGAGCCCGGACGATGTCGACCGGAGCGGACGCACCGGCCTCATCTATGCGGCCTTGTCCAATTCCGCCCGCGTCGCGCAAACGCTGATCGAACACGGCGCCTCGATCAACCTTCGCGACAAGCTCGGCTATACCGCGCTGCATTGGGCGGCCGAGCACGGCAGCGTCGCCGTGATGCGCCTCTTGCTCGCGGCGCGCGCCGCGGTCGACGCGCAGAATTTTCAGGGCATAACCCCGCTCATGCTCGCGGCACGGACCGGAAATCTGGCGGCGATCCGGCTCCTGTTGCAAAACCACGCCGACCCGGCGAAGCAGGATTACACCGGCCGCGACGCGGCAGGCTGGGCCGCGAACCACGGCGCGGAGCAGCTTTTGGCCAGCGCGTCGACGACGCGATAGCGCCGCCTTTTACCGCCGGCCGTCCCGAGACCGCGGGACGCGCGCGGCGATCACGCGCCTCAGCGCAGGGCGGCCTCGCATTCGGCCGGCTTGAAGCCGACGAGCCGGCGGCCGCCGAGATCGAGCACCGGCCGCTTGATCATCGAGGGCTGAGCCAGCATCAGCGCGATCGCCTTCTTCTCGTCGAGGCCTTGGCGGTCCTTCTCGGGCAGCTTGCGGAAGGTCGTGCCGGCGCGGTTGAGCAGCCTCTCCCAGCCCAGCTCGCGCGCCCAGCTTTCGAGGCGCGCGCGGTCGATCCCCTCGGTCTTGTAATCGTGAAACGCGTAGGCGACGCCGTGCCCGTCGAGCCAGGCGCGCGCCTTCTTCATCGTGTCGCAGTTCTTGATGCCGTAGATCGTGACCGCTGCGGTCTTTGCCATGCGCGTGCCCCCCCGATCGTCGCGGCGTCCCATTTCTATGAGACGTTGACGTATCGCTATGATACGGATACGTATTACACTAAAGGGCAGGACCCGCGCAAGGAGAGGACGGAACCATGGCTGCGTGCTTTCGCTATATCGTCGACGACGTCGATGCCGCGATCGGCTTTTACACCGGGCATCTCGGTTTCAAGGTCGAGATGCGCCCGGCGCCGGGATTTGCCGAAATCTCGCGCGGCGACATGCATCTCTATCTCACGAAGCCGTCCCCGGGCGTCGGCGGCGGCGCGGCCATGCCTTCTGGCGAACAGCAAAAGCCCGGCGGCTGGAACCGCATCCACCTCATCGTCGAGGATTTGGACGGAACGATCGCCGCGCTCAAATCGGCGGGCTGCCGCTTTCGCAGCGACGCGATTCAAGGCACGGGCGGCAAGCAGATCCTGCTGGAAGACCCGTCGGGAAATCTCGTCGAGCTGTTCCAGGCCAACACGGCCGCCTATCGCGCTCCGGGCTCGAGCGCGAAAGCCGGCGGTGGCTGAAAAGCGGGCGGCGCTGCGCTCGCAACCATCCAAACCGCGAAAGGAGCGCGCGCGGGCGAAGCCTGGCACCGACCCGCGGATCGCGCGCTCGCGGCAGGTGATTCTCCAGGCCGTGCTCGAAGAGCTGAGCGATAAGGGTTATGGCGCGCTCACCATCGAATCCGCCGCGCGCCGCGCCGGCGTCGGCAAGGCGACGATCTACCGCCATTGGCCCGACAAGATCGCGCTGATCGCCGATGCGTTCAGACTGCTTCAGCAACAGCGCGACCCCGAGCTCGCGACCGGCTCGCCGCGCGAGAAGCTCGAGCGCGTGCTTCGCCATGTCGCCGAAATCGTCGCCGATTCGCCTTTCTCGGCCTGTCTCCCGGCGCTCATCGAGGGCGCGGAGCGCGACCGCGCCGTGCGGCGGTTCCACCATCATTTTCAGGCCGAGGCGCGCAAGCCGACCATCGCGCTGATCGCCGGCGGCATCGCCACGGGCGACTTCCCCTCTCGCATCGATCCCGAGCTCGCCGCTTTCGCGCTGCTCGGCGCCATCTTCTTTTGCCGCTTGATGACGGGCGCGCCTTTTCCCGCGGCGCGCGTTCCGGCGTTGATCAAGACCGTGTTCGGCGCGAACGGGTGATATAGAGCCCGGGCGGACCGCTGGCGGCGGCGCCATGCCTCCAGCCCTAAATATCGATGTCGTCCGGATTCGGCATCCCCTTTCCGGTTTCGAGGTAATGTTTCAAGCTGATCAGATAAAAACCCCAACGGGTCGTGGTGCTGGCGTAGCGCTGGTCGGCCTGGGCAAAGCCGCAATGCGCGAAGGCAAGCCGCGTGCCCTTTCCTTCCGGGCTCAGTTCGAACTCGATCGTCTTTCCGGGCCACGCGTCGTTGGTCAGCTGCCAGCGCACGCGCCGCGGCGGCTCGAGCGCCTCAACCTCGACCTTGGCGACGAACCGCCGCCCGAAAAAGCCGAATTCTCCGCCGCCGCCGACCTTCTGCTCGATCATTGCGTCGCGCGTCCACCAATGGCGGATGCCATCGGCGGTCGCGATCGCCGCATAGGCCTGTTCGGGCGGCGCTTGAATTTTGAGGCTGTGCATGATGTCGGGCATGTCGAATATCCCCTAGTCAGTTTAAATAAGGCCGGGTCAGTTCGCTCGATATTTGGGCGCCAAGATGACCGAGCCGGTTTCGAGCAGCGATTTGAGGTTCGAGAGGATCTGCGGCCAGCCACCCGATACGGCCTCGATGAATTTCGAGCCTTCATGCTCGATGCTGTGGGTCACGGTCAGCTTGACGGCTTCGCCCTCGGCTTCGATCTCCATGGTGCAGAGCGACCAGCCCTCCGCCTTGAATTCGGGCTTCCACTCGTTGCGCCAGCGAATGCCCAGGCGCTTGCCGGGCTCGAAGGCGACGATCTCGCCCGCATCGGCCATCCCTCCGTCGGGAAACATGAGCTTCCACGATCCGCCGAGCTTCCATTCGGCCTCGGGCTGCGCGCCGCGCCAATATTCCTGCGCGAATTCCTTGCTCGTCAGCGCGGACCACAAGCGCTCGGGCGTGGTGCGGATATAGGTGACATAGACGAAACGGCTTTTGCCTGCGTTAGTCATGGCCTTCTCCTTCCAGTTTGCTCTTCAATGCGGACAGCGCGGCCAGGCGGCGGCGCTCGAATTTCCGGATCCAGCGCTCGGCGATCTGGTTGATCGGAACGGGATTGATGAAGTGCAGCTTTTCGCGGCCCTGGCGCTTCGCGGCGACGAGATTGGCCTCCTCGAGAATCGCCAGATGCTTGGCGACGGCCTGGCGCGTCATGTCGAGCCCCGCGCACAGCTCGCCGAGCGTCTGGCCGTTCTTGCGGTGCAGCCGGTCCAGCAAAAGCCGGCGGCTTCCATCTGCCAAAGCGCGAAACACGGCATCGTCGTTCATGCTCACGATACGTAACTGTTCAGTTGCCTATCTATAGGCAACCTTTTGGTTGCCTGTCAAGGCGAAAAAAGACAACGGCGGGCGCCGGACGTCCGCTCTTGTTGCGCCCGGCAGCTGATCGCTGAATACTAACGCTGCCCGACGAAGGCGCGAGATCAAGAGGGGAAGATCAATGTCATTCTACCGAGGCATGACCTGCGAGAACGTGACCATCAAAGGCGACAAAGCAACGCCCATAACCGCCCATGTGGCCAAGCCATCAGGTACCGGTCCCTTCCCGGGCGTCGTGCTGATCCACCATTTGCCGGGATGGAGCGAGCTCTACATCGAGACGACGCGTCGGTTCGCCCATCATGGCTATCTCGCGATCTGCGCGAACCTCTATGAGCGCGAGGGCGGGGGCAGCGACGCCAATCCCGACGATGTCGCCGCCAAGGTTCGCGCCGCGGGGGGTATCGCCGACTCCCAGATGGTCGGCGATACCGAAGCGGCCGTGAAATGGATGCGGGCGCAGCCCAATCACAACGGCAAGGTCGGTCTTATCGGCTCGTGCTCGGGCGGCCGGCACGCTTTCCTCTATGCCTGCCAGCGAAAAGATGTCGATGCCTGCGTCGAGCTTTGGGGCGGCCGCGTGGTGATGGGCAAGGATGAGCTCAACGCCAAGACCCCGGTCGCGCCGATCGACCTGACGAAGGATTTGAGCTGCCCGCTGCTCGGCCTCTTCGGCAACGAGGATCGCGCGCCGAGCCCCGAGCAGGTCAATCAGCACGAAGCCGAGCTCAAGAAGCACGGCAAGACCTATGAGTTCCACCGCTACGACGGCGCCGGCCACGGATTCTTCTACTGGCACCGGCCGCTCTATCGGCCCGAGCAGGCCATGGACGGGTGGAGCAAGATATTCGCTTTCTTCGGCAAGCATCTGGCGAAGTAGGAGGCTCGAGCATGTGCACGTCCATCATCGAGGTCGTCGCCGCGGAAGGCATGGCAAAGCGTAGCGACGAATGGTTCGCGCTGTCGCACGCCGTCATCGCCTATGACCACGCGCGCCACGCGCCGCTGGGCGACGTCATCACGCTCGATTTCGTCAACCAGGATCTCGATCCCGGCGCGCGGGCGGGGATCGAGATGACCTTGGAGACAGCCAAGGCGCTGCGCGCCGCGCTCGACCGGGCCATTGCCGCCGCCGAGTTCGAAGAAGCGGAAGTGCGCGGTAAGGGCGCGAGGCCGGGCCTCGTTCGCGCGGCGTAAAGTCGAGGCCGCGTGAGCTGCGCTACGTGCGGCGCGCGGCTAAGCGACCAGCGGCGCGCCGCCCCTTCTTCATATGAGCCCGGCTAACCGCCGGGGTGAAGCCCCGGCGCCTCCTGGCCCGTCCGCGCGACATATTCGGTGTAGCCGCCGCCGAACTGATGAATGCCGTCGGGCGTCAGTTCCAGCACGCGGTTCGAGAGCGCGGCCAGGAAGCGGCGGTCATGCGACACGAACAGCATGGTGCCCTCGAATTCCTTGAGCGCCGCGACCAGCATCTCCTTCGTCGCCATGTCCAGATGGTTCGTCGGTTCGTCGAGAACCAAGAGATTCGGCGGGTCGAACAGCATCTTGGCCATGACCAGACGCGCCTTCTCGCCGCCCGACAGCACACGGCAGGGCTTCTCGATATCGTCGCCGGAGAAGCCGAAGCAACCGGCCAGCGAGCGCAGCGCCCCCTGTCCGGCCTGCGGGAATGACTCGTCCAGCGATTCGAAAACCGTATCGTCGCCGTCCAGCAGGTCCATGGAATGCTGGGCGAAATAGCCCATCCTGACGCTGGCGCCGATGATCACCGTGCCCTGGTCCGGCTCGGCCGCGCCGGCCACCAGCTTCAAGAGCGTGGATTTCCCCGCGCCGTTGGCGCCCAGGACGCACCAGCGTTCCTTGCGGCGCACCCGGAAATCGAGCCCCGTATAGATCGGCTGGCTGCCATAGGCCTTGTGAACGTTCTTGAAGCTCGCCACGTCATCGCCCGAGCGTGGCGGGGTACGGAATTCAAACTGGATGGCCTCGCGACGCCGGGGCGGTTCCACCCGTTCGATCTTGTCCAGCTTCTTCACGCGGCTCTGGACCTGCGCGGCGTGAGAGGCACGCGCCTTGAAGCGCTCGATGAACTTGATCTCTTTGGCGAGCATCGCCTGCTGGCGCTCGAATTGCGCCTGGCGCTGCGCCTCGCCCAGCGCGCGCTGCTGCTCGTAGAAATCGTAATTGCCCGAATAGGTCGTGAGCGAGCCGCCGTCGATCTCCACGACCTTGCCGATGATGCGGTTCATGAACTCGCGGTCATGCGACGTCATCAGCAACGCGCCGTCATAGCTTGTGAGAAAAGCCTCCAGCCAGATCAGGCTTTCGAGGTCGAGATGGTTGCTCGGCTCGTCCAGCAGCATGCCATCGGGCCGCATCAGCAGGATGCGGGCGAGCGCCACGCGCATCTTCCAGCCGCCGGAGAGCAGGCCGACATCGCCGTCCATGCGTTCCTGGCTGAAGCTCAAGCCCGCGAGCACCTCGCGCGCCCGCGCCTCCAGCGCGTAGCCATCCAATTCCTCGAAGCGTCCCTGCGCCTCGCCATAGCGCGCGACGATGGCGTCCATGTCGCCTTCCTGGTCCGGATCGACCGTCGCGGCTTCGAGCTTGGCCATTTCGGCGGCCAGCGCGCTCACCGGCCCGACGCCATCCATCACCGAAGCGACCGCGCTCTGGCCCGACATCTCGCCGACATCCTGGCTGAAATAGCCGATCGTCATGCCGGGATCGATCGTCACTTGGCCATCGTCGGGCCGGTCCTCGCCCGCGATCATCCGGAAAAGCGTCGTCTTGCCGGCGCCGTTCGGCCCGACAAGTCCCACCTTCTCGCCCTTCTGGATGCCCATCGACGCGTCGATGAACAAGATCTGATGGCCGTGCTGCTTGCCGATATTATCGAGACGAATCATGAGGTCTGTACGGTCCGGTGACGCTGACCAGCGTCAGCCGTGGGCAAAGCGGTCGCGCCTGTCGACGCGATCGCCGCGATATATGTAACTCTATGATTTAGTTGTCAATTTTTCGCCGGGCAACGCTGCCGGCGCGGTGCCCCGCGCGAAAATTACGGTTCTGATTTTAAAGGGAAATTCGGCCGAAAATTTTTTCGCGGCTTGACGGACGATCGGGATGACGGGCCGTCGGCTCGCCGTTCGATCGCGTCGGCCGGCGCCGTCTTTCGCCCAAAACGGCCGGCGGCAGGGCGTTGGCGCGACGACCCAAACCGCCCCGCGACATGCCGCGCCGGAGGTTGCCTTTCGCGCACGTCGGTGCAACAAGACACGCCATATACCGCGCATTGGATCAACTCAGCCGATACGAAAGCGGCGCTCGGAGGTGCAAGCATGCCTGATCTTGAAATCGTTTGGACGAAGGTTGACGAAGCGCCCGGGCTTGCGACCTTTTCGCTGCTGCCGATCGTCGAGGCCTTCGTCGGGGCGGCCGGCGTGAAGATGAAGCTGAAGGACATTTCGCTGACCGGCCGCATCATCGCCAACTTCCCCGAAAAACTGAAGCCCGAGCAACGGATCAACGACGAGCTCGCCGAGCTCGGCGAACTGACGATGCGCCCCGAGGCGAACATCATCAAGCTGCCCAACATCTCCGCCTCGATCCCGCAGCTCAAGGCCGCGATCAAGGAGTTGCAGAGCAAGGGTTACGACGTGCCGAACTATCCGGACAGCGACGCGACGCCCGCGGATAAGGAAATCCGCGCCCGCTACGGCAAGGTGCTCGGCAGCGCGGTCAATCCCGTGCTGCGCGAGGGCAATTCCGATCGCCGCGCCGCCGGCGCCGTGAAGCAGTACGCGCGCCGCAATCCGCACAAGATGGGCGCCTGGAGCAAGGATTCGAAAACCCGCGTGGCGCATATGACGGCCAACGATTTCTACGGCTCGGAGGTCGCGACGACCATCGCGGCGCCGACCAATGTCCGTATCGAGCTGGTCGGCAGCGATGGCGCGATCACCGTGCTGAAGCCGAAGACTCCGCTTCTGGCCGGCGAGATCATCGACTGCTCGGTGATGAGCCGTAAGGCGTTGCGCGCCTTCTTCGCCGCGCAGATCGAGGCCGCGAAGAAGGACGGCATCCTGTTCTCGCTGCACGTCAAGACCACCATGATGAAGATCTCCGATCCCATCATCTTCGGTCATTGCGTTTCCGTTTACTTCGCCGACGTGTTCGAGAAGCATGCCGCCACGCTCGCGAAGCTCGGCGTCGATCCCGACAACGGCATGGGCGACCTGCTGACCCGGATCGAGACCTTGCCGGAGGCCGAAAAGGCGGCGATCAAAGCCGATATTCAGGCGACCTACGCGAAGCAGCCGCCCCTCGCCATGGTCAATTCCGACAAGGGCATCACCAATCTGCACGTGCCGAGCGACGTGATCATCGACGCATCGATGCCGGCGATGATCCGCGAAGGCGGGCACATGTGGGGCCCCGACGGCAAGCTGCACGACGTGCTCGCCGCGATCCCCGATCGTTGCTACGCGACCCTGTTCCAAGCCGTGATCGATGACTGCAAGGCGCACGGCGCCTACGACCCGAAGACGATGGGCTCAGTGCCGAACGTCGGGCTGATGGCGCAGCAGGCCGAGGAGTACGGCTCGCACGACAAGACCTTCGAGGTCGCCAGCGGCGGAACGGTGCGCGTGGTCGCCGATGACGGCACGGTCCTGCTGTCGCAAAAGGTCGAGACCGGCGACATCTTCCGGATGTGCCAGGTCAAGGACGCGCCGATCCAAGACTGGGTCAAGCTCGGCGTGCGCCGCGCCCGCCTGACCGGCGCCCCGGCGGTGTTCTGGCTCGACGCCAAGCGCGCGCACGACGCGCAATTGATCGCCAAGGTCGAGAAATACCTGAAGAACGAGGACATTTCCGGTCTCGACATCCGCATCATGGCGCCGGTCGAGGCAACCAAATTCTCGGTCGATCGCATTCGCCAGGGGCTCGACACCATCTCCGTCACCGGCAATGTGCTGCGCGACTATCTGACCGATCTTTTCCCGATCATGGAGCTGGGCACCTCGGCCAAGATGCTGTCGATCGTGCCGTTGCTGAAGGGCGGCGGATTGTTCGAGACCGGGGCCGGCGGCTCGGCGCCCAAGCATGTGGAGCAGTTCCAGCACGAGGGCTATCTGCGCTGGGATTCGCTGGGCGAGTTCCTGGCGCTGGGCGCTTCGCTGGAGCATCTGGCGCAGACGACCGGGAACGAGGACGTGAAGGTTCTGGCCGAAACGCTCGACGAGGCGAATGGCGAAATCCTCGAGCACAACCGTTCGCCGGCGCGCAAGGTCGGCGAGATCGACAATCGCGGCAGCCATTTCTACCTCGCGCTCTATTGGGCGAAGGCGCTGGCCCGGCGAGGCAACAGCACGGGGCTGGCCGCCCGCTTCAAACCGCTGGCGGAAACGCTGGCGGCCAACGAAGCCAAGATCGATGCCGAGCTGATCGCCGCGCAGGGCAAGCCGGTCGACACGGGCGGCTATTATCTGCCCGATCAGAAGAAGACATCGGCGGCGATGCGGCCGAGCAAGACCTTGAACGCGGCGCTCGACTCTTTCTGACGCGACATCATCGGAAGCGGCGTTAAAAGAAGCCGCCCCGGGCAGCCGGGGCGGCTTTTCCGATCGGCCGCGCGCGGCTCAATGCCCGGCGGCGCACCGAATTGCCGCAAGCGCGCGGACCGGTTAACCTCGCGCTCGCGTCAGGGAGGCTCTCGTGCTCGTTCACCCGACCGGCAAATTCGACAACAGTCCCGCAGACAACCGCACCATCGCGGTGAAGCCGCTCGCCGCCGCGATGGGCGCGGAGATTTGCGGCGTAAACCTCGCCGCGTTCGGCGCCGAGCAATTCGCGGAAATCCGCGCGGCCCTCTTCCGCCACAAGATGATCTATTTCCGCGACCAGACCATCACCCATCGCGATCAGGAAGCGTTCAGTCTGCGCTTCGGCGATTTCGCGGAAGATGCCTATACCAAGGGCGTGCCCGGCCATCCCGCCGTCCAGCCCTTGATCAAGGAGAAAGATCAGAAGATCGGCGTCGTCTTCGGCGCCGGTTGGCACACGGACTCGGCCTTTCTGCCGGAACCGCCGGCGATCAGCATGCTCTATTCGGTCGAGATTCCGCGTTACGGCGGCGATACGATCTGGGCGAACGGCGTGCTCGCTTATAACAACCTGAGCGACACGATGAAGCGCATGCTGGCGCCCTTAAAGGTGCATATGTCGATGGCCAACGTCCTCGCCGCGGCGCAGAAATATCAGGATCCCGACCAAACGCCGATCGGCAGGGTCGCGGCGACGAAAGACATGAACCAGCTGCCGCCCGACATCCTGCGCAAGGTGAAGGGCTCGTTCCATCCGCTGGTGCGCACCCATCCCGTGACGGGCGAGAAGTCGCTCTATTGCGACGAGACTTATGCTTGCGGGATCGAGGGCCTGACCGACGCGGAAGCCGACCCGCTGCTGAAATTCCTCCTTGCCCACATCACGCAGCCCGCCTTCACCTGCCGCCTGCGCTGGGAGCCGAAGATGTATGTCTGCTGGGACAACCGCATCTGCGTGCATCAGGCGTTCAACGACTACGACAATTTCCGCCGCGAACTCTACCGCACCACCATCGCCGGAGAGAGGCCAGCCTAGCCATGCCGGGCAGCGCCGGCTCCAGGCTTTCGCGGCGCCGGCCACATCGCACGCCTCGTCCTTGAACGAAGGGGCAGCCGAAGAAGGCCCTGAAACCGACAAGGCGCGCGTGACGGTCTAGGCCTTGATCGCGCGTCAGTTCAAAGGCTGAACGCGCGATCGTCAGCCGGCTTACGCCATTAACGTCTTCAAGACGCGCTGCGGCGCCTCGCCCAAGGCCTCGGCCGCCTGCATGCCGATCTTGTCGGCGTCGGGTTCGTAATCGTTGCCGTGCACCGTGAAGGCGATCTTGGCTTTTTCGAGCGCCTGAATCGCGCGGGCGGCTTTGGACACGACTGACGTGCTCCTGAGATTAGAGTCCAACTTTTCATAAGCGGCTGCTCAGCGCTACCTTCTTTTGCCGATCAATGATCATGGAATTTATTCCGCGGCTGTCTTAAAAAAATGCGGAGGAATCGCCACTAGCTTGGATTTTGGATCTGGTTCAAAAATCGCCCGCTCAACTGGCCGAAATACCGCATTTCCGTTGATCGTGGCCTTGAGTCGCTTCTCAGCCATATGAAAATAGGCTTTGTCGCGCTCCGCCCCAATAAAGCGTCTTCCTTCGACCAATGCCGCAACCCCAGCGGAACCGGATCCCATAAACGGATCAAATACCATTCCATTGGCTGGACAAAGTGCGCGCACTAATCTCTGTGCCAGCGCGACTGGAAATTGACATGGATGCCCCACCTTCTCTAGGTGATTGCCTTTAACATTGGGGATCTCCCAAACATCACCCGGATTTTTCCCCAAAGGATTCCCGCTAAGCTCTCCCCGCTCCGGTCCTTTGTAATGCCGCTTGCCCGGATATTTTTGGCGGATGCGCACCGCATCAAGATCAAAAAAATAATCTTCGCCTTTGGTGTACCAAAGTACGGTCTCATGTCTGCCACTAAACCTGGATGTGCCATGTAGGCCATGGCCAAACGACCAGATGATTCGATTCCGCAACGCAACCTTTTTGTTGCCCTCGAGAATCGCGAATACCGCATAGTCGAGGGGATAGGTAGTCTGCTTTGAAACGTGACTACCAACTTGCCAACAAATGTTCCCACCGGCTTTTGTGATACGAATAATTTCGGGAAGGAGTCTCTTATGGGCGTCGATAAAGTCTTGAACTCGTCGGGCTTTCTCGTATTCCATGCCTATGCAGTAAGGTGGTGACGTTATCACTAGATCGACCGAATCATCGGGCAGCTTCGAAATTAGGTCGAAGCAATCCCCCAAATAAAGTGCGGCTGTAACGCCGGATTGGAGCGCCCCGGAAGCGTGGTGCGCCGAGACATATCGGCGAAGGACCGCCTTCCTGCCCATATCAGCGGGCTCAGAGTTCATGGCTTTTCATAATATTCATCGAACAATTTCTTGCCGAGTTGATCCCAATGACTGGATTTGTAGGCGCCGAAGCTGAACCCCGAGAGATCCTTCATACGATGCTTATGAGCCTCAAACGAAAGAGACCAACGATTTTGGATTATACGACGAAGGCAAGCTATCAGACCGTTGATGGATGTAGGTCTCAGAAGTTTTGAGGGCGTATCCGACTCGACGTCCCAATTCGATGTTCCATAGGCAAGTTTGGCTGCTAACAAGAAGTCGTTGAGGCTTTTGACGCAAAACCCGACATACTCATCAAGGAGCTGCAGATCGCCTTCGTACTGTGCATCCCGCGCCGATTTCCCTTCGCGTGCTTTTAGCCGATTTTTCTCTCGATGCTTCCATGCAAAAAATAGACTGTCGCTACCGTCGAATTTGACGAGTGGCCGCAGCCCATAGCTCACAATCGAAGACGTTTTGATCTTCGCCGGCGAGTCAAAATAAGCAAGCTGAAAGAGGCTTTTGTACGGACCGGTCTTTGCTATTTGCGCAATGATGCGTCGAGCAACAGCAATGCCGGAAAATGGGCGGACTATCGTCTCGATGTCCTGACGCAACCCCGGCCGAGCTCGTGTTTGAGTGTCATTCACTTCGAGGAAAAGACGCGCCTCGAATTCTAACCGAGCTTCCTCTTCGATCGCAGAAGGATAGATGATGCCCGTCACGAGCAGATGCTGCCGCTTCCTAAGGACGGCGATTCTCTCCTCGAGAGAATCCGTTCCCTCGTGATAACAAAATACTCGATGCTGACCATCGATAATTCCAATCCTGCTATATCCGACCGGGATTGAGACAATAATTGGCCGAGCCTTGGTGACGTTCATAGGTAGACTATAGGGTGATGATGGAGAACGCTCTTTGAGCGCGGTCTCCGCGGGTAAGGTAACGATGATATTATTTACGAAGACGCGCTTCTCGTCCTGAAGATATTTATGAGCTGCTGCCGGTTTCGTGGACACCGAGATAGGTGTTTTATGGAACCGGAGGTGGCAGATGGAACGACGGAGATTTACGCGGGAGTTCAAGCTCGAAGCGGTGAAGCTGGTGACGGATCGCGGCGTGACGATCGCGCAGGCGTCACGCGATCTCGACGTGAACGGGACGGTGCTGCGGCGATGGGTGAAGGAGTTCGGGTCTGACCCGGAGCAGGCGTTTCCGGGTCACGGTCAGCAGAAGGCGGACCAGGGCGAGATCACCCGGCTGAGACGGGAAGTCGCCAAGCTCAAAGCCGAGCGGGACATCCTAAAAAAAGCCGCGGCCTACTTCGCGAAGGACAACCTGTGAAGTTCAGCTTCATCGCGAAGCACCGGGGTATATGGCCGGCGGGATGGTTGTGCGGGGCGCTCGGTGTCTCGCGCGGTGGGTTCTATGCCTGGCTCACGCGACCACGAAGCCGGCGCTCGATGATCAATGAAGAGTTGGCAGCAAAGGTACGGTCGAGCTTTATCGGCAGCGACCGAACCTATGGCGCGCGCCGTGTCTGGAAAGATCTTCTCGCCGAGGGCGCGTCGTGCTGCTTGCATCGGGTCGAGCGCTTGATGCAGCAACAGGCCCTGCGGGCACGGCCACGACGGCGCCGCCTGCCGTCGGATTCAGGTGAACGGCAGGCGGGCGCCGTCGCTCCGAATGTCTTGGGCCGCAGCTTCGAAGCGCCGGCACCCAATCGCCGCTGGATCGCCGACTTCACCTACATCTGGACGGCGGAGGGCTGGCTCTATGTCGCCGCCGTGATCGATCTCTTCTCCCGGCGCGTCGTCGGCTGGTCGATGAGCGCGGCGATGACAGCGGAGCTCGTCACCGATGCCCTGGTGATGGCGATCTGGCGACGCGGCAGGCCCGATGCGCTGCTGCATCACTCCGATCGCGGCAGCCAGTACACTAGCGACCAGTTCCAGCGGCTGATGACCGATCACGGCGTCACCTGCTCGATGAGCCGCTCCGGCAATGTCTGGGACAACGCGGCGATGGAGAGCTTCTTCTCGTCGCTCAAGACCGAGCGCACGGCCCGCAAGGTCTACCGGACACGCGACGAGGCCAGGGCAGACGTGTTCGACTACATCGAGCGCTTCTACAACACCAAGCGTCGGCACTCGACCATCGGCTACCTAAGCCCTATGGAGTTCGAAATGAAGGCCGGATTCGCTTAACAGAGAGTCATTCAAACCGGCAGCAGCTCATTACGCATTTTGCCGATTTTGCTTCGAATCAAGATTCGCTGATATAGGTGCGTAGAGTCACGCCAACCGTCTCTCCGCAGAACGTATGCGCCGTTCATGAGAGTTTCAGGATCTGCATAAAATGAAACTACTTGGAAGCCGGAAGGAAAGCTGCTCATAGTGTCCGGCAGCAATTGGCCGACATAATCATGGCTCTGAGTGGACGCCGTTATCGCGCCTGATCCGACATCGCTCCACGCCAGGTCAAGAAAGGAAAAAAATTCGATGCGAGCAGATCGCTGAATCGTTCTGGCCAACGCATAGAAATACTTTTTAAGACCGCCCTGAAAAAAGACCACGCTCGGACACGTTGCAATCGTCTCGGGCGCAGCTTCTTGCAAGGGCACATAAAGAATGCGAATTTGGTAGTGAGGGTAGCCGTATATTGGATTTAAGTGCGCCGGCAGGTCCGGATATCGACTTCTTGCGCAGTTTAAGAAGCGGGGCACATCTGCAAGAATCTTATCGAACAACGGCTTCTTTTTTAGGATGTGTGATGCGTCCGGCTTTCCGACCGTGTACTCCGTCAAGAGTAAGACGTTTTCAAAAATGAAAATGTCGTCCAATTCTCCGTCCCGACCGTCCACAGTAATCTGAACTCCATCGGCCTTGACGTGAGTGAAGTCCAGATCGCGCATAAACGCTCGAAAGTCGCGGTAGAGCTTGCGCTGTGTTCGCCGCCTGAGCTTCTCCTCAGCAGATAGCTTCTTTCTCTTGGCCTTGGCTTTTCTTCTTCTTGCCATTATCCCCTCGATTAGATCTACAAAGAGAATCATATCTATAAATAGGTGTAAAGGGGGTTCGCGAAGGTGACTTGCCGCTCACAAGCGATCTTTGACTGGCACACGAAGGCTAGCGCACCTACCTAAATCGCACTCTCCCTACTCCCACTCGATCGTGCCCGGCGGCTTCGAGGTCACGTCGTAGACGACGCGGTTGATGCCCTTGACCTCGTTGATGATGCGGGTCGCGGTCGCGGCGAGGAATTCGTGCGGGAAGGCGAAGCTGTCCGCCGTCATGCCGTCGGTCGAGGTGACCGCGCGCAAGGCGCAGACGTGATCGTAGGTGCGGCTGTCGCCCATCACGCCGACCGTCTTCACCGGCAGCAGCACGGCGAAGGCCTGCCAGATCGCGTCGTAGAAGCCCGGCGTTGCGGATCTCCTCGAGATAGATCGCGTCGGCCTTGCGCAGGATGTCGAGCTTTTCCGCGGTGATCTCGCCGGGAATGCGGATGGCGAGGCCCGGCCCCGGGAAGGGATGGCGCTTCACCAGCCGCTCGGGCAGGCCCAGCTCGCGGCCGAGATCGCGCACCTCGTCCTTGAAGAGCTCGCGCAAGGGCTCGACCAGCTTCAGCTTCATGCGCGCGGGCAGGCCGCCGACATTGTGATGCGACTTGATGGTGGCGCTGGGCCCGCCGGTGAAGCTCACCGATTCGATCACGTCGGGATAGAGCGTGCCTTGCGCCAGGAACTCGGCGCCGCCGATCTTGTGCGCCTCCTCGTCGAAGACGTCGATGAAGGCCGCGCCGATGATCTTGCGCTTTTGCTCGGGGTCGGTGACGCCGGCGAGCTTTTCGAGAAACAACTTGCCGGCGTCGCGATGGACGAGCGGAATGTTGTAATGGCCGCGAAAGAGCGCCACGACCTCGTCGGCCTCGCCGGCGCGCAACAGGCCGGTATCGACGAAGATGCAGGTGAGCTGATCGCCCATGGCCTCGTGCAACAGCGCGGCGGCGACGGATGAATCGACGCCGCCCGAAAGCCCGCAGATGACCCGGCCCTTGCCGACCTGATCGCGGATGCGCTCGACCGCATCGGCGCGGAACGCCGCCATCGACCAGTCGCCGCGGCATTGCGCGACGCGGTGGGTGAAGTTCTTCAAAAGCGCCGCGCCATGCGGCGTGTGCACCACCTCGGGATGGAACTGCACGCCGTAGAAGCGCCGCGTGTCGTCGGCGACGGCGGCGAAGGGCGCGCCCTCGCTGACCGCGACCGCGCGGAAGCCGGGCGGCAGGGCGTCGACCCGGTCGCCATGGCTCATCCACACCTGCTCGCGGCTGCCCTTGGGCCAGAGCCCGGCGAAGAGCGCGCAATCATCGACCACCTCGATGAAGGCGCGGCCGAATTCGCGATGATCGGAGCTCGCGACGCGCCCGCCCAATTGCGCGCACATGGTCTGCTCGCCATAGCAGATGCCGAGAACCGGCACGCCCAGGGCGAAGACCTTGTCGGGCGCGCGCGGGCTCGCATTCTCGGTGACCGAGGCCGGGCCGCCCGAGAGGATCACCGCCTTCGGCGCGAAGGCCGCGAGGCGCTCGTCGCTCAGATTGAAGGGATGGATCTCGCAATAGACGCCGCTTTCGCGCAGGCGGCGCGCGATGAGCTGCGTCACCTGGCTGCCGAAATCGAGGATGAGGACGCGGTCTTGGGTCGCGGTGGTCATGGCGCATCTTCCGTGGCGGCGGGCTTCTTCGCAAGGGCGCGGCGCTCCATCACCGCGACGAAGAATCCGTCCGTGCGGTTGCGCGCCGGGGTCAGCCGCAAGGTGTCGCCGCGGGCCGGACAGTCGCTTTCCAGGATTTCGGCCCAGATCGAGCGGATCGGCAGGAGCGCGAAATCGGCATGGGCTTCGAGGAATTTCGCGATCTGCTCCTCATCCTCTTCCAGAGAGCAGCGAGCAGGTCGCGTAGACGAGCCTTCCGCCCGGCTTCACCAGCCGCTGCGCGCTGTCGAGGATCTCGGCCTGCAAGGCGGTCAGCTCTTCGAGGTCACTGGGCTTCAAGCGCCATTTGGCGTCGGGATTGCGCCGCCAGGTGCCGGTGCCGGTGCAGGGCGCGTCGACGAAGACGCGATCGAAGCCTTGCAGGTGCTTCTTCACCCATTTGTCGCGCTCGTTCGCGAGCGGCACGCGCTGCACGATGCTGGCGCCGGCACGCCGGAGGCGCTGGGTCGCGCGCTCGAGGCGCTTGGCCGACACGTCGCAGGCGACGAGATGGCCGCGATTCTGCATCGCCGCCGCCAGGGCCAAGGTCTTGCCGCCGGCTCCGGCGCAGAAATCGGCGACCCGCATGCCCGGCCGCGCATCGGCCAAGAGCGCCGCGATCTGCGAGCCTTCGTCCTGGACCTCGATGTCGCCGCGGCGAAACACCTCGAGGCTGCCGAGCGGCACGCGCCCGAAGACGCGCAAGCCCAGCGGCGAGAGCGGCGCGCGGAAGGCCTCGACGCCTTCCTCTTCCAGACGCGGCGAGCGCCTTCACGCGATCGGTCTTCAGCGCGTTGACGCGCAGATCGAGCGGCGCTTCTTCCTCCATCGCCGCCATCTCGCGCATCAGATCGCGTCCCAGCGCGCGTTCGAGATGAGGCGCGAGCCAGGGCGGGAAATTGCCGCGCGAGGCCGGCGGCATCTCGCGATGAAGCGGCTTCGCGCCCGCAAGCTCGGCGATCAGCCGGCGCTCGCCCTCGTCGAGCGCGCGCGGCCGAAAGCGGTCGCCGTCGCAGGCGCGCGCGATCGCCTCGGGCGACCATTCCTCGAACAGGGCGAGCTCGGCCAGAAGACGGCGCCTGGCGTCGGGCGCGGCACCGGCGCGTTCGAGCCACCAATCGATCTGGCCGCGGCGGCGCAGCACGCCATAGATGTGCTTCGCGATGGCGGCGCGATCCTTCACGCCGGCGAAGCGATGGCGGCGGAAATACTCGGCGACGAGGTCGTCGGCCGGCGCGCGTTCCGCGCCGATCGCATCGAGGAGTCCGATCGCGGCTTCGATTCTTGCGCCCGGCGTCATGAGGAGAAGCTCTCGGCGGCCGGCTTACAGCGATCGGCCATCCCGATTTCGTCATGCCCGGACTTGTTCCGGGCATCCACGAGTAAAAGGACGTGGATCGCCGGGACAAGCCCGGCGATGACGAATTGATGAGGAAGCATCGGATGCTAAAGACTCAAGGCTAATGGCTCAGCGAGAAGCCGACAGCTGATGGCTATAAATCCTGCCGGTAATTCGGCGCTTCGCGGGTGATGGCGATGTCGTGGACATGGCTTTCGCGCAAGCCCGCCGCCGTGATGCGCACGAAATTGCAGTTCTTCTGCATCTCGGCGATGGTGCGGTTGCCGGTATAGCCCATCGCCGCCCTGAGGCCGCCGACGAGCTGGTGGATGACGGCGCCGACCGGCCCCTTATGCGGCACGCGGCCCTCGACCCCTTCGGGCACGAGCTTCAGCTCGTTCTGCACCTCGGCCTGGAAATAACGGTCGGCCGAGCCGCGGGCCATGGCGCCGACCGAGCCCATGCCGCGATAGGATTTGTAGGTGCGGCCCTGATAGAGGAACACCTCGCCCGGGCTCTCGTCGGTGCCGGCGAAAAGCGAGCCCAGCATCGCGCAATCGGCGCCCGCGGCGATCGCCTTTGCCAGATCGCCCGAGAATTTGATGCCGCCATCCGAGATCACCGGAACGTCGCGCTTGCGGCAGGCCGCCACCGTATCGAGGAGCGCGGTCAATTGTGGCACGCCGACGCCCGCCACCATGCGCGTGGTGCAGATCGAGCCCGGGCCGATCCCGACCTTGATCGCATCGGCGCCGGCATCCATCAGCGCCTCGGCGCCTTCGGCGGTCGCGACATTGCCGGCGACCAGCTGGGTGTAGTTGGAGAGGCGCCGGATCCGCGCGACGGTCTCGAGCACGCGCGAGGAATGGCCATGCGCGGTATCGACGACCAGCACGTCGACCCCGGCGTCGAACAGCGCCTCGGCGCGCTTGACCCCGTCTTCGCCGGTGCCGGTGGCGGCGGCGACGCGCAGCCGGCCGTGATCGTCCTTGCACGCATTGGGGAAACGTTGCGATTTCTCGATGTCCTTGACCGTGACCAAGCCGACGCAGCGATAGGCCTCGTCCACGACCAGGAGTTTCTCGATCCGGTGCTGATGCAAAAGCTTCTTCGCGTCCTCGCGATCGACCGTCTCGCGCACGGTGACGAGCTTTTCGCGCGTCATCAGCTCAGCGATCGGCTGCTTGGGGTTGCTGGCGAAGCGCACATCGCGATTGGTGACGATGCCGACGAGCTTCGTCGAGCCGCGCTCCACCACTGGAATGCCCGAGATGCGGTGCTCGGCCATCAGCCGCAACGCGTCGGCCAAGGTTTCGTCGGGATGGATGGTGACCGGGTTGACCACCATCCCGGCCTCGAATTTCTTGACCTTCCTCACCTCGTTCGCCTGCTCGGCGATGCCGAGATTGCGGTGGATGACGCCGATGCCGCCCGCCTCGGCCATGGCGATGGCGAGCGCGCTCTCGGTCACCGTGTCCATCGCGGCCGAGAGCAGCGGAATGCCCAAGCTCACCTCGCGCGTGAGGCGCGTGCGGGTATCGGTCTCGTTGGGGAGCACCATCGAGGCGGCCGGAACCAGCAAGACGTCGTCGAAAGTGAGCGCCTGGCGGATTTCCATGCTGCCTCCCGTAAGGTTGGCGCAGCACTATACACCGTGAGGGCGCCAAGGGAAGCCCTCAGCCCGGCTCCCGGCCCTGCGCCCGAAATCCCTGGGCGACCACGTAAACCTCGGCCGATTCGGCCCGGCTCGCCGGCGGCTTGGCATGGCGCAGGCGCGCGAAATCGCGTTTGAGCGCGGCCAGCAGCGCGCCCTCGGCGCCGCCCTGGAACACCTTGGCGACGAAGCTGCCGCCGGGCGCCAGCACCTCCCGGGCGAAGGCGTAGGCCGCTTCGGCAAGCGCCACGATGCGCAGATGGTCGGTCGCGGCATGGCCGGTCGCGGGCTGCGCCATGTCGCTCAGCACCACATCGGCGAGGCCGCCCAAAGCCGCCTTGATCAAATCCGGCGCGGCGGGATCGAGAAAATCGCGTTCGAGGATCGTGACGCCGGGCACCGGATCCATCGCCAGAATGTCGAGCGCCACGACCGCGCCCTTGCCCGCGGCGGATCCGACGCGCTCGGCCGCGACCTGGCTCCATCCGCCCGGCGCCGCGCCGAGATCGATCACGCGCGCGCCGCGCTTCAGGATGTGAAAGCGATCATCGAGCTCGATCAGCTTGAAGGCGGCGCGCGAGCGATAGCCCAGGCGCTTGGCCTCGGCGACGTACGGATCGTTGAGCTGACGCTGCAGCCAAGCCGTCGAGGACGCCGTGCGCCGCTTCGCCGTCTTGACGCGAACCGCCATGTCGCGCCGCGCGCCGGTCGAGGCTTTGCGCTTCATCGGAGCCCGGCCTCAGCGCCGCACGAGGCCCGAAAGGATGCCCTCGCGAATCCCGCGATCGGCGACGCGCAGCTTGCCGACGGGCCAGAGCCGGCAGATCGCCTCGAGAATGGCGCAGCCGGCAAGAACGAGATCGGCGCGCTCGACGCCGATGCAGGGATGACGCGCGCGCTCGTCATGGGTTTGGCCGGCGAGCAGCCGCGAGGCGCGGTCCAGATTCTCGAAACTCACCGTCACGCCGTCGACGCGGCTGCGGCTGTAATGCGGGAGCTGCAAATGCACCGCGGCCAAGGTCGTCACCGTGCCCGAGCTGCCGAGCATCTGCACGCTTCCCTCGGCGATGCTGCGGCGGATTCCGTGGCGCTCCTCGACCGCGCGAAGCGCGGCATGGATCTCTTCGACCATCGCCGCATAGGTCGCGCCCGAGACCTCGCGCCCGCCATAACGATCGCTCAAGGTGACGACGCCGTGCGGCAGGGACACGGAATCGATGATCTCGGGCTCGCTTCTGCCGTCGCGCATGCGTAGCCAGACGAGCTCGGTCGAGCCGCCGCCGATATCGAAGACGAGGGCGTAGGGGACGCGCCGGTCGAGCAGCGGCGCGCAACCCGCGACCACGAGCCGCGCCTCTTCCTCGGCCGAGATGATCTCGAGAACGATTCCGGTCTCGCGCAGGACGCGCCCCATGAAATCGGCGCAATTGGCGGCGCGGCGGCAAGCCTCGGTTGCGATGTAGCGGGCGCCGCTCACCCGGTGCAGCGCGACCTTGCCGGCGCAGATCTTCAGCGCGTCGATGGTGCGCGCCATCGCCGGCTCGCACAGGCAGCCATTCGCCGCGAGCCCTTCGCCCAAGCGCACGATGCGCGAGAAGGCGTCGATCACGCGAAACGAGGCGTTGGCTTCCCGGCGCGCCTTTCCGCGCGCGACCAGAAGCCGGCAATTGTTGGTACCGAGATCGAGCGCCGCGTAGATCTCGCCCGGGTCGAACCTGCCGGGACGAGGGCGACGCGCTTCGGCGGCGGGCATGAATTGCGATCTCTCCAAGGGCGCGAACCATTCAAACGCAAAGATTCATGCTAACCCAGCGCGCAAGCGATGATAAGACCCTCGCCGCCGCATCGGCCGCCGGGCCGCGTGAGGGCGCCGCGGCGCACGGGCCCTCCCCTACCAAAATCGCGCCCGCTATGCTATTTAATGAATTCCTTACGCGACATGCGTAGAGAGAGCTTCTCGATCTCGCATTGGGGGATCGTCTAACGGTAGGACAGCGGACTCTGACTCCGCCAGTCTAGGTTCGAATCCTAGTCCCCCAGCCAAAACATTTCAGTTACTTACAAGCCGGATCGGTCAGCGTCGCTGGAACGGTTTGACGACTTCAGCGATCGAGTTTGACAATTTTGACCTCGTTCTGCTCCGGCTTATTGATGGCTTCTGTCGTGCGACGACGTGAGTCTTCTCCCTTCGCATAGGGCCGCGCCATCGCGTCAGTCTCGTGTCCGAGCACTGAGCTGCTGCCGGTTTCGTGGACACCGAGATAGCCGATCGATGGAACCGGAGACGGGAGATGCAGCGACGGAGATTGACGAAGGATATGCTGAAGCGGCGGACGAAATTCTGTCGGGGCCGGAACGGCCGCGGCGTGGAGCTCAGAAGAGAAGGCGAAGCTTGTCTCGGACGAGCCTGTTGCCGCCGCCGATAAAAAATGAGACGTTGACGTTCATCGAACGCGGAATCCGGCGAATGTTGGTTAAGCTTGGGCCCGGCGTCATAAGAATTGAGGGAGAGGATCATGGCTGCTGAACCGGAAAACTGGACGAGCGTCCCGGCGGATTACCGCGGCGATGCGGTGGTGGCATCGATGGCGATGGGTGGCGTCGATCACCTGTTCTTCACATCGGGCTCGGAGCTCGCCTTCTATCAGGAATCGGTGTCGAAGGCGCGCCATCACAACCGTCCTGCGCCCCGCATCGTCACCGTGACGCATGAGCATGTGAGCCTCAACGCCGCCCTGGGTTATGCGGCCGTGAGCGGCAAATGCGCGGCGACGGCGGCCCATGTCGATTGCGGCACGCAGCATCATGGCGGCGCCATCCACACGGCCTGGCGCAGCGGGCTTCCGGTCCTGATCACCGCCGGCGGCGCGCCTTCGGCCTATACCGGCTCGATGCCGGGCTCACGCGAGGAAGGCGCGCATCTCTGGTCGCAGCAGGTCTACGACCAGGGCGGCATCCTCCGGCAATACACGAAGTGGGACAAAAGGCTCGAATACCAGGACAACCCAGGCCTTTTGGTCAGCCGCGCCCTGCAAGTGGCGCGGACCGAGCCGGCGGGTCCGGTCTATATGAGCTTCCCGCGCGAGATCATCCTTCTGCCCATGAGCGGCGAGGCGAAGTTCCCGACGGCCGACCAGCTCGGCATCGCGCGCCCCGTGGCGATCGACCAGGACAGCGCCAAGGAGATCGCCCAGCGCCTCGTCAAGGCCAAGAACCCGGTGGTCGTGGTCTCGGCCTCGGGCAAATACAAAGAGACCGTGCCCGAGCTCACGGCGCTGTGCGAGCTTCTTGGGCTCGCCGTCGTGGACGGGGCGGCGCGGCATTTCCTGTCCTTCCCCATGAACCATCCGCTCTACCAGAACGTCATGTCCTTGAGGGACTGCGACGTGGTCCTGGTGCTCGAGGCGACCGTGCCGTGGATGCCGGGCCCCCATGCCCCTGGCCCGAAGGCCTGGATCGCGGCCATCGACCAGGACCCGGCCAAGAACCGTTTCCCGACTTACGAGTTCACGGCCGACATTCGTCTCAATGCGAGCCCGCTCCTCGCCATTCGCGCGATCAGGGCCGAGGCGGAGAAGCTCCTGGGCGCGAGCGATCGCAGCGCGGCATCCGACCGCAGCGAGCGCTTTGCCGAAATGTCGGCGGCGCGGCGCAAGAAGCTCGAGGGCGAGGCCATGGCCAAGGCCAAGTCGACGCCCGTCGATCCTCTGTTCCTGAGCCACACGATCGCTCAAAGCATCGACGACAACTGCATCGTGCTCGACGAATCGCTGCGCAGCCCGCGCTTCCCCGAATTCGTCAACTGCTCCAAGCCTGGCTCCTACATCCACAATCCAGGCTCGAGCGGCGGCTGGGGACCGGGCGCCGCGCTCGGCGCCAAGATCGCCGCGCCCGACAAGGATGTCGTGCTGGTAACGGGCGACGGGTTCTGGCAATTCGCGGTGCCCGATGCGGCGCTGTGGTCGGCGAACCACCATCACGCGCCGTTCCTGTCGATCATCCATCAGAATCGCAGCTTCTCCACCGGCACGACCGGCACGAAGCAAGCCTTTGGCGAAGGCTACGCGCACAAGGCCGACTATCCCGGCGGCTATTTCGATCCGCCGATGGATTATGCCAAGGCGGCCGAAGCCTGCGGCGCCTATGGCGAGAACGTCCGTGATCCGGCCGAGCTTGGCGCCGCCATCAAGCGCGGGCTCGCGCAAATTCGCCGCGGCACCCCCGCCGTCATCGCCGTGTGGGAAGCGCGCCTCAACCATAAGGACTGAAGCCAAGCGCCCACGCCCTCCCGCTGCTAATGCGAGAGGGCGTGGGGCCGCTCAGCGCGGATTGACCGCAGCGCGGCCAGATCGCGGCCCAACCCGGGATAGAGCCGGCAGACGCGTTTGCCAAATTCGAGACTAAACCCTTGATCTGGGTTCCTCCCGCTCCGACGATTTGCGAAGTAACTGTTCGCGACGTCTCGCAAAAAAATGGGCGTGCGTTAGCCGCGGGTGTCACGCCGGGCGGCGTAAGGGACGCTTGGCAGTCTTGCTTCCCATTGCGCGTTCCGCCGCCCGGCCTAAAATGCAGGCTGGAGAGTTCATTTTCCGAAGGGTCATCCATGAGCGCGCCGATTCGATTCGAGGTCTTTTCCGACTACGTCTGACCCTGGTGCTATCTCAGTACCGTGCGTATTGAAAAGCTCAAGCAGACATTCGAGATAGACGCGGTGCTCGTGCATTTTCCGCTGCACCCGGAAACACCGGCCGAAGGGCTCTCGATGGCGGAGCTCTATGCGGGCCGCAATGTGGACCCCGAGGCTATGTACGCCCGGATGAAGCGTCTCATGGATGCGGAAGGATTGCCCTACGGCCGGCGCACGCACACCTACAATAGCCGCCTTGCCCAGGAACTCGGAAAATGGGCGGACACGCAGCCCGGCGGCGCAATGATCCACGAAGCTTTGTACCGAGCCTACTTCGTCGACGCTCGCAACATCGGCGATCCCGAGATATTGGTCGGAATCGCGAGTTCCGTTGGACTTCCGGTGGATATCGCTCGAGCGGTCCTAACCGAGCGCCGCTTCAAGGATGCGGTCGACGCCGATTGGGCCAAATCGCGCGAATACGGCGTCACAGGCGTGCCGACATTCGTGGCTGCCGGGTATGGGGTGGTCGGCGCCCAGCCCCTCGAGGTGCTGGAGGAATTGCTCGACAAGGCCGGCGCGAAGCGAAAATCGTAAGCGACACGCCCATCTTCAATCATAGACCTCCGATCCACCGAAGCAGACGCGCGCGGCGAGTTGCAGACTCGGCTGGGGACAAAGCATTTCCGATAGGCACAAGACCTTTTATCCCGCCGTGTATCGATTTCCTCCTCCCCGGCTCTGGATATGGTGGAATTTCGTGTGAGCTTCGATAATGATTGCCGACGCATGGGCATGCCATTCGACATCGTCGTGGCGGGGAGCGGGATCGCCGGTCTGACGAGCGCGCTGACAGCCGCGCGGCTCGGGCGCAAGACGCTTGTTCTGACAGGCGACCTGCTCGGCGGGCAGCTCCTGAGCATCAACCGAATCGACGGATTTCCGGGATTCCCCGACGGCATCGCCGGCTATGATTTGTGCCCGATGACGCAAGAGCAGGCTCAGGCATCGGGGGCTGAGATCGCCGCGACGGAGCTCGCGCGCATCACCGCGCGGGACGGCGGCTGGCTCATCGGCACGGCAGCCGGCGAGGAATATACCGCCGGCGCGGTCATCTTGGCCACCGGAGCGCAGCTCAAGGCGCTCGGCATTCCCGGCGAGGAACGCTTGCGCGGCAAGGGGGTGAGCCATTGCGCGAGCTGCGACGCGCCGCTGTTGCGCAATCGTGTCGTCGCCGTCGTGGGCGGCGGAGATTCGGCGGCGCAGGAAGCGCTGACCCTGGCGGAGGCCGCATCACGGGTGGTGATCCTTCAGCGCGGCGAAGCCCTCACGGCACAGGCCGCCTATCGCGACCAGATCCTCTCGCATCCGAACATCGAGCTGCGCTGCAACACGCAAGTGGAAGAGATCGTCGGCGAGGCACAGGTGACCGGTGTTCGTATCCGAGACGCCGATACCGGCGCAGCGGCCAATCTGGATTTGGCCGCGGTCTTTGTCTATATTGGGTTGCAGCCCAATAGCGCGGCGGTCGAGGGCCTTATCGCGCTCGATCCGGGCGGCGGGATCTTGACCGATGGCGCGATGCGGACCGCAGCGCGCGGGATCTGCGCCGCCGGGGCGGTCCGCGCCGGCTGGCCCGGTCGGGCGGCGATCTCGGCGGGCGAAGGAGCGGCGGCCGCCATTGCGGCAGACCGATATCTGGGGAGCGGCGCATGGCTCAACACGTAACGGTGCACGATCCGCGCGGCTATGCGCCCAAGGTGACCGGCAAGCGCTTGGCGTCGCGTCCCGAGAGCCTCGACGGCAAGGTCGTTTACCTGGTCGACTGCCTGTTCGACAATTCCGACAATTTCATGCGCGAGCTCGAGGACTGGTTCGGCAAGAATCTGCCCTCGGTCAAAACGCGCATTATCAAGCCGCGGCAAAGCTGGGTCGATGACGCAGAAATGCGCGCGAAGATCGCGTCCGAAGGCAATGCCGCGATCCTCGGCGTCGGCTTATGAAGCACCTGTAGCCCGACGGTCGTCGGGTTGACCATGTCGCTGGAAGAGGCCGGTGTGCCGAGCGTCGCGGTGCACACGCATGTGTTTGCCCGCTTGGCGCGCGCCACGGCCCGGGCGAACGGCATGCCGCGTACGCGGCAAGCCTTTGTGCCTCAGCCCGTCGTCGATCTTTCGCCGACCGAGCTGCGCGGCTACATCGAGGGCAAGGACCCCGTCTCCAGCCGCCCCTTCATGCAGGAGGTCATTGAAGGACTGACCCGTCCGCTTGAGACGGACGACGTGACCGGCGTGTCGTTCGAGCGCGCGACGCCCCGGCTGCTGCGGCCCGACACCGAAGACAATCTTCGGCAGCTCTTCATCGAGAATCATTGGACCGATTATCTTCCGATCGCCCTGCCGACCGAGGAGCGCGTGGCGGCGATGCTCAAGGGAACGAGCCATCGGCCCGACGAGATCGTCGGCAAGATGCGGCCCACATCCTTTCGCGAATTCTGGGAGTACACGGTCGAGAAGGTCGCGGTGAATGCCGTGATGGCCGGCGCGCGTCCTGAATATTTTCCCGTCATTTTGGCGCTCGCTGCGAGCGAAAGCACATCGAAGTCGAGCAGCACCACGTCGATGGCGAACATGGCGGTGGTCAATGGTCCTATCCGCCATGAGATCGGCATGAACTGCGGCATCGGCGCGATGGGTCCTTACAATCACGCCAACGTCACGATCGGCCGCGCCTACAACCTGTTGTCGCAGAATTTGCAGGGCGGGTCGGTGCCGGACGAGAGCTATATGGGCACGCTCGGAAATCCGCTCGCCTATAGCGCCTGTTTTGCCGAGAACGAGGAGCGCAGCCCCTGGGAGCCGCTGCACGTGCAGCAGGGTTTCAAGCCTACGGAGAGCGCCGTCAGCGTGTTCTTTGGCTTACGCTACATGCAGGAGGGTTACGGGCCGCGCGAGACATGGCAGGAGAAGATGCGGCGCTGCCTCTCGGCGGGCGCGCATTTCCCGCCCTTCCTCGTCATGGATCCGATCGTGGCGCGGCTCTTCGTCGAGCGCGGCATCGAAACGAAACAGAAGCTCATCGATTGGTGCGCCGCGAATGCGCTGCTCCCCGCGCGCGAATACTGGGACGACCAGTGGGTCCAGACCCTGCTGCGGCCTTTGGCGGTGGCCGGCGTCGAGCCTTACGCGAGCCGGCTCAAGGCGAAGCCCGACGAGATTGTCCAAATGTTCGAGCCAAAAGAAATCAATGTCGCGGTGACGGGTGGCGAGACGCAAGGCGCATGGAAGATGTTTGGGGCGCGCCTGGAGTGCACGATCTCGATCGACAAGTGGCGGTGAGCCGCCAAGCTCTCCGCCTCACCCCTTCGCCAATGCGACGATCTCGTCATCGGACGGAAAGCGGCCCGATGCTTTTTTCGAGAACTTCAACCGGCCATCGATCGTGATCTCGAAGACCCCGCCGCTCGACCGAACGAGTTCGACCGGCGCGCCGGTCAGCTCCTCGAATTTCGCTCTCGCACGGAGAGCGCGCGGCTCATAGCCTCATTGCCCGCAATAATGGATGACAATCTTCATCGCGCGTTCTCCGGGATCGTGCAGGAGATTGCCGCCCCGTTCCATGCGATGCCGCCGATATAGCGACAGGCAAGGCTGCATGGTAACCTTCCGGCGCCATGACGCAAACCCCCGTCCCGCTTACCTCGCTGGCGCGCTCGGCAGGCTGTGCCGCCAAGATCGGCCAAGCCGATCTCATCGCCGCCTTGTCGCGGCTGCCGCAATGGAACGATGCGCGCGTGCTGATCGGATCCAGCACGGGTGACGATGCCGCGGTCGTGCGCCTCTCCGACGAACTCGCACTCGTCGAGACAGTCGATGTTTTCCCGCCGATTGTCGATGATCCCTATGATTACGGCCGCATTGCCGCCGCCAACGCCTTGAGCGACATCTATGCCATGGGCGCTCGGCCGCTCAACGCCTTAAGCTTCGTGGCGTGGCCGGTCGAGACGCTCGACGGCGATGTTCTCTCGCGCGTGTTCGAGGGCGCTGCGGCTATTTGCGCCGAAGCCGAGATCGCCATCTCGGGCGGTCATTCGATCATCGACCAAGAGCCCAAATTCGGGCTTTTCGTCACCGGCACGGTCCACCCGGACCGGGTTGTCAGCAACGCCGGCGCGCGGCCTGGCGATGTGGTGGTGTTGACCAAGCCCATCGGCACCGGCGTGCTCACCACCGCGGCAAAGCGCGGGCGGTTGTCGCCGGACGGACTCGCGTCGGCGATTCGGGCCATGACCATGCTCAACCGCGCGGCAGCGGAGGCGATGTGTGCCGTGGGCGTAAACGCCGCCACCGATGTCACCGGCTTCGGTCTTTTGGGCCACCTCGGCAACATTCTGCGAGCCTCGAGCGGTGCTTCAGGCGAGAAGCTCGGTGCGGCCATCGATTATGGTGCGGTGCCGCTCTTTGCCGGCGTCGAGGATTTGCTCGAGGATGGGCTCTGCCCGGCCGGCACGCGGCGTAACCTCGATTTTGCCGCGCCCGCGACGCGATTTCCGCCGGCGATGAGCGAGAATCGGCGTCTCTTGCTTGCCGACGCGCAGACTTCCGGCGGGCTGCTCATCGCGGTGAGCGCCGGCCGCCGCGACGCGCTCATCGCGGCGCTCGCGGCACGCGATGTCCCCGTGCGAGCCGTGATCGGCCGCATCGAGCGGGCCGAGACCCCAGGGTGCATCACGGTCCGCGACTGACGGGCTTGGCGGAAAGGAGTGGGAGTCGAACCCACCGGAGACGTCTGACGCCTCCCACCGGATTTGAAGTCCGGGCGCTCCACCGGGATACGTTTCCTTTCCAAATATCCGTCAGTCTGCATCGGAGCCGAAGACCTGCCGCGCGGAGCCGACAACCTCGCGCGTGTCGCCGACGCGCCGGGTGAATTTCACGCGGTCGAAATATTCTAGCACTTCGATGGCGACGTTGCGTCCGATGCCGGAGCCGTTGCGAAACGCCGCCGCCGTGATGCGGCGGTCGGGCGATTGGGCGGAGAGCGAAGCTGCGAGCTCGCCGAGTCGGCGCAACGATGCGGGACGGAAGAAACGATTCGGGGTGATCCGCACAAGGAAGCCGAGCCGCGAAACGCGTACCAAGAGCAATTCGAGATTTTTCGGCTCCATTTGCGCGCTGGCCGCCAACTCGTGAATCGAAGGCGGCCGCAACGGATTCCGATCGAACATCAATTCGATCTGGCGCCACGCGGCGGCGTCCGCAGGAGCGAGTTTCGGCTGGTGCGACGAGAGGCGCACGCCGGTTCCCTCGCGAACCACCACGCCCTCGCTTGCGAGCTCGGCCACCAGCGAAATGGCCGTTTCTTTCTCGATCTTGACGGACGCACCGAGGAAGAAGCGGTCCTCGCTCGGCCCCGTGGCGTTCGGCGCGCGCCGATGCCAATCCGCGAGACGTTCGAGCGCCATCGCCTTGAGCTTTTGCCACGCCGCCGGCGCAAAGCCGCGCCGCCCGGAAGCCGTTGCGACGATCCGGATCGGCTGCGCGGCGAAGAGCGCATTCGCCTCGGCCGGCGAGAGATTGCGGTTGGCGGCGAAACGCGACAGATCGAGTCCGTCCGGGGCATCTTTGAGCAATGCGGCGAGGGAAGCGGCATCATCGTCCAGCTCCATTGCCGTCAGATAGGCCAGACGCTCGGGCCGGCCGCGGCCGCGGCGCGGCGGGAAGATGTCGATCACCCTGCCGCCGCCGATCGTACGCAGCGCCGACTGGTCGCGCAGGATCAGCCTATCGCCGCGCACCGCTCCGAGCGGCCGGTCCAGAACGAGCTGCGCGAGACCCGACTGCCCCGCCGCCAGCGCCTTATCCTTCAGCAGTGCAACCCTGCCGTTGACATCGGCGGCGCCGAGATGGACGTGGACCGGCGTCCAATGCGCGAGCGGGCGCTTCTCGTCGGCGAGCACCTTGAGCCGCGCGTCGAACCTGGCAACCGGTCCTGCAGCATGCGGCGACACGATCCAATCGCCGCGCGCGACGGTATCGGGACGCAGATGGGCGCCGCTCAAATTCAGGGCGCAGCGCTCTCCCTTATGGCCTTCCCGTGCCTCCTGGTTTTGCGCATGCAGTGACCGCACGCGCGCCGATTGGTCCGCGCCCAGCACTTGCACCGTATCGCCCACCGCCACAGCGCCCGAGAACACGGCGCCGGTCACGACGAGTCCCGCGCCTGCGATGGTGAACGACCGATCGACGGCCAGCCGGAAATTTCCGCCCGCGCGCGGCGCAACCGCGCGCCGCGCCGCATCGGCCAGCAACGTCTTCAGCGCCGCAACGCCTTCGCCCGTTATCGCCGAGACCGGGACGACCGGGATGGCGGCAAGGCTCGTTCCGGCGACGAGGCCGCGGATGTCGCGCGTGACGGCGGCGACGCGCTCGGGCGCCGCGCGGTCGGTTTTTGTCACTGCGGCCGCGCCATTTGACACGCCCAGCAGATCGATGATCGCGAGGTGTTCGCGCGTTTGCGGCATGATGCCGTCGTCGGCCGCCACGACCAGCAGAACGAAATCGATGCCGGCGACGCCGCACAGCATGTTGCGGATAAAGCGCTCGTGCCCCGGGACGTCGACGAAGCCGATCGTCGTGCCGTCGTCGCATCGCCAATAGGCGAAGCCCAAATCGATCGTCATCCCGCGCCGCTTCTCCTCCGGCAGCCGGTCGGTATCGATACCGGTCAGCGCCTTTACGAGGAGCGTTTTGCCGTGATCGACGTGTCCGGCGGTCGCGACGATCATGGCGTCGCGATCTCCACGAGCTGCGACATGAACGCAGCTTCGTCATCGAGGCAACGAAGGTCGAGAACGAGGGCGCCCTCTTGAATACGCCCTATCACCGGAACCGGAAGCGCCCGCAGCGATGCGGCAAGCGCGTTCAGCGCGGCTCCCGATCCCCGCTTTCCTGTTGCGGGCTTGAGTGCGACCCCGGCGCTCGCGATGCGCTGGGTCGGCAGCGCGCCACTGCCGATCTGGCTCTCGCACGCGGCGACCTCGACGTTGAACGCAATCCCAAGTCGCGCGCCGAGCGCACTGCGGATCCGTTCCGCCTGGGCCCGGATTTCCACGAGCGGCCGCGCCAGGATGCGAAATGTCGGCAGACGCTCGACGAGGCGGTCGGGGTCGAGATAAAGCCGCAGCACGGCGGCGAGCGCGGCCAGGGTCATCTTGTCGAGCCGCAACGCCCGTTTCAAAGGATTGCGCTTCAGCCTTGCGACGAGATCGGCACGCCCAACGATCAGTCCCGCTTGCGGACCGCCCAAGAGCTTGTCGCCGCTGAAGGTGACGAGATCCGCACCGTGCTTCAACGCTTCCATCGGCGTCGGCTCGTGCGGCAGGCCGAACTTGCGCAGATCGGCGAGCGCACCGCTCCCGAGATCGACCGCGAAAGGAATTCCGCGCTCATGACACAGCCGAGCAAGGTCATCCTCGGACACCGCGGCGGTGAAGCCCTCGATCGCGTAATTGCTCGCATGGACCTTCATGACGAGGCCGGTCTTGGCGCCGATCGCCTCGGCATAATCCCTGAGATGCGTGCGGTTCGTCGTCCCGACCTCGCGGAGCCGACAGCCCGAGCGCGCCATGATGTCGGGCATGCGGAACGCGCCCCCGATCTCGATCAGCTCGCCCCGCGAGGTGGGCACCTCCTTGCGGTTCGCCAGCGTGTTCAGAACGAGCAGGACCGCTGCGGCGTTGTTGTTGACCGCTGTCGCGGCCTCGGCACCGGTTAATCGGCACAGCAAGCGCTCGACATGATCCTCGCGATCGCCGCGGCGGCCTTCGGCGAGATCGTATTCGAGATTCGCCGGCGCGCGCGAGATCGCGGCGACCGCGTCGATCGCTTCTTGCGGGAGTACCGCGCGGCCGAGATTGGTATGCAGCACGGTGCCGGTCAGGTTGAAGACCGGCCGCAGTGACGGGCGCACATCCCGCGCGAGCCGCTGCGCTGCGCGATTCACGATGGACGCGTCATCGGGAACCGGCGATTCGTACGCCCCGCCGAGCGCCGTCCGCAGCTCGGCCACCGCGCCGCGGAGAGCCTCGGTCACCGCGGGACGGCCGAAGCCCGCGATAAGCGGCTGCGCCTCATCGCTGCGCAGCAGCCGTTCCAAGGAAGGGAGAGCCGCTCGCGGACCCTGCTTATTCATCGGCTAACCAAGGACAGTTGAACGAGCGGCATCATCCCGCCGGCCAAGCCAGAGGTAAAGACCATCGCCCGTCCGCGAGAAGAGAATGAGCCACGGCCAGCGCAGGGCTGCCGCGCCGATCATGCCGGCGGCGATGACAACGAGGCGTCGAGCGTTCATCGTTTCGCTTCGAGAACCGGGCTGGCCTCGGATCGGTTGCGGATGTAATCGGCGGCTTTTTCCGCAATCATGATGGTCGGCGCGTTGGTGTTTGCGCCCACCACATAGGGCATTACCGAGCAATCGGCCACCCGGAGTCCATCCACGCCTTTGACGCGGAGCTCCTCGTCGACCACCGCATCGTCGTCTATGCCCATGCGGCAGGTTCCGGCGGGATGGGAGGCGGTCTGGCCGTTATTGCGGATCCAGATATCGATTTGCGCATCGCTGGCCGCTTCCGCCCCGGGGCTCAGCTCCCGGGCAATGAGGGTCTTAAGCGGCTCGGCGGCAAAGATCGAGCGCACGGCTTTAAGCCCGCCCCGCAGCGTCTCGAGATCGTAAGGATCGTCGAAGAGGTTCCAAAATATCCGGGGAGCGTCGCCGGGATTGATCGAGCGTAACCGCACTCGGCCGCGGCTGCGGGGATGCAGAACCGCCACACGGCTCGAAAAGCAATGGGGCACGGGTGCTTTGACGCCGGGAAACCAGGGCTGCGCATCCGGCGTTACGGGGCTTACGAGCAGTTCGATGTCAGGCCGTTCGCTCTCGGGGCGCGTACGGATAAAGGAGACGCATTGCAGCGGCATGTTGGCCACGGCGCCGCTTCCCAGGACCGCCCATCGCGCCGCCGATAATGCCAATCGGTCCCAGCGCAGCTCGCCCGTTATCGACAGAGGCTGACCAAGCTCGAAGGTGATGACCGCGTTGGCGTGCTCCTGAAGATTCCGGCCGACGCTTGGTCGGTCGATGATTGGCGCGATGCCGAGCGCTCTGAGCTCGTCGGCGGGGCCGATCCCCGAAAGCAAGAGGAGCTGAGGCGAATTGTAGGTGCCGCCCGAAAGGATCACCTCGCGCTCGGCCTCCGCGATGCAAAGCTCGCCGTTTCGGCTGTACTCGATACCGACGGCGCGTCCGCCGCGCATGAGGACGCGATGGGCGAGCGCGCGTGTTTCGACTTTGAGGTTCCGCCGTTTCATCGCGGGGCGCAGAAAGGCCCGTGCGGTGGAATGGCGTCTGCCGTTGCCAATCGTGAAGTCGGGTGCGGCAACACCCTCCGGCATCGCGCCGTTATAGTCGTCGCTCGCCTTGAACCCGACCTTCCCCGCGGCCGCACAAAAAAGCTCGTAGAGCGGCGTTCGTTGCTTCCCCCGAGAAACCCTCAGCGGACCGGATGCACCATGGTAAGCGCCCGCGCCCCGCCAGTTGCTTTCCGAGCGCTTGAAGTACGGCAAAACCTCGGCATACCCCCAGCCCTTGAGCCCGGCCTGTCGCCACTGCTCGTAATCGAGCGGATGCCCGCGCGCGTAAATCATCGCATTGATCGATGACGTTCCACCCAAGACCTTCCCGCGAGGGACGAAAATCGCGCGATTGTTGCACTGGGGCTCGGGCTCGGTGGTGAATTGCCAATTGAGGCGTGGATTGGGGCTCAACCTCCGCATCGCAAGGGGCATGTGGATGTAGGGATCCCAATCGCGGCCCCCGGCCTCCAAGAGCAGCACCGTGGCATCGCCGTCCTCGCTCAACCGGTTCGCGAGCACGCAGCCCGCCGATCCCGCCCCGACGATGACGTAATCAAACGCACTCATGCTTGCGCCCTTGCACGGAGGGAACGCCTTGCGACGCGAGCGGCAGTGGATAATCTCAATTCCAAGATCGGGCCCGTGAGCGACTGCTCGCCTCTCGTCGAACTTTCGTCCTCCATCTCCCGCCCTTTCCTGAAGCTGGCCGGCCCGGTGCGGTCCAGAACCTTTGGGGACCGACGCTAGCTCGACACGGTGTCGGAGCGGCTGACGGGAATGAGCTGCAAATCTTCGGTCGCGACTCGCTCGAAGAACGCCTTGTGCTCGTCCTGCGGCAGCGGCCACAGGATCGGGGTGCCGCGTTGATCCGAGTACCAGTTCTTACAACCGACCCAGACGGTGCCGGGAAATGCGCCGTCCATGCGGTCCACGAATCGCTCGGTCGCCTCGGCGGTCGGTGCGATCGCCACGCCGCGGTCGCGCGCCAGCTCAATGAGCCGCATGATGTAGCCAATTTCTTGGTCGAGGCCGAGCGGCACCGGCACGTTGTTCAGCGGACTGAAAGGACCGTAAAGGATGTACATGTTCGGGAATCGGGGAAGAGCAATCCCGCCATAGGAATGGATACGATCCCGCCAGACTTCATCGATCGTCACGCCGTTCAGCCCGGTCACCCTCATCGGACGCATATAGGCGTGGGTATCGAAGCCGGTGGCATAGACCAGCACATCCAGTTTGCAGAGCGCGCCGTCATCGAGCACCAGGCCGTCCGGTACGATGCGCGCGATTCGGCGGCTCTCGATGTGGACGTTCGGAAGCTGCACGGCCTTATAGTAGTTCTGGTCCGATTTCGGAATGCGCGTGCAGCCGAGGTGATATTGCGGCGTGAGCTTCTTCTTTAACTCGGGATCCTTGATGTCGTCGAGGTAGTGCGCGAATTCGCGTTGCATCGCTTCACGTTGTGGTCCTGGCTTGAGCCGCCATTGGTCATTCACATTAATGAACTTCCAGAGCTTCCGCTGCTCCAGCCGGTAGGCAAAGGGGAGCCTAAGCCATAGCCGGTGAAGCCAGCTCGTCTTCGGGTTCTCGCGGATATGAATCCACTGCGCCCGGCGGATGAACTGCGTGACGTCGATGCCCTCCCAGGCCAGGGTCTCGGTAATCTGAATGCCGCTGCAGCCGGAGCCGATGACGCCCCAGCGCTTGCCGGCGTGCGCGACGCTATGGTCCCAGCGCGCGGAATGGAAGGCCGGTCCTGCGAAGCTGTCGCGCCCTTCGATGTCGGGATAGATCGGCTGGTTGAGAAATCCGGTCGCGGCGACGAATACGTCGGCGACATCGGTCTCGCCCTTGGCGGTCGTCACATGCCAGCCGTCGCCGTCGAAGCGTGCCTCGACAATCTCTTCATTGAAGCGAATGTGTTCGCGCAGCCCCCGGCCGTCGGCGACCTTTTTAATGTAGGCTTGGATCTCGGGCGCCGGCGCATATTTGCGCGACCAATCGTAGTTCGGCTGAAACGGAAACTCGTACTGGCGCGACAGCACATCGACATAGAGGCCGGGATAGGTGTTGTCGCGCCACGTGCCGCCGACCTCGTCGGCCTTCTCGTAAATCGTGAAATCGATGCGGGCGCGCTTCAGCTTCTCGGCCATGAACAGGCCGGCGATGCCCGCCCCGACGACAATGACCCGGAAATGCCGATCAGCTGCCATGTAACTTTCCCAATTTTAGCCTAAGGCCGCACGATGCCGTTCCGCAAGACTTCATGCGCACGCCGGGAGCTTAGCAGAAACCGCGGTGGTCCGGGCGGCTCAGGCCGCGGGCGCCGCAGAGAGCCCACGGACCTAAAGCAAATCTCGGGCGGAGCCGTGAAATCATTCATACGGTCGGTAGGGCCACGGATGTAGGGTAGCGGCGATCGCACCCCCTCGAAGCGAGCACATCCGAGCCGAGAGTGCGAGCGCGCCACAAGAGCGTTTACGCCGGAAGCGGACATTTAGCCGTTCCAGACCGCGAAGCCCATGGCGCAGCCGACGCCCGAGGGCTGGCGATAGCAGGGAACATAGTCGATCATCGTTCCGCCGCTATCGAGCGCGCCCGCGGCGATGATCCAATTACGGATCTCCGAAGTGCCTTCGACGAGGTCTTCCGATTTCATCGCCGCGAAACTGGCGCGGTCGTTGCGCTTGAGCGCCGCCATGAAGGCTTCGTCATAGGCTTCGTCGATCACCGTATGAGAGAGCCCGCCCGACGCCAAAACCACCAGCCGTCCGGCGCCCGAAAGGTTGTTGATCACCTCGCGAATGGCGTCCCCCAGCGCAAGGCAGCGTGCCGCGCTCGGCGCCGGCGGATAATACGTGTTGACCATGATGGGAACGATCGGGAAGCGACCGTCCGGCATCAGAAACTTCAACGCGCGGCCGAAAGCGTGCCCAAGGCCGAATTCCTCGCGGGTCTTCTTCGACCAGGCCGGATCGAAGCCGCGATCCATCAAGCCATGAAGCAATTGCCGCGCGAGCTCGCCATGCGTGAGATAGCGCGTCACCTGGTCGATCGACTTCTCGCCGAGATAGGTGAAGTGAAGGGTCGCGCCGACCTCGTCCGCGGCATAGATCACGAAGGGCGGCATGTTGTCGTCGAGGATGTTCTCGTGCTGGTCGTCGCCAACGACAATCACCGCGTCAGGACTCCACGCATAGAGTTGCGCCCTGAGCGTCTCGAGCGCGGCGCGGCAGCGCGCCTCCTTGGCGAGCTTCACCGCATCGGTGAGCTCATCCGCGATGCCTGGCTTCGGATGGAACGGCCCCGTGGTGCGCGTCGGCAGCTCGCTCCATTTCAGCGCCGGCATCAAGAGCTGCGGCGCATGCGAGGTCGCGAGCCCGCCAATGATGCTGGCCATCGCGTCACTCCCTAGAAACGTGGTTTCGGATCGATCTTGAAGAGTTTCTTCGCATTGTCCTCGAAGATGAGCTTCTTGTCGGAATCGGCGAGCCATCCGAAATTCTTGATGTCCGGAGCGATGTCGTCGAAGTAGCGGCCATTCGTTGGATTGGGGGCCGAGCCCGTGCCGGGGCACTCGGTCGCGAAAAGACAATGGTCGGCGCCGACTGTCTTGATCAACAGCTCCAGAGCGAGCGGCGTATAGAGAGTCGTGTCGAACCAGAGATTGCGCATCCGCTCCGTGAAACGCTTACCGCCGCGCGCGACCGCGCGCATCGATGGCGCCTCAAAGCGGCCGAGCTGATAGGGCACGGCGCCGCCGCCATGCGGGATGATGAATTTCAAGGTCGGGAAATCGTCGAACACCTTCGAGTTGAGGAGATGGACGGTGGTGACCGTCTCTTCGTTGATGAAATGAGTTCGAGTAGCTCGTCCGCTCCGATTTCGAGCCGACGCCGTGGAGCATCGCCGGGACGTCGAGCTCGCATAGTTTTTCATAGAGCGGATACCAGTAGCGATCGCCCATGCCGGGCGCCTCGGTGCCCGAATTCTCGTAAGGGTCGGAATTGACGAGGCAGCCGACGAAGCCGAGATCTTTGACGCAGCGCTCGAGCTCGGGCAGCGCCACCGCGATGGGTTGGCCCGCGATCTGAGGCAGCATGCAGACGCCGGCGAAACGGTCGGGATAGAGCTTCACGGCGCGATGAATGATGTTGTGGCACTCTTCGTGAAACCACAGCACGATGCGGCCCGGCTTCTCGCTGTGCATCATCTGGAACGGCCGCGGCGAGATCAGCTGGAAATCGGTCTTGTGTTTGTCGAGTAGGTCGATATGTCCCTCGCCGAAGGTTTCCTTGGCGTGATAGGAGGCGCGGATTTGATCGTCGCTCACGGTGACGGCACCGCGCCCGTGTGCGCCCCGCCCGGCCAGCTGCACGGCCTTATAGGCCCACAGCTCGGCCGGCGCGCTCATATGCCCGTGAATATCGATGATCATCTCGCGCTCCTCCCGGCGCCGTTATGGCGCCCTCTGTGCCGATGAGACAATTCCGCGCCCTCGCGACGGCCAACCTTCGTGGCGCGGGCTCGGCGCCGATCATTCCGTGATGGGCTTGCCGACCAACTCCCAGCGCGTGCCGCTGTAGCTCTTCATCTGGGTGACCTTCAGAGGAAAGAGGCTGTCGGGCGTGGTGTTCAGTGAAATCCCCGGCAGGAAGAGCGGGAAAGTCCAATCCTTTATATTCGAAGCGATTTTCATGATATTGGCGTGGGTTAGGTCGTCCCCCGCGCGCTTCAGCACCTCGGCCATCGCCTGGGCCGCGAGATAGCCGCCGGCCGTGGAGGCATCGCTCTTGCGGTCCTGCTCGGGCACGTATTTATCGAGAAAGGCAAGATAGGCTTTGACGCCGGGATCGTTCTCCCAGACGGGATCGGCGGCGTCCTTGGCGATCTCGGTCGACATCACGCCCTTGAGCTTCTCATCGCCGACCGCGCCGAGAACGCTCTTCGCGCTCGCGACATAGGGCACGAAGATCAGCGCGCCGGGTCCGGCTTGATCGCGGGCGGTGGAAATTGCCTGCGCTGCGGCACGGCTCTGGGCGAAGAGAACGAACGTATCGGCGCCCGCGCCTCGCAGCGAGGTGATCTGCGAGGTGACGGTCGGATCTCTGACCGCGTAGCTCGCCTGGGCAACGACCATCGTCTTTGCCTTGTCGCCGAGGGTCGCCAGGAAGGGCCCGAGGTGGTCGGCGCCGAAATCGTCGTCCTGATAGAGAATGCCGATTTTCGCGTTCGGCCGCGTGGCCAGGATGTGTTTGGCCCAGATGATCCCCTCAAACCCGTAGCTCGAGCCGGTCGCGACCGTGTACGGGTATTTCTTCGGATTGATGAGGCTGTTCGATCCTGTGAGCACGAAAAGCTGGGGGATCTTGTGGCCGTTGAGATAGGGCTGGACGGCCACTTGGGTCGGCGTCCCTTCGGAGCCGAACATCGCCAAGACATGGTCCTGCTCGACCAACCGGCGCGTGAGCTCCACGGTTTTTGGCGGCGAATAGCCATCATCGAGGCTGATGAACTCGATCTTGCGCCCATTGATCCCGCCGTGGTCATTGATCATGTTGAAATAGCCGGTCATCTGGCGCACGAGCGGTGCCGTCACCGACACCGGACCGGAATAGGGAAACGTATTGCCGATTTTGATCGTTGTGTCGGAAGCGCCCGGATCGTAAGTGCCGGCGGCCAGGGCCGGCGCGGCCGCAAAAGCAAGCGCAATGATCGTGGCGGTAACGATGTGTTTCATTGTGATACCTGTTGCCAATACATGAAGGCGATGGTGCCCTCCGCGCCGGCTTCCGAGCGATCGCAGGGAACGTCGTCGATGCGGTGGCGAGCGGGTTTCGTCCGCGACCTCGCTCCCGCGAGGCCGAGCCGGGGCTTGATCGCCGACGCGGTCTCTTGCTCCGGAGCGGCGGCGGGACCGCGGCATTCCTTGTTTGACACGTTTTGTACCTTTACTCGGCTGCGGCGGTCGGACGATCACCGCGCAGGCCCGCCAATTGGTGGCGATAGACGTCGGGCCAAGGCCGCGACTTGGGCGCGAGAAAGTAGCCGGCGCCGACATCGCCATAGGCCCCCGGTGTCGCGGCGCCGGGCGGAGTCTTGCCCTCTTCGGCGAGCGCCTTCGCGGCGAGAAGAAGCCGGCGGCGCGTGACCGCGATCATGCGGTCGCTCGCCGCCAGATTCTCGAAGGAATGATCGGTGATCTCGCCCATGCTTTCGGTGACCGCTTGGTCCTGGATGTGGACGTGCTCGATGCCGGTGAAGCTTTTCGTGCGTTGCAGCGCGCGATCGACGAGGTAGTCGTTCTCAATGCTTTGCACGCTGCGGAAGCGGCCCAGCCAATCCGTCGAGTTGGGCAGCAACGCAATCTTGTCGCGGGTCGAGGATGCCAAGCCGCCCTTGGGTCCTATCATGATGAACATGGTGTGAGTGTCGTCGAGCGGCACCCAGGCGCGCGCGATGCGATAATTCTCGAACGCGATAAAGGGCGCCAAGGTCCAGCAGGGGAAGAGGAAGTGCGCGATGCGCCAATAGGTCTGGTCGTTATCGGCCGGACGATAGGCACCATAGATCGTGCCGAGATCCGTCGCCTCGGCCATGTATTCGGGATCGCGGTGGATCGCGCCAAAGCGGTTCGGATCCGTCGGCGCGAAGTCGCTGCTGCCCATCGAGCCGAAATGCAGAAAATTCAGATGCGAGGTGTCGATGTCGCCTTCCATCGCCTGCAGCCAATTGCACCGGCGCAATAAGAAAATAACGTCGACCTCGGCCTCGGGAATATGCGTCGCCGCGATCTCGGGCAGTGGCGGCGCTTCGACGGCGCCACCCATGTAAACATAGACGATCCCGTTCCGCTCGCTCGTGCGATAGGCTCTGGCATGTACCTTGTCGTCAAACATCTTGCTCGGAGGCAGATTCGCCTGATCGACGCATTGGCCGGTAACGTCGTACTTCCAGCCGTGATAGACGCAGCGGATGCCGCCTTCTTCGTTGCGGCCGAGGAAGAGCGAGGCGCAGCGATGCGGGCAGCGGTGATCCATCACGCCGACGCACCCTTGCGTATCGCGGAAACCGATCAGCTTCTCGCCCAGCAACAGGAAGCGCACCGGATCGCCATCGGCCTTGAGTTCGGAGGATTTCAGCGCCGGCAGCCAGTAATGGCGCATGAGATTGCCCATCGGCGTTCCGGGACCGACGCGAGTCAGAAGTTCGGATTCTTGTAGAGACGTCATCGCGCATCCCCCCAAGTAAAGCGACGCGCGCTGCATACGCGCACACGATGTCGCCTTTCATTTCACTATCCAACCGGCAGACCTGGCAACACAGGCCACCCAAGAGAATTCTATCACACGCTCGATGGGAGCTGGAACTGTTATAGGTAGGTGGCCGAGTTGCAATACTCTGGCATCTGGCCTCGCCTTTAGGCCGCTTTTTTCGTTGCGCTGCGGCGCAAACGCAGGGCGCAAAGAAGACCGGCAACGCCGTCCGGCATGAGGTACATCAAAGCGATGAGCGCGATGCCGTAAACGGCCAGAGGTGCGGCCTGCGAGATCGAATCGGAAAGGTTCGGCACGAACTCGATGAAAACGGCGCCGAAAACGGCACCCGAAATCGAGCTGATGCCGCCGACGATGACGCCGACCAGAAAGCTGAGGCTCAGGAAAATCGGAAAGCTGTCGGGCGAGACGAATTGCGTGAGGATCGCTGCGAGCGATCCGGCGACGCCCGTATACATGGCGCTGACGCCGAAAGTCGCCGTCTTGTAGAAGGCCGTGTCGATGCCCATCGCCGCGGCGCCGAGCGGATGGTCGCGGATCGCCACGATCGCGCGGCCGGTGCGGGCGCGCAGCAGGTTAGCGGCGACCAGATAAAGGGGGGCCGCGACAGCAAGACAGAAAAAATAGAGCCACTGGTCGGCGTTGAGGGGCAAGAACGCTGGCGCATCGGGCTTCGTCAGCGCGATGCCTTGAACGCCACCGGTCCATGGCGACAGCAAGTGATAGTTCAGAAGCGGCGGCGTCGCGACGGCGAGCGCGAAGGTCGGCAGAGCGAGGTAAAGCCCTTCAAGGCGCAGTGCCGGAAGCCCGAAGCAGAACCCGGCGACAAGGCAGATCACGCCGCTCGGCAAGAGCGTCGCCCAATACGGGATGTCGGTTCGCTGCAGCAAGATCGCGGTCGTGTAGGCGCCGATGGCGAAGAAAGCGCCGTGGCCGAGCGAGATCTGGCCGTTGAACCCCATCAACAGATTGAGCCCCAAAAGCGCGATCGAATAGACGACCACCATGGTGAGCTGAAACATGTGATAGCCGCTCAGCGCGAAGGGCGCGGCGATCAGCAGCACGGCAACGACGCTGCCAATCCAGGGACTCCAGGTTTCCCGGTTCATACGCGCGTCACTAGCCTGCGGCCAAACAGACCGGTCGGCCGAATCAAGAGTACGCCGACGATGATCACCAGCGCGACGCTGAGCTTGATCTCGTTTCCGACGACATAGGCGCCGGCGAGATTTTCCAGCACGCCGACGAAAAACCCGCCGAGTACGGCGCCCAAGGGGCTGGTAAGCCCACCCAGGAGCGCCGCCGCGAAGGCGTAGAGCAGAATCCCGCCCATCATGTTCGGATCGAGATAGATGATGGGCGCCGCCATGATTCCCGCGATCGAGCCGATCGCGCTCGCCATGCCCCAGCCCAACGCCAGGACCCAGCCGACGCGAATGCCCACGAGCCTGCTCGAGACCGGATTAAGCGCAACGCCCCGCATAGCGAGGCCGAGACGCGTGAAGCGGAAGAATGCGAAGATCAGCGTCAGCATGCCGAGGGTGACGGCGATCATGCCGAGTTGATGCGCCGACATCAACGAGCTGGCATACCACGCGTCGGAGCGAAACGGGCTGGGGAAGCTTTTGAGGTCATAGCCGTAGATCCAGCCGGCGACGCTGTTCAGAATGAAAAGCAGCCCGACGAAGACGACCACGACCGTCAAGACCGGCTTGTCTTCGATCGGTCGAACGATGATGCGCTCGATCAACACGCCGATGACGAAGGAGATCGCCAAGGTCAGGGCAAAGGTGGCCCAATAGGAAAGCCCGGCTTGGACGAGCGTCCATGCGATATAGGTCGTGAACATCGCGAGCTCGCCTTGCGCGAAATTCACGTGATGCGTCGCTTGATAGATCATCACCAGCGCCAACGCGACGCTCGCATAGAGACTGCCGGTCGCAAGCCCCCCGAGCACCTGGTGCAGAAACGCCGTCAATCGTCTCCCCCCGAACGCATGCCCGTCCGGCTTGATGCCGGTTTCGTCGAGCGCTTCATCGCGCCGGCTTGCGCCCGCGCGTCCTTGCCGCGGCCCGATATAGGGTCAATCGAGCGGCGGCGCAAATCCTCTAATAGCCGAGATAAGATCGACGCACCGACGGATCGCTGCCGAGGAGAGCGGCCTCGCCGCCGAGGATGATTCGTCCCGTCTCGAGCAGGAATGCGTGATCGGCCAGATCGAGCGCGATGCCCGCGTTCTGCTCCACCAGGAGAATAGCCATCCCTTGCTCGCGGTTGATGGCGGCGAGGATGCGGAAAATCTCCTGCACGACCACCGGCGCGAGGCCGAAGGAGGGTTCGTCCAAAAGCAGAAGCTTCGGCCGCATCATCAAGGCGCGCCCGATCGCCAGCATCTGCTGCTCGCCGCCCGAAAGAGTCCCGGCCTGCTGCTGGCGGCGCTCGTGAAGCCGGGGGAATAGGGAATACACGCGCTCGAAATCGGCCGCGACACCCGCGCGGTCGCGGCGTGTATAGGCGCCGAGGCGAAGATTCTCCTCGACCGTCAGATGCGTGAAAGTCCCTCGCCCGTCGGGTACATGGCCGATGCCCAGCCGCACGATCTCCTCGGTCGGGCGGCCGTCGATGCGCATACCGGCGAAGCGTATCTCGCCTGCGATATCGACCAGCATGTTGCACACGGCGCGCAGCAGCGTCGTCTTTCCTGCGCCGTTCGCGCCGAGAAGCGCGGTGATCCCGCGCTCATTCACGGAGAGGCTCACCTTGTCGAGGACACGCACATCGCCATAGGCGGCATCGAGGGCGTTGATCTCGAGGATCGCGCTCACGCGGCGGTCCCAAGATAAGCGCGAGCCACCTCCGGCGCGTTTCGCACTTCCTCGGGCGTGCCGTCCGCAATCTTGCGCCCGAAATCGAAGGCGACGACTTTATCGGAAACGGTCATGACGAAATTCATGTGATGCTCGACGAGAAGCACCGTCAATCCGAAGCGTTCGCGCAATAGAAGAACAAGCGCGCGCAACCGCTCCACCTCTTCGTGGTTGAGGCCGCCGGCCGGCTCGTCGAGCAACAAGAGCTTCGGTTCGCAAGCAAGCGCGCGCGCGAGCTCGACGCGCTTTTGGATGCCGAAGGGAAGGCCCGCGATGGGCGCGTCTGCGAGCGCGCCGAGCTCGAGCACCTCGATGAGCTCGGCGGCCCGTGCGGCGAGTCGCGCTTCCTCCTGCCCCACCAGGGGCAGGCGCAGGGCGTTCGCGACGAACCCGCCGCGGATTCGGCTGTGGCCGCCGACGAAGATGTTCTCGCGTACCGACATGGTGCGGAAGAGTGCGAGGTTCTGGAAGGTGCGACCGATGCCGAGCGCCGCTATGCGATGGCGCGGTTCGCGCAACAGGTTGCAGCCGTCGAAAATGATCGTCCCGCTATCGGGCTCGTAAAGCCGGCTCAGACAATTGAACAGGGTGGTTTTGCCGGCGCCGTTCGGGCCGATGAGGCCGCAGATCTGGCCGCGCGGGACCTCGAAGGAAATGCCGTCGAGCGCGACGATCCCGCCGAAGCGAACCGACAGTCCGCTGACGCAAAGCAGCGGCACGGCACGGTTGACGGCTTCGCCACGCATGTCGGCTTTTCCCCGATCGACAAAGATGAGTTCGCATCTTGGCCCGCTCTGGCTGCGCTCGCAATAAGGTTTCGCCGCGAACGGCCAAGTCTTTGGACGACGTTGAAGCCGCGCGGGTTCCAGGGCACAGACCATGACGCCGATTAAGCTCAGCGTGATCGATCCAAGCACGCGGTCCCGTGCCGGGCTCGTCTGCCTCCTGCGCGCCATGGGGGTTCGAGAGCGTGGAGGAGGCGGCCGGCCGCTTGATATCGCGGGCGGTCAGTCCGACGCGAAACACGGTCCTTCTACGCCCCGCCCCGCTTACCCCCAAATCGCAGTTCGCGGATATCCACCAAAATCCACCTAAAGGCGGGCTTGGGCGCGATGCACATGGTTCGATACGTGTTCAAGAACGGCAGTCGCCTGCGCTCCAATCGGCTCATTTACGCTCTGCTCGTGCCTAACGGGATGAAATGTTGCCGCAGGAGACGACGGTACATGTCGGGCGTGGCTCGCCGCTTATCAGCCCCGCATCAGCAGGAAACCGAGCGCGCCAAGCCCAAAGGCGGCGCAGTAATAGGCAAACGGGTCGAGCGCCTGGAAATCATGCTTGCCGAAATAGCGCATGAGGAAAGCGGTGCTGGCATAGGCGGTGATGCCGGCGACGATGCCGGCGATCCAGGCCGCGGGCCCCAACCCCGCGCCCACGCCCTGATGGATGAGATGCGGCACTTCGAGAACGCCCGCGCCGAAAATGATCGGGGTGGCGATGAGGAAGGAGAAATGCGCGGATTCCTTATGATGCAAACCGAGCAGCAGCCCGCCGACCATGGTGGCGCCGGAGCGTGAAATGCCGGGGATGAGCGCGGTCGATTGCGCCAGTCCGATGAACAGCGCGCCGATCCAGGTGAGTTGGCCAAGCGTTTTCTCGCCGCCTTTGCGCCGCAAGCGCTCGCCGATATAGAGCAGCACGCCATTGACGATCAGGAAAGCGGCCGCAACCGTCGGCGCGCCGAAGAGATGCTTGAACCCTTTTTCCAGCGTAAAACCCAAGATCACGGCAGGAATCGTCGCCAGCACGATGCGCCACAAGAGCTGCCATTGCGCGCGCCGCTCCTCGCCCGATCCGATGCCGATGAAGGCAAGCAGGAGCCGGATCCAATCCTGGCGAAAATAGATCAGCAACGCCGCCGCGGTGCCGAGATGAAGAACCACGAGAAAGGGCAGAAAATCGGGAGCGGACTGATCGACATTCCAGCCGAAAAGCGATGGGAGCACGACCGCGTGGCCGAGACTCGACACCGGAAAAAGCTCGGTCACACCTTGCAGGACAGCGATGATGACGGCTTCGAGGATGGTCATGGGGTCACGCGCTTTCTGATTGAGCGGAAATGAACGGGCCGGCCGCGATCGAGGATGAGCGTGGACCAGCCATCGATGACAAGGCGCCCGCGCAGCCGCAAGCGCTGCAGCCGGTGTGCCGCGAGAACCAGGCTCTCCTGCCAGGGCAAGAGGCCCGAGAGAATGGCGATGCCGCCGGGGGCGAGCACGCGGCCGAGATCGCGCGCCATGAGCGCGAGCGGCCGGGCAAGGATATTGGCCAAGACCAGATCGTAAGGCGAACTCTGCGCGACGGCGCGATCGCGATAGCCCGCGCTTCGCCGCACACGGACGAGGCTTGCGACACCGTTGCGCCGCGCGTTATGCGCCGCTACGCGCACCGATTCGGGGTCGATGTCGAAGGCACGGACACGCCGGTGCCAGGTCTTGGCCGCGGCGAGCGCAAGCACGCCGGTCCCGGTTCCCATATCGAGGACGCGGCGCGCACGGCCGATGCGCGCCATCGCATCGAGCGCCAGAAGGCAGCCGCGGGTGGTCGCATGCTCGCCGGTCCCAAAAGCGGTCGCCGCGTCGATCAAGAGGCCGATGCGCCCCGGCGGCACGCGCCCGCGATGATGCGAGCCGTAAATGAAATAGCGACCGACCGCGAGCGGCGAAAAACTCGCCTGATTGATCCTGACCCAGTCGGTCGGCGGCAGCCGCTCCCAGCGCGGCTCGGGAGCAGCGCCGCCGAGACTAAGCCAGGCGAGCGCCAGGCGAGCCAATGTCGCGGGCCGGTCGGGCGGCGCGGTGCTGAAACCCTCGACGCACCAGCTGCCGCCGGGTTTCTCCTCGAACGCGCTGACCGCGCCGAATTCGCCCAGCGCGTCGGTCGCGGCTGCGGCGGCTTCGGCGTCAGGCGCGGTCACGATGACGCGCCACAGACCGGTCATGGCGCCACGGGCGCGGCTTTCAGGCTTTTTCGACAAAACTGTCCATCACCATCTTGTCGCCGGCCTTGTCAAAAGCGATCGCCAGCTTCCCATGTTCGGCGGCCCGTACCGTGCCATAGCCGAATTTCTGATGGAAGATCCGGTCGCCCGCCGCGAAAGCGCCCGACGACGCAGCGTGGTGCGCGGGCGCCAGGCGCGGTGCCTCGGCGCGGCGGCCGAGAAAGGAGGCGCTTGCCGCCCAAGCCTCGGCCAGACCGCCGGAGCGCGGGTGAAGCCCGGGCTCGGCGATGGTCTCGATGTGCTCGGCGGGCAGTTCGGCGATGAAGCGCGAGGGCAAGGTCGTCTGCCACTGGCCGTGGATGCGGCGATTGGCGGCGTAAGAGACATAGGCGCGTTGCCGCGCGCGCGTGAGCCCGACATAGGCGAGACGCCGCTCCTCCTCGAGTCCCTTGAGGCCGCCTTCATCCATCGCGCGCTGATGCGGAAAGAGCCCCTCCTCCCAACCGGGAAGGAACACGTTGTTGAATTCCAATCCCTTGGCACCATGTAAGGTCATCAGGCTGACCATGTCGCTGCCGGTTTCGGCCGTGTTCTCCATGACGAGGCTCACATGGTCGAGAAAGCCGGCGAGGCTGTCGAATTCCGCCATCGCCGCCACCAGCTCCTTCAAATTCTCGAGCCGGCCGGGCGCGTCGGGCGATTTATCCGCCTGCCACATCGCCGTATAGCCCGATTCATCCAGCACTTGCGCGGCGAGTTCGGGGTGCGACGCGGTCTCGGCAAGTCCGCGCCAACGCGTGAGCTCCGTGAGGAAGCCGCTCAAGGCACGACGCGCCGCCGGCTTCAACTCGTCGGTGCCGATGAGCATCTGGGCCGCGTCGCCGAGCGGCATCGCTCGCGCACGAGCGAGAGCGTGCAAAATCTGCATGGCCGTCGGCCCGATGCCGCGGCGCGGCAGGTTGACCACGCGCTCGAAGGCGAGATCGTCGGCCGGCTGATGGATCAGCCGAAGATAGGCAAGCGCGTCGCGAATTTCCTGCCGCTCGTAGAAGCGCAAGCCCCCGATCACGCGATAAGGCAGGCCGAGGGTGAGGAAGCGCTCTTCGAATTCGCGAGTCTGGAAGCCGGCCCGCACCAGAATCGCGACCTCGGCGAGCTTCTCGCCCTTGCGTTGCAAGGCCTCGATCTCGTCACCGACCCAACGCGCCTCTTCCTCGCCGTCCCATACGCCGCGCAGGACGACGCGCTCGCCCTCATTGGTCTCGGTCCACAGCGTCTTGCCGAGTCTTCCCGCATTTTGCGCGATCAGCGCCGAGGCGGCGGCGAGGATATGCGGCGTCGAGCGGTAATTCTGCTCGAGCCGGATGATCGCGGCGCCGGGAAAATCTTTCTCGAAGCGCAGGATGTTGCCGATCTCTGCGCCGCGCCAGCTATAGATCGATTGGTCGTCATCCCCGACGCAGCATAGATTGCGATGCTTTTGCGCGAGGAGCCGCAGCCAGAGATACTGCGCCACATTGGTGTCCTGGTATTCATCGACCAGGATATAGCGAAAGCGCTGCTGATAATCGGCGAGGATTTCCGGCCGCGTCGCGAAAAGGGTCAAATCGTGCAGCATAAGATCGCCGAAATCGGCGGCGTTGAGCGATTTCAGCCGATTCTGGTAAATGCGATAGAGCTCGATCATGCGGCCGGCGGCGATCTCGCCGCGCTCGGCCTCGGGGACCTTGTCCGGCACCAGGCCGCGATCCTTCCAGCGCTCGATCGCGCCGAGAATGGCACGCGCGGGCCAGCGCCGTTCGTCGATGCTCTCGGCGGCCGCAACCTGCTTCACCAGGCGAAGCTGGTCGTCGGCATCAAGGATCGTGAAATTGGGTTTCAGGCCAACCGCCTCGGCGTGTCGGCGTAGGATCCGCGCCGCGATCGCGTGGAAAGTGCCGAGCCAGAGCCCCGCGGCGCTCTCCCCGATCATGCGCTCCAGCCTTTCGCGCATTTCGAGCGCGGCCTTGTTGGTGAAGGTGACGGCCACGATCTGCCCCGGCCAGGCGCGGCGAGTTCGCAAGAATATGGGCAAGGCGCGTGGTGAGCACGCGGGTCTTGCCCGTGCCCGCGCCGGCCAGCACCAGGACGGGGCCGTCGACGGCCTCGATCGCGCGGCGCTGGGCTTCGTTGAGGCCCGTCAAATAGAAGGCCGGCGCGGCATCCGGCGCGGCCGCCGCGAGAGGGCTGACAAGGGGTTCAGACATTGTCAGGTATATAGCATGCGAGCGCCCGATTCCCACGGGATGAAATCCCAGAAGAGTTCAGACGCGAAACCACCTATGATGGGCGCCCCAATTTTCGAAGCCGAACATGCACGCCGCCGTCATCATCCTCGTTTTCTTGTGCACCTATGTCGGCATGGCGGCGGGCCGGCTGCCGCATCTGCAAATCGACCGCACCGGCATCGCGCTCCTGGGCGTCATCGTGCTCCTTGCCAGCGAGATCGTGACGCTCGACGAGCTCGGCGCGAGCATCGACGTCTCGACCCTCGTCCTTCTCTTCGCGCTGATGATCATCTCCGCGCAATTCGTCTCGGCGGGCTTTTTCGAGGTCTCAGCCGACTGGGTCATGGGGAAGGCCGAGAGCCCCGCCATGCTGCTGGCGCTGACCGTCGTGGTCGTCGGCGCTCTTTCGGCCCTCTTGGCCAACGAGCTCGTGGTCTTGACGATGGCGCCCCTTCTGATCGTCGGCGCGCAGTCGCGGGCGCTCGACCCCAGACCCTTCCTCATCGCCTTGCTGGGCGCCGCCAATGCCGGTTCGGCGGCGACCTTGATCGGCAGCCCGCCGAACATCCTGATCGGTCAGATCGGCGAGCTCAGCTTCCATCGCTATCTGCTGGCCGGAATCGTGCCGGCGCTGATGGGCTTGGCGTCGGTTTTCGCCGTAACTTGGCTTTTGTGGCGCGGCCGCATGGAGTCCCCGGTGCCGGAGGGCGGCATCGCGGAGCTGCCGCGCCACCCGCATGACCGGCATCAGACCGTGAAGGGCCTCGCCGGGATGGCCGTGCTTCTCTTGCTGTTCTCGACGCCCTTGCCGCGGGAGGTCGGCGGTCTCCTGATCGCCGCGGCGCTCCTGACCAACCGGCGCTTCACCAACCGGATCATGATCGCCGCGGTCGACTGGCCCTTGCTCCTGCTGTTCGTGTGTCTTTTCGCGATCAGCGGCGCGCTTGCCGACACGGGCGTGCCCTGGGTGTTCATCTCCTGGCTTCAGGGCCACGGCCTGCTGCCGGATAACCTCGCCGTCCTGGCCCCGCTGACGCTTTTGATGAGCAACACCTTGGGCAACACGCCTTCGGTGATCCTGCTTTTGCAAATCTGGCCCAATCCGCCGCAAGGCGCGCTTTACGCCTTGGCGGTGTTGTCGTCGCTCGCCGCCAATCTGACGCTGCTCGGCTCACTCGCCAGCGTCGTGGCCGTCGAGCGCGCCGAAACCCTTGGCGTGCGCTTGAGCTTCGCCGAATACGCGCGGGCGGGCGTTCCCTTCACTCTGATTTCGATGAGCTTGGCGGTATGCTGGCTTGCCTGGACCGGCTGGCTGCCCTGGCTGCCGGGCGGCGCGGCCGCCGGCGCGAATTGAGGTTTCAGGAAGCCTTGGCGACGTCGTCGGAGATCTCGAGCTCGGTCGAGACGCGATTGCGGCCCGCGCGCTTGGCGTGATAGAGCGCGCTGTCGGAGCGGCGTATCAAATCGCTGATCGCTTCGTCCGGGCGGTACTCCGCGGCACCGAAGGACAAGGTGAGATCGCCGTAATTGTCCTGGGTCGTCTTGTCGATGATCTTGCGGCGCGCGATCGCGGTCCGGATCTGATTGGCGACGATGACCGCCTGCTGCAAATTCGTCCTTGGCAGGATGATCGAGAATTCCTCGCCGCCGATACGCGCGGGCGTGTCGCGCCCCTTGACCGAATCGGATAGTGAGCGCGCCACGAGCTTAAGCACCTGGTCGCCGATCTGATGGCCGTAGGTGTCGTTGAAGCGCTTGAAATGGTCGATGTCGCAGAGCAGGAGGCTCATCGGCTCCTTGTTGCGAACCGCCTCGCGAACCGCTTCCCTCAGCCGCGCATCGAAGAATTTCCGGTTCGGGATGCCGGTCAGGGCGTCGGTCAACGCCTCGCGCTGCACGGTTTCGAGATTCTCGCGCAACTCGCTCACTTCGCCGGCGATCTTGCCAAGGCGGTTCTCGAGCGAATGGTTGCGGCCGGCCATGGCCTGGGTTTCCTGGATGAGATCGGCGATCAGTGCACTCATCTTCGGCGCGGGCTGGGAATTGCCGATCGCCGAGGAGAAACTATCGAGAGTCTGGCCGAAATTTCCGATATCGCCGGCCTGATCGCCGAGAAAGCGGCGCACTTGATCGATGACCACCTGCAGGCGCCCGCCGGTTTCGAACACTTTGATCGGGATGTTGCTGTCGCTGAAATAACGCCGCGTCAGCTCGGCACTCAATTCTTCGGTAAAAGGCAATCTTTGCGCGATGATCGCGTCGATCCCGCGCATGAGTTCCGGGTTCGTCTGCGCCACGTAAGTGTACCAGATGGCGTAGTTCTGCGGCGTCGGCGGCACGTCATTGGCCGACATCGCCTTCATCGCCGCTTCCGCCAGAAGCTGGGTCTCGCTGCTTGCCTTCGCGCCTTTCATTAACCGTGCCTCGCCTTGGCCGTGGCTCCGGAGGTCTCCGGCCACGAAGATCGATTTCACGCCGCCCCGTTTCGTTTGTTCTAGCCTTGATTGTTTAAGCTTTCGGTAAAGTCGCGACGGCGGCCCGCGGAAAGAGTCTGCGATTTTTATCGAATTATGGGCTTTCCCGACGCATTCCCGCCGCGCAAGAGCGGGTCTATCATCCTGCGTCGCTGCTGCCGCCGGAGCGATCCTATGCCGTCCCTGCCCTATCAACCTTACCGCGCCGCCGTCGCGCCCGAATGGGTCGATTACAACGGCCATATGAACGTCGCCTATTACGTCCTGGCCTTCGACCGGGCCACCGACCGGCTACTGGATTATCTCGGGCTCGGCGAGGCTTATCGGCGCTCGACCGACCGTTCGATCTTCGCGCTCGAGGCCCATGTCACCTACTTGCGCGAATTGCGGCAGGGCGATGGGTTCGCGATCGAGACTAGGCTCATCGATGCGGACCGCAAGCGTTTGCATCTCTTTCACACCATGACCAAGGACGGCACCGGCGAATGCGCGGCGACCATCGAGGCGATGGCGCTCCATGTCGATCTCGCCGGCCCGCACGCGGCGCCGATGCCCGATCACGCCTTCGCCGTGGTCGAGGCGCTGCTGGCGGAACACCGGCGCTTGCCCGACCCGCCGCAGCTTGGACATCGGATCGCGATCCGGCGATAGCGCCCTTTTTCGTTCGAGGCGCGCACTGATGTTCGGCGTCCCAGGATGCCGAAGCGCTTCGATTGCGCTTGGCCCGTGCGGCGCCTACACCGAAAAATACTTGGCCTGAGGGTGGATGATGACGATCGCCGAGGTGGATTGCTCGGGCTCGAGCTGATCTTCTTCGGTGAGAGCGACCCCGATCTCTTCGGCGTGCAGCAGCGCCAAGAGCTGGCGCTGATCGGCGAGATTCGGGCAGGCCGGATAGCCGAAGGAGTAGCGGCTTCCGCGATAGCCCTGCTGCAGCAGCGTATGCATGTCGCGCGGCTCTTCTGCGGCAAAACCGAGCTCGGCGCGGACGCGCTTGTGGATATATTCGGCGAGCGCCTCGGCCATCTCGACCGACAGCCCGTGCAGATAGAGATAGTCCTGGTAGCGATTCTCGGCGAACCATTGCCGCGCCACGTCCGAGGCGCGACCGCCCATGGTGACGAGCTGGAGGCCGATCACGTCGCGCTCGCGATCGTCGACGTCGCGCAGGAAATCCGCGATGCAAAGCCCGTCGGGCTTGTTCTGGCGCGGCAGCGTAAAGCGCACGCGCTCGGTCATGCCGTCCTCCTCGAAAAGGATCACGTCGTTGCCGTCCGCGGCGCATTTCCAATATCCATAGGCCGCTTGCGGGCGGAGGATGTCCTCTTCCTCGATCATATCGAGCATCCGCTTGAGGGTGGCCCGCAATTCGCGATGCGCCCAGTTCATGAACTGCTCGAGCGAGCGTCCCTCCTTGCGGAAGCCCCATTGGAATTGATAGAGCATCCGCTCGTTGAGATAGGGCACGAGCGCTTTCGGCGGCACCTGCGCGATGACGCGCGGGCCCCAGAACGGCGCGTCGGGCACCGCGACGCCGCGATTGAGCTCGGCCCGGCGCAAGCGGATTTCTTCGGCATCGACCGGACGCAAAGGCTTGGTGTCCGCCGCGCGGCCGAGTTTGCGCTTCTCGTTGACCGGACGGCCCTCATTGGCAGCCCGCAACGCGGCGAGATGATTGTCGAACTCGCCGGTGACGATCTTTTCCATCAGCGTCAGCCCCGCGAAGGCGTCGCCCGCATAGGCGACGCGGCCGCAGGCGTAGCTCTTGCGGCAATCCTCTTCGACGTAGCGCCGCGTCAAGGCCGCGCCGCCCAACACCACCGGCAGGGTCAAACCTTGCCGCGTCATCTCTTCGAGGTTCTCGCGCATGACGACGGTCGACTTGACGAGCAGTCCGGACATGCCGATCGCATCGACCTTGTGCGCCAACGCGGCTTCGAGGATCGCCGCGAGCGGCTGCTTGATGCCGAGATTGACCACCTTATAGCCGTTGTTCGTGAGAATGATGTCGACGAGATTCTTGCCGATATCGTGAACGTCGCCTTTGACCGTCGCGAGCACGATCGCGCCGCGGCGATTCCCTTCCTTGCGCTCCATGAGGGGCTCAAGATGGGCGACCGCCGCCTTCATGGTTTCGGCCGATTGCAGCACAAAGGGAAGTTGCATCTTGCCGGCGCCAAAGAGCTCGCCGACCACCTTCATCCCCTCAAGCAAAAACGTGTTGATGATGTCGAGCGGCTTGTGCGTCACGAGCGCCAGCGCGAGATCATCCTCGAGCCCCAGGCGATCGCCGTCCACAATGCGCTGCGTCAGCCGCGCGCCGAGATCGGTTGGACGTTCCTTCTTCGGCGCCGCCGCCGCGCCGCGATTGAGAAATAGCCCGATGAAGGCCTGAAGTGGATCGTAGCCGTCGCGGCGGCGATCGAAGATCAGATCCTCGGCGAGCGCGCGTTCCTCCTCGGCGATCGCGTGCAAAGGCACGATTTTCGACACATGGAGGATCGCCGCAGTGAGGCCGCGCTTTAGCGCGTGGTCGAGATAGACTGAATTGAGCACGGCGCGGGCCGCGGGATTGAGGCCGAAGGATATATTCGAGAGCCCCAGAAGAATTTGGCAATGCGGCATCGCATGAACGATCTGCTCGATCGCGTCGAGCGTCTCGATGCCGAGCTTGCGATCCTCCCGATTGCCGGTGCAGATCGTGAAGGTCAGCGGATCGATGATGAGGTCGGCTTCGCGCAAGCCGAAGCGGCCGCAGGCGAAATCGCGCAGCCGTTGCGCGATCGCGACTTTGGCGGCGACTTCCTTCGCCATGCCGGCTTCGTCGATGGTGAGCGCGATGAGGGCGGCGCCGAAGCGGCGCGCGAGTTCGACGCGTTTGATAGCGGGCTCTTCGCCATCCTCGAAATTGATCGAGTTGAGAATGGGCTTGCCGCCGTAGAGCCGCAGCGCTGCGTCGAGAACCGGGAGCTCGGTACTGTCGATCACCAGCGGCGCCGCAACCGCGCCGCGCATACGGCTCACCACCTCGCTCATCTCGGCAATCTCGTCGCGGCCGACGAAGGCGGTACTGACATCGATCGCGTGCGAGCCTTCCCTGACCTGCTCGCGCGCCATTTCGATGCAGCCGTCCCAATCGCCCTTTTCCTGATAATTGCGGAAGCGCTTCGAGCCATTGGTATTGCAACGCTCGCCGATCGAGAGATAGGCGTTTTCCTGACGCAACGGCGTTTGCGCGTAGAGCGACGCGACGGCGGGTACCCAGACGCTGCGCCGTGCCTCGGCGCGCGGACGGTGCCCTTCGCCGGCAAGCCGGCACAGCATGGCATGGAGCGCCGCGATGTGTTCGGTTCCGGTGCCGCAGCAACCGCCGATGAGATTGACCCCGTCCTCGACGACGAAGCGCTCCTGCCATTGCGCCAGCTCGCGCGGGCCCAGCGGGTAATGGGCATGCCCGCGATGCAGTTCCGGCAGGCCGGCATTGGGTTGGACCGAGACGCGCCCCGGCCAGTTCTCGGCGAGCCATTTGACGTGTTCGGCCATTTCCTGGGGTCCGGTGGCGCAGTTGAGACCGATGAGCGGCACGTCGAGCGCCTCGACCACGGTCGCCGCGGCGGCGATGTCCGCGCCCACCAGCAAGGTACCGGTGGTCTCGACCGTCACCTGAACGAAGATCGGCTGATCGCCGCCGCGCTCGGCGCGCGCACGCTTGGCCGCGTTGACCGCCGCCTTGATCTGAAGCGTGTCCTGGCAGGTCTCGATCAGGATGGCGTCGGCGCCGCCATCGACGAGGCCGCGGCATTGGATCGTCAGCGCATCTTCGATCGACTGGTAATCGATATGCCCGAGCGAAGGCAGCCGGGTTCCGGGGCCGACGGCGCCGATCACGAAGCGGGAGCGTCCGTCCGCCGCGAATTCGGCGACCGCCTCGCGCGCGAGCGCCGCGGCACGATGATTCAGATCATAGGCTCTGTCGGCGATTCCGAACTCGGCGAGCGTCAGCGGCGAGCCGCCGAAACTATTGGTCTGGACGGCGTCGGATCCCGCCGCGAGATAACCGCGATGGATGTCGAGAACGAGATCGGGGCGGCTCTCGTTCAGGATTTCCGGACAGTTTTCGTGGCCCCGGTAATCCTCGTCGAGCCGAAGGGGCAATGCCTGGATGCGCGTGCCGGTGGCGCCGTCGCAAAGGAGGACGCGGTCGCTCAGGAAATCGAGAATATGGGCCATGGCGCGAGAAGCCTTATTCGCCGCTCACGGGGCCGGCCGCACACACGCCGATTTCGTCGGCGATCGCCAGCACGAGATCCGCGCGATTGAGCGTGTAGAAATGGAATTCGGCGATGCCGGCTTCGGCGAGTTCGCGGCAGAGCGTAACCGCGGTCGCGACCGCGGCGCGTGCGCGGCCCGCCCGGTCCTCGTCGAGCCCTTCGAAGCGCGCGGCGAGCCGGGCCGGGATCGAGGCGCCGCAGAGCGCCGCGAAACGTTTCACCTGGCTGAAAGTTCCGATCGGCAGAATGCCGGGCACGATCGGCACCGTGATTCCGGCCGAACACGCGCGGTCCAGAAAACGAAGGAACACCCCGGCATCGAAGAAGAATTGCGTGATCGCGCGCGCGGCGCCGGCGTCGATCTTTCGCTTCAGCGCATCGAGATCCGAGTGCGCGCTCGCCGCCTCTGGATGGGTCTCGGGATAGGCGGCGACGCTGATCTCGAAATCGGCGACGTGCTTGAGACCGGCGACCAGATCGACGGCCCGATGATAACCCTGCGCGTGGGGCTCATAGGCGCCGCCGCCGGCCGGCGCATCGCCGCGCAAGGCAACGACGTGCCGGATTCCGGCCTGCCAATAGCGGCGGGCCACCTCGTCCACCTCGGCGCGGCTCGCGCCGACACAGGTGAGATGAGCGGCGGGCCGGAGGTTCGTCTCCTGCCGGATGCGCGCCACCGTCGCATGGGTGCGCTCGCGCGTCGTGCCGCCGGCGCCGTAGGTCACGGAGACGAAGCGCGGCGCAAGCGGTTCGAGCTGCTTCACCGCCCGCCAGAGATTGGCCTCCGTCTCCTGCGTCTTGGGCGGGAAGAACTCGAAAGACAGAAGCGGCGCGCGGCTCACGATGACGCCAGGCGCGAAACAGGCGGCACGGCGGTCTTCAACCCGTCCCGGCGCCACGCGACCCAGATCGAGACCGTCAGCGGCTGACCGGGCAGGTGCCGAACGGGCTCGGGTACGAGCCCGGCGTCTCGGCACCATGCGATGATCTCGGTGTCGGCGAAGCCGAGCCTGCGATGCGCCTGCTCCTTGCGCAGAAACTCGAGCGCGTGCGGCGCGAAATCGACGATCACCAGCCGGCCCTTGCCGCGCAGCATCCGCGCCGCCTCGGCAATCGCGATGGAAGGTCGATCGGCGTAATGCAGCACCTGATGGAAGATTGCAGCGTCGAACCCGCCATCCGAAAATGGCAGCTGGTAGATGTCGCCCTGGCGGATGGCGCAGTTCCGCAGATTTGCGCGCTCGAGATTGACGCGGGCCACGGCCAGCATCTCGCGCGAAATATCGATGCCGACGGCGTGATCGATCCGCGGCCCGAAGATCTCGAGCATGCGTCCCGTGCCGGTCCCGAGATCGAGCAGATCGTGAACCTCGATGCCCGAGAGCGCATCGATGATCGCCGCCTCGACCTCGCCTTCGGCGATATGCAACGAGCGGATCCGGTCCCATTGCGCGGCATTGGCGCGGAAATACGCGTTGGCCGCTTCCGCGCGCTGTCGCTTCACCGTCTCGAGCCGTGCATTGTCGAGCGCGACCGTCGGATCATCGACCGGCACCGAGGCGCAGATCCGTTCTGCCAGCGCGGCGGCGCGGCCGCGTTGCGCCAAACGGTAGAAGACCCAGGTCCCTTCCCGAAAGCGGTCGAGGAGGCCGGCATCGCAGAGGAGCTTCAGGTGCCGGGACACGCGCGGCTGACTCTGGCCGAGAATGTCGGTGAGCTCGCTTACCGTGAGTTCGCTGTGCGCGCATAGCAGCAACAAGCGCAACCGGGTTGCCTCGGCGGCCGCGCGCAAGCCCGAAAGCGTGGTCTCCATCTCGATCCCGTTATCTCATTGAATTCGGCATATAAATATGTCTTTATGTATAATGTCAATCAATTAGTTATAGGTTTACGTTTCTCTGATAGCTCTAGGGCGTTCAGCCGCGGACTTGTGCGCGACTCGATCTCGGATTTATGCTTTCGAGCCAGAGAATTAACCAACCAAGAGGCTTTAGCCTGCTATGCGCGAACGCCTGATCATGTTCGTTTCGGCAATCGCTTTTGCCTTCGGCTTGGCGTTGCCCCCGGCCCACGCGCTTCAAGCGGCGGACCCGGCCTCGCTGGTCACCAATCTGGTGAGCGAGGCGATCGCGAACATCCAACAGCAACACGAGCCGAGTGACATCCGCGCCAGCAAGTTCCGGGCGCTGCTCGAGGCGGGATTCGACATTCCCCGGATTTCGCGTTTCGTGCTGGGACGCTATTGGAACGCCGCGAGCGATGGCGAACGTCAGAAATTCTCGGCGTTGTTCGAAGATTGGATCGTGCGCACCTATTCGGCCCGCTTCACCGACTATAGCGGCCAAACCATCAAGGTGACCGGCACGCGCCCCGAAGGCGAGACCAGCACCGTGGTGCTGAGTCAATTCATCAACCCCAACGCGGCGCAACCCGCCAAGGTCGAGTGGCACGTGCGCAAGGAAGGCGACGGATCTTACAAAGTGGTCGACGTGGCGGTCGAAGGCATCAGCATGGCCTTGACGCAGCGCGACGAGATCGCCGCGGTCGCGGATCGCAATGGCGGGACGGCCAGCGGTCTCAACAGAGCGCTCGAAGAGCGCCTCGCCGCCAACGACGGCGCGCGGGCGAAGTAGCCGCCCGCGGCCTTCCGTGCCGCGGCGCCCTCAGACGCGGGTCAGCGGCTTGTAATGGAGGCGATGCGGCTGGTCCGCCGCGGCGCCCAGACGGCGATGCCGGTCGGCCTCGTAATCCGCGTAATTGCCCTCGAACCAGACGACTTGGCTGTCGCCCTCGAAAGCCAGAATGTGCGTCGCGATGCGATCGAGGAACCAGCGGTCATGAGTGATGACCACGGCGCAGCCGGGAAATTCGAGCAGGGCTTCCTCGAGCGCGCGTAGCGTGTCGACATCGAGATCGTTGGTCGGCTCGTCGAGCAGGATGACGTTGGCGGCGGTCTTCAGCATCTTGGCGAGGTGAACGCGGTTGCGCTCGCCGCCTGAGAGATGCCCGACCTTCTTCTGCTGATCGGTGCCGCGGAAATTGAACAACGAGCAATAGGCGCGCGACGGCATCTTGCGGCGGCCGAGATCGATCTCGTCGTTGCCGCCGGAAATCTCTTCCCAGACCGTTTTCTCGGGCGCCAGCGTGTCGCGCGACTGATCGACATAGCCGAGCTTCACCGTTTCGCCGACGCGGAACGCGCCCGAATCCGGCTTTTCCTGGCCCGTGATCATGCGAAAGAGCGTCGTCTTGCCGGCGCCATTCGCGCCGATGATGCCGACGATGCCGCCGGGCGGCAGGCGGAACGACAAATCCTCGATCAGCAAGCGGTCGCCATAGGCCTTCGAAATATGCTCGGCCTCGATCACGAGATCGCCCAGGCGCGGCCCCGGCGGCAGTACGATCTGCGCGGTCTCGGGCGCCTTCTCGCGGCTTTGCGCGACCAAGCTCTCGAAGGCGGAAAGCCGGGCCTTGCTTTTCGCCTGGCGGGCGCGCGGACTCTGACGAACCCATTCGAGCTCATGTTCGAGGCTGCGCTGGCGCGCGGCCTCCTGCTTGCCTTCCTGCGCCAGGCGCTTCTGCTTCTGATCGAGCCAGCCGGTGTAGTTGCCCTCATAAGGAATGCCCTGGCCGCGATCGAGCTCCAGGATCCAGCCTGCGACGTCGTCGAGGAAATAGCGATCATGGGTGACGGTGACCACGGTACCGGGATAGTCGTGCAGAAAGCGCTGCAGCCACGCCACCGATTCGGCGTCGAGATGGTTGGTCGGCTCGTCGAGCAGGAGCATATCGGGCTTTTGCAGCAGCAAGCGGCAAAGCGCGACGCGGCGCCGCTCGCCGCCGGAAAGCGTCGTGACATCGGCATCGCCGGGCGGACAGCGCAGCGCATCCATCGCGATCTCGACCGTGCGCTCGATCTCCCAGCCATTGGCGGCGTCGATCTTCTCTTGCAGCTCGCCCTGCTCGGCGATGAGCGCGTTCATCTCGTCGTCGGAAAGCTCTTCGGCGAACCGCGCGCTTACGGCCTCGAAGCGCTCCAGCAAGGATTTGACCTCGCTCAGCCCTTCCATGACGTTGCCGGTCACGTCCTTCTTCGGATCGAGATCCGGCTCCTGAGGCAGATAGCCGACGCGAACGCCCTCGGCGGCCCAGGCCTCGCCGCTGAAATCCTTCTCGATGCCGGCCATGATCCGCAACAAGGTCGATTTGCCCGCGCCGTTCGCGCCGAGCACGCCGATCTTGGCGCCGGGGAGGAAGGACAGCGAAATATTCTTCAGGACTTCGCGGCCGCCCGGATAGGTCTTGCCAAGACCTTTCATCACATAGATGTATTGATATGCTGGCATGGGGCGCTTCTAGCGCAGGGGCTGGTGCCTCGCAACGTGGCATAAAGGGTACAGGAGCACCGTTATCGCCTCATGTCGCCGCTGCGCTTTCTCCTCAATCTTCTTTGGGTCCTGACGGGCGGGCTGTGGATGGCCCTCGCCTGGGTCATTGCCGGCGTTTTGATGGCCGTCACGATCATCGGCCTGCCTTGGGCGCGCGCGGCCTTCAACATCGCACTCTATACCTTCCTGCCTTTCGGCACGACGACCGTCTCGCGCGCGCGCTTCACGGGCGAGGAAGATCTCGGCACCGGCCCCTTGGGCTTTCTCGGCAATGTGATCTGGCTCGTTCTGGCCGGATGGTGGCTGGCCCTCGCTCATCTCGTCTTCGCGGTCGGGCTCGCCATCACCATTATCGGCATCCCCTTCGCCTGGGCGCATTTGAAGCTTGCCGGGATATCGCTCTGGCCGATCGGCCGGATGATCGTCACCATCGAGGAAGCCGATCTGCACGGCTGAATACGGCGGGGCCGGCTAGTCTTTCAGGCGATAGCCGTCGTTGAGGGTCTTCAAGAACGCGACGATGTCGCCGATCTCGGCTAGGGAAAGCGCCGGCTTCTCGCCCGGATGGCGGCCGAAAGGCGGCTCCCTATTCACATTGACGCGATAGGCCGGCGGCAGGTCGTCGAATTTGCGCACGGTTCCGTCCGCCGCGTGCGGATACCATTTACCTGGATCGGTGTCGCGTTCGGCATAGAATTCGACCGCCTGTTCGAGGCTGTGAAACACGCCGTTGTGAAAAAAGCTTTGCCGCAGGGCGACATTGCGCAAGCTCGGCGTCTTGAACAGGCCGCAATATTCCGGATGCGCGCGCAAATCCGTTCGCAGCGGACCGCATAATCCAAGATCGTAGAATCCTCGATCGGCATTGGCCGGAATCGCGTCGTTGCGCGGCACGCCGAGCGCGACGAAGCCGTAATCGGTGAATTGCGGCGGCGTCCCGTCATTGCCGCGCGCGCTTTGATGGCAATGCGCGCAATTGCCCTTGGCCGGATCATTGAAAAGCGCCAGCCCACGCGCCTCTTGTGGCGTCAGCCTCGCCTTGCCGGCGAGATAGGCGTCGTATTTGCTGCTGTAGGGATAGAACGCCCGGTAATCCTGCTCATAGGCTTCGAGCGCCGCCAAGATCGCGTCGAATGCCTTGTCCGGATCGTCGAAGACGCGCGCGCCGGCAATGCGGCGCAGGCCGCCCGCATAGGGGCCGTGGCGCAAGGCGGCAATGATAGCGGCCGGGCTGTTATTCGCCATCTCGTCGGGCGACAGCAAAGGCAGCCGCGCCTGATCGCGGCCGCGATCGACCCGGCCATCCGAGGTGAGCCCGCCCGTCGGCCCATTGTCGACGCTGGCATCGCCGTCGTCGTCGGATTCGTAATAATGCTCGGCGAATTGCGGCGTCGCCTGCAGGTAGCTCAAGGACGGGACCGCGCGAAACCCCATGCGCCGCATATCCTCGCCGCCGCGCTCGACCGGCGAAGCATCGGGCGGCCCGAAGGCGTGAGTCGGATCGTGGCAGGACGCGCAAGAAAGCTTGCCCGAGGCCGAAAGCGCGGGATCGGCGAAGAGCGTGCGTCCAAGCGCGGCGAGCGCTTTGGCCTCGGCAAAGGCCTCGGCGCGCGACATGCCCTCGGAGCCGGCATAGCCGGAAGGCGCAGAAGCCAGGCCCGCCGCCAAGACCGCGGCGCAGAGCAAAGCCCGGAGCAGCCGTGGTGCCATCGCGCCAGCATGGATGACAGACCGACCGATTGCCAGAGCGGGAGCGCCGGCATCCGCCGCACGTTCCGTCACAGAAGTGTCATAGCCGCGCTGCTAGATTGCTGCGCCCAACCTCGACGGACATCATGAACCGAGCCATTCTTTTCGCCGCGTCCCTCTGGCTTGCCGGCGCCGGGACCGCGTTCGCCGCGAAGCCGCAAGGGATCGACCGGATCGACACGATCGTCGTGATCTACGCCGAGAATCGCAGCTTCGATAATCTCTACGGCCATTTTCCGGGCGCCAATGGGCTGCGGCGCGTGCCGCGCGCCGAATACCTGCAGCGCGACCGCGACGGTTCCGTCTTGAAAGAACTGCCGCCGGTCTGGGACGGGCTTACAGCCAAGGGTGTCGTGCCGCCGGTCACCCAGGCCGAGACCGAACATCTTGCGAACCGGCCCTTCACGATCGACGACCCCAAGGGTTTCAACATTTCGCTCGGCGTCGTCACCCATGATCTGTGGCATCTCTTCTATCAGAATCAGATGCAGATCGACGGCGGCAAGAACGACAAATTCGTGGCCTATGCCGATTCAGGCGCGCTGGTCATGGGGCACTACGACACCGATGCTGCGAAGCTGCCGCTGTGGAAGATCGCGCGGCGCTACACTTTGGCCGATAATTTCTTCATGGGCGCCTTCGGCGGCTCCTTCCTCAATCATTTCTGGCTCATTTGCGCGTGCACGCCAAAATATCCCGATGCGGATCACAGCCCTGCCAAGGACAAGATCGCGGTGCTCGAGGCCGACGGCGTCAGCCTGAAGCTTGCCGACAATTCGCCCAAATCGGCGATGGACGGAATTCCGAAATTCGTCAACAACGGCGCGATCTCGCCCGATTTCTACGCGATCAATACCATGCAGCCGCCCTATCAGCCGAGCAGCGTCAAGCCGGCCCCGGGCGGCGACCCGGCCCTCGCCGATCCGGGCAATCCCTCGACCCTGCCGCCGCAGAGCGAACAAACCATCGGCGATCTGCTTTCCGCCAAGAAGATCGGCTGGGCGTGGTATGCGGGTGCGTGGCAGACGACGCTCGACGGGCACAACACCAAGCCCGTGCCCAATTTCCAATATCATCATCAACCCTTCAATTATTTCGCCGATATGGCGCCGGGAACGCCGGCGCGCGCCGAGCATCTCAGGGATGGCGGGCTGGGCGGCACGGAATTCATCGAGGCGATCGATGCCGGGACCCTGCCTCAGGTCACCTTCTACAAGCCGCAAGGCAATCTCAACGAGCATGCGGGCTACGCCGCGGTGCTCGCGGGCGATCAGCACATCGCTGAGGTGATCGCGCATCTCCAGAAAGGGCCGCAATGGTCCCATATGTTGGTGATCGTCACCTATGACGAGAATGGCGGCTTCTGGGATCACGCCGCGCCGCCCAAGGGCGATCGCTGGGGACCGGGCTCGCGCATTCCGACGATCATCATCTCGCCTTACGCCAAGCGGCATCACGTCGATCACACGCAATACGACACGACTTCGATCCTGCGCTTCATCACGGAGCGTTTCGATCTGCCGGTCTTGCCCGGTGTCGCCGCACGCGACGCCGCGCTGAAGGCCCATGGCAGCAAGCCGATGGGCGATCTGACCCAGGCCCTCGATCTGCGCCGCCCCTAGCCCCGGCCAGCATGGCCGGCTGCATCGGCGCGCGCCCGCCTCGCGCGTCAAGCCCGATTGTGCTAGGAAATCATCGGCCCGATAGGATCGATTCGGAGGACGATGCCATGATCAATCTCCAGGATATCCGCTATGTGCGGCTCGGCACCCGAGATCTCGAGGGCGCGATAGAATTCGCGACCAAGATCATCGGCCTTCAACTCGTCGCGCGCGAGGGCAAGGCCGCCTATTTCCGCAGCGACAAGGTCGCCGTCCGCGGCGATACGCGCGATCACACGCTGGTCTATTTCGAGGGCGATCCGGGCGATCATACCATCGGCTTCGATCTGAGGGACCCGGCAGAATTCGACGCCGCCGGCGCCGCGCTGGAGCAAGCCGGCTATCCGGCGCGCGCGGCCTCGAAGGAGGAATGTGAGTTACGGCGGGCCAAGGGCGTGATCGCGGCCAAGGACCCGACCGGCAACAAGATCGAAATCGTGGCGCGGCCCTATCACAGCGGCGTGCGCTATTTCCCCGCGCGCGATGCCGGCATCACCCATTTCAGCCATATCGGCCTCAATTCGACCGACGCGCCGCGCGACGAGAAATTCTGGACGAGGCTTTGCAGCGCGCGGGTGTCGGACTGGCTGGGCGATGCGCCGCTCTTGCGGATCGACACCTGCCATCATTCGATCGCGATCTTCCCGGCGACGCGGCCCGGCGTGCAGCACATCAATCATCAGGTCGAAGACGTCGACGACGTGATGAAGTCCTATTACTTCCTCAAGGAAAAGGGCGTGAAGATCGCCTGGGGTCCGGGCCGCCATCCGCTTTCGACCGCGGTCATGCTGTATTTCTACGGACCGGACAACATGGTCTATGAATATTCCTGCGGCGTGAAGCACATCCGGCCGGAGGACGAAGCCGCCTACCGGCCGCGCCAATTCCCGCCCACCCTCACCTCCTTCTGCATGTGGGGATCGGTGCCGGATTTCCCCGCCATGGAAGCGGCGATGACGCCGTCAAAGCCGGCACTCAAAGCGGTTTGAGCGCCCGCGACTATCCAAAGAGCGGGCGCTAATCCGAGCTTGGAGGGCTCGCGGCGGCTTTCAGCCGGCGATGGCCGCTGACCTCGGCCGCGGCGTCGGGTGCGAGCCTTGCGAAATAGAAACAGGAGGCGAACGTCACCACCGTCATGAAGACGAGGGTGAGCGCGATGTCGCGCAGCGGAATATCGATCAGCGAATGGCCCTGCGAGACCAAGATCAGATTCAAAACCACCGCCGCGAAAGCCACGCCCATCCCGTTCGAGATCTGCTGAACCATGCTCGAAAAGCTCGTCGCCGCACTCATGCGCGGCGCGGCGATATCGGCGAAGGCGATGCTGTTGAGCGCCGTATACTGCAAAGAGCGGAAGAATCCGCCGATCAGGAGCGCGATGAAGATGACCGCGAGCGGCGTGCTGCCCGTGAAGACGGCGCAGACCAGCACGCTGACCGCGCTGATCGCGCCATTGGCGACCAGCACCGTGCGAAAGCCCCAGCGCCGCAGGATCTTCACCGCCGCGATCTTCATGGCAAAAGATCCCGCCGCCGCGGCGAAGGTCAGCAGGCCCGACGTAAACGCGGTCATTCCGATTCCGATCTGCAGGAGGATCGGCAGGAGGTAGTTGAGCGACGCGGTGCCGACGCGAAACAAGGCACCACCCAGCACGCTGACGGAAAAGGTTGGGATTCGGAGCAGGGTCGGGTCGATCACCGGGTGGGGGCGCCGCCGCACATGCCAGGCGGTCGCCGCACCCGACACAAGGCAAAGACCGAACAGCGCCAGGACCGCGACCACGCCGACCTCGGGCCGCTCGACCTGATCGCAGGCAAAGACCAGGCTGGCGATCGAGGTTCCCGAAAGCAGAAAGCCGATCCAATCGAGCGACGGGCTTTCGGGCTCGCGATAATTCTCGATGAAGCGCGTCACCAGAAAGATACCGAGAATCCCTACCGGAAGGTTGAGGAAGAAGATCCAGCGCCACGAGGCATAGGTGGTGATGAAGCCGCCCACCGGCGGCCCGATGATCGGCCCGACCAGCGCCGGTACGGTGAGGTAGGCCATGGCGGTCACGAATTCCGAGCGCTCGACGCTGCGGAACATGACGAGGCGCCCGACCGGCACCATCATCGCGCCGCCAACGCCTTGGAGAACGCGCGCCGCTGCGAATTCGGCGACGTTGTTGCAAAGGCCGCACAAGACCGAGCCCAGGGTAAAGACGGCGATCGCGCTCCGGAAGATCGTGCGTGCGCCGAAGCGGTCGGCAGCCCAGCCGCTGACCGGAATGAAGATGGCGAGGCTGAGGACGTAAGCGGTGATTCCGACGCTTAACTGAATGGGCGTGGTCTCGAAGGATTCCGCCATCCGCGGCAATGCCGTCGTGATCACCGTGCTGTCGAGATTTTCCATGAAGAGCGCCGAGGCAACGATCATCGGCACGATCATGGTGCGGGAAGCGGGCATGGCCATGCGGGAGCGATCTTACCCGATCCGCCTGCGCCCGTGCGGGACAAAGCTGCTTGGGCGCGACACCGCCGCGTCCGGCCGCTCCCCATCCGACATCGCTAATCCGCCGCGGCTTCAGCGGCCGCCGAAACGCGCCGATGGCCGCTGACCTCGGCGCCGGCATCGGATGCCAGGCGCCCGTAGAAGAGGCAACCCGACAGCGCCACCAGCGACATCACGACGAAAACGGCGCGAATGTCGACGATCGAGACCGCCGTCGAGGGCTCCGCTCTTGCCAGCTGCGCGGCGTGCAACAGAATCGCCGCGAGCGCCACGCCCATCCCGTTCATGACCTGCTGCACCATGCTCGAGAAACTCGTCGCCGCGCTGGTGCGCTGATTAGGGATGTCGGCATAGGACAGGGTCGTGAGGCTCGTATATTGCAGCGAGCGAAAGAAGCCTCCGATCAGAAGCACTAGGAACACGACATAGAGCGGCGTCGAGAGGCCAATGAAGGCGCAAGCGGCGATGGCGCCGGCGCTGATCGTTCCGTTTCCCAGAAGCACCCTCTTGAAGCCCCAGCGCTTGAGCGCCGGCGGGATCGCCATTTTCATGGTGAGGGAGCTCAACGCCGCCGCGATCGTGATCATGCCCGAGGCGAAGGCGGTCAGGCCCATATCGACCTGCAACAGGATCGCCATGAGATAGCCGACGGAACCCGCGGCGATGCGGAACAACGCGCCGACGGCGACACCGGTGAAGAAGGATGGAATGCGCAATAAGCTCAGATCGACGATCGGCTCCGCACGGCGCAACATATACCACGCGGCGAAACCGCCCGACGCGATGCTGACGCCGAAGAGTCCCGCGACCGGCAGGGCACCGATACCGGGCTGCACCACGAGATCGCAATCGAGCACCAGGCTCGCGATGGCGACGCCGGTCGAAAGGAACCCGATCCAGTCGAAGGAACCGCTCGCGTCCTCGCGGTAATTCTCGATGAAGAACCACACCAGAAGCGCGCCGACCGCGCCCACCGGAAGATTCAGGTAGAAGATCCATCGCCACGACGCGTAGGTCGTGATGAAGCCGCCGACCGGCGGACCCAACAAGGGACCGAACATCGCCGGCATGGTCAGCAAGGACAACGCCTTGACGAGCCCGCCCTTGCCGACGGCACGAAAGAGCACGAGCCTTCCGACCGGCACCATCATCGCGCCGCCCACGCCTTGAAAGACGCGGCACAGGGCGAATTCGGTCACGCCGCTGCACAAGCCGCACAGGACCGAGCCCAAGGTGAACACGCCGATCGCGGCGCTGAACACGGTGCGGGCACCGAACCGATCCGCGACCCATCCGCTCACGGGGATGAATACCGCGAGGCTCAGCATATAGGCCGTGATCCCGATGCTGAGATGGATCGGCGTCGTACCGAAACTCACCGCCATCTGCGGAAGCGCCGTGGTGATCACGGTACTGTCGAGATTCTGCATGAAAAGCGCGGCGGCCACGATCCCCAGCAGCATGTTGTGGCGGGAGATGCGAAATGCCATAAGGGTGAAACCCGGCCGAAACGGTATACCGGCCAATTTATTAGCCCCTAATCGGTTTACAACCGCATAAGCGGCATTGCTGACCCTCAAAATCCATGGCCGCGACGGTCAAGCTTCACCTTCGCCGGGAAGCCCGCTAGAGTTGGACCGAATTCGTCTTCCATAAAACATCAAGGAGCGCCTTTCATGCCCATCACGATGTATCACGGGTCGGTCCCGGTCTTTCTCCAGCTGCTGCCCGCTCTCTCGGGCTGCCTCGATAAGGGCCAGGCCTTCGCCGAATCCCGCAAATACGATCCGGCGCTGCTCTTGAGCGCGCGTCTGTCGCCGGATATGTTCCCGCTCGCCCGCCAGGTGCAGCAAGCGACGGCCCATGCTTGCGCAGCGGGCCGCGTCGCCGGGATCGAGCTGCCGAAATTCACCGACACCGGCGCCAGTTTCGCCGAGCTCAAGCAGCGGATCGCCACCACGGTCGATTTCCTCAAAAGCATTCAGCCCGCGCAAATGGACGGCAAGGAAGACAGCGAAGTGACGGTGCAGCTCGGACCGAACACGCGCACCTTCCGGGCGCAGGTCCTGCTCTATCATCACGCCATGCCGAACTTCTATTTCCATAGCGCCACCGCCTACGACATTTTGCGGCATTACGGCGTGGAACTCGGCAAGCGCGACTTCATGGGTCAGCAACCGAGCTGAACGGACGAAGATCGGGGCCCGGTTGCGGCAACGCGGCGGGCCCCGTTGATTTGGCGGCCAAGCGATGAGCGAAGGCCCTGCGTTCTTCTGGCAGACCAGGTTGCGGCCAGCGTGGCGCCGGCGTTCACTCGGGTGTTTCGACAGGACGCGGTGTTGCACGCATCGGTGGCTGGCATCGCTTCGTTGGCATCATCCTATCGGGACGTGACGCCACTTTACGCAGACCACGTTATCGCCCCCCATACATCAGGGACTCCGCGCGTTGATGAGGGCTTTCATGAAAGCGTCGTGACGTGATTGGGGGGCACTGTCTCAGTTTGAATTTCCTGGCTTCAAGTATTTCATTTGCGCCTGAAGGGCCATGACGGCCTCCAGGTAGGTCTTCAGCGGGTGCTTATCGCAATAGTCGCGCACGAATTTTTTCTGAGCGTCATATTTCATTGCGGAAAGGTCTATCCGGAATACCTTTTGATCGCCAACGGCGATATTCCATCCGGTCATAAATCCCTGCGCCCAGATGAAAAAACTTGTTTCGACGGCATCTGACCCGCCACTAACACGGTAGGCTTTCGCGAATTGAGCGCAGGTATAATTCCCAAGGCCAATCCCGGCTATTTCCTCGCTTCTGGCCGTACCCGCCCAGATCACCGTAATTGCCGCTGCGAATAGCGCCCGCTTTTTCATTACCCCCCCTTAGACCTACGCTGCCGATCCTATCGCATTGAAGCGCGGCTTCCTATATGCTTAGCGGCAGGCATTGAGGCTAATATGTCGATATCTGACGAATATCTGCGCGATGTAAACCAACTAACCCGACAAGCTTTGATACAGTTCAAGGCCGCAGAAGCCTGCGAGCAGCACCGGGAATTCTTGGTCAATCTGCACAATGCCAGCGGAGAAAACGCGGCGCTCCACGTGGCTAAAACTTGGATCGAAGACAGGCGCGGAGAGTCGGCGATGCTCTCTGACGTGCGGGAAGCTATAGATCGTCTCTTGGCGGACGCAGGCAACGGAGAGTGCCCCGAGTGCGCGCGGACAAGGAGCGGCTAAATGCCTAAAGGCCCCCAAGGACAGAAGCGCCCCGCTGACGTGATCGGCAACGCCGTAAAGGTCATGCGGATCGCGACCGGCGAGGAAGAAGAAGCGGCCAGCGTTAAGAGCGCCGCCGCCGAGCTTGGGAGCTTAGGCGGCAAGGCGCGGGCGGCAAGCTTGACGAAGAAGAAGCGCGCCGAAATCGCCAAAAAGGCGGCTGCGGCGCGCTGGAAGCGGACTAAGAACGGCGCTTAAAGATTTCGATTACGTTCGACGGTTCCTTGCTGAACTCGGGCTTTAATACAGGTTCCGCGCGCGACTCCTTGTTTCCGGTTAGCGTACCGTCCTCTAGATCGGCGAGTTCCTCCAAATCACGAGCCGGGAACGGTAGAGCGGTCATAATATCGGCAGCCGATTGAACGTTGGCTTCCATGAGTTTCTCAAATCCGCGTCGGATCAGGTGCGGTTCCTCTTTCGTCATCTTATCATCGAGGGGCTCGCCGTTGCGCCAGCTGCGCCGATTATAGTTGATCCACATTCGGCGCATTTCTTCGTCATCGATAATTTCGAGTTCACGGCAGCGCATGATCATTGCGCCTACGGACGCTCCCCATCTTTCCTTGAGGGTGAGGAATCCGTCCAATGACGGCGCATAAAGCTCTTGCGTGAACTCTTTGGCCGGCAACAGCAATCGAGAGGCAAGCCTATCCGCTTGTTTCTCGATCAAATTGTAGAAGGCTCGATCGTTCAATCTCTTCTGGCCAACGGCTTTGTGAGCAATGATGTGACTAAGCTCATGCAGCGCGTCGAATCTCTGACGAACTGCACTCGCTTTGTCGCGCGACAGAACGATAAAGGGGATTCCGAAGCGGTCAGACCATTGAGAGAAAGCGTCAAGCTTCTCAGCGCCAATACGAATGCGAGAAACCAACACCCCATTATCTTCCAGCTTCTCGACAACATCGGGCATCGGCCCAGGCCTGATGTTCCAGTAATCGCGGATGGCGTCCGCTATTTCGTCAAGCGCATCGGAGTTTAGTGTCTCGATATCTTTGATTTCAACATCCGGCAGATTGAGAACGGGCAAATCGAAGTATGTCGCCAGATAATCGACGATTTCTTTCATCCACTCTAAGCGCACACCAGCACGATCCCGCGCCACCGGCGGCGCTGACAACCGCGCACGCCAAAACACTGGCTTTTGATCCTCGTCTGGCACCGGCCGCAAAAAATATGCGCGCGGAATGTTTAGCTTGTCGGCCATGACGTGAAGCATGTCGAGGCGCGGCGTCTGGTGGCCGTGCTCGTACTTAGAAATCGATTGGACGCTAACCCCTGCAAGATCGGCAAAATCGGTAGCACTCAGACCACGGGCTCGCCGCGCTTCCGTAAGGCGTCGTCCTACGAATCCCGTTGCAAGCGTCATCCTTACTCCTCACCCTTCTTTTCGATTTTCTTCCACGGCATCTCGCGCTTCAGCTTCGCATCCTTGGCCGGTGCATCATACGAGGAAATAATTTCCTCCATCGTCAACTCTACGACCCAAGCCGAGCAATCAGACATCGGCACGCAGAATTGCAGCATGCCGAGCCGTTGATCTTGCTCATCGAAGCGATTGCCAACAGGATTGTGGGCAAGAAGCCCATAGAACTCCTTTGGCAGAAATGCCTCGCGCGGTTCTCGGCCTAGATCTAGCTGAGGTTGCAGAGAGAGCGCGTTAATCTGGGCGTGCCGCTCGCGATAACGGGCAGGCTTCGGCATTGCCCCGATGGTTTGGACATAAGCTTGCGTCATCGCAATCGAGCCCTTCGTCACCAGGACATAGCGCCGATTGTTCGACACCAAGAGGGTCGCCGTCGAAGGGAGAGAATGGCGCTCGGCAAGCTTCATAAAGACGTGTTCCATCCGGAAATGCCTGGCCTGGAACAGGAAATCTAGGCGTTGATCGGGGAGAATATTCGGGTCTGCGCTGACTTGATGGAACACGTCGAGATAGGTCTGCCGCGCCGCCTCTCGCGCCTCCTCCCAAAATGCCTTCGGGTAGTCGCGGGTGATCGCGGACATTATCGCCGTTTTCAGCTCGTCTTGCGTTTCCATAGGCCGAATTTAACCCCTTCGACGTTTTTCCCCGGTTGCACATTTTTCTATAATCCTTAAAGTCTTTGGCGTCAATGGCTCCGAGGCTTAAAAGAATGCTTGACGCTAAGCATATAATTTCAGATACTCGGGGCATGAACAAGCTGCCCCTTCAAACCCGCGTCCAAATCCTCAACCTCCTCTGCGAGGGTTCGAGCATGCGGGCGATCAGCCGGGTTACGGGCGTCTCGATCAACACCGTAACCAAGCTGCTGATTGATGCCGGGCTGGCTTGCGCGCAGTTCCATGACGAAAACGTGCATGGGGTGAAGGCGCGCCGTATCCAGTGCGATGAAATCTGGAGCTTCTGCTACGCCAAGCAAAAGAACGTCGCGACCGCCAAAGCGGCCCCGGTATGGGCTGGCGACGTGTGGACGTGGACCGCGCTCGATAGCGATAGCAAGATGATCGTCTCGTATCTCGTCGGCGGTCGCGACGGAGAATATGCCATGGCGTTCATGGACGATCTGCGGGGCCGTCTGGCCAACCGCGTGCAGCTAACGACCGATGGCCACAAAGCCTATCTCAACGCCGTTGAGGAAGCGTTTGGCGACGATATCGACTATGGGATGCTGGTGAAGCTGTACGGGGAAGGCCCGCGCACAGAGGCGCGCTATAGCCCCGCAGAGTGCATCGGCGCGCGCAAGGAAACCGTCACCGGCAAACCCGATAGCAAGCACGTCTCGACCTCGCACGTTGAGCGCAGCAACCTATCCATGCGGATGCACATGCGCCGCTATACCCGGCTGACAAACGGGCATAGCAAGAAATTCGAAAACCACTGCCACATGGTCGCGCTCTACACCGTCTGGTACAACTATGCGCGGATCAACAGCGCCGTGAAAATGGCCCCGGCGATGGCGGCTGGTATCTCGCCCCGGCTCTGGGAAATGAGCGATATCGTCGCCCTGATCGATGCTCGGGAAGAAGCCCCGAAGCGCCCGGCTACCTACGGGAAGCGGGGCGATGAAATTTCAAACTGAGACAGTGCCGATTGGGGACAGCCTGATTCCGGACATCATGCTATGGTGATTTCTCGGACTCGGGCGAATGTGGGTGGTGACGGATGACATTGTGGCTCGTCACGGGAGGGTGCGGATTTATCGGCTCGCACCTCGCCGATGCGCTCTTGCAGCGCGGCGACCGCGTTCGCGTCCTCGATGACCTCTCGACCGGCAAGCGACAGAACCTTGCGAGCGAAGCCGAGCTTTTGGTCGGGGATGTCGCCGATGAGGCGGCTGTTGCGGTCGCACTCGACGGCGCAGACGGATGCTTTCATCTCGCCGCGGTGTCATCCGTTCAGCGTTGCACCGAGGACTGGCTTGGGACCCATCGAACGAATCTGCAAGGCACGATCACAATTTTCGAGAAGGCGCGGCGAACGAGGCCCGGCACAGGTCTCCCCGTCGTCTACGCGTCGTCGGCGGCTGTCTACGGCGACAATTCGGAAATGCCGCTCAACGAATCCTCGGCCACGAAGCCGCTTTCGGGTTACGGCGCGGATAAGCTCGGCTGCGAACTCCATGCGAAGGTGGCCTGGCGTGTGCACGGCGTTCCCAATATCGGTTTGCGCTTTTTCAACGTGTACGGGCCTCGTCAGGATCCGTCCTCCCCCTACTCCGGCGTGATTGCGATTTTTGCTGATCGCATCGCGCGGCAACGCGAGATCGAGATTTTCGGCGATGGCGGGCAAATTCGCGACTTCGTCTATGTCGGCGATGTAGTCAATTCGATGATTGCCGCGATGATTCAAACGCACACCGAAGCGCGCGTCTTCAATGTCTGCACCGGACAGGGAACATCCCTCCTGGACTTGGCCGACTTTATCGGCAGCGTAGCGGGCCAGCGCCCCATGATTCGGCATGGCGCGCCGCGCGTCGGCGACATCCGCATTTCGATCGGCGATCCAAGCGCAGGCGCGCAGGCTCTCGGGTTGAGGCCCCGCATCGGCATGTTAGAGGGGCTCCGCCATACGCTCGCCGCGAGTACCTGTCCCCTGCCCGCAAGGACAGGTACTCTTCGATCGCCCGAGAACCAAGCCCCCGAGAGCCAAGCCCCCGAGAGCCAAGCCCAAGACTAGAATCATGTTTCAACCCGACGGGGCAAGACGGCAGCAACGAGCACGGTCGTCTTGCGCGACAGGTGTTCGGAGAATTTCGGCGTGAAGCATTTTCACTCCGAGGGCGACGCGCCGCTGCCACATTGCTTTGCGCCACAGCGTTCCGATCGTGAACAGGCATGAAATTCTTCATCGCGTCTTTCCTCGCTCTGCTGCTCACCGGATTGGTCATCTGGCTCGCGGCCGACCTTCCGGTCGCGCGAATTTATGTTGGCGTCGTCCTAGTCGCATGCTTTCTCGTCCAGCTTCGGTTCCCCGAGGCGTGGCTCCTCTACATTCCGGCACTCCTGCCCATTTTCGACTTAACGCTGTGGAGCGGTCGACTCTACATTGACGAGTTTGACCTCCTCGTCCTCACGACGGCATCCGCCCATTTGTGGCACGCATCCGTGGCACGCGAATGGCAATTTCCTTCCGTGGCATCAAAGGGCGGCGCGGTCATCTTGTTCGTTTTCGCGTCGTTCATGCTGAGCATGGTCATCGGCGCGCTCCCACTTTCTTATCCGGACGCCACCCAACTCAGCAACTATTTGAGTCATTACAATGCGCTCCGCGTCGGCAAGAGCGCGGTGTGGGGCCTGCTTTTGCTTGCCCCGCTGCAATGGTCTTTGGCTCGCAACGCGGCGCGCGCCGAGGCTCTATTTATTGTCGGGACTTCGCTTGGGCTCATACTCGTGGGGCTGGTCGTCTTATGGGAGCGCGGCGTCTTCCTGACGATCGCGCAATCTCACGGGCTCTACGCGGGCCGATGGGCCATTCTCGGCGCCTTGCTCGACTTCACCGCCAGCTACCGCGCGACGGCGCTCTTTTCAGAACTTCATACCGGCGGGGAAGCGATGGACGGCTATCTTGCCCTGGCAACGCCGATCGCCGCCGCGGGCGCCCTTGGGTCGCGGAAAATCTTCCCTCGCTCGCTGTGCTTCGCGGGGCTCGGCCTTGGCACTTATGCGATCATGGCAGGGTATTCGCGCAGTCTCTATGCGGCTTATGGCGGCGCGCTCGCGGTTGTGCTCGTGCTCTCCTTGATAAGAGGTGGCCGGTCAGGGCTGGCAGGCAAATACGCCATCTGGCGCGTCTTGGCCGCCTTGGCGTTGAGCGAAGGCGCGTTGTTTATCGCCTACGATCACGGCGGCTGGAGCGGATTGATCGACGGCGTCGCGATTGCCGCATTCGCTTTAACCGCCACGGTCATTCTTGGCCCTGGCTCTCGCAGCCGTGCGGGCGTCGCACTCGGCGTCGTTTTCGCGGGCGGATGCTATGTGCTCTATCGTGCGTTCCTGGCGAGCCGGTACAATGTCGTCGATCCGAGCATCGCCGGCGCATGGTCAGCAGTTTGCGGCGCCGCTCTTGTCGTCTCCGCTCTGCCGATCGGCGGGAAAACGGTGTCCGCGGGTCATCGCGCCACGGCGGCGGTGATGTTCGGGGTCTTCGTCGTGGTCAATCTCATCAGCATCCCGGCAAGCTCGGGGACGCGGATGTTCGACCGGCTGCTGACCACCTCGGAGGACGCGGAAACCCGGTGGGATCATTGGCTCGAAGCTGCGCGCCTCATCGGGCCCGAATGGACGGATTACGTCTTCGGCATGGGCCTTGGGAGCTTTCCTCGAATCTATTTCCGCCGAGGCATCAGTCCGGAATCAAAACCGAGTTTCCGCTATGAAAGTGACGGCGCCCATTCGTGGCTGGACCTCGGCGTCGGCGACTTCAATATCACGCAAAAGATTCCGCTCAAGCCCGACACGGCGTATCGGCTGCAAGTGGCCACCCGAGCCCACGACCTTGGCGCACGAATGTCGCTCAAGCTTTGTCCCAAGCTCATTTTATACAGCGACCGGTACACGCCGGGCTGTCCCGTATTCGATATTCGATCGCAGCCGCTCGATACGTGGGTTGTCCATCGCTTTACCTTCAACAGCGGCTCGCTTGGCAGCGAAGGTTTCCTCGGTTGGCCGATCACGATGTTGTTGCATAACGACGCTGACCAGACCGCGATTGATGTGACGGACATCGAACTGAGCGATGCGAAAAGCAATATCGTCGCCAACGGCGACTTCGCGGCCGGCAGCGACCGATGGCTCTTGATCAGTGACTTCGAGCATTTGGGCTGGCATATCAAGAATCTCTACCTTGAAATCTTCTTCGAGAGCGGTGCGCTCGGACTCGCAATATTCCTCTTCGCAGCGGCCTTAGCGCTCGCCGCCGCAGTAAAAAACGCGCGACGCATGGTCATCGGTACGGCGCTGGCCGGCTCGCTGGCCGGTTTTCTATTGGTCGGAACATTCGGCAGCCTCTTCGATAACCCGCGACCCTCCGTATTGTTCTTCCTGGTTCTCTTTTGGACGCTGGAAAGCACCAAGCCTTCCCGGATCGTCGCGCGTGCCGAAGGAGGCGAGATTTCTTCGTCACAGCAATGAATCAAACGCCATGGTCGCCCATCCATCGCGCAAAAAAGCACGTTATCAGGGTGATATCCGATGCCGCGGATGCCCCGCCAAACGCCCTCTCTTTGCGCGACCCTCGATAAGCAGGTCGTCCGTTAAGTAATTCTCTTCTTCAATTTCGAGTATAGAGTGAATATTATGTCGATATCGCGTCGTTGACGGCGATTGGTATCATGTCTTTTTTTGGTTTCAAGCAATTTATGGCACGCGGCCGGTTCGTTGCCGTCATTATCGCCGCTCTGCTCGTGCCATCGGCGCATTTGAGCGCGTCGCCGATCACGGGTACCGTTGGCACGACCGAGGCGCCGACCGCCGATACGTTGGAGCCGATCGGGTCGATATTCGCACCGCCGTCGTTCCGCACCACCCTCGCCCCTGAAATTTCCGAGTTCGGCTCTCCTAGCCGACCGGATCTGTATTTGATGAACGATCTCCTTGGGCATGCTGCGGCATCCCCGGAATCGCCGTTCGGCAACAGCGCTTCCTCCACCGGCGTGTCGCCGGGCGAGCTGCGGACCAGCGCGACGCAGGCGAGCGGCGAAAAAGCTGGCGATGAGCCGCTGCGTCAGGTTCTACGTTCGATTGCGACGATGCAGGCGTTCGAGGGATCGGCCGCCATCCCGTCCGCCTTCGATCCCGGCCCCACCGGGGTGACCTTCACCGAGAGAGGAAGCAGCCCCCGATCGCAACCTGGCGCAAGCATTCTCGACAGCAGGACCGTCGGACGCGTGCTGCGCGAATTTGTCGACATCCAGGCCGAGGGCGAGCGGAGCATCGTCTTTTCGGTTCTCGGCATGGGCGATTTCGTGCTCGAGAAGACACGCGGATCGGGCGCCGTCACGCTTTCCGAGCTGTCGAGCGGCTGGTCGGCAAGCCTCTCGCCGAGCCGCGACGAATTCGGCAGTAACGGCACTGCGAGCGATGCCGAGCGGATGATCGCCGGCACGAGCGGAAACCGCAGTGCGCTATTGCTCGCGTTGGACTGGCTTCTCGATTTTCTCTGGAGCCCGCTTGGGATCGTCTTGTTGATGATCGCCGGCGTCATCGCGGCGCTTACAGGAATCGTACGTTTCACTGCGATGATGAGAAATCAAGCAGCGCAAAGGCGCCGCATCCGCCGAAGACGCCGTAAACGCCGGTCTTCGGCGAGGCATACAAGGCCGCGACCTGCCGCGCGGTAACATCAATCGCCTGCCAAACGGCGCCTCAACGGACGGAGCCGTCTCCCACCAGGGGCAATATCTTTCCGTTGAGCGTGTTCCCGATCAGCGCGGCCCTCGTTGCCGTTAAATTTCGAACGAAAATCGTCTGATGCGAATTGTCGTTCGTGAATTTGTTGTTCTTAAAGAACAGCTCATCGGTGTGTTGGGTCACCCCTTCGGCGCCGATGGCGATGGCGGTGCTGTAATTTCTGCTATTCGGCCCCTTCTCCAGCACATTGCCTTCCATCACTAAGGATCCGCCATTGGACAGATCGACGAGATAACTCGACGTGCCGTCGGGCCCATCCGCGATCACATCGTCGATCAGCTCCGTTCGCAGAGCACGGGATTTTATGTGATGCCCTTCTCTGGTCCGCGAGAATGTCGAGTGCACGACGCGGAGCAAAGCGACATGCCCGACATAAAGACCATGCGCGCACGCCGCTTCGCATTTCCCATTGCCGATGAATTCGCTGTCGCTGATCACGATCCGGCTTTGCGGCGAATCGCCGGCGAGAATGCCGTCCTCGTTGTCGATGAAGCGAGAATGCTCGATGGTTAAATTCCTACCCTCGACCCGAATACCCGCGCCGTTCTGGTCGGGCACACGCGCGCGCGCAAAGGTCAGATTCCGGATCGTGATATCGTCGCCGCGCGTGATGAAGAGGGCTTTGCCCTGGCAGGTCTTGTCGGTAATGACCGCGCCCGGACCTTTTCCAACAATCGTCAGGCGGTTTGCCGACCACAGCGCACAATCGAAATATTCTCCGGGCGCGATCTCGATCGTATCTCCCGCCGCCGCCACTGCCGCAGCCGCGCTGGGCGCTGCGTAAGGCAGACCTGGGCCGACCTCGATCGTCTTGGCGCCCGCGGTTGCGCAAAACAAAAGCGACGCGAGAGTGATCGCCCATGGGCGCCATGCGCGCCGATATCCGGGTATCGGGCGAACCGAGTTTAACGCGGTTGAAAGGCGAGCATTCATTTGCGAAGCCCCGACCAAAGTCCGGAAAGCCGCGCGCCGGCGCATTTCCCTGGGGGAATCACAATCCCCACGCGCGCCTCTCGGCTCGGTTGGCGCATCGCTCAGTCTTCGCGATAGCCTTCGAAGACCCATTCAAGCGGGTAGGCAATAAGCCGCGGCGCAACGAAAGCTGCGATCAGAATCGCCAGCATGACGAACCACCATAAACCGTTGTAGGGCGTGCCATAGACGGCCAAGACGATCGCCATCAGAATGGCGCAGGTGATGCCGCTCGCTGCGCCGAGCACAAGCCCAAGCCGCCTACGACCCCGTTTTCGGGACACCAAATCTCTCCTTGATCGATCGTGCGAAAGGCAAGCGTCGCGTAAAGGCAACCTGCACCGGGCATCGAGCGATAATAATCTATCCCGCCTCTTCCTTATAGGTCGATTTACGATAAGGGCTTTGCCGGCCACGGCCTACGGCGCCGATTGTCTTCGCGCATGAAAGCGCCCATAGTTCCGAGTCTAACCACACTGGGGCGCCGCATGTCCTTGCTACGCTCGATGATCGGGTTGATCATACTCGGCGGGATCGCGCTCCCTCGGTACGCAATCGCAGACGGCGCGACCGACAGCGATACTTCATCCAAATCACCTTTTGTCGTCTATTGTTACGATCGCGCGCGCGACACCGTCAGCCGCGAACTCGGCTCGGCGTGCCGCGGGGAAGTCGTGACTGAAGCCTTCGCCAAAACGGTTGAGGCGCGCCGGAACGACGAGATCGCAAAAGCGCTTCGTGCCGAGGCGCACAGCAAGCACGAGGGCGTTCATCTCGCACGGATCGGCACGGCGTTCTATGTCGATGAACAGGCACGATTGCTGACAAACAATCATGTCGTCGACGGCTGCAAGGCGATGAGCATCGTCGAAAGCGACCGCAAGGAGATTCCCGCGACGGTTCTTGCCGTCGACGGTGACGCCGATCTCGCACTGCTTGGCGTGGCCGTCGACCAGCATGCGGTGGCGCATTTTCGTGCCGACGAGAATGCGTCGGCAGATCCTTTTATGGCGATCGTCGGCTATCCCGATCAAGGCCTGCCGCCGATCGAACCGATGATTACAAGCGGCACCCTCCTGCGCGCCGGCGATCCTGCGTTGAGAGGCGGCAGCATCATCTTTCGCGCCGATGTAAGGCATGGCAACAGCGGGGGTCCCGTCTTCGATTCACGCGGATCGGTTATCGGGATCGTGCGAGCAAAGATCGACACGGTTCGCACGTTTCTCGCGAGCGGTCGCGACATCGAGGATATCGGCATGGGCGTGGACCTGCCCGTCATACTCGATTTCTTGCGCCGCAACCACGTCGCTTACCGCGTGACGACCGGAGCCGGCGTTCTCAACGATCAACAGATATTGGCGTCCGCCACCAAGTTCGTCGTCCGGGCGGAATGCTGGAACTAACCGGCGCGGCGATGTGCGCGCAGCCATTGGCCGGCAAGACGGCGATGCTCTTCGGCTTCCGAATTCGCATAGATCTGCGCCTGCGCCGCCGACGTCACAGGCTCCGGGGCGAGGCGCTCGATGAGTTTGCGCACCAGGACGGGCGAGATCGCACCATAGAGGTGCATGTCCTCAAGATCGTCTTTGAGCTGATCATGAACCTGCTGAAGCAACTCGAGGCGCTCGCTCCAATCCTTTTGAAGGAAAAGGGGGCCCCATCGATCGGCGAGTTCGTCCGATAGCTCTTCGGCCGTCTTGCCCGTACCAATTGTTTTTTCCATCAGCTGCCCCGACCCCTGCAAAGATCGCTATGACGTTTAGCGAAGCACTGCCTTGTGCCTGAACCGGAAAGGGGCGATTGGGGTGGCAAGCGAAAGCCAACGCTGACCCATCGGCTGCGGCAGAGCCAAGCTCATCCACAGCGAGCCGAGACTCGAAGAGCCGCGGTCGCCCCAGACAAACCCACAGCAGCGAGCCTCTCCCCACATATGCGGGGGACACGAGCGCAGGTTCGTCGCATCGCTCTACCCATCGGCGCTTCGTCTCAATCGCGCCGACATCTGAACAACTGCAAATTCCATGCCGGGCACATGCTTCAACCTGACTTGCAGTTTTGATTTGGATAATGGCGGCCGAAACCATGCGCGATTGGCTCATAATGCAGGACTAGAGAGGCGGGCTATGCTCTTTGACGAATACGACTTTGCCGCGATGGCCTACATAAATCTGTAATCATTAGTTAACAGTGCGTAAGCTTTTCCTTCCGAGTCGAGGCGATCGACGCGCGCGCGGAAGAGCCATCTGGATTAGTCGCGGTGCTGTTTTGGAGAGGGCGGAGAACGCGAAACCCATTTACGGTTGAAGTGTAACGATACCCTACTACCGGGTCGCCTCACCGGCGCCGTGTTTGGCTAATCGATCGAGCACGCCTTGCTCCGTTATGAGGTCCCATGCATCGGGAGACCCCGCGCGCAACCCATTCGAGATCGCGACCGTGGTTGAATAACAGGGCTGGCGCACTCCGTGGTAGTTGATCGGGGGCCCGAGAGACTCGAACTGGATGCCAAATCGTAAGAGCAAGCGGAGCAACGCGGGATCCATGACCGCGCAGAGATGGCTGACTCCATGACGCACACTCATTTGTCCAATCGCCTTGATCAATCCGAGCGCCATATGCGGAATGACGCGCCGATTCATCGGATCTGCGATGGTTGCCTCGTCGACGAGCGACGCGTCGACACCACGCTGATCTTCGACGCGGCGTCGAAATCTTTTAGAAATTGCAAAGCGCGAAATCTCCGCTGTGGTCGCGGGAGGAAATATAGATACGTCTTTCAATCGGGGATCGTGACACAACTCCGTAATGGGCAGCGGCTCATCGCTTGGCAGAATAAGCCGCACAGTGCCGACGACTGAGTGCGTCGGCTTATGAATAAGGAGGCTATGGATGGAGCGTGCATCGTAGCGATCAATTTCGCGCCCGTCGGGATGCTCGAGCGGATTCTCGAATGCGTGCTCCACGCAGTAGACCTGATAACGAAGCCTTAAAGCTTCGTCGAGCAAATCCTGGGTATCCGCCGGAACGACATCGAAATAGCGGTGGTAAATCTCCGCCAAGCCCGAACTCGGGGGGAACATCGAGCCGCGGGACCGATGGAGAAGACCGATCGCGCGTTGATCGTGAAGAATCTATCCGCATAAAAAACGGTCTTTTGTCCGATCTCGCTTTCGAAATGTCAACTCGACGGGGAATGCGACTCGCGATCGCCACGCACCTACTCGCCAGGTCACCGCTCTCCTGTTTAAAGATTAGGATGGAAATCTTGACTTCGCGGTTAACAGCGCGACGCGCTGCAAAACCACAGGGATGTCACAACATGAATTGAACCAATTTGATCAATATGCGCGCGTTCTGAATCTTCGAGCCGACGGATCAGGGGACCTCGGTCGCTCAATTTCAAGAGATCATCAACGCGCGATCATGGGTCACGTTCTGGAATCATCTGTTAACCCGATAGTAACCGTTCTGCACGTGTTATGGCATTGCAGTGAAAGGCTGCATGACGATCGCCAGGTTCCGCGCAGGAGTGACGGTTGTGTCGTATTCGCCGACCCGATCCGAGTTCGGCCTATCGCCCCGCGCCACGCTTGCGCGCGCGCTTGCTGAACGGCTTCTCGCCTTGTTCCAACGTATCTTCGCCAACACCCCCGACCTGATCCGCGAAGCGTACCGCCTTCGTTATCAAGTCTACTGCGTCGAGCATCCCTACGAGGATCCGGCGCGAAATCCGGATGGATTGGAGCGCGATGAATACGATCATCACTCTCTGCACGGGATTTTGCGCCATCGCGCGTCCGGGACCACGATCGGCACCATGCGCTGGGTGCTGCACAAAGCCGGGGGCGGGGCGCGCTCATTTCCGCTTTATGAAGCCTGTCGCGATGCACGCATGCGTGCCAACGACTTCCTGCCGCTGGAGAAGACCGCCGAACTCTCGCGCTTTGCGATTTCGAAAAAATTCCGTCGGCGCGCTGGCGATAGCGCCTATCACGAAGCTCACCATACCCGTGAATTCGACGCGAGGCAGGAAACTCCGAACATCGCTTTGCAGTTAATGGCGGTCGCGTTCCAAATCGCCGTCTCGCACGGCGTCGAATACGGCTTGGCCGCGATGGAGCCAACCTTGCTGCGCCTCCTTCGGCGCTTCGCGATGAAATTCGAACCGCTCGGCCCGCTTGTCCAATATCACGGTTGGCGGCAGCCATGCTATGCCCATATCCCGAGCCTCATGGCAGTCGTCGAGCGAGAGCGGCCGGAAATTTGGGGCATCATGACCGAGAGTGGCCAAGTGTGGTCCTCATCGCACGGGTCTCCGGGTTCCGCCTTTCGTCCCGTCCCAATGCCAGTCGAGGCGGGTCGTATTCGGGACCATCGACATTTGCGAGAAGGCGAGGCGACGGCGCTGCCGGCCGTCGCCTAAAAGGTCGCGCGATGATCGCAACGCCGCTTCGAGACTTCGCCCGTGGCTAGCGTCGCCGGCCTCCTCGCCGATCCCTTCGGCATGGGCGGCGTACTCGCGCTACGCAACCTCGTTCACGACCGGATTCGGTTGATCGTGACGCTCGTAGGCGTGATCTTCGCGGTCGTGCTGATGAATGTCGAGATCGGACTTTTTCTCGGTTTCTCCCAGACAACCTCCAGCCTCGTCGACCACGCCGGCGCCGATCTCTGGATCATGGCGAAAGGGACCCGAAACGTCGACCAAGCGGTCGCGATTTCCGAACGAAAATATTATCAGGCACTCGCGATCCCCGGCGTCGCGCAAGCGGCGCGGCTCAATGTCGAATTCGCCGATTTGCGCCGCCCGGACGGCGGCACGGAGAGCGTCCTCGTCGTCGGCTTCGATCCCGCGAGCGGCCTCGGGCGGCCCTGGAACATCGTCGAGGGCGATATTCGCAGCCTGCGCTATCCCAACACGGTGATGATCGACGAATTCTACCGGGAGAAGCTCGGAATAACGCATTTGGGACAGACCTTCGAGATCGGCGGACATCGCGCGCAAGTGGTCGGCTTTACCCGGGGCATCCGGTCCTTTACGCAATCGCCCTACGTATTCGCGTCGACCCGGACTGCGCTCGAATATTCGCGCATCCGCGCCGACCAGACCAAATATGTGCTGGTCAAACTGGGGCCGGACGCGGATTCCGGAGCCGTCAAGGCGCGGCTTCTCGCGAGCCTTCCCGATGTCGACATCATGACCGCCGCCGCCTTCAGCCGCCTGACACAGCTTTATTGGATGTTCACGACCGGCGCGGGACTGGCGCTTCTCGTGGCGGCTTTCATGGGGTTGGTGGTCGGCGCGGTCGTCATCAGTCAAACGCTCTATGCGACGACCGTTGACCATATTGCCGAGTATGGCACGTTGCGCGCGATCGGAGCGCCCAATCGCTATCTCCACGCGGTCATTATCCGGCAGGCGCTGCTGATCGCGTTTTGCGGCTACGTCATTGGCCTTGGGCTCTCGCTCACCGCCGTCGCCGCCGCGTGGAACGCGGGCCCGGCGATCGTGCTGCCATTGCCGGTCGCCGCTTTCATGCTCGTCCTTACGGTGTTGATGTGCGTTGGCGCCGCCCTGATTTCGATCAGGAAAGTGACGCGTATCGATCCGGCAGCGGTGTTCAAATGAGTGCGGCCAGGAGCGCCTTGTTCCTCGCGGCGACGAAGGACGAGCGGCAGCCCGGCTCGAAACCGGCGCTCGTCCTCACCGAGGTGAGCAAAAGCTACGATTCGCGCAATCGCGCGCTTCCCGCCGTCAGCAAGGTTTCGCTCGAGGTCAACGCCGGCAGCCTGACCGCGCTCATGGGGCCCTCGGGAAGCGGGAAGACGACGCTCCTTTCAATCATGGGCGGGATCCTTCGGCCAAGCGCGGGCGGCGTCACCCTGTGCGGCCAAGAAATTTCCGCGATGAGCGAATCCGAACGCAGCGCGGTACGGCTCGCCCATGTGGGTTTCGTCTTTCAAAGCTATAATCTCTTTCCTACCTTGACCGCGCGGCAGAACATCGAAATCGTGCTCGATTTGAAGGGCATCGGGCGATCGGCACGTCGCGCCCAAGCACTTCAACTTCTCGATCATATGGAGCTGATCGACAAGGCCGATGCGTACCCCGGGGATCTGAGCGGCGGCCAGAAGCAGCGCGTGGCGATCGCGCGGGCGCTTGCCGGCGCACCCGGTCTTCTGCTCGCCGACGAGCCCACCGCGGCGCTCGATTCCGTCAATGGCCGACGGATCGTGAAGCTTTTTCGCGATCTCGCGCGGTCCGAGAATTGCGCGATCGTGGTCGTCACTCATGACAGCCGGATCATCGAGTTCGCGGACCGCGTGATGACAATCGAGGATGGACGAATTGTTGCCGATGATCGCGATCACCGCCCTTCCCCGTATCCTGCCCGCTTGACGTCGACGATGATTCAGCCTCTGAGCCGCATCTCACCCCTGGTGCCATCATGAAATATCTTTATGTTGCCGCCGTCATCGCCGGCGCGCTCGTGACATCGGGAGCGATCTACGCCAATTACGGCGCCTTCGACGCCACGCCCTCTAAACCTTCGGTGGCGGCCGGGAATCCCGCAGCCGCGATCTCGCCCCTCATCGCCGGCGACTATCTCGTTGCCGCGCCCGGCCGGGTCGAGCCGTCGAGCGAGGACATCCGCATCGGCGTTCCCGTGACCGGAATATTGAAGCAAATCCTGATTCACGAAGGCGATCACGTCGTCCGTGGCGACGTGCTCGCGCGACTCGATAATGCCGACTATGCCGCGAGCCTGGCCAAGGCCGACGCCGATCTGCAGCTCGCCCAAGCCGAGTTGCAGCGCGTGGTCAACGGCGCTTTGCCCGCCGCCCGCGCGGCTACCTTGGCCAATGTCCAGGAGATGGAAGCGGTCGAGAAGAATGCGGCTGCGGCGCTCGATCGCCGTCGGGTCCTGCGCGCGCAAGGCGTCGTGTCACAGGAATTGCTCGAGCAGGCGCAGCGCGAATACGCGGTCGCGCAGCAGCAGCACAAGGCTGCTCTCGAGAAATATGCGCTCATCAACGATCCGGCGCGCCAAGAGGATGTCGCCGTCGCGCAAGCGCGGGTGGCCGCCGCCCAGGCGGCTCGCGAGCAAGCACAGGCCATGTTGGACAAGACCGTGATCAAGAGTCCGATCGACGGCACGGTTCTTCGGATCAATCGTCGTATCGGCGAACTCTTGAGCGTCTACGTCGACCAGCCGATCATGGTGCTCGGCGATCTCTCGACGCTCAATGTCCGCGCCGAGGTCGACGAGGCCGATATCGCCAAGCTTCGCAACGGGATTCCCGCCTATGTCACGGCGGAGGCCTATGGCGACCGGCGTTTCCCGGGACACGTCATTCGGGTCGGTCAATCCCTCGGAAACAAAAACATTCAAACCGATCAACCGACCGAACGGCCCGACAGCAAGGTCCTCGAGATTCTTGTCGCCTTGGATTCCCCGAACCCGCTGCGGCCCGGCTTGCGCGTGAACACCTTCATTAGCGGGCCACAAATCTCAGCGCTGGGCCCAGAATCTAAATGAGGATGAAATAAGCCGGTCGCCGCTTCGGCTTGAATTTCTGGAACTCGATATTCAAGAGCTGAGCTCCGCCGGCACTTAGCCGGTCGGCTCCATCTCGAGCGCGTCAAACAGCGGCGCCAATTCCTTCTGATAGTGGCGCCAGCGTCCAACGGAGCTGTTGTAGAGCGGTTGACGGGCTTGCACGACGCTTGCGGTTTGAACGCGGCGCTCAGTCAGATGGAAAGCGAGGCAGGCGTCGTTCCACGGAAGGCCGCAGTGGGCGATGATCTTGCGCGACTCGCCTCCGAGGTCGGCGACAACCAATTCGTATTCCACCTCGAGCATCGCGCCCTCCGGGAGGGTGGCGCGCCAATGATCCATTAGCCTCTCATAGGCTCGGTAATAGCGGCCGAGCTCGCCGAGCTCATAACTGTAAAGCACTCCGTCGGCAAAACACTGCGAGAAACAAGAAAGACATGTATCGATGGGGTTGCGGCGGACATGGATGATGCGCGCATTGGGCAGCGCGAGCCGAATGAGGCCGACGAAACGAAAATTGTGCGGCATCTTATCGCTGACGCGCTCGGCGCCGCGACCTTTGTGGACAACGGTTTTGATATACTCTTGACCGATTTCAGCCAGCTGCGCCTTGGTGAGCGAAGTCAACGACTGGGCAAAGTCCGCGGCGCTATGCGCCCGGCAGACACGCCGAATTGCGTCTTCGAACGCCGTCAGCTCGCCGGCACCGGACACTGCCGGATGACTCGCGAGAATTTGCTCGAGCAACGTGGTTCCGGAGCGCGGCATTCCGACGATGAATATCGGAACCTGCGAGGGATTTCCTGGCCCAAGCAAAGTTTGCATGAATTCTCGCGTGAAGGTCTCGCGAATTCGATCGAATAAGCCGAGCGTGGCCGCCTCGTCATAGACGAGCCGTTCTCGCTTGAGCGCATTGGCTTTTAGGCGGTGGCGAAATGAGTCCGCGTACTCGCCAAGATCATCCAATGCCTTTCCTGCGGCGAAATGAAACTCAGCCTGGTCCTCAAGGGGCAGAGAATCAGGAAAGCCAAGCAAATCTTCGATCGCGCGGAGTTGGGGGTCGCTCCTATCGAACCGCTTCGTATCGGCAAGGACTCGATGAAACAGGCCCCGACGAGGCGCTAGCGCAACCGCCTTCTCCAGATCGGCGCGCGCTTCGCCGAGTTGTCCCAGCTCGCGCAAAGCGATTCCCCGACAGGCGTAAGCCTCAGCAAAATCCGGTTTCAACGCCAACGCTGCCGCATAATGCTGCATGGCCTCGTCTGGCCGCTCAAGCGCGTGCAGGGCATTGGCGAGATTGGTCTCGGCTTCAGCATAGTCGGGCTTCAACTCGAGCGCGCGTCGGTAACAGGCGAGCGCCTCTTCCGGACGTAACAGCGCCTTTAATCCCCAACCGAGATTATTATGCGCCTCGGCCAAATCGGGAGCCGCGGACAGCGCACTGTGAAAATGCGGGAGTGCCTCCTCGTGGCGATTGGATAGCTGGAGGATATAGCCAAGATTGTTGTGAGCGCCGGCGTGCCGAGGATCAAGGGCGAGAACATGGCTAAAATGCTGGGCGGCCTCTTCGAGACGCTCGTCCCGTTGCAGAACGCAGCCCAAATTGTAGCGCGCATCGAGATGATCGGGCCTGATAGACAGCACCTCCTCATACCGGACTTTCGCTTCGGCGAAGCGGTTTAAGGCGAAGAGCGCGTTGCCAAAGTTACACCGCGCTTCCACATAGTCGGGTTTGATCGCAATAGCTTGTTCGTAATACGCCAGTGCGGCTTCATGACGGCCGAGCGCCTGTAGCGCGTTTCCGAGATTGTTCTGAACCTCGGGAAAATTCGGTTTGAGCGCCAGCACCTTCTCATATCGTTTGACCGCCTCGTCGGGACGGTTGAGCGCATAAAGCGCGTCCGCCAGGCTCGCGAGTGCCTCAGGCGAATTCGGGTTCTGATTGAGCGCTTTGCGGAGTAGCCGGACGGCGTCGTCAAAGCGACCCTGCCCGATGCGAATGATCCCGAGACCGTAGAGTGCGCCAAAATGCGCGGGGTTCGCCGCCAGCGCGGCGCCGTAATGCTTCTCGGCATCGATCAGCCGTCCTTGCCGATGGAGCGCACTTGCTTGTTCAAAGGATCGCGCGGCGATCGCAAGGGTCATCTCATGCCGCCTTTTGTCTCGCTATCAGATTGGAGCCGCGCTTCGAATTTGGGCCAAGCCCCCCACTCCTGCGAACTAACCGTCAAATTTTAGCGTACCATGATCGCCGAGACAGAGAATGAGGGAAGGGACAGCCGAAACGCTTTGGCGCCTATCGGGGGTCCTGACAGACCGATCCATCGCCGGATTGGGTCTGCGTCCGCGGCACGCCTTTAGCCGGGGCCCGCGCCGGAATTCTTGGGATTCTTCGCGACGCGCATTGGTTGCCGATCCTCCTGACGCCTCAGCGTCGGCTGCGAACCTCCAGCTTCGTGGAACGTGACGAGAACATGATCTGTCCAGCTTCCTTTACACAATAATACGGAAAATATAGAACGACGAGAACAATGAAATATGACGACTTATTTCATTTATAAGATAAAACTATCAAATAGAATTAATAATAGAATGATTATACCAGAAAGGTGCAAATACTTAGATCTTAATATTTATTCTAAATGATATCTTTTACTTATCTTTTATCAAATATATTTGCGATTTATCGATAAAATAGTTTTTTATATTAGAAATAAGGCAAATAAGATACTGGTGGAGCAGGAAATGAACCGCGGCCCTGTTCATGTTGTCTGTCCACCTTTACAGTGAGCGGCCTTTGGGAGGCGCCATCTTTTATCTAAGATGTTGATATTTAATAATTATCTGTATTTGGCACGGGGTTTGCGAGTAATTCGGCCAGAGGCCCTCGGTGCCTTCGCGGGCGAGGGGTCAAATGGTTCAGGAGGAGGAGTTGGCATCATGATGAAGAATAAATTGCAGCTAGCTTCCACGGCGTCGCTTGGAATACTTGCACTGGTGGCCTTCGGGAGCCCGGCACGTGCCGACAACATCGCCTTCTCATCCCTGGCGATCAATAACTTCGCGGTGAACACCACCGGCGGTTCCTTGACCCTCGGTTCCATAACGAACTCCAGCGGTGATAGCGCGACGCTCAACGGGGTTGGCAGCGCTCCTGGCAGCGCCAGCTCATCCGCCACGGCTGACGTGGCGGGGCAATGCGTCGGCAATTGCGCGGGCATCACCCCAAATCAAATGACCATGACGAATTCGCCCCCGCCGGTCACGCAGGTCTTCTCTCGCGGCGATGCATACGTGATCCCGACCCTGTCCGGGACTAATGCGGGGACTGTGGCCGAATCGCAGCTGCTCGGTACAGCTAAAGCGATCAGTTTGGATACCGCCGGTACCAATTCGAGCTTCACCTTCACCGGCGTAACTAATGTGACGATGAGCTTTTCGGCAGTTCTGAATATGCTGGCCCAGAACCTGGTTCCGGGGGGCAATATCCTTGTCAAGGCCTCATGGACGGCAACCCTCGATGAAATCATTGGCGGTGTTACTACCGTGTTGGCCACCTTTGTTCCGACCGGGGTCGCCGCTAATGACCTGAACATCACCTCCGCTGGAAACTCCGCGGGCCTGACCGGATCTGTGTCGGCCGATGCGTGCTCGCTTCAAAATAACTCGCTCGGTGCGTCGCTCCCAGGTCAAACGAATGCTTACAACTGCAGCGGCAACTTTTCGGCGACAATTGACAATCTGAACTCGGGCATCACCTACGCATTGGTGATCGGCCAGCAGGTTAGCCTGAACGCGACCAGCATTCCGGAGCCGAAGACACTGGGATTGCTCGCCGTCGGCTTGTTGGGTGTCGGTTTCTTCATGCGGCGCCAGCAACGTCGGGCGTGATCTAGGAAACGCATCTTCGCCTGAATTGCACGGGCTTTGGCGAACGGGGACCGAAATCGGTCCCCGTTTTCCGTTTGTGCAAGTCATGGTCGTGAGCCTCGCCGCGGGCGCCGCCCTAGAGCGTTTCGGCCCTTCTAAGGCGCCCGGCGTGCGCGTGAAGCCTGATAGCGCCCCGGCGCGATGATGCCCGCGGGATCGAGCGCTGCCTTGATCTCGCCGGCTACTTCCCAAAACACGGTTGACCCGCGGTTGATCTCGGCCATGGACTGGATGCCTAAACGATAGGGGATGTAGCCGTTTTCCAGGCATAGCTGTAGCAAAGCGGCGTAGCATGATTCGGCTCGCCGCGCCTCCTCCGGGTTTTGCTTGTCAAACGCAATGGTCATGACGGCGCCCAGCGCACGATCCGTGACCGTGCTGAGCGTCAGGAGGAATTCGAAGCCCCATTGCCGAAAGACCGGCTCGACAAGTCCGCAGAGATGCTCGACGGAGGCGCCCGTCATGGGTATGACAGGCGACAGCCAGATCAATCCACAATTGTCTCGCGCGGGATCCGCGGCGGCGAAAGACATCGGCGGGCCCTCTCGGGACCGCCAGTAGGCGCCTCGGAGGAATTCAGCGCTGGGCTTTCCAGTGTTCAAATCGAACACCCCCCTCGCCGATCGCAATCGTCGGCGCAGGCCGTCCCCCCAGGCTCCAAGGGAGAAATGACGAGCGGCAAACTCGGCAAAACGAAGCTTTCGGTCCGTCAGAAACAGGAGCTTTCCGCCAGGGCCCGAAAGCGATCGCCGCAGCGATGCACGCGACGCCGCCACGCGCCGATGATCGCCGGTAAGACTGCCGGAGAGCACCCACAGGCCGATCCCGGCCTCTCGCCGCAACTTGTGGCGCATCTCGTCAGGTAAGGCGGTCCGTCCGTCAAGATGCGCCCAAGGGAAGCCCTGCCCGCTCGAGAGGAGGCGCAGATCATTCGCAAGGTGAACGACGCTGCGTATCGTGCCGTCCAGCCGCAGCCGCCGCAGCGCGTCGACGACCCCGACGAGCTTTGCTGGATCCTTGATGATGTGGACGAACAGTTCGACATGGGCGGGCTGGGGCATCAGCCACAGGCCGATGCGCGTGACGATGCCAAAATTCGATTGGACAAACAGCCCGTCCAAGGCCGGTCCGAGGCCGTTCGGATAAAGGCGCACCGCCTTGGCATTGGCGTAATGACCGAAGCCCGTCTCCAAAACCCGCCCGTCGGCGAGAACGACCTGCATGCCACAGACGGTCTGCGTCCTATTGCCGTAGGCCGAGTGTCCAAAGCCCCGCTCGAGAACGTTGCCGACGATGCTCGTATCGGGACCGGCACCAGTGCAATCTGCCCATAGCTTCGTGCCCTTGGCTTGCAAGTGCTCCGCCAATTGTCCTTGGGTCACGCCCGGCTCGATCACGACATAGGCCATCGTTTCATCGAGCTCGATGATCCGATTCATGCGCCTCAGATCCAACAGAACCTGACCCGGCCCGGTCGGACACGCGTCGCCGTACCCCCAGTTTCGTCCGGTGCTTATCGGATAGAGCGGAATTCGAAATCGAGCGGCGATGCGGACGATATCGACAACTTCTTCGAGATTTTCAGCTTCGAGAACCGCCGCCGGTGCTGGCGCGGAAGGCAAGGTTGTTGCCGTAAACGGAGCGACATCCACAGCCATGCGCTTGACGCGAGCCGCCCCCAGCCGCACGCACCACTCATCGAGCGCACGGTCGAAGTCCTCACTCGACCAAGCATGGCTTGCATTCAAATCGGTTGCCCTCGAGGCCCAGGCCAAGAGGACCCGGGCCGATATTATATACCTCGGCCCCCGATCATCCTCCTAACTGGTTAAGGAGCTTTTGCGCATCATCGCGCTCCTTAAAGGGTTTGTCGGTCGCCAATATGGCGCGCAAATTGTCACGCGCGTCAGCCTTCTTTCCCGCCGCGGTCAAGGCCTGAGCGAGATGAAAGCGAATCTGCGGGCTGGCAGGCGTTCCGCTCGCGATCGCTTTTTGAAGCGTGGTCACGGCGTCCTCGGCTTTCCCACCCTTCATCTGAACGACGCCGAGCGTATCCAGCACTTGTGGCGACTGCGGCGCCAGCGTAGCCGCATGTTCCGCGTGCTTGAGCGCCTCGGCGTTCCGTCCCAGTTCCGACAAGGTCCAGGCGAGGTTGTTCTCGGCCAACGCACTATTGGGATTCTTGCTCAAGATTGCCGCGTATTGGATTTCAGCGTCGGCGGCGCGGTTTGCTGCGATATAAATGTCACCCATCGCCATCCGCGCGATGGCATCGTCGGGATGGTCTTTGATCCATGGCAGGAGCGTTTTCTCTGCCTGGTCAATATGCCCCGCTTGGGCCTCGGCCATGGCGAGACGTGATCGGAAAAGATTGTTGTCGGCGATCGAAAGACCGCGTTGGAACGCATCGACCGCGTCCTTGGAGCGACCTTGCTGCATCGCGATGTCGCCTTGAAGCTCCGCAACGGTTGGGTCTTTCGGCGTTGAGGTCGCGAGCTCGTCGACGAGCTTGCGTGCGCCTGCGTAGTCCTGCTTTGTCAAATAAATGCGGGCGAGAAGGATCTGCGATGCCGGATCGCTCTTGTCGATATCGATCGCTTTTTTTGCTTCGGCCACGGCGAGGTCGATGTTCCGCGCGCCCGCGTATGCCTCGGCCAAATAGCGGTGTGCCGCGGCCGCCTCCGGCTGCACCTCGACCAGCGTCCTGAAGTAACCGACGGCCGATTCTGGATTATTCGCCCCAAGCTGCGCGCGGCCCGCGACCTCGAGGAGGCCCGGATTGCGCGGCGCGTTTGTCAAAGCAGGCTCGATGGCACTCAAAGCATCGCGATATTTGTGCTCCAGCAGCTGATATCGCCCCAAGATCAGGCGCGCGTCGGTGGAAGTGGGATTCTCGCTCACCGCCTTTTGAAGCGTGGTCTCCACCTTATCCGCTTGTCCCGCCTGCTGCTCCAGGGTTGCCAGCGCGAAGTAGGCTTGCACGTCCTTGGAATTTGCTTTCAATATCTCTTCGTAATACTGGCTTGCCAGAGCGAGGTTCTTGTCGCGAACGGCGAGAGAGGCCAGAGAACGTGATGCGATCGAATCGCCCGGTTTCAGATCTCGAGCGGTCAAAAGCGCCTTGCGCGCCGCCTCATCATTGCCCTGAGCCAACAGGACAAGGCCGGTATAATCGTAACCAATCGGTTCCTTCGGATGCGCTTTGACAAGGCGTTGTCCGACTGCCAGCGCCTTATCGAATTCCTTGTTTTTCATATAGGTTAGGAAAAGTGCGCTTTCCGGCGGTATGGCCGTGGGATCTTGCTGAGCCGCATGCTCCAGATCATCGATTCCGGCATCGGTCTGGCCGAGCGCCACGCGTGTAACGCCCAATTGCGTCCGCAAATTCACATTATCGGGCTGGCGATCGACCGCCTGCGCGAGATATCGATCGGCCGCGGCAAGATCGCCGCTTCGAGCGGAAGCCTCTCCGATCATCGCCAAGAGCTGCGGGTCGTCGGTTGTCTGATTGACGGCAGGCAGCAAGGTCTTGACCGCGTCCGCCGAATGGCCGAGCGCCGCCTGCGTCGCTGCGAGAAGCTTGCGTGCCGCCAGATTTTGGGGAGCCAAATAGATATATTGACTGAGGGAGGTATTGGCCTGCTCGTATTGTTTGAGCGCATAGCTGGTCGCTCCAGCCAGGAGGATCGCCGGCGCGAAATTCCGCGATCCGGACAAGGTGCGTTGAATGCGCGTCTGAGCGTCGCCGTAGTGGCCCTCGCGATACGCGACCACGGCTCCGACGTAGTTCGCGAGAGGGTCGTTGGGCGCCGCCTTCAAGACAAAAGAGATGGTGGCATCGGCTTCTTTTTGCTTGTTCTGCGCGATCTGCGCTCTCGCCTGGCCGATGCGTGCGGCCAGGCTCCACCGCGCCGCGGCGAGCATATGCTGGTACGCCTCTTCGGCGGCCGGATAGTCGCTCGTCCCGAAGGCGATGTCGCCTTGGAGCGAAAAGAGCGTCGCGCTCTTGGGGTCTTCCTTTTGCGCTTCCGCCAGGCGCTTCTTCGCGGTCTCGATATCGCGGGTGGCAAGCGCATAGCGCACCATGGCCGTAAGAACGACGACCGAATGCGGATTTTCCTTGTAGCCGGCATCGAGCGCCTGGCGCGCCTCGTCCTTCTTGCCGAGCGCCATCAATGCCTGCGCGCTCATGCCGAGCAGACTTGCCTTGGGCTCCGGCGATGTCGCGGTCGGAAGATCGGTCTCCTTCAAGGCGTCGTTAGGCCGGCCGAGCAACAGATCGGCCTCCGCCAGGGGTACGGCGATCGCCGACGCATCGACGCCGTCCTGTTTGGCGTGAAGCAGCTCGCCTTGGGCGCTGTTCGGATCGGGGATATCCAAGTAGAAGCGGGCCAGAAGGAGGCGCGCGGCCTGATTTTTCGGCTCCAGCTGCAGCGCGTTTTTCAAATCGATGATCGCAGCAGCGATATCGCCCGCCTCGCGATGTGTTTGGGCGCTGTGGATGTAGTCGTCGACGCTTTTCTTGTTGCAGCCTGCCACCAACATTAGCGACAGGATAACCGCGACGACCTTCGGCGCGCCGAACCAAGCGTTGGACCGCGTCAACATCTATGCCTCCTCAGGAGCGGTGGCCACCAGCGGTGACCGACCGGCTCTGCATGCACCACGCATTTTGAAACAATTTGACCACTTTTTCCAATCCCGCGCGGCGCGATCGGAACGACCGAAGCGCAAGCGGCACCGCCGCTGGTCGGCGATGCTCCCTCAGAGTTCCCAGCGCCGTATCCCCTCGGGAAGCCTCAGCTCGCGCCAGATCGCTTTCACGTCCGCCACCAAACCGTCCGGCTTCAATAGTTTTTCGAATGTGGCCGGGGAGAATTCACGGTACTCGGTATGCGCAACTGCACCGACGAGCGCATCGAACCGACCGATGCCCTCGAAGTTCCGCCTCGGTAAAATGTTGTAGTGATCCTGCGCCTCAGCGGCGTCGGCCACGGGATCATGCACGACCACGTCATGACCGGCTGCGTGAAGGCCGTTGACGATGTCGACGACTTTCGTATTCCGGATATCAGGCACATTCTCTTTGAAGGCTAAACCCAACACAAGAATGCGCGATTTCGGCGGCACTCTCGCGTCGACGCATTGCGCCACGAAGCCCCCCATCGCGTCATTGATCCGCCGGCCCGCGAGGATGACCTCCGGCTGATGTCCAAGCTCCACGGCGCGATGCGCCAAATAATAGGGATCGACCCCGATGCAGTGCCCGCCGACGAGGCCCGGCGTGAAGCGCAGGAAATTCCATTTCGTTCCCGCAGCCTCGAGGACATCGTGCACGGACAGACCAAGCTTCTGAAAGATCATCGTCACTTCGTTGATGAACGCGACATTGATGTCGCGCTGTGCATTCTCGATGACCTTCGCAGCTTCGGCCGTCTTGATGTTCCGCGCCACGAAGATATTGCCGTTCGTCAGTCTGCCATAAACCTTGCGAAGGACCTCGACCACGGCAGGGGTCTGGCCGGCGATCACTTTCGTGATCCGCTCGACCGTGTGCTGCCGGTCGCCAGGATTGATGCGCTCCGGCGAGTAGCCGAGAAAGAAGTCGCGTCCGCAGACGAGACCCGAGGCGGCTTCGAGGGCGGGCCCGCAGATCTCCTCGGTCACGCCCGGATAGACGGTGCTTTCGAAGACGACGATGCCGCCTGTCCCGAGGCGGCTTCCCACCGTCTTGCAGGCGCTCAAGACGGCGCCGAGATCGGGCTGGTTTGCAGCGTCCACGGGTGTCGGAACGGTCACGATGAAGAGGGCGCTACCCGCGATTTCACGGTCGTCGCTGGTTATCCGCAACGTGCTTTCCCGCAGCACCTCGGGCGTAATTTCGTTGGTCCGATCGACGCCGTCCCGCAATTCGGCGATGCGCGTCGTGTTGATGTCGTAGCCCGTGACGGGGAAATGCGGTGCGAGCGCAGCAGCGAGGGGCAGGCCAACATATCCAAGCCCGATGACGCTGATGCGAGGTTCAGAAGCCATTTGATGGTTCTCGTCAGTGAATTTCACAACGGTGACGTATGGTCATCGCGGCAGAATAGTACATTACTTAACCATTATTAGGGAAGCTTCATGATTATTACTCAAAGACATAAGATTTGCGGTCGGCATGCTCAACAAGGTTAAATTAAAAACTTCGTGATGGAGTATATCGCAGGAATCCACTATATCGGAAAGCCAATCTCGATTATAAACTGGGGCCAAACCAGACAACCGGCCGAATTGGGACGATCTTAGTGCTGGATACGCAATGATGCACATCGTTAATGTCCTCGGACGACGCGATGCAGATCGAGGACAGGACTTCTTGGGATGAGCGGGGAGCAGACATGAAACTCAAGACGGGTTGGCGGGCGTGGGCATGCCTGGTTGTGACGCTGATGCTCGCCGCATGTAGCGGCGGGCCAAAACTGGGCCCCGCTGCCGGGGCAAGTGCCGTACCGGGTCCTGATTACATCATTGGGCCGCTCGACTCGCTCAACATTTTCGTGTGGCATAATCCGGAGCTGACCAGGAGCGTTCCCGTCAGGCCGGATGGACGTATTTCCGTTCCGCTCATCGAGGATTTGCAAGCAGCCGGCAAGACGCCGACCCAATTGGCGCGCGACATCGAGCAACGGCTGAAGAAATATGTCCAAGAGCCCGTCGTCACGGTGATCGTGAACTCATTTAATGGGCCCTATTCGAGCCAAGTTCGCGTCATCGGCGAAGCTTCACATCCACAGGCCATTCCATACCGAGAAAATATGACATTGCTTGACGTCATGATTGCGGTAGGCGGCCTCACGCAATATGCGGCCGGAAACCGCGGCACAATCGTACGGGAAGTCGACCATAAAGAAATATCCTATAACGTCAGGATCGGTGATCTGATCAAAGACGGCGACGTCTCGGCGAACGTAAAGATGTTGCCCGGCGACGTCCTCATTATTCCACAATCGTGGTTCTAGGCGGGTGGGCGATGAGGCGGCCAGCAATCTTCCTGACGTGCCTCCCAATGTCTTCGCGTCGAGACTTACCGCGGCGGATCCGTGGCGCAGGGAAGCGACAATCCGTCTTACGATCAGGGGCGTCCCAATCGGCCCTGGCACCGCGCCCGCCATTTGCGTGATTGCTTTGACAAGGAGCTTTCATTCCCGTGCTTAACGCGAGAACGATAGTACTGCGCTACGCGCGCGCCCTGTGGCGACGCCGATGGTACGGTCTGGTAGTCACGTGGGCGGTCTGTATCGTTGGGTGGGCCTTCGTCATCCATCTGCCCGATTTATACGAAGCGAGAGCCCGCATTTATGTCGATACGGATTCGATGCTGCGTCCGTTGATGCGCGGCATTGCCGTCGACACGAATCTTTTGAGCCAAGTCGATATGATGCAGCGAACGTTGCTCAGCCGGCCGAACCTACAAAAGGTCAGCCACATGGCCGATTTGGATTTGGCCGCGCGAACGCCCTCGCAGACCGACGAGGTTGTGGACAATTTACGACAACACATTTCGATCGATTCACAGGGGCCAAATCTATTTTTGCTTGCCTATACGGGACCGAACCGCGACACGGCGACTAAGATCGTGCAATCGCTTCTCACGGTCTTCGTCGAGAGCAATTTGGGCAGTAGCCGTCAGGACATGCTTTCGGCACGAAGCTTCATCGATGACCAATTGCAGGATTATGCCAAACAACTGGACAGCGCAGAAAAAAAGATCGCCGACTTCAAGGCGACAAATTTGGGCTTTCTACCCGGCGACAACAGCTATAGCGCGAAGCTCGACGCGGCACGGCAGGCATTGGAAAAAACGCAGGCCGAGTTGGACGAAAACCAACAGAGGCGGCAAGCGTTGGCGACGCAGTTGGCGTCGGTGCCCAAATATGTCGACAGCTATACGAGCGGGCCGGACCAGGGCCCTGGTGCCGGGCCTCCTTTGGCATCGGATAGCGGCGGTGACGGTGCCGCCGCAGCCGACATCGACACGCGCGTCGCCTTGCTCCAGAAACGTTTGAATATCCTGCTCGAGGATTATACCGACCAGTATCCCGATGTGATCAAGGTCAAGCGGGAGCTGGAACAGGCCAAGGCGCGCGCAAAATTGGCGCAGGACAACAAGCCGGCCGATTCTGGCGATACACCGCCGGTCGGCGCGCGGCGCAGCACGGCGCCCAACCCCGTTTACGAGCAGCTCCAACTCCAACAGGTTTCTCTTGATACGACCATTGCGAGCTTGCAAGCGCGCGCACAGCGCGAAACCGCCGAGGTAAAAAAATGGGACGGACTTGCCAAATCCGTTCCGGAAGTCGGCGCGCAGATGTCGAAATTGACGCGTGACTACGATGTCATCAAGAGAGCTTACGACGAACTGCTGAATCGCCGCGAATCGGCCAAGATCGGCAGCGATTTGGCGACGCAAACGCAAACGGTGCAATTCCGGATCATCGATCCGCCACAGGCGCCACCAGTGCCCGTAGCACCGAAGCGCAACCTCCTCCTCTCCGTCGTCTTGATCGGCGGGATCATCGCCGGCACCGCGTTCGCTTTCCTCTTGTCACAGATCGATGATTCGGTGATGACGATCCGCGAACTCAGAGAGATGGTAGCCGCGCCGGTTCTGGGTGCCATTACGCGTGTTACCAGGCCTTCGGATCGCAGGCTGCAGCGCTTCGGCGCCGCGGGATTTGTGGCGCTGTGCGTTGGATTGTTGATCGCGTTCATTGGAATTTTCTCGTTCGAAAGCTTGGGCAGAATGCTCTCCTGATCGAGATCGCTTAAACGAGCTATCATGACAAGAGAACAGGGCATATGAATATCATCGAGCGGGCTGGCGCTCAGCTTGGTTTGAAGCCGGGCAAATCCACGATCGAGACCGTTGCCGAGAAAACGGCCGCAAGCGCGGTGCAGCCGAGCGTCGCCGCCCGCTCGGAATCGCGCGCACCCGCTGGTGGCCGACGCGAGACCCGTCGGCAGGTAACCATCGACCCGGATCGCTTGCGCGAGATGGGTTTCACGATGCCGGGAGATGAGTCTTCGGTTGCCGAGGAATTTCGGCTCATCAAGCGCCCGCTGGTCAACGCGGCACTCAATCCCGATCCTGACCCCTCGATCACGAATCGCAATATTATCATGGTCACCAGCGCACGGCCGGGCGAGGGAAAGACGTTCGTCGCCATCAATCTGGCATTGAGCATCACTTCGGAGCATGACGTTCACGTCCTCTTGATCGACGGCGACGTCGCCAAACCGACGATTCCCCTGGTCTTGGGTTTTGATGCCGATAAAGGTCTTATCGACGTGGTCTCGGACGATTCGATCGATCTCTCGGATGTGATGATTCGGACCAATATCGACAATCTGACGATCTTGCCATCCGGGAGCATTCGGCCCGGTTCCAGCGAGCTTTTGGCAAGTGCCCGAATGGTGCGATTCGTCGATGATATCGCGAAACGCTACCCGGATCGCGTCATCATCTTCGATTCGCCGCCGGTGCTCGCGCGTTCCGAGCCCCTGGTGCTGGCGAAGCACGTAGGCCAGGTCGTCTTCGTGGTCGAGGCGGAGCGCACGTCGCGAACGGCGATCGATGAGGCGCTCGGGCTGATCGGCCGCGAGAGGATTGGAGGGATCATACTCAATAAGGCACCCTCCGTGGCCGTACAGGATCGCTTTGGAGAACATTACGGGTATTATGGCCGTCAGTAGTCCGACCTGCCGGGGGAGTTTGCGTGATCAGGAATGTTACGCGGGGGCGCGATAGTCGAGGAGTGCGGACGCGCCGCTCACCGCCTTGCTTCGGCTTTGTCTGCGGCGGTCTTTCACTGATCGGATTTGCAGCACAGTGCTTTGGCCAAACCGGCGCCCTCGCACCGGCTGTGTCCGGTCCGTCTGCCCCTGACACGGGCGCCACAACACCTAATTCTGGCCCGACCGAACCTGTCACGGGTCTCGCCGGTATCGGGTTTCGCATCGTTCCGTCATTCGACCTCGGCGAGACCTACAACGACAACGTGCGGCTCGCGCCCAAAGGTTTTGAGACATCTGATTTCATCACGACCCTCAGCCCGGGATTGAACATTAGCGAGGATGCAAGCCGTATACAGGGCAGGCTCCTCTATAATCCGCAAGAACTGATTTTTGCCCGCGGCACCTCGGCCGACACGTTGCAGCAGCGTCTGCTCGGAACCGGCCACGCGACACTATACCAGGAGATGCTGTTTTTTGACGCAAGCGCCGCCGTTCAGCAGGCGTTCGTCTCGAATACCGGCGCAACCGGCCCGACAACCTTGACGAGCAGCGGGAACTTGCAAACCGTCAATACGGTCAATGCCAGTCCCTATCTCATGGAACATCTAGGCCACTTCGCCAATTCCGAAACCCGTTACCGCTTCAGTTCGATCGACACTGGCGGCGGCCAGATCGCCCCGGAGCACATCAATGAAGGGCTGCAGAAGTTCACGGGCGGAGAATTTTTTGGTCGCCTCGGCTGGACGCTCACCGGCGATTGGACACAAATCGATCGGCTAACGGGCACGAGCGACCCATTGGGTGGCACGTCGAGCACCGATCAAGTCGGGCGCCTCGACCTTCAATATCCTGTCTTATATTCGGTCTCCCTCATCGGCGGCGCCGGCTATGAGCAAATTAAGGATCCGACCTTGGCGGTGCAGCCCAAGGGGCCAATTTGGAATGTTGGCTTGCAATACCAACCCAACCAATTGGTCTCGGCCTCCCTCACTTACGGCAAACGCTTCGGGCAGACCGATATCGAATTTCACGCAAGCTACGCCTTGACCCCGCAATTGCAGGTCCATGCCAGCTACACGCAGCGCGTTCAGACCAGCCAATCCCAGCTCGCGTCCAACCTCAACCAGGTGACTCTGGGCCCGAACGGCACATTCATCGATTCGCAGACCGGGCAGCCGATCACCGTGAACGGCACCAATCTCGGAACCTCGAGCTCCGCCTTCGGGGTCACGAGCGGATCGTTTCTTGACAAACGGTACCAGGCGGATGTTGAAGCGACGCGCGGCCGAAACAATTATTACTTTACCGCCTACGATGAAAAACAGAGTGGGCAAACCTTTAGCGCGTCAGGCCAGCACGTTATCGGCACCACGCTCAGTTGGGGGCGCCAGCTTTGGCCGAATCTTTCCTCAACGTTGAGCGGCGCCTATTCGCGTTCGATGTTTCAGGATGGCAGCGGGAGGGTCGACAATCTCTATTCGGTGTCGCTGGGTCTCGCCTATACGATCTCGCCGACGGCAACGGCAAACCTGTCGGCAACGCGCTACGACAGGAGATCGAATACGGAGGGGGACAGCTTGGCCGACGACGTGATCACGGTCTCGCTGCACAAACAGTTCTAGATGGGCGCCTATGTACACTGAATTCTACAAACTGACCGCGAAGCCGTTTCAGCTGAGTCCGAACCCGAAGTTCTTTTACGGCAGCACCGGCCACCAGAAGGCGATGGCGTATCTTCAATATGGGCTTCACCAGGGCGAGGGCTTCATCGTCATCACGGGCGACATCGGCACGGGCAAGACCACGTTGCTTGGCCATCTTCTCAGTCAGCTCGACAGCGCGCGATATCTCGCTGCGAAGCTCGTGACCACGCAGCTCGAGCCGGACGACATGCTTCGCATGGTAGTGTCGGCATTCGGCATGGATTCTCGCGGCCTCGACAAGGCAACCCTGCTTCGACATTTCGAGCGCTTCCTCCTCGACAATCAAAAGCGCGGGCGACGGATCCTTGTCCTCGTGGACGAGGCCCAGAATCTTCCCGTCAAATCGCTTGAAGAGCTTCGCATGCTTTCGAATTTCCAGGCGAACGAGGTGGCGCCCGTCCAATTCTGTTTACTCGGCCAACCTCAATTCCAGCACGTCCTCGCGAGCGACGACCTGGTACAGCTTCGCCAGAGGGTCATCGTTTCCTATCACTTGGGCCCTCTCAGTCCCAGCGAAACACGAACCTACATCGAACACCGCCTGAGGCTCGTCGATTGGAAGGAAGATCCGAAAATTACCGACGAGGCCTATGCCCGCATCCACCACTACACCGAGGGCGTTCCGCGCCGGATCAACGTCTTGTGCGACCGTATTTTTCTCTGCGGCATGCTGGAGGAGTTGCATGAAATCGGCGAGCAGACGGTCGACGCGGTTGCCGGCGAAATGTTGCAGGAGGGGGGATCCGCGGCGTCAAGGAAAGAACAAGACAGCGAGCTTGGAGAAGTCGAAGAGGCGAGTTCGAGCGGCTCGTTTGAAGATCTCGAGCGACGCCTCGCCTCTGCCGAACGAGTCCTCAAAGTCCATGACAAGACCCTTCGACGCGCCATTGAAATCGCGGAGTCTTACCTGAGAAGCCGGCCGGTCGCGGTCGGCGGCGATTTGAACGAACCGGTCCACCCTAAAGGCTCACAATGACCCTCTTCGAATCCAGTGTTGCGGGCGCGCCCGTGACCCATCGAGAAGAGAGGGACCCCGAACGGGCGGGGATTTCCGAAATTTCTCGCGTCGAGATTCGCAATGGCATGAGCGTCGATGTCGAAGATTTCTTTCAGGTGCAGGCATTTGCGGGGACGATCGGCCGCAAGGATTGGGACACACAACCCCGTCGGGTCGAGGCAAATACGGACCGGGTTCTCGGGCTGTTCGCCGATGCGGGCGTCAAGGCGACTTTTTTCACGCTCGGATGGATCGCTGAACGCTACCCAGAGCTCATTCGCAGGATCGTGAGCCAAGGCCACGAACTGGCAAGTCACGGCTACGATCATATTCCGGTCTTTGAGCAAACTCCCGACGTCTTTCGCGCCGACGTCCGGCGGACGAAGCGGCTTCTCGAGGATATCGGCGGTTGCGCCGTCCAAGGCTATCGGGCGGCGAGTTTCTCAATCAATGCGAAAAATCTTTGGGCCTTGAGGATTCTTGCCGAAGAGGGATTTGTCTACAGCTCGAGCATCTATCCCATCGTGCACGATTTCTACGGCATGCCGACCGCGCCTCGGGGCATGTTTCACCCGCAGAATGATCCATTCATCGAGGTCCCGATGACCACCGTCGCTCTGTTCGGACACAAATTTCCGTGCAGTGGCGGGGGCTACTTTCGCCTCTTGCCCTATGCTTTGACGCGTTGGGCTTTCCGCCGCGTCAACGCGTCGGACCGGCGGCCTTGCGTATTCTATTTCCATCCATGGGAGATCGATCCCGCTCAGCCGAGACCCGCTGGCCTACCTTGGAAGAGCCGCGCGCGTCATTACTTGAATTTGGAGCGCATGGAAGGCCGGTTGCGGCGACTGCTCGTCGATTTTCAGTGGGACCGCATGGACCGGATATTTTTGAAGCCCGAGACGGAGCAGGCTCGTCCGACCTAATGGGGCTCCAACTTCAGATCGGTGAATTGGACGATACTCGCCGTTCCGAATGGGACGAATTCGTGCGGAATTGTGCGGACGCGACATTCTTTCATCTTGCGGGATGGAAGCGCGTTATCGAACGAAGCTTCAGGCATCGAACCTATTATCTTTATGCCGAACGAGGCGGCGTGATCGAGGGCGTGTTGCCAATGGTCCACATCAAGGCACCTCTGTTGGGCGATGCGCTCACTTCGGTCGCTTTCTGCGTCTACGGTGGCCCGGCCGCATCGAACGCCGAAGCGGCGTCGGCACTCGATGAAGCGGCGCGTGCGCTCGGTGATCGGCTAGACGTCGCACATTTGGAATACCGGCACCTTCATCGTCACAGTTACTCGGGCGCGATCGAAAAATCCGACCTCTATGTCACTTTCCGCAAGCCGATCGAACCCGAGGTCGAGAAGAACCTTCTTGCCATCCCGCGCAAGCAACGCGCCATGATTCGCAAGGCGCAGAAGCTCGGCCTTCAGAGCGAAGTCGACGCGGACTGCCGGCGGCTTTTCGGTGTTTACAGCGAAAGCGTACGGAATTTGGGTACGCCTGTATTCTCGCGTCGGTATTTCGAGGAGCTCAAGAGCGAATTTGGGCAAGATTGCGAGATAGTGATCATCACCGATCGCGGCACGCCAGTAAGCGGGGTCATGAATTTTTATTTTCGTGACGAAGTTCTGCCCTATTACGGCGGGGGAACACGGCACGCGCGGGATCTTGCCGCGAATGATTTTATGTACTGGGAGGTGATGCGCCGCGCTTGCGAACGCGGCTGTCGCTTGTTTGATTTCGGCCGAAGCAAGCGCGGAACGGGCGCTTTTGATTTCAAGAAAAACTGGGGATTCGTGGCTCAGTCCTTATTCTATCAATACATCATCCGACGGGGACAGAAGCCGCCCGACATCAATCCTCTGAACCCCAAACTGCGACTCTTTGTCCAGACCTGGAAGCACCTGCCGCTCCCTATCGCCAATTTTTTCGGGCCCCATATCGTACGATATCTGGGTTGAGACCATGGATGAGCTCCTGGTTCTGACCCACCGCTTTCCCTATCCGCCCGACAAGGGCGATAAGATTCGCTCATGGAATTTTCTGCGATATTTGGCAGACCGCTATCACCTCTATCTGGGGACTTTCGTTGACGAACGCCGCGACTGGAGCTTTGTGGAGACGTTGCGCGGCCTCTGCCGCGACTGTTTTTTCGCCGGGCTGGACCCGCGCCTAGCGCGGCTTCGCAGTCTACAAGGTTTTATCAGCGGTAGCGCTTTAACGGTTCCCTATTACTTCGATCGCGGTCTTGATCATTGGGCGCGCAGTATTTTGGGCCGCCCCGGTCTTAGCCGCATCTTCATATATTGTTCGGCAATGGCGCAATATATTCCCCTCGAGATCCGGCGATCACGGCGTTGCGTCGCCGATCTCGTCGATATCGATTCCGAGAAATGGTTCGAATACGGTCGGACAATGCACGGTCTGAAAGCACGCATATCACAGCGCGAGGGTACGACGCTTCGCCGTATCGAGCGCGAAATCGCGTCGACCTTCGGCACGACAGTCGTCGCCACCCAGGCCGAGCGCGCCCTGTTTCAGAATTTTGCGCCGGAGAGCGCCGAGCGCATCGCCTGCATTCGCAACGGCGTTGACACCGATTATTTCTCGCCGGAGCGGCATTACGTTCGCCCGTGGGAGATCGGGGGTACGTCGCTTGTCTTCACGGGAGCGATGGATTACTGGCCCAACATCGATGCCGTCATCCATTTCGCCAAATCGGTCCTGCCCCTCGTGCGGCAGCAGGTCCCGGATACGCGCTTGATTGTTGTCGGCTCGAACCCGAGTTCGGCGGTGAAGGCGCTGGCAAACGGAACCGATATCATCGTCACCGGCCGTGTCCCGGACGTTCGCCCTTATGTCGCCCACGCGAACGCGATCGTGGCGCCTTTGAGGATCGCGCGAGGTGTCCAGAACAAAATGCTCGAAGGCATGGCGATGGCGAAGCCGGTCATCGCGTCTCGTGAGGCCGCCATCGGTATCGAGGGGCAGGTCGGGGAAGATTTTCTGGTCGCCGAGAACGCCGAAGCCTTCGTCGCCGCCATACAGACCGTCGTCTCCTCTCCCTTAGGCAACGCGATCGGACAGAACGCGCGGCGCCGCGTTCTGGCGGATTACGACTGGTCCATAAGCGCCGGCCGCCTCGAGGCGGCGCTCAATGCGTAGCGCGGCGCCAGCGGCGCCGACCGGACACGCGAATGCGGCGCGAGCCCATATTGCGCGAGCCGGATATCAGGACTGAGAGCGCCGCCAATGGCCACAAACGTTGATACCCGTCGAGAGCGCATGACGCTGACGAAACAACTCGCTGCCGCGATGGTCGCATTTGTGGCTCTTATCCTGGTGTTTCACGATACGGCCTGGGCGATCGTTTCGACTTGGTACGAATCGAATGCGTTCAACCACGGCTTTCTGATCCTACCGATTTGCGCCTATTTGGCGTGGCATCAACGTGCCAAGGCGTCCGAAACGAAGATCGAACCCGATTTCCGTGGGCTCCTCTTCGTTGCACTCTCGGCGGCAAGCTGGCTGGTTGGCAAGGCCACGGGCACCCTGCTCATTCAGGAAATGAGCCTGGTCATGATGGCTCAAACCATCTTCCTGACGATGTATGGCTGGCCGATGTGGCGGGTGTTCATGTTCCCGCTGCTCTATTTGTTCTTTGCCGTTCCCGTGGGCATCGAGATCGTGCCGCAGCTCCAAGCCGTCACCGCGGCACTCGCGGTCAGCCTGATCCGGGACGTCGGGATTCCTGTTTTCAATGACGGCAACATCATTACGATTCCAACTGGCACGTTCTTTGTGGCTGAAGAGTGTTCGGGCGTGCGTTTCCTCACCGCATCCATAGCGGTAGGAGTGCTATATGCTGGCATCTCCTACCGGACATGGTGGCGCAGGGCGCTCTTCGTAGTATTATCGGCGACCGTCCCCATCGCTGCCAACGGTTTCCGCGCCTTTGGCATTATCCTACTCACCTATCTGACCAACAATGAGATCGCGCACGGTGTCGACCACATCACCTATGGATGGATCTTTTTCACTTTCGTCACCTTCGTCATCTTGGCGATCGGCGCAAGCTTCCGTGAAAAGACCGACACCGGAATGGCAGCGCCGGCCGTCACACGCCACACCAGTCACGCGAGATCATTCGGACAGGTTGCGACAATCGGGCTTGGTGCGCTTGTCATAGGCGCTCTTGCGGCAATTTACGGCGCGGGTATCGATCACCGGCCGCGCGCGGAACCGCCCCATCTGGCCGTGCCACTGAACGATGGCACCTGGCAACAGACGAATGCCGACCGCGATCGGCTAACGCCCGTTTTCGCGGCACCTGACATTGTGCTGAACACAGCCTACATCCAGGGCGATTCGACGGTCGACCTCCATATCGGCTACTACCTCAGCAACCGGCGTGGGGCCCAAATCGTGAGTTCCGAACATAAGATCGGCGAAGATAACGGCTGGATTGTCGCTGCGGCCGGCACACGCTCCATCAAGCTTGGCGTCGAGCCCTTCTCGGTCCGGTTTACGCGCAGCGTCGGCACAGCCGGCGGCCACGTGATCTGGTATTGGTATTGGATCGACGGCCGCTTTACCGGCAGTCCTTATCTGGCAAAGCTGCTCGAAGCAAAGGTCAAGCTGCTGGGGGGCGATCCCAAGGCAGCGATCATAGCCATCGGCGCCGATTACAGCGACAACGCGGCCAAAGCCGACACGGCATTGAGCGAGTTTGCCTCCACGATGGGATGGCTCGGGCCCGTGCTTGACGGCGAAACAGCGCATTCAGCTCATTGAAAAACTTAGGCTGAATCTCGGACCTATCGGCCGCCCCGGTTGAGCAGGATGGCGCGGGCCGTCGAGAGGATGATGAGAATATCGAATATAAAGCTGTAATTCTTGATGTAGTAAAGATCATAGGAAAGCTTTGCCTTTGCATCCTCGATCGAGGCGCCATAGGGGTAGTTGATCTGTGCCCATCCCGTGATTCCGGGCCGCACACGATGTCGCTCGGAATAGAAGGGCACCTCCTTAGCGAGACTTTCGACGAAAAACGGCCGTTCGGGCCGCGGCCCAACAAAGCTCATATCGCCGCGCAGCACGTTGAAGATCTGCGGCAACTCGTCGATGCGCATCGTCCGCAAAAACATGCCGATCGACGTAATCCGCGGGTCACGAACCGCAGCCCATTGCGGGACACCGGCGCTTTCGGCATCGATCCGCATCGTCCGAAACTTGTACATCGTAAATCCGACACCGTTGCGACCCACTCTTTCCTGCTTGTAAAGGATGGGTCCGGGGCTGCTCACGCGGATCGCAATCATGCAGACCGCCAACAATGGCGCCATAACGATGAGGAGAGCGAGGCTTGCCGAAACATCGAGGAGGCGCTTGAGAACGACATTGATCTCCGAGCTGGTCTGAAATCCGTCCGAGTAGATGAGCCAGCTCGGATCAAGCGCGCTGAGGTTGACGCGACGCGTCTCGCGCTCCCAGAAGGATAGATAGTTCGTGATCGTAATGCCTTCCATCCGCGCCTCGAGCAGCGTCTGGAGGGGAACGCCCCGTCGATCGTCCAAAGCGACGACGATCTCCCTCACACCCTCGGTCCGCGCCACCGACAAAAGCGATTTACCGCAAGGCTTCAGCCGCGACTTCGGAACGAGCCCGACCTCGTCGGTCAAGCTTGTATATCCAATGATCGTCGTATTCGAATGTTCTTGTTGCGTCATCAAGTGTTCGATTTCGGCGGCGAGCCTTCCGGTCCCAACAACAAGAACGCGATAAGGCATCTTGGTGGCGCGAGATATTCCGGCGAATATCATTCGCCAAAGCAGAACCGCAAAAAAGGCAAAGCCCACCCAAAGCGAGTAGATCATCGCCTGGTTCGCATCGGCCAAACCACCCGGATTCGGCAACTGCACCAACCAGAATAGAACGATGACCGGCGCACAGATTCCGCCACATACGATCAACCGCGGGATGGCGCGCCTCACATCGGCGATCAACCATTTATCATAGAGGCCGATCACATACATGATGACAGAGCTGAAAACGCCCGCGAACAGGATAGCCGTCAGATAGCGATCAACGATCTCGGCGCGAACGGGCCGCATGAAAGCCGAAGTGCGAGCGGCCACGAAAAACACGGACACGATTACGATTGCGTCACAGACAAACAGCAATAGCGCCGACACAGGCAAATAATGACGGAAAACCCTTAGCAACGTACTCCCCCGAGAGGCACCGGACGCTCCGATTTTTCAAAAATCGTTCACCGACTTGCGCAGCGCCAGCTGCAATGCGACTGGGCCGCTTTAAACTGTTGCTCTCCGAACAAAGTATGATGCGCGGCGAGCACAAGAAAGAAGATGATCGCTTAAATTTGAATGATTCAAGGCAACTACATCTCTCCCACCAAGTCAAGGCTATCAAAATCGTTAAGCACGTGATGCAGTCGCGCTGCATCCCCTTACGCTATCGGACTCGAGGTATCCACCACAAAAATAGTCGAACCGAGGGCGTGTCCCGACATACTTCCTGTCGGTCCGGCGCGACAAATCGGGATAGACGTCCGTCACGGCAACTGGACCGCGCCGTCCGCGAAACAGCGTGCCACGCATCCGCCGGAGGCACCGCCATTATGGATTCACCATGTTACACTTTTCCTGCGGCCGCAAAGATCGCCTGCGCGTGGCGCCTTCCGACACGTCGGGATCGGCCGAACCGGTCCCCGCATCGGCTCCCGAAGAGAGGGCGTGCGCAATAGAGGAAAATTACGCTTGGCGCGCATCCATCAACCTTTACAACAGGGTTAATGCTTCTGACGCCTGGTAAAGAAATTGCGGACGCTTAATATTGGGATTATAAGGTCCGTTCGTATATTTAAAATGTCGTTTGACGATCAGGCTGGCATTTAATCTAACTTAACAACCACGCAAGTCGATATGTCGGCCTTTTGCCAAAGAACAGTGATGTCTACGCGAGATTTTGCGAGACCGAGACTCATAGTGGTGGTTGACACCGAAGAGGAATTCGACTGGGGACAAGGTTTTTCGCGCAGCGCGCTTGGCGTCGATCATATGAAGCACCAGCACAAGGCCCAGCGGCTCTTCGCGCGCTACGGTATTCGGCCAACCTATGTTGTCGATTATGCGATCGCTTCTCAGGAAACCGGATTTCGCGAGCTGCGCGACTGGTTCGCCGATGGACAGTGCGGTTTGGGCGCCCACCTTCACCCCTGGGTCAACCCCCCCTTCGACGAAGAATTGTCAGCTTTCAATTCCTATCCTGGTAACCTTCCGCACCTCATTGAGCGCACGAAGCTGGCGCGGCTCACCGACACGATCGAGAACAATTTGGGCCATCGCCCGACGATCTACCGGGCCGGTCGCTACGGGATCGGACCGATGACGGCGGCGATCCTCGGTGAACTCGGGTACGAAATCGATACGAGCGTCGTTCCATTAACGGACTTCGGCGCGGATGGCGGCCCCGATTTCAACGGGTTTCCAACGGATCCATTTTGGTTCGGTCCCGGCAACCGGTTGCTCGAAATCCCGCTCACTGTCGGTTGGTGCGGTCTGCTGCGCGCCCATGGCGGGGCACTCCAGCCCTCTTTGATCTCTGATCTTGGAATGAGATTTCATCTTCCCGGCGTCTTCGCGCGGCTTCGGCTTTTTGAGCGGATCCGCCTGACGCCGGAAGGCGCGAATTTTGGCGAACTTAAGCGTCTGACCGATACGCTTCTGGGTTCAGGGACGCGTGTCTTCGTCCTTAGCTATCACAGTCCATCCCTCGTGCCAGGCAACACGCCCTACGTGCGCACATCGGCGGAACTCGATCAATTCCTCGGGAAGATCGACCGCTTCTGTGAATATTTCCTCGGAGCGTGCGGCGGGCTTGCAAGTTCGCCGTATGATGTGCGGTCATCTTTGACCGAGGCAAGCGCCGCATGAGGGCGGGACACTTATTGACCCTCTGCCTCCGGTCGAATCGGTGTCAGGGCATGGATTTCATGAAGCTAGGACATCATCCTAGCCTCGGAACACGAGCGCTTCAGGTATGTGATGCTTGATCACACCATTCATGAACTGACCGAACGCGCCGCGGCCCTTTTGGCGATCGTGGTCAGGAGCCGCGGCGTCACTGTTCCCCAGATCTTGCATGCAATCGCCCTTGGAGCGGCAGCAGCCGCCATTCCGCTTGTCGTGATCGCGGTCTTCAACATATTGAACGGCATCGCGCTATGGTTGGCTGCGCGACGCATCGAAGCCTTGGCCGCGAGTAGCCAGTTGCCCCAACGAGAGCGGCTTGCACGCCCTTTTCTCTTCGCATTTCGGCACTCTGCGCGATTGGCGCGATGGGCGGCAGCGGAGCTGGCGCCGACAATCCGAGACCAAGGAAAACCGATCGGACGGGCCACCGACATCAATGAAGCACCATCGGCCGTCGCCCCAGGGACGCCTTGCGATGCCGTAGCGATACCTCCCTACGTTATCGGCATCTCCAGTCGGTTCTTTACGGTTACCATCATTATCGGGGGCATCAGCCTGATCGCGGCCATTGCGATCGTTTTATTTGGTCCGCGATTGACCGCCATAAACCTCGGCAGCGATGTAAATTTACAGAATGTGCTCGACGATGGGATGCTGGTTGCGATTTCCGCCGCCGGGATCGGGCTTGCCGGGCTGGCATCGCCAATTCTCTTATGGCCAATATCGGCGATCGGCCGTTGGAATCAGCATAGACTGCAGCGAGCCGTCAAGGACTGCGTCTCTGCGGCACCAATTTCGGCTTCGCCGCTCGTGAAATCGAAGGAGCTCCGCACGGTTCGAGAAATCCTGCAGTTGCGCCGCGTGCTCGACGACGAACGCCGTGCTCGCATCGAAGACTCCGAGCGACTCGCCCAGGCAATCATCCGGATGCAGGAGATCAGCCGGCTTTGGCAGGAGAGCAACGATGTCGATGGCAGGGGCATCATACAGGCCGTCCGCCAGCTTGCGCTCGGCGTCGCCCACCTGCACGAACGGATCGAAGCGAGTGGATCTCAGCAAGCTGCTCTGCAGATTTCGGATCAGGACCGCACATCGATCGCCGCTCTTGGACAGACCGTCGATCGGCTTGCGCTGTTACACGATGATATACGCAATGCCGAGTTCCGCATGGGGGAAGCAGTAGAAAAGCTGGCGATGGTGGCATCCGCAATCGAGCGAGCGCTCGAATGCTTTGCGGCAGCACCCGCCGCCCGCGACGCGGCAATCCTTGAGCCCGCCGTTGCAGAGTTGAACGATATCATGAAGGAAGCCGCGCCCGGCTAGGGGAAGGTTCCTCTCGTCGCATCAGGAGTTGAAGGTGGCTTAGATGGTACGTAAGCGACGACGATGTGGGGCAAGCGGCAAGAACTGATGGCCAGTTCCCTTCTCAGGAAACGGGGAGAATTGTTTGAAAGTCATTGATACGGTCAAGATTGTTTTGGGCGAGACCCTGCAGCTGGGCGGGAAGGAGGATCGGTTCGACGCGACGACGGGACTTTTCGGCAGTATCGCCGAATTTGACTCAATGGCGGTTGTCGGCGTTGTATCGGCACTCGAGGAGAGATTTGGTATTGTCATCGACGATGACGAGATCAATGCAGAGATATTTGAGACCGTCGGCAACTTGTCGCAATTCATCGAGAAGAAGCTCGCTGTCTGATGGTGGGTGACGATCGGAAGGCCGGTTCGCCCTTCTTCCTTGATAGCGCCGCTGGACGTGTTTTTGCGATCTACTTCGCGCCCGAAATCGATACCGGAAGCCATCCTGGCGTTTTATACCTGCCCCCGTTTGCCGAAGAAATGAATCGGTCGCGACGGATGGCGACCCTTCAGGCCCGCGCGCTCGCAGCGTGCGGTTGCGGCGTTCTGCTCCTCGATCCCTATGGCACTGGCGACAGCGAAGGCGACTTTCGTGACGCGCGCTTGTCGGTTTGGCTCGCCGATGTTGCGAGCGCCGCGAATTGGCTCGAAGGTAAGGGACACAGCGCCATTAAATTGTGGGGCCTGCGCTTCGGCACCTTGCTGGCAAGAGCGGCGATCGAGCGCGAGCCCGCGCGCTTCGCGGAGTTTCTGTTTTGGCAGCCTGTGACCGACGGGCGGACCATGTTGACACAGTTCCTGCGCATCGCCCTGGCTGCATCTTTAGCAAAGGCTGGAGAACGGGTAACTACGGATTCATTGCGAGCTCGGCTTCGCGAGGGTCGTTCAGTCGAGGTTGCCGGCTATGAGCTGGCCCCCGAGCTCGCGACGGACCTGGATGCTCTGACGCTCACAACTCTCCCCTCATCGACGGCTGCGCGCGTCCAATGGTTCGAGGTCGGACCGGACGCTTCCGATCAGATTTCTCTCGCCGGCACTAAAGTGATCGAGCGATGGCGAGAGAACGGAGCCACGGTTTCAGCACAAAGAATCGTGGGGCCTCAATTTTGGCTGACCGCCGAGATTAAGGTTGTACCCGCGTTGATTGATGCAACGGCCGCCTCCTTCGTCACGGCGCGATTGTGACCAGCGAGATTCCGACGACCTTCACCGTCGAGGGCGCGACGCTCATCGGGATGCTGCACCTTCCCGACCGCGCGTCGCGCCTCGGGGTGGTGCTCGTCGTGGGCGGGCCGCAATACCGGGTCGGAAGTCACCGCCAATTTCTGCTTCTCGCGCGTGACTTGGCCGCGCGCGGGATCCCCGTACTTCGCTTCGATTGCCGCGGAATGGGCGACAGTGCGGGCGAGTTTCCAGGGTTCGAAAATATCGGCCCGGACGTCGCCGGCGCGATGGACGCGCTGGTGCGGAATGTCCCTTCGATCACGCATCTGGTTCTATGGGGCTTGTGCGATGCGACCTTGACGATTTGCCAATGCGCGGAACGTGATTCCCGAGTTGCCGGCGTGGTGCTGCTCAATCCATGGGTTCGCAACGAAACTAGCCAAGCGCGCGCCCACATCAGACATTATTATCTTCAGCGCCTGACCGAAAAAGATTTTCTCCTCAAGCTCCTTCGCGGAAAACTGAACCCTTTCGTCGCGGGGCGTTCATTGCTAGTCAATCTCTATCGCGCTGTCCTCCCCGAATCGGTGCGCTCGCGGGGGCCCGTGCGGAAGACCGGTCAACCGAACCCGCTGGCTCAACAAATGGCTGCGAGCCTTGGCCGCTTCCGCGGCGCGGCGCTTCTTATTCTCAGCGGGCGCGATCTGACGGCCAAAGAGTTCGAAGATGCCGCGAACCGATCCAAACCATGGCAGAGACTCTACGCCGAAGACCGGTTGACGGTGCGTCATTTGGAACCGGCCGATCACACCTTTTCGCAACAGCCTTGGCGCGACCAAGTCTCATCCTGGACATCGGAATGGATCAACGCCTTGCGTCGTACCGACCCTTGACCCAGGCGCCGATCGGGAATCGCGTAAATGGGCGCGGCAGGCGATTCGGCGCGAATTGCGGTCGGCGCCGGTAACTTACTCCCGAATGCCGTGATATTTTATCAATTCGTAGAGCGTCGGGCGGCTGATCTCGAGCAGCTTCGAGGCCTGGCTGACGTTGCCGTTGGTCCGCGCCAAAGCTTGCTCAATCGCCGCTTTGTCGGCGCGATCGCGTGCTTCCTTCAACGTCATTGACGTGTTTGCGGACGCGTGCGTCACCGGAAGGTCGAGGTCGGCGGCCGTTATCTGTGTTCCCTCGGCCATGATCACGGCACGTTTGACGCGTCCTTCGAGTTCCCGCACATTGCCCGGCCAGGGATAGCTGGTCAATGCCGCGATCGCATCCCGCGTAAAACCGCGAACGGTCTTTCCGCCGGCTTGATTAGCGACATTGAGAAAGTGATGAGCAAGAACGGCCGCATCCCCTGTCCGTTCCCGCAACGGCGGAATGCTGATGACGATCTCGCTCAGCCTGTAGTAAAGGTCTTCTCGGAACACCTTTGCCCGGATCATCTCTTCTGGATCGCGATGTGTCGCGCAAACGACACGCACGTCAACGGCGATTTCCGCGCGACCGCCAACGCGCTCGAAGACTCGCTCTTGTAGGAAACGGAGCAGCTTCGCCTGTAGCTGAATCGGCATGTCGCCAATCTCGTCGAGAAACAGCGTGCCATGATTTGCGGTTTCGATTTTCCCGGCGACCTGCCGATGCGCACCTGTGAAAGCACCTTTTTCGTGTCCGAAAAGTTCGCTTTCGAGAAGCGGCTCCGGGATTGCGGCGCAGTTGATTGCAACGAAGCGGTTGCCGCGGCGCGGGCTTAGATTATGGAGGGCACGCGCAATGAGTTCCTTGCCCGTGCCGCTTTCACCCAGCAACAGTACGGTCACCGCAGTGGGCGCCACACGCTCCACCATCCGGCATACGTTGATCATGACGGGACTCGCAGCTACCAAGCCCTCGAGCGGTCGGCGCTCAAGCTCTTGCAGGCGAAGATTTTCTGATTCGAGCGCGTGGAGCTGGTAAGCGCGGCTCACAATGAGGCGAATCGTGTCGGCATCGATTGGCTTTTGATAAAAATCATAGGCCCCGAGCGCAACCGCCCTAAGCGCGTGCTCTCTTTCATCGCTCCCCGTCACGATAATGACCTTCGCACGCGGCGCAATTCTCTTGATCTCCTCGAGTGTCGCCAGGCCTTCACTCGCGCCGTCCCGATCGGGCGGTAACCCGAGATCAAGCGTGACCACGGGCGGATTTTCCGACGTCACCAAGGACAGCGCCGATGGACGATCCACGGCGGACAACACCTCGTAATCCTCAAAGGTCCATGCGAGTTGCTGCTGGAGTCCGAGATCGTCTTCCACGACCAATAGTTTTGGCTTCGAGTTCGTCATGCGGTCATCTCTTCGCTACAACGCTTTCGCAGGCGCGTTTGAGGCGGCAGCGAGTGGCAGACATATGCGCATCGTCGTGCCCCGGCCCGGTGCGGTGTCGACTTCGACATGTCCCCCGAGCGAACGAGCATATTCACGGCTTTCATAGACGCCGATACCATATCCCGCGCTCTTGGTCGTGTCGAACGGCCGGAACAACCGGTCACGCACGAATGCTTCATCCATGCCCGGCCCATCGTCCGCGATTTCGACCACGGCGGTATCCGCCTTTGTCGCCAACCGCACCTCGACATGCCCGCTCGCCTCGACGGCATCGACCGCGTTTTGGATCAAGTGGTCGACCACCGCTTTGAGCCGCTCTTCATCGGCGGCGACGGTTGCATCCGAGTTCTCGAGATGGAGAGACACGGAGCAAGAATGCCGGCTGTGCCGCCCGACAAGGTCGCGCAATAGCGGCCCGAGTTCCACTGACTTCATCAATTGGGTGCGCGGCGGTTCCGTCTGCAGTTGGCGTAGCATTCGGTTGAGTTTGTCGACCGATTGGCGCACCGTCTCGATCATGGCGCTCTGGAATTCTGCATTGGCGCGATGCCGCTCTGAATTCGCGAGCAAGAGCGAGAGCTGGCTGACGAGGTTCTTGATGTCGTGTGCAACGAAGGCGAAACGCTTATTGAACGCCTCAAATTGACGCGCCTCCGCCAGCGCCTCATCGCTCTTCTGTTGCGCGAGGTAGCTCGCGGCCTGCTGGCCGACCGTTTTCAAAATGTCAAAATCTTCCCACGTCAGCGCGCGTTCGGCCCGGGAGCGTCCGATGACCAAGATCCCAACAAGTCTTTCGTCGAGCAATAGCGGTATCACCAGCCAGGCACGCGACCCCGGCGCGAGCCAGGAAGGCAGGGCGTCGAGGCCGGCATAACGTTCGGGGCTGCGCGCATAGTCATCGAGATCGACAATCCATCCTGACACTTCGAGGAAGCGTGCCAGCGGACCGCCCTTCGCAATCACCGCGTCGTTGCTCGCGAGGTTCCAACGCGAGAAATTCCACGACCCTGCCAATGAAAATCCACCATCCTCGCTCGGGAGCCATAACCCACCCTCGGGGCTTTCCATGATATCGCAGACGGCATGAATGACGCGGGTTCGCAGATCCTCTCCATTTTGTTTGTCCGAGATGGTTCGTATGAGACGGAGCCATTCCCGCCGGTAGTCATATCTGTAGGTGAAGAGACTTTTTTCGACGAGCACGCGCAGGTAGGCACGCACGCTGCCCGAGGCGATGGGCACGATGAGAAGCAGGATCGCGCCGAAGAAAAACAAGGCTTGAAGAAAGGTGCTCCACGTCCCGCCGAAGCGGCGCACATAATAGCCCGCTGCGGTCATCATCAGCAGATAGAGGCCGGCCACGATGAAGGTCGTCGAATAGAAGGCGAACTGGCGCGAGAGGGCGATCTGGGGCCCGGCCTTCAGGTTTCGCTTTGCGTAGACGGCAAAAATCGGCACGACCAGCAATGCGAGGACGCCGCGCGCGAGAAAGAAGCTGAGATCAAGATGATGAAAGAGGAACGCATCGGCATAAAGAAAGAAATCATAGGCGAAAATCCCGCCGGCGCCGAAGCAGAGATACTTGATCGTCCAGCCTCGTGCCTTGGGCGAGTTGCGGAAGAGATTTTCGATGATGGCAAGACCGATGAGAGCGAGGCCGAGATGCCCGACAAAGAGGATCTGTCGCGAGGCGTCCGAACTCTCATCGGTTGCGATGGCGCCGAAGAGCGGCGTCAACGCGGCAACACAGATGCAAATACCGACGAGAATGGCCGCCCAACGCAGCCTTTGTCCCGGCGACACCCAGTAGAAGAGACTCAAGGGCAGAAGCGTCCACGCCGCACTGCGGATCACTTCGGTGATTTGGCCCGCCTCGCCGTTTGCGATTCCTCGCGACAATTCGAACGCGCTCACGCCCGCCCAGAGGGCCGTGGCAAAACCGGCTATGGCGAGCAGAATGCCGCCAAGATCCCGTTTCCACCACAAGAGAGCGAGCAGCGTCAGCAGCAAATATCCAAGAGTTGCGCCAGCATAGCCAAGCAAGCCTGCTTCGAGGACTTTGATCGCGATCATGCGGCGCGGGCTCGGCGTTGCTTGGGATCGGCGCGCAAGAGGCCGTCGGGGTACGCTGCGATCGCGCAGAATTGGAGTCCGCGTTCGTTCGGCTTACCCAAGGCATGGACCGGGGCTGCATTCCCGCCAAGAAAATCGTGCAAGACGCTTGCGTCCAACTCAACCTGGGAAGAGCGCATTCGTGTATCCCATGATCCGGTAGACCAAGAGGCCGACCCATTCGTGCAGAGCGACATATGCTAGATCGAAACCGCCCAATATATCGAACGAGACCAGCGGTCCTGCCCGCCGCGCGGTGAGGTAACCCGCCGGGTAGGGAATGACGTCCCAACCGGCGGCGCGGAAGACCCCCACGGCCCGCGGCATCGACATCGCCTCGCAAACGAGAATCCAGGCCTCGCCCGGCTTCGGTGCCACGAGAGCACGGGTAAAGATGGCATTCTCGTAAGTATTACGCGAGCGATCCTCGTAAATTATTGCGCGCTCATTGGTGCCCAACTCGTTAATAAAGCGCTTAACCACCACGGCTTCGCTGAGGGACTTGTCATGCCGAGCCCGTGTCCCTCCCGTGAAGACAAGCCGGGCATCCGGATATTTCCGGCCGAGCGCGAGCAGGGCCACGATCGGCGCTGGGTCGCTGAGGGTGGGCTGCCCCCAGGCGGCACTCTGCTCCACCCGCTCGGTGCCCCCGAGGGCGATAATCCCTGCCACCTGAGCCGGTAGACGGGGTGCGGGGGGGAAACGGGCCTCCAGAGGCAGAGAGAGCCATGTGGCGCCGGGCAGAACGCCAAAGGCGAGGATGAGCGCTACCGAGAATGCGAGCAGCCCAGACGCCAATTTCCGGCGCCCTGCGATGGCTGCCAGAGCATTGCCGAGGACCAGGATGCCGAGAAGCGTAGCCGGGTTGGCCAGCCCTCCGAGCCACTTTGAGACCTGGAAGAACATGCGCGGCAAGTGTTACCACGAACGCCGATCCCCCGGAGCCAATTCCGCTACCGCAGAGACGCTTTCGACGTTAACCATAACTTGGCCTGCCCAAAGGGCCTCGGCCCCATTCGCGCGAGCGGTCCGAGCGATCATGGAACGACCTGCAGGGCCAGCGTGGCTCTCTCTCGTGTCACAGGATCCGTCACATGGATTTGCCAGGTGCCGAGCGGGTCATTCGGCGCAAGCGGGAGCCGCAAGGCGAGCCGCCCGTGGGCCGCGGCGAGATTGCCTGAATAGGCTTCGACGACCCGGCCCGCGGGATCGATGACGTCGCCGTGCAGGACCATGTAATCCTCAGGTGAACCGGGTGAAAAACCGATCGCGAACAGGCCGGTTTGGCCGCGGCGCAATTGCCGCGGGCCTGCAATGGTCGGCCCCGGTAGCTGCGTCTTTGAATAGGCAAGGATGCTGGGCTCGGCGCCGTCGAGCGCGAGGTCGAATCGCTGCCCATATCCCAGAGCGCGCCCGCTCAAGACATCGTGAACGAAAGCGGGCTCCGGCAGGGTCAGCACAACGGCCTCGCGAGCCTCACCGGTCGAACCGGGCCGACGATCTCTGTCCGCGCTCGGCCAAGCGCGCTGCAAGGCCAACAGCCGCAGAGCGCCATTCCGAAATTCGTAGGTTTCGACATTGGCCACCGCTTCGCCCGTCGGCCTTCTCAAGGTTGCCGCCGGCTCCAGCCCGCGCTGTTTGAGAAGCGCGCTCAGCGCCAGAGGCTCGGCGGGGCAAGGGGTTTCAGCGGAGTCGCCCAGACAGTGCTCCCCATCGGGGACCGCATAGACGGCAATCCCCGCTCTGCCCGCTGCCCCGAGTCCTGTCGTGTCCGCGGGCGCCCTGAAGAGATCGGCTAGGGGCGATTCGGGAAGTCGTCGGCTGTGCTCGTCGAAGATGCCGGGTTCGGTATCCGCAATAACCAGGCCGCCGGCTTCGACGAATGCGCGAATCTTGTCTGCCTCTTCGCGCGCGAGAGAGAGAACACGCGGCAGGATCAGCACGCGATACCCGTGATCCTGCAACGCGCCCTCCTCGACGAGCGCGCGCGAAAGAAAGCGCGGATGGAGCCCGAAGCTTTCGAGCGCGCGCGAATATGCCATCATCGAATCGCGGACCTCGTTTTCATCCTCGTAGGATGCGCTTATATCCCGGGTCGCCCAGGCATCGCCGAGCGGCCTCCAGTCGAGCATCCATTGGGTGCGCATGCTGGCCGGCGAATAGAGAATCGCGATCGGGTCGAAGCGCCGCTCGCTGTTGATGAGGAGCGCGCCCACTCCGTTCCGCAATTCGCGAAAGACGCCGCGGGCGCCGATCCCGCGCGGACCGAGCTTGCCGTCTTTCGCCGCAAATTGGTCGTTCGGGTCCCACAGGATGACGCCTCGGCTGCCGCGCAACGCCTCGCGCCAGATATCGTAGACCTCTTGGCGGCCGCCGCCCGCCGTGGTGGTTAGGAGAATCATGCCCGGATTGAGCGAGCGCATGATTTCGAGATTGCCACCGCCATCATAGAGTTCCATGACATCGACGGCCCGGGAAAGCTGCGTATAGTCATAGCCGCCCCATCCGGGGATCTGCGCGCCCTCGATCGCGGCGCGGGCTTGAGGGTCGGACGCGTGGACCGCGTCGGTGCCGGCGCGCAACGCCCGCGCGAAGCTCACATCCATCCAGGCCTTGAAATCCGCCCACGCGGCATAGTTCTCGTCCGTCCGCGCCATCGCCTGTTGCGTGGTCAGCGGCATCACGGCTCCCCAATCATCGAAGTCAGTTCCCCATTCCGCGTTGAGAGCCGCAAGGGTTTCGTATTGGGTTTTCAGCCAGTCGCGCATGCCGGCGAGCGAATCCATCGACAGGTCGAAGTCCCAGAAAATCGAGAGCTCACCGATGCCGGTCTCGTCGCCGAGATTATAAAAAAGCGGCCGATAGGGACGTTCGGCCCGCACGACGCGCGTGAGACGGTCCCTGATCGCCGAGAGCCATTGCGGATCGGCGAGGCTCGGCTCACGCACGAAGGCGCGGATGTCGAGCGGATTGTCGCGATAGAGCGTCTTGACTTGCTGAAATTTCCAGTTGACCGCCCGATCGGGAAACCAGCGGTGATAGGGAGAATAAAAATCCGTCGCGATGTTCTCGACGTACCAGCGCAGATGGTTGGCCGAGAGTCGCGCGATGTCATCGCGGGGCAATTGCTCCGGCCGGTCGCGGTCGACCAGGTGCACTTCGCCGCCGGTCAAGCCGATCGATTTGAGCGTGGCGTATTGCCGGCGCGTCTGCGGCTGCCACATCAGGATCTGATAATCGCGCCACCCGCGGTCAGACGAGGGAGTGATGGCGTCGGCACGCGCACAAAGCGGCAGGGAAAGCTGTGCTACCCCCCAGAAGATGAGCGGCAGCCACGAAATCCAACGGGCAGGCGACGGGATTCGCATGGTCATCGCGCCAAACTGACCCATCCGGCAGCGCCCTGGGCGGAGGGCGTGCCCAAGTCGTGCCCCATAGCAATCCGAACCCGTTTACGGCCCGGCAACGCGCGACGGCGACGCCGCGGAAACGGCGGGCCGGGGCAGGACCGGCGCGGGACGTCCGAGGAGAGGCCGGCGCATCCCGAGCTTCGCCGGGACTTCGCTCGAGGCCGGGGTCTTGGCGATTTCGCGCCGGACGACGAATTGCGTCACCGTGATGACGGCGACGAGCGCGTAATAGAGATCGAAAAAACCGAGGCTGAGGAAGGCGCCGGTGACGGCGTAGCCAAGGATCGATACCTGGATCATGGCGGCCAAGGATCGGGCCCAGGCGAGTTCGGGGCGCGTGCCGGCCAATCGAATCACGTTGCGCGCGGCAAGGAAGGAGGACAGCAACAGCGTGAGGAAAATCCCCAGGCCGACGAAGCCGGTTTCGCCCAGAACCTCGAAATAGATGCTGTGGGCCGCGCGCGCGGCCGCCGCGGTCGGCACGTAGTGCCTGAACAATTGGCTGTCGAGCCCGACGAGCTGGCCACCGCCCAAAAGCGGATGATCGAGGGCCAGCTTGAAGGCGAAATTCCAGGCGTCGAACCGGCCCTGAACGGACGCGTCTTGCTGATATTGATCGATCGTATCCATGCGTTCGAACCACGCTGCCGGGGCGACATAGAGCGCCGCGCCGAGGACGCCCACGGTGACGATCAAGGTCGTGACGCGATAGCGTGCCTTCAATAAGAGAAAGCCCAGGGTCAAAATAAGCCCGATCAGCGCGCCGCGCGAATAGCTGGCGAGAACCGCAATGATGGTCAGGCCGATGCTTCCCAAGAGCGCCAGCCTCACCCAGCGGCTCGGCGCAATCCGTCGCAAATATTGCAAAAGCGGGATGATCATGATGAGCGCGCAGGCGAGCGAATTATTGTCGGCGATGAATGAGGCATCCGGCCCGTAGACGCGGTAATGCCCGCCCGTCGCAATGGCGAACAGCCCGCCCTTGACACCATAGATGCCGATCGAGACCGCAATGACCCAGACCAGCTGGTCGATGCGCGCGCGCGACTGAACGATGCACATCGTGACGAAGGTCATCAGAAGAATCTTGATGATCTCTTCCCATTTCGGGATAGCCATTTCGGGATGGATGGCAAAGAGGGCGGCGAGGCTGACCCAGATTGTAAAGGACGCAAGCATATAGACGATGAATGCATTCGGTGGCGTTTTCGCTTCGCGCGAAAATACCCAGCCGAGCAAGGTTGCCACCCCCGCGACGAGCGCCACCCGGAATTCCTGCGCGTAGCCCCAGGCCCAGCGGTGGGGATTCATCAGCGACAGCCAGAACCACATCAAGATACCGATCTGGGGCCGGATGAGGGTGAGCGGCACCGATCCCAGAACGATGACGACGATCAAAAAATCACGCATCTCGAGGGCAGTGTTTGAAAAGGGTTAAGAACTTGCGATCTTTCGCGACGATGATCACAGTTTTCGATCACCTAGATTATCACCTCGTTGCATGCATGGGGAAAAGATCACAGATGCCCACGCCGCAAACCGCACTGATGCAGCGACCCTATCGGCGTCCGCAATCTTCCAGACGGGCTAAGAGATTCCTCGGTAATGACGGCTTGTTCCGGCCGGTTGGTTAACGCTACAAATTTGCGACGCCGCATGCGGCAGTGCCAATAGGACGACTTTTGACGGCCTCCTGCCATATCACAAGTGACGCGCACGTGGGCCTAGTCCTTCGTGATGACACACGAAATCTCGTTGACAAAGAACTCTCGCAGAACGGGCAATCGAGAGAGAACGTCAAGTCCGTTTACGCAACGAAGCCTTATATCATGAAAAGTGCACCCTTTAGTACTGTGGACAATCCTCCGAAACCGCGCGACCGTCATCATGTTCATATCTTCGAGGTAGGAAGTGCCCGGATCACGGCGGTAGACCCGCATCACTCGATGAACCGTCGCTTCGCTGAAGATTAGATGAACCCATGGCAGCCGTGTGAAGAAATGGCAATGCGCACCGTAAGGCGCGTACCACAGCGGCCCAAACGTCAGGAGGATACAGCCGCCCGGCTTGAGATGGTCGAGTATGTCGACAAGTACTTTCTCAGGATCCGCTACATGCTCGAAAGCGTCCTGGCAGATCACAGTGTCGAACAGCCCGATTGCGTCTTTCGCGAAAAGAATATTAGGAAGATCGATGGCGGTTTGGCGCGCGCGGTTAAGCCGCTGCTCCTGGATGTCGACACCAAGCACGTCGCTTGCACCGCTCTTCGAAAGGGCTATCGCCTGGCTTCCGTCGCCGCAGCCCAAGTCCATAACGCGCTTGCCAATAATCCGTTCCTCAAGTTGAGGAAAGGATCGGCGCAACCTATGTAATGGGTCGGCGACAGCCTTCGGTGCACAGGGTTCTGAATAACCCTCGTAACCAGGCACGCGAGACGGATGCTTGCTAAAAAAAAGCAAGGCACGTTCGGCAATGGAGAGTTTGCCGATTGCAGCGGAAGCAACGGCGAATTTGTTCCCTTGGGCGCTCAAGTAGTGCCTCATCACGACAACGCCGCAGCGGCGATAGATCGCACTTCCGTTTGCCGCGGCTTACTCTGAATACAGTAGCTTACGAACACATAATACGTCACCGTCCACCCCATGAGTTCAACGCTTTTCCCTAAGGATGGCGGTAAAGGCTGGATCTGGTTCAAATTCATTAGCTTTAACGTCGGGGAAATAACGCGCCACGATGAGGGGGTTGCGATTAACGCTGAGAATAACAGGAAGCTTCGTGATCTCGCTGAAATGCGGAGTCTGCCCAAGTCGAACGATGGAATTCTGGTACGGATCGACGAGGTACAGGCCAGCGGGTAAATCTCCCCTCGAAGGGATCAACTCAAGGCGTGCGAGATCTGCACCTGCCATGAAATTGCAGAGTACCTCGAGCATGCTCGCATCGACCATAACCTTCGGCCCCCCAGGCAGCGCGAGTGCAAATTCGATTGCGTTCGCGACATTTTTGAAATACCTAGCGCGGCCCAGATTACCTGCCTCTCCCGCGGCACCGGTAATCGAAACGAGGGCGAACGCCGTAAGAAAAAAAAGCCAAGCGGCTTGAGCTGCGCCACCCGACGCGCGAAATCGTGAGATCACCGACGCTAAGCAAACTGCTGCCAAGGGAAATACAGGCACCCAATAGCGAGCTTCGAAGGGCATTGGGTGAAGTGCCGACAAGCTTGTAGTGCCGAACAGAAGATACGCGGCAACGAAAAGACTCGTCGTACCGAAGACCGCGACCGGCAAGCGCGCCCGCAGGACCGATATCGATGCGACGATGCTGACAAGCATGGGAATGAGCAGCGTGTCACGGTCGCTCGTCGCCATCTTCGCGAGATCCCAATATTTGAGCCGGATAAACTCATAGGGAGACACGGCAGGCTTGGGCTGCATGCCCTGCAAGGCATGAATTTGGCGAAGAAAATCATCCGCCAGCGCCAATTGCAGCAGACCGTCCGCAACGAACACACATCCAAAGGCCACGAGGTAGCCTCCAACCCAAAGAGCTCTTCTCGACAAATTCGCCTCGGCACGACAAAGGCAGAGGCACAGCGTAGCCGGCGGCAAAAGGAGAATCCCAGGTTCCTTGACGCCGTAACTAACGCCGGCCAGTGCGCCACTGAGGATGATTAGGCGCATCGGGTCTTTCGAGCCCGGAAGCAGCGCGTAGTAGAGTGCAATTGTGGACAAGAACATCCACAGCGATAACACCACGTCCGGCGTCATCGTCCCCGCCCAAAGTAGCACTGTGCCATTCAAGCTCGCGACGACGGTTGCCGAAAGTGCAGCCACTGCACCGAATTGCCGGTAGGTAAAGCGAGCGACGACAATGTTGAGCATCGTTGTATAAGCAATATCGGCGATCACGCCGTACACCATTTTGCCGCCAACCGCAGCAGGAATTCCCGATAGTAAAAGAAAGAGCTTGCGCCCGACCAAGGTATCGGTCTCAGGAGCCCAGAAGTTCCGCAGGATCTCTCCCGCACCCCGGAAATACTCTACATCGTCACTCCCGATGGGACCTGTTGCCAGCAAGATCGTCAGTAGGAGCGCCCCCAGGACAACGGAAACAATAGTGACCACTACCAAGTTGTCTGAAATCCAACTTTCCGTTGATATGCTCACCCGACCAACAATCGCGGTTGGTTCGCTTTCCTGGGTGCCGAAGCTCATCCAATTAATTCCTCGCTTGCCGCATCACGAGCGCCCGCGTCAGGGTCGCATGGCTCAATTTTCTGGCCAGATGCCCGGAAGTTGGATTAACTATACGAACGAAGTGGCCATGAACCCCAACACATGAGATCATCGATGAATTGCATTGTATCGTCGTCATAGCAAGTGGCCAATGACTTGCAGCGCATGGTTAACGCAGCGCGCCCGATCGCGCGTTGATCTGCCCCCGGATTTTCGGACCGTTTTGAGCTACAAAATTCTAATTTAGCGTCCTGGCCGCACGGAGGGATTTGCCATGAAGAAGTCGCGGTTCGGCGAGCAGCAGATCGCGTTCATTTTGCGGCAGGCCGAAGAAGGAACGACGGACGAGAAGGTCTGCCGCAAGGCGGGGACCTCCAGATATCTGTGCCAATGACCGAACAAGCGACGAAAGCACCTTTTAGAGGTTAAACGTGAAGAAGTTAGTTTCTCAACTTGCGAACTCATTCGGATACGAAATCATCGCTCGATGGCGGGTGCGTCGCATGGCGCGCGCAATGAAGACGCGACGGATCTTTGATTTACTGAACATTGAGTGCGTTCTCGATGTGGGTGCGAACCTCGGCCAGTCTCGCGACTTCTTTCGTCTTGAGGTCGGCTTTGAGGGCCCGATTCACTCATTCGAGCCCGTAGCTAACCTCGTCGAACAATTGAAGCAAAGGCAGTCAGCTGACCCATTTTGTTATGTGCACCCGTTCGCTTTGGGATCGCACAATGGCGAGAAAGACATCAACGTGATGGCAGCGACGGTGTTCAGTTCGTTCCTTCAGCCGAATCACAAATCTGTCCCGGAATTCACATCAATGAACACCGTGAAGTCAACTGAGCGTGTTGCGGTTCGTCGGCTAGATGACCTCCTGACACAAGAGCTGAGTCGTGTAGATCTTAGCAGGACTTTTCTCAAGCTCGACACCCAGGGCTTTGATCTTGAAGTGTTGAAAGGAGGCGCCCTCGCCATCTCAAAAATTCCTGCGCTCCAAACCGAAGTCTCATTTCAGCCCGTTTACGAGGGGATGCCCAGTTTTCGGGATTCTTTGGATGCGTTTGGAGGGGCCGGATTCGTGGTCTCTGACATTTTTCTTGTTAGCGAGGACAGAGATTTTGTCGCGTCAGAGTTTGATTGCCTAATGGTTCGCAGGCGGCCTGAATCCTCAGGGCAGTTAAGGATTGGTTAGAGTACGGGCTTGGCGTCAACCGTTCCGATGCAGTGAATAGCTTGATGCTGCCAGAGATGAGGACGAAACAACAAAGTGACCGCGCTCAATTTCGCTTGTAACTTGTAAAATGTAACCCGCTCAAACTCCACTGGGTCCGTGTCATAAATCGTAACTTTGGAGAAGAACCATGGGCACGAGCGATAAGGTAGCGGTAATAATTCCATTTTTTCAGCGGGAGCGCGGGATATTGCTCAAAACTGTCCGCTCCGCTCTTGACCAACGAGACATCGAAGATGTTCGCATCGTCGTGATCGATGACGAATCGCCCATCTTAGCTGTCGAGGAATTGTCGGGGCTGCAACAAGAGACCGGTGAACGGCTAACCATTATTAGGCAGGCCAATAAGGGCGCGGCCGGAGCCCGTAACAAGGGGCTCGACTCGGTACCGCCGAGTACGGATTTCATCGCGCTTCTTGATTCCGATGACATATGGACACCGGATCACCTCGCAAACGCGATGTTGGCCATGAAGCGAGGATATGATTTCTATTTTGCCGACTTCTATCAACTCGGGCAAAACGTAACAGCGTTTGAGCGTGCCCGGCGCATTAATGTGAACGACCATCCTCTAATTGCCGGCGTAGAGCACATTCGGGAATATATGGGCAATATGGTCAACCAGATTATCACTGGCAACATACTCGGTACGTCCGTGATCGTTTACGATCGGAAGAACATGAATGAAGTTCGATTTCGTGAGAGCTTCCAACACACTGGCGAAGAATACATCTTTTGGATCGATTTGGCGCGTCGCAGCCGCAAGATCGCGTTCTCCGATTTACCAGAATGCCGCTACGGGGCGGGCGTGAACATATATTCTGAATCGTCGTGGGGACGGGAAAAATTCCTTAGTGTTATCGTTGACGAGGTCAAGTATCGGAAGGAAATTATAGCGGACTACGACATCACCGATCTCCAACGCGAATTTCTTGAGGATCGAATCCACAGGTTGCGTATCGATTTTACTGCTGGCCTCATTCATCGAATGAAGATTAATCGGGGATCAATCGACAGTGCGGTCTTGCGCCGCTACCTACAGGTAGACGGGTTCTACCCGATCATGATCTGGCCGGCGATTCTGCGGCTGATTTGCGAGAGGTTGTCGCTATCTGGCAAGCCCGCCGATGCCTGACGGAATAGCGGGATATCCAGGGACACGGTAGTCGAAATCGAATCCCGACCGCTGCCGAGAGTTACGCCGTCGCGGCATGTTTTAAGGATGGCCGGTTGGATATTCCATGAAATACCACAAGTAGCCTTTGTGTCGGCCTTTTGCGATCCAAGTGAATTTGGCTGAATAGGCAATTGGTGCCCAGTCATTCGGATCATTGACGTCGCCACAGAAGTAGATGTCCTGTTTCCAAACCTTGTCCCAGGCTTCGAACCCGTTGCGCTGCAACGGCTTACCATCGGACCAGACGAGCTTGTGCGCGCGGCAAAGGTAGCGCAGGCCGATCCACGCATCCTCGAAATATTTCAGCGGCCAGTGCAAAAGCAAGAATTCATGTACTTCCAAGCTGTCGACGATCGCGAGCCTGCCGCGAACGTCTTTGTAATACAGCCCGCGAGCCTGCTGATAAACTCTGTCCCAGGTCGCATTGTGCGGGTCCGAGTTCATGAAGGCAAAATATCGTTTGGAAACAGGATCGTAGATTGGAATGCCGATCTTTTGATCACTCGTGTCTTGAGCTCTGGCAAAACCACCCAGGACGAGAAATAACGCGAGCGCGATCGCACCAACCCGATAGGACAACATGGACAGCCTCCGCTAGCACTAAGCACGGCTACAAAGCAAGTTTCTCGCGTTTCCGCGCGAGGGGCAAGGCCCCCCGCCGCTCCGTCAGGCGTGCTGCTCGCGGTCGCGCAACCAGAGCTCGAGCACGATCAGATCCCAGGCGACCGTTTCGTGGCCTGACATGTGCCCCCCGCGCGCCCGCGCGATGAGGCCATCGAGGAAGTCGGGCCGGAAATAGCGGCGCGCTTTCAGCGCCGACAGGCTGTCGCAGACGAGATCGCGCAGCGGCGCGCAGGAATTCATGAAATCGAGATAAGGCAGACCGAAGCCATGCTTCGTCTTGGTGAGGATCTCCTGCGGCAGGAAATCCCGCAGGGCGCGCTTGTAAAAGCCGCGCAGCCTGCCGCCCTCGATCAACAGCGATTCGGGCAGGCTGGCCGAGAATTCGACTAGGTCTTCGTCGAGAAACGGGAAACGCACGCGCACGCCCGCGAGCTCGCACATCCGCGCCACCTTGCGCAGATCGCTGTCGGCGAGCGTGATGCGCAGATCGAACTGCATCATGCGCTGCACTTTGCTGGCCTCTTTGGGCGCGTCGTAAATGTCGGCCGCCAGGTTTCCGGGAAAATCGCGGTCGATCTCGCCGAGGGCGTCCCGCGAGAAAATATCGGCCGGCGCCAAAGTTCGGAATACGTTATCGGCCATCCGTTCCGGAACGGGGCGCCGCGCCCAATCGACATAACGCACGGCCTTGCCGAGCGGACCAAGCTTCCCGGCCCATGAAAGGCCGCGCGCGGCGGGCTCGACCAAGCCTTTCCGCAACAGCGCCGGGATTTTGGCGTAGCGATCATAATGCCGATCGCTGACATAGCGTTGGTTCCCGGCGAAGATCTCGTCGCCGCCATCGCCCGCGAGCATCATCTCGACGCCGGCCTCGCGCGCCAGGCGCGCGCAATGATAGGCCGGAACCAGCGAGGAATTGCCGAACGGCTCGTCATAGACCTCGATCGATTTCAGCAAGGTCTCGGGCACGTCTTCGGGACGGAGATAGTAGGTCTCGTGCCGCGTCTTGAAATGCCTTGCCGCGAGCTCGGCATAGCGCGTTTCATCGAATCGCTCGACCGGGAAGCCGATGGTAAAACTCCGGAGATTGCCTCCGAGCAATTCGTTGGCGAGGCCGACGACCGTGGTGCTGTCGAGCCCGCCGCTCAGGAACGCGCCAACGCCTTCGCGATCCTCGCCCGTGAGCGCGGCGCCGACCGCCGCGCGCAGGCGTGCGCGCAGCTCTTCGGCCGCCGCGTCCGGATCGACCGGCCCGTCGGCGCGATAGGGCATTTCCCAGTAATTCGACGCGCGCGCGCGGCCCTTTTCGAAAACCAGCCGCTCGGCGGGCGCGAGCTTGCGCTGTTCGCGATAGATCGTCGTCGGCGCCGGAACGCGATCGACGAAATAGAGATAGTCGAAGACCGATTGGACGGAGATGGTGGCGCCGACATCGGGATGCGAGCGAACCGCGTCGGTCGTCGTACCGAAGACGAGCAAATCGTCACGCGGCTGGGCATAGCACAGGGTCGCGATCCCGAACCGGTCGATCGCGCAGATCGCCTTGCCCGAGGCCAGATCGATCAGCGCGAAGGAAAAGGCGCCGCGCAGGCCGGCAAAAAGGTCGGCCCCCTTCGAGCGGTAGGCCTCCAGCAGGGCAAAGGCGTGTCCGCGCGCTTTCGCAATGTCCTCATAGGCCGGATCGGTCCACTTCGGATAGCCGTCGATCGCGGCGATGAGCTCGCCCTCGCGACCGAGCGAGGCGGTGACGGGATGCCCCTGGATGGCCAGGCCAAAATCATTCCCGACCTCCCAGGCGCCCCTCGCGGACGGGTGGGCCGCGGCCGCGCCGAGCATCGCCTGCGCCGTCCCGCGCGGATCCGGCATCCGGGCGCCGCCGAACCAGCCGCAAAGCGCGGTCATGCGATCGCGCCGTCAAGCATGGCGATCGCCGTCGGGTTTCGAGGCGCCGACCCCTTCCGCCAATTGCGCGCCTGCGACCCCGCGATTGTTCCGTCCGACCCGAAATTCATGAACGAGCTTCAGCCCCCACCAGCGATAATAATTCACATGATACATGCGCCGCGCGTCTTCGGTGAGGCGCGCATGCCATTCGGTCAAGGGGCCGTAGAACTCGACCCGCCGCACCCCGAGCCGGTCGAAGAATTCGGCGAACGCATCGATGCGCATGAGGTGGGCCGGCGAATAGCCCTGGCGGGACTCGTCATAGGCGGTCTTGAGGATCGTGAGCGTGCCGCCATGCTGAAGACAGAGATCCGACGCCACCAGCCGATCGTCGAAGAAATACCGGCAGATCGCCGCCTCGCCGATTTCGGCATATGACGTCATCAGCTTGACATAGAATCGGCCCTGGGGCTCGTCCATCCTGACGGCGGAATTGATCTCGCCCTTCCAGCTGGCGCATTCGAGGCCGCTATAGGCTTCGACGCCGCGCGACATGTCGGCCGGGGCGGTCAGGATTTCAAGCCGAGGATTGATGTTCTCGCGCTTCAGCCGATTGCGCTGCCGGCTCACATTGTGCCGGAAGTTCTTGCTGCGACCGGCCATGAAATCGGCGAAGGAGCCGGCCACGTCGATGCTCGGCGTCAGGATGTAGTCGAGGGTCGACAGATGGGCGGAATGCGGGGGCCGCGGATGAAGTGCCGGGTCCTGCTGCGTGACGCTGACGATCCCGCATTGCGGGCCAAGCGCCCTCGCCAGGGATCGGAGCAGAACCTCCATGTCCCTATCGCGCTCGCAGACGATAAATCCGATGGGCGCATTCGCCGGCTGGAGGGTCTGCCAGGAAAACGGGCTGACCCGCACCAACAATGCTATGGCTCGGGGAACGCCCTCGCGACGATCGAGCGCGATCTTCTCCGAACCCGTGGCGAATTCGCGGACCGATTCGCTGACGAAGCGAAAATCGAGCAGCGGGTTATCGCCGGCGGCACGATTGATCGCGCGCCACGCATCTTCGTGGCCGGCGAGCGCATCGATGGGTTCGATCGTCCACGACATCGGCTGCAGGTTCGGGATCAGAACGTGTCAGGCAACAATGGCGCGAACCTTTTCGACCAGCGTGGCGACCTCGCCCTCCGTGAGCTCCTGGTGACAGGGAAGCAACAGCACGTGTTGCGAAAGGCGGCGCGAGACCGCGCAGGCCTCCGCGTTCGCGGCGGGCCAGAGGAATTGGCCAAAGCGCTGCATCGGCACGGCATGATCTTCCAATGTCGCAAAAATGTCAGAAAGCCGGTCGACCCATAGAGGAAACATATAAGGGACCACGCCCTCGGGCAATCGGGGCAAGAGCGGCCGGCAATTCGGCAGAGCGGAAAATTCGCGTGCCAGCGACGAATAATGGCGCCGGCGCCGTTCGACGACGCGTTTGCGCGATGTATGCCGGACGACGAAGCGCGAGAGGGCGGTCGCGCTCACTTCCATCCAGCTGACATCGAAGCCGCCGGTCTGGCCCGAGCGCTGTTCCGCCGGGTTGGGGGAGCGCCGGCGCCTGGCCGATGGCGCCACGGCATGGACGGCGCGCTTCGCCAGCGCGGCCAGGCCCACGAGCGGCGTCAACGCGCGCAGCCGGCCCATGGCGACCGCGTCCTCGACGCCGTCGAGGATTGCCGCAACATTCGATGCCAGGCCTTGCGAGCGGGTCGCGATGCGAGACCCGGCACCAACGCCCTCGCGATTGACGACGAGGCAGCCGCCTTCGCGTACGGCGAAAAACTTCGGCAGGCTGGCAATCGCGAAATCGCCGAAGCCTCCGATCGGACGCCCGCGATAGGTTCCGAAGAAACTGTGCGCGCAATCCTCGATGAAGGCGAGCCGGTGGCGGTCGCAAAACGCTCTCAGCGCGAAAAGATCCTGCGGAAAACCAAAATAATTGACGGCCAGGAAGATGCGGGTCGTCGCGTCGATCCGCTGCGCGACATCGTCGAGATCGACCGACAAATCCTCGTGGATGCGGTAGAACACCGGGACCCCGCCGAGCTGGACGATCGGCTCGACCATCGCGATGCAGTGATAGGCCGGGACCAAGACCTTCTGGCCCGGGCGCAGACCGGCAAGCACGAGCGCATGCGCGATCGCGACGCGCCCGGCGGTCACGTAAAACACATCGCCGCCGCGCAAGACCGTCGCAACCGGCTCGACCTCCGATGCGCCGAACATGCCCCAGGAAAGCACGGGCTGAACCGGGATCCGCGGACGCGGGATCAATCGTCCGACGCCCTCTTGGCCCGCGCGCTCGAAGGTCGTAACTGACCGCATGAAGCCGCGCGGCGTGAGCCCCGTGTTGCTCGTCTGTTGGACAGTCATTTCTCGCGTGTCGAAGAGATTAACCTTAATCGCGGCCGCGCTCAAAACGCCCTCGCGAAGGCGACAAAACTAGCCCCGCTCTTACCAGCAATCGAGATAAAAAATCGTCTCCTTGCCGGATAAATCCCAAGTCGAAGTTTGACGGCGGGCACGGCATATCTAACGGGTTACTTTTCGGTCATCGGGTAACGCGAGAGTACGCTTGAGACGAGCAAGCGTCGCGTGAAGCTCGCGTAACGCAAGCCATGCAAACTACACAACGAGGCGATATGGACGCGCCACGCTTCAATTAAATTTCCGTCACGAAGCTCAATTGTAGCAAGTTGATGAAGCGAAGAAGCAAGTTTTCGTCTGAGTAATCGTCGGACTTCGTGAGGAACATCGAGTGCCAACATGCGCCGCATAGCAACTGGTTGCTCAACAAAATATATTCTTGACGTTGAAAGTTCGTGAGGCGTCCCACGTCTGTAGGCATAAGTCGCATCATTAACAAACTCGATCTTTTTCGTCAGACTCAGTTTTAGCCCGATATACGTCCACTCAATCATCTTCGGCGCGTCATTGAAAATATCCGGCCCATTTGTCTCAGATTTGAAGAGCGCAGCAGCTGAATGCATCCAAGGATATATCATTAAGTATCGAGCAGGATCGCTTCCGGCCAACAGAAGATCGGGGGTAATGAGCCGTTCGCCGTGCGCGAAGCGCTCATATCCGTTTGCTACGACGACATCTGCCGCTGGGTGGCTCTCGAATGCTGCGATTCTTACCCTAAGTGAGTTCGGAAAACACACGTCGTCGTCGTCGAGCGCGCCGAAGAACTCCGTGTCCACAATCTCGCGACCTGCCGCAACCGCGTGCGGAGCGCTGCCCTCCTCTCTATAAAGGAATCGAATATTGGGATCCCTCTTGAGTTCATCAACGAGCGGCTGATGAAATTGGCGACCGTTGACGACGACGATTGGAATTGCTCGGACACCCCCTTCTTGATTTCGAAGGCTTTTCAACGCCTCGAACAGATAGGCCTGGCGAGCGTAGCTAGCAGTCGTTGGTATAATGATGCAAATATCCCGCACAATATCCCTCGCACCCATCGTCGCCAATTTTGCCAAAATATCACTGTTGAGGTTGAGGTCTCAACTTGAGTGGATTTGCGCAGAGCACACGCATATCAGCCTTACCCATTTCCACTTAGCGGGTGGTTTACGGTCGACTTGGCTTGTGCGGCGCCTCGCGGGCGCAACGGTTGCCGTTCGAGGAGCGATACCGGCCTTTCGACAAAGCTTCACGAACGAAAGGTGATTACCTAATCCGCGTCCATTTGGTGTCGCTCGATGAACCAAAGGAGATATACACGAATCGACCACGTTTCTGCTATATGTCTGTTCGAATTGAAAACTTGAAGCAATAGCGGACCGGCTTGGTTAACATGAGACTCGGATAACGTAGTATGGAGCCGAAATTTCGGCTGGCGCTCGTCGGTGCCGGGCTGATCACCGAGAACAGTCACCTACCGGCGGCCCTTGCATCGCCCGCCATCCAGGTCCAAGCGATTGTCGACCCGGCGCCGGGCCGCGCCGCCGCCTTGGCCCGGAAATTCGGCATAGCGCCGCGCATTGCCTCCCGCATTGAAGATCTTACGAATGAGGTTGATGGTGCCGTCATCGCGACACCCAATCACACGCATTGCGGGATCGCCATCACATGTCTGGATGCCGGCGTCTCCGTGCTCATCGAAAAACCACTTGCCAGCACCTACGCCGACGGCTTGGCGATCGTTGAGGCGGCGAAACGTAATGGCACGACCCTAGCGGTGGGCTACTGCACGCGGTTTCGGGCTAATACCCTGCTGCTCAAGCAGCTTCTCGATCAGAAATTTTTCGGTACCGTTTCGAGATTTTATCATCAGTTCGGTACGCCGGGTGGCTGGGCTCCGATGTCCGGCTACATCCTCGATCGGCACAGCGCCGGAGGCGGTGTTCTCGTGGTCACGGGCACGCATTTTCTCGATCGGATGCTGTATTTCTGGGGCTACCCCAATTCTCTGCGGCTCGCCGATGACGGCGGCGCCGGCCCCGAAGCTAATGCCGTCGCTTCTTTGCGCTATGAGCACGCGCCGGCGCCGCTCGAAGGCAAGCTGCGCTATTCCAAGACGACATCGCTACCGGGCGGACTCGTGCTCGAGACCGAGGCAGGCATCGTCACCTTGCGGGATTCCGACGATGCCGAGATCGTTCTTCATCCCAAGTCGCACCCCGGTCTCGTCGAAATCATCCGTCCGGAAAGAACGCTGCCGCCGCGAGATGTTTTTTTGACGCAGCTCGAAGACTTCGCGCAGGCCTGTCTGCGTAAGACCGAGCCTCACGTTACAGGCTCGCAAGGCCTCCAATCCCTGCGGCTCGTCGAGGAACTCTATCAAAATCGAAGCAAGCTGATCGATCGATGGCATGGCGAGCAGGCGGAGGCGATGTGGGCAAACGCGTAGCCGTTATCGGCGCATCCGGCTTCGTCGGCACCGCGCTGGTCGAGGCCGCGATTGACGATCGCCGCTTCGACGTGGTCCCGATCATTCATTCCTCCGGCAACGCCTGGCGGCTCGTTCGCGAAGGTGTCGAAGTTCACGTCGCGGATTTGCTCGACAAAAACAGCGTCGGCGCCGCGTTGCGGGATTGTACCCACGTGGTCAATTGCAGCCGCGGCGGCGACGACGTCATGCTGACAGGGCTGCGGCACCTTCTCGAGGTCGCGCGCGAGAAGCGTATGCAAGGCTTCGTGCATCTGAGCAGCGTGATGGTCTATGGCGATCCGCCGAGCCGCGACAGCACGAGCGAAGACGGCACCGTGCCCCGTCAGACGAAGGAAACCTATGGCGGGATCAAGCTCCTGCAGGATCAAATGGTTGAAACTGCCGCGAAGTCCGGCTTGCCAGCCCTTATTCTCTGCCCGCCCAACATTTCTGGGCCCTATTCTTATTTTCTCGGCGGGATCGTGGCCAGCTTACGCGCGGGCTCGCTGGCGCTTCTCGACGGTGGCCGCACGGTGTGCAACCTCGTCGACGTCGCCAATCTCGCCGAGGCCATCACGCTTGGTCTCGATCACTGCACGCCGCAATCGCCGAGGCTTTTCATCACCGACGATGAAGATCTCGATTGGAAGGACGTGATCGACGCCGTGTTCCCCTTATGCGGCGACGCCCCGCCGCCGCGCCCGATCGATCGCGATGATTTGTTGCGGCTGCGCGAGGCCTTTACCGCCAAGCCCCGCGGGAACGCTTTCGCCAGTCTCAAGCATCTGATCTCGAGCGACGTTCGCGAAGCCTTGCGCAAGGATCCCTATTGGGCGCGGCTCGACGGCATGTTGCGCAAAGGCATCGCGAAATTGGGACCGACGATCGAAGACAAGATGCGGCTGACGGTTGAAGGGCCGCTCCGCGTCGCGAAGGCGGCGCCCGCCCAAGGGCTAAATGTGCCTTTGTCTATTCAACAATTGCGGGGCGTGCGTCATTCTTGTGCCAAGGCCAAGGCGATGCTCGGCTACAAGCCCAGATACTCATTTGCCGAGAGCATGGAGGCCTATCGTGCCTGGTACCGCAGCATAACCGGGCAAAACAGCGCCTATTGGCCCCTCACTCGATATCTATGGGAGTAACTTCAGGTCCCCCAAGCGCGGCTTTCGCAGGGGCGATCCAACCCGCTTCGTATATGATACTCGAACGCGAACCGCTTGAGATTTCCTATGGCGCCTGCAGTTCAGTGACGCGTCAAAGCGCGCCCTATCAGCGCGTTATGATCCAGGTACCAGTTTACGAACGAAACCCCGCTATTCGTTGCAGCTTGCGCCCGGCTCGTGCGGCTAATCTCTTCAGCTTGACGGTCCGGTAATGGTCAAGACCGGGGCGCAACGCGCGTAGCCGAATCCACTCTTGCGGCCAGAAATCCAAGTTTTCTCTCGGCGCGCCTGGGCGAAACGGTCCCTCCTTCGGGACCACCACGACCTTATCCGGATGAGCGCCGAGCCACGCACCCCATCGGGCGAAAGTCGAAGGAGAGCAAATGAAATCACGGCACTGCGTCTGAAGGTATAAATCTTCATAGGGCGCTGAGCCCTCGACATATAGCGCACTGGGTCCAAGCTCACCAAGCAATGCTCTTGCGCCCATGATGTCGTCCGAAAAGACTACAATTCTTTCTTTGTGACGTACACGCGAGAGGGCGGCTTTGTAATAGATCCGACGAGGCACATAAAAAAACGGTTCATCATAATAGTTTGTCACGAAGTCGCCGAGCCGTACGTGAAGCCCGACGCTCTCTGCAAAATCGACATGCTCATATTTCGATCGGATTTTTGCGATGGCGTCGTCTCTGAAGCGATACCAGTTGCACACTTGCGCTCGATCAAAATATTTATCGGTTTGGAAGTAGCCACGGATATTCGTGCCATCGCCAATCCGAAGGGCAGACTCGTTAAATCCAGTATTTTCTAAAGGTTCAATATACTCTGAATTGATGCCAGACGGTGCGGCCGCTCTCTCGGCACTGTCATCGAGGTAGAACACCGAATCTCCGATCCAATGAGGGCAATAGAACTGAACGCCCAACCGGCGCGCGGTCGTCCGCAAAAATGCATATTGAAAAAGCTGATTCCCGAACCTGCTTGGCCTACCCAGTGAAGTAAAGGAAATCATGCGCGCCCGTGACCGCTAAGAAACTATTCTTTCAAATTTCCGCCTGCTTTTCTCCGTCGGCTTCGGTTCACCGCAAGAGATTCCCCATTAACTCGCCTCGATTTAACCTAACTCTCTACGCGCCGGCAAATTAATTCCCCCGTACGGAAAAGCAGCGGATGGCCACTGCCTCAATCCATTCGCGTCGACCAGGAAAGCGAGTTCACGGCAGGAGAGACCTATTTTCAGGGCTGATAGCGATAAGATCATCTTATACTTCAGCCGGCTAGGGACGTCGACCGACAATGCGTTCATCGAATTATTTAATGCCCGGCTGCGCAGCGAATGCCTCAATCAACATTGGTTCACGCTGCGTAAAATTGTGCTCGCCGCCGACAGCGTTCGCACGATCCTTTTGATCGGTCCCTGCTGCTGGAAATAGGCCCGTCGTATCTGACCGATAATGTCCACGCCGATCATCGCCCATCCCCACCCTGTCAAAGGACGGCGCTGACAGGCAGCGTTGGCGTGGAGTGAATATTGCATCCAATTTTACACCTTGACCGGCAGCCGTCGGATCAGGCCTACTTAAACGCAGATCACGGCGGCCTAAAGCCCGCCGATGTTCCAATTGTCAACCCGGGACCTCTGTTCAGACAAACCGACCTAGCTTTACTTCTCGGGACGAGTTAGCCGATCGGCGCTAAAAATGCTCTACATCAATTTTCCGAGCGTTCAAAAATAAGATGAACGGTAACGGATTTTTTTCGGAAAACTAGTAAGAGCCGTCGTAAACCCCATGCGCGCAATCAATGTCGGAAAGAAGACCATTCTTCGCATGGTCCGCAAATTTGGGGGCAAGGTATTCATAGCTGCCGAAGGGAACCGGAGTGAGAGTGACAATGGTTATTATGTAAAATCTGTCCAGAGGGCCCTGCGGAGCGACAAAGCTTTTTCAATATTCAAACGCGATCCTAGCTATCGAGCAGTCTTAGAGCACGTTCCAAGAGACATCGGAGAGAAATATCTCGGCATCATCCGCCGCGACGCGCCCGAATTTATCAGCCAGATCGAAAAATTCAAAGTGAACGATTTGGTTGGAAGCCCGATTACCTACGAATACCAAGGCATAGGACATATTAGCCCAACAACCCTCCGATATATGAAGGTAGCTTCCGACCTGAAGAAAATTTTTGGGACCCGTATCGGAGACAAAGTTGTCGAAATTGGTGTTGGGTACGGCGGCCAATACCTTATTCTAGATCAAATTTTTAATATGAAGGAATATCATTTATATGATCTACCGCCGGTTCTCGAACTCACCTCAAAATATTTGGAATCGCATATCCTCAAATCTGCTTATCGACAATCTACGCTAAACCAAAATGCTGGCGATCAATATTATGATTTGGCACTAAGTAACTATGCGTTTTCAGAATTGCCAGCGCACGTCCAAGAGAGCTACATTTATAAGATATTATCCAAATCTAATGCCGGCTACCTGACCATGAACAGCGGCCTTGAAACGTCGCTTTTTGTAATAGATAAGCTACGCGTTGGCACTTTGCGCGAATTACTCCCGCCATTCGAAGTTATTGAGGAAAACCCACCGACTGGCCCGAATAATTACATCATTGTCTGGGGCCATCGGTAAGTGGCTATCTTGCTTCTGTCGTTGATTGGTTCGCATGAGTTCTAACCCAATTGAAGACCCGGGTTCGCGCAACGCGAACGGCGTCACGGAACCCTCCTCGGTCGGCCATGAAATGGCCAAGGCGGGCGGCTGGATGATCGCGGCACGTCTAGGTGTCCAAGCGATTGGATTTATCAGCACCATAATTCTCGCGCGCATTCTCGTGCCGGCGGATTTCGGCCTGGTCGCGTTGGCCACGACCTTTTCGGCGGCGCTGCAAGCGGTCAGCGAATTCAGTCTCGATGTCGTGCTGATTCAGAACCAAAGTGCCAGCCGGGAGCATTACGACACGGCCTGGACGCTGTCGATCTGCCGCAACACCGCTCTTGCCTTGTGCCTCGCCGCCGGCGCGCCATCCATCGCCTCGCTCCTTGGGGATCAACGGCTCACTTTGATTGTTTACTTTATTGCCGCGTCGACATTCGTCGACGGCCTTGCGAACATCGGCATCGTCAATTTCCAAAAAAACCTTACGTTCCACAAGGACACGGCGTTCATGATCGTCGGCAAGCTGGGTGGTTTCGTCGTCACGGTGCCCCTAGCGTTCCTTTGGAAAGATTATTGGGCGCTCGTGGCTGGGCTGATGGCCGGCTCTCTGACGCGGCTTGCATTGAGCTACCTTATGCATTCCTACAGGCCGCGGCTCAGCCTGGCGCGTTGGCGAGAGATCATGAATTTCTCGAAATGGTTGCTGCTTAATAACGTATGTGCGTTCGTATTCAGTCGAAGCGATACATTCGTCATCGGCAAGATTTTAGGGGCACAAGCCGTCGGCATCTACGGTATCGCCTATGAGATCGCTAACCTGACGACATCGAATCTCGTGACCCCGTTGCGGCGGGCGAGCTTTCCGGGCTATGCCAAGGTCTCCGCCGACTTAGACAATCTTCGTATGCGCTTTTTGGATGTCATTGCCCTGGTCTTGCTGATCGGCGCGCCGATGGCCGTTGGCATCGGGACGGTCGCAAGTCCGCTGGTGCACGTCATGCTGGGCCCGCAATGGTTAGGCAGCATCCCGCTAATCCAAGTTCTGTCCATCTACGGACTTCTAAGTCTGCTCGGCACCGGAAGTGGGCCAATCTTTCTCGCGACCGCTAAGCCTCAATATATCATGTATATACTCGGCGGCAGCGCCGCCGTGATGGTCCCGTCGTTGATCATCGGCGTCGGAGTTGCCGGCGCGTTGGGTGCGGCCTGGGCCGTCACGATGACAGCGGCGCTTACAGTGTGCATCGACTTTTGGCTGATCACCCGACTTCTGGGTCTGCGGATAACGGTGCTTATGAGCGTGGCGTGGAGATCGATTGCGGCCTCCTGCGCGATGGTTCTCGCGGTACTTGAGTTGCAGGACTATTTGGGGTCGCCTGTATCGACCGCGGGCTGGGCCGTGATTCTTGTGGAGGTGGTCGCGGCCGGTATCTTGGTTTACGCGGGGTCGCTATTCTTGCTCTGGGCTCTCTCCGGTTTCCCCGATGGCGCCGAGAGACATGCGCTATATCCGATTAGATATGGTATCGGTCGCCTAAGGGCCACGTTGACCGATTGAACCGAGAATTGAAAGCCGATAGCACGAGTTATTGATCACATCGAGACCTGAGGAGAGGGCGTTGATGATGAGGCGACGCGAATTCCTCGGAGGTGCCTCCGCGGCGCTGATAGTACCCAACCGGAATCTGTTCATCGCCAAGGCGCCCGCAATCGTCCGCGGCAATGTCATCTTCAATCATCGCGCCAGAGCAGCCACACTCGACGACGCGATGACGCGGTTCCTCGCTACGCTCTCAAACGACGAATGGGGGCAACCGGCGCATACTGCGGCGCGTTCGGTCTTCTACGCGAATGATACAGCGGCACCCGATTACAACAAGACGACGGCGATCGATAATAACGGCACGACTGGCGCCAATGCCATGTGGACGATCTGGTCTGGCGGCGCGCACGACACCAAGCTCAATCGCGCGCTGATCGGCCCGGGAGGTCTTCATTTCGCATATTGCGGGAATGAAATCTATGCGTTCGACTTCGCGACTCTGAGATGGAGCAGGATAAGGCGTCCAGACGACATAGTTGTCGAAACGTCCGTCGCCTGCACTGCGTACCTGGGGCATCCTTCCTATTCGAACGGCGACCCTCCTCCAGCGCACCTATACTCCTCCACCGTATACCTAGACTGGGTCGGTCCGCACGGGACACTCTGGTGCGGCTACGGCGACTTTCTACACAGTTACATGCTAGATCTCAGCAAGGCGGCGCCATATCAGCCCCTGAGTTTGCAATCGCTCGGCGTTCCGGGATCCGGTTGGAAAATGACCTCGGGGCCCACTGGCTTTACCACACCCACGATCAGCGTTCCCGATCCGACGAGCAATCGTGTCTATATCGCGAACCAGCAGATCGGTGGAGGTCCGCCAAACCTGCTTTATTACGATATCGGAACCGACACCTTCAGCACTTCGGGCCTCATAAGCGGATTCCCCGGTCTTCCCCAGCTTAGTGGCTACGGCAGCTATTTCACTGGTACGCTGCGCAAGGGCCATCGCGAGATGTGGGGCTTTGGCGGCCCCAACGATGCGAATGTTTCCGCGATGTGTGTGGCCTTGACAGATGGAACATATTCGTTTTGGAATCTCAAGAATGTCCATGTTGTTCGAACGCCGATTGGCTATCCCGGCGTCTGCTACATCCCGCCGATTGACAAGCTTCTAATTTGGAGCGGCGGTAATGGACTGATCCTGGTCGATTGCGTCACCAAGACCGATACGGTTTATGCGACGACCGGGACTATCCCCGCTCGCAACGGAGGCGGAGGAAATGCAGGTGCAATGACGAAGATGTTCTGTGACACCGTGCATCGCTGCATCGTGCTTTGCTACGACGGCAACTCAGACGTCTACGTGCTCAAGACGAGTCTTTTCTGATGCGCGCGCTCTTGGCGGTCGCTTTAGTTTTGCTCTGCGGCCCGGCGAGTGCGCTTGATCTGATAAACCGGCCGTTGACGCCCCTTGCGTTCTCTCCCGGCAGCCCGCGCGAAGCCGCAAATTCTGCTGCGTGTCCGGTTGGCTCGCCGTCTCCCGATGGTTCGAAAATCTACCCAGCAGCGGCGGGACATACATCCTGCGTGCTGACCGATGTAAACGGCCTCCAGCTGGAGTATCAGGGCTCGACCGTCTTTTACAATCAAGGTTCAGGCTGGATCGCGCTCGGTATGAGGACCACGGTGCAGATCAATTCCGGTGGAAGGTCCTTCATCGGGACGTACTGTGCTAGTTCGACACGGCCTCCTCGTCCTTACCCGACAGGTATGTTCTGGTGGCAGAACAATTCGGGCGGAACCGAGGTAGTCCCGTGGATTAACCCCACGACGCCTCTTCCTGACGAGTTCTATCTGACGCACGGCACGACCGCGACACACTACCAGACGCTTCCAGCCGCCATCGCTGCCGCCACATCCGGCGACTCCCTCGAAGTCAAGCCGACACCTACCGGTTTGCCGCTTTACAGGATGCCGGCCCAGGTCAAGTTGACCAAGATCACCATCAATTTCGACCACGGGGCGGTCGGCGGCTGCTTACCCATTTACGGCAATGCATTCCTTCAATCCGACTATGGAGCGGCCGCTGGCCTCACGATTAACGGCAGCGAGATCGCCTATATCCACGATTATTCAGGAGGAGGGTACCGAGGCGTAAACTTCGGCGGTGCACCGCGCGTGACGCTTAACGACGCATATCTGCACGACAACGACATGGGGCTATTGTCGAGCGGCGCCAGCTCCTCTGTGACGCTCAATAACGACCTCTTCATTCACAATGGCTCTCTAGGGAACAATGACCCAACACCCGGCGAGAAGCACAACCTCTATCTGAGCTGCAATAATGGTAGAGGCGGGTACGGGTCGGCGTATTTTACAGGCTCCATATCAGGTACAACGCTGACGGTTGGCGCCATGAATATTGGGGCTATCACGAACGGGTCGGCGCTCGCCGGCCCTGGCATCGCAGCAGGCACGAAGGTCTTAGGCAACGGCCGCGTTGGCACGTACTCCGTGAACATAAATCAGACGGTGCCATCCGAATCGATGGTCGCAGGCGATTCGACAGGCTGTACCACAGGAGTGGGCGAGACCTATTCCATCAGCACTCTGCGCTCTTACTGCACTTTGAGCGGCGGCTATGAGATGAAGTTGCGCGGCGAGAACGGCTCGATGCCTATCACGGCAAGTACCTTCGCCGAGCCGGACCCGAACGGCTCCTGGACCGGAACAGATTGCATGGAGTTTGCGGCGGTGGACCTCCCCTGCGGCGGCCAATACATCTTCGGCGACGGCACCGCCGGCCACGGCAATGTATTCGAGGTGGGGCCCCAGTTGCAGGTCCATCCTCCCTATACGGGCGTCATAAAGTATGGCGAGGAAGCCCAGGGAAAGGCTGGGGCAAACTGTCCCTTTCCCGGCCCCGGCTACGCGACTAACTCGATTACGGTCAACGGCGCATGGTTCATAAGCGATTTCGACTATGCTACGACAATCGATGCCGTCTATGTTCCTAAAGGACCAAACAACTCCGGCGACTTCGACTTCACGCCCTACATCACCTGCACCATCAAGAACTCAAAATTCGTCAACGTGCGGCTGCCGTCCTGGTGCAAGGATGGAGGGGGCAACACGTTCTATAACAGCAATGGAAGCGCCTCCGCCGATCGTGCCGCAGCCGGGCTCGCCACTTATCCCTATATTCCGCCAACGCCGTGAGACAGCGTTCTCTCGGACGATTTCCTCTTTCCATGAGAGACTACCGATACGCCGTAGCAGGCGGTAGCACGACGACGAAATAAGTCCGTGCACGCCTCGACGCCCGATCGCGCTAGCTGCGTCGCTCCTGTCGTGCTCAGCGAATTGGCCCTGCGTCGGGATTCGCTAACAGCCCACCCTGACCTTGCGGCTGGCCCAGCCCGCCCAAGCCCGCACTGGCGCCGCCGAACGGGCCGGCCGGGCCCGCACCCGCGCCGCTGCCATTGTCGCCCTGCCCGATGCCTTGACCGCTGCTGTCGGGGCTCAGCGGCTCGTCTGAGCCGCCAGTGGTGATGATCTCGGTCTGGCCGGAGCTAGCTATGAGGCTCAGCCGGCTTTGCTCGACGCTCCAGCTGCGCTTGTCGAGCTCCAGCACGCCAGCCGAGGTCCGCCACATCGAGACCACCTGATCCAAGGGCCGGCCGCGGCTGTCATAGATGATCGATGAATTGTCGCTGCTCGGCGCGCCATAGAGCTTCTCGAGACGCGCGCGCAAAACGGCATAGTTTCCGACCTCGGTCCAGAGCTCGAAGCCGATCAGCCGTTCTTTCAGATAATCGAAGGCCAATACCTTGTAGGGAACCTCGCCGAACCAGCCGATGCCCGCGGCATCGTTGGCGCCCACATATTCGCAGGTGAGATGGCCGACAATGCCGCTTTCGCGGTGACAGGTCGGCGCGCCGGTATCGAGCGCATGAAAATGCGGCTCGAGCTTGGCGAGCGGATCGCCGATCGCCACCCCGGAAAAAGGCAGGCCCGGCGCGCTCGCAACCGGGGCCGGGCTCTCCTCCGCCAAAGCCGTCGCCGATGCGAGCGACCAGCCGAGGAGGAGAAAGACGGTTCGAAGACAACGCCCTCCGCGGGCGAGCCGCGTGGGCGCCAGCGGCGGGATCGCGAGGGGCGCGCTTCCGGTCACGGCTCGGCGTCGCGCATGCGCGACTGTCCGGGCCAGAGCCGGCGGATCGATTTCCGCGCCAGATGCTGGCCGAGCGGCGCGACCGACATGCGCAGATAATGGGAGCGAACATAGAGGAACGCGCCCGCCGGCCGCGCGGCGAGCCTCTCGCCCGGCGAGAGCGCGGGAACGATCGCGCGGGTGACGGCCCAATCCATCGCCGCGAGCAGCAAGGCGGGCGGGCGGCCGAACTCGGCCGCGGACGCGGTCGCCGCCGGGATCGGCGTGCCTAGGAGACGCGCCGCGTAGCGCAGCGAATAGAACAGGGGACGTTCGAGCCCCAATTCCCGCGCCCGCGGCACCAGAGCCGGCCAGAAGCCCGGACGCGCGCCGAATTCGCGCAACAGGGCGTCGATATCGACGAGGTCGCGCAACGCGCCGCGGATCTCGCCGTCATGAAAGAGATGGACAGCGCCATGCAGCACCATGTCGGTCGGCGCGAATACCTTCGTCCCCGCGGCATCGACCACGACCGCGCGGCGATAGAGCGACTCCGCATCCGGGTGCAGGCGGGAGCTCAAGGGCAGAATCGCGTGATGCAGGTCAAGCTCGGTCCCGCGCAAGGCGTGGACCAAGGGCGGAATCTCGTGCATCCAGCGGCGGTAGTAGTGCTGATCGTATTCCTCTTCGACAACGTGCTTCCAACCCTCGCCAAGGAGGAGCGATTCGACCTTGCCGATCGCGTCACGCGGAACCATGACGTCGATATCCCCGGCGGGCCGTCCCTCCGCTACCTCGAGCCGAGCCGCCGCATAGGCGGCGCCTTTAAGCGCGACGAAGCAACGGCCGGCGCCGTCGAGCACTCGGTGAAGCCGGTCGAGCTCCCACAGCATCCGGCGCCGATGGGATTGGGCCTCGATGAAAGCCGAGGAAAGCTGCCGGCGCACGGGCGCGGGCACGCGATCGGCAAGGCCGGCCCGATCGAGCACGTGCCAGATGCGTCCGCCCAGACGCGCTTTCCGCGCAAGCCAGACGAGGTCTTCCCATTCTCCCGGCCGCAAAGCGTCGGCTGCCTGGGGCTGGCGAAGGACGCGCAACAGCGGGTTACGGGCAGCTTTTCGCTCGTCGGCGCTCATGCCACGTTCCGTCGGGCTTCGCCGAGGCGGTCTAGCGCATCCGCGGCCGCGGCGAGTTCGTTGAAAGGGAGATCGAAAGCCTCGCATTGGTCGATCAAGCGCGACAAATGATCGAAGCCCGCCTCGCCAAGGATCCTGTAATTGAAGCTGCTGCCGGATGCCGCGATGAAGGCCGATGCCTTCGACATCGAAACGAGCCCGCCCCCGAGCTTCGCATCGAACGCGGGAAAGACTAGCCAGGCCGGCCGAGCCGGCTCGATCATGCGTTGCACGGCATCCGCTGGCGGCCGCAGATGCGCAACCGTGCCTTTGCGTGTGTCGATGAAAGAGGGACCCATTTGCAGCCCGGGCGCGAATTGCCTGATCAGGGGGATCGAGGCCTGCTTCAAGCCGATCGGACGTGGGATTGGATAGACGAGACCGTCTGACTTGCCGATGAGCGCGAACTCATCCGAGAGCAGCCGCCAGCCACGATGGACGAGCGCAGCCGCCAGAGTGCTCTTGCCTGAGCCGGTCGCAGCCGGCATGACGAGCGCACGGCCGCCCTTTTCCACGACCGCGGCATGGAGCACGAGGAATTCGTGGACATGGTCGTAGATGCACCAATTCAATCCCCACTCGAACAAAGGAAACGCGAGCGCGGCGGGAAACGGATAGAAGGGCTCGATATCATCGAGCCAGAACACTACCTGTGGCCGAAACCATCGACGCAAGCTCATCGGTCGCCCGAGCCGGATCCGGAATTCCGCGGGAGTCCTCTCGGGCAGGAGCGGAAAGTCGCCGTAGAGGAACTGCAAGGTCGGCGCGAACAGGTCGTGGAGAGCATAGCGAATGCTGACCGCAAAGGGCCCGATAGCCAGCCGAAGGCCAGGGCCCGCCAGCGCCTGCCCGAATTCTGCGATGGAAAGCTCGCCGACGTTCACGGTACGACCGGGGCTATAAGGCCGACCGAATCCAGCTCCTTGACCAATTCCCGCAGCTGGGAAAGCATCGTCCGAGTGGCGTCGTCCGCCGCCGCGCCGCTGATGTCCGTATCGCCGATCAGCGCGTCCAGGCTTGCCGGCTGGGCCTCGAAATATTGCAGCACCTTGGCTGCGAACATGTTCAAGTAATGCGTTTGGCCCGACGCCGCGTTGTAAACGATGAATTCGTCATCCCAGGACCGCCATCGCAGTCTGGTCGAGGCAGGAACATGCCAGAGGAGAGTATTTTCGGGCACAGCGCGAATCCGACTATTTCGGAGGATGCGCCAAGCCTAATCCGCGATTGGTTAGTATTTTATTATGTCTTCGCTTGATCGCTAGAAGATCGGAGCCCGATGGCGGGATCTAAATTTATTCGTTAGGCGAGACGCCCAAGCGATCAAAGAAAAATCAGGAGGATTCCCGAAACGAAGCGATGCGTCGCCTACCGACGAGGACGTCGATACGCTACCACTGCTTCTTGATGATCGAGGAGTTGCCCGAAGCCATGCCTGAGCTCTTCTTATAGTTATTCGTGGTGGTTGTGGTCGATGTTCCCGCCGGGGCGGCGCTCACGCCGAGCGTCATCAGGACAGGCCCGGCCGCCATAGTAGTCAGGATTAGTCGCCGGCGATCAATGCGCTTGGGTTCGGCGCCGCTGGCGCCAAGCGAGCCTGTGACGGGACCCTGGTCAGATTTCTCCGGCCCTTCATGGCTTCCGTTCATCGCATCGACCCCAACCTTAGGATATTCACTTCAAACGCATATCTCGCAAGATCCTCGCAACGGACCCAGCCACAATATTTACAGTTTCGAAGCTTACTGAAGGTACCCGCAGGCGTCGAGTCAATAAAATGAACCAGATAAAATTGTCGTGAATATGAAATTAACCATAACTTCGCCGGCGTCAAATGTCGTCGGTTTCCCATCATAAAAAATACGAGGCGGCTCGACGCCGGCGCGGCGTGGAATGGTTAGCCAGGACATCCTCCGGCCCGCTTCGATCGTCCGCGGATAGGCCAAACGAAGGCACGCAACGCCATCCTGCGCGCCTCGCTGATTCAGTGCTAGGTTCGACGGTGTGATCCGCCTCGTCACCTTTACGACCCTTTTCCCCAATGCCGTGCAACCGGCGCATGGGGTTTTTGTCGAGAACCGGCTGCGCCATCTCGTGGCAAGCGGCCTCGCATCGAGCCGCGTCGTCGCCCCAGTCCCCTGGGTTCCGCGCGTCATCGCGCCGCTCTCGCCCTCGCACGCCCCCCTGACGGACGTGCCGAAGGAGGAAGAGCGTGGCGATTTGCATGTGTTACACCCGCGTTATCTCGTGATACCCAAGATCGGCATGACGATCGCGCCAGCGCTGCTCTTCGCGCGCGCGCTCCCGATCCTGCGCCGCCTGCAAGCGCGAGGCAGCGATTTCGATGCAATCGATGCGCATTATTTTTATCCCGAGGGCGTTGCTGCGGCGATGCTCGGCAGGGTTCTTCGCAAGCCCGTGGTCATTACCGCCCGGGGAACAGATATCAATCTGATCCCCTCCTTCGCGCTGCCGCGTGCAATGATTCGATGGGCAGCCACTACCGCGAGCCACGTCATTGCCGTCTCACGCGCCTTGAAGGACGCGCTCATCGCGCTCGGGGTCCCGGAGAGCAAGATCACCGTCCTGCGAAACGGCGTCGATCTGGAAATGTTCCGCCCGCTGGATCGACCGCGGGCGCGGGAAAGGCTCGGACTCCACGGACCGACGCTTCTTTCGGTGGGTCATCTCATCGAACGCAAAGGCCATGATCTCGTCATCGCCGCTTTGCCACTGCTGCCGCAGCATCACCTCCTCATCTGCGGAACCGGACCCGAAAAATCGGCGCTGGAGCGATTGGCGCAACGATTAGGCGTCGCAGATCGGGTCCGCTTTCTCGGTCAGATCGAGCATGACCGGCTCGCCGGGATCTATACGGCGGCCGACGCGCTGATCCTCGCCTCGAGCCGCGAAGGCTGGCCCAACGTCCTGCTCGAGGCGATGGCCTGCGGAACACCGGTCGTCGCATCGAATATCTGGGGGAATCCCGAAATCGTGGCGTGCGCCGAGGCCGGAATCCTGATGCCCGATCGAAGCGCGCCGGGAGTGGCGGCTGCGGTGCTCGAGTTGTTCCGAAAGCTGCCCGAGCGCGGCGCGACCCGAGCTTACGCCGAAGGCTTCAGCTGGGACGAGACGACGCGCGGTCAAATCCGCGTTTTCGCATCGGTGCTCGACCGGGCGCGGGTCTCGTCATCATTGGCTCGTTCATCCGAATAAGCGATAGTTTAAGCTTCTGAATTATCTTTTCCGCGCGCCGATTCGATTCATTTGCGACGCGGCATGGAGTGAAGAATGTGCGGTATCGCGGGCATGTTCGATACACGCGGCCACCGGCCGGTCGCCCCGGACTTGCTGGCGTGCATGACCAATTCCATGCGTCATCGAGGGCCCGACGATAGCGGCTTCCACATCGCGCCCGGATTGGGCCTCGGACATCGCCGGCTTTCGATCATCGACCTTTCGCCCTCGGGTCATCAGCCCTTGTTCAACGAGGACGGTACCGTTTGTGTCGTCTTCAACGGCGAGATCTATAATTTTCTCGATCTCTTCAAAGAACTCCAGTCGCTCGGTCACAAGTTTCGCTCGCGCTGCGATACCGAGGTGATCGTCCATGCCTGGGAAGAGTGGCAAGAAGATTGCGTGCAGCACTTTCAAGGCATGTTTGCCTTCGCGATCTGGGACCAAAATGATGAGACACTGTTCCTGGCGCGCGATCGATTCGGCGAAAAGCCTCTCTATTATACGCTGCTCGACGACGGACGCTTTCTTTTCGCGTCCGAATTGAAGGGGCTCCTCCTTCATCCCGATCTGCGTCGCGAGATCGATCCGCGCGCGGTCGCCGATTATTTTTCCTATGGCTATATCCCGGACCCTCGGACGATTTATCGCGATGTCGCAAAGCTGCCGCCGGCGCATAGCTTGCGCATGCGCCGCGGGAAGCCCGCCGAAAAGCCGCGGGAATATTGGGATGTCCGCTTCGACGCACGCCCTCAGCACGACGAGGGCGAACTTTGCGCGGAGCTGGCCGAGCGCGTGCGGAAGGCCGTTGGAATGCGGATGATGGCCGATGTCCCGCTCGGGGCTTTCCTTTCGGGCGGCGTCGATTCGAGCGCGGTCGTTGCGATGATGGCATCGCTGTCGCAGGCGCCGGTCAACACTTGCTCGATCTCCTTCGACGACGCGGCTTACGACGAATCACGCTACGCGCAGATGGTGGCCGATCGCTACCACACCAATCATTTCACGCGTGCAGCCGCGGCGGATGATTTTGCCCTGATCGATCGGCTGGCGACGCTTTACGACGAGCCCTTTGCCGACAGCTCCGCGCTGCCGACCTTTCTCGTATGCTCCCTCGCGCGCGAGCAGGTAACGGTGGCGTTGTCGGGCGATGGCGGAGACGAGTTGTTCGGCGGCTATCGTCGCTACTATTGGCATCAGCACGAGCATCGCATGCGCTCGCTCCTCCCGGCCATGCTGCGGCGACCGGTTTTCAGCTTGCTCGGCGCGAGCTACCCGAAGATGGATTGGGCGCCGCGATTCCTGCGCGCCAAGGCGACTTTGCAAAATCTGGCCCGCGATACCACTGAAGCGTACTTCAACTCTGTCTGCGCGACTCCGGCCCCCATACAAGCGCGCTTGTTCTCGCGTAGCCAATTGAGTGAGCTTCAAGGTTACCAGCCGATCGATATTCTCCGCGGGCACATCGCGCGCGCACAGACCGATGATTGCCTCTCGCAGGTTCAATATGCGGATATGAAGACCTATCTGCCGGGCGACATTTTGACCAAAGTCGATCGCGCGAGCATGGCAAAATCACTCGAAGTGCGCGTGCCATTACTCGATCACGATCTTGTTGAATGGCTGGCGACCGTGCCGGCTTCGTTGAAGCTTAAGGGCCGCGAAGGCAAATACGTTTTCAAGAAGGCCCTCGAGCCTTATCTGCCGCGCGAAGTCCTCTATCGGCCGAAGATGGGGTTTGCGGTACCGCTGAAGGCATGGTTCCGCGGTCCGTTGCGCGAGCGTGTCCGCAAGATCGTGACCTCCGGAAGCCTCGTCGAAACGGGAATTTTCGACGTGCCTTACCTCAATACGCTGGTCGAGCGGCATCAGGCGGGGGTAGCCGATAATAGCTCGGTGATCTGGTCGCTGATCATGTTCGAATCCTTCTTGCGCATCGTGCATGATCGCTCGGGAGCACATGCCGACGACTCGCCGGAAGCGCGATCCGAAGCCGTCGAGTGAAGCGGGCTTACCCGCGAAGACGCTTGAGATCTGGGCCTCGCGCGCGAGCGGTTACCCTCGGCTCGACATCTCGGCCAGAAACCGTGCGAGTTTCTCGAATTGTATATTCCGGGACAATCCCTCGCGTGCCGCTGCTGGCAGCTCGGGTACGCGACCCAGGTGATCTTTCTCTTGCAACCACTCCTTCAGCTGGGCGGCAATCTGATCCGGATCGTTGATGCAATCCCCCGCGCCCCGAGCACGAGCGATGGTCGCCGGCACCCCATCGTCGAGCCCGAGTATCAGCATGGGGCGCAGGCTCGCGATATATTCGAAGAACTTTCCCGGGCAATTGCCTTGCTCGCGCGGGTCGTTCCATTGCATCAGCAGCAAGACATCTGATTGCCGTTGAAACGCGAGGGAGTCCTTATAGGGGACACCGGGTCGGACCTCGACAAGATGCGTGACGCCCGCGCGCGCAGCCAAGGGCAAGACATGCGCAGGATTCGTTCCACAGAAGACGACTCGGAACCGATCTCCGGTTTTGCCCAGAAGGCGAAGTGCCTCGAACAATGGCGTCGGGTCACGTCGCCCAGGATAAATGCTGCCCGCGTAGCCGATAACGAGGTGGCTGTCGGATCGACACGCCGTATCTTCCGGTTCGCCGACGAAATCGGCGGGATCATAGCCGTTGTAGATCGTGGCGACGGGCTTTGCATATTTCGCGCGATAAAATTCCGCCCAAGGCTCGGTGACGGTCACCAGTGCCTGGGCCGTCGCGAGAACATGCCTTTCGAGCCGCTCATTGATCGCGCGCCGCCATCGGGGGGACGTATCATAGGGATCGTCGGCCCAGCGGTCCCTCAGCTCAGCGACCCAGGGCACGCCCAGACGCCGGCTGATGCGTCGCGCCGCGAGCAACGCTGTAAAGGGCGGTCCGCTCGCAAAGATCACATCCGGCCGCCAGTCGCGACAAAGTACCAAGCCCTCGCGGCAGGCGCTCGAAAGCCAGCCGATCCGATTGTCCGGTATATTCGTGACATCGGCATAGAGACGGCTCAGCCGCCTCGTCGGGGTCGCACCGCCGGGCTGTTCGGGTATCGTGCTCTTCGCGTCGGGGCTTGGCGTGGTTGCCGGCCCATCCGGTTCCCTCGCAATACGCCGCGTTAGCGCCTTTACGACTGAAGCGGGAACCGCGTTGACGTCAAATCCGGCGGCATAGGCGATGCGCTCGATCCGCGCTTCGAGCGGGAGCGTCTCCGGGTGTCCCCAATTTTTCCCAGCGACAACACCGATTTCATGGCCAGCTTCTTGAAGGAACCGAGCAAACTTGCCCACCCTGACGGCGCCGATCGTATTTACGGGAGGGAAATACCAGCTGACCAGCAAAATTCGCAAGTCTCGGCTCCATCAACCTGCGCAGAGCAATCGAATAAGAGGATCGAGCATCGGCGGGACTTGCAAGAGGGAGAATTGCATCGCTTTACCAATGTGCTTGCGAAAAAGGCAATCCACCTCGGGGAGACGGGCACGGCCGCGCGCCAAATGCATTTGCGGCACGCGGGCCATCTTTGTTACACAATAGACACGCCAGTCGGGTAATCTTGCCAACGTCAGAAGATTTTCTTCATTAACCACTTGGCAGCAGTGCCTTCGTCACCTGGATCGAGACGATGGATAACGTCAAATCATTGAACCAGAACGCGCGATTGGACACTAGCTCCCATCAGCAATTTGTCCAGTATTACGCGGCCGAGAGTCTTTCGGACGCGACCCGTCAGCGCTTTGAGACCATTCGCACGAAGACCATCGCGCTGCTGCGCAGAACAAGCGAAGCACGTGCACCATTCGACGTCCTCGATATCGGCTGCGGCGCGGGAACGCAGTGCGCGTTATGGGCTGCAGGTGGAGATCGAGCCTATGGTTTGGATATCAATGCACCGCTCATCGAGCTGGCGCGTCAGCGCGCCGAGACTGCCAAACTCAATAGTCGATTTGACGTCGGCAGCGCGACCGTGTTGCCCTACGAATCGGGAACGATGGATGTTTGCCTGATCCCCGAGCTGCTGGAACACGTCGCGGAATGGCAGCCCTGCCTCCTCGAGGCGATCCGAGTCTTGCGGCCGGGCGGGGTGCTCTTTCTCAGCACGACGAATGTTCTTTGTCCGGTTCAACATGAATATCGGTTGCCCCTTTACAGCTGGTACCCAAATTTCGCGAAACGATTTTTTGAGAGACAAGCGGTAACAAAGTGGCCGGCGATCGCCAACTACGCGCGTTATCCCGCCGTCCATTGGTTCAGTTACTACGGTCTTGCGCGATTTCTCGAGCAGCAGGGAATGCAGTGTTTCGATCGCTTCGCCATGATGGATGCCGAAGAGGGTTCCAGTCGCCGAAGGACGCTCGTGCACATTTTACAAAATTCCCGGGCTTCCCGGCTTGTCGGGCAACTCTTCAGCACGGGCACCATCGTGTTCGCGACCAAACCCATCGATATCGCAAAGCGGCGCGTTTAGATATTTTCAATGCAGGGTCCCGCGATAGGAGAAGCGGACCGTCCTGACCAGTCAGGCGGATTGTCGGAAAGAACGGCAGCGATCGCTGCCGGCCATGGCACAGGGGCACTCAAGAAAGTCTGACATGAGCTGTATGTCTTTACATTTAGTCGCCGCGGCCAGGCCGAATTTTATGAAGGTTGCGCCGCTCTTTCACAAATTGCGTGATGAAACCTGGTGCAATGTCGCTCTCATCCATACGGGCCAACATTACGATCCCGCGATGTCGGACGCGTTCTTTCGCGATCTCGGGCTTCCAGAACCTACCCATCACCTCGGCGTCGGGAGCGGGAGCCATGCGCAGCAAACCGCCGGGGTCATGACCGCTTATGAGCGTCTTTGCGAACAAGCGCGCCCGGATTGGACTATCGTCGTGGGCGACGTCAATTCGACCATGGCCTGCACCCTGGTCGCGGCAAAGCTTGGCATCAAGGTCGCGCATCTGGAGGCCGGGCTGCGCAGCCGAGATCGCAGCATGCCCGAGGAAATCAACCGCATCGTCACCGACGCGCTCGCCGATCTTCTCTGGACGCCTTCGGCGGATGCCGACGCCAATCTGCTCGCCGAAGGCGTGAGTGCCGACCGGATCGAACGGGTTGGCAACATTATGATCAACTCCTATGAGATGCTCCGCCCACGCATCGAGGCGAGCCGATCACGCGATCGGTTCGGGCTCGAGGCCAAGCAATACGGTTTGGTCACGCTTCATCGGCCGGTCAACGTGGACAATGAACCGGCTTTGCGACGCCTGTTGACCGAGCTTTCTGCGGTCGCGCGCGAAATTCCGTTGATCTTCCCGGTTCATCCGCGGACGCGTGAGCGCCTGCGCGCTTTCGGCTTGCAGCCCTTGGTCACAGCGACGAAGACCCTCTACGTCACCGAGCCGATGGGATATATCGAGTTCATGAGCCTCGTCAGCGACGCCGCGCTGATTATCACCGATTCCGGCGGCGTGCAGGAGGAGACGACCTATTTGGGCATTCCATGCCTCACAATCCGGGACAGCACGGAGCGGCCGATTACTATCACCGAGGGCACGAATGCGCTCGTTCAGGTCGATGCCCTTCATCGAATGGCGCGGACCGCGCTCGCCGGAAATTGGCGCAAAGGGCATATCCCGGAACTGTGGGATGGACACACAGCCGAGCGCGTCGTTGCCAGTCTCAAGCTGCGCTGCACCTAAAAGACCGCTCGGCGCGTAATCTCCGACGGAGAGCGTCCATGTTTTCAGGTTTCCATCGCATAGCGCTTGCTTCGACACCATTTTTTGCCGTGTCCTATGGGGCCCCGACGGACTCGGCGAACTCGAAACAGCCGCGCCCCGCATAAGAAATACCTGCTAGGATTTCAAGCGCGCGTTTATGAGCTTCGGTCTATTAAATCGGCGCTTCAATTGGATGCTCTCCTCCGCACACAACTCCAGACCGGTTCCAATCAAGAATTTGCCAAAGTGACGCGGATTGCGGTGCTGATGATCAGAGCTCTAAACGCTGCTTTTCTCGATAGGGAACTCCCACATCTTGGCTTAAAGGCGTGTGTGGCGCTGCCTTGGATCCCGCGTCGATGAAGATCCTCTATCATCATCGCGTAAACTCGAAGGACGGCCAGCTCGTTCACATCGATGAGATCGTTCGCGCGCTGAGGGCGCTCGGTCACGATGTCGTTGTGGTCGGCCCGACGGCGATGAGGAACAAGGATTTCGGCGCCGATTCGGGTTTCGTGGGTGACTTGAAGAGAATTCTTCCTGCGAGTTTCTACGAACTTCTCGAGTTGGGTTACGGGCTGATCGCGTTCTTTCGCCTTTGGCTCGTCTATCGCCGCGAACGGCCGGACGTGCTTTATGAGCGGTACAACCTTTTCCTGCTCGCCGGCGCCTGGTTGAGGCGACTGGTTGGCATCCCTATGCTCCTCGAGGTCAACGCACCGCTCGTCGCGGAACGCAGCCAATTCAGCGGTCTTGCCAACAAGCGATTGGCGCAATGGGCAGAACGATCGGCATGGCGAGCGGCCGATTACGTTCTACCGGTGACGAAGGTGCTCGCCGAATTCGTCGAGCGAGCCGGTGTCGATCCCAAACATATTGTCGTGATCCAAAACGGGGTCGCGCCCGAATTCTTGCACGGACCGGCAGACGGCGCCTCGGTTCGACGCCGGCTCGGGCTTGAAGGCTGCATTGTCCTAGGATTTACCGGCTTCATCCGCGAATGGCACGGCCTCGAGCGGGTGATCGACTTCATCGCCGAAAACGAGTCGGCGCATAATTTGCGGGCGCTTTTCGTCGGCAACGGCCCGACCGTGTCAGACCTCCAACGTCGTGCCGCGACACGGCGGGTCGAGGATCGGGTCAGATTCGCTGGACTCGTGCCGCGCGCCGAGATCACCAATTATATCGCGGCGTTCGATATCGCCATGCAGCCGCATGTGGTTCCTTACGCCTCTCCCCTGAAGCTATTCGAATATATGGCTCTCGGCCGCGCGATCGTGGCGCCGGCAACCCGCAACATTTGCGAAGTTCTGACGGACGGCGAGAATGCTCTTCTCTTCGATCCTGCCAACCAGGCAGCGTTCGCCACGGCGCTCAAGCGGCTATGCGACGATGACACCCTCCGCCAGAATCTCGGCCGTGCCGCGCGCGCGGCGCTAGAACGGGACGGCTTCACTTGGGCCGACAACGCAACGCGTATCGCTGCGCTGGCGGAAGAGGTGATTGACGCCCGTGGGCGTCGCTATGCGGTCAAGTCAACGCCGACTAACTGACGGCGGTGAATCTGCATGCGCGAGGTCACGCGCCGCAACGCGCCATACCGAACTTGCACGGGGTTGGTCGGTTTCATCCAGGCCTCAAGCGCAGTGAAGGGCCGGGGCGAGCCGAAGCTTGCGCAGGCAGAGCATCGTCAGGTGCCCGCCGAAATGCCACGCTGCCAGTGCCACCCCTTTTGCGGTCTGCCGGTTGAAGACAAGGATCCCGTGGCGCGCCCGACATTGGCTCACCCATTTTTGCTTGTAATCGTCGTCCCCACGACCGAAGTCGATCTCGCGCACGCGATCAACCTCGAGCGCATGCCGCATAAGCTCGAACGTCAAGGCTGTCCCCACGGATAATTTCGCGAACTTCTCGACGTAATGCAGACGCATGATCGTGGCACGGCCACCGCTGACGATCCATATTTGTGCCGCCGCAGGCTCGTCATCGACATAGAAGAGACCGAGCCGGAGGACGCCCTCCCTTGCGGCCGCGCGCACCATTTCCGGAATACAATCGGCATAGGGCTCGGGATTTTTCCAGCTCTGACGATCTACTTTCGCATAGGCTACCAGCGCCGGCTCGAGCCGGGGACCGCCCGTCACGAGCTCAAACCGGCCGCGGCCCGATCGTGCCAGCCTGCGCACGTGCCGGCCGATGAAATAGCGTGTTTGTTTTGAACGGCGCGCGAGAAACGCGTCGATCGTCAGGCCTTCGACATCCTCGCACCAATTCTCGAAGTTGACGAACGGCTGGACCAGGAGCCCGGCGGCGCGAAAAGCCGTCGTGAGGGCAATGGCGCCCGGTGAATTGCCATCGATGCTATCAAAACGAAGCATGTCGAATGGCGGCGACGCGGTCGCAATAACCGTCGCGATTTCATGAAGGCCTTGCGCGCCATTTTGGCGATCGAGAATCGGCCCGTAGATCGTCGTATACATGCCATGGGACGGGCTGAGGAGCATATGGCTCCGCAACCGTCCGGCGCTTCGCCGCTCGCGCGCCATCAGCACCGCCGCCGGCCGGCCGTCAATCTCGGCGGCATAGATCCGCAACTCGTCACCGGGGCCGCTTGTGGTCCGCATCAGCGTTTGAAACCACGGTATACCGAGAAAGAAGTCCTCGCGCGCCGCTTCCGCGATGAACTCAACTACCGGAGCCGGCAAGGCACTGAAGGTTTGGTAAACGCGAACGGTCATCGCTGCGATAGGGTTCTGCAAAGGGCCGTGGCTTGGTCCGCCGAGAAAGTCGAAATGCGAACGACGAGTTCCATCAATTTCTGGACAATCGAGATTGAAATGTGGAGACCAGGTGATCACAGATAGTTATAGCGCCTCAACAACTTTTTTCCCGATGCCATCCGGTCAGATTGACCATCGCCGTTCATAAAAATTGGGGGTGCCGCAGCCTTCCAGAAATTTGAGCAAGCCCGAGCCGCCAGTGGCGCTTAGGATCACAACAACGCGCGATAGACCGCGTCGTAATTCCTAACCATGGTTTCCAGGCTGAACCCGCGCAAAATATGCGCGCGTCCGCCCCTGCCGTGAGCGCCGCGCAATTCGGGCCAATCGATATAGTCGATAATGGCTGCGGCCATCGCTTCGGATTCGGTTGCCACCAGCCGCCCCGCGACCCCTTCGGGAAGGATTTCGGGATTGCCTCCCACGCGCGTTGCGATGACCGGGATGCCGCTCGCCATTGCCTCAAGCAGCGTGTTCGAGATGCCTTCGCGCCGCGACGGGAGTACGAAGAGATCGAATGAACGGTAAAGTTGAGGCGTATCGTCGCGAAACCCCGGAAGCCAGGCAAGATTGCTGGCATGCGCGCGCGCCAGAGCGCTTTCGATCTTGCCACGCTCCGGACCATCGCCGACAATGACAAGGCGCAGGCGCGCGCGGAGCTCGGGCCGCTTCGCGAGCACAGCCAGAAACGCCTCGACGAGCGCCGTCTGGTTTTTCAGCGGGTCGAGCCGGCCGATCGTTCCAATGACGATCGAGTCCTCGGTCGCGAATCCTTCGGGAAGCACCGCATGCCGAGGCCCTTCAGGCGAAAACCGCCGCGTGTCGACGCCGTTGTAGATCGTGGTGATCCGTGTTGGCGGAACGCCGATCTCGCCCTGGAGCCATTCGCTCAAGTCGGCCGAGACCGTGACGTAACGATCGACCACCACACGGCTGAGGCTCCGCAAACGGTTGTATTTGCGATTCTTGCCGGTGATCTCGATCAAATCGAGGCCGTGTTCGCTGTGCACGAAACGGGTCACGCCCGAGAGCCGAGCCGGTGCGAGCATATCGAGCGCCGGAAGATTCCGCGTATGGACGATGCGGGGCTTGAGCGCTCTCAGCACGCTCCACATCCGGCCATAGGCGGCAATATCCTTACCGGGTTGCTTCTGGATTTCGTAGATCTCGACATCCGGCCGCTCGATCCGATGGCGGAAATCTGTCGCTTCCGTGACACAGATGATCGCGTGCGAATAGTTTTCGCGCGGCAGATTATTGATCAAATTGACGAGGCCGTTTTCGAGCCCGCCGACCGCCAAGCGATAAATAATATGGCAGACCAGCGGTCGGCGATCGGCGTTGGGATTGGGACTCATGGCTCGGGGAAACGATTCATGCACATGCGATAGAGGGCTTTAGCGTCGGTTGCATATTATAGCGCCCGCACGCGCGTCGCGCGGGAATCGATTCCACTCCCCCTCTCCGGTCGATTATCGTACCGCATCACCGGCTCGAAAACCGGTTGCCAAGCCGCAGGGCCACCCCCAATATCGGCGCAACGAAACGGTCGGGGTTCCTTTCCAAAATTAGGTTTGCGCGAGCGAAATTTCAGACCGGAAACCGCCCGGCGAGCGTCCTAGAGGCCAAAAAATTCATCGATTGATCCGCCAGAACAAGGGAAGAAGACGATGCCGAGAATTTCAAACTTGACCCGTCGTCAATTCGTGAGCGCGAGCCTCGTGTCGGCTGCGGCGCTGGGCGCCTCGCCATCGGCTTTGGCGGCCATCGGCAAGCCCGAGGCGACAAGCCTCAAGCTCGGACTCGCCCTCGATGCCGCGAGCTTTACTCCGGCCTATGTCGGGATCGACGCCGGCATGTGGAAAGCGGCCGGGCTCGACGTGCAGATGACCGTCTTTCGCGGCGACGCGGAAGTTTCACAAGCTTTGGCCGGCGGCTCGATCGACGTTTCCTTGCAGTCACTGGACGGGTTGATCAACCTGTTGAAGGCGGGCCAGCCGGTAAGCGGCTTTTATGCCGGTTTTTATCAGGCCGATTTTGCCTGGTACTCCCAACCCAAGATTACGAGTTGGAAGGAGCTAAAGGGCGGCTCGATCGGGATCTCGAGCTTTGGTTCCTTGACCGAGGCGCTTTCCTCCTATGCGCTGCGGCGACACGGGCTCGAAGCGATGAAGGACGTGAACTTGGTTCAAGTCGGACCGACCTCGGCCAGCTTTCAGGCTCTCAAATCCGGGCGGCTCAGCGCCGCCATTCTATCGCCGCCCTTCAAATGGACGGCCCAGAACGAAGGATTCCACCTCCTGGGCGCGATGACGTCGGAAGTCTCGCCCCAATGGCCGAAACATATCTTCATCGCCGGCACCAAATATCTCGACGCCAATCCAAAGACGATCGAGACTTTCCTCCTGGGTTTCGTCAATTCGATCCGCTACGCCCGGGGTCACAAGGACGAGACCGTCGCAATTCTCGGCAAGCGGCTCAAATACGACGCCGCCAATGCGACGAAGGCTTATGACGAGATGATGCCCGGCTATAACGAACGGGGCGCTTTGCCCGACAAGAAATACATGGACATCTTCTGGCAACTGGAGATGGCCAACGGTCAAACGAAAGAGCCTTGGCCCAATTCCAAGCTTTTGGACGAGCGCTTCGTCAAGACCTTCGCCCAGTGGTCGAGCTGACGGCGGAGCGTCGGACCGCAAGGACAAGGATGAGTCATCTCGCCATCGACCGCCTCGGCCTCGTTTATCATCGAAGCGCCGGCGGGAATGACTTTCTCGCTCTCCATAATGTAAACTTCACGGTCGGCGACGGCGAATTCGTCACCATCGTCGGCCCGAGCGGCTGCGGCAAGAGCACGCTCCTCATGCTCATCGCGGCGCTCCTGCACCCGAGCACCGGCACGATCCGCCTCAACGGCAAGGAAGTGGAGTCTCCGGGCTGGGATCGCGCGCTGGTATTTCAGGACTTTGCGCTGCTGCCTTGGCGGACGGTGCTCAGAAACGTGGAACTGGGTCTCGAATTGAAGGGCATCCAAGGCGCGGCGCGGCGCGAGATCGCGCGGCGGCATCTTTCGATGGTTGGGCTGAAGGCATTCGAGCGTCATTACCCGCATCAGCTATCGGGGGGGATGCGGCAACGCGTCGGCATCGCCCGCGCGCTGAGTGTGGAACCAGAGATATTGTTGATGGACGAGCCTTTCGGCGCGCTCGACGCGCAGATCCGACAAGTCATGGGATCGGAGCTGTTGCGCATCTGGGAGCGCGATCGCAAGACGATCCTCTTCGTCACGCACGATATCGACGAGGCCATCTACCTCGCGGACCGCGTCATCGTCATGAGCGCGTCGCCCGGCCGCGTCGTTCGCGAGATCGCGGTCAAGCTCGACCGGCCGCGCCGGCTCGAGATCCGAAACCGGCCCGAATTCACGGCTTATCGCGAGGAGATCTGGAATCTGCTGGAAGAGCAGGTTCGCAACTCAGGCTCCTGGGAACAAACCGATGCCGACGCCGCGATCGAGCGCTAGAGCCGCGCCGGCGCGCAAGAGCCCCGTTTCGCGGTCGAGCCTCATGCGGCCGGCGATCGGCACGCTGGCGGTGGCTCTGTTTCTCGTTTTGTGGCAGATCCTCGGCGCCAAAGAGATCATCCGCTCCGATCTCGTTTCCTATCCGACCGAAATCGCATCCGCCTTGGTCGCCATGATCGTCTCGGGCGAGCTCGGCGCCAATGTCGCGGCGAGCCTCGCCGAATTCGTCGAGGGCTTCGTTCCGGCCGTTCTTCTCGGCATCGCCCTGGGGGTCGCCTTCGCCCTCAGCCGGCGGCTTCGCCTTCTCGTGGCCCCGATTTTCGCCGCGCTTTATTCGGCGCCGATGATTGCCTTCGTGCCAGTCATCGTCGTGTGGTTCGGGGTCGGGCCCGATTCGAAGATCGCGATGGTGTTCCTGGCTGCGGTCATCCCGATCATCATCAACACCATCGCGGGCGTGAACGAGGTTTCTCCATCCTGGATTCGGGCGGTGCGCGCGTTCGGGGCCGGCCGCGGTCAGACCATCGTCAAGGCGATCTTGCCGGGCGCTCTGCCGACGATGATGGCCGGCATTCGCCTGGGCGTGGGCCGCGCGATCGTGAGCCTCGTCGCCGCCGAGATGTATGTCTCGCTCCTCGGCATCGGGCGCCTCATTCAGGTTTACAGCAACGGCGGACGCGCCACGGAGATTTTCGTCTTGGTGCTGGTGGTATCGAGTTTCGGTTTGGTCTGCGTCAACGGTCTGCGCGCGCTCGAACGCTGGCTCGCGCCGTGGCAGGAAAATCGATGAGCGATGCGGCCTCATCGGGCAACCCGGCGCGGCATCGGGGTCGGAGCGCCAGCCGTTATGAGCCGCTCCTTCTCGGCACGGTCGGCGTGATCGCGTTTTTGGGTGCTTGGCAATTGGCGGCGGACTTCGGCTTCCTCAACCCGACGATCGCAAGCAGCCCCGGCCTGATCGCGCGGGCTTTTCTCGATCAATGGCGTTCGGGCGATTTGGGCGCCGATTTGCGGATCAGCATGGCCGAATTTTCGATCGGCTTTGCGCTCTCCCTCGTTGTCGGCGTCGGCCTCGGCGTCGCCATGGGAATGAGCCGGATATTGGAATACGCGATCGATCCCTTCATCTGGTTCCTCTACTCCTCGCCGCTCATCGCCCTTTATCCGGTCATTGTCGTATGGCTCGGCTTCGGCACGACCACGGTGATCGCGGTGAGCTTTCTGCTGACCGTGGTTTCGGTCATCGTCAACACCCTTGCCGGCGTGCGCTCGGTCGAGCCGATGCTGGTGCGCGCCGTCCGGGCCTTCGGCGGGGGAAGACGTGCGGTGATCACCAAGGTGATTCTTCCGGCCTCGGTGCCGCTGATCGCCGCCGGCGCCCGGATCGGGCTGGGACGCGCGCTGTTGGGCGTCGTGCTGGGCGAGATGTTCAGCTCCAACGCCGGATTGGGCTTTCGCATCTCCTATTATGCGGGTCGGCTGAGAACCGCCGACGTGTTCGTGGCATTGCTCCTGCTGATCGCTATTGGTCTCGCGACCGACAAGATTTTCGGGGCGATCGAGACGCGGCTACAGCGCTGGCGCAGGTCCTGAGCACGATCGGGCGACGCGCCATAGGGTTCGAGACCGGGAGCGCCGCAAGTTTAGTTCCGAGTTAACTGTCACTAGATTAGACCATGGACTCATAGTGCCTGAGTTAGAGGCGACAATTGCCAGTTTGACCGTCGCGAGAAAGTTGGAGGCGCGTTGGCTGTCGCCGGATTACCGAGCTGGTCAACGATGCAGGCTGGCATGTCGGTGCCGATCGTGTGCAGCGGATCTGGCGCCGCGAGGGGCTGAAAGTTCCTAAGAAACACAAGCCGAGAGGTCGGCTGTGACTGAATGACGGCTCGTGCATTCGCCTCAGGCCGGAGGGGCGCACTCCATGGTCACGTCTCTGTCTGCCAGAGTTTGTTGCAGAAGTCTGTTGAATGTGTCGTCGAAGAATGATTCTATCATTCTGGGTCGGTCGGCGACGGAATTTGTCGATGATGGGTCTGCATCGCAATCTGGTCGCGGGCCGCACGCAGCGTCAGCCACTATTTCGGCAACACGCCGGTGGATCATATTCTCTCGGTGGCGCCATTGAGCTTCGATGCCGGCCTCAGCCAGACCACCGGGACTTTCGCGGTCGGCGCCAAGATCGTCTTTCTCTATTATCTCCTGCCGCTCGCCAGTATTGCCCCGATCCTCTGCGTCTCCAATGCATCGACGCTGCGCTGCGAACGGATGCTTTCGGAGTCTCGACTCAACTCCGACACCACGCCCATTTCCCCGGTCGCCTCACGGGAATGATTTTAGCCCCAGAGTCTCTCAGCCTCAGCCTTCGCGTCGACCTTCCACTGCTCCCACCACCCGACCTCGTTGCCGACGTCGTGCAAGGCGCGGTGATGGGTGGCACAGAGCGGCACGGTCCATTCGTCGCTGACCTTGCTGCTCATGGCGCGGGGCTGCATGAAGCGGAGGTGATGCGCCTGGGTAGGCGTCCGCCCGCAGATCAGGCAAGACTGGGAGGCCACGTATTTCAGGTGGTCGGCATCGCGGATACGCCGCGGGTTGACGATGAGGAGCGCCGATTCGTCGGATCCGGAGGGTGACGATCCTTCGTCGCAAGACGCATGGGACTCGAGCGCCCTCAGGCGCCCAAGCTGGCGCTCGTAGTGCCGCTGAAGCACATCGGCATAATGCGTCCCGCGCGCCGTCACGAGCTCGGGGCTGGTCACCCGCAAGCCTTCAAGGCTCGCCTTGTTGCTCGCCCACAGAGCCTCAAGCGCCGCGGCGGTGGGGGCGGAGCAGAGCGCTTCCTTCATCGCCCGGCACAGGCTCTGGGGCGTATCGTGGACGCCGAGCGGCTGGCCGTCTGCGCCACGCAGAACGAGGGCGGCCGCGGTCTCGATTGTATCGGCGGCTTGTTTCGCATGGCGCACGCCGCGCTGCTCCTTGTCGTAAAGCGCCAGACCGAAGAGATTGCCGAAGGTCATCAGCGCCCGCTTCATCGCGTCGGTCTCGGCCTCCTTGAGCGCGCTCTCATGGGCCTCGCCCAGGGTGGCGCCGGTTCCCTGGCCCACGCCGCTCCCGTCCCGGGAGACCAGGGTATCCCCCGCCCGTACGCGCACACGGACGCGGGCCGCATAGGCGCAAGCCTTGCTCTGCCCCCTCACGTCCTGCCACACGCATTCGGCCCAGACCGTCTCCCGGTCCCAGGCATCGAAGCCGAAGATGCGGTTGGCCTCGGCGATCACGTGCCAGCCCTCGATATAGGAGAGGGTCATGCCACGCTGCTCTCTTGTTCTCACATGCCGCTCCAGGAGCTTGCCCGCGAGCTGCCTGGTCTGGGTCTCGGCGAAGGGCATTACCTTGTCCTCACGGTCAGGGCGGTGCTGCCATTCCCGAGGCTCGCGCCCGGCACCGTCTGCCCCGCGCTGAGTGTCGCCAGCACCGCCTTGCGGTCGAGCTTCGGCGGCTGCGGCCGCCAGAAGCGCTCCGGGATCGCGCTCTCATCGGCGATCGACAGACCCGGCGGCACGGCGCGCAAGGAGACCGTAAAATCGGGCTCCGCCAGTTTCTTGATGTCTGCCCGCTCCATCACCGAGGCAATCGTCATGCGCTTCTTCTCGGCGCGGGTTTCGATCCGCGCGATCCTCTCCTGCATGTCGCCGATCCGGATCCCCAAGGCCGCGGCGAGCGCCAGATCGTCCAGGTAGCTGCGCACCACCGCCGCCAGCGCCTCGGGCAGGGAGCTCAGCCCCTCCAGCGTATCCCGCAAGGTCTCCTCGTCGATCTCGCGATATTCCGCCAGCAGATGCTCGCGGAGGTATTCGTGTTCGGCCAGGCGATTCAGTAAGATCGGTTGCATGCCTTTTCTCCTTATGAAACATAATATGTCATATAAGATATATAATATGTCATTTAGAGCCAAGAAAGCAACAAAAAAAATCACTTGTGACATAAAATAATTCATATGATAACCGGCGCGCAAATTCGGGCAGGAAGAGCGCTACTTCGTTGGTCCGCGCAGAAGTTGGCCGATGCCGCCGACCTCGGGCTCTCTACTGTTCAGCGCATGGAGAATTTCGACGGGGTACCGTCTGCATCGGGGAAGAACCTAGACGCAGTTCAGCGAGTTCTGGCATCTGCCGGCGTCGAATTCATCGATCAGAATGGTGGCGGCCCCGGCGTACGCCTGCGCGATCGACAGCCGTGACCGCGAAGCATCCAATTGAAAAGAGAGAGCTGCGATCCTTCGCAACGGAGCGAAGATACGCTTTTTCGTGAGAGCCTCATCCGCCGGAGTTCGACGCGGTAACAATCCGAAGCGGAAGACCGCGGCGGGGAAACGGCGCTTCCGCTTCGTGACTACCTTGGCGCAGGTCTCAATTTTCTTGTGAACGATCTGACGAGCTTGGCTCTGCCAGCTTCCACCGGCAGAACGAGCGAGATTGACTGTGCCAGCAAATCGCTCAGTCGATTTTTGCCTCGCCGCCATCCACCTGCACGTCAAGCACTTGGGGTGCAGGCACAAAATTGCCCATACGCTTTTCCTGCATGCGCTCGAGGGCGTGGAGTGCGCGATAGAATGATCGCTCGGCCGACGCCTCATAACGCGATACATGAGCCAGTTGGTCACGCCCCGCCGATAACCGCTGGAAGACGACTGCGATGTTCACAATCTCCTTCCGCTTTTTCTTTGGATGAAGTGTCTGATCGAGGAACGACGATAATGGGTCAGCGGCATTATTCTCGATCAAGTCCTCGGCGGCATCAGCTTCCATTTGTAACAGGTACGTTTCAATGCGCTGTGCACGATCGAGACGCCACGAGGTGACTGTGAGCTGCCAAACGAGTTCCTCTTCGATCGCTCCGACCGGTTGCAGCGCTTCTAAAAAGCTTTGATGCTGCTTCATGATGGCCTTTGGGTCCTCACCCAAGAGTCCTGCGCCATGTGCGGTCAATCCGTGCGTCAAAGCATTGTCGCTTGACCTTCGGCGCCCGCCGTCGCTCTTCGGGCCGGTACTCTTTTTTGCATTTTCCTGATTGGCGATGATTTGTTTGTCTGATGCCACGCTTCGCTCCCTGGTCGATCGTCTCGATAGCGAGATATGCTCGCATCACAGCGGAAGCCGACAGACGAGCGTTTCTTGTTTTGTCCGAAATCCGGCCCCGACTTCGTCCTCTCGTTTCGCGCCCGACATTCGCTCCGTGTCGTCGAAACGCGATACGAGCCGCACTTTTCTGAGGCCGTCAGGGTAGACCAGAAATCCAATGGCTTTGCCGGCGAGCTCGCGTATCGCCCGCCCCAGCGCTTGCCCCGCCTTGGCTACGATCGTCATGCTCGGCATTTCCATTACCGCTCGCCCAAACGTTCTCGTTCGGCGCCGCCGCCGCGCGAATCGTTCCACGGGCAAAACGTGTTCGTATTTATGGTTAATGCTTGAAGAGTAGCTTTTGCGCGAAACCGCGCAGTACGTCATCGACACTGATAGGTCAGCCCACGGCGCATCACGCGCGCTGTCAAAATTTTTTGAGATTGTCGGGATTCTTTACAGTTTTATTTCCGGGCCCCAATCGGTTTTTCTCTAACTCACTGATTTTCAATATTTAATGTTTTTGGCCCGAAATTTGCTCAATGACGATGAGTTCGTTGTGACGCGATATCGATTTTCGAAGGGGGGCACATCTTGAAATCCAAATTACGTTCATCCGTCGCCGGCGCGGCCATCTTGGCGGCAGCAAGCGCCGGTGCGATGGGGTTGATGGCTGCGACGTCGACACCCGCTCAGGCCGGCGTTTGCCCGGTCATCACGGACACGTTTGGTTATGGGGCCACCGACTGTAACATTCTGTTGACGATCGCGCCGAACGGCAGCGTGAGCTCGAGCAATCCGTCGGGCGTACCCAATTATGACGGTTCGGAAGACGTCCTGGTCGGTATTCTGAACAACACGTCGCAGACGCTGAACGCGTTTTCGATCTCTGGCAGCCTCATCTTCAACTTCGACGGCGACGGCATCTGTCAAACCACTCGCTTCGGCGGCGCCGCCTGTTCGAGCTCTCCTCAAAACGTTACGAACGATTACGCGCCGGACGGCGTCAGCTTCAGCATTACAGACCTCAGCAATGGGATTGTAAATTTAGTTGGCGGCTTGGCGCCTGGCGCGTCGTTCTACTTCTCGCTTGAGGAGCCAACCGGCTTGGCCGGTATCACGCTTGACTTTACCCCCGTTCCAGAACCGGCGACGCTCTCGTTGTTCGGCGCCGCCTTGGCAGCGATTGGGTTCGCGCGTCGTCGCCGCAAAGCTTGACAGCCTTATAATCCGTTCTGCTACCGCAAGGGCGGCTGCGACGCAGCCGCCCTTGTCCGTTTCAGGCCTATTTCGAGGCTCTTGTCACACCAGGCGCGCTGCCGGGATAATCGCGGATCAAGGCAGCAGGCTGGGGCAGCATGGTGAATGGCGGTAACCGCGCCGAGCGACGGCGCCTGAAGGATCAGGCGGCAGAACTCGTTGCGGCGGCAGAGCACCGCGCGGCCGGCCGATTGGACAAGGCGGAGGCGCTCTGCCGCAAGGCCCTGCAAAAGACACCGGACGATATCAATGCCCTACACCTCCTCGGCGTCCTCGCGCTCGAGCGCGGTCACCCCGACCGAGCGGTCCAGCTGATCAGCCAGGCACTCGCTCGCGTCCCGGAACTCGCCTTTGCGCACGGGAATCTCGGCAACGCCTACCGCGCTGCGCGCCGTCCCGAAGAAGCCGGCGCCGCCTATCGCCGGGCGATCGCGCTGCAGCCGGACTTCGCCGCCGCCCACACCAATCTCGGCCTGTTGCTTTGCGAACAAGGGGATTTCGCCGCCGCGCTGGCAAGCTGCCAACGGGCGGCCGAGCTCGACCCTCGTAATCCCGACGTGCTGAACAATCTCGGCAACGTCTATCGGGCGCTGGGCCAACTGGAAACGGCCGAGGCGACGCTGCGCCAGGCGGTGCTCCTCAGCCCTGAAAGAGCCGACCTCCATGTCAATCTCGGCAACCTGCTGATCGACCTCAGGCGCCCCGAGGAGGCCGCTTCCTGCTATCGCCGCGCCATCGATATCCGGCCCGGCCTCGCGCGTGCCCATTATGGCCTCGGAATCAGCCAGAGCCTCGCGGGCGATGCCGAGGGCGCCGTGGACAGCCACCGCGCGGCGATCGCCTTGGCCCCCGCTGAGGCGGCGCCATGGAACGATCTCGGTCGCGCTTTGCGCGCATTGGGACGATTTGACGACGCGGCCGACGCGTTCCGGCGCGCCCTTGCGATCAACCCGGATTTCGCCGACGCCTTTCGCAACCTCGCCTCCTGCCAGCAGCTTGCCGCCGACGATGAAGAGATCGCTCGCATCGCAGCTCTTGCCGATCGAGCGGAGCTGCCGACCGAGGAGCGCGTCATCGCGGGCTTCACTCTCGGCAAGTTGCTCGACGAAGTCGATCGGTTCGATGCGGCCTTTGGCGCCTACGCAAAGGCGAATGCCGCTTACCGCGAACTGCGAGCAAGGACGGGCGAGCGCTTCGATGCCGAAGCGCTCCGCCGCCAGGTGGACGAAACGATCGCCACTTGCACGCCCGCGTTCTTTGCTTCGGTTGCCGAATGGGGAAGCCCATCCGAGCTTCCCGTCTTCATCGTCGGTATGCCGCGCTCGGCCACGAGCCTGGTCGAGCAGATCGCCGCCAGCCATTCGCGGGTGTTCGGCGCCGGCGAGCTCAAGGATATCGGCGAGTTGGCCGTCAAACTCGGTACCGTCCACGCGCACTGGCAGCGCACCGAACTCCGGCGGCTCGCCGACACGCATCTCGATCGCCTTCAAACCCTGGGTCGCGGCGCCGATCGTGTCGTCGACAAACTTCCGGACAACGTCTTCCAGCTCGGCCTCATCGCTACTCTTTTTCCCTCGGCGCGGATCATCTTTTGCCACCGAGATCCTCGAGATATTGCCCTGTCCTGCTTCTTTCAGAAGTTTGCCTCCGGCCAGCTTATGTTCTCGTACGACCTCGCCGATTGCGGCAAACGCTATCGCGAAACCGCACGCCTGATGGCGCATTGGCGTCGCGTCCTGCCCCTGCGCATGCTCGATGTCACCTACGAGGCGCTCGTCGCCGATCTAGAGAGCGAGAGCCGGCGGCTTGTCGCATTTCTCGGTCTCACATGGGAACCGGCCTGTCTCGACTTCCACCGCACGCAGCGGACCGTCACGACGGCGAGCAGCTGGCAGGTGAGGCAGCCGCTTTACGCGCGATCGGTCGGGCGTTGGCGTCACTACGAGCGGCATCTCGGGCCGCTGCTCGCCGCGCTGGAAGCCGCAAACGGCGCCGGCGCGTAAGATAGAAAGCGGCGTTGAAGCAGGCGATCCGACCAAAGCGCGCGCCGTCAAATCGATCATGTCGTCGCCGATTCGGATCCCGAGGTTCTCACCGCGGCTCACGCCAGCACCAATCGACCCGCGCGACGCTGGCTCCGCAAAGCGGTGAAGATAATTTGACCGAGGTGTCGGCGTTCATCACGGCGCTCATCATCCAAACCCGCGCCTCGGCGCCCCCGGGGAACGCGGCTGCCTGCGATCCCTGATCGGCGATCTCGTTTCCCTGCTTGCGCCTCGAAACTTCCCTGCTGCCTCACTTAGGGAAACGGCCGGCAAGCGCGTGCCGCCACTGAGCGATCGGCCGCTCTCCCGGCGCTCGTGATGCCCCCAAACGCGAAAACTTCCCTGTTAATTCCCTGCTGAGCAGAGAATCTCGGCGGTCATCGCGCCACCATGGGTCGGTAGCGCGGCCCCCCCCGGCTCTTTTTCATCCCGCACCGCAGGCGCCGGTTTCTTCGCCACCCTAAGCGTCACGCGGCAAATTGATGATCAAATTGACGGGCGCGTTTTTAAGGCCGCCCGCCGATTAATAAAATGGCGGACGAGATGCGAGGGTTCGACGCCGAGACAGAAAGTCATGGCAGGTAGAAATTAACCATAATTTTGCGCGATCCCACACTTCGGAAGATGAGGCGTAGTAATAATCGCCCTTTCGCCGCGCTGCATGTTAGGTTCCGCAGCGAAGCAACGGAATGGCGAGGCAGCGACCGAGGAGCGCCAAAAGGCCTTTTGTCGAATGATCTTACAGTCAATGTTGGTGGACTTTACACATCGCGCTGATCCTTCGTGCGCCGGCCTCTCCTAAGCCTTTGAAGCTCCAAGATTGAGGCCCGAGAGCTAGCTTGGTCCCATTCTTGCTTCGGTACTTCCTTTGGTCGGCCGCTTAGAGCCTTATGTGGGTTGCAATGTACTTTCGGACGATTGGCCTTCTTATCTGCCTCACCATTCTTGGTGCTCTCCCATGCGCGGGCGCGCGCGCGGCGACGAGTTGGAACACCACTGGCAGCTACACGACGACGGTCACCGGGACGCTGCAGCATGAGGGTCTCGTTAGCACCAACCCTTACATTTATTACGGCAATCAGGTCGAATTCCTGAGCGGGAGCACGCCGCTTTACGCGACATCTTATTTCGTTACGTCGAACTCGATGACAAGCTCGACCAATACGCTTCAGGCCGCGAACCTCGAAGTCTACCAAGGCACGGGCTACGGAATCGGCGTCACCAGCAAAACGGTCGGGCAATACGTGGAGGACGTCGGCAACAGCCCCGGTCATACGGTCGACAATCAGGGCGTCTATGACATGGTGGTGTTCAAGCTGCCATCGAGCAATTTCGATGTTTCGCAGATTGTCCTGAATACCTTCAGCACGACCCAATATGCGTCCGGTGCCGCGAACTTCACGGTCTTCATCGGCGGCAACAGTCTCGTGACCTCGCTTTCGAGCCTCTCGGGCGTGACCCTCGGCAGCCTTACCAGCACCTACGGCTTCACCGAGCTTAACTATTCGAGTGCGAGTGGCGGAACCATCAACATCAATCCCGGAAATCTCACCGGACAGTATCTGATCGTCGTGGCATCCCTGACGAACCCCACCCGCAACGATGATTTCAAGATCGGGGCAATCGTCGGCAGTCCTCGTTCCGTTCCCGAGCCATCCACTCTGCTGGTCTTCGCCTCGGGCGGAATCATGCTTGCCTGCTTCCGGCGCCGGCGCGGGTCCCCGCGCTGTTAAAAACGTCCCGCTTGCGCTAGACTTTTCGATCTACTTCGACTTTTAGTCGGCATCGCAAGTCTGCGTTCATTATGATTCGATTCATTGCTTTCTTAATACTTCTGGGATGGGCGGGGACGGCCTTCGCCGCCGATGCGGAGCGCTCGGCCAGCTATGTGGCCAAAGCGCATTACTACATGGACCGCTCGGATTGGAAAGGCGCGCTGATCGAACTCAAGAACGCGATCCAGCAAGACCCCAACAATGCGCGCGCTTATTTCGAATCTGCCGAGATCGATCAACGCGTCGGGGACCTCGAAGCCTCCGAGCGCGACGGAAGGGCCGCCGCGGCGCATGGATACGACCGGGCAGCAGACCGACGCCTTCCTCGCCGAACTCCTCGTAAAGCGCGAGAAGCTCGGCGCGCTCCTCGACGAGTTTCAGCCGGGTAGCCGACCGGCAGCATTGGAAGCGCGCGTCCGGAGCGCACGCGGCTACGCCTATTTGGGGCTGCAGCGATTTGGCGAAGCCGAGAAATCGTTCCAGGACGCCATCGCGCTCAGCAACCAGGGCGCGCTTGCGCTCGCCGGACTGGCGCAAGTCTACGCCATCGAAAGCAAGAACGCGGAAGCCGAGGCGCTGCTGGTGCACGCGACGCAGCAGGATCCGACTTTGGCCGACGCGTGGCTTCTCTTGGGCTATGTGCGCCTGTGGCAAGGGAATCGCGCCGGCGCCCGCATTCCGTTCGACAAGGCGGTTGAACAGGCCCCGAACAGCGAACCCGCGCATCGTGCGCGCGCCTTGTTTCTCATCGGCGTCGACGAGACCGCGGCACAACGCGACATCAACGTGCTTCTCGAGCAAAACCCTAACCACCCGGTCGCGAATCTGCTCGACGCCGCGATCAAGGCCGAGCACGGACATCTACGGGAAGCAGAGACGGCGCTGCAGAACATTCAGAACATCGACCAATATCCGCCCGCGCTCTACCTGCTCGCGCGGATCGATTTCGTTCAAGGCGAATTGGGCCAAACGGAACTCAATCTCAATCGCCTTTTGCAATTGACGCCGGACGAACCTTCGGCTCTGACCTTGCGGGCCGCGCTCCTCATGCGGCGGGGAAACTTCGACGTCGCCATCGATGTCCTGAAGCGCGTTCTGAGCGTTCGCGGTCAGGACCGCATGACCTTGTCAATGCTCGCCGATTGCTATACGGCGCGCAATGATCGCGGCGCCGCCGCGGCGATCCTGGCACAGATTGCGAAATTGCCGAGCTCGGATCCAAACGCCTTCAGTGAGTTGGCGGCTCAACAGGCTCGGCTTGGCAATCTGTCGGACGCTGTCGCCACCCTTCAGGCCGCGCGCGCTATGGGACCGTTATCGTCCAGCTCCGTATCCCTTCTGATCGCCGACTATCTGGAGCAGAAGAATATCGACGCGGCGTGGACGGCCGCGAAAAGCTTCAGCGACGCCTCGCATGGCAGCGCGGAGGCGCAGGTGATGCTGGGCGTTGTCGCATTGCGCCGCGACGGCGTCGACGTCGCACGCGGCTACTTTGAAAAAGCCATCCAACTGGATCCCGGGCTCGTCGCCGCGCAACTCGATCTTGCCGGCGCCTACCGCCTCCAGGGTAAAATATCGCAAGCGCGCGACACGCTCGACGCCGCGGCCGAGAAAGACCCGAACAATCTCGACATCATACTCGCGCGCGCGGATCTCGAACGCCAGCAACAGATGACGGAGGCCGAGATCACTTGGCTCGAACGCGCGCGAGTGGTCGCCCCCACGGCGACGGCGCCGCGCTTGACTCTCGCCACGCTGTATCTCCAGCGCAAAGAGGCTGATAAGGCGCTTGCGATTGCGACGGAACTGACCCGGATCGATGCCAACGACCCCCGATCGGTCGCAGTCCTGGGTCAGGCGCAACTCGCCAATCGACAGCAACAGAGCGCCATTATCAGTTTCCAGAGGCTGGTCGCCATGACCGACGGCGCGGCCAGCGCGCAACTTCAGCTTGCTCAGGCCTACGTGACCGCCGGGGACCGCGAGAATGCCGGCGGGGCACTGCGCAAGGCGCTCGACCGGAGCCCAGACGATCCTGCCATTCAAGCGGCGGTACTCGAATTTGCCAATCGCTACAAGGAGATCGACAGCTTTGTCGCTTTCGTTCGCGACCAAGCCGGCCTTCATCCAGCTGATTTCCATCTCCAATTGCTGTTGGGAAGGCTGCTTTTCAGTCAGGGACAGACACAGGCGGCCCTCGCCGCACTGTCCTCTGCCGTTGCAAAGGGCGGCGGCATCGACGCCACGCTCGAACTCGCGCAGGCGCAGGCCTCGACGGGCGCGCCGGACGCGGCCATCGCGACGCTCCGCGCCGCGCCGCAGGATGCGCCGCGGGACCGTCGGCTTCATGTCATGCTGGCCCGGCTTCTGGGCGCAACGGGCCATTACCAGGAAGCGATCGCCGAGCACGAGAAGCTTCTGGCCGAAAAGCCTGATGATCCACTCTTGCTGAACGATCTGGCGTGGCTCTATCTCCAGACCGGCGACTCGCGCGCCTTGTCGACGGCCCAAGAAGCGCATCGGCTCGCGCCGAATATTTCGACCATCGACGACACGCTCGGGTGGATCCTGCTTCGGCAAGGCAAGCCCGAGGAGGGTCTCAAGCTGCTCGAGCAAGCGACGAGCGAACCGAAGCTTGCGACGCCGGGAATGAAATACCGTCTTGCCGTCGCTTTCAATATGCTCGGCCGGGATCGAGAGGCCCGTGCGGCCGTCGAGGAAGCTCTCTCCTCAGGGACCAATTTCACCGAGGCCAAGGATGCCGAAGCGCTCCGCGACAAGCTCCGGAAGTGATTCTACCGTTATCGCGATTTTGGCGTTTGGGCGAGCTGCTCTTCTGTCTTCTCTGTTGGCGATTTCAGCGATAGCGCGCGCCGACGCCCAGCAGACGGCTCGTCCCTATTCTCTGCATGACATTCGCCTGGGAACACCCCTATCGGAGGTCCGGAAACTGGGGTTTCTTGATGATCCGACGCGCGGCAAGCTGCGGCTGATCTGTTCGTCCAATTCTGATTCTGCGGGTATCGACTTGCTGCACCCTCTCGCCACGGTCCTGCATCCGGACGAAACACGATGCGCGCTCTATGAAAGGGCACACACCGAGTTTCAGCCACTTGCCGGAACGATGGAAATTTTCGGCGAGTCCGTTCAGCCGTATCTTCTTTTCTATCCGGAAAAGCCGGGTGGCGAGCCGCGACTGGCGGAGATCATCGCGCGCGTGAGTAACGAGCGCTTCCAGCAAATCATCACGATAATGCGCCGCGCTTACGGTCCGACCTCCGACTACCAGATGTCGAGCTTTCCAACCGTCTATGGCGACATGATCAACGCGACGTATTTTTGGCGCAACGGGGTCAGCACAATCGAGGCGACTTTTCGCTCTCTCCAGCTCGACAAGATGAGCATCATACTCACGCTCAACGGATTGGCGCGTTAGAGCGTGCCATGGCTTTCGGAGGGCGCGCGGTCAAACAAGAGGCGTTCGGCGGCGCGCGCCCCCGACGAGTTTGAAGGAACCGCCTCGCCAGGAATCGCTTGGGTTTCAATTTTGTGTTAATTATGAATGGATTAGTGTGAGGTAATGCCCGGCCACCCCCGATTTTCGGCGTCATGAGCGAATTGCTGCATCAGCTATTGCGCGACACGGCATCGCGTTACCCGGCTTCCGAAGCGGTCGCTCACCGGCATTCCGTGCTGAGTTACGGCTCGCTGTGGGAAGAAGTCGAGCGGGCCGCACAGGCTTTCTCTTCATGGGGCCTGAAGCGCGGCGAGCGGCTCGCGCTCTATCTCGATAAACGGGCCGAATTCGTGGTCGCCATGTTCGGCGCGGCCGCGGCGGGATGCGTCTTCGTTCCGATCAATCCGATCTTGAAGCCACGCCAGGTCGGGTACATTTTGCGCGACTGCAATGTCCGTCTTCTCGTGACGTCGGGCCAGCGCGCTTCCGATCTTGTTGACGAGACCGCAAAATGTCCCGATCTCGCCTCGATCGTGCTGGTCGACGGCACCGAGGGCAAGGCGCCGCGAACGAGCGTCGAGATGGTGCAATGGGATCAACTCATGAACGGCCCCGCGACCGACAAGCGCAGCCGCGTCATCGATATGGACATGGCGGCGATACTTTATACGTCGGGGAGCACGGGCAACCCCAAGGGTGTTATCCTCTCCCACCGCAATTTGGTCGCGGGCGCGCGAAGCGTCAGTCAATATCTCGGGAATACCGTCGAGGATCGCATTCTTTCGGTGCTGCCGCTCAGCTTCGACGCCGGTCTCAGCCAGATTACGACCGCGTTTTCAGTCGGCGCGAAGGTCGTGCTTCTCAACTATCTCTTGCCGCGTGACGTCATCCGGGCCTGCGCCGAAGAGAATATCACGGGGCTGACCGGCGTGCCGCCCCTCTGGATTCAACTCGGCGAATTGCCATGGCCCGAAGCCGCGAGCCGCTCTGTGCGATATTTCGCCAATACCGGCGGCCATATGCCCCGCGCCACGCTCGATCGGTTGCGCGCCGCGCTGCCCCGAGCGAAGCCCTATTTGATGTACGGCCTCACCGAAGCGTTCCGCTCGACCTATCTCGATCCGGCACAAGTCGATCGCCGACCCGATTCGATCGGCAAGGCTATTCCGAACGCGGAAATATTGGTCGTGCGTCCTGACGGGACGCCGTGCGACGCAGGCGAAGCGGGCGAACTCGTCCATCGGGGCGCATTGGTCTCGATGGGCTATTGGAACGATCCGGAGCGCACGGCGGAACGATTTCGACCAATGCCTGATCCGGCCAAAGGGCTTTGCCTGCCCGAAATGGCGGTCTGGTCCGGCGATATCGTCCGCCGCGACGCGGAGGGATTTCTCTATTTCGTCGGACGGCGCGACGAGATGATCAAGACGTCGGGCTACCGCGTAAGCCCGACGGAGGTCGAGGAAATCATCTATTCGACCGGTCTCGTCGGCGCCGCCGCGGCGCTGGGCGTGCAGCACCCGAGGCTGGGCCAGGGAATCGTCGTCGTGGCGACGGCACCGGCGGGAGGCGCGCTTGATGTCGCCGCGCTGATGATGGAATGTCGACGCAACATGCCGCAATACATGGTTCCATTGCTGATCGTCGAAAAGCCAGCGCTGCCTTCCGGCCCGAACGGGAAAATCGATCGGAAGTCCTTGGCCGGCGAATTCCGCGACGCGTTCACGGCGGACGACCCATGAGCAAGCCAGCACGCGTCCATCCGGCGATCGCGGCCTTCCCGGTGGAGGAAGGCTCTCTCGTGCTGGGCGGAACGCCGCTCGGCCGCCTCGCTGACCGCGTCGGCGGAACGCCCTTCTTCGCTTACGATCGCCGGCTGTTGAGCGATCGCATGGCCCATCTGCGGCGGCATCTTCCGGCCGGGGTTGCCGTGCACTACGCGATCAAAGCCAATCCCATGCCGGCGCTGGTGCAATATCTGGCAAGCATAGTCGATGGGTTCGACGTCGCCTCCGCCGGGGAGATGAGCGTCGCGCTCGACACGCCTCTGGGCCCGTCCCGCGTGTCATTCGCCGGGCCGGGCAAGACCGATGACGAACTCGCGCAAGGGATTGCCGCAGGTATCACCATCGACATCGAGTCGCCGAACGAGATGCGGAGAATTGCCGCGCAGGCGCGGCAAGCGCGCCGATCGCCGCGGGTCGCCGTCCGGATCAATCCCGATTTCGAGGTCAAAGGCTCGGGGATGCGCATGGGCGGCGGCGCACAACAATTCGGGATCGACGCCGAAGAAGTGCCCGAGACTTTGCGCGAGCTCGGCACGCTCGGACTCGATTTCGCCGGCTTTCACATTTTCGCGGGATCGCAGAATCTGCGGGCGGATATCCTCGAGGAAGCGCAAGGGCGCGTGATCGAACTGGCTCTCGCGCTCTCCGCGCATGCTCCGGGACCCGTTCGCCACCTCAATATCGGCGGCGGATTCGGCGTTCCCTATTTCGCCAAGGATACGCCGCTTGACATTCGGCCGGTCGGCGAAAATCTGGGCCGTCTCATCGAAAAGCGCCTCAGGCCGACGCTCCCCGACACGCAGATCATCGTCGAACTCGGCCGCTACATCGCGAGCGAGGCGGGGATCTACGTGACGCGGGTGATCGACCGCAAGACGTCGCGCGGGCAAATTTTTCTCATTACCGATGGCGGTCTGCATCACCATCTGTCCGCTTCCGGAAATTTCGGCCAGGTGATCCGGCGAAACTATCCGGTCGCGATCGGCAATCGGATGGACGAGCAGCCGAGCGAGACGGTCAACATCGTCGGTCGCCTCTGCACGCCGCTCGATTTGCTCGCCGACAAGGTCGAGCTCCCGCGGGCGGAAATCGGCGATCTCGTCGTGGTGTTCCAGTCCGGCGCCTACGGCTTGACCGCGAGTCCGATCCATTTCCTCAGCCATCCGGTTCCGCGCGAGATCCTGATTTGAACCTTGCGGGTCGAGCGCTGGCCACGCCATCGCGACGGGCCGGCAGGATGGATCATCGGTCGCTTCAAAGGATCGTCCCGCTGCGGCGTGCAGGAGGAAAATTTCCGGCCGCAAGAGACCGCTTGCGTCAAGCGCCCGGCCGTTGAAAGAAAATCGCGCCCGGAGACCGGGCGCGATACGAACGGGGCGGCCAAGGCCGCCCCGCCCCGTGCTCAGACGTTCTTGAGGTTCGCCGCGGCGACCTTGCCCGTGCGGGTATCACGCTGCGCCTCGAAGCTCACGCGCTGCCCCTCGTGGAGGTTGCCGATGCCCGAGCGCTCGACCGCCGAGATGTGAACGAACACATCCTTCGAGCCGTCTTCCGGCTGAATGAAGCCGAAGCCCTTGGCAGCGTTGAACCATTTAACAGTACCGATCGTCATTATGGGTCCTTCCATGGAATTTAAGCCGCCACGCCCTTGCGCGGCAGATCAAGCAGCGATCTGGAAGGAAACGAGACCGGCCTTGAGGAACGCCGAACCGAAGCCGACCCGAAACGAGTTGATGACATAAATGTAAGGAACGGGGAGATTTTCTGCAAGAGAGGCCCCGTCTTCAAGGGCTTGCTGGATGTGCGCGACCCCGGCCGATAAGGGGCGCCTTTAGAGCGCCGATCCCGGTCGAACGCGCTCGATCAAGGCCTGGGCCGCCGCGGGCGCGCGCAGCTTGGCCCCCGCGATGAAATAGATGAAGGTGTCGCCCCGCTCCGCCCAGGCCCGGGCACGCCCGGCCCAGAGATCGAGCGCCGCAGCGGCGTAGCCGGTCTCGATCTCATCCTTGCCACGCATCAATCGCGCATAGGTGAAGTCCGCGGTCGCCTCGTCGATCGCCGGAAACGCGTCATCATCGGCAAAGACGAGCGCGAGGTTATACCGGCGCGCAAGATCGTAGAAACGTTGGTCCTTGAAGCTGCGGTTTCGTACTTCCACGGCGTGACGCAGCGGCAAGCCCTCGATCTCGCGCGGCAACAGCTTCACAAAACTCTCGAACTCCTCGGCATCGAATTTCTTTGTGCCCATGAATTGCCAGACGATGGGCCCCAGCCGGTCGTGCAGCGCGCTCATCCCCTGGCCGACGAAACGGGCAATCGCCTCGCCGGCGCCGGCGAGGTCCTTGCGATTGGTGCAATAGCGCGAAGCCTTTACCGAAAAAACGAAGCCTTCCGGCGTCTCCTCGCGCCATTTGCTCCAGCTCGCCGGCTTGAAGGTCGAGTAGTAGGTCCCGTTGATCTCGATCGAAGAAAGGCGGCGGCTGGCGAAAGCGAGTTCGGCCTTATGCGGCAGACCCTCGGGATAGAAGACCCGGCGCCAGGGCTCGTAGGTCCAGCCGCCGATGCCGATATAGATCTTGCCGCTCATGCGAACGCCTCTGCGATCCGCCGCTGATCGGCATCAAGGATTGCGCAAGCGAGCATGATGATCCAGTGGCGCGGCACCCCCCGTCTCGGACGCGCCCGGCAATCTGCGGATCGGGTTATTCCGGCTTTCGGTTTTTGACAGATGGAGTACTCTCCGGGAGGAATACAGGCCGCCAAAGGAGACCGATGTCATGGCACGACGCAAGAAAGCCAAACGAGGGCGTCGAACTTCGCCGAAGAGGGCCAAAGCGCCGGCCAAGCGAGCGAAGTCGGGGCGAAATGCGACGACGCGCGCCGCGGCGAAAGCGAAATCGAAGAAACGTTCGCCGCCACGGGCGAAGGCCGCCGCATCGAAACAGGCGAAACGTGCGGCGCCGAGAAAGCAGCGGAAAGCAAAGACAGCGAAGCCGCTTCGGCCGGTCGAAACCGTCATTGTCGACACGATAGAAGAACCGGTTCCCGGCATGGTCGTCGTCACCGAATACGAAGCGGTCGTCCAACGGCCCAAGCCCACGGAGGATTAGCCGTCGGGCAATAGAGAGGCGGCGGCGAGAGAATGGCGCGCCGCAGCGCGGGTCTCCGCAGGAGTCTTAAGCGCAGGACGATCGAAAGGCATGACGGCGCATTCGGCCGCTGTCTCGAAAAAAAAGCGGCCCGATTTCGTGGGTTAGGATTCGTACACGACTTTAGCCTGCAGCAATGCATCGATCTGGGCCGTGTCGAGCCCCGCCTCCGCCAAGACTTCGCGCGTATGCTCGCCAAGCCTTGGTGCCGGCCGCTTCAGGGTGAATTCGTAATCGCTGCTCCTGAAGGGCAGCTTTGGCAGGGTGCCGATACGCCCGTCGTCCATCGGCACCGCCAGGAGCTGTCCCGATTCTTTCAAGTGCGGATCGTCGAGCAGTTGATCCGGCCGGCGCAATGGCGCGTAGGGCACGCTGGCCTGCTCGAGTTTTTTCTGCAGCTCCGCGCTGCCAAAGCGGGAGACGGCTTCGCGCACCTTGGGCAGCAGCCACTCCTGTGCCGCGACGCGTTTCGGATTCGTGGAGAGGCTTTCATCCGCGAAAAGCTCCGGCAGGCCGAACGTGGCGCAGAACCGCTCCCAATGAGCATCGGAAGTGACGCCGATGAACACTTGCTCGTTATCGGCGGTCGGAAACAAATGGAAAATTCCCCACCCCATGCGTAGCGACTGACCGATCTCGGCCATCGGGCGCGAGGGCTCGCCTGTGGCCACCGCGCGGGCCATCCATTGGCCCACCCAAAAGACACTCGTCTCGAACAGGCCGGAGGTAATCATCTCGCCATGTCCGGTCTCGGCGCGCCGATGCAGCGCCGCGAGAATACCGATGACGCCGTAGGTCGCGGCGCCGATATCGATGATCGAGGCACCGGCGCGCAGCGGGCGCCCCGGCGGACCGGTCATGTAGGCGAGACCACCCATCATCTGCGCCAATTCGTCGAGCGACGGGCGATGCTCATAGGGACCGGGCAGGAAGCCCTTGATCGCCATGTAGATGAGGCGGGGATTCTCCGCGGCAAGCACGTCGAAGCCCAAGCCGAGCCGGTCGAGCGCGCCGGGCGCATAATTGTCGAGGCACACATCGGCCGACCGTGTCAGGGTGCGAAAGAGAGCCTTGCCCTGAGGTGACTTCAGATCGACGGCAACGCTCCGTTTGTTGCGGTTGAAGTAATAGTAGCCCGACCCCGCGCCGGGCATGCGACGCGCCTGGTCACCGCCGTCGGGGTGCTCGATCTTGATCACGTCGGCGCCGAGATCGGCGAGGATCAAGGCTGCCGCGGGCCCGGCCACGATGTGCCCCAGCTCGAGCACGCGCAAACCGTGGAGAGGGAGGATGTTCGGTGTGTCTGCAACCATTTTATCTCTGTCCCGCGGGATTCTTGGGCGAAGAAGGAGGAGGCTTGAAACTGTATGTCCGGTCCCTCGCGGTCAAGGGCTGCAATCCGCAAGCGGCTTATTCAATTTCTGTCTCGCTGTCCCAACCCAATTCGGAAGAACGATGTGGCCTTGCCCGGTCGCCCCTCGCGATGGTGCGGTCGCCGATGCTCATCCGGGAACCCGCGCGAGAACATCCGGATTGGGGCAGCTATTCCGGGCGATAAATCGCCGGCTCGTCGGCGACGATAGGATTGGACAGAACGCCGAGCCCCGTGATCTCGACTTCGACGCGATCGCCGGGTTTCATGTTGACTTGCCCGACGATCTTGTGGCGGCCGACCGGCTCGAGCTTTTCGCCGGGACGCGGCGGCAAGGCCCCCGGCGTTCCCATCGCAATGACGTCGCCCGGCCGCAAGGTGTAGCCGGTCGAAAGATATTGAATGACGCGCTCGACAGGAAAGAGCATGTCGGAAAGCGGCGCATTCTGCCGCTCGATGCCGTTCAAGCGCGTGATCACGCGTTGCGACTGCGGATCCCCGAACTCATCGGCCGTCATGAGCCACGGACCGATGCTGCCGGATTTTTCGAAATTCTTGCCGAGGCCGAAATTGCGGTTATGGCGCTGGTATTCGCGCACCGAACCCTCATTGAAGCAAGTAAAGCCCGCGATGTGGTCGAAAGCCTTTTCCAGCGGGATGTGTCTCCCTCCTTTGCCGATGATGACGGCAAGTTCGCCCTCGTAATCGAATTCCTTGGCGACTTCGGGCGAGGGGCACAAGAGCGGCTGGCCGTGCCCGACGAGCGAGGCCGGCGTACGGATGAAAAGATGCGGAAACTCGCGCGAGGTGGAGAGCCCGGTTTCCTCGATATGAGTCTTGAAATTGAGCGCAAGCGCCCAGGTCGCATGCGGATCGACGATGACGGGAAGAAATTCGACGCCGCGCAACGCATGATGGGCGCTTTTGCCGGCGACGGCATTCCGGATCCGCGAAAGCCCGTCGGGCAGCTCGAGAATGGCACGCAGGCTATGGGGCAATTCGGGAGCCGCTTCATCGAGAGCGACGAAGCTATCCGGCCCTGTCGTGACCCCGACATGTGCGGCTCCGACGCTGAGATAGGAAAAAATTCGCATTGCTTTGCTCTTGAATGGATCCGCGTCAAACTTGCTCATCAATTCGTGGGCCCGCCGAGATTCTTGGCCTCGCATTGGACGATCCGGGATCGGCCTGTCAAGGCGTTCGAATAGGATGCTAGTTCAAAGCAGCGCGGCGCGGTTCAAGATTCTACCGAGCTGGTCCGAGCAAGCGCCTGTGGATCGCAAAGCCGCTTGCCTATCCATTAGGCCATGCTAATGATCTCCCGTAAAGAAGTCCGCGAAGATCTATCGTGTGACGAGGGGGTAGCAAGGGCGGCGTTCGGTACCGCCCTTCGCATGTCATGTATCGGGCCGGCCGAGCCGGCACGCAGGAACGGAGCGCAAAAATGAACCACCGCATCTTCGCCGGCCTTCTCACCGCGATCGCCATCGCCGCTGCGCCGCTCGCCGGACGCGCCGCCGAGCCGATCACGCTGAAATTCGGCAATCCGGGCTCGCCCACCGGCGACGTCTCGACGCAGATCATCGAGCCGTGGGTCACCAAGGTGAACAAAGAGGCAGGCGGCACGCTCCGCGTACAGCTCTTTTCCGGCCCGGCGCTCGGCCATTTTCCGCAGATCTACGACCGCGTGTTGAACGGCGTCGCCGACATCGCCTTCGCCCTCCTCGGGCCGCTGTCGCGACAGTTCCCGCAGACATCGGTTGCCTCGCTGCCCTTCGAAACGCCCGACGCTTCGATCGGCACGGTCGCCCTGTGGCACGTCTATGAGCGCGGGCTCCTCGCCGATGAGTGGAAGCTGGTCAAGCCGCTCACCCTCATGGTGTTTCCGAACGTCGTCATCCACACCAACAAACCGGTCCAGTCGCTCGCCGACATCGGCGGCCTGAAGCTCAGCGTCCAGAGCCGGCTGATGTCGGACACGATGCAGCGGCTGGGGGTCGCCCCGATCACGCTCGCCGTCACCGACCTGTATGAGAGCCTCAACCGTGGCGTCGTCGATGGCTCGGTTATCGGTTGGCCGGCAACCCGGAGTTACCGGCTGCCCGAGGTGACGAATTACCACCTCGAGGTTCCGCTGGGGGGCGAAGTCACCTTCATAATGATGAGCAACAAGAGCTACGAGAAGCTGCCCGAGAAAGACCGCGCCATCATCGACCGGGCATCCGGCGGTCCCTGGGCAACCGCGATCGGCAAGATTCTCGACCATGCCGACGAGGCTGAGAGCACCCTAGTCGGCAAGACCAAGGGCCAGACCGTCGCGCAGCTGTCCGCCGCCGAACAAGCAAAGTGGAAGGAGCGCGTCGACGCGGTGGTTGAAGATTGGACCAAGCGCACGCCCAACGGCGCCGCGGTGCTCGCCGCCTACCGCGAAGAAGTTGCCAAGCTGACGAAGAAATAGCCGCGGCCTCCGCGGTCGATCCTCGTCGTCGGATCAGTGCCCGCACATCACGTCGACCGGCGCGGCCGCGATTGCGGGCGCGATCACGACCCGGCGCGGATGGCGGCGATCTCCTTGCGGAACGCAGCCAACACATGCGCGCCGTCGGGCGTCTTCTTCTCCCAATCGGCGATGACCGGCTGGATCCGTGCCTCCCAGATCGCGCGCTGCGCGTTGGTGAGCTTGGTCACCGTCTGATCCTTCATCGCGTGCTCGACCTTGTCGATGTTGCGGTGCTCGGTGTCGTCGATCACCTTGTTGAACCAGTTGGTGTATCCGGTGCCGATATTGGCGTCGATCACCTGTTTCGCCTTGCCCGACAGTTGCGCGTAAGTCTTGTTGTTCATGATCATGATCGCCGACGCGCCGCCGAGCAATTCGAGCAGATGGTGCTTGGCGATTTCGGTCAGCTTGAAGTCGACGTCGGCGGGCCAGCCGATCGCGGTGCCCTCGATCGTGCCGCGCTGCAGCGCTTGGTAGACTTCGTTGATCGGCAGCGAAATTGGCGTGCCGCCGAGGGCTTCCAGGGTCTGGCCGGCGATGCGGCCCTGCACGCTGATCTTAAGCCCTTTGAGATCGTCCAGGGTCTTGACCATCGGCACGGTGTGATAGGTAAGGTTGGCAAAGTCGCCGAAGGCGATCGGCTTCACCTTCGTCCACTCGTCGGCGATGACGCCCTTGTCGTAAAGGCGCTGCAACGCGAGCCCGGCCTCATGCGCGTTCCGGGCCTCGAAGGGCAAGGTGGCGACCAGCGTCTTTGGGAATTGCGACGACACCGGCCCCAAAATGCAGAAGGCGAGGTCGGCGACGCCGTTCTGCACGCGATCGAGCGTGTTCCGCATGTTCACGAGGGAATAGCCGACATACACCTGCACGTTGAGGGTGCCGGCGCTCTCCTTGTTCACCTTTTCCGACCACGGCTTGATCAGTTGGGTGTGGATCGAGGCCGTCGGCGGTCCGGGATCGCCGTATTTCAGCAGGATCGGCTCGGCGGCAAAGGCCGCAGCGGAAATGGCCGTGATCGCCGTCGCGGCCGCGAGGAAGGGCAAAGTGTGGCGGATCATCCGATTTCTCCCTGGTTCATTGTCGTATCCTTCCGCGGCCGTGGTCCGGCACGTTCGGTGCGGCGCCTTAACGCCTGTATTTTATCGCTAGCCTCTCCGACCGCGTCTGTCAAACCAAAGAGGCGGCGTGTACCGTCTCCGTTTCGGCTTCCTCATCCTTCGACAAGCGCTGGATGAGGCTGAAAAACGAGGTCCTCATGCCGAGCCCGTCGAAGCGCGCGACGCGAACGGAGTCGGGCGCGTCGCCGCCGCCACGAAGACAGGGCGCCGCTCGAAGGGCGAAAACCAGTTGCCCAAGCTCGTCGGAGGCGTTAGTTCCAAAATGGCGTCGAGGGTGTCGAAAGGCCGGCTCGCAGGGTCGCCCGATCGACTTCGTCAATCAAGAACCGTGATCGCTCGAACGCGTAGCATGGGAGGCCGTTGATGGAACACGTCGCACAGGCGGAGGAAGCCGTATCGCAGCGGCCGCTCCTCGATCGGCTGGAACGCTTCTGCGTGGTGGCGACGCGGCCCATCGCGTCCCTTGGCGTTGCCGGGATGCTGACCGCCGCGGGGGCGACCGTGCTCGATGTGTTGATGCGCTGGCTGTTCAACTCGCCGTTCCCGGCGCTGAACGAGCTCGTCGGAATGCTGTTCGCGGTGGCGATATCGGCCACCGTTCCGGCGGGCGTGGCCAACAAGGTCAATCTGCGGATCGATCTTTTGAGCCGCTTCATGACACGACGGCTCGGGATGTGGCTCGACGCGGTGGGCGGATTGTTTCTGCTCACCTTCTTCACAGTGCTGAGTTGGCAGATCTATGTCTACGCAGGCCAGCTCGCCAGCCAAGGGCGCGGCACGGTCATGCTCGGGCTACCCGAGGCGCCGTTCATCTACGCCGTGGCCGCGTTGCTCGCCATCGGCTCCTTGGTGCAAATCATCGTCATGCTCAACCAGTTCCGCCGAGCAATTGCACTTCCCGGCCCGCTTCCCGGTGAGGCGACGCACCCGATATTCACGAAGATCACTCTGGGCACCGGGATCGCGGCGATCGCGCTCGCCATTTATGTCGCTGTTAATCTGCACGACGTATCGGGCTGGGCGCAGAACCATATCGGGCTCGAGGTGTTGTACGCCTTTCTGTGCCTTTGGCTGTTCATGCTCGGGCTGGTGCCGCTCGCCGCCGGGATGGGGCTCGTCGGGCTGGTCGGTTCGGCGCTGCTCATCGGCTTCGATCCGGCGCTCAGCGCCTTCGCCACCACGGTGGAAGGGTTCCTGACCAACAGCCAGGTCGGCACGCTGCCGCTCTTCCTGATGATGGGGAGCTTCGCCGCCACCGCCGGAATGGCGACGGACGTGTACAATCTGGCGCACACGATCCTCGGCCGGCTGCGCGGCGGCCTCGCCTATGCCACCGTCGTGGGCTGCGCGGGGTTCGGCGCTCTCACCAGTTCCTCGATCGCCACGGCCTCGCTGATCGGCAAGGTGGCGGTGCCCGAGATGCGCGCGCGCGGCTACTCGCCGGCGCTCGCTACCGGTGTCGTCGCCGCGGGCGGCACCTTGGGCGCGCTGGTGCCGCCCTCCGGCCCGTTGATCGTGTTCGCGCTTTTGACCGAAGCCTCGGTCGGTCAGCTGTTCATGGGGGCCTTTGGACCCGCATTGCTCAGCGTCCTGCTCTATTGCGTGACCGTATGGCTGTACGTCCGCATCGCGCCCAAGTCGTGCCCGGAATCGACGCGCACCGGCATGCACGAGATCGGCAAGGAGCTATGGAAATGCCGTGCGGTTGGCGCCTTGTTCCTCGTGGTGATGGGTGGGCTCTATATGGGCATCTTCACCGACACCGAGTCGGCTGCGGTTGGCGCGTTCGGCGCGTTCCTCGCCGCCTTGCACCGGGGCAAGCTGAAGGGCGGGGCATTCTGGCGCGTGATGGCCGAGGTGACGGCGATCACGGCCATGATCTACGGGCTGATCTTCGGCGCGCAGACCTTCTCGTTCTTCGTCGCGGTCTCGGCGCTGACCCAGATTGCGACCGATTGGGTGGGCAGCCTGCACTGGGCGAACTGGGCCATCATGAGCATGCTCTTGGCGTTCTTCCTGATCCTCGGCTCGCTCATGGAATCATTCGCGGTGATGGTCATCACCGTGCCGATCGTCACGCCGCTGATCCTGAACATGGGCTACGACCTGGTATGGTGGGGCATCATCCAGCTCGCCGTGGTCGAGACCGGGCTGATCCATCCGCCGCTGGGCATCAACGTGTTCGTGCTGAAAAGCGTGACGCCTGACGTGCCGATGTGGACGATCTACAAGGGCGTCTTTCCCTACGTCCTTGCGGATTTCGTGAAACTCGGCCTGCTGGTCGCGTTCCCGGGCATCTGCCTGTTTCTGGTCAACATGATGGTTCATTGATAGGTATCCCGGCCGCAAACTCAAAACCCGCACGCCATGAGGATGCAGCCATCCAAGAATGGACAAAGAGACCCTTCGATCGTTTCCCGGCTCGGCACGATGAACGGGCGCAGCTTTCGGCGCTTGCGGCCGTCACCAGCCGTATCGGATTGGCCGCGACCTGCCACACGACCTATAACGAGCCCTATCACGTGGCGCGCAAATTTGCCTCGCTCGACCACCTGAGCAGCGGCCGGGCGGGCTGGAACTTCGTGACCGGCGCCAACGCGGAGGACGCGCTCAACTTCAGCCGAGAGACGCATACGGCGCATGGCGACCGCTACGACATCGCCGAGGAATTTGCCGACGTCGTGCGCGGCCTTTGGGACAGCTACGAAGACGATGCGTTTCTCCGAGACAAGAAATCGGGCATCTATGTCGATACCTCGAAACTTCACATCCTGAACCACAAGGGCAAGTATTTTCAGGTCAAGGGTCCCTTGAGCCTCGCCCGCCCGCCGCAGGGTCATCCCATCCTGATCCAGGCGGGGAAGTCCGAGCCGGCGAAAGAAGTCTCGGCCCGGGTCGCCGATGCCGTCTTCACCTCGCAAGCGACGCTCGAAGACGCGCAGGCTTTCTATGCGGACGTTAAAGGCCGCTTGGCCAAGTTCGGTCGCGCGCCCGACGACCTCAAGATCCTGCCGGGCGTCGCGATCTTTACCGGGCGCACCGCCGAGGAGGCGGAAGAGAAGTACCAGCAGCTTGCGTCGCTGCTCAGTCCGGCGGCCGCATTGCAGCTTCTGAAGGAGCGGATGGGTGGCGTCGACCTCGCGGCCTATCCGTTCGACGGGCCGATGCCGGATCTTCAAGGCAACAACAACCGCATGAGCAATCCGCCCGCGCTCGTGAAACTCGCCCGGCGCGAGAATCTGACGATTCGCGGCCTCGCCATGCGCTTTGCCGCCGCGCGTGGTCATTTCATGGTCCGCGGCACGCCCGCGCAGGTCGCCGATCAGCTCGAGGAATGGTTTTTGAGGCGTGCCGCCGACGGTTTTATCTTCCTTCCGGTCTATCTACCGGGCGCGCTCGACGATTTCGTCGACCACGTCATTCCGGAATTGCAACGCCGCGGCCTGTTCCGCACCGAATACGAAGGCCGCACGCTGCGCGAGAATCTGGGTGTTCCCCGGCCGAGAAATCAGTTCGCGCAACCCGCCCGCCAAGCAACCGCGTGAGACCGTGGCTGCCTATCGGGGTACAGGAGGCGTTCGCGATGTTGGACCGGAGAACCTGTTGCCGCGATAAGCGTCGCATTCGCCGCGGCTATCTTACCTGGCCTCGCTTGCAGCGGCTCGAACGGCGCGCTTGCGTTTTCTCCAAGCCCGAAAACTTGATTTGAAGGTGCGCAGACCGGAAAGAAAATAAATTATCTTGAAAACGATCAGCCGCGCGTGAATCGGCGAGCGACGGAAAACGTCTCCCGCGAGTAGCGACAACAACGCTTCCTGCAGCCGGAACGGGTTCCGCGACACCAACAACATCCTGCGCAGCGCCGGCGCGTTGATCCGATGGATGTACCAGGAATAGGCGCCGAGCGCCCGTCGAACCTGGGCGTCGAAAGTCTTGAAGGCACGCGCCGCCTTTTTCGGCTCGTGCAGGCACGCGCTCACGACATCGGCGCCGAGGAACGCGCTGCTCATGGCAACGTAGACGCCGGTAGAAAACATGGGGTCGATGAACGCGTAGGCATCGCCCACCATGATGTAGCTTTTTCCCATCATGCGCTTCGACCGATACGAATAATTGCCGGTGCCCGTCACCGGAGAAACGAGTTGAGCGTTCTGCAGACGCTTTGCGAGGGGAGCGCACAACGCGATGGTGGCCATGAAGAACTCGGGCAGATCGGTTTTGCGAGACTTGACGTAAGCGGGCTGGCAGACCGCTCCGACGCTGGTCGTGCCGTCGGCGAGCGGAATGAACCAGAACCAGCCGTAATCAAACCAGAAAAGAATGATATTCCCTTCGGCCTTGCCCGACGAGCGTTGAGCGCCGGTGAAGTGGCCGTATATCGCCGCGCTGTTGTTTTTGGGATTGCGATGTTTGATGTTGAAGCGGCTCGCCAGCAGCGTGTCTCGCCCCGAAGCATCGACAAGGAATTTGGCGCGCCAGCGGCGCACACGCCCGTCTGCATCGCATCCGCTCGCCACCGCTCCGCCTTGGGGCGGAAAATCGACCTCGGTAACTCTCACTCCCTCGCTGACCTTGGCCCCTTTTGCGGCCGCGTTCTTCAGCAGAATGTGGTCGAATTCCGACCGGCGCACTTGATAGGCATAGGGGAAGCCCTTGTCCCAGCCGTTTGCGAATTCAAAAGCGGAAGTCTTCTCATCGAAGATCGAGACAAATTCGGCGCCGTGTTTGGGCATGCCGATCCTCTCCATCTCCTCTTTGACGCCCAGCCTCTCGAACATAGGCAGGTTGAACGGCAGCAACGACTCCCCGATATGGAAACGCGGGTGCTTGTCCTTTTCCAGAAGCACCACGTCATCGCCACGCTCCGCCAATAACGCGGCGATCGTCGATCCGGCCGGGCCGCCGCCGACGACCAAAACATCACAGCGTACTTCGGGAAGAGCGGCAGAATTGTCAGACAATGTCCTACCTCAGACGGATCCGATGAAAGATCGGCTTCAATTAAGGGTAAGACAATCCGACGCGCTTGCCTAGATCGACCAGGTGGTGCAGGATTTTCGCTCGCATTTACCGTATGCTCGGCGCCCAGGCAAAAGCTCTGACGCCGATGCGTTGATCGGGACCGCGTGTGTCGCTCATGGCTGTCCGTCGTCCTGCGCCGACGAGCCAAAACCGGTCGGCTTCGAAGGTACCGCTCCCGTATAGGCGAAAGCCCGGATCACGGCCGAAATCGTCGAACGCGGCCGATTTCGTACATACGCGACGCGATAGATATACTCACAAGCAAACATCAATACGACCAAGGGGAGGTTCAGAAAATTGACGAAGAACGACCACGTCGCGGCCGGGAAAAAGACGAAGAGAGACAATGAAACGGCCAATTGAGCGACGAAGAAGCTACACCAAGCCCAAGTTACATTCCGCGTATAAGCGACTAAATTCGCCGGCAGGGGATCCAGGATCTTGCGCACGCCCGCGGTGATCAGTGCCTCTCGCCCCGGCCGCAGCGATGATCCAAACAACAGCAACAGCAAGATATAGGCGATGGCGTGCGGAATTCCGGGCACAGCGAGAATGCTATGTTCGTTTGAATACAAGGCAACGAGGAGAAAGAATGATGTGGTGGCCAACGCCATCCACCATTTGTACCGCTGAGATGATCGGGCGAACACGAGCGCCGCCAGGATGCTGAGTTGCACAGCGCCGCCAAACGCGGCCGCCTTGCTCCAAGAACTTGCCGCGAGCAGCGCGTGAATAAGAACGAGGCATCCGCCCAATGTCAGGAAGGCAAAACCTCTTATGGATTGGACGACACCGTCGCGCATTCGGCTGTTCGATTCCGGCGTAGCTAGAATTGGTTGTCCCGCCATCAATCGGTTCAGGTTTTACGCTCTCCCCATCGCAATCTCAAACGCGGACATTGCGGCATAGCGGTCCGGTGAAAACGGGCGGCAAGACAATTCGGCCAATTCCTGAATGGCGCGAGGAAGCCGCGCATCTTTGTTCAGCGCCAGAATGCGAGATGTTAGAATCAAAAGAACGATTCAAAACAAGCGTCTATTTCCGCGGCGGTAGCCCACTTGACTGACAGAACGATTCAAATATGTCGGTCGGAAGGGTTCAAAATCGGCCGCTTGCCGGCAGGAACAATGCAAAATCCGACTTTTGAATCGCTTGCACAAGGCCAGCAGCGGATGCCGGTGCCTGCGCTGAAAACGGCAGCCTCGATTACGGGTCTGGAGATATGACGGGTAGGTAGCGGCGGTCTTCGTGACCGCCGAAAACAGATCAGCCGATACGGCTACGAGGCCGCAAGGAGCGGAGTTACGCGGCCATCGCCTTGGAAGCGGGGACGGTGTTGGTCGAATCCACCGCCGAAACTGTGATTCCCTCGCGGTCACAGTTGATAAGCGAGTCCTCAAGGTCTTTTCGGAGGAAAAAAAGTACCTTCTTGGCCTTGACGGCGGGATTAAGCCCAAGCTGCGCGAGTCGAGGGGGTCGCAGCCTCTTTCCAATCCTACGCCAGAGCGCAGCTATGCAAATATAGGTTTCCGCAAACTTCTGGACTTCCGAAGGCTCAAGAAGGACGCGGTTCCCGCGCCCCGCTCTGGGCCGATGAGGAGTTAAAAGCCCCTGACGGCAGAGGCTGAGGACGTGGTCGGGCCCGGTCTCGAGTCGGGCAGCAGCCTCATCTGTATCGATCAACGTGCCCCGGCTGGCTAGGCGGCAGAGCCGACGAATGTTGCAAACGTCGTCTTCATAAAGGATGAGCCTGTTCAGTCCTTTTTTTGTTTTGTCAATTGCCGCCAGCTGCAGTTCACCGGAAAGAAGCCTTCGGAATAGTTCTCCAGTTGAGAACCCGACCGTGAGCAGACCGCGCACAGCCCTCTTCGCGCTTACGGTACGAACACCGGGTCGGGGTGCCACATTTTTCTTGAGGCCACGCTCGAAATCCGCGTTTGCTTTGATGCTTATCATCATCTTCCCGCGTTTGCTGATAGAGGTATAGGGCACGACATCGTGTCTGAGACAATTCCAGGCGGCCCCATTCGAGAGTCCCCAGCGTTCTCCGAACTGGCGCACCGTTATGTACCCCCGACCGCCTGTCCCAAGGGGCTCTCCCAGAGGCGCGCGAGGATCAAACTTTTTCTCACTCTTCAGCATATCTGCGATATCACGCAGCTGTTCTCGCGAAATGACAGTTATCGCTTTTCCGGCCGCATTCACCTTGCGCGCCGCGATCCCGTTTGCAGCCGCTACCCTCATAAGCTTTTTATGAGGTATGCCAGTCTCCACGCTCGCGGTGCCCACCGCGACATACGCATCCGGCATATTTCGAGCCACGGCATGCCTCTGGCCGATAGTCGCGAGGTCCAATCCGCTGTCATGGCGCACAAAGTGCTCGAATCTCTCTCGCAAAGGTTCAAGACCGGGAGACGCTTCATACGAATAAAGCGCCGCGTAGAACTTGGGGAAGATTTCCCGCATCTTCGCTGAAGTGCCATCGGCAGGCCTCCGCATCAGCGCGGAGAAGAATTCTGTCCGGGCAACTTCCTCTTCGCCGTGAACCAGCGAGTGGGCCGCTTCGAGCAGTCGTCTCCTTTGCGACAGGGACATGCGCGGCAAGCTCATTGAGGCGTTCTTTCCGAACAGCTTCCAACCGCCCGCGAACGTGATGAGATCGCACATCTCTGCAAGCTTTGGAGAGTTCTGATCAGCCAACCAAACAGCGAGCTGTTTTTCGGTAATGGGCGCGGCATGGGCGATTTGGGTGGCCATGTGCAGGGCGGCTTCCGTCGCATCCGACGTATTCGCATCGGCAAGGCGTTCGCCGCACCTTCCGCAAGCGGTAACTAGCGCCACGTTCCACGCAATCCGGGCTTTGCACGACGGACAAGCGTCCAGCATCGAAATACGATGCAAATGACATTCGGTGTACAGGGACAAATCCCAGTGCCGACGACGGTACGGCGCCTCATTCAGACAAGCGGCGCAGAATTTCGGCCGATTGAAATCGATCATCGACCCACGCAAGACCTGGCCGCCAAAGCCGATCCAGTGATGTCGACGACCGGTGCCGCTGGGAAGGATGGCCAGCAGATCGAATTGTCGCTGATCAAGTCCGAGGAGCGTGCAGATTTCGTCAGATTGCTTGGTGATGCGGGCCAGTTTGGAATCGTGTTGATAGTTCCATCCTGCGAGACGGGTCACAACGGACACTGTCGAAACGTTGAGTTCTGACACTCGAGCCAAGTATCCGAGGAAGCTCTCGTCCTCGTAGCACGGAGTCGTCAGCGCGAGCTTGGTTGGCATTTTAGGTGCGGAATGCATTTTAATCGTCACGCTAGAGTTAGGGCCTGAGCTTCCGGACAAGCGGCTCGAATGGGTTCGGCGTCTTCCGTTTGTCTTCCGCCGCCAGTTCATCATGAGCGGTAGCGAGGTGACGGACGTCGATACAAAGGTCATCGCAGTCCAGTGCGATTTCGGCCGCGCGCGCCACGAGATCTTTGACCGACCCAAACACGCCGTTGGCTGAGTTATGAATCGCGTTTGCGATGGAGCGGTCGGAAAGGCGGGATGAACGCTTAAACGGCAAGGTTTTGTCGATCTCCTGAAGCACCTCAAGGTAGATGTTGAGGTCATCGGGGTCGGTAAGATCGAAGGCGTCTAGCTCGACCCGTCGCTTAACCCTTCGGTGCAGCTGAGGATTGCTGTCGACCATCCTACGGAGTTCGGGCATTCCCGCCATCACGAAGGGAATCCGGAGCTGGTCCATGAGCACCTTGATCGTGTCTGCCGCATCCTCATTTTGGATGTTTTTCGTCTTGCTGTAGAGGTGTTGGCACTCGTCCATGACAACCATGCAGAGATTTTGATCGGCGGCGAGCCGGGGAATACGGACCTGCAGCTGCGCCAGCGTTGACCTCGCAGCAAGTGGATCTCCCATCGCCGATGCAAGACCGACGGCAACCTGCTTCGGCGTGCAATCAGCGACCAGTTCAAAGCTAAGAATCCGGTAAGCATCTCCGAACTGCGCCAGATGCTCGCGTTTGAACTCGGTGAGTATCGTGCTCTTTCCGCTTCCTGTAGGGCCGGTCAGGAGGAGAGCGCGTCCGTCCGGAATACCCTGACGCACCTTTTCAAGATGCACGTCACGGAAATCCATCAGGGCTCTCCCCGCCTCATCGAAATGCGAATAGGCGATGATGTCGCTGATGAGACATGCCTTCTTGCGAATCTTTTCTGGGTCGGTACTCATATACGTGCTTCCTTTCCTACTCTGCGACGATTGCGGCGCCGATCATGTCCAACCATTTGACCTTTTTAGGTCGCGGTGCCGCGACGGGTTCCGCTGTCGATGTGGGCTCGCTAGGGCTTTCTCGCTTCGGACGCTTTCGGCTACCGAAGCCAGGGCGCGTGTCCATTTCGGAAATTGTTCGGACAACCGCCTCCACGTCAGTAGTTTCTCGAGAGGCGACTGCTTTGTCCGACGCACCTAACTCGTCAGCGGCCATCCGATCGAGGATCTGACTACTGACGTGCCGCGCCGGTTTCGCGGCTTGCTCCATCGCGGCTTTTTCTCCGAGAATGCGCCGACGCACTCGAGCCTCCTTGCGATCCTTCGGGTGTAGCTCGATGAAGCGCCGATGAAGATCCCTGCGTGCCTCGGCGAGCGCCTTGCCCGTGTATTTGTCGTCGCGGCTATCCAGCGCGAGCGACTTCTTCACCTGCTCATGCTCCCATGAGGAGAGGCCGACGGTGTACTCGCGGCACTCCTCGGCAGCTGCTACGGGGAAATAGCGCTTCTCGACAAAGTCGTAGACCCAGATGCGCGAGAGATCAGACGGATTGTAGCGGACGAGGATATTCTTTTCTTTGCCCGGGGATGCCCGCAGATGCGTTAGCCATTTGGCGCTATAAACGATGCGATCTAGTGTGATCCCATTTCGTTGGACAGTCACAACTGCAGTGTTGCCGAGTAGGACGCAGAGCTCCTCATCTGAGGGCGGCGGCTCGATCGGGTTCTTCTCGGTCCCGCGAAGCCAAACATTCAGAGGTGTGTCGCCGAGCTCGCGGTGCGGCGTATTGTGGTAGATGTCGCAGATGCAGATGTGAAGGGCCTCAAGCAACTCGGCGTAGGTAATACGAGCTGCTTTTATCGGATCGTAGTCGCCCAGCTCCTGGACGTTAGAGCGGGTGGTGCCAGGCAGCATATGGGTCAAACGCTGATTGAGCGTTCGGAAAAGGCGTTCAATTGCTCCCTTGTAATGTGGCTTTCCGGCCGGGTTAAAGTTGGGGTCAATGCCCACACTTGCGAGTGCGAGACGCGTATCTCCGTTCTTGAACTCGCTACCGTTATCGCCCGCGATCTCTAGCGGTAGACCGAAGCAAGGATATGACGAGCGGACTGCGGGATATTTCTCCTTGAGGTATGACTTGAATCCAAAGGCATGACGGAGCGCTTGGTTGGTGGTTTCGCGGCTCGGTGGCGCGAAGCTAAGGCAGAACCCAAGGACGCAACGAGAGTATGCGTCGATGACGAGCGTCAGCCAGGGCCGGATCGGCCGCCCATCGAAGGGGTCGATGATTAACAGGTCGAGCTGCGTGGCGTCGATAAGCGCCATCTGAAGCGGACGATCGTAGTTCGGGCCGCGGCCTACGATCCGAAAGTGCTGGTCCGCCGCTTTGGGACCTTCGCGGCTCTTCACCACCTCGTAGGGATCGTAGTTGGCCGCGATCCGACGCCGCACTGTGTCGGGATGCGGCATGGGCAGCGCGTCGCCCTTCATGCGGCGAGCGTTTTCGAGTTTTAAGTCGTCTTCGATCAGCCGGTGGAGTTCGGCAACGCTGATCTGGCTAGCCGCCAAGTAGGACTTGCTAATCCTCTCATCGATTATGCTTTCAACAATGGGATGCAGGTTCGTCTGGCGGCTTCCTCGATGCCTAATCCTGGGCACCAGAACTCGAATGTCGTTGCCGGTGCCCTCGAATCGTCTTCTATTAAGGTAGACTGTTCGCTCTATTGGCGGTTTAGGATCCCCGAGTTCTCGCGCCTTCTCGGCGAGCGCCATCTTCAGCGCGGCGCCTGAACGCTGGCCCCGTGGCTGCTCGCGCAACAAATTCACGTACTCGAGCATCCTCAGCGCAGCCTGTTGCTCGGCGGGCGTGAGCTGCGACACCTCAATTTCTCGCAGCATTTCTTCGATGATCGGGCTGATCTCAGCCCGCCGCGCGGCTCGACAGAGTATTCCGTCCGCAAACGCCGCTGGAACTTCGTCGAGCGGAATGTTTTTCAGAGTTTTGCCGTCGTCCAGGTACAAGACACCATCGCGTATTTTGTCGACGGTGAACGTTTCGCCGGACAACAGCAGCTTCTGTCCAGGAACGATGTTCAGCGCGGGCTGGCTGCTCATTCCATACCCCCACTTTTCATCAAATGAAGCACACTGCGCTCTGTGATTGGTTCGTCGAGGTCAACGCCGAGCGCGCCGTAATATATGAGAGCGCGGACCCAACGCACGGCCATATCGGACCCGACGTCTCGGGTTTGCTCGAGCACGGATTGGATGGGAAGGCTTTTATCCCCAGCGAGCAACGTGCAAAGTGCCATAAAGAATTCAGGCGGCACGCGGCGATAACGCTCGGCCCGCACGAGGCGGACATTGGACAAACGGGGCTCGCGGCGGATCCACTCGTCGGTTACGATCCGATACTCTTCCTCGTGGTCCGCGAAGTGACGTTGAAAGATCTGCTCCTTCGTCAACCACTCGTCGTCGAGCTTATTCGCGGGCTTAACTTCAACGATGACACGGCGCCGGCGGGTCGTGACCAGGAAGTCGGGCGTGTAGTAGCGCCACCGGCCATTCAGGCGATACCTGAGCGTGATCGGCTGCGAGGACACGCTCAATACGCTTGCGAGCACTTCAGTGACGTAAAGAAAATCACGCTCGAGCTGCGATTCGAACTGCAGCATCGCCTGTGACTTGTGGCTTGCGAAGTAGCCGGTGGGCCGGACAGCGGATTTTTTGACGAACTCGCGAGCCGGCACATCGTGCATGCCCATGAGTTCCGGAACCATGCTTGCCCGGATCCCGGGCCCACGTCCGAATTGATCGGAATGACCTGGCGCGCTCACGGTTGCACGCACCGCAGGCCGGACGTCGCCGGCACCAAGAGGTCAGCCACATGCCCGAGCGGGCCGTGACAGCGGCCGAACTGGTGGAACGAGGGATACAAGGCTACAAACTCCTAAGTTCGCTAGAAATCGGAACTGGACGCGCGCAAGCGATAGTTCTTTGTCTCTGAGATGCATAAAATATGCACATGGGCACAAAATACGCAACAAAAAAGTGCTTGCCGATTTTCTGCACGCTGGTCACTGTTAAGCATGACGATTATCACGCCCGCTCAGTGCAGGGCCGCGCGGGGCTTGCTCGGCCTAACCCAGGCCGAGGTGGCCAAGGTCAGTGGCGTCAGTCTGCGGACCATCGCGCATTTCGAGGCTGGAGAACGGCGGCCCATTTCCGCAAACCTGAAGGCAATTCAGCAAATGTTGGAGAAATCCGGCGTCCGGTTCATCGCCGAGAACGGGGGTGGTGCAGGCGTCCGACTGCTCAAGCGGAGCGACGAAGAGGGAGAGGTGCGCAAACGCGCACGTCGCTCTCGCTAACGTTTGCGCATGTCGCCCTCCACCACATGGAGCGCGAAATGGCAATGCCATCAGTTCCTGACCAATTCCAGTAGGGCCGGCCCAACGAGAGCACGTCCGCCTGATTACCCTGATGCGCCCTTTCAAGGCCGTTCCTCATCAGACGGCGGCGGCTCGATCGAGTTCTTCTCAGTGCCTCGAACCCAGGCACTTAGCGGCGTGTTGGCGAGTTCGCGATGATGCGCGTTGTTTAAGTCGTGGATGCAAATGCGGAGAGCCTCGAGCAACTGCTCATAAGTGATAGGGGCTGCTTTGATCGGGTCGTACTCGCCCAGCTCCTGGTTGTTGGAACGGATCCTGCCAGGAAGCATATGAGTCAAACGCTGTTCGAGCGTTCGAAACACTCGTTCGACTAGGCCCTTGTAGTAGGGCTTCGCCAGTGGGTGGTCGGTGATCTCACCGCTTGGCGGTGCAAGCCCAAGATGGAACTTGAGGACGCAACGGGAGTCCGCGTCCACCTCGAGCGTCAGCCAAGGTCGAATCGACCGCCCATCCAACGGGTCGATGATCAACACGTCCAGTCGCGTGCAGTCTATCAGCGCCCTCTGAAGCGGGCGATCGCAGGTGGGATCGCAGCTTACAATTCGAAAGTGCTGGTCGGCCACTTCGGGCCACTCGCGGCTCTTCATCGCCTCATGCGGATCGTCGTTGTTTGTGATGCGGCATCGCACCGTGTCGGAGTGCGGCTCGGACAGCTGGTCGCCCTCTCCGCGACGCGCGTTTTCGTGTTTGACGTGGCCTTTGATCAATCGATGGAGTTCGGCGTTTGTGATTTGGCTCGGTGCTAAGTAGGACGTTCTAATTCTCTCGATGATGCATCCAATCATGGGCCGCAGCTTACGCCGGCGACTTCTCGGCTTAGCCGTCGGTTCCATGTGGTGAGTGTTTTGGGTGGCCGATGTGAACGTAGTCATGTGACTTGACTCCTTCAGAGCAGAATCGCGCTGCAGAAGCGCGACCGCTCGATTGATCAGGCATTCGAGTGGCTGTTCACGATGCTCACGCTTGCCCCGGTTACGACGCGACACCGATGCGCGGGCGTCACAACCGGGCGAAACTGTCGACGCTGCGACTTGATCACGAAACTCTTCAGATTCATTCTTTTCTTTCCTGACTCTCGTGCGCACTTCCCACGGATGGTCTCAATGGCTTGCTACAAGCGACCATCAGATGACCACCGCTCCGCATGCCCTTATGAACGGCAGAGGTAAGCAATTCGTTGACCGGAATGGAGGCTCCGGTTTGACGCCGCCATCGGACCGGAGCCGGAAGTAAATTGAGCTCGGGCGCGTATTTCGGCAGCCAGACGACCTCGATCCAGGGCCTCGCGGCGAGCGCCGCCGTCGAGGCCTTGCTGGCGTGGATCGGTCCATTGTCCAGCACCAGGCGCAGTCGCCGGCGGCCCTTGGCGTAGACGGCGTCGAGGCGCTCCAGGAAGGCGATGAACTCGGCCGAGCGCTTGCGCTCGGCCGTCGAGACCACCAGCTGCTTCGTGCGCCAGTCGAAGGCCCCGAAGATCGACCGCTTGCGCGACTGGCCCGGCGCCTCGATGCGCAGATCCGCGCCTTTCTAGGTCCAGGTCCGCGCGAGATTCCTTCTCGCCGATAATCTCGTCCAGCAGTTCGCGGTAATCAGGGTCGAGCTCGGGATGAGCCCGGCAATCAGCGGCGGCACCCCCAGCAGCAGACCGTCTATCGGCCAAATCTTGCGTATCCGCCGGGTGCGCTTCTTTGCCTTTTTCTTCGGCGCCTTCTTGGTCGACATCTCGGTCCGGCTCTGCGTAATTGGCGAGCAGAGCGGAAACGATGCAGGACAGCGTAAATTTTTCGTTCTGCAAGCAGGCCGGACGGGACAGCGCGCCTCGTCGCTTATCCGGCGGCCGTAGGTTGGCCGTCGCAATGGTACGGCCCCTCAGTCAGCACCCCGGCCCCAGGTTCAACAAGTCCTCCAATCTCGCCACTTGCCATTCCTTCTCGCCGATAATTTCGTCCAGCAGATCACGGTAGTCGGCGTCTAACTCGTGATGCCCGGGCCGCCCAAGGCCCTACGCATGGAGCGCGGCGCATAGATGCATGATCTGCTCCAGCGACGGCTCGCCGCGGCCAGCCTCACCCAGGCGCTAGAGCGTTTCATAATTTGACGGAAGCGTAGCCGGCGTTGACGAAGTAGTTGGCGCACTCGTTGGGTTGGAGTGTCGCAACGAGGTGTCCGATGTGGCGCCAAGTGTCATCGATGGTGCACTTCTGGGCGAGGCGCATCCAGTGCTTGATCTTGGCGAAGGTCTGCTCGATCGGGTTGAGATCGGGGGAGTAAGGCGGCAGGTACCAGAGCCTGGCGCCGGCGGCGTGGATCATTTGCCGGATGGCGGCTGCCTTGTGGGAGCCGAGATTGTCCATGATCACGATGTCGCCGGGCTTAAGCACCGGCAGGAGCTGTTGCTCCACATAGGCGCGGAAGGATCGGCCGTTGATCGGCCCGTCGAAGACACAAGGCGCGGTGAGCTGGTCGCAGCGCAAGGCGCCGAGGAAGGTCAACGTTCGCCAGTGGCCGTGCGGCGCAAAGCTGCGCAGGCGCTTGCCCTTTGGCCCCCAGCCGCGCAAGGGGGCCATGTTGGTCTTGATCCACGTCTCGTCGATGAAGACCAGATGCTGCGGGTCGAGCCCCGCCTGCCAGGATCGCCATCGCTGACGTCGTCGCGCGATATCGGCTCGGGCTTGTTCAAGGGCGAGCAGGGTTTTTTTTGAACCGCAGACCTTCGCGCCGCAGGAACAGCCAGACCGCATTGTGCGAGACACTGACGCCGCGCGCCGCCAGCTCGTCCTTCAGCCGGTGCAGCGTCAGGTGCGGCTTCTCAGCGATCCGCTCCAGGATGAAGGCGCGATGCGGCTCAAGGATCGGCCGGCGGTGCCCGCCCATCTTGCCCGGCGCTACCGAGCCGGTCGCCCGATGGCGCTGAGACCACTTCACAACCGACGAGACGGCGACACCGAACCGGCTCGCAACAGCCCGGCAACTCTCCCCAGCCAAAACCGCCGCTATCACACGCTCGCGTAGATCCATCGACAGAGGTCGCGTCATCCGATGCTGGCCTCCTCTCCAGCCAGCATCTTGAATCACAAAATCACCCTCCCGGGAATCCCTCCCGATTCACCTAAGCCGTGAAACGCTCTAAATCGAATTTCTCGTGCGCGCAAGCTGACGTTCGCGATCAATGCCGCGCACGTCGGAAGTGCAGAGCGTCGCACACCGCCGTGTGGCCTTACCGAGTAGCGTGAGCAACGCTTTTCGGGAGCGCCGGTCGCGGAGTGCGATCAGCCACCAATTCTCGAGCGTGTCCTTTTCAGTGCCGGGCGCGGCGATAGCGCGACAATCTGGGTGAGAACGCTCTCATCCTGATTGTCGCCGCGCAGCGCGGCATCAATGGAGCACGCCAGCGCGGCGATCTCGTCCGCGGTCGCGAAGCTGATCTGGTAGAGATCGCGATCTCTCGTGATGATCGCGTCGAGTGCCTGAGGAAGTAGAAGTTTTACCGTCATCGCGGCTCCGCTTCGCGATGTGCACTGCCACGTTGGCCCACCTCGAGCCTCATTCCGCCCGCTTGCTGTGCGTCAACGGCTTGACCATTGCTGGCCGAGGCCCTTCGCGGGGCGCCGGTGGCCATTCTCCGGCAGCAACGAGGGCTTCCCGGAGCGTTTGGGGGGTGCCCCGCGCCGCTGCGCAGCATCCACGCAACCACAGGACGACGCGGGCAACCGCGGCATCGCTCGCCTGCTCGTTCGGCTCGAACCAGCACCCGAGTTGACGCGCCAAGCGCAGCGCCTCCTGCAGGAGGTCAAGCCGAACGCTTCGGGGCCAGTCTGGATTGACCAGCACATCGACACGGGCAAGGTCAGCGCCAGCAAATCGAAGATAACTGGGCCCGCCATCCACTAGCGTTTCCTGCGGGCAGCCGCAGATCTTGCAGTCGTGGCTGTTCCAGCTCACCAGCACGGCATTGCATGCCAAGCATCGAACACTCGCGTAACGACGATCAAGTTTCATCGATTGCTGCCTCTGTCAGCTCGACACGCTCCCAGGTCGCGTCATCGTGGACGTTCCACTCTTCTGCGGCTCTCTCCAACATCGCGCAAATGTCGCCGGGGAGTTCGCCAGGCGCCAATGGATCGCCGACCAGCGCGATACGCCGGCCGCGGCGATTACGGCAGACGCTGTGCGCAAGGTCGATCTCCCGCAGGCTGCTGCCGATGTAGGGTTGAGCGAAATCTTCGATGAGCCGCTTGTGTTCGAGAATGTATCCGACGATGTGGATCGTCGCAGAGCGGCTGGGTTCCTTCAGCCGCACGAACGCCCATCGTTCGATGCGGGCGTAAATGGCCTCCATGTCGTCGTTTCGAGGCGTTGACCTCGTTCGCTTGCCGCTCAATGTGCGATCCTTGGCGCGACCCTGGCGAGTCGGCGAAGGTCTACGAAGGCTTTCCAGAGCTGCCGCAGAGGCCCATGATCGGGGAGGCTTCGGTTTCTGATGCTCCAACAATAATCGACGGCCGCGGCGAGTAGGGCACGCTCGGCGTCAGCGCGCGTGCAAGCTCTCGGTTCAATGTCCTCATCCAATGCCCGGGTCGAACTGCTAGAGCGCGCGGTCCCTGTCTCGCAAGGCAGACATCGTTCTAACCAAGCATGAGCCTCGTCTAAATCCCGAAACACCATCAGGCCGCCCTTCGGCAGGATCCGTTGGTCGCAAGCGAAGGCGTGCACAACCTCTCCGTCCGAGCCAGAGCTTAAGATTCCACGCACGGCGCCCTGGGCGACGACAAGCCAGCCGATGCCGGTGCGTTTCCGGTCGCCGAGACGCACAGCATGAAGACCGATATGCGGCGCATCGGTCATCAGAAGGGACGATCCTCTGGGCGACCGCTCGGGACAATACGCCTCGCGATGGCGAACCGGTCGCCGAACGCCTTCCCGGTGACAACGTCTAGGAAGTAGAAAAGAGCCGCTTCACGGCCAGGACCGACGTCGGCACCAACCCAATAGCTATCGCAACCGAATTCCGCATCGAGCCACCCATGCATGGCGTTGAGCTGCGATCCGATTCCGCAGGCTGGCGCCCCGATCCGCACGCGGACCGGGAAATAGCGCTCGGCCATGTAGCTGTTTCGGCGTCGACCGCCGGACCATCGGTCGCTCCTATTAAGGTTCCTGTTTTGTTCTATAAAAACATGGCGGCCCTGCGACGTCAAGGGGGCGGTTGCCCGCGTCCCGCAACCGCCTACGCTGATTATTCCCCCTTTATGGACCAAACAACGCTTTCGCCCGTCTTTAACCGGAATTCTTTAAGCGGAATTCCGTGGGCATGTTCTGCCCGTCGGACCTATATTCTGTTTACGAAACGAAGGTTCTGTTAACGAGACAAGCGGTCCGCTGCCCGTGCGGGATCGGAGTTCGACCATGCCGCGCTCATCGAGAACCAGCGCCCTGCGCTATCCTCTGACGACGATCCTCGGAACGGAGGCAAATGTCCGCGTCCTCCGAGAGTTGGCGCGCCATGGCGGCCAGCTTTCAGCTCCGGCGATCGCCGCCCGCACCGGACTGGCGCGGTCCAACGTATGGGCGGGGTTGGCGACGCTCGTCGAGAGCGGCATCGTCTCCGCAGCGGGCGCTGGTCGCGCGCGCCTCTACGCGATCCGCTCCGGCAACCCTTTGGGCGCCGCCATCGACGCCTTGTTCGAAAGCGAGGAACGGCGCTTCGAGGGGATACTCGATTCCATTCGCGATGCCGCCCATTCCCTTGATCCCGGAATCATGGCGGTGTGGATTTACGGCAGCGTCGCCCGTGGCGAGGATCGTCCAGCGAGCGATCTCGACGTCGTCGTCGTCACGACCGAGGAGCGGAAGGAGGCGATCATTGACCCTCTGCGGGATGCTTTGAGCCTCTCCGGCGAAATGCTGAGCTTTCATCCCTCGGTCGTCGGGATCACCGCAAAAGACATCGTCCGCCATGTCCGGGAAACCAGCCCGTGGTGGGTCGAAGTGACGCGCGATGCTCTCGCTCTTTTGGGGCCGCGTCCCGACGAGCTCGTGCGACAGCTCCGTTCCCACGGCAAGAAACGAGGCGCCGCATGAACCGAAAGTCGCCGGCGCGGCAGGTTGGTCCGAACTTCGTCGAGAGCCGCCTCAGGATTGCCCGCGCTTTTTTGAAGGCGGCGCGCGAAGGCGCGGCGCTCGCCGAGAAGGGTGACGTCGCCGATCCCATCATGTCGAATGTCGTGCTCGCAGCGATCGGATTCGCCGACGCGTTGACCGCGAAGGCGATGGGGCGCGTCAATCGGCAGGATCATAGAGCCGTCGTCGAACTCTTATCGTCCGCCCTGGGCAAACGCTTTCCCGAGCCGCAAAAGACGCACCTCAGCCGGATCCTCGGTTCGAAGGACGAAGTTCAATATGGCTCGAACGTCAAAACACGCGGCGACGCGCAGACCTTGCTCGATCACCTCGAGCGCTTTGCCGCTTGGGCCGAGCAGGAGATGAAACGGTCCTGAAAGCACGCTGATTCCTGAAGTCGGCAAGCCGCCGACCTAAGACGCTGCGACATTGTTCGACAAACGCGACGGAGCCGCGGCATTCCGGAGTTGTGGCTTCTCGGGACCGCGAGTTCATGACCTCATGAGCCCGTGCCATCGCTCGCGGAGCGCCGCGGCAAGCCAACTCTGCGGGATCCAAGAGCGAGGTCGTCAGATTCTCTTGGGCGGAGCTTTGTTTTGTCTATAAAGGGCGATTATTCGACCGGCTGCGTCGAACACGGACTACAATTCACCGAATTGGGGTGGCAAGCCGGCATTCCGTTCTCGTCCTATTTCAGCCGATCGCGCGATCGGCAACTAAGTTGTGAACCGATCAATTCGGAAACGGAAGCGACTGAAAGCCGTGACTGGCGCGAAGATATGTAAGACCACAAGGCTGTATCCGATCAAGTCCGTCGGCCACACCTCTGGTCTACTCTGGCTCACGCCAATCCTTTATCCGGGATGGTCAAAATAGTAATGATCTGATCTCGCGCAACCCAGAAACTCTGTTCTTCGACTTCATATCGATCGCATCCCTTAAAATCGAACCACGCATCGGCACCGATCTTCCTCGGCCACTTCTCTTCGGAAGCAGCCGAAAAAAGCAGCCCATACGCGAAGCTCTCTTGATCTAGGTCGGCTCTTAGCCGCCACCACCCTGGCACCATCTTCGACGGCCAGCCCCATAGCCTACCGGTCTTGTCATGGGACACTACAATGATCGGGAAGCTGTTCGATCGCACCATACGGATTAGAGTAGCGGTCATGCTCGCTTTGAACTCGTTCGCGATCTCACGCACTGAGCCAAGCGCGACACGTCGTATTCGCGCGAAAAGTGGCAGCACCATGTAATTGGGAAGTATCAAATCGGATGCAAAATCGTCCGCTTGATGTTCCGGGTCGAGTGCTGAATGGCCCGGATTACCAATGTCATTCGCGGTACACAGTAGCACCCTGCCCCGGTGATGGTGCCAGTGTCCAATTTCGTGGGCGATGGAAAAACGCTGGCGCTCTTCGCGACTGTTGCTGTTGACGAGAATCACCGCCTTCTTGCTTGAGCCAACGATGAGCGCTTCACATCCCTCGAGCGGTGCGCATTGAATGGTTGCGCCGCGAGTCCAGGCTATCGCTTCGAGATCGATGTCCTTCGGCGCTTCAATGCCGAGACCTAGTAGCATTCGCTCAGCGGGTGTTACGACAGTCATGAGTTCTCGTCTTCAGATTCCAACCGCTTCAGTTCTGCCTCAGCCCTGAATAGCGCCTCTTCGTCCCGTTCCGAAAGGCCTCGTCCCTTTCTAGCGGCAAGCATTAGTGGGGACGATGCTTCGCGCTTCATTGCGTGCAGCTCAGCTCTCGCCTGTTCAAGTGAAGCAACTTGAGGCTCCTTGGCCCTAAACGCCCTGAGTTCTGTTCTCGCTCTCTCTAGTGTCTCCCGCCCGCAGTGCTCGACAGCTTGCCTAAGCATGGCATCTGCGAGCGCGATATACGCCTCCGGATCATCACCGGCTTCCTTGATTTCTGCACGAATCTCATCAGCAGGGGCCTCCAAGACGCTCTGAATTCAAGCATCCTCGATCCGCTGCAATTCCTCCCTGCTACTCGGTTTCTTTGAGCCGTTCATTGCCGCCACCCATTGGGATAAAGCTTGTTCATCTTGCGCCTGATCTTTTTGCCGAGGTAGTCAAGGCGCACCTGGTCCACGTTGACGAAGTCGCGCAGATCTTTCCCGCGCAACCCTTCCGCCCAACCAAGTAGCACCATCTGGCATTGCTCATCGCCTTCGAAGTGTCCTTGGATCTTTGCGACGGTGTCGGCTGCAGCTGCGTTCTCCGTGGCCAAGAGATGCTCCTCGGGGTCGAGCTGGTCCGACGCCAGGCCGGGTGAAAGCCGTGATGCCTCGGCCATGGCAACGTCACCGGGATCGAGGGAGGTCTGCTTGCTCTGCCGCTCCCGATCGTGGGAGGCGATGCTGCGCATGGTCTGGATCAAGAACGCGATGATCGGCAACGCCCGCGGACAATGCCGCTCACCAAGCAGCGCACGGCAAAGCGCCTCGCGATAAAGCTCTCCCCTTTGCCGCCCCGAGCCCCCAAGAAATTTTCTTTCGATAACGATCAGCTTCCTCTTGTCGTCCGGCGACAATGCCTCGAAAGCCGCAAGAACTTCCTCGGCGGTTAGGTGCTCGGCCGTTGCGGTTCGTTCTCCTTCCATCACCCTCGCTTCCCCCAACGCCCGCTTCCCCCTCAGCCTCTACCTGAGTATGCCGGCGGGGCCAACGATTCGGACAAAAATAGTGCCTGTCCGGAACGCGCCGGATCGGCGGCATACCTAGATAGAAGGACGAGTTATGTCCGCCATAGAGAAGGATTATTCCACATGAGTCACGACCACGTTTTCTTCCTTGGGGTCCACCGCCTTCATGCGCCGCAGGAGCGCATGACAGTAGGCAGCCTCAAGGCCTTCATCGCCCAGCACGTCACGGGCTTCAACGTCGCCAACACCCTCGTCCGCGAGGAGGAGGGCGACCGGCCCGACAAGCCGCTCAACGACACCGACGAGGTCCACATCTGCGACTTCCCGCACTTCTACGACCAGCCGCCAGCCACCTTCGGGTGATCGCCGGTGTCGCCGATTCTCGAGGCCCACTTTGCTCGGCTCAAGGCGCGTCATCCCGGCGCGACCTTGACCGAGCTACCGAGCGGCGCTGCGCTGATCGAGATGTCGCCCGTCGCGCTTTGCGACGGCTGGTCGGCGCGCGAGGTGACTTTGCGCACGCTCGCGCCCAACGGCTACCCCGTGGCGGCGCCCGACTGCTTTTGGGTCGAGCCTAACCTGACCTTCGGCAACAACAAGGTGCCGAAGAATAGCGCCATCAACAACGCCATCCCCGAGACCAAGATCACCGGCCACTGGTTTTCCTGGCATGTTCACGGAGGGCGCTGGCTTGCCAATACCCATGACCTTCTGACTTGGTACAGCGTCTGCGAGAAGCGGTTGCGGTTCCTCGAATGATCAAGCTCGTCTGCCCGCGCGACTCGCTGACATCCCTTGCCGGACAGCTCCCGCAGGAGCCGCGCCAGAGCTTCGCCATCATGCTGGCCCGGCCGGCGAAGTTGGCGGGGAGGGATTGGCGGCTACTAGTCGAGTTGATCAACGTCCCCGCCGACAGCGACTATGAGCTGCGCACTGAAACGGCCGTGCGCACCCGCCCAGCCTTCCGCCTCCTCCATGAGAAGCGCGCCCGCCGGGAGGAGCTCTCGCTCATCTATTGCCATAGCCACCCCGGCGAGACCGGCGTCCCCGCCTTCTCCGGCATCGATGACGCTACGGAAATCCCGCTCGCGGCCTATTGCCGGGGACGCGTGCCCAAAATTCCGCATGCCGCCCTGGTCCTCGGCCCAGAAGGTGCCCGCGCCCGCCTGCTCGGTTGCGGCGAGGCTATCGAAATCGTCGAGATCGGGCGACGCGTCATCCGCTGGTTCCCGGCCGGGCAGGGCCCCATTGGCAACCAGCATGACCGCCAGGTTCGCGCGTTCGGCGAGGCCGGCCAGCGCGCCATCCAGGCCCTGCGCGTCGCCATCGTCGGCCTCGGCGGCACCGGCTCAGTCGTGGCGCAACAGCTCGCCCATCTCGGCCTGTCGCGCTTCCTGCTCATCGACCCGCAGCTGCTCGAGTACACGAATCTCAACCGCGTGGTCGGCGCCTTTCCGTCCGATATCGGCCGGCCAAAGGTCGCCATCACTCGCCGCATGATCCGTCGCATCGTTGCCAACGCCCAGGTCCAGGCTGTTCAGGGAAATATCCTTGACGAGGCAGTCGGCGCGCTGTTGCGCGACGTTCACTTCGTCTTCTGCTGCACCGACTCGCACGGCAGCCGGCACTTCATCAATCAGCTCGCCTATCAGTATTTTGTCCCGGCCATCGACATGGGCGTGGTGATCCAGGTTCACGAGGGAACCGTTACCCATTTCGGTGGCCGCGTGCAGATGCTCGCGCCCGGCCTTGGCTGCTTGGTATGCACAGACGGACTTCTTGACCCGCGCGAGGTCCGTTGGGATCTCAGCAACGAGCAGCAGCGCAAAGCCGACCCCTACTTTCTCGGTCGCACTGACATCAAGCAGCCGGCGGTCATATCGGTCAATTCCGCAGTCGCCTCGCATGCCATCACGATGTTCCTGGCAGCCGCAGCCGGGGTTCCGTCGCCAGCGCGTTCCCAGATCTTTCGCGGGATTTGGGGCGACATGCGCGTTCTCGACGACACGCCGCGCCCGCATTGCGTGAACTGTTCCACCGAGGCGTTTTACGGCAAGGGCAGCCGATATAAGCTGCCTGAGCGGATGGTCTGAGCCATGAAAGCAACCTCTTACAAGATGGTCGGGGTCGTCGAGCGATATACCGATGCCGCCCAAGCGGTGGCGCAGCCCGGTGAATGCGCGATCGTCGAGCGCGCCGGGCAGCAGCGGCAACTGGTCATGCGCTGTCCTGATGGATGCGGCGAAATTCTCTCGATCAATCTCGATCCGCGCAGTGGGCCCGCATGGCGTATGTACAGGCGGCGCGGACGCTGGTCGCTTTATCCCTCGATCGACCGGACCTCTGGCTGTTTCAGCCATTTTATTCTTTGGAACGGACGGATTATCTGGGCAGAGGCTGCTTCCGATGAACTTGATCTCGAAAGCTACGACCGGTTGATGCAGCCGGTGCTAGCTGCGCTTCAGCGCTGCGTCTCGGCGAGCTACGTACAGCTAGCTGACGAGCTCGAGGAGCTGCCTTGGGATGTCCTCTCAGTTTGCCGGATGCTCGTTCGCCAAAGCAAAATTGTCGAGGGAGCCGGCAAAAATCGAGGAGTTTTTTCAACCAACGTCTGACGCGAGGAGTACATGCCAAATCGAGGCGTACATGATGTCTTTGGAACCGCCGCGGGCGCGCTGACCGCCGTTGCGAGAGCCGGCGACCAGCCCAGCGCGCGCATCTTTCTCGAGGCGTTCGGCGGGTGCATGGGCGGGTTCACAGCGAGCCGCCTCCCTGACAAGATCGACCCGCCTAATTGTCCCAATCATCGCGATGTTGGACACGCAGTACTGCCTGTTGGCGGCGTCCTCTATGCGCTATCGGAGTTTGTCGCACAGGCTCAGGAGGCACTTCGTTCGCATGCCGATGCTCTACCCGGCCGAACCAAGTCTGGGCCATGGATATCACCTACATCCCGATGGCGCGCGGTTCAGTCTACCTCGCCGCTGTCGTCGATTGGTTCAGTCGCCGGATTCTCGCCTGGCGGTTGTCGATCACGATGAAGGCTGCGTTTTGTATCGAGGCGCTGAATGACGCTCTCGCCCGCCATGGCAAGCCGGATATCTTCAATACGGATCAAGGCAGCCAGTTCACCAGCGGCGACTTCACCGGCGTTCTTCTCAAAGCCGGCATCATGATCAGCATGGATGGTAAAGGGTCATGGCGGGACAACGTGTTCGTCGAGCGGCTTTGGCGATCTATCAAATACGAGGAGGTCTATCTGAGAGCCTACAACACGGTCAGCGAAGCCCGCGCTTCGATCGGCCGCTACATCGGCTTCTATAACAGCCGACGACCTCACTCGAGCCTTGACCGGAAGACGCCCGATCAGGCTTACTTTAACGGGCTGACGCAGATCGCGGCAGCCTAAACCCGGCAGGCGCTCCACTTATCAAACCGGGAAAGCTGTTCAAACAAACCGAGCCACCTCAGACATCCATCTTCGACATGCGTGCCTCCTTCAGCAACGCATGCCAGTCTCCCCGCAAATTGCACCAAAAGTGAGTCAGATGGGGTATTCGGCCTGCCGCGGCTTCCCCGACTGTTTGAGGTGCTGCGCTTCAGGCTGATGATAGACGTGGTCTGCTTGGCAGCAGCCACAAGCATCAGGAGGAGCGGAGCATGAAACACTATGCCGGTCTGGACGTCTCGGTCAAAGAGACATCGGTTTGCATCGTAGACGAGGTGGGCGACATCTGCCGTGAGGTGAAGGTAGCGAGCCATCCCGAGGATCTGGCACAGTTGCTCAAAGATCCTGCTTGGCAGTTTGCGCGTATCGGTCTCGAGGCCGGCCCCCTGTCGCAATGGCTGTTCAGCGGCATGGCGGAGGCCGGCTTGCCGGCGATCTGCATCGAGACCCGGCATACGAAGGCATTCCTCAAGGCGCAGGTCAACAAGAGCGACCGCAATGACGCTCGCGGCATCGCCCAGATGATGCGCGTCCCGTGCACGTGAAGACGTTGACGAGCCAGAAGCGTCGCGCTCTTCTAACGGCTCGCAAGCTGCTGCAGGAGAAAGCCCACGCCATCGAGAATGACATCCGCGGCCTGCTGCGCAACTTCGGGCTCAGGGTGGGCGCCGTCGGCGTGGTCAAATTCGACCAACGGATCCGCGAGCTCGTCGAGGGCATACCCGAACTCGTCAACATCATGGGACCGCTACTGATATCGCGAAGGCAGCTTCGCGAGGCATTCATGATCCTGCACCGCAAGGTGCTGTCGATCGTTCGGGATGACGCCGTATGCCGACGGCTGATGACGATCCCCGGCGTTGGCCCGGTCGTATCGCTCGCCTTCAGCAGCACCATCGATGTCCCGGCACGCTTCAAGACCTCAAAGGCTGTCGGTCCGGCCCTAGGATTGACGCCGGTCCTGAATCAATCGGGTGAAAGCTTCCGAGTGGGCCGAATCTCGCTGTGCGGGGACGACATGATGCGTCACCTGCTCTACGAAGCCGCTCAGGTCATGCTGACGCGCGTGCAGAAATGGTCTTGGCTGAAGGCCTGGGCGGTGAACGTCGCACGGCGGCGCGGTCAGCAAAAAGCCATCGTCGCGCTCGCCCGTCGGCTGGCCGTGGTCATGCATCGCATGTGGATCGATGGCACGGAATTCCGTTGGACGAAAGAGGCCGCGCCGGCCGCCGTCTGACCGTACCCGCCGAACGACCAGAAACTCTTGAGTTCCGCCGCCGGCGGATCGATGTCCCTCGCGGGACGATGGATGGGACGAGTTCGCTGTGGCTCTTGTGCCGGTCGCACAGCGCGATCAGGACGCGAGTCAGATTGTGCCGCCCCATTCCCCTGATCCCATGCTGGGAGAGCCGAACGGCTGATCCCGAAGAGAAGCGCGGACCCGCGAGCGACATTGCCGGACGGACGGTAGCAACAGACTGATTATGCTTGACCTCAACAGGCCGAATAGAGAAGAGCCACTCTTGGGAGCGATTTTACACCCATGCCGATCCGCACTGCAGCCAGCATCTTCGATCAGAAATCGTTCGCCGAGGGAATCCCCAACCGATTCAAATCAGCCGATTCAAACTCTAGCCGAAATGGCGCGACCGTTGAAGGATGTGACCGACGCCCGGCACGCCGCTCAGCGCCTGCGAAAACAGCGGGTACGGAATCTCGTCCCAGGCCACCACGACCGCAACTTCAGGCGGCCGGGAGGGAGGATGCGATGACATATTGCGCTGCAACAGCGCTGTCCGGTTCCGGCACAGGAAGATAAATGTCAAAACGCGTCCCCTTGCCTGGCTCGCTTTTGACCTCGATCCTGCCGCCATGGTCTATGACGATGCCGTGCACAATCGAAAGCCCAAGACCGGTGCCTTCCCCGACTCGCTTGGTCGTAAAAAACGGCTCGAATATGCGTGCCTGAGTGCCCTCGTCCATGCCCATCCCCGTATCGGCGATCGTAAGGCACAACTCGCGCCGTGGTGAGGAGCCGCTTATGACAGCGAGGGTTATCTTTATTTTCCCCATCTGATCCCCGATAGCCGCGGCGGCATTCGCGACGAGGTTGGTCACAACCTGATGAATCTGCGAAGTGTCGGCCCTGATCGCGGGCACGTTGGCGATCCGTGTTTCCAGCTCGATTGACGCAGGAATCGTGGCTCGCAGGAGTTTCAGAGCCTCGCCGACAACCTCGCTGAGTTCGGATTCCTGCTTCTCCGATGTGCTTTTTCGGCTGAACGTGAGCACGCGCTTGACGAGATCACGGGCCCGTTCGCTTGCCTCGAAGATGGTCTCGAGATTGCTTCGTAGCGGGTTACCCGCTTCCAAACGGCGCGCCCCAAGTTTGCTCAGCGCCATGATCGGCACGAGCGTGTTATTCAGATCGTGCGCGATGCCGCTAGCGAGCGTGCCGAGGGCCTCGAGCTTCTGCGAATGCAGGAGCTGCCGTTCGAGTTCGAGTTTGCGATGTTCCGCGAGGCGCTGCTCGGTAATATCCTGTAAGGTGCCGTAAAGATGAATAGGGCGCTTCCGTTCGTCGAAGACGACGTTGCTTTCCCGATGTACGATCCTTTCTTTACCATCGGGGCGCATGATACGGTATTCGATTGGCATGATGGTGTTCCCTGAGAGTTCACCCTTCCGATAAGCTAAGAATTTTTCGCGGTCGTCGGGGTGGACGAGTTTTATCAGCGTCTCGGGACCGGGCAAAGCAGCCCCTTTCTTGATGCCCAAGAGATCGTACATCCCGTCCGACCATTCGATCTTGCCGGTAATGAAGTCGCGCTCGAAGCTGCCAGTGCGTGCGATCCGCTGTGCGCGAATGAGGTTCTCGCGGCTGCGGCGCAGTTCGCTCTCGGTATTTTTCTGATCAGTGATATCTTGGAGCGTGCCGTCGCGGCGGATCTCGTGCTTGTTCTCGTCGAGGGTAATAACGGCTTCCGCGCGCACGATCCTCTCTACTCCGTCGGGGCGGAGGATCCGGTACTCCCCCGAATGGGCAGATCTTTCCTTCGCCTTTATCTTTACTATCGTCGATGAACCGGCAGCGATCGTCTGGATGAATCAGGTTAACCAGAGTTTCGAGCGAGGCGAGCTCCCCTGGCGCGATGCCCAAAATGCGGTACATCTCGTCCGACCAATTAAGTCTGCCCGTGACCGAGTCCCGCTCGAAGCTCCCCAGGCCGGCGATCCGTTGGGCGCGCACCATGCTCTCGCGGCTACGACGCAATTCACCTTCGATTTTCCTGCGCCTCGTTACGTCTTGAACCGTTCCAAACAGGCGAATGGGCTTCTCGTTTTCGCCAAAATCGACGCCGTATTCGTAGTGAAAAATTCTTTCGTCGCCGTCCGGGCGGATGATTCGGAAGTCCTGCGGCGGAAGAGGATTGCCCAAGAGGACGGCCTCTCGCTCCGCCATGAATTTCTGGCGATCTTCGGGATAAATCAAATTCACCAAAAGTTCTAGCACCGTATGCGATGGCTGCTCCGGGATGCCCCAAATTCTCAAGAATTCATCCGACCGTTGGACCTCGCCGGTGAGAAGATCGCGCTCGAAGCTGCCGAGGCCGGCAATGCGTTGCGCGCGCGCGAGATTTTCGCGGCTTCGGCGCACCACCCGCTCATCCGCCTTGCGCTTGGTAATATCGCGGTGAGCGGTGACAAGGAAATGAGCGTTCTTCGATTTATAAGAACAGGAGCTTATTTCGACGGGAAATGTGCTGCCGTCCTTACGTTTCGAGATACGTTCCGCCGCCTGTAGCGTAGGGCCGATGTTAATCGCGGTGAGCGCTCTGCGAATACCTTCTTCGTCAGTCGATCCCAGAGCTGTAGCCGAAGTATCCCGGAGCGCCAGATTATCCATCTCGCCCCGGTTGTAGCCATAGAGCCGTTCTGCCGCAGGATTTGCGAAGACGATCTTAAGTCCCTCATCGATCACCAGAACGGCGTCGGGCATCGCTGCGACAAGATCGCGGAGATCGCCGCCCCCTTGGGAAACCTCGGTTAAGAGCTCATCGTTGCGTCGCAGCACTTTTGCGAGGTAAACAAACAATACGATGATCGTGCTGATTCCCCCTAGCGTGAAAATGCCGATGACCATGGCCACGTTGCGCCAATGCGCCAGCGCTTTCGAAGCATCCCAACCAGCCGTGACGATAAACTTGGCGCCCTTGCCGCCCATGCCCGCTATGAATTGATCCTTCCCAGCGACGCCGGTGAACTCTCCGAATACGCTCTCGGAACCGCCCTCTCTGATGGCGCGGAACGCCGGCCGATTCGAGAAATCAACGTTGGGGATGCTGTCGTCGAGCTTCATCGCGGGACTTTGCACGAGCTGCTGGCCGTTTTCGTTGAACAACTCGATGGCGCTGCCGCGTGGCATGTGAAGCGCGTCAAAGGTCTGCTGTAGATAGTCCGAATCGATGTAGACGGCGACCACGCCGCGCACGGCTCCGTTGGGATCGATGATCGGTCGGCTCATAATGATTTTTGGCTGCCCGTCAATTGGATCGGGAACGAGTTCGCTGACGATGACTTGATTAGATCGCGCTGCCATCTGGCGCTTGAAGAAGCCGTAATCCGCTATTGAGACCGCAATTGGCGGATCCGCATCGGAACTGACGACCAGCTTGCCCGCCGCATCGTATATCTCGATCTTCCTGGCTGCTGTCCTGGCATAAACACGAGCAAGCAGAACTTGCCGCAATCCAGCGTCGTGATCGGTAAGGCTGTCATGAGTCTTCATCGCAGCCTGAGCGGCCTGCAGCGAGAGATCGGCATTTTTCGCGATCTGTTGAACCTCATGGGTCATGGCCTCGACGGGGATTTGCAGCTGCTCCCTAATCGCCTTGACCTCACTGTCTCGGAGCGAGGTGACAAAGAAGACGGCGAAGATCGCCACGCCGCTCGCGACCAATAGTCCAATAATCGAGACCACGCGGTTGATCTTCGAAGATGGAAACAATCGAGAAAGGGCCGTGGTACCCGGTGCGCGCGACGACGGTGGGAAACTCATCTCCGTCATCGGCAACGCTCCAAAGTCAGCCGCTGGCGGCGATCAAGCGGGCCGTGGCGCTCTCGCATCAGCTTCGGCGATTGAGCACCCAGCTTGCTGAGGCGTTTTCGGTGGTGGCGCCGCAGCCAATAAAAATGCGCGCTAGCCATCGATGGGTCTTGCCATTCGATGAACCAGGCGGCGGCGGACCGCTCGGGAGCAATGCCGCTGAAAGGGCCGGGATCGAGCGGCTTGGCGATCACATCCGTGATGCGACTCTGGCGAACAACCCGGAGAAAGTTGGCATGGCCCACCCGCCTACTTCCGGAGATCGCGATGATCTTTGCGTCCCGATACGCGTCGCGGATGTCATAGAGGTTGTCGCTTTTTTCCTTTTCCCGCATGAAGACGTCAGCGATGACGAGGCCCTGTTGCTCGTCGGGAATGGCGCACCGGCTGCGCCGGGCATTCTCGAGACCGACGGCCTGATCGTGTTCCACGTCAGGAAGTGGGACGAGCATGTTACGCGCGACCACGTTGCGATGGATGGTGAAAATGTTCTGCATGGTGCTTCCGCCGTTCTCTATATCCATGCTATAGCGGTGCCTCAGCAATAAATTCGTTTGCTCTGGAGGGTAAATGCGAACGATCACCGCGCTTTGGGAAACAGTGCACCAAGAGGATTGATGAAAGCGTTAACCATGAGATCGATTGTCGCCGGTGCTCGCACATCGCATACCCGAATGCTAAATGCGAAGGGCGAGGAATGGCCGATGCAAAATCGTGGATTCATTCTACGATCCAACCCCCACTGATTTCTGCGACAACATCTTCCAAACCATCGCGAGCTGGCATCGAGAGAGGTGGTGGGATTGCACAGCCGGTATACTGCACTTCAGTGACTTATTATCGGCGCGCCGCGCCTATTGCGCGAGGCTGTTCGTAACGCTGTCTCGCGTCGAGTTTTCATCCGCATCGGGCTAGGCCTTTGCTCCGCAAAATCACAAAGTATTTGAAGAGATCTGATCCGCAAAAGATCGCGGTGGCCTTCAACACCGATGGCGGCGAGCTCGCGGAAAGCGCGCGAAGCGCTTGTCGGCACCATGCCGAGCCAAGAGGCAATCATGCGCCGTTCGCATGGTAGACGGACGGTTGCTTCTCCTGTGCGACGGTCGACGAGAGACAGCAAGAAGGCAGCCAACCGTTGCGAACCGTTGCGCATTTTGAGGCTCTTTATCTGGCCGATCATGGCCCTCCAGTGTTCCGCGGCGCAGTGATTAAGCGCCGTCGAGAAAGCGAGATCGGCCGCAACGGATCGCTGGAACTCTTCCGCCGGGATCAATATCACGCGGCTGGTTTCCAAAACTTGCGCGCTCATCAAGAAATGTCTGTTGAGAAGGGCTGCCGCGATGATGAAAGGTTGGCCTGGCGACACGAATTCGATGATGGTCTCGTGCGCGTCGTGCCCCTTCGCCTTGAGGGCGACATGGCCGTCGAGCGCGATGTGGAGCGATTCCGCCATGTCCCCTTCGCGAAAGAGAACACTGCCGGCGGCAAATTCATGGAGGCGCGCGGCGCGGAAAAGCTGCGCTGAATTCTCCTTCGGCACCGATGCAAACAGCGGAAGGCGCTGCGCGGTGAGAAGATCGGAAGCATGCAATGGCATACGAACCCTGCAAACAAAACGACGGCCGGCGGGCCAATTGACTACGATCATTTATAGGTTCGGATGGTTAATTGTCCATTAACTGCGCTCTCTAAACGCCCGTGTTTACGAGGATATCCCCTCTCAAATCAACAAATGCCATTTGTTGGAAACACCAAAAGCCTAGCCGACACTTGTTAAACACAAAGTCACCGCTACGCACCCGGCTTAAAAGTTTCAAAAGCCACATCGGGTAAAAAAACGATGTTTCGTTCGGCTATTCGACCAATTGGTCATCAAGATGAGATTGTGAGGGAACGTCATGGGAAACCTACTCAAGTTAAACTCCAACCTGAAAGTCGGGGTTCGTGTCAGCGGCGGCTTCGCGGCGGTCTTGTCGCTGCTCGTCGCCCTTGCGGCGGTGTCTTATTTCGGCCTCGAGTTCGACCCGGGACGCCTTCACGAGCTACGAAACGATCAGCGTCAATACGCAGTTGACACTCAAAATCGACCGCAACTTCACCGCGCTGCGGCAAAACGCGCTAGCCTATGTGACGAACGGCAGCGAGGCGGCGCTGAAGCGCATCGGCGAACTCCGGCAGTCGCTGAGTGCGGACATAAAGGATGAAATCTCACGTCTCATCATCCCGGCGGTCCACGACAAAATGACCGAGGTCGGCGGGCTGATGGACCAATTCGGCTCCAATCAGGATGCGCTGATCCAGAAGAAGAAGGAGCGCGATCACGCCTTCAACGAGATGATGGTCCCGCTCGCCACCAAACTGCAGGCAGCTTTCTCGGACATGATCAATGCGGCGATGAAGGACGGCGATACGGCGACTGCCGCACGAGCCGGAATCGCGCAGCAGGCGCTAATGTCGATGCGGGTGGCCTCTCTCCGCTATCTTCTGACGCCCGATCAGCAATTCGCGGACGCAGGTAATAAGGCCGGCGACGCACTCAGCGCGGCGCTAGCTCCGCTGAAACAAACCATCAAAAACCCAGAACAGCAGGACCGCCTGCGGATCGTCGAGGAGACCGCACCGCAATACCGCGCCGCGTTCACGGCGGCGGCGGCGGCGATCCAGGACGTCAACAAAATCTTCAATGTGACCAATGCTAAGGTAGCCGCCGATATCGGGACGAAGCTCGCGGAGTTAAAAGCGACACAGATCGCCTCACTCAAGCAAATCAGCGATAAGAGCAAGGCCGAGATCAGCTCGACCATCACTCAATCGCTTTCGATGTCGATCGGTGCCGCCCTCTTGGGTGCATTCCTCGCGTGGCTGATCGGTCGCGGCATCACGCGCCCGGTAGCCGGCATGACCAAAGCGATGACGGTTCTCGCGGGCGGCGACACCTCCGTCGAGATACCGTCTCGCGACAACAAAGACGAGATAGGCGGCATGGCGAAAGCGGTTCAGGTCTTCAAAGACAACATGATCGAGACCGGGCGCCTGCGCGCCGAGCAAGAGGAGCAAAAGAAGCGGGCCGAAGAGGAGCGTCGCAAGGGGATGCTAGATCTCGCCGACAAGTTCGAGGCGACTGTCGGCGGCGTGGTTAAAACGGTGAGTGCGGCAGCGACTGAACTACAGGCGACAGCGCAAGCAATGGCGGCGACGGCTGAAGAGACCAGCCGTCAATCCACCGCCGTAGCGGCGGCATCGGAACAGGCGACGACCAATGTCCAGACGGTGTCTTCGGCGACAGAAGAGCTGTCCTCGTCAATCAAAGAAATTACGAAACAGGTCGAGGAATCAACCCGCGTCGTTGGCGAAAGTGCGAAACAGGCGAACCAAACCAATACGCGCGTCCAGCGCCTGAAAGAATTGGTGCAGAAGATCGATGCGGTCGTGAACCTGATCAACGACATCGCCAGCCAAACGAACCTCCTTGCGCTCAACGCCACCATCGAGGCGGCGCGCGCGGGGGAAGCGGGCAAGGGCTTTGCCGTCGTCGCGTCGGAAGTGAAGGCGTTGGCGACACAAACGGCGAAGGCGACCGAGGACATTGCGGCGCAGATCCGTGAAATCCAGGAAGAGACCGATCTGTCGGTGCAGTCGATCGGGACCATCACCCAAACTATCGGACAGGTGAACACCATCGCCACGAGCATCGCCACCGCCGTCGAACAACAGGGCGCCGCGACCCAGGAGATCGCGCGCTCGGTTGCTCAAGCGGCGCAGGGCACGAGCGAGGTCTCCTCTAACATCGTCAGCGTCAACGAAGCCTCGAAGCAGACGGGTGCCGCGGCGACCCAGATGCTGAGCGCGGCTCAAGAGCTGAGCATGAATGGCGAGACGTTGAAGAGCCAGGTCGACAGCTTCTTGAAGGAAGTGCGCGCAGCCTAGAAGCAGGCCTGTGGGCAGCGTGGCGGACGAGCGCCACGCTGCCCTGTGACACTCGTAAATCCAGACGGTGGGAGCTCTCATGGGCGATGCGTCGGTTCGTTCGAATGCCCACATCCATCCGGCGATTCGAGACCGCGTCTTGGAGGTTTCCAGCGATTTTCGGCTGAGGTCTCTAGCCTTATCGGGAGAAAGCGGCGCAACGCTGGACGGTACAATCGCGTTGTTCGAAATGCTGACGCCGACGAATTTTCCAAACATCGATCGCTTACATTACGACGCAGCGGAGGCGGCAGCCAACCTCCTCCGTCTGGTTCGACAACGGCTCGCACTCTGGGAATGCGGTCAACTGCCGACGCCGGCCGAAGCGACCGCAACGAAGAATGATATGGCGCGCTGCGAGAATTATTTGAAGGAGTGGCTAAACCTGATCGAAGGCTGCGAGCGGGCATAGCGCCCGAGCGGTATCGGTTCTCTGGCATCGGGTGTCATCCATTTGCGTGAGTCCAAGACGCCTAAGCGGCAAGGAACGCCGCTAAAGAACCGGCAGCGATTCAGGAGGAACACGGCACTTGGAACTTGCCCGGGGACCAAGTTGCCGAGGTGACGACGTCGCGCAATGCGTGAAGGCATCATCAACTCGACCATCGAGTACAGCATGGACGACGTCGGCGACACGCCCGACGAGCAAGCCGCTGAAGGTGGCTTAGAGGCATGGAAGCTCGCCGTGGCCCTGCGGCGCAGGCATGGCGTCGAGGACGCTGACACGGTGTGCGTCACCCTGGGGCGGCGCGAACATCACCGGGACCAACGCCGGACCGCTCGGATCGGCCCGCGCAAGCAGCCGATCGCGATAAAGTTTGCGCTAGGGGCACGGTGGCTTGTCGCCCGTCAGCGTTCATGAGAGAGGTTGAAGGAAATTGGTAACGGAGGAATGCCCTCGCTGCAAGGTATAGATCGCGTCGAGTTCGCGCTCGGCTTCCTCGATCAGGGTTTCCGCTATTTCGAGATGGGTCGTGGCGACATCTCCGATGTCTACTCTTCCGCGAAGTGAACAATACTTCATGAACTGGATGCAATGAACTCTACCCGCTTTCCGATGATATCCTGAGTCTGTAATAAAAAATACGTTTGGCAATTAAACAGGAGGCGATGCGATGAAGATTCCTTCATGGGTCAAGCCGGGTATTTGGGGCATGGGGCTCGGGGCAGCGGCATGGTGGGCCGTGCTCGCCGGAGGTATGGGCTGGATGAGTGGCTCGGCCGCAAAGCAGTTGGCAGAAAATCAGACGCAACCCGCGGTCGTCGCAGCGGCAACACCTTATTGCGTCGCGCGCTTCGAGCAACAATCGAACGCCGTAACCTCGTGGCAAGCGCTCAAGAAAAGTGCGAGCGACTACAACCAGACCGACTTCGTCAAAAAGGGTGGCTGGGCCACGTTATCCGGCCAGAAACTGGATTCGGAGATTACGTCTGCCGTTGCGGATTCCTGTGCGACGCAGCTCTTGGCGCTCACGGAAATCGACGGCGTGAAATTGAGCAGCGCAAAGTAGCTCACAGCTAGACATCGCATAGAACGCGGGCGCGGCTCGCTGCGGGCCGAGCAGGATTCGCATTGATCGATGCCGGCGGCGCTCTTGCGCCTCACGGTTTTTTAACGCGGCATCGCTAGTTTGATTCCGAGCCCGTTAGTTTCCCGGGCTCAACTCCATAGTGAACTACCCCGCCGTGGCCCAACCCCGGCGGGGCTTTTTTCTTTGGATGATGAGCGTTGGGTACCGCCTCAGTCCGAAATTGAGTTGCGCGGATGTTTTGCTCGCGCCCAAAGATCATAGATCTGGGCGATCGCGTCCTTGCCCATTGAATCGGTGAGCGGTCCTGTACCGATGCCATAAACATCGCAGCCGTCATCAATAAGCCGGCAGGCGGCTTCGATGGCCTTCTCTGGGCTTGGATGCCTGACGATATGATCTACGGTGTCTTTCCGATATTGGACGTGAGAGGTGGTCTCCGAAACTCGGACAGGGGTTTAAGCTGGTCCCAACCATGAGAAGGATGGGACGCGATGAGCAGAGGGACACGGAAGCGGTATTCGGCTGAGTTCAAGGCGAAGGTTGCACTGGAGGCGATCCGGGGTGAGCTGACGCTGGCGGAGTTGGGAACGCGGCACGGCGTGCACCAGACGATGATCGCGGCCTGGAAGCGGCAGGCGATCGAGGGGCTGTCGGGGACGTTCTCTGGTAAGGCCGAGACGACCGCCGGCATGAGCGAGGGCGAGATCGCCAAGCTGCATGCGAAGATCGGGCAGTTAGTGGTGGAGCGGGATTTTTTATCGAAAGCCTTCGGTCGATGAGCGTGGATCGAAGGCGAGCGATGATCGAGCCGGGGCATGCACGGCTGTCGATCGTGCGGCAGTGCGATCTGGTATCGATCAGCCGGTCGGCGTTTTACTACGCGCCGACGGGAGAGACGCCGCTCAATCTGGCCTTGATGCGGCTGATCGACGAGCAGTTCCTGGAGACGCCGTTTTACGGTGCGCGTCAGATGGCGCGTCATCTGCGCCGGCAGGGCTACGCGGTTGGGCGCAAGCGGGTGCGTCGGCTGATGGCCCGAATGGGGCGGGACTGTCAGAATTTCTGTGTGAGGCGGTTATCCGTCATGCCCGCACAAAACGCTCTTTGAACATGACAGCGAATTGGGTCTTCGCCTCGGCCCACTCGCGCGGCGGCCGTTTCCATTCCGCAGCGGCGTGGTTCAAAACCAAATATAGCAGTTTAGCCGCGGCATCGTCAGAGGGGAAATGTCCTCTGGTCCTGACGGCGCGGCGCAGTTTTGAGTTCAGCGCCTCGATGGCATTCGTAGTGTAGATGATGCGCCGCACGCCCTCCGGAAACGCGAAGAAGGGAATCACAAGTTCCCAGTTGCGACGCCAACTCGGCGCGATCGCCGGATACTTTGTGCCCCACGGGCCTTGCGCAAAAGCGTCGAGCGCAGCCTGGCCGGTGGCCGCGTCGGCCGCGCGATAGACCGTTCGCAATGCCTGCGCCACGCTTTTGCGATCCTTCCAGGAGGCAAAATCCATCGAGTGACGGATCAAGTGGACGATACAAGTTTGAACGACCGTCTGTGGGAACACGGCATTGATGGCCTCGGGAAAGCCCTTCAGGCCGTCGACGACCGCGATGAGAATATCTTGAGCCCCGCGGGTCTTGAGCTCGTTCACGACGCGCAGCCAGAATTTGGCGCCCTCGGTCTGTTCGATCCAGATGCCGAGAATCTCCTTGGTGCCATCCGGCAGGACGCCGAGCGCGATGTAGATCGCCTTGTTGCGCACGAAGCCTTCGTCGCGGACCTTGACCCTGATGGCATCGAAGAACACCAGCGGGTAGCAGATATCCAGGGGCCGGTTCTGCCATTCCGCCACCTCGTCCAGCACCGCGTCGGTGACCGCCGAGATCAGGTCGGGCGAAACCTCAATGCCGTAGAGTTCCTCAAGATGGCCTCGGATCTCGCGGACCGTCATCCCGCGCGCATACATCGAGATGATCTTATCGTCGAAATCCGGGAACCTGCGCTGGTACTTGGCGATCAGCTTCGGGTCGAACGTCCCGGCCCGATCCCGCGGCACCGACAGTGTCATCCTCGAGGTGCCGGTCAGAACAGACTTCTTCGAGTAGCCGTTGCGGTGATTGGATTTGCCCTCAACGCTGTCGCCGTCCAGATGCTCGTCGAGCTCGGTATTCAAAATCCGCTCGGAGAGCGCCTTCTTCAACTCGTCGACCAATCCATCTTTATTGAACACATCCTTCGGATCGCGGCCGGCCAGAAGTTGGTCCAATAGGTCTTTCTCGATCGCCATATGATGCTCCTTCAGTTCCCATCATGATGGCCTCACACACAACATTCCTGACAGTCCCCGGATGCGGCTCGCTGGTCTTGGGCTTCTGATAAATGGGCGACAGCCCCATTCGGGCCATCAGCCGACGCACCCGCTTGCGCCCAACCGCGTAGCCCTGCCGGCGCAGATGACGCGCCATCTGACGCGCACCGTAAAACGGCGTCTCCAGGAACTGCTCGTCGATCAGCCGCATCAAGGCCAGATTGAGCGGCGTCTCTCCCGTCGGCGCGTAGTAAAACGCCGACCGGCTGATCGATACCAGATCGCACTGCCGCACGATCGACAGCCGTGCATGCCCCGGCTCGATCATCGCTCGCCTTCGATCCACGCTCATCGACCGAAGGCTTTCGATAAAAAATCCCGCTCCACCACTAACTGCCCGATCTTCGCATGCAGCTTGGCGATCTCGCCCTCGCTCATGCCGGCGGTCGTCTCGGCCTTACCAGAGAACGTCCCCGACAGCCCCTCGATCGCCTGCCGCTTCCAGGCCGCGATCATCGTCTGGTGCACGCCGTGCCGCGTTCCCAACTCCGCCAGCGTCAGCTCACCCCGGATCGCCTCCAGTGCAACCTTCGCCTTGAACTCAGCCGAATACCGCTTCCGTGTCCCTCTGCTCATCGCGTCCCATCCTTCTCATGGTTGGGACCAGCTTAAACCCCTGTCCGAGTTTCGGAGACCACCTCTCACCGCACCCGTGCTCGATCCCGGACGCGGGCGAACCAAGACCGGGCAGCTCTTCGCCTATGTGCGGGACAATCGACCATGGGGCGGCAGCGATCCGCCGGGTGTGGTCTACCTCTATGCACCTGACCGCAAGGCCGAGCGGCCGATCGCCCATCTCGCCGGCTTTGGCGGCGTGCTGCAGGTCGACGGCTACGGCGGCTACAAGGTGCTGGCCCGGCGGAATGCGGTACAGCTCGCCTTCTGCTGGAGCCATGTGCGTCGCCGTTTCTACGAGCTCGCCCAATCGGGTCCGGCGCCGATCGCCACCGAGGCGCTGGCGCGCATCGCCGCGATCTATCAGATCGAGAGCGACATCCGCGGCCAATCCGCCGAGGACCGCCGCGCCATCCGTCAGCAGCGCACCCGCCCTCTGCTCGCGGCATTCGAGCCTTGGCTGCGCGAGAAGCTCGCGCTGATCAGCCAGAAGACAAAGCTCGCCGAGGCGATCCGCTATGCCCTCTCGCGATGGGATGGGTTGTGCCTGTTCCTCGATGACGGTCGTGTCGAGATCGATAACAACGTCGTCGAGCGGGCAATCAGGCCTTTGGCTCTAACACGCAAGAACGCACTCTTCGCCGGCTCTGATGGTGGCGCAGAACACTGGGCCACCATCGCCTCGCTGATCGAGACCTGCAAGCTGAACGCCCTCGATCCCCAAGCTTATCTCGCCGACGTCATCACCCGCATCGTCAACGGACATCCGCAAAACCGCATCGACGAACTCCTGCCCTGGGCATATGCCCCGACGCCAGTCCTTAGAAACGTGGCTTGAGGACGACGCTTACATATCGTCGACATCCATGAAAAAGCAAAACCGATATCGGAGATCCTTATCTCGTCGAAAGTGCGTGCGCTTGCCGTACTAGAATTGAAAGGTGGCACGGTAAAGCGACTGGGTATCAGGCTGGGTGATCTCGTGCGCTATGCCGCTTTCGGAACGGTACGCCGACACTAGACGCCAAGATCGATGGCTCTCCTGAAATGGCGGATATCCTCGATCACTTGAGGAGGGAGTGCCCACCGGCCAACGATGACCGCCAGATCACGATGCTTGTAGCTGTTCGTGCCCCTGAGATTGCCAAAATGGTCGATCGCCCAGCCGGGTGGAACCACGAACTGCCCCTCCAGATCGTTGTACGTGAAGATCGCCCCCCTTTTGCCGGCTCGCGAGAGCCTGTCGATGACCCGCTGTGCTTTCATCACGTATGACGTGCCGCTGGGTGACATGAGCTTGGTCTTGTTCATTAACACGTTGAACACCTGCACGACCTTACCTGACCGTCTGACCGAGATGTCATGAAGGGTAATCTCGCCAGCGAAGATGTTGTTCAAGATGCGCATATCAGCCGTCGCGTCGAGAACGAGCGTCCGCTTCGTGAGCCGATGGTCCGCTGACCGAGTACGAACGATCAGTCGTTCATGGAGTTCGCTGTTCGCGTCCGCAACGTCACGAAGCGTTACGGAATCAAGACCCTGCCGCTCTAGCTCCAATTCAGTAGCCACCGCGAGCAGCACCCGCAGCATAAGCGGACGTCTAGGGGCCTGATCAACTGCCTTTCCGATATCCTGTGTGCCGATAAGTAACCGTAAATGCTGTAGCCGGACTTGCCAAACTCTTTCTATGTCTCGTGCCTCCTCGCGAAGTCGTTCCGGTGTGGCGCGTCAGTCTGGTCCGGCGGGCCCGAGCTAGATCACGGCGCACTTCATCTATCTTCGCCGCGCCCGTTCGATCTACAGTATGATCGCCGATCTGGTGGACCTTGAATGGGTTCGCCGTCATGATCACTGCAGCGCTCGATCGCTTCTCCAGCGGTCCCGCCATTTATCGGGTGCCGGTCCTCATCGATGAAGGTGCCTAGCCGGCCACACGACCTTATAGGCAGGGTTTCGGGTGCGCCATTGGAGCGTCCAATTACGTGCCCGTTTTCGAGCATTCACGAATGTTTGTGGTGCCGATAGCCTCACTCTTGTCAGGGCGTTCACATGGTCGCGCGCGTATAGCTAGCTTCTTGACCAATTAGCTAGGTGATCTGGCCGCCGGGCCTTCGTCGAAGCGCTTAAGCATGTGGGCCGGAACCAGCAGACGCTCGAGCAGTGCGACGACCCCAAATACGATCAGGCCCAGAATAGTTAGATAGGCGATGGAGCCGAAGGCACGCGTAGTGTCGCCGTTCGACACCTCGATCAATAGGAGATATCCGAGGCCCCGATCCGAGCTGTAGAATTCGGCGACGACGACGCCGACGACCGAGAATGTCGCTGCGATCTTGAGACCGGCGAAGTAAACCGGCAGTGCGGCCGGCAAGCGCAGCTTGAAAAAAGTCTGGATTGGGCCCGCGCCCATCGAGCGAAAAAGATAGATCAATTCCTGCATCGTCATGTTGAGCGCGACGACGGTGTTAATGACGATCGGGAAGAACGCTATAAGTGCGATCAGGATGAGTTTTGGCGTCAAGCCGAAGCCGAACCACACGACGAGCAACGGAGCAAATGCAACTTTGGGCATGATCTGTGTCGCGACCAGCGCAGGATAGATCGCGTTACCAAGCAGTCTTGAGAAGGCGATCACCATTCCGCACAGCGTGCCGAGAATTAGAGCGATGCCGTACCCAAAGAGGATTTCGCTTAAGGTTGGCCAGGTGTGGCGGAGATAGAGTGGCCAGCTGGTGATCATGCCGGCGATTACCTTGGAGGGTGCCGGCAGCAGGATGTCGGGAACGCGAAAAAGATCGACACCTGTCTCCCAAAGAGCCACCACCGCCAGCGCGAAGATCAGCGAGGGAACTGTCTGATGCCATCGACTCATGGCAGGCTGCCGCGGGTCTGTTTGGCGAACAGCATTGCCCGAATGCGTCGGGAATATTCAATGAACGCCGGCGTCTCGCTGATATCCTGTTGGCGTGGCCGCGGCAGGTCGATATCGACGGTATCGAGGATGTGTCCGGGCCGCGGCGCCATGACTGCAATCCGGTCGGAGAGCAAGATCGCCTCACGTACATCATGGGTAATAAGGAGGACGGTCTTACGTTCGCGCATCCAAACGTCTTGAAGCATAAGCTGATGCTCCTCACGGCTGAGTGCATCGAGCGCGCCGAACGGCTCGTCTAGCAAGAGGAGTGGCAGGTCGCAGACCAGCGCGCGGCAGATTGCGGCACGCTGGCGCATTCCCCCCGACAACTGATGCGGGTAGTGATCTTCGAATCCTGCGAGCCCCACGAGATTTAACAGCTCTTTCGCGCGGGCAAGGTAGTGATCCGTTTTAGTGCGTCGGATTTCGAGAGGCAGCGTGACATTGCGTATAACCGAGCGCCATTCGAGCAAGTTGTGATGTTGGAAGGCGATGCCTGCATTGGTGTAGGCACCGCGCACCGGCAGCCCCTCCATCAAGAGCGTGCCCGCGCTCGGTTTCAGGAGGCCTGCCGCGAGCAGCAGCAGCGTACTTTTTCCGCAACCGCTAGGGCCGACGATCGTGAAGAACTCGTGTTCCCGGACTGTCAGATCAATTTTGTCGAGGGCGAGCGTGTTGCCAAAATTCATCCGCACGCTACGCGCTTCGATGAACGGTCTCGACGCTAAAACCTTGTCTTCCTGCGGCGAAGTTGGTTCTACCACCGTGGACCCGCTTTGCCTGACCACCATCAAGAACGAGAGAAAAACGAGACATTCCGAAGACGCATTGAACCGTGAATTAAAACCCCTTCTACGGCAAGAAGAAATGTGCGACAACGCAGATGTTCTTCGCTGAAGACAGTCCCCGTTGGGCGTGCTCTATCAAGAAGGGCGCCCGGTGAATACGGACGCTCAGCGAATACCGAAAGCCGGTCAACACTGGAGGTTGGGATGGCGGTTGCACGGACAGTTCTGACGCGCGGGCACGAGATCAAAGCGGGCGAAATGCTTGAGAAGATCGATTGCGGTGATCGCATCGCGATGGACGTGAAGGACAAACGCTTCTTCGGTGCCGAATCATACTCCGGCAATATTCCTTTCTGGCACGTCGCACTCGATATGGTTGTAACGCCCGACGCGCTCGATCCCGCCGCTGAGCCAATGGTACTGGCCGATCTTGATCGAATGCGTTTCAAGCTGAGCAGGCGCGTGGCGCCGATGACCTACACCTGGCGCTCCACTGCGCACGAGGAACTACATTTCATTCACCGCGGCAAGGGCCGCTTATTGACGGAACTCGGTGTGATCGACGCGGTGCCCGGACGCTTCATCCACATCGCGCGCGGCGTTCGCTACCGCGTCATTCCCGAGGGTGGCGAGCTATTCGACTTCATTTTGGAAAGCGAAGTGGAGTTGCGGCCGACCGATCACTGGCAGACCGTCGGGCTGCGGACAACGAAGCCTCACTTTCCGTTGCCGCCTGAAAGCGTCGCGCGTGGCTCCTGGGAAGAGCGTATCAACGGTTTTGATTGGAGCGCTCGGGTCGAGCGTAATTACGATCCGCTACGCGTCAAAGAGATCGTTGGCGCACATGAATTGGCCTACGCTGTCGATATGACGGATATTCCTAACGATGTGCCTGGTACGCATCGACCGCTGCGGCTTTTCACCAACGACATCCTCGACCTCGATATCAGCAAGCAGGGAGACGGCGAGGGTCCGCCGTTCTATCACCGCAACAACGTGCGTAACGAGATCCATTTCGTCCATTCAGGCGACGCCGACCAGAGTACTGAGTTGGGTTATATCGACGCGCCGGCGGGCACGCTGTTTTGCATGCCTTATGGAATCGAGCACACTTTCGGGAAGCGCGAAACCGCGCCGGCTACACTGCTTTTTGAGACCAAGGGGCGTGTCCATCTGCGTGACGGAGTGCTCCGATGAGCAAACTCGGCACATTGGTTCGGCTCGGGCTCATGGCGGGGATCGCTTGGCTCACGTTTTCGGGCGTGGCCATGGCGCAAAAGGCACCGCTTAAGCCCGTGACTCTGGTACTGGAATGGACCGGATTCCAGCCGCAGCATTTCGGCTTCTGGATCGCGAAGGAGCGTGGCTGGTATGCCGACGAAGGCCTGGACGTCACGATCAAGAGCAGCGCGGGCTCGGCGCAAGCGATGCAGCTCGTTACTGGCGGGCAAGCTGAATTCGGCAATGTCGCGGCCTCATCTTTGGCCTTAGCCGCCGGTAAGGGTGACTTGCCGCTTCGCATGGTGGCGCTCTTTGGTCAGAAGGACAGCCTGTCGATGGCTTACTTCGAATCTTCGGGGATTAAGACGCCAAAGGACCTCGAAGGCCGCAAGCTTGGTATCGTGCCGGGCTCGCTTGCGCATCTGCTGTGGCCGGCCTTTGCAAAGGTGAATGGCATCGATCCGAGCAAAGTGCAGGTCGTGAACTGGGATTTCCGCAGCTATTACGGAATTTTTGGTGCAAAGCAGGTTGATGTCTCGGGCAATTTCACGCTCGGTTCAACCGGCGAATGGCTCTTTAAGAAAAAGGGCGAGATAGTGCATCAGTTCGTATTCTCGGACTATCTGCCGCTGCTGGGCAGTGGCGTCGCCGTGCGCACTGATCTCATCAAGAAAAACCCGGACCTGATCAGGCGATTCGTCAAGGCGACGCAGCGCGCCTGGGACTATCTCGAGAAAGACCCAAAAAAGGCCGTACCCGAGGCCGCCGCTATCGTCCACCGACAGTTCGACGAAACTCCACCAGCCGACGTTCTTGCTGAATACGCCTATGAGATGATTCCGGACCGGATGATCTCGCCGACGACCGCGGGCAAGCCGGCCGGTTGGTCTAATCCCAATGATTGGTCGAAGATGGTTGACCTCCTGAAGACCTACGACAAAGACATGACACACAAGCCGAAGCCGTCTGACCTCATGACCAATGAGTTTCTTGGGCGCTAGCAGAACTACGTTCCTCTAAGCAGCGGAGTCCTTAGTATGGTGGGAAGAATCGTCACGATCAGTATGCGGCCCAGCAACATCCCCGAGATCGGGCAGGGCGTGCAGGAGATGATCAATCCCAAGGTCTATGGCCGGTTTTCGGACGAGGGTTGCTCCAAGGATGTTGCCTATCTCGTGCTCCATCCAGCGGTCAGCTTCTGGCATCACTACCTCGTCGAGCCGCTCAACGAGCGCAAGAGCGCGATCCTCGCGCTCAACACTCGCGCAGTAAACAATGACAGCACGCTCCTAATGGAGCGCATCATCCAGGACGTTGGCGCCGGCGTGCGCTTCCTCCGCGAACAGGGCTATAAGAAGATCGTGCTGATCGCCAACTCGGCGGGTGGCCCGGTGATGTCGCTCTATCAGTCACAGGCTGAGCGCTTGACCATCAAATCGACTCCCGACGGCGATCCATACGACATCATTCCCGAAGATCTGCCTCGGGCCGACGCGATTGCGCTGGTCGGTGCCCATCTCGGACGGGCGCAAAAATTTCGTGTGACGCTGGACCCGTCGCTCCTGAACGAACACGACCCATTCGGCACAGATCCCGCACTCGATATGTTCAATCCAGATAATAAGCGACCCTATGATAGAGACTGGCTCACCAAATACCGCGCAGCACAAAAGGCACGCCACGAGCGGATCACCGGCTGGGCGCTCGCCAAGCTGCGCGAATTACGCGATCCACGGGGCAGGCAACTGGCGCGTGATTTGGGCTTCGTGATCTATCGTACCTACGCTAATCCGGCGACCCTGGACAACACGATCGACCCGAACGACCGACCAACGGGCACGATCTTCGGCAATGCTCAGGCGGTCAACTATTCAGCTGCGATGTACGGGCGTTTCAGCACGTTGACGTCTTATCTCAGCCAGTGGAGCGAACTGACCGTCGCTGACGGGCCGAAGCGGATCGCCGAGACTTCGGTACCGGTCATCAATGTGTGCTTTTCAGCGGACGAAGGCACATTCCCGACCGAGACTGCAATATACAGCACGGTCTGTGGTCCCCGCTGCGAGGATTACACGCTCAAGGGCGCGCGCCACTTCCCATTTAAGCAGAAGGAAGGGCCGCGCCTCGTAAACGAACTTGCCGATGTCCTGGTCGACTGGACAAGACGGCGCGTGCTCTAGGCAGGAGCCCCGAAAAGACCAATCGCCGCCCCCAGATAGTCGGCGGTGCGCTCGCGCGGCAGGTTATGGCCGCATGCGCCAAGCAAGTGAACATCTGCACCTGGCAGATGGCGCGCCACGACGAGGGTTGTCGCCTCGGCTGGGCAGGGCTGATCGTCGCGGCCGTGAAGCATCACGACACGTGCCCTTATTCGAGAAAGCTCATCATCGCTTACGACGCCGGCATCGATATAGCGTTGGCGCGGGCTGGCGAACATCGCGTCGAAATAATCAGCATAGCCTGCATTCTGAAACATCGCCCATCGGTCGGCGATCATCTCAGCGGTGACCGTTGAGGGATCATGGACCATGCGGCGCATCGCGCGGGCGAGCGCCCCTGCATCAGCCGGCACCGACCAAAAGTCATCGAGCGCGGCCGGCAGAGGATAAAGCGCGCCGATCGAGCTCGAGGTCAGTACCTTGGTCACCCGCGACGAGCGGCTCGCGATCTTGAGCGCCAGTACGCCGCCGAGCGAATGGCCAGCGATACCGCAAGGCCCCGGCGGCAGAAGGTCAAGCATCGCCAAGCCCTGCTCAATCCAGAGGGCGACATCAAAGAAGGGCGGGATGGCTTTGCGTGCTGATTTTCCGAAGCCGATCAGGTCGGGTGCAACGATTCTGCAATGCTGGCTCAGGGGTTCGAGTACCGGTTGATAATTGCCGACGATCGAGGTACCGGGCCCGACGCCATGCAACATGAGGATCGGGAACCCTTCGCCACCCGTCCAGTAATGAACGTTATAGCCAACAATGGCAGTTTGCTTGCTCTCCAACATGCGTCTGACTCAGCCGAACTGCTTGGCCTTACCGAACGCGGCGAGTGCAGCCTTCGCGACGACGAGATCTTGGGCGCCGGTGCCTGATCCGACACCGATGCCGCCGACCGTGTGACCGTCAACGATGATGGGCAGTCCGCCCGGGAGGTTGACGCGTTTGCCGCTAGTTACGATCGCGAGTTTGATGTCGATGCCGGCTTCAATGTTGCCGGTGGGCGCCGAATAGGACGCCGCCGTCATTGCCTTCGCCAAAGAGGAATCGATAGACTGCACGAATGCGCCGTCCATGCGCGCGAATGCGAGCAGGTGGCCGCCGGTATCGACAATCGAGATACATTCAGGGATGCCGATCTCAATCGATTTTTCGATTGCGGCCTGGAGAATTTTCATTGCGCCCTCGCAGGTGAGCTTCAGGCTGGGCGCCGTGTCGGCCATGATTGTTCTCCGTTCATGAAGCTGGGCCGAAGCAATTCGGCAAGACGGTGTTCGAATAGCCTGAGACGAAGTCGCGCGGGTGCGCCTCGCCCGGAACATAGATGTGGCGGCGGATCGCGCCGATGTCGCCGCCATAGACGTGAATGCTAACCGACGTGTCGTTGTCGAGGGCATTCCAGACGCGATGTAAATCGCCCCGGGACTGCGAGATGATTTCGATTGCGCCCGGCTCGAGGTAAGCGGTTTCCCCACCGACAAGTGTCCCGAGCTTGGCGTTCCAGGTGAAGCGTTGGGTACCCTCACGGCCGCGCAGCATGCCGACAAGGCCCCAAACCGTGTGGTCGTGCACTGGCGTCGCCTGGCCCGGGCCCCAGACGAAGCTCACAACCGAAAACCGCGCAAGCGGATCACAGAACAGCAGGTACTGGCGATACCGCTCTGGATCTGCAGCTGCGAAGGGCCCAGGCAGCCAATCATCGTGCGCCACTAAACGACCCAGCGCGGCTGCGGCCCGATCGACGATGGCATCCTCCGTTTGGGGCGGAGCAGACACAACCTGCGTCATCTCGGCCAGGAAGTCGCGAAGTGCCGCTGCCATGTCAATTTGTACCGCTGTCATTCCTGATGGGAAAGCTATCATCCAGATCGGAAGGTATCAAGGTCGCGCCCCACGAGCGGTTAGGCTTGAGCCGCAGCATCGCCTGAAAGGATGCACTAAGGAATGTGCTTCTTGAGCGCGACGGCATCGGTCGCGAGATTGTGGCGGAACCCCGCCCACCACGGCGCGCTCGCCGGCATTCTCCGGAGTGTGCTCGCGAGTCAAGATCAATGGCACCCGACCGGCGGAGGACAACGATGGACGCAAAACTGAAGGTTCCTTTTCCGCCCGATCCGAATCCACGGAAGCCCCGCTTTACGCCGCCGCCTGGTACATGCGACACGCATTTTCACGTCTTCGGTCCGCCGGAGGTCTTTCCCTACGTCGAGAGCCGTCTCTACACGCCGCCAGCGGCGCCGATCGAACATTATCTGTCGATGGCGAAAACGATCGGGATGGAACGCGGAGTGCTGGTGGTGCCCGCCGTGCACGGCTTCGAAAACGAGGTGATGCACGACGCGCTTGCCAAGGCCGAAGGAAGGCTGCGCGGCATGATCCGGGCAAATCCGAACCTTTCCGAGGCTGACAATCGCGCGCTTCATGCGCAAGGCGTGCGCGGCATCCGTTTCAACTTCGTCCAGCAGCTCGGCGGCGAATTCGATGCCGACACCATGAGCCGCATCTCTCACGGATCCGAGGGCTACCTTGGGCCGTGGACTTCCACATCGAAGCGGAGCTCATTGAGAAGAATGCCGAGCTTTTGGGCCGCATCGATATGCCGGTGGTGATCGACCATTCCGGGCTGGTTGACAGCCGCAAAGGACTCGATCAGAGCGCGTTTCGCGTGCTCCTCGATCTGGTCGCCTTGCCGCATGTGTGGGTGAAGATCAGCGGTGCCGACCGCCGGCTCTATGCGGGCGAGTGCTACGAAGATATCGTCGCTATGGCGCACGCGCTTATCGCCCGCGCCCCGGACCGTGTCATCTGGGGCACCGACTGGCCGCATGCCTATGTCTACCAAGCCGGCAGGCAGATCAATGATGGCGACCTGATCAGTTTCATGCTTGATTTCGCGCCGGACGAGGCGGCTCGGCGCAAGATCTTAGCCGATAACCCGGCGCGGCTTTTCGGGTTTCCCTGAGCCACTCGTTTCGGCGAACTCCGGGATCATCGCTTCCAGACTACGCGGGCGGGTTCGGTAGCGTCCGCCGGGCAGAGATCGAATGAAAGCACGCCGGTCGGAGCGACGCTGGTCGGCAGATAGAACGGCACTTGCAACTCGCCCAAAGCCACGGAATCACGGCTCAGCCGAGTTCGCGAGCCCTTTTTCAACAGCATCGACCCAAAGCCGTCATCGACAGTCCGTCGAAAAGTACCAACGTACTCATGTGACGTTATCGTGCCGGTGCTGCGCCGCAAACGCCGTTAGCCATCGGCTTCTTACGGTCGCCTACAATCTCGGCAACTTCATGCGGACGCTGCCCGAGCCGTGGGCGCTCACGAGCCTGCGCGAGAAGCTGATCAAGATCGGCGCCAAGGTCGTCAGCCATGGGCGCTACGTCACTTTCCAGATGGCCGAGGTCGCGGTGCCGCGGCAGATGTTCGCCGACATCCTCATGCTGATCGCGCGGCTGCGAGCGCCGCCCGCACCGGCGTGATAAACGCCGGGCGCAAAACCGTGGCCGTGATGGAGGAGGTGCGTCTTGACGAAGGTTAAACCCACGAGCGGCGGTGCACAATTCAGTAAGTCATCCGAGACTCCCTCGCCGAGTGGGATCACTTGCGAGAACCCTATTGCTCAGAAGGGCAGAGAAGGTGAAAGTCGTGCCGTTTCGTGGGGAATCCGGGGAATGTCGGATGCCTTTTTACAGGGACCTTGGAGGCGCCGGACGAGGCGCATATACTGGTGCCGGGAAGAATTCCCGAGGGAGGGCCCGCGCCGGCGCGCATGACCGGCCGGACATCAACGAAATAATAAAGGGGGCATCATGAAAGTCTGCATGTTCCATCTCATGCCCTATCGCGACCTGCCGGAGGATTTCGAGAAGCGTTACGCCTCGGCCTATCTCGATCCCGGCTGGTTCGACGTAGCCGATGCCGACAAGGTTGGCGAATACTACAACTCGACCTTGGACGAGATGGTCTATGCCGCCAAGGCCGGGATGCATGGCCTATGCACCAATCAGCATCACCAAAACGTCTATGGCTTCATGGCTAATCCTAGCCTTATGGGTTCGGTGTTGGCGAAGCTCACCAACGGCCAGGACGTCGCCATCATCCAGATCGGCTCGACCCTGCCCTCGACCAGCCCGCCGACGCGGATCGCCGAGGAATACGCCATGATCGACTGCATCAGCGGCGGGAGGCTGGTAGCGGGATTTCCGACCGGACTGCCGACCGACGCGACGATCTCGAATGGCGTCGTGCCACTCGATCAGCGCGAGCGCTTTCGCGAGGCGCTGGATTTGGTGGTAAAGGCCTGGTCGGCGAAGGAGACTTTCGCCTGGAACGGCAAGCATTATCAGCTGCCTATGGTCAATCTTTGGCCGCGCCCCATACAGCAGCCATGTCCGCCAATTTGGATTCCCGGCTCGGGCATCTCCTCGACCGCCGAATACGTGGTCGATCGCGACGACTGTTTTTGCAGTCTGAATTATTTCGGCATCAGGAACGCCGAGGCCGTGGGTGACCGGTATTGGGAACTGGTAGCGAAGAAGGGCCGCGACGCCAATCCCTACCGCCTCAGTTTCCTGCAGCTCATCGGCGTGTCCGAGACCGACGCGGAGGCCGAGGAATACGCGCGTCACGCGGAGTATTTCTTCCACAACCTGCTGCATACGCCGTCCTACTACCAGGCGATACCCGGCTGCATCGAGTACGACGCGCTCTCGCTGGCGATGCAGAATCCTGCGCGTCAGGTCAATCTGCGCTCATTGACCTACAAGGATTTCGTCGATCGCGGCTTCGTCATCACAGGCAGCCCCAAGAGAGTGCGCGAGCAGCTCCTGGACGGCATCAAGCGGCTGCGCGTCGGCCACCTGCTGGCTCTGCTTCATTTCGGATCGATGCCGACTGAACTATGCCGCAAGAACATCGGTCTGTTCTGCCGCGAGGTGCTGCCGCATCTCGAAAACTTGTGGGACGACGAGTGGGAAGATCGCTGGTGGCCGGAGCGCCTGCGCTTGAAGCGCAAGGTCGCGGCGTTGGCCGGCGCGGCGTCCTGAGCGGGAGCGGCGGACATGGCGTCGTTCGAGGAACGCAAGCTCCGGCTCTGGCAAGGCCGGATCGAAACCGAGATCGCGGTGGGCGGCAGCGGTCCGCCGCTCATCTATCTCCACGGACCGTGGGGCTTGACCGGCGACCGCGCCTTCATCGATGTGCTTGCGCGCTCGCATAAGGTTTACGCGCCCAAGCATCCCGGCACCAGCAGCGGCGATCACCAAGCGGCACATGAGCTCGATAATTTCTGGGACCTCGTCGTTTATCACGACGAGCTGTTCGATCGCTTGGAACTCGACGCGCCAGCGGTCGTCGGTCATTCCTTCGGCGGTATGGTCGCCGCCGAGTATGCGGCCACCGCGCCCAGGCGGGTCGGAAAGCTGGTGCTCATCGACCCGGCGGGATTGTGGCGCGACGATCTGCCGGTGAAGAACTGGATGATAATGCCCGAGGAGGCGCGCGCGCGGGCGCTGTTCGCCGATCCGACGGGCGAAGCGGCCATGCGCTTCTTCGACCTGCCCGAGGACCCCAAGGCACGCGTCGCCGCGCAGGTCGATTTCGTGTGGTCGCAGGCCTGCACCGGTAAGTTCGCGTGGCCCCTTCCCGACAAGGGCCTCAAGAAGCACATCCACCGCATCGCGTCGCCGACGCTCGTCGTGTGGGGCATGGCGGATGGCGTGATCGACCCGGCTTACGCCCACGAATTCGCCAGCCGGATCGCCGGAGCCCGGGTCGAAATGATCGACCGCGCCGGCCATCTGCCCCATCTCGAGCAAACCGAGACCGTGGCAGGGCTTGTGCGTGGATTTCTCGGCGGTTGAGTGGAGGCGTGTTCGATTAAGGAGAGATAACGAAACATCGCGATCAGCGCGAAAACCAAGCGCAGGGAGGCGCAACCATGGCGATCTCGACACCAGTAGATGCCCTTCGGCCGCAATTGGCCACGGACCGGTGGACCAGTTACAGTCTTACCGTCCTGGCGATCTGCATACTTGGCTGGGCCTTCGATATTTACGAAGCCACCATCATGCAGCTGATCACGCCTATCCTGATCAAGGAATGGGGGATCACGCCGGCGACGATCGGGACCGTGACCTCGATATCCCGCTGGCTCGGGCTCGCCGGGACGTTCGTCTTTCCGGTGCTTGCCGATCTCTACGGCCGTAAGCCGATCCTCATCGTCACGATTCTCGGCTACGCGATGTTTACGGGTCTGACCGGCTTCTCCACCGGCGTCATAACGCTGCTGATCTTCAGCTCGATCACCCGGATCTCCTTGGCCGGTGAGAATCCGGTCGGCATGATCATGGTCACCGAGACCGCGCCGGTGAAGTGGCGGGCCACGGCCTTGGGCGGTCTCGTCGGCGGTTATCCCTTCGGCTACATGTTGTGCTCGCTCTCAGCCATCATCGTGGTGCCGCTACTGGGTTGGCGCGCGCTCTACTTCCTCGGCATCGTGCCTGCGCTGCTCGTTCTCTGGGTCCGGACGGCGATTAAGGAAAGTCCGCGCTACGAGCACGTCACCACACAGATGCTGAAGGAGGGGCTGAAGAAACAGCTCGACATCCTGGCACCGGCGCGGGCCTACCCGCGCGAGATGTGGGTCGCGTCGCTGATTTACTTCCTTTATCTCTTCACCTGGATCGGCTGGTCAGCCTGGATGCCGTTCTTCCTGGCAAACGAGAAGCATCTCGGTTTCCAGATCATGGGCACCTATCTCTCGATCTGGATGGGCGTCGCGATCTTCGCCTACTGGTTCTGCGGCTGGCTGTGCGACGTATTCGGGCGCCGCATTATCATTCCGGTATTCACCATTCCGGCGGCCATTCTTCTCGTCTTGATGGGTTACCTCAACAGCGCCTCCAGCCTGTTCTGGGTGGGTTTGGTGACCAACTTCCTGATCACGGGCAGCTTCGGCACCGGCCTCGGCTACACAACCGAACTGTTCCCGACCCAGATTCGTGGCGCCGGCGTCGGCGCTTCGTTCACCTTCGGCCTGGGTTTTGCCTCGTTCGCGCCGATGCTGATGGGCTGGATCGCGACCAGTTATTCGATCGCCGCCAGCCTGCCGCTTCTTGCGCTGTCGTTCCTTCTGCTCTCGCCGCTCTTTATCTGGTTCGCGCCGAACACGACGCGCCGGGACCTTACCGACTTCGTCGGGGAGCGTATCGGCGAGGCGAAGGCGAAATAGCCAGGCGCCGAATCACGGTTTCGGCAGCGGGACGACGTAGCGACCGTCGATCGGATCTGCGTCTCCCGCTCCGCCCTTGATCGGGCCCTGGGCGCGGAACCATTGTAAGCGTCGTCCTCAAGCCACGTTTCTAAGGACTGGCGTCGGGGCATATGCCCAGGGCAGGAGTTCGTCGATGCGGTTTTGCGGATGTCCGTTGACGATGCGGGTGATGACGTCGGCGAGATAAGCTTGGGGATCGAGGGCGTTCAGCTTGCAGGTCTCGATCAGCGAGGCGATGGTGGCCCAGTGTTCTGCGCCACCATCAGAGCCGGCGAAGAGTGCGTTCTTGCGTGTTAGAGCCAAAGGCCTGATTGCCCGCTCGACGACGTTGTTATCGATCTCGACACGACCGTCATCGAGGAACAGGCACAACCCATCCCATCGCGAGAGGGCATAGCGGATCGCCTCGGCGAGCTTTGTCTTCTGGCTGATCAGCGCGAGCTTCTCGCGCAGCCAAGGCTCGAATGCCGCGAGCAGAGGGCGGGTGCGCTGCTGACGGATGGCGCGGCGGTCCTCGGCGGATTGGCCGCGGATGTCGCTCTCGATCTGATAGATCGCGGCGATGCGCGCCAGCGCCTCGGTGGCGATCGGCGCCGGACCCGATTGGGCGAGCTCGTAGAAACGGCGACGCACATGGCTCCAGCAGAAGGCGAGCTGTACCGCATTCCGCCGGGCCAGCACCTTGTAGCCGCCGTAGCCGTCGACCTGCAGCACGCCGCCAAAGCCGGCGAGATGGGCGATCGGCCGCTCGGCCTTGCGGTCAGGTGCATAGAGGTAGACCACACCCGGCGGATCGCTGCCGCCCCATGGTCGATCGTCCCGCACATAGGCGAAGAGCTGCCCGGTCTTGGTTCGCCCGCGTCCGGGATCGAGCACGGGTGCGGTGGTCTCGTCGGCAAAGAGCTTGGGTGACGCTTTCAATCGCTCGAACAGGCGTTCCTGGATCGGCCGTAACAGGAAGGCTGCGCGCCCGACCCAATCAGCCAGGGTCGAGCGGTCCAGACTGGCGCCCTGCCGACCGTAGATCTGCGCCTGCCGATAGAGCGGAAGGTGATCGGCGAACTTGGAGACCAGGACCTGGGCGACCGTTGCTTCGGTGGGCAGGCCGCCCTCGATCAGCCGCGCCGGGGCCGGCGCCTGGACCATGACGCCCTGGCAAACGCGACACCCATACTTCGGACGCCGCACCACCAGCACGCGGAACTGGGCCGGCACGATGTCGAGGCGTTCGGCGACGTCTTCGCCGATGCGATGAAGCGTGCCCGAGCAGCACGGGCATATCGTGCTCGCAACGTCGACCACCGTCTCGATCCGCGGCAGATGGGCCGGCAGCGCGCCGCGGTTGACGCGGCGCTTGGCAGCGCGCGCTTTCCGCTCGGTCGGAATCTTCTCTTCGGTCCCGGCATGGCCGGCGGCTTCGACCTGTTCCGCCTCCTCGAGAGCGAGCTGCAGCTGATCCTCGGGCAGGCTTTCGGCACGGCGTCCGAAGCGGTGACGTTGGAGTTCCTTGATGATCTGGCGCAACCGATCGCTCTCGGCACGCTCGGCCAGCAGCATCGCCTTGAGCTGGTTGGCATCGTCCGGCAGGGCTTCGTTGGGCTTCGTCACGCAGCAATGGAATCATAATCGCCGAGAACTTGCGACCGTTTTAACGAGGGTTGCGAGCGCCTTCTTCGATCAGCTCGGCGCTGCCGGCACGACAGTCCGCTCCGGCTCATGAACGCGCCGCCAATCGAGACCTTCGAACAACGCCGAGAACTGGGCCGCGCTCAGCCGCATCACACCATCATGAACCTTCGGCCAACGGAACTCGCTGCCCTCCAGTCGCTTCGCGACCAGCACTACGCCGGTGCCGTCCCAGAAGATCAACTTGATCCGGTCGGCCCGCTTCGCCCGAAAAACATAGACGACGCCGCAGAACGGATCGTCCTGGATGACCTCCCGTACCAGCGCAGCCAAACCTTCGGCGCCTTTGCGGAAGTCCACCGGCTTCGTTGCCACCATCACCCGGACCGCGCTGCTCGGCCCGATCATAATCTCCCCTTCAACGCACGGATGACGGCCGCCACTGTCGATGCTTGTGCTCCCGGACCGATCCGCACGACCACGCCATCGATCTCGAGTTCGATCGATGTCGCCGCCGGCGATCGCCGCCGGGGAGAGTCCTTCGTTACCGCTCGCGCGGGGACCTCCGCGACCGCCGGAACGAACACCGGCCTTTCAGCCGCGAGCGTGCCACGCGCCAGTCGACGCCAGGTGAAAAGCTGCTGCGGCGTCAGCCCGTGCCGGCGCGCTACCGAGCAGACCGTCTCGCCCTCGGCGTAACTCTCGGCGATGATCGCCGCCTTCTCTGCCGGCGACCAACCCCGACGGCGCCCGGCGCCCGTGAACACCTCGATGCGCCGCACCGGCTCCGGCATATGCTTATGGTCTGAAATCGACATGTGTCGGAACCCCCAACCGGCTCCGAGCATCAACCCGCAATCGTCAGATCAAAAGGTGGCGGCCGAACATCGCTTACACTGCTGGCCGCTTGCTCGCGATGTTCCTGGCTGCGCTTGATCAGACGAACGTGGCGACCGCCCTCTGGACGATCTCGCGCGATCTCAAGGGCTTCGAGCTCATGTCCTGGGTGGTCTCCGCCTACCTCATTACTTCAGCCAAGACCACGCCAATCTACGGTCGCGACCACGGCAGCCTTAACCCGGGACGACGCCAAAATGTTTTCTGGCTGCATGGCGAACGGCCTCGATATGCGCATCCGCATCGGCCTTCGAAAGTCCGGGAAGGATCTCGCCAAAATGGAGATGTTCGCTCACCTCGAAGCCGCAGGTCTCAAAAATATGCGCATCCAAGAGCGTCTGGATGGCCTTCCATTCGCCGCTCTTTTTTAGCTCTCTGTTGGGCGCAGCCGAAACGGTGACGATCAGGCTCTTTTTGCCTGCGAGCAGACCATGAACGTTCCCCCCTTGGTAGTCATAGGCAAATCCGTAAGACAGCACTCGATCGATGTAGCCTTTCATGATCGCGGGCATCGACGCCCACCACAGCGGATAAAAAAGGGCGACCGCGCCGGCCGCAGCGAGAAGGCTCTGCTCCTGCCGGACATCTTCAGGCACCTTGCGGTCGGCCGGAAAGCCGCCCAATTCGTTAGCGGCAAGGACGGGATTAAAGCTCAGCGCGTAGAGGTCACGCAGGTGAGGCTTATGTCCCAATCGTTCCAATTCATCGGCATAGGCAGCGGCGGCCGCGGCCGTGAAGCTGTCTGGTCGCGGATGAGCGACGACAATGACGTGATCCATCGGCCTATATCCCAATGTTTTTTAGCTTTGTAAGATGCACGCGAGCTCACGGCCTCGCCTTGACCCAGATCAACTTTTGAGATCGAAGGGCTGACCGGAGATCCTGCCGACCTTTGCCCGGTCCGACTTGCCGGCCGATCGCCATACGTGATTGCGACAAGATGGGATCGCTTCGTTGGCTATCACCTCGTCAAAAGTGCGCTGAGAATTGCATATTTGAGCTGCTGCCGGTTTCGTGGACACCGAGATAGGTGTTTTATGGAACCGGAGGTGGCAGATGGAACGACGGAGATTCACGCGGGAGTTCAAGCTCGAAGCGGTGAAGCTGGTGACGGATCGCGGGGTGACGATCGCGCAGGCGTCACGCGATCTCGACGTGAACGGGACGGTGCTGCGGCGATGGGTGAAGGAGTTCGGGTCTGACCCGGAGCAGGCGTTTCCGGGTCACGGTCAGCAGAAGGCGGACCAGGCCGAGATCACCCGGCTGAGACGGGAAGTCGCCAAGCTCAAAGCCGAGCGGGACATCCTAAAACGTATGGCCCGCCCCGTCTGCAAGGGTAAATTCTCGATGGCGAGCAGGTCTGCATCAACGTATCCGGTCTCAGAGACGAGCCCTGGCCAAGATGGATATCCGCGCGTCTCGGTTCCTCATAAAAGCCTCGGCGTCGAGCGCCGCATTTAGAACCAGGATCTCCGATCCGCCGGTTCGACCGTTACGCCATCTGTCATTCACCTCGCGCAGACTACTGTGCGGCCACGCTGGCCGCTGTCGAAGTTATCAGACCGCGACGAGAGCGTTCTGATCGAAACTGGTCCCGCGGTGCAGCACCGCCCAGATGATGCGCGCGAGCTTAGCGGCGAGCGCCACCACCACTATGTTCGGATGAGCCCGAGCCAGCAGCTGGCGCAGCCACGCGCCCATCGTCGTCGACTTGGCGGCCAAGTGCGGCAGGGCCGCTCGGGCTCCATGGATCAGCTGCTTGCGCAGGTAGCGGTTCCCTCGCTTGCTGATGCCCAGCATCTTGGTCTTGCCACCCGTAGAGTGCTGACGCGGGGTTAGACCGAGCCACGCCGCCAAGTCTCGGGCCTTCGCGAAAGCACTGCCGTCGCCCACCGCCGCCACGAGCGCAGTAGCATTGATTGCACCAACTCCGGGGATGCCCGCCAGCCGACGCGCCTGCTCGTCGGTCCGCGTGAGGGCGGTGAACTCCTCATCGTAGGCCCCGATCCGCTGGTCCAGAGCTCCGCATTCCCGGCGAAGATCCTTGAGCAGCTGGACGGTGCGGGTGCTGACCGGCAGGTCATCGAGCCCGATCTCGTCGAGGCGCCGCATCAACACCGCGCGTCCCTTCGGAAGCACGATCCCGCGCTCGAGCAGCACGGCGCGGAGCTGGTTGACGAGGCTCGTGCGGGCGAGCACCAACCGCTCGCGAGCCCGGTGCAGCACCTGCAGATCGAGCTGGGCTTCGCTTTTCAACGACACGAAACGCATCGTCGGCCGAGTCGCCGCCTCGGCGATCGCTTCCGCGTCCCGATCATCGGTCTTCTGGGCCTTTACATAGGGCTTCACGTACTCCGGCGACATCAGCCTGACCGTGTGGCCCTGGGCGGCGAGCGTGCGGCCCAGGAAGTGCGCCCCGCAGCACGCCTCCATGGCGACGATGCATGCAGGCAGCGTGGCGGCGAATGCAACGACGCCTTCGCGCCTGATTCTCCTGCGTAGCACCACGGCGCCGCTCGCGTCGAGGCCTGCCATGCTGAAGCTGTTCTTGCCCAAGTCGATCCCCAGAACGGCAATAGAAGTCTTGGTCATCGGTCCTCTCCTTCAGGTTCCAGCGCTAACGGTAGCGCCGGTAAGGGAGGGGCGGGCCATTCCATAAAAGCCGCGGCCTACTTCGCGAAGGACAACCTGTGAAGTTCAGCTTCATCGCGAAGCACCGGGGTATATGGCCGGCGGGATGGTTGTGCGGGGCGCTCGGTGTCTCGCGCGGTGGGTTCTATGCCTGGCTCACGCGACCACGAAGCCGGCGCTCGATGATCAATGAAGAGTTGGCAGCAAAGGTACGGTCGAGCTTTATCGGCAGCGACCGAACCTATGGCGCGCGCCGTGTCTGGAAAGATCTTCTCGCCGAGGGCGCGTCGTGCTGCTTGCATCGGGTCGAGCGCTTGATGCAGCAACAGGCCCTGCGGGCACGGCCACGACGGCGCCGCCTGCCGTCGGATTCAGGTGAACGGCAGGCGGGCGCCGTCGCTCCGAATGTCTTGGGCCGCAGCTTCGAAGCGCCGGCACCCAATCGCCGCTGGATCGCCGACTTCACCTACATCTGGACGGCGGAGGGCTGGCTCTATGTCGCCGCCGTGATCGATCTCTTCTCCCGGCGCGTCGTCGGCTGGTCGATGAGCGCGGCGATGACAGCGGAGCTCGTCACCGATGCCCTGGTGATGGCGATCTGGCGACGCGGCAGGCCCGATGCGCTGCTGCATCACTCCGATCGCGGCAGCCAGTACACTAGCGACCAGTTCCAGCGGCTGATGACCGATCACGGCGTCACCTGCTCGATGAGCCGCTCCGGCAATGTCTGGGACAACGCGGCGATGGAGAGCTTCTTCTCGTCGCTCAAGACCGAGCGCACGGCCCGCAAGGTCTACCGGACACGCGACGAGGCCAGGGCAGACGTGTTCGACTACATCGAGCGCTTCTACAACACCAAGCGTCGGCACTCGACCATCGGCTACCTAAGCCCTATGGAGTTCGAAATGAAGGCCGGATTCGCTTAACAGAGAGTCATTCAAACCGGCAGCAGCTCATATTTGCACGGCGGCCGTAAGGCCAAGCTTGGCGATCATAGCCGTCAAGGTGTGAATACGCCCGCAATGTCAGCCCCCACCCCTGAAGCCATCCAGCGCCTTGACGTCATTGCGAAAACTTAAAATCCAGTAGGGTTATATTTAGCGCGAAACGTGACCCCACACAGGAAAATGGATTCGCCGCCATAAACAAGAACATGCGCTTAGTTTCGGATGCGGCCACTCTTCGATGCGATTTCACACCTAAGTTCAAGGATCTAATTTAGGATATGCCTCGATCGCAATTCGCGGCGGATGGTCGGCGAATCGGAATTTCGTGAATGAGTCACTTACGCACTATCCAAAAACACGATCGAAAAATCGTACAGCGCCGCGCAGCTAGCACCGGCGCCGGCGGCAAGGACATGCGCTGGGTGGCGCTCACCAACACGACTCTCGGCGTCGTGATGGGGGGGCTCAACACGACCATCGTCTTGATCGCTTTGCCCGCCATCTTCCGCGGCCTCGAGGTCGATCCGCTGAATCCCGACAACGGGAGCCTGCTGCTGTGGATGCTGATGGGTTTTCCGGTGGTGACGACGACGCTGCTGGTCACCATCGGTCGCGCCTCGGACATGTTCGGCCGGGTACGAATGTACGTCTTGGGCTTCGCGATCTTCACGATCGCTTCGGCGCTGCTGTCGCTGGTGTGGACAACGGGAACGACCGGCGCGCTGGAACTCATCGGCTTGCGCACCGTGCAGGCGATTGGATCGGCCTTTCTCTTCGCCAGCAGCGCCGCGATCCTCACCGATTTCTTTCCGTCCGACCAACGTGGCTTTGCCTTGGGTGTCAATCAGCTTGCGCTGATCTTCGGTATGATGGCCGGGCTGATCTTGGGCGGACTGTTGGCGGTCGTGCATTGGCGCATGGTCTTTGCGGTGAGCATTCCTTTTGGCGCGGCCGGGACGCTGTGGGCGCGCTACCGCCTGCCCGAAAGCGCGCGGCCTCGACATGAGGAGAAATACGATCCGGTCGGGAACCTGACGTTCGGCGTCGGTCTCTTGGTGCTCTTGGGCGGACTGACCTACGCCCTCATGCCTTTCGAGGATGAGGCGATGGGGTGGGACAGGCCGCTGGTGAAAGTCTCGGCCGTCGTCGGGTTGCTCTTGATCGCCGCCTTCTTTTACGTGGAAACACGGGTTGAAAGCCCGATGTTTCGGCTCGACCTCTTCCGGATTCGCGCGTTTTCCGCCGGCAATATCGCCGGTTGGCTGGCTTCGGTGGCGCGCGGCGGCCAGCAGTTCCTGCTGGTCATTTGGCTTCAGGGCGTGTGGCTGCCGTTGCACGGCTATGCGTTCGCGAGTACGCCCCTATGGGCCGGCATCTACATGCTGCCGATGATGCTCGGCTATCTCATCGGTCCATTTTCCGGTTATTTTGCCGACCGCTATGGCCCGCGGCTTTTCACCACGATGGGCATGCTGGTCTCGGCGGTTTGCTTCGTTTTGTTGGCGCGGTTCGACGTGAATTTTTCCTATCCGCCCCTGGCCACGATTCTGGTCATCCTCGGCATCGGCATGGGTCTCTTCATCGCGCCGAACACGAGCTCGATCATGAACGCTGTTCCCACTGAGACGCGCGGCGTGGCCTCGGGCATGACGGCTATGCTGCAGAACTCTGGCCAAGTCCTGTCGATGGTGTTGTTTTTCACTATCATCATCGTCGCGCTGTCGAGCACGCTGCCGCCAGCAATGGAACGAGATCTGGCACAATTGGGCATGCCGGCGTCCGAGGTCGCGCAGGTGGCGCATCTGCCGCCGACGGCCGCTCTGTTCGCGGCCTTTCTCGGCTTCAACCCGCTGCAATCGCTAATTCCCGCCGACATCATGGCGTCGCTGCCCGAGACGCTGCGCGCTCAGCTTCTGTCGCGCGCGTTCTTCCCGACCGTGATCGGCGAGCCGTTGATGGCCGGGCTCCGGCTCTCGTTTTATGTCGCCGCGGCGATGATGCTGGTCGCCGCGCTGGCGTCGGCGCTGCGCGGTCGCCAGACTTTCGGCGGCAACGACGCCGCGCCCATCCGTCGCGGGGCAAAAGAGGCTTGGCACCGCCAGATCGGCGGTCGAGTGGAGCGAGCACCTTGATCCCGATTCCGGCGGTCGTCGTCGCGCGGCGCGAGGCTCTATCGGATTACGGCTCTAGCTCGACGGGAATGTGACGGGCGGACATGCCAATTCGATCTGTCCGCGATGCAGTCGGTCGACGCTCGGCACATGAAGTATATGCCGGCGTCGTACTTCACGCCTTGCCGCCACGACGGCCAACGCTCCGCGGTGAAATTCACCCTGTCGTTATAGGAATACGGCCGCCAGAGAATCTGGGCGCCGCCATTGCTCTCGGCAGCCCCGAGCCGGACATGCGAGTTTTTCGCGCTGACTGCGAAAACTTAAAATCTAGTGGGGTTACATTTCGCGTGAAACATGACCCTACACAGGAAAATGGATTCACCGCCATAATCAAGAACATGCGCTTAGTTTCGGATGGGGCCATCCGGCGCATTCGGATATTGTCACGATCATAAATCCTAGTAGGAGCCAGGCTACGTAAGGGCCACTCTCCGCGACGCGGAACGGCCGCGGGCACTCTTCTATTTTCGCATTCACATTGGCCGGACTACGGGTCACCATGCCAAGGAAGAAAAGAACGGCGTCTAGAATCCCTGTCAGCTTTCGCTGGCTGGCAAGTGATCATGCGCTCGGCCCATAGGTGGCGGGGTACCGACGCCCTCGGCCGCGCAGGAGCCCGATCTACTTAGAATCCGTGGCGTAAGCCTGCCCGCACAATCATCGCGATGACACCGACGGGGACGGCGGCCGAGAACGATAGCCAATCCCAGCTGCGCATTTCTGGATCCTCCAACGGACCCCCGCGCAGGGCGGTTCTTTTTGCCAGATTATATTCAAACTCGAATGAAGCGACGCCGGTCAGTCAGCACATCGGTCGACAGCGTCTTAGTATGGGTTGGGTCGGAAGCGAGGAAGACGCGCGCATGCCAGAGGCCGTCGGGCCCGACGAAGGCATTCTTCACGATCCACTCAGTTCCGCCGTGCCCGAAGAGCCCAGGCTGCGTATCGCGGAATCGCTGTCCTGGTTTGACCGGTGACTCAGAACTCATGAGAATAGGTTACCACGCCGACGTCCTCTCGCGTTCGATGAAGGATGCTGGCCGTGCTACGGGTCTGTGAAGCCATCTTATCATTCGTGATCCGCCCTGGCCTCTTCTGCTTCGGCAGACGGAAGAGTGAAGCTGAAGATAGTGCCGCCTGCCGGGTTTCCTTCTGCCCAGATGCGGCCGCCATGCGTTTCGACAATCGAGCGACAGATTGACAGTCCGATCCCCATCCCGGTCGATTTGGTCGTCTGAAAGGGCTCGAACAGCTTTTTTGCTAGGCTCGGCGCGAGCCCCGAACCGGTATCGGTCACGCGCACCAGGGCGTCGCCGTTCTCGTTTCGCGTATCAATCTTTAACACGCGATCCCGCGACTGAGACATCGCCTCGATTGCATTCCTGACCAGGTTCAGGATCACCTGTTGAATCTGGACCTTGTCAACGAAGGCGGGTGGCACGTTCGGATCGAGATCGATCTGGGAGACGACGCCTGCGCTGGTAGCCCCGATGAGAGCCAGCCCGACCGCCTCTTGGACCAGTGTATTGATATCTTCTCTCCGGCGCTCGATTTCGTGCTTCTGCACAAACTCGCGCAAGCGACGAATGACTTGCCCTGCCCGCTCGGCCTGCGCGGTGGCCTTCTCCATCGCTTCCTGAATACGCGAGACGGGTATCGGTTGGCTCTGCAAGAGCCGATGAGACGCCTGCAGATAATTGACGATCGCGGTGAGCGGCTGATTGAGCTCGTGGGCAAGGGTCGAGCCCATCTGACCCATTTCGCTCATGCGCGCCACATGGCTGAGTTCAGCTTGCAGTGTGGTCACCTCACGCTCCGCGTTTTTACGCGCGGTCAAGTCACGCACGAAACCGGTGAATATCCGGCGACCTTCCAGCAGGGCCTCGCCGACCGACAGTTCGATGGGAAAGGATGTGCCATCCTTGCGCAAACCCGTGACGACACGACCGATGCCGATGATTCGCCGCTCACCCGTCTCCAAATAATGCGAGAGATAACCGTCGTGGCGTTCCTGGTACGGCGATGGCATCAGAATTTTCACATTCTGACCGATCGCATCGCTTGCTGCATAACCGAACATACGTTCGGCGGAGGGGCTGAAAGTTTCGATCGTGCCGCGCTCATCGATCACTACCATCGCGTCCTTAACGGTCTCGAGTACAGTGCGAAACCGCGCCTCGCCCTCCCGCAGACCTTGAGCTGCCATGTCATTGGCGCGCACGTCCTGAACGATTGAGAGACGGTGAACGCCTCCCAAATCCGCCAGCGTGGAGGTTACGCGCACATGAATCGGCGTCCCGTCCTTGTGGAGATACCGTTTCTCCATCGAATAGCTCGGAATCTCGCCGCTCAGCAGCCGCGCGAACAGCGTCTCGTCGCGTTCGACATCGTCGGGATGGGTCAGGTCACGGTATCGGCGGCGCAAAAGCTCGTCGCGGTCATAGCCGAGCAATTCGCAAAAGCGGCGATTGACCTCGACCAAATGTCCTTCGGGGGTCACCCACTTGATACCGAGCCCAGCCTCCTCGAAGAGAAGCCGGTATCGATCATCGCTGCCGGAGGCGTGTTCCATGGGTTCCCGCGGTTTGCCTGGATTTTCGAAGCGGTCTATCTTCCCGATCTACACATCGGACTCTTCCCGGGATGTTTCACCCCCTGAGCTGCCGGCGCGGAGGCTGGGCGGATTAGCTGATCAAATTGAGAGGGTTCTGAACGGCGCATGAAGCCGCTAATCGCCGCGAGAACATCTGTGACCGTGATGCCATCGGCCCGCATGAGAGCCTGTGCAATCGGGTCCGAAAGCAGATCGGCAACATGCGGCTCGCAGTCACCATTCGCCCACGGACTTTGCTTCCTCATTTGAGCTGCTCCGGAACTTTGGTGGCTCATCACGTGGGTATCGTCGGACGGTCATTGCCGTTTCTTAGAACGCCCGAAGAACGCTTTCAGCAACCTCGGCCCTTCATGCTTTGGTGAGCTTGTCTGGAATCCTCTCCTTGAAGACGCTGCTCGGGAATGTCGAAGGATCTCTTCAGGATTTCGTCGCCTGCTCCCGGAAGGGAACGGCGGCACCGCTCATGATGCTGATCATGCGGCTGCTAAGCTTGTTCGCCTCATCCACGCACTGGGCAGCGGCCTTATCCGTGAACTCCTTCTGGCACTCCAACAGATCGCCCGGGTTCCGGCAGGCCGTAAGGGCCGTCCAGGCATCGATGTTGGCTTGAAGGCGCATCTGCGAAAATGTCAGCATCTCCTGCGCGAGCTCGAAGGTGCCTTTCATCATCGACGAGCTGGATTGTGCCCAGCTATCCAAGGCGTTGGCGCCACCGCCCATCCAAGAGCTGAAATCCGGCATCAGCCCATTTCCTGCCTTCGTAGGTTTTGACTTCTCCGATGCCGTTGCGTCGTCTGTCATGGTGCCTCCCTCTTTCGGAGTTGAATGCGGTTTCGGAAACGCTCGACGTTTTGGTGGCTGAGCCGTTCCGCCGTGACGATCTTCGACCTTGCGGGCCGGGAGCACCGGGCCCTTTTTTCTTTACCGCAGCGCGGGACGACCCGTTCTGGCGACCGAGCCGTTGCGTGCCCGACACCATTGCCTCCCCTACCTCTCGGGGCTTGACCTCGAAGTTTTGAGCAAGCTCTGAAAGCTCAACGATGCGTCTCACTCAGCGCGCACCCCAGCACATTAGGACTGTTGGAGACTCGACTTTCCCGCAGACCTACTTGCAACTGAGATTTATTCGCTTCTGTCCGGCCGTCTGTACGGTTTCGAACAGATGCGGCGAGACCCGCTCATCTCGGAAAACGGCGTGTCTTGCCTATATCATTGATTTTATTGTTGTTTCTCGTTAGTGAACAGTTTGCCCATCTCGGCCCGAACTGTCTCGTAGCATTCGCAAGTCGCATCCTCGAGCCCCGACCGATTCGTGATAGTCACGCGACCACGTGCATATTGGATCAGTCCCGCTTTCTGCAAGAAATTCGCGGCAATCGACACGCCGGCACGCTGAACGCCGAGCATCATTGCCAAGAATTCATGCGTAAGTGGAAATGTATCGGAAAGTGCGCTGTCATGGGCCATCAGCAGCCAGCGACAACAACGTTCTTCAAGCGAATGCAGACGATTGCACGCGGCGGTCTGCATCAGTTGACCGATGGCGAGACGGGCATACTTTTGCATCATTTCGCGAAGTGCCTTGTCCTTTTCCATTTCGTGTCTCAGGACATTGCGCTTGATCCTGAGCGCCGTTCCTGGAATTTGAACAATGGACTCTACGATGGCCCTATCGATACTGAAGAGCGCGTTTGGATCGGTTAGACCTTCGATGCCGACAGCCCCAATCTCGACGGTTCGACCATCTTGCATGGTCTTGACGAATGAAACCAAGCCGCGGTTGACGAAATAGAGATATTCGATCGGTCCATCCACCCGATCGATAATCTGCCATCGCACCGTATTCACAGGCTCCAAGACTCGCAGAATGCGCTTCAACGTGGCCGGCGGGAGAGATCGCAGGAGGCGGTTGGTGATAGGCGGATATTCGCGGGGTTGAGCCATGAAGCTTCTCTGATTAGCCGGACAGCAGGAATTCCACTTTCCTACCGGGATATTTCGGCTCATTTACTGGTCAGCTCATTGACGCACGTCAACTTCCAGGGGCTTGCCTTCCTTACCCCCTTTCCCGGAAGGCCTTCATTCAACCAGCGATGATGGCGCTCTGTTGTCGCAAACTCGTTGGTTGAGGCAGATCAAGGCGAGCGCATTTTATGGGCTGCCAAATGATCAGGTGCAGCGGGCTGCAATTTTGCTGCCGGAGTTGAATTCATGCCTGATAGTCCGGATATCCGATACTGGACGACCCCGGGTTCAATCGGTAGCGCAACAAGAATCTCAAATCGACCAAGCGAGTTTAGACTAAGATCTCTCTCTCGCTAGTGGATAGAACCAGACGGATGGAACCCGGCGAACACGGAATTTCGCTCAAGATCGCGCCGTGTTTCGCGCCGCCTGCGTCGGACTCGTCCGTGTGATTTTATCCACTAGATCACCAACTAACTTCCCGATTACCATCGATTTTCAGCCGCGTTCAGACGAATCCGAATTCCCAGTTGGACAATCTCCCAATCCGGTTAGCGCAGGTGAAGGAAAAGGGGAGGCGTGCTGTTGTTCCCGGTCCATGCCCACAGCCGCGGCTGCCGGCGCCGCCTGATCGGTTCAGTAAAAGACGACAGCTCCCTGCGGATATGCTTGCTGCAGGAGGTCGAAGTCGCTGTCGTTCGTCAGGACTGGCAGGCCCGCCTTCGTGGCGCAGACATAAATGAGGGCATCATTGAAAAGCTCTTTGCGCTGATGAGCTTGGAAGTTCTGCGTGCGGGCCAATGCGCCCGCAAGAAGGCCGGCATCGAGCCAGTCATTGTCGTCTGGCGCGAGAACGCGTCCGGATGGAATGGCGCCCATCAGGCGCGCATAGTGAGAGCGGACGGCGCGGTAGTCCGGATCCGTCGGCGGCATATTGCCGATGCCGACCGCAATCTCCCCCAAAGATGCCGCGCAGTGAAATTGGATCGCGGTTCCGAGAAGCGTCTTGGCTGCCGGCGGGAGCCTCCCGGACGCGGCATGAATATAGGCGCATGTGTCGGGAACGATAATGGCCGGCCGCGCCGGCATCGCCGACGCCATGATCCGCGCGGCGGCGGGGCGTGGTGCGAGCTGTTGCGTCCGCTTCTCCGGTTTCAGGCGCCGAAGCGCGTTGTCGAGATCGACGGCTGGCAACGTCAAAACTCCAACGTATGCCGCTCGCCGAGTGCGCCGAAGGTCTCCGTCATGAATGTGCTTACTGGATCGGGCGCGGCGAGAGAAGCGAGCGCCATCTCGACCAGCTCCGTGTTCGAGGAAATCCCTGTCCGGCGCTTGGCTTCTTCGACGAGGGCTCGGGTCGTTCTAACGCTCAGATGCTCGTTCCGCTCGCCTGAAAGAAGGCCTGCCTGCTCCGCGTCGCCTCTTGCGGCCTCAAGGAGATGCATGCGCCTGATGTCGGCCCCCACAGCGGCAGTCGCCGATCGAGTTCGTCCGCGTCTTTTGCCACTGTCCATTTGAACCTCCTGAAGAAGCGTGTGTGCAATATAGTCGATTTTCGCACACAAATCAAGAGGGCGAAATTCTTCGCGTCGGCAGGCTCTTTCTACCTGCTTAAACCGGATAGGGAGATTGGACGATTCAGAAGTCCCAATCGGACGCTTTGCTCAGCCCCACTGGTTCTCCGTTCGCGGCCGGTGGCGGGCGATCGCCCTGCGAGCAAGTGCTAGTAGAGCTGAAGAAGAAGCTGAACGGATACGGTAAGGCAAGGAAAGCGCGCGGTTAGTTTGCCGGGGGCTGCCTTTCCAGCGAGATATTCGGCAAAGCGCCTCAGCCGAGGGTCGCATCCGGGCGGAAGTACGATATCCATGCGCGGAAGATGATCGCCCCGGGTAAATCATCCCTCTACATTGCGCGTTAACATTGAAATTTCGTCGTTCGTTAAGGGTAATTTCGCTTAACCCAGGAGAGCCTCTTGGTCGCGCACAAGACCGGCGCGATCGCGATCAAGCATCTCGAACGGGTCGTGGTGGACACCACCGTGCAGCCCAAGGCAATCGCCCATCCGACCGATGCGCGGCTCAAGCTGTGGGCGATCGAGAAGCTCGCGGCGCTGGCCAAGGCCGAAGGGGTGCCCCTACGGCGAAGTTATCTGCGCGTCGCCAGACGCGCGGCGATCATGGTCGGGCGCTACACCCACGCGCGTCAGTTCAAGCGGATGCGGCGGGCGCTCAAGTTCCTGCGCACCCGGCTCGGCCGGCTCGGCCGGCTCTTCCGCTCGAGGTGTGGGGCTGATCCGCGCCCCGCATCAAACCGCTGGCATCACTTCGCCGCCTCGGCGTAGGGGTAGATCATCGGGCCGGTCTTGAGACTGTCCGGCGCCACGACCGTCATGGTCTTGGAAGGATCCTTGAACTGGTCCAGGCCGTGGCCGACGATGTCGTGATACTGGACATAGAGCAGGCGGTTGTCGGGCGGGTCGCCAAGTTCGTTGAAGTCGAACTTGCCGTCGACCGTTTCGAACGTGTGCGTGTGCATGTATTTCGCCAGCTTCTCCTGGTCGAGCGTTCCGGCCTGCTCCACGGCCTCCCCCAGAACCTGGATATAGGCATAAGCCGCCGGCGCCAGGAAATAGCCCAGCGGGTCGACGTTCTGTCCCTTGGCCGCGACCTGATAACGCTCGAGCATGTGCATGACGCCGGGATATTCCATCACCGGGAACGGCTCCCACGCGGCAAAGGCGACGATGCCGTTCATCAGCGGCCCGAGACTCTGCTGGATGCCGGTGATCTGCAGGCCCACCATGGCGCCGCCGAACACCTTGGGACGGAATCCCACTTCGTGCATGGCGTTCACCAGCCCGATCGTCTCGGGCGGATATGAGGCGGCGAAGACGATGTCGGGATTGACCGCTTGGACCGCGCGGATGATCGGCGTGTAATCCGTCGTCGCGGGCGGATAGGTCTCGTTGTAGACGACCTTGAGACCCGCCGCCTTGATGTTCTCAAGCGCGCCGGCTTGGTTCTGCTTGCCGAACTCCTGGTCGCCGATAACCAGGGCGATGGTCTTGGGCGTCGGCTTCTCCTCCATCACGACCTTGAAGAAGCTCTTGGAGAAATCGACGATCGGGTCTGCGCCCGTCGCCGTCACCGAGAAATACCGGTCGTAATGGAAATGCGAGTTGACGTTGAGCGACACGAGGCTCGTGAACACCATCTTGTGCCCGATCACCACCGGCATTGCCGAGGCGCACAACACCGTGCCGTAGGGACTGACGACGAGGTCCACCTTATCGATATCGAGGAGCTTCGTGTAGATACCCGGCACGTTCGCGGGATTGCTCTGATCGTCGAAATATACGAGCTTCACCGGACGGTGCAGCAGCCCGCCCTTGGCATTGATGTCGTCCTCCCACAGCTTCATGGCGATCAGCGCCTGCTGGCCCGAGACCGCGTAGGGACCGGTGAGCGGCATGCTGAAGCCGATTTGGATCGGCTCCGCGGCGCGTGTCATGGCCGTTCCCGCCAGCAGCGCTGCGATCGCGGCGCCGGCGAGTGCAATTCTTGCGTGACGCATTTCCTCCTCCTCCAGTGATTCTTGATGCGCGCACGGCGCAGTTGTAGTTGCAGTTCAGTGAACACCCGCGCTGCCGCCAAGGCAAGGAACCTGAGCTGCTGCCGCTCCCTCGGTTACCGAGTTAAGGTGTTTTATGGAACCGGAGGTCGCACACGGGATGTCAGCGCCGGAGAAATAATCTCTCTCTGAAGAGACCGGGTATGCTGGTTGCGCCGGAGTAAAAATCCAGCAGCAGGTAGCCCGTTGCGTGACCCCCGGTGCGACCCACCACGAGAGCGCGAAGGAGATAGGCAGAAGTTGAAATGAAAGCCACTCCAACACGTTCGATCTGTTTCGCCATCCTGCTTTGTGGGTCGGTCCCATCCCAAGCTTTCGCATGGGGCGCCGAAGGCCACCGCATCGTCGCCGAGATCGCAGAGCAATACCTCGAGCCCGCCACCGCCCGGCAAGTCCGCGATCTGCTGGCGCTCGATAACGTGACCACCTTGGCCGACGTTGCCAACTGGGCGGACCAGATTCGGCCGCTGCGACGGGACACAGCTCCGTGGCACTTCGTCGATATCCCGATCGGCGCGAATGGATACGACCACACGCGCGACTGCCCGAACGACGATTGCGTGGTTGCAAAGATCGAGCAATTCGCGGCCGAGCTTCACAACCGCGAGCTATCGCCGCGCATGCGGCTGGATGCGCTCAAGTTCGTGGTTCACTTTGTCGGCGACGTTCATCAGCCCTTACACGCGAGCGACAACGGCGACCGTGGCGGAAATGAGATCAAGGTGGAGTTCCTGGGCCACCGGACCAATCTTCATGCGGTCTGGGATACGGGTATCCTCGCACCGGCCGTCCAAGGCGATGAGCGCGCGTATGCTCTTCGCTTGATGCGCTCGATCACGCCAGCCGATCTCGCGCGCTGGCGTGCCGGCTCCGCGGTCGATTGGGCGAACGAGAGCCACGCGGTCGCGGTGCGGGTGATCTACGGAGAATTGCCGCATAGCCCAGGCATCCTTTCTGCGAGCTATGAGGCCGCTGCGCTCCCGATTGTGAACGAGCAGCTAGAGATGGCTGGCGTCAGGCTCGCGGCGCTGCTCAACGCTGCACTGTGACGAGCCCTTATGGGGCCCGCATCGGCAGGGCACGTTTCATCGTTTGGTAACGCGCCGCCGATAGGGTGCTCCCCGGCCTCATGCTACAGAGGCAAACCCAGAAGACGAGCCCCGCCGAGGCCCAACCCCGGCGGGGCTTTTTTCTGTGGATGATGAGCGTTGGGTACCGTCTCAGTCCGAAATTGAGTTGCGCGGATGTTTTGCTCTCGCCCAAAGGTCATAGATATGGGCGATTACGTCTTTGCCGATTGAGTCGGTGAGCGGTCCCGTACCAATGCCGTAAACATCGCAGCCGTCATCAATAAGCCGGCAGGCGGCTTCGATGGCCTTCTCTGGGCTTGGATGCCTAACGATGTGATCTACGGTGTCTTTCCGATATTGGACGTGCCAAGTCATTTATCACGAGAATCACGCCCGACCTTCTAAAGCAAGTCCGTACTTATACCTATGCCGGGCGCGGCGCCGCGGCGGTGCCACCTCACGCCCGTAGCGCTACAATCGGCGGCGAGGTGAGATCATGCAAAAGATTCTGACGCTCGGCCGTAGTGAGCCGCTCGCACCTTCGACGCGAAAGACGTGCTGGATCGGCATTGACCTCTTCACCCCCTCACAGGTGGGTGGGTTAGTCAAGTTGGGGCGCGAGTGCACGTCGCTGAAGGACTTGCAGGAAGTCGTCGATCGGATGAAGGCCGACCTCGACACGATAGTTCAGGAAGCCAGAGACACCGGCCTAGTCTAACGCGCGGCGGCGCCACCCGCTTATTTTCATGCTAGACTATCGTTATGACATTGGAACCATCGATCAAACTAGGGCAGCGATTCCGCGATACGAAGCCGGGCCTCTTCGGGCGCGTGGGGCCGGAGTGGGTGGTGCAAGCCACCTTCCGCGGCATCGACGGCCTATGGCATGCGCGCGTCTACCTCGCCTCGGATTCCAGCCATACTAAAACGCTCTCAACCAGCGTTCTGAGCGACCGGCATCACTTCGTTGCGGGCTGAAAACGATGTGACAAAAGAACGGCCCTGCTCGGGGGACGGGCAGGGCCGAAAGCGGCAGGAATGTGTCACGCTCGGGGGAACGCCACGCACCTTTATGGCACGCTCTGCCGCACTGCCTCTTGATCCAAATCAATCTCACGCATCCGGCGCGCGCCAACACTGTTGCCGGCTTCACCGCCAAACCGGCGCGACCGCACATTATTTCCAGCCGTCATCCAGGTCGATCACCCGCCAGAGCTTCACGCGCACCTCCGGGTCCATCGCGTCCTCGATCGCCAGGAGGCGTTTGCCGGCATCTCTGTGCTTGGACACCATGCCACGCATCTCGCTATCAATCAGCCGGCGTTCGGCGGGCTCTGCCGACTTGCGCCTAGCGCTGAATTGCTTCAACTGCACCTGTGTTTCGATCATCACTTTTCGCGTTTCAAGCGCCAGAATGAAGAGATCGGTACGGCCCCGTAAGCCTGTCGAGATAATTTCGATGACGCCTTGAGCATCTTTGCTCTTATCAGAGCCGAGTTCGTTGTCATTGTCGGCCTTGCGCGCCATCGCTTCTGCCTTTCTGGCCCAATGACGACTGTCAATTCACGCTCTCGCCTTCTTTTCGTGCTGTGCGCCGCAAATCCACCACGGCGTTTAGCACGGCTTTGAAAAATCGGTGCCCGTCCGCGTCGCCCTCGGCCAACAATTCGTCGGCACGCTGAGCCGCAATCAACTCCGCATCCTCGCCATGTTCTTTGATGAGGATGTTAGCCGCGCGCCAAGAATCGGGATCGGCGATCAATTGCGTGCGCTTTCCGTTCCGGGACACGGTAGAACGCACCATGAATTGGGACAAGCGCCGCGTCCGACACTAGTTGCTGTGGTCCGGCGGCCTTTCGGCGCGACGGCCCTCTTCCTCGTCGATCTCGGCGAGCAGCAAGAGCGAATCCTTCACCGCCGCGTCTGCGGCTTCTTCGGCGCTGCGGCGATAGCTGGCGGCGCACTCGCGCAGGGTTTTCGCATCCATGATCCCGGTTTTCCCGTGAAATGAGTCTCAGTCGGAGACGGCGGCGCTGCATGCCGTAACGCCACTCGAATTGCGAGAGATGTGTCGCCGTTTGCGCGACGCTGCGCGCTATCGACGATCTCGCGCTGAAACGCCAGATCGCGGAAGCTGCGCTTACTCTCGCCGAGCTAGCGGAAACGCTAGACCGTCAGGACGACGAGCGCTGACACCCGGCGACGCTTCTTTTTTGCCGATGCGCGTTAGCGCTGCGCTTCGGGAAAATAAAGCGGACAGCAGCCCCCGTCGTCAGCCCTCGGATGCGGGCACGGCTCGCCTTCGCCAGATGCTAGGCAGGATCTCGCGCGGGGCCAATTCGAGTAAAACGCGATACCGGCTCCACAGTTACCTGGAGTCGCCGCTTTCAGGCCCATATTTCATGGCGGCCCAACCCGGCAGCGGGAACCCTTGTGCGTCCAGGTAAAGGTCCGCCTGGTCGTAGGGACTTGCGATCACTTTGCCGGTGCAGGGACCATAGCCGGGGCATTGACCAAAGCCCGCGCATGACGAAAGCGCGAGACTAACGCCAGATAAAAAATGTGGATCGTGCTGCCATGCCGCAAATAATGCTCTCAATTGGTATTCTCGTCACGCTACGAAAATGTGAGGGCGGGTCGGCGACCACCTATGGGCGCTCCCACTCAGGATCGTAGAACGGGCAGCACCCTTCCTCGGCAGCGCTTTGAATCGCGGGCATGCTTCGCCGTCGCCGGCGCCGCGGGTCGGGCATAACTCGCACTGCTCGATAGCGGCTATGATCTCGGCTTTCGCGGGATCTGCGATCATGGGCCGCTAATCAAATGGATAATAAAGGCCACCCCAAAAGAGATAGGGAAGCAAGCCGCCACGAGCCACGACAAGATACCGCCGGTCAGGTGCGGCGGGTGTGGCAGCTGCTTCATCGGGTTCCTCCATGGGCAATTGGGTGCCGCTAGAACGGCGTGGTGGTGCGGTATTGGGCGCCCGGAATATTGATCGCCTGAGGTCGTTTCCGAGATTGTCTTGGGACGCAGAATTATTCGCTAAAGTGGATTTGATTGAAAAGGCGCTCCGGAAAATGGATCGGCGCTTCAGCGCGCAACCTCTTTTTGCCCGCGTGGTTGACCTCTTGTTCAGCCTTTAGCTATTCGCAATGGGCCGCGCAGAACAGTTTCCAAATATCAAACTCTTCCAAGGTCAAATGCCTTCGCGCATTAGGGTCTGTACTCACATAATTTCTTGAAAAAGTAGGCTGATCGTGATTCACCGTCGTTGGAGGTGGGTCATGCGATTTGATCTGAGCGATGAGGAATGGGCTCTGCAGGAGCCATTGATGCCGCGGAGCCGCAAGAGCGCGCGAGCCGATGACCGCAAGGTGATGAATGCGATCTTCTACGTGCTTCGGACGGGGATGCCGTGGCGCGATTTACCTGAGCGGTACGGGCCCTACACGACGGCCTACAATCGCTTCAACCGTTGGTCGCGACGCGGTATCTGGAAGCGGATTTTCGACACGCTGGCGTCGAAGTCGCGCGACAGCCTTTACCTGATCGACAGCACGATCGTGAAAGCGCATCGCGCAGCCAGTGGCGCAAAAGGGGGGAGAAAAATCAGGCGATCGGCGTCAGCCGCGGCGGGCGCAGCACGAAAATCCATGCGGTTGTCGACGGCAAAGGCCGCCCGTTGAACTTCATCGTCACGGGCGGCCAGGTCCACGACAGTCAGGTCGTGGCAGATGTTCTGGAGATACCCAAGCCGCCGCTCGCCGTCACCGCCGACAAAGTATACGACAGCCAAAAGGTGCGTCAGCAGATCAAGGATGACGGCGCGCTACCCGTCATCCCCAACCGAAGCACCGCGCTCAAGAAAGCCTATTGCCCCAAGCGCATCTACCGACGCCGCCACAAGATCGAAAACTACTTCTGCCGCATCAAGGACTGGCGACGCATCGCCACCCGCTATGACAAACTCGCTCGAAACTTCCTCGCCACCGCCGCCCTCGTTGGCGCTCTCTACTGGATCAAATTGTGAGTCCAGACCCTAATAGGTCCTGAGCCTAGCTGACGCGTCACGGTATATTATTGAAATTCCGGGCTGAATGCGGTCTTCAACACCTATGCCTACAGGCTAGCCTCGAACGGTCGCCAAGATGATGGCGTTTTCGGTGCCGCCTGGATACCGGTGAAGCCGAGCGCCGAAGCGACCGAAGCTGGATCCGTTCACCGCGATCATCGATTCACCCCGGGGACGCCAGTTTTCCAGATACACAAGAAATGTCGATAAATCAGTCGCTTTATGCATCGGCTGGCGAGTATTCCACACACGTTATCCACACACGTCAGCTTGGAAGAGGCAGATTGGCGTAGGCGAGTTAGACGCAAACGCATCGAGGAAGCCTTCGGCTGGATCAAGACCATCGGCGGCTTACGGAAGACCAGGCACCGAGGACGCGACAGAGTTCGCTGGGCCTTCACACTGACCGCGACCGCCTACAATCTCATGAGACTGCCGAAACTCCTCGGAGCAGTCTGATGAACGCCCTGTCAGGCATCGGGATGCCCAACAATCACCCCGGAATATCTACCAATCCGCACCGCGTAGAGTTCAAAACGGCCTCAGCGACGAGTTCTTCAGCATCCTGCTAATCTTACTGAGTCAGAAAGTCGCGCTCTGGATGCCTGGGATTGCTGGTATTTTCGGGCGATTTATTTTTCGGCATGGAGAGCTGAGATGGGTCATCCAAGATCGGTTGGAGTGCGCCCCTCGGGGTGGACAGAGTGAACGATTGGGATTGACCATTGATGCTGGGCTTTCAGAGGATGAAGGCCATGACCAAGCATCGTTCCCACAGCGCCGCGTTCAAGCGGCAGGTCGCGCAGGATTTTGTTGCCGGCGAGACACTGCATGGATTGTCGAAGCGGCACGATATCTCGCGTCAGCTGATCCGCATCTGGGTCGGCAAGTTCGAGGCTGGTGCCCTCGATGACGATGTCCAGGCCGCGGACCTGCTGCAGGAGTATGAGGCCAAGATCGCGGCGCTCGAACGGATGGTCGGGCGGCAGGCCCTTGAGATCGAGTTTCTAAAGGGGGCTCTCAAAAGCGCACCGCGGCCGAGAAGCGGGACTACATCTGTCATTGCCGGCCCCGTGGTCTCTCCGTCGCCCAAGGATGTCAGCTGATGGGTCTCCCCCGATCCACCTTCTACGACGCGCCAGCTGCCGAACTCGATGATGCTGAGATCATTGGCCGCATGCAGACGATCTGCGACGAGTTCGAGGCTTACGGCTACCGGCGCGTCGGCGCCGAGCTTCATCATCAGGGCGTCATCGTCAATCATAAGAAGATCCGTCGGCTGATGCGTGAGCACGATCTCCACCCCAAGCGCCGGCGCCGCTGCGTGGCCACGACAGACAGCAATCACGACAGTCCGATCTTTCCCGATCGTGCTCGCGATCTGGTCATCGACGGCCCGAACCAGCTCTGGGTAGCTGATATCACCTATATTGCGATCACCGCTGGCTTCGTTTACTTGGCGGCAATTCTCGACGGCTGGTCGCGTCGCGTGGTGGGTTATGCGATTGGCCGCGCGATCGACGCCAGGCTCGCGGTCGCCGCGCTCAAGGCCGCCATTCGGGTGCGCAGGCCGCCTAAAGGTTGCGTGCACCATTCCGACCGTGGATCGCAATACGCCTCGGAGATTTATCGGCAGCTCCTTGCCGAGCATGGCCTCATTGGGTCGATGAGCCGGCGCGGCAATCCGTACGATAACGCCAAGGCGGAGAGCTTCATGAAAACATTGAAGGTCGAAGCAGTATACCTGATGGCGTACGAAACCTTCGAGGACGTCACCGCCGATCTTCCGCGCTTCATCGACGCGGTCTACAATGCACGCAGGCTCCATTCCGCGCTCGGATATCGGCGGCGCCACGGCGAAGCGGACGAGGTCCTCGCGAGACAGCATGAGATCACTCCCGGACCTTGCCGGGGCGCGATGGCGCCTCCTCTACTGCGGGTCCAAGCCAGCGATCTCGAATCCGGATATGGGGGCGAATCCAAAAAAAGAAGAAATATAAAATCGGCGCCCGTTCGGGACGCGATTGCCACGTCGTTAGGCTAATGATCCTGGTGAGAACAAAGGTATCTCCAGTGACGGTATATGGCGCCTCTTGAAGAGGCGGTTGTCCGCCCCCCTGGCACAAACGCGACTGAAGATCGAGCCGAGCGCGCGGCCGCTTCTCGGTGGTAAAGCAGACTCGGCCCGCCGAGGCCCTTTTTGACCACGTTTGACCCAAGGCGGTCATTCCGCACGCGCGAACGGAATGAACGTGATGGGTGGAAAGCGGCCGTGGAACGCCCACCGTCCTAAAGTCTGATCTGCGCCCATATCAGTCATCAGCGTACCGCAGTCGACTTCCCGAAAGCGGACGAAAGTATCCCAGGGCCCATTCGACCGGCACGGATGGAAAATTGCGGGTAGGTCGGCTATGGAGTTCAAAGCATTGCGGAACAAATAGGTTCTGCACTTTCTCGCATTTCAGTTTGCATTCGGTCCGTGGAAGAAATTCGGAGCATCTGGCTTGTGGCTTAACATCTCCTGGAAGATGGGATCTGCGACGGCAGCTTGGTACGCGCCATCCGCCATCCCCCGAATGGTTTTTGTCGCATCGTGCGTGGCGACGTCGAGCGCAAGATATGCCTGCTGCTCCGGCGACTGCTGATGGTCAATCCGGAAATATCTGCGTCCGAGCTGCTGCTTGAGCAGAAAATCGACCAACTGCTGCTGGGCGGCGCTCATAGTCGACCATAGACGGCCTCCGACGAGCCATTGAGTTGCGCCGAGTTCGCCACCGATTGCGTGCGCGAGTGAGAATTTCGATGTCGTAGTTCCGATGCTGAGGATGCGCACCTCATCCTTTTCGGCGCCCAGGAAATAAGTCGCTTCGTGAAGAGCGCACAAGTCCGGCGCGTTTGCGAAGATGCCGCCATCGACGAAAAGGGAATCCTCGATTTCGGCAAGCGGAAAGTAAGTAGGGGCGGCCGACGTCGCGAGCGCGATGTCGGTCATCTTGAGACGGTGATCGCGTATGAAGTTCTGGTGATGAGGGGTCTTAAACATCTGGATGCTCCCCTTGGTCATATTGACGGCAGGAACAAGCACCCGGTGCGTCGCGTCGCCCAGCAATCGGTCTTCCAGAATACTATGCACCGCCGCGCGAAGCTCGATGGCGTCGTACTTTGGTTTCCATGCGAAACGCCGGATATCGCGGGCAACCGCGACGATGCCTCTGGGACGGGGGCGGTCAGAGAAGATCTTCGTTCCCCGAGCGGCGAACTCACTTACAATCTTTTCCGCGGGGATCTCCGCCGCCAGGCCTAGAGCGATTATTCCGCCGATGGATGTCCCGGCAATAAGGTCGAAGCGCCGGGCGATGGGTTCGCCGACTTGCTTTTCCATCTCGGCCAGTACCACGGCAGAGAACAACCCCATGTACCCACCCCCGGAAAGGGCGAGGATCTGGAATGCCATGCAGCGACCCCTAAGAACGGAACGGTAACTGGCCAATTTATGGTGAATTTTTTTCTTTGGGAATGGTCTTCCCTCATGTAGTATTCTCTGCTTGTCGAATTGTCCACATGTTGCGTCCGCTATTTTGGGCAACCACCCGAAAGGCGTCGACAGCCGATCGGTCAGACGAGAACGTTGCACGAACGTCGCGCTGCGGTGTTCGCCCACAGCGTGGCTGGAGGAGTGTAGTGGCGAACGTAAATAAGCTTCTTCACGGCGCCGATGGCGGCGTCGACCTTCTATCGCAGCTTGACCCTCTTGCCAAAGAACGGGCCGAGCTGAAGGCTGCCAAGGACAAGATCCGTAACCACCTCAAGGCGACGCTCGCCGCGGTAGGCCGCCGGGCGTTCGGGCAGGTCATCGTTCCTCGCTTCTTCACCCAGGGCAGCGACGCCTACAAGACGCTGAACCGACCACCTCGAATGCCACCCCAGCAGATGGACGCCGACGACGGCATGTATTTGCCAATGTCCTTTATGCAGCAGGCCCCGCGTCCGTCCGTCGCGGCGGACGTCTTCTTCAAGATCGTCGATGCGGCCCTAATCGAGCTGGCCAAGCAGGAGGGGTGGAAATACGACAATAGCAAACCGACCTGCGCGCGCCTCATCATTTCCGCCAAGACGCATATCGATGTACCCTTATACGCGATCCCGGACGACGAGTTCGCAGTGATGGCGAAGGCGGCGCAAGATAGGGCGCTGGTCAGAGCGGACTCGGCCTTCGACGTCGACCAAGATACTTGGGACAGCTTGGACACGGACAAGGTCCTTCTCGCCCATCGCGAAGAGGGCTGGAAGCATTCGGATCCGCGCAAGGTGCATCGCTGGTTCCTGGATGGCGTCGCGCTCTACGGCGAGCAGTTCCGCCGCGAGTGCCGTTACCTCAAGGCATGGCGCGATCAGCATGAGCTTCCGAATGTCTGCTCGCTGTTGATCATGGTGTGCGTGTGGCTGGTCTACGAAGAGATCGGCAGGCGCAATATGCCGTCGCGCGATGACCTCACCCTGGCAAAAATCGCAGCTAGGCTTCCGCGCCTTCTCGCGGGCGAGATCGAGAACCCCACCGACCCGGCCGAAAAGCTCGACACCCGCATGTCGAGCGACGACCGGCGGACGGCTGTCGCCAAGGCTAGCGAGCTGGCGGATCAGATCGATAGCATTGTCGAGCACTGCTACAACGCGGATTCGGCAATCCAGCTGCTCGAGGACGCCTTTGGCGACCGCATCGCAAACCGGCCGGACCTGGTCGCTATCGAGCGGCCCGCCGTGCAGGTGCTAACGAAGGCGCCCGTGTACGTGGCGGCGCCGGAGGTGGGACGTTCCCGAAGCGGATGAGAGAGCCGATGCCCTTCGGCAAATCGACGAAGCCCTGGGGCAGCGCGGGTTCAAGAGGGACTGGACTCGCGCGACGACTCTGACGTGGCGCGGCGAATTTCGGATTGCGGGCGCTTCCTATCCGATCTCGGTGCATATACCCGACCTGGATTTCGTGTGGCTCCCCGAGATCAGCGTCGGCCAGGGGACCTTGCCCCGGAGAGCGCTCCCTCACCTCTATGTCGGCGACGGCATATGCTATCGAGAGGCCACAACGGCGGTTCTCGACCGATACAATCCGGCAGGAACGATCCTCTGGTGTCTCAAACGCGCTGAAGAGGTCTTGGCCAACTCGCTCAGCGGCGCCTCGGACCAGGATTTCGCTATCGAATTCGGCGCGTACTGGCAGGGTACCGTTTACGTGGACCTGCCTCCGGGCTTCAAGAAGCCTTACGCGGCGCTCTACTGGCTTGCGCTTAGAGAAGACGCGCCAGAACTCCGCACTGGGGTGATCGCCGAGAAGGGCCATGTCGCGCAGGCACTGCTCGCTCGGCACGGCCGGATGGCCGGAAAGGAAAAGCTAACGCCGGATCCCTGTGCTGTGGTGCAGATCGACGGGCAGCTGACCCTCACCCCTGACAATTGGCCCCCATCACCGTTGACAGTCTTCATTAGGTGGCTTGGACATTTTGTCCCAGATGCCGAGGCGATTGTCAGGGCCGCCTTGGGAGTAGACGCGAATAGGAAAATTTTGGTGCTGCGTGCCGCAAATGGATGCTTCGTTGCGGAATTTATCGTTCCGAAGGCATACAAGAGGCCCGAGTTCATGAGCAGCAGAAAGCATTCGCTTCCGAAGGTGATGATGGCGGTTGCCGACCAAGTGTCCGTCGAACGGTTTTCTGGCTTCCGCATCGACGCGGACTACGTGTATGGCCGAAACATGCACGGTATGCGGAACCTATCCGGCAAGAAGATCGCTGTTGTCGGATGCGGCACCATCGGTGGGTTCCTTGCGCATGCACTAGCGCAGAGCGGCGCCGGGTCGGGGAAGGGCGCGCTGCACCTATTCGACAAAGACACCCTTCAAACCCCCAACCTTGGGCGCCACATCCTAGGAATTCCGCAACTCGGAAAGCCTAAGGCTGAGGGCCTGTGCCTGTTCCTCGTCGAGCAGCTTCCGCATATCGACGTCCGCGCCTATGTCGGAGACGCGCTCCTCCAAGAGGAGCGGCTGCTCAAGTGCGACCTCGTCATCGATGCCACCGGCGAGGAGGCTCTATCGATCGCGCTCAACCACAAGTTCGTCCGCAGCCGTCCAAATTCTCCTCCGATCCTGTTCGTATGGCTGGTCGGCAATGGCGCCGGAGCTCGGGCGATCATGTGCGTTGAGCCCGACCTCGCGTGCCTCAAATGCCTCAAGCCCGCCCTCGCCGGAGAGGAACGATTCCGCATGCTGAAGGAGGACCCTTTAACCGTTCGGAACTTGGCGTGCGGCGACGCCACCTATGTCCCGTTCCCTGTCTCGCGATCCATGCAAGCCGCCGCGCTAGCCGTCGAAATGGCGCTCGACTGGGCGAACGGTCGGGTGCGCCCGTATTTCCGGAACCGGACACTCGACGAGCGAAAGGCATTCCACGCCAAGGACCAGAGCCCCGAGGCATCGCCGCACTGTCCCGCGTGCCGCGCTGGATGATCCTCCAGGTGGACAAAGACGGCCCGTTCGTGGTCGTCCCGAAAGACGTGGTGCGCACCATCGACACCTATGCCGGAGACAAGACCGAAGCTGGAGGCATCCTCCTTGGCCGGTATCGCAAGCCGCACGTTGAGATCGTGGCCTGCTCGGAACCCATGGCGTCGGATATCCGCACCTTCGCCGGGTTCGACCGCCGTGATCCGGGACACCAGATACAGGCTCTTAGATATTGGACGGAAAGTGGCAGCACCATGACATTCGTCGGCGAGTGGCATACTCATCCCGAAGAGCGTCCTTCGCCCTCTTCCGTCGACCTTCGCACATGGAGAGAAGCCCAAAAGGCCGCCGGTCATCTGCCTTTGATTTTCATCATTCGCGGCTATTCGGACTGGTGGTTCGGACTCGGGCGCAGCGGAAGTGAACCGGTCAGGTTGAACCGCCTGCCGTCTTCTTCGTTCGAAGAACTCTGATCCACGTCAACTAATCGACTCGCGAGACTGGGTGTCCTAATTGCGCAAGAAGGCTTGGTAGACCAAGGCTTCCCACGCAATGAAGCGCGCCAACGCACACAAGCGTTGGAATTTTCTCATGGACCATCGCCACTAAGCGAGGTACCCACGCTTCGGTCCGCTTTGGACCCAATGCACCGAACAGTTTCGGCGCCTGACTGAGGCGTAACGCATGAATCTCCTCAAACGGCTTTTCCAATCCAGCGCGCCAAGCAGACACCATCACCTCTAACTGCGTTAGACCTGCTTCGGTTTCCTCGGCGACATAGGACAGAAAGCGAATTTGCTCGTTTGTTGGTGCTAACGCAAACGGCAGCAACCCTGCGTCTGTAGCTTCTAGGGTATCGATTCGGCGTTGGCCGGTCCTGGCGCGGGCCAACAGCCGAGCATCAACGCCATTTGCAGCCGTGAAACCTCTCTTGGCCGCCAAAGTCATCATCAATGTGAGAGCAGCGAGCCAAGGCGGGAAGCGCTTTAGTTCTTGCGCAACCAAGCCAGCTTCCTGTGCCCTTTCGCGCACAGCGTTGAGCAATTGCGATGAGACTTGCGTACTTAGATCGCTATTTTTTGGAAGAAGGAACCGCGTAACGTCGGGTGGCGTAGTGAAGTCGGATTCGAACACAACACGCTTTGACCTCATGTACGCCGCTTCTGCCGAGGCTGAGAGCTGAAACAACTTCGAGTCCATGACATGAACGGAGGCCAGAATGTACGTCTCACTGTTTTCAATGCGCCACAGCACCTGACTGCTCCTAACCGGTTAGCACGTTGAAAACGGTTCAGGCCTGATGCGGGGTTTCACCGTATCGGACATAGCTCTTGAAGCCTTCCGCTCTCGCTGTCCAGACCAGTCCAGAAACCTCCCTATGGAGAGAACGGACAGCACCCCAATTCAGAACGCGGACATGCCCATGCGTTGCCGGGGACGGCGGGTTCTTGACCGATTGCGAGTTATAGGCGGGACCGTGGGCGTGGATGAGCAAGGCTTCAGCAAGTGCGATGTCTAAATTCCATTGCTCAAGCGAGGGCGTGGCAAGCCCCCTTAGACGTCCGACATAGTATTCAACTCGATTTGGATCGTTCTCTGAGCCGGTTTCCCACTGATGCATCGGAATTCGACCGAAGAAGGACGTCCCGGTCATTCCTATGTAAACGAGGCTCCGTCCGTAAACGGGGTGTTGAGCATAAACCTGATACAGCCCCTTGTCGGTAGGCCCGTTCATTTCCGACATGTCGGCAAGGGAATATGGCCCCATCCATTCTATGTGGATTATGCGCTCGTCCATAGCCGTGACCTCTCGGACAGATTTTGCTCGCAAGCTCTGAAAGCTGTCCCCAATCTTGCGCCAATTGGCGGTGGCTGCGCTAGCCGGATAGGGATCTAATCCAAATGCCCCCGATGCTTCCGGGTAGCCGGACCTTTTCGGTGCGCTTTGAGATCAATCAGCAGCGCGATCAACGCGGCGGCGACTGCCATGTCCACACCACGACAATGGTGCACAGGACGCTGAACATGAATACGCGCGTAACCTTGCCGGGATCCGCTTTGGAAGCGCAGGCAGCCCTCGCGAGCCACAGGTGACACTTCCGCGAAGTGTCAAAGGACTGAGACGACGCCTGAGTCGGGGGTGAATGTCCGCTTTCGCACTTTGACCGCGGAAAGCAGTCCCGCCGCTTCCGGCCAGTCACTGCTGTTTCACGCCCATGGCGGCCGTTCAGGCAATGTTGGTCGATTGTCGAGAGCGGATATTAGGCGGCGACATGCGGTCGACCGGGATGTGCCGATTCTGTTGCAAAACCCCGTTGAAGGTGCCGCGGAACAGTGATTCTTTGTTCGGGAAGTGAGATCGGCGGGGGGTGGCGATGATGGGGCGGCGCAACAGGAGCCAAGGGCACCTGTTCTACGAGTTTCATCTCGATGATGCGGTGCCGGACGATCATCTCGTCCGGAAGATCGGTGCCATCCTGGATTTGTCCTGGGTCCATGCGGAGCTTTCGCCTTACTACTCCGATCTCGGCCGGCCCTCGATTGATCCGGTGCTCATGATCCGGATGCTCATCATCGGTTACGTGTTCGCCATCCGGTCGGAGCGCCAGATTTGCCGGGAGGTTCAAGTCAACCTGGCCTATCGATGGTTCTGCGAGCTGGGCTTGGAAGACGGTATCCCCGATCATTCGGCCTTCTCCCGCGCGCGCAACAAGCGCTTCCGCGAGAGCGATCTGTTCCGTCATGTCTTCGAGCGTGTCGTAGGGTCCTGCATTGCGGTCGGCTTGGTCGGTGGCGAGGGCTTCGCGGTCGATGCGAGCCTGATCGAGGGCGATGCCAACCGCCAGCGCTCGATCGCAGGCAAAGATTGGCGCCGAGAACGCGACCCTCAACATGCCAGCCGGGCCGTGAAGGAGTATCTCGCAACGCTCGATGACACCGCCTTCGGTACGGCGACGGAGGTCGTGCCGAAGTTCGTCTCGCCATCCGATCCGGCCGCACAATGGACCGGCGCTCACAAGGGGCCGGCTTTCTTTGCCTACGCCGATAACTATCTGATCGACGTACGGTTCGGCGTCATTGTCGATGTCGAGGCCTCGCGGGCCGTCCGCCAAGCCGAGGTTGGCGCGGCACGGACCATGCAGGAGCGCACCGAGGCGCGCTTTGGTCTCAAGCCTCAACGGCTCGCCGGGGACACCGCCTATGGATCGGCGCCAATGTTGAACTGGCTGGTCGAGAACAAGCAGATCACGCCGCATATTCCTGTCATCGACAAGTCGAAGCGAGAGGATGGCACCTTCGCACGTAGCGATTTCCGATACGATGTAGAGAGAGACGCTTACGAATGTCCGGCGGGAAAGGAACTTCGAACCAGCGGCACGGTGCATGAAGGCACGACGCTGCTTTATCGGGCGAGCAAACTCGACTATGATCGATGCTCGCTCAAATCACGATGCTGCCCCAAGGAACCCGCGCGCAAGATCCCACGCAACATTTACGAGCGCGCTCGCGACGTTGCCCGATCGCTCGTCGGCACCGAAGCATTCGAGCAGTCGCGGCGGGAACGCAAGAAGATCGAGATGCGCTTCGCGCACTTGAAACGCATCTTGCGGCTCGGCCGTCTTCGATTACGTGGCCCGCGTGGCGTTCAAGACGAGTTTACGCTCGCGGCCATCGCCCAAAACCTGAGGCGTCTCGCCAAGCTGGTCACAGGGCCGCCACCCCTGGCCGGTCAGCACTTTGCATCAGCGACAGGATGCTAAAGCCGCCGCACCCATCGGGGTGAGCAGAACTCAGGGACTGTTTCGACGCACTCAAGAACGTCCGCACAGATCCCTCGCAATCGCCGACTTTTACAACGGTATCTGCCAGAAGCGGACATGAGGCGATCTTCAACGATGAACTTGCGCCGAACCCGCTACGCGCGGTTCTGAAGAAATGAGCTCCCGTCCGAAGGCGTCGCATCGCCGAAGGATTGACCGGCAGGCGGCGTTCCTCTTGGCGCTAGGCCGGCACATGGTCGACGGGTCATTCGCGATAGCGACCTATTCACGATTTCGGAGACCCAACAGACCGCTTGCCATTCCACGGTCCTTAACCTTATCGTGGCCTCGATGCTGTCGGCACGATCCTGGTGGAACGCGCGTCGGTGCTTGCCCGGTTGGCTCGCGCTGTTCTCGATCGCCGTGCAATTGGTCGTCAGTTTCGGGCACACCCATCCCGAGGATTACCGGTTCCTGCTGCGCGGTCACGGCGCGCCGGTTTTGATCGCCGGGGATTTCCAGCCGGGCCAATCGACCCCCGCGCTCCCGGCCGACAGCGATTGCCCGATCTGCGCTTCCGTGTTCATGCTCGGCAATGCGCCGATGCCGATGGCTTCGGCGCTTCCCGTGCCGCACGGGGTCGCGCTCGCCGCTTCGCCCGTGGGCAAGGCGTTGTGGCTCGTCCTTCCACGCCATTTCCTTTTCACGACTCGCGGCCCTCCCACCATCTGAGATCGATTTCGTCTGCTCGAACGCGCCGGCGCGGTCTCGATCGCGTAGCGCGATCATCGATCTATGACGTGGAGTTCGGTCCATGCGGTCCATTTATGGCGAGCGGGGCGCGTCCTTGGCGAAAGCCGGACGCATCCTCGCGAGTACGTCCTTCCTTCTCGCCTTGAGTTGCGGCGCCGGTGGAAAGGCCGCCGCGCAAGACGCCGGCGCACCCCCTGCGCCGCCTCCGACGGCACAGCAGCCCGAGGAAGAAATCACCGTAACGGCGCAGCGTCTCAACGCCGCGCGCAACAATATCGAGCCGGATGTCGGCGCCTCGAGCTTCAATTTCTCGAGCCAGGCGATCCAGAACATGCCGGGCGGCGACAATGCGGGGCTCAATCAGGTGCTGCTGCAGGCGCCGGGCGTGGCCCAAGACAATCTCGCCAATGGCGCGCTGCACATCCGCAACGAGCATCTCAACGTTCAGTACCGCATCAACGGCGTGATCATTCCCGACGGCGTCAGTTTCTTCGGTCAGGGCCTCAGCCCGCGCTTCGTCGATTCGATGAAGCTCATCACCGGCGCCCTGCCGGCGCAATACGGGCTGCGCACCTCGGGCGTCGTCGACATCCAGACCAAGAGCGGCGTCTTCCAGAATGGCGGCGCGGTCGGTATGTATGGCGGGAGCTACGGCACCTTGCAGCCGAGCGCCGAATATGCGGGATCGGCCGGCGGCTTCAATTATTTCTTCTCCGGCGACTATATGCAAAGCGACTACGGCATCAATTCGCCGGTACCGAACTACAACGCGGTTCACGACGACACCAACCAGGAACACGCCTTCGGCTATCTGGAGAAGATCATCGATCCGTCGAGCAAGCTCAGCGTCATGGCCGGAAGCTTCTATGGTTTGTTCCAGATCCCGAACAATCCCAACCAGACGCCGAGCTTCAATTCCTTCGACGGTTCGATCAACGGACAGACCAGCTTCGATTCCAACGCGCTCAATGAGCGCCAGATCGAGACCTCGCATTTCGGCATCGTTTCTTATCTGCGCTCGGAGGAGAACCTCGACTTCCAGGTTTCGACCTTCACGAAGTTCAGCACCTTGCGCTATACGCCGGATATCTACGGCGATGTAGCCTTCAACGGCATCGCGCAATATGCGCTGCGCCAGGATCTGACCAACGGCGTGCAAGCGGAGGGCAGCTACAAGCTCGGCTCCGCCCACACGCTGCGCGGCGGGCTGATCCTGAGTGCCGAGCGGACCAGCGCCGACACGACGTCCTTCGTGCTGCCGGTCGACAACACGGGAACGCCGACCTCGAGCACGCCTTTCGGCATCGTTGACGATTCTGCCAAGACCGGGTGGACCTACAGCGCGTTCCTGCAGGACGAGTGGAAGATCTTGCCGACGGTCACGATCAATTACGGCGGGCGCTTCGACGCGGTCGACACGGTGACGCATGAAAGCCAGTTCAGCCCGAGGCTCGACGTCGTCTGGCAGGCGACCTCGACCACGACCGCGCATGCGGGTTATGCCAATTATTTCACGCCGCCGCCTTTCGATTTGGCGTCGATGCAGTCGATCGGCCAGTTCTCGAACACGTCCGGTGCGGCGCCTTCCTCCGGCAATTCGTCGCTCAAAGCCGAGCGCGCGCAATATTTCGATATCGGCGTCACCCAGGAAATCATGATGGGGCTGAAAGTCGGCATCGACGCCTATTACAAATATTCGCGCAATCTGCTCGACGAGGGTCAGTTCGGCGCGCCGGTGATCCTGACGCCGTTCAATTATCACGTCGGCTACAACAAAGGCGTTGAATTGACGACCTCGTACGACAATGGCCCCTTCTCCTATTACGGCAACCTCGCGATCGGGACGCAAAAGGCGGAACAGATCACCTCGGCGCAGTTCAACTTTTCGCAGGATGACCTCGACTATATCGCGACGCATAAGATCAACACCGACCACAGCCAGCTCATGACCGCGTCGGCCGGCATTTCCTATCTCTGGAAAGGAACGCGCTACAATGTCGACGTCATCGCCGGCACGGGCGTGCGGACCGACAATACCGCGGGCCCCAATGGCGGCACGGTGCCTTCCTACGAACAGGTGAATTTCGGCGTCTCGCATCGCTTCGCGGATGCGCCGGGCGGCGCGATCACCGTGCGCGCTGACCTCATCAACGCTTTCGACGAGGTCTATCTCATTCGCTCGCAATCGGGGATCGGGGTCAACGCGCCGCAATACGGCCCGCGCCGCACCTTTTACGTGGGCGTGACGAAGGAGTTTTGATGCCGCGCGGCATGGCGCAGTCGTCGTATCAGCCTTCGGGAAGCCGGCTCGTCGGCATCGGCTTCGTCGTGCTGCTTCACATCGCCATCATCTACGCGCTGGTGACGGCGCTCGCGCATCGCTCCGTCGAGGTGGCGCGCGCGCCGATCGAGACCAAGATCATCGATCAGGCGCCGCAGGAAAAGGCCGAGCTTCCACCGCCGCCGCCGAAATTGGCGCCGCCTCCGCCGCCTTTCATTCCGCTGCCGGAGATCAACGTGCAGACGCCGCCGCCGGCCCAGAGCACGGCGCCCACGGTCATCACGACGGTCAAGCCGCCCGTCGCCGCGCCCGTCCGCGTCATGCCGCGCATCGACGCGCAACACAGCCGCGAGCCGGAATATCCGCCGCAATCGCGCCGGCTTGGCGAGCAAGGTTCGCTCGTCCTGCAAGTGCTGATCGGCGTCGACGGCCGTGTCGTCCAATCGAAGCTCGTGCAGTCGAGCGGCTTCGACCGGCTCGACCAGGCGGCGCTCGAAGGGATCAAGAACGATTACCGGTTCTTTCCAGGCACGATCGACGGCGCGCCGCAGCCGATGTGGTTCACATTCAAGTTCACCTGGAAGCTGCGGGGGTGAAGATGATCATTCGACGCCGCCGCCGTGCCGCCCTCCCTCCATATTCCATCGCACAGGTCATGAGCATGAGCCTCGGTCATAAAATCTCGGCACGTTTTCTCGCGCCCTTCGCGATCGCCGGATCGCTTCTGCTCGGCGTTGCGCCCACGGCCCTGGGCCAGGTGACGGCGCCGGCCGAGGCGACGCCGCCCGCGGCTGCGGCGCCGGAAAGCCCCGCGGCGCAACCCGCGGCCCCGACGCCGGAGGCGACCGCGCCTGCCCCGCCGATCTCGCCCGTACAGCCGAGCGCAGAGACGGTCGAGAATCCCTATAGCCTCACCGCGCTGTGGCAGGGCGGGGATTTCATCGCCCGCGGCACGATCATCATCTTAGCCATCATGTCGATGGCAAGCTGGTACGTGATGATCACCAAATTCATCGAGCAGGCGGTGTTGCTGCGCCAGGCGAGCACGGCCAATCGCAGCTTCTGGACGGCGCCCAGCATAAGCGACGGCGCGAACGCGCTCGACAAGCGCAACGCCTTCCGCATGGTGGCCGAGGACGGGCTCAACGCCGCGGCGCATCACGAGGGCACGCTGACCGAGCAGATCGACCGCCATACCTGGATCACGATGTCGCTGCAGCGCTCAGTCGACGCCATCAACAACCGGTTGCAAAGCGGGCTCGCGGTTCTGGCGACGGTCGGCTCGACCGCGCCCTTCGTTGGTTTGTTCGGAACGGTGTGGGGGATCTATCACGCGCTGACCGCCATCGGCATCGCGGGCCAGGCGAGCATCGACAAGGTCGCGGGGCCCGTCGGCGAGGCCTTGATCATGACCGCGATCGGCCTCGCGGTCGCGGTCCCCGCGGTGCTCGGCTACAACTGGATGGTCCGCCGCAACAAGGTGACGATGGATCGCGTGCGGAATTTTTCCGGCGATCTGCTCGCGCTCATGGTCGGCGGCACGCGGATGAACCCGAAGCCGGTTGCGCGGAGCGCCTGAGCCATGGCAATCAATCTGAGTTCGGGCGGTGGCGACGGTGACAACGCGTTCGCGGCCTCGATCAACACGACGCCGCTCGTCGACATCATGCTCGTTCTCCTGATCATCTTCCTCATCACCGTCCCGGTGGTGACGCACACCGTGCCGGTCGCCTTGCCGCATGAGGTGAACCAGCCGACCACGACCAAGCCCGAGAATATCATCATCGCCGTCGACAAGGACGGAAACCTCTATTGGAACGATGCCAAGCTCGCGGATTACGGCGTGCTGCTCGCAAAGCTCAAGCAGCGCGCCGTCGAGAATCCGCAGCCTGAGGTACATATCCGCGCCGACAAGGACGTGCGCTACGAATTCGTCGGCCGCGTCGTCGTCGATTGCGAGCGCGCGGGCATCGGCAAGGTCGCTTTCATCACCGAGCCCGATCGCGGCACCGCCGCGGCGGCGGAGTAGCGCTGATGGCGATTGAGCTGGGAAAGCCCGAAGGCGACGGCGAGGTGATGGTCGACATCAACACTACGCCGCTCATCGACGTGATGCTCGTGCTCCTCATCATGCTGATCATCACGATCCCGGTGCAGACCCACGCGGTGAAGCTCGATCTACCGCGCGCCAACCCGCCGCCGGTCACGGTGCAGCCGCAAGTGGTCAATCTCGACATCGATTTCGACGGCACCCTCACCTGGAACGGCGCGCCCGTCCCCGACCGCGCGACCTTGGAGAGCTATCTGCGCTCCGCGGCGGCCTCCGATCCGCAGCCCGAGATCCATATCGCGCCCAACAAGCTCGTGAAATACGCCTATGTCGCGATGGTCCTGGCCGAAGCGCAGCGCCTGGGCGTCGCCAAAATCGGGCTCGTCGGCAACGAACAATTCATGGATTGACCCGATGCGGCGCGCCTCAAATGCTCCCGCCGTCTTGCTCGCCGCGTTTCTCGGCGTCGCCGTGGCAGGCGCCTTTCCGCTCGCTCGCCCCGCCGGGGCGGCCGGTGAAAATCCGACCGCGCGGCCTCAGATCGGCCAGCCGGTCCAGGCCGCCGAGCAGTTGCTGAAGCAAAAGAAATACCGCGAGGCGCTCGAAAAGCTCAGAGCGGCGGATGCCGTTCCGGACAAGACGGCCTATGAGCGCTACGTGATCGAGGGCACGCGCGCGGCGATCGATCTCAGCAGCGGCGACGACCAGGCCGCGATCAAGGCGCTCGAAGCCGTGCTCGCGACCGGCATCCTCGCGCCGCCGGACGCGCTGACCAGGCTGCAAGCGCTGGTGAAGCTCAACTACCGGATCAAGGATTACGCGCAGGTCGTCGCCGATGCCGCACGGTATTACAAGGCCGGCGGGACCGATCCCGCGCTGCGGCTCCTGGTGGCGCAGGCTTATTATCTCCAGAACGATTTCGCCAATGCGGCAAAGACCCTGCGCGTCGTCCTCGCCGCCGAGGAAAAGGCGGGCAAGCGTCCCGACGAGAATCTGCTTCTGATGCTCTTGAGCAGCGACTTTCGGCAAAAGGACGAGGCGGACCGCATCGCCGTCCTGAAGCTCCTGGTCGCGACCTATCCGAAAAAGGAATATTGGACCGATCTCTTGACCGCGACCGCGAAGGCGCCCGGCTTTTCCAGCCGGCTGACGCTCGACCTCGATCGCTTGAAGGCCGCGACCGGCGTGCTCGCGACCGCGGATGATTTCATGGAGGCGGCCCAGCTCGCCTTGCTGGCCGGATTGCCGGGCGACGCGAAAGCCCTCCTGGACAAGGGTTACGCGGCCGGCATTTTGGGACGCGGCAGCGGCGCGGATCGCGAAAAGCGTCTCGCCGACATGGCAAGCCGGCAGGCAAGCGAGGACAGCAAGAGCCTCGGGACGATGGTTCCCGAAGCGGATGCGTCCGGCAACGGGCTCGCCTGGGAAAAGCTCGGCGAGGCCTATGCGAGCTATGCCGAATACGACAAGGCGATCGCCGCCTATCAAAGAGGCACCGCGAAGGGCGGACTCAGATATTCCGAAGACGCCAGCTTACATCTCGGCATCGCCTATCTGATGGCCGGCCAAAAACCCAAGGCGAAGGAGACGCTGGCGGCGGTCGCGGGCGCCGATGGCACGCGCGATCTGGCCCAGCTTTGGTTGCTCGAAGCCGGCATGCAATAGGGCTTTCACTCATCGATCGGGCTGAAGGCAGGCAGAGGAGAAGCCGCTTGATGTTGGCCGGATCACGGAGGCTTGGTTGATGGAGCGCCGCCTCAGTTCTCTCCGGCTTAGCAAGGGCGTCAAAAAACGCGCTGCCCGCGATACCGGTCGAATGCGCTTCTGGCGAATCGCGCGCAACGTCGCGATCGTCATCCTCTTGTGGTTCGCGCTTTTGGGCGTTTGCATAATTTCTTACGACTACTACTTCAAATTCTCCAACTAGGATCGAGTCCCGCAGCCGTCTAATCGGTCGAGGACTTCGGAGCGATGTCCGGCGCACAATTCGACGCACGCAGAAGAGGTGATGGGATATGGGACACCATCGTAAGAATATCGCTGCGGCCACCGCGCTCTTTGCTTTCATCTATGCGGTCGAAGCCATCACGGATGCGCACACCACTTTTGCCCGGAGGCCCGTGGGCAGGGTCGGAGCGAGTCAATTAAAGTCCGCTTCGGGTCAATCGCGTTGCTTCTGCGATGGCCGCCCAACGTCCGTTGTGCGGGCAGGTTCGGAAATGGGGGGCGCTGTTGATCGTGTCACCCCAGGCGTGATTCGAGGCTTCAAACAGGAGCCTTGAATCATGCGGTATGAACTGAGCGATGTTGAGTGGGATGTTATCAACCCGATGCTTCCGAACAAGCCGCGCGGCGTTCCCCGTGTGGACGATCGGCGAGTCCTAAACGGCATATTTTGGGTGTTGCGGTCCGGTGCGCCGTGGCGCGATCTACCGGAGAGCTACGGCCCTCACACGACCTGCTACAACCGCTTCGTTCGCTGGCGCAAAGCGGGTGTTTGGGATCGGCTGATGGAGGCGGTCAGCGCCGTCCACGATGCCGATGTGCAGATGATCGACAGCTCCTCCGTGCGGGTGCATCAGCATGCCGCAAACACAAAAGAGAGCGATGGAGACCGGTGTATGGGCCGCAGCCGAGGAGGATTGACAACCAAGATCCACGTGCTCACCGACGCGCAGGGCTTGCCGCTGGAACTGGTCCTCACGCCTGGCCAAGCTGCTGATTGCCCCACCGCCGCAAAGCTGCTGCACCGCCTGCGCGAGGGAACGATCGTGCTGGCTGACAAAGCCTACGATGCCGATTGGCTCCGCCGCAGCATTGAGGTGGCTGGCGCTGCGCCGAATATTCCGTCCAAGGTCACACGCCGTTGGCGCGCCTGCTTCAGCGCCGTGCTCTACCGGGAACGCAACCGCGTCGAGCGGTTCTTTAACAAGATCAAACATTGCCGACGTATCGCCACGCGCTACGAAAAGCACGCTTCCAACTTCCTCGCCATGCTTAAACTAGCTGCCGTCCGCCTCTGGCTCAGGCATTATGAGTCCATGACCTAAGCAGCGCACCGTCCCTAGACCGAACTACCCCAGGATGTCCTTGGGGGCCGCGCTCTGATACCGGCGCCAACGCAGTGCCGCGGCCTCCGATGGCGCACGGCAATGGATTAAGCGGCCCGGACAAAGGCCGGAACGTTTGCGTTCACGACCGGGGACAAAATGCTGCTCTCGGACTCGAAAATCTCAGGCGTAGACTCGACCGAAACGATTCGCGACGAACGCACCAAAATCGATCTGCTCTTGCTTAATGAAGCCTGTCGCCGGAAGCTGACCGGTCGAGCATAAATCAACAACGGCACAGAGAGATGATGCCGTGGTCATCTGGATCGCGCTCCAGGCCGTATTATTCTGACCTGCATAGATTCGTTTGACGTATGATTCCTGTACGTACTTCCCTTCTTTCTTGCCCCGCACGGTCACAAATATTACGACGACGTCCTGTTGGGTGATCGGGATGCCTTGCTCGATGATGTCTCTGAAAACGTCCCGTCTGCTGCCTAATTTCAGGTCGTCGACGAGCATCTTGATCATGTCCCGATGCCCAGGATAGCGAATCGTTTTATAGCTAAGGTTCTGCACTCGGCCAGCCAACGTCTCGCAAAGGCTGCCAACCCCACCGGACGTCGCAAACGCTTCGTACTGATTTCCGTCAAGAGTGAACTGTTCGAGCGCCTCTAGAGGAGCTGTTTCTTTGCGTTCGCCTTCGGAAATTACCTCACAAGGATTGCAATATTCGTTGATTAGACCGTCGGTGCTCCAGGTCAGATTGTATTTAAGCGCGTTATCGGGGTACTGCGGCAGCGCCCCAACGCGAAGCTTCACATCCTGCGGTTCTTCGAAACGGGTGACGAGATGATTGGCGGCGATCGCAATAAACCCTGGAGCCAAACCACACTGGGGCACGAAGACCGTTTTTGCGCCTGTAGCGATTCTCCGGATTTCACGGGCCGTGCGAACATCTTCAGTGGGATCGAAATAGTGGACATCCACGGCGCGCGCGACCTCCGCGACACCGACGTTTAAGAAGTAGGGAAGCGCGCTGATGACGGCATCGCGCCCTTCCATGTGAGCGCGGAGAGCGCCTTTGTCCGTCACGTCTAACTGCGCGTGATCAAGAAGCGGGCCGCCGCGGTGGGCATCGCGAACTGCCGCAGAATCAGCGATCGTGACTTCGTAATCCCCTGAATCGCTCAGGATGTGAGCGACGGCGATACCGATTTTGCCGGCGCCAAGAACGAGTATCCGTCTCATCGAAGCCCCTCAACAAACCGTGGATTTTTGCCGGCGAATGGTAGCAGCGAACTTGGCACAGGACGAATGCTGAAAAAAAGCAATGGATTGCCGTGCGAGATTTGGCAGCGATAAAGCTCCTCGCCGACGATATCGAGGTATCTGTGCTGATTCCGGTGCAATCCAGGCCCCACTCCGGGTCGCCGCATTGCGTCGCAACTTACGTGAAATCGTGGAAGCCGACCGGTGAAGTCGGCGGGCAATCTCGCAGACGCCAACACCCTGTGCGCGCCAAAGCGCGATCTCCTCACGTTCCGCAAAGGATAAATATCGCCCGGACAACGGACGCGCCGAGGGCGCAAACATTGTTGGCGCCATACCGCCAGCCTCCCGGAACCATCGGGCTCCAACGGGAGTAGATATGCCTGCGACGATAGCTGCTCGCTCCGTCGATAGGCCTTCCGCTATCAACGCCCAGAACCGCCTGCGATCCTCCCGCTGCGAAACTGACGGTCGCCCCGGTGACCGTAATGTGTTCTGTCGTAGTCTATCCCAATGCCGTCGCCGAGCGCCCATCGCAAATCCCCACTGTCGAGGTGTTGCGACGACCGGTTGAATCCGCCCTGGCTGCCCTGATCCGTGTTGAAGATGTCCGGTTTTCGGAACACACGGAAAGATTCTTGTCGAGCCGCGAGATCGATTTTATCAAGAGCGTCGTCGCGTTGGATTGGCTGCTCGATCGGCGGAGAGCTACTACCGGTGGCGCAAGGGGTATGGCGGGCTCGATCTTGATCAGGCGCGTCAGATGAAGGATCTGGAGAAAGAGAACGCTCGACTGCGGCGGTTGGTCTCCGATCTATCGCTTGAGAAGCAGGTGCTCAAGGACATCTCCTCGGGAAACTTGTACGCGCCGAACGGCGCCGGCAGGCGGTTGAGCGGGTTCGGGAGAAGTATCATCTCTCCGAGCGCCGGGCCTGCCGGATCGTCGGTCAGCCGCTGCGTCCCGCGCGGCTGTCTGAGCGGTCGCCATAGACATTCCACTGATCTGTGATGGCGGGTCCCACCTCGTGCAAGTCTCACTTAGCGTTCGAACACGTAACGGCCCGGCGCGGCGCCGAGCAGGGAATAGTTCTTGCCCGGTACGCCGAGCGGTGGCAGCGCGACACGCCCGAAGGATTTGCTCTCCAGCCATTCAGCCCAGACCGGCCACCACGAACCTTCAGTGCTGGGATTACTCAGATACCAGGTGTTGGAGTCGACATAGGTCTCTCCCGCTGGACGGTGAGAAATCCGGAAATGTCGGTGTTTGTGACCGGGCTCGCTGATGATGCCCGCATTGTGGCCGCCGCTGGTCAGGAGGAAGGTAACGTCCGTGTCGCTCGCGAGGTTGATCTTGTAGACAGAGCGCCATGGCGCGACGTGGTCAGCTTCCGTCGTTACCGCAAATATCGGTGCGCGGATATCGCTCAACACGACCGGCCGTCCGTCTACCTGATACCGCCCTTCGAACAGATCGTTGTTGAGGAAGAGGCGGCGCAGATACTCGCTATGCATGCGGTAAGGCATGCGCGTTGTATCGGCGTTCCAAGCCATCAGGTCGGTATCGACGATCATGGGCGAGCGCTGCCCCAACAGATATTCGTGCACCAGGCGCGACCAGATGAGGTCGTTGGATCGCAGGAGCTGAAACACACCCGCCATCTGCTTGGTATCGAGATAGCCCTGGTCCCACATAATGTCTTCGAGATAGTTGAGCTGGCTCTCGTCGATGAACAGCATCAGCTCGCCGGCCTCGGTGAAGTCGGTCTGCGCCGCCAAGAGCGTCACCGAGTTGAGCGCGGTCTCGCCCTCCCGTGCCAGGAAAGCTGCAGCGATCGACAGCAGCGTGCCGCCCAGACAATAGCCGAGCGCGTTGACTTTGCGGCCGGGCACGATCGCCTGCACCGCCTTCAGCGCGTCCAGTACGCCGAGACGCAAATAATCGTCCATGCCGAGGTCGCGATCTTCGGCTGTCGGATTGTGCCAGGAGATCATGAACACCGTGTGACCGCGCCTGACCAAGTAGTTCGCCAGCGAATTGGCGGGCGAGAGATCGAGGATGTAGTACTTCATGATCCATGCCGGCACGATGAGGATTGGCTCGCTATAGGCTTGCTCCGTTGCGGGCGCATACTGAATCAGCTCGATCAGCCGGTTGCGGTAGACGACCTGGCCCTTTGTGACGGCAACGGTCTCGCCCGGCTGGAACGCCTCGGCACCAAGCGGCGGCTTACCGCCCACCGTGCGCTCCCAATCCGCGAAGAGATTCATGGCGCCGTGGACGACGTTCTGCCCGCCTTCGCGGATCGTCGTCTCGAGAGCTTCGGGGTTTGTCGCGATGAAATTGACCGGTGAGACGGCATCGAGGAGCTGTCTCGTGACAAAGGTCACGACTTGCTCGTGGTGGGCCGACACACCGCCGATGCCGGTCGTCGCGTTGTGCCACCATTGTTGGTTTAAGAGAAATGCTTGATGAATCACGTTGAACGGCCAGCGCTGCCACGCCTCGGTCCGGAAGCGGTGATCTTGAGGCAGCGGTTCGATGCAGTGCGGGTTGTCAGGATCGCTGCTGGTCTGCGCCGCATAGGTCGCCAGACGAACCCCTTTGCGGACGGCCTTCTCCAGCAGCAACTGCCATTTGCCGGGCGACGCCGCGAGATGGATCGCCCAGTCGGCGTACGCAAGGCCCAGGCTGGCCGGCGAGATGCCGGCCGTGAACCGACCCGTGGTGGCATGAAACAGCCGGTCGCCGCTAGTCGGCGAATCGGCCTCGGCGCGCCCGACGGGCGCCTGTGTCGCAGGCTTCGCAGCGGTGAGGGCTCGCTGGCCGGCTGCGGGCTGCAGGCCGAGCTGTGAGAACTGCCCCCAGGTCCGCAGCAGATCCGTTGTCGCTTGGGTCCACCAGGACAGTGGCCAACCCGCAGATTGAGCCAATGTATTCGATTGCACTTCCGGCGATGCTTGCTTCGAAGTTACCGCCTCCGCGCCGCCGACCGATGCAGCGGTCGGCAGTGCTTTAATCGTTCCCGTCTTCACGACCGAATACGCCGTGATTGCTTCGACCGGGCAACGGCTGCGACGTTGGCGGCGGCGATGTTCAGAGCGGTGATCGCCGCCGCGAAGGCCATCGCGGAAACGAGGAACGCCAGATTCACATATATCATCGAACCTTCTCCTTCTCCGGACGTTGCCGGGGGTTTATGCGTGCGCCGCCTGTTTGCGTGCCGACTTGACACCGTGCTGTTCCGGCTGTCCCGATCCCGTCGCAGAAGCCGCCTCCTGAACCTGTTGGCGAAGATCCTCGGCCGCAGCGCGCGCCATTGCGGCACAGCATTCCTGTAGCTTCTGCGTCAACTCGGCCTACCGCTTCGCGTGCAGCGACGCACCCTCGAGGAAGGTCGCCAAGATCTCCGATTCTGCGGCCATCAATTCTTGCGGCCGCCGGCTATGCAATAGGACTTGAAACGAGCGTACGAGCCGATCATTGATGTTGAACAAAGCGCCAATCTGCTCGCTATAGGCATCGCCGCACATCTTCTGCACGTCAGACGCAAATTGCTGAAGCAACTTCATCTGCCCCTCCATCATGCCATTGCCGCTAGTTGTCGGGCCCCCCACCAGCCCAGCAATGCATTCAACCGATCCACGCCTGCCGTGAGAGCATCGTCCTTCGCGTTCATAGTCGTGCGCTCCTCGGGTTTATATTGTGGCCCGCCGATTCACATCGCTTTCGCAGGACCAGCTTCGGACCACGGCCCCGGCGAGACACCCGGCCCGCGCGCGCCGCCGCGTTCCGCGATCGTTTCCTTGGCCAGCGCGGTCAAGCCTGCGATGTTGCCGAGTTGCATGGTTTCAACCGCCGTGCTCGGTACGATGACGATCGACGCGTTCGCCTTCAAACCCTCATAGAGCATGTTCATGGCGCGCAGGTGGAACGCGGTCGAATTATTGGCGTAGATCTCCGCCGCCGCCACGAATTTCTCGGCCACCTGGCGTTCGGAATCGCCGAGGATGACGCGCGCCTGTCGCTCGCGCTCGGCCTGCGCCTGCATCGACATCGCGTCTTCCAGCGCCGAAGGGATCAACACGTCCTTGACCTCGACCGAGATGACGTTGATGCCCCAGGGCTCGGTCCGCACGTCGATGATCCGCTGCAGCTCGGTGCTGATCTTTTCCCGTCCTTCGAGCATGTCCGAGAGCATGGTTTTGCCGATCACGTCGCGCAGCGCGGTCTGCGCGGCCCAATTGATGGCGCTGCCGTAATCGGCGACGTCGAGCGCCGCTTTCTTCGGGTCGACGACCTTCCAGAACAGCACGGCATCGACGTCGACCGGCACCGTGTCCTTGGTCAGGGTCTTTTCCGCCTTGAACGCGCTGGTGATGACGCGGATGTCGATCCAATAGGCGATGGTCTCGATGATCGGGATGATGAAGAACAAGCCCGGCCCTTCGAGAGAGCGAAAGCGGCCGAGCCGCAGCACCACGACCCGCTCCCACTGATCCGCGACCTTGACGGAATAGGAGACGATGAAGGCGACGAGCGCGGAGCCGACGGCGATCGCGAGGCTCTCGCCATAATCGGCAAGCGCGAAGGTCGAGTAGGCGAAGGCCAGGCCGATGCCAAAAATGACGACGAAGATCAATCCTGGTAGTGCGCTGGGTTTCCTCATTTTCAATCCCCTTGCGTGCCCTGCTTGCGCCGATGTTTGGTGGATTCTCGGGTAGCGGCGCAGGCCGGGCGTTGACGTGGATCATAAGCGCGACAAAATTCCAACTGCAGGCGGAGGGTCGCGGGATCGTGACTGCGGTCGAACCCGGCCGTCGAAATCATTGTTCGGCGGCCGAAGAGGGCTCGGTAGAACACGGCAAGAATGCAAGAATGATGGCACCGATGACAGCGGCACCGGCACTGTCAAAGCAGTCGAAGTCAAGACCGGTCAAGCCGGTGCGGCCGAGAGCGTCGAACAGCCATGGCGCACAAGCCCGTTACGCGATCTTCCAAATAGCCGAGGTAGTGATGCCACGTGAATTTTTCGCCTGTTTTCCGGAAGTGATCGATGACCTCCGATCACTGTCCCTGGCTCGATCTTGGACGCCGCGATCGATCCGATCACTCGATGCTCGCGGGGGAGATGCACGCTGATTCAGGCCCGGAGGGTTGGATTCATGCTTGATCTGCCTCAAACCAAAGCTCTTAGCTGGGTGATAGATTTTTTTCTACGAACGGTCGAATTGAGGGTTTGTTCTATCGCACGCGAAATCCCTCGTCGGGTAAAAGAGGGGAGATTGACCTAACGACTGATCCGATTTTCAAGCACCTTCGAATGGCACGAGACATATAACGTTGAGGAGCGCGTAATGCTCTGGAATGCATCGGCGATCAAAGGCTACGCCATCGCGGCAAGTGATGGTCGGCTTGGCACGGTAAGCGACTTTCTATTTGACGATGCGAGCTGGCTGGTTCGCTGGCTGGTCGTCGATACGGGCAATTGGCTCTCCGGCCGCAAAGTCCTTCTGCCCCCCTTGGTATTGGGGCACCCCAATTCAAAGGAACACCAATTCCCGGTCCGATTGACCAAGCAGCAGGTCCAGGACAGCCCGGAGATCGACACGGAACGGCCGGTGTCGCGGCAGATGGAGGCCAACGTTTACGATTACTACGGCTGGAGTCCTTATTGGGGTACCGGCTTTTACATGGGCGGCTACGGCTTTATGGGCGGGCCAATGGCAATGGGCGGCCCAATGGCAATGGGCGACGCCACTATGGCGTCACCTTCCCTGGGATCCAGGCGGCGCGAGGAGGATATTTCCCCTGCTGAGCGACGCGTCGAAGATCCGCATCTGCGCAGCATCAAAGCGGTCACCGGGTACCATATCCATGCCACCGACGGCGAGATCGGTCACGTCGAGGACTTCCTCATGGACGATACCGATTGGAGCATCCACTACCTCATCGTCGATACGAAGAACTGGTGGCCCGGGAAGAAGGTGCTGATCTCGCCGCGGTCGGCGCGAGAGATCGATTGGAACGACAAGCTGGTGCGCCTCGACGTCAATCGCCAGAAGGTCAAGGACAGCCCGACATACGATGCTTCCACAACGGTCGATCGGACCTATGAGAAGAATTTCCATAGCTACTATGGCGACGCCCGGCCGAGCGATCGGCCCTGATCGAGAGTTGATTCTTTAGCCTGTCCTGACGCGTCATCCCCAAGGCCCGGGTGAAGATCTGAATGAATTTCGCCCGACCGAGTTGGCCAGGGCCCATGATCGTGTCAAGAGCGTTGGTACGGCGCGGCGAGGCCGGGCCACCGACGTTGATGGGACGGCAAGCTCCTTGTCATCTTGCCACGTATAAACGGACTGCGTGCCGTAGCTAATACAACGACGCAATGGAAAGAATATTGGCCTGACAACAAGTATCGCTTAACCGTCCGGCTGCGGCCGCGTAACGTCGCCGGCGTAAGGCAAGACTCAAAGCCGATCCTTGGCATTGTCTCCGGTGTCCTCAGAAGAGGGTGGGACCTGCGCAGAGGCTTCTCCCTGTGAACCAGGAACCCCCTAGACATTGGGGTATACGGCGAGTAGAATCTGCGGTCCATCTGACACTTATTCGGATTCGCCGTGCCCCGAAAGCCGCGCTCCCTCGCCGAGGTCCAGAAGCTGTTCCCGGATGACGAGCGCTGCGCCGACTTCCTGTTCGACCGGCGCTGGCCCGAGGGGTTCGTCTGCCCGAAGTGCGGCGGCAGGCATGCGTACCTGCTGAAAAGCCGGTGGCGCACTTACGAATGCGTCGACTGCGGCCGGCAGACCTCGATCGTCGCCGGCACCATCATGCACCGCACCAAGCTGCCCTTGCATCTCTGGTTCTGGGCGGCGCACCTGATGGCGACCCACTCCAACGGCATCTCGGCGCTGCAGGTCAAGACGCAGCTCGACGTCAGCTACAAGACCGCCTGGCTGCTCGAGCACAAGCTTCGGCGCGCCATGGTCGACCCCGACCGGACCAAGTTGCGCGGCTTCGTCGAGGTCGACCAGGCTGAGATGCCGCTGCGAACGAAGGCGCATCTCGAAGGCGACCCGGAGGCGATGGGGAAGATCATCGTTGTGGGCGCGGTCGAAGTCGTCCGCTACGACACGAGCCTCAGGAAGACCCTGGAGAAAAAGGGGAAAAAGCGCCCGCCGAGATACAGGGGCGAACTCTCCGGGCGCTGTCGCCTCATCCGGATTGCCAGCAACTCGGCGGAGGAAATCAAGGCCTTCATGCATGCGAACATCGAGCTCGGCACGACGGTGGTGACCGACGGCCATGGGAGCTACGATTGGATCGACAACGAGGCGTTGGAGGCAATCAAGCGGACCGGCGAGGCGGTGAAGCCCGACTACGTCCATGAACCTTACGTCGTCGGCTCGATGGCGGGACATGTCCCGCTGCCGTGGATCCACCGGGTGTTCTCGCTTATGAAGCGGTGGGGTCTGGGCACCTACCACGGCCTTCGGCGCCAGCACATCGACGCCTACCTCAACGAGTTCGTGTTCCGCTACAACCGACGCAGGCTGCGGGGCCTGTCCTTCGACGCCCTTCTCGGCCTCGCGGCGCACCATGCGCCGACGACCTCCCGGGACATCATCGGAACCCTGCCCCGGCCGCGCAAGAAACCCGCGGTGCGCAAGCGCCCCCAACGGCGCCGAACCGCGTTCGGCCTGCTGACGGGCAATCCGTCCGCCCCGAAGGCGGCGCTCAATGAACCTGGTTCACCGGGATAAGACCCCATCAAACAAGATGTTGTAGTCCCTGGTTCACAGGGAGAAGCCTCCCTGCGCAGGCGACGACGCGAAGGCCTTCCTCATTTTCCGGTGGATTCGGGCGACCCGCCGGGGTCGATGCGGCCGTCGCTGTCGGCGTGCGCCGACGCGTTCGAACACCGCATTCTGGCGCCGGTTCTGAGGTCCGATAAGTTGCGATTATCGGACCCCAGCGAGACCCGCTTGCGCTCACGGTCGCCCCGGCGCGCCTTCCGAGCCGCCTCGCGCCGCTCCTCGCGCGCGCGCCGCCGCGGCTCGCCGTGAACGACGCGGCTGCGAAGAAGCGCGAAGGGCATGTAGCCGCCGCCCGCGCTGTTGATGCGCTTGATCTTCGCGTTCAAGCTTTCCGCGAGCGCGTTGGTCGGGCGCTCGGGGGATGCCCAGTAGGCGACGATTTCGGCGCGCCAGTTGGCGAGCGCGGTCACGAGCTCCTTGAAGACAAGCCGCATCTCCGGATCGAGCGAAGCAAGCCACGCGTCGAGATGGATCTCGGCATCCGGCGCCAGCTTCTGCTCGTGGAACGCGTAGAACGCCTCCTTCAGCGCGTACGCCCGGGCGAGCTTGGGATGGCGCGAGCGCACCTTCATCGGCCCTCACGATGACCGTGTAACGCTGCGTCCCGCGCGGCTGACCGATGATCCGGCAGGCCCGGCGCTCCGAGAGATGATACTTCTCCCGAACCCGCTCAACCGCCTGCCGGCGCCATTCGGGGCTTACAAGTTTCCCGAGGAGATGTCCTTGAGCACCTGCTTCTCAAGCGAGAGATCGGCGACCATCCGCAAGGGGACGGCGTTCTGCGTGATTTCCGATTACCGTCGGAAACAAGTGATCGAGATGCTGCCCGACACGAAAAGGGCGACCGTCGAGGCGGCGCTGCGACGCCTTCCCAATCTGGCGCGCTGCGACATCGTGACGATGGACATGTGCCGCCGCTATCGCGACGCCATGCACGCGGTTCTGCCTCACGCGGCCGTCGTCATCGACAAATGGCATGTGCAAGCAATGGCGCGCCGGGCGCTTCTCAGCGTACTCGATCAAATCTACAAGCGCGCGCCGAAGGCGAAACGGGGACGGTCGCGCAAACGCGGGAAGCCAAGCCGCCTTCACTACCGAGGCCTGCTGATCGCCCGCCGCTCCAAACTCGAGCAAACGCAAGAAGCGACGTTGGCTCGGTTGCTCTGACGCATGCGATCGTGGCGATCGCTGCCCAGTACGGGCGGTTCACTGTTATATTGGGCTGATTTTTGCAACAGTAAATGCGGCTTCCCGACACCGCTGATTGCAATTCCAGTGGCGCAATTCTACTTAGAAGTGGACGCGTGGAGAACGCCGTGGCCCGCCGCTTCGTTCGGCCTCGAAGGTCAGATGGTGAATGCGCGCGTCGAGCAGGAATTCGTTAAGCACGATTGTGCGGCTGTGGCGGTGATTTTTGCCGAAAAGACCCCATATTTAGGGGATCGAGAATTTCGGTCGGCTTGAGCGGAGTGGCACAGACACCCGATCGCAGCTATAGTGGAGTTCTCGATGGCGGGAGTTGGTTCGATGGTGGATTTCGTTCGGAGAACAATGTTCGGTCGCCAGCCGGCCTCGGATGAGGTCCCGGAGGACATTGCGCGAGCGCTCGACGCGAGCGCCGACGACGTCCGCAATGATCGCACCGTGGATATCGGCGATTTCCTCGAGGAAATGCGAGTCAAACTCGAAGCTCACCGCGCTCGGAAGGCTTCTCAAAAGCGCTGAAGCTGCGCGATTGCTTGGCAAGGCTGAGCGAGCGCGTGGCTCATTATGATCCGTCAAACCGTATTCGCCAGAGATCAAGCAAACGACCTTTTCGAGTTCTATCTCGAGAAAGATCGCGAACAAGCGTACGAGAATTTGCTGAAGGCGATCGCTGAGGCCGCGGCGCTGATTGAATCGAATCCGATCGGCGGCTCGACGCATCCGACGCCTTATCCCGGCATGGCCGGCTGGGGCTTTCGTTGGGTCAAGATCCATCGCTATTGGTTCGGATGGTCTATGGCGCGCGGTTACCCGTTGGTGACAAACGTCTTTTTCGAGACGTCGCGCATGTGGGCACGCGTCGCGCCGGACGAAGGCGACGAAGTGCCATTCTGAGCGGACCGCGCGAGCTAGATGGGTGCGGACTTCAGCGACGCCTCGATAAGCGTTTCGGGCTGAAAGTTGGGGTCGCGGATGGCGCGAAGCCAGCCGAGATAGACCGGCAAGTACCGCGTCGAGACGCCGCGTGCCCAACGGTTGACGAAGGTCTTGATGCGCTCGTGGTGAGCGTTCACGTGGCCGAGGCTCATCCGGCCCTTCTTGCGCGGCTTGCCGCCGATCGCCTTCTTCACCCAATCCGTCTTCGGCGGCATGATCCGGCGGTGCTCCGATCCCGACTTCACCGCGAGGTCGACGTAGGGCTTGAAGCCGTCGGAGCAAACGACTGAGCCGGGAGCGATCCGTCCCGTCAGCGCGCGCTTGATCTCGGCATCGGATCGCGCCGACAGCACGCATTCGATCGAGCCGCCAGAGCGGTCCAGGGCGGTCAGCACCGGGATCTGCTCCTTTGAAAGGCCCGGCGTCGCGGCTTCGCCGCGATACCGCGGCATCCGGCTCTCGGGCGGCTTGCCATCCCGCCAGCCGCGGCTGCCTTTGTACGAGCTGCGGAAATACGTTTCGTCGACCTCGACCACGCCCTTGAGGCCGTCGCTCTGCATCATCGCCGGGAGCTTCAGCAGGCGGTGCCGCCAGCGCCAGGCCGTCTGCTGGGCGATGCCGATCTCGCTTTTCACGACAGCGTTGATCGACTTGTGGTCGCCCATCATCCGGGCGTAGGCGGTCCATTTTTCGGGCTTGCGCATTCGCGCCAGCGGGGTACCCGTCAGGGCATTGAACGTCCTGCCGCAGCCGCCAGCCGCGGTCTTGCGGCATTTGAAGCGCTGGCGCCCCAGCAGGCTCGTTCCATGCTTGACAATGTCGTCGTGTCCACAGCGCGGACAAAGCCGACGGGTCTCGATCGCCTGAGTGCGGCGGACCACGGCTGTTTCGCCGGTCTTCGCGGCCGTCACCTGACGCAGCACCGCCTCGAGCGCGACGCACTGCTCGGCGGTCAGATCCTTAACGATGCGGGCGACAATCCGCTCGAAACGTTGGGCGTCCACGGCCTCCTCCTCAATGGGGCCAGAACGCTACGCCAGATCAGATTGATGAAGAATGAATTCCGCACGCTTTCCACTCTAAAGTAGAATTGCGCCATTGCAGTTGCCAATATTGTTTGCCACCCGATTTACCCGCCACCTCACAATGCGGGCGCTAAAGTCTCTAGGTGGCGGTCATATATGCGTTACGCTCGTTCGGTTTCCAGTATTCGATGCATTCGGGAGGGATCTGCGCGCCAGCCATTTGCGCGCCTCCTCTAAGACGAGCATTCCAATCGCGAAGGGGATCACGAAAAGCCAAAGCCCCAGCGGAACCGGCGCAGTATCCAAGATGGTATTGCCCCAAGGGGTATAGTTGATGAGCAAGAGCAGCGCGAGTTCCAGCCCTACGCCCCACACGATCAGGCGGTTGTCAGTTGGGTTGGTCTGAAAGACTGAGCGAACGGGGCTCCGACAAAGAAATACATTGACGATCTGCATGATGATGATGGTGCTCAGGCACGCTGTCGTAGCGGTCCGATAAAGTGGATCCGTCGACGCCAAGCTCTGGCCGAAATGCCAGCCGGAGCCGAGCAACACGAAAAAATAAGCTGCCATGGACGCGGCCGCTTCGATCACACCGAGAAAGAGATAGGCACGAAACGCGAGCGGCAAGTTAAGCAACCTCTCATTCTGCCTGCGGGGCGGCAGGCGCATGATGGCCGGATTGGGGCGCTCGATACCCAGGCCTAACGCGGTAAGAGAGTCCGTTCCCATATCGATGGAAAGCGCCTGGATCGGAGTTAGCGGCAACGGAACGCCGAAAAATCCGAAGGCGAGGTAGGGCACGAGTTCCGCGACATTGTGCACGAGAATGTAGGTCAGGAACTTACGAATATTCTGGAATACCGCCCGCCCTTCTTCGATGGCACTGACGATGCTCGCAAAATTGTCATCCAGCAAGACTACATCCGCTGCCTGCTTCGCCACGTCCGTGCCGGATATTCCCATCGCGATGCCGATATGGCCCGATTTGAGCGCTGGTGCATCGTTGACCCCGTCGCCAGTCACCGCGACGACGTGTTGCTTTTCCTTCAATGCCTCGACGATCCGCATTTTCTGATCGGCGGAGGCGCGAGCAAAGATTATCTCTGGTGCGTCTAACGCGAACTCTAGTTCGCTTGCCGACATGCTACGAAGTTGGACGCCGGTCACGACTCTCGGGTCGTTGGATTGCGCCAAACCGATTTCCCGGGCGATCGCGCATGCCGTCTGAGGGTGATCCCCTGTGACCATGATCACCTTGATTCCTGCCGCACGGCATTTGCCTATTGCCTCCAGCACGTCTGTCCGGGGCGGATCCTCAAGCCCGACCAAGCCAAGAAAGACCATGTCCTGCTCGAATGCAGAACGTTCGCATCCGCTTAGCAGCGTTCGAGTGGCGAAGGCAAGCACGCGGAGACCTCGTTCAGCCATCGCCTCCTGTGCTTGAACAATGACCCGCCGTGCAGCGGGATCGAGCGGACGTATCATACCCCCGTCTGAAATATGCCGGCAGAGCGGATCCAGCGACTCCGGCGCCCCCTTACAGTAGAGAACCTTGTTGCCCTGCTCCTCGTAGACCACGGATTGGCGCATCCTATCGGCGTCAAAGGAAATCTCGTCCACGCTGTGCGACGCGTTGAAATCGGGCAACGCGGCACGGCCCATTTCAACGAGCGCCGCGTCCATCGGGTCGCCGATCAGAGCTTTCGCACCGCGCGTCTCCGTCTCCCGCAGACTGTGGCAAAGCGCCGCTGTCAAGAAAAAGGCCCGGTAGCGCTCAACGAGATCGGAGGGCATGGTCAAAGCACTCACTGGATATCGCTCCATGCCCAACATGAGATCCCGGACCCGCATGCGGTTTTCCGTCAAGGTTCCAGTCTTGTCCGTGCAGATTACGGTCGCCGAGCCTAGCGTTTCGACCGAGGCCAGATGTCGGATCAGGACATTCCGCTTCGCCATGCGTTCGGCGGCGAGCACCAGCGCCAAGGTCAACGTCGGCAACAGACCTTCCGGGACCATGGCGACAATGATACCTATGGAGAAGATGAAATCCTGCCAGAATGGTATGCTGATAAGGGTGCCGATGACGAAAAAGGACAATCCGATCCCTACCGCGAGCACCGCAATTAACCGACTCAGATGCGCCAGCTCGCGACGCAGCGGTGAAACGCCGGCTCGGCCGGTCTGTGTCAGACCTGCGATCCGCCCAAATTCAGTGTGGGCTCCGGTCGCGAAAACGACAGCCTTGCCTTGTCCTGAGACGAGCGATGTCCCGGCGAGCAGGACGTTCCGGCTGCGTAGCGGCTGTGCCTCGTCGCAAGGATACGAGTCGCGCACCTTGGGCAACGACTCCCCAGTGATGGTTGCGTCGTTGACCCGTACATCTGATGCTTCGATTAGTCTGCAGTCCGCCGGAACGTTGTCTCCCGCGCCGAGCAGAACGATGTCTCCGATCACCAGACGTTCGATTGTCAGTTGGGAGATCTTACTGTCTCGAAGTACCTTCACCAGTTGAGGCAGCAGCTTTTGTAGGGCCGCGAGAGTGCGTTCGTTTCGGAACTCCTGCCAGAACGAGAAGATACCGCTGATCAGAATCACAATGACGAGCGCGTAGCCGATGCGCGCCATGCCTTCGCCTGGGCTGCTCCACTCGGCCAGAAAAGCAAGCGCGGCGGCGATCCAGAGAATAATCGAGAAGAACTGCACGAACTCCTGCAGCAGCCGGAGCAGCAGCGGTCTCTGCCGTACTTCCTTGATGCGGTTTGGGCCGTATTCGCCAAATCGCCGTTCTGCTTCCTGCGACGTCAGTCCGTTAGGCGTGGTGCTTACGCTCGATAAGGCGTCGCCGATCGAGAGTCTGGCTATCGCAGCCATGCTCGAGACAACTTCGCACCAGCAACCGCGGCCGTTCTGAGGATGATCCGAGACCGCAGGCGGCCGAATTCACCTGAAAACGACAGCGCAGTTTGCGTGGGGTAAGGCACACATGCCGAACGGCGCTCGCGCATAAGGTCCGGCGTATTATTCATTCGTAATCTCGTCGGCCGTTCACGAAATGATACATGAGGCGGGCCATTGGGTCGCGCAATGAGATTGCTCGTTTTCGCGATGGCACGACGCTGTTACATAGGCAAGCTCGCAAGCAACTCTTATGATCAGCACTTGATGTTTGCTCCCAGATGAGGTTCCACCGCTTTCGATCACTTTGATGGCGCCCGGCGTGGTGCGATCGTGTCCTCGGCGATCCTCGGTTAGTCGAGCGACTTTCTGAAACGGAGTACGCTGAGCGCAAGAAGGCCGCTGCCGAGCACGGCCATGCCCACCAACTCAGGCCACAGTGCATCGAGTTCCCACCCCCTTGAGAAAAGTCGCACGGATGACCGCGAGGAAGTAACGCAGCGGATTGAGATAGGTGAGCCACTGCAAGGGTGCCGGCATGCTGGCAATAGGGAAGGCGAAGCCGGACAAGATAAACATCGGATTGAGGATAAAGAAGTTTGCGGCAAAGGCCTGCTGCTGGGTTTTGGAGAGTGTTGAAATCAGCAGCCCGAGACCCAGCGTGCTAAGCAGGAACAGGGTCGTTCCGAGCAGTAGGATCATCGGATTGCCGACGAAGGGGATTTGAAACCATAGGATCCCGAACAGCGCAACCAGGGCGACTTCCGTGATGCCAATGATGAAGAACGGTATGGTCTTGCCGAGGATGTATTCGAATGGCCGAATCGGCGTCACCATAATCTGCTCAAGCGTGCCCACTTCGCGCTCGCGCACAATGGCCGAGGCGGTAAGGCTCGCAACCAGCACGAGTGTCAATGAGCCGATCACGCCCGGGACGAAGAACCATCGGCCGTTCAGATCAGCATTGTACCAGGGCCGCGGTTCAAGGGTGATTTGGACGATCTTCGCGGCAGTTCCACCACTGCTACTGCGGATCAAATCGGCAGAGTAGTCCTGCGAATATCCGGCAACGATGAGATTAAGATACCCAAGGGAGATCAGCGCCGTATTGGAATTGGTACCGTCGACGATCACCTGAAGCGGCGCGCCTTGACCCTTGCGTAGAAGCTGAGCAAAGCCAGCGTGCACGACGATGGCCAGGGCCGCGTCACTGCGGTTTATCGCGTTCTCTACTTCGGCGTCGCTCCGAGCCGCGCGGACAATGTGGAACCTGCCGCTGGCGGTAAACCGCGAGATCAAGTCGCGACTTTCGAGTGTTTGATCGCGGTCGAGCACGACCATTGGGACGTGGTAGACCTCGAAGGTTGCTGCATAGCCGAAGATCAGCATTTGAATCAATGGTGGAACGATGAGCCGAAAGCGGGCCCACTTATCGCGCTTGAGTTCGAGGAACTCCTTGATAAGCATCTGCGAGATGCGATCGAACATCGCCATTCAATCCAAATGCTTGCGGAAGACGCGGGCGGCGAGGAACGCGACGATTCCCGCATACACGATCATGGCGAGGATCGGCGTCGTGAGATCAAAGAATCCCGAGCCCTTCAGAAAGAGTGCTTTGAGAATAGTGACGTAGTATCGAGCGAAAACGAGATATGTAACCGCTTGCACGGCGACCGGCATCTGGTCGATGGGAAATGCATAACCTGATAGCAGCGTTGTAGGCATGAGGGTCACGAGCAGCCCAATCTGAGCGGCGCCAACCTGCGTACGGATTGCTGTCGAAATCAGATATCCGATGCCCAGCACGACGACCAGGAACAACGAGGTGGTAAAGAAAAGAGTTCCCAGATTTCCACGGAATGGCACGCTGTACCAGAAGACGGCGAAAGTAAGACAGAAGACCGCATCGAGCAGGCCGATAGAAAAATAGGGCAACAGTTTTCCTAGCATAAGCTCCATCGGCGTCACGGGTGTCGACACGAGAAGCTCCATTGTCCCCCGTTCCCACTCGCGGGATATGGTGAGCGAGGTGAGTTGGGCGCCCACCAGCGCCATGACCATGGCAACCACCCCAGGGATGATGAAATTCCGACTCTCGAGATCTTCGTTGAACCAGATACGAGATTTTACGGCGACAGGTTGGAGTGTCTCCACGGTGCTCCCCGTCAGCGCCGCCGCCTCCAGTTGCACATCGCTCGAAAAGCCGGACACTACCGTCGCTGCGTGGCCGATAGCGATATTGGCCGTATTGGTATCAGTCGCATCCACCAGGGCCTGCACGGAGCTTGCGCCCGTATCGCTAAGGCGCTCGGTGAAATCCTGCGGAACGACGAGAGCAAGACGGCATTGGCCGCGATCAAGCGCGCGAGTGACATCCCGGTAGTTGTCGAAGCCGGCAACGATGGAGAAATACTCCGACGCTTCGAAGCGCTTCAATAATGCCTGGCTGTTCTGGCTGGCTTCGCGATCGAAAACGCAGACAGGCAGATGCTTGACGTCGAGATTCATACCGTAGCCAAGCAGGATCATCTGCATGAACGGCATCAAGAGCGCGATCGTCAGGCTGATGGGATCACGCCAGACCTGCAACATCTCCTTGACGGCGATGGCTTTGACACGGCGAACTCTCATGCGCTCGAATCCCCGTTCTTGGATTCAGCGCCCATCATTTGGACGAAAACATCTTCAATGGTTGGCTCGATCGGCTCGATGCGCGTGATGGCTATGTCGTGCCGGGCAAGGTAGTCCGGCAACATCTCACGTGCGTGCGCCGCGCTCTCGACTAATACGTGGATCGTATTACCAAACGCGGCTATGTCATGGACGCCAGGCGCGCCATGGAGCGCCGCCATCGCGGCGCCGGTTGCGTCGCACTCTACCACGAGAAGATCGCCGCCAAGCTTGCGTTTCTTGAGCTCGCTGGGACTCGCCAGCTCGATGAGGCGCCCACGGTTGATCAGCGCGACCCGATTACAATATTCGGCCTCGTCCATGTAGTGCGTCGAGACAAGCACCGCGACGCCCTCCGCCGCCAACGCATGGGTGAGATCCCAAAAGCGCCGGCGCGACATTGGGTCGACCCCTGACGTTGGTTCGTCGAGGAAGAGGATCGGCGGCCGGTGTAAGATGGCGCACCCAAGTGCCAGGCGCTGTTTCCAACCACCAGCGAGAGTCGATACCAGCGAATCTTCGCGTCCCGTCAATCCGGCCATTTCGACGGCGAACCGGATGCGCTCGGGCAACAACGCGCGCGGCACCCTGTACATGCCACCGAAGAAGCGGAGGTTCTCTCTGGCAGTAAGATCGTTGTAGAGCGAAAATTTCTGAGACATATAGCCGATCTGCTGGCGGACGCCCTCGGGATCACGAGCGACATCGATTCCTGCGACCAGCGCCCGGCCTTCGCTGGGGCGCAGCAAGCCGCATAGCATGCGGATGATGGTCGACTTGCCAGCACCGTTCGGCCCAAGGAATCCCACGATCTCGCCACGGGCGATGGAGAAGTTTACATCGTCGACTGCAACGAAATCCCCGAAACGTTTGACTAGCCCCTCGGCGACAATTGGGGCTTCTGCCCGCGCAGTCATGAAGCCGGCTCCTGCTTGTTAAGTAGGGCTACGAATACATCCTCGATCGTGGGCTCCGAGCGCGCGATGGCACTGAAGGGGATATCTGCGGCCACGAGCGCCTGGCGCAACTCTGGCAGACGACGGGATTCGTCATCCACTACGGCACGCACGCCGTTACCGACAAGTAGTGCTGAAGTGACGCCTTTGAGACCGGCGATTATATCATGCGCCGCGCGTGCTTGCGGTGAGACGATGTTAACGAGTACACCCGGCATGAGCTCTTTGAGGCGTTGGGGCGTGTCGCAATATTTGAGGCGGCCATGGTGAAGAAGGGCGAGGCGCGTGCAGCGCTCGGCCTCGTCCAGATAGGCGGTTGAAATCAATATCGTCACCCCGCGGTCGCGCAGAGCATAAAGTATCTGCCAGAGATCCCGCCGCGAGACCGGATCAACGCCGGTGGTGGGCTCGTCGAGGAGAAGAATCCGCGGCGTATGGACGAGCGCGCAGATCAGTCCGAGCTTTTGCTTCATCCCGCCCGAAAGCTGGCCGGCAAGACGCCTCCGGAATGAAGTCATGTTGCAGGCAGCAAGCAATGGCCCGATGCGTTCATCGCGCAGTCTAGGCGCGATCTCGAAAATATCGGCATAGAAGCGGATATTTTCGTCGACTGTCAGATCCTCATAGAGGCCGAAGCGCTGTGGCATGTAGCTGAGATGCTGCTTGGCGCGTTCCGGATCGGCCACCACGTCAACGTCGTCGATGACGATTCGGCCGCTATCGGGGCGCATCACACCAGCGAGCATACGCATCACTGTAGTCTTTCCGGCGCCATCGGGCCCGACCAAGCCGAAGATCTCGCGTTCCTTGATGGCGAAGCAGAGGTTTTCGACAGCGAAGATTCCCACGAAACGCTTCGCCACAGCCGCGACTTCAATCTGAACTGCCGCCGGCGTGCTCATGGCGGCGGCAGATCGATAGCGGCATCCGCTGGCATGCCAGGCACGAGTTCATGCGTCGGATTGTCGATATCGATCTTTATACGATAGACGAGTGTCACCCGCTCGGCATGGGTTTCGACAGTCTTGGGTGTGAACTCGGCGCTTGACGAGATGAAGGATACTCTTCCCGGATATGTCTTTCCCGGATAGGTATCGGTCGTAACTGCTACTTTAGCGCCGAGGCGCACACGGCTGATGTCGGTTTCGTTGATGTAGGCGCGCAGCCAGACATGGTTGAGATCAGCCAATGTCACGACCGGTGTTCCTGGCACCGCGACCTCGCCGAGCTCGGCTTGACGTACCAGGATCACACCGTCGAAAGGCGCGACAAGCGTCGTGTAGCCGAGGACGATCTTAGCCATCGCCACTATCTCCTCCGCATTGTGGATATTGGCCTTGGCGAGTTCGATGTTACGCGCAGCGGCCAGGTCGAGCGCCCGATCGCGTTCGAGGATTGCCTGCGATTGCTTGAAAGCGGTTGTCGCCTGGTCGCGCTGCTCCGTTGATGCATTACCTCGGCGCCACAGCGATTCATTGCGATCATTATCCAGTTTTTTCATCGCGACATCCGCTTTATCGCTGATCACGGTCTTATCGGCTGCTGCGAGATTCTGTTGAGCGGTATCCAGTTGCCGTTGCTGAACTTCGAGCCCGGCTTCCGCGATCGCGACTTGCTGGCGATAGTCGACGTCGTCGACACGGGCGATAAGAGTGCCCGCTTTGACCGATTGGCCTTCATCGAAGGGCAGGTCCACGATGCGGGATTGCACCGTCTTAAAGCCGAGCACACTTTCGTGGGCCTCTATGTTGCCCGAAACTGCCAGCATAGCCGGCGCCCTGGATAGCCCGAGCCAGAGTTTCCAGGTCGTAGGCCAAGCCCATGTGGCGATGACCAAAACTGTTACCACAGCGACCGCAATTCCCGCGGTCGACGCCACTTTCATGCTGTGCGGCTTGGCGGCGTTCACGGGCGATGGTCGCAGGAACGGCGCTTCGCCGCGTTGCGGGGATGACGCAGACGGTTCGGCTGGTCGCGAGGCCTTTCCGACGTCATTTGTTTCTTCCATAAGTTTATGCTCACTCCGAAGCGCCAGCTATTTCCTTGATTTCCGTCATTCGCGGGAGCTTTTTGACGATTGTTATCGGAGGCAACGATACCCCCTTGTCCGAATGAACCTAATTGACGTGGATCAAGTCGCCCCAACCCTTGCCGAGTATGTTCACCAACAAGGAGTTCCGGCAGTTTTCATGCGACGCAAAGGACAACGCTATGGCAACCGCAGATTCTTCTCGCCCGGGCGAGGCGCCGTGGTCGGTTGAGGAGATTTCTTACGAGACGCTTGCGTGTGATCGGGTCAAGGACGACACGCAGCTACTCTACTTGCTGGCCTCGGCCTCGTTCATCGAGATCACGGCCGATCTCTACACGCACAATTTGATCGAATTCTTCGCCGATGATCATGAAACCGTCGAATGGCTCGAAAAAAGCTGGGAGCCGAAGGAGCTACAACATGGCGTGGCGTTGAAGCGCTATGTGACGACGGCATGGCCTGATTTCGATTGGGAGACCGCCTATCGGAACTTCTTTTCCGAGTACTCCCAAGTTTGCTCGATGGAGGCGCTTGCGCCCAAGCGATCGCTCGAACTCGTGGCGCGTTGCGTCATAGAGACCGGAACGTCATCTTTCTACACGATGCTGGAGGAATTCGATCGCGAGCCGGTCCTGACCCAACTTGTCGCGAAAATCCGCGCTGACGAGGTTCGCCACTACAAGCATTTTTATCAATACTTCCAGAAATATTCTGAGCGAGAGCGGCCGGGCCGCATGGCTGTCCTCGCGACGCTTTTGAAGCGCGCGGCCGAGGTGCAATCCGAGGATGCGCTCATCGCGTTCAAATACGTCTATCTGGCGCGCAATCCGGGGGCCGAATTGCGCAAGAGCGATTATCAATTGTATCGCGATAGCGTGAGGCTAATCGCCAAGCGCCATTTCCCTCAGGAAATGGCCGTGAAGATGATGTTGAAGCCCTTGGGCATGGGTGCCGCGGCCGGGCGTATCGTGGTCCCCTTGGCCACGTCTTTGTGCGGCTTCTTTCTCAGCTGAAGGCGGGTTCAAGAGAAAAAGAAGATCGACCAAGATGCGCCTTGAGAAAGATCGCCCTCGAAGATCATTTCACCAGATCGGATGTTTACGATGATGGCCGCCTTTGAGATGGATCAAAGAGGGCCTTGATCGGCCTGTCAGTATTCGGCGTTAGATGAGGGATCGTTGCCGTTGACCTCGTACCGTCCCTCTTGCTTAGGCAGAGCCAACCTTATTGTGGAGATAACAACATGCCAAGGCTTGTCAGGATTATCGCAGTCATCATGCCGCTTGCGCTCATCGGTGCGTGCACGACGCTAAGCGATCAGGACCGCGCGCTCTTAACGTCCGCCAGTCAAAATGCCGAGCAGGGGAAGCAGATCGCGCAACAGGCTCTCGCGGCCTCACAGGCGGCGCAAGCTAGCGCGGCTCAGGCGGCCGCGGATGCAAAAGCCGCCAACGAGAAGGCGGACCGCATGTTCCAGCGGAACTTGAAGAAGTAGCTGGCACTCTCCTCGGAACGGGTTGGGCACACGGGCGAGCGGCCCGAACCGGGTTCGGGCCGCGCCGGTTGGGCGTTAAATTCCGATTTTGCCTGATCCCGCGCGGCGGAACTCAAGGGGTGCCAGAGGTTCACCATGAGGCGGCGTGAACGGAAGGGCTGGGCGGTCCTGGGCTTCTGGATCGCGGCCGCGCCCGCGACCGCTATGGCGGCGGAGTATCCGCTGGCCCCCGACCAAGCCGTCGTCGGCGAGATCGGCGCCTATGTAACCCGCGAGCAAGACATCTTGCTCGACGTTGCGCGCGACTACGATCTTGGCTTCACGCAACTCATGGCCGCCAATCCCGGCATCGATCCGTGGCTGCCGGGCGCGGGAAGGCGGATCACGCTGCCAAGCCGGTATATTCTGCCCGACGCTCCCCGTGAGGGTATCGTGATCAATCTTGCGGCGCGGCGCCTGTTCTATTTTCCACCGAATGGCGGTCACGTCGAAACCTATCCAGTCGGCATCGGGGTGATCGGCAATTCGACGCCGCTCGGTGCGACTTCCGTCATAAGCAAGGAAGCCAATCCGACCTGGTACCCGCCTCCATCGATCCGCGCGGACGAGCCGGACCTACCGGCCGCCGTCCCGCCGGGCCCCGACGATCCGCTCGGCGCCTTCGCGCTGCATCTCGGCTGGCCGGACTACTTGATCCACGGCACCAACAAGCCCGACGGTGTCGGCCGCAACGTCAGCCACGGCTGCATCCGGCTCTACCCCGAAGACATCGAACGTCTGTTCCGTGAAGTGTCAGCGGGCACGCCTGTGCGGGTGGTGCGACAGGCGGTGGAGGCAGCCTGGATCGGCGACGCACTTTTCATCGAAGTTCACCCGAGCAAATCGCAGGCCGACGAGATCGATACGACGGGCACGTTCACGCCCAACTTTCCAAAGGACCTCGTCGCCCGGGTCAGCGCCGCGGCGGACCAGCATGCCGGCCGGATCGATTGGGACGCGGTTCGTCAAGCCGCATTACGGCGTACGGGACTGCCGGTGGAGGTGGCGAGAAAATCACCCGTCTCGAATTCTGATGCCCCGAATTAGGTCAGGGACAGGATCCCCATCGATCCAATGGCCGCAGCGCACGACAACGTCTCAAGCGGTCCGCTACGCTCAACAAGCCGGAATTACATTGGAGTTCGCTAGTTCCATGATCGGCGCCTCGGCGTTGAGCCATCACCAATGAAGCCGAGCGTTTGGGCGTCGCGCCACGGCGGACAGACGATTGTCACGATCTCCGCTAAAGAGATCCTACGGCACATCGAAACAGACGCCTGATTGCCATGCTGACTGCAATGACGAGGACGCCACAGCGAAGTGCTTCTAAATCTTCGGAAAGGCGGAGACCTTAGACGTTCGCGCTGGCAACAGCGATCGAAGCTGCACGTCTTCAGCCTTGAAAACGGACATGAGAATCACAAAATCAACCAAACCGGAATCCCTTCCGATTCAGCCAAATCTGGAAACGCTCTAGCTGTGGAGCCTCAACAGGTTGTTCCGTTTTAGGCCGAGGCGACTGATTGGCGTGTTGGAATCTATTCCGCCGTGAGGACGATGCCAATTGTAGCGATGAGTCCATCGCGGCAGCTCGTCGGCGCGCTGGTCTGAGGTGTCGTAAGCGTTGGCGTAGGCCCATTCTCTCAGGGCGGTCTGGATGAAACGCTCTGCCTTGCCGTTGTCTTAGGGGTGTAGGGTTTGGTACGCATGTGCCTGATACCGAGCTGCTTGCACGTCTTGGCGAAGGCACGGGATTTGTAGCACGAGCCGTTGTCGGTCATGACGCGCTCGACCTTGATGCCCAGGCTCTCATAGTAGGCGACGGAAGCTCTGAGGAAGGCCGTAGCGCTGCGCTTCTTCTCGTTGGGCTTGATCTGCGTGAAGGCGACGCGGGAAGCATCGTCGATGCAGACGTGGACAAATTCCCAGCCCACGCCGCGCCTGTTGCTTTGCCCCTTGCGGTTGCCGGTGATGCGATGACCGGTTCGGCTGAACCGGCCGAGCTTCTTGATATCGATGTGGATCAATTCGCCAGGGTTCTCGCACTCGTAGCGTCGCACCGGCTCGGCGGGCTTCAGATCGCGCATCCGGCTCAGGCCCAAACGATGCAGGATCCGGCTGACCGTGGCTGGCGACACCCCGGTCTCGAGCGCGATCTGCTTGCCTGTCCAGCGCCGGCGGCGCAGGGCTTCAATCTGCTCGGCAATGGAAGGGGGTGTCGGTCTGTACAGGCGGTACGGCCGGGAAGATCGATCGATCAAGCCACCAAGCCCTTCGGTGCGGAACCGCGTGATCCACTTGCGGGCTGTGCGTTCCGACACGCCCATGGCCTCGGCAACGGTGACGGGCGCCTGCCCTTCGTCGACAATACGGCGCACCAGTTCGGCTCGACTATGCGGCGTCAGACGGGCATTCTTATGCACGTTCATCCGGTTCTCCCTCGAAAACTGAAGTCTCAGCAACCTCAGTCTCCCCGGTCAGGACCGGATGAACAACCTATTGAAAGCTCACAGCTAGAGCGCCGGTCTGAGAGGCGCGAGTCCGAGCCCGCCCGCGACCAGGACGACGTCGGATCCGGCGGCTTTCTCGACCGGCCAGCCGGCGCCGAAAGGCCCGCGCAGCCCAACGAAATCGCCTCGCTTCAGCCGGGTCAGTGCGGCCGAGACCTTGCCGACGGCGCGAATGGTATGGACGAGCGTGTCCGGCTCGGCCGGGTCGCCGCTGATCGAGATCGCCGCTTCGCCCACGCCGAAGGCGTAGAGCATGTTGAACTGGCCGGGCGCGAAGACGAAACCGGCAGAGCCCGGTTCGATCTCGAGCGTCCAGACATCCCTCAATTCGCGCCTTACGCGCATGACGCGCGCGACGGACGGCACCATGGGATCGGCGGCCGGCACCGCGTTTCGCTCAGCCGGGCGTTCCATAGACATCGAGGAGTTGCAGCCGCATGGCCTGGAGCCGCTCGACGAGGAATGGCACAAAGCGCATCATCATGACGTAGCCGACATTGTGGTCGGCGTTACATTTTTGGCGCAGACACTTGGCGTCCATGCCGATCGCGCGGACGAGCTCGACAGCGCGCGCGTCGAGATTCCAGCGATACGGCGGGAGGAGCCAAGACACGCCGACGATCTCACCCTCGCCGACGGTCTCGATCGTGACCGCGGCGCGGCCGGGCGCTACGACATCGAGCGCCACGCGGCCGTGCCGCAGGAGATAGAACTCGTCGGCCGGCTCGCCCGTGCGAAAGAGATATTCGCCGGCGTTGAAGCGCACATTGCGGGCGCAGCCTGCGATCAGCTTGATGGTGTCTTCGTCGAGGCCCGCGAAAAAGCTGTGCTCGCGGACGATCGCTTCCATTCCTTCAATCATGATTTTACCTCTTGAGCTGGCTCTCCGCGAATAGCCCGCGCCTCCTCGGTGATATCGATGCCGACCGGGCACCAAGTGATGCATCGCCCGCAGCCGACGCAGCCGGACGTGGCGAATTGGTCGATCCAGCTTGCAAGCTTGTGGGTCATCCATTGGCGGTAGCGCGATTTGGGCGAGGACCGCACGCTGCCGCCGTGGATGTAGGAAAAGTCCATCGTGAAGCAGGAATCCCAGCGCCGCGACCGGCTGGCCTTTTCGCCCGAAAGGTCGCCGGCATCCTCGACTGACGTACAGAAGCAGGTTGGGCAGACCATGATGCAATTGCCGCATGTAAGGCATCGCTCGGCCACTTCGGTGTCGAGCACGGTCAGCTTTCCGCTGGTCGGGCGATTGAGGCAGCCGATAAGATTGAGGAGCGTGCTCTTGCCGCTGCCCGAGAGCCCGACGAAGGAGACGAACGCGCCGGCCTCGATGCCGAAACTGACGCCGCGCAGCGCCTGCACCACGACATCGCCCGCGCGGGGTAGGACTTCGCCACGTTTTCGGCTCGGATGACGCTCATATCCGCTCTTCACTACACTTCCGCGGTTGACGAACGCAGAGCATAACTAATTTTTTTTATAGCGAGACGCTGGACCAGCGCCTTTGATCCAACTCAATAGACGTAAATTTTTGCTTCCGCTTATGCTTCGAAACCACAGATGATCCAGACCAAGCCAGCACAGGAGACGTTCAGGCATCTTGGCCTGTCGATCACGCTCTCGAATGCAAAATCGCACGCAATGTTGACTCCTACTGCTGCTGTCTCCCAGAGCTTTGATCTCGTTGTGAAAGATCGGAATTTGGTGGGGTCACGCTTCGCGTCGAACCATGACCCATCCAGGAGCCGGATTCGGCTGTGCAATCAATGACCTGGATGCCCCCCTCGGCTGGGGTCACTCTTGGAAGCGATTTCACACTCATGTTCGAAGAAGTGCCAGACCGCGTAATAGTTAACGACCACCCCGCGATCGGCGAGCTCCGCGAGCACTGCTCGCAGCGTCAGGTCCGGACATGAAGCGATGCGAGACAAAAGCCAGTCGCGTTCTCCGGCGAGTGCCAAGGGCCGATGGCCGCCCATGCGCTTTGCCGCCGCGCTGCCGGTCGCCCGGAACCGCTGCGACCACTTCACAACGCTCGCGACACTCACCCCGAACCGCTTCACCACCGAACGACAGCTCTCACCGGCCGTCACCCGATCGACCACGCGGTCGCGCAAATCCAAGGAATAGGGTCGTGACATCCATGCTGGCCCCCAATCCCAGCCAGCATCTTGAGACCCCATGTCCGTGGTGGAAGGCGGTGGCTCGTCTCGAAGCATGCCAGCATCGAGGGTTGATCGGGCTGAGCCGGTCAGAGCCTCATGCATGGGAGACGAGCCATGAACCAGGATACGACATACGTGGCATTCGATACGAGCAAAGAGACGATTGCAGTCGCGATCGCCGAGAGTGGTCGGCGCAAGGAGGTGCGCTTCTTCGGCACCATCTCCAGCCGAGCGGAGGCGGTGCGCAAGCTGGTGGAGAAGTTGGCAAAGCAGCACCAGCGGCTGGCTTTCTGCTACGAGGCCGGTCCGACGGGCTATGGGCTTTACCGCCAGATCCGCGCCCTGGGGTTCGACTGCCAGGTGGTAGCGCCGTCGATGGTGCCGGTGCGGCCGGGCGGGCACATCAAGACCGACCGCCGCGATGCGACGACCTTGGCGGCGGTGTTCCGCGCCGGCGAGCTGACGGCGATCTGGGTACCGGACGCGGCCCATGAGGCGATGCGCGACCTGTCCCGGGGACGGCAAGCCGCGATGGAGGGCCTGCGACGGGCGCGGCAACAGCTCCTGTCGTTCCTGCTGCGGCATGGCCGCATTTATCCGACCAGGAGCCATTGGACGCGCGCCCATCGTCGATGGCTTTGCGAACAGCGGTTCGATCATGCTGCTCAGCAGATCGTGTTCGAAGAGTTGATCCAAGCCGTCGAGCAGGCTCAGTCGCGCCGGGATCGTCTGGAGCAACAGATGTTGGCTCTGCTGCCAAGCTGGTCCTTGCGCGGGGTCGTCGTGGCGCTACAGACCCTGCGCGGCGTCGCGTCGCTGTCTGCGATCACGTTGATAGCGGAGATTGGCGACTTCCGGCGATTCACCAACCCGCGCAAGCTCATGGCCTGGCTCGGCCTGGTGCCGCGCGAGCACTCATCTGGCGCCACTACGATACGCGGCTCGATCACCAAGGCCGGCAACCGCCGCGCCCGGCGGATACTGGTGGAGGGTGCGTGGACCTACGGGCTGCCGGCTCGCGTCGGTCTCGCACTCCTTCGACGCAACCGGGCGCTGCCCGAAGCCATCAAGGATTTGGCCTGGAGGGCGCAGGTCAGGTTGTGCGCCCATTACAGGCGCCTGCTGCGCGCCGGCAAGCCGACTGCCGTCGTCACTGTCGCCATCGCGCGGGAACTCGCCGCCTTCGTCTGGGCCATCGCCACCACCGTCATGCCGCCGCTCGAGCCGACAGCCTGACAAGCCACCTTTCAACCGCAAAGGAGACCGAACCCGACAATCATCATGCTGCGCACCGCCGGGCGCGGCGGCCGGTCAGGGCAACCCTCGCTGTGATTCCGCGAGCCCAACCGGCATTCGCGCCATTTGAGACAGAGGAAGGCCCGAGGTGAACCACGGTCCTGCGGTAGCCAATCCGCGTATCAGAGTCTGATCAACCGTCGCCTCTCGCCGACATCGATCTGGGTCGGCCGCTCGACGGCCGCCAAAACCGGCCATTTCGTCGTATGGCCCTGCATGCCGCGGCGGGCATCGGGATGCGACGGGTCCTTCTTTGGCTTGCCGCCGACGAAGACTTCGTCCGCCTCGACGATGCCATCGAGGCGCCGATCGCTGTTTGCGGTCAACAACCGAATGGCATGGCCCATGCGCCAGGCCGTCTTCTGGGTGACGCCGATAGCCTCAGCCAAGCGGACGGACGAGATCCCTTTGTCGGAATGCATCTGCAGCCACATCGCCGTGAGCCAGAGACCTAGCGGCAGCTTCGTCGCGTGCAGCGGGGTGCACGTCGTCACCGTGAATTGCCGGCGGCATTGCCGAGCCTGGCATTGGTAAAGACCGGGACGAGCCTTCCTGCCGCAATCCCGGCCACGGAGCGCGATCGAACGCTTGCTCCCGCAGAAGGGGCAAAGCCGGCCTTTCGGCCAGACCATGCGCTCGAGCAAGCGCCGGCAGGCCTCCTCCGAATGAAACGCCGCGGCCATCTGAGCGACGGTGCGAACGCCGTCGATCCATTCCCTGGAACTGTCCGCCATGTCCGCCTCGGGCCTCGAAAGGCCAGCAACATGGCGGAATCCCGGTTAAGAATTCGTTAGCGCTTTGTTTGGTCTATAAAGGGGGATTTTTCCGAGAGGCGCGAATGCCGATAACGCCATGATACGACGCTGTTTTTCGTCTGCGTAGCGGGCACCTTCAACACCTTTGCCTACACGCTAGCTTTCGGTGCTAGCCCGTAGGCAAAGGTGTTGAAATTCGTCCACCATCGGTCGAGACAAGACGCCCGTAAGCTGGAACCCATGGAGTTGGGAGGCGGTCAGGCGGCGCGGGCTCTCGCCTTTCGCCGTCCGCCGGTCGCGAACGACCACAGCACTGACGCCGGAAGAGCGATGCGGCCTGGGCCAAACGAAAGGAGATGCTCGCCGGGGTAGACGACGAAACCGGCGCCGCGATAGGTCTTGCCGGGGCCTTCTGTGAGAAACCAGTTGATGTGCCTGAAGTCTCTGGCATCGATCATTGATGACGCCTTCATCTCGAAGAGAGCGAGGAGACGTCCCGGGGCTTCGGCGAGGATGTCGATTTCCCGATCCTCTGCTCGCCAATGCCAGAGCGACCATGATTTGGACAGGAATGGCAGAGATTTTTCGAGCTCGGTAAACACAAAAGTTTCAAAGAGGGCGCCGAATGCCGCCGGATCGGCATCTATGCCGAAGCTTCCCATGTCTTCGTTGCGCAGCGCCGTGGCCAGGCCGGTATCCATCAGATGGAGTTTCGACGACTTCACTTCGCGCTTGGCCTTGGAAGAAGACCATGCACCGAGGCGCAATAAGATGCCGAGGCGCGTGAGCGCATCCAGATAGTCGCTCACGGTGTCGTATTTTATGGCGAGGTCTTTTGCGAGTCCCCAGGCGTTGAGCTCTTGGGCCGTTCTTGCTGCAGCTTGATAGATTAGGCGGCGAACGGCATCCGGTTTGCGCACCGCGTGAATCGCCGAGACATCGCGCTCGATAATGCTGTCGACGTAGCTTGAGCATCTGTCAATGCGTTCGCGGCCAACAAGGCCTCTTATTTCGAGAAATCCGCCTCGAATGATGAGATCGATAACATCCGCGCGTCCGTAGGCGCGCGGACGCGGGAGCAGCGGCGCCGGATTCTCGGGATCGGAAGCGACAGCGTCCAAGATTTTGCATGGACCTACCCGGAAGATTTCCGCTGCGCTGAACGGCCGCAGCGTCAGCGTCATTTGGCGTCCCGCCAGCGAATTGTAGGCATTTCCGGAAGTGAAAATATTGGACGATCCAGTCAGCACGAAGTGGCCACGCCGACTGTCGTGGTCGACGATTCGCTTGACCGCGTGGCTGTCTTCGTGATAAGCGGCAGAAGCAAATCTGTCCTTAAGGACTCCTTTTCCTGTTGTTGTCATGCCTTCGAAGCCCGACGCTGATGCCGTTTTCAGCCCGCATGCGGCTCGCCGCGCAAGTTGACAGCGATGTAGAGTTGCGTCTTGCCGCGATAGACGAACAGCAAGACCGTGACGGCGCCGGTTCGGTGCGCCGCTTCGAGCCTTGCGGCGGCGTCCTGCGGCGTAGGAACGGCCCGGCGGTCTATCTGCTCGATGATGTCGCGTTCTTCGAGTCCCGCTTCGGCGAATGGGCTGTCCAACTCTACATCGGCCGCGACGTTTATGCCTTCAGGGAAACGGGGTTGCGCCCGGAGCTCCGCCGTCAACGCTTCAAGCCGAAGTCCCAGTTGGGCGAGCGGCGTTTTGGCAGGCGCTTGAGACGTCGCTTGCGACGCTGTTGCGGGCGTTGCCGCTATGGAGGGGCGAAGCAATTCCGTTTCCGCCGCTGCTACGTCGCGAAGGTGGAACGTCGCGAGTTCCCGCCCAGTAGAGTGTGCATTTTCGGGAGAGCCGGCTCTTTACCTCACCTCAAATCTTCATCTTCTCGAATGCAAATGTGCCCACAATGATCGCGCTGGCGGCGCATGCGCATATGATTCCAAGATCAAGCGCAAGGTGAAATTGGGAACTTCCTAAAATCACATTCCGCAGCGCATCAACGGAGTATGTAACCGGATCCACGAGGGTAAACGGCGCGATCCAGGCGGGCAGTCGGTTGATCGGGAATAGCGCTCCAGAGAGGAAAAAGATTGGAAAGAGCAAGAAACTAGAAATGAGCTGGAAACCCTCGGGACTGTCCATGAGAGAGCCGATGATGAGCCCGATGGAGAGCAAAAATACGCATGTGATGAATAGGATGACGAGCGATAGTGCAAAAGCCCATGGTCCGAGTGAGAGCCCCGAGACGATGCCTGTCACACCAATTACATTCCCGAGTATAAGCAGGATTATAGACTGAATCATCGAATCCGTCGCGCCACCAAGTATTTTACCAAGAAATATCGACGTTCGGGAGATCGGTGCGACGAGCACTTCTTTCAGAAAGTCGATCTTCCGGTCCCACACGATGTAGACGCCAAAAAACACGGACGAAAAAAGCACCGCTTGCACGAGAACGCCGGGATATATGAAAGCTTGGTAATTGACGCCCGGTATCGAGACGCTTGATCCAAGACCACCCCCGAATATCAGAAGCCACAGGATCGGATTGATGATCGACGCAACGATGCGCGATCTTTCGCGCAAGAAAACCTTAAACTCCCGATACCAGATGGCAAGGATGCCGCTGAGCTCGTTGCGGAGCGTATCCATCATGTTATCGCGCTCGGTAATGCATCGCTCTTTCTCCAAAACCGCCCTCCGCTGATGAGGGTGGTATATCTTTCCCCGTGTAATGAAGAAAGACGTCATTGAGAGTCGGCACATGGACCTCAACCGAGTCGACCTTACCGATCGTCTCTAATATAGCCGCGAGATGCTTGCTCGCATCCTTGACCGTGAGAGAAATCACGCCATTATTCACTTCGGCATTCTTGACGAACGAAAGTGCTCGTAACTTCTCTACACTACGGGCTGAGGCGGTAAGACGCACGACGTCGCCGCCGATAACCTGCTTCAATTCCGCAGGCGTCCCGAGAACGACGATTCGACCGGCATCGATGATAGCGAGCCGCGTACACAGCCGGTCGACCTCCTCCATATAATGTGTCGTGAGAACAATGGTCATCTTCTCCTCATGCGCGAGCCTCTCGATATATCGCCAGAGATGCTCGCGCGATTGAGGATCCAGGCCGAGCGTTGGCTCGTCTAGAAATAAAACCTTGGGATGATGCATCAGTCCCCGTGCCAACTCCAGTCGCCGCCGCATGCCGCCGGAGTATCGCTTGACGAGTTCGTTTTGACGACCCGTCAACTCAACAAGATCAAGCACCTCCTTGATCCTTGTTTCGCGCAAAGCGGCTGGCATATGGTAAAGCATGCCGTGAAGTTTGAGGTTTTCATATCCAGTAAGCGTATCGTCGGAACTTGGCTCTTGAAACACGATCCCGATCGCCCTTCTTACTTTGGAGCGCTGGCGAACAACGTCGAAACCGTTCACGAGCGCCTCTCCGGCGCTTGGCTCAAGGAGTGTAGCGAGCGTCAGGAGTAGCGTGGTTTTTCCTGCGCCATTCGGGCCTAAGAGACCGAAGATCTCTCCCTGCTCGATGGTGAGGGTGAGGTTATCGACAGCGACGAAATTGCCGTACTTCTTCGTCAGTTTATTGATGCTGATGATAGGCATGACATTGCCAATACTACGATCGAAGCTCATCCACAACCAAACACTCGATTGCATCGCATCTGACACTGCTATGTAAGGGAAAGCCCAGAAGATTTCCGAAAGCTCACAAACCCATGTCTGCGAAGATTTGCTAGGGCTCTGCATGGCAACAAAAAACGCTGCCCGTTCTGCTACGCCGAGTGGTGGCGCCAGCGCGCATCGTCTAAAGGAAAAGTCCGACTGCGGGTGGGTGCATCGCGCGAGAATATTCTGTCCGAGTGGAGCCTAGGAGATCATCAGGCGACCGCATCAATCGAGCGGCGCTGCCTTAACAAATGGTGAGGGGCAAAACCCAGCACAGAACGGCTGCTTTAGCTGGACGACCGCAAGGGCGAAACCGCGCTGCAGTGCCGTATCCTTGCTTTTCGCAATCAGGCGCGGTCAATCGACCTTTACGGGGCCGAGGCCGGGGCGATATTCCTTCTTGTCGATGAATTTCTCGATGCCCTGGTCGCGTGAGCGATTCCGGTCAGCAAAGCGCAACGCCATGTTCTTGACGGCGAGATATTCATACGCGGCTGGCACGTCCATGGTGCCGACGTAGCGCAAAGCCTGCTTGGTGAAGGCAAGCGGAATGGGCGGCTTCTCCATCAGCTCGTTGGCGAGTTTGATCGTCTCCGCTCGCAGCTTGGCAGCTGGCACGGACATGTTCACGAGCTTCATCGCCGCGGCCTCTTTGCCGTCGAACGTCCGACCGGTCATAGCATAGAACATGCCGTCGCGCGTCGACATCATGTCGGCTACGACCTTAGACACGAGGCCGCCGGGGATTATGCCCCAGTTGATCTCGGACAGCCCGAACGTCGCCTCGTCGGCCGCGATGGCGAGGTCGCACGCACATAGCGGCACGAAGGCCCCGCCGAAACAATAGCCGTGCACCATTGCAATCGTGGGCTTGCGGCAGTTGGAAATGCACTCCCACTGCCAACGCTTGTTGGCCATCCAGGCGCGGTACTGGGCATCGGGCTTGTTGTCATTCGCGCGGAAGTATTCTTTTAGGTCCATGCCCGCGCTCCAGGCAGGGCCCTGACCGGCGAGCACAATGACCTTGGTGTCCTCGTCGGTCTCATATTTCAGCCACGCCTGTTCCATGTCGAAGCAGAGCTGTGGGCTCATCGCATTCCGCTTCTCGGGCCGGTTGAAATAGATCCAGGTGATGCCCCCGTCCTTCTCGATCTTGACGGTTTCGTAGGTTTCGCTCTTTGCCATCTGCGTCTCCCCTTTGTTTAGATGCGCTACCCGATGTGATGGGCGTCCGGATCGCCGCTTATATCCGCCGTTTTCCGAAAGGCTTTTGATGACCGATTTTACCGGTAAGTAGTTTTTTAGAAAGCGCCCAAATAACTCCCAGAAGATTTTTGCCTTAACCGAGCCAAAGCGGCCACACTGTAGAGTTTGAATTGGGCGAACCGTCCACAAGACATTCAGGGGAGGCACGTCGCGATCGGGGTCTGTGCGGTCGCCAAGTTTTTCGAGTCCAGCCGCGACGTATCGCTCCAACTGCAATCCCATTACGTATACGACCCGGGCGCTGGCTGGGATGCGCTGCGTCCGGCGAAGGGCGCGCTCATAGGTCAGCGATGCGCTCTGCACAATACGCCAGCAGCCCCGCGTCGGACGTGGTCACCGCACCACGGAATCGAAGCCGCAGGCGGCGGTCGGGATCGAGCTTCAGGGCCACGCCCGCCGATTCACCCGTCGGGTCCCGCATCGCCGCTTCGCTCGATCAGGAATAACGTACGGATTCCTATACTAGAATCGTCAAGGCGCAGGCGGAAAATTGCATCTCGTCCGGGGAATGCGGGCTAGAACTATTTTATGCCCGATCCCGAACGGAGTGCTCAGCGAGGATTTCAGCGAGTACCCGAATGATCACGCTCGCTCACTTCAGCGAACGAATATAGATCATGAGGTCCCTTACTTGCGTCGGCTGCATGGTGATCGGTGACATCTTGTGCCCATGGTCGAGCGCGTCAGCCAAGCTTTGCTCGCTCAACTTCCCTTCCCGTGCGAGCTGCAGGAAGGACGGCGCGTCCATGGTCCCAAAAAGGTGACAGGCATTACATTGGCGATCGGCAATCTCCTTGCCCGGCTCAGCGCTGGCGTCGGTGGCCGGAGGACATTCCGGCTCGCCGTGAGAGCTCGACCAAACGTTGCATTCCCTCATATGAACGGTGAACAGAAAATCTGCGACGTTGTGATCTATCGTGTGGGGGTAATCCTTCAAGGAAGGGTCATTGATTAAATCATGAAGCTTGGCCTGCTCTTCGACAGCGAGGTCTTTGATCATCTCGCTGTCTGCCGTCAGGCCATATCCGTCCTGGAGATAACGATAGTCGCGCTGCGTGAGTCCGGCTGCGTGCGCAGCGCCCGCGGCGATGATCGCGATTGTAGCGGCAAGGATCACGATGCGCGCTGATGCCCTGTCCAGTGAAACCAATTTGTCCAGCATCAAGGGAACGGAACTCCTTCCTCGGCAACACGGTCGGCACCGCACAAGCCAAAGCTCGGGTACCGCGCTTTCTGCCAATATTATTCTCCGGGCGAGCGGCGAATTGTTGGAATGCTCCACCAATTCCACCTTTTGAACAAGGCCGTTTCAGGTAGCCGATCGCCCCAAGGCCGCTCGGCGACCGATTCTGATCTACATCAATGCGTCGGTCCTATCGGGCAGCATCATGAAAGCTGCTCCCGTATCGTCGCGGCGGAGGCATACCGGTAACGGCTACAGGCCAGGCCCCCGGACGGAAAGAGAGCGAAATATGAAAACAAGTATCATCCGAGCCGCCCTCGTCGTTCTCGCACTCTTCGTCGCTATGCCGAACGTGATATTTGCTCAGGCGCCCTCGCTGTCCGCACTCCCGGCGCAAGGCGCGGCACCGCTCAGTCAGGCTCAGCTCGACCAACTTCTTGCTCCGATCGCGCTCTATCCCGATCCTCTCCTCGCCCAGATCCTGATGGCCTCGACCTATCCCCTTGAGGTGGTCGAAGCTGCGCGCTGGCTTCAGGATCCCAACAATGCGCGCCTCCAAGGCGATCAGTTGGATGCCGCCCTTCAGCAGGAGGACTGGGATCCCAGCGTTAAATCGCTCGTTCCGTTTCCGCAAATCCTCCAGATGATGAACAGCAGGCTCGATTGGACGCAGGCGCTCGGCAATGCCTTCCTGGCGCAGCAGGCCGATGTTATGGATTCCGTGCAGCGGCTACGTGCGGAGGCTCTGGCGGCTGGGACGCTGCAATCGACCCCGCAAGAAACGGTCTCGACCGACGGCCAGATCATCATCATCGAACCTGCCAATCCTCAGTTCGTCTATGTGCCCTACTACGACCCTCGCTTGGTCTATGGGGTCTGGGGCTATCCCGATTATCCGCCGTTCTATTTTCCGCCGCCGGCAAACTATGGGTATGTCGCGGGGCCAGGCATCTATTTCGGTATCGGCTTCGGCATCGTCGGCGTGTTGTGGGGTTGGGAGAGCTGGGATTGGGGTCATCACGACATCCACATCGATGCCGGCCGGTATAACGGGATCAATAACTACGCGATCCTTCATGACAATCGCCCCCGCTATACCGGTAACGTTTGGCAGCACGACCCGGCCCATCGGCGCGGCGTGCCTTACAGCAGCCCCGCGGTCCGCCAAAAATTCCAGCCGGCCGCGGCGGGATCGGCCAATGCGCGCCGTGATTTTCGCGGCTTCGATAATCGTGGCACCGCGCCGGGCTTGGCGGCGCCGAGCGCGACCCCGCAGGCCAATCCCAGCCAGCGCATCGCGCCGCCATCTTCCGGGCCGACGCCCCGGCCCATTGTGCGCGCCGTTACGCCGCCCTCTCCGCAGCGCCCGCCCAGCGTCGTCCGAGGAGCGCCACCACAGCCAACGGTCCAGCGTCCGGCGGCGCCGGCCTTCTCGAGTTTCGGCAGGGGACCCGATGTTCGGGCCGAATTGCAGCGTGGCCAGGCCAGCCGCCAATCCATGGCCCCGGCTGCCGCGCCGCGTGTCAGCGCGCCGCCGCGAATAGCCGCACCGCCGCGATCGGCCGCGCCGCAGCCGCAGCGAAGCGCGCCCGCCAGCGGGCAAAAGGGAGGCGGCGATGACAAACTGCGCCATTGAGACGATAAGCTCATACTCGCCGCGCCGGAGATGTCACGTGGGGGAGACGCACGGCCGAGCCAACGCAGATCGCGCGAGGACATCATGGTCAAAATGAATCCGGAGTTCTCTCGATTAGCACGGTTCTTCCGTGGCATGGCGTTGGCCGTCGTCGCGGGAGCGACTTGCCTCGCGGTGTCGATCACGGCAATCGCCGCCGCGCCGCGCCAAATGACATTCGCCTCTCCCGAGGGAGCGGCGACCGCGCTGGTCGCGGCGGCGCGCGCCGACAAGATGGGCGATCTTGAAAGGATCCTGGGACCGACCGGCCAGAGGCTCATCCATTCCGGCGATCGCGTCGCTGACAAGGCCGGACGCGAGAAATTCGTCTCCGACTATGGCCAAAAGCATTCAATCGAGCGCCAGTCCGACACCAGGGCGATTTTGATCATTGGCGCAAATGAATGGCCCTTTCCGATCCCGCTCGTAAAGCAAAGGGACACGTGGCGCTTCGACACCAAGGCAGGCGCCGAGGAGATTCTGGACCGTCGGATCGGGCGCAATGAGCTCGATGCCATCCGGGTCGTGGGCGCTATTGTCGATGCCGAGCGCGACTATGCGAGCAAAGACCGGACCGGAGCCGGCTATTTGGAATATGCGCAGAAATTCATGAGCAGCCCCGGGAAACGGGATGGGCTCTACTGGCCAGCGACCGAGGGCGAGGACAGTCCGATCGGGCCGCTCGTCGTCAGCGCCAGTACGGAAGGCTATGGCCCAAAAGGCGCGCACGGAAGGCACCAGCCCTATCACGGCTATTACTACCGCATCCTCAAACAACAGGGTAAGGACGCGCCAAGCGGCGCCCGCAACTATATCGTGAATGGCCACATGATCGGCGGGTTCGCCGTGGTGGCATTCCCGGCCAAGTACGGCGATTCAGGCGTGATGACCTTCATCGCCAACGAACGCGGCGTGATCTACGAAAAGAATCTCGGTCCCAAGAGCGCCGCAATTGCGCGCACGATGACCACGTTCAATCCCGATTCGAGCTGGAAACCGCATCAATAGGGTGGTGATCACTCTGAAATGGATCCGCCGGCCATACGAGCGCCGCGTCGAACGCGAGGTCCAGGTGAGCTCCACGCGGCCAAACTCTTCCTGCACCGGTCGAGCACCTTGGCGCACATTGCTTGCATTGCCTGATAAGTGGCCAACTGGCGAGGCCGATTGTCGATGCGGTGTTGGCTCCAGGTTTTCCCGACCTAGAGCCTGATTTGATTTAGCTGAATCGATTTTGGGGATTCCCAAGGGCTGCGGTTTCTGATTCTCATGTCTGTTTTCAAGGCTGAAGACGTGCAGCTTCGATCGCTGTTGCCAGCGCGAACGTCTATGGGCTGCGCACGGCCGGGAGCGGCGGCGACCCGCCCGGCGCTGTGCGCAGCGTCCCGCTGCCCGGCCTCTCCGGTGCCGAGGTCGGCGAGGCGCTGGCCGGCATGGTCGCGCCCGAAGCGCATCTCATGAGCGACGGGCATCCGTCGTTCGGGAGCGAGGAGGAGGACTTCGCGAAGCACGACACCGTGACGCATTCCGAGCTCGAGTTTGCGCGCGGCATCGTGCATGTGAACGCCACGGAGGGCTTCAACGATCGGGTCCGCCGCACCGTCATCGGCGTTTTCCACCACATCAGCCAAAAGCACGTCCAGCTCTATCTGGACGAGATCGGCTTCCGGTGGCGTCAGCGGACCTTCTGCGGCTTGGTCAACCGCACGACGAAATCGGGCCGCGTGGTCGCGCGAAGGCAATGGGACCGAAAACCGGCTAGCCAGCAAATGCGCGAGCTCTTGCGGGGCGCGGTTGGACGCCAGTTCCTCCGGAGCCCCAAAAGCGGTCTACAGATCCTCTCGGACAGGGCGTTGTTTGGCCTATAAAGGGGGAAAGTCGGCGTTAGATGAGCGATCCCAGAGGTCCCAATTCTGGAGAGCGCGGAAGAAGGAGGCGTATGCGTGTCGGCAGCAAGAGCGCATCGATGATGCCTGCATCGCAGGCTGCGGCAAATCCCCGGATCGGGGTAAGCCCTCTGCCGGAAGCTCTGCTTGGTCAGTTCGAGCCCATATCTCCATGAGCGCATTCGGACGGCTGAAAGCCCAGAATCAGCCCAGGCCTGATGGTCTCGCCGCACAAGCCGCAAACTTCTGCCTGAATCGGGGACGTAATCCGAACCTATGAAAAAGAGAGAAGATCCCAAAGATCTTGTTGTCTACCAGGCGAAGTCTGGCGCGATCGAGCTACGTGCCGACGTTGCTCACGAGACGATCTGGGCGACGCAAGCGCAGATTACCAAACTGTTTGGTGTTGATCGGACCGTCATTACCCGGCATATCCGGAATGTCATTCGAGACGGCGAAATAGACGAAAAAAGCAATGTGCAAAAAGTGCACATTGCAAACTCCGACCGGCCAGTTTCGCTGTATTCTCTCGATGTCGTTCTTTCGGTTGGTTACCGCACCAATTCGAAGGCAGCGGTGGCATTCCGCCGCTGGGCCACCAAAACTCTCCGTGAGCACATTACGAAGGGTTACACGATCAATCGCAGGCAGATTGCGAAAAACTACGACGCGTTCATGAAGGCGGTCGTCGATATCCAGAGCCTGCTGCCCGACCATGTGACGCTCGATCCAAAGCAAATCCTCGAACTCATCAAGGAGTTCTCGGCAACCTGGGTGTCGCTCGACGCCTATGACCGCGAGGCGCTCGAGCCGATTGGCGCGACCAAGAAAACGGTCGAGCTCTCGAGCGCAGAACTGAAGACCGCCATCGCCAATCTGCGGGCGGAGCTCATCGACAAAGGCGAAGCGTCAGATCTCTTTGCACATGAGCAGCGCCCTGGCGGCATCGAGGGCATCATTGGCAACGTCATGCAGAGCTTCGGCGGCAAGCCGCTGTACGAGACCGTGGAGGAGCAGGCTGCCCACCTCCTTTACTTCATGGTGAAGAACCATCCGTTCACGGATGGCAACAAACGCTGTGGGGCATTTGCCTTCGTCTGGTTCTTGCGGAAGGCCGGAATACGGGGAGCGAAGAAGATCAGCCCGATCGGGCTCACCGTGCTCACGCTTCTTACCGCCGAAAGTGCTCCAGAAAAGAAAGACCAGATGGTGGCTCTGATCACCCACCTTCTGAGATAAAGCGAGATCGCGCGCCGGCGTTGGGAGCGAAAATCGGCCGGCCCTCAGATGGCGAGCCATCGCGGGGCGCCGTGGGAGGCCAATTCGGCTTGACCCGCAGCAGCGGTCACGAGATTCTCTCGGACAAGGCTTTGTTTGGTCTATAAAGGGGGGAATTTCAACACCTTCGCCTACGGGCAAGCACCGAAAACTAGCCTGTAGGCGAAGGTGTTGAAAGTGCCCGCTACGCAGACGAAAAATCGCGTCGCATCATGGCGTTATCGGCATTCGCGCCTCTCGGAAAAATCTCCGACACGTCCCCCGCTCACAACTGATTGGAATCGCTGTCCCATCGCTTCTCCTGCCCGACTGGGCCAATTCGGGAATCCGCGGAAAACGGGGATTTGGCGCCGGCGCGAAGACCTGGCGGTGGCGTAACTGTTTGAACTCCAACAAGATGAGGCCTTTTCAACACCTCTACTTACAGCCTAGCACCGAAAGCTAGCCTGTAGGCATAGGTGTTGAAATCTGCGCCATTGGGCGGTTTTAATTTCGTGTTTTCAGGCTCTTATGCGCCGGTGTCGTGCCGAAGAAATCTGCCAGAAGGAACGATGGCCAGCCAGCGTCGCCGGATTTGCGTGCGTGGGCTGATTCCTGGCCGTTCAGTTCAGAAGTTGCGCGGCGCCGATCAGGCGAATGGACGGATCTGATGCGGCTCGACGCGAGAGATCGCGCGTGAATCCGCTACGGGAGTAAACGAGATAAAAGCGTTTTGCGTCATGGCCATAAGAAGTCGACGCGGAACATTCAATGAGATGGTCGAGCACATGTTCGCCGACGGCGTCCTTCCACCACTTGCATTCACCGTAGATTGCCGTTCCGTCCAGCAATGCCCCCGCGACATCGATGTCAAACTCAGCCGCCCATATCTGACCGATCGTGCGGGCCGGGGCAGGCAGGATCTCCTGCAAATAGAGGCGAGCATGGTCGCGGCAGATCCACTCGAACAAGTCGCCCATGTGTTCGTCCAGTTTCGGGATGACAGCATGAGGCAGCACTTGCTCGGCGTGGCCAGAGACCAGCGCCGAGACGTTCGGCAGACAGAAGCGGAACCAGAAGGCCAAGAATGGATCGTCCAGAAAGTAGCGTCGATCGCGCTCGCGCTCGGTCGCGTCGAGCGAACGCACAGTCCGTATCAGGCGCAGCTCAGAAAGCTTTTCAAGGTACGGCGTTAGCGCCGCTCCGCTTGCGAATTCTTTCACCCGGCCGACAATTTCTCCCGACTTCGTGCATCCTTCGGCGATGGCGCGCAAGATGGTCGCATAGCGCGAGACGTCCCGCAATTCGGCCTGCAGCAGATGCTCCGGCTCATCCGCGAGAGGCGCGCCTTTCGCCAGCACGAGATCGCGTATGTTCTCGTGAAGGGACGCGTGCGGGTCGCATAGGCTGAGGTAGAACGGGATTCCGCCGAACACCGCCCAGGCGCGAAGCCTGTCCTCCGCTGACCAGCGTGGAAAGAACCGCGCGGCATCCCGATAGGGCAGCGGCCCCACATCCAACTTCAGGTTCTGGCGGCCGTGCAGCGGGTTTTTCTCCGCCAGGAGATTCTCCATGAATGAGATCTTCGACCCGCACAAGACCAGGTTGAATGGGTGGCGTTTCGCGCGCACCTCGTCCCAAAATTTCTGGATGACCGAGGGCAATGAATTGTCGACTTCGCACAGATACGGAAACTCGTCGAGGATGACAGTCAGGCCGTGCCGTGTCTCGGCCGCGCGGTGGATGTGGACGAGCGCGGCGTGCCAGTCGGAAATGCCGTCGAGCACGGGATCGGAGCCCAAAAGCTTGGCGGCCACGGACTTGAAGAGCGTAAGGCTCATGGAGCTTGCGATCTTTGTCGCCTGATAGTAGATCGTCGGCTGCTCCGCCACGGCCTCCAGCAGGAGACGAGACTTTCCCACTCGGCGTCGGCCGAGTACGACGAGCAGGGATGGCCGCTTGCGGTTCAGTTCACGCCGAAGCGCGGCGAGATCGATCTCTCTTCCGACGAATCCGCGGGGTGTCATTAGATTTTCTCGATTAGCATAATCCTAATTAGTATAATCATAATTATACTAATCGGGAGTCGCGGTCAAGTTCGGGTTCGGCGGCACGCCGGAAATGGCGGTTTTTCGCCGCCATGCGGTCCAATGGTGGTCGTATCTTATTGAAATATCTTCACAAAAGCAGTCCTCAACACCTATGCCTACGGGCTAGCTTTCGGTGTTAGCCTGTAGGCATAGGTGTTGAAGACCGCATTCAGCCCGGAATTTCAATAATATACCGTGACGCATCAGCTAGATCTTTTTCAAGGCCGTCCTGGGCTTGACAAGTGTGGGACAAATCATATATTTTGTCTGACATTTGCTGGAGGTTGCTATGGCGATGCCGCTCGGATTTGTCGCTAAGAAAGATGATGAGGAAGAAGTTGCGCTCGACCGCAACAAGCTCATCCTCGAACAGGCCCGGGACGCTGGCCTTCTCGGGGCCGCGAAGGATTTCAAGGTGTCCGGCCGTGTCTCGACCGTTCTAATCGAGGCAGCCAAGGCCCGGGCCCACATCGATTCTGTTTCCGACCTCCTTGAACTCGCTCTCTCCAGGCTTGCTCTTGAAGACGATTTCGGCCGCAAATTCTTGCGCCGGAAGGGAACGGTGCCAAAGGACGTTGACCTTGAGTTTTAACCTTCATAAGGCGCTTCGGCAGTTAAAGCCGGGGCGCCGCATGGCTCGTCCGGAGCCTCGGCCTGACGAGGATATCGACTGGGCCGACGAAGCGCGACCCATCGAAGGACAACTGCTGCTGGACACGACCGTCTATATCGATGTTCTGCATGGCAGCGTTCCCGAAGCGGTTGCCAAGCTAATTACGTTCCGGACCTGCAACCATTCGGCCGTCTGCTTGGCGGAGATGACGCACGCGTTCGGCCGCCTGGATCCTCAGCACCCAGGAACAAGTCGGGCTCTGAAAGCCATTGAACAGACGATCGAAAATGACATCCCGCCGCACAGGATTTTCACGCCGGGAGATGACGTCTGGGGGGCAGCAGGAATGCTCTCAGGCACCGTGATGCGTCTTTTCGAAATTGAGAAGGGCTCCCGCAATCAATTCTTGAATGATGCCCTCCTTTATCTTCACGGCGCCAAGCTCGGCTGCACGGTGCTCACGAGGAACGTGCGGGATTTCGACATCATGAATCAGCTCGCGCCGTTTGGACGGGTGTTGTTCTACCGTCAAGCCCAATAGGCAAGACCGCTATCGCAGCTCCGCTTATTGTCCTGCTGATCGCGATCGCTCCCCGGAGATTTATCCGAGAGAAAGACAGGCCCGTCACGCGCTGGGAAGCCAGTGACCTTGCCCCCGATCTGCCCTCGATCATAAGCAGAATCCGTTCTGGTTATGCCCCTTGTGGGGGCGGGTTGCAAACTGTGTTGGGGTGAGGCCGTTGAGGCTCGTGTGCGGGCGCTCGGTGTTGTAATCGATCCTCCAGGTTTCGATGATCCGGCGCGCCTGCTTGAGGCTGGGGAAGAGATGCTCGTTGAGGCATTCGTCGCGCAGCCGTCCGTTGAAGGACTCGACGAAGCCATTCTGCATCGGCTTGCCGGGCGCGATGTAATGCCATTCGACGCGGCGCTCCTGCTGCCAGCGCAGTATGGCGTGCGAGGTCAGCTCGGTGCCGTTGTCGCTGACGATCATGCACGGCCGCCCGCGGCCCTCGACCAGACGATCGAGCTCGCGCGCGACGCGAACGCCGGAGAGCGAGTTGTCGGCGACGAGCGCCAGGCATTCACGGCTGAAGTCGTCAACCACGGCCAGGATGCGGAAGCGGCGACCGTCGGCGAGGGTATCCATGACGAAGTCGAGCGACCAGCGCTGGTTCGGGGCTTGCGGGATCGCCATCGGCGCCCGCGTGCCCAAGGCGCGTTTCCTGCCGCCGCGCCGGCGCACCGTGAGCCGCTCCTCGCGGTAGATCCGGAACAGCTTCTTGTGGTTGACCGCCACGCCCTCGCGCACCAATAAGATATGCAGGCGGCGGTAGCCGAACCGGCGCCGCTGCGATGCCAAAGCACGAAGTCGTTCCCGTATCCCGGCATCATCCGGGCGGCGTGAGGCGTAGCGGTAGGTCTTTGGCGCCAGATCCACCAGCCCACAGGCACGACGCTGCGAATAGCTCTTCTCTTCGATCGCCCAGGTCACGGCTTTCCTCCGCAAGCCGGGCGTCAGAAGTTTTTTCCGAGCATCTCTTTCAGCGTCGCCACATCGAGCGCCGATTCCGCCAGCAGCTTCTTCAGCTTCCGGTTCTCTTCCTCGAGAGCCTTCAGCTTGCGGGCGTCCGACACCTCCATCCCGCCATACTTCGAACGCCAGTTATAGAAAGTCGCATCGCTGATCCCATGCCGGCGACAGACATCCGCCGCAGGCATCCCAGCCTGATGCTCCTTCAAAATCCCGATGATCTGCTCTTCCGAAAACCGTGACCGCTTCATCGTCCGTCTCCTGATCGACGGACTCTAACCTCAAATCGGGGGCGTTTCAGGGGGCAAGGTCACCAGCAGCTTAGCCGATGCGAGCAGGCTCAAGGCGCCCCTGCTTTGAATATCGGGCACGCGCGACCCATCGCAGATTTCGCGCGAGGCCGGTTTCGACAAAGTGCCGGCCAATCCGCTCAACCGCTATATCCTGCTCAATGCGGGTCACATGGATACGCCTGACAACGCGGCGGACGCCGTGGTCGCGTGGCTTAAGGACTTAGCAAAGAACTAGATGTTTGATCCCAAGGTTTGGTAGTGCATTGTTTTCCAGGGAATGGAAGGATGCGCTATGGGGCAGGTTCTTCACGGCTGCGCCACAACGACAGAGGCAATCCGTCGAATAATGCAAAATAGTCAAGAGAGCCCGAGGGCGCTGTCCAAGCGGTACGGGATCAATCCTAAGACGGTCGCTAAGTGGAAGAGGCGCGACCCCGTTGCCGATCTGCTGACCGGCGCCAAAGAACCGAAGTCCACCAGCTTGTCGCTCGAGGACGAAGCCATCATCGTTGCCTTTCGCAAGCACACGCTGCAGCCACTCGATGACTGCCTCTATTCCCTCCAGACATAGGTCGGCAGGATTCCCGGTCGGCCCACCGATCTCAAAAGTTGATCTGGGTCAAGGCGATGCCGTGCGTTCGCAGGCACAATACAAATAGAAAGATCATTGGGATATAGGCCGATGGATCACGTTATTGTCGTTGCCCATCCGCGACCAGACAGCTTTACGGCCGCGGCCGCCGCTGCCTATGCCGATGAATTGGAACGATTGGGACATAAGCCTCACCTGCGTGACCTCTACGTGCTGAGCTTTAATCCCGTCCTTGGTGCCAACGAATTGGGCGGCTTTCCGGCCGACCGCAAGGTGCCTGAAGATGTCCGGCAGGAGCAGGCCCTTCTCGCTGCGGCCGGTGCGGTCGCCCTTTTTTATCCGCTGTGGTGGGCGTCGATGCCCGCGATCATGAAAGGCTACATCGATCGAGTGCTGTCTTACGGATTTGCCTATGACTACCAAGGGGGGGAACGTTCATGGTCTGCTCGCAGGCAAAAAGAGCCTGATCGTCACCGTTTCGGCTGCGCCCAACAAAGAGCTAAAAAAGAGCGGCGAATGGAAGGCGATCCGGACGCTCTTGGATGCGCATATTTTTGAGACCTGCGGCTTCGAGGTGAGCGAACATCTCCATTTTGGCGAGATCATTCCCGGCCTTTCGAAGGCCGACGCGGATGCGCATATCGAGGCCGTTCGCTATGCAGCCAGAAAACATTTTGGCGTCGTCCCGGGTTAAGGCTGCTGGGGTCGCGACGAGGGGACATAGTCGCTTTCATCGCATCGGCGTCGATGAGCCCGATCGCCGTCGATAACGTGCCCCGGAAGGGGCGCGAGACCGACTGGTCGCTCGTTTCATTTAATTCGAAAAAACAAGGATTTTGTGCTTTTGCCGCCAGCGGGGCGATGGATCCGATCATGCCGGCGAGCCGGCCGTAGATTGGCGTGGTCTTGGCTGAAGTAATGAGGTAGGCGGAGACCACCCAGGACATGAGCTCGAAGTCCTTGAGATCGCGCGCGATCGTCCAGAGGGCGGTCGCCACGATCGTCTGATCAAGCGCAGCCAAGAACATCGCGAGCAAGCGGCCAGCAATGACAGATCGAATTTCGCTGGGGGAGAATGTTGGGATCTGTGTCGCAGGCCGATCGAGGGCTCCGTCGCGTGATACCCAAGCTGCGAACCCAGAAGCACCAACGCTGTGAGCAGCCTAAAATGCTCTTCGCGCCTTGGATGATCTCAACACGGGCGAGCATGGGGCATCTTTCTTTACGCCGCACATTCGGCTTGATGCGACGGGGCCATCGGCGGATTAACGGCGGGTCGGGCGAAGATGGGATGTGCGATTCCTTGTTTGCGACTGCTCGTTCTCGGCGTTGACGGCATTCGCATCGTACTCTTCCGCCATTTCAAGGAGTGCCTGAATGAAGTTTAGTTCTTGTACGTTCGCCGACAAGAGGCGCTGTCGCCCGGCGGCCGAGAAAAGATAAGTCGCGCCGTCACTCGCCCCAGACGATGAAGAGCCCGATATCACCCGGCTTGCCGCCGGGGAAATCTAGCACGCGTGCGCTCAGATGGAAGCCGCGGGGCTTCAACTCGCGCTCCCACCGCAAATAGATCTCGGCGGCCTCGCCCTGCAAGGTTTTGGGCCAATCGCGTTGGGGTGCGTTGATCGCGCGCCCGCCATCGGTGCACAGGCTGCTTGGGAACCGCAAGACGAGGAATTCCTTCGCGCCATGGGAGGCCGCTTCGCGCCCCTGCTGGAGGATTGCCTTCCAACTTTCGTCCGCGACATGATGATCGATCAGGTCTCGTACCTCTTCTTTACGCTGTTCCGCCGCGGCGCGGCGCTTTTCGTCCTCACTTCGCGCCACCTCGCGCTCGTGATCGGCGACGAGTGCACGGAAATCCGCGATGCTCAGCCCTCCTTCGGCGCGCGCTGATGGGGCGGCCTCATTTGCTTCGGCCGAGCCTTCCTCCCTTGCACGCAGAAAATGCTCGTCGAGCGCGGAGAGCGCCTTGCTCAAGAGCCCGCGGCTCGGCGTGCCCCCAGGTGCCGCGGGCGCCGCCGACGCCGGCACCGCGAGCGCGCGCAGAAGGTCAGCGCGGCTTACGATCCCGACGATGCGCCCTTCGCGCAGAATAGGAACCCGCTTCACGTGATAGGTCGAGAGAACGCGGGCGATCTCAGCAACGTCCGTCGTCTCGCTGACGGTCACCACCGGGGCCGTCATGATGTCGCGTGCGCAGATCTTGTCTTGATGCGCGCGACTCAAGAAATCCGGATCCCGAGGCCCCGCATTCGCGACCAGCATCAGCCACCAATCCCGGCGGGCGAGGCGATCGGCATCGGTACGTCCGATCAGATCGCCCTCGCTGACGATTCCGAGGGGCGACCCGGAAGCATCGACCACGGGCACGGCGCTGATGCCATGAGCGAGGAGGGTGCTCGCGATCTCGCGCACCGGCGTCTCGGGCGCCACTGTCACGAGCTCCTTCGTCATCAGATCTCGTGCCAGCATCGAATGCCTGTCCCCTATCGATTGTCAGTGCGCCGCAAGGCCTCTGCGGCACGGCGTAAGTCTAGGTGCGGAACGCGTACGCGCGTTTGAGCTGTATCAAAACGGGAAGAATCGAGTGGCGCCAAGCTCGTTATGATTTCCACACCGTCGAATTGATCCAAATCAAAGTGATTGTGCGGCCATCGTCGCATTTATGAGCGCCTCCTCCGGCATCTGTACCGGCGATCGCCGAAAAGGAAGGATGCTAGCGATGACAAAATGGATGCGGTTCGAAGAAAATGGGCGGATTGGCTTCGGCTCGCTTGAGGGCGATGCCATCGCGGTACACGAAGGTGACATGTTTGGCGCATCTCGCCCCACGGGACGGCGTGTGCCTGCCGCCTCGGTTGCTCTGCGCACGCCATGCGACCCGAGCAAGATGGTCTGCTTATGGAATAATTTTCATGCGCTCGCGGCGAAATTCAACTTCAAGGAGCCCGCCGAGCCGCTCTATTTCCTGAAGGCGCAGACGGCCTTCCATCCGGGCGGCGGGCACATTCCGCGACCGAATAATTATCCCGGACGTGTCGTGTTCGAGGGCGAGCTCGGAATCGTCATCGGCAAGCGTTGCAAGGAAGTATCGGAAGCGGACGCACCGAACCATGTGTTCGGTTACACCTGCGTCAACGATGTCACGGCCTTCGACCTTCTCAACAAGGATCCATCCTTCCAGCAATGGACGCGCGCAAAAAGCTTCGACGGGTTCGGGGTTTTCGGTCCGGTGATCGCCACGGGGCTTGAGCCGCATTCGTTGAGCATCCGCACCGTGCTCAACGGCCAGGAGCGCCAGAACTATCCAGTGGCCGACATGTTTTTCGAGCCCTACCGCCTCGTTAGCCTCATTTCGCAGGACCTGACGCTCCTGCCGGGAGACATCATTTCCTGCGGCACATCCCTGGGATCGGGCAGCATGAAGCCCGACAACAAGATCGAGATCACGATCGAAGGCATCGGCACGCTTTCGAACATCATGGATTGAGGGAGGCAAACATGGCGATGAAGATTTGCGTCATCGGCGCTGGCGCCATTGGCGGGTTGCTTGGCGGAAAGCTCGCGCTCGCTGGCGAAATCGTAACTTTCGTTGAGAAGGCGGCGGCGCATCGGGAGGCTATCAACCGGAACGGCCTCAAGCTGATTGCGCCCGACGGGAAAGAATCGGTCGCGAAGAATGTACACGCGACCGCAGAGATGACCGAGCCTGGCCCCCAGGACATGGTCATCCTCGCGGTGAAGGCTCAGCAAATTGCTGCCGTGGCGCCCGCGCTCAAAGCGCTCTACGGCAAGGACACCATTGTGATGACGGTGCAGAACGGCCTGCCCTGGTGGTATTTCCGCAAGCATGGCGGTCCGTTCGAAGGAAAGCGGCTGACGAGCCTGGATCCGGATGGCGTGATCGATGCCAATATCGAGCCCGATCGGATCATCGGCTGCGTGGTCTTTCCTGCCGCGTCGGTCGTCGCGCCGGGCGTGATCAAACACGAAGAGGGAGACCGTTTCTCCGTCGGCGAGCTCGACGGCAGCAAGAGCAATCGCGTCCAGGCGATCTACAATATGATCGTTGCCGCCGGGCTGAAATCCTACATCCTCGACAACGTACGCGCGGAGATCTGGCTCAAGGCCTGGGGCAACCTGTCCTTCAATCCGATTTCCGCCTTGACGCATGAGGGCATGGAAGGGATTGCGCGTTATCCGCTCACCCGTGATCTGTCGATCAAGATGATGCAGGAAGCCCAGCAGGTCGCCAACAAGCTCGGCATCACCTTCCGTCACACGATCGAAAAGCGCATCGCGGGCGCCGAAGCGGTCGGACCGCACAAGACCTCGATGCTGCAGGATGTCGAGGGCGGCCACGGGCTTGAAGTCGACGCCCTGGTAGGCGCGATCGTCGAGCTCGCGCGCCTCACCGAGACTTTGACGCCTTCCATCGATGCCGTCTATGCCTGCACGAAGCTCTTGGACAAGGTGATGGCCGAACATCACGCCGCGGTGGTGCTCAAAACGGCTGCGTGAGCGGCGCTGACCAATTTCCTGCCGTGCAAAGGAAAATCCTCATGGCCGATACGCTCGTGAAATCCGACGCCACGCTCGCCGCGGCCGAGACGATCTCCGGCGGGCGGCTCTTCGCCAAAGCGCTCAAGAACGAAGGTGTCGACGTGATCTTCACGCTGACGGGCGGCGAAATCGTGGATATCTACAAAGGATGTATCGAGGAGGGGATCCGCATCGTCGACGTGCGCCATGAACAGACCGCCACGCACGCGGCGGATGCCTATTTCCGCATGACGGGAAAGACCGGTTGCGCGGTGGTCAGCGCGGGACCCGGAACGACCGACGCAATGACGGGCGTTGCGAACGCCTTTGTCGAGGGCAGCGCGGTACTCCTGGTCGGCGGTTTCGAGCGCTCGGATCAGCGCCGCATGGGAACCTTGGGCGACCTGCCGCACACCCATATGCTGTGGCCCATCACCAAATTCGGCGAGAGCATCAACAGCACCGCCCGGGTCGCCGAGATGACCAGCATGGCGTTTCGGGAGTGCTACCACGGAGCGCCCGGCCCCTCCTATCTTGAGATTCCGATCGACGTTTTGGATGGGTCGGTCGAATTAGCCAAGGCGCGCATCCCCCAGCCGGGAAAATATCGCGCTTCGACGAAGAGTTTCGGCCATGCGAAGGAGGTAGAGGCTCTGGCCGCGTTGATCGCGAAATCCGAGCGCCCCTGCGTGCTCTTCGGCTCTCAGCTCTGGACCTGCCGCGCGACCGAAACAGCCGCGGAATTCTGCCGTAAGCTGAATCTCCCCGGCTATCCAAGCGGGTCTGCACGCGGCACTTTCCGCCCCGGAGACCGCTTCGGGTTTCACCACACGCGGCATCATTCTTTCGACAAAGCGGATTTGATCGTCGTTTTCGGGCTCCCTTTCGACTTCCGCATCGGCTATGGGCGCGGCCTGCCTCATGGCGTTCCTCTCGTCCAAGTCGATCTCGATTACCGCACTGTCGGCAAGAATCACGATGTCGAGGTCGGGATCGTGGGCGATTCGGGCGAGGTGATGAAAGAAGTGCTTCGGATTCTCGCCGGCACGGGCGAGGACGGCGCCCAGAAGCGAAATTCATGGCTTGAGGAATTGCGCGGGCTCGAACAAAAAGCGGCCGAGGCGATGGCGCCGAAGCTGCGATCCAGTTCGACCCCGATCCATCCGCTTCGTCTGGCTTATGAACTCAACGAGTTCATCACGGAAAACACGATCTTCATCGGCGATGGGGGAGACGTTCTGACCTTTGCCGGCGGAGTCATTGCGCCGAAGGCGCCGGGTCAATGGATGGACACGGGTCCATTCGGCAATCTCGGAATCGGAACGCCCTTCGCGATGGCCGCGAAGCTCGCGCATCCGGAGAAGGAAGTAGTCTGTCTGTTCGGTGACGGTGCTTTCGGGCTGACGGGTTGGGACTTCGAGACCTGCGTCCGCTTCGGCCTGCCCTTTATCGGCGTTGTGGGCAACAACTCGCACATGAATCAGGTGCGCTACCGCACCATGAAGGAGCTGGGCGCGCAATATGGCGATGTCGCCAACCGGCTCGGCAATGTTCCCTATGGCGAGTTCGCCAAAATGCTGGGGGGGTATGGGGAAGATGTCCGCGACCCCGATCAGATACGGCCGGCCTTGCAGCGCGCTCGAAGCTCTGGGAAATGCGCGTTGATCAATGTCTGGGTCGATCCCGACGTATTCTCGCCTGGCACCATGCATCAGACGATGTACAAATAAGCGCACGAGCAGACGGGAGCGCCGGGCATGGCCCACGACAAGAGTGCTGTCCGTCAACTGCTCGCGCAGGCGCAGCGCGAAGGCCGCAATGCGCTGACCGCGCTAGAGGCCCGAGGCGTTTGCGAGGCCTATGCGATTCCCTTGCCTGCCGACGGCATGGCGCGGTCGGCGGCCGAGGCGGCGGCGATCGCCGAGCGTATCGGCTTTCCGGTCGCGCTCAAGATCGTCTCGCCGCAGATTCTCCACAAGACCGAGGCTGGCGGCGTCCTTCTGGGCGTGCGATCCGCGTCGGAAGCGCATGAGGGCTATGAGCGCATCATCGCCAAAGCCGGCGCCTTTGACGCCAAAGCGCAGATTCTCGGCGTGCAGGTCCAGGCCATGGTCGCCGAAGGCGTTGAAGTCATCGTCGGCGCGCTGACCGATCCGAGCTTTGGCAAATTGGTGGCCTTCGGGCTCGGCGGGATTTTCGTCGAAGCGATGCAGGACGTGACCTTCCGCCTCGCTCCGGCCAGCGGCGCGGAGGCCCTCTCGATGCTCGACGGCATCCGCGGCGCCACCATCCTCAAAGGCGTGCGCGGTGCGAAGCCGGCCGATCGCGCGGCTTTGGCGCGCATCATCGAGAGCGTGTCGCAACTCGTCGTGGATTTTCCCGAGATCGCCGAGCTTGATCTCAATCCGGTCTTTGCGAGCCCGAGCGGCGCCGTCGCGGCCGATCCGCGGATTTTGCTGGATTGGACTCCGCCGACGCCGCGTTATCGTCCTGGCCAGGACGAGATTCTTCGCCAAATGCGCCGGATCATGCGGCCGGACGCCGTCGCCGTGATCGGCGCCTCGAACGAGGATGGCAAGATCGGCAATTCGATCATGAAGAATCTGATCGCCGGCGGCTACAAGGGCGCGATCTATCCGATCAACCCCAATCTCGCCGAGATTCTTGGCCGAAAGGCCTATCGCAGCGTTGCCGAGATCCCCGGCGAGATCGATGTCGCGGTCTTTGCCATTCCGGCGAAATTCGTCGCCGGCGTGTTGAAGCAGGTCGGCGAGAAGAATATCCCGGGTGCCGTGCTCATCCCCTCGGGCTTCGCCGAGACCGGGAATGTCGAAGGCCAGAAAGAGATTCAGGCGATCGGCCGCGCCTATGGGGTGCGTCTGATGGGGCCGAACATCTATGGCTACTACTATACGCCCAAGGACCTTTGCGCCACGTTTTGCACCCCTTACGATTACAAAGGTCATGCGGCCCTCTCGTCGCAATCGGGCGGCATCGGCATGGCCATCATCGGCTTCTCGCGCTCGGCCAAGATGGGCGTCTCGGCCATCGTCGGCTTGGGCAACAAAGCCGATCTCGACGAGGACGACCTTCTCACCTTCTTCGAGGAGGATGACGAGACTCATGTTATCGCGATGCATTGCGAGGATTTGAAGGATGGACGATCTTTTTCCGAAGTCGCCAAGCGGGTTTCGCGAAAAAAGCCGATTATCGTCTTGAAGGCCGGGCGCACCGCCCAGGGCGCGCGCGCGGCCGGCTCGCATACCGCCGCCTTGGCCGGCAATGACAAGGTCTATGATGATATTCTGCGCCAATCGGGGGTGATCCGCGCCCCGGGCCTGCGCGATATGCTGGATTTCGCGCGGGGCTTACCCCTGTTGCCTACTCCCCGCGGCGAAAACGTCGTGATAATCACCGGGGCGGGCGGGTCCGGTGTTTTGCTGTCGGATGCCTGCGTTGACTACGGGCTCGACCTCTTGCGCATGCCGCCCGATCTTGACAAGGCTTTTCGCAAGTTCATTCCGCCCTTCGGCGCCGCCGGCAATCCTGTCGATATAACCGGCGGCGAGCCGCCCATCACGTACGAGAATACCCTCCGTCTCGGCTTCGAAGACGCGCGCATTCACGCGCTCATCCTCGGCTATTGGCATACGATCATCACGCCGCCGATGGTCTTCGCCGGGCTCGTCGTCAAGGTCGTGGAAGAGATGCGGTCGAGAGGCATCGAGAAGCCCGTCGTCGCTTCGCTCGCCGGCGATGTGGAAGTCGAGCAGGCGGCCGCGTTTCTCTATGACCATGGCATTCCGTCCTACGCTTATTCCACCGAAATTCCGGTCGCGGTGCTCGGCGCCAAATACCGCTGGGCGCGCGGCGCTGGGCTGATCGAGGCCGCGCGCGGCTGATATCGATGGCGCAGGTGGAGCCGGTCATCGACCTGACGGCGCTCATCGACCGCCAGAAACTCGGCGGATTTCACATTCGCATTCTCTTGTTGTGCGGACTGTGCTGTTTTGTTTCGGGCTTTTACACAGTCGCCCTGGGCTTCATCGCACCGGTCGCGGCGTCCGCCATGGGCTTGGGGGCGGGCGCGCTCGGGCCGGTCTTCGCCGCAATGGGCGTCGGCAGCATTCTCGGCAGCTTCGCGTGCACGCCTCTGGCAGATCGGGTCGGGCGCAAGCCGGTGATCGTGGGCGGGCTGCTCTTCGCGGCGCCGTTCCTGTTGCTGATGACCACGGTCAATTCGCTCGGGCCGCTGATCGCCTGGCAATTTCTTGCCGGGTTCGGCTTGATGGGAACGATTCCGATCGTCCTGGCGCTCGCCGGCGAATTCATGCCGAAGCACGCGCGCGTCACGCTCACCATGCTCGTGTGGATCGGCTTCAATATCGGTTCGATCGTGACGGGGGTGGTCGCCGCTCGCCTTGCGGTCGGCGGCGACTGGCACATGATTTTCCTGATCAGTGGCGCGCTGGCCCTGGCTGTTACGCCAGTCGCCGCACTGTGGCTTCCGGAATCTCTCGATTTCCTCGCAGAGCGGAACGCCGAAGGGGCGAGGATCGCGACGATCCTGCATCGCCTCGTGCCGGAGCTTTCGATCGCGAAAACGGCGCGCTTCGTGCTCGAGGAGAAGGAAGAGCAGGGCTTTCCCGTTTCGCTGCTGTTCAAGGAAGGGCGCGCGCGGCTTACCGGATCGCTCTGGGTGATGTTCTTCGCCAATATCGCTGCGCTCGTTTTCATCAATAGTTGGCTCGTGACCCTGCTCGTCAATGTCGGCATCGCCAAGGATCTCGCGATTGCGGCGGCGGCGGGCACCAATGCGGGCGGCATCCTTGGAGGCATCGTCGTATCCGAGCTTTGCGACCGCTACGAGAACGTGCGCTTCTATGTGCTTGCCGCGGCCTTTCTCTTCGGCGGTCTTTTCATCGCGGCAATCGGCTACGCAGGCAGCCAAGCGGTGCCAGCCCTGGCGGCAGCCTTCATGGCGGGATTCTTCACCTTCGGCGCCCAGAACACGGCGAATGCCATTGCCGCCACGATATACCCGACGGCGATGCGCTCGACCGGCGCCGGGTGGGCCATCGGCATCGGCAACTCGGCGCAGATCTTCTCGCCGCTCCTTGGCGGCTTTCTCTTGTCGGCGCACTGGCCGAGCCCAAGAGTGATCGAACTGATGGCGCTGCCAACACTCGTCGCCGCGCTTGCGGCGGCCTTTATCGCCTGGTCGTCGCGCCGAACGCACATTGCGATGTTGGCGAACGGAACGGCGCGGCGCGGGACTTGATCCAGGTCAAAGACATTAGCTGCGAAAGAGGACGATATACAAATTTAACCGGTCTCGATGTCCGGATTCGCCGAAGGAAACCCTCTCATGAGCGATTTCGCCCAACGCGTGAACACGCCGATTTCCACCAAGGAACTCGAGCGCCGCTGGACCGCGGTGCGAGCCGTCATGGCGGAGCAGCGGATCGATGTCCTGCTCATGCAGAACAACAACGACTTCATGGGCGGCTATGTGAAGTATTTCAGCGATGTTCCCTGCCTCTACGGCTACCCGGTCACGGTCGCGTTCCCGAAGGACGATCTGATGACGGTCATCATGCAAGGTGACTTCGGGATGGAAAGAAACCTCCCGCCCGAAGGCGACGGGGTCTACCGCGGCGTAAAAAAAATTGTGGGCGCGCCCTATTTTGCCAGCGCGCACTTCACCTGGGGCTACGACGCCGCTTTGGCGGAGACGGCGTTGGAGCCCTATGCGCGTGGCACGATAGGCTTGGTGGGCCTCGCAACGCTCCCAATCTCGATGCTGGACCGGTTGCGCAAGGGGCGTTTCTCCAATGCCAAATTCGTCGACGCGACCGAGCTCGTGGATCAAATCAAATGCATCAAGAGCGATGAGGAACTCTCCTTCATACGCCGCACCGCCGCCTTGCAGGACGCGGCGATAGAGGCGGCGTTCAAGGCCGTAAAGCCGGGCAAGCGCGATATCGAGATCGCGGCGATCGCCGAACAGGTTGTTCTCAATGGCGGAGGCGAGCAAGCCTTGTTGCTGACTTGTTCGCACGCTCCCGGCGAGCCGCTCTATTGGTGTCACCGGCATCTCCAGAACCGCGTGCTGCGCGAGGGCGACATGTTCTCGCTGCTGACCGAGACCAACGGGCCGGGTGGCTTTTATACCGAGATCAGCCGGACCGCAGTTCTGGGCAAGGCCACCCAGACGATGAAAGACGAATTCGCCTTTCTCCTCGAGGCGCGCAACTTCACGCTCGAGAGATTGAAGCCAGGGACCTCCTGCAAGGAGATTTGGGATTCCTACAATCAGTTTCTCGAGCGGAACGGGAGGCCCGAGGAGCACCGGCTCTACTGTCACGGCCAGGGCTACGATTTGGTCGAGCGTCCGCTCGTTCGCAAGGATGAACCATTGCGCATTCATAAGAATATGAATCTTACCTGTCATCCAACTTGGATCAGGAGCGGGATTTTCAACACGATCTGCGACAATTACCTCATCGGCGAGAACGGGGTCACCGGCCGGATCCACAAATACCCTGAAATTCTGATCGAGCTCGGCTAAGAGTTCGCGCCGTCGCGCAAGCGGCGCTCGTTTTTTCGCATCCGGACGCCGTCGGCTCAGGCGGCGGCGGAAAAGGCCTACTTTGCGCCTTCGCGCGCCGTCGCTTCACGGGCCCCACAAAAGTTTCACGCGAAGCCGAGGCCAACCGATGAAGGAAATCGGGCGATCATCGGACGAACAAATTTCGAGCCGATCGGCCCACGACATTTGACCTATGTCAAGACGAGTGCGGCGCGGCGGTGCAAATCTTCCGTCACATTTTAACTCCGGCAGATCGAATTCAACGTCAGATCCGCCGCGCGCATCTCACAGTCTGGAGGAAACCATGCCCGCACCCAATGCAACTGCTAGCGCAGTGAGTACCATCGACGTCCCAAAATTGATCGCCGAGCATAAATTCGGCGCCTATCAATTCTGGATCATTGTGATCTGCGGCATCGCGATGTTCTCAAGCGGCTTCAACACGCTTGCGCTGGGCTACCTCGCGCCGGCGGTCACGGCCGGCCTCAATTTGCAGCCGGGCGGTCTCACTATCGTGTTCGTGGCGATGGGCGTCGGCGCGGTGCTGTCTGGATTTGTCTGGGGTCCGATCGCCGACAAAATCGGCCGCAAGGTAACGATCGTCATCGCCCAGCTTTGCGCTGTTCCGTTTATTTACATGATCAGCCGCGTGACGAACGTGACCGAGCTCACCTGGTATCAGTTTTTCGCCAATTTCTGCCTCATGGGCGTCGTGCCGAATGCGATGGCTCTTGCCGGCGAATTCATGCCCAAGCACTTGAAGGTCACGCTAACCGTGCTGGTGTGGACGGGCTTCACCCTCGGCACGATCGCTGTCAGTCCTTTTGCAGCCTACCTTATCGATCTCTACGGCTGGCGGTCGGTGTTCCTGTTTAATTCGCTGATGCCGTTGATCCTCGCCTTGATCGTCATTGTGTTCATGCAGGAATCGCTGAACCAGCTGGTTCGACGTGGCACGACAGCCGCCAATCAGCGCATTGCCAAAGCGATGAAGCGTCTTTATCCGCGTGACGAAATCCCAGCGAATGTTTCGTTCATCAGCTCCGAAAAGAAACGCCAGGGTTTCCCTGTCAGGCTACTGTTCACGGAAGGCCGTGCGAAGTTCACGATTTTCGTCTGGATCATGGGCTTTGCGAATTTGACCACGCTGTTTTTCATGAACAGCTGGCTCACGACGACGTTGCACAATGCCGGTCTCGTACTTGAGACGGCGATCCTGGTCGCGACCGTCGTTCATATCGGCGGAACGCTCGGCGGCATCGCGATTTCCGACGTGTTCGACCGGACCGGTCGGGGACGCTTCTATGCGCTCGCCTGTTCCTATCTCCTTGCCTGCGTTTTCACGGCAAGCATCGGCCCGGCCGGGAGCTCGGTCTTGTGGACGACGGTGACCGTGTTCATGGCCGGCTTCTTCGTCTACGGCACGCAGAATGCGTTTCAGGCAATCATTTCCGTAGTCTATCCGACGGAAATGCGCTCGACCGGCACGAGCTGGGCGATGGCGGTCAGCCAGAGCGCTGGGCTCTTGGGCCCCTTGCTCGGCGGCATCATGCTCGGGCTGCATTGGGCCCCGTCAAGCCTCTTCTATTTGATCGCACTGCCGCCGGTTTTTGCTGCCCTCTCGGCAATCATCGTCGGTATCGGCCATACCGAGCCGAAGGGCGCGTTGGAAGAAGAGGAGCCCGTGGGCCCTCACGCCGCGGCTCATCGCTAAACATTGTCGAGCGGCGCTCGTTGATATCACCGCCCTTAAAGACCCCGCGGTCGATATGACGAGCGCCACTTAACCTGACATCGAGGAGAAGTCCCCATGACCAATGTTCTCATCATCAACGCCCAGCCGGAGCCGATCAGCCGGGAATACCTCGAACACATGCGCGAGAAATTTCCGAAGCTCACGACCAATTTGGTAGCCAATCACACGCAGGTCGGACCCTACGTCGCCTCTGCCGACGTCATCATCACTTTCGCGCCGATGATGTCCGATCACGTCCTGCGCGAGGGGCCGAACATCAAATGGATCCATTGCCTCACCACGGGCACGGACGGAGTGGACGATCTCCCCTCGCTCAAGCCCGACATTCTGGTCACGAGCTCACACGGCATCCACGGCGATACGGTGTCGGAACACGCCCTCATGCTCATGCTGGCCTTGAGCCGGCATCTGCATGACCAGGTGCGGGCCCAGGACAGGCACAAATGGGCGACCGATCCGGCGCATCTCCTCCATGGAAAGCAGGTGGGCATCTTCGGAATCGGCGCGATCGGCGAGGGGCTTGCTCCACGGCTCAAAGCAATGGGCATGATCGTGCACGGCATCGATCCGGTGCGCCGCCGCGTGGCCGGTGTCGATAAATGGCATCCTTGGGCCGATGCGGAAGCCTTGATCCCGCAGCTCGACTACGTCGTCGTCCTCATGCCGCTCACGCCCAAGACGCGCGGTGCCTTCGACGCAAAGCTCCTCGGAAAGATGAAGTCATCGGCCTATTTCATCAACGTCGCGCGCGGCGGCTTGGTCGACGAGGGCGCGCTCGTCGACGTTCTCAAGAACCAGAAGATCGCAGGCGCCGGTCTGGACGCCTTTGTCCACGAGCCCCTGCCGGAAAGTAGTCCGCTCTGGGATCTCAAGAACGTCATCATCACGCCGCACAATGCCGGCCCGTTCGACGAGTATGCGAAATACGTGTTTCCCATCCTCGACGAGAACATGCGGCGTTTCCTCGCCGGCGACACGAAGAACCTGATCAACCTGGTCGAGCACCAAACGCATCACACCGCACAAGCGTGAAAGGAACCCATCATGAGTGAGCAATCGCAACGCATCAACACGCCGATATCGACTGGCGAGCTCGAACGCCGATGGAAGGCGGTGCGCGCGGCCATGGCCGAGCGCAAGATCGATGTCCTGCTTATGCAGAACAATAACGACCATATGGGCGGCTATGTGAAGTATTTCACCGACATTCCGGCCGGCAATGGCTACCCGCTGACCGTCATCTTCCCCAAGGATGAAGGGATGGCAACCGTCTCGCAAGGTCCGTTCGGCACAGACCGGCTGCTGCCGCCGGCGGGCGACGGCGAATGGCGCGGCGTGCGGCGCGTGCTCGGCACGCCGAGCTATGCCAGCGTCGACTACAGTCTCGATTATGACGCCGAGCTCGCGGCGAAGGCGCTCGAGCCCTATTCGGGCGCCACGATCGGACTAGTGGGGCGCGGCACACTGCCGATTTCTCTCGTCGATCACTTGCGCGGCCAATACACGAAGGCAAAATTCCTCAATGCGACCGACATGGTCGACCGCATCAAATGCGTCAAGAGCGCGGAAGAGATCGAACTCGCCCGGCGCACCGCCGCGGTGCAGGACGCTGCGATCGACGCCGCGATGAAGGCCGCCACCCCCGGCAAGAAGGACATCGAGATAGGCGCCGTCGCTGCGGAGGTCGTTTACGATCTCGGCGGCGAGCAAGGAATCTATCTCTGCTCATCTTATACGCCGGGACAACCCTCCGGCCACGTTCCCCGTCACTTTCAGCAGCGCGTCATGCGCGAGGGCGATATCTACACATTGCTCGTCGAAACCAACGGTCCCGGCGGCTTCTATACCGAGATCAGCCGTACGGTCGTGCTCGGCAAAGCAAGCCAGGCGATCAAGGACGAATTCGCCTTCGTGCTGGAGGCGCGCAACTATGCTTTGAGCCTTATGAAGCCCGGCGCATCCTGCAAGGAGATCTGGGATTCCTACAACGCCTTCATGCGAAAGCACGGCAGGCCTGAGGAACAGCGGCTCTTCTTCCACGGTCAAGGCTACGACCTGGTCGAGCGCCCCCTGGTGCGGGCGGACGAGCCGATGAAGATCGAGAAGGGCATGTATTTCGCCTGCCATCCGACCTACATGACCAAGCAGGTGTTTGCGACCTATTGCGATGATTATCTCGTCGGCGAGAACGGCGTCGAGCGTCTGCACAAATACCCGGAAAAGATTTTCGAACTCGCATAGGAAAAATGTTTTGAATCGGTCATGGCGGGCGCGGAATGATGCATAAGAGCACAGTCGCTTCCGCCATGAGCCGCTGGGCACACGCAGCAACACGTCACCCATCGATGCTTGCCGGGGCGCGGGTGTTATGCGGAGCCTCGTCGAAAGGACCCGTCAATTGTCGTTAAAGGATATCGGCCCGGCGGAGCATTTGGCGCCGCCTGACGAAGGGATGAAGCCGCGTCCCGGCGAACCGCAAGGCGCCCTCGATATGGCCGTTGTCGGCCCCGGTCCTGTTGCGGTCACGCTGAATGTGAATGGCGTTCCGCGTTCGGTTCTCATCGAGCCGAGAACAACCTTGGCCGAGGCGTTGCGGGGGCCGCTCGACATGACTGGAACCAAGATCGGTTGTGATCGCGGCGCCTGTGCGGCCTGCACGGTGTGGCTCGATCGTCTCCCGGTTCTCTCGTGCATGATCCTGGCGATCGATGTCGGCAACCGGGAGATCACGACCATCGAAGGGCTCGCAAGGGACGGCGACCTGCATCCCGTTCAATCCGCGTTCATTGCGTACGACGCGATGCAATGCGGGTTTTGTACGCCTGGCATGGTCATGAGCTGCGCTGCGCTGATCGAACAGAAACCCGATCCGACTGCAGAAGACGTACAGGCAGCGATCAGCGGTCACCTCTGCCGCTGCGGTACCTACCCGCATGTTGTTGCAGCGACGCTGGCGGCAGCCAAAGCGCAAAAGGCTTGACCATGGCGGCTCACGGAACGACACGCACCGAAACCTTCCCATCCGGCATTGCCAGCGTCGGCCTCGGAACGATCGAGCGGCAAGTGCCGCTCGACGAGCCACCGCCATTGCCGCCGAATGCAGCGCTCGCAGTAATTGGCAAGTCCGTGCCGCGAGAGAACGGTCGCGCCAAGGTCACCGGCGCAACCCGCTTCACGGTGGATGTCGCTCTCCCTGGCATGCTTCATGGACGGATTCTGCGCTCACCTTTGCCCCATGCGGAGGTTCGCGGCATCGATGTCTCGGCCGCGATGCGACACCCCGGAGTCCGTGCCGTCCTGCTTGTCGCTCGGCCGCAGGATCCGGCGAGCGCCATCCTGCGCCATATCGGCGCGCCGGTGGCCGCCGTTGCAGCCGTCTCGAGGGCCATCGCCGAAGAGGCGTTGCGCCTCATCCGCGTCGACTACAAATCGCTGCCTTTTGTTGTGGATATGGATAAGGCACGTGAACCAACGGCGCCGCCGGTCCATGACAGCGCGTCGGCGCCGCTGGGCTACGCCTCGGGCTATCCCGCACCGCTTGGCCTGCCGCTGAACGGCAATGTCCGTGGACCGGCGAACACCGACCGGGGGGACGCGGCGCGAGGTTTCGCCGAGGCCGACATCATCGTCGAGGGCGAATACCGTACGCAGGTTCAGACGCATTGCTGCCTCGAGCCGCATGCGATCCTCGCCGATTGGCGGGCCGACGGACTCACCGTTCACATGTCCACGCAGTTTACCGCCGGTGTGCGGCATGAGCTTGCCGAAGCATTCGGGCTGCCGCTGAACCGCGTGCGCGTGATCGTCGACGGCATGGGCGGTGGCTTCGGCTCCAAGTCGGCGCTCGGCAAATACGGTCATATCGCGGTCGCCCTGTCGCGTCAGGCGCAGGCACCCGTGCGCATCGTCCTCGATCGCGAAGAAGAGCAGATGGACTCCGGCAACCGGCCGGGGACCTGGCAGCGCTTACGCATCGGTGCGCGGCGCGACGGATCGTTGACGGCGATCTCGCTCTTGAGCTACGGCACAGCCGGCACCGCCGTGGGAGCCGGCCTCGGCAACGTGGCCCAGGCGCTCTACGCCTGTCCCAACTTCGAAGCCTCCCAATATGATGTGTTCATCAACGCGGGGCCTGGTTGCGCGATGCGCGGGCCGGGCAATACGCCAGGCGCTTGGGGGCTCGAACAGGCAATCGATGAATTAGCCGAGCGGCTTTCCATCGACCCGCTCGCGCTGCGCGACCAGATCGACCCGAGTCCTGTGCGACGCGAAGAGCGGCGGCTTGGCGCCGAGCGGATCGGCTGGCAGAGGCGGCATGCACCCGGCGCCGATCCAGGTCCGGTGAAACGTGGCATCGGCGCGGCGCAATCACTCTGGGGGGCCAATGTGCAGACCAACTCCGCTTGCGAAGTGCGCGTAATGCGTGACGGCTCGGTCGAGATCTTGTCGAGCGTGCAGGATATCGGGACCGGCATCGGGACCGTGTTGGCGCAGGTGGTCGCCGAGGTTCTCGGGCTTCCTGCTGAGACGATCGCCGTGCGCATCGGCGATACCGAGTTTCCAGCGGGGCCACCTTCTTACGGCAGCCGGACCACCGCCTCCATCACCCCGCCTGCCCGTGCCGCCGCCTGGCGCGTTCTGCAATCGCTCTTTCACGAAGCGGCGCCAGTTCTGAACGCCGCGCCTGAAGACTTGATCGCGCGCGATGGACATATTCTCGTGCGCGACGAGCCCGGCCGCGGCATGAGCTTTGCCAAGGCCGCCGCTCGGCTGCGCACGGATCGGATCAGCGCCGTGGCCTCGCGCAGCGACGATTACGGCGGGTTTCGCCGACGCATGGAGGATGCTGCTCTGGCGCGGCAGGATCTTGGCGGCGTCCAGTTTGCCGAGGTTGCCGTCGATACCGAGACCGGCATTGTGCGCGTCGAGCGCGTGGTCGCGGTCCAAGATTGCGGCCGGCCGATGAATCCTCTGCTGATCGAAAGTCAGGTGCAGGGCGGGGTCTTGATGGGGCTCTCCTTCGCCCTGTTCGAGGATCGCATCCTCGATCAGCATACCGGCCGCATGGTGAACCCGAACCTCGAGCAATATAAGCTGGCCGGCCCACGCGAGACACCGCTGATCGATGTCGTGCTGTTGGAGAACTATCAGGGAAATAGCGCGACCGATGCCTATGGCATCGCCGAACCCTCCAATATCGCCACCGCTCCAGCAATCGCCAACGCCGTCTACAACGCGATCGGCGTTCGTCTTCGCACCCTGCCGATGACGCCAGCAGCGATCCTCGCCGCGCTCGGCAAAATTGCGTCGAGGAGCTCACTGCCATGAACCGCTTCGCTTGGACGGGCGCGAGAACGATTTCAGCAGCAGCGGTGGCCGCATCGGCGACCGTCGCCGACGCGATGACGGCCTCCCCCGGCGCGCGTGGCCGCGGCGAGGCCTCAGTCGTGAAGGCTGGCGGCATCGATCTTCTCGACCTAATGAAAGAGAACTTGCTGGCGCCAGGAACGGTGGTGAGCCTGAAGGATATTCCGGGGCTCGATGCCATTGTCGAAGAGGAAGGCAGCGGTTTACGCATCGGGCCGATGGTCACGCTCGCGACGCTCGGCGATCATCCGGTCCTGCGACGGCTCTGCCCGTCTCTCGCCGATGTGGCGCGCGGCTCGGCGAGCACCCAGATCCGCAATGTCGCGACGCTCGGAGGCAATCTGCTGCAACGCCCGCGCTGCTGGTATCTCCGAGCGGCTGAATATCGCTGTCTCAGGAAGGGCGGCGGTCATTGCTTTGCGATTTCGGGGGAGAGCCAATATCACGCGATTTTCGATAATCAGTCTTGCGCGATCGTCCACCCTTCTACAGTCGCGACGGTCCTGGTGGCGTTGGGTGCCGTGGTCAAGCTTAGGAATGCCGAGGGTGCCGTCCGCCAAGTCTTGCTTGAGGATTTCTTTGTGTCGCCGGATAGAGATATCCAGCGGGAGAACGATCTGAAGCCGCAAGAGATCATGACTGAGATCCTCTTGCCGCCGCTACCAGCGAGTTCGCGCATGGCTCATCTGAAACAAGGCGAAAAGGATTCCTTCGACTGGCCACTCGCCGATGTAGCTGTCGTTCTCAACCTTGATCAGGACGGAAACTGCGAGCGCGCCGCGATCATCCTCGGCGCGGCGGCACCTGTGCCTTACCGCGCAAAGGCAGCGGAGGCTGTTCTGGCGGGCCGGCGCATCGACGAAAATACAGCCAGGGAAGCGGGACGCGCCGCGCTCGAGGGTGCCACGCCGTTCGCCAAGAATGCCTACAAACTGCCGTTATTCGAGACGCTTGTGTGCCGCGCGATTCTCAAGGCCTAAAACTAACAATGAACAACCGGTGAGTTCCGATGCACATATGCACTTGCCGGGGCATGACATTAAAACCCCGCGCGAACGATATCCGGCGCAGCCAAGTTTAGAGGGATCTAGGAGTACGGCCCGATCGCCGTACGACCGAGCGCGCAATTCTTGGCTCTAGTAAATCGGCCGTACGACGCCCACCTTTTTCTCAGCATCAAGAAGTGAGTTCGACAAAATCATGCCACCACGCGAACCTTCGAGCTGGATGTGGGCGGAAGCGGTGCGGATGCTCGACCATGCCGAGCGCCTCCAACGGCACTTTTTCGAGCCCGGCCGCAGCATGCGCCAGCTGTGCTGGGAACCGCCTGTGGACATATTCGAGACTGAGAGCGAGCTTTTCATCGAGATCGCACTCCCCGGTGTCGATCCGCGACATATCGAGGCCACATTCGGCGAGACCGAGTTGATCGTCGTTGGCAAACGCGACCTTCCGTTGGCCACCCAGCCCGCAGTCATTCGCCGCCTTGAAATCCCTTACGGTCGATTCGAGCGGCGCATCGTCCTGCCGCCGGGCCACTACGAGCTTGCACGGCGAGAGGTCGTCGCAGGCTGCCTTCTGCTGTCCCTTCGTAAACTCCTCTGATGATTGAGGGACCAGCATGACTGACCTTCTATCGGAATTACGCAAGGAGACCGGAACCAACGAACCCGGCTCGCTCAAGCGGCCGGAAGAATCCGCCAGCGCCACCGCGGACGTCTTGAAGCTGCCGGCCGACGCTATCCCGATTTTGGCGGTTCGCAACACGGTCTTGTTCCCGACCATTGTGATGCCGCTGACGGCAGGCCGCCTGCGCTCGATCGCGGCAATCCAATATGCGGTCCGTAACCAGACGTCGGTAGGCGTGCTGCTGCAGCGCGATGCCGACCAGGCCGACCCCGGCCCGTCAGATTTTTACTCGATCGGGACGGTTAGCCAAGTGCTACGATACATCACCGGCCGAGAGGGCGGGCATCAGATCATCTGCCGTGGCGACCAGCGTTTCCGTATTGTCGATTTCCTCGAAGGCTACCCATTCGTCGCTGCGCGCATAGAGCGCATCGCCGAGCCCGAGGCGCACGGACCCGAGATCGAAGCACGCCAACGTCAACTCAAGGAACGAGCGGCCGAAGCGCTGCGCCTTTTGCCGAACGTACCCGAGGAACTGCCCGAATCGGTCCAGACAATCGAATCGCCTTCCGTGCTGGCCGATTTCGTGGCGAGCTTCCTCGACTTCAAAGTAGAGGAAAAGCAACAGATTCTCGAAACCATCGATCTCACCGCCCGCCTGGACAAGGTGCTTTGGTTCCTCGCCTATCAACTCGAAGTGCTGAGGTTGTCGCACGATATCGGCGTGCGGACGCGCCACACGATCGAAGGCCGCCAACGCGAGCACCTGCTCCGCGAGCAGCTCAAGACCATCCAAAAGGAACTCGGTGAGGGCGAAGGCGAAGGAGACGCCGCGCTAGCGCAACTTGACGAGGCGATCGTCAAGGCAAAAATGCCAGAGGAGGTCGAGAAGCACGCCCGTAAGGAACTCGGCCGGCTGAAGCGCATGCCGGAGGGCGCGGGCGAATCCTCGATGCTCAGAACCTATCTCGAATGGTTGACCGAACTCCCCTGGAACGTCGAAAGCGGCAAGATCATCGATATCGCCGAGGCACGCCAGATCCTCGAAGAGGACCATTACGGGCTCGAGAAGATCAAGCGCCGCATCCTCGAATACCTCGCGGTACGCAAGCTGAATCCGACCGGCAAGGCGCCGATCCTCTGCTTCGTCGGACCGCCGGGTGTGGGCAAGACCTCGCTGGGTCAGAGCATTGCGAAGGCGATGGGCCGGAAATTTGTGCGCGTGAGCCTCGGCGGAGTTCATGACGAGGCGGAGATCCGAGGCCATCGTCGGACCTACATCGGTGCGCTGCCGGGAAACATCATCCAGGCGCTTCGTAAGGTGGGAACGCGCGATTGCGTCATGATGCTCGACGAGATCGACAAGCTCGGCCGTGGCATCCAGGGCGATCCGTCATCGGCGCTGCTTGAAGTGCTGGACCCGGCGCAGAACTCGACGTTCCGCGACAATTATCTCGGCGTGCTCTTCGATCTGAGCAATGTTGTGTTCATCGCCACCGCCAACATGCTGGACACGGTACCCGGCCCGCTTCTTGATCGCATGGAGGTGATCCAGATCTCCGGCTACACGATTGCAGAGAAGATGCAGATCGCGCAGCGCTATATTGTTCCTCGGCAGTTTGAGGTGAACGGCCTGACCGCGGCGCAGTGCGAAATCAACGACGAGGCGCTGCGTAGCATCGTCCGTGACTACACGCGCGAGGCGGGCGTCCGTAATCTCGAGCGCGAGATTGGGGCTGTCTTGCGTCACGCGGCGGTGCTTATCGCGGAGAATGGTGCCGCGGTAGTGCGCATCACACCGGCTGAGATCATCCTGAGCCTCGGGCCACCCCGCTTCGAGGCTGAGCAAGCGCAACGCACCAGCGTGGCGGGCGTCGCAACGGGGCTTGCCTGGACGCCGGTCGGAGGCGACATCCTCTTCATCGAAGCAACGCGGATTCCTGGCAACGGCAAGCTCATCCTGACCGGCCAGCTTGGCGACGTGATGAAGGAGAGCGCCCAGGCCGCGATGAGTCTTCTGAAATCGAAGCATCTGGCGCTCGGCATCGATCCCAAGATTTTCGAATCAAGCGATGTCCATCTTCATATCCCCGCAGGCGCGATTCCGAAGGACGGACCGAGTGCGGGAGTCGCGATGTTCACCGCTCTTGTCTCCCTCCTAACCGATCGGCCGGTGCACAGCGATGTTGCGATGACGGGCGAAATAAGTTTACGCGGGCTAGTCTTGCCGGTCGGAGGCATCAAGGAAAAGGTACTTGCGGCGATGCTGGCCGGGATCAAGCGGGTCCTCTTGCCGGCGCGTAACCGGAGGGATTGGGACGACATCCCCGTGGAAGCGCGCCAGAGCCTGGAATTCGTCTGGCTTGAAACGGTCGACGAGGCGCTCAGTGCAGCGCTTGCGCCGGCGACTCACGTGGCCGGCGCAGTCTGAGCGTGAAGCCCAAGGCTCGGTGTCGGCAACTAAATTCTCGTGACAATGCCGGCCGGATACATCAGGCCCTTTCGGGCGATAGATGATGCTTTCCGATGGGAACGACCGCCAGCGAGTTTGTCGAAGCCCTCGCCTGCGGCCGCAGTGTGATGACGACGGTGATTGCCATGGAGCGTGCAGGACGGCAAATGCATTTTGGTCAAGCGTGATCCGGAATAGGTCAATGTGATCCTCCAGCCTCGGCGGGAAATAGCCGGGCACGAAGCGCGGCTGGAATCCAACGGTAGGCCGCTGAAGACATCCGGCCATGATCCTTGGACCAGCCTCATCGGTGCGCGACGGTGCACTGTTGGAAACGCTTGCCGGATCAGCTGACCGGTGGGGCAGTTACGGCATATCTAAAGTTCCGCGACGCGGTGATATTGCGGCGGGAGGACATTCTTGCAGTCGGGAATGCCAAGCGCCTTAGCCGCATGGAATGGCCAGTGTGGGTCATTCAGCACCGCACGTCCCAGCAGCACAAGGTCCACGCGTCCGTCGCGTATGATCACGTCAGCCTGTCCAGGTTCGGTGATCTGCCAGCTTACGGCGGCCGCAATCTCGGCTTCACGCTTTACACGTTCGGCTATCGGAACCATGAACGCCGGCCCATAGGGCACACCGGAAATCTCCGGCGAATTTCCGCCCAGACTCGCGTCGATGAGATCCAGCCCGCGTGACTTGAGTTGGCGCACCAGCTCAATCGACTCTTCTATTGATTGGCTCTCGGGGTGGAAGTCGGTTATCCCAAGACGCACTGTGAGCGGCAAGCGTTCAGGCCAGATGGAGCGGACGGCAGAGAATGTTTCGAGGATGAACCGGGCGCGACCGTCGAAATTTCCGCCGTACTCGTCGGCTCTCTTGTTGGCGATGGGCGAGAAAAAGCTTTGCGCCAGATAACCATGTGCAAAATGGAGTTCCACCCACTCGAAGCCTGCTGCGAGGGTCCGCTTGGCGGCCTCAGCAAAATCCCGCTGCACGCGTTGGATGTCGTCCTTGGTCATGGCCTGGGGCGTACGATTGAGATTGCCGCCAAACGCTAGGTTCGACGGACCGATCGGTTGCCACGCCCGAGGATCGTTTCGAGGCAGATCTCCTCGGCCCTCCCAGGGGGCGTAAGTGCTGGCCTTGCGTCCCGCGTGGGCGAGTTGAATTCCTGGAACGCAGCCCTGTGCCTTGATAAATCGCGTGATGGGTATGAAGCGTTCGGCGTGAACGTCCGACCAGATTCCTGTGCAGCCAGGTGTGATCCGGCCTTCAGGCGCCACTGCGGTCGCCTCGGCAATGACCAACGCCGCCCCGCCGATGGCCCGCGCCCCCAGATGCACGAAGTGCCAGTCGCCGGCGAATCCGTCTCGAGCCGAGTACTGGCACATCGGCGAGACCGCGATGCGGTTTTTGAGCCTTACATCCTTGAGGCGAAATTCCGTAAAAAGCGAGGGCATTGGATATTTCCAATAAACTTGTTCGCACAAGGTCCTGGCGCAGAACGCTTTTTGAACCGAGAAATACGCGATACGAAACGGTGACCATCAAGCATTTATGCAGTTCCCCGGCGTTGATGCAGGTCAAAGTCTCTTACATTTGGCCGATGTGCGGTCTGATCTTCCAGCCTGTCCGGCCTCCCCAAACATGAGGCATCTCCGACGAATGCACACCATGACGGAGAAGCGAGCTCCGTGGGGTGAGCAAGGTTGCGCCGATTACCGTGGTGCGGCACTCTTGTGCCATGGCCGGACCCGATCGACACAAGCCGGTTTCCTCTCAGGAGCTGGAACCAGGGGCGTCTCGAGGTCCGTCGGTCCCTTTGACGGATGCACGGGCGCCCACGCGGATCACGCTCCCGTCCGATCTTTCGGGGTCGCTCAAATACCTGGATGGCGCCCAACTTGAGAGGCTACGCGACGCTGTCATGGTAGAGATAAATCGCCGCGATGAGGCTGCGGTGACGAAAACGGTCACCACGTCTGAGGCGCCAAAAACACCAAAGGAACGCAGGGAAAAGGCCGGCGGAATCGACGAAGTGCCGGAAGGAAAGGCAAATCTGATTCGCGCATCGTTTAAGGCCGGGGTCAAGCCTGCAGCGATCGCCCGGACGTTTCGTCTATCTCAATCACTGGTGAATCACATTCTTGGCGCCCCCCAGAAACCGTAACAATGAGCAGGGCTCGCGGGCTGCCATCTTGGTCATGCGGCGAGCCAACAAGCTCATTCGCGCCGCTCGGTTTTTCTCTACGATAATTTGACACCCAAGCTCCTTCTCGAGCGCGCCCGTTATCGCGTGGGGTACAGTGTGCTGCCGCCAACGAGGTGCCTCGACAACCTCGGGGGACTGTCCGGTGTGTCGCACGATTCCCTTGATCGACGCGCCTTGCCCGGTCAGCGTGCGGATCGTCGCGCTTGCAGCCTCGCGCCGGCACCAGGCTTCATACTGGCGCTGTTCGACACTGGTGAGAGGCGTGGGAACGCTTACGCGAGCGGCATCTATGCGCCACTCGCGGGCGAAGTAACCGCTATCAATGATGGCTTGGCCGCTGATCCCGCGCAGATCAATAGCGACCCGATGGGGAAAGGATGGTTCTTCAAGCTGCGTCCTTCGAATCTCAAGGCAGAAATAATGTGCCGTGGCCCCGGTTTGACGGTCAAGCCGGCAACCGTGATAGCGCGCGCCGGACCCTTGAGATTGATCCAAATCAAGAAGCGACGGGGCAGAAGGTGCGACTAGGGTGCGTCACGTTCCCCCGAGCGTGACACATTCTCCCTCTTACGGCCCTGCACGCCCCCCGCGCAGGGCCGTTCTTTTTGTCAGATGAGTTTTCAGCCTGGGATGAAGCGGTGCCGGTCGCACAGCATGTTGGTCGAGAGCGTTTTGCTATTGCACGAAGCCGAGGGGAGGGCGGCGCGCGCGTGCTGTCCAGAATCAGCGGGTGTGAGACATACGAGCGCGTTAAAGAAAACGTCTTCATCATCTCAAGTGCCCTTTATCCGAGATCGCGCGACATGCCGTTCATGGTGCCGATCAAGTCAAGTCAGTTGTCGATTCTCGTCGCGCTCTTTGCTTGGGAAATTGCCGCCGGTTCGGCTATGTCACCCGCTTCCGAAAGAGCCAACCGGCGGTGGCGAGAGTGACGACTCCGATCAGCGCCATCGGCCAGAACTGTGAGGCTAACGACGAAAGGTCCGCCCCCTCCAGAAACACGCGGCGCACGATGACCAGAAAATAACGCATTGGGTTGACCAGGGTGAGAACCTGCACCCAGTTCGGCATATTGGCGATCGGCGTGGCGAAGCCCGATAGGATGATGGACGGCACCATGAAGAGGAACGCGCCGAGCAGCGCTTGTTGTTGAGTTGCCGCGAGCGCAGAAATCGCGAGCCCGATGCCAGTGACAGCAAGGACGAACAGCAGGAGCCCGAGATAGAGCGGAATGAGCCCGCCGCGCAGCGGCACATAGAACCAGAGCACTGCGACGGCAATGACTACGGACGCCTCCACTCCGCCGATCAGTAGACCGGGCAATCCCTTGCCGAGCAGGATATCGATCTGCCTCAGCGGCGTGACCAGGAGCTGATCGAAAGTGCCCATCTCGCGCTCACGCGCGACCGACAGCCCGACGACGAGCAAGGTCTCGACCTGTGTTAGCAGCGCCACGATGCCGGGAACGATGAACCATCGAGAATCCAATGCCGGATTGTAAAGGGCGCGGATGTCCAGCACCGCGGGCGGTGACGGGTCACCATGGGTCGTGCCCCAGGCCAAGGAGAAATCATTCAAGATTATGTTGGCATAGCCTTCGATCAGCAGCGCCGTGTTGGAGTTGCGGCCGTCGACGATGACCTGTACCGGTGCCGGTCGATCGGTGAGCAAATCGCGGGTGAAGCGACGGTCGATCACCAGAACCATTTGCACTTGGCCGGAGTCGATCAGCGCGTCGATGCGCTGTCCGCTATTCAGCACGGCGTCAACGGTGAAGATCGGCGACCCCAAGAACCGAGCCACCAGGTCGCGCGACGCCTGGCTGCGATCCTGGTCATAGATCGCGATCGGCACATGGTTGAGATCGAAGGTGGCTGCGTAGCCGAACACCATGAGCTGGATCAGCGGCGGACCGATCAGCGCCATCCGGCTTCTGGTGTCGCGCAGCAGCCCCAGCAGCTCCTTGACAATGAGTGCGAGAACCTGCCGTCCCATGATGCTCAGTCTAGCCGCTTGCGCGCGCTGGCTCGCGCCAGACCAAGGAAAATCGCCGCCATCGCGGCCAACGCCGCGGCATTGGGCAAGATTACCGACCAGACATCGCCTGCCAAAAAGACCGATTGCAAGATGGCGACGAAATACCGCGCCGCGACGAGGTGGGTGATGATCTGGACGGCGCGCGGCATGCTGTTGATGTCGAATACGAAGCCCGAAAGTATAAAGGCGGGCAAAAAGGTTGTGATGATGGCGATTTCTCCGGCGACGAATTGGTTGCGCGCAACGCCGGAAATCAGCAGCCCCATCCCCAACGCGGCAAGCATGAACAGCGCCGAGGTGGCGGTGAGGACGAGGATCGAGCCTTGCAGCGGCACACCAAACAAGAACACCGCCAGCGCCACCGAAGCGGCCATGCCACCCATTCCCAGTATGAAATAGGGGATCAGCTTGGCACGCAGGATTTCCCACATTCTCACGCGGGTAACCATCAGCGCCTCCATGGTGCCGCGCTCCCATTCCCGCGCAATCACCAATGCGGTCAGCAGAGCGCCGGTGAGCGTCATGATCATCGCGATCAGCCCGGGAATCAGGTAGTTTCGGCTGCTCACGGCCGCGTTGAAGCGCACTTGCGGCTGGACAGCGACGGGTAGCGGCGGCGTGCGGCCAGACGCTTGGGCGCGCGCCGCAAGCCAAGTGGCCCAGACCTCCTGCACATAGCCTTCGACGATCCGCGCATTGTTCGCGTCGACGCCGTTGACAATGACGCCGATCGGCGCCGCGCCAAGCGAGGCCGCACGGCGCGTAAAATCGCTCCGCAACCAAACGATGCCGTCCACCTCGTTCGCGGCCATTGCCTGCTCGGCCTCCTGGATGGTGAGGAATTGGCGCGGGCGGAAGAATGGCGATTGGGAAAATTGGCTGGTAAGTGTGGCCGTGAGCGCGTCGGGCCGCTCCACCACCAGCGCCAATGGGACATTGCGGGCATCCAGCGAGACCCCGTAACCAAAAATAAGCAGCAGCACCGCCGGCAGCAGAAAGGCTATTGCGAGAGCCGACGGGTCGCGCTCGATCTGCAGGAACTCCTTGCGCATAAGCCCCAGCAGGCGGTGAAGAGCCGGAATCATGCTGCCGCCGGCGCGCTGGCCGCCTCTATGACGGAGATGAACGCATCCTCCATGGTCGGATCGGAGCGGCCAGCGCGCTGCGCGGCCGCCTTGATCGCTTCCGGCGTGCCTTCGGTCAAAAGTCTGCCTTGAGCCATAATCACCAGATGATCGCAGTACTCTGCCTCCTCCATAAAATGCGTGGTCACCAGCACGGTGATACCCGCTTCCGCGAGCGCGTTGATGCGCCGCCAGAACTCGCGGCGCGCCAGGGGATCGACCCCGGAAGTCGGCTCGTCGAGGAACAGAATCTCGGGCTCATGCATCAGCGCGCAGGCAAGTGCGAGCCGTTGCTTGAAGCCGAGCGGGAGATCGCGCGCCGTGGCGTCAAGCATCGGGCCGAGATGGAATTCGGCAATCGCCCAGTCGATGCGCGCCCTCTGGCGCGCGCCCGCGAGCCGGTAGGCACTGCTAAAAAAGCGCAGGTTCTGCTCCACTGAAAGTTCGCCGTAGAGCGAGAACTTCTGCGCCATATACCCGATCCGCCCACGCGCCGGCGCGGCGACGGTGCGCAGATCGAAGCCGGCGACCCGCAAGGTGCCCTCCGATGCGGGCAAAAGGCCGCATAGCATCCGGAAGGTCGTGGATTTCCCTGCTCCATTGGCACCGAGCAGGCCGAAAATCTCGCCACGCGCGACTCTGAAGCTCACATCATTCACCGCGACGAAGGCGCCAAAACGGCGAGTGAGGTGTTGCACTGAGATCACGGCGTCGGCAGAGGGTGCGGGCTCGGCCGGCGGCGGGTCCGGTGCATCGCGCGACGCCATCTTCGCCGCCTGCATGCCTGGTTGCGGATCTTCCTGCCGCATACGCAGCCGCGCCACGAAACTATCCTCGAAGCGCGGCGGCGTCGGCGTCAGCACGAGGTCCGGCGCCGCGGCAACGAGCGCCGTCGGGTCGGGCGGTGTCGCGGCTGCAGTCACCACCCGCACCCGGCTGCCCTGGATCACGGCGTCGATCACTCCGGGCGCCACTGCCAGCTGCGCCTGCAACTGTCGCCGCCCAAGCCCGGCGGTCGCAAGGAAACTGCGTCCCGCCATCTCGGCGGTGAACGAACCGGGCGGGCCGATGCCCAGCAGCCGGCCTTCATGGATCAGCAGCACCGCATCGCAGCGCTCCGCCTCGTCGAGATAAGCGGTGCTGAAGAGAACCGTCGTATGGGCTTCGCGGGTCAGGTGGCCGATGATCTGCCACAGCTCTCGCCGCGACACCGGATCGACCCCAACCGTCGGCTCGTCGAGCAGCAGCAGTTCGGGGGGATGCACGAGGGTGCAGGCGAGGCCGAGCTTCTGCTTCATCCCACCCGACAAGCGCCCTGCCATGCGCGCGGTGAACGGGCCAAGTCCCGTCATGTGCAATAGCTCGGCATATCGCTGCGCGCGCGCTGCCTTCGGTACGTCCTGCAGATCGGCGTAGAGATCAAGATTCTCCAGGACGCTGAGGTCCTCATAGAGACCGAAGCGCTGCGGCATATAGCCGAGTCGCGCTTGCACAGCGAGCGGTTCACGCGCGACATCGATGCCCAGCACCTCGATCCGTCCGGCATCGGCGCGCAGCAGGCCCGCGATCAGCCGCATCAAGGTCGTCTTGCCGGCACCGTCGGGTCCGATCAGGCCGGTAACCGCGCCGCGTGCCGCAGTCGCGTTAATCCCGGCAAGCGCCGCGATTACGTGCTTCCCGGAGCGAAAGCTGCGGTGCACATTCGTGAGCCGCAGCGCCGGCCCGGGCTCATTGCTGGAGAGCATCGGTCGGTCCACATCCAGGCGTGGTCGTGGCAACCGCCTGGTTGAAATTGATATCGATGGTCGCCGGCATACCGAGCCGCAGCTCATCCCGCGCGTCGCAGACATAGACCCGGAGCTGGTAAACCAATGCGGTGCGCAGCTCCGGAGTTTCCACGGTCTTTGGCGTGAATTCCGAGGTCGGTGAGAGATAACCGATCCAGCCGTGATAGACGCGCCCAGGATAGCTATCGGTGCTGACCGTCGCTTGCATCCCAAGACGGATACGTCCGACTTCGGTCTCGGGCACGTAGGCGCGCACCCAGAGCGGACTCGGCAGCGCAATCGTGAACACCGGCGTGGCGGGCGAGGCCATGTCCCCGGGCTCGAGAATGCGATCCTCCACTATACCGTCGGCCGCCGCATAGAGCCTGGTATCGTCGAACTCCCGTTGCGCCAGCGCGACCGCGGCCACCGACGCCTCGTACGCGGCGCGGGCGGCGGCAATGTCCTCCGCCCGTGGCCCCTTCACCGTCAAGGTGTAAGCTTGCTTCGCCGCCTCGTATTGCTGTCGTGCAGCATCAAACGCCGCCTTGGCGTCGTCGCGCTGCTGGATGGAGGCGTAGTTGGATGTGGCTAGCTTGGCATAGCGCCTGTAGTTCACTCCGTCGTTCAGGTAGGTCGCCTGCAAGGCGTCCATCGTTGCCTTAGCCTGTGCGATCTCTTCCGGCCGGGAGCCGGCGAGGAGCTTGTCCAACAACGGCTTCTGGTTCTGCATCTGCGCCTTGGCCTGCGCCAGCGCTGCGGCATAGCGTGCATCGTCCAGAGTTGCGAGCAATTGGCCGGACTTCACCACGGCACCTTCCTGCACCAGGATAGCGGAGACGTGGCCATTGTCGTTGAAGGCCGGCTGCATTTCGCGGATATCGACGTTGCCGTAAAGTGTCAACGTGCTGTCCACATCCGATGATTGGCGCTGGAGCCAAACGTAACCGCCCGCGGCCAGAGCGAGGATCAGCACAACCAGGAGGGCGAGACGTCGCTTCGACATGAATGGCAGGTGGCAAAAGTCAAGGAGTGATTTAGACTTCTAGCTCTGGAGGAGCAACATGTTGTTCCCGGTCCGACCTTCGAATTCAGACGGCCGGGCCGGCCATTACTGGTTCAATCTTGGCAGGCCGCGCATCTTTCGACGGCTCCGCTCGCGTTTGCATCAGATACCGCTGGGCCGACAGGGCTGCTTGTGCTCCTTGGCCAGCGGCGATCACAATTTGCTTGTCGGGCGTATCTGTGGCATCGCCGACGGCAAAGAGCCCGGAGACCGCCGTTGACTGGGCCCGAGCGACGGGGATCTCGCCGCCTTCGTTCAGTCTTACGAGGGCCAAAACGGGTTGCGAATTGGGCACCAAGCCGATCTCTAGGAAAACGCCCTCAACCGCCAAATCATAGGCCTCAGCGCCGTTCGTTGGCTGGACGCGTATCCCGGTAAGACGCACTGTCCCGAGAAGCTCTTTGACTTCACTCGACATGTACAACGTCACCCGTTTGTTGGTCTTCACAGGAGCGACAAGAACGGGATCCGGCTGGAACGTCTCCAGGAGGTGTACCACGTGGGTGTCGCGTGCGAGCGGCAACAAATCTCGCGCTGCCGTGAAGGCGGAGTTCCCGCCGCCAATCACTGCGACTCGCTTGTCACGAAACAACGGCGCGTCACAGGTCGCACAGAACGCGATCCCATGACCGAGAAATCGGCTTTCCCCTGGAACTCCAAGCCTCCGATACTCCTTCCCGGCACAATAGATCACGCTCTTCGCCCTGAGCTTGCCTCGGCCATCCCGGGCCAGTTCTCGATGACCGCCGTGTCCGTCACTTGCCCACCCGCGCGCTCGCCGATGAGCGCCACGTCGAGGCCCTTACGGACGGCGTAAATTGTGGCGGTCATTGCGGCGGGCCCGGCGTCGACGATGAGCACGTCATAGACGTGATCGGGCCAGGAATAGGTGATTCGTCGCTCCCCGCGCGCTTCACGGAGCATCTGATCGAGCCGCTCATAATCGGCGGGTCTGACGACCTTCAAGATCTCCATGGCGGCGGCCACGGGCTGGAGCGCGCCCTCAAAAGCACGCCGCTCATTGACGACGGTCAGCGGGACACCCGCAACTTGGTAACGCTGGGTCAATTGCGGAAACTCCGCCGCGTCGATCATGTCGGCCCGCAAGTGATCGTTGATGAACGCGAATTGATGCGCCAGCCGAACCATGCGCGCACAATACGGGCAGGTCAGCGTTACCATGATCTCGATATGAGTCGGCACGTCGATCCGCCGGATGATTGCCTCGATTTCGGGTGCGAGGCCGCTCACGCCTGTCGAGACCATGAGGATGGCTTCAAGCAGCGACGCGAACTCATATCCTGTCGTAACGCCGAAGAAGCGAATCCCGTGATCGCGCTCGCCCCGCACGACGGTTGCCGGCACCTTGTCGACGCCATAACCCTTCGAGGCATCGGCGTCGCGCCTCAGCTCGTGAACCTCGAGACGGATCCTATCGGATAGCGCCTGAAGCTCGCTGAGAAGCGCGTATTGCTGACGGCATGCGCTGCAGGCGTTCTCCTGCGTGAAATAGACGAGCGTTATCGGTTGATGCATGCCGCCAAGCAACTGCTTGACCTGCTCCTTTACCTCCGCGTCCAACATATCTGGCATCACTCCACCTCCGGGTAATCAGGAGATCACGAATTGGGCTGCGAGGATTGGCGATCCGCCGGTCCAGTCTCAGAAAAGCCTGTCCCATTTCGGGGCGTCCGGCGCGTATTCGCGCGTCTGGCCGGAGACCCGGTCCTCCTTGGCAGACGGCGAGGCAGCATGCCTCCCTCTGCGCGCCGGCGACATTGACCTGAATCAAAGCGAAGCGCCCCCTGCCGGTGTGTCATTCTCTCGCGAGGAGGAGAGGTCCTGCCGCGTTCTGCTGGGAATTAGCGCGAAAGAGCCGGATCGCATGGCCGAGGCCCTGATACGTGAAGCTGTCGCTGTCTTCCAAGACGAAGCGTCTTTGCAAGGCGCGGTGGCGGCGCTCCGTGACGCGGGTTTCGGACCGGATAAAGTTGCCCTTCTCGCGAGCTGCGAAACCGTCGAGAAGAAGCTCGGCCATCGTTTCCGGAAAGTTTCCGAGCTCGAGGACAATCTTGTCGCTCCGAGGGTGGCTTACTTGCCCGTGGAGGAAGCGACTGAGAATTTTCTGATCGGCGCCCTAACCTATGTCGCGGCCAGCTTCGGCCTCATTCTTGCCAGCTCCAGCGGCCTCGCGCCCATGATTGTGGCGGCGACCGCCGCAGGCGGCGCCGTAGCGTCCGTTGGCGAAGCGCTTAAATGGCTGGCCGGACACGAGCACGGTCGTGCCTACGAGGAGCAACTTAAATGGGGCGGGCTGCTTTGGGTGCGCGTCGATAATGATCGTGATGCCAGTATGGCCGTCGAACTGCTCCGTCGGCATGCCGGAAGCGATGTCCATCTCCATACGCTGAACGCATCCGCGCAGCTCCCGACGGCGCCTCGATAGCGGCGAGGCGCTGCAGCCGGCGCTAAATCCTCAACCCACAAATCGACGTCCATTCCACGCTGCCAGAACTCGCGGGACAAGGAAACTCGCTCGCAAACGCGCGAGACCAGAAAATCGCACATCTCCTTGGATTGGGTTTGATATTTTTCAATTAGCATCCTGAGTACGATCCGCGCACGGATATTGTCACGATCATAAACCCTGGTGGGAGCCAGGCCAGGTAAGGGCCACTCTCGTTAACGCGGAACGGCCGCGGACGCTCTTCTATTTTCGCATTCACATCGGCCGGATTACGGGTCACCATGCCAAGAAAGAAAAGAACGATGTCTAGAATCCCTCCCAGCTTTCGCCGCCGCGGGCGGGTGATCATGCGCTTGGCCCATAGGTGGCGGGGTACCGACGTCCTCGGCCGCGCAGGTGCCCGATCGGCTTAGAATTCGCAGCGTAAGCCCACCAGCACGATCATCGCGATGACCTCGACGGGGGCGGCGGCCGAGAACGACGGCCAATCCCAGCTGCGCATTTCTGGATCCTCCAACGGAAATTGATTTGGATCAACAAGCAGCGCGGCGGAAGACGCGATAAAGGCGCGCCACGTCCCCCCGCGCAGGGCGGTTCTTTTTGCCAGATTATATTCAAACTCGAATGAAGCGACGCCGGTCAGTCAGCACATCGGTCGACAGCGTCTTAGTATGGGTTGGGTCGGAAGCGAGGAAGACGCGCGCATGCCAGAGGCCGTCGGGCCCGACGAAGGCATTCTTCACGATCCACTCAGTTCCGCCGTGCCCGAAGAGCCCAGGCTGCGTATCGCGGAATCGCTGTCCTGGTTTGACCGGTGACTCAGAACTCATGAAAATAGGTTACCACGCCGATGTCCTCTCGCGTCTGATGAAGGATGCAGGCCGTTCTACGAGTCTGTGAAGCCGTCTTAACGTTCGTGATCCGCCCTGGCCTCTTCTGCTTCGGCAGACGGAAGAGCGAAGCTGAAGATGGTGCCGCCTGCCGGGTTTCCTTCTGCCCAGATGCGGCCGCCATGCGTTTCGACAATCGAGCGACAGATTGATAGTCCGATCCCCATCCCGGTCGATTTGGTCGTCTGAAACGGCTCGAACAGCTTTTTTGCTAGGCTCGGCGCGAGCCCCGAACCCGTATCCGTCACGCGCACCAGGGCGTCGCCGCTCTCGCTTCGCGTATCGATCTTTAACACGCGGTCTCTCGACTGAGACATCGCCTCGATTGCATTCCTGACCAGGTTCAGGATCACCTGTTGAATCTGGACCTTGTCAACGAAGACGGATGGCACGTTCGGATCGAGATCGATCTGGGAGAGGACGCCTGCGCTGGTGGCCCCGATGAGAGCCAGCCCGACCGCCTCTTGGACCAGTGTATTGATATCTTCTCTCCGGCGCTCGATTTCGTGCTTCTGCACAAACTCGCGCAAGCGACGAATGACTTGCCCTGCCCGCTCGGCCTGCGCGGTGGCCTTCTCCATCGCTTCCTGAATACGCGAGACGGGTATCGGTTGGCTCTGCAAGAGCCGATGAGACGCCTGCAGATAATTGACGATCGCGGTGAGCGGCTGATTGAGCTCGTGGGCAAGGGTCGAGCCCATCTGACCCATTTCGCTCATGCGCGCCACATGGCTGAGTTCAGCTTGCAGTGTGGTCACCTCACGCTCCGCGTTTTTACGCGCGGTCAAGTCACGCACGAAACCGGTGAATATCCGGCGACCTTCCAGCAGGGCCTCGCCGACCGACAGTTCGATGGGAAAGGATGTGCCATCCTTGCGCAAACCCGTGACGACACGACCGATGCCGATGATTCGCCGCTCACCCGTCTCCAAATAATGCGAGAGATAACCGTCGTGGCGTTCCTGGTACGGCGATGGCATCAGAATTTTCACATTCTGACCGATCGCATCGCTTGCTGCATAACCGAACATACGTTCGGCGGAGGGGCTGAAAGTTTCGATCGTGCCGCGCTCATCGATCACTACCATCGCGTCCTTAACGGTCTCGAGTACAGTGCGAAACCGCGCCTCGCCCTCCCGCAGACCTTGAGCTGCCATGTCATTGGCGCGCACGTCCTGAACGATTGAGAGACGGTGAACGCCTCCCAAATCCGCCAGCGTGGAGGTTACGCGCACATGAATTGGCGTCCCGTCCTTGTGGAGATACCGTTTCTCCATCGAATAGCTCGGAATCTCGCCGCTCAGCAGCCGCGCGAACAGCGTCTCGTCGCATTCGACATCGTCGGGATGGGTCAGGTCACGGTATCGGCGGCGCAAAAGCTCGTCGCGGTCATAGCCGAGCAATTCGCAAAAGCGGCGATTGACCTCGACCAAATGTCCTTCGGGGGTCACCCACTTGATACCGAGCCCAGCCTCCTCGAAGAGAAGCCGGTATCGATCATCGCTGCCGGAGGCGTGTTCCATGGGTTCCCGCGGTTTGCCTGGATTTTCGAAGGGTCTATCTTCCCGATCTACACATCGGACTCTTCCCGGGATGTTTCACCCCCTGAGCTGCCGGCGCGGAGGCTGGGCGGATTAGCTGATCAAATTGAGAGGGTTCTGAACGGCGCATGAAGCCGCTAATCGCCGCGAGAACATCTGTGACCGTGATGCCATCGGCCCGCATGAGAGCCTGTGCAATCGGGTCCGAAAGCAGATCGGCAACATGCGGCTCGCAGTCACCATTCGCCCACGGACTTTGCTTCCTCATTTGAGCTGCTCCGGAACTTTGGTGGCTCATCACGTGGGTATCGTCGGACGGTCATTGCCGTTTCTTAGAACGCCCGAAGAACGCTTTCAGCAACCTCGGCCCTTCATGCTTTGGTGAGCTTGTCTGGAATCCTCTCCTTGAAGACGCTGCTCGGGAATGTCGAAGGATCTCTTCAGGATTTCGTCGCCTGCTCCCGGAAGGGAACGGCGGCACCGCTCATGATGCTGATCATGCGGCTGCTAAGCTTGTTCGCCTCATCCACGCACTGGGCAGCGGCCTTATCCGTGAACTCCTTCTGGCACTCCAACAGATCGCCCGGGTTCCGGCAGGCCGTAAGGGCCGTCCAGGCATCGATGTTGGCTTGAAGGCGCATCTGCGAAAATGTCAGCATCTCCTGCGCGAGCTCGAAGGTGCCTTTCATCATCGACGAGCTGGATTGTGCCCAGCTATCCAAGGCGTTGGCGCCACCGCCCACCCAAGAGCCGAAATCCGGCATCAGCCCAATTCCTGCCTTCGTAGCTTTAGACTTCTCCGATGCCGCGCCGTGATCTGTCATGGATGTCTCCCTCTTTCAGAGTTGAATGCGGTTTGCTTGAAACGGCACTTTCACCTTGAAGCGGCGAGATGGCGACAAGCGAACCTATTCGCCTGCCAGATTTCGATGCCGTGGGGTTGTTTGCGCCGATCGCGAACCATGGTCTCCGCCTGTGACTAAGCGCGGAACTCCAGCTCCGCGCCAGAAGCCGCCCAGCGCATTGATCTCGTTACGAAAGTTTAGGATGTCGTGGGGGCGGGGTAGGCTCAAACGCAATTTCACAAGCGTTGACATCGCAGCCCCCATGGTCGCGAAGGGCGTGAGCGCAAGCCTCCTTCAGCGTCATGGAGGTCTTCGTCTTCCGAGCTAACGGTCCCAGCAACGTCGTCGCCACTAATTGATGAACGATACACCCTTTGTTGTACGGTAGCGAACAAAAATATTGAAAAACGCTTATTCCGATTGGCCCCACGGAATTGGCCTAAGACGGCGTTCAGAGGGCGTCTTCAGCGTTGTACGGCAGCGTACCGCGAGAGCTGGCGCTCGCTGGCATAGTGCCGCACATCGCGTGCAGGTCTAACGCTTCCTTGTAAGCGCCCCAGGAGAGGCGCATGTGTCCCTCATCACCCGCCGTAATGTTGGGCGCGGTTGATTGAGAGAGGGGCGCGCTCTTGCCCGCTTTGAGCTGGAGCGCACATGAAACTTCGTGCCGATGCCCGCCCCGATCAGCCTCGCAATCGGCTTCTAGCCGCCATGCTGGCCACTGAATTCAAGCGCCTTCAGCCGAACCTAGAGCTTGTCGAACTGCCCGTTCGTCAAATCATTTCGCGGGCCGACTGTGCCATCACACATGCCTATTTTATCGAGGACGGACTCGTCGCGATTGTTCAGCATTTGATCGACGGCGCAGCAATCGAGGTTGGGCTCATCGGCAGGGAAGGATTCGTCGGGATTCCCATCGTACTAGGGGCACGGACGAGTCCGGCTGAAGCCAATGTTCTGCTCAAGACCTCTGCGTTCCGGATAACGGCAAAAGCCTTGCGGGAGGCCGTGCAACGTAGCAAGCAGCTTAATTCGTTGCTGCTTCGCTATATCCATGCGCTTCATATTCAGGTGACCCAAGCGGCGGCATGTAACTGCCAACACAATTTACAGCAGAGGCTCGCGCGTTTCCTGTTGTCCGCCCTTGACTGTGCCGATAGCGGCGAATTGGGCATGAGCCATGAATATCTCGCGATGATGCTCGGCCGGCGGCGGGCCGGCGTAACGGTCGCGCTAGGTACGATGCGGAGTTCGGGCCTGATCAAGACTTCTCAGGCACGCATTCAGGTTGTCGATCGGCGGGGGCTGGAGAAAGCTGCTTGCGAATGCTACCGCGTGGTTCGGGACGAATATCGACGGTTGCTTCCGTAAGTAATCGCGTGATTCTTTTCGGCGTAAGACGCGCGATTTGGCGACGCTCGTCGTCTTCGGCACAAAGGAAGAGAAGGGCTAGCCGCCTCGGAATCATTCTTACCATAGTCGGCGTTCTGCTCGCATTGGGAGCCGCCGCAGTTGGCCTTACGGACCTCGCCGTTCTTCCCTTCGTCGCGGCGTTGCATTTTCACGAAACGTTTCTCTACTGGGTGAACATCGTCTGGCGCCTGTGATCGAGACCGTTCGCATGGGGCGCCCTGGGCCTTCCGACCTCCTTGCCCATAAAACCAAATGAGAACATATTTCCCGCGACCCCTCGGGCATCGAGGAAATATCGGTTTAAGCACGAGGAGGACGACTTGCGGTTAGCTCACCTGGCAATCATTAGCGTCATCGGTCTGGCCATTGCTCCGCTACCGGCAGCAGCGTTCATTGGTGGCGCAAACGGAATGAACGATCGAACCTCACCGAGCATTGTGGAGGTCGCCGTCAAATGCGGGCCGCATGCACAGTACGTTCGCTGACACCGGGACCGGAACGGCCATTACATCAAGGGCCACTGTGTTCGCGATCGCCGCCGCTAGTACTCATCGCTGCTAGAGTACGCGGCTCCGACCTCTCTGCTCAGGCCCTTCCTATCAAAGCCGGGATCGCCGCCGCTCTCTTGATCACGTCGACCTCTTTGCCTATCGCGACGGCTTCTAGCGGCAAGATCATCGACGTGCGAAAGGAAAGGATGCGGCTGGCATCGGCTGGGCGCCCAAGGAAACTCGGGTCGGGAACGCACCCAATTCCCAATGGCCCCACCCTCGCCGATGCCGAGATCGACAAGTAGCTTGTCGACCGCGCCTCACTGTAGCGGGCTGAATTTCGCCCAGATGGGACCGCCTCAGATCAGAGGCTGCTGCTGACGGTGTTGAATGTGGTGTTTAGGTTGGTGCCAACCGCCGAGACGCCGACAATGATGGCGACCGCGATGAGCGACGCAATCAGACCGTATTCGATCGCGGTGACGCCAGAGCGATCCTTGAACAGGCGACTGATAATCGGAAAAATCATCATCATCGTATGGCTCCTTCAAATCGAAAAACCCTTTGGTAGGGATGGCCATAGGAAAGCGCACCCCTCTTAAAATGGAGTCACGGTTATGCTGCGCGAGTTGGCGGGCCCGATCGCAAACTGACAAAAGTAATCCCCGCCGCGAGAATCGCGCCGCGGGGCACTACTCTGAGCGAGCCCCTGGAGATCATCGGGCTCGGCATATCCTGGGGCGCCGCGTTATAGAACCGTGAGCCGCAAAACCGCTGCCGCGATCAAGCAATGCGAGCCCTGCCCGATCTGCGCGCGGGCGACGGCGAGCCGTGCCCGCACCCCAAGGCTGACGAGGAAGGGTGTTGTCCGTACTACGATCCCGATTGGGAGCGCCCATAGGTGATCGCCGACGCGCCCTCACATTTTCGTGGCGTGACGAGAATACCAATTGAGAGCATTATTTGCGGCATGGCAGCACGATCCACGTTTTTTATTGGCGTTAGTCTCGCGCTTTCGTCATGCGCGGGCTTTGGTCAATGCCCCGGCTACGGTCCCTGCACCGGGAAAGTGATCGCAAGTCCCTACGATCAGGCGGACCTTTACTTGGACGCACAAGGGTTCCCGCTGCCCGGTTGGGCCGCCATGAAATACGGGCCTGAAAGTGACGGCTCCAGATAACTGTGGAGCCGGTATCGCGTTTTGCTCCAATTGGCCCCGCGCGAGATCCTGCCTAGCATCTGGCGAAGGCGAGCCGTGCCCGCATCCGAGGGCTGACGAAGGGGGCTGCTTTCCGTTTTATGGTCCCAAAGCGCACCGCTAACGCGCATCGGCGAAAAAGAAGCCTCGCCGGGTGTCAGCGCTCGTCGCCCTGACGGTCTAGCGCTTCCGCTAGCTCGGCGAGAGTAAGCGCAGCTTCCGCGACCTGGCGTTTCAGCATGAGATCGTCGATAGCGTGCGCAGCGACGCGCAAACGGCGAGACATCTCTCGCAACTCGAGTGGCGTTAGGGTAGGCATCGTCGCCCCGCTTAACGTTCTTGTGTAGGCGCGGCGCCGGGCCTTGATGCAGCCGCATGGCGCGTACTCCAGGTCCCTATTCGGGGCCGCGAAAGGCAGCATTCTACCGCACCGGGCGCACAAGGAAAGTGGGTGCGGACATTGCGTTAGATCAAGGCAGCGCCACCGTCTCCGACTGAAACTTACGACTACGGAAAACGGAATCATGGATGCGAAAGCCCTGCGCGAGCGCGCGGCCCAATATCGTCGCCGCGCCGAAGAAGCCGCAGACGCGGCGGTGAAGGATTCGCTCTTGCTGCTCGCCGAGATCGACGAGGAAGAGGGCAGCCGCGACGAAAGGCCGCCGGACCACAGTAACTAGTGTCGGACGCGGAGCTTGTCCCAATTCCTGGCGCGTTCTACCGTGTCCCGGAACGGAAAGCGCACGCAATTGATCGCCGATCCCGATTCTTGGCGCGCGGCTAACATCCTCATCAAAGAGCACGGCGAGGATGCAGAGTTGATTGCGGCTCAGCGTGCCGACGAATTGTTGGCCGAGGGCGACGCGGACGGGCACCGATTTTTCAAAGCCGTGCTAAACGCCGTGGCGGAGTTGCGGCGCACAGCACGAAAAGAAGGCGAAAGCGTGAACTGACAGTCGTCATTGACTTGGACATTTAGAAGCGATGGCGCGCAAGGCCGACAACGACAACGATCTCGGCTTCGATAAGAGCCAGGATGGCCAGGGCGTCATCGAAAACGCCTCCACGGGGTTCGAAGGCCGAACCGATCTCTTCACGCTGGCGCTTGCCACGCAAAAAGTGATGCTCGAAATAAAGGTGCAGTTAAAAGAATTTGGCGCGCGGCGCCAATCAGCGAAGAGCGCCGAAGGCAAACTCATCGAGCGCGAAATGCGTGGCTTGATGTCCAAGCACAGAGAGGCCGGCGAGCGTCTCCTGGCGATCCAGCAGGCGATGCCCCCCGAGATGCGCGTGAATCTCTGGCGGCTGATCGACCTGGGGGACAGTTGGAAATAATGTGCGGTCGCGTCGGTTTCCCCAATATCGCGAAGATGGATCGCGGCCGGCTCCGCCTCCAGGCCTTCGCGCAGATAGCCTCGTAGGAGCGCGATTTTGCGGCGTAAGATGGCTGCTCGATTTTCCATTGGAGACGATGCCGCCTAAAGGGCGCGCTTCTATGCGGGAAAGTACGTGCCCCATTAAGGAAATGCCCCGCCGGGGTTGGGCCTCGGCGGGGCTCGTCTTCTGGGTTTGCCTCTTTAGCATGAGGCCGGAGAGCACCCTATCGGCGGTGCGTTACCAAACGATGAAACGTGCCCTGCCGATGCGGGCCCCATAAAGGCTCCTCACAGTGCCTCGTTGAGCGTCGCCGCCAGCCTCACCCCGGCCTTCTCGAGCTGCTCATTGACGATTGGCAGCGCCGCCTGCTCGTAGCTTTCCGGCAACGGGCCCGGTGCGTGTTGCAGCTCGCCATAGATCACCCGCACCGCGATCCCATGGCTCTCGTTCGCCCAATCGATAGGGGAGCCGCCGCGCCACCGCGCCAAGTCGGCCGGCGTGATTGAGTGCTCCAAGCGCAGGGCATAGGCGCGCTCATCGCCCTGGACGGCCAGCGCGAGAATGCCCGTGTCCCATACCGCGTGCAGATTGGTCCGGCGGCCCAGGAACTCCACCTTGATGTCATTCCCGCCACGGTCGCCGTCGTCACTCGCATGTAACGGTTGATGCACATCGCCAACGAAGTGGACAACAAACTTGAGCGCATCGAGGCGCATCCGAGGGGGTAGCTCGCGGTTGTGAAGCTCGGCCGCGAATTGCTCGATTTTGGCTACCACGCAATCGTCGTGCGGGCAGTCTCGCGCGTGGTCGTATCCGCTCGCGCTGATCGGGATGTCAACGAAGTGCCACGGCGCTGTGTCCCGTCGCAGCGGCCGAATCTGGTCCGCCCAGTTGGCAACCTCGGCCAAAGTGGTCGCGTTATCGAGCGCCAGGAGATCGCGGACCTGCCGGGCGGTGGCGGGCTCGAGGTATTGCTCTGCGATCTCGGCGACGATGCGGTGGCCTTCGGCGCCCCATGCGAAGGCTTGGGATGGGACCGACCCACAAAGCAGGATGGCCAAACAGATCGAACGTGTTGGAGTGGCTTTCATTTCAACTTCTACCTATTTCACTCGCGCACTTGTGGTGGGTTGGCGCGGGGGTGATGCAAAGGGCTACCTGCTGCCGGATTTTTACTCCGGCGCAACCGGAATACCCGGTCGCTTCAGTGAGGGATTATTCCTCCGGCACTTACAACCCTTCCTGGGGCGGCGAAGCGGCCGCCGAAGGAGTCGCTGACAGCCGACCGCGCCGAAGCTTCGGTTTCGCCATCGATGGCGTCCTAAGCGCTCTTCCGGGGCGATTTCGCGCGCGGCCGATGACGCCGCGCCTTGTCCGACCGGTTGGCTATGCCGGAGACCGGCGGCGGTAGCGGCAGCAGGAGCTGTGGCTCGATCGTGGTCCGCATCGCCGAGGATCCGGCAAGCGCTTTCCGCCGGTGTCGATCGTAGCTTATCACCCGATCGCCCCCCCGGCGCTTCGCGATGAACCCGAACTTCACGTCGATTCCTTCGCGAAATAGGCCACGGCTTTTTTTAGGATGTCCCGTTCGGCCTTGAGCTTCGCCACTTCGCGCTTCAACCGCGCGATCTCGGCCTGCTCGACCTTCATCTGCCCGTGGCCCGGAAAGGCATGCTCCGGATCGTCGCCGAACGCCCTTACCCAGTTGCGCAGCACCGTCCCGTGCACGCCCAGATCGCGCGAGGCCTGCGCAACGCTCACCCCGCGTTCCTTGATCAGACGTACAGCCTCAAGCTTGAACTCTCGCGTAAATCTCCGTCGATCCATGACCCACCTCCAATTCCATAAAACACCTAACTCGGTGTCTGCGGAACCAGCAGCAGCTCAAGTCCCGCTTTCTGCAAGAAGTTCGCGGCAATCGACACGCCGGCAGTGGCTTATGCTGTTGTCCCAGGTTGGAGAACTGGTGCCAGCGCCAAACGAGCTGGCACCCACAACCTTTAGATGTAAAGTAGGGGTTCTGGCGCTTTCCCAGCGAGGCGGGGCTTGACTTCTTGGCAAATCGCCGCAAATAAATAGGCAAATTGCCGGAGACTGCCGATGTCCATTCCTGCACCTGTGATTGAGGCCATCTATGACCGTCTGGGAGGGGCGAAGACGCTGCGGCATCCGATTCGCTCAGAGGCAGACCTCTCCCAACTGGTGGTCGAAGGTCTTCCGCTGCGGGCTTACCGCGCGATGCGGGAAGCAGGCTTTTCGGATCAAGAGCTATCCGGCGTCATCCCCGCTCGCACGCTCCGCCATAGGATCCAGAAAAAAGAGCGTCTGAACACGGTCGAGACGGAGCGGGCGCTGCGTCTCCTCAGCATCCAGCTTCAGGCCGAACTCGCTCTCGAGGACAAGGAGAAGGCTCGGATTTGGCTGCGAAAGCCGCTCCGGCTGCTGGACGGGATGACGCCGCTCGAAGCCGCGCAAAACGAGCATGGCGCCGAGGTCGTGCGCGAGATGCTGACCAACCTCGCCTGGGGCGCCGCGGCGTGATGATCTTGTGGCGATCGTGCAACGCATCGCTGTTGGGCTCCTTCAACGGCACGGGCGGCATGCTCGCGGCTGGGCGATGGCACTCGAAGGGGCGGACTGTCTCGTACAGCTCCAGCGCGCCTTCCTTGACGCTGCTGGAACGTCTGGTCCACGTTGAGGATCCGGCCCTCCTTCCGCCACTTGCCGTCGTCGCTTACGAAGTCCCAGATGGGGTCGCGGAAGAAGAAGTGGAACTTTCAGCGCTGCCTCCCAATTGGCGGGACGACGTGGTCGTCACCAGGAGTCTCGGCGACGAATGGATAAGGTCGAACAGAACGCCGCTGCTGCGGGTGCCGTCCGCAATCGTCCCGCTGCCGGATATCCCCGACAGGAACATCGTCATCAACCATGCGCACGCAGACGCTCGGCGCATAAAGATCCTACGGACGCATCAGCCCTTCGCGTTCGACGAGCGACTTCTTCGGGTTCCCGGCCCGACCAATCCACACAGCATCAACTAATAGATTAGCTAGGACAACGGGATAAGCCGCGCGCTGGCGGGTGCGGTCCCTATAATTGGGACAAGCTCGTCAGCACATCCACGGCCCTCCCGGCGGATCTGGCGCGCGCGCTCCAAGAAACTGCGGGCAAGCGATAGTCTAAAGACAAGCGGGTCGGGATGGCATCGGCCTTTCTCTTCGTGACGCCGGCATCTGGAAGGGGCATGGCGTTAGCCCATGCGGCGACCGTCAGAACGGGATCTCCTCGACTTCGGCCGGCCGCGAAGGGATGCGGTCTTGGCGCATCCCAGCGGCCGTGCGCCGCCGCCGCGGGTTCTTGCGCTTGATCGGCCTCCCGATGCGCGGATTGACCCGGCCGACGATGTCCCACCGGCTGATCGGCGGCCGGTTCGCCGCGAGCCCGAGGATGGTCTCGAAGGAGACGTGCCGGTAGAAGCGCCGGTTGTAGCGGAAGACGTACTCGTTGAGGTAGGTGTCGACGTGCCGGCGGCGAAGGCCGTGATAGGTGCCGAGGCCCCACCGCTTCATCAGCGAGAAGACGCGGTGGATCCAGGGCAGGACGACGCGGCCGGCCATTTTGCCGACCACGCGCGGATCGTGCCGATAGCCCTTGAGGTCGAGGTAGGATTTGTGCCCGTCGGAGAGCAGGGTCGTCCCCGGCTTGATGTTGGCGCGGATGAAGGCGTGGATGTGCTCGGCCGCGTTGGATGGGATGGCCTGCAGCCGGACGCCGCCCGACCGCGTGTCGAGATACTTCGCGCCGATTTTTAGCGGCTTTTGCGGCGTCCGCCGCGTGCGGTCGTACACCTCGACGGCGCCCACGACGAGGATCTTCCCGCTCTTGTTGGGATCGAACTGGCTCTGGCCGTCGCGGAACGGCATCTCCGCCTGGTCGATCTCGACGACCCCCTCGAGCGGCTCGCGTCCGGTGTCGACCATGGAGCGCCGGAGCTTCTGGGCGAGGAGCCAGGCGGCGCGATATGACATGCCGAGCTGTCCCTTGAGCTGAAGGGCGGACATGCCGTTGGAGTAGGTCGCCATCAGATGGGCGGTGACCTTGCCCCCTGAAACGCCCCCGATTTGAGGTTAGAGTCCGTCGATCAGGAGACGGACGATGAAGCGGTCACGGTTTTCGGAAGAGCAGATCATCGGGATTTTGAAGGAGCATCAGGCTGGGATGCCTGCGGCGGATGTCTGTCGCCGGCATGGGATCAGCGATGCGACTTTCTATAACTGGCGTTCGAAGTATGGCGGGATGGAGGTGTCGGACGCCCGCAAGCTGAAGGCTCTCGAGGAAGAGAACCGGAAGCTGAAGAAGCTGCTGGCGGAATCGGCGCTCGATGTGGCGACGCTGAAAGAGATGCTCGGAAAAAACTTCTGACGCCCGGCTTGCGGAGGAAAGCCGTGACCTGGGCGATCGAAGAGAAGAGCTATTCGCAGCGTCGTGCCTGTGGGCTGGTGGATCTGGCGCCAAAGACCTACCGCTACGCCTCACGCCGCCCGGATGATGCCGGGATACGGGAACGACTTCGTGCTTTGGCATCGCAGCGGCGCCGGTTCGGCTACCGCCGCCTGCATATCTTATTGGTGCGCGAGGGCGTGGCGGTCAACCACAAGAAGCTGTTCCGGATCTACCGCGAGGAGCGGCTCACGGTGCGCCGGCGCGGCGGCAGGAAACGCGCCTTGGGCACGCGGGCGCCGATGGCGATCCCGCAAGCCCCGAACCAGCGCTGGTCGCTCGACTTCGTCATGGATACCCTCGCCGACGGTCGCCGCTTCCGCATCCTGGCCGTGGTTGACGACTTCAGCCGTGAATGCCTGGCGCTCGTCGCCGACAACTCGCTCTCCGGCGTTCGCGTCGCGCGCGAGCTCGATCGTCTGGTCGAGGGCCGCGGGCGGCCGTGCATGATCGTCAGCGACAACGGCACCGAGCTGACCTCGCACGCCATACTGCGCTGGCAGCAGGAGCGCTGCGTCGAATGGCATTACATCGCGCCCGGCAAGCCGATGCAGAATGGCTTCGTCGAGTCCTTCAACGGACGGCTGCGCGACGAATGCCTCAACGAGCATCTCTTCCCCAGCCTCAAGCAGGCGCGCCGGATCATCGAAACCTGGAGGATCGATTACAACACCGAGCGCCCGCACACGAGCCTCAACGGCCTCACCCCAACACAGTTTGCAACCCGCCCCCACAAGGGGCATAACCAGAACGGATTCTGCTTATGATCGAGGGCAGATCGGGGGCAAGGTCAAGGCGAGCGCATTTTATCGGCCGCCAAATCATCAGGCGCAACAGACTACAATTTTGCCGCCGAGGCCGATTTCATGCCTGATAGTCCGGATATTCCAGCCGTCATCATTGCCGAGGACCCGGCAGTCTGCGATTCCCTTAAGATACTGCTCGAAGCTTACGGGCTCACTGCAACAGCCTATCCAGGAGCAGCGGAATGTCTGCATGATCAGCCCGTTGCGAACGCGAGCCGCATTCTGGTCATTTTTCAGAACACGAGCGCGCGAGGAATCGAGGTCGTCGACAGCCTCCGGCGTCGGAATATCTTACAACCCGCGATCATATTGGCGATCACTATCCATCCGGCGAGCAGAGTACAGGCAGCGCGAGCCGGCGCGATGATTCTACATTCGCCACCTAACGAAAGAGAACTGCGACGTGCAATCCAAGCGGTTTTGCAGACCGATATCTTCGTCCATGGCGGGTGTGGCGCTCCGTGATCGCGGGATTGACCCTGTCTCAGCAACAGAATCATGCGTACAATCATCAGCTTACGCTACATCCGCCAACCTAAAATCGCTGCCGTCGTGAATAAGCCGGGCTAGCGGACTTGTCCGGTGCTATTTCCTCCGTTTGTCCAAACAGCGAATCGAGATTGGCTCAAGGCGCAGCAAGAAATGACTGGCTCGACTGCTATCCCTACGGCTGAAGCGAGCAAGACAGTCGTGCTCTTGGTCGCGATGATGAGTTCGTTCCTAACCCCTTTCACGTCGTCTTCGATCAATATTGCCCTTCCGACGATCGGCGCAAAGCTCGCCCTCGATGCCGTTTCACTGAACTGGGTGGCCACCGTATATCTTCTCGCAGCCGCCGCCTTTCTGGTGCCCTTCGGCCGTCTGGCCGACATAAGAGGCAGGAAGAGAATTTTCCAGATCGGCATTGTCATCGATGCCGCCGCCTCGATCCTGTGCGCGGTCTCGCCGTCAGGAGGATGGCTTATTGCATTCAGAGCCCTGCAGGGGCTTGGCGGCGCCATGATCTTCGGACCATCCACGGCAATCCTGACATCGGTGTATCCGGTGGAGGAAAGGGGCTGGGCTTTGGGTTTCAGCGTCGCGTCTGTTTACACGGGGCTGTCGGTTGGTCCGCTGATCGGCGGCTTGGTGACGCAGCATTTTGGCTGGCAGGGCGCGTTCCTTATCAATGCTATGCTGGGCATAATAATCTCCGCCGTGGTCTTCTTGGGACTGAAAGGAGAATGGGCTGAAGCGAGAGGCGAGAAGTTCGACTATGTCGGCTCGCTCTTTTACGTCATCGGGATGGTGGTTCTCATATATGCGTTCTCGATCATGCCGGCCCTGTGGGGATTCGGGCTGATCGCCGTGGCGCTAGCCGGATTCGCCGCATTTGTACGATGGGAAGCGAGTCAGGAATTCCCCGTCATGAAGATCGAATTCTTCCGAAGCAACACCATGTTCGTTCTTTCAAACCTGGCCGCATTGATCAACTACAGCGCCACTTTCGCAGCGACCTTTCTACTGAGCCTTTATTTGCAGTACATCGACGGCTTAACGGCGGAGTACACCGGTCTCATCTTGATCACGCAGCCGGTGATCATGGTGATTTGTTCCCCGATCGCCGGTAACCTTTCGGACCGGATCGAGCCGCGGGTGGTGTCGTCCATCGGGATGGCGTTGACCACCGTCGGTCTATCGATGCTCGCCTTCTTGGGCAGAAATGCCAATCTCGAGTGGGTCTTTGCGAGCCAGTTCGTGCTCGGCGCGGGGTTTGGGTTCTTCAGTTCGCCGAATACGAATGCGGTGATGAGTTCCGTTGCCAGGAAATTCTACGGCGTGGCCTCGGGGACACTCGGCACGATGCGGTTGACAGGTCAAGCCTTGAGCCTCGGACTTGTCCTTTTGCTCTTCTCCTTGTACCTCGGCAAGGCGGAGATAACTCCTGCAAACTACGATCTCTTCGTTGAAAGTATGAAGATCGCTTTTTCGGTCTCGGCTGTCATATGTTTTGTCGGCATTTTCGCCTCGGCCGCCCGGGGCAAGACTCACGAACAGTGAAGAGAAGGGTAAGCATCATGAGGACCCCATCTCAGCCGGCATGACTGTTACCAGCCTGGTGCCGGGAAGAGCGCCGAGTTTGACTCGGTCAAGATTGGCGTCTCGCAGGTTTGCATCGAGCAGATCGGCTCCCCGCAGGTCGGCCTGGGCGAGATCGGCGCCTTGCAGGTTGGCGCCCGTGAGTTTCGCGGCCATTAACAGCGTGCCGCATAGCCGTGCCCGCACGAGGAGCGAAAGCTCCAGTTTGGCGGCTACGAGATTGGCGCCGGATAAATCGACATCGGTAAGGTCGCAGCCGGTGAAGTCTGCCTGCTGCCCTTTGCGGCCGTCGCTGGATGCCCAGAGATCATGCTTATGGAGGCGGCTCTTGAGCGCATCGGGCGTCAATCTTGCCTTGCTGACATGGGCGCCGCTGAGTTCGAGATTTTTCAAAGTATCTGCGCTGACGATGGCGCCGCGCAGGTCGGCGTCCGCAAGCCGTGCACCGGTCATGTTGAGGTCGATGAGTTCGGCGCCGCGAAAGCCCGCGCCGCGCAGATCGGCCCCGGCGAAGTTGGTCGCTTCCACGAACGCGCCGCTGAAATCCGCCGCCTTGAGTTTGGCGCCGCCCATGTTGGTGCCGCGCAGCATTGCGCCGACAAACCTGCTGCCGCGCTCATCGTCGATCGTGACTTCCTCCGAAATGATGCTGGCCTGACGCATGTCTGTGCCGGACATCTGGGTGCCCGTAAGATCGGCGCGGTCGAACCTCGCGCCCCGCATATCGGCACGCTCGAAATCGGCTCCGGAAAGGTTCGCATTGTCGAAATTCGCGGCGAATATATTGGCGCGGCGGAAAATGGCCCCGCGCAAATCAGCGCCCGCGAAGTTACAGGCGACCAGTTCCGCGTCCGTGAAGTCCATGCCGCGGAAATCGAGCCCGCTTAAATCGCATTGCCGCAACATCGTGCGCACGGCATCGCGCTGGGCCAATACATAGCGCTTATGCTGAGCTTGCAGACGAGCAAGCATTGCTTGATCGAATCGAAGTTTGGTAATGGCGGTGCTGGCGCCATTGTTGTCCGGACGCATTTTGAATGCTCCTATGAAGATTGTTCCCGGATCCCCCGAATGGCCGGTTGAAACGTAAAGCCTACCCGCCGAAAGGTTTGATCCGGCGGACAAGGTCCTGCGCGGGCCGCTGGGTCGAGCCCGCATCCTGAAAGGCATCTTCGATCATTCGGCTGAGCGGCTCCGCGGCAAGCTTGATTGCCCTGTAGATCGCTTCGCCGTACCGCTCATCGGCACCACACTCGCAACAGGCGATCGTGTCATCCGGCTCGGGATTATCGGGGAGGACGAACCGATCGCTTCCGCATTGTTCGCAGCGAATGATTTTCCTCTCGTCTGACATGGGCCGCGCTCCCGCGCTTGGCGAGCGATCGCAAACTCAAATTCGGAAAAAATAGTTAGTCTCGAAATCCCGTTTACCGCCATCTTTTTCATCGGGGATTTGGCGAATATTTGTCACGCTTTTTCATCGGTTCCCCTTGCGCCAGAACGTTAAGTGCGCCCACATATTACTTGTCGGCCTGCTCTTCTATGACATCCAGTAGCTCAGTGCTGATACGCGGAGCCCTGCCACCTCCCCCGTGGCGGGGCTTTTCGTTTTATGGGGTGCGGTCGCTTAGGCCCTGACGCATCCAAGGATCGCTGTGAGTCGGAGCACCGCGTCTATGTGATGATCGCTGCGGTCATCAATGCCAATTCGGGCTGGTTCTGGCGCGGGCAGAATGCATTAGATTGATTTGGATCAAGAAGCAATGTCACAAAACATGCGACAAACACGCGTCATGCTTCCGCCGGAGCGTGACAATTCTCCCTCCTTTGGCCCTGCCCGTCCCCCGAGCAGGGCCGTTCTTTGTCACATCATTTTTAGCCTGACGTATTCATCAACGTTGCGCGATATTGCCGAGCGCGGTCGGCTTTGTGGATGGGATCGCGCCGATGGGTGGCGTCGCTTACGACGCTGATGCCGGTCCTGATTGTGTCGCGGTTGGGGGTTGCGGGGTGGGCTCGGCGGGGCAACAGCGCCCCAGGGTTCATGGACCCGCGGCGGCAAAGCGTCCGGCGAGCAAACGGAAGATTGCTGCGTCCGGACAAGCCGTCGGCAACCAGACGCGGATGCGGGCGCTTCCCTCGACCACGCGGGCAGCAATCTTGATCAAGCGAAGCCGTAACGTCGCGAACTCTGCAGTTTTCCAGCACGAGCGCTTGGGCGCGGCGGCGCGCATGATGTGCAGCAGCCAGTAGGCGGCGGTATGGAGAATGAGCCGGAACTGATTGGCGCGTGGGCTGCGGCAAGAGGTCCGGTCCGAGGCGAGTTGGGTCTTGTGCAGCTTGATGAAGTTCTCGGCCTGGCCGCGCGCGCAGTAGACCGTCTCGTAGAGATGCCCGGGCGAGCCTTCGAGCGTCGTGACGATATAGCGCGCATCGAAGCCTTGCGTGGTGGCTTCGAGACGGGCTACGACGCGGCGTGGCTGGGTCCAGCTTTTGGCGGCGTAGCGGAACTCTGTCCAAGTTCGGAGCTTCGCCTCGGCGGTCTCGGCGCGGCGCACGCAGAGATCGTCGGCGACGATGCGGATCTGGGCATACAGCACATCGTTCCCGGCAAGCCCGAAGACGTAATCAACGTCGTTTTCCTCGCACCAATCCATGGCCTCGGGACGGGCATAGTGGCTGTCGCCGCGCCAGCAGATGCGGGTCTTCGGCCAGATCTTCCGAATGTGGCGGATCACCTGCCTGATGACGGTGCGGACTTCAGACCCGCCGGGTGTCTTGCCTTCGCGCAGGATGACGGCAACCGGCTTGCCGGAACCGGCCTCATAGATGTGGATCGGCAGGAAGCAGCGTTCGTCGTAATACGCATTGAAGAGCGAGAGTTGCTGGCCTCCGTGGACCCGGTCGAGCGTATCATCGATGTCGAGCGTGATCGCGGCGGGCGGGCGCGCCCAACTCGCGCAGAACAGATCGACCATAGCAGCCATCATTCTCGCGATCTCGATCTTCGACGGCGCGTTCTCCAGTCGCGACATGGTCGGTTGCGAGCACAGCGCGTTCCCGCTCTGCGGAAGCCGCCCCACTGCCATCTTGAATACGGGGTCGGTGCGCAAACTGTCGCAGTCGTCGGCGTCCTCATAGCCCGCGGCGATCAGGAACATCCGTAGCCGCAGCATCTCGACAAGCTCATGCTCGGTGCGCGAGGGATCACGCCGATCCGTCAGGCATCCGGCCAACCGCACGGCGAGCCCGACGCGCCGCTCCACGTCGCGCAGCACGAGAACGCCACCATTCGACGACAGCAGCCCGCCATCAAACGCAATGCTCACCTTCTTCCGGCAGATCGCGGGCAGGGAAAAGGGAAGAAACTTCTCGTCTTCCATGGGAGTATGCACTCCAGCGCTGCGGCGTAGGTTCTCTATTCGCAGGAGAATCATATACCGCTCGCCGGATTTCATTTGCGGAATTCATTTGGGTACCGGCTACAAAACATGGAACGAGACGCGGTGATTTTTCTCACGGTCTTGTCATTCGCACCTCGCGTCGATCTCTTGGCTGCAAATCCCTTGTGGTCATGTCCGCTTTCGGACGTAAACCGGTAAAGATATCCTCGTTCTGAGACTTACAGGGTTTGACCCAAAGCGGACGTCAGGGGGAAAGCCATTCTAGATTGTCGGCACGGCAAGTCCGAGGAGTGCAGCACCAACGAGCAGCAAGGCTCCACCCCAATTTTCAAAAGCTTTGCAGCGGGGAGCGAACACATTGGCCGATGCAGCTATCGCGCATCCAGCAGCGAAGCACGTGCCACCAGTGATTGCCAAGACATGTTGCATCTTCTGCATTACCACCCGCGCCCTCCAACCGAGGCATACCGCGATCGACCCGATTGAAGCCAATGGAGGCAAGCGAGCGACACGTCAGGATCGGTGAGCACTTATTGACGCCATTCGATCGATCATCGCCGGATTATCGCGACGATCTCGCCTTTGCGATCATCAGATTCCGAAATGCATCGTCGGGCGCTTGCGGTCGCGACAGTTCGCATCCGATCCGTGCCCAAGGCATTGCCTCGTCGGTATACATCTCCGCGATGACCTTGAGCGCTTTCATGTCGTCGAATGCGCCCCCGGCAAAGGCCTGGCGTTGCGGGACGATATCCACGTGCCAGCGCAGCGTGGTGCCGCATTTTGGACAGAATTCGTAGCGGACCTTGTTCCCGCTGTCGCCCACTCGCATGTAGGTTCGCGTCTCTCCTGCGAATTCTTTCACACCCTTGTTGTCGACCATGACGGCCACGCCGTACGCGCTGCCCGTCCTTTTCTTGCAAGCGTCGCAGTGACACGCCAACACCCAAAGGGGGCGATCGTCGAGTTCGAACCTGACCGACCCGCAGGAACATCCGCCCTTGTAAGCGTCCATGTTTTTTCTCCTTCGACCTACACTGGATCGTCAAATGGCGGCTTGGCACTTGATGCCGTCCACCATGGACAAACGCCTGGCACGAGCTCGTAATTGCCTTCGATAACTTGAACCGGCCTACGGAACCCGTTAGCCGCAAGATCGAGCCGCAGATTGCGGGCGCTTGCGCGTTGCTCGGGCTGAAGGCCATCGTGATCGTGTCCCCATATACTTGGTCCTTCGCGGCGCTCGGCCGCATGCCACGCATCTGGTTCGATGATTCGTCCACCCCACCCGTACTCAATCATGAATCCCGATGGATTTCGCATGTAGAACGAGGTCAAATAGTCACCTGCGTGCCGTCCGAGGTTGACCGCCACGCGACCTTCTTCTGCTGCAGCGAGATCGAGGCCCTGCCCAACGTCGTCGAAGCTGAATAGTTCGAGCATGAGGTGGTGAGCGGCGTTTTCACCGGTCTGCACAAAAGCAAGACTGTGGTGGCGCCGATTGACGTGAAGGAAATAGGCCGTGAACGGCTGGAAGTAGTAGTCGCTGACATGAAATCCGAGGGCTTCCCGATAGAAGCGCTGCATCTCATCGACATTGGCTGTCTGCAGAACGAGGTGTCCCATTCCGAGCGGTCCTATGCGGAAGCCCGAGATATTCCGGCCGGGCACGAAGAGATCGGATGCCTGCTCCGCTCGATGGAAGATTTCCACGCGGTTGCCCGCCGGATCGTCGAGCGCGATCAGATCTTTGACGCGTCGTTCATCAGCGAGCGCACGCGATCCGCGAACCACCCTGATGTCTTTGCGGCCGAGTTGAGCTGCGAGCGCGTCGAGTGCGTCCGCGTGCTCCACTCCCCTAGCCAGAAAAGGCGATGCCTTGTTCGCCATCGGCATGGATGGATATCCGTTGCTTTCGATCATCCACGCGGAAAGCGAGCGTCTTGCCGGTCTTATCCGCTTGCTAGAGACCAAGTAACTTGGTTCTATAGTTCGCCCGATCATCCAGATCATGAGCATAGATTCCGACTTATCCCAATGCCCTTAAATGCACATGATCCTCTTGGCCTGAAGACTGCGTGACAGCGAATGTGAAGAAGATGCGTTGTATCGATAGCCCTTCCTTCTGTTGACCGGGCACAATTTGTGCATAATGCCGCCCGGGCCGGTAGCGCCAAGATTGCGAAATGCCAGTTCAAAAGTGCATAAGGTGCAACGGATGTTCGACTGGAACGACCTGAAGCACTTTTTGGCGGTCGCGCGCAGCGGCAGCACATTGGGCGCGGCCAAGGCGCTCGGCGTGAGTCAATCAACGGTTCACCGGCGCTTGGCGGAGCTCGAGACGCGGCTCGGCCGTCATCTTGTTAAGCGCCATCCGACCGGCTACCGGCTAACCGAATTCGGAATCGAAATGCGAGCTTATGCCGAGCGCGTCGAAGATGCTGTTGCCGCGTTCGGACGCCAAATCGGCGCCTCCGAGAAGGAGCTTAAAGGCGTCGTGAGAGTGACCTGCCCGGAAACTCTCGGTTATCGGCTGATGCGCTCGCACCTGATCGATAAATTCACCGCAGCCTATCCCGGGCTCAGGCTCGAATTCGTCATGAGCGACCGGTCACTCGATCTCTCCAAAGGGCAAGCGGATATCGCGATCCGCGCCGCAGGCTCCGAGGACAAATCACTGGTCGGCCGCAAAATAGCGGACTCACCCTGGGCCGTTTATGCCAGCCGATCCTATATCGAGCGCCATGGGCGCATCTTGCGACCGGAGGATATCGGCCATCATTCTGTTATCAAGTTCGATGGCGAGATGAGCGCGCACCAAGCCGCTCGGTGGCTTCAGTCGGTTGCGTCCGATGCCAAGGTCGCCGCCCGCAGCAGCAGTCTCTCGACACTCCTGTTGGCGGTAAAATCGGGAGCAGGTATCGCCCTCCTGCCGATCGTTGCGGGCGACGACGATGGCGATCTGGTGAGGGTACTGGGTCCGATACGGGACGTCGTCACGCCTTTCTATTTGCTTATGCACCCGGACATGAAGCGTACACCACGTGTGCGCGCCTTATTCGATTTCGTCATAAAAGAACTGGATACGATTCGTCCGATGCTCGCGGGAAGTAATGATTTTAGCCCGCTCCCCCCGAACCTCGACACACGATCGAGCGTAAGGTTTCAGAAGAGATGAAAAGTAAGGGGGCCGCAGCGATGGCCCGACGGGCTCACTGTCAACAGGCGACATGAAGTCATGTCCGTTCTTGGCACAAATGCGATTAGGGCCTGCGCCACGCTTGCGACCGGTTCTGCATTCACAGCGGACCTTGCGCGGACATCACGAAATCGACGCGAATGACCCGTTGCGGACATTCGTGATGCCTCGGCCGGCCCAACTTTCCACATCGGTGGTGGACCAACCGGGGTCAAACTGGGCACTGGTCGATAACGATTTCGAGAAAGCCTCGTAATGATGAGCCCTACCAAAACGCGGACGAATAGTTCCTAGCGAGAGCGCGATGCAGCGGTCAGCGCCATAAGGCGCGCCGCGCCCACGGGCTCCTCCGCCTGGAAGGGCACGAGGGCAACACGCTGGGCCAGCCTCTCTTTTACGTTGGCAATCTGCGGAATCTCCGCGGCGGCACGGCAGCGGAGTAGCGGATCGTGCGGCTGCGCGGCGGCGAGACTGCCATTGATCACCCAGGCATAGGGCTCGATGCCCGCGCGGCGAAGATCATCCTGAAGCGCGGTCGCCTCCAGAACAGGCGTGGTTTCGGGGAGCGCGACAATCAGAATTCTCGTGTAGGCGCTGTCCTGAAGCATCATCAACGGCGTGTGGATTCGCCCCATCGCCGGCGCATTCTGGGTCATCTGGCGATGGTAGTTGCCGGCGGTGTCGAGCAACAGCAGCGTGTGCCCCGTTGGGGCCGTGTCGATGACGGTAAGCTCGCTGCGCCCCGACATCACCGCACGCGAGAATGCCTGAAACACCGCGACCTCTTCGTAGCAGGGGGATTGCAGCTCCTCTTGCAGCAAGGCGAGCTGCTCGGCCGACTTCGTGCTCTTCGCGCCCTCCAGCGTCCGCGCGCGATAGCGCCGCACTTCCTCCTTGGGATCTATGTGGCTGACTTTCAGGTTCGGAACGCTCTCAGGGAGGGTTTCGATCAAATGCTGCGCCGGGTCGGTGGTGGTCAAATTGACGGGATTGCCACGCTCGGCCAGCGCAACCGCGATGGCGGCGGCCACTGTGGTCTTCCCGACACCGCCCTTGCCCATGACCATGACGAGCCCATGCCCTGCGGCGGCAAGCTCGTCAACGAGCGCATGCAAATTCATGATGCCCGGCGGCAAGGCTACATCTGCCAATGCTGCGGGCGGCAGCTTCTCCGGTGCGCTCGAGAGAAAGCTGCGCAGCGCTTTCAGTCCGACGATGTTCTGCCCGCGCAACGGTATTTCCGAATGGGGAAGCGCGCTCAAGGCGGGCGGTGTCTTTGCAAGGGCACGCGCACCGCGGCGCTCGAACGCGGCGGCCAGCTTGTCCGCCTCATCGCTCGCCCGGAACACAGCATTGATGACCAGTTGCTGATTGGTGAGGCCCTGACCGCGCAATTCCTCGCTGGTGCGCGCGGCTTCGATCAGCGCCACGCGGTCGGGCCGCGCAACCAGCACCAGCGCTGTCGCGGCCGGATCGGCCAGCGCGCGCACGGTGGCTTCGTAGCGCTCGCGCGCCGCTTTCAGCCCCGAGAGCGGCCCCAAACAGGATACATCGCCGGGCGCAGCTTCCAGGAACCCAGTCCATGCGGCGGGCAGCTCCAACAGGCGCAGCGTATGACCGGTCGGCGCCGTATCAAAGAATATGTGATCGTAGACATTGGTTCTCTCAGGATCGCTCAACAGCAGGGCGAACTCGTCGAAGGCCGCCACTTCCACCGTGCAGGCGCCCGATAGACGTTCCTGCAAAAGCGCCACTTCGTTATCCGGCAACACGCCGCGATAGGGTGCCACGGTACGCTCGCGATAATCGAGCGCGGCTTGCTCGGGATTGATGTTCATCGCCTCGACGCCGATGGCGCCGTTAATTGCTATCGGGTGCGCACCGAGTTGCGTCTCGAGAACGGCATCGAGATTGGAGGCCGGGTCCGTGCTGACGACCAGCACGCGGCGACCGGCATCGCCGAGCAGGACCGCGCTGGCACAGGCGAGCGAAGTCTTGCCGACGCCGCCCTTGCCGGTGAAGAAGAGGTGGCGCGGCGCCCGTCTCAGAAACTCGGGCCAATGGGTCCGCGGATCATCCGCCATGCGCTCACTTGCTCTTTTGTTGTCCGGCGAACTGGTCGTAGGCGCGCACGGCATCGCCGCCAAAAACGGCAGCCGGCCCGCCGCCCATGTATACAGCAAGCGCCACGGTTTCGAGCACTTCCTCCCTCGTCGCGCCATGCTGATGCGCCATTTTCGTATGGTAGGCAACGCAGCCTTCGCAATGCGTGGCGATGCCGATGGCGACCGCCATTAGCTCCTAGGTCTTGGTGTCGATGGCGCTCGTCGCCGTGCCGGCGCTCGCCAGCGACGCGAACGCCTTCATCGCCTCGGGCGATCCTTGCCGGAGCAATCCCACGCCGGTTATCACATCATTGGCGATCTGCGCGTAATCCTTGCTCATGGCGTGTCCTTTTTTTCTATGCGCGGCTTCACGGGAGGCTTTCCAGTGCGAGCGCGATGCCCTGGCCGCCGCCGATGCACAGCGTAACAACGCCGCGCTTGATGCCGTCGCGCTTCATCGAATGAAGGAGGCGCGTCGTCAGCACCGCGCCGGTAGCACCAATCGGATGGCCGTGCGCGATCGCGCCGCCCTCGACATTGACGATATCCTCGGGCAGGCCCAGCTCGCGCTGGACGGCGATGGCAATCGCCGCGAAAGCCTCGTTGATCTCGATGCGCTCAACGTCGCCAATCTTCCACCCGGCGCGCGCCAGCGCCTGTTTTACCGCAGGCACCGGACCGAGACCGAACATGCCGGGCTCCACGGCGGCGACGCCATAGGAAACGAGGCGCGCCGCCGGCGTTAGGCCGTTCTTCTCGGCCCATCCGGCCTCGGAGACGATCATCGCCGCTGCGGCGCTATTGAGCCCAGGCGCGTTGCCGGCGGTGATCGTGCCATCCTTGCGGAAGGCAGGGCGCAGCTTGGCGAGACTGTCGAGCATCGTCTCGGGACGGTTGTGCTCGTCCTTTTCGAAGCGCACGGGCTTGCCGCGTTCGCGAACCTCGACCGGCACGATTTCAGCCACGAATTTGCCGGCGGCTTGCGCCTCCGCGAAGCGCCTCTGCGAGCGCGCGGCCCAGCGGTCCTGATGCTCGCGCGTGATCTGGCGCGACTTGACGAGATCCTCCGTATGCCAGCCCGAATGCTCGTCGGAAAAGGCGTCGTTCAACCCGTCGCGCAACATGCTGTCATAAATCTCGGCATTGCCGAGCCGATAACCCCAGCGCCCGCCGCCCAGGAGGTAAGGCGCGCGGTCCATGTTTTCCATCCCGCCCGCGATCGCGCAGTCGATCATGCCGAGCATGATCTCCTGGGCGGCCGAGGCGATCGCCTGAGTGCCGGAGCCGCAGACGCGGTTCACCGTCATGGCCGGCACCTCGACCGGAAGCCCGCCGCCGATCGCGGATTGGCGGGCCGGGTTCATTTTGTTGCCGGCCTGGACGACATTGCCCATGACGACGGTCTCGACCTTGGCGGGATCGAGCTTGGTCTGCGCCAGCACGGCACCGATGGCCGCCGCGCCAAGATCGGTCGCCGGAGTCTCCTTGAGGCTGCCGCCGAAAGTGCCGATGGCGGTGCGAAGCGGCGCGGAAAGGACGACGGTCGGCTGCGGCATCTCAGGTCTCCTCTGACGCTAATATGGGAAGTGGACAGGCAAGGGCCAAAGGCGGCCTTGATCTCGATCATGAGCCGACCTCAGACCTTGCCCGGCGAGCCCAGCCGGCAGTCGGGGCCATCACCTCGCTCGATTTGAAGCGTGCTGTGTGCGATGCCGAATTTGTGCTCTAGCTCATCGGCGAGCTCATCGAGAAAGCTGTCGCCGGAGTGGCCTTCGGGCATCACGAGATGCGCCGTCAAGGCCACCGAGGTGGTGCTGAGCGGCCAGACATGCAGGTCGTGCACGTCGCTCACGCCCGGCTGCTTGCGGAGCCAGCTCTCGACATCGGCGATCTCGATATTCTCCGGGACGCCGCTCAAACTCAAATGCAAGGCGGACTTGAAGAGCCCGAACGAGGACCAGCAGACCGCCGCGCCGATGAAGAGGGCAATGATCGGATCGATGATCATCCATCCGGTCGCGAGAATGATGACAGCCGCAACGACGACGCCACTGGAAACGGCCGCATCCGAAGCCATGTGAAGGAACGCTCCGCGTGCGTTGAGATCATTGTGACGTGCCCGCAGGAACAGCAGCGCCGTCCCAGTGTTTACGGCGATCCCGAGGGCCGCGACCCAGAGAATTGTTCCTGCGGGGACCTCGACTGTCTCGCGAAAGCGGTGAACGGCCTCCCAGGCGATCGCGCCGACGCCGATCAGGATGGTGATCGCATTGGCGAGGGCGGCGAGCACGGTGGCTTGCCCGAGGCCATAGGTATGACGTCGCGTCGGCCGGCGCTGCGCTAGCATAGCAGCGCCCCACGCCAGCAATAGACCGGCCACATCGGTGAGGTTATGCGCAGCATCGGCAAGAAGGGCGAGTGAACCGGTGGAAAAACCGAAGGACACTTCGACAATGACATAGACGGCGTTGAGGCCAGCCGCCCAGCCCAAAGCCTGGGTGATCTCGGTCGTATGATTGTGGGCGATCGCTTCGGCCATAGCCATTGACCTCAGGTCACGTTTGCTCCCGCGCGCATGATCCGCCCGTCGAGCCGGGTGGCGGCCGCGACCGTATTCGAGATCGTGCCGAACTTGCGAACATTGGTGTGCAAGAGCTCGAGGCGACGATCGCTTTCATCGGTATCGACAATGAGCTCATAATCGATGGCGACCATCTTCGGCGGGCTGTCCTGCCGCACGCCGTGGAGTCTTACCTCTACGCCCCGCAGATTGAAGCTCAGTATGGGAATCGCTCGTTCGATACCCTTGATCATGCACGCGGCAACTGCGGCCAGAAACAACTCCGCCGGATTGAAGGCGTCGGGCCGGCCGTTCACATCGGTGTCGAGCACGATCTCGGCGTCCTTGCACTTGGCAACGCTGCCATGCGCGTCTGTCCGCCTCGCCGTCACTTTGTATTCAAGCATCGCGTCTCCTCATTCTGGTTGAAAGACGCTGGGCGTATCACGCCTTGGCGTCCCGAACATCGATGATCCTCAACGGATCAAAGCCCCAGGGTACATCGGCATAGGCGGCCAGTACCCCTTGCTGGCTTTTACGCGCGTTCGAACTCATTTGAGCTTTCCCCCTAGCAGAGCCACGATCAGAAGCCCGGAGGCTACGGCGGTACCGACGGTCCAGGCCAACACCATGCCGAGCCCGGTGCGGTAGTGCCAAGTGGCGATGCCGGAAGCGATGAAGCCGATCTCGGTGGCGCCGAACACCACGGTCAACCAAAACTGCAGCAGCGTCATTCGCTTCTGATAGCGCGTTGTGATGGCGAAGCTGACCGCATCCAGCCGTTCTTTGACGGCTTCATAGAGGTCGGTGATGCCGAGGAGTTTCTCGCCGTCGGCGGCGACCGTGTCGCTGAGGCGGTTGACCGCGGTGATCGCGCCGTAATATTCCTCCAGCCCGTCCAGCGCCTGCTGCTTGAGTTTGAGCAAGTCCTCGATGGATGCCGGAATCTCTCCCGACAACCGCCGGTATAGGCGTGTGAGGACCATGCGCTCGATGAGCAATTGTTCGACCGTGATGAGAAAAGGAAGTGCGCTTTTGGGCGGCAAGCCTAGCGCCTCGTTATCAACGATGTCCTCGCTCCCATGTAGGTCGAGACCGCTGCGACGCGACAACAGCGTGAGGCCGCCCTCGCGTCCGCAGTAGTCGCGCGCGATTTCCTCCGCCACGAGCTTGGGTTTGAGGCGGCGCCGGGAGCGATCGAGAAATAGCAGCCGCACGATATCTCCCGCCTGGTCATTGAGCAGGGAGACAAGGGGCATATCGGGGGTACGCAAAACTGACAAGGGAAAGTAGCTTTCGAAGGACGGTTTGCCGCCTACCGCCTCGACGATGGAGCCCAAAGTTCGCCACAAACGTATGGGCAGACCATCCTCTGCCTCGGGGTCGAGCCAGGCGATCCAGTGCGTGATGTCGACGGGCTGTATCGGCGCCGGGACCCACGCCTCCAACAATGCGGCGCCTGAGAGATGCTTCAGCAAATAAACGTCGGCATGTGCGGGGCCAGCGCTGCCCGGGAATTTTTCGAGTACGACGCGCCTAATGGGAGCGCGCTGGGTACGCGCAGCGTCGACGTATGTTTCGCCTAGAAACCGCGATTCAACGACATCGAGCTCTGCGAGATAGGCCTGCGATAGCTCGACAGGAATGGGCTCAGTGGTGTTGGAAGAAGAAATTAAGCTCCCGGCCGGCACATCGATTTGAAGCGCGAAGAGCAGCAGAAAGCTAGGGCGAACGCTAACGAGGCTCGCGCTCCCATGGTTCCCCGTAATTTCAGCATCCTCGATTCGCACGTCGCTCTGACCTTTCCGGCTCGGTGTTTGGGTTTGGGATGCAAGCCACCACGCTCACAAAGCCAATCCTCAAAAGCTAATGACCGTCGCGCCTTCCGTCGCAAAGCGGACAAAGGCATCGCGGGCATACTCCAGGGTGAAACCCAGACGAGCGAACTCATCCGCTATGCCCATATCTTCGGCGATGCTGCGGCAGACATGAACTGGCACTTTTGCCTCCGCGAGCCTAATGAGAGTGTCGCGAAACTCCGATCGCGCCGGATCCCCCAACGCCTTTTCCGCCGGGCCGAACACATAGACCTCGAGAACGACGCCATGTTCGTCTTTCACCTGCCGAATCCGTTCCGAGACATGCGAGCCAGTGCCGAGCGAGCTGTCGTCAGCATGGAAGATATGGATCACGACCTTGTTGGACATGGCGGCACCTGCGGTTATGAAACGATTTGGTAAAGCTTGTAGGCCGTCAGGACGACGATCAGCACGCCGAAGATTTGCTTCAGCCGCTTTCCCGGCACATACAGGCTGGTTATACGTGCTCCGATGAACGAGCCGATCGCACCGACGACCACGAGCAGTATCGCGAGCTGAAGGTCGACTTTCGCGGTCTCGATATGGGGGAGCAGCGCCGAGAAGGACGGCGGCGTTACCGCCAGCGCATTCATGGCGGCGGCATGCTTGGACTCATAGCCGACCAGGATGAGCGTTGGCAGAAGGAGAAAGCCGGGCCCCACGCCTAGCATACCCGCGAGGACGGAGATCGGTGCGGCAAGCAGCAGCGCAAGCGTTAGGTTCACGTCGATTGTCGGAACCGAACTGGGAGCAGCGGTCGCGCCGGCGCTGGCTGGCAGTGCTGGCGCGTGCTTCTCCGGCAGGAACATGCGATAGGCGAGATAAGCGACCGCGACGAAATAGAGGACCCAAAGGTAGTTCGGGTTGATGATCTGGGCGAGATAGCCCCCCAAAGGAGCAGTAATGGTCGTGACCACCGCGAGCAGGACCGCTGGCTTCCACATAACCAAGCCGCTTCTGGCGAAGCCGATCAGCGAAAACAGGGCGGTGACGCCGTTCAGAACCAGGCTCAGTGGCTGCACTTCGTGGACTAAGTCATGCAGAAACAGTGCGAGAAAAGGTACGGCGACAAAAGCTACCCCGAGACCGAGCATTCCGGAGGCGATGGACAGTACAGCGAGCCCAATCGCCATGATCGTCGTGTCATTCATGACGCATCGCCCAGCCTAAACTATTTTTCGATGAACTACTACGGCTCGGCTCCGGCGCCGGCATTGACCCAAGTCAAGTTGGCGTCATTCCGCGGCACCCGCTGACGAAGAATAACGTCGCGCGTTTTGCGGTGGCAGCGCGCGAGCGGCTTCGTGGCGAGGATGCCACGATGCGCAGGAGCTCTATGCGGCAGATCGTTCACCGGATTGAGGTTGCTGGCCACGAAATCAGGATCACCGGCCCCAATTCCAGCTTGGCGAGCGGTGCGCTGAACTCCGGCAGCGCACCCCTTGCCGGAGTGCTCCGTTTTGGACAGGGATGGTGGGACGAACAGGACTCGAACGGCGGCGCACGAGACCGCAAGCTGTGACCGCTAATGGCACATCTCTGCCGTCCGCGGCACTGCATCGCCACGACAGCAAACAGGGGTAAAGCGGACATATCGGGAATATCTCTGAATCCGATCAGTGGTTTAATCAGGGGTACGGCAAGGACGCGCCTCCCCATGATGAATAATCCGGGTTAGCCCGGTGCGAAGCGGCGCCGGTCAGTGAGCACGCTGGTCGAGAGCGTTTTGGTATGGCTAGGGTCCGAGGCGAGGAAGATGCGCGCGTGCCAGAGGCCGTCGATGCCGAGGAAGATGCTCTGCACGATCCACTCAGAGCCGACGCGCCCAAAGAGGCGCGCCTGCACATCGCGGAATCGCTGTCCTGGTTTGATCGGCGGCTCCAACGTCATTCGGTAGTCTAGCATGAAGATAGGCAGAGGGCGGCGGCACCGCCGCGCGCTAGGCTAAGCTGGCGTCTCTGACTTCCCGAACTATCGTGTCGAGGTCGGCCTTCATCTGATCAACCACTTCCTGCAAGTCCTTCAGCGATATGCACTCGCAGCCCAACTTGACTAACCCACCCACCTGTGAGGGGGTGAAGAGGTCAATGCCGATCCAGCACGTCCTTCGCGTCGAAGGTGCGAATGGCTCACTGCGGCCGAGCGTCAGAATCTTTTGCATGATGTCACCTCGTCGCCGATTGTAGCGCCAGCAACGTCGCAAATCATGCGCCCCGGTGGCGCCGAGGACTGGCCGCTACAACGCCTCAGTGCCACCTCACTAATGCGCGAAGGCATTTGACCTTGGAAGAGTTTGATATTTGGAAACTGTTCTGCGCGGCCCACTGCGAATAGCTAAAGGCTGCCCTAGAGATCAACCACGCGGGCAAAAAGAGGTTGCGCGCTGAAGAGCCGATCCATTTTCCGGAGCGCCTTTTCAATCAAATCCACTTTAGCGAATAATTCTGCGTCCCAAGACAATCTCGGAAACGACCTCAGGCGATCAATATTCCGGGCGCCCAATACCGCACCACCACGCCGTTCTAGCGGCACCCAATTGCCCATGGAGGAACCCGATGAAGCAGCTGCCACACCCGCCGCACCTGACCGGCGGCATCTCGTCGTGGCTCGTGGCGGGTTGCTTCCCTATCACTTTTGGGGTGGCCTTTATTATCCATTTGATTAGCGGCCCATGATCGCAGATCCCGCGAAAGCCGAGATCATAGCCGGTATCGAGCAGTGCGAGTTATGCCCGACCTGCGGCGCCGGCGACGGCGAAGCATGCCCGCGATTCAAAGCGCGGCCGAGGAAGGGTGCTGCCCGTTCTACGATCCTGAGTGGGAGCGCCCATAGGTGGTCGCCGACGCGGCCTCACATTTTCGTGGCGTGACGAGAATACCGATTGGGAGCATCATTTGCGACATGGCAGGACGAGCTACGTTTTTACTCTGCGCTAGCCTCGCGCTTTCGTCATGCGCGGGCTTTGGTCAATGCCCCGGCTATGGTCCCTGCACCGGCAAAGTGATCGCAAGTCCCTACGACCAGGCGGACCTTTACCTGGACGCACAAGGGTTCCCGCTGCCGGGTTGGGCCGCCATGAAATATGGGCCTGAAAGCGGCGACTCCAGGTAACTGTGGAGCCGGTATCGCGTTTTGCTCGAATTAGCCCCGCGCGAAATCCTGCCCGGCAGCCGGCGAAGGCGAACCGTGGCCGCATCCGAGGGCTGACGAGAGAGGCTATTGTCCGACTTATGGTCCCGAAGCGCAGCGATAACGCGCATCGGCGAAAAAGAAGCCTCGCCGGCTGTCAGCGCTCGTCGTTCTCGCGCTCCAGCGTTTCCGCTAGCTCAGCGAGAGTAAGCGCGGCTTCCGCGATCTGGCGTTTCAGCGTGATATCGTCGATAGCGCGCGCAGCGTCGCGCAAACGGCGCGACATCTCTCGCAATTCGAGTGGCGTTACGGCAGGCATCGTCGCCCCGTTTATCGTTCTTGCGTAGGCGGGGCGCCGGGCCTTGATGCAGCCGCGTGGTGCGTACTCCAGGTCCCTATTCGGGGCCGCGAAAGGAAGCATTCTACCGCATCGGGCGCACAAGGAAAGTGGGTGCGGACATTGCGTTAGAGCAAGGCAGCACCGCCGTCTCCGGCCGAGACTTATAAAAACGGAAACCTGGATCATGGATGCGAAAGCCTTGCGCGAGCGCGCCGCCAGCTATCGCCGCCGCGCCGAAGAGGCAACGGACGCGGCGGTGAAGGATTCGCTCTTGCTGCTCGCCGAGATCGAGGAAGAAGAGGGCCGCCGCGCCGAAAGGCCGCCGGACCACAGCAATTAGCGTCAGGCGCGGAGCTTGTCCCAATTCCTGGCGCGTTCTACCGTGTCCCGGAACGGAAAGCGCACGCAATTGATCGCCGATCCCAACTCTTGGCGCGCAGCTAACATCCTCATCAAAGAGCATGGCGAGGATGCGGAGTTGATTGCGGCTCAGCGTGCCGACGAATTGTTGGCCGAGGGCGACGCGGACGGGCACCGATTTTTCAAAGCCGTGCTAGAAGCCGTCACGGAGTTGCGGCGCACAGCACGAAAAGAAGGCGAGAGCGTGAACTGACAGTCATCATTGGGCCAGAAAGGCAGAAGCGATGGCGCGCAAGGCCGACAATGACAACGAACTCGGCTCCGACAAGAGCAAGGATGCTCAAGGCGTCATCGAAATTATCTCGACAGGCTTCCGCGGCTGTACCGATCTCTTCGATTTAGCGGTTGTCACGCGAAGGGAAATGATCGAAACACAGGCGCAGTTGAAGCAATTTAGCGCTCGGCGCAAATCGGCAGAGCCCGCCGAACGCCGGCTGATTGATCGCGAGATGCGTGGCATGGTGTCCAGGCACAGAGAGGCCAGCAGGCGCCTCGTAGCGATCGAGGACGCGATGCCCCTGGAAATGCGCGTGAAGCTCTGGCGGGTGATCGACCTGGACGACGGTTGGAAATAATGTGCGGTCGCGTGAAGCTTCCCAAGGATTTGTCGCTCACCAAGGAAATCCTCAGCATCCGTTGGAACAGCTCGGCGACTACAAGCCGCACTACAACGTGGCGCCGACGACGCCCGTGCCAGTCGTCACCTGGGCCAAAGGCGGCAGCACGGTGGAATGGATGCATTGGAGTTTGATCCCGGCTTACAGTGACCAGCCCAAGATGAACGGCGCGACGTTCAATGCGCGCGCAGAAACCCTTGTCGAGAGGCCCGCACACCGGAACGCATGGAAGGCCCGCCACCGCTGCCTTGTCGTGACGGATGGCTTCTACGAGTGGCGCAGGCCCAATATCCCCCTCCCACACGAGGGAGAGGTCCTTGAGCATAGTCTTCGGCCACTTTGAATGGGGTCATAGCCGGAGAATGATCAACACGCTGACCGCCCTTACAGTCAGTTATCTCAAGTTGCCGCGCACGCTCTTGGCAGCAGTCAGTGGTGCCGACGATGAGCCTGAGGCCACGCCTGAATTGGGCTCTTCGGAGTTTGACGCCGAGGGGCATTCGACCGCTGAACGCGGGGCAGGCCAGATAGAGACCTGGGATCCCGACATGCGGGAAATCATAAGGACCGAACATGCTGCCGTGCCACGTCCGCGCCCAAGGCGGCAGCGTGACTCGGTCTCTTTGTCGAGCCCCCTTCCCGTTGTGAATCCAAAGAATATCAAGGCGCCGGAACCGATTGAAGCCGGTAAGAGGGCGAGCAAGAAAAGGCATGGCGGCGAGCGGAGGATTCGGCGGATATGAATGCGCAGGATGAGGACCAGGTCGGGCCGAAGCGTGCCCGCGTCGATACCGGGACCGAGAGCGCGAAACAAATCGCCGAGCGCGTCTATACCGATGCGTTTTTGTCCGAGCTCCAACAGCGATTTGGAATTGGCCCTCTGCCGGCCGAGGCAGTCAGCCGTCTCAGGAAGATCCCTGTTCGCTATATCTTATTCCATCCCTTGGAAAATCAGGCTGATCGGCTAAAGGGCGATCGGCCCAAATATATTGAGCTAGGGAAGGCGACAGAAAGATATTTGGCCCTGCTGAACCTGTGCGACGAAGGCGATATCGGATCAATTATGAAAGTGACTGCCCAGCAATTGGGCTGGCCGGAGCCCGAGACCAACGATTCAGACGGATATTATCGTCAGTTGGTGCTGCTGTTGGAATTACTGGATACGGCCGCGATACGGCACGCGGGTTACCTAGCTCCACGCGGCGGGAGACCGAAGAATCTCGGATTGGAAGATTTGACGCGGCTTGGCGCGGATTTCTGGGTTGGCGAATTAGGCCGTCGCTTCACCGTCGATTATCACCAGGGCGCCGGTTTAACTTCGGCCTTCGATTTCATAAAGGCGCTGGCTTCGCCACTTGATGATATCTCAGATAAGCAAATCATTACCGCAATGCGGGCGGAGATTGCAAGACGGCGGTCCCCTGGCCCTCGCAAGACGAGACGGCGGCTCACAAGAACCTAGGCGCGCATGGAAGAGGGTTCCTGTGAACGCCGCGCCGGTTCACAGGATCTCTTGTCATTCTGTGGCAGCCCTTGTTGCCAGCGCCTTCTGCTGATCTGGGCTGCCCGCTAAATTGACGCTCCGAGTTGATATGGGGGATTATCGCGCGTGCAATATCGCCGTCCATAATAGGGCTCTCGAGTGACTGACCAAATCAAAGTCGAGCGGGATGCAGCCATTTGCATTCCCCACAACGCGAGTCTCTGACAAGAACACTGTCGGCACAGGGGCGTTTGGTACCGCAATCAGACTGAACCAGCAAGCCAACCTGAAGATGAAGGCTCGATTGGTAGAAACGTCTTGATCTTCATACAATCTTGGTTGCTGCTTATTGAGTATGGCAGGGTCACGCTCGCTGTGGTGCGGAATCTCGTCCCAGGCCACCACGACCGCAACTTCAGGCGGCCGGGAGGGAGGATGCGATGACATATTGCGCTGCAACAGCGCTGTCCGGTTCCGGCACAGGAAGATAAATGTCAAAACGCGTCCCCTTGCCTGGCTCGCTTTTGACCTCGATCCTGCCGCCATGGTCTATGACGATGCCGTGCACAATCGAAAGCCCAAGACCGGTGCCTTCCCCGACTCGCTTGGTCGTAAAAAACGGCTCGAATATGCGTGCCTGAGTGCCCTCGTCCATGCCCATCCCCGTATCGGCGATCGTAAGGCACAACTCGCGCCGTGGTGAGGAGCCGCTTATGACAGCGAGGGTTATCTTTATTTTCCCCATCTGATCCCCGATAGCCGCGGCGGCATTCGCGACGAGGTTGGTCACAACCTGATGAATCTGCGAAGTGTCGGCCCTGATCGCGGGCACGTTGGCGATCCGTGTTTCCAGCTCGATTGACGCAGGAATCGTGGCTCGCAGGAGTTTCAGAGCCTCGCCGACAACCTCGCTGAGTTCGGATTCCTGCTTCTCCGATGTGCTTTTTCGGCTGAACGTGAGCACGCGCTTGACGAGATCACGGGCCCGTTCGCTTGCCTCGAAGATGGTCTCGAGATTGCTTCGTAGCGGGTTACCCGCTTCCAAACGGCGCGCCCCAAGTTTGCTCAGCGCCATGATCGGCACGAGCGTGTTATTCAGATCGTGCGCGATGCCGCTAGCGAGCGTGCCGAGGGCCTCGAGCTTCTGCGAATGCAGGAGCTGCCGTTCGAGTTCGAGTTTGCGATGTTCCGCGAGGCGCTGCTCGGTAATATCCTGTAAGGTGCCGTAAAGATGAATAGGGCGCTTCCGTTCGTCGAAGACGACGTTGCTTTCCCGATGTACGATCCTTTCTTTACCATCGGGGCGCATGATACGGTATTCGATTGGCATGATGGTGTTCCCTGAGAGTTCACCCTTCCGATAAGCTAAGAATTTTTCGCGGTCGTCGGGGTGGACGAGTTTTATCAGCGTCTCGGGACCGGGCAAAGCAGCCCCTTTCTTGATGCCCAAGAGATCGTACATCCCGTCCGACCATTCGATCTTGCCGGTAATGAAGTCGCGCTCGAAGCTGCCAGTGCGTGCGATCCGCTGTGCGCGAATGAGGTTCTCGCGGCTGCGGCGCAGTTCGCTCTCGGTATTTTTCTGATCAGTGATATCTTGGAGCGTGCCGTCGCGGCGGATCTCGTGCTTGTTCTCGTCGAGGGTAATAACGGCTTCCGCGCGCACGATCCTCTCTACTCCGTCGGGGCGGAGGATCCGGTACTCCCCCGAATGGGCAGATCTTCCTTCGCCTTTATCTTTACTATCGTCGATGAACCGGCAGCGATCGTCTGGATGAATCAGGTTAACCAGAGTTTCGAGCGAGGCGAGCTCCCCTGGCGCGATGCCCAAAATGCGGTACATCTCGTCCGACCAATTAAGTCTGCCCGTGACCGAGTCCCGCTCGAAGCTCCCCAGGCCGGCGATCCGTTGGGCGCGCACCATGCTCTCGCGGCTACGACGCAATTCACCTTCGATTTTCCTGCGCCTTGTTACGTCTTGAACCGTTCCAAACAGACGAACGGGCTTCTCGTTTTCGCCAAAATCGACGCCATATTCGTAGTGAAAAATTCTTTCGTCGCCGTCCGGGCGGATGATTCGGAAGTCTTGCGGCGGAAGAGGATTGCCCGAGAGGACGGCCTCTCGCTCCGCCATGAATTTCTGGCGATCTTCGGGATGAATCAGATTCACCAAAAGTTCTAGCGCCGTATGCGATGGCTGCTCCGGGATGCCCCAAATCCTCAAGAATTCATCCGACCGTTGGACCTCGCCGGTGAGAAGATCGCGCTCGAAGCTGCCGAGGCCGGCAATTCGTTGCGCGCGAGAGAGATTTTCGCGGCTTCGGCGCACCACCCGCTCATCCGCCTTGCGCTTGGTAATATCGCGGTGAGCGGTAACAAGGAAATGAGCGTTCTTCGATTTATAAGAACAGGAGCTTATTTCGACGGGAAATGTGCTGCCGTCCTTACGTTTCGAGATACGTTCCGCCGCCTGTAACGTAGGGCCGATGTTAATCGCGGTGAGCGCTCTGCGAATACCTTGTTCGTCAGTCGATCCCAGAGCTGTAGCCGAAGTATCCCGGAGCGCCAAATTATCCATCTCGCCCCGGTTGTAGCCATAGAGCCGTTCTGCCGCAGGATTTGCGAAGACGATCTTGAGTCCCTCATCGATCACCAGAACGGCGTCGGGCATCGCTGCGACAAGATCGCGGAGATCGCCGCCCCCTTGGGAAACCTCGGTTAAGAGCTCATCGTTGCGTCGCAGCACTTTTGCGAGGTAAACAAACAATACGATGATCGTGCTGATTCCCCCTAGCGTGAAAATGCCGATGACCATGGCCACGTTGCGCCAATGCGCCAGCGCTTTCGAAGCATCCCAACCAGCCGTGACGATGAACTTGGCGCCCTTGCCGCCCATGCTCGCTATGAATTGATCCTTCCCAGCGACGCCGGTGAACTCTCCGAATACGCTCTCGGAACCGCCCTCTCTGATGGCGCGGAACGCCGGACGGTTCGAGAAATCAACGTTGGGGATGTCGTCGCCGAGCTTCATCGCGGGACTTTGCACGAGCTGCTGGCCGTTCTCGTTGAACAACTACGATGGCGCTGCCGCGTGGCATGTGAAGCGCGTCAAAGGTCCGCTGTAGATAGTCCGAATCGATGTAGACGGCGACGACGCCGCCCACGGCTCCGTTGGGATCGATGATCGGTCGGCTCATAATGATTTTTGGCTGCCCGTCGATTGGATCGGGAACAAGTCCGCTGACGATGACTTGGTTGGATCGCGCTGCCAACTGGCGCTTGAAGAAGCCGTAATCCGCTACCGAAACCGCAATTGGCGGATCCGCATCGGAACTGACGACCAGCTTGCCCGCCGCATCGTATATCTCGATCTTCCTGGCTGCTGTCCTGGCATAAACACGAGCAAGCAGAAGTTGCCGCAATCCAGCGTCTTGATCGATGAGGCTGTCATGAGTCTTCATCGCAGCCTGAACGGCCTGCAGCGAGAGATCGGCATTTTTCGCGATCTGTTGAACCTCATGGGTCATGGCCTCGACAGGGATTTGCAGCTGCTCCCTAATCGCCTTGACCTCACTGTCTCGGAGCGAGGTGACAAAGAAGACGGCGAAGATCGCCACGCCGCTCGCGACCAATAGTCCAATAATCGAGACCACGCGGTTGATCTTCGAAGAAGGAAACAATCGAGAAAGGGTCGCGATACCCGGTGCGCGCGACGACGGTGCGAAGCTGCGCTCCGTCATCGGCAACACTCCCAAAGTCAGCCATTGGCGGCGATCAAGCTGGCTGTGGCGCTCTCGCATCAGCTTCGGCGATTGGCGTCGAGGGATGTAGTGGGATTGCACAGCCGGTATCCTACACTTCAGTGGCCTATTATCGGCGCGCCGCGCCTATTGCGCGAAGGTGTTCGCAACGCTGTCTGGCGTCGATTTTTCATCCGTATCGGGCTGGGCCTTTGCTCCGCGAAATCGCAAAGTATTTGAAGAGATCTGATCCGCAAAAGATCACGCGGCCCTTCAACGCCGATGGCGGCGAGCTCGCGGAAAGCGCGCGAAGCGCTTGTCGGCACCATGCCGAGCCAAGAGGCAATCATGCGCCGTTCGCATGGTAGACGGACGGTTGCTTCTCCTGTGCGACGGTCGACGAGAGACAGCAAGAAGGCAGCCAACCGTTGCGAGCCATTGCGCATTTTGAGGCTCTTTACCTGGCCGATCATGGCCCGCCAATGTTCCGCGGCGCAGTGATTAAGCGCCGTCGAGAAAGCGAGATCGGTCGCAACGGAATGCCGAAAATCATCAGCCGGGATCAATATCACGCGGCTGGTCTCCAAGACTTGCGCGCTCATCAAGAAAGGTCTGTTAAGGAGGGCCGCCGCTATGATGAAAGGTTGGCCTGGCGACACGAATTCAATGATGGTCTCGTGCGCGTCGCGCCCCTTCGCCTTGAGGGCCACATGTCCGTCGAGCGCGATGTAGAGTGATTCCGCCATTTCCCCTTCGCGAAACAGAACGCTGTCGGCGCCAAATTCATGGAGGCGCGCGGCGTGGAAAAGCTGCGCTGAATTCGCCTTCGGCACCGATGCAAACAGCGGAAGGCGCTGCACGGCGAAAAGATCGGAAGCATGCAATGACATACGAACCTTGCCATAAAAACGGCAGCCGGCGGGCTCATTGACTGCGATCATTTAAGGGCGCGAATGGTTAATTTTCGTCTAATCCTGCTCTAAAAATGTCTGTGTTTACGCGATCATTTCTTCTCGAATCAACAAATGCTATTTAATGAAACACCAAAAGCTTATGTGGCACCTATCACATAGGAAGCCGTGGCTACGCATCAGGCTTAGACTTCTGGAAAGCTGCGTAGAGTAAAAGTGCGCCTCATTCGATTAGATGATCTTGGGAGGCGATGTCATGGGGAACCTACTCAAATTAAACTCCAACCTCAAAATCGGGGTTCGCGTCAGCGGCGGCTTCGCGGCGGTCTTGTCGTTGCTCGTCGCCCTCGCAGCATTGTCTTATTTCGGCCTCAGGTCGACCCAGGACGCCTTCACCAGCTACGAAACGATCAGCGTCAACACGCAGTCGACGCTCAAAATCGACCGCGACTTCACCGCGTTGCGGCAAAACGCGCTGACCTATGTGACGAATGGCAGCGAGACGGCACTGAAGAACATCAGTGAACTCCGCCAATCGCTGAGCGCGGATATAAAAGACGAAATCTCACGTCTCATCATCCCGGCGGTCCACGAGAAAATGACCGAGGTCGGCGGGCTGATGGATCAATTCGGCTCCAATCAGGATGTGCTGATCCAGAAGAAGAAGGAGCGCGATCACGCCTTCAACGAGATGATGGTCCCGCTTGCCACTAAACTGCAGGCTGCTTTGTCGGACATGATCAATGCGGCGATGAAGGACGGAGACATGGCGACTGCCGCGCGCGCGGGCATCGCGCAGCAGGCGCTGATGTCGATGCGGGTGGCCTCTCTCCGTTATCTTCTGACGCCCGATCAGCAATTCGCGGACGCAGGCAATAAGGCCGCCGACGCGCTCAGCGCGGCATTGGCTCCGCTCAAACAAACCGTCAAAAGCCCCGAACAGCAGGACCGCCTGCGCATCGTCGAGGAGACCGCACCGCAATACCGCGCCGCGTTCACGGCGGCGGCAGCGGCGATCCAGGATGTCGACAAGATCTTCAACGTGACCAATGCCAAAGTGGCCGCCGATATCGGGACGAGGCTGGCAGACTTGAAGGCCAAACAGGTGGCTTCGCTCAAGCAGATCGGCGATACGAGCAAGGCCGGGATCAGCTCGACCATCACGCAGTCGATTGCGATGTCGATCGCTGCCACCCTCTTAGGCGCGTTCCTCGCTTGGCTGATCGGCCGCGGCATCACCCGCCCGGTAGCGGGCATGACGAAGGCGATGACGGTTCTCGCCGGCGGCGACACCTCGGTCGAGATTCCGTCGCGCGACAACAAGGACGAAATCGGCGACATGGCCAAGGCGGTCCAGGTCTTCAAGGATAGCATGATCGAGACCGGGCGCCTGCGCGCCGAGCAAGAACAGCAGAAAAAGCGCGCCGAACAGGAGCGTCGCAAGGGGATGATGGATCTCGCCGATAAGTTCGAGGCGACTGTCGGCGGTGTGGTCAAGACTGTGAGTGCGGCATCGACCGAGTTGCAGGCGACGGCGCAAGCCTTGGCGGCGACGGCGGAAGAGACCAGCCGTCAATCTACCGCTGTTGCGGCGGCGTCCGAACAGGCGACGACCAACGTCCAGACGGTGTCTTCGGCGACCGAAGAGCTATCCTCGTCAATCAAGGAGATCACGCAGCAGGTCGGGGAATCGACCCGCGCTGCCGGCGATAGCGCGAGACAAGCGACGGAAACCAACACGCGCGTCCTGCGGCTGAAAGAATCGGTGCAGAAAATCGACGCGGTCGTGAACCTGATCAACGACATCGCCAGCCAAACGAACCTTCTGGCGCTCAACGCCACCATTGAGGCGGCGCGCGCCGGGGAAGCAGGCAAGGGCTTTGCCGTGGTCGCGTCGGAAGTGAAGGCGCTGGCTACCCAGACGGCGAAGGCGACCGAGGACATTGCGGCGCAAATCCGTGAAATCCAGGAAGAGACCGATCAGTCGGTGCAGTCGATCGGGGCCATCACCCAAACCATCGGACAGGTGAACGCGATCGCCACGAGCATCGCCGCGGCCGTCGAACAACAGGGCGCCGCGACCCAGGAGATCGCGCGGTCGGTTGCTCAGGCGGCGCAGGGCACGAGCGAGGTCTCTTCTAACATCGTCAGCGTCAATGAAGCCTCGAAGCAGACGGGTGCCGCGGCGACCCAGATGCTGAGCGCGGCTCAAGAGCTGAGCTTGAATGGCGAGACATTGAAGACCCAGGTCGAGAACTTCTTGAAGGAAGTGCGCGCAGCTTAGAAGCAGGCCCGCGGACAGCGTGGCGGACGAGCGCCACGCTGCCAGGTGGCACTCGTAAATCCAGACGGTGGGGGCTCTCATGGACGATGCGTCGGTTCGTTCGAATGCCCACATCCATCCGGCGATTCGAGACCGCGTCTTGGAGGTTTCCAGCGATTTTCGGCTGAGGTCTCTAGCCTTATCGGGAGAAAGCGGCGCCACGCTGGACGGTACAATCGCGTTGTTCGAAATGCTGACGCCGACGAATTTTCCAAAGATCGATCGCTTACATTATGACGCAGCGGAGGCGGCAGCCAACCTCCTCCGTCTGGTTCGACAACGGCTCGCACTCTGGGAATGCGGTCAACTGCCGACGCCGGCCGAGGCGACCGCAACGAAGAATGATATGGCGCGCTGCGAGAATTATTTGAAGGAGTGGTTGGCCATGCTCGGAAGCCGCAAGCTTGCATAAGGCTTGGCTATCACTGGCCTTCCTCCCGGCAAGGTAACTCGTTCGAAAATTAGGCTTTGGTTCGGCCGGAGCGTACAGCTCAGACACACAAGCCAACAATACCGTGTTGCATCGAACGTGACCCCATCAGTGAGACCATGGGGACCGGTTTGAAGATCTCATCGGGATCAAAGCCAAACGGCCGGTTGGCGCGAATTGACGCCGACGTAAAAGGGAGAGGCCGCGCTGCCCACGCTTGGGAGCAAGATCACCTGTTGCAATTCGACCGAGGGCGGAGCATTTCTCTACAGTTGCGGACCAAGAGCGGTAGCGAGGCAGAAAGGCCCAAGTCGACGGGCTACTATCGGCCGGATGCCGCCGCCTCGCCCGCCGCCGCGGCCATTCATGCATACCCGACGCTCGGCGAAGCGATCGGCGCGGTCATGACTTCGACCGGTGTCTGCGAGCCGACCGCCAACGCGCTCTCGCCCAGCAGCGATGCCGCGCGCTCGACCAGGATATGATCACTGAGCAGGGCGCGGCTCCGCCTGTCGTAAACCAGCTTGAGCAGTCCTTCGGCTCGGCCTGAAACCTGCGCCCGCGCATCTGCGCGGTAGTCATACCGCGCAATGCCGACCTCGTGCCCAACGGCGCGCGCCTCGCTTTCGGTCAGGAAAGATGTTCGGCGATATGGGTTGCGATCCGGCGACGCTAACCCGCGCCGAGCGCGAGGCGCTCCTCGATCAAGCGGCTGCGCTCCACCTTCCGCCAAGCCATGATTTTACCGCGGGACATCAAGTCAGTCATTGCGCGCTTGCCTCGATCCCATGAGAACCGAAAATCCGCGCTCGAGATCGCTCAAAAGATCCGCCTCAGCTTCCAGACCGACGGACAGCCGCAGCAGCGTATCACCGATGCCGGCCAGACGTCGAGCTTCGGCGCTCATGCTCACATGCGTCATGGTCGCCGGGTGCGCAATCAGGCTTTCGACGCCACCGAGCGACTCCGCAAGCGTGAACAAAGTGAGCGCCTCGACAAAATGGCGAACGTCCTCCACATCCCCGTAGAGATCGAAACTCAGCATGGCGCCAAATCCGGTTTGCTGTGCCTTGGCGATGGCGTGGCCAGGATGGGTCTCAAGGCCCGGATAATGAACGGCGTGCACGCGCGGATGCTGCAGCAGGAACGACGCCAGAGCCGCCGCCGTCCGTTGCTGCGCTTCGATCCGCGGAAACAGGGTACGTAACCCCCGCAGAGTTAAATGGGCATCGAAGGGAGCGCCGGTCACACCGGCGATATTCGCCCAGTCGGCAAGCAATTGGACATCGGCCTTGTCCGCCGCGACCACGACGCCACCGACCACGTCAGAATGGCCATTGAGATATTTGGTGGTCGAATGGATGACAAAATCCGCGCCGAGGGCGATCGGCTTCTGAAGCGCGGGCGAGAGAAACGTATTGTCCACGGCAACCGTGGCGCCAACCGCGTGTGCGCGCACCGCGATCGCGCGGATATCGACGACGCGCATGAGCGGATTGCTGGGGGTCTCGATCAGAACGAGCGCAGGAGAACCATCCAGAGCACGGGCGATGGCTGCGTCATCTGTCTGGTCGACGAAGGCCACGCCGAAGTGCGACCTCTCCCGTCGTGCAGAGAGAAGATGATAGGTCCCAGCGTAGCAGTCGTGGGGAGCGATGACCAAATCATCGGACCGCAGTTGCGATAAGACCAGATCGACGGCCGCCATGCCCGAAGATACTACGATAGCGCCGGCGCCTCCCTCTAGCTTGGCGATTGTATCGGCAAGCATGTCACGGCTGGGATTGGCTGTTCGTGTGTAGGCATAGGCCCTCGGTTGGTCGAAGCCTTCGAAGGCGAAGGTGCTCGACATATAGAGCGGCGGTGCGACAGCACCGAACTTCCCATCGGCGGCGATGCCATTTGCGGCCGCGACTGTCTGAGGCGCTTTGTTCTGCGGCATGATCTTAGACCTCTGCGCTAGGGATCAGCGGGGTGGTTCGACCATAGGCACGTTCTCCCCTCACGACGAAAGTTAGGCAATACGAGATGCTGCCGCGCAAGTGCGACAATTAGCTGCACGGCGTACTCGCCAAGATCTTGCAAAACGACATGAACGCCAACCTTACAGGTTGTCGGGCGGCAAGAGCAGCATGCGCCCATAGCACAGCACAAAGAGTCCGAACGCGGCGATCCAGAGACATGCCGACACCATGAGAAGCGGCACGATCCAATTCGCGCCGAACGCTGCCCCGACGCGCGTGAGCGCTGCCACCGTGACAAGGATGTAGATCAGGCTGGTCACGTGATCCGCCGAAAGATCCCGGCCGGTGTGGCCGCGCGTCGCACGCGTCATCACGGCCAGAGTCATTGTGCCGATTGCTCCGGCCGTCAGCGCGTGGATCGCAGCGCTTGCCTCTACGCCGGCATCGAGGACCGATAAACCGAGCAATGCCACGCCCAGCACTAGCCACCCATAGCCGATATGAAGAACGAGGAGCAGCGGTTCGGTGATTGTAGCCGCACCGCGCCAGCGCAACAGGCGCCACAGGTTTAGCGTCGCGCCGAGCAGCAGAAGCAAACCGATCAGATGCGAATCCGGAAAGAACGCCCAGCCAATCAAGCCGGTATCAAGGGTGCCGAGCGCGACGCGATCAGTGCGGCCATGAGCGGCGGGAAGCGCGGAGTGCCGACGCTTGGACAGCCAATTCCGGGTAAAACTTGGGACGATTCGGCCCGCGACGACGGACATCAGTACGATCACCGCGGCGACCCCGAGACGCCAGCCAAGCCCCGACGGCACGGCGGTGACTCCGTCGGCCTCCATGTGCATCAGCAAGTTGGCGAGGCCGAGGACGGCGACCGGAATCACCATTGGCAGGTTGCGCCAATTGCGACCCGCGATGATCTCGCGCGCGACGATTCCGAGCAGGGCTACCGGAAAGGACAGGTCTGCGGCGACCGCAAGCCAGAACGGAATTAACGCAGAAACCAGGCAGGCGATGCGGCCCAACAGCCACAGCCCAGCCAGAAGAGCTAGCGGTGCGCCGCTGACCGGAAGCCGGTGCGTCCAGTTCGGAATAGCGGTGAGAAGGAAGCCGGCAATGACCGCCATCACGAAGCCGAACAGCATTTCATGGATATGCCAGCTCAGCGGGTCGAACCGGCTCGGGAGAGTGAGTCCTGTGATGAACAGGACGATCCAGACCGCGAGCGCTACCGCCGCCCAAAGACCCGCGGCAAAAAAGAACGGGCGGAAACCGTGCGAGAGAAAGACCGGCGCAGGGCGTCGCGTTATCTCACCCGTAACGCTGCTCATGGTACTTTCCCGATCGCGGCTAAAACAGTGCGCAGGTCAGGAATGATCGTTCGTGTGTTCGCCACGTTCGTCATCGTCATTCGTCTCCGATAGATAATGCGGGCGCTATTTCGATCTACGAGGAAGTACTCGATCCATGACGGCATCGACTCAGAACGGTGACCATCCCTGGCTTCCGGCGACGGCCCCGAAGACGGTGATCAGACTGAGCGTAAGCAGAATCCAGTGCGCCCGGTGCAGCCACACAAGAGCGACGTCAGGCGCGGCTGTCGTCCAGTTGTTGAAGTGCCGCTGTAAAATGAATGGCTCTGCCGCGAAGAGGATGAAGCAGAATAGTAGCCATACGCCGACCATCGCGTGCATCCACCAGAACTGCGCCGACTGGAACCGGTCCCAGAGATCGAGGCGCGCCACCATGTAGAAGCCGGTCAGGCCGACAATGATGACAGCGGTCCGGGCCTGCCACACGAACCGGCGCTCGATCGCCTGAAAGGCTCTGATCCGATCGGGACCGAGCTCGCCGCGACGGACCGCCGGCAGCACCACCGTGGTTGCCATCGTCACGCCGCCGATCCAGATGACCACGGCAAGGACATGCAACGCACGCGCGATCACGGCATCATCCATCGCTGCTCCCAATCGCATGTGGCCGGGTTTCCAATGGAGAAGCCTTAGGTTCGCTTGGAAGGGAACGGCATGATCGGCTCGGGTCCGTCGATCTGCGGGTCGAGGCAAAAGCGGGCACGCATCGGCGCTGCATCTGCAACCTCGACCGTGTCGCCGAGGATGCGTAGGCCGTACCGCTCCATGCCTGCGAGGATCCGCGAAAACGTCTCACGGGTCATTCCGAGTTGCCATGCAATGAGGCGCTTCTCCATCGGCAGCCGCACCGGCACGTGGGATCTTGCCTGCAGCACGAGCTCGAGCAGGTAACAGCCGACGCGCTCCTCGGCCGACCGAAGCTTTAGGTTCTTCGCCAGCTTGACCTGGCGGCGAAACTGCGCTGCCTGGCAGGCGAGGACCGCGAGGCACAGCGCGTGATCGGTTGCGACGGCTTCGCGGAATGCGTCCGCCTGAATGAGGACGAGATGGGCATCCTCCAGGACACGTGCCCGCGCCAAATAGGGCTGCTGATTTAGAACCGCCGCCGGAAGCAGCAGATCGATTGGCCGCATAAACTCGATAAGGGTTTCAGCGGTCCCGCTGACGCCGAGAAGCGCCACGCTACCTGATACCAGGAGCTGCGCGAAAGAGGGGATCTCGGCTTGCTCAAAGAGCGTGCTTCCCGAAGGGACCCGGTGCAGGACCGCCAGTCGCGCTAGATGGTCGAGCGTAGCCGCGGGGACCAGACCAAGCCAAGGAGTCTCGGCCAGAGCCATGCGGGGCGAAGTTGCCGAGATGCTCATCGTGGGACCATTGGCCGATTGAGGGTTATCAGAATGAGAGCGCGCGTTCACTTTCATCAGGCTTAACTATCCCGTCGACTTTGGTCGGAAAGCCCGGCGTCAACCGATAAGTGATCTGTATCGCGCATTAAGGTAGTCCGAAGACGAGCATGCATTGATTTAGATCAATGCCAAGGGCCCGCGATGCGGCATGGTGGCGGTCTAATCGGAAACTGCAGCAACCCTAGGATGAGCAGCTTTCTCAAGTCACCGACCCAGAATCGCGAGGCGCTCACCGCGGCAACCGCTATCACTATCTCTGGTGGCTTCTTTGCGATTGGCATTCCCTGCCTCCCGCGGCGGTCCCTCTCGGCCGCAGCATTCGATACGGATGCCCTGCCATGAGGCTCCGCTTCAAACGCGGAAGGCGCGACGAGCTCATAAGCTTGCACCCCGCATATTTCGCGCTCGTGATGGCTACCGGGATCGTCGCCCTTGCCGCCTATCTGCATGGCATACCAATCCTGCCGACCATCTTGTTCTGGCTCAATGCCTTCTTCTTCGCGGTTCTGTTGACGGCAACGGTCGCGCGCGTGTGGCTCTACCCTGACGCATTCGCTGCCGACATATGCAGCCACAGCCGCGGCGTCGGATATTTTACCGTGGTCGCAGCCTTCGGCGTGTTCGGCAGCCAGCTCGTGCTTCAAATGGGAGCCGTCGGGCCGGCCGCCTTTTTCTGGATCGTCTGTGGAGTGCTCTGGTTCGTCGTAACCTATGGCGTGCTCGCGGTGCTCACGGTCAAAGTGCACAAACCCACTCTGGCCGATGGCCTCAATGGCGGCTGGCTCGTCAGCGTTGTCGCCACCCAATCGGTCTCCATATTGACCGTGTTGATGCTGCCTTCCGGTGTCTCTCCCGGCTTGCAACAGCCGCTGATGTTTGTGGCGCTTGTCCTGTGGCTCGGCGGCGGCGCTCTGTATCTGTGGCTGATGACACTGATTTTCTTCCGCTACACCTTCTTGCCGATGTCGCCGGAAGATCTCACCCCACCTTATTGGATCAACATGGGCGCGGTGGCGATCTCAACGCTGGCCGGCACTGTATTGCTGGGCCAGTCGGAACTTTCCCCAATCGTTTCCGTGATTGTGCCCTTCGTAAAGGGCTTCACACTGTTCTTCTGGGCCATCGGGAGTTGGTGGATACCCATGCTCGTGGTCTTGGGCATATGGCGCTACCTGATCCGCGACGTGCCGTTCGCCTATGACCCGCTCTATTGGGGCGGAGTCTTCCCGTTGGGCATGTATTCGGTGTGCACCTATCGTTTGGCGGAGGTTATGCAGGCGTCGTTCCTCATGCCGCTATCAAGGACGTTCATGATCATCGCGCTTGCCGCCTGGGCAACGACTCTTTTGGGCTTGGCCGAGAGCCTCCTGGCCCCGCGGCGGGCGTCCAATCCTCAAACTCGAGCGAGCAAATCCAAATGAGCCATTTCCTCGATCGCCTTACCTTCTTTCGCAAGAATGTCGGCACATTCTCCAACGGCCACGGCATCACGACGAACGAGCCGCGCGACTGGGAAGAGAGCTACCGCAAGCGTTGGCAGCACGACAAAATCGTGCGGTCGACCCACGGCGTGAACTGCACGGGCTCCTGCTCGTGGAAAATCTATGTCAAGGGCGGGATCGTGACGTGGGAGACGCAACAGACCGACTATCCACGCACACGGCCGGATATGCCGAATCACGAACCTCGCGGATGCGCGCGCGGCGCCAGCTACTCCTGGTATCTCTATTCCGCGAATCGCGTGAAACACCCGATGGTACGCGGACGCTTGCTCAAACTGTGGCGCGAGGCGCGGGCGACGCTTTCCCCTGTCGCGGCGTGGGCCTCGATCGTAGAAAGTTCGGAGAAGCGCGCGAGCTACACCAGCAAGCGCGGGCTGGGCGGTCTGGTCCGTGCGAAGTGGGATGAGGTCAACGAGATCATCGCCGCCGCGAACGCCTATACGGTGAAAAAATACGGACCAGACCGGGTGATCGGCTTCTCGCCGATCCCCGCCATGTCCATGGTGTCGTTCGCCGCCGGTGCGCGCTACCTTTCGCTGCTGGGCGGCGTCTGCCTGTCCTTCTACGATTGGTATTGCGACCTGCCGCCGGCCAGTCCGATGACCTGGGGTGAGCAGACCGACGTTCCGGAAAGCGCCGACTGGTACAATGCCGGGTATCTGCTGATCTGGGGCTCGAACGTGCCGCAGACCCGTACGCCCGATGCTCATTTTTACACCGAGGTCCGCTACAAGGGCACCAAGAGCGCCGTCATTTCTCCTGACTACGCCGAGGCGACCAAGTTCGCCGATCTCTGGCTGCATCCGAAGCAGGGCACCGATGCCGCACTGGCGATGGCGATGGGCCACGTCATTCTTCGGGAATTTCACCTAAATCGGACGGTGCCATATTTCCAGGACTATATCCGGAGATACACCGATCTGCCGATGCTGGTGCGGCTGGTGCGCAAGGATGGCCGCTACGTGCCCGATCGTCTTGTGCGCGCCGACGACTTCGCGGACGGGCTCAGCGAGACGAACAATCCGGCATGGAAGACCGTCGCATTGGATGCCGACAGCAACCCGGTCGTCCCACTCGGGTCGGTCGGATTTCGCTGGGGCGAACTGGGCAAGTGGAATCTCGAAGAGCGGCGCAGCGATGGCGCGGAGACGTCGCTGCAACTCAGCCTCATCGACGGTGGTGCAACGGAAGAGGTGGCGTTTCCCTATTTTGGCGGTGCCGCGACCAATGGCTTTGTTGCGACCGAGCACCCCAATATTGTGACGCGCAACGTTCCGGTACGCAATCTTGCGCTGAAGGACGGCACGACCCCGGTCGCGACGGTCTTCGATCTGCTGTGCGCCAATTACGGCCTCGATCGTGGTCTCGGCGGTGCGGGTGTCGCGTCGGACTATGACCAGGACGAGCCCTACACCCCAGCCTGGGCCGAGCGCGTGACCGGCGTGCCGCGGGCGCAGATCATCCATGTCGCGCGCGAATTCGCCGCGAACGCCGAGACGACGAACGGTCGGTCCATGGTGATCCTCGGCGCCGGGGTGAACCATTGGTACCACATGGACATGACCTACCGCGGGATCATCAATCTTCTGGTGCTCTGCGGTTGCGTCGGCCAGTCCGGCGGCGGCTGGTCGCACTATGTGGGGCAGGAGAAGTTGCGACCGCAGACGGGTTGGCTGCCGGTGACCTTCGGACTGGACTGGAGCCGCCCGCCGCGGCAGATGAACGGCACGTCGTTCTTCTATGCGCACACCGACCAGTGGCGATACGAAACGATGAAGGTCTCTGAAATTCTTTCGCCCACAGCGCCCGACGGCGACTGGTCCGGATCGATGATCGACTACAACGTGCGCGCCGAACGCATGGGGTGGCTGCCCTCGGCGCCGCAACTGAAACAAAACCCGCTCACCATCGGCGCACGCGCGAAGGAAGCGGGCATGGAGCCCAAAGAGTATGTGGTGAAGGCCCTGCGTTCGGGCGAGCTTGAGATGTCGTGCCACGATCCGGACGATCCCGCAAACTGGCCGCGCAACATGTTCGTGTGGCGCTCCAACCTGCTGGGATCGTCCGGCAAGGGACACGAATATTTCCTCAGGCATTTGCTCGGCACTAGCAACGGCGTGCTGGGCAAGGATCTGGGCGTCGAGGGTCGCGAGAAACCGCATGAGGTGGCTTGGCACGACAAGGCCCCCGAGGGGAAGCTAGACCTGCTTGTGACGCTGGATTTCCGCATGTCCACCACCTGCGTCTATTCCGACATCGTGCTGCCGACGGCAACCTGGTACGAAAAAAACGACCTCAACACGTCGGACATGCACCCGTTCATTCACCCGCTGACTGCCGCGGTGGACCCAGCGTGGGAGTCCCGAACCGATTGGGACATCTACAAGGGCCTTGCCCAGGCATTTTCGGATATCTGCGCGGAAGTCTTGGGGCGCGAGACAGACGTGGTGCTGACCCCGCTGCAACACGACACGCCCGGCGAGCTTGGGCAGCCGTACGGCGTCAGCGACTGGAGACGCGACAGCACGGACCCGGTGCCGGGAAAGACCATGCCGTCGGTAGCCGTAGTCGAGCGCGACTATCCGAACCTGCATGCCAGATTCACCGCCATCGGTCCGATGCTGAAGGCGTCCGGCAATGGCGGCAAGGGAATTGCCTGGGAGACCGGACATGAAATCGACTTCCTCGCAACCCTGAATGGCGCCGTGCGGTCCGGCGCGGCTTCAGGTCAGCCGCGACTTGAAACCGACGTGGATGCGATCGAAGCCATCCTGAGCCTCGCGCCGGAGACCAACGGCGAGGTCGCCGTGAAAGCCTGGCAGGCGCTCGGTCTAAAAACCGGGCGCGACCACACCCATCTCGCCCGGGCGAAGGAGGACGAGAAGATCCGCTTCCGCGATATCGTTGCGCAGCCGCGCAAGATCATCTCGTCCCCGACATGGTCCGGCATCGAGAGCGAGAGGGTCTGCTACAATGCCGGCTACACCAACGTCCATGAACTCATACCTTGGCGGACGCTGACCGGGCGCCAGCAGTTCTATCAGGACCACCTCTGGATGCGCGCGTTCGGCGAGGCGCTGGTCAGTTGGCGGCCGCCGGCGGACACCAAGGCGATCGCGGGGACCAAAGGCAAGCACGACAACGGCAATCCCGAGATCGTGCTGAACTTCATCACCCCGCATCAGAAATGGGGGATCCACAGTACCTATACCGACAATCTGCTGATGCTGACCTTGAGCCGTGGCGGGCCGTGCATCTGGATCAGCGAGACGGATGCGCGGCAGGTTGGTATCGCCGACAATGACTGGATCGAGGCCTACAACACCAATGGTGCGCTGGTCGCGCGAGCCGTGGTCTCGCAGCGGGTCAATCCCGGCATGGTGATGATGTATCACGCGCAGGAGAAGATCGTGAACATGCCCGGCAGCGAGGTGACCGGTCTGCGTGGCGGCATCCATAACTCGGTCACGCGCGTGGTGCTGAAACCTACGCACATGATCGGCGGCTATGCGCAGCAAAGCTACGGCCTGAATTACTACGGCACGGTCGGCTCCAACCGCGACGAGCTCATCATCATCCGCCGCATGGACAAGGTGGACTGGCTCGACGGAACAGATGTCACCCGACAGACGGCAGCCCGACAGAAAGAGACCGTGTCATGAAAGTCCGAGCCCAGATCGCGATGGTTTTGAACCTCGACAAGTGCATCGGCTGCCACACTTGTTCGGTCACGTGTAAGAACGTATGGACCAGCCGCGAAGGCATGGAATACGCGTGGTTCAACAATGTCGAGACCAAGCCTGGCGTCGGCTACCCGAAGGACTGGGAGAACCAGAAGCGCTGGAAAGGCGGCTGGCGTCGCCGGAAGAACGGCAAGATCGAGCCGCGCATCGGCGGCAAGTGGCGCATCCTGTCCAACATCTTCGCCAACCCCGATCTGCCGGAGATCGACGACTACTACGAGCCGTTCACCTTCGACTACGGGCACCTGCAGACCGCGCCCGAGGGCAAGGTCATGCCGACCGCCCGTCCGCGTTCGCTGATCACTGGCGAGCGGATGGAGAAGATCGAATGGGGGCCGAACTGGGAGGAAATCCTGGGCGGCGAATTCGCCAACCGATCGAAGGATAGCAATTTCGAGGGCGTGCAGAAGGAGATCTACGGCGCCTTCGAAAATACGTTCATGATGTATCTGCCGCGGTTATGCGAGCACTGCCTCAATCCGGCCTGCACCGCCGTCTGCCCGTCCGGCGCCATCTACAAGCGCGAGGAAGATGGCATCGTCCTGATCGATCAGGACAAGTGTCGTGGCTGGCGCATGTGTGTTTCCGGCTGCCCGTACAAGAAGATCTATTACAACTGGTCGTCGGGAAAATCGGAGAAATGCATTTTCTGCTATCCGCGCATCGAGGCCGGCCAGCCGACCGTGTGTTCGGAGACCTGCGTCGGCCGCATTCGCTATCTGGGCGTTATTCTCTACGACGCCGACCGCATCCAGGATGCTGCCTCGGTGCCTGATGAAGGCGACCTCTACGAGGCGCAGCTGAAGATTTTCCTCGATCCGCATGATCCCACGGTGCAGGCGCAGGCCCGGCTGGACGGCATTCCGGAAGCTTGGCTGGAGGGCGCGCGGCAGTCGCCGATCTGGAAAATGGCGATGGAGTGGAAGATCGCCTTCCCGCTGCATCCCGAATACCGCACCCTGCCGATGGTCTGGTACGTGCCGCCACTGTCGCCGATCCAGGCCGCCGCCGCGAAAGGCGATCTTGGCACCGTCGGCGGCATGCCGGATGTCAAATCCTTGCGTATCCCGGTCGAATACCTGGCCAATCTGCTGACCGCCGGTCGCACCGAACCGATCACGGCGGCCCTCGAGCGGATGCTGGCGATGCGGGCCTACATGCGCGCCAAGACGGTAGACGGCGTGATTATCGACTCGATCGCGGAGCGCGTCGGACTATCAGGCCAGGACATCGAAGACATGTATCAACTCATGGCCATCGCCAACTACGAAGACCGCTTCGTCATTCCCACCGCGCACCGCGAGACCGGTGAGGATACCTTTCAGATGCGCGGGTCCTGCGGCTTCTCGTTCGGCGAGGGATGCTCAGGCAAAACCGGCTTCGGCCTGTTTGATTCGAAGAAGCCGAAGACCCCGATGGAGGTTGTGTGATGGCCCGCAGCTATCGTGCCCTCGCGGCATTGATCTCCTATCCCACCGCGGCGCTGCAAGACGCGACGGGCGAGATCGCCTCGGTCTTGGCCGAGGAGGACCTGGTGCCGGCACCGCAGCGCACTGCCATCGATGATCTGCTGGCCGAGCTGGCAAAGTGTGACATCTACGAACTGCAGGAGCGTTACGTCACGCTGTTCGATCGAAGCCGCACGCTGTCGCTGCATCTGTTCGAACATGTGCATGGCGAAAGCCGTGACCGCGGGCAGGCCATGGCCGACCTGATCGAACTCTATCGAAGTCATGGCCTTGAAACGAAGGCTGGCGAATTGCCGGACTTTCTGCCGCTGTTCCTCGAGTTTGTCTCGCTACTGCCGGGCAATGAGGCCCAGGCGCTGCTGGCAGAGTCAGCGGGTATTCTTCTGGTTCTCGCGAAGCGGCTTGCCACTCGCAAGAGCGCCTATGCGGCGGTGTTCCAGGCACTCGCCACGCTGGCGAACGCGCCGGCGACCGACGGGCCGGACACCAGCGTCGAAGACCCCGATGATCTCGCGGCGCTGGATGCGGCCTGGGAGGAAGCAGCGGTGCATTTCGGCCCTGGCGAACAGATCGACAGTTGCGGAACGGATCGCCTGCGGACCCGGCTTCGCGCAGCCGCCCGCGACGCGTCGACCGTCTGAGGAGATGGAACGATGAGCTTCTATCTGAACAGCGCCCTCTATGGTTGGTACCCCTATGTGTGCCTGACCGTGTTCGCCCTCGGCAGCCTCGTGCGCTTCGACACCGCGCAGTACACATGGCGTAGCGGGTCGAGCCAACTGCTGCGGAAGCGGCAGTTCCGCTGGGGCTCCAATCTATTTCACGTTGGCATCCTGGTCGTCATCGCAGGGCATTTTGCCGGTTTCCTGATGCCCGACTGGGCGGTGGACTGGCTGATCAGCCCGGCCCAGCATGAGCTGCTTGCCATGCTAGTGGGAGGCCTCGCCGGCCTGACCGCGATCATCGGCCTGTCGTTGCTGATCCATCGGCGACTGACCGACCCGCGCATCCGGGCCACCAGCCGGCGATGGGATATCGCGATCATCCTGATGCTCTGGGCGCAGCTTGCGCTCGGCCTGCTGACGGTGCCGGTTTCGGCGCAGCATATGGACGGCGCGCTGTTCTCGACGCTGGTTGCCTACATCAAGGGGATCGTGCTGTTGCATCCTGGCGTCGCCGATCTGCTGGTCGGCACGCCGGTGATCTACCGGTTGCATATCCTGCTCGGCTTCACCGTCTTTCTGGTCTCTCCGTTCACTCGCTTGGTGCATATATGGAGCGCGCCGGTCTGGTATCTCGGCCGTCCTGGATTCCAGGTCGTGCGCAGCCGGGTTCGCGTGGGAAATCAGTCGCGGGATCAGTCCCTCTCACTGGCCGAGCTGGTAGCGGTTGCCGGTTCGGCAAAGCCGGTCGGCGCCAAGTTTCCGCAATCCGTCAACGGGGATTAAACCATGCCGACCGTCATGCTCAACGATGTAGCCATCCCGCACGCGACCATCGCCAGGGAAGTGCAGAACCACCAGGCAGGTTCGCCCGCCATCGCGTGGCAACAGGCAACCCGGGCTCTGGTCATTCGCGAACTGCTGCTCCAACGCGCCCGGGCGCTCGGCCTCGTGGCCGAGCCGCGGACCGAAGACGGCGCACGAGAGACCGACGAGGAATCGCTGATCCGGTTGCTGCTGGAAAGCGAGGTCATCACGCCAAAGGCCGATGACGCAGTCTGCCGCCGCTACTACGACAGCAACCAGGCGCGCTTCCGCAGCCCGGATCTGTTTGAGCCGGCGCACATCCTGTTCAAGGCCCGCTGCGACGACGAAGCCGCTTATGGCAAGGCGGTCGCCCAAGCCGAAGCCGTGCTCTCGGAACTCGCGCGGAATCCGGAACGCTTCGACAGCTTGGCGCGCAGCTTCTCCGAGTGCCCTTCGGCCGCGGAAGGTGGACGGCTGGGGCAAGTCGTTCGCGGGGACACGACGCCTGAGTTCGAGACCTTCATGGTCGCGATCGAGCCGGGACAGATCTGTCCGACGGCAGTGCGCACCCGCTACGGCGTCCATATCTTGCGGCTAGATCGCAAGGTCGAGGGCCAGACGCTTCCTTTCCAGTCCGTGCGCGATCGGATCGCCGCCTATCTAGAGGAGCGCACAAGGCGGCGCGCGGTCGCTCAGTATATTTCGCTGATTGCAGGTCAGGCGCGAATTGCCGGCTTCGACTTCCCGGCAGCAACATCGCCGCCCGTGCAATAGGGGACGACGATGCTTGGTGAAATCCTTCACGCATTGACGAACCCCGCGACCGCTGAGGACATGCTGGCCACCATCGGCAAACCGGATATCCTCGCGCGGGTCAAGCGGGAGGCTTCGGTCGAAGGCGTCGCCACGGGCGCGTTCCTCGCGGCCAAGTTCCGCCACATACTCGACCATGCCGGCGAAGACGTATGGCTAGACCTTCTGGGGCTGATGTCGAACTCGCCGGAACCCGGTGTCGCCGCATTGAATGCAATGCTGTCTCGCGCTTTCCCGGCTCCGGTCGGTCCCCGCGCCGCACGGTCATCTACCTAAACGCGACCGCCTCAGCAATCGTCAGTACAGTTCTTCCGGCATGCGTTTGGCGTATTCGGCGTCTACAGTGGCGCCGTCGATGCCCGGTTGGCGCGCCGTGGCGAAATCGCCCAGCGTCGGGACGTCGTGCGGGCGGGCTAGCGCCCGCATTTGACGCACTGGTAGACGTAGAACCGGCTTCTCAGCAGATGAGCGCGCCCGTCGGCGCACCGGGGACAGTTGAATCCCCCGGGCCAGCCGCGGTCAAACAGGAACTCGGCGTAGGTGGCGTGGTCCGGGAGGAGCCTTCTGGAAGGCGGGGAGCGAGAGCGGGAGCCTGCGCCGGGGCATGGGTGGAACCGCCTGAGGGGCATGATGCCCCCGCTCTTTTTACCATACGGCTACCCCCAACCTATAGGGGGTCCCCGGTTCACAGGGATAAGCCCCATAGCCAAGACGTCGTCCACCTCAATGCAGAGATACCGCTCCCTGCGCGCACGTGAGAAGGCAGAATGATTGGGGATCGGATCTTCCAAGCCCAGGTCGCAAAACCATCGATAGGCAACGTTGACTTGAACCTCGCGGCAAATCTGTTGCTCCGATCGGATGGCGAACACGTAGCGAACGATCAACATCCGGATCATCGCACCGGATCAATCGAAGGGCGTCCACGCCGGGAGTGGTGAGGCGCGAATTTCGCGTGGACCCAGGACCAGTCTAAGACAGAGTTGGTCTTCAGGACGAGATGATCGTCATGAACCTCCTCGTCAAGGTCGAGCTCATAGAACAGGTGCCTTTGGCCCCGACTGCGCCGACCCATCCCGGACTTGGAACACCGCTGTGACCGGACGGGAACCTCCTTCGCGGGGTGGACGTATCTCGACATTCCAGATAATTGGGATTTGTTCGTCGCGGCGTGGAACTTTGACTTTCAGATGCGCTGCACATCCCCTGTCGTGAGCCCATATGCCAAACTTGCGCGCCAGAACCAGTTGTCCCGGAACTTCCCGCCTGTCAGGTCCCAACAAGACGCTGGTTAGCGCCCTTGGCAGGGATACTAGCGCGCGAGAGGAACCAAGATTTCGCATGGTGCACGAAGCTTTTCTCGTCGCGCGCCGCACCGTATGAATTTGCCGAATAACCCCAGATGGCGTGATGCATTCACGTGGTGGTCAGCCAGACGTGCAATACGCCCTGATGACGACGACCCCATATCCGGGGCGGCATAGGAATTCCATGACGCCAGCACTCGGACGGAAGATCCCAACCATGAACCCTACCGCACGTGAAGATGCCGCCCGCTTGGCTGTGGGCACGGCTGTCCGCTCGATCGTGACGATCGCCGCGTCGTTTGAAGCCTTTCCCGATCGCCCGTTGACGTTTGTCGTGGCTTCAAACGCCCTCGATCTGCGCGTCCCCGGCGACTCAGGCCACAATAAGGCGGCAACCGCCCGGTTGAACGCGCGCTTTGGCGCAGCGGCTCAAGAACTCTCTGCGGCGCTGCACCGCGTCCTATCGGGCAATCGGCGATTCCAGCTTAAGTTCTATTTCCGCGCAACCGCGAAGGAGCGGATAGCGGTGGATATGTTATTCGACGATTCTGGCGTTGAGGACGTGCCCATGATGCCAAACGAAGACAGCGACGACCCACGGAATGTCGCGTTCCTCGCCACGCCGATTTACCCATCGGACGACACGCAAATGATAGCTCTTGGCCGTTGGCTTGAGCAGGTTTCGGCGGCGACGCGCTACGCGAGGGCGGCGAACACCGAAGGCGGGGCCATGGAAGTCGGTATCACATGCGGGCACTGGAGCCGCCAGATCAATCTCGCGCACTCAATCCCGATTAGCCCCGTTGCGGCGCGCCAAGAGGCCTGCATCGCCGACGGTTTGAGAGAAAAGCTCGAGATCCTCATGGTGTCCGCATCAGGAGACAAGCTCATTGGAGTATTCGACCTGTAGCGGCGGAAATTTTCCCACCCGTGATGCGCAGCAATATCTTGCTCGCGCCAACACCGGCGCCGCGGCCAAATGGAGGCTAGCGTCCGTTTCGCCTTGTCCGCGGAACGCCCGTTGAGCTCCAGAGCCTAGCGTGGCGCCATCCCAAGCCTACACTGCGTCACGTAGCCGCAAACGAATCGGGTGGCGCCTGAAGCCGGCGCGATGTGAGCGTTACCGTCCCTGGCGTCTCGCGGATCTTTCATGCGCCATCGCGTGAGGCGGGCTTATGCGCTGGACGCCTTCTAGCCCGGTGGCCGGCTGATGAAAAAAAATGATCCCAGCTTTTACGAGCGCTCGATAAATCGCATTCATCGTGGACTCGCGGGTGTCCGTCTCGCCCAACTCGAGACGTGCCAGCGCGCTGCGGGAAACCCCTGCCTTTTCGGCCAGGACCGTCTGCGACCAACCTAAGAGACCTCGAGCCGCTCGGATCTGCGCTGCGCTGATGATCATGGCGGCCACGATGACGCAATTTTCAGGCCCTGCGTCGAAAAGCTACAATCTGTGCCTATTTTTCGTGATCGGTCGCGAGTGTCCGGCGCAGCCGCAAGCGACCGGCGCCGGATTGCGAACCGGTCGTCAAATTTTGCCAGGTCGTTCAGGCGGTGGCACCGGCCAAGCGCGCGATCCAGCTCGGTGCGCAAACCCAGCGTCGCAAAGTGGTAGACCTAGACACATTGAAAAACGCGAGAAACGAGTGAGTCAGCGAACACCGCGGGGTTGCCGCGCCGGACAGCCCAAAAAGCCCGTCAAACCGCGAAGAACTTCATCGTCTAGAAGCGAGTAAAACCCGCATTTAATCTTGAAACCTGCCCAGAATCGCGGGTCCGAGCGGCACGGGCAAAACCCATCTCGCCGCCGCCATCGGAGCGGCGCTCATCGACATCGGCCAGCGCGTGGTCTTCACCCGCACGACCGATCTCGTCCAAAGGCTACAAGCCGCGCGCCGCGATCTCACGCTGCCAGCCACCGCTCGCCAAGCTCGATCGCTACGATTGCATGATCCTCGACGACCTCGGTTATCTTCGTAAAGACCAAGCCGAGACCGCCGTCCTCTTCGAACTCATCGCCGAGCGCTACGAGCGCAAGAGCCTCATCGCAACCTGCAATCAGCCCTTCAGCGAGTGGAACCAGATCTTCCCCGATCCGGCCATGACCGTCGCAGCCATCGACCGGCTCGTCCACCACGCCACCGTCCTCGAGCTCAACACCGAAAGCTATCGCCGGCGCGCCGCGCTCGCATCAAGCGCCAAAAAAGCGGCGTCATAATTGTCGTCGACCCTTACAAATCAGCCACGAAAACCGGCCATCCTAATTGTCGCCGCCAAGCCAAGATAATTGTCGTTGCACAGGCGGGCGCCGTCGCTCCGAATGTCTTGGGCCGCAGCTTCGAAGCGCCGGCACCCAATCGCCGCTGGATCGCCGACTTCACCTACATCTGGACGGCGGAGGGCTGGCTCTATGTCGCCGCCGTGATCGATCTCTTCTCCCGGCGCGTCGTCGGCTGGTCGATGAGCGCGGCGATGACAGCGGAGCTCGTCACCGATGCCCTGGTGATGGCGATCTGGCGACGCGGCAGGCCCGATGCGCTGCTGCATCACTCCGATCGCGGCAGCCAGTACACTAGCGACCAGTTCCAGCGGCTGATGACCGATCACGGCGTCACCTGCTCGATGAGCCGCTCCGGCAATGTCTGGGACAACGCGGCGATGGAGAGCTTCTTCTCGTCGCTCAAGACCGAGCGCACGGCCCGCAAGGTCTACCGGACACGCGACGAGGCCAGGGCAGACGTGTTCGACTACATCGAGCGCTTCTACAACACCAAGCGTCGGCACTCGACCATCGGCTACCTAAGCCCTATGGAGTTCGAAATGAAGGCCGGATTCGCTTAACAGAAAGTCATTCAAACCGGCAGCAGCTCAGAAGGCTACGCCGCCGAAGAGCTGGTCGCCGAATTAGGCGCCGCGTTTCTCTGCGCAGATCTCGGTCTTACGCCCGAGCCGCGCGAGGATCACGCCAGCTACATCGCGCATTGGCTCGAGTAATGACGAGCTAGTCATTACGTCAGTAATCAGCAGCAGTTCATAATGTGAAGGAGCAGACTGCGTGAGGCAGTTTCAGCGTTGCCTGATGTCAGAACCGGGACCAGAGCCAACGACAGCAGTGCGAGACGTGCCGACGCCCTATCCCGACAAAGCAAGCGTCAGAGCTACCTCGCAATGAACCAGCGTAGTGTCAAAGACCGGAACGGACACGTTGCTCTGGTTGAGCAACATGCCGACTTCCGTGCACCCAAGGATGAGGCAATCGGCCCCCCGGTTCACGAGGCGGCTGGCAATGGCAACATAGGACGATCTACTTTCGTCGGTGACAACGTCGCGGCACAGCTCGTCATAGATGATCCGATGGGTTTCAGCCCGATCCACCGTTTCGGGGATCAAAGGATCAAGTCCTTCCGCAACCAGCCGGTCCGTGTAGAACGTCTGCTCCATGGTGAAGGCGGTCGCCATAAGACCGGGAGTTCTCAGTCCTTTCTGCCGAATGGCGGTAGCGGTCGCATCTGCGATATGCACCAAGGGGACTGAAACCCCCTCCATCATTTTGTCCGCCAGTTTGTGCATCGTATTCGTGGCGAGGATGAGCAGGGTAGCCCCTCCGCGCTCAAGCGCCTTGGCTTCTGCGTTCAGAACCTGTCCGGCCTCGTCCCACTTCCCCCCCATTTGCAGCGCTTCGATCTTTGCAAAATCGAGGGATCGGATGAGCAACTCTGGTGAGTGCAGCCCTCCCAATCGCTCCCGCGTCAGATTGCACAGCTCTCGATAGTAAATCTGGGTGGAGGCAGCAGACATGCCACCAAGAATGCCGATTGTTTTCATCGAGGTAAGCTCCGCACCACATAGGTTTCCCGCAGACCAATAACCCTTTGCCGACAATGACCGCAATGGGCTCTTCGCGTCTGGACGCTCCAGCGTCCTAGACCGCTCCTTACCCAAGGCGGGATCGGCGTGCTGCGCATTATTCTCGGTATGAGATCCTTGGCTGTTGTTCAACACACAGTCGAGGATATTTTCATGCCACAAGAACCCAGTACGCTGATTGCCAGATTGAAGGAATCGCTGACGCAACAGCGATACAATCGCGTCGCGATCCACAATTACTGCCGCAACGCCGAGTATTTTCTTCAGCATCTTTCCGAACGAGGGATCATCCTGGAGGCGGCGACGCCGGACGACGTGTCGAGTTACCTTCGTCTTGCGGTGCGTCGGTTTCGCAAACGTCACGGTCATCCGCCGGCCCATTGTTGGGAGGCCATCCCGCGGGCCGGAATCCATGCTCTGTTGCGGCATTCGCTAAAGTGCTGGCCTCCAGAACCAGAAGCAGCAGACGCTGGCGAGCGTCTCTGTCGTGAAGTTTTAGCTCATTATGAGGCATGGCTACGGGAAGAGCGTGGGCTGGCGACAGCCTCGATCTACGCCCTGATGTGGGAAGCGAAGCATTTCTGCGGTTGGTACACAAAGCGCTGTGCGACCGCGGGCTTTGCCGAACTGAGCGTGCCCGACATCGACGCCTATATGGACATGCGGGCACCTGGGCTGACCCGCAAATCGCTCAAGGATGTCGCCGAGCGGCTCCGGGGACTGCTGAAACACCTTTATCGAAAGGGGCACACCCCAACTAACCTCACTCCGCACGTCATCGCTCCGCTGCTCTACGCCTACGAAGGTATCCCATCCGCCTTGAGTCAGGACCAGATCGCGGCCGTTCTGAAGGCCACCAGCAAGGACCAGTCCCCACTGGGCTTGCGGGACTGTGCCATCCTCCAGCTCCTGGCGGCCTATGGCTTGCGTTCGGGCGAAATAAGCCGGTTGCGGCTGGAGGATGTCGATTGGCGCGGCGACGTTTTGCACATCCGCCATTCCAAGACGGGCGCGCGTTCTGATCTGCCTTTGTTGGAGCCGGTGGGAGAGGCTTTGATCGCCTATCTTCGACATGGCCGCCCGGAAACGCATGTGCGGGAAATCTTCGTTCGCACGCGTGCGCCGTACGTCCCGATGGTGAGAATCTACAGCGAGGTTCGGCGTAGGATAGAGGCGGCTGGCATCGAACTGAGCGGCAAGCGCGGTCCGCACATCTTCCGGCATGCACGAGCTGTCAGCCTGCTGCGTGCAGAGGTACCGAGAAAGGTGATCGGGGACGTATTGGGCCACCGATCGACGGAATCGACTATCCCGTATCTGAAGCTGGCCACCGAAGATCTGCGCGCCATCGCTCTGGAGATTCCGGGCGCGGAGGTGGGCGCATGAGTACCTGGCCCGATACCAACGGAAAGATTGTCGAGCGTTATCTTGCGCAATTGCGTCTGCGTTGCTCGATCAGCCCAACCTACTACCGGCAGGCGCTGTGCAGCTTCCAGGATGTCGCGTCCCGCCAGGAGCATAGTCCAGCCCGGGTCACACGGGAGACCTTGGAAACCTGGCTGAGTGAACGAGCCCGGATCTGGGCTCGCTCCACGTTGCTGCATCGCGCTCGTATCATCAACCGCTTCCTCGATTACCTCGTGCAGGAAGGCTTTGTCGCGAGTAACCCCATCGACGAACTGCGCGCCAAGCATCACGCCAGAAGCGACAAGGCGGTGCTGCGAGCGCTGCTCTCGCCAGGTGCCGATCAGGCACTGGAGGCATTACGGCGGTTCCCGGCGTTCGGCAGTGTCCTCGGCGATCTGATGAGCAACCATATCACCTTGATGCGCACCAGAGGCTATCGCTACCAGACGCAGGCCCGCTGGCTCTGGCGCTTCGACCAATTCTTGCAGGCGCATCCGGAATTGTCGGACGAGCCGGTCCCGGTCTTGCTTCGGCACTGGGCGGCGGCGCGGCCGACGACGAACCATGCCGCCGAATGCGAGAAGCTCGCGCGTGTTTTGGGCAAGGCGCTTCATCGTCTTGACCCGGCGACCATGCCGAAACGTCCCGACCCACGACCGGGGCAGCAGGTCGCGAGGCAGTGGCGGCGGCCCTACATTTACAGCGCCGAAGAAGTCCGCCGGCTTCTCGATATCGCCCAATCCTATCCTTCACCGCGGTCACCACTCCGACCGGTGAGCCTCTACACCATGCTGGTATTGGCCTATTGCTGCGGGTTGCGGTTGGGAGAACTCGCGCGTCTCGATCTTGGTGATGTCGACCTGGCTGCCGGCACGATCACCATCCGAGAAACGAAGTTCTTCAAGTCCCGCATCCTGCCGCTGGCCGACAGCGCGCTGGTGGCGCTGACGGAATACCTGGAGATGAGGCGCAAGGCGAAGGCGCCGCAAAGCTCAGAGTCCGGCCTGTTTTGGCACGATCAGGGCAATGCGCGTTATACGCCGCACGCCATAGCCCAGTGTTTGGTCGACATTCTGCGTCGTGCCGGGCTCAAGCCGGCGAAAGGCAAGATCGGTCCTCGTATCCATGACCTGCGTCACTCGTTCGTCGTGAACCGCATTCTCGAATGGTACCGGTCCGGCATCAATCCGCAGGACAAGCTACCGTTCCTCGCGACGTATCTTGGGCATCGCGATATCCATTCGACGCTGGTGTATATCACCGTCACACGGGATCTTCTGGAGCAGGCAAACCAACGCTTCCGAAGGTTCGGGGCACAGTGCCTTGCCGTATCGGAAGGGGTGCAGTCATGAGGATGGTCGACCCCTTCCCGCATCTGCTTCACGCCTTCTTCTATGAATGGCTGGTCCAGCAGCGAAATGCATCCGCGCACACCGTCCGGTCTTACCGTGATACATGGCGCCTGTTCCTCAGGTTCGTCGCGCAACGCCGACATCGACCGGTGGCGCGGCTCACTCTGGCGGACCTGACGGCCGCCGAGGTCAGCGCCTTCCTGCGCCATACCGAGCAGGAGCGCGGAGACACAATTGGCACGCGCAATTGCCGCCTGTCGGCCTTGCGCAGCTTCTTCGGCTTCGTCGCCGGCCGGGAACCCACGGCTATAGCGCAATGCACCGAAATCCTGCATGTGCCGTTGAAGAAGGCGCCGATCAGCGCGCCATGCTATCTGGAACCGGAAGAGGTGAAGGCGATTCTCGCCCAGCCCGATCGCTCGACGATCGAGGGGCAGCGCGACCATGCGCTGCTCTCCTTCCTCTACAACACGGGTGCCCGGATCCAGGAGGCGCTCGACGTTTGCCCCGGCGCGATCCGCTTCGACTCGCCGGCTTGCGTGCGGCTGTACGGCAAGGGACGAAAAGAACGTATCAGCCCTCTTTGGCCGGAGACTGTCTTGCTGCTGCGCTCATTGCTCCGGCGGCAGCCGCGACGCGAGAATGAACCGATCTTCGTCAATCGCTACGGCGCTCCACTCGGCGCTTCGGGCGTCCGCTTCAAACTGACCGAGTATGTTGCCGCTGCCACGAAGATCGCGCCCAGCCTCGCCTCCAAGAAGATAACACCTCACAGCTTCCGTCATGCGACGGCGGTGCATCTGGTGGCGGCGGGCGTCGACATCACGGTGATCCGAAGTTGGCTCGGCCACGTCAGCCTCGACACCACTAACCACTACGCTCAGGCAAACCTGGAAACGAAGCGTCTGGCGCTGGAGCGGCTCGAAATCCCATCCCCGTCAGGTAAACGCCCGTCATGGAAAGCGGATCAGAGCGTTCTCGCCTGGCTCGACACCTTATAGATCCATGAAAATAATGTGGAGGAGCGCGTCCGTACCCGCTTGGCCGAAACCGCGCATTCGGCGCGTTCCTTCACATTGTGAACTGCTGCTGATTACTCACGGTGCTCAAGAACGATAAGCGCGCCATCTTCACCGCCGCCGCCCATGCTGAACGCGCCGCCGCGTTTTTGCACGGCTTGCAGCCGCAGCCGGAAGTCGCGCCATCCGAGCCGCACGAGGCCGCCGCTTAGGTGGCCTCGTGGCCAATTAACATACTGGGAGCTGCCTCTGATCGGGGGCATCCCTAAGGACATAATCACGCGCGGGAGCAACGCTGCGGGCGCGATGAAATGCGTTAATATACTGATGTTAAAAACTTATTTGTGCCTTCTTGCTTTGAGCGAATGGCGCTATAGTTCACTGTTTGTTCTTCTCAGTTGCCGTCGGCAATGGCCACCGCCATTTGGCGCGTTGGGACTGAGATCACCGGTTCCAACATCTCATTGTGAGCGGCATGGTTGCAGCGACGTATTCTTATTCTGTCTGCGTGGACGACGTTCCTTCAGTCGTCATCTCTCTCGCGCCGCGTCATTGCCCTTCCCAAATTGCGGATCTGCGTTCACCTTGGGAGTTGGGAGAGCGTGGCGCAGAATTTCGCTGGTCGCGACTCTGCCCGTTGTTGAATAAAAGGGGGAGAGGACCTGCTTCCGGCCATTCAGTCGACCGGATCGACGGGTATTCCGACGGAACTACATGACATTCAGAGAAAATAGATCTGTATTGCCGGTGCCCGGCGCTAATGCGCAATCTGCCGCTCCGCCGCCAACGCAAATGGCGGATGGCAAATCCGCCAGCAACGGCACGTTCATTGACCTGTTCTGTGGATGCGGCGGATTCACACTGGGCATGGTGCGCGCGGGGTTCGAATGCGTCGCCGCGATCGACTTTGATGAGTTCGCGGCAAGCACGCTCCAGAAAAATCTGCCAACTATTGCAAACGTGCTCCAGAAGGACCTGACCAAGTACAAGCCCGAAGAACTGAGCAAGCTGACCGGCTACCGATATGTTGATGTAATCGTCGGCGGACCTCCATGCCAGGGCTTCTCACTCGCACGGTCGGCCGATGGAGCGAATCATGGGAAGCGACTTACTGAGGACCCGCGGCGCAGCCTCTATCGAGAGTTTCTGAAGTACGTCGCCTACTTCCAACCTAAGATATTTGTGATGGAAAACGTCCTTGGCGTTCGCGCGGCAGCCGAGGGGGAATATTTTACGCGCATTCACCATGAGGCGCGGAACCTTGGCAGAGCGGATGGCTTTCCCGGCTACCGCGTTCACGCGCAGGTCGAGGATGCCTACGCGTTAGGCGTTCCTCAGAAGCGACGCCGCCAGCTTTTCATCGGTGTCCGTGCCGACCTGCGCGGACACTTCATTCCAGAGCTACTCCCGGCGCAGCGCGCCAATCCAGGAACGACGCTGGGCGACGCCATCGGTGACCTGCCGATTCTGCGGGTCAACAGCGGCGATCATGAGCGCGAGTATGATCTCAAGAGACGAAATAAGCATCTCGGAAAAGGACGCGCAGAAGCTAGAAGCTATCTTTCGAATGTCCTCGAGATCGAACGCGCGCCGAAGCTCACCAGCCATGTCGCGCGCCCCCACAGTGACCGCGATCTCCGTGATTTCGCCAGACTCCGCGAAGGCGAGAGTTCGACCATCGCGAGGCGCGAGCGCAAGGTGAAGTTCGAATTTCCTTACGACAAGTCCTGCTTCAAGGATCGCTACACTCGCCAGAGCCGGTTTCAGCCCTGCTCGACGATCGTGGCGCATCTCAGCAAGGACGGACTGATGTTCATTCATCCGACCCAGGCCCGATCGCTGACGCCTCGCGAGGTCGCACGCGTGCAGAGCTTTCCGGACTGGTTCTCGTTTCCGGAGAGCCGGACGCGCGCCTACCGCATGATTGGCAATGCAGTTCCCCCGCTCGTTGCTGAGGCCGTTGGGAACGCAGTTACGGCCTTTCTCCGCGAGCAGGCACTTGGCGCCAAATCCAACAGCCTACGGTTCCACAAGTCCGCTATCGAGCTTCGCGACGATCTGGAGGCGCTTGCCGACTCGAGCTCCGCAGAGCTGCGTGCGATCAGCAGGGAGACCTTCGTCCCCGTGTGGCAGGCGCTGCTTGCGCTCTTCCCGCACGTTCATCCTGACAATGCGCTTGACCACGGCAGCCGGAAAGCTTCGTGCCCGGACGTGTTCAAGTTGTTCCCCAGGATCAAGGGGCTCAAGCGCCTGCGCTACCTGAGAAGCGGCTGGCCGGTCGCATTCGAGAATCTCGGCCGCGAAGCTTGGCGTCGCAGAAATGCAGGAGAGCTGGAATTGGCAGAGTTTTATCTGCTGGCCGAGCCAGGTCCGGATCATGCCGCCGTTTGCAACAAGGTTTGGCGTGAATAGGGAACTCCACAATATCGTGCCGGGCGCCGTTCGTGACTACGACCTGGCGCCACCTCGCGCGTCGACGCTGATCGAGAGTCTGCGTGCCTTTGGCTACGAACTTCCCACCGCAATAGCCGATCTGATCGACAACAGCATCACGGCCGAAGCGCGAAACATCTGGATCGATTTCCATTGGGCCGGTGCCGATGCCGTCATCGCTATCACCGACGATGGCACGGGAATGAATGCCGATCACCTCGTGACCGCGATGAGGCTCGGCAGTCGAAACCCTCTGGAGGTCCGCCAAAAACACGATCTCGGCCGGTTCGGGCTGGGACTAAAGACAGCCAGCTTCTCCCAGTGTCGCCGCCTTACCGTTCGCACGCGCACCGATGGCGCGGAAGCGGTGACGCGTTGCTGGGACCTCGATCATGTCGCACAGACCGACGACTGGCAGCTTTTGCGCAGCGCCGATTCAGATGGAGAAAATCATCTCGGACGCATCGCATCGCTTGGCCACGGCACTACCGTCCTCTGGCAGAAGCTTGATCGAGTCACGGCAGAATCGAGCACCAGCGACGAGAAGCAGCATCAAGGATTTCTAGACCACGCCGAAAAGGTCCGAGCGCACCTAGGGGTGGTCTTCCATCTCCTGATGACCGAGCCGCCTGCAGTCAAGATCATATTGAATGGTCATCCGATCGAGGCGTGGAATCCCTACCTGCTCAACGAGCCAGCAACGCAGATACTCGCCGCCACACGGCTACCACTGCGGGGCTACGAAATCGAGGTGCGCCCATATGTCCTTCCGCACCAGTCGAAAATATCCCGCGCCGTGTATGACGCGGCCGCCGGACCGCGAGGGTGGAACGCGCATCAAGGCTTCTACGTATATCGGAACAGGCGATTGCTGGTTTCTGGTGACTGGCTTGGCTTTGGCTGGTCCAAGGAAGAGAACTACAAGCTCGCGCGCATACTCGTGGAAATTCCGAATGCGCTCGATCACGACTGGCAAATCGACGTTACTAAGTCGCGAGCCATACCTCCGCCGGCTCTTCGCGAAGAGTTGCGACGAATTGCGATGCGCACGCGCGCGGAAGCCAAGCGCATCTATTCGCACCGGGGGGCGAAACTCGTCACTTCCTCGAACGCAGATCGAATCTTCACCTGGGAGCCAGTCGCCCGTCACGACAAGGTCACCTATCGCCTGAACCGGAATCATCCGCTGCTGAAGCGCGCCCAATCGGCATCGACGGACCGGGCAGCGTTTGCGGCCTTTCTGCGCCTCATCGAAGAGACGGTGCCGTACTCCCACATCACCTTCGAGAATTCCGACCGACCCGGCAGCCTTGCCGGGCCGTTTGATCACGTCCGAGAGAGCGACGTGCGCGAAATCATGGAACAGGTCTACGACGCCCTGGTGGCGACCGGGTACGGACCAGAAGATGCCATCAACCGACTGCGAACGATCTCGCCATTCGAATTGTTCCCGTCGATTCTCGAAACGATCCGGGAGGCAAATTCGCATGGCTGACGCGAGCAGCATCCACGCCAACGCCCGCAACATGGCGGTCGATATTCTGCGCAACGAAAGGCCGATCACTCGCGAGGTCATTCAGGCGACCGCAAGCAAGGCCGCTCAAGCGCAAAAGCTTTTCTACCCAGAAGCCGCCGTCGATGTGGAGCAGTTGGCGGCGGAACTCCGCCATCTCTTTTCGGTCAGCGCGGAAGCCGGCACCGTTCTCGAAGACGCCGAAGACCATATCCCGTGGTATCCGGCGCGCCGGGCGGAAATCAAATGGCGCTTCTGGAATCGGTACGTCACCTTTCTCGAACGCGACTTTGGCATGCCCCCGGCTGTCGTTAGCAACCTCGATAATCTGACAAGCATGATTATCGAGCGCCTCGAAGACCCGTTGCGGCAGGGCCGCTGGGATCGCCGCGGCATGGTCGTCGGGTCGGTGCAATCGGGAAAGACCGCCAATTATATCGGGCTGATCTGCAAGGCCATCGATGCGGGTTACAAGCTCATAATCGTGCTGGCGGGCATTCACAGCAATCTGAGATCGCAGACGCAGCTCCGAATCGACGAGGGCGTCCTTGGATTTGACACGCAGAAAAATCGCAAATTGAAGGAAGACAACAGATGGATCGGAGTGGGCAAGCTGCCCGGCGATCGCTTGGTGGTTCATTCGCTCACAAGCAGCGCCGACAACGGCGACTTTAACAAGACGGTTGCCGATACAATCGGTGTGATGCTGGGCGGAGACCCGATCGTTCTCGTCGTCAAGAAGAACTCGAAGCTCCTCGGCAATCTTCTCAAGTGGGTTCTGCATGTTCACGGACAGGATGAGGATGGCGGGAAAAAGCGCGTTATCAAGGACATCCCGCTGCTGCTCATCGACGACGAGGCGGACAATGCGTCGATCAACACCAAGGCGAAGCCCGACAGCGACGACGATACAGTGACGGCGATTAACGGGTGCATCCGCAAGATGCTGGATGCGTTCTACAAGTCCGCGTATGTCGGATACACAGCGACACCTTTTGCCAACATTTTCATCAATCCCGAGGCTGAAAGCCTCTCGCATGGCAAGGACCTATTTCCAAAGAGCTTCATCATCAACGTAAAGCCACCATCGAATTACGTCGGTCCTGGGAGGGTGTTCGGTCTTGACGGCGATACCGATGCCGGGATCGATCCTAGTCTGGGGCTGCCTATCGTCCGTGAGATCGACGACTACGCCCAGGCATTCCCGCCTAAGCACAAAAAGGACCACGTTCCTCAGGAACTGCCGGAGACGCTCAAGAAAGCGATCCGCTGTTTCATTCTTGTCTGCGCAGCGCGGCTGGCCAGAGGACAGCGGCTACAGCACAATTCCATGCTCGTTCATGTCACCCGCTTTGTGAGCGTTCAGGACCGCGTCGTAGAGTTGGTCCGAACGGAATTGAGCGGTCTCAAGAAGCGCATCGAGTTCGGTGATGGAGCGAGGCGTCCGACGATCGTCGAAGAACTTCGGGAGCTCTGGGAATCGGAATTCGTTCCGACCACACACGCGATGCCGGATGACGCTGGCCCCCCCATCACTTGGTCGAATGTCGCCCGCGAGCTGCACTCGGCGGCATCAAAGATCGTTGTAATGCCCATCAATGGCTTGGCCAAAGAGGCGCTCGATTACCGCGAGCACGAAGATACCGGCTTGAACGTCATAGCCATTGGCGGCGACAAGCTCTCTCGTGGGCTCACGCTCGAAGGATTGTCGATCAGCTATTTCCTTCGGACTTCCCGTATGTATGACACGTTGATGCAGATGGGGCGCTGGTTTGGCTATCGATCCGGCTACCTTGATCTTTGCCGGCTGTTCACCACCAGAACACTGCGTACATGGTACCGGCATATCGCCTTGGCCGAGACCGAATTGCGCCGCGAGTTCGACTACATGGTGGATGCCGGCCTGACACCGGAGAATTACGGGCTTCGTGTACGCACACATCCCGCTGGGATGATCGTGACTGCCGTCAACAAGATGAGCCACGGAAGAACGCTCGAATTGTCCTGGGCAGGCGTACTCTCCCAGACAACTCAGTTTCCCAAGGACGCTGACAAAATCGCGGCAAACCTCCAGGCAACCGAAAAACTCATCGACGGTCTGGGACCGCCCGCAACCGGCACCGGCCGTGGGACACGCCTATGGCGGAATGTCAGAGCCGAGCGCATTGCTACCTATGTCGAAGCTCTTCAATTTCCCCCGGCCGCCGCGCGAGCCAGTGGCGAGCAGCTTGCTGCGTTCATACGGAAGCAGGCAACCAATAATCCCGCTGAACTGATTGAATGGTCTGTGGCGCTCGTATCGGTGTTGCAGGCCAGACCAGACCGCCAGCGCATGCTCGCCGGCCATGAGATCGGCTTGATCGAGCGAAATCCCGAAAGCCAGACTGGCGCCACCTTCAGCTTGAAGAACGCCAACATCCTCAACCCTGCCGATGAGGCACGCGATTTCGAGGACCAGATATTCGACGAGCGCTGGTACGCCTCTATCGCCAGCAAGCAAGAACTTGAAAATGATCTGGAGTGGCTGCGCGGTCAGATCGGTACCGAAGCCAGTAAGCTTGCTCTGGCTCTCACACAGCGCTGGCAGTCGCTGGACCCGCCCAAGATACGGAAGCCTGCGTCCGGCGGGGACGCTGTCAGACCGAATGGCCGAGTACTGCGGGTAATGCGGCCGCAGACGACTGGCCTGCTCCTGATCTATCCAATGGTCCAGCCCGTTGACATCGAGCAACCGGACCTGCCTCCCGAACCCACCGGACTTGATCCCTCAGGGCCCCCAATCATCGGCGTTGCGCTCAGCTTCCCGACCAGCGCGACCACGCAAGGTGTCGAGTACCGCGTGAACAAGGTCTGGGGATCAGAAATTCAAGAAGACGACGAGTATGAGGATTGAGGCCCTGTGGAGCGAACTGGAGCAAGAGGCCGGCGCTGGAAGCGCCAGTGCCTGGCTCTCCAGATACGCGCTCCCTGAGACAGGAATTCCTCTCCTTGTAGCCGTGGAGGTCCCAACCCGCAGACGCGCATTGCTTCTGACGTTGCGTTCGTCATCACTGCCTTCGAGCAGGGATTGGCCTCAATGCCGCGGCCTCGAAGTTTTCGGCGTCGCGATCGAGGGCGTTCCCCATCTCGGTGTCCGCCTCGTCGACACGAATTTCGCCGACGTCTTCGCGGCATTGGCAGAAGATGTGGCGCCGCGCGTCTCCGCCGCGCCAGACGAACGGGCCGCCGCCGCCGCGCTGCTCGAACGTCTCAAGCGATGGCAGAAGTTTCTTACTGCACGCGCGACCGATTTTTCCGTGTCCCGGCAGCGCGGCCTCTTCGGGGAACTTCATGTCCTCGAGCGATGGCTTCTGCCCGCCTTCGGGTCAGCAACTGCGATCACCTGCTGGCGCGCGCCACTGGCGACGCATCAAGACTTCCAATTTCCAAATGGCGCGATCGAAGTGAAAACGACTACGGAGAAGCAACCTCAGTCGGTCCGTGTCACGAGCGAAAGGCAGCTCGACGATACGGGTATCCGTACCCTGTTTCTTTTCGTCGTTGTCCTCGATGAGCGCATTACGGATGTACCCGGCCCGACAGATGGTCAATCATTGCCGGAAATCATTGCATCACTGCGACGCACTCTCGATCCCACTCCCCTCGCGAGACTGGAATTCGATGACAGACTGCTGGAAGCAGGCTATCTCGACGCTGATGCTCCCCGGTTTGAAGGCCGGCGATATTCACTTCGATCCGAGCACCCCTACCGCGTACGGGAAGGGTTCCCAAGAATTCTAGAACGTGACCTCGCGACGGGCATCGGAGATGTGTCTTATGATCTGTCATTGGCGGCCTGCGCCCCATTCTTCGTACCGTCAGACGACATGATTTCGACATTGGCCTTGACGGAGTAGAGCCGTGGGAGGAGCTCAAATGCCGGACGAGAGACTCAAAGAATTCGCCGACGACCTGTATCAAGAGGTCATAAACAAGTCCGGTGCAACCCCCGATGACGGTGGCGCCGCGAATTTATTGCGCGAGGAAATGTTTACCGAGGCTGTGCTCGAAACCCTGGACGAGTACAACGAGGTGGACGGGTGGGAGTTGTGCAGTTACGAGGCCAAAAGCGTGGGGTCCCTTCCAGCCGCAAAACTCAGCGCCTGGGCGTTATCCGGAGACGGCGCCACTCTCGACCTGTTTGTCTCGCTTTATTATGGTGGCGGAGAGGTCGTTGAAGTCGGCAAGCCTGAAATCCGGCGGCAATTCGGCTTGCTGCTCGGCTTCCTGAAGCGAGCCCTCGCCGGCTTTCACTCCAGGATCGAGGAGGCAAGCGATGCGTTCGAGGCCGCGCAGCGAATCCATGCGGCCCGCGGCTCTCTTGCGACCGTGAGACTGTTTCTTCTCTCCGACGGCGTCGCGCGATCGTTGGAGATCGAGCCTGAGACACTGCCCGGCATCGACATCCGCTATGTGGCTTGGGACCTTGAGAAAATGAGCCGACTGCATGTCGGCGACCGGCAAGTCATCGAGATCGACCTTGAAAAAAGCTACGGCGGCGCCATCCCTTGCCTGCAAGCGGCAGACGGCACCGGCGAGTATCGGACCTTTTTGGCCTTTTTCCCCGCGCCTCTGCTCGCTCGCATCTACGGAGAGCACGGCCAGCGCCTTCTTGAGAGAAACGTCCGCGCTTTTCTTCAAACCAAGGGGAAGGTGAACAAGGGCCTTCAAGCCACATTGAGAGACAGCCCCAACAAATTCCTCGCCTACAATAATGGTCTTTGCTGCACGGCCGCCGAGGTCAGACTTTCGACCGATAACAACAACGGTCAGCGGCTGGCGTGGATGAGGGACTTCCAGATCGTGAACGGAGGCCAGACGACAGCTTCCATTTTTCATGCAATCAAAAAGGAAAAGCTCTCAATCGACAATGTGACCGTGCAGGTCAAACTGACCGTGCTGTCCGATCCGGAGAGAGTCGGCGAAATCGTCCCGGAAATCTCTCGTTGCGCGAATAGTCAGAACAAGGTCAATGGAGCCGATTTCGCGGCGAACGGCAAATTCCATCGCGATCTTGAAGGATTGTCGCGCACCATCTGGGCGCCAGCCGGATCCGGCATGGAACGAGGCAGTCATTGGTACTATGAGCGAGCCCGCGGCTCGTATCTGGACGACAAATCGCGACAGGGGACCCCTACCCGCCAGAAGGAGTGGGCGAGCCAGAATCCGCCGAACCAGAAATTTACGAAGACCGATTTGGCCAAATACGAACATGCTTGGCTCGGACTTCCGCATCTCGTATGCCGTGGTGCCGAGAAAAACTTTGAAGCATTCGCAAGCAGGCTGGAGGATGACGCGGAGCCCGTCGTTGACAGACAATTCTTTGAACAGGTTATCGGCCGCGCAATCATCTGGAGGGCGGCTGAAAAGGCTTTCGATTCACTCGACTTGAAGGGCTATCGCGCCAACAGCGTCGCTTACGGCATGGCGTGGCTTGCCGAGCGCAGCGGACGGCGCATCCATCTTCAGAAGATCTGGCACAGCCAGCGCGTACCCGACGATGTGACCTCGGCGCTTCGCACCATCTGTAAGGAGGCGCATGCCTTCCTCACCGCGCGAGCAGGAAATGTCGGCGAGGCGTCGAAAAGGCCGGAAACCTGGACCGAATTTCGTGGACGCGACTTCGATGTGGGAGAGGCGTGGAAGAAGCACGCGACTGCCGAACCAGTCTCGTCATACCCTGCGAAGAAGCCCAGTCCAGAAGCTGAAGCGGCGCGATCAAACGTCAAGACGGTATCGGCGAGCGACTGGTTTGCGCTGGCCAAATGGTCCAAAGAGCACGGCTTCCTCGAAGGCTGGGAACGCAGCCTCTCCTTCAGCCTCGGGAGGTTGTTGGCGCGCGGCGCCGAGCCGAGCGACAAGCAAGCGATACAGGGAGCTCGAATTCTCACTCGGGCGCGCGAACTTGGATTTCAGTTCGATCAGCAGCCGCAGTGACCGACGTATTCTCAAAAACGAAACGCTCGGAAGTCATGTCCCGCATACGCGGAAAGAACACAAGACCAGAGTTATTGCTAAGGTCATTGCTGCATAAGGCCGGTTATCGCTTCCGGCTCCACGTCTCCGATCTTCCGGGCCGACCGGACATCGTTCTGCCGCGATACCGGACAGTCATCATGGTCCATGGGTGCTTCTGGCACCGTCACTCGGGATGCAGGTTTGCTTATAAACCCAAGACTCGCGTTGCCTTCTGGCGGAAAAAATTTGCGAGGAATGTCGAGCGTGATTGCCGCACGAACCAAGAGCTTCACAAGCTCGGGTGGCGTGTGTTGACGGTGTGGGAGTGCCAGCTGCGATATTCTGAACGAGTCATGGCCGTGGTTGAGGCTGCATTGAAAACGGCCCCGCGCAACACGACTTTGGGGATGTCATGCGTGGCGTCACGCTCGACTTTAGTCGTCCCGGAAAGCCGACGGACGATGCCTTCGTTGAATCGTTGAACGGGAAGTTCCGCGCTGAGTGCCTGAACGCGAACTGGTTCATGAGTTCTCGACGAGGCACGGCGAAAATGCGAGGCTTGGCGTCGAGACTACAACGAGGTCCGACCGCATAGCGCGATCGGGAATGAAGTGCCTGCGGCGCTTCATCGGACAGCCGGCAACCCCGGCCAGCCAGCTGTCCGATGAAGCCAGAATTTTCTGGCACCGCGTGGTCCAAGGTTGGGGGCAAGCTCAAATGAGCAACAGACTCTCCTCATCGTTGGATGAGAGAAGGGGCTCAGGTCAGAACTCATCCAGCAGCTCGGGCCCTGATCAGCCAAACCGTCATCTCGCGAGCTCGGAAATCCAGTCAAGATGTAGTGGTTTCTGGTTCACAGGGATAAGCCTTGGCGTGCCGACCGGCGCCCTCGCCGCGATGACGCTCCCAATCAGGGATATAGTTTCGCGTTAGGGGGACGGTCTCGATCCGCTTGCTTAGCTGGATCTGAAAGACGACCAAGCCGCCATGCCGGAACGCCGCCTCAGAAGCCGCGAGGTAGAATTCCCACATCCGGCAGAATCGCTCGTCATAGATCGTTGCGATTTCGGCGCGATTGGCCATGAAGCGCTGCCGCCATGCTTTCAGCGTTTCGGCATAGTGCAGACGCAGTACCTCGATATCGGTGATGTGGAGACCGGCGCGCTCGATGACAGGCACGATTTCCGAGAGCGCCGGCGTGTATCCCCCGGGGAAAATGTATTTATCGATCCAAGGATTGGCCGCGCCCGGACCGTCGGCGCGGCCGATCGTGTGGATCAGCGCCATCAATCGGAGCTTGCGGCCATCATGGGTCTGGGCTTCGACGAAGTCGTAGGACCAGACGTGGTTGGGTCGCTCCGGCCTGAGGCGAATGCACGATCCGTCATTCAGCCACAGCCGGCCTCTCGGCTTGTGTTTCTTGGGAACTTTCAGCCCCTCGCGGCGCCAGATGCGCTGCACACGATCGGTGCCAACCGGCCAGCCCGCATCGTTGACCAGCTTCGTGATCCGGCGATACCCAAACCGCCCGTACCGGGCAGCGATCGCCACAATCGCATGCGTCAGCGCATCTTCATCGGCCCGCACGATGACCGTGTAACGCTGCGTCCCGCGCGGCTGACCGACGATCCGGCAAGCCCGGCGCTCCGAGAGATGATACTTCTCCCGAACCCGCTCAACCGCCTGCCGGCGCCGTTCGGGGCTTACAAGTTTCCCGAGGAGATGTCCTTGAGCACCTGCTTCTCAAGCGAGAGATCGGCGACCAACCGCCGCAATCGAGCGTTCTCTTTCTCCAGATCCTTCAGCCGACGCACCTGATCAAGGTCGAGCCCGCCATACTCCTTGCGCCACCGGTAGTAACTCTGCGCCGATATCCCCGCCTGGCGGCACGCGATCGGTATCGATTTACCCTGAGCCAACGCGACTTCAATCTGCCGTAGCAGCGTCACGATCTGCTCAGCGCCAAAACCCTTTCTTGCCATGACCTGTTCGTTTCCAAGCTAATTCTCTCACAGCGCTTGGTCCAAAAAATACCGGTCAGGTCACGAGCGCATCGTGGATCGCAGCCAACGCTTTCCTCGATTTGGCGGCCAGTTAGCGCCGCTTGTCGATCCTGAGGGCTTAAGGGCGCCGACTGTCATCGGTATTTCGGCGGCAGCAAGTCCGGATCGCCTCCCTCGACGAAAACTCCGTCCGCCTTCAGCGCGTAGAACTCCGGCTCTTGCAGGTCCATTCCGTGGTTTTGCGTTACCTCGACGAGTTCCACCAAATCGATTTCCTCACCGTCTTCCTCAATGAAATCGCAAGAGAGGCGTTCAAGGTCCGCGAGCCCAAGTCTCTCCTCGATCTCGAAACACAAGCTTGCCGCGACCTCCTTTGCGCGGTCGAGACTGGCATGCTCAAGACAAACGCGCACGAGGCCATTGAGCCGGACGTACATGAAGACCTTGATCCGCTTGCCGGTTCCAGGTGTGACGGCCGCGCGATGCGCGGCGCCGGGTGCGGCCTCGTTCTTTGCTGTAATTGCGATGGGTTTCCGCTTGCTCACTTGCGTTCCTTTCCAAGATTGATCGTCCGTTATCGTTGCGCTCACGGCCAGTGAGCACCAAAATCCGCCCGGGGGTCGCGCTTGACCGGTCCCGAAGATCGGGGCGCCCGATGGGGCCTACCGCCTCGACCGCCCACTGGCGTCCTCGCTTTCAGATCCTGGAGTTGGATATGGGATCGGCAGACGCGGGGCGATCGACCTCGATATCGATACCTCAGTGGTTTTTCCGATATCGACGCCGTCACGCCGCCGCGACCGCTACCTGCGCGAAGGCGTAGAAGCGGAGCTGGCCGCGACCCATCTTGACGATATGGTTGCGGCCGAAGCTGAGCTGCGAGGCATCGAAGCCCGCGACCGGAAATCCTGATTGCTCAGACAGCAAGGGGCTCGGCGAGTTCGGCGCCCTGGTTCTTGACGTTGCCGATGCGCCTGTCCACGGCCCACATCGTCATGCGCTCTGAGGGGAATGGCCGGAGCAGCGCAGCAGGATTTGGCAGCGGCTCTTCGCCCAGCCATTCCGCCCAGTCTTCAGCGCCGAGGATCACCGGCATGCGGTCGTGGATCGAGGCCATGAGATCGTTCGCCGCGGTGGTGATGACGGTGCAAGAGCGCACCGGCTCGGCGCCCTTTCTCCACTCCTCCCAGAGACCGGCCAGCATTATGGGCTGCTTGTTGCCGAGCGCGATCATGAACGGCTGCTTGTCGCCCTTGCGCCACTCGTAAAAACCGTCGACCACAACGAGGCAGCGCCGGCCGGCTTTCCACGCATTCCGGTATGCAGGCTTCGCTGCGACCGTTTCGGCGCGAGCGTTGAATGTCGCCCCGCTCATCTTGGGCTGGTCGCTGTAAGCCGGGATCAGGCCCCAGTACATCAATTCGAGCGTCCGCTCTCCCTTGGCCGAGGTGACCACCGGCACTTGCGTCGTCGGTGCGACGTTGTAACGGGGCTTGTAGTCTAGAATCCTGTCCCAGCGGACGTGCAGGATTTCCTTCGTCAGCGACACATCCTCGGGAAGCTTCACGCGACCGCACATTATTGCCACCCATCATCCAGGTCGATTAGCCGCCAGAGATTAACGCGCATTTCCGGGGCCATCGCGTCCTCGATCGCTACGAGGCGTCTGCCAGCGTCTCTGTGCTTGGACACCAGGCCACGCATTTCGCGATCAATCAGCCGGCGTTCGGCGGCCTCTGCCGATTTGCGCCGAGAGCTAAATTGCTTCAACTGCACCTGTGTTTCGATCATCACTTTTCGTGTCTCAAGCGCCAGAGCGAAGAGATTGGTGCGGCCTCGTAAGCCTGTAGAGATAATTTCGATGACGCCTTGAGCATCGTTGCTCTTATCGGAGCCGAATTCGTTGTCATTGTCGGCCTTGTGCGCCATATGCTTCTACGTATCCACGCCAATGATGACTGTCAGCTCACACGCTCGCCCGCGCGACGTGATGTTCTCCGAAGCGCCGTAATCGCTTCCAACACACCCTTGAAGAACCTTTGCCCGTCCATGTCGCCCTCGGCCAACAATTCTTCGGCACGCTGAGCCGCAATCAACTCCGCATCCTCGCTATGCTCTTTGATGAGGATGTTCGCCGCGCGCCAAGACAAGAGTCGGGATCAGCGATCAATTGCGTGCGCTTTCCGTTCCGGGGCACGGTAGAACGCACTAGGAACTGGCACAAGCGCCGCGCCCGACGCTAATTGCAGCGGCCCGTTTGGCTTTCGGCGCGCCGGGCCTCCTCCTCATCAATCTCGGCGAGCAGCAGGAAGGATTCCTTCACCGCCGCGTCCTCTGCCTCTTCGGCGCGGCGGCGATAGCTGGCGGCGCGCTCGCGCAGAGCTTTCGTATCCATGATCCGGATTTCTATTTTGATAAATCTCGGCCGGAGACGGCGGCGGCGCCTTGATCTAACGCGATCTGCTTTGCCAGTTTTCCTTGTCCTCCCAACGCGATAGAATGCTGTCTTTCGCGGCCCCGAATAGGGGCTTGGAGTGCGCGCCACGGGGCCAGAGCAAGGCTCAGCACGGAGCCTTCGCAAGAACGTTAAACGAGGCGACGATGCCTGCCGTAAGGCCGCTCGAACCGCGAGAAATGTCGCGCCGTTTGCACGACGCTGCGCGTCTGTCGATGACATCACGCTGAAACGTCAGATCGCGGAAGCCGGGCTTACTCTCGCTGAGTTAGATGTTTGGTCCCGGATTTTGATGGTGCATTCTTGTCGTCCGACTGGAAGGATGCGCTATGAGACAGATTCTCCACGGGAGCGCCACCACGACAGAGGCGGTGCGTCGAGCGATACAGCATAGTCAAGAGAGCCTGAGGGCTCTGGCGAAGCGCTACGGGATCAACCAGAAGACCGTGGCCAAGTGGAAACGAAGGACATCGGTAATCGATGTCCCCACCGGCCCGAAGAACGCCAGATCCACCGTGCTGTCAGTCGAAGAGGAGGCGGTCGTCGTCGCCTTTCGCCGGCACACACTGTTGCCGCTGGACGATTGCCTGTATGCCCTCCAGCCAACCATTCCGCATCTGACCCGATCATCGCTGCACCGCTGCCTGCAGCGCCATGGCATCTCTCAGCTTCCACAGATCCAAGGCGAAGCCTCCGCCAAGCGTAAGTTCAAAACCTATCCCATCGGCTATTTCCATATCGACATCGCCGAAGTCCGAACTCAGCAAGGCAAGCTCTACCTCCTCGTGGCAATCGACCGCACATCCAAGTTCGCCTTCGTCGAACTGCATGAGAAGGTCGTACGCCGTACCGCCGCCGACTTCCTCCGACACCTGATCGCGGCCGTCCCCTACAAGGTCCACACGGTGCTCACCGACAACGGCACGCACTTCACGACACCCGGCAATACCAGCTCTGCCGCTCCAGACATCAAGGCCGCGATCGAAGCGGGAGAACCCGTTTGGGCTCACGCCTTCGAATACGCCTGCGCTCGGTGTGATATCGATCATCGGTTGACCAAACCGAGGCATCCTTGGACAAACGGTCAAGTCGAGCGGATGAACCGAACGCTGAAAGATGCGACCGTCAAACGATACTTCTACGAAACACACGATCAGCTGCGAGCCCATCTTGCCGACTTCGTCACAGCCTACAACTTCGCTCGGCAACTCAAGACCCTGAAGGGGCTTACCCCTTACGAATACATCTGCAAGCTCTGGACAAAAGAGCCGTACAGATTCACCCTCAACCCGCTCCACCAGATGCCGGGACTAAACATCTAGCGGAAGCGCCAGACCGCCAGGGCGATGGGCGCTGATATCCGGCGAGGCTTCTTTTTCCGCGATGCGGTTTACCGCTGCGCCTCAGGTTCATAGAACGACCAGCAAGCTTCATCGGACACGCGAGGGTGCCGGTGCTAGACTTTCCTCATGAACCCAGAGCCACCGATCAAACCAGGGCAGCGATTCCGGGATGCGCAGCCAAGCATCTTCGGCCGCAGCGGGCGGAATGGATCGTGAAGGACGCATTCGTCGGACCTGATGGCCTATGGCACAGTCGCATGTTCCTCGCCTCCGACCCGAGCCATACCAAGACGATCTCGGCCAACGTGCTGACCGATCGGCGGCGGTTTATCCCAAGCTGACAATGATCCGACAAAAGAACGGCTGTTGCTTGAGCAAAGCGAGGATTTTCTCATTTTGCGCCTGCATCGCGGTAAGGACGGCAAACGTTCCACTACCGCCGATCTTGAACGCTTTCGTCCTTAAAATTGAATCTTTCCGGACGAGGTTTGAATCATTTCGTCCGTTTCTTTGAATGGTTTCGCTATCTCCTACACGAGAATTGGTGGGCCCGGCAGGACTCGAACCTGCGACAACGCCGTTATGAGCGGCGCGTTCTAACCAGCTGAACTACAGGCCCAGATGCGTGATCAGCCTCCAGGCAACAGCTTAGGGCCGATGCGGGAAAGCTCAAGTGTCGAGGAAGCTGCGAAGCTTGCGCGAGCGGCTCGGATGTTTGAGCTTCCTGAGCGCCTTCGCCTCGATCTGGCGTATGCGCTCGCGCGTCACCGAGAATTGCTGACCGACCTCCTCGAGCGTGTGGTCAGTGTTCATGCCGATGCCGAAGCGCATCCGCAAAACACGCTCCTCGCGCGGCGTGAGCGAGGCGAGAACCCGGGTCGTCGTCTCGCGCAGATTGGCCTGGATCGCCGCGTCAACGGGCAGGACCGCGTTCTTGTCCTCGATGAAATCGCCCAGATGCGAATCTTCCTCATCGCCGATGGGCGTCTCGAGGCTGATCGGCTCCTTGGCGATCTTCAGCACCTTGCGCACTTTCTCCAAGGGCATGGCGAGCTTTTCCGCCAACTCCTCGGGCGTCGGCTCGCGGCCGATCTCGTGCAGCATCTGGCGCGAGGTGCGCACCAGCTTGTTGATGGTCTCGATCATGTGCACGGGAATGCGGATGGTGCGCGCCTGATCGGCGATCGAGCGGGTGATCGCCTGGCGGATCCACCACGTCGCGTAGGTCGAGAATTTATAGCCGCGGCGATACTCGAATTTATCGACCGCCTTCATCAGGCCGATATTGCCTTCCTGAATGAGATCGAGGAATTGCAAGCCCCGGTTGGTGTATTTCTTGGCGATCGAAATGACGAGACGGAGATTGGCCTCGACCATTTCCTTCTTGGCGCGGCCGGCTTCGCGCTCGCCGCGCTGCACGGTCTGGACGATGCGGCGGAATTCGACCGGCGGCACGCCCGCATCGGCCGCGACCAGCGTCACCTCGGCGCGCAGCGCCTTGACCTCGTTGGCGTGTTTGCCGACGAGACCCGACCACCCCTTGCCGTGAAGGCGCTTGACCTGCTGCAGCCAGTCGGGCGCGAGTTCGAAGCCCATATGGTGGTTCAAGAAATCTTGCCGCTTGACGCCGCAGCTCTCGGCCAGCCGGAGCATCTTGCCTTCCGCCGTGACGAGCCGGCAATTCAACGCGTAAAGCTGATCGACGAGTTGCTCGATGCGCGCATTGTTGAGGCGCACGCTCTTCATCGCCTCGACGATCTGGTCCTTGAGCTTGTCATAGCTCCGCTCGGCCGTCTTGCCGAGCTCTTCGCCCTCGTTCAGCGATTTGAGGCGATTGTCCTGGCGCTTCTGCAGCTTCTTGTAGAGCGCCGCGATCTCGTCAAGGATCGCGAGCACGCCGGGCTTCAACTCCGCTTCCATCGCGGCGAGCGAGATCGCGGCTTCCTCGGTTTCTCCCTCTTCGCCTTCGGCACCGGGCTCGGGCTCCTCGGCCTCCGCCGCGGGCTGTTCCGCGGCGCCGTCGCCACCGGCCTGCTTGGCCGCTTCCTCGCTCTCGAACGCATTGTTGCCGTAGGTCGCGTCGAGATCGACGATGTCCCGCAGCAGCATCCGATTTTCCATCAGCGCATCGCGCCAGCCGATGAGCGCGCGCATGGTGAGCGGGCTCTCGCAGATGCCGCCGATCATCATCTCGCGGCCGGCCTCGATGCGCTTGGCGATCGCGATTTCGCCTTCGCGCGACAACAGCTCGACCGAGCCCATCTCGCGCAGATACATGCGAACCGGATCGTCGGTGCGCCCGATATCCGCATCGTCGAGATTGCCGCCGGAACGAACCTCGCCGTCTTCTTCGCCGTCGCCCGAAGGCGCTTCCTCGGCTTCCTCGCTTTCGACGAGATTGATGCCGAGCTCGGAGAGCATCGTCATCGTGTCCTCGATCTGCTCCGAGGACACCTGATCGGCGGGCAGAGCCGCGTTCAGCTCATCATAGGTGACGTAACCGCGTTCCTTGCCGCGGGCGACCATTTTCTTGATCGTCGCCGCGACCGCGTCGAGCAACGGCGTTTCGGCCGCCTCTTCGCGCCCCTCCGCACTTTCCGCCGTGCCCGCCGACTTACCCGCCATGTGCGTCCCGCCGTGAAATGATATCCAGCAATGAATGCGGACGACGCCAAGGCCGAGGCCCGCGCCAATTCACATTCCGTTAAATATTCTCCCGCCGCATAGACCCCCGGCCTTGCCCACCGGCCCGTCGCCGGGCCCCATTCCCTACGCCACGCCGTCGTCTTGGTCTTTACTTTCCAGTTCGGTCCGTTGCAACTGCTCAACCCGCTCCCAGGTTTGCGGGGTCGTATCGGCTGCACAATGCGCCACAGCCTCTTTAAGCTCGGTTGACGACAGGCGCCGCTGAAACTGCGTTTTCATATGATTCCACCCGCCACGCGCCGTCTCTGCATCGACATCGAGTCGCGCAAACCCGGCATGAACCAATACGCGGGGGGAAAGAACCTTCTGAACAATCTCACTGAATCCATTGTCTGTGAGGTAGCGCCTCAGCGCCGCTGCTTCAAGGTCCGGTTGCAACGCATGGGCTTTCTGGATGGCGCGGCAAAGCCTGTCAAGGTCCGGGGCGCTCAATTCAATTGCCGACAAATCTTCGACAATATCGTTCAAAAGAAACGGATGATTAAGGATCAGCGCGAGCAGTACTTCCTCGCGCCGGCGCCGCAGCAATCCCGGATCGCCCGCGGGCGCCGCCTCGCGCCAGGGCGGCGGAGCATCGAAGCGCTGGCCGAACCGCAGGCGGTCGCGCCGGGAGCGTCCGGGCGGCAGTTTTGCCGGACCCGGCCGGCCGCCCATCGGTCCGCGCCGCTGGCCAAAACTCTCCGTCAGGCGCTCGCGGAAGAAGCTTCGATAATGTTCCTGAACGCTGCGATCGCCGATCAGCCGCACTTGCTGGTCGAGCCGTTGTTCGAGCGCGGCGCGGCGTTCGGGCGTGTCCGCCGGCTTCGCCGCCTCGATGCTCCACAGCACTTCCACCAAAGGCCGCGCGCGATCGAGCACCGCGCCCATTGCCGCGACCCCGTGATGAAGGACGAGCGAGTCCGGATCCTCGCCGCCCGGCAATACGGCGAAGCGCAAGCTGAATCCGGGCTTCAGGATCGGCAAGGCCCGCGTCAGCGCCCGGCTTGCCGCCCGCTGGCCCGCCGCGTCGCCATCGAAGCAGAGAATCGGTTCGGGCGCCAAACGCCACAACTCTTCGATTTGCGCCTCCGTCAACGCGGTTCCGAGCGGCGCGACCGCGGTAGCGAAGCCTGCGCGATGCAGCGCGATGACGTCCATATAACCCTCGACCACGATGGCTGAAGGCTCTTTCGCCGCCGCGGCGCGCGCCAACGCCCAGCCATAGAGCACGCGTCCTTTTTGGAAGAGCGGCGTGTCGGGCGAATTCAGGTATTTGGGCTGGCCGTCGCCCATGACGCGTCCGCCGAAGGCGATGATGCGGCCGCGACGGTCCCCGATCGGAAAGATCACGCGATCGCGGAAATAATCGTAAGCCTCGCCGCCGCCCTCGGGCTTGCGCAGCAACCCCGCCTCGATCAAAAGCGACTCCGGAAATTCCTTGGCCAGCGCGCGCTTCAGCTGATCGCGGCCCGCGGGCGCATAGCCCAGCCGAAAGCGTCGGATCGTCGGCTCATCGAGCCCGCGACGCTCGAGATACGCGCGCGCGGCTTGGCCTTCGGGCCCACAGAGCGTCTTCTCGAAGTAGGCGCAGGCCGCATCGACCGCGCCCTGCAGGGTTGCCTGGCGCGCAGCTCGCTCGCGCTCCTCGCGGCTTTCCTGCGGCACTTCCAGGCCGGCCTGACGCGCCAATTGCTCGACGGCTTCCGGGAAGGAAAGGCTTTCGGTCTGCATGACGAAGCCGATGACGTCGCCATGCGCGCCGCAACCGAAGCAATGATAGAAGCCCTTGTCCTCGACCGCGCTGAAGGACGGCGATTTCTCGTTATGGAAGGGGCAGAGGCCGATATATTCGCGGCCCCGCCGGATGAGCTTGACGCGCCGCCCGACGATCTCCGCCAAGGATACGCGCTGGCGCAATTCGTCAAGGAAGCGGGGCGGAAAGGCCATGGCGCTGTCGGCTTTCGGCGGTCAGCTATCGGCCGCCCTCATGACGGCGCAGTCCAAGTGTAGCCCACGGCGTCCGAGCGTCAAACGACCGCACGGGGCTGGTGCGCGCCGGCTAGCTCAGCAGCTTCTTCACGGTCGCGCTCGCCTTCGACGGGTCGAGCTGGCCGGCATATTTCTCGCGGAGCGCCGCCATCACCCTGCCCATGTCCTTGACGCTCGCCGCGCCGGTCGCCGCGATGATCTCCTTGATCGCGGCTTCCGTCTCCGCGTCGGAGAGCGCCTTTGGCAAGAAGCGCTCGATGATCGCGATCTCGCCGCGTTCCTTCTCGGCCAGCTCCGGGCGTCCGCCCTTCTCGTAGAGCTCGATCGAACTCGCGGCGCTGCTTGATCATGCCCTGCATCATCTGTTGAATGTCGGGATCGGCGATGCCTTCGGCTTGGCCCTTGGGCCGTACCTCGATATCGCGCTCTTTCAGCCGCGCCAGGATGAGGCGCACGGTCGAAACCGTGAGCGTATCCTTGTCGCGCATCGCCTGCTTCAAGGCGTCGGTGAAACGCTCGCGCAGCATCGCGGCACCCTCCTGATCTTTGCGGCGAAAACTAGCGCAAACCCCGTCTTGACGAAAGCACGCGCACAGACTATGTGCCGCCTTTGACCCGATCGCTTTCCCGTTGCGCCGCCGGTCCCGACTGGCGACGCGTCTTGGCGCATATCGGCCACCGCTCGACGAGGCTTGCTCTGCGGAAATGACTGACGCGCCCCCGTTGCTCGCGCGCCCGCCCGGCACGAATGCGGCCCTCGTTTTGGCCGATGGCAGCATTTTTTGGGGGATGGGGCTCGGCGCGCCGGGCGTGAGCGTCGGTGAGGTCTGCTTTAATACGAGCATGACCGGCTATCAGGAGATCATGACCGACCCCTCCTATGCCGGGCAGATCATCACTTTCACCTTCCCCCATATCGGCAATGTCGGCGCCAATCCGGACGACATCGAGACGACGACGCCGGCGGCACGCGGCCTCGTGTTGCGCGCCGAAATCACCGAACCGTCGAATTTCCGCGCGCGCCAGCATTTCGACGCCTGGCTCAAAGCGCGCGGCCTCGCCGGCATGGCCGGCGTCGACACAAGGCGTCTGACACGCCGCATCCGCGATGGCGGCGCGCCCAGCGCGACGCTTGCCTATGCCACCGACGGCAAGCTCGATCCGCCCGCGCTCGTCGCCGCAGCTCGCGCCTGGCCCGGGCTCGAAGGCATGGACCTCGCCAAGGAAGTCTCCTGCCGTCAGAGCTACCACTGGGACGAGACCGGGTGGATCGAAGGCGTAGGCTATGGCCGGCTCACGACGCCGCGCCGCCGCGTCGTTGCGATCGATTACGGCGCCAAGCGCAATATTCTGCGCATGCTCGCCTCGGAGGGCTGCGCCGTCACGGTCGTGCCCGCCGATGCCAGCGCCGCGGACATTCTGCGCCATCAGCCCGACGGGATTTTCCTCTCCAATGGACCGGGCGATCCCGCCGCGACCGCTCAATATGCCGTGCCGGTGATCCGCGCGCTGATCGCGACCGGCAAACCGCTCTTCGGAATTTGCCTGGGTCATCAACTGCTGGCGCTCGCGCTCGGCGCGCGGACAAGCAAGATGGCGATCGGGCATCGCGGCGCCAATCATCCGGTCAAGGACCTCGCCACCGGCAAGGTCGAGATCACCAGCCAAAATCACGGCTTTTGCGTCATTCCCGAGTCGCTGCCGGCGAGCGTGGAAGCGACCCATGTCTCGCTCTTCGACGGCTCGAACGAGGGGCTGCGCGTCAAAGACCGGCCGGTCTTCTCGGTTCAGTACCACCCCGAAGCAAGCCCCGGCCCGCAAGACAGCCACTACCTCTTCAAGCGTTTCACCGCGATGATCGAGGAGCGGCATTAGGCGATGCCGAAGCGCACCGACATCAAATCCATCCTCATCATCGGCGCGGGGCCGATCGTGATCGGCCAGGCCTGTGAATTCGATTATTCGGGCGCGCAGGCGGTAAAGGCGCTCCGCGAAGAAGGCTATCGCGTCATCCTCGTTAATTCCAACCCGGCGACGATCATGACCGATCCGGGCTTGGCGGACGCGACCTATATCGAGCCGATCACGCCCGACATGGTCGAGCGCATCATCGAAGTCGAAAAGCCCGACGCGCTCCTGCCCACCATGGGCGGGCAGACCGCGCTCAACACGGCGATGGCGCTGGCAAAGAATGGCGCGCTGAAGCGGCACAAAGTCGAGCTCATCGGCGCATCCGAGAGCGCGATCGCCAAGGCCGAGGATCGACTGCTCTTTCGCGAGGCGATGGACCGGATCGGCCTGCAATCGCCCAAAAGCGTGCTGGTTCGTTCGCCCGAGGAGGCGCGCGCGGCGCTCGAGCTCATCGGCCTGCCGGCGATCATCCGGCCTTCCTTCACCCTGGGCGGCTCCGGCGGCGGCATCGCCTACAACACCGAGGAATTCGAGGATCTCGTCCGCGGCGCCCTGCGTACCTCCCCCGTGCACGAGGTCCTGATCGAGGAATCGGTGCTGGGCTGGAAAGAATTCGAGATGGAGGTGGTGCGCGACCGCGCCGACAATTGCATCATCATCTGCTCGATCGAGAACATCGATCCGATGGGCGTCCACACCGGCGATTCGGTGACGGTGGCGCCGGCGCTCACCCTGACCGACAAGGAATATCAGATCATGCGCAACGCCTCGATCGCGGTGTTGCGCGAGATCGGGGTCGATACCGGCGGATCGAACGTGCAATTCGCGGTCAATCCGGCCGATGGACGCCTCGTCATCATCGAGATGAACCCGCGCGTCTCGCGATCGTCGGCGCTGGCCTCGAAGGCGACAGGATTCCCGATCGCCAAAGTCGCGGCGAAGCTCGCGGTCGGCTACACGCTCGATGAATTGAAGAACGAGATCACGCGCGTGACGCCGGCCTCCTTCGAGCCGACGATCGACTATGTCGTCACCAAGATGCCGCGCTTCACCTTCGAGAAATTCCCCGGAGCCGAGCCTCTTCTCACGACCTCGATGAAATCCGTCGGCGAGGCGATGTCGATCGGACGCTGCTTCGCGGAATCGGTGCAAAAGGCGCTGCGCTCGATGGAAACCGGCCTGACCGGTTTCAACGAGATCGAAATTCCGGGTGCGGAGAGCGGCGACAAGAGCGCGATCCGCGGCGCACTGGCGAAGCCCACGCCCGACCGGCTCTTGACCATCGCGCAGGCTTATCGCCACGGCCTCACCACCTCGGAAATCCATGCGGCGTGCAAATACGATCCGTGGTTCCTTGAGGAGATCCGCAAGATCGTAGCCGCCGAGGCCGTGATCCGGCGCGACGGGCTTCCCCAAGAGGCGGCGGGGTGCCTGCGCGTGAAAAGTCTCGGCTTTTCCGATGCGCGGCTCGGCGAACTCGCCGGCATGGCCGAGAACGAAGTCGGCGCGTGGCGCACCGGGCTCGGGATTCATCCGGTCTATAAGCGGATCGATACCTGCGCGGCGGAATTCCCCTCGCTCACGCCCTATATGTATTCGACCTATGAAGGCGACGGGGTGAGCGCGCCCGAATGCGAGGCCGATCCTTCATCGCGCGACAAGGTCGTGATCCTGGGCGGCGGGCCCAATCGCATCGGCCAGGGCATCGAATTCGATTATTGCTGCGTCCATGCCGCCTACAGCCTCAAAGAGGCCGGCATCGAGACGATCATGGTCAATTGCAATCCCGAGACGGTCTCGACCGATTACGATACCTCCGACCGGCTCTATTTCGAGCCCTTGACCGCCGAAGACGTGATCGAGCTCGTGCGCGTCGAAGAGAAAAAGGGCCGCCTCAAAGGCGTCATCGTACAACTGGGCGGCCAGACGCCCCTGAAGCTCGCGGCCGCGCTCGAGGCGGCGCACATCCCGATCCTCGGCACCTCGCCCGACGCGATCGATCTCGCCGAAGATCGGCGCCGCTTCCAAATCCTCCTGCAGCGTCTCGACCTGAAGCAGCCGGAAAACGGCACGGCGACTTCGGCGGAAGAAGCTGAAGCGGTCGCCCAGCGCATCGGCTATCCGGTCGTGATCCGGCCCTCCTACGTGCTCGGCGGGCGGGCGATGGAGATCGTCCACGAGAAGAGCGCGCTCGCGCGCTATATGAGCAATGCGGTCAAGGTATCGGGCCGGAATCCGGTGCTGATCGACCGCTATCTGCAGGATGCGATCGAGGTCGATGTCGATGCGCTGGCCGATGGCCAGGATGTCTTCATCGCCGGCATCATGGAGCATATCGAGGAAGCCGGGATTCATTCGGGCGACAGCGCGTGCTCGCTGCCGCCCTATTCGCTGGCGCCCGCCATCGTCGCGGAAATCAAGCGCCAGACCGCCGCGCTCGCACGCGCGCTCGGCGTCGTCGGGCTGATGAACGTGCAATATGCGGTCAAGGGCACCACGGTCTATGTGCTCGAAGTCAATCCGCGCGCCTCGCGCACCGTGCCCTTCGTCGCCAAGGCCATGGGCGTCCCGTTCGCCAAGATCGCGGCGCGGGTGATGGCGGGCGAAAAGCTCTCGGCTTTCGTGTTGGAGGCAAAAACGCGACGCCCGCATGTCGCGGTCAAAGAAGCGGTCTTCCCCTTTGCCCGGTTCCCCGGCGTCGACCTCATCTTGGGACCCGAGATGAAATCGACCGGCGAGGTCATGGGTCTCGATTCGGATTTCGGCCGGGCCTTTGCCAAATCGCAGCTCGGCAGCGGGGTCAGCCTGCCCCTCCAAGGCCGGGTCTTCGTCTCGGTGCGCGATCACGACAAGCTGCCGGTGGTCGAGCCCTGCCGGAAATTGGTTGCGATGGGGTTCTCGCTCATCGCCACGCGCGGCACGGCCGCCGTGCTGGGCGAGGCCGGGCTGCCGGTCGACGTCGTCAACAAGGTCGCCGAGGGCCGGCCCCATATCGTCGACCGCATGCTCTCGGGCGAGATTCAGCTGGTTTTCAACACCACCGAGGGCGCGCAAGCGATCGCCGACAGCTTCAGCTTGCGGCGTACGGCCCTGACCAACGACATCCCCTATTATACGACCCTGGCCGGGGCCCGCGCCGCAGTGCAGGCCATTGTCGCCCTGAAGACCGGCGGCCTTGAAGTCGCCTCCGTCCAGTCTTATTTTGAAGGGCCATTCTAGGCGATGTTTCCTCAAGCTTTCTCGATTATTAACGCCACGGGGACGAAACGACCCGCATGACGAAAATCCCAATGACTTCCGGCGGTTTCAACCGCCTGCAGGAAGAACTCAAGCGGCTGAAATCCATCGATCGTCCGGCAATCATCCGGGCGATCTCGGAGGCGCGCGAGCAAGGCGATCTCGCGGAAAACGCCGAATATCATGCCGCGCGCGAGCGCCAGGGCTTCATCGAAGGCAGAGTCATGGAGCTCGAGGACAAGATTGCCCGAGCCGAAGTGATCGACGTCTCGAAGCTTTCGGGCAAGGCGGTCAAATTCGGCGCGACCGTCACGCTCGAGGACGAGGAAACCGAGGAAAAGGTGGTCTACCAGATCGTCGGCGAGGACGAGGCCGATATCAGCAAGGGACGGCTTTCCGTGACCTCCCCTTTGGCGCGGGCCCTCATCGGCAAAACGATCGGCGACAATGTCGAGGTCTCGACCCCGCGCGGCGCGCGGTCTTACGAGATCGTCAAGGTTCAGTTCAAGTAAGGCCCGCTACTCGGCCTCGATCGGCACGCCGGGCTCGAATTTCGCGGTGTGGTTAAGCGGCATCGAGCGGACGTTCTTGACGGTGGGCGCCGGGGTGAGCTTGTCGGCAAGAAAGCGCTGATAGCTGTCCCAATCGACCGCGACGATCTTCAACAGAAAGTCGATCTCGCCGGAAAGCTGGTGCGCCTCGCGCACTTCGGGCCAGGAGGAAACCAGATGCTCGAAGGCCTTGAGATCGGCCTCCGCCTGACTGGCCAGCCCGACCAGAGCGAAGACCGTGATGCCGAAGCCCAGCGCCTCGGGATTAATGTCGGCATGATAGCCGCGAATGAGCCCGGCCTCTTCCAGCGCCCGCACGCGGCGCAGGCAGGGCGGCGCCGAGATCCCGGCCCGATGCGCCAGCTCGACATTGGTCATGCGCCCATCCTCCTGGAGATCGCGCAGGATGTGCCGGTCGATCTTGTCGAGCTTGCTCCGCCGCATGGAAGATTCCTGAAACTACCTGTACTACGAACGATAATTGCTCATCCTAAGGAACAGCAATAATATTTCAAGATAGCCGGTGGAGGTTCTTGCCGGTCCCCGGCATGGCGGCTAACACCGGGCCGGCGGGCTTCACGAACGGAACAAGGAAAGAATGACGGCTTCCGGAGACCCGCCCCGCGTTTGGGTCATGCATGACGGCAAGATCGGCATGGCCAACCAGGTGATCGGCCTCGCCGAGGCCTCGGGCTGGCCCTTCGAGGAGAAGCGCCTGGCGATCCGCACGCCCTGGAGCCATCTGAGCCCGCATGCATGGTTTCGCCCGATGCGCGCGCTCGATCCCCAAGGCGCGGGACTAGCGCCGCCCTGGCCCGATCTGGTCATCGCGTGCGGCCGCGTCACGGTGGCCTTGGCGCGCGCCGTCAAGCGCCGCAGCGGAGGCAAGACCTTCTGGGTCCAAGTGCAGGATCCGCGCTTTGCCCGCAGGGAGGTCGATCTCGTGGTCGCGCCTCGGCACGACCCCGCGGCCGGCCCCAACATCTTCGCAACCCTGGGCGCCGTGCATCGCGTAACACCCGCGAAACTCGCCGACGCCGTCGAACGTCTCGGACCGAAATTCGCATCCTTGCCGCGACCCTTGGTGGCGGTGTTGATCGGCGGCGACAACGCGGTCTATCGCCTGACCGATGCGGGCTTCGCGCGGCTTTGCGATCAGCTTGCGACGCTGGCGCTTGCGGGCTTCGGCCTGGCGGTCACGCCGTCGCGCCGCACCGGTGCCGCCAAATCCGCTTTACTGCATGAAAAGCTCAAGGGCCTGCCGGCCGTGATTTGGGACGGCACCGGCGACAACCCCTATTTCGCGATGCTCGGCATGGCGGACGCGATTCTCGTGACCGCCAATTCGGTGTCGATGGTGAGCGAGGCCGCCGCAACCGGCAAGCCGGTCCACGTCATTCCGCTCGAAGGCGGGTCGCCGAAATTCACGCGCTTCCACGCGGCGATGCGCGCGGCCGGCATCACCCGGGCTTTCACCGGCGCCATCGAGCATTGGACCTACGCGCCGCCCGACGACACCGCGCTCGCGGCCGCCGAGATCCGCCGCCGCATGGAACGAGCGAACTCGAGATGAACCGGCGAATCTTCTGGTTCGGTTGCGCCTTTCTCGTATCCTGCGGCGGACTCGTCCTCTTTCCGGCCATCGATCTCCGGGCGAGCGCGCTGTTCTATCGCCCCGGCGCGGGCTTCTTCCTCGGCGATTGGGCGCCCTTCCGCCTCGCTCATGACGATCTCTCTTATGCCGTCATCGGTCTCGTCGTCATCCTCGGCGCCGCGCTGCTCGGGGCGGTGGTCGCGCGGCGTCCCATGCTGGGGCTCGATGTCAGAGCCGCGCTCTACCTGCTGCTCGCGCTGGCGCTGGGGCCCGGCCTCACCGTCAATACGGTCTTCAAGGATCATTGGGGCCGCGCCAGGCCGGCGCAGATCACGGCGTTCGGCGGCGACAAGAAATTCTCGCCTGCTTTCGTGCCGAGCGATCAATGCGCGCGCAATTGTTCGTTCCCGGCCGGCGATCCGGCGATGGGATTCTATCTCGTCTCGCTTGCCTTCCTCGCCGAAGCGCCGCGCAGGCGGCGCTGGGGGATTACGGGCGCGATCGCGGCGGGCGCGGCGCTCGGCCTTGTCCGCCTCGCCCAAGGGGGACATTTCTTGTCCGACATCGTCGCTTCGGGCTTCATCGTCTGCGCCGTCAGCTGGGCCCTGCATCGCATCCTGATCGCGCATGACGGGATCGCGGCGCTCGCCGCGGTCATCCGCCGGCCTTCGCCCGCAGCGCGGCGCTTTTTCGCGCTCACGCTGGCGACGGCGATCCTCGGCTCGGTCTCCTATGCGTTCATCGACCAGCCGCTCGCGCGTTATTTCCATGAACTCGAGCCCGATCCTGCGCGCGATCTTTGCGGCCATCACGCGATTGGGCGAGGGCGGGGTTTATCTGATACCGCTCGCGGTTCTGCTTCTGGCCGCATTGTGGCGACGCCGCGCGGCGCTGGCTTGGCGTGCGGGCTTCGTCTTCGCGGCCATCGCCATTTCCGGCCTCCTTACCGATATCCTCAAACCGGTCTTCGGCCGCGCGCGGCCGAACTTGCTCTTCGAGCAGCACCTCTTCGGCTTCACCTGGAGCGGACCGCATGCAGATCGCTGGTCCTTCCCTTCGGGCCATTCGGTCACGATCATGGCGCTCGCCGCCGCACTTTACGCGATCTATCCGCCCGCCTGGCCCGCCTACGCGGCGCTTGCGCTCGCGGTGATGGCGAGCCGCGTCGTCATCGACGCGCATTACTTGAGCGACGTGGTCGCGGGCGGCTATCTCGGCTTCATCGTTACCTGGGCCTTGATCGCGGCGGCTCGGCAGCGCGGGATCGCCCTTGCGCTCAAGCCCCGCAAAGCTCAGCGATAGCCTTTGAAGCCATAGAGTAGGCGCACGTCGTAGCTTCGCGACTGGCCGCCGCCCAAGGGCACGATGACGTGCTCGACCGGGCCCGAAGATTGAAAGCGCGCGACGATTTCGTCGATACTGTTGCGATAGCTGACGAGAAGAAAATTGGCCCCGATATAGCGGCTCGGATCCGTGGTCAGGTCGAACTGGTCGTGAATCCCGCCCATGCCGTTCCATTTGAGCGCGTCGAGCGGATGCGGCACGACGTAATACATCAGCGCCGCCATCAGCTCGCGATCATCCGCCATGAGATGAGTGCCGGGATTCTGCTTCAGCATCTGGCCGATCGTCGCGCCCAAGACGCGCCAGCCGCGCAGCCGATGCAGCGCGTCGTATTTCGCCGGCAGCTCATAGCCGAATGTGCGCGCGACGGGCCTTGCCTCGGCCAGCGCCACGACGACGGTGCAATGGAGGACGATCGAGCCCCAGACCAAGAATCGCTGGCCCTCGGCCAGGAGAAAGGCGACCACCAGCACGATGGCGGATACGTAGGTCGGCGCCGCCCAATTGGGCTCGGCGCGCGAGAGGAAGCTCACGACGAACATCATCGCAAGCGTCGGCAGCGCGAAAAAGGCGAGCATCGCCTCGCGGCGCTCGCGCAGCACGCGCCAGCCGAGCGCGGCGCAGAGGATGAGCACGGCGAAGAAAACCGGCCCGAAGACGCCAAATTGCGAGCCGAAGAAAGCGAGAAATTTCGCCGGATGGATGAGCGTTCCGCCAAGCGCGGCATTGGCCTCGGTATGGTGATAGGAAACGAAATGATTGGCGTGATTCCAGAAGTAGTTCGGCGAATAGATGAGGAGCGCCAGTATGGCGGCACCGGCGAAGCGCGGAAGGTGGCGGCGCTCATCCCGCCACGCCAGGAGGAAAAGCAGCGCCGAGATGAGCCAATAGGCCATCGCGTATTTGGCCAGAAGCCCCGCTCCTGCCGCGGCGCCCACCGCCCACCACCACCGCGTGCCCCCCGCCTCGCGCGCGCGGATAAAGGCATAGAGCGCGATCGACCAGCAGAAGAGCAACGGCGCATCGGTCGAGATGATGACGGAAGACGCCCAGACCCCCGGCAGGGTCGCGTAAGCCAAGGACGACCAAAAGGCGACTCGCGCATCGTAGAGACGTTGCGCCAGCGCATAGACCATCAGCGCGGTGCCAAAATGCAGGAGCGGCGCGGCAAGCCGGATCGCAACCTCGTTGTCGCCGTCGGCGAGCCAGGCGGTCAAGGCGATGAGCCAGGCGACCAGCGGCGGCTTCGAGTAATAGCCCCAATCGGGCTTCAGCGACCACAGCCAGTATTGTGCCTCGTCGGGATAAAGATCGGTCGCGCCCGAGGCGATCCAGAGCAGCCGAACCAGGGTCAGCGCGAAAATGATGAAGACGGCGACGCGAAAGCTCCGCTCCTGCTCCGCTGTCGCCTTTGCCCCTTGTATGCCCACGGCCATGACGGCGGAACCATAGCGGAGGGAGAGCGATGGCCCAAGCTCAAGCCCCCGCGCCTTCGCGCGATCCGCCAGTAGCAATCGGGGCTCCCGCTTGCTAGATCAAGGGGGCTTCCATGCTGCGGATTGAAACCTTCAATAACAGCCGGGGCGGCAATGCCTTTTTCAAGGCGTTGACCCATCCCCTGGCAGCCCGCGCCGCGCCCGATCTGCTGCGTCGGCTGCAGGCGGCCAAGGTCGCGGTCTATGACGTCGAGGGTCAGGCCGAGGCTATCGCCGAGCTCTACCCGCTCGCCGACCTCGACCTCGCCGGGTGCTTCGTCCAGGACGTGACCGCGATCGGCCGGACCGTGCTGGGACGAAAGGCGCAGCCGGTCACCGATTTGATGGATTCGGGCGCAAGCGCGGTGCTGGTCCTTGCCTTCGAGGCGGAACGCGCGATCGCCCATATCCGGCATTTGTTGCCCGCGGGCGCGGCGCTCATGAGCCTCGACGAGTTCCGCCTGCCCGCCAGCATGGTGCCGACCGGCCGGCGCTACCTCGATCCCCTCAATTTCGCGACCAACTTTGCCTTCTTCCGCGAACAGGGCGGGATTTCGACCCGGCTCGTGACGGCCAATTACTGGTCGGGCTATGGCGCCGGCGACCTCACCCTATGGCTCCTCCTGTTCGACGAGAGCGGCGCGCCCTTGGCTCAATGGGAGGAAAAAGTGGCGCCGGGGCTCGCCAGCATCACGATCGACAGCGCCGCCGTGCGCCGGCGCTTCGGTCTGCCCGAATTCACCGGACAGCTGTTCCTGCATGCGATCGGCGCAGCGGGCCACGACGTGGTCAAATACGCGCTCGACATCGACGGCGGCAACGCCGGCGAGCGGGCCTTCTCCTGTACCCATGACGCCAATTCCTGGCCGGCGGATTACTATGCGGGGCTGCCGGCGCCCGATGCCGGCGAAACTGTCACCTTGTGGATCCAAAACAGCCAGCCCTGCCCGATCCCTTCGGGCGCGCTCGGCTTGAACCTCATGGGCGATCCGAAATCCTGCCGGATCGAGCGCACCATCGCGCCTTTCGCCACCTATGCGCTCGATGTCGCCACCCTGTTGCCGCAAGCGCGCTGGCCCCACCAGATTGAAATCGAAGCCGGCAAGTACATGGTGCGACCGCGCTACGAGGTGACCGGGCACGGCAAACGGCGCATCGCACATGTTAATGTCGAGCGCACGGATCTGAAGCCGGACCCGAAGCTCAAAGAACTCGGCAATCTCCTGGGCAAGGGCTACATCCTGCCGGCCCCGATTCTGCCGACCGCCCGTTGGCGCTCGCTGGCGCTGCCGACGCCGATGGCGCGGACGCAGTCGGAGCTGCCGATCGCGCTCATCGCCTATGATGGTGACGGCGCCGAAATGGCACGGCACGATTTGGGAAGATTGCCGCGCAACCATTCGACCGCCCTCGCACTTGACGAGGTTCTCGGGCTCAAAAATATCGACGCGCTTGCCGAAACCGGCGGGCATATGGAGCTGGTCTATGACTTCGGCGCCGGAGGCGAAGCCGATGGCTGGCTCCACGCGCTCTTCCGCTATCGCGACCGCAAGAGCGGCCACGAAGCCGAGACCAGTTTCGGCGCACATGTCTTCAACACGGTGCTAACCTACAAAGGCGAACCCCAATCCTATGCCGGCAGCGCGCCGGGCTTGTCGACCCGGCTGTTCCTGCGCCTGGGCGCCGCGCCTCACGACACGCTCTGTCATCTGATCTATCCGGCCTCGACGCGATGGCACGCGACGAGCGCGACCGAGCTCATTCTTCATGACTCGGCAGGCACCGAGATCGCGCGCGAGAGGCTCCTCATTCCCTGTTCGGGCTCGCGCTTCTGGCGCTATCACGCGATGTTCGAGCCCGAAGCGCGCCGGCGCGCGGGCGCCAATGCCTACATCGTCATTCGCGATTTGAGCTGCCGGCTTTTCGGCTATCATGGCGTGTTGGACGGCGACGGCGGATTCAGCCTCGATCACATGTTCGGATTCTGATGAGCGAGCGCATTCACACCAAGTTCCTGATCATCGGCGGTGGCCCCGCGGGCTATACGGCGGCGATCTACGCCGCGCGCGCCAATCTGAACCCGGTCCTGGTGCAAGGGCTTCAGCCCGGCGGCCAGCTCACGATCACCACCGATGTCGAGAATTATCCTGGCTTCGCCGAGGTGATTCAGGGGCCGTGGCTGATGGAGCAGATGCAAAAACAGGCCGAGCATGTCGGCACGCGCCTCATCGGCGACATCATCGTCTCCTGCGATCTCTCGCGTCGGCCCTTCGCCTGTATGGGCGATTCGGGCGACGTCTATATCGCCGAGTCGATCGCGATCTGCACCGGCGCGCAGGCGCGTTGGCTCGGCATCCCGGGGGAGGAGGCGCTACGCGGTTTCGGCGTTTCGGCTTGCGCCACCTGCGATGGGTTCTTCTTTCGCGGGCGCGACGTGGCGGTTATCGGCGGCGGCAACACGGCGGTCGAGGAAGCGCTTTACCTCACCAATCACGCGCGCAAGGTCACGGTCATTCATCGCCGCGACAAGTTTCGCGCCGAGCAGATCCTGCAAACGCGCCTCTTTGCCAACCCCAAGGTCCGCGTCGTCTGGAACGGCATGGCCGAGGAAATCCTGGGCGCGGCGACGCCGCCTCACGTCACCGGCTTGCGGGTGAAGGACGTCAAGACCGGCGCCATGAGCGAGATTGCCTGTGACGGGGTTTTCGTCGCCATCGGCCATGATCCGGTGACCGAGATATTCAAGGGCCAGCTCCCGCTCGATGAAGGCGGGTATATCCTGACCAAGCCCGATTCGACGGCAACCGAGATTCCCGGCGTCTATGCCGCGGGCGATGTGCGCGATAAGGTTTTCCGCCAAGCCGTCACGGCGGCCGGCATGGGCTGCATGGCGGCGCTGGAGGCGGAGAAGTTCCTGGCCGCCGCGGCGGACGCCCTGAGCGTCGCGGAATAGGCGCGCCCGATGAGCTCGCCGATGGATTGGGACAAGCTGCGCGTCTTTCACGCGGTCGCCGAAGCCGGGAGTTTCACCCATGCCGGCGAGGCGCTCAATCTGAGCCAATCGGCGGTCAGCCGGCAGATCAGCGCGCTCGAGGAAAGCCTCTCCGTGCCGCTCTTCCATCGCCACGCGCGCGGCCTCATCCTCACCGAGCAGGGCGATCTGCTCTACCGCACGGCGCGCGAAGTCTTTGCCAAGCTCGCCATGACCGAGGCGATGCTGTCGGAATCGAAAGACCGCCCGAAAGGGCCTTTGAAGGTCACGACCACGGTCGCCTTCGGCTCGGCTTGGCTCACGCCGCGCATCCGGGAATTCCTCGATCTCTATCCCGAAATCCAGGTGACGGTCGTCGTCGACGACACCGAGCTCGATCTCTCGATGCGCGAGGCCGATGTGGCGATCCGCATGACGCCGCCGCGCCAGCCCGATCTCGTGCAGCGCCATCTGATGACCGTGCGCTATCACGCCTATGCGTCGCCGGAATATCTGAAAAAGCACGGCACCCCGCAGCGGCCCGAGGATCTCGACAAGCACCGCATCGTCATCTACGGCACCGATGCGCGCCCGCCGATCCGCAACGCAAGCTGGCTGCTCGAGGCCGGCGCGCGACCGGGCTTGGAGCGTCACCCGATTCTGGCGATCAACAATCTCTACGCGATCGTGCGCGCGCTCGAGGGCGGGCTCGGCATCGCTTCGCTGCCGAGCTTCATGGAGGCCGAGACCAACGGCCTGGTCCGCGTCCTGCCCGATCTTCTGGGCGGCGAGTTCGAAGCTTTCTTCGTCTACCCCGAAGAACTCAGAACCTCGAAGCGCATCGCGGTGTTCCGCGATTTCCTGTTGCGCAAGGTTGCCGAAAGCAAGAACGGCACCTGACCTCCGGCGCCGTCAATCCTGTGACAATTCCGTGGCCGCCCAGGCGCGGGACCCGGTTTTGCGCGCGGATACTCCGCCAGCGCCCCGGAGTTATTTGGCGCGCCGCTGCTCCACGGGCGCGGCGCGCTAGTCAAGCGGCCGCGAGCCGTCGGGCGTCGGCACGTCGCAGCTGGTCAAAGTGATGCCGACCATATTGTAAAAACCGATCGAGAAAATGAGCTCGATCAGCACCGCCTCGCCGAGCATCGCCTTGGCACGGGCGTAGCTCGCATCGCTCAAACCCTGCTTGTCCATGATCTCGGTCGTCACGTCGTAGATAAGCTTTTCGTCTTCGCGCGCGAATTCGGGCACGCGGCGGGCGCGGATGGCTTCGACGGCTTGCGCCGGAATCCCAAGTTCCCGGGCGCGCGCGCCATGGGCCCACCACGCGAATTGCGCCGACCAGCGGCGGATCACCACCAAGGTCATCAGCTCGAACAGCCGCTTTTCGAGCTTGCCCTGGTTGCGCTGCGCGACGAAGAGATCGATGATCGCTGCGCCGATGCCGGGCATGCGCAACCACACGGAAAATGGCCCGCCGAGGCCATTATGCGCAATGACCGTGCGCAGTTTGTCGAGCGCGCGACGTTGCTCGTCGTTGAGATCGGCGATCGTCAATTCGGAGAGACGGCTCATTGCGGTGCTTCCTCCCTACTCGTTGGGGTCCCCGATTGATTTCGGTGGGCGCCGCGCGGCACGATGCCACAAAGCCCACGATTCGTCGTGCGGAATCCCGGCGGCCGCCGGTCACGCTCGCCACAGCGATGCAGATTTTGCAAGGGAGGCCCTCGTAATCTTCGGTGGCATTGATAGCGGACGCGCCGCATCTTGCGTGATGCACGGTCGCGATTCATCGTGGCCCGCGTATTTCCGGCTCGGCTAACCGGGAAGAGGGTCTCAGGATCCTTGCGTCGCAAGACGTATAGCCTCCCTGTTCAAACTGGCCCCGACATCGCGTCGGGGCTTTTTCTTTTGCGGCAAGACGGGGGGCTCGACCGCGTTCCTGGCTCGATCTTCACGGTGCCGGTATGATCGGCGATGCGGGGAGGTTGGCGATAAGGCGCATGATCGGCATCAACAATCTTTCGCTGCGCTATCGCGGCGCACCGGGCGGGCATCGGGCCGTCGACGGGGTCTCGCTGCACGCGCGGCAGGGCATGTTCTACACGCTGCTGGGGCCATCGGGCTGCGGCAAGACCAGCCTCTTGCGTTGCGTTGCCGGGCTTGAGCAGCCCGATCAGGGCGAAATCGCCATCGGCAATGAAACTGTTTACTCGAGCCAGCGAAATATCTTCGTGCCCCCGCATCGGCGCCGAATCGGCATGGTTTTTCAATCCTATGCGTTCTGGCCGCACATGACGGTCTTCGAAAACGTCGCGTTTCCGCTGCGCCACCGGCGCCCGCGCCTCGCCAAGGCGGAGATCCGCGAAAAGGTCGTGGCAGCGCTCGCCCTGGTGAAATTGGCCGGGCTCGAGGCGCGGCCCGCGCCCTTCCTTTCGGGCGGCCAGCAGCAGCGCCTGGCGCTGGCCCGCGCGCTGGCGGCGGAACCGCAGGTGCTCCTCCTGGACGAGCCCTTGTCCAACCTCGATGCCAAGCTGCGCGAGGAGATGCGGGTCGAGATTCGCCAGGTCGTCGAGCGGCTGGGGGTCACCACGCTTTTCGTGACGCATGAGCAGATCGAGGCTCTTACCATGTCGGATGTCATCGCCGTGATGCGGGACGGCCGGATCGTGCAGGAAGGCGCGCCGGAAGCGATCTATCGCCAGCCTGCCGAGGTTTTCGTCGCCGATTTCATCGGCAGCTCGAATTTTCTTAGCGGCGAGCTGCGCGCGGTCGCGGAAGGCCGGCACGCCACGGTTGTCACACCGATCGGCGCGGTCGAGTGCCGGCTCGAGGGCGGGTTGCGCGAAGGCGAGACCGCGACCGTGGCGATTCGGCCCGAGCATATCGTCTTGCTCGGCGCGGGCGACCCGCCCGGGGCCAACCAATTCACCGGCATGGTCGAGTCTATCACTTTCATCGGCAATCTCTATGATTGCCGCGTCGCCATCGGCCCGGCGCGGCTGCGCCTTCAGCTTCTGCCTTCGAGGCGAATCGAAAGCGGCGCGCAAGTCCGGCTCGGCTTGCCGCCCGAGCATTGCATGGCGCTGCGGCCATGAGGAGGTGAACGCGATGGACACGCAAGAACAACGCAGCCGCAACGCCGATCCGGTGGTGACCGAGATCGTACGCAACGCGGTGATCGCGGTGACCGAGGAAATGAAGACCAACCTCATGCGCACCGCCTACAACATCATCATTTATGAGGCGCTCGACTTCACCACCGGGCTGTTTACGGTGAAGGGCGAGACCGTCTCGATCGGGTTGGGCCTGCCGATGTTCATCCGCGGCATGGCGGAGACGGTCCGGGCCAAGATCCGGCATTTCGGCCTCGAGCGCATGAAGCCGGGCGACATCTATGTCACCAACGACGCCTATACGACCGGCAGCCATCTCAACCACGTCACCTTGACGCTGCCGATCTTCCATCGCGGCGTGCTCAGCGGGTTTTCCTGCTGCATGGCGCATTGGCTCGATATCGGCGGCGCGCTGCGCGGCGCCGGCACCGACATCTATGCCGAGGGCATCCAGATCCCGATCGTGAAATATCAGGATGAAGGCGCGGTCAATCAGGACCTTCTCGACATCATCCGCATGAATGTGCGCATCCCGAACCGCGCGATGGGGGATCTCAGAGCGCAGGTGGCGGCAGTCAAGACCGGCGAGCGGCGCTTTCTTCAGCTTCTCGACCGCTACGGGCGCCAAAACGTGCTCGACGCGATCGCCGCGGTGATGGACCATTCGGAGACGAAGGCGCGGGCGCGCACGCGCACGATCCCCGACGGCGTCTACGAGGCCGAGAGCTTCATGGATGATGACGGCGTCGATCTCGACAAGAAAGTTCCGATCAAGGTCCGGGTCGAGGTCGCCGGCGATGCGATGACGATCGATCTCTCCGAGGTCTCGGCCCAAGTGCGCGGCTTCTACAATTCGGGTCAGACCACCGGCTATGGCTGCACCCAGGTCGCCTATAAATGCGTGACCTCACCGACCGATTATCCGGTCAATGACGGCTCTTTCCGCAGCCTCACCTCGATCGTGCCGGCGGGCAAGGTCGTGAGCGCCGTGCGTCCCGCGCCGATGCGCAAATGGATGACCTATCCGATGACGGTGATCGACACCGTCTTCAAGGCGCTGGCGCCCGCGATCCCCGACCGCGTCATCGCCGGACATCACGCCGATCTGCTCTCGGTCAATGTCCACGGGATCAACCCCAGGACCAGAGAATTCTTCATCGGCGGCACATCGCTCCCCGGCGGCGGTTGGGGCGCCAAGCGCAACGAAGACGGCATTTCGGCGACCGTCTGCATCAATGACGGCGACACGCATAACAGCCCGAACGAGCAGACCGAGGCCAAGTTCCCGATCGTGGTCGAAAGTTATTCGCTCATTCCCGATTCGGGCGGCGCCGGCAAGTTCCGCGGCGGGCTGGGCGTCGAGCGCGTCTCGCGCGCGCGCTCGCCCATCACCGTCAACAGCCAGATCGACCGCGTCCACTGCAAGCCCTGGGGGCTCGACGGCGGACAGGAGGCGAGCGGCAATGAGCTGGCCATCCGGATCGACGGTCAGTGGCGCGAGGATTTCCCGAACGCCAAATTCATCTTCGAGCTCGCGAAAGACGGCGATGCGTTCCGCGTGCGCTCGGGCGGCGGCGGGGGTTACGGCAATCCTTGGGAGCGCGCCATCGCAGCGGTGCGCCACGACGCGCGCCAGGGCTATGTATCGCTTCAAGCTGCGGCAGAAATTTACGGCGTCATCCTCGATCCCGAAACCTTCGCGGTGGATGAGGAAGCGACCGAGAAGATGAGAACGCAACTGCATCGTGCAGCGAACGCGCGATCCTGACGCGCGACCGTCGTGCGAAATTCGCGTGGGCCCGTCCGCCGCTTCAGCGGCCGCGAACCGCGTCCAGCAATTCGGCGTTCGCGCAGAACCGGCGGTAAGCCGAGCCGTCCGCCTCGTCGTTGTCGAGCCAGCGGCGACAGCTTCGCCGGGATTGGCACATGGCGCAGCTGCGCCCGAGATCATACCGCGACCGGGAATCGAGCGCGTCGATGTCAACGCCAAGGCGCCGTGCCATGGCGGGAAGCAGGCGACCCGACACCGGATAGCCGCCGATGATCTTCGCCAATTCCGCGCGGGTGACGCCGATGTCGTCGAGCACCGCATCGAGCCCGCCTCGCCGATCGAGGTCCATGAACTCCGCGCGCAAGGCGGCTCGTTTGGTGATATCGGAGAAGATTTGCCGGATTTCAGCCATCATCCTCGCAATCACACCGCCACAACCGTCTTTTCGCCGACCCATCTCGTATTGAAGGCTTTGCATGGCTTCGCTCCTCGACCATCCGGCTTTCATCGATCGTCCATGCGTCCATGATCGATCCTGCGGTCACGCCATTCGATTGATCCAGATCAAGACCGCCGATCCTGCGACAATTCGCCCCGATCAGGGCCGTGACCGGTCATGGCGCAAGGCCCGGCGACCACGCCTGAACGTCGTCTGAAAATAAGAGCGAACCGCACCGTGGCGTGACCCTCGCCGCGTATCGGCTCTGCCGCGCTAATTCGGCAAGAACTCCTCGGTGTAGAGCGCGTGCTTGTCCGGGATGGTCGTGACCCCGCCGGCCTTCATCGCCAGTTCGACGACCGCGAATCCCTTGGGATCGAAATGCCCGGTGTCGAGAAACATCGGCATGAGCTCGTCATAGACCTTGAGGGCTGTTGCCTCGTCCAGTTTCGTGATCGGACGCGTCGAAGCGATCGTCTCGGCGCGATGCGTTTTCATATAGGCGATGGTGTCGAACCAGCCGCGCAGAAAGCGGCGCACCGCCTCGGGCTTTTGCGCGATCAGCGTGTCGGTCGCAAAGATCACATGGGTGATGAACGGATCGATGTATTTTCCGAAGGTGACGAGTATCTTCCCCTGCCCCGCCGCTTCCAGCCGATAGCCGGTCTCGATATTGCCGGCGGTGCCATCGGTCTGCTTGGCACGAAGCGCCGCGACCTGCGCCTCCAGATTGCCGACCGGGGTAGCCTGGATCGCGTCCGCGCCAGTCCAGCCGAGCCGCCGCGACAGCTCGGTCGTCAGCCAATAGGTCAAGGAACCCGATGTGGACACCCCGACCCTGCGGCCTTTGAGATCGCCGACCTTGTTGATGCTGCCATCCGCGCGCACGAGGACGGCGAGATTGATCGGCGCGCCGGCGAATGCCGCGACACCTCGTTCCGGCGCGCCCTTCGCGATGAACTGAAAATCGGTTCCCGAGCCGAGCGCGATATCGATGCTGCCGGCGGTCATCGCTTGGTGAAGCTGCGCCCCGGGAAGCGTGACGGTCTCCAGCTCGAGATCATATTTCTTGAAAATGCCCGCATCGATGCCGACCTGGAGCAGCGCGAAATCGTAATCTGTCGAATTGGCCTTGCCGACATGGAGCAAGTCCGCCGCGGCCGCGCCGTGAAGCCCGCCATCGACCGCGAAGAACAGGATCGCCGAAACCACAGCGAGCGATCGGACCAATCGATTAGGCGCCTTCATGGAACATCTCCCGATATTTGCTTGAACAAGGCCGCGCTTGGCTGCGTCCAGGTTTGTCGGCGAAGTCTTCGCTCAAGCGATCAAGAAGAGCAAGAGTTGGTTGCCGATTTCTGGGCGACGGTTCTCCGGAGATGCCGTCGAGACATCGCCCGCGCTTCAACCTCCGCTCTGGCGGCGAGTCCTTTGCGCGCGATAAGGGAGAACTCGCGCGGGAGGCGAAATCGCGTATGATTGCCGTTGGAGGCGTTGCGTCGAAAGAGGAGACGAAGGATGGCGAGGGATGATCGGGCCGAGGAACTGCGCCGGCACATGAATCCGCTCTATAGCGGGCGGAAACTGAAACTCGGAACGTTTTCGACCAATCTGAGCGGCGGCTGCGCCATCAGCACGATCGAGGGCACGCTCAAGGCCGATTGGCCCAGCACGCTCGAACTGGCGCGCATGGCGGACGAGATGGCATTCGAGGCGCTCGTTCCGGTCGGACGCTGGAAAGGCTTCGGCGGCGTCACCAATTTCAACGCCGCGGGCTTCGAGTTCCTTCACCTGGGCAGCGGCCATCGGCGCCTCGACGCGGAATTCGACGGTCTTCGCGACCTCGCACGTCCCCACGGTCCATCCGATCATGGCGGCCAAGGAGGCGATGACGATCGACCACGTCACGCAAGGGCGTTTTGCGCTCAACATCGTCACTGGCTGGTTCCGGCCCGAAATCGAGATGTTCGGCGCGTCGCAGATGGATCACGACACGCGCTATGAGTGCGCGGTCGAATGGCTCGAGATCATCAAGCGCCTCTGGATGGAAGAACGCGAATTCGACTTCGACGGGCGCTTCTATCAGATCAAGAAAGGCTGGCTGCAGCCGAAGCCCGTGCAAAAGCCCTATCCCGTGGTGATGAATGCCGGCGGCTCGGAAAAAGGCCGACATTACGCCGCCAAATATTGCGATGTCGCGTTCGTCGTCTTCTCGAGCCACGATCTCGAGGCCGCCAAGGCGCAAATCGATTCCTATCGCGAGCTCGCGCGCCGCGAATACGGCCGCGAGTTGCAGGTCTGGTCCTATTGCTATGTCGTGCAGCGCGAAACCGAGAAGGAGGCGCGCGATTTCTTCGACTATTACGTCAACCAGAAGGGCGATTGGGAAGCCGCGACCAATCTCGTCGACACGATGGGCATCAATGCCGAGACCTTTCCGCCCGGCGCACTCCAGGACATGAAAAAGCATTTCATCGCCGGCTGGGGCGGCTATCCGCTGATCGGCACGAAAGAGCAGATCGTCGACGGGCTGGCCCAGCTGTCGCGGATCGGGCTCGACGGCACGCTGCTTTCGTGGCCGCGCTACATCGAAGAAATGCACGAATTCCAGCGCACGACCATGCCGCTGCTCATCCAGGCGGGTTTGCGCTAAACTCGCCGTACAGACGAATTCCGCCCCGAGGTTGCGACAGGCGTGACCGCCCGCGCGAGCGCGCGGGATATTCGAGGCACGGCTTCGCCCGAGTCCAAGAAACCTTTGCTGCGGGCGACGGGTTTTTTCCCGGCGCCAGGGTTACGCCGGGCCCTCTTCCGGCCTAAATTGTCAGTGTATGGCAAGGATGGTTTTATGCAGTTTCGACGCTTTGCACCCTTGATCTTCGCCCTGAGCTTCTTCCTGGCCGTCCCTGCGCCCCATGCGGCTGCGGCCGCAACCGGCCCGGGCGTCCTGATGACCGACGTCAGCAGCCAGGTGCTGCAACTTCTCAACGACAAGCAAAACACCGAAGCCGAGCGCGAAAAGCGCTTCGAGGCGCTGGTCGACAAGAATTTCGACATGCCGCGCATCGCACGCTTCGTGCTCGGGCCTTCGTGGCGCAGCGCGAGCGAGGACGAGCGCCAGCGCTTCACCACCGCGTTTCGGACCTACATGATCGATTTCTATTGGGGCCGGTTCCAGCGATATGCCGGCCAGAGCTTCAAAGTAACGGGCGAGCAACCGCAATCCGGTACGGTCACGGTCGTCAACACCCAAATCGTGCAGCCGGCAGGCCAGCCGCCCGCGAAGGTCGATTGGACCGTCGTGAAAGAGGGCGATGACTACAAGATCATCGATGTAAGCATCGAAGGAATCAGCCAGGTCCTCACTTACCGGCAGGAATTCGCGGCGGTGATCGAACGCAACGACGGCCATGTGAGCGCTCTCATCGACGAGATCAACCGAAAGATCAAAGGCTGAGGCTGGCATCCGGCGAAACCAAAGGGAGCGCCTTCATGCTGATCGTCGACGCGCATGTTCACATCTGGGCAAACAGCAAGCCCAATCCTGGCCATCGCCAGGTGCCCGCGCTAACCGGCGAAGAACTCCTCAAGGAGATGGACGCGGCCGGAGTCGACGCCGCCGTGATCCAACCGCCCAACTGGGATCCGACCTCGAATGCGGTCGCGGTCGAGGCCGCGCGCCGGCACCCGAAGCGCTTTGCCGTGCTCGGCTGGTTTCCGTTGGACAAGCCGGAAAGTCGCGCACTGATCGATGGCTGGAAGAAGCGGCCTGGCATGCTCGGGCTTCGCTTCACCTTCCTCCTGCCGCATCAGCAAACCTGGCCGACCGACGGGACCATGGATTGGCTCTGGCCCGCAGCCGAGAAAGCCGGCCTGCCGGTGGCGCTGGGCGCGGCGAATTTCCTGCCGCTGGTGGGGCAGATCGCGGAACGCCATCCAAGCTTGCGCCTAGTCGTCGATCATCTCGGCTTGCCCGCGCGGCTGAAAGACGAGGCGGCTTTTGCCAATTTGCCCGCGGTGTTGGCGCTCGCCAAGCACAAGAACATCGCGATCAAGGCGACCGGCGCCCCGGGCTATTCGAGCGAGCCCTACCCCTTCCGGAACGTGCACGCCCCCTTGCGGGCGATCTATGACGCCTTCGGTCCCGAGCGCATGTTCTGGGGCACGGATATCACGCGATTGAGCTGCAGCTGGCGGGAATGCGTGACCATGTTCACCGAGGAGCTGAGCTTTCTGTCGTCGCGCGACAAGGAACTCGTCATGGGCCAGGCCCTCTGCCGCTGGCTCGGCTGGAACCTCGCAGGCTGAGCGGCGCCAATCGGGTAATCGCGGCGGCATCAGATTCCGCCGACGCGCATCGATGCTAGGGTCTTGAGAATGCGTATGCGGGAGATCCGTCGCGCGCGGGGTTCAGGGTTGGGAGAAAGCGCGTGACGATCACCCTACGAATTCGTCGCGCGTTTTTCACCGCGCGACGCATCGTCGCCAGCACCAGCAGCCGGGAACTCGCCGAAATCGTGATTCTGTGCATCCTGGGCATGCTCGCCTCCGTCATCGTGCTGATGCCCGGCGACCAGACCGGCGACGGCCTGCGCCAAATCCTTTCCTCCGTCTTCGGCTAGATGGAGCGGAACTCTAGAGCGAGCGGTTCAAGATCCAGGCGAGGCGCACGCCGGCGCGGCGGAGCTGATCGCGCATCACTTCCTGTGCGCCCGACTCATAGCCGCTGGTCAGGACGCCGCTGCGCGGCAGATAGCGGTAGACGAAGCTCTTGGCCACCGCGTGGCTTTCATTGGCCCAGTCGGCGGGCGAGCCTTTTTGCCAATCGCGGCGCTCGCTCGCCGAAATCGATTGCGCGAGGTCGAACGCCACTTCGCGCGTATCGTCCGACTCGTCCGCCGCCGCGTCGTCCCATACTTGGCGCAAATTCGTGCGCCGGCCCGCGTCCACGAGCACGACCCGCGCCCCGCCGCGATCGCCGTTATCGGCAACGCGCAAGGGCTGATGAATGTCGCTCGCGAGGCAGATGACGAATTTGAGCGCGGCCAGCCGATCGGCGGGCGGCGCGGATTTATCGCGCAGGACAGCAATGAAATGGTCGAGCTTGGCTACGACGCAGGCGCCGCCGCCGCAATCGCGGTCGGCGCTGTAGGCGACGGCCGAGAGCGGAATCGCGACCTCGCGCCAGCGCGCCGTAGCGCGGCTTTGATTGCCGCTCTCATTCTCGATATCGGCGGCCGCTGCGAGCGAGGTGACGTTATCGAGGGCGAGCAGCGCGTGCAATTGCACCGCCGCGCGCGGATCGAGAAACCGCTCGGCGATCGCGGCGACGATGCGATGCCCGGGCTCGCTCTCGGCGCGTGCCGACCCTGCCAGCGCGCACAACGCCAGGGGCAAGAGCGCGAGGCGGAAGAGCCGCCGGACGCCGCGGGACCGCCGCAGACTGGACCGTGACGGAGTGATGGAGAAATCGAAGCGCATGCGCACCTGTTCAAGGAGGATCAACTTCCTCGTCCTGCTCTGCTTCGCCAGCGGCGATCCGGCCTCACACGCATCATGTTGCGCGCGCCCGGTTAAGTCCCGGTTAGGAGTTGCGGCGGGCACAAGCGCGGGAATGTCGCGGCCCGGGCGCAGCCCTGCCTTCTCCCGTGGTAAGCTCGCGGAATGAAGCATGTCCCCGTTCTCATCGCTGGTGCCGGCCCGGTCGGGCTGACATTGGCCGCGGATCTGGCCTGGCGCGGCATCGCCAGCCTGATCGTCGAGCCGCTCGTCGCGGTGCATCCGCATCCGCGCGCGATCTCGATCGGGGTCAGGACGATGGAGCATTTCCGCCGCCTCGGCCTCGATCAAAAGACGATTGCGGCGGGCGTGCCGCGCGACCGGCCGCTCGATGTGGTCTATTGCACGTACATGCTCGGTCGCGAGATCTTCCGCTTTCCGATCCCGTCGATCGCGGAGCTCGAACGTCGCGACGAGGCGCTCGCGAAATCCGTCCCCGAGATCGCCGCCTCGCCCTATTACAAGACTTGGACCGCCCAAGCGCCGCTCGAGCGCATGCTGCGCGCGCATATTGCGCAATTGCCGGATTGCGATGTGCGTTACGGCTGGCGCCTCGATTCCTTCACCGAGACGGGCGATGCCGTGACCGCGCGCCTGGTCGAGAACGCAAGCGGAAGGGACGAGACGGTTTCCGCGCGCTATCTCGCGGGATGCGACGGCGCCAACAGCGTGGTGCGTACGGGGCTCGGAATCGCGCTTGCCGGGCGCGGGACGCTGGGCGAGGCGTGCGGCATCTATTTTCGCGCCAAGGATCTCGACCGCCGCCTGGGGCGGCGGCGCGGCGTGATGTATTGGATCCTCGCACCGGGCTGTACCGGCGTGATCTATACGATCGACGGCCGCGATGAATTCGTTTTCAACCGGTACTTCGCGGCCGGCGAGACGGCTGAGCCCGGGGATGCGGCGGCACTCGTGCGGCGCGCAATCGGCGCCGAGATCGAGATCGAAATTCTTTCGGTGCAGAATTGGCTGCCACGGCAGCTCGTCGCCGAGCGCTACGGCTCGGCACGCTGCTTCCTTGCCGGCGATGCGTGTCACCTTTTCGTGCCGACCGGCGGCTTCGGCATGAACACGGGCATCGGCGATGCCGTCGATCTTGCCTGGAAACTCGAGGCGACGCTCAATGGCTGGGGCGGCGCGATGCTGTTGCCAAGCTATGAGATCGAGCGCCGCCCCGTCGGGCTCCACAACACGCTCGAAGCCGCCGACAATTACGACAAGAGCGGCGATATTTTTGTCCTACCCGCGACGATCGACGATGACGGCGCGGCCGGCGAGGCCGCACGCGCGGCGATCGCGGCGAAGCTGCCGCCCAAGATCAAGCATTTCGCGCCCATCGGCGTGCATCTGGGCTATCGCTACGAGAACTCGCCGATCATCGTGCCCGACGGAACGCCGGCACCCGCCTTCGAGAGCGCGAGCTATACCGCGACGGCGCGCCCGGGCCATCGCGCGCCCCATGCCTGGATCGGCAAGGACCGCTCGACCCTCGATCTCTTCGGACGCGGCTTCTGCCTGATGAACTTCGCGCCGCCCATCGAGACGAGCGGATTGGGAAACGCGGCGGCGGCGATCGGCATGCCGCTCACCGGAATTATGCTCGACGATCCCGCGATCACCGCGCTCTATGGAAGCCGCCTGGTCCTGGTGCGCCCGGACGGACATGTGGCGTGGCGCGGCGACGAAGTGCCCGCAGATCCGCGCGCATTGATCGACAGGGTGCGCGGCGCCTGACGCGCCAACCATCTCGAGGCTTGACCGCGCCGTCACTGCGCCGCACCCTTGGCGCGTTCCTCGCGAGGAGATGAGCGATGCCCAAGACGATCGAGCATGTGCACTGGCCGGACGCGCCGGCGATGTGGATGCCTTATGCGCCCGCCATCAAGGTGCGGGGCGGAACGACAATCTATCTCGCCGGCGTGACTGCAGCGCCGGTCTATCATCACCATCCGCATCGGCCGGAAGAGTTCGATAACATGCCACGCGACATGGAAGGACAGGCGCGCGCCGCGCTCGACAATCTGAAACGCGGCCTCGACGCGGTGGGCGCGCGGTTCGACGATATCGTCACGGCCGATCGCTTCGTCACCGATCTCAGCGAACAGGACGCGCTCAACCGCGTCTGGGCCGAGTATTTCCGCGACGCCAAGCCGGCCACCACGACCGTCCAGGTGGTGAAACTCGCGACCGATCCGCGCTGCCTCATCGAGATCAATGCGATCGCCGTGATCGACTAGAATTCCCAACCCAGCCAGAGATGGTCCAGGGAGATCGCGCCGCCGCCGGCGCAGGCGAAGAAGAGCGCGACCGCGGCCCACATCGCCGGGTATTCGACGCCGAGCTTGTTCCAGAAATACCCGTCGAAGCGGGCGTGGTCATAGGCCGCGCCGAGGAAGAAGACGAAGACCAGCAATGCGGCAGGTCGGGTGAAGAGGCCCAGGGCGAGCGCGGGGCCGCAGCCGAACTGGACCAGCGCGATCACCGGCAGCCAAAGGCGGCCGGGACGGAAACCCGAGCGTTCGATCCCCCGGGCCAGAAGAGCCGGGCTGAGGATGCGCGAGCCGGAATTCGGGAAGAAGCCGAAGAAAGCGCGCAAGCCATGGGGGATCAGCGCCAAGCCGCAGATCGCGCGAAGCAGGGTCTCGGCGAAGGGCCCGAGCGCCGCATAGACAGGGCCAAGCGCGGGAAAGACGAGCGCCATGAACCGGACCGCGGCGCCCGAATCAAGCTTTTGAAATAACTAGCTTATTTGTAGACCGGCTTCCCCAGATAGATCTGGGACGGATCGGTCGCCGCGCCGACCGTGGCGCCGCCGGCCGCGCCCACCAGAGCGCCGATGGCTGGGGCTCCGACCAGGGCTCCCATCATCGCGCCACCGGCCGCGCCGATACCGGCACCGGTGACGGCCCGATCGGTCGGCGTCTGCCCGCAGGCGGAGAGCAACAAAGCCGCAGCGAAGACCAAGCCAAAAGATAGACGCATGGGACGACTCCCCTTCACACGAGATCAGCCCTACCCTAGCAAAACTATTTAAGATTTACAATAGGTTCTGTGGCGATCCTGCTAAATATAATCAGGACATAAGGTTAGGCCGTTATTCAGCCCGAGTGAATCGTCGTCGTCTTACCCGCTTTTGGGCGCACGAAACACGAAAGCAGCGAAGGCCGAATTCTGGCGGTCAGGCGAAGAGCCGCTCGTTTTTCAGATTGTCGTAGAGATGCGCGACGTATTCGCCATACCCGTTCCAAATCAGGGTCGGAACGCGCTCATTGGTGCCGAGTACGCGCTCGGTCGCCTGGCTCCAGCGCGGATGCGGCACGGCCGGATTGACGTTGGCCCAGAAGCCGTATTCGCTCGATTGCAGCTTTTCCCAGAACGAGACCGGACGCTTGTCCGTGAAGCTCACCTTGACGATCGACTTGATCGATTTGAAGCCGTATTTCCACGGCAACGCGAGACGCAAAGGCGCGCCATCCTGCTTTGGCACCGGATGGCCGTACATGCCGGTGACGAGGAATGCCAATTCGTTGGTCGCTTCCTCCATGGTAACGCCCTCGATATAGGGCCAGGGATACCAGAACATCTTTTGTCCCGGCGCCATGGCGACATCCTTGAAGGTCGTCATCTGGATATATTTGGCGCCCGAGAGCGGCTTCGCCATCTCGACAAACGCCTTCAACGGAAAGCCGCTCCAGGGCACCGCCATCGACCACGCCTCGACGCAGCGGTGGCGATAAAGACGCTCTTCGAGGGGCATCTGCTTCAACAGATCGTCGATGCCGATCGTCATCGGCTTTTCGACCATGCCGTCGATCGCGATCGTCCACGGGCGGATTTTCAGCTGCTGCGCGCGATCGGCGATGTCCTTGTCCTCGCCATATTCATAGAAATTGTTGTAGGAGGTGGAATATTTCTCCGCCGTCAGCGGCCGGTTGAGCGCGTATTTGTCGTTGTGCTTGACCGGGTAGAGCCCCGCCGACGGATCGGCCTCGACGGCCGCGGCATGCGCCGCGCCCAAGGGAAGAGCCGTGGCGGTTGCGGCCAGAAGCGAGCCCATGCCCAGCGCCTTCAACAAGTCGCGCCGGTTGTGGAACACGCCTTCGGGCGTCGCCTGGCTTTCCCGAATCTCCCAGCCGCGCGGAACCTTGAGCAACATGACCGCCTCCGTCTCACAGTGATGCGGCAGCGACAACCGCGCCGCAAATCAAAGAAGCGCGATCGAGCGCGCCCTCTCGCTGCTTCTTTCGCCCGAGCGATGGAAAGGTTACGCGCGGCGGACGCGGCCCTCGCTAGGCCGCCTCGCCGCCATGCCCGTGAAGCACTTTCTCGGCGAGCTTGCCGGTCAATTCCTGGAGATGATCGAAGCGCGTCGTGTAGGTGCCGACGCCCAATGTGACCGAGCGCAGCTCGACGATCAGGTCGTGGAGTTCGGAGGCGGGCATATTGGCCTCGACCGTATCCCAGCCCGACCAGTCAGGCTTGGCGTCGAAGCCCAGGATCTGGCCGCGCCGTCCGGATGCGATGCGCTGGACGCGCGAGGTGAAGGCGTTCGGCACCGCAATCGTGACATGATGGATCGGCTCCAGCAGCACCGGATCGCATTTCGGCAGAGCCTCGGACATGGCTTGGCGCGCGACCGTCTTGAAGGCCTGGTCCGAGCTGTCGACCGCGTGGAACTGGCCGGTGATGAGCGTCACCGCGACGTCGACCACGGGAAATCCCAGCGGCCCGCGCTTCAGATATTCCATCGCGCCTTCCTCGACCGCGGGAATGTAGTTGCGCGGTATGGCGCCGCCGACCACCGCGTCCTTGAAGGCGTGACCGGTGCCACGCGGCAGCGGCTTCACCTCGATCTGGATATCGGCGAACTGACCATGTCCGCCCGATTGGCGCTTGAAGCGAGAGTGAACAGAGGTCCCGGTCTTGATCGTTTCCTTATAGGGGATCGAGGGCCGGCGCGTCGCCACCGCGAGATTGTAGCGCTGCTTCAACCGGTCGATCGCGATTTGAAGATGGATGTCGCCCTGCCCCCAGAGCACCATCTCCTGAAGTTCGGCATTGTGTTCGAGGGAGAGCGTGGGATCTTCCTCGATGAGACGAGCGACCGCGCCGGTGAGCTTCACGTCGTCCACGCGCTTCTCGGCCGCGATCGCAAGCCCGTAAACGGGCGCCGGCAGCGGAACCCGCGGCAAGTCCGGGGGCGCGCCGGTCGAAAGCACAGTGCCGGTCGGGATTCCTTCGAGCCGCGCCAACGCCACCACTTCGCCCGCGCCGGCAGAAGCGGTCTTCGTCGCCTGAGCGCCCAAAAGCCGCAACACCCCGGCGACGCGCACGCCGTTCAGCGTCATGCCTTCGTTGATCTGGCCGCTCCAGACGCGCGCCAGCGAGAGCTTGCCGGCATTGGGCGGGTGATAGGTCTTGATCACTTGCGCGACCGTGTCGGTGCCGTTGGGATCGAGCTTCAAGCGCGCAGCCGTCAGCGCGACTTCCGGCGTTTCGTGGCGCAGCGCTTTCAGAAGCCGGCGCACGCCGTGGTCGAGCTGGGCGGCGCCCAGGAACACCGGCACGATCAAATCGCGGCGGAGATTCTGCGTCAGATGGCGGTAGATATCCTCCTTCGAAGGCTGCACATCCTCGAGCAATTGCTCCAGGAGCTTGTCGTCGAAATCCGCGAGCTTTTCGACCAGGCCGGCGCGGATCGTCTGTTCCTCGCCGCTCATCTCGTCGGGCAGCTTGATCAGGTCCGAGGCTTGGCCGGGCTTGTATTGGTAGGCGCGCTCGCTGACGAGATCGACATAGCCCGCGGCCGCGCCTTCGGGGCCGGGCATCGGCACCTGGCGCAGCACCAGCGGGCGCTGCGACACGCCTTGCAGCGCCGCGAGCACTTCGGAGACGCGCGAGACCGCCGTGTCCATCTTGTTGATGAACACCATGTGCGGGATCTCGTGATCGTCGAGGAATTTGAAGAGCGGCGCCAAAGTCAGCGCGCGCTCGGTCTCGGGCTCGCACACGACGACGGCGACATCGGCCGCGAGAAGCGCCGTCTGCGCTTCCCAGGCGAGTTCGACCGAGCCGGGGCAATCGAGAAACGTCCAGGTGTCGTCGAGATAGGAGGCGCGCGCGACATTTATTTCGGTCGACATCTCTCGCGCGCGCGCCTCGGGCGCGTGATCACCGACCGTGTTGCCTTCTTTTTGCGTACCCCGCCGGCTGATCGTGCCCGAAGCGAGGAGTAGCGCCTCGAGCAAGGTCGTCTTTCCGGAAAGATAAGGTCCCACCAAAGCCGCGCAACGCGGCCCCGAAGCTCTGTCGGTCATGCACGCCTCCTTCCTGTCGCGCCCATGGCACGAAGTTCGGAGGCCAGCCCTAGCCAAGGCGGGCCGCCGACCACGCCTAGCGTTCGACAATGGTCGCGCGGCGGCGGCCTTCTGGCAATCGGAATCTGGCTGCGGCGCGCGATGATTATGGGACTCGATCACGTCGTGTTGCGCCGCAAACCCTAGAATGCGTCCAATGAAAATCCCTGACTCGTCGCGGCATCGAATCGGGCGTTCGCGGCCCATCGGCGGCCCCAATTGCGTGATGCGCCGCGTGCCGAAGAGCCGTCGTTAATCTCTTATCGACAGCTTGCCGCGCGCCGGGCGATAACCTTCCGGTCTGGAGCGGCCGTCTCGGTCGGGATCAATCGAGTTAGCGAGGAAACATGAAAGTCGGACTCTTCGATCACGTCGAGCGCACGGACCGGCCGCTCGCCGATGAATACGACGAGCGTCTCAAATTCGCCGCTGCCGCCGACGAGGCCGGATTCTATTGCCTGCATGTCGCCGAGCATCATTGCACGCCGCTCAATATGGTGCCGGGACCGAATGTCTATCTTGCCGCCGTCGCGCGCGCGACGAAGCGCATCCATTTCGGGCCGCTCGTTTATCTGTTGCCGCTGTACTCGCCGCTGCGGTTGATCGAAGAGATCTGCATGCTCGATCATCTGGGCCGCGGCCGGCTCGAGGTCGGCGTCGGGCGGGGCGTATCGCCTTTCGAGCTCAATTACCATAAGGTCGATCACGCCGAATCGCGCGACATCTTCATCGACGCTTATGAGTGCATCCTCGAAGGCCTGACGCATGACAGCTTCAGCCACGCGGGAAAATATTTCACCTATGCCGAAACGCCGATGCCGCTGCGGCCTTACCAAAAGCCGCATCCGCCTTTCTGGTACGGCTCGTCCAACACGATCGGCGCGACCTGGGCCGGCGAGCACGGCATAAATTTCACCGCCAATGGCCCGACCGATTTCGCCAAGGGCAACATCGCCGCCTTCAAGGAAGCGCTCGCCAAGCGCGGCGGGCCGATGCTGGTAAAACCTGAATTCAGTGGCGGCCTCGCGATCGGCGCGCTGCGTCATATCGTCGTCGCCGACAGCGACGACGCGGCGATCCGCATCGCCAAGCCCGCCTTCGAGTATCACCTGGCAAGTCTCAATTACCTGCGCAAGATGCACGGCTCGACCGAGTTCACCGGAAGGCTCAATGTGCAGCGCGGCCAGAATTTCGAGGAATGCGTGAAGAACGGCATGGTCATCGCCGGCTCTCCCGCCACGGTGGCGGCCGCCGTCGAGCGCCAGACGCAGGAGCTCGGCATCAATTACCTTCTCACTTATCTCTTCTTCGGCACGATGCGGTTCGACGATGCGCGGCGCTCGCTCGAGCTCTTCGCGACCCGCGTGATGCCCAAGCTCGCCGAGCTTTAGCCTAGCAGCGCGCGGCCCCGCAAAAACGAAGGCGGGGTTTGCGCCTTGGCGGAATTGACACGGCATCGCGTTCGCGGTTGGTTGACGCGTCGATGGCAACCCGCCCAGCCAAGGCGGGCCACAAAATAAAGGGAGTCGTTCCATGAGCGTCGAGCGCGCAACCGGTCAGGGCATCGGACAGGCTTTGCAACGCAAGGAGGATCTGCGTCTCCTCACCGGCAAGGGTCACTATGCCGCCGATCACGTGATGCCCGACATGGCCTATGCCGCGATGGTACGCACGCCGCATGCTCATGCGCGGATTCGCAAGATCGAGACCGCCGCGGCGAAGAAGGCGCCGGGCGTGATCGCGGTCTTCACCGGCGCCGATTGGCTCGCCGACGGCAAGAAGCCGATCCCGCACAGCCCCTCTTGGCAGGGCGCGCCCGATGTCGAGATGACCTTCGCACCGGGCTATCAGGTCTATGTCGCGCGCCATCTGCCGATGCCCGACAAGAAGGTGCAATTCGTCGGCGAGTCCGTGGCGATGGTGATCGCCGAGACGCTCGACCAGGCGAAGGACGCGGCCGAATTGGTCGAGGTCGATTACGAGGTGCTGCCGGTCGTGGTGCGCGCCGCCGATGCGGTGAAGCCGGGCGCGGTTTCGGTGTGGGACGATCGGCGCGACAATCTCGCGATCGACGCCGAGGTCGGCGACAAGGCGAAGACCGATGCGGCCTTCGCGCGCGCCAAGCACATCGTCAAGTTCGAGACCTGGATCAACCGCGTCACCGGCACGCCGATGGAGCCGCGCGCCGCGATCGGCTTCATCGACGAGAAGGGCCGCTATACGATCTGGGCCGGGACCGGCGGGGGCATGGTGCGCGAACGCCAGACCTTGGCGGGCGCGCTCGGCGTGCCGGTCGAGCAGTGCCGCGCGATGTGCGGCGATATGGGCGGCAATTTCGGCACCCGCAACACCTTCTTCCCCGAATATGCGCTTCTTCCCTGGGCGGCGAAGAGGCTCGGCCGGCCGGTCAAATTCCTCGGCGACCGCAGCGAATGCTTCCTCACCGATTACGAGGGACGCGACCTGACCTCGAGCGCCGAGCTCGCGCTCGATGACGAGGGCAACTTCCTCGCCCTGCGCGGCACCAATCTCAGCAATATCGGCGCCTATTGCGCGCATTTCACGCCGCTGCGCAAAGGCCTCGGCATCATGTCGGGTGTCTACAAGGTCCCGGCGGTGCATTTCCGCGGCTGCGCGGTGATGACCAATACCGTGCCGACGACGCCCTATCGCAGCGCCGGTCGCCCCGAGGCGATCTACATCATCGAGCGCCTGGTCGATCTCGCCGCCGATCTGCACGGTTTCGATCCGGTCGAGCTGCGGCGGCGCAATCTCATTCCGCCCAACGCCTTTCCCTATACCAACGGCGTCGGCATCACCTACGACAATGGCGAATACGAGCACGGCATGGACGCGGCGCTGAAGCTCGCCGACTACCAGGGCTTCGCCGCGCGCCGGGCGGAATCGAAATTACGCGGCAAGCTGCGCGGCATCGGCATCGCCAACTATATCGAGGGCGCGGGCGGCGCGCCGCGCGAGCGCGCGGAGGTGACGGTCGGTGCGCAGGGCCGCGTCGAGCTCGTGCTCGGCACGATGAACAGCGGCCAGGGACACGAGACCAGCTTTGCGCAGCTCCTCAATGAATGGCTCGGCGTGCCGTTCGAAAGCGTCGACTTCGTGGCCCATGACACCGACCGGGTGAAGGCCGGCGGCGGCTCGCATTCCGGCCGCTCGATGCGCATCGCGAGCCTCGCCATCGGCGAAGCCACCGACGTCATCATCGAGAAGGGCCGCAAGATCGCGGCGCATCTTCTCGAGGTGAGCCCGATCGACGTCGATTTCGCCAAGGGCGTCTTCACCATCAAGGGCACCGACCGGCATATCGGCATCTTCGAGGTGGCGAAGGCCGCGGCGACGCGCAACGATCTGCCGGTCGACCTCAAGGGCAAGCTCGAAGGCATTGGCGATCACACCGTCTCGGTCGGCGCCTTTCCCTCGGGCACGCATATTTGCGAGGTCGAGATCGATCCCGATACCGGCATGGTGCAGATCCTGCGCTGGAGCGGGGTCGACGATGTCGGCCGCGCGGTCAATCCGATGATCCTGCACGGCCAGACCCATGGCGCGGCGGCGCAAGGCATCGGCCAGGCGCTCTTGGAAGACTGCCATTACGATGCGAAGAGCGGCCAGATGCTGGCCGGCTCCTTCATGGATTACGCCGTGCCGCGCGCCGATTTCCTTCCCAGCTTCACCTGCGAACTGGTCGAAGTGCCGGCGACCAGCCACCGCTACGGCATCCGCCCCGGCGGCGAAGGCGGCACCACTCCGGCCTTGGGTGCGGCGATCAACGCGGTGGTCGATGCGCTCTCGGAGCTGGGCGTGCGCCATGTCGAGATGCCGGCGACGCCCGAGCGCGTCTGGCGCGCGATTCAAGCGGCGAAGGCCGCGCGATAGCGCGGGACGCGGCGCGGGTTTCCAAACGGCCGCCCCTGCGCGCGCGGCCGGAAATGTATTATGATCGCGCCAGGCAAAATTCCGGGAGGGCAAGATGGTCGAGAAGCTGGTTCCCTATGAGGTGAACGGCCGCAAATTCGAGGGCGCGCTGGTCTATGACGAGAGCGTCAAGGGCAAGCGCCCCGCTCTCTTCATGCAGCCCGATTGGAAGGGCGTCGACGCCGATACAATCGCCCAGGCGCGCGCGATCGCGGGCAAGGATTATGTCGTGCTGATGGCCGATATGTTCGGCGCGGGCTACGGCGCCAAGCCCAAGACGCAGGACGATCTGATGAAATCCTCGCGCGCGGTGCGCGGCGATTTCACCTTCATCGTCGCCTGCGGCGGCAAAGCGCTCGAAGCGCTCTCCGCCGAGGCGCAAAAGCTCGGCCTCATCGACCCGGGCAAGACCGTCGCGGTCGGCTATTGCATCGGCGGCGGCTTCGCGCTCGAACAGGCGCGCGCCGGCGCCGATTTCAAGGGCACGGTGGTGTTTCACGTCACCATGCCGAACCCGGTGCAGCCGGGCACGAAATGCAACATCAAGGGCCGGGTGCTGGCGATCCACGGCTCGGCCGATCCGATCACGCCGAAGCCGGCGATGGATGCGCTCGAGCAGGAACTCACCGACGCCAAGATCGATTGGCAGGTGATGATGTTCGGCCACGCCGTCCATTCCTTCTGCGATCCGACGGCGAATGCGGGCCCGACGCGCTACGACGAGAAGCTGTGCAAGAAATCCTACGCGATGATGCGGGAGTTCTTCAGCGAGGTGGTGTGAGGGCGTCGAGGATTTGCGAAGGCTTGATCGAGCCTGACGGCGCGAGGTGAGTTGGATCCTATGTCGATCTCCTCATCGCGCGCCGCGAGAGGCTCGCCCCGGGCCAGAACACCGTCGCGCCGGCCGCGCCGCCGCCGCGGCAAGAATGCGTTCCTCGAAAGCTTTCGCCGTTGGCGCAAGCATCTGCGCGCGCTGCGGCGCGGGTTCGGCGCCGCGCCGCGTCCGATGCGAATCGCGATCCTCGCGACCGCGGCGCTCCTCGTCTTCGCCGCCGCCAACCTCGTCTATCAGGTCGCGAAGAAGCCGACCGAGATGCTCTTTCCCTTGAGCGGCGCGCTCGACAAGACGCCGGCCCAGACCTGGCGGCAATATGGCCGGCTCTTTCAGGAATACTCGACCGCCGCCGTCAGCCCCGAGCTCCTGGCCGCGCTCGCGCAAATCGAGGGCGCGGGCAATCCGGTGGCGCACACTTATTGGCGCTGGCGCCTCACCTGGCGTCCTTTCGCGATCTACGCGCCCGCCTCGAGCGCGGTCGGGATGTATCAGATGACCGACCCGGCCTTCGCCGAAGCCAAGCGCTATTGCATCCGGCACCATGCCGTCGCCGAGGATTGCTGGTTCAACGGTCTCTACAATCGCCTCGTGCCGAGCCATGCCGTCGAGCTGGCCTCGGCGCTGCTCGATCGCGAGAGCGCGGCGATCCTCGCGCGCCGGCCCGAAGCGAAGCCGAGCGCGCGGCAGAAGCAGGACCTCGCCGCCATCATCCATCTGTGCGGCGCGGGCACGGCCGACGCCTTCGCGCGCCGCGGCTTCCGGCTCAGCCCGGGCGAGCATTGCGGCGATCATGACGCTGCTTCCTATGTGGCCAAGGCCAACGCGATGGCTCGGCAATTCGCGCGCCTTGCCGTCGAACGCTAGGACGTTCGAGCGGCCTGCGTTTTAGAGCCTCGGTTCTGCGTTCTCGGCCTCGGCCGTCCTGACCGGGACCGGCTGCGGCATTGCCGGCGTCTGCCGGGCTTGACCCGGCGCGGCGAGCAGCATCAGAAGCGGCGGCAGCGCGCAGAGCACGGCGACGAGGCCGGTGGCCGAGAGCCCCGACCACTCGATCAGCGGACCGGTGATCAGCGCCACCACGACGCTGATGCCGCCGGCGAAGCTTTCATTGACGCCGATCGCGCGGCCCCGCTCGGCGGTGGCGAAATGATCAGCGATCATGGCGGTCGCCGCCACATTGGCGCCGGCCCAGCCCAGCCCGACGAGGAAGGTTCCCAGCGTCACCGACCAATACATTCCGGTGAAAGCGACAAGCCCGGCGCCGACCAGCGCGGTGGCGACGCCCGGGAACATCACCATGTCGCGTCCGAAGCGGTCGGTGAGCCGGCCCAGCGGGATGGTGAAGGCGAACATGCCCATCGAATGGAACATGTGCGAGAACGCGATCGCCGCGAGCCCATGCCCGTGATGCGACAGCACCAGCGATGTGAGCACCATGACGATCGACATGTTGCCCTGCGCGCCGCAATTGGAGACGATCGCCAGGCGCAGCCGTTTGTGACGCAACAGCTGCATCGCGCGGAAGGCGCCTTTGCCCGTCGGCGGCTCGCGCGGCGGCGCATAGCCGGGATAATAGCGCTCAAGCTCCATGCCGATCTGCTTCGGGTCGGGGCGCACGAAGAAAACCATCAGCATGCCCGGCAGGATCAAAGCCGGCAGCAGGAACCAGGGCAGCGCCAGCGGATCCTGATGGATACTGCCCGCGACCGCCGAGGTCGAGGCCACCACGATCGGCGAAATGGCGAGGCCGCCGAGCGAGCCCAGGGCGACATAGCCCAGCGCCTGGGCGCGGTGATGCGGCGGGAACATATCGGTGGCGGCGACGCGCAGCTGTTGCGCGGCATTCATCCCCATGCCGAAGATGAACATGCCCGCGACGAAGATCGGGAAGCTGTGGAAGCTCATCGACAGGCCGACGACGACGGCGCCGATCAATCCGAGCACGAGCCCCATTTGAATGCCCGGCTTGCGACCATAGGAATCCGCGACCTTGCCGACCGGATAGGCGACGAAGAATTGGCTCAAGCCGATCAGGCCCACGGACAAGCCCGCAAGACCCGCGGAGCCGGTCAGCGACAACACCATCAGCGGACCGAAGCCATAGGCGAATTGCATGCCCGCGCCGGTGAAGGATTGCGACAGCGCAAACAAGGTGATGTTGCGCTTGATGATTGACGGAACGTGAAAAGGCGGCAGCTTGGCGGCTTGTGCGGTCATGGGGCGCGGAGCTTAGCAGAAGCGGCAAGCGTGGGTGAAGCGTCACTTCGCACCTGCGAAGCCGGCAAGGCATGGGAATGCGCCCGGCTTGCCCCGCGTTCGGGATCGGCGCAGGATAGGCCGGAAACGCGGCAGGAAGGCCGTGCGCAAGGGAGATCGCCGATGTGTCCCGACACCAGCAACATCATCGATGCCGGCGGGGATTTGCGGATTCCGGTGATCGATCTCGGACCCTATCTCGCGGGCGAGCGCACCGCGCGCGAGGCCGCCGCCGCGCAATTGCGCGCGGCCAGCGAGACCATCGGGTTTTATTTCATCGCCAATCACGGCGTGCCGCAGCCGCTCATCGACCGCGTCTTCGCCGAGGCCGAGCGCTTCCATCACCTGCCCCTGGAACGCAAGATGGCGGTGCGCGCGGTGGACGAGCCGATCGGTTATCTGCCGGTCGGCGGGCAGACGCAGCGCGCCGAGCTTTACGGCGCGCGCTCTCCACATCCCGACCGCAGCGCATCCTACTATATCCGCGAGGAATACGCGCCCGTTCATCCGGACCGGATCGCGAAGAAGCCCTGGGTGTTCGACAATCGCTGGCCCCAGGACCTGCCCGGCTTTCGCGAGACCTTGCTCGAATATTTCGCGACGATGTCGGGGTTGATGCGCAAACTCCTTCCGCTGCAATCCTTGGCGCTCGATCTGGGGCCCGATTTCCTCCCCGATCACGACGCGTTCAAGCCGATGAATCCGACCTTGCGGCTCATCCACTATCCGCCGCGCATCGCGGAGAACGCCGGCCAATACGGGATCGGCCCCCACACCGATTTCGGCTACACCACGATTCTCGCCCAGGCGAAAAAGCCCGGACTCGAGATCCTCAGCCGTTCGGGCGAATGGGTGCAGGCGCCGGCCTATGACGGCTACCTCCTCGTCAACAATGCGGACCTCCTGCAGCGCTGGTCGAATGACCGGTTCCGCTCGGCACCGCATCGCGTGTTCAATCTCGAAGGCGACGAGCGCTTGTCGATCCCGTTCTTCGTTTCGACGCGCTGGGACGTGAAGCTCGACTGCCTGCCGACCTGCCAGAGCGCGGAGAATCCGCCGCGCTACGCGCCGATCTCGCGCGCCGAGTATCAGGCCGAGCTGCGACGCACCGTCTATGACCTTCCGGGCAAGGCCAAAGGCTGAGCCTTCGGCCATGAGCGAGGCCGCGGGGCAGGATTACGTCGAGCGGGCGCGGGCGCTCAGGCCGCTTCTCCTGCAAGAAGCCGACGCGATCGAGCGCGGACGGCGCCTGACCCCGGCGGTGGTTTCGGCGCTGATCGAGAACGGGCTTTATCGCATGCTGCTGCCCCGGAGCATCGGCGGCGCCGAGCTCGCCCCCGCCTTCTTCGTGCAGGCGATCGAAGAGATCGCCAAGGGCGACGGGAGCACGGCATGGTGCCTCGGCCAATGCGGCGTCAGCGCCATGGTCTCCGCCTATCTTGAGCGCGACGCGGCGCGCGAGATTTTCAACGAAGCGCCGGGCATCCTCGCCTGGGGCGCGGCGGCGGGCGAGGCCAAGGCGGTCGAGGGCGGTTATCGCGCGACCTGGCGCTGGAGCTTTGCCAGCGGGTGCCGCCAGGCGAGCTGGCTCGGCGCCCATGTCCACATCGTCGAGTCCAATGGCGCGAAGCGCCTCAAAGCCGACGGCACGCCGTTGCAGCGCACGATCCTCTTTCCGGCCTCGAGCGCGACCATCGAGGACGTCTGGGACGTGATCGGCCTCAAGGGCACGGGTACCGACAATTACGCGGTCGATGCTCTCTTCATACCCGAGAGGTTTTGCGCCGGGCGCGACGATCCGGCGACGCGCCGGGAAACGGGCGCGCTCTACCGCCTGACCACCAGCATCATGTACGGGCTGGGCTTTTCCGCCATCGCCTTGGGCGTCGCGCGCGCGACGCTCGACGAGGCGGTGAAGGTGGCGCGCGGCAAATCGCCGAGCCAGGTGAAGCACGCGATGCGCGACAACAACGCGGTTCACGCGCTCATCGGCCGCAACGAGGCAAAGCTGCGCGCGGCCCGCGCCTATCTCTTCGCGGCGATCGACGAGGTCTGGCACGATCTGCAGCGCCCGGCCGAGCTCACCACGCAAAACCGCGTGACGCTGCGGCTCGCCGCAAGCTGGGCCATTCACCAATCGGTCGAGGTCGTCGACGCCGCCTATCACATGATGGGCGCCACCGCCGTCTTCCGCGCCAACCCGTTCGAGCGGCGCTTTCGCGACATTCATGCGATCGCGCAGCAGATCCAGGCGCGCGACATTCATTACGAGACGGTGGGCCAGGTGATCCTGGGCCTCGATCCCGAGGCGCCGGTGTTCGCGACCTGACGCTTATTTGAGCGCCGCGCAGGCCTTCTGGATGCGCGCGCAGGCTTCCTTGAGATGCTCGGTCGAGGTCGCATAGGAGATGCGGAAATGCGGCGCCAGGCCGAACGCCGTGCCCGGCACGACCGCGACCAGCTCGCTCTCGAGCAGATAGGTGCAGAAATCCGTATCGGTCTCGATCACCTTGCCCGCAGGCGTGCGCTTGCCGATCGTCCCGGCGCAAGAGGGATAGACGTAGAAGGCGCCCTCGGGCGTCGGGCAATGGATGCCCATCGCCTCGTTCAGCATCACCACGACGAGATCGCGGCGCTGCTTGAAGATGGCGTTGTGCTTCTCGATGAAGTCCTGCGGCCCGTTCAGCGCCTCGACGCCCGCAGCCTGGCTGATCGATGAGGGGTTGGTCGTCGATTGCGACTGGAGCGCGCCCATCGCCTTGATGAGCTCGACCGGCCCGCCGGCATAGCCCAGCCGCCAGCCGGTCATGCAATAGGCCTTCGACATGCCGTTGAGGGTCAAGGTGCGCGGATAGAGCTTGGGCTCGATCTGAGCGATGGTGGTGAATTGGAACCCGTCATAGAGCACGTGCTCGTACATGTCGTCGGTGAGGACCCACACATGCGGGTGCTTCAGCAGCACATCGGCGAGCGCGCGCAGCTCGTCCGCCGTGTAGGCGGCACCCGAGGGGTTGGACGGCGAATTGAGGATCAGCCATTTGGTCTTGGGCGTGATCGCCGCGTCCAGATCCTCGGGCCTGAGCTTGAAGCCGTTGTTCTGCGGGCAGGTCACCGCCACCGGCACGCCCTCGCAGAGGGTGACGATGTCCGGGTAGGAAACCCAGTAGGGCGCGGGCACGATCACCTCGTCGCCCGGATTCACCGTGACGGTGAGCGCGTTGTAGAGCACCTGCTTGCCGCCGGTGCCGACCGAGATCTGATTGGGTTCGTAATGCAGCCCGTTCTCGCGCTTGAACTTGGCGCAGATCGCCTTCTTCAGCGCCGGCGTGCCGTCGACGGCCGTGTATTTGGTGTCGCCCGCGTCGATCGCGCGCTTGGCCGCATCCTTGACGTTTTGCGGCGTGTCGAAATCCGGCTCGCCCGCGGCCAGCCCGATGACGTTGAGGCCTTCACCCTTCATCGCCAGGGCCTTATTGGCGATGGCGATGGTCGGCGAGGGTTTGATCCGCAAAAGACGGTCGGCGATGAAGCCCATGGGAGTCTGCGCTGGTTCGGGGTTGGAAGAAACGACCGGCACCCTAATGCCGCAGCGCAACAGGCGCAAGCGCGCCCTGGCATAAGGCCCGGCCGAGCCTTATCTTTAACCCCCATGCCGATCTTGACCGCCGAAAAGCCGCTCGCCGATCAGGGCAAGCGCTTCGCCATCCATTCGGAATTCCAGCCCGCCGGCGACCAGCCGCAGGCGATCGAGGTGCTGACCCGGGGCGTCCTGGCGGGCGAGCGCGACCAGGTGCTGTTGGGCGTCACCGGCTCGGGCAAGACCTTCACCATGGCGCATGTCATCGAGCGCACCCAGCGCCCGGCGATCATCCTGGCGCCCAACAAGACCCTGGCGGCGCAGCTCTATGGCGAGATGCGAAGCTTCTTCCCGGAGAACGCGGTCGAATATTTCGTTTCCTATTACGATTACTACCAGCCCGAGGCCTATGTGCCGCGCTCGGACACCTATATCGAGAAGGAATCCTCGATCAACGAGCAGATCGACCGCATGCGCCATTCCGCCACGCGCGCCATTCTCGAGCGCCGCGACACCATCATCGTGGCCTCGGTCTCTTGCATTTACGGCATCGGCTCGGTCGAGACCTATGCCGAGATGACGGTGACGCTCGAAGCTGGCAGCGCCATCGATCGCAGCGCGATCCTGGCGCGGCTCGTCGAACTGCAATACCGCCGCAACGACCAGAATTTCGTGCGCGGGACCTTCCGCGCGCGCGGCGACACGATCGAGATCTTTCCCGCCCATTACGAGGACCGCGCCTGGCGCCTCTCGCTGTTCGGCGACGAGCTTGAGGCGATCCACGAATTCGATCCTCTGACCGGGGAGAAGACCACCGCGCTCGAAGAGGTGAAGATCTACCCCAACAGCCACTACGTGACGCCCAAGCCGACGCTTCACCAGGCGATCGAGGAGATCAAGCGCGACCTGAAGCTGCGCCTCGCCGAGTTCCGCGCCGCGGGCAAGCTTTTGGAGGCCGAACGGCTCGAGCAGCGCACGACCTTCGATATCGAGATGATGGCGGCGACCGGGAGTTGCGCCGGGATCGAGAATTATTCGCGCTATCTGACCGGGCGCAAGCCCGGCGAGCCGCCGCCGACCTTGTTCGAATATCTGCGCAAGGATACGCTCGTCTTCGTCGATGAGAGTCACGTCACCATCGGACAATTGGGCGGCATGTATCGCGGCGACTATGCGCGCAAATTCACCTTGAGCGAATATGGCTTCCGCCTGCCTTCCTGCATCGACAACCGGCCGTTGAAATTCGAGGAATGGGATCAGATGCGGGGCCAGACCACCTGCGTCTCGGCGACGCCCGGGAAATGGGAGATGGAGCGCACCGGCGGCGTCTTTGCCGAGCAGGTGGTGCGCCCGACCGGCCTGGTCGACCCGACCCCCGTCGTGCGCCCCGTCGAGAACCAGGTCGACGATCTCATGGCCGAATGCCGCGACGTCGCGCGCAGGGGCCTGCGCGTGCTCGTCACCACCCTGACCAAGAAGATGGCCGAGGCGCTGACCGAATATTTCCACGAGAACGGCATCCGCGTGCGCTACATGCATTCCGACGTCGATACGCTGGAACGGGTCGAGATCATCCGCGATTTGCGCTTGGGCGTGTTCGACGTGCTGGTCGGGATCAACCTGTTGCGCGAAGGCTTGGACATTCCGGAATGCGCGCTCGTCGCCATTCTGGACGCCGACAAGGAAGGTTTTTTGCGCTCGCGCACGTCGCTCATCCAGACGATCGGCCGGGCCGCGCGCAACGTCGAGGGCCGCGTCATCCTTTATGCCGACCGCGTCACGGAAAGCATGCGCCAGGCGCTCGACGAGACCAACCGGCGGCGCGAGAAGCAAGAGGCCTATAATATCGCCCATGGCATAACCCCCGAGACCATCAAGCGCGGCATCTCCGACATTCTCGACAGCGTCTACGAGCAGGACCACGTCACCGTCGGCCTGGGCGAGAGCGCGGCCGCGCATTATCAAGGCTCGAATCTGAAGGCCGTGATCGCCGACCTCGAAAAACAGATGCGCCAAGCCGCTTCCGATCTCGAATTCGAAGAGGCCGCTCGCCTGCGCGACGAGATCAAGCGCCTGGAAGAACTCGATCTCGGCCTGGGCTCGCCCGTCGATGCGGAAAATTCGGCGGCCGGGCCGCGCGCCACGCCGCGCGGCCGTTCGATCGGCGGACGCGCCGGGACTTCGGCCAAGGAAATCGCCAAGCGCAAGGCGCGCCAGCGTTTCGTCAGGGATCGCCGCGGATGAAGGGCACCGCGCTTGTCACCGGCGCGGCCAAGCGCATCGGGCGCGCCATCGCGCTGGCCCTGGCCGAGGAGGGCTATGACATCGCCGTCCATTACGGCAGCTCGCGCGAGGCGGCGGCGGAAGTCGTCGCCGCGATCGCGGCCATGGGCGGCCGGGCGATGGCGCTGAGCGCGGATCTGGCGCAAGAGCGCGCGACCCAAGGGCTGATTCCGGCGGCGTCGAAGGCGCTCGGCCCGGTCACCTGCCTCGTCAACAACGCGTCGGTGTTCGAGCGCGACGAGGCGCTGAGCGTGACGCGCGAGAGTTGGGATGCCCATCTCGAGACCAATCTGCGGGCGCCCTTCGTGTTGATGCAGGAATTCGCGCGCCAGCTGCCCGCGACGGCACCGGGCGCGATCGTCAACATCCTCGACGAGCGCATCTGGAATTTGACGCCGCATTTCGTGTCCTACACGCTGTCGAAGGCCGGGCTTTGGACCTTGACGCAAGCGATGGCGATGGCATTGGCGCCGCGGATTCGCGTCAACGCCGTGGGACCGGGGCCAACTCTCCCCTCATCGCGGCAAAGCACCGAGCAATTCGCGCGTCAAAGCGCCGGCGTGCCTTTGAAGCGCGGGGCGAGCCCGGAGGAGATCGCTTGCTGCGTGCGTTTCATCGTGAATGCCGGGGCCATGACCGGCCAGATGATCGCGCTCGACGGAGGCCAGCATCTCGGCTGGGCCCAGCCGGGTACGGCGCTCCAGACGGAATAGAACCTCCACGCGCTCCCATTGCATCGCGCTAAACATCGGGACTCGCCGGGAGATTCCAATTTCAGCCCGGGAGGCTGCGCCGATGATCACTTGTTCACAAGCCTTCGGATTCGGGCCAGGAAGAAGCCGATTCAGGGCGAAATTAAGGTATGTGACCACAGCTTTACGGTCTCCCGAAAAAATATGGCTGTATTTCAATAGGATAGTTGAATTGCCCAATTTTTATGCAATCAGGACAAACCCGTGATTTGACGCGGGTCGAAGGCGGGCCGACGGAGCTTTTCAACAGAGTTTCCCACAGCTTCCGTGGATATCCGAAAAAGCGCCGGTTGCATGGCTTGACGGGAGCATGGGGAATACAACGTGCGATTGACGCGGACGGGCGCGAAAGCCAAGTGAAAGCGTGATGATCGACGATCCTGAAGGCTACGTTCCGGATACGGAAGAGGCCGCCGAAGACGATGAGACCACGCCGGCCACGGGCCTGCTCGCCCAGGGCGTCGGCGTGATCCGCGCGGTATTGCGGACATTGCCGCCTTCGCCTGGCGTCTATCGCATGCTCAACGCCAAGGGCGAGCCGCTTTACGTCGGCAAGGCCAGCAGCCTCAAGAATCGCGTCGCGAGCTACACCCATGTCGGCAATCTCCCGAACCGCCTGAAACGCATGGTGGCCGAGACGCGCTCGATGGAAGTGGTCATCACCCACACCGAGGTCGAAGCGCTGCTGCTCGAATGCAATCTCATCAAGCGCTTCATGCCGCGTTACAACGTGTTGCTGCGGGACGACAAATCCTTTCCGTACATTCACTTGACGGGCGGCAGCGATTTTCCGCAGCTGACCAAACATCGCGGCGCGACGAGCGAAAGCGGCGATTATTTCGGCCCCTTCGCTTCGGCGGGCGCGGTCAACCGCACGCTGATCGCCTTGCAACGCGCCTTCCTGCTGCGCTCGTGTTCGGACAGCATCTTTTCCAGCCGCACGCGGCCGTGCCTGCTCTATCAAATCAAGCGCTGTAGCGCGCCCTGTGTCGGGCGAATCGACAAGGAGGCTTACGCGCGGCTCGTCGCGGAGGCGCGCGCCTTCCTCCGCGGCCGCACCAAGGACGTGCAGGAACGCCTGGCCACCCGCATGACCGAAATGTCCGACGCGCTCGATTTCGAAGGCGCGGCGGTGCTGCGCGACCGAATCCGCGCGCTGACCCAGGTGCAAGGGCGGCAGGACATCAACATCCAGGGCCTGGGCGACGCCGACGTGGTCGCGGCGCATCTCGCCGGCGGGCACAGCTCGGTCCAGGTCTTTTTCTTCCGCGGCGGGCAGAATTGGGGCAATCGCGCCTATTTCCCGAGCCACGCGCAGGAAATGACCGCCCCCGAAGTGCTCGCGGCATTTCTCGGCCAGTTCTACGCCGGCCGGATCGCCCCGCCTTTGGTGCTGGTCAATGAAAGACCGGCCGATGCGGCGCTGATCGCGGAAGCGCTCTCGACCCGCGCCGGTCGCCGGGTTGAGCTCCTGGCGCCGCGGCGCGGCGACAAACGCAAGCTGATCGAGCACGCGCTCGTCAATGCCCGCGAAGCCCTGGCGCGGCGTCTCGCCGAAGGCGCAGCGCAGGCGAAATTGTTGCAGGGCGTCGCCGACCTCTTCGGCCTCGAAGCGCCGCCGCAACGGATCGAGGTCTACGACAACAGCCACATCCAAGGCAGCCACGCGGTCGGCGGGATGATCGTCGCGGGACCGCTCGGCTTCATGAAGCAGGCCTATCGCAAATTCACCATCAAGGCCGAAGACACGAAGCCGGGCGATGATTTCGCGATGATGCGCGAGGTCCTGGGACGGCGCTTTGCGCGCGCGCTGAAGGAGGATCCCGAGCGCCGCTCGGGCAATTGGCCTGACCTCGTCCTGCTCGACGGCGGACAGGGCCAGCTTTCCGCAACCCTCGGAGTCCTGGCCGATCTCGGCATCGACGACCTTGCCGTGGTCGCTGTCGCCAAGGGGCCTGACCGCAATGCCGGACGCGAACGCTTCTTCCGTGACGGCATGCCGCCGCTAAGCCTCGATCCCCAGGATCCGGTGCTCTACTACCTGCAGCGATTGCGCGACGAGGCTCATCGTTTCGCCATCGGCGCGCATCGCCAGAAACGCGCCAAGGCGATCACCGGTTCGCCGCTCGACGAAATCCCCGGCATAGGCGCGCGCCGCAAGCGCGCGCTCCTGCATCATTTCGGCTCGGCGCGGCAGGTCGCGACCGCCGGACTGACCGATCTGGAACGCGTCGAAGGCATCAGCAAAACCGTCGCAAAAAAGGTTTATGACCATTTCCATGCCGAGGGTTAGACTGGCTTCCGACGATGCTGACGACGCTACCCAATCTGTTAACCCTGTCGCGGATCCTGGCGATGCCGCTGGTGGTGGCGACGTTTTACCTGCCGGCCCCCCTGGGACCGTGGTCGGGCTGCGCGCTCTTCGCGCTTGCCGGCCTCACCGATTGGCTCGACGGCCGGCTTGCCCGCGCCTGGCAGCAGCAATCGGAATGGGGGAAATTGCTCGACCCGATCGCCGACAAGCTGCTGGTCGCCGGAACCTTGCTGATGCTGACGGCCACGCAACGCATTTCCGCGCCAGCCGTTCTACCGGCTTTGGTCATTTTATCGCGCGAAATCCTGGTCTCGGGCTTGCGCGAATATCTGGCTGGAATGCGCGTGAAGGTGCCGGTCACCAATCTTGCGAAATGGAAGACCACGATTCAGATGGTCGCAATCGGGGTGCTGCTGGTCGGCGATTCGGGACCCGGTTTCCTGCACGTCAAATTCTTCGGCGAGGCGCTGCTTTGGATCGCCGCCATCTTCACCATCGTCACCGGCTACAAATATTTCTATGCCGGGATCGCGCATGTTGGCAGCGAGGATATGCGGCGTCAGACGCCGGCGATCAAAGCAAAGCCGAGCCAGGCGACGTGAGGACCATGCGGGTCTTCGGACTTGCGGGTTGGAGCGGCGCCGGCAAAACCACCTTGATATCGCGCCTGCTGCCCGCGCTTGCCCTCCGGGGCGTGAGCGTATCGACGCTCAAACACGCCCATCACGATTTCGACGTCGATCAGGACGGCAAGGATTCCTGGCGCCACCGCCAGGCGGGTGCGCGCGAAGTCATGGTCGCCAGCGACCGGCGCTGGGCGCTGATGCACGAGTTGCGCGGCGCGCCCGAGCCCGCCATGGACGAAATCCTCCGTCACATGAGCCCCGTCGACCTTGTTCTCGTCGAAGGCTACAAGCGCGGCAATCATCCGAAACTCGAGATCTATCGCGCATCGCTCGGCAAGAGCCTGCTTGCCCCGGGAAACGATAGCATCGTCGCGATCGCCTCGGATACGCCGGTTCCCGGCCTGCAATTGCCGTTTCTTGAACTCGGCGACATCGACGCGATCGCCGCCTTCGTCATCGCGTATTGCCACATCGAGGTCGTCGCGGATGGCGCAGCTCAGCGATGACTGCTTCGCCTTCGGCGGCGAGCTCATGTCGGCCGCGTCGGCGCTGGCGCTTCTCAAGGCCAAGCTCGTAGCGCTCCCGGGGATCGAGCGCTTGGCGCTGGCCGAAGCGTCGGGGCGCATCCTGGCCGAAAAGCTGGTCGCAACGCGCGACGTCCCGCCCGCCGACAATGTCGCGGTCGACGGTTACGCGGTGTGTTTCGAGGATCTGAGCATGACCGAGCCGACCGTCCTGCCGATCGGCGGGCGCGCGGCGGCCGGCCATCCGCTGCGCTCGATGGCGCCACGCGGCGCGGCGATCCGCGTCTTCACCGGCGCGCTGCTGCCGGAGGGCACGGATACCGTCCTGATGCAAGAGGATTGCAAGGTCGCGAATGGCGCGGTGACGATCCCTTCCGGAATCAAGCGCGGCGCCAACCGCCGCGGCGCGGGGGAGGACGTCAAGGCGGGCACCGCCGTGCTTCCGGTGGGCCGACGCTTGAGGCCGCAGGAGGTCGGGCTTGCCGCTTCGCTGGGCCTTACCTCGCTCACCGTCTATCGCAAGCTGCGCGTCGCGCTGTTCTCGACCGGCGACGAGTTGCGCGAGCCGGGCGATAGCTTGCCGCTGGGCGCGATCTTCGACGCCAATCGCTACACGCTGCAGGCGCTGCTCGCGGGGCTCGGCTGTGCCGTATCCGATCTCGGTATCTTACCCGACAAGGCCGAGAGCGTCCGTGCCGCGCTCGCCGACGCTGCGGCGAGCCATGATCTCGTTCTCACCTCGGGCGGAATCTCGACCGGCGAGGAAGATCATGTCAGGGCCGCGGTGGAGGCGGCCGGCAAGCTCCATTTCTGGCGGCTTGCGATCAAACCCGGGAGACCAGTGGCGATGGGCCAGGTCGGCCGCGTGCCTTTCATGGGCCTGCCCGGAAATCCGGTCGCGGTGATGGTCACGTTCCTGCTGCTCGCGCGGCCGCTGATCTTGCTGCTTGCGGGGGCGGACGAAGCGAGCCCGCGGCTCTATCGCGTGCGGTCGGGTTTCGAATACAAGAAGAAGCCGAGCCGCACCGAATATGTGCGCGCGCGTCTCCTACGCGCCGAGGACGGCATTTGGGTCGCCGAGAAATTCGCGCGCGACGGCGCCGGCATCCTCACCTCGATGGTCGAGTCCGATGGGCTGATCGAGATCGGCGAAGGCGTGACGCGGCTCGAGATCGGCGCGCCGGTCGATTTCCTGCCCTTCGCGGAAGTGATCCCGTAAACTTGCATCCGCCTGCGCATGAGCCTAGCTCTAGCCCCATGAAGCTTCTCTATTTCGCCTGGATCAGGCAAAAGATCGGCAGGGCCGAGGAGACGCTCGAGCCGCCGTCCGAGATCACGACGGTGGCCGCGCTGATCGACTGGCTGAAAACGCGCGGTCCCGGCTATGCCGAGGCGCTGAAGAACCCGAAGCTCGTGCGCGTGGCGGTCAATCGCGAATATGTCGCAGCCGACCACCGGCTGAAGCCCGGCGACGAGATCGGCTTTTTCCCTCCGGTTACCGGGGGTTGAGCCGATGATCCGCGTTCAGCGCGAGGATTTCGACATTGGCGAAGAAATTGCGGCGCTGACCCGCGGCAAGGCGACGATCGGCGGCGTCACCTCTTTCGTCGGGCTCGTCCGTGACATGGCCGGCGGCGAGAAGATCTCGGGGATGACGCTCGAGCATTACCCCGGCATGACCGAGAAACAGCTCGCCGAGATCGAAGCCGAAGCCCATCGCCGCTGGCCGCTCGACGCCGTGCTGATCGTTCACCGCTATGGCCCGTTGAAGCCGGGCGACCGGATCGTGCTGGTCGCGACCGCGTCGGCGCATCGCGACGCCGCCTTCGATGCTTGCCGTTTCCTGATCGACTGGCTCAAAACCAAGGCGCCGTTCTGGAAGCTCGAGGAAACCGGAACGGGCGCGCGCTGGGTCGAAGCCAAGGCGAGCGACGACGCGGCGGCCGAGCGCTGGGGCGAAGAGTAACGCGCCGGACGGGTTCGCGGCCGGCTAAGCGGCGCTCGCCTTTTCGGGCGCGAGCACCAGCTTGTCGTAATCGCCCATCAACTGCCGGGTGATCGGCCCCACCGGGAATTTATGCTCGGCGATCTGTGTGACGGGCGTGACTTCCGCGGCAGTGCCGGTGACGAAGACTTCCTGCGCGCGGCTGAGTTCGCCCGGCATCATCGCGCGCTCGACCACTTTGAGCTGGCGGGCCTTGGCCAACGCAATCACGGCGCGGCGCGTGATGCCGTCGAGAAAGCAATCGGGCTTCGGCGTATGCAGCTCGCCATCGATCCCGAAGAAAATATTGGCACCGGTCGCCTCGGCGATCTGGCCACGCCAGTCCAGCATCAACGCGTCGTCGAAGCCCTCGGCCTCGGCCGCGTGCTTCGACAGGGTACAGATCATATAGAGGCCCGCGGCCTTGGCCGCGGTCGGAGCCGTATTGGGGGCAGGCCGCGCCCATTTCGACCACGCCAAGCGGATGCCCTTCAGCCGCGCCTCGGGTGAGAAATAGGCCTTCCAGTCGTCCCACACGGCGATCGCCATGTGGATTTTGGTGAGCTGCGCCGAGACGCCCATCTGTTCCGGCCCGCGCCACGCGATCGGGCGGACATAGCCGTCGAGAATGCCCGAGGCGCGCACGGTCGCGACGGAAGCCTCTTCGATCTGCTCCAGGCTCCACGGAAGGCCGAAGCCGAGAATACGGGCGGAATCGATGAGGCGCTGGCTGTGCTCGCGCAGCTTGAAGATGCGGCCGCTATAAATGCGCTCGCCTTCGAAGACGGAACTCGCGTAATGGAGGGCGTGTGTCAGAACATGCACATGCGCGTCGCGCCACGGCACGAGCTTGCCATCGAACCAAATGGTCCCGTCGCGATCGTCGAAAGGTCTGGTGGCAGTGGCCATCGTCGGCGTTCCTCCAACCTGGATTGGCATATATGGCGCGTTGCGGACTTGTCGCGACGCGTCTTGCCTAAGATGTAACAACCCTGCTAAAAATAAGTCAACATGTCTGACATAAAAACCGAGGAAGCGCCGGCCTATCTCAGCGAGGACGAGGTCCGTCAGGGCATCGAGCTCCTATTTTATGCCTATCGCGATTTCACGGCCGAGCCCGACGCGATGCTCGCACGCTACGGTTTCGGCCGAGCGCATCACCGCGTGATCTATTTCGTCGGCCGCCACCCGCAGATGAGCGTCAGCGAATTGCTGGATATTCTTCAAATCACCAAGCAAAGCCTCTCGCGCGTCCTTGGACAGCTGGTCCGCCAGGGCCTCATCGTGCAGCGCACGGGCAAGAGCGACCGGCGGCAAAGGCTGCTCGAATTGACCGCGCAGGGCATCGAACTCGAGCGCCAATTGTCCGAGAATCAGCGCCTGCGGATTTCGCGCGCCTATGAAGTGGCCGGACCGCAAGCGGTCGAAGGATTCCGCAAGGTCATGCTTGAAATCATGTCCGACGACGTCGACCGCGCCCGCTTCCGACGCCGCCGCTGAGCGGCGGGCGGATCGGGTGTATACTGGCGCCATGAACGGCACCTTCGACGGCGATAAGGAGGAAGCCCATCTCCTGGTCGTCGATGACGATGCAAGGCTGCGTGACCTGTTGCGGCGCTACCTCGTCGAATCGGGCTTCCGAGTCACCACGGCGGCCGACGCGGTCGACGCGCGGGCAAGGATGCAAAGCCTTGCTTTCGATCTCCTCATCATCGACGTGATGATGCCGGGCGAAAACGGGCTTGCGCTGACCGAGAAGTCTTCGGCAAACGAGTCCGGTGCCGATCCTGCTGCTGACTGCCATGGCCGAGCCTGAGAACCGAATCGACGGACTCGAACGCGGCGCCGACGACTATCTGACGAAACCCTTCGAGCCGCGCGAACTCGTCTTGCGCATCCGCAATATCCTGCAACGCGCCACGCACGCGCCCGAGCGCGTCGAGGAGCTGCGTCTCGGCGCTTGCCGGCTCGATCTGAAGCGCGGCGCGCTTTACCGCGCGGGCGCACCGGTCCACCTGACCTCGGCCGAGGCCGCGCTGCTCATGACCTTGGCGCGCAAGCCGGGCGAGCCGGTCTCGCGCGAGGCCCTGTCGCAAGAAGCGCAATGCAGCGGCAATCTGCGCACCGTCGATGTGCAGATGACCCGGCTGCGACGCAAGATCGAGCACGATCCGAAATTCCCGCGCTATCTGCAGACCGTGCGAGGAACCGGGTATGTCCTCAAGCCCGATTGACGAGGCGCAAAAGCGTCTCGCTCTGTTGCCCGCGCCTCCGGCTCGTGACGCCGAAAGGCCCGGGACCGGCGACACGCATCGCCGCTGGTTCAAGCGCGTCTTGCCGCGCTCGCTGTGGGGACGTTCGCTCCTGATCATCGTGCTGCCGATGGTGCTGACGCAGATCCTCGCAACCTGGGTCTTCTACGACCGGGTTTGGGACACCATCTCCCGGCGGCTGTCCACAGCCGTCGCCGGCGACATCGCCTTCACCGTGGATGCGCTGCGCCACGCCGACAATCCCGCCGAAGGGCGGCAGATCCTGCAGCGCGCCGCCGACATGACGGCGTTGTTCTACACCTTCCGGCACGGCGAACGGCTTCCCTCGGGCATGCGCTTCACCAGCGGCTCCCAGATCGAGACACAACTGGCCGCAGCCATGGCCGAGCGCGTCGGCCGGCCGTTTCAGATCGACGGTGATTTCGATCCGCGCGACCTGCTGGTTTCGATCGAGCTGCCGACCGGCGTCATGGACATCGCGGTCCCGCGTGAGCGCCTGTCCACGCCGACGACCTATATCTTCATCATGTGGATGGTGGGATCGGCGCTCGTCCTTCTCGCGATCGCCTCGCTTTTCATGCGCAACCAGGTCAAATCGCTCCGCCGCGTCGCCGCCACGGCGGAAGCCTTCGGCAAGGGCCGCGACGTGCCGAATTTCAGGCCAGAAGGCGCGACCGAAGTGCGCCAGGTCGCGCGCGCCTTCATCAAGATGCGCGATCGTATCCAACGCCAGATCACGCAGCGTACCGAAATGCTGGCCGGCGTCTCACATGATCTGCGCACGCCCTTGACCCGCATGCGGCTCGCGCTCGCGCTCATGCCCGACGATGCGAGCGTCGCCGAATTGAAGGACGACGTCACGGCCATGCAACGCATGGTCCAAGGCTATCTCGATTTCGCGCGCGGCGAGGGCGAGGAGCAGCAGCGCGATACCGACATCGTGCTTCTCGTCCACGAACTGATCTCGAGCGCGCAACGCGACGGACCGCCCATCCTGGCCGCTCTGCCGGAACGCTACGTTCTGCCTTTGCGCCCGGATGCGACGCGGCGCTGCATCGCCAATCTCATCGGCAATGCGCGACGCTATGGCCGCCACATCTGGGTGACCGGCATCGAATTGCGTGAGGCTTTCGACGTCTTGATCGACGATGACGGGCCGGGAATTCCGCCGCCTCAGCGCGAGACGGTGTTCCGTCCGTTTTTCCGGCTCGACGCGGCGCGCAACCCGAGTACCGGCGAACTGGGGCTCGGGCTTACCATCGCCCGCGATCTGGCGCGCGGCCAGGGGGGCGACGTCACGCTCGAAGATTCGCCGCAAGGCGGTCTGCGCGTCCGTTTGCGCTTGCCGCGATAAGCCGGCCGTTCAGGCCGCTTCCTGAGCCGCGTCAAACCGGACGGCAAGCGGCGCGTCGCGCAACAGCGCGATATCGAGACGCGTGCCGGTCGCATGCGAATCAAGCAACAGACTGCCGCCCCATTCTGCGACACCTTCCATCAATCGAAGCGGGCCGACGCCGAGGGCTTGCAGGGCGCGCAGGTCATAGACGCCGCTGAAGGGGAAGCCTTTGCCGTCATCCTCGATGCTCAGTAACACCGTGCCGCCGTTGACCTGGATGCCGAGGCGCGTGAGCGTCGCCCCCGAATGGCGAGCGGCATTGAGCGTGCCCTCATGCGACAGCGCCTCGAGCGCGGCCGCCAGCGACGCGGGCAAGGCGTCGACGCCATCGCGATTGACGATGTCGAGCGCCAGCATCATGGGATAGCTTCGCTCGATCGCGTATTGCAGCAGGTTAAGACGGCGCGAAAGCCCCAACGCGCCAATGGGCGCCGCCGGTGGCGCGGTGAGAGAAGCGGTGCCGCAGAGCGGCTGGAGGCGCCAAACAGACATCGCCCCAAGCTTGCCGAAAAAACGCTGAAAGATCGGTTAACGGTTCGGCAACCTTGACGAAAGGCGCGGCGCCCCTCTCCATAAACGCGAACGCCGTTCCACGCACGCGCGCAGAACGGCGTCGGACGAATGACTCTGTTCCTAGAAAACCACTACCGGCCGCGGACGGCCGGCAGGAGACACCTGACCTCAGGCCGCCTTGGTCGAGGCGACGTCGCGCATTTCCTCGAAACTTTCGGTGAAGCGCTTGGTCAGCACGTTGAAGGCCTCGGTGTTCGCCTTGGTGACGAGCTCGGTCAGCTCCTTCGCCGTGGCGAGGCCCTTCTCGAAAGACGCCTTCGCGAGTTCGGTGTTTTTGGCGATGCGCTCTTGCGGCGCGCCGGGCTGGCTGAATTCACGGAACAGCGAACGCGCCTCTTCGAGTGATTCGCGTGCGATCTCGACCTGACGGCGCGCCAAAGCCTGGGCGCCTTCAATGGCGAGTTGATTGGCTTGGGTCAGCGCTTCGACGTTCTTGCGCTGCGACGCCATCATCGCTTCGACATTGAAGCTCGGCATCGTAAAGCCGGCGAATGCCTTGCTCATATCGTAATCGAGGAAAGACTGTTTGCTATTGATCATTGCCATCGTCCTCTGAGCGGGAAAGAGTGGGAAGGTTTATGCTGCACTGCACAATGCCTAATATGATATCACCGTATGATCTAGTCAAGGGCAATTGACCAAGGATTTTGCATCGCACAAAAACATCGTTAATTCCGGGGCTTAGTTGGCCGGCCGGCCAGCGGGCCCAAGGCGCCAAGCAAAGACTCGGCTTGGCGCAGGCGGCGGTCCAGGGTCGCCATGGTAATGCCGAGGTCGGCGCTATCGTCGCGCAGGAAAACCGGAAATACCGACACGTAGAGCGCGGCCGTCAGCCGGCAGGCGAGCCGCCCGCGGCAACCCGAAGCCGATAGCCCCGCCCCTTCCCGCATCCAGGCCATGGAGCGCAGCAAGCCGGGCACGGCCCGGGCCAAGGAAGGGTCGCCCAGGCTCTCGCGCAGGATCGCCTTGATCCCCGGCCGGTGCGGTTTCAGCAGCTCGAAGCGCCGCATCAACACGTCAAACAGGCGATCGCGCGCGGGCTCGCCCGCCGCGGGAGCGCGCTGCGCGAGTACGGCCTCGTCGATGTCGTGCCGGAACCCCGAAAGGATCGCCAATTTCGAGCGGAACAGTCGGTAGGCTTGATCGAGCGGAACATGGGCCGAAGCCGCGATCTCGGCCAATCCAGTCCGGCGCCAGCCCTTGGTCGCCGCGAGATCGAGCGCTGCCGCGATCATGCGTTGCCTCGGATCGCCCCGCGGCACGCGCGTCCGCTGTCGTTTCGGCATGGCGTCCTCCGTTTGCAAAAAGATAAGAGGGAAGTTCAGCCGCCGCAATCGTCGCGACCGCAGGCCTGCTCCGCAGGGTCGTAGGACCTCCGCGCCGCGCGAGATCTCGACCGACGCCGTTTCCCGGCTCGGCACCGCCCAATCTCTGATCCGCCTAATCGGCGAGTTGACGCGCGCGTTCCGTGGCCGCCGCCACGGCACGCCGCAATAGCGGGGCGAGTCCGTCCGCTCCCATCAGGATCTCAAGTGCGGCTTCCGTGGTCCCGCCGGGCGAGGTGACGTTGCGACGCAGCTGCGCCGCGTCATCCGGCGAGAGCCGCGCGAGCTCACCCGAGCCTGCGACCGTGGCGCGCGCCAGTTTCATCGCCAATGCCGCGGGCAAGCCTGCAGCAACGCCCGCCTCGGCCAGACATTCGATGAGCAAGAACACATAAGCGGGCCCGCTTCCCGACACCGCAGTCACCGGATCGAGCAACGCTTCGTCCTCGACCCAGGCCACCTCGCCGACCCCCGCGAGCAGGCGACCGCACAGGGCGCGCTGCTGGGCGCCGACCCGCGGATTGGCACAGGCGACCGCGATGCCGCGGCCGATGGCTGCGGGCGTGTTGGGCATCGCTCGGACGATCGGCGCCGCCGCGCCAAGATTGCGCGCGAAGAAGCCAATCGTCTTGCCGGCCGCGATCGATAAAAACACCGTCCCGCCCGCGGCAAAGCGGTGATAGGCGGGCAGGATCTGGGGCAAGGCTTGCGGCTTGACCGCGAAGACGATCGCGGCGGGGCTGAAATTCTTGGGCAGGGCCTCGGCAGCGGCGTAGCGCCGGACGCCCTTCGGAAGCGTGACCGGTGCCGGCTCGACAATGGCGATCGCAGGAGAGAGACGGCGCTTGGACCAGCCGGCAAGGAGCGCTCCGCCCATTTTTCCGCAGCCGACCAGAAGAATTCCACGCGCGGGGCTTGCCTTGCGGGTGGTCACGCCTCGCCGATCGGATCGATCATCGCCGCGGCGATGGCTTCCTCCGCGCTCTTGCCGCCCCAGACGACGAGCTGGAAGGCGGGAAAGAAGCGTTCGCATTCGCTGAGCGAGATTTCGACCAAATCCTCGATCTGTTCGACAGTGGCACCGTAGGCACCGCGCAACAGCACGCCCTGGCGGAACGCCGGCGAATGGTCATCGCAAGCGAGATCGAAATGCCCGAGCCATAGCCGCTCATTGACCACGGCCAGGAGCTCGAACACGGCCGCGCGCCGGACCCGCGGTACCTTCATCTCGAAGGCGCACGAGAAGTGCAGGGCATTGAAGTCGCGCTGCCACAGGAAGAGCAGGCGGTAATCGCACCAACGGCCCGAAATCTCGACCACCATTTCATCGTCGGTGGCGCGATCATGGACCCATTCATTGGCCTGCACGATTTCTTCGACCAAATCGATGGGATTGGCCGAGGCGACCGTGGTCTCAAGCGACAAAGCGGTCATCGCGCTCTCCTTCGCGGCCGGGACCTACGAGATTTGGTAGGGTTTCCCCCATCGCACTACTAGATATCACCCTGCCAAAGACCGGAGTCGCACGCAAGACCGAATTGGCTCAAAGCCGCGATTGCCGTGGGATAAGCATGGGATAAGCGCGATCGGCGGGAAATGCGGGCGGCTCAACGCCGCTTGGCGGCGGGTTTGCGCGCGGCGCCACGGCGCGCGGCGGGACGCTTGGCCGGCGCGGCAATGCCGAGCCGGGCTTCGAGCACGGCGAGGCGCTTCTCGAGTGCCTCTTGTGCCGCGCGGGCCTTGGCAGCCATCGCCCGGACCGCATCGAATTCCTCGCGCCGGACCAGATCCATCCGGCCAAGAATGCGCTCGAACTGTCCGCGCAGCCGGGACTCGACCTCCCCGCGCATGCCGGTCAAGGTCCCGAGCGCGCCCGTGGCGACGCGAGCGAGATCGTCGAGAAAGCGGTTCTGAGTCTGCATGTTTTGTCCCTCGGCCACGCTCCTAGCACAGCGCAATGCAGAGGGGAACGGTTCCTTGTGACCTCCGCCCGACTGCGCCTATAAAGGGCGATGATCCTCATTACGGGCGGCGCCGGATTCATCGGCTCGAACCTGGTTGCGGCGCTCGAGGAACGCGGCGCGGGCGAACTGGTGGTCTGCGACCGGCTGGGCCGGGACGAGAAATGGCGCAATCTCGGCAAGCGCGAACTCGCCGCGCTGATCGCGCCCGAAGCGCTCGCCGGTTTTCTCGACGAGCGGGGCGACGCCATCGAGACAATCTTTCATCTCGGAGCCTCGTCGTCGACGACCGAGACCGATGCCGATTTCATCATCGCGTCGAATTTCACGCTGTCGCAGTTTCTCTGGGATTGGTGCGTCGCGCACAGGACACGGTTCATCTACGCCTCGTCGGCGGCAACCTATGGCGATGGCAGCGCGGGCTTCGACGACGATGCCTCGCCCGCCGCGCTGGCGCGGCTGAAACCGCTCAACGCCTATGGCTGGTCGAAGCATTTGTTCGACCGGCGCGTCGCGCGTCTCATCGAGCGCGCGGCGCCGATTCCGCCGCAATGGGCGGGACTCAAATTCTTCAATGTCTACGGTCCCAACGAGTATCACAAAGGCTCTCAGAAAAGCGTCGTGGCTCAGATCTTTCCGCGGGCGCGGGCCGGCAATTCCTGCACCCTCTTCCGCTCGCATCGCGAGGACGTGCCCGATGGCGGCCAGACGCGCGACTTCGTCTATGTGCGCGACTGTGTCGACGAAATGCTCTGGCTCCATGATCATCCCGAGGTGAGCGGGCTCTTCAACGCCGGCACCGGGCAGGCGCGCAGCTTTGTGGATTTGGCCTCCGCGGTCTATCGCGCCCTTGGCAAGGCGCCGCGGATCGATTACATCGATACGCCGGTCGCGATCCGCGACAAATATCAATATTTCACGGAGGCGCGGATGGAACGGGCCAAAGCCGCTGGATACGCGAAGACGGCGACCAGCCTGGAAGACGGTGTCCGCGATTACGTTCAGACCTATCTCGCCGCCGCCGATCCCTATCGCTGATGCTGGTCATCCCTTATCCCGCCTTCGATCCCGTCGCGGTGGCGTTCGGCCCTTTCGCCATTCGCTGGTACGCGCTCGCCTATATCGTCGGTCTGATCATCGGCTGGCGTTACTGCTTGTGCGTCGCCAAGCGCCCGCCCGCCGTCGCCTCGCCGGCGGCGATCGACGATTTCCTCGTCTGGGCCACGCTCGGCGTCGTCCTCGGCGGTCGCACCGGCTACGTCCTCTTCTACAAACCCGATTATTATTTCCAGAACCCGGGCGAGATCTTGCGGCTGTGGCATGGCGGCATGTCTTTCCACGGCGGCGCGCTCGGCGTGCTCGCGGCGTTGTGGCTGTTCTGCCGGCAACGCAGCCTGTCGCTCTTGGCCTTTTCCGACATCATCACCAGCGCCGTGCCGATCGGCCTCTTCTTCGGCCGCGTCGCCAATTTCATCAATGGCGAGCTATGGGGCCGACCGACCAGCGTGCCCTGGGCGATGGTGTTTCCCAACGCCGGACCCGAGCCGCGCCATCCCAGCCAGCTCTACGAAGCCGGGCTCGAAGGCATCGTGCTTTTCGCCTTGCTGTTCGCCTTGCTGCGCTGGACCGCGATCCGCGATCGGCCCGGCGCGCTGTCCGGCGTGTTCCTCATGGGCTACGCCCTCGCCCGCATCTTCGTCGAATTTTTCCGCGAGCCCAACTCGTTTCTGGGATTCCTCTGGTTCGGCGCCACCATGGGGCAATTGCTCTCGGTGCCGGTCTTTCTGCTCGGCCTGTGGCTCGTCTGGTACGCGCAGCCGGAAAAATGACCTCATTGGCGGACCGTCTCGCGCAGCGGATTCGCGCGGCCGGACCGATCAGCGTGGCCGACTATATGGACGAAGCCGGCGCCTTCTATTACGGCACGCGCGACCCGTTCGGCGCGGCGGGCGATTTCGTCACCGCGCCGGAGGTGAGCCAAATCTTCGGCGAGCTGATGGGCGCATGGTGCGCGGATTTCTGGCAGCGCAGCGGCGCGCCCGATCCGGTGCTGCTGGTCGAATTAGGGCCCGGCCGCGGCACGCTCATGGCGGATGCGCTGCGCGCGACGCGCAACGTGCCGGGCTTCGGGGCCGCGATTCGCCTTCACCTGGTGGAGCGCAGTCCGGTGCTGCGCGCCACGCAAGCCGGGGCGCTCGCCGCCCACGCGCCCCTGTGGCATGACAGCATCGCGACCCTTCCGCCGGAACCGATGCTGCTCATCGCCAATGAATTTCTCGACGCGCTCCCGATCCGGCAATTCGAGCAACGCGGGCTCAGCTGGTACGAGCGGATGGTCGGACTGGACGCAAGCGGCAAGAATTTGGCTTTCTGCCTCGCTCCGAGCTCTGTTCCCGAGATGCCGAGCGGCGCGCGCCCGGAAAACGAGGGCAAGGTTCGCGCGATCTGTCCGGCCGCCGAAAATCTTGCCGAGCTGCTCGGCATTCGGCTGCGCCGTCACGGCGGCGCCGCTCTTTTCATCGACTATGGCTACGACGATCGCGCCGGGGAAATCGCGCTCGGCGATACGTTGCAGGCGCTGCGCCAGCACCGGCCCGTCCCTGTCCTCGACGCGCCCGGCGAATGCGATCTGACGGCGCATGTCGACTTCGCGGCCTTCGCCCAGGCCGCCCAGTTTGGCGGCGCGGCCATCCACGGACCGGTGACGCAGCGCGATTTTCTGCTGCGGCTCGGTCTGGAAGCGCGCGAAGCGAAACTTCTCGACGGTGCGACGCCGGCCCAAGCCGAAGCGATCAGGAGCGCCAGCCGCCGCTTGATCGATCCGGCGCAGATGGGCAGGCTCTTCAAAGTGCTGGGGCTCACCGGGCCGAATGCGCCCGCACCCGCCGGTTTCGAGTAAGAACCCTCATGATCCGCGTCGCCGTTCTCGAATCACCACCGATCCGCCACGGCTTCTTCACCCGCGAAGGCGGCGTGAGCACCGGAATTTTCGCGTCCCTCAATTGCAGCCTCGGCTCGGGGGACGAGCCGGCGGATATCGGCGAAAACCGGCGGCGCGCGCTGGCGCAGCTCGGATTGGGCCCTGACCGGCTCGTTACCTGTCATCAAGTGCATGGCGCCGATGTCGTCCTCGTCGACCGCCCCTGGGCGCAGGCGAATCGCCCGCGCGCCGATGCGATGGTGACGCGGCAGAAGGGCCTGGCGCTCGGCATCCTCACGGCGGATTGCGCGCCGGTGCTGTTCGCCGATGCCCAAGCGGGGATCGTGGCCGCGGCTCATGCCGGCTGGCGCGGCGCATTGACGGGCGTGATCGCGGCGACGGTCGGGGCGATGCGGCGCGAAGGCGCCGAGCTCGCGAGCCTCAGAGCGGCGATCGGACCCTGCATCGGTTTCGCGTCTTACGAAGTGGGGCCCGAATTTCCCGAGCCTTTCCTCGCGCAGAGCGCGGCGAACGCGGCGTTCTTCCGCGCCGCGCCGCGCGCCCATCATCATCTCTTCGATCTTGCCGGCTATGTGCGCGCGAGGCTGGCTGATGCGGGCGTCGGATCCATCGACGCGTCGGGCGGCGACACCGCCGCCGAGCCCGCACGGTTTTTTTCCTATCGCCGCACCGTCCTTGCGGGCGAGCGCCGATTCGGGCACCAGCTCTCGGCAATCTGCCTTGCGCCCTAGTGGCGCAAGGCTATCATCACCGCCATGCGTTTGATCACTCTCGTCGCGTTGCTGTCGATTGCCGCGTGCCAGCCGCTGCCTCATCCCTTCGCGCATGATCTGCCGCCGCCGAACGCCGCCATCCTCACGCCGCCGGACAGCGCCGGCGTGATCGTCGAGCCGATCGCCGGCGCGCCGGAACCCGCCGCGCATGATCTCGCCGCCGCGATGGCGACGGCCCTTCAGAATCAGGATGTTCCCGCCAGCACCAGCGCGAGCAATCGCGGCTCCTTCCGTTTGTCGGGAACAGCGACGACGCGAAATGTCGGCAACGGCAATCTGCTCGTCACCATTGCCTGGGAAATGCGCGAGCCGACCGGCTTGCCCTTGAGCCGGCAGGACTCGGCATTGACCGTGCCCCGTGCCGCCTGGCAGGGCGGCGGGAAGGCAATCGCGGCGCTGGCACAGGAATCGGCGCCGTTTTTCGCCAAATCGGTCGAGAGCACCGCGCCCGCGCCCTTGGCCGATGCCGATCCGGTGGTCGCGGTGCGCGGCGTGACCGGAGCCCCGGGCGACGGCGCGCAATCCCTGGCGCGCGCCATGGCCGATGCGCTCCGCCACTCCCATGTGTCGCTGGTCGCCAAGCCCGACGACAAGGCCAGTTTCGTGGTTAAGGCGAGCGTCGATGTCTCGCCACCCGCAGGCGGCAAGCAACAGGTCAAAATCGCGTGGTCGCTGCTGCGGGCCGATGGCGGCCGGGTCGGCGAGGTGAAACAGGAGAATGCGGTCCCTGCCGGCAGCCTCGACGGCCCCTGGGGTCTTACCGCCTACGACGCCGCCAATGCCGCAGCTCCCGGCATCGCGGCCTTGATCGCCGAACTCCGGCGCGCGGGCGCCCCGTCTTAGGGGCAAGAGGGCGCTCCGCGCGGGTTTACAGCCCCCGGCCCCTTTGTTACAGTCCGGACCGCGCGCAAAACGGCATCCAATCGCATGAAAATCCTTGCCTGCAACAGCAATCGGCCGCTCGCCGAGGCGATTTCGGCCTATCTACACCTGCCTTTGACCGACGCCAGCGTGCGCCGCTTTCAGGATCAGGAAGTGTTCGTCGAAGTTCACGAGAACGCGCGCGGCGAGGACGTGTTCGTGATTCAGTCGACCTCCTTCCCGGCCAATGACAATCTGATGGAACTTCTGGTCACGCTCGACGCCTTGAAGCGGGCCTCGGTACGGCGCGCGACGGCCGTCATTCCCTATTACGGCTATGCGCGCCAAGACCGCAAATCGGGGCCGCGGACGCCGATCTCGGCCAAACTGGTCGCCAACATGATCACCGCCGCCGGCGCCGACCGCGTTCTCACCCTCGATCTTCATGCCGGCCAGATCCAAGGTTTCTTCGACATCCCCTTGGACAATCTCTTCGCGGCTCCGGTATTCATCGACGACATCAAGGCGCGTTACGACGGCGGCGATCTCGTGGTCGTCTCGCCCGATGTTGGCGGCGTAGTGCGCGCGCGCGCGATCGCGCGCCGCGTCGATGCCGATCTCGCGATCATCGACAAGAGGCGCGAGCGCGCCGGCGTCTCCGAAGTCATGAACATCATCGGCGACGTCGCCGGACGCTGCTGCGTCCTGATCGACGACATCGTCGACAGCGCCGGCACCTTGTGCAACGCCGCTGAAGCGCTGATGGAGCGCGGCGCGAAATCGGTCGCCGCCTATGTGACCCATGGCGTGTTGTCGGGCGGCGCGGTCGCGCGCGTCATCGCCTCGCCCCTGGAAGCGCTCGTTTCCACCGACAGCATCGCCGCGACCGAATCCGTGCGCGCGGCCCGCAACATCAGGCGCCTGACGATCGCGCCGCTGATGGCGGAAGCGATTCTGCGCATCAGCGAGGAGCGTTCGGTTTCGAGTCTGTTCGTCTAGAGAATTTCGTTTTCTCAACGGCGCGCGGCACCCCTGGAGGCCGCCGCCCCTTAGCCAAGCGAAGGAGCAGTTTGATGGCCGATATCGTCACATTACGCGCCGAGGCGCGCGACCGGGCTGGAAAGGGGGCCGCCCGGGCCGCTCGCCGTTCGGGTCGCGTCCCGGGTGTCGTCTATGGCGAGGGCAAGCCCGCAACCCTGATCTCGCTCGATCCGCGCGAGCTGAGCCGCGAGCTGCAAAGGCCCGGCTTCTTCGCGCGGCTCTTGAATGTCGATCTCGGCGGCACCGTGCTTCGCACCCTGCCGCGCGACGTGCAGCTCGATCCGATCCGGGATCAGCCGCTTCACGTCGATTTCCTGCGCGTCAACGCCGGCACCAAGATCACCGTGGCCGTGCCCGTCAAATTCGTCGGTCAGGAGAGTTCGCCCGGGATCCGTCGCGGCGGCATGCTCAACGTCGTGCGCCACGAGATCGATCTGGTCTGCGCGGTGGAGAGCATTCCCGACCAGCTCACCATCAGCCTCGAGGGGCTCGAGATCGGCGACAGCATTCATATCGGCGCGGTCCCTTTGCCGGCGGGCGCGCGACCGACGATCACGCGCAATTTCACGGTCGCCTCGATCGCGGCACCGACGGCGGTGCGCGAAGAACAAGCCGCCGCCGCGGCAGCCGCCGCTTCGGCGGTCGCAGCCGCCGAAGCGGCGGCTGCGGCAGGCGCTCCCGCCGCGGGCGAAGCCGCGCCGGGTGCCGCGCCGGGCGCCGCAGCGCCGGCCGCAGGGGCCGCGGGAGCAGGCGCTCCGGCGGCAGGCGCTCCAGCGCGCCAGCCCGGCGGCAAGAGCTGAGCGGTCGCGGCCCGGCCCGGAACGCTTCCGGGCTGGGCGCGCGCCGCGCCGCGCCATGCGCCTCATCGTCGGGCTCGGCAATCCGGGCGCCCGTTACGCGATAAATCGCCACAATGTCGGCTTCATGGCGATCGACGCGATCGCCAAGCGCCACCGCCTTGGCCCCTTTCGCGCAAAATTCCAAGGTGCGATGGCCGAAGGCGCGATCGGCGATACGAAGATCATCGCGTTGAAGCCCGAGACTTACATGAATGCGAGCGGCGATTGCGTCGGCGCGGCAGCGCGCTTTTACAAGATCGAGCCCGCCGCGATCGCGGTCATCCATGACGACATCGATCTCGTCGAGGGCAAGCTGCGGGTGAAATGCGGCGGCGGCGATGGCGGGCATAATGGGCTGCGATCGATCGACGCCACGATCGGCCCGGATTATTGGCGCGTGCGCCTCGGCATCGGCCATCCCGGCAGCAGGGAACTGGTCGAAGCCTATGTGCTGCAGAATTTCTTCGCCGAGGAAAAGCTCTGGCTCGAGCCCTTGATCGCGGCCGTCGCCGAGGCGATACCGTTGCTCGTCGCCGACGATGCTCCGGGATTCATGAGCAAGGTCGCGCTCATCTTGAAGCCCAACAAACCGAAGCCGCCGCGACCGGCGGCCACCGACGCCACCGCGAAGGACTGAGCGAGAGATGGGTTTCAATTGCGGCATCGTCGGCCTGCCCAATGTCGGCAAATCGACGCTTTTCAATGCGCTCACGGCGACGCAGGCGGCGCAGGCGGCGAATTATCCCTTCTGCACCATCGAGCCCAATGTCGGCCGCGTCGCGGTGCCCGACGAGCGGCTCGATGTCTGCGCACGCCTCGCCAAATCGGCGAAGATCGTGGCAACCCAGCTCGAATTCGTCGATATCGCGGGGCTGGTGCGCGGCGCATCGAAGGGCGAGGGTCTGGGCAATCAATTCCTCGGCCATATTCGCGAGGTCGACGCCATCGCCCATGTGCTGCGCTGTTTCGAGGACAGCAACGTCACCCATGTCGAAGGCTCGATCGACCCGATCCGCGACGCCGAGACGGTCGAGACCGAGTTGCTGATCGCCGATCTCGAGGGCATGGAGAAACGCGTCGCAGCGGCGCAGAAGAAGGCGCGCGGCGGCGACAAGGAAGCCAAGACGATGCTCGAGGTGGCCGAGCCCGCGCTCGAATTGCTGCGCGACGGCAAGCCGGCGCGGCGCCTCAAACTCTCGCCCGAGCAGCGGCCGATCTTCAAGAGCCTGGAGCTCCTATCGGCAAAGCCGGTGCTCTATGTCTGCAACGTCGACGAGGCATCGGCCGCGACCGGCAACGAGCAATCCCTGCGGGTCGCCGATTATGCCAAGGCGCGCGGCGCCGCCAGCGTCTTGATCTCGGCCGCCATCGAGGCCGAAGTCTCGACGCTCGCCGACGAAGCCGAGAAGCAAGATTTCCTCGGCACCTTGGGCCTCAAGGAACCGGGCCTCACCCGCGTGATCCATGCCGGCTACCGGCTCCTGGACCTCGTCACCTTCTTCACCGTCGGCCCCAAGGAAGCGCATGCATGGACGGTCTCCCACGGCGCCAAGGCGCCGCAGGCCGCCGGCGTCATTCACACGGATTTCGAGAAGGGCTTCATCCGCGCCGAGACCATCGCCTTCGCCGATTTCGTGGCGTGCGGCGGCGAGGCCGGTGCCAAGGAAGCGGGCAAGATGCGGCTCGAAGGCGCGGAGTATATCGTCCAGGACGGCGATATATTCCATTTCCGCTTCAATGTCTGAGGGCGAAGAAGGCTGTTTCGCGAATCGCTTCGACCTCTTATGATCGGGTCAAGCGGCCAACGCGTCTCAAGAATCAACCGAGGAGGATGAGAAAATGGGTCAGAACATCGTATTGACGAGCAAGGACGGCTTCAAGCTCGACGCCTATCGCGCCGATCCGGCGGGCAAGCCGCGCGGCGGCATCGTCGTGATCCAGGAGATTTTCGGCGTCAACCACCATATCAAATCGGTGACCGACCGCTACGCCGCGCTCGGCTATCTGGCTATCGCGCCTGCGCTCTTCGATCGCGTCGAGAAGGGCTTCGATGTGGGCTATGACGGCTCGGCGATGGACCGGGCCCGCGCGACCGTCGGCAAGGCCAATCTCGATCTGCGCCTCGCGGATACGCAGGCCGCGATCGACGTCGCCAAAGAGGCCGGCAAGGTCGCCGTGCTGGGCTATTGCATGGGCGGTTCGATCGCCTTCCTCGCAGCGACGCGGCTCAATAACGTCTCGGCCGGCGTCGGCTATTACGGCGGACAGATCGCGCAATTCTCCGGCGAAAAGCCGAAGGCGCCGGTGATGCTCCATTTCGGCGAGAAGGATCAGAGCATTCCGTTGAGCGACGTCGAGAAGATCAAGGCGGCGCAACCCAACGTACCCGTCTTCGTCTATATGGGCGCGGGCCATGGCTTCCATTGCGACGAGCGCGGCTCGTTCAACGCCGAGGCGGCGCAGGTCGCGGCCTGCCGCAGCCAGGAATTCCTGCTGAAACACGTCGGATAATCGTCGTCCGACAACGCTCGTGAATGGCCGGGCCCAACCTGGCCATAAGGGAGCCGACACATCATGCCCGGACTTGTTCCGGGCATGATTGTTTTCGGGCGAGCCTTACGCCTTCGCGTGCGATGTTCGGCGTTCGGGGAATCGTTCCAGCAAGCCCTCGCGCGTCGCGGCGCAGACGCCGCGCTCGGTGATGAGGCCCGTCACCAACCGCGCCGGCGTCACGTCGAAGGCAAAATTGGCGGCCGGACTCGCTTGCGGCGTCACACGCACTGTCACGATCTCGTCCGATCCAGCAACCCCTGAAATCTCAGCGACCTCGGCCGGATCGCGCTCCTCGATCGGAATGTCCTTCACCCCGTCGCTGATCGACCAGTCGATTGTCGGCGACGGCAGGGCGACATAGAAAGGCACGTTGTTGTCTTTCGCGGCGAGCGCTTTCAAATAGGTGCCGATCTTGTTGGCGACATCGCCCGAAGCGGTCGTGCGGTCGGTGCCGGTGAGGCAGAGATCGACCCTGCGATGTTGCATCAGATGGCCGCCGGCATTGTCGACGATGACGGTGTGGGCGACGCCGTGCTGACCCAGCTCCCAAGCGGTGAGGCTGGCCCCCTGATTGCGCGGCCGGGTTTCATCGACCCAGACATGAATCGGAATGCCCCGATCGTGCGCGAGATAGATGGGCGCGAGCGCGGTGCCCCAGTCGACCGTCGCGAGCCAGCCGGCATTGCAATGGGTCAAGATCTCGACGCGGCCCTGCCGGCCCTTCTTCAACCACGCTGCTTCGATCAGCGGCAGCCCGGCCGCCGCGATGCCCCGATTGATCGCCACGTCTTCGTCGCAGATCTCGGCCGCACGGGCGTATGCCTTTGCGGCGCGCTGCGCCTCGGGCACAGGCAAGAGGGTCCGGCGCATCTCTTCGACCGCCCAATGTAGATTGACCGCCGTCGGCCGCGTCGCGAACAGCGAACGGCAGGCCAGATCGAGCGCGGGATCCTCCGCATCCGCGCGCATCGCCAGCGCGACGCCATAAGCGGCGGCCGCACCGATCAAAGGCGCGCCCCGCACCTGCATGGCGCGGATCGCATGAGCGACCTCCTCCAGCGTCCGCAGTCTCGCGGTGACCAGCGCATGCGGCAGGCGCGTTTGATCGATGATGCCGACCGAGACGCCGTCATCCTCGAGCCAGATGGTGCGCATCGCCTTGCCCGCGACCTTCATCGCATGACCGCCACGGCGTTATGCCTTGTTGAGGATGCGGCCGGCCACGGCATCGAGCCGGGCGAGCACGCCCGGATCGCGCGCCTCGGGCGCGGTGATGAGTGCCGTGTCGAGCACGTGGCGGCAGCCTTGCGGACAGGACTCGTCCCGGGACGCCAACGGCACCACCGCCTTGATCAGGGCTTTCGCGGTATCGGCGTTCTTGTGCAGCACCTTGAGGATCATGTCGACCGTGACATGGTCGTGGTCGGGGTGCCAGCAATCATAATCGGTCACCATCGCGACGGTCGCGTAGCAGATCTCGGCTTCGCGGGCGAGCTTCGCCTCGGGCATGTTGGTCATGCCGATCACGTCGCAATTCCACGGCCCGCGATAGAGATCGCTTTCGGCCAAGGTCGAGAATTGCGGCCCTTCGATCACGACATAGCTGCCGCCGCGCGCCAGCGCGATGCCGGCTTCGTGCCCCGCCGCGGCGAGATGATGCCCGAGGCGCCGGCACACCGGATGCGCCATCGACACATGCGCGACGCAACCGGTGCCGAAAAAGCTTTTCTCGCGCGCGAAGGTGCGGTCGATGAATTGATCGACGAGCACGAAAGTTCCTGGCGGGAGCTCTTCCTTGAGGCTGCCCACCGCCGAGAGGGAGATGAGATCGGTGACGCCGGCGCGCTTCATCGCATCGATATTGGCGCGGAAATTGATTTCGCTCGGCGGGATGCGATGGCCGCGCCCGTGACGCGGCAAGAACACGATTTGCGCGCCCGCGAGCTCGCCGAAGCAAAGTTCGTCCGAAGCCTCGCCGAAGGGGGAGGCCACGCGCCGCCATTCGACCTTGCGCAACCCGTCGATCTGATAGAGCCCGCTGCCGCCGATGATGCCGATGACTGTCATCGGCCCAGTCTTCCAGCCTCGGGCCGCAGCGGCAACAGCTTAATGCAGGTCGGCCCAGATCTTGCGCTTGGCGGCGTAGAGGATGCCGGTCATGCCCAAGAGGAAGATCACGACCTTAGCGCCGGTACGCTTGCGATCTTCCGTATGCGGGTCGGCCGCCCAGGCGAGGAAGGTCACGACGTCGTGCGCCTCTTGCTGGGCCGTCGCCTTGGTGCCGTCGGCATAGGTGACGTCGTCGCCCGACAGCGGCGGCGGCATGGCGATCTGGTGACCCGGGAAATAAGGGTCGTAGTTCATGTTGTCGCGCAGGGTCACGCCGGGCGGCGGATTGGTGAAGCCCGTGAGCAGATCATAGACGTAATCGGGCCCGCCCTCGCGCGCATAGGTGATCACCGAAAGATCGGGCGGCAGCGCGCCGTTATGCGCGGCGCGGTTCGCCTGATCGTTGGGGAAAGGCGGCACGAAATGATCGGAAGGCCGGCCCGGGCGCTGAAACATGTCGCCCTGGTCGTTGGGTCCGTCCGTGACCTGCTTTTGCGCGGCGATCGCCTTGATCTCGTTCTCGGAATAGCCGATGCCCGAGAGGTCGTGATAGGCGAGCAGGTTCATCGAATGGCAGTTGGAACAGACTTCGCTATAGACTTGGAGGCCGCGCTGCAGCGCCGCGCGGTCGAAGGTGCCGAAGGGACCATCGAACGACCAGGATTGACGGGGCAAGGAGGGCGTCCCCTCGTCCTGCGCGCGAACCGCGGGCGCGGCAAGAAGGGCGGCGCCGATCACGGCCAAGGCGAGCTTGCGCATCACGGCTTCTCCATCCGTGCCGAGGCCCCGGCGAGCGTGCCTCCGCCCTTGGTGACTGCGGCGCTGATGCTCGTCGGCAGGGGCAGCGGCCGCTCGAAGATGCCAATCAAGGGCAGCAGAATGAGGAAGTGGACGAAGTAATAGAGCGTGGCGATCCGGCCGGTGAAGATCCACCAACCCTCCGGGCGGTGCGCGCCGACGGCGCCGAGCACAAGCACGTCGAACACGAGAAGAAAGAAGACCCATTTATAGACGGGGCGAAAGCGCGAGCTGCGGACCGGCGAAGTATCGAGCCAAGGCACGATGAAGAGGATGAAGATCGACGAGAACATGGCGATCACGCCGGCCAGCTTCGCCTTGATGAAGAGGATGTCCGGCACCGAGCGGAGCATCGCGTAGAACGGCAGGAAGTACCATTCGGGCACGATCTCGGGCGGCGTCTGCAGCGGATTGGCGCGGATATAATTCGCCGGATCGCCGAGCAGGTTCGGCGCATAGAACACGATGAGCGCGAAGATGATCAGGAAGACGCCCAGCCCGAACGCGTCCTTCACCGTGTAATAGGGATGGAAGGGGATGCTGTCCTGCGGGCCCTTGCGATCGATGCCCAGGGGATTGTTCGAGCCATGGGTATGCAAAGCCATCAGGTGCAGGCCGACGATGCCGACGATCACGAAGGGCAGCAGGTAATGCAGCGCGTAGAACCGGTTGAGCGTCGGGTTGTCGATCGCGAAGCCGCCCCACAGCCAGGTGACGATGTCGTTGCCGACCAATGGGATGGTCGAGAAGAGATTGGTGATGACGGTCGCGCCCCAGAAGCTCATCTGTCCCCAGGGCAGCACATAGCCCATGAACGCCGTTGCCATCATGCAGAGCAGGATGACGACGCCGATCATCCACAGCAGCTCGCGCGGCTCTTTGTAGGAGCCGTAATAAAGGCCGCGGAAGATGTGGATATAGGTCACGATGAAGAAGAACGACGCGCCGTTCATGTGGATATAGCGCATCAGCCAGCCGTAATTGACCTCGCGCATGATGCGCTGCACGGAGTCGAAGGCGAGGTTGACGTTTGGCGTGTACTCCATCGCGAGGAAGATGCCGGTGAGGATCATGATCACGAGCATGATCCCGGCGAGCGAGCCGAAATTCCACCAATAGCTCAGATTCTTGGGTGTCGGATATTCGTACAGCTCATGCTGCATGAAGGTGAAGATCGGCAGGCGGCGGTCGATCCACTGCACGACCTTGCTTTGCGATTGCGGAGCGGCCATGGTGCGGATGTTCCTAGATCTGCTCGATCGAGTTGAAGTCGAAGGTCGAATCCGGCGGGTTCTCGCCGATGCGGATCACTTTGTCATTGACGAAGTGATAGGGCGGCACCGGCAGATTGTTGGGGGCCGGGACGTTCTGGAAGACGCGGCCCGAGAGATCGTAGCGCGAACCGTGGCAGGGACAAAAATAGCCCCCCGGCCAGGACGCGCCCAACGCGCCGCCGGGTTGAGGCGTGAATTCCGGAATGCAGCCGAGATGGGTGCAAATGCCGACCAGCACCAAGAGGTCGGGTTTGATCGAGCGATAGACGTTCTTGGCATAGCCCGGCTGCTGGAGGGCCGCGGAATTGGGATCGCGCAGCTGGCCCGCATCCTTGTCCGCTTTCAAGGTATCGATCTGTTCGGGCGTCCGGTGCACGATGAAGATCGGCCGGCTGCGCCACAGCACGATGATCTGCTGGCCGGGCTGAATCCCCGAAATATCGATATCGACCGGCGCGCCGGCAGCCAGCGTGTCCTGTGCCGGGTTCATGCTGCTGATCAGCGGCCACATGGCGCAGGCCGCACCGACGCCCGCGACCGCGGTTGCGGCGATGGAGAGAAAATCGCGCCTTGTCCCGCCCTCATGGGCATGCGCATCCATCGGGCCAGGTTGCGCGGTTTCCGCCATGAATTCCCCTCTCCTTCATCCGACCCTGCCGTCCGAAGCCGCGGAGCCGAATCGGCCTCCTCACGGCATCAAGACGATGCAGTCCGCGGCGGAAGCTATACTGTTGAACGGACGCGGCTATGCGACATCCTGCCGCACGAAGAGGAGGCAAGCAAGCGATGCGGCTCGCCCTTTACGAGCCCGATATCCCGCAAAACACCGGCGCCATGCTGCGCCTGGGCGCGTGTCTGGGCGTTGCCGTCGACCTCATCGAGCCCTTCGGCTTTCTGTGGGAGGACCGGCGGCTGAGGCGTGCCGGCATGGATTATCTCGACCGGGTCGAGCATGTCCGCCACGCCTCCTGGGGCCGATTTTGCGCGACGCGCGGGAGCGGCCGGCTGGTGCTGCTGACGACGCGCGGATCCGTCCCCTATCAGCGCTTTGCCTTTCGCGCCGACGATATTCTCCTCCTGGGCCGCGAATCGAGCGGCGTGCCCGAAGCGGTCCACGCGGCCGCCGATGCGCGGGTGTTCATTCCATTGCGTCCGGAATTGCGCTCGCTCAATGTCGCGCTCGCCGCCGCCATGGTATTGGGAGAGGCGATGAGACAGACCGGACAATTGCGCGAGACCGCTTCATGAGCAGCGACGAAAAGCAAAAAGCCGAAGCCCAACACTGGTTCGAGGTCCTGCGCGACCGCATCTGCGCCGCGCTCGATGCGATCGAAGAGGAGTTCGCCGGCGGCCCGGCGCGGCGATTCGTCCGCACGCCGTGGCAGCGCGATGGCGGCGGCGGCGGCACGATGGCGATGTTGAAGGGCGATGTCTTCGAGAAAGCAGGCGTCAACGTCTCGACTGTCTGGGGCGAGTTCAGCCCCGAATTCCGCGGCCAGATCCCCGGCGCCGAGAGCGACCCGCGCTTTTGGGCAAGCGGGATTTCGCTCGTCATCCACCCGCGCTCGCCCTTGGTGCCGGCCGTGCACATGAACACGCGGCATCTCTCGACCACCAAATCCTGGTTCGGCGGCGGCGCGGACCTGACGCCGATCTACCCGATCGAGGCCGATACGCGCGATTTCCACGCCGCGCTGCAAGCCGCTTGCGACAGGCACGACCCCGCCTATTACAAGCGTTTCAAGGCGTGGTGCGACGAGTATTTCTTCATCAAGCACCGCAACGAGCCGCGCGGCCAAGGCGGCATCTTCTACGATTATCTCGACAGCGGCGACTGGGCGCGGGATTTCGCCTTCACCCGCGATGTCGGCGAGGCGTTTCTCGCGATCTACCCGGCGCTCGTGCGCCGCCATATGCGCGAGAGCTGGAACGAGGAGCAGCGCCGCCACCAGCTTGTCCGGCGCGGACGCTATGTCGAATTCAACCTCATCTATGACCGCGGCACGCTCTTCGGCTTGAAGACCGGCGGCAATGTCGAAGCGATCCTCATGTCGCTCCCGCCCGAAGTGAGCTGGCCCTGATCCTCGCACGGGCGCCGCCTGCGATGCCAGTGCCCCGCCGTCATGCGTGGCGCGCCCCCTACTCCACTTCTTCCGGCGGTTTGTGGTGCTGGAACAGAAGCAGGAGCAACAGGTCGTAGATCCCCTTCAGCCCGCCCGCCGCGATCAGCGGCCAGCCGAAGGGCGAAAGCGCGAAGAGCCAGCCGGCCAGCATCGGCGCCACCGCCGAAGCAAGGCTGCGCGGCAAGGCCGTGACGCTCGCCGCCGCCGCGCGCTCGGGCGGAGTCACCACCGCCATGACATACGAGCTGCGCGTCGGCACGTCCATTTGCGACAGGGCGGCACGAACGAGCAAAAGCACGATGGCGGTCGAGAGATTGGGCGCGAAGGGCAGCGCGATCATGCACAAATTGGCCGGCAAATGCGTGAACACCATGGTGTTGACGAGGCCGATCCGCCGCGACAGCCGCACCGCCGCGAGATAGGAGAGCGAGGTGAACACGCCCGCCCAGAAGAAAATCGAGCCTGCGGCAAGGAGCGACAGGCCGAAATGCCGGAATAGCCACAGCGCCAGGAGCGATTGGACCACGAGGCCGCCGCCGAAAGAGTCGAGGCTGAATAGCGCGGCGAGCGTGAAGACGAGCCGTTTGGAGGGTCCGAGCGGCGTCGATCCGGCGCTCGCGCGCCGGTCGATTGTCGCCGGCAGCCGACGATAGAGGAAATACGTCAAGAGCCCGAGCACCGTGTAGAGCGCGAACATCGCCTGGAGTGCCGAGAGAAAGCTCAGGGGCAAGTAATCATGCAGCAGCTGCGGCACACCCGCGGCGAGCGCGCCCAGCGCCGCCACAAGGGAACCGATGAGCGAATAGATCGCGAAAGCGGCGGTGCGGCTTTTGGCGGGCACGCTCTCGGCGAGGAGCGCCTGCTCAAGCGGGTAGAAGAGGCTCACATCCCCCGGCGACGGATTGAGCGTGCCGAGAAAGGCGATGACGACCAACGGCCAGAAGTCGCGCTCGAGCAGAAAGCCGATGCCGGTGCCGATCATGATCAGCGATGCGATGACGAGCAGCGCGCGCCGCCCGAAACGATGCGCGGTCAGGCCGACGAGGATCGTCAGCGCGGCGGAACCGAGCAAGGTCGCGGTCGCGATGACGCCGACCGCGAAGGCATCGAAACCGAGCGCCGTAACATAGATCGGAAGCAAGAGGCTGACGAAACCGTCGCCGAAGGCGCGCAGGCCCCGGCCGATATAGAGAATGCGCGCCTCTTGCGTAATGCCTTCGGGCAGAAGCCTCACGAGGCCGCCGCTTGGAGCCGGCGGCGCAATTCGGCCAGGCAGGCGCGACGGGGGGCTTTGAAATCGCCTGCCTCCCACCAGGTCTCGAGCTCCGCCAGCAGCCGCCCGATCTCCGGCCCGGGCGCCACGCCGAGCGCGGTGACGTCGCCGCCGGACAGCGGAAAGGATATCTTGCGCCAGCGCGACGCTCCGGCAAGCAAGGGCCTCGCCTTGCGCGTCGCGCCCGATATCGCCGCGGTCAGCAGCACGCGGTCGACATAGACCGCGCGGCCGAGGCGATAAAGGTGCCGGCGTTGCGCGCGCGCATCGCCCGCGAGATCGAGCGGCGCGCCGAGCGCGATGAGCCGCTCGCGGTCGGCGTTGGAAAAACGCAGGCGCCGCGCCACGCCCTCCGCATCGTCGACGATGAGCGCCCCGAGCCGACGCAGCGGGTCGGGCTCGAGCTTCAGGCCACACTCCAAGCGGATGAGCCGGCGTAGCGCGTCGAGGGATCGCGTCGCCGGCAGAATCTTTCCGAGCACGCCGTCTTCGGCCATCAGCGCGAGGGTCGGCACCGGATCGGGCGCGCGCAGCAGCTTCATCATTTCCGTCTGCACGCGCTCGCCGGACAAAGTGGCGACCAGCGGCGCCGAGCCGCGGCAGGCGGCGCGCGCCGCGGCGTCGGCCGCACCGCGCCCGAGCCAGGCATGAAAGCGGTAAAAGCGCAACAGGCGCAGCACGTCCTCGCGGATGCGCATTGCCGGGTCGCCCACGAAGCGCACCTTGCCTTGGCCCAGGTCGCGTAAGCCGTTTTGATAATCGAAAATCTCGCCATCGGCGGCGAGATAGAGCGCGTTCATGGTGAAGTCGCGGCGGCGCGAATCCTCCGCCCAGTCGGAGGTGAAGGCGACATTGGCATGGCGGCCGAAGGTCTCGACGTCGCGGCGCAAGGTCGTGATCTCGAAGGCGTGGCCCTCGCTCACGGCCGTCACGGTGCCGTGTGCGAGCCCGGTCGGAATCGCTCTGATATGCGCCGCCGCGAGCCGGCGCATGACCTCGTCCGGAAAGAGCGGCGTCGCCAGATCGATATCGCCGATGGGGCGCTTGAGCAGGGCGTCGCGCACGCAACCGCCGACGAAACGAGCTTCGCCTTTGAGGGCATGAAAGACCGCGCGCGTGGCGCGCTGTTTCATCCAGCTCTGCGGTTTGATGCGCAAGCGGTCAGCGCGTCGGCGCCGGCTCGACGGCGCCCGGCTCGATGTGGCCCGGGACGACGACGCCATCCTCGACATAGGGCGGCACGTAGCGGCCCTCGCGCGGGCGGCTGAAATCCGTGTTGAGGAGCACGAGCGTCAGCGCGGCGAGGACGAGGCCCGCGAGCATGAGCCAGAGCGACATCGGCGGCAAATTCGCCCCCCTGCCGAAGCTCAAGCGCCACCCCACATAGAGCGCGGTGGGAAGCAGAAGCGGGATGATGATGGTGAGCAGGACGCGGCCCATCGCTCGGCCTCAGCGGCTCAGGGCTTCGGCGAGATTGACGAGCATGCCCGCGGTCGCGCCCCAAATGTTTCGGTGCTGATAGGGCAGGACGAAAAAAGAGCGCAGCACCCCTCGGAGCTCGCGCGACTGCGTTTGATGGTTGCGTCGATCGAGAATGAACTCGAGCGGCACCTCGAAAATCTCGGCGACCTCGACCGGATCCGGCACGAAGGAATCGGGCGGGCGCACCAAGCCGACGACGGGCGTGATCTCGAACCCGGTGCCAGTCAGCCAGGTGTCGAGACGCCCGACCACCTCGACGTGATTCGTCGGCAGGCCGATCTCTTCCTCGGCTTCGCGCAACGCGGCGTGAATCGCATCGGGGTCCTCGGGCTCGATGTGGCCGCCCGGAAATGAAATCTGGCCGGCATGGGCGGCCAGATCCGCCGCGCGCAATGTCAGCAGCACAAACCAGCCCTGCGGGCGCTCGACCAGCGGAACGAGCACCGCGGCGCGGACATTGTCCGCCTCCCTCGTGCCATTGCCGCGCGTGCCGACGGCAAGCGCGACGAGGCGCGTGCCGATTTCGGCGCGGGTCAAGCGGCGTCCGTCGGCTGATCCAGTTGAAAAAATATCCCTTTGCTCCATACCCCGAATTGGGTCGCGCGACCGACCCGCTCCTCCCGACCGAGTTCGACAAGCGCGTAGAATACAGGGCGCACAAGTCGCGCTTCCAGCCCGTATCGTACCAAGATATAGGGTCGCGGGCTGCCATTGGCAGGATCGGTTTCAATCCGCAAGGGATGCGCGGCGTCGGCCGTCACCAAATCGCCAAGATTCGAGCGGAAGATGAGCGCCTGGTCGCGCCCCGTGCCGAGGCGGTCGAGTTCGACCGCGAGAAAAAGCGCGTCCTCGACCGTGATCCGGCCGCGCTCGGCCGGCGTGATCAACCAGTAAACGCCAGCCGCGTCGCGCGCGAGCACCGTGCCGAAGAGCCGCACCAATGACGCGCGATTGATTGGAGTCCCGCGATAGAACCAGCTACCATTCCGATCGATGTGGATATCGAAATGCCCACAATCCCGAGGCCGGGCGTTTCCTGGCGGCGCGGCGGCGGCCGCTTCGATGCGCGCAAGCGCGCGCTTCCCGGCTTCCGCATCGTCCATGATTGACGCCCTTCGGTTGCAAGAGGAGTAGATCCGTGAGCAGCCCCGAAACCCTACATCCGATCGGAAGCGCCGGCTCCGACCTTGCCGCCGAAATCGACTTGCTCGGCCAGCGCTTGAGCGCCGTGCGCGAACGTATCGGCCGGGTCATTTTCGGCCAGCGCGAGGTGATCGATCAAGCCCTTATCACCCTCCTCGCGGGCGGCCATGCGCTTTTGATCGGCGTGCCCGGTCTCGCGAAGACGCAACTCGTTGAAACCCTCGGCACGGTGCTGGGACTCGAAGAAAAGCGCATCCAATGCACGCCCGATTTGATGCCCGCCGACATTCTCGGCTCCGAAGTGCTCGAGGAGAGTGAGAGCGGCCGGCGCTCCTTCCGCTTCATTCCGGGGCCCGTTTTCTGCCAGCTCCTGATGGCGGACGAGATCAACCGCGCCAGCCCGCGCACCCAATCGGCCCTGCTCCAGGCGATGCAGGAAGGCCGCGTCTCCGTGGCCGGGCAATATCATCCCCTGCCCAAACCCTTCCACGTGCTGGCGACGCAGAACCCGCTCGAACAGGAAGGCACCTATCCGCTGCCCGAAGCGCAGCTCGACCGCTTTCTGCTGCAGATTGATGTCGGCTATCCCGATCTCGAAGCCGAGCGCCAAATGCTGCTCGCGACGACGGGCATCGCCGAGGACACGGCGACGCCGGTGCTGACGGCGGCCGAGCTCGCCCAGGCCCAGCGTCTGGTGCGGCGCGTGCCGGTCGGCGAGAGCGTGGTCGAAGCGATCCTGAGCCTGGTGCGCGCCGCGCGGCCCGGCAGCAGCGCCGAGACCGACGCCGAGATCGCCTGGGGCCCCGGCCCGCGCGCCAGCCAGGCGCTGATGCTTGCCTGCCGTGCACGCGCCTTGCTCGAAGGGCGCTTTGCGCCTTCGATCGACGATGTCGTCGCCCTGGCGCCGCCGGTGTTGCGCCACCGTATGGCGCTGACCTTCGCCACCCGCGCCGAAGGGGTCGAATTGGGCCAGGTCATCGACCGGCTGATCGCACCGTTGCGCTAATGGCCGAGCGTGCCCGCCTCGAGCATCGCGCGGAGCAGGCTGCAGCCGCCCTGCCGCCCTTGCTGGTCGCGGCCAACCGCGTTGCCGCCACGGTGGCGCAGGGCGTCCATGGCCGACGCCGCGTCGGCCAGGGCGAGACCTTCTGGCAGTTCCGGCAATACCAGCCGGGCGACGCGGCACAGCGCATCGATTGGCGCGAAAGCGCGAAATCGCAACGGCTCTACGTGCGCGAGACGGAATGGGAAGCCGCGCAAAGCGTGTGGCTGTGGCGCGACGGCTCGCCGTCGATGGATTACGCCTCGACGCGCGGCCTGCCGACGAAGCGCGAGCGCGCCGATCTACTCACCCTGGCGCTGGCGGCGCTGCTGCTGCGCGGCGGCGAGCGCGTGACCCTGCTTGGCAGCGGGGTCATGCCGAGCCATGGCCGCGCCGTGCTCAACCGCATGGCGATCCAGCTTGGCGATGCCGGTTCCGGCTTGCCCAAGGTCGAGCCCTTGCCGCGTTACGGCCAACTCGTGCTGATCGGCGATCTTCTCGCGACGATCGGCGAGATCGAAGCCGTGATCGCCGCCTACGCCGCGATGGGGCTCAAAGGCTACCTGCTGCAAGTGCTCGATCCGGCCGAAGAGACCTTGCCGTTCGAAGGCCGCATCCGCTTCGAAGGATTGGAGCACGAAGACCCGCTTCTCGTCAGCCGGGTCGAAACCCTGCGCGCCGATTACGCCGATCGCCTGGCGCAGCACCGCGCCGGCCTCGGCGCGATCGCGCGTGCCGCGGGCTGGCACTTCGCCACTCATCGCACCGACCGCCCGCCTCACACCGCGCTGCTCGCGCTCTACACGGCGCTCGCCGAGCGCGTGGACTGACCGATGCTCGCCCTTGGGCCCTTCGCTTTCGCCGCGCCCTGGCTACTTCTCGGCTTGGCCAGCCTGCCTATTTTTTGGTGGCTGCTGCGCGTGACGCCGCCGGCGCCGCGCCGCGTGCGCTTTCCGGCACTGCGTCTCTTGCTCGGACTCGTGCCGCATGAAGAGACCCCGGCCAAAACGCCGCTCTGGCTGATTCTCCTGCGCATGACCCTGGCAGCGCTCATCATCCTGGCGCTCGCTCATCCCTTGCTCAACCCGAGCGCGCGTTTTGCCGGCAAGGGCCCCCTCGTCCTGGCGGTCGATAATGGCTGGACCGCCGCGCGCCATTGGGATGAACGCCGCGCAGCGCTCGACCCTCTCATCGCCCAGGCCGATCGCGAGGGCCGCAACGTGGTTCTGCTGCCGACGGCGCCCTTGCCCGGCGGCGCCGCGCCGCCGCCGCTCTCGCTGCTGCGTCCGGCGGATGCGCATGCCGCAGTCACCGAACTGGCGCCGATGCCCTGGCCGGAGGATCGCACGCAAGCGCTCGAGCGCCTCGCCAGGCTCGATCTTGGCGGCGGCACCGATCTGGTCTGGCTCTCGGACGGGATCGACGAAGGCGACGCATCAAGCTTTGCCGCCGGCCTTGCCAGACTGGGCTCCTTGCGCGTGCTCGACGATCCGCCCGACGAATTGCCGCGCCTGCTCGCGACCGGCGACAGCGACGACAAGGACTTGACCGCCATCGTCAGCCGCGCCGATGCCGCCTTGCCGACGGAGCTTTACCTCCGCGTGCTCGGCGACGACGGCAGGCTGCTCGCCCGCCAGCAGGTGACCTTGCCGGCGGGCGCGTCGCGCAAGGAGGCCAGGCTGCAACTGCCGAGCGAGCTGCGCAATCGTGCGACGCAAATGACCATCGAAGGCGAGGCCTCCGCGGGCGCGGTCCTGCTCTTGGACGAGCGTTGGCGGCGGCGTCCGGTCGGGATCGTCGTGCCGCACAGCTCGGGTCCGGCGCAGCCCTTGCTCAGCGGCACCTACTATCTCGAAAAGGCGCTCGCGCCCTTCAGCGAAGTGCGCGAAGGCGACGTGACGAGCCTGGTGAAGGGCGAGATCGCCGTGCTGGCCTTGCCTGATCTCTCGCCGACGGGGCCGGCCGAGACGGCCGCGATCGACAACTGGATTAAGGCCGGCGGCACGGTGCTGCGCTTCGCCGGGCCGCATCTCGCCGAAGCGACCGGCAACGACAATCTCCTGCCCGTGACCTTGCGGCGCGGCGGCCGCACGCTGGGCGGCGCGCTCTCCTGGGAAACGCCCGCGACGCTCGCGCCCTTCGATGCCTCGAGCCCCTTCGCCGGCCTCGCCATCCCGAAAGATGTGACGGTGTCGCGCCAGGTGCTCGCCGAGCCGACCCTCGATCTCGGCAACAAGACCTGGGCGCGGCTATCCGACGGCACGCCGCTGGTCACCGCCGAAAGACGGGGCAAGGGCTGGCTCGTCCTCGTCCACACGACCAGCGATCCGGAATGGTCGACCTTGGGTATCTCGGGCCTCTTTGTCGACATGCTTCGCCGCATCGTCGCCTTGAGCCAGGGCGTCACCGGCAATAGCGACAAGCCCCTGCCGCCGGTCGAAACCCTCGACGGCTATGGCAGGCTGCAACCCGCTTCGGCGACAGCGGCGACGATTTCGGCGGGCGGCTTTGCCAAGACCGTCGCCTCGCCCAAGTTTCCGCCCGGATTTTACGGCACCCAAGATGCGCGCCAGGCGCTCAACCTCGCCCCGGCCGTGAAGAAATTCGCAAGCCTCCCCGATTTGCCGCCCGGCATTGAACGCGTTTCATACGCGCGCGGGCCCGAAATCGATTTCCGGCCGAGCTTGCTGACGGCGGCGCTGGCGCTCGGCCTGATCGATCTCCTCATCGCTTATGCGCTGCGCGGGTTGCTGCCGGGCCTCGCGCGACTGAGACGCGGCGCTGCGGCCGGCGGCGGCGCGCTCTTGATTTTCCTCTTGGCGCAGCCGGCCCAAGCGCAGACCAAAGACGATTTCGCGATCAAGGCGACGAGCGGCTTTCATCTCGCCTACGTGCGTACGGGCGTGCCCCAAACCGATGCCGAGGCGCAAGCCGGGCTGGTCGGGCTCTCCAACGTCCTGCAGCAGCGGACCGCGGTCGAAGCCGGCGAGCCGATGGCGGTCGACATCGAGCACGACGAGCTGATCTTCTTTCCGCTGCTTTACTGGCCGGTGGTCGCCGGCGAGACGCCGCCCTCGCCACGAGCCGTCGAGCGCATCAACAAATTCCTCGCGACCGGCGGCACGATTCTTTTCGACACGCAGGACCAAGGCGGCAGCACGCCCCTCACCGCCAGCACCACGCAACAGCGCTTGCGCCAGATCGCGGCGGGGATCGAGATCCCCGCGCTGATTCCCTTGCCGCCGGACCACGTGCTGACAAAGTCATTTTACCTGCTGCAGGAGTTTCCCGGCCGCTGGGCTGGCGGCACGGTGTGGATCGAGCCGGCCGCGGATCAGGTTAATGACGGCGTTTCGAGCGTGATCGTCGGCGGCAATGACTGGGCCGGGGCCTGGGCGGTCGATGGCGGCGGAAGATTCGTCCACGCCGCGGTCCCGGGCGGCGAGCCGCAGCGCGAGCTTGCCTATCGCTTCGGCGTCAATCTCGTCATGTATGCGCTCACCGGCAACTACAAGAGCGATCAGGTGCATGTGCCGGCGATCCTGGAGCGGCTCGGTCAATGACCGCGCTCGCCAATATCGGCGGCTACAGCGTCGCCGCCTCGCCGCTCCTGCCCTGGATGGTGATCGCGATCTTCGTGGCGCTGGCAGCGCTCCTTCTCGGCTATGGCGCGGTACGGCGCGCGCGGGGCACGGCATGGCGGCTCGGCGCGCTCGCCATGCTGGTGGTCATCCTGCTCGATCCCTCGCTGGTCGAAGAGCAACGCGCGCCGCAAAAGGACGTCGCCGTGGTCGTGGTCGACGATTCGCCGAGCATGCGCATCGGCCAGCGCCGCCTCTATGCCCAGCAGGCGCTCGAGACGCTGACACAGCGGCTCGACACGTTGAAGGATCTCGATGTCCGCATCGTGCATGCGGGCGCTCCCGACGCGAACGCGCCAATGGCCGATACCGGCACGCAGCTCTATACGGCCCTGTCGCGCGCGCTGACCGACGTGCCGCGCCAGCGCATCGCCGGGGCGATCATGATCACCGATGGCGAGATCCACGACATGCCGGCGCCGGCGCAGCTCGGCTTCGACGCGCCGCTGCACGTACTCCTGACAGGCGAGCCGGGCGAGGCCGACCGGCGGCTCGTCGTCAAGGACGCGCCCAGCTTCGGCTTGGTCGCCAAGGACGTGCAGATCAACGTTCGGATCGAGGATCTGCCGGGCGGCGGCAGCGGCGACGCGCGGCTGACCCTGCGCAAGGATGGCGGCGCGCCGGTGATCCGGACCGTGCCGGTCGGACGCGACGTGAAGCTGACCATTCCGATCGATCACGGCGGCCCCAATGTGGTCGAGCTGGAGGCCGCGCAAGGCCCGCATGAATTGACGCTCGACAATAACCGCGCCGCGCTCGTCATCAACGGCGTGCGCGACCGGCTCAAGGTTCTTCTCGTCAGCGGCGAGCCGCATCAGGGCGAGCGCACCTGGCGGAACATCCTGAAATCCGATCCGTCGGTCGATCTCATTCATTTCACGATCCTGCGCCCGCCCGAGAAGCAGGACGGCACGCCGATCCGCGAGCTGTCGCTGATCGCCTTTCCGATCCGCGAGCTGTTCGACGAAAAGCTCGATCAATTCGATCTGATCGTGTTCGACCGCTACAAGCAGATGAACGTGCTGCCGCCGGCCTATCTCGAGAACATCGCGCGCTATGTCCAGAATGGCGGCGCGTTTCTCGACGCGGCGGGGCCGAGCTTCGGCTCACCCGACAGCCTCTATCGCACGCCCCTGGGTTCGGTGCTGCCGGCCGAGCCCACCGGCCAGATCTTCGAGCAAGGCTATGTGCCGCATCTGAGCGCCGCCGGCGCGCGCCATCCGGTGACCGCGGATCTTCCCGGCCTCCCCGCCGATCCGACCAAGACGCCCCCTTGGGGCCGCTGGTTCCTCGATGTCGACGCCCAGGCGCGCCGCGGCACCGCGGTGATGGATGGTCTCGGCGATCATCCGCTCCTGGTGCTGGACCGCGTCGGCAAGGGCCGCGTCGCCGAGCTGCTCTCCGACGAGATGTGGCTGTGGACGCGCGGCTTCGAAGGCGGCGGTCCGCAAGCCGATTTGCTGCGACGCGTCGTCTATTGGCTGATGAAGGAGCCCGACCTCGAGGAAAACGACCTGCGCGCCGAGGTGTCGGGCGGCCGCCTCATCGTCACGCGGCAGTCGCTCCAGCCCGACGACCGGCCGGCGCAGGTGACCGGTCCCGACGGCAAGCCGCAAAGCCTCGGCCTCGCGCCGCAAAGCGGCGGACGCAGCGTCGGCTCGTTGCCGGTAACCGAAAGCGGTCTTTATCGCGTCACCGACGGCACGCGCACCGCGCTGGCCGCGGCCGGTGCGCTCAACCCGATCGAGCTTGCCGATGTGCGCACCACCGACCAAAAGGTCGCGGCCGATGTCAAAGCCACGGGCGGCGGCATCTATTGGGTCGGGCCCGGCACGATCCCCGAGCTGCGCCGCATCGGCCCCGATCGAACCGTGTCCGGGCGCAATTGGCTGGGGCTGCGCCAAAACGGGGATTATGTCGTCACCGGCGTGAGCGAGACACCGCTCCTGCCCGGGCTCTTGGCGCTGATCCTCGCGCTCGGCGCGTTCTTCCTCGCCTGGCGCCGCGAAGGGCGATAGAAGCAGCGCCGCTTTTCCGCTAGTTTCCCCGCCCGGAGGCTCAACACCTTGCTCAGCCATGTCCTCGCCCCCATCCATCGCGATGGTTGGCGCTTCATCGCGATCTTCGCCGTCGTCGCCCTGATCCTCTATTGGATCGCGCGGCCGCTGGGCTGGCTCGGCTTTCTCGCGACGCTCTGGTGCATCTATTTCTTCCGCGACCCGTGGCGGGTGAGCCCGCAGCGCGCGGGGCTGGTGCTGGCGCCGGCCGACGGGCTCATCATCGCCGTCGACGAAGCGCCGCCACCGCCCGAACTCGGCTTCGGCGTCCAGACCATGCGCCGGATCGCGATCTTCATGAGCGTGCTCGACGTCCACGTGAACCGCGCGCCGATGGCCGGGCATGTCGCCAAGCTTGCCTATACCAAGGGAAAATTTTTCAATGCGAGTCTCGACAAGGCGAGTCTCGATAATGAGCGCATGGCGACCAAGCTCTCGACCGCCGATGGCGATATCGGCGTGGTGCAGATCGCCGGTCTGATCGCGCGCCGTATCGTCTGCACCTTGCGCGAGGGCGAAGAGATCGGCGCCGGACAGCGGATCGGACTCATTCGCTTCGGCAGCCGCGCCGAGGTCTATCTGCCGCAGAGCTGGGCGGTGCTGGCGGTGACCGGCCAGCGCGCCTTGGGCGGCGAGACCGTGCTCGCGGATGCGCGCGCCACGGAGCCGCCGCGCCGCGGGATGGAGCACTGAGATGCGGCGCCCGCGCCTGCGCGTGCGGCCGATGCGCGGACTCTCCTTCAACCGGATGATCCCGAACATCCTGACGCTCCTGGCACTGTGCGCCGGGATGACGGCGATCCGCCTCGCGCTCGGCGAGAATTACCGGCAGGCCGTGGTCGCGATCCTGGTCGCAGGAATTCTCGATGGCATCGACGGACGCATCGCGCGGCTGTTGAAGGGCACCTCGGAATTCGGCGCCGAGCTTGATTCCCTGTCGGATTTCGTCAGCTTCGGCGTGGCGCCCGCGCTTCTCGTCTATGTCTGGACCTTACATGGCCTCCAGAGCATCGGATGGGTCGTGGCGCTGCTCTTTGCCGTGTGTTGCGCCCTGCGGCTGGCGCGCTTCAACACGCAGATCGGCGCGGATCTGCCGGCTTACGCTTACAATTTCTTCACCGGGGTCCCGGCGCCGGCGGCGGCCGGTTTGGCAATTCTGCCGATGGTCCTCCAATTCGAGTTCGGCTGGGACGGTTTCCGCACGCCGTGGTTCAGCGGCGCGGTGCTGGCGGCGACCGCGGCCCTGATGGTGAGCCGGGTCCCGACCTTCTCGATGAAGCGCTTCCACGTGCCGCGCGAATGGGTCCTGGCACTTCTCCTGATGGTCGGCGCCTTGGCGGCGCTCGCCACCACCGAGCCCTGGGCCACCTTGCTCGTGATCGGGTTCCTCTATCTCGCCTCGATTCCGTGGAGCATCAGAGCCTATCTTCGCCTGCACCGGGCCGCCGAGAAGCTGCGGGCATCGGGGCGCGGCGAGGTGCTCGAAATCGAGCGGCCGCGCTCGGGCGGGTGAGCGCGGCGCTTACTGGCAGGCGGCGGCTCAGGAACGCGGCGTCAGCCCGAATTCGCGCGCCAGGAGTTCGTAGGATTTGAGCCGCGCCTCGAAATCATAGGTGATCGTCACGATCACGAATTCCTCGATGCCGTAAGCCCCGCCCAGCGCCAGCAGTTTTTCCTTGCATTGCGCCGGATCGCCGATCACCTGGCGCTCGCGGTTGACGGCGATGCGCAGCCGCTCCTCGCGCGAATAATCGTAAGCCTCGGCCTCCTCGATCGATGGCACCGGGCCGCGCAAGCCCTGATCCATCCGCAGCCGCGACAGATCGCGCGACAGCGCCAGGCGCTGTGCCCGCGCGTCGGTTTCGGCGCAGATCGCGGCGACGCCGATGCTGCCGACCGGCTTGTCGTACCACACCGAGGGCCGGAACTGCGCGCGATAGGCGGCCATGATCTCGGGCCCCTGCCGGTCGGTGATGAAATGCGCGAAGGAGAACGCGCAGCCGAAATAGGCGGCATAAGCCGCGCTTTGACCGCTGGAGCCCAGGAGCCAGGGCTCGGGCATGGTGGCACCCCGCGGCTGCGCGCTGACGCCGGCGAAGGGGTGACCGTCTGGAACGGCGTCGCGCAAATAGGCCAGCAGATCCTGGATCTGGTGCGGGAACTCCTCGATGCCGAGCGCGCCCGGCCCATGCGCCAGGGCGCGGGCGGTGACATAGTCGCTGCCCGGCGCGCGGCCGATCCCGAGATCGATCCGCCCAGGATAGAGGGTCTCGAGCATCCGGAACTGCTCGGCGACCTTGAGCGCGCTGTAATGCGAGAGCATGACGCCGCCCGTGCCGATCCGCATGGTTTCGGTCGCCGCCGCGAGCCGTGCCGCCAGAATCTCGGGCGCGGCGCCGGCGAGCCCTTCCGAGGCGTGGTGCTCGGCGACCCAATAGCGATGATAGCCCCAGCGCTCGCAAGCGCGCGCAAGTTCGACCGATTCGGCGATCGCCTGCGCCGCGGTGCCGCCGGCGCGGATCGGCGATTGGTCGAGGACGGAAAGACGGGTCATGCGAGGCTGGCTCAATTCGTCAAAAATGGAGAACTCGCGCCCGATCCTCGCAAAATTGCGCGCGATTTCACACCAATTTGTCGCCCGCGGGCGCGTTCTCGCCTTGCTCGCGGGTCGCGTTGAAAGTGAGAGCCGGCCAATCCTTCGTCATACGTTCGAGATCCCATGCGTTGCGCGCGAGGAATACCGGAACGCCGTCGTGATCCTCGGCCATCATGGCGCGGTTTGCATCCTCGAAGCGTTTGACCTCGGCCGGATCGCCGGCGATCCAGCGCGCGGTTTCGAACTGGCTCATCTCGAAGCGGACGCCTAGCTCGTATTCGCTCTTGATGCGGGCCGCCAAGACTTCGAGCTGCAAGGCGCCGACGACGCCCACGATCCAATCGCCGCCGACCAAGGGCCGGAAGACGCGCGTTACCCCTTCCTCGGCGAGTTGCTCGAGGGCGCGCTTCAGATGCTTCGATTTCATCGGATCCTCGAGCCGGACGCGGCGCAGGATCTCGGGCGCGAAGCTCGGAATGCCGGTGATGCGCAATTCTTCGCCTTCGGTGAGCGTGTCGCCGATCCGCAAGGTGCCGTGATTGGGGATGCCGATGATGTCGCCGGGCCAGGCTTCCTCGGCAAGGTTCCGCTCGCGCGCCAAAAAGAACACGGGGTTCTGGATGCTCATGGTCTTGCCAGTGCGGCAATGCTTCAGCTTCATGCCGCGGCGGAAACGTCCCGAGCAAAGTCTCAGGAAGGCGACGCGGTCGCGATGCTGCGGGTCGATATTCGCCTGAACCTTGAAGACGAAGCCGGTGACCCGCGGCGAATCGGGCGCGATGGGCTTCGGCAGCGCCGGCTGCGGCCGCGGGCTCGGCGCCAGATCGCCCACGCCCTTCATCAGCTCGCGCACGCCGAAATTGTTGAGCGCGCTGCCGAAAAACACCGGCGTCATGTGCCCCTGGCGATAAGCCTCGCGATCGAAAGCGGGGGTGAGACCGCGCACCATCGCCACCTCCTCGCGCAGTTTCTTCAGCGCCGCCGCCGGCAAGAGCGTCGCGAGCTTCGGGTCGTCGAGCCCGGCGCAGCGCACCGGCTCGGTGACGCGCTCGCCTGCGCCGCGCTCGAACAGCAGGAGCGCATCGCCAAAGAGATCATAGGTGCCGAGGAAGTCGCGCCCCATGCCGATGGGCCAGCTTGCCGGCACGACATCGAGGGCGAGCCGGTGCTCGATCTCGTCCATCAGGTCGAAGGGATCGCGGCCCTCGCGATCGAGCTTGTTGACGAAGGTGATGATCGGCACGTCGCGCAGCCGGCACACCTCGAAGAGCTTGAGGGTCTGCGCCTCGATGCCGCGCGCCGCGTCGAGAACCATCACCGCGCTGTCGACCGCGGTCAAGGTGCGGTAGGTGTCCTCGCTGAAATCCTGGTGGCCGGGCGTATCGAGTAGATTGAACGCCAGGCCGTCATGCTCGAAGCTCATCACCGCCGAGCTCACCGAGATGCCGCGCTCGCGCTCGACATCCATCCAATCGGAACGCACGCGCCGCCGCTCGCCTCGCGCCTTCACTTCGCCGGCAAGCTGAATGGCGCCGCCAAAGAGCAACAGCTTTTCCGTAAGCGTCGTCTTGCCGGCGTCGGGATGGGAGATGATGGCGAAGGTGCGCCGTCTGGCGATTTCGCCAAGGAGTCCGGCCGGGAGCGCATCCATGACGCCGGTCATTACTGGCCGGGCCCGGCAAAAGCAACCTGCGCGATAACGCAAAAGTGACGCCGCCCCGGCTACGCCCGCTCAAGCCTTCGTGGTATCAGCGGGAAGACGCATTCCGGTTAGAACCATCAGCGAGACGGGGGAAGACATGATGCGTGCCAAGCCATTTCTCATTGCGGCATTTCTGGTCGCTTTGACCGTGCCGGCCTTCGCCCAGGCTCCGCAGGGCGCGCCGATGAACCTACGCGGCAAGATCGTGAAACTGACGGGGCAGGACCTCTCGGTGAAGACCGCCGGGGGCAAAACCGTGACGGTCGCGCTCGCGCCCAACACGGCGGTGCGCGCCTTGGCGAAGAAGAAGCTCGGCGACATCAAGACGGGCGACAATGTCGGCTCCACCTCGATTCGCGGAAAGGACGGCAAGCTCCATGCCATCGAGGTCCATTTCCTTCCGCCGGTGGTTCCGGAGGGACAGTTTCCCTATGATTTGAAGCCCGGCAGCCTCATGACCAATGCGCATGTCAGCGGCATCGCGATCGCCAAGAGCGGCGGCACGCTCACCGTAAACGTAAAGGGACAGCCGACCGACGTCGTGATCGATGCCAAGACGAAGATCGTCGGGCCGGTCGATGCGACGATGAGCGACCTCAAACCGGGCAAAGCCGTGTTCCTGCGCGCGGTCAAGGCCAGTAACGGCGCCATCACCGCAAACAACGCCACGGTCGAGAAGAACGGCGTCAAACCGCCGATGTGACTGGGCGGCCGGGCGGCCCCTTCGGCGCCGCGACGGTTGACACGTTTCGCTTGCGCTTTACTGTGGCCCCGCGCCGCCGTCGCGGCGCGAGGAGAAACGTATTTTGACGAAGGCCGATCCGGTCCTCATCGTCGGCGCCGGACCGGCGGGGCTTGCGCTGGCCGTCCGCTTGGCGCTCGCCGACGTGCCCGCCCTGGTGTTCGAGGCCGAGCCCGATCTGCCGCGCGATCTGCGCGCGGGCTCCTTCCATCCGCCGACCATGGAAATGCTCGACGCGATCGGCGTGGGCCGGGATTTCCTCGTCATGGGCATCCAAGTGCCGCGCTGGCAAATTCGCAGCCGCGAGGAGGGCGTGATCGTCGAGTGGGACCTCTCGCTCCTCGCCGACGAGACCCCCTATCCGTTTCGGCTCCACTGCGAGCAGTTCAAATTGACGCCCCTGTTGAAGACGCGGCTCGAGCGGCTGGGCGGCGCGGTGCGCCACGCGCATCGCTTCATCGACGCGGCGCAAGATGGCTCGGGCGTGACGGCGCGTTTCGAGACGCCGGGCGGGATCGAAACGGTGCGCGGGCGCTATCTGATCGGCGCCGACGGCGCGCGCAGCGCGGTGCGGCACGTCATGGGAGTCGCCTTCGACGGCTTCACCTGGCCCGAGCGATTTCTCGTCATCGGCATCACCCACGATCTCGCGCCCCACGGCTATACCTTCAACGCCTACATCGCCGATCCGGTCGATTGGGGCGCTATCTTCAAAATGCCGCATGAGGGCCCGCCTGGCCTGTGGCGCGTCTTGTTCCCGACCGACGCCGCGCTGCCGGATGAAGAGGTCCTCAGCCCGGAATTTGCCGAGCGCACCTTGCAACATTTTCTCCCGAGGCCGGCACCTTATGAAATCGGGCATACCGGCATCTATCGGGTGCATCAACGTGTCGCCGCGGAATTTCGCCAGGGGCGGTTCATTCTCGTCGGCGATGCGGCGCATGTGAACAACCCGCTCGGCGCTTTCGGCTTGAACGGCGCGCTGCATGGCGCTTTCAATCTCGCCGACAAATTGGCGGCGGTTTGCCGCGGCGAGGCCGAAGAGAGCCTGCTCGACCGCTATGCTCGCCAAAGGCGGGCGGCGAATGTCGCGTTCGTCCAGGCGCAGTCGATCCGAAACAAGCAGCTGCTCGAGGAAAAGGATCCGGCGGCCCGCGCGAAGAATCTCGACGAACTGCGCGCCACCGCCGCCGACCCTGCCCAACACAAAGCCTACCTCATTCGAAGCTCGATGATCTGGAGCCTGCGTCACGCCGCCGGTATCGATTGAGTTGAAAGTTTTTAACGTTGGGCTCGGATTGCCCGCCGCCAGGCCGCGTTATAATAGTGGCAGCGGCGGCCGCTCTGCGATCCGCGCGCATATCAATTCTTGATCGAGGAAGTTGGCCGGTTGTTCGAGATGTCTCCAATGTCGCGCTATTTCGCGCTCCTCGCGGTCGCCTGGATGGTTGCCATGACTTGGCGCATCTATCCGCAATTCAAGGATGCGGTGCGAGTCGATGGACGCTTGACGACGGTTTCGGATTATGTCGACGCCACCTGCGGCGAACGTGTCGGACCGGCGGCCGCGACCTGCCTCGCCGAGGCGCGTGAGACGGCGCAACGCCTGTTGCGGCGCGAGCAGGGCAACTCGATCCTGCTGATCGTCGCCCCCATCTTCGGCTATCTCGCCATCTACCTGCCCGCGGCATCCTGGTTTGGCCGACGCCACGCGGCAACCGGCTCCTGAACGGAGGAACGCGATGCGCCCGATCCGCCTTCTCTTGCTCGCCGCGGTGCTGACGCTGCTCACCGCCCCGGCCCGCCCCGCCCGCGCTGATTCTCAGCAGACGCAGAATTTTTCGATCTGGCACCAGATGGATGATTGCATGAAACAGGCCACCAAGCGCTTCCCCGACCACACGCCCGACAGCAACGCAAAGCGCGAGGCTGCGCGCCAAGCTTGCTTGCGCGAGCACCGCTTGCCCGTGACCGCCCCCGTCGCGCCGCCGCCGACGCATTGAGCCGGGCTTAAGCCATGCAGCGGAGCGTTGCCGCGATCAGGTCGATCTGGCGCTCGAGATCGATGTCGAGCGTTGCCGTGATCTCGAGGCGCCTGTCCTCGAAAACATGGACCTTGGCGCGCCGCCGCCGGCGCCAAGCCATCACCGCCGCGTCCCGATTCGCCAGAAGCTCGGCCAGCTGCGGCTTGTAGAGGCCCAGCAGGGCCGTCACCCAAATGTTGACCAGCGGGGCAGGCTCAGCGGGCGCGACAGCGAAGCGATCGAGCATCGCCGCCACATCGGCGGCCGGATACCAGGTCTCGCCTGTCACCCACCGATTGGTGGTGAAAAAGCGCAACGGCTTGCCGGCGGCATCCATCGCGATCGCCACCAGATGACACCAGGCATCAGCCTCTTCGCCTTCGGCATTCCGCGGCGCCGAGGGTTCGAGCGGCGCCCTTGGCGCGGCCGGATTGTCGGCGATCGCGAGCTCCGGCATCACCAGCGGGCGCGCACCCGGCGGCATGCCGCGCGCGCGCAGGAAGGTGTGAAAATGCCCGTGCTCGACGCGGCCTTCGCCATCCGTGGCGCGCCCATGCGGTTTGCGCTCGCCCGGCGGATGCGCGTGATAGAAATACTGCGCGTGGGTCGCCGGATCGTAGACGTCGCCCGGCGGATAATGCTGCCACTCATAAACTGCTTGCGCGCTACCGAGCGCCGCGGCCAGCACCGAGCTTCCCGACGCAGCCAGCTCGCGCTGAGAATCGAGAAGCGCATGCGCTTGCGCTTCCATGGCTTCCAATGCGGCGCGGGATAGTCGAGCGAGATCGACCATTGGTTGTTGCAGGCACCCCCAAGGCTTTATGTCGTGGCCGGGCGTCGCTGGCAAGAGCGTGGCGCGCAACCGATGCGCTTGCGCTTGCCTAACGCCCGGCTTGCGCCAGCGCGGTTGCAGTCCAGTCGGCGATCTCGCCTGCCGCGTGATGCCAAGCGGCATCGGCCGCATCGACGATCGCCGACAGGCCGTTGCGGTCCGCCTTTGCTTCGGCGCTGAAGGAGCGCGTCGCGATGAGGGTACGCTCCGGCATCTTGACCAGTTTCGCCGTGATGTCGATCCGCCATTCCGGCGCGGCGTCGCCGCGATAGACGGCCTCGAAGTGGCTCAGCGTGGTGACAAGCGCGGCTTCGGCGCGAAGTTGACCGCTTTGCGGGCCGACGGCGGCGATGCGATGCGCGTTGTCGAGCGAAGCGATCAGGAGCGTCTGGAGCATCGCGGAAAGCCGGTCCGTCCATGCCGCGTCGGCAAAATAGTCGAGCGTCGTGGGGCTGCGCGTGAGCGCGATCCGCGTCGTATCGAGCGCCGCCTCGGCGGTCGGCGCATCGACCACGAGCTGAACCGGAACCGCGCGCCCGGGTGCCGAGAATTGGCTGGCGGGCGTCAGCCGATAGAGCAAGGGCGGCGGCGCCGGCTGCGGCAGGATGTTGCCACAGCCGGCAAGCGCAAACAGGACCCCGGCGGCGAGAGGGCGCGTTATCTGGTTCATTGTGGGCGATATCCTTGGCGGCGGTCACCATAGATGAGGCGCGACGGATCGCGCTCGAGCAAATCGACCGTCCGCGTCATGGACGCGACGAGCGTATTTGCCTGGGCCAGGAGCTGCTGCAATTCGTCGAGCCCGTTTTCCGTGAATTGCTTCAGCGGCGCGCGATTGTCCTGCACCAGCCCTTGGATGTCCCGCACCGCGTCCCCGGCGGTCGCGGCGACCTTATCCACCCGCGTCGCGGCATCGTTGATGCTCGCGATCGCGGCCTTGAGATCCTTCATGTCGGCAGCGCCGTCGACGAAGAGGCGATCGATTTCGTTGCTGCGCGCCGCCGCGACCGCGGAAACGCGGCTGAGATTGTCGAGAGTGGCCGCGAAGCTCGCACGGTTCCTGTCGTCGACCGTGGCGGAGAGCCGCTCGGTCAGATCCATGATCTTGGCGAGCAGATCGGGAATCGAGGCAACCACTTGCTGGATGTCGGATTCGCGCGACCAGATCACCGGATAGGTCTCGTCCGCCGTCATTTGGATCGGCGGCGCCGATTTGCTGCCAGGCGTGATCTCGACCGCGGCGCCGCCCGTCAAGGCGGTGATTTCGATCGACGCGACCGAATCGGAGCGGATCGGCGCGTCGGCGCCCACCTCGACGGTGACGCGCACCCGCGCCGGATTTTGCGGATCGAGCGCCACCCGCACCACGCGCCCCACCTGGACACCGCTGACCCGCACCGGCGAGCCTTGGACCAGGCCCGTGCCGACGCTCGCGAAATAGATGTCGTAGCGCGCCTTGTCCTCGTTGAATTGCGCATGCGCCAGCCACAGCACGACGACGAGCAGGCTGACGACGAGTGCGAGAACGAAAGTTCCGACGGCCACGTAAGCTGCGCGGGTTTCCATCGCTAGTCTCCGTTTCCCATGCCGAGATGCGCCTGCGCGGCGCGGCCTCTCGGCCCGCTAAAATACTGCTTAATCCACGGATCGGTCTGCCGCAGCATCTCTTCGATCGTCCCGAGTTTGAGCCGGCCGTCGATAAGGACCGCGACGCGGTCGGCCAGCGCAAAGAGGCTGTCGAGATCGTGCGTCACCATCAGCACGGCCAGACCGAGGCTTTTTTGCAAGTCGGCGAGCAGCAGGTCGAATTCCGACGCGGCAATCGGATCGAGCCCGGCGGTCGGCTCGTCGAGAAAGAGGAGCGCGGGATCAAGCGCCAGCGCGCGCGCAAGCCCGGCGCGCTTGCGCATTCCGCCCGAGAGTTGCGCGGGATACTTGTCCGCGGTGTCGGGCGGGAGACCGACCAGCGCGATCTTGAGCGCCGCGATCTCCTTCATGAGCGGCTTCGGCAGGTCGAGTTGCTCCTTCATCGGCACCTCGATGTTCTCGGCCACGGTGAGCGAGCTGAAGAGCGCGCCGTCCTGAAAGAGGACGCCCCAACGCGCCTCGATCCGCCGGAAACCGGCGGCGTCGAGCGTAGCGAGGTTCCGGCCGAAGGCTTCGACCGTTCCGGCGGTGGGCCGCATCAGGCCGAGGATTGCTCGCAACAGGACGGATTTTCCCGCGCCCGAGGCGCCGACCACCACCAGCACCTCGCCCGGATAAAGATCGAGATCGATCTCCCGGTGCAGAACATGGCCGCCGATGCGGGTCTCGAGCCCGCGGACGCGCAGAATCGGCGCCTCAGATATGGAGCTGGGCGAAGAGGATTGAAAAGGCGGCATCGATGATGATCACCAGAAAGATCAATTCGACCACGGACAAGGTTGTGAGACGGCCGACGCTCTCGGCGCTACGCGTCACGCGCAGGCCTTCGCGGCACCCGACCAGCGCAATGCAAACGGCGAAGAAGGGCGCTTTCAAGATGCCAAGCCAGAAGCTCCAGCCCGTGATCGCGCCGCGAAGCTGCTGAAGGAACAGCGGCAGCGGGATGCCGAGCGCGGCATCGCAAATGAACGCGCCGCCGACCATTCCCATGACGTTGGCATAAAACGTCAGCAGCGGCAATGTCACCGCGAGCGCCGCCAGCCGCGGCAGAACCAGAACCTCGATCGGATCGAGGCCAAGCGTCGTCATGGCGTCGATTTCCTCGTTGACCTGCATCGTGCCGATCTCGGCGGTGAAGGCGCTGCCGGAGCGGCCCGCGACGATGATCGCCGTCATCAGGACGCCCAGCTCGCGCACGAAGCCGACGCCGAGAAGATTGACCGTGAAGATCTCGGCGCCGTAATAGCGCAGCTGGTCGGCGCCCTGATAGGCGACGACGACGCCGATGAGAAATGAAAGCAGGCCTACGATGGGCAACGCGGCCGTGCCGGTGCGCTGCATGTGGCTGACGAAGGCGACGAAGCGGATGCGCCCGGGATGGCGCAGAGCCTCCAAGGCCGTGACGACCACGATGCCGAAAAAGCCCAGCGCGCCGAAGACTTGCAAGACCCCGGCGCTGCTCGCGCGGCCGATGCCCGCAACGAGGTCGACGGGGCTGGCGCGCCAGTGCGACGGCGGATGCGCCGAAACCGGCGCGAATTTTTCGGCCTGGTGGAGCAGCGGATTAAAGCGGGCGGCGAGATTCTCGATCGAGACTTCGGCGCCCCGGCGGCCGAGATCGGTTTTGAAACGCAGAAGGAGCCACGCGCCGACGGTATCGAGCGCCGCGATCTGGCTGCAATCGATCCGGACAAGCCGCGGCGTCGACGCGCCCTCGTTCGAAGCGCCGAGCGCCGCCAGACGCTCGTCGAGCGCCGCCGCGCCCGAGACGAGCCAGCGTCCGCCCGCCGCGAGCGCCAGGCTTCCGCCTTCGCGCCTTGCCTCGATCCAACCTTCCCCGGCCATCCCGCGTCGCGCTTTCCCCGATCGAAATCAAGCGAGTGGAATTGATCTTCCGCCTAGCAAGAAGTTGGATAGATTAGCGGTTCTGTCGACCGCGGGACATAAGGAGTAGACGGTGGATCTGAGGCAGCACGTGCGGGGCATCCCCGATTTCCCGAAACCCGGGATCCTGTTCTACGACATTTCGACCCTGCTGAAGCACCCTGGCGCCTGGCAGGAGACCATCCGGGAGCTCGTCGATGCCCTGAAGCCCCTGAAGCCCGATCTGCTGGCCGGCATCGAATCGCGCGGCTTTCTCATCGCGGCGCCCGTCGCCTTCGCCCTCAATTGCGGCTTCGTCATGGTCCGCAAAAAGGGCAAGCTGCCGGGCCCCACCATCCCGCATACCTACGACCTCGAATACGGCAGCGATACGGTCGAAATTCAATCGGATGCGATCGCGGCCGGACAACGGATCGTCGTACTCGACGACCTTCTGGCGACGGGGGGAACCATGGCCGCCGCCGTCAGACTCTGCCGCATGGTGGGCGGCAATGTGGTCGGCGCAGCCTTCATCATCGAGCTCACGCCTCTCAACGGACGCAAGAAACTCGACGTCCCGATCACCTCGTTGCTGCGCTACAATTCCTAGCCAGGATCCGCCCGGCGACCAGAATCACCAGCGCGACGAAGACCAGCAAGAGCGCCGCGAGCGCATTGATCTGCGGGCTCACGCCCAGGCGCACGCTGGAGAAGATCACCATCGGCAAGGTGGTCGCCGAAGGACCGGTGGTGAAGCTCGCGATCACCAGATCGTCGAGCGACAGGGTAAAGGCGAGGAGCCACCCGGCCACAAGCGCGGGCGCGATCAGCGGCAGGGTGATGACGGCAAAGACCTTCGCCGGCCGTGCGCCGAGATCGAGTGCCGCTTCTTCAAGGGAACGATCGAAGGCGGAGAGCCGCGCCTCGACCACCACGGAGACATAGGCCATGCCGAGCGTGATATGAGCGATGACGATGGTGGGAATGCCGCGGCCCTGCGGCCAGCCGATCGCCTGTTCGAGGGCCACGAAGAGCAACAGCAGCGAGAGCCCGGTGATGACCTCGGGCATGACCAAGGGGCCGGTGAGGAGCGCGCCGAATACGGTACGCCCCGCGAAACGGCGATAACGCGCGAGCGCGAATCCGGCGAGCGTGCCAAGAACGAGCGCACCGCTTGCGGCAAGGAGCGCGATTTCAAGGCTGGTCAGGGCGGCGCTTTTGATCTGCTCATTGGCCAGGAGCTCGCCATACCACCGCGTTGAGAACCCGGCCCAGACCGTGACCAGCCGCGAAGCGTTGAAGGAATAGACGATGACCGAAAGGATCGGTCCGTAGAGGAACGCGAAACCGAGAACGAGCATGACAGCAAGGAACGGCGAAAGCCGGTTGGTCATGCGGTCTCTCCGGTCAGGTAGCGCCGCAAGAGGCCCATCGGCAAGACCAGCAGCGCGAGCATCGCCGCGGCCACCGCGGCGGCGACCGGCCAATCGCGGTTGGTGAAGAACTCGTCCCACAAGACCTTGCCGATCATCAGCGTGTTCGGCCCGCCGAGGAGATCCGGGATGATGAACTCGCCGCACATCGGGACGAAGACGAGAAGACAGCCGGCGACGATCCCGGGGAGCGACAGGGGCATAGTCACGCGCCAAAACGCCTGCGACGGACGGCAGCCGAGATCGGACGCGGCTTCGAGCAACGTCGGATCGAGCTTTTCGAGCGCCGCATAGAGCGGCAGCACCATATAGGGGAGGTAGGAATAGGTGAGCCCGAGATAGATCGCGAAGGCATTGTTGATCAGCGGCAGCGGGTGCTGCAGCAGCCCGGAATGAACGAGCAAGTTATTGATGAGGCCGTTTTCCTTCAACAACCCGATCCAGGCATAGACGCGGATGAGGAAGCTGGTCCAGAACGGCAGGATCACCAGGAGCAGCAAGGCATTGCGCCAGCGGACGGGCGCGCGGACGATGCCATAGGCGAGCGGATAACCGATGAGCAGACAGAGGAAAGTCGCCCCGGCCGCGAACCCGATCGCGTTGATATAGGCGCGCGCATAAAGCGCGTCGCTCAAGAGGAAAAGGTAATTGGCGCCGGTCGCCTGCACATGGCCGCCGGCGAAGAGTGGCGTGTAGGGGGGAATGCTCATCGCCTGGTCGGCAAGGCTGATCTTGAGAACGATGCCGAAGGGCGCGAGGAAGAAAAGCGCCAGCCAGCCATAGGGCAGGGCCACGACGAAAAAGCGTCGGAGCCGGTCCGATATCAGTGGCGCGCCCGGCGTGACGGCATTCATGGCTCGAGCACCACGCCCGCATCACACGCCCAGCCGAGGGCGATGGCTTCGCCGGGCGCAAAAGCCGCGCGCGTGCGCCGCGCCGCATTGGCGAGCGTCGCCCGCACGATCTTGCCGCTCGCGAGCTCGATCTCGATATCCGAGGCCTCGCCGCGATAGGCGATCGCGCGGACGGTTCCGGCCAGCGCATTGGCCCAGAGCGGGTCCGGGCTCGGCTGCAGCACGATTTTCTCCGGCCGCAGGGCGAGCGCGATCTCGGTTCCGGGCGCAAGATCCCGCGCGTGCGCGATGCGGAGTCCCCGCCCCGCCTCAGCGCTCTCGAGCGACAGCACGCCAGCCTTTGCGGCGGTGACACGCGCGGCGAAAAAATTAACCGCGCCGAGGAAACCGGCCACGAAGCGATTCAATGGATGTTCATAGACCTCGTCGGGCGGCCCCATTTGCACGATCTGGCCCCGGTCCATGACTGCGAGGCGCGACGCCATGCTCATGGCCTCTTCCTGATCATGCGTCACCATCAGGAAAGTGATGCCGACGCGGCGCTGGATCCGCACCAGCTCGAAGCGCGTCTCTTCCCGCAGCTTGCGATCGAGGGCGGTAAGCGGCTCGTCGAGCAACAGCAATTTCGGTTCCTTGACCAGCGCGCGCGCCAAGGCGACACGTTGCTTCTCGCCGCCCGATAGTTGCTGCGGCTTGCGCCGGGCCAAAGGCGCGAGCTTGACGAGATCGAGCATCGCCGCGACGCGCGACGCGATCTCGGCGCGCGGCAGCCCGTCCTGGCGCAAACCGAAGGCCACGTTGTCGGCGACGGTCATGTGCGGGAAGAGCGCGTAGGACTGGAACATCATATTGACCGGCCGCGCGTAAGGCGGCACGCCCGCCATATCCTGCCCGTCGATGAGGATGCGCCCCGCATCGGGGCTTTCGAACCCCGCGAGCAAACGCAAGAGCGTGGTCTTGCCGCAGCCCGAAGGGCCCAAGAGCGCGAAGAACTCGCCGGCAGCGAGTGCGAAGGAAACCCCGGCGACGGCGGGCTCGGGCGCGTTCGGATAGCGCTTCACCACCCCTTCGACGGCGAGATGCGACGCCACCGCGCTACTGACCCGTCTTGATCCGCGTCCAGGCGCGGGTCCTGAGCCGCTCATATTGCGGCGTGACCGGCTTGTCGAAAAAGAGCCGCGCGCGAACCGCGGCGGGCGGATAGACGTTGGGATCGCCGCTCAAGCTTGGATCGACCAACGGCGTCGCGAGGCGATTGGGATTGGCATAGGCGACGGCATTGCTGATCGCGGCCACGACGTCGGGGCGCAGGATGTAATCGATGAATTCGAGCGCATTGGCGGGATGCGGCGCATCGGCCGGTATCGCCATCATGTCGATCCAGATCATCGCCCCTTCTTTCGGGATGGTGTAGGCGATATCGATCCCGTTCTTGGCCTCGCGGGCGCGGTTGCGTGCCTGCACGATATCGCCGGAATAGCCCCAGGAAACGCAGAGATCGCCATTGGCGAGATCATTGATGTATTCCGAGGAATGGAACTTGCGGATATAGGGACGGATCGCCTCGATCACGGCGGCGGCGCGATCGATATCCGCCGGATCGCGGCTCAAGGGATCGCGACCGAGATAGGCGAGCGCCGCCGGGAACAGTTCTTGCGCGCTATCGAGGAGGGAGATGCCGCAGGAAGCGAGTTTCTTGGCGTTCGCCGGATCGAAGATGAGCGCCGAACTGTCGACCGGCGCGTGACCGCCGAACGCGGCCTCGACCTTCGCGCGATTATAGCCGAAGCCGGTCGTGCCCCACATATAGGGCACGCCGTATTGGTTGCCGGGGTCGGCATTGGCCGCCGCCGCCAGAAGTTGCGGATCGAGATTGCCGTAATTCTTCAGCGTGGCCTTATCAATCTTACGATAGACGCCCGAAGCGGCCTGGCGCGCGAGATAGGGCGCGGCCGACGGCACGACGAGATCGTAACCGGAATGGCCGGCGAGCAGTTTCGCTTCGAGCGTTTCGTTGCTGTCATAGACGTCGTAATTGACCTTGATGCCGGTCGCCTTCTCGAAATTCGGGATCGTGTCCTGGGCGATGTAGTCCGACCAATTGTAGATATTGAGGCGCTTTTCCTCCTGCGCCGTGGCCGGCCCGGCCGCGACCACCAAAGCAAGCAAGAAAAGCGCAACACGACGCACCCGAAGATATCTGACCCTTTCGCGCGGATCCGGCCTGTACGAAAACCGCGTCACTGCTGATGGGCGCGGTTGAAATCGAGTTCGTTCTTGGTCAATTGGAATCCGACGATCACCGTATAGACATTGCCGAGTTGGGCATTATGCAGGGGGAGATGCGCCGTGACCTTTTCCGTGGTCCTTACAGTGGGCACTCCCGACGGAAAATCGACACCGATGCTGAACTGCTGCTTGCCCAGAATGTTACCCGTGCTGTCGGCGATAGCGACGAAATAGGGCAGGTCGACATGCTGGATGTTCGGCGAGGTGCGCAGCGCGGCGAATTGGATCGAGAGGTAGGTCGCGACGCCGGCATCCTCCTTGTCGCAGGTTGAAGAGACCGAAGCGATGCGGCCGGCAGCCTGGATATTCTGATCGGCGCCGTTGGGTGAGAGCCGGGCCAGGGTTTGCAAATCGGGGACCGTGGTCGCGGCGGGACAGGTATAACCCGTCCCGGCGGTGCTGCTGCCCGAACAGGCCGCCAAGCCAAGACCGCCCAAGGCGAAGAAGGTCACGGCACATGCCGCTCGTATGACTCGGTTCATCGCCTCTTCCTTGCGCCCAGCCGCTGTACTACCTTGCTGTCCTGCGGCAGCCGGCAGAAACCGGTTTGCACTCTATGCGACGTGTGCGCGGGGCACAAGCGTCGGGGCGAGTGGCCGTGACAATGCGATGGCCGTCTATACCGACGTACCCGATGACGAGTTGAAGGCGTTTCTCTCCGACTACGCGTTGGGCGAGCCGATTTCGTGCAAGGGCATCGCCGAAGGCGTGGAGAATTCGAACTACCTGCTGCGCACGGAGCGCGGCACCTTCATCCTCACGCTTTATGAAAAGCGGGTCGCCCCCGCCGATCTGCCCTTCTTTCTCGCGCTGATGGATCATCTCGCGACCAAGGGCATCGCCTGCCCCACCCCGATTCACGGCCGCGACGGCAAGGCGTTGCGCTTTCTTTGTGGGAAGCCGGCGGCCATCGTGAGTTTCCTGGACGGCATGTGGCCGCGCCGGATCATGCCCTTTCACTGCGCCGGAGTGGGCGCCGCGCTGGCGCGGCTCCATCTCGCGGTCGCCGATTTTCCCGGCCGACGCGCCAATGCCCTCTCGCTGGACGGTTGGCGCACGCTTTACGAGGCCTGCCGCCCGCGCGCAGACGAAATCGAGCCCGGGCTTGGCGCCGAACTCGGCGCGGAGATCGCCGAACTCGAACAGCTTTGGCCGCAGGGCCTGCCGCAGGGCGTCATTCACGCCGATCTCTTCCCCGACAACGTCTTTTTCCGCGGCGAAGCGGTCTCGGGCATCATCGACTTCTATTTCGCATGCAATGACGCGTTCGCTTATGACGTGGCGATCTGCCTCAACGCCTGGTGCTTCGAAAGCGACGGCAGCTTCAACATTACCAAGGCGCGCCTGCTGCTCGGCAATTATCGCAGCCAACGCCCGTTCAACGCGGGGGAGTTCGACGCGTTGCCGCTTCTCGCGCGCGGCAGCGCGTTGCGCTTTCTGCTGACGCGGCTTTACGACCGGTTGCACCACCCGGCAGGCGCAATGGTGAGCCCCAAGGATCCGCGCGAATACCTGATGAAGCTGCGCTTCCATCGCGGCGTGACCCAGAGCCGCGCCTACGAACTCGACCCGTGACGAAGGGGGCGGCGCCCACGATCGACATCTACACGGACGGCGCCTGCAGCGGCAATCCCGGCCCCGGCGGCTGGGGCGCGCTCCTGATCGCGGACGGGCACGAGAAGGAGCTTTCGGGCTCGGCCAACCCGACCACCAACAATCGCATGGAGATGATGGCGGCGATCGCTGCGCTCGAAGCGCTGAAACGGCCGAGCGAGGTGCGGCTTCACACCGACAGCATGTATCTGCGCGAAGGCATCACCCGCTACATCCACAGATGGAAAGTGAACGGGTGGAAGACCGCCGATAAAAAGCCGGTGAAGAACGTCGATCTCTGGCAACGGCTCGAAACCGCGCTCGAGCGCCATCGCGTCGAGTGGCATTGGGTCCGGGGCCATTCGGGGCACCCGGAGAACGAGCGTGCCGACGCCCTCGCCCGACAAGGCGTTGAGCAGGCGCGCGGGCTCCCGGAATAAGTCGCGCTAGCCCGTAGTTGCGCGAGCCGAGCGATTTGCCGAGCGAAAAAGCTTACAGCGCGCGCAGCATCGCGTCGGCGCTCGACACTTCGAACGCGCCGGGCGCTTCGACGTTCAGCGCCTTGACGACGCCGTTCTCCACGACCATCGCGTAGCGCTTCGAGCGGATGCCCATTCCGGGGCCGGTCAGATCGAGATCGAGCCCCAATTGCTTGGTGAAGGCGGCAGCGCCGTCGGCCAGCATGAGCACCTTGCCGTCGGTGTTCTGAGCCTTGCCCCACGCTCCCATCACGAAGGCATCGTTGACCGCAAGGCAGGCGATGGTGTCGACGCCCTTCGCCTTGATCTGCGCCGCTTTCTCGACGAAGCCCGGCAGATGCTTGGCCGAGCAGGTCGGCGTGAAGGCGCCGGGCACGGCGAACAGCACCACTTTCTTGCCGGCGAAAATTTCGTCGGTGGAAATGTCCTTGGGACCTTCGGCGGTCATCGTCTTGAGCTTGGCCGAGGGAACCTTGTCGCCTACCGCGATTGTCATCGCCGCCTCCTTAGTCTTGTCAGCAAGGCGCACACCATAGCGGGTCGACGAGGAAAAATCACGCCCCCAAGCACGGGCATGCTCCCGCTCAGCGTCGCGTGGCCTCGGCCAGCGCGCGCGTGACCATGCCCGTCGTCAGCAATTCGGGCAGCGGCAAGCCGCCGGGCGCTCCCGGCCCGTAGACCGCGTTGAACGGAATGCCGTAGCGTTTGAAGCGGTTGAGATAGGCGGCGATCGCCGGGTCGGGCCTCGTCCAATCGGCGCGCATCGCGATCACCTTGGGACGATTGAGTGCCCGTCGCACGCTGGCCGCGTCCAGCACCAGACGCTCATTCACCTTGCAAGTGAGGCACCAATCGGCGGTGACGTCGACGAAGACGACATTGCCGTCGCGGACGAGCGCGGCGATCGTGGCGGGATCGAAATCGCGCCAGATCCCGTCGGCCGCGACGGGCTGAACGGGGGGCCGCGCCGCGGCCGGGATGAGCATGGCGGCCAGGAGCGCCACGATCAAGGTCGCGCGGCGCGGTCCGGTCTCCCGCAGCCAGGCGAGCGTTGCGCCCACCACGCCCATCAATGCCGCAACGCCGAGCGTGGCGCGGAGACCGATCTCGCCCTCGAGGACGAAGAGCAGCCAGAGCGCGCTTGCCGCCAGCAAGATCCCGAGAACCCGGCGGAGATGGATCATCCAGCGTCCGGGCTGCGGCAGCAAAGCCGCGAGCCGCGGCACGGCGGCAACGAACAGATAGGGCGAGGCCATCCCGATCCCGAGCGCGAGGAAGATCGCGATGATCTCGCGCGGGCCGGCACTGAGCGCAAAGCCCAGCGCCGTGCCGAGAAAGGGCGCCGAGCATGGGATCGCCAAGAGCGTGGCGAAGGCGCCGGTCGCGAAACTACCCAGATTGGCGCGCTCGCCCAGCGCGGCGACGCCCGGCGGCAACAGCACCTCGAACAATCCCCAAAGATTGCAGGCAAAGAAGGTCAGGACCGCGATCAGGAAGACGAGAAAATACGGATTCTGGAATTGCACGCCCCATCCGACCGCAAGACCCGCCGCCTTGAGCCCCGCACTGACCGCGGCCAGCACGAAGAAGGAGAGGACGATGCCCGCGGCCGTGCCGAGAAAGCCGCGTCTTACGGCGCGGGTGCTCTGGCCTTCCTTGGGCAGGGCGGCGAGCAGCTTGAGCGAGAGAACCGGCAAGACGCAGGGCATCAGATTGAGGATGAGCCCCCCCAGCAGCGCCAAGCCGAGCATCGTCACCAATGTCGCCAGGTCGACGATATCGGGGCCTCGCACCGGCGTGACCGTGCCGCTCATCGCGCGCGCACCGTCGATGAGCGTCACCCGGAGCGGGCGCGCTTCCAGCGAGGCCCAATCGCCGCTGACGGGCACGCTCAGGAGGGTCTCGCCGGTTTCCAGCGTCGCCGCGATGGGCGCGCCGAAGCCGACCGCCTGCGGCAATTCGATGAACGCATCCGGTGCGGTCAGGGGACGCGTGTTCCGCACGCGCAATTCGAGCAGCGGCGCATTGCCGGCGCGCAAGACCGCGCTCTCAAGCGCAATCCCCGCCGCCTTGCCGTCATCCGGCACGAGCGCCTGGTAGCGCGCGATGAGCGGCGCATAGGCCGTCCCCTCGCCTTGAGCCGGAAGATCGAGCGCCAGCGTCGTCTTATAGGGAACGCAAACCTCGCTGCAGGTCAGGTAGTCGAGCTGGGTGCGAAGACGGAGCGGGGCATCGGCATGCGCGAGCCCCGCCCGGATCGGCAAGACGACCGTGCCGCTATAGCCGACGGTCTCCAGTCCCAGCACCGAGAAGCGCTCGGGCGCGGGCCATTCGATCGTCGCCCCGGCAAGATTGTCGGACCCGGCCCAATCGAGATGCGGCGGATAGCCGGCATCGCCGGGCGCACGCCAATAGATTTTCCAATGCGGCGCGAGCTCGAATTCGAGGCCGAGCTCGACGTTTTGTGCACCGCCCACCGCGGCTTGCGCGGCGATGAGACGCACCTTGCCCTGGTCGGTTTGAAACCAGGGCGAAGCCGCATCCGTCTGGGCAAGGGCGGGCAGCGACAGCGCCGCGGCGCCGATCCCCAAAAACCACCCCAGCGCATTGATTCGCAAACGCTTCATGCCCCCCTTATATAGGCTTCCACCCGCCCGCCAAGGGTCACGAATTCGTCAAAATCACGGCCGGGAGGCGGGGCGCGCGGGCGCCGCTCGGGCGCTTGCAAGCCAGAACGGCCTCGCCTATCTCAAATACCTATGACAAGGAAAAATTGACCGTGACGTCGCTCGCCGGACAATTACTCATCGCCATGCCGCAAATGCAGGATCCGCGCTTTGCGCGATCGGTGATCTTCATGTGCGCGCATAATCCCGATGGCGCGATGGGCCTCGTTATCAACAAGATCGTCGAGCAACCCTCGATCGAGGAGGTGCTGAGTCAACTCGGCCTCGCCAGCGACGGTTTCCGCGGCACGCCGGTTCATTTCGGCGGCCCGGTCGAGTCCGGCCGCGGCTTCGTGCTTCATTCCGCCGATTACACCGAGCCCGCGACACTGGTGGTGGGCACGCACATCGGTCTCACCGCGACCCTGGATATTCTGCGCGCGATCACGAGCGGCGAGGGACCGCGGCGACGCCTGCTGGCCTTGGGCTATGCCGGCTGGGGCCCCGGCCAGCTCGACATCGAGATCCAATCCAATGGCTGGCTCCACGTCGCCGCCGATGACGATCTTATCTTCGACGAAGGGCTCCAGGATAAGTGGCGCCGTGCGCTCGGCAAGCTGGGGATCGACCCTTCCGCGCTCTCGGGCGACGCCGGTCACGCCTAAAGCGGGGCTGCGCTTCGCACGTCAGGTGCTACGGGATTTCTTGGCTTCGCACGTCAGGTGCTACGGGATTTTTCCGCTTCGCACGTCAGGTGCTACGCTTCTGCCATTCGCCGGCGAGCATGCCGAACAGCACGTGGTCCTGCCACTGGCCGTTGATGCAGAGATATTCGCGCGCATAGCCTTCCTCGCGGAATCCGGTTTTGCGCAACAGCGCGCGGCTCCGCACGTTGTGAGGCAGGCAGGCGGCTTCGACCCGGTGCAGCCGGAGCCGCTCGAATGCGAATTTCAGCGTGAGCTCGAGCCCCTCGGTCATATAGCCCTGATGCGCATAGCGCTCGCCGATCCAATAGCCGATGCTGCAGCTCTCGGCGACGCCGCGACGGACATTGGTGAGGCTGATGCCGCCCAGCTGCGCGCCGTCTTCCGCGCGAAAGAGCAGAAAGGTGTAGCCTTGGTCGCTGTGCCATTCGAGCGCATAGCGCGCAAGCCGGCGCCGGAAGGCCGCGCGCGACAGGGCGTCATCGCTCCAAATCGGCTCCCACGGCGTGAGGAAAGCGCGCGACGCCTCGCGAAGCTCCGCCCAAGCCTGCCAGTCCTGGCGATCGGGCGCGCGCAGGGCCACGCGCCGTCCCGCGAGATGAAAAGGGGGCGGTGCCGTGCCGAACAGGCGTTGCAACCGAAGCAGATCGAGCGCCACCCCCGCCCCCGCCCCCCGCTTCAATGTCTCAGTTGTTCGACGAGGTGCGCGTAATCCTCGATCCTGCCGATCGGCCCGAGCGCGGTGAGCGTCGGGACGGTATTGGTGAGCCGCCGCGCGACGCGAATCACCGCATCTTCGTCGACGGCGTCGATATGACGGACCAGCTCCGCCGGGTCGAGCGGCCGACCGAAAACCAGCATATGGCTTGCCTGCTGCTCGCACCGCGCCGAGGTTCCTTCGAGCGACATGAGGAGCCCGGCTTTGAGCTGCGCCCGCGCCCGCTCGAGCTCGGCTGGAAGAAGGCCCGCTTCGAGCTTGCGGATCTCGGCGGTCAAGACGGGGAGCAGCTCGGCCGCCTCGTTCTCGCCCGTCCCGGCATAGATGCCGAACACGCCGCCATCGCTGTAGCTGTGGCTGAACGAGTAGATCGAGTAGACGAGACCCCGCTTCTCGCGGATTTCCTGGAAGAGGCGCGAGGACATGCCGCCGCCCAACGCCGTCGAGAGCACGGAAGCCGCGTAATAGTCGCGATCGGCGAAGGCGAAGCCGGGGAAACCCAGGAGGATATGGACCTGCTCCAGATCGCGCTGCTGGCGCAGATCGCCGCCAACGTAGCGCGCCGGCTCGGTTTTTGCCGCGCTCTGGGCGGAGAGCGCGGAAAACGCACGCTCGGCCAGGCCGACAAGCGTCTCATGCGCGACATTGCCCGCCGCGACCAGCATCATGCCCGGCGCGGCATAGGTGCTCTTTTGGTAGTCGGCGACGCTTTCGCGGCCGAGCTGCTTGATGATCTCGGTGCGACCCAGGACGGGCTGTCCCATCGGCTGATCGGGAAAGGCGCGTTCCTGGAACAAATCGTAGATGATATCGTCGGGCGTATCCTGGGCCTGGCCGATCTCTTGCAGGATCACCGTGCGCTCGCGCTCGAGCTCCGCGGCCTCGAAGGTCGAGTGTTGCAGGATATCGGCGAGAATATCGACCGCAAGCCCGACATCCGCCTTCAACATCTTGGCGTAATAGGCGGTGTGTTCGCGCGAGGTATAGGCATTGACATGGCCGCCGACCGCCTCGATCTCCGCCGCGATGTCGAGCGCGCTGCGGCGCTTGGTGCCTTTGAACGCCATATGCTCCAGCAGATGGGCGACGCCGTTGATCGCGGCCGGCTCGTGCCGCGTGCCGACATCGACCCAGACGCCGATCGAGACCGTCTCGACCGAGTCCATCCGGTCGGTCACGACGCGCATGCCGTTGGCAAGCCGGCTGACCATCACCGTCATGGCGCCGCTCCGGCGAGAACTGCGCGGGCATGGGCGCGAACGAAATCCTCGACCGCGGCCAGATCATTCGGCAAAGAGGGCGCGCGCTCCGGGATCGTCGAGACCTGCGCCAGCCGTGCCGGCAGTTCGGGCTTCCTGCCGATCGCGCGTTCGACAGCGTCAGGGAATTTCGCCGGATGCGCCGTTGCCAGCGCCACCATCGGGACGCTGCGATCCGTGCGCTTGGCACGGGCGGCGGCAACCGCCACCGCGCCATGCGGATCGAGGATGACACCCGTGGCCCGATAGGTAGCGGCGATTTCCGCAAGGATGCCCTGATCGTCGACGCGATGGGCCGCGAAGAGCCTGGCGGCTTGCTGCCATTCGGCGCGCGAAGCCGGGAGAGTTCCGCTGCGGCGGAACGAGGTCATCGCCTCGGCCACCCGGGCCGCGTCGCCGCCCGTCAGCTCGAAATAGAGCCGCTCGAAATTGCTCGCGACCTGAATATCCATGCTCGGCGAGAGCGACGGCTCGACCGCGCCGATGGTCATGACGCCGTCATTGATGAAACGCGCGAGGATGTCGTTGCGATTGGTGCCGATGACCAGCTCGGCGATCGGCAGGCCCATACGGCGCGCGACATGGGCGGCATAGACATTCCCGAAATTTCCGGTCGGCACCGAAAACGCGACCGAGCGCTCGGGTGCGCCGAGCGTCACCGCGCTTGCGACGTAGTAGACGATCTGGGCCATGATGCGGGCCCAATTGATCGAATTGACCGCGGACAGCGCGAGCTCGCGCCGGAACTTCGCGTCGGCGAACATCGCCTTCACGAGATCCTGGCAATCATCGAAAGTGCCGTCGATGGCGATTGCATGCACATTGTCCGCCGTCACGGTCGTCATCTGCCGGCGCTGCATTTCGGCGATCCGGCCCTTGGGATAGAGCATGAAGATGTCGATCGCCTCGCGATCGCGGCAGGCGGCGATCGCCGCCGAGCCGGTATCGCCCGACGTCGCGCCGACGATCGTGACGCAGGCGCGACGTTTGGCCAGCACATGATCGAAGAGCCGGCCCACGAGCTGAAGCGCAAAATCCTTGAAGGCGAGAGTCGGGCCGTGAAAGAGCTCCAAGAGGTAGAGCCCGTCGCCCAGATCCTTGAGCGGCGCGACCGCCGGATCGTCGAAAGAGCGATACGCGTCGGCGACCATCTTTTGCCAATCGAGCGGCGCGATCGTGCCGTCGAGGAACGGCGCCATCACCCGGGCGGCGATCTCGGCATAGGACTGGCCGCGCAGCGCACGCAGATCTTCGGGACGAAGTTGCGGCCAGGCCTCGGGCACATAGAGCCCGCCATCCGGCGCAAGCCCCGCGAGAAGAACCTCGTCGAAGAGCAAGAATTCCGGCGGTCGCCTGGCGTCGCGGGTGCTGCTATAGGGCAAAATCTGATCCCGAATGCGCGCGAAACCAAAAGAGCCTAGACCCGGCCAGCCTTGCCCGCAACGGGCCGCTTGGCGGCGCTTCCAAAGCCCGATCTTCGCGCCGCGCCCTGAAAAATCTCAACAAATTGGGTTCTTTTTGTAATTTTTACAGTCGCCGGGCGATCGACGGGAGCCCGGTTCCACGCTTTTCGCGTACGCGAGATCAAGAGGTGGGGTGCGCCAACACCTGTTCAAGGCGGGGGGCGGCCCACCAGCGCACCAAAGCCCGAGCCGATCACAGATCCAGCACCAGCTTCTCGCTCTTCGATCCGGAGCAGCAGATCATCATGGTCTTGCTCGCCTTGCGCTCGGCTTCGGTGAGCACGACGTCGCGATGGTCGGGAATGCCTTCGAGCACTTTGGTCTCGCAAGTCCCGCATACGCCTTCGAGACAGGAGGACGGCACGTCGAGCCCGGCATCGGTCAGGGTCTCGAGGATGGTCTTGCCCGGTGCGATGGTGAAGCTCTTGCCGGTCTTCGCCAGCACCACCGTAAAGCCGCCCGCGGCCGCCGGCGCTTCCTTTGCCGTGAAATATTCGACATGGACGCGCTCGCGCGGCAGATCCTTCGTCGCCTCCTCGAAGGCCGCCAGCATCGGCAACGGTCCGCAGCAATAGAGATGCGTCGTCGGCGCGGCGTTCGCCACCACCGAAACGATATCGAGCATCTTGCCCCCCGGCTCGCCGTCGAAATTGAAGACGACCTTGGCGCCGGGTTGGGCCGCGACCGCCGCGATCGGATCGCGGAAGGCCGCTTCCTTGCGCGTGCGCACGCAGTCATAGAGATCGAAGGGCTTCCCGAGCGCCACGAGGCGCTGGATCATGCACCAAAGCGGCGTGATGCCGATGCCGCCGGCAATGAAGAGCGAATGCGCGGCATCCTCGGCAAGCGGAAAATTGTTGCGCGGGCCGGCGACCGGGATCATCTCGCCGACGCGCAGCTGGTCATGCACCCAGCTCGAGCCGCCGCGGCTCGCGCGGTCCTTCTGCACCGCGATCACATAACGCCGCCGCTGCTCTTGAGGATTGACGAGCGAGTAAGAGCGCACAACGCCGCTCGGCAGATGAAGATCGATATGCGCGCCGGCGGCGAAGGCGGGAAGCTCGCCGCCGTCGGGATCGCGCAGATCGTAGGAATGGATGCCTTCGGCTTCCCAGGTGACGGAATGCACCCGCAGCCGACGCTGGCCGATCTCAACGCTCATCGTGCGGACGCGGACCCCGTCAATGCTTGTGAAACCCGGCGAGCCGCGTCAGCCGCCGCGCGCCCCGGCCGACGATCATGTCCTTGGCGGCGCCGAAGAATTCGCGCACATGCGGCATGTTGCCATGCGCGTCGAAGGCGGCCGCGTCGGCATAGACCTCGTAGAGCGCGAATTTCGTCGGGTCGTCCGCCTGCTGCGTCACGTCGAATTGCAGACAGCCGGGCTCTTTCGCGACCGAGGCCTGGGCATTGGCGAGGATGAGCGGCACAAACGCGGCGACGCTTTCGGGCTTTACCTCTAATTCGGCAATGAGGACGAAATTCGGCATCGAAGCAGCTCCTTTTTTCGGCGTCGCGAGATTAGGCGTCGAGATAGCGCGCCCGCAAGTGGCGCTCGAAAATGGCCGCGTCGAGCGGCTTGCCGGTCGCCTGCGCGATGATCTCGGCGCTTGAATAGCACGAAGCCTTGCCGTGCACATTGGCGCGCAGCCACGCAAAGAGCGGCGCGAATTCTCCTATTTCGATCCCCGGCAGGATTTCCGGATCGGCCCGCGTCGCCGCATCGAAAAGCTGCGCCGCCGTCATGGCGCCGAGCGTATAGGTCGGAAAATACCCGAAGGCGCCGTCATACCAATGGATGTCCTGCAAACAGCCTTGCCGGTCGTCCGGCGGCACGAGGCCGATGAGCGCGCGCATCGCATCGTTCCACGCGCCCGGCAGATCCGCGAGAGCCAAATCGCCCGAGAGCAGCGCGCGCTCGAGCCGATAGCGCAGGATCACATGGCCCGGATAGGTCACCTCGTCGGCGTCGACACGGATGAGGCTGCGCTCGACGCGCGTATCGAGGCGGTAGAGATTGTCGCTCTCCCATTCGGGTCCGCTTCGGCCGAAGGTTTCGCGCAGGATGGGCGCCGCGAAATCATGGAAGGCGCGCGAGCGGCAGACCTGCATCTCGACCAAAAGCGATTGGCTTTCATGCAATCCCATGCCGCGCGCCTTCCCCACCGGCTGGCGGCGCCAAGCCTCGGGCAGGCCGCGCTCGTAGAGCGCGTGGCCGGTTTCGTGCAGCACGCCCATGAGCGCGCGGCGGAAATCGCTTTCATCGTAGCGCGTCGTGATACGCACATCGTCGGGCGTGCCGCCGCAGAAGGGGTGAAGGCTGATGTCGAGCCTGCCATGATTGAAATCGAAGCCCAGCCGCTCCATGAGCTTGACGCCAAGCTCGCGCTGCGCCGCGATCGGGAACGGCCCCTGGGGCGGCACCGGCGCGGGGCCGCGCGATTGCACATCAAGCGCCGCGTCGATGAGCGCCGGCAAGGCGCGCGCCAAGGGATCGAAGACCGCGTCGATTGCGGCCGTCGATCCATCGGGCTCGTATTGGTCGAGCAGCGCATCGTAGGGCGATTTACCGAGACGATCGGCCTTGAGCGCGGCGATCTCGCGGGTGAGATCGAGAACGCGCGCGAGCGCCGGGAGGATGCCGGCGAAATCATTGGCCGGGCGTGCCTGGCGCCACGCCATCTCGCAGACCGAGCACGCCTTCGAGAACGCCTCGACGAGATCGGATGGCACGGCGGCGGCGTGCAGCCAGGAGCGCCGTATCTCGCGCAGATTGGCGCGCTGCCATAAATCGAGATCGTTCTGGGCTTCGGCCCCCGCCAAGAGATCGGGCATGGCCGGATCGGTCACGATCTCGTGGCAGACGAGCTTCAGCCCCGCGAGCTGCTCGGCACGCGCGGCGGCTCCACCTTCGGGCATCTGCGTCGCCAAATCCCAATGCAACACGGCCTGCGCCTCGCGCAATGTGCCGAGGCGCCGAAAGCGGGTTTCGAGTTGGCTATAGGGGCTTCGATTCAGTGTCGCTCTCCCAGGCGGCGGCGCGCGAACCGGATATAGATCACGACCAGCGCCAGCGCCAAGGCATACCAAGTGATGGCGTATTGCAGATGGTCGTTGGGCAGATCGGTGATGGTCTGCCCGCCTTCAGGCCACCCGCCGGGATTGGGCGTCGCATCGGCATCGATATAGAACGGCAAGACGCGCGAGACGCCAGCGGCCTTGGCCATCGCCGGGAGATCGATCGAGAACCAGGAATCCTTCTGAGGCTCGTTGTCAGGCGTGAACCACCCCTTGCTCGAAGGCGGGAGGCGCAAGAGTCCGACGACGCTGACCTGGCCCTGGGGCTCGCCCGCTTGGCGCGTCGCCGGCGCTTGACGGTCGGTCGGAACGAAGCCGCGATCGATCAGCAAGGCCGAGCCGTCCGCCAGCAGCAAGGGCGTGACGATGTGAAAACCGGGATCGCCGCGCAAGGATTGCGCGTTCAGATAAAGCTCGTGCGCGTTGAGGAATTCGCCTTCGGCGCGCACCGGATGGAATTCGAGCGCGCGGGCGGCATCGAGCGAAGGAGGCAGCGCGACCGGCGCGGCGTGGAGCGCCGCCTGGCGTTGCGCGATCAGCGCTTCCTTCCATTGCAGCCGCTCGAGCTGCCAGGTGCCGAGGCCCAGAAGAAGGAGAAACCCGATACCGGCCCAGAATGACGGCCACAACAAGGATGCGCGCGCCACCACTATCAGGCGCCGCGTTCGCGCGAAGGACCGTCCAAGAGGTGATGGCGGTATTGCATGGCGATGAGCCAGGCCTTCATCACCCGCAGCATCCAAATGGCGCCACCGAAGATGAACGCCGTCCAGAGGATGATATGCACCCAAAGCGGCGGCGCGAAGGCGAGCTCGACCAATGTCGCGCAGATCACGACGAGCGCGCCTAGAATCAAGATAACCAGGACCGCCGGCCCGTCTCCGGCATCCTCCGACGCCAGGTCGAGATCGCATTCGCCGCAGCGCGGGGCGACGGCGAGCAGGCCATTATAAAGCTTGCCCTTGCCGCAGCGCGGGCACCGGCACGAGAGCGCCACCCGGAGCGTGGAAATCGGCGGATAGGCACCCGCCCCATTCATCGGCTTATTCGGCGCCGATCGCGCTGCCGCCGCCCCACCAATAGACGCAGATGAAGAGGAACAGCCAGACCACGTCGACGAAATGCCAGTACCATGCCGCCGCCTCGAAGCCGAAATGATGATCCGGCCGGAAGTGGCCCTTGATCGCGCGGATGAGGCAGACAGCGAGGAAGGTCGTGCCGATGATCACATGGGCGCCATGGAAACCGGTCGCCATGAAGAAGGTCGAGGGATAGATCCCCTGGGTGAAGCCGAAGGCCGCGTGGCTGTATTCGTAGGCCTGCAGCGATGTGAAGCACACACCCAGGAAGACCGTGACGGCAAGGCCGCGAATGAGGCCCTTGCGGTCGCCTTCCAGGAGCGCGTGATGCGCCCAGGTGACGGTCGTGCCCGAGGTGAGGAGGATCAGCGTGTTGAGAAAGGGGATCTCGAACGGATCGAAGGGATGAATGCCCTTGGGCGGCCATACACCGCCCGTGGCGGCGGTCGGGAACAGCGCCGCGCTGAAAAAGGCCCAGAAGAAAGCGGCGAAGAACATCACCTCCGAGGCGATGAACAGCGCCATGCCGAAGCGCAGGCCGATCTGAACGACCGGATTGTGATAGCCGCCATAGACCGCCTCGCGGATGACGTCGCGCCACCACACGAACATGACGCCCAGCACGCCCAGGAAGCCGAGCGCCATCACTTCCCAGCCATAACCATGCATGAAAAGGACGGCGCCACCGGCCAGGAGGCCCGCCACACCCGCGCCGACGATGGGCCAAGGCGACGGATCGACCAGGTGGTAGGGATGCTTGTGGCCGTGGAAATCGGCGTGCTCGACGGGTTCGGTGGTCATTTTCTGGCCTCAACCATCAATTGGTGGGAGCGGTCGTAGGAAGTTCGGCGGCGCGCGCGGGCTCGGCGCCGTCATCCTTCGCGCGGAACATCGTATAGCTCAAGGTAATCGTATCGACATCGGCCGCGTTGGCGTCCTTCGCGATGTCCGGATCGACGAAGAACTGGACGGCGAGATCGGCGCTCTCGCCCGGGTTCAGGTGCTGCGCGCTGAAACAAAAGCATTGCAGTTTGTCGAAATAGATCCCCGCCTTGGCCGGCGTCACATTGAACGTGGCCGTACCGGTCGTGGCTTGCTTGCTGAAATTGGCGGCGCGGTAGCGAATGATCTTGGTCTCGCCGGGATGGACATCGACCGAGGCTTGCTCGGGATGGAATTCCCAATCGAGCCCCGGCGCCACGCTGGAATTGAACCGCACGGTAATGACGCGGTCAGACACAACGTCGCCGGGCGCGGCGGCGGCACGCTGCGTCGTACCGTTATACCCGGTCGCGCCGCAAAAGAGGCGATAGAGCGGCGCCGAAAACGCCACCAGCACCGTCATCGCGCCGACGATGCCAAGCAAGGCAACGGCGGTGACGCGCTTGCCGCCCTGGCTGGCGCGCGGATCGCGCTGCGCGCTCATGGCAGCCCTCCCAGCCGCGCCATGGTGACGAAGTAAAGCAGAGCGATCAGCGCCAGAAGGACGCCGAGAAGCGCGAGATTCTTGCCGCGCTGCCGCTTGTGCCCGTCATCCATCGCGGCGATCCGATTCATGACCCCATCGCAGCCGCAATTCCGGGGGCCCGGTCCGCCACCAGCAGCGCGAAGAGCAGGAAAAGATAAAGGATCGAGAAGCCGAACATCTGCTTGGCCGCGCGCTCGCCCGGATCGCGCATCACCTTGAGCGCAAGGATCGTGAACAGCACGGAGAGCGCGAGCGCGGCCGCGCCATAGGCCCAGCCGGCGACGCCCAGCAAGGTGGGCGCCAGGGCGACCGGCCAGAGCACGATCGTGTAAAGCAGCATCTGCTTCTTGGTCTCGCGGGCGCCGGCCACGACCGGCATCATCGGCACGCCGGCCTTGGCGTAATCGCCGGCGCGATAGAGCGAGAGCGCCCAGAAATGAGGCGGCGTCCAGAAGAAGATCAGCGCGAAGAGCGCCAGGGCCGGGATCGCGACCTGACCGGTCGCGGCGGCCCAGCCGACGAGCGGCGGAAAGGCACCCGCCGCCCCGCCAATGACGATGTTCTGCGGCGTGCGGCGCTTCAGCCAGACGGTGTAGACGAAGACGTAGAAGCAGATGGTGAGCGCGAGCAGCAAGGCGGCCACGACATTGAGCGCGAGCCCCATCAGCAGCACCGAGCCCGCCGCGAGCACGATCCCGAAGCCGAGCGCGTCGCCCGGCGCCATGCGCCCGGCCGGCAAGGGACGGTTGCGCGTGCGCTCCATCATCGCGTCGATGTCGCGCTCATACCACATGTTGATGGCGCCCGCCGCGCCCGCGGCGACGGCGATGCACAGGACAGCCGTGAAAGCGAGCACCGGATGAAGATGTCCCGGCGCGAGATGGAGCCCGACCCATCCGGTGAATACGACCAGCGACATCACCCGCGGCTTCAGCAGCGCGATGTAATCGCCGATCGCCGGCACGAGCGTGCTCGGGACCGAAGGCGCCGCGACGAGGCGGACGCGCTCGATCCGCGGCGGTGCGAGTCCGGCGGCGGATATATCTGCCACGAGCGCGAGATTCCTTCTGCTCAGTGGCCCGGCGCGGACGCGATCACCGGCAGCTCATCGTAGCTGTGGAAGGGCGGCGGCGAGGACAGGGTCCATTCGAGCGTCGTCGCGCCTTCGCCCCACGGATTGGCCCCCACGCGCTTGCCCGCGAAGAGCGTGTGGAAAATGATGAAGACGAAGAACAAGGTCGAAGCGCCCGAGAGGTACGAGCCGAGCGACGCCACCATATTCCAGCCGGCGAAGGCATCGGGATAATCGCTGATGCGCCGCGGCATGCCGGCGAGACCGAGGAAGTGCATCGGGAAGAAGGTGAGATTGACGCCGATGAAGGTCGTCCAGAAATGGATCTGTCCGAAGGTCTCGTTGTATTGCCGGCCCGACATCTTGCCGATCCAATAGTAGAAGCCGGCGAAAAGCCCGAACACCGCGCCGAGGCTGAGCACGTAATGGAAATGCGCCACCACGTAATAGGTGTTGTGCAGATAGTGATCGACGCCCGCATTGGACAGCACGACGCCGGTGACGCCGCCGACGGTGAAGAGGAAAAGGAACCCGATCGCCCAGAGCATCGGCGTCTTGAACTCGATCGAACCCTCCCACATCGTCGCGATCCAGGAAAAGATCTTGATGCCCGTCGGCACCGCGATGACCATGGTGGCGGTGGTGAAATAGGCCTGGGTGTCGACGCTGATCCCGGTGGTGTACATGTGGTGGGCCCAGACGACGAAGCCCACGACGCCGATCGACACCATGGCATAGGCCATGCCGAGATAGCCGAAGATCGGTTTCTTCGAGAAGGTCGAGATGACCTGGCTGATGATGCCGAAGGCCGGCAGAATCATGATGTAGACTTCGGGGTGCCCGAAGAACCAGAACAAGTTGAGGAAGAGCAGCGGATCGCCGCCGCCCGCCGGATCGAAGAAGCTGGTTCCGAAATTGCGATCGGTCAGCAGCATGGTGATCGCGCCCGCCAACACCGGCAGCGACAAGAGAAGCAGGAAGGCCGTCACCAGGATCGACCACACGAAAAGCGGCATCTTGTGCAAGGTCATGCCCGGCGCGCGCATGTTGAAGATGGTGGTGATGAAGTTGATCGCCCCCATGATCGAGGAAGCGCCGGCAAGGTGCAGCGAGAAGATCGCCATGTCGACGGCGGGCCCGGGATGCCCTATCTTCGCGGACAAGGGCGGATAGACCGTCCAGCCCACGCCGGCGCCGGCCGGATCGCCGACCATGGTGGAGCCCACGAGCAACAGGATCGACGGGACCAGCAGCCAGAAGCTGATGTTGTTCATGCGCGGGAACGCCATGTCCGGCGCGCCGATCATCAGCGGCACGAACCAGTTGCCGAATCCGCCGATCAAGGCCGGCATCACCAGGAAGAACACCATGATGAGGCCATGCGCGGTGATGATGACGTTGTAAAGCTGGTGATCGTTGTGGAAGAGCGGATCGCCCGGCGTCGCCAGATTGATGCGCATGATAATCGAAAAGGCGCCGCCGACGAGCCCGGCACAGATCGCGAAGATGATGTAGAGCGTGCCGATATCCTTGTGGTTCGTCGAGAACAGCCAGCGTGTCCAGAAGCCGGGGACGTGATCGCCGTGACCCGCGCCGTGCGCGTCGTCGTGGCCGTGCGCGTGAGTTCCATATGCCATCGCTCGCTCCTCGCGAAATACCTGAAGTCGGTTCCTAGTTGGCCGCCTGGGCCATGTGCATCGTGCCCGGCTGATTGCCGTCATTCGCGAATTTCTTCTTCGCCTGTGCCACCCAAGTGTCGAAGGCGGGCTTCGAGACTACCTGGATCTCGATCGGCATGAAGGAGTGATTGATGCCGCAGATCTGGTTGCACTGACCGTAATAGGTCCCGGTCTTCTCGAATTGCATCCAGCTTTCGTTGGTGCGGCCGATCACTGCGTATTCCTGCACCCCCGCGGAGGGCAGGTACCAGCTGTGAATGACGTCCGTGCCGGTGATGAGAAGGCGCACCACGGCGCCAACCGGCAGCACGACCGGATTATCGACGCTCAGGAGGCGCAGCTTGCCCTCCTTTGCCGCTTCTTCGTCGGGCAGCATGTTGCTGTCGAAGGCGAAGCCGCCCTGGTCGGGATATTCGTAGGACCAGTACCATTGATGCCCGGTAACCTTCAGCGTCAGGTCGGCATGCTGGGTGCGATCCTCGAAATAGAGCAGCTTGATCGACGGCCACCAGATCGCGACCAGGATGAGAAGCGGCACGGTCGTCCAGACGACTTCGAGCAGGGTATTGTGCGTGGTCTTCGAAGGGACCGGATTGCGCTTGGCATTGAAGCGCCACATCACATAGATGAGCAGCCCCAGCACGAAGATCGTGATCGCCGTGATGATGACGAGCAACTCGTTGTGGAAGGCGTCGATGCGGTCGCGAACCGGGGTCGCGCCCTGCACCATACCCATCTCCCAGGGACGGGGCTCTTCCGCCATGGCCAGTTGGACCCAGGCGGCGGCAAGCATCGCGCCGCCTAGCGCCGCCTCGAAGACGCGTTGCGCCCGCATCGCCGATCCCGATCGCGCCAATTTCCGAATCAATCCCATACCCTTCACGCCCCTCGCTCGGCCGCCGGCAGATCGCGCCATGCGCCCCGAAATTCCAGCCTTCCTAATAACCCCCATGGGGGCGCGACGCCAACCGCATCATTGCGACTTTATGCCGCATAAAACAAGCCGGGCGCGATGACGGCACGGCCCGCGCTTCCCATATGTCGTATCTCGGACAAGCCTCTGGTGCTGTCCCTCGCTTCATGGCAAGAAGCCCTCTCGGGAGACGAAAGCATGACCGACCTCGCACAGACCGACGACGTATTTTTTACCAAGACGGGAATGGACCGCGCGCGCGTCGAAGGTCTGGTCGGCGAAGCGCTCGCCGGCATGGATGACGGCGAATTGTTTCTCGAATATTGCCAATCCGAAAGCCTGACACTCGATGACGGGCGGATCAAGTCGGCGTCGTTCGACACCGCGCAGGGTTTCGGCTTGCGCGCCTTGTCGGACGAAGCCACCGGCTACGCCCATGCATCGGAACTGAGCGAGGACGCGATCCGGCGGGCCGGCCAGACCGTGCGCGCGGTCAAACAGGGCCTGAGCGGCACCATCGCGGCACCGCCCGCCGGCACCAACCGCCAGCTCTATACCGCCGCCAACCCGCTGGGCCAGGTCGAATTCGCGGCGAAGACCCGCTTATTGGCCGAGATCGACGCCTATGCCCGCGCCAAGGATCCGCGCGTGAAACAGGTCTCGGCTTCGCTCTCCGGCCTATGGCAGGCGGTGCAGATCATCCGCGCCGATGGCTTGCGCGTCGGCGATATCCGCCCGCTGGTGCGCTTGAACGTCAGCATCGTCGCGACCGACGGCACGCGCATGGAGACGGGCAGTTCGGGCGCCGGCGGACGCATCGACTATCAGCGCTTCCTCGATCCGGCCAATTGGCGGGCCGAGGTCGACGAGGCCTTGCGCCAGGCTCTCGTCAATCTCGACTCGGTGCCCGCACCGGCCGGCGAAATGACCGTCGTGCTCGGCCCCGGCTGGCCCGGCGTGATGCTGCACGAGGCGGTCGGACACGAACTCGAGGGCGATTTCAATCGCAAGAAGACATCGGCCTTTTCGGGCCTCATCGGCCAGCGCGTCGCCGGCCCCGGCGTGACCGTGGTCGATGACGGAACCATGCCGGACCGTCGCGGCTCGCTTTCGATCGATGATGAGGGCACGCCCTCCTCCTATACGGTGCTCATCGAGGACGGGATTCTGAAAGGCTATATGCAGGACCGGCTCAACGCGCGCCTCATGGGCATGCGCCCCACCGGCAATGGCCGGCGCCAGGGCTTCGCCTATGCGCCGATGCCGCGCATGACCAACACCTACATGCTGGCCGGCGACAAGGACCCGAAGGAAATCCTACAATCGGTGAAGCGGGGCCTCTACGCGGTCAATTTCGGTGGCGGCCAGGTCGACATCACCTCGGGCAAGTTCGTCTTCTCGGCCTCCGAAGCCTATCTCATCGAGGACGGCAAGGTCGGCAAGCCGGTCAAGGGCGCGACCCTGATCGGCAACGGGCCGGACGCGCTCACCAAGATCACCATGATCGGCAATGATCTCGCGCTGGACCACGGCATCGGCACCTGCGGCAAGGATGGCCAAGGCGTGCCGGTGGGCGTCGGCCAGCCGACCCTGCGCATGGACGGACTGACCGTCGGCGGCACGGCGGCATGAGGTTTTGCCGGCGGGCGGCGTTACCGCTGCTCGCGGTGGCCTTGCTGTTGCCAGCGCTCCTGCCGGCGCGCGCCTGCGATCTCGACAATGCGGGAACGACGCGCTGGGCCCTGACCCGGGAAGACGGGGCGAGTTTTCTCGTCACGCCCTGCGGCGACAAATTCTTCTCGATCGGCGTCAATGTGATCGATGGCGGGATTTCGGCCACGCGCCTCGACCGGCCGCACTACGATTGGCATGAGGCTGCCGGCTCCCTGCCCGAATGGATCGCGGCGACGCGTCGGCGGCTCCAACAATGGGGCTTCAACTCGGCCGGCGCCTGGTCGCTGCCGCCGCAGGATTTGAAGCTGCCGAGCGTCATCAATCTCGAATTGGGGCGCGTCGCGCGCTTCCACTGGTTCGATCCGTTCGATCCGGCGATGCCGTCGCGAATGGAGGAAGAAGCGAAGACGCTGACCGCGCCCTATCGCCACTCGCCCTACCGCATCGGGTATTTCTCGGATAACGAAGTCGGCTGGTGGGGCGGCGCGCTGTTTTTGTTTTATGCCGAAAAACCCGCGAGCAATTTCACCAAGCAGCGCTGGATCGCGATGCTGCGCACGCTCTATCACGACGATTGGCGGCGCTTTGCGCGCGACTTTGTGCCGCCCGCCGGCGTTCATTCCTGGAACGCGCTCTTGGAGACGCAAAAGCCGAGCCGGCTGCGCGCGGGCGGCCACGGCGTCGAGGCGGTGCAGCGCTGGACCGGGATCGTCGCCGGGCATTATTACGCGCTCGCCGCCTCGGCGATCAAAAAAGCCGATCCCGACGCGCTCTTCTTCGGCGACCGGCTGCCGATCTATTACGATCCTGCCGCTCTCCGCGTCGAGGCGCCCCATGTCGATGCGCTCGCCGTCAATTACAACGTCGACAGCCCGGAAGGCTGGCTCGCGCCCTATTTCTTCGACGGGTTGCGCCGGCTGAGCCGCGGCAAGCCGGAACTGATCTCCGAATGGTTCTACGCGGCACGCGAGAACCGCACCGGCAACAGCAATAACGGCCATCTCATGACCGTCGACACCCAGGCCGAACGCGCGCTCGGCGCCGCGGCCGCGGCGCAACGCTTCGCCGCCATTCCCGAAATCATCGGGCTCGATTGGTTCCAATATTACGATTATCCGCTGGGCGGACGCTCCGACAGCGAGGACTACAATTTCGGCCTCGTCGATATTCGCAACCAGCCTTACGACCGGCTGGTGACGGCGCTGGGCGACGCCAACCGGCGCCTGCCCGCGATCCACGCGCAGGCGGCGGCGCCCCCCCGCCCCGGCCGAGCGGATTTCGCCATCCCGCATGCCGTCATCGATCCGGCGCATCTCTCGCTGATCGATTGGCCGAAGCCCGCCTCGCTGCTGCCGGCGCTCATTGCGCAAAAAGGCACGGTCGCGTTCGGCGAGGCGTATCTGTCCTGGAGCGAGCACGGGCTCGCGCTCGCGACCATCGGCCAAGACTATTACGATCTCGATCTTCTCGCCTATGACGGCTCTTTTCCCTTGAGCGAAGCCTATCGCATCGAGTTCGATTTCGATGCGGGCGCGGGGATAAAGCGCTTCACGCTCTATTTCATCCCGCCCAAGGGCAAGACGCGCGACTACCCGCCCATGGAGCCGCTCCTTTGCGAAGGCGCGGTCGGGACGCCTGAGAACAACAGCTGCGCCAAGGTCCCAGGCGCACAGGCGCTCTATTTCGGCGCCGATCAGCCACGCATCGTCGCCGAGGCGCTGCTTCCTTGGCAGGCGCTGGGTCTAGGCGGGCCGCCCGAATCGCGAAAGATCAGGATCGAGGTTTCGGCCAGCGCCTGGTTCAACGCGCGTTGGATGTCGCTATCGGGACTGCCGCCGCGCCAAGGCTCGGCCGAGCCCGCACGCTGGATGGAGACGCATTTGGCGCCTCAATAGGCCTCCGGGACGATCGTCGATGGTGAACATCGCCCAGTTCGCGGAAATCGCCGCAACGCGCGCTTCAACGCGGCCGCCGCGAGCTTAACCTTACCTTTTCGCTAAGAGAGAATCGCGGACCGTTGCCGGGAGCGGTCTCCTTGCAGATTTAAGAAGCCGTTATCGGTTTTTGTCCTAAATTGTCGGGCTCTGCGATTCCTCTCGGCTGGAAGGCCCCGCTCCGGCGGCAGGAGCTTCGCGCCGGAGCGACGATGCGACCGAGATTTCTATCGCGGTCCGCGAGGCTGGCAGGGCGTGTCGGCCGCGTAACTGGTTGATGAACGCTCTGATATTCCGGCCACTTCAACGGCGAATAGATCGATCTCCGACCGTCACTTTCGAGCTTCCTTAGCAGCCCCCCGGTGAGGACGAACCGTTGAGCAGAGAAAGGATTAAACTTGATCTATCGGCTCTTCGGCGCATCGTCGAAGGCAATGAACACTCCGGCTCGGGCGCGAGTAAGGCGAGGAATACCCAGCTCGCCTATCGCGATTTGAACGGTCTCGACCTCACGGGGCTCGATTTTTCGGGCATGGACCTGACCGGAGCTTGCCTGCACCGTGTGCTGGCCAAAGAAACCAATTTCAACGGCGCCAACCTTTTCGGCTGCGATCTCCGCATGGCGCAGTTGCAACGCGCGAACTTCGCTCGCGCTGATCTCCGCGGCGCCATTCTGCGCGGCGCCGATCTCAGCGGCGCCGTCATGGTCGAGGCCGATCTTCGCGAAGGGACATTGCTTCATCAAGACGATAACGGCGATCTCTTACCGATCGACGTCGAGACGCTCCCCGCTGAACTTGTGATCGCGACACTGAGCGGCGCCGATCTGACGCGAGCGAGGCTCGCGGGTGGGTTCGGCATGCGCGCCGATTTCACCAACGCCATCCTGCGCGGCGCCAATCTGACTCGCATCGATCTGCGCAACGCGAATTTGACCGGAGCCGTGCTGGAGAACGTGGATCTCTCGCAGGCCAACCTTCGGGGCTCGATCCTGCACGGCTCCGTCCTGACAGGCATTCTGTGGACGGGGGCAACGCTCGACGATGCCGACATGCTGGGCGCGGTGCTTGACGAATCGGCGCGGGCCGCATGCATCCGGGCAATCAACTTGCCGCAGGGCATACACACGCTCGATGCGCCGTTTGAACAACTTGTCGCCGCACATGAAGCTTGGGTGCGCTCGATCGGGAGCGAGGGAAAGCGATTAGAGCTTTCCGGCGTTGATCTCGGCGACGTCGATCTGTCGGGGCGCGATCTCAGCGGCGCGGTTCTGACGAATTGCATTCTGACTGCCGCACGCTTTGCCGACGCAAGGCTCTCCGTCATCGATTTGAGATTCTCGAACCTGGAGCGAGCCGATTTCCGCCGTTGCGACATGCGCGCGGCCGTGCTTCAGCAAGCCTTCTTGAGCGGCGCCGATTTCAGCGATGCGAATCTCGACGCCGTGAGTCTCGGCGCCACCTTCCATCAACTCCGTCGCAGCAATCTCGATCAGTGCCGGCTTTGGGATGCGTCTTTGCACAACGCGTCGGTCGTGGGCGCATCGCTCGTGAATACGGATTTGCAGCGTTCGGACCTGACGGGCGCCGATTTCAGAGACACCCGCCTCGCCGGCGCCGACTTCACGAAGGCGACGACAAACGGCACGAAATTCGACGGCGCCGACCTGCTTCATGTCCGCGGTCTGACCGGCTTCGCCGCTTAGGAGTCGGCACTGCTCAAGCGACGGGCTGCGCCCGGGTTCGTCGGCGGACGCACTCGCTCGCGGCCAATGGCAGGAGACCGCGAGACAAAAATCCAAAATATCGGCGTTCGATCGGTCTCGCCGTGCCTAGTAGCAGTTTTCGACATAGACCGGGTCGACATTCCCGCGCCAGCGCGTGGCAAAATCATCCAGGAGCCTCTCGGCCGGCGTCTTGCCCGAATGCGCGATCTCGAAAAGCGGCGCCAGGAAATGGCCTTCATCCTGCGCCGAGGCATCGAGCCGGGCGCGCCGCCTCAAGCCGGCACGGGCCAGTTCGAGCACCGCGAGCGCCAGTTCGTTGAGCCTCTTGCCGCGAAACGGCGTTGCGAGGCCCAGGCGCGGCCCTTCGTCGCGCAAATAATCGCGCTCCTCCCGGCTCCAATCGGCGACCAGATCCCACGCCGCGTCGAGCGACGCGCGATCATAGAGAAGCCCGGTCCAGAATGCCGGCAGCGCGCAGATATTGCCCCAAGGGCCGCCATCGGCGCCGCGCATCTCGATGTAGCGCTTGATGCAAATCTCGGGAAAGACGGTCGTCAGATGATCGGACCAATCGCTCATGGTCGGGATCGCGCCCGGAAGACCTGGCAGCTTGCCGGCAAGAAAATCGCGGAAGGATTGCCCGGCCACGTCGATGTAAGCGCCGTCGCGATAGACGAAGTACATCGGCACGTCGAGCAGGTAATCGACATAGCGCTCGAAGCCGAAGCCCTTCTCGAACACGAAGGGCAGCATGCCCGAGCGGTCGGGATCGACATCGTTCCAGACATGGTTGCGATAGCTGAGATAGCCCGAGGGCCTGCCCTCGACGAAGGGCGAATTCGCGAAGAGGACGGCGGCCACCGGCTGCAAAGCGAGGCTGACGCGCGATTTCAGGACCATGTCGGCTTCGGATTCGAAATCGAGATTGACCTGCACGGTGCAGGTCCTGAGCATCATATCGATGCCGAATTTCCCGCGCGTCGGCATGTAGCGTCGCATCACGGCGTAGCGCCGCTTTGGCATCCAGAAGCAATCCTCGCGCCGCCATTTCGGCAGGAAGCCGAGACCCAGCATGCCGAGACCGAGTTCTTCGCCGACCTCGCGCACCTGGCGCAGATGCGTGTGCAGCTCGGCGCAGGTTTGATGAAGCGTTTCGAGCGGCGCGCCGGACAATTCGAACTGGCCGCCGGGTTCGAGCGAGATGGCGCCGCCGCCGGCTTCGCTCAAGCCAACCATGGTCTCGCCGTCGAGCACCGGCTCCCAGCCGAAGCGGCGCAAGCCGTCCAAGAGCGCGCGGATGCCGTCCGCGCCGTCGTAAGGCACGGGCCGGAGATCCTTGCGCCGGAACACGAATTTTTCGTGCTCCGTTCCGATGCGCCATTCCCCGGGCGGCTTGCATCCCGCGGCGAGGTAATCGATCAGCTGACGCTTGTCAGTGATCGGCGCACCGCCCGACTGCGAAGGTGCCGACATGAGCGATCGCTACTCCAGACCCCTTTTTATCCGTGCTGCGGCGTGTCCCCCAACAGCGCCTGCAATACGGCGAGCCCCGCGAGCGCCGCCGTATCGGCACGCAATACAAGGGGGCCCAGACTGACCGGGCAAACAAAGGGGAGTTTCTTGAGGGCGTCAAGCTCCGTCTCGGCGAACCCGCCCTCGGGCCCGATCAGCACCGCCCAAGGACCGGGACGCGCGGCCTTGAGCGCCGCAGCGATCGGCGGCGCTGTCCTCGATTCGTCACACAAGAGGAGGCGCCTCGACCCGTCCCATCCCGCGATCAGGCGCTCGAGCGGTTGCGGCGGGTGGATCTGCGGTACGGTCAGCCGCTCGCTCTGCTCGGCTGCTTCGATCGCGTGGGCGTGCAGCCGTTCCAGATTGACGCGCTCGACGGCAGTGTGGCGCGTCATCACCGGATAAAGCGCGCTTGCGCCGAGCTCGGTCGCCTTTTCCACGAGGAAACCGATCCGCGCCCGCTTGATCGGCGCGAAGACGAGCCAAAGATCGGGATCGTGGGTCTGGACGCGGGTCTGCCGGTCGAGCGCGACCTGGCACCAGCCGCGCCCGAAACTCTCGATCCGGGCCGAGTATTCGCCGCTCTTGCCGTCGAAGAGCGCGATCCGCTCGCCTTCCTTCAGGCGCATGACCGATTTTAAATAATGCGCTTGTTCCGGCGCGAGCATCAATGTCTGGCCCGATGCCAGATCGGCCTCGACGAAGAGTCGGGTTTGAGCTTTCTCGCGCATCTGCACTTGAGCTTAGCACGGAGCACGGCCATCCTCGTGCCATGACCGATATCCGCATGGGCGATTGGGTCGATCGCTACGCCCCGCCCCGATTGCGCCCTTTTGCGCGCCTGGCGCGGCTCGACCGCCCGATCGGCACCTGGCTGCTGCTATTTCCCTGTTGGTGGGGAATTGCGCTCGCGGCCACGCGCTGGCCCGATTGGTGCCTGATTGCGCTTTTCGGCGTCGGCGCCGTCGTGATGCGCGGCGCGGGCTGCACCTTCAACGACATCGTCGACCGCGATTTCGACGGCAGGGTCGAGCGCACGCGCACGCGGCCGATACCGAGCGGCGCCGTCAGCCTGCGCGGCGCCGTCGCGTTCATGGCGCTGCAGCTCGCCATCGGCGCCGCCATCCTCTTCTCGCTCAATGCGTTGTCGATCGCGTTGGGGATCGGGGTCATCGCGCTCATCGGCACCTATCCCTTCATGAAGCGCTTCACCTATTGGCCGCAATTCTTTTTGGGCCTCAATTTCAACTGGGGCGCCTTGATGGGATGGACGGCGGTGCGTGGCGATCTGGGCTGGCCGCCTACACTCCTCTATCTTGGCGGCATTGCCTGGACGCTCGGCTACGACACGATCTACGCGCATCAGGACAAGGACGATGACGTCTTGATCGGCGTCAAATCCTCGGCGCTGGCGCTCGGCCGGCTGACCCGGCCGTTCCTCTTTGTCTTTTATCTCGCCGCGATCATCCTCTGGGCCGCGGCGGGCGAGGCGGCGGGGTTCGGCCTGCCCTTCCGCATCGCGCTCGTCCTCGTGTTCTTCCAATTGTGCTGGCAGGCGGCGAAGGTCGACATCGACGATCCGGCCGACTGCCTCGCCAAATTCAAATCGAACCGCGTGACCGGTTGGATCCTGCTTCTGGGCATCGTCGCCGCGCATGTCGTCTGACGCGGCACGTTTCATCCGCGCCCAAACCGCGATCGCGGCGCCGCCGCTCGTGCCGGAAATCCGGCTTCATCTCGCGAGCGAAGTCACGCCCTTGTGGCAAGCGACCGAGGCAACGCTCGCGCAAAGCCAATTGCCGCCGCCTTATTGGGCCTTCGCCTGGGCGGGCGGCCAAGCCTTGGCGCGCTACGTGCTCGATCATCCGGCGATCGTCGCCGGGCGCGACGTGCTCGATTTCGGCGCCGGCTCCGGGCTTGTCGCGATTGCCGCGGCCAAGGCCGGCGCGCGCCGCGTCACCGCGGCCGAGATCGATGCTTTCGCGGCCGCCGCCATCGATCTCAACGCGCAGATCAACGAGGCGGCCATCGCGGTCGAGACCACCGATATCGTCGGTCGCGCGGATGCGTCCTGGCAGGTCGTGCTGGTGGGCGACATGTGCTACGAGCGGCCCTTGGCCGAGCGTCTGGTGAATTGGCTGCGCAGGCTGGCCGGCGCGGGCGCCACCGTGCTCTTGGGCGATCCCGGCCGCGCCTACCTGCCCAAGAGCGGCCTTGACGAGCTGGCGCGCTACGCCGTGCCGACGCCGCTCGATCTCGAGGACCGCATCGAGCGTGTCGGCGTCGTGTGGCGGCTCTGCCCAGCGTGATCCCGGCGGGGTGACGCCGGGGGCGACGCTCGCTATATGTGATGAGATTGCTGCCGCTTTAGGATCGCGCATGCCGCCCAAGGATCAAACGCCGCAAGACCCTCTCGCCTTGCTCGACGATCTCATCGCCCGCGCCCGCAAGGCCGGTGCCGATGCGGCCGATGCCGTGCTGGTCGAGGGCGCGTCGTTGAGCCACGCGCAACGCCTCGGCAAGGTCGAAAAGCTCGAGCGCGCCGAGGGCTATGACCTCGGCCTGCGCGTGCTGATCGGCAAAAGACAGGCGATCGTCTCGTCCAATGATCGCAGCGCCGCAGCGCTCGCCGCCTTGATCGAGCGCGCCATCGCCATGGCGAAGACCGTGCCCGAGGATCCCTATTGCGGCCTCGCCGATTCGTCCGAACTGGCGCGCGATTGGCCCGATCTCGATCTCGTCGATCCGCAAGAGCCCGCGCCCGAAGCGTTGATCGCGCAGGCCGGGGCCGCCGAGGACGCCGCGCGCGCGGTCGCGGGCGTGACCAATTCCGAAGGCGCCGAAGCCGGCTGGAGCCGGTCGCGCATTGCGCTCGCCGCGTCGAATGGCTTCGCCGGCTCCTACGGCATGACCCATCGCAGCGTCAGCGTCGCCGTGCTGGCCGGGACCGGGACGGGCATGGAGCGCGATTACGATTTCTCGAGCGCGATCTGGGGCGAAGATTTGGCCGATCCGGTCGCCATCGGCAAGAGCGCGGGGGAGCGCGCCGTCAAGCGCCTGGGCGCGCGCAAGGTCGCGACCTGCCAGGCGCCGGTCGTGTTCGATCCGCGCGTCGCGGGCGGCATGCTGCGCCATCTCGTCGGCGCGATCAGCGGGCCCGCGATCGCACGCGGCACGAGTTTTCTGAAGGACAAGCTCGGCCAGCGCATCATGCCCGCGGGGATATCGATCATCGACGACCCACACCGCAAGCGCGGCCTCAGGGCCAAGCCCTTCGACGGCGAAGGCGTGCGCAACGGCCGCCGCGCGATCATCGAAGACGGCGTGCTCCAGACATGGCTTCTCGATTTGCGCTCGGCGCGGCAGCTGGGCCTCAAGAGCACCGGCCATGCCAGCCGCGGCACGTCGGGTCCGCCGGGGCCCGGCCCGACCAATCTTTTTTTGGAGCCCGGCGCGGTGACGGCCGCCGAACTGATCGGCGACATCACGCACGGATTTTACGTGTGCGAGCTGATGGGCATGGGCGTCAACGGGGTGACCGGCGATTACAGCCGCGGCGCCGCCGGATTCTGGATCGAGAATGGCGAGATCGCCTATCCGGTGAGCGAGCTCACCATCGCCGGCAATCTCAAAGACATGTTCATGCATCTGACGCCGGCCAATGATCTCGTCTTCAAGACCGGCAGCGACGCGCCAAGCTTGCGCATCGATGGCATGACGGTCGCGGGCGCGTAACTTTTCGCGCGTGCCGCTCTTTATGCAATGATCGCGATCGGTTCGTCGGCGAGGCCGATGCTCGCCGGCAGATGCGCGCGGATATCGCCGTCGATCTGCACCGGCGCGCCCGCGGGCCCGCGCAGTTCGATCCGCTCGCTGATCCGGATTGCGACGTCGCGCTGCCGCGAAAGCCGCCCCAGCACCACCGCCGCCATATAGCGCAGGGCTGCGCCGCGGGAGAGCGCGGGAAAGATCACCGCGTGCAATTGACGCTGATCGAGCCGCGCCGCGGGCGCGAGCACGAAACGTCCGCCATAGAAATGCGCGCGCGCGACCACGAGTGCGGCGCATTGCAGCGCGGCGCCGTCGACCGACGCATCGACGCAACGGCCGGCATGTCGCGCAAGCTGCGCCAGGCTCCCCAGCACATAGGCGCCCTTGCCGATGCGGCGTTTCAGCGCGAGATCGAGATGCGCCACGACCTCGGCATCGAAGCCGACACCCGCCATCAAGAGAAAGCGCCAGGGCTCGGCGCGCTCGGCGCTCAAGATCTCGCCGGGCCAGATTCGCCGCGCGGGCGCGAAAGCGGCGATGCGCGCAAGGGTCTCGAGATTGCGCGGCAGGCCCAGCTCATTCGCCAGCACATTGGCGGTGCCGAGCGGCAAAATCGCCAAAGGCAGGCTCGTGCCGACCAGCCCATTCACCGCCTCGTTGATCGTGCCATCGCCGCCCGCCACCGCGACCGCATCGAAGCGCGCCACATCGGCCCCGCGGGCGAGATCGAGCGCGTGCAGGGGACCTTCGGTCTCGACGAGCGTCACGGCGGCGCCCAAAGCGTCGAGCGCCGCGCGCCAGCGCGCCAGCTTCTTGGCGGCGCGATGCCCGGCGGTAGGATTGTGGATGACGAGGAGCCGGCGCGCGCGTTCTTTTTCCCTGCTCGCCCCTTCGCCGCTCATACCGCCCCCGTTCTTGCCGCGCCTCCATAGCGGATGGAAAGGCTGCGCGCCATCATGCGACCGACAAGAATGCTTGCAAAACAGCCACTTCGCCGATAGATACGGCCCCGCACGGGGAGCGGCGCCATGCTATGATGGCGGTGCGTTTTTGCGACCAACCCAAGCCTTGGACACAGCGTCAGATTTGAGCGCCTCAGCCGATCCCAGCGCCCGCCGCGAATTCAGCCACGACACGGCGCCGTTGATGCGCCGGCTCGTCACAGAATTCCTGCGGCCTCATCTTGGCAAGATGGCGCTGGCCTTCGCCGCGATGGGGATTGTTGCCGCCTCGACCGCGGCCAATGCCTGGCTGATGCAGCCGCTCCTGGACAAGGTCTTCGTCGAGCGCAACGAGACCCTCCTACTCGTCATCCCGGCGGCGGTCATCGTGCTCGCGCTCGTCAAAGGCTTGGCCGGCTATGCGCAATCGGTGTGGATGACCACGATCGGCCAGCGCATCGTCGCCAATATCCAGCTGAAGCTCTTCGCGCGGCTGATGCGCGCCGACCTCGCCTATTACCACGCCAACCCCACCGGCACCCTCGTCTCGCGCTTTACCAATGATGCCGGCCTCTTGCGCGGCTGCGCAACCAACGTCATGGCCGGCATCGGCAAGGAAGCCGTCACCGCAATCTTCCTCGTCGCGCTGATGTTCTATCAGGACTGGCTGCTCGCGCTCATCGCCTTCATCGCCTTTCCGATCGCGTTCCGTCCGATGCAAAAGATCGGCCGGCGCATGCGGCGCGTTTCCGCCAATACCCAGGTCGAGCTCGGTCAGTTCATGACCTTGCTCAATCAGACCTTCCAGGGCGCGCGCCACGTCAAGGCCTACGGCATGGAATCCTATGAGATGTCGCGCGCCGGGCGCATCATCGAAAACCTCTACCGCCTGGTGGAGCGCGCGCAGCGCATCCGTTCGATCTCCTCCCCGATGATGGAAACCCTGGGCGGTGTCGCGGTCGCGCTCGTCATCCTTTACGGCGGCCATCAGGTGTTCAGCGGCGCGCGCAGCGCCGGCGCGTTCTTCTCCTTCGTCACCGCCCTGCTCTTGGCCTATCAGCCGATCAAGACGCTGGCCAGCCTTAACACGAACTTGCAAGAGGGCCTCGCCGCGGCGCAACGGCTCTTCACCGTGCTCGATGTCGAGCCCGAGATCCGCGAGCGCGATAACGCCGCCGCGCTCGAGATCGCCGGCGGCGAAGTTCGCTTCGACGGCGTGCGCTTCGCTTATGGCGATGGCAGCGAGGCGCTCAAAGGCGTGACCCTCGAGATCCCGGCGGGCAAGACCGTGGCGCTGGTGGGCGCGTCCGGCGCGGGCAAGTCGACCATCATGAATCTGATCCCGCGGTTCTACGACGCGACCCAGGGCGCGGTGCGCATCGACGGCCAGGACGTGCGCGACGTGACCTTGGCATCCTTGCGCGGCGCGATCGGGCTGGTGAGCCAGGAGGTGAGCCTCTTCGACGACACGGTGCGCGCCAATATCGCCTATGGGCGGTTCGGCGCAAGCGAGGCCGAGATCGAAGCCGCCGCGCGCGCCGCGGCGGCGGATGATTTCATCCGCGCCCTGCCGCAAGGCTATGACACGGCGGTGGGCGAGCATGGCGTCAAATTGTCCGGCGGCCAACGCCAGCGCCTTTCGATCGCACGCGCGATGTTGAAGAACGCGCCGATCCTGCTGCTCGACGAAGCGACCTCTGCGCTCGACACCGAATCCGAGCGCCAGGTGCAGACCGCGCTGAAGAGCCTGATGCGCGGGCGGACCACGCTGGTGATCGCGCATCGGCTCTCGACCGTGATCGAGGCGGACATCATCTACGTCATCGATGACGGCCGCGTCGTCGAGCGCGGCAGCCACGCCGAATTGCTGCGGCGCGACGGCGCCTATGCGCGGCTTCACGCCATGCAGTTTCTCGGCGGCGACGTACCGATGCGCGCATCGGCGGCCGAGGCACCGGCCCAGGCCTGAGGGATGGACTTCATCAAGGCGCTGCTGCGCAGCGAGGCGGGCTTGCGGCTCTCGTGCTGGCTCGTCCAAGCCTATGTCCGTCTGGTTTATCGCACCTGCCGCTGGACGGTCGAAGGCGCGCCGTTCCCGCAGGCGATCCACTCCGCGGGCGGCGCCTTCATCCTCGCCTTCTGGCACGGCAGATTGCTGATGATGCCGATGGCATGGCAGCGGCTCGCACCGATGCACATGCTGATCTCCTCTCATGCCGATGGCCGCCTGATCGCCGGCGCAGTACGCCATTTCGACATCGATTCGGTCGCGGGCTCCTCCAATGACGGCGGCAGCGCGGCCTTGCGCGCGATGGTGCGCTGGCTCAAATCGGGCGATTGCGTCGGGATCACGCCCGACGGGCCGGATGGGCCGGCGATGCGCGCGAGCCGCGGCATCGTCGCGGTCGCGAAGCTGGCCGACGCGCCGGTCCTGCCCCTGGCCTATGCGACGCGGCGCCGCCGCATCCTTGGCACCTGGGATCGCTTCCACCTGCCTTTCCCCTTCAGCCGCGGTATCTTCATCTGGGGCGAGCCGATCCATATCGGCGCCGAACTCGACCCAACCGCGATGGAAGAACGCCGCGCCATGATCGAGCAACGGCTCAACCTCATCACCAGCGAGGCCGACAGGCGCATGGGCCATGAAGCGGTTGCACCGGGCACGATGGATCGCGCGGCGTTGCGCGAGAAGCGGCGCGCGACGGGTCCGCGATGAGCCGGCTCCTCTCGCTCTATCAGGCCAGCACCACCGCGCTCGGCCCATTGGTCGCGCTCTATCTCGCCCGCCGCATGGCGCACGGCAAGGAAGATCGCGATCGCTTCTCCGAGCGCCAAGGCGTCGCCAGCCACGCCCGCCCGCCGGGGCCGCTCGTCTGGGTTCACGCCGCGAGCAACGGCGAAGCGGTCTCGATGCTCTCTCTGATCGATCGGTTGCTGGTCGAGCGCCCGGCGCTTTCCGTTCTGGTGACGACCGGAACCGTGACCTCGGCTCGGCTTTTGGCTCATCGCTTGCCCGCCGACCGGGCCTGGCATCAATATGTGCCGGTCGACCGGCCGGCCTATGTGAGGCGTTTTCTCGATCATTGGCGGCCCGACTTGGCGCTGTGGGTCGAGTCGGAATTATGGCCCAACCTCATTTGCCAAACCGACCGCACAGGGATTCCACTGTTGCTCTTGAACGGGCGCATGTCGGCGCGCTCCTTCCGTGGCTGGCAGCGCGTGCCGGGGCTGATCGCGCCCTTGCTCGCCTGCTTCGAGCTCTGCCTGGCGCAAGACGAGTTGCAGGCCGAGCGCTTCCGCCGGCTCGGCGCCGCCGCCGCGGCGACGGTCGGCGATCTGAAGACCGCCGCTGCGCCTCTGCCCTTCGATGAAAACGAGCTCGCCCGCATCGCCGCGCGCGCGGTCGATCGTCCGCTTTGGCTCGCGGCCAGCACACATCAGGGCGAGGAAGAGGCGGCCGCCGCAGTTCACCGCGCGCTGAAGCGCGAGCGCCCCGGGCTCCTCACCATCATCGCACCGCGCCATCCCGCCCGCGCGGACGAGATCGCGGCGATGCTCGAACGCGCCGGCCTCACCGTGGCGCGGCGCGCCCGGGGCGAGACGCTCGATTCCTCCACCGATATCTACCTCGCCGACACGCTCGGCGAGCTGGGACTGTTTTACCGCCTCGCCGGCATCGCCTTCATCGGCGGCTCGCTCACGCCGAAGGGCGGGCACAACCCGCTCGAGGCGGCGTTGCTCGATTGCGCGATCTTGCATGGTCCCGATATGAGCAACTGCGCCGCCATGGCGGAGTCCCTCGCCGCGGCCGGCGCCACCGTCACGGTGCGCGATGCGAGCGAATTAGCCTCCGCGGTGGGCCGCCTGCTCGGCGATCCGGTCGAGCGGGCGGCGCGGGCGGCCGCCGCCGCCGGCATCGCCGCCGATAATCGCGCGGTGCTCGATGCCGTGCTGGAACGGGTCGCGCCCTGGCTCGACCGTCTGTCATCGCATGCTCGAAGCGCCTGAGTTCTGGGCAAAGCCGGGGCTGCTCTCCGGCCTGTTGTTGCCGCTGGCCTGGGGCCATTCGGCGCTGGGCGCGGCGCGGCGCCGTTTCAGCCACAGCTGGCGCGCGAGCGTGCCGGTGCTTTGCGTGGGCAACCTCGTCGTCGGCGGGGCGGGAAAAACGCCGGTGAGTTTGAGCCTGGCGCGGATCATGACCGAAGCCGGGATCTCGCCCCACATCCTGAGCCGCGGCTATGGCGGCAGCCTCGGCGGGCCGCTGCGCGTCGATCCGGCGCGGCACAGCGCCGCCGAGGTTGGCGACGAGCCGCTCCTGCTGGCGCAAGCGGCGCCGACCTGGATCGGGCGTGATCGCGTCGCATCGGCGCGCGCCGCCATCGCCGCCGGCGCGCGAATCCTGCTGCTCGATGACGGGTTCCAGAATCCGGCGCTGCATCAGGACGTGGCGCTGGTCGTGGTCGACGGCGCCTACGGGCTCGGCAATGGCCGCGTCATCCCGGCGGGGCCTCTGCGCGAGCCCGTGGAATGCGGACTCGCGCGCGCTCAGGCCGTGGTCCTGATGGGCGCGCCGCAGGCAAGCCTCGCACTCGCGGACAAAACCGTGTTGCGTGCGAGGCTCGCGCCGCGCGGCAGCGACGATTTCAAAAACAAAAAGGTGGTCGCCTTCGCCGGGATCGGACAGCCGAGGAAATTCTTCGAGACGCTCCGGGAAATCGGCGCCGAGCTCGCCGCGACGCACGCGTTTGCAGACCATCACCCTTATCGCGATACCGAGCTGGCACGGCTCGCCGCCGAGGCAAGCGAGCAAGACGCCGCGCTCGTAACCACGGAGAAGGACGCGGTGCGCGTTGAACCGGCCTGGCGGCAGCGCCTGTGCGTGTTGAAGGTCGAGGTCGAGTGGGAGGACACGGCTGCGCTGATGCGTGTTCTTGCCCCGGTGATGGCACGGCGCGATGGCTGAGCGGCGCGCATCGATTGCCGATTTCGCCGAAGGCGCGGGCGCGGTTCTCCTCTACGCGTTTTTCTGGCTATTGCCGCTCGATTGGGCCTCGGGCCTCGGCGGGTTCATCGCGCGCACGATCGGCCCGCATCTCGGCGTCAGCAAACGCGCGAGAGAGAATCTGCGCATCGCTATGCCCGAGCTTTCGCCCGAGGAGATCGAGCGCATCGTGCGTGGCATGTGGGACAATCTCGGCAGAGTCTGCGCCGAATATCCGCATCTGCGGAAGTTCCGCGCCTTCGCCGAGGGCGGACGGATCGAGCACGACGACCGCGGCAATATTTTGGGAACACGAGCCGCGGGCAAGCGCTACATCTTCTTCTCGGCTCATTACGGGAATTGGGAGATCGCGATCCGAACCGCTACCCAGGCCGGGTTCGCGGTCACCGCCGTCTATCGTGCCGCGAATAATCCGATCGTCGACCGGCTCATCGCCTGGACGCGCGGCGCCGACGGCGGCGAGCTCGTGCCCAAGGGCGCCATCGCCGCCTACAAGGCGTTCGGCGCGCTGCGTTCCGGCCGGGAATTATGCATGCTGGTCGATCAGAAGATGAATGACGGAATCCCGGTGCCGTTCTTCGGCCGCGAGGCGATGACCGCGCCGGCACTGGCGCGGCTGGCGCTGCGCTTCGATTGCGCGGTGGTCCCGGTGCGGGTCGAGCGCATGAGGGGCGCGCATTTTCGCATCACCACGGAACCGCCGCTCGAATTGCCGCACACCGGCGACGACGCGGCCGATACGCTCGCGCTCATGAAGGCGGTCAATGCCGTCATCGAGCGCTGGATCCGCGAGCGGCCGGAACAGTGGTTCTGGCTGCACCGGCGCTGGCCTGACGCGTAGCAAACGCGCGGCGCAGGTCACCAGCGTAGCGCCCTCTTGCGAAGCCCACCAATAGCTAATGCTTCGCACCACGCCGCCCGGCTGAATTCGCCGGCCGGCTGTGCTATGCGGGATCAATCCTCCGGCATAGGTCCGGCGACGAGAACGGGGTCGAGCCGCACCTGATACCAATTTAAGCCCCAGTGGAGATTGGGACCCGTGGCGCGGCCGGTGGCGCCGAGCGTTCCAATGATCTCGCCTTGCGCGACCTTCTCGCCCCGCTTCACCGCGAGCGAGGCCAGATGGAGATAGACGCTCGAAAGCCCGTAGCCATGATCGATGATCACGGTGCCGCCGGTCAGGAAGAAATCCGCCGCCGCGAGCGTCACGATGCCCGCCAAGCTTGCCTTGACCGGCGATCCGCTCGGCGCGGCGATATCGACGCCGGAATGCGGCGCGTGCGGCACGCCGTCCAATATGCTTTGGCTGCCATAGATGCCGCTGATCCGGCCGAGCACCGGCCATTGCGGCGCGGTCTCGAAAGCGAGCGCATTGCTGTCGACCGCGCGCGCCGCGCTCACCAGCGCGGCCTCCTTCTCGATGCGCGCGAGCTGCGCCGGATCCGGCGTTACCTTGTCTTGCGGCAGGCCGTCGACGCGGCGGATGTTCCATTGTCGCTTGGCCACGGCAAGATCGCGATGCGTGCGGCTGCCATCGGCGAAGACGATGTCGAGCGCGGCTCCGGAAGGCGCATCGCGGCCAAAGCCGAAGATGAAGCGCCCATCGGGCGCGACCCGGATCTTCCGTCCGTCGAGCGCCACTTCCGCGCCGGGATCGACCTGCCCGCGCACCAGCCCGCCTTGCTCCGTCGCACCGTCGAGCACGAGCGTGCCCGCCTGCGCGGCACCGGTGAGCAGCAAAACGAAAAGCAACCCCAGCAGCTTGCCTTGGACCGATGAAGGCGCCTTGCGCTTGCCGCGTTTGGGCGCGCCCTCGGCCGTCGCGAAGACCGTGCCGTCGTGAAATTCGATCGCGAGCGCAACGCCCGGAGCCACTTCGGCGGCGCCGGTGACGAGCTTGCCGTCGACGCGCACCATCGCGTAGCCGCGCTCCAGGACCTGATCGAGAGCGCGGCGAAAGGATTGCAGCCGGCCCGCCGCCGCCTCGACCAGCTTCGTGTTGCGCTCGACGAGCCGCGCGATCGCGTGACGCAGCCGGGGCGGGAAATCATCGAGCCGCTCGCGCGCGCGGGCGATCGGCGCGGCCAGAGCGGCGGGGCTCATCCGGCTCGCGGCGGCGTCGAGTCGGAGGCGATCGGCGCGAACCAGTTGGCGCAGCGCGTTGCCAAGGCGCTCGGCGCGGTCGTCGAGTTTTTGCGCGGCCGTGCCGATGAGACCCGCGGGCTCGGGCAGACCGCGGCCGAGGCCGGTCACATGGCTGCGCCGCTCGGCGAGCCATCGCGACAGGCCCGTCGAGAGACGCATGGCCTTGGCTTGGAGCTCGGCGATGAGTTCGGAGCGCACCGGCACCGCCATTTCGGCGGCCGCCGTCGGTGTCGGCGCGCGTCGGTCGGAAGCAAAATCGATCAAGGTCGTGTCGGTCTCGTGGCCGACCGCCGAAATGAGCGGGATCGACGAGGCGGCGGCGGCGCGCACCACGACCTCCTCGTTGAAGGCCATCAGGTCCTCGAGGCTGCCGCCGCCGCGCGCGACGATCAGAAGATCGGGCCGCGGCACCGCGCCGCCGGGCTTCAACGCGTTGAAGCCCGCGATCGCCGCCGCCACTTGCTCGGCGGCGCCTTCGCCCTGAACCGCGACCGGCCAGACCAGAACGCGGCGCGGAAAGCGATCGTCGAGCCGATGCAAGATATCGCGGATGACGGCGCCCGTGGGCGAGGTCACGACCCCGATCACGCCGGGGAGATAGGGCAGCTTCTTCTTGCGCTCGGGCGCGAAGAGGCCTTCGGCCTCGAGCTTCTTCTTGCGCTCCTCCAAAAGCTTCAAGAGCGCGCCCACCCCCGCCAATTCGACGCTCTCGATCACGAGCTGGTATTTGGAGCGCCCGGGATAGGTCGTGAGCTTGCCCGAGCAGACGACTTCCATCCCGTCTTCGGGCTTCAAGCCGAGCCGCGCGGCGACCGGCCGCCAGATCACGGCATCGAGCACCGCCTCTTCGTCCTTGAGCGCGAGATAGCAATGTCCGGAGCCCACCCGCTTGAAGCCCGAGATTTCGCCGCGCACCCGGACATAGGCGAAATTCTGCTCGACCGTGCGCTTGAGCAAGGCCGAGATCTCTCCCACCGAATATTCGGGCAGGTTGCTGCGCAGTTCGGCAAGAGAGGGGCTTTCGGTCATGGCGCGCTATGATACAAGACGCGCGGCAAGCAAGGGAGTGGCGGATGAGGGTCTTGGTCGTGGGGTCGGGCGGGCGCGAGCACGCGCTCGCCTGGGCGATCGCGGCCTCCCCGCTCTGCGATGCGCTGTTTTGCGCGCCGGGCAATCCCGGCATCGAGGCCGAAGCCATATGCGTCCCGGTCGCGGCAAGCGATCTCGACGGGATTTTGGCTCTCTGTCGGCGCGAGCATATCGACTTCGTCGTGGTGGGGCCCGAAGGCCCGCTCGTCGCCGGCCTGGTCGACCGGCTCGAGGAAGCCGGCATCGCCGCCTTCGGGCCGAGCGCCGCCGCGGCCGCGCTCGAAGGCTCCAAAGGCTTCACCAAGGATCTATGCACCAAATACGGCATTCCGACGGCCGCCTATCGGCGTTTCAGCGATCCGCGCGCGGCCAAGGCTTACGTGCATGCCCAAGGCGCACCGATCGTGGTCAAAGCCGACGGGCTCGCGGCCGGCAAGGGCGTGACCGTGGCCGAGACGACGGCGCAAGCCGAGGCGGCGATCGACGACGCGCTGCTGAGCCATCGTTTCGGCGCGGCCGGCGCCGAAATGGTGATCGAGGAATTCCTCGAGGGCGAAGAAGCGAGCTTCTTCGCGCTCACCGACGGCAAGACCGCGCTGCCCCTGGCCTCGGCGCAGGATCACAAGCGCGTCGGCGACGGCGATACCGGCCCCAACACGGGCGGCATGGGCGCCTATTCGCCGGCACCTTGCGTGACGCCGGCGATCGAGGCGCGGGTGATGGCGGAGATCATCCGCCCGACCCTGGCGGCGATGGCGAAAGAGGGGCGGCCCTATAAGGGTGTGCTCTATGCGGGTCTGATGCTGACCAAGGATGGGCCCAAGCTCATCGAATACAATGTGCGGTTCGGCGATCCCGAATGCCAGGTGCTGCTGCCGCGCTTGAAGAGCGATCTTCTGCCCGCGCTGTTGGCATCACGCGACGGCGTGCTCGATGATTTCGATCTGCGCTGGCTCGACGAGGCCGCGCTATGCGTCGTACTGGCGGCCAAGGGCTATCCCGACAATCCGCTGCGCGGCAGCGAGATCAAAGGCCTCGACGCCGCGGCGGCGAGCGATCCCTCGGTGAAGATCTTTCACGCCGGCACGAAGCGCCAGGACGGCAAGCTCATCGCCGCTGGCGGGCGGGTCTTGAACGTCGTCGGCACGGGCGCAACCCTCGCCGCGGCGCGCGAGCACGCTTATGCCGTGGCCGAGCGCATCGACTGGCCCGAAGGCTTTTATCGCCGCGACATTGGCTGGCGCGCCCTCAAACGATAACGCGCCGCTCAGCGGCGCGCGTTAAAGAAATCCTTGAGGAGTGCTCCGGCGCGTTGCTCCTCGATGCCGCCATAGATCTCGGGCCGGTGGTGACAGGTTGAGAGATCGAAGAAACGCGGCCCGTGCTCGACCGCACCGCCCTTGGGATCATAGGCCCCGAAATAAAGCCGCCGGATGCGCGCGAAAGAGATCGCCGCCGCGCACATGGCGCAAGGCTCCAAGGTCACATAGAGATCGCAATCCTCGAGCCGAGGTCCCTCGCGCGAAGCGGCGCCAGCGCGGATCACCAGCATCTCGGCATGGGCGGTCGGATCCTTGAGCGATTCGACGCGGTTGCCCGAGGCCGCCAGCACCTTGCCGGTCGCGGCGTCGACGAGCACGGCACCGACCGGCACCTCGCCCGAGGCGGCAGCCCGCGCGGCCTCGTCCAGCGCCCGTTCCATCGGGGATGCCATGCCTCTGATGCCTTCCTTGTCTCGCCTTGTCTCGCCCGCGCGCGCGGCCTAAAAGACCAGCATGGCACAACCTGTGATCGGCCTCACGCTCGATTCCGAGCCGCCCGGCGGCTATTCGAAGACGCATCCCTGGTACGCGCTGCGCGAGAATTACTGCACGGCGGTGGTCGAAGCCGGCGGCCTGCCGATCCTGTTGCCGCACGAGCCGGAGCAGGTCGAGGCCTATCTCAATCTGGTGGCCGGGCTGGTCGTCACCGGCGGCGCCTTCGATGTCGATCCGCGCCTCTTCGGTGCGTCGAGCCGGCATGCGAGCGTCACCACCAAGGATCGGCGCACCGAATTCGAGCTCGCCGTGACCAAGGGCGCGCTCGCTTCCGACAAGCCGGTGCTCGGCATTTGCGGCGGCCAGCAGCTCTTGAACGTCGCCCTGGGCGGAACGCTCATTCAGCACATTCCCGACGAGATCGAAAACGCGCTTGCCCATGAGCAGCCCAATCCGCGCACCGAACCGGGCCACCGCGTGGTGATCGAGCGCGGCACGCTTTTGCACCGCATCACCCAGGCGGACACGCTCGACGTCAACAGCGCGCATCACCAGGCCGTCAAAGACGTGGCGCCGGGCGTCGTCATCGACGCGCGCGCGCCCGACGGCGTGATCGAGGGGATCGAGGATCCACGCCGGCGCTTCTGCATCGGCGTGCAGTGGCATCCGGAATACGCGATCTCCACCGGCGACAAGCGCATCTTCGCGGCCTTCATCGCCGCTTGCCGGTGATGGAAGGCGAGAGCGCCGCCAAGGGCGAGCGCGTCGCCAAGATTTTGGCGCGCGCGGGGCTGTGCTCGCGCCGCGACGCCGAGCGCTGGATTGCCGAAGGCCGGGTCGCGCTCCATGGCGAGGTGCTCAAATCGCCGGCCATCAACGTGAGCGACCCGCATGCGTTGAGCGTCGACGGCAAGCCCTTGCCCGAGACCGAACGTGCGCGTCTGTGGCGCTATCACAAGCCCGCCGGGCTGGTAACGACGCACCGCGACGAGAAGGGACGCGACACCGTCTTCGCGAAGCTTCCGCCCGATCTGCCGCGGCTCGTCTCGGTCGGACGGCTCGATCTCAATTCCGAAGGCTTGCTGCTCTTGACCAATGATGGCGGGCTGGCGCGGCGTCTGGAGCTGCCGGCCAATGGCTGGCTGCGGCGCTACAAGGTGCGGGTTCACGGCGCGATCGATCCCAAGCAACTGACGGCGCTTGAGAAGGGCGTCACGATCGAGGGCGTTTCCTATGGCCCCATCCATGCCGCTCTCGAGCGCCAGCAGGGCAGCAATGCCTGGCTCATCGTCAGCCTGCGCGAAGGCCGCAACCGCGAGGTGCGACGGGTGATGGCGCATCTGGAACTGCCGGTGAGCCGGCTGATCCGCCTCGCCTATGGCCCGTTCCAGCTCGGCAATCTCGAGCGCGGCGCGATCGAGGAGGTGCCGCAGCGCGTGCTGCGCGAGCAATTGGGCGCCGAGCCGAGCGACAAGCCGGCCGCCAAGAGCAAGCATGCGCGTCATCGCCGGTAAGCATCGCGGGCGAAAACTGCTCGCGCCCGAAGGCAAGGGGGTCCGGCCGACGAGCGAGCGGGCGCGCGAGGCGCTGTTCGATATCCTGGCGCATGGCAGGCTGAGCGACGGGCCGGCTTATGAGGATGCGCAAGTGCTCGACGCCTTCGCCGGCACCGGCGCCTTCGGGCTCGAAGCCTTGTCGCGCGGCGCGCGGCGCGTCACCTTCATGGAAAAGGATCGCCAGGTGCGCGCGCTGCTGCAGCAGAACGTCGAGATGCTCGGCGAGACGCAGCAGGCGGCGATCCTATCGGCCGATGCGACGCGGCCGCCGCGCGCGAGCGGCGCCTGCTCCCTGGCCTTTCTCGATCCGCCCTATCGCGAGGATCTGGCCGCGCGCGCCCTGAAGGCGCTCGCCGCGACCGGATGGCTGGCACCAAGCGCGCTCGTCATCGTCGAACTCGCCGCGCGCGAGGATCTCGAAGCGCCGGCCGGTTTTGAATTGCTCGAAGAGCGCCGCTACGGCGCGGCGAAGTTCGTGTTTTTTAGATACGAGACGAAGGCGTGACTCACCCTCTCCTTATCCCCCTTGAGGGGGTTAAATTGGGAGCGTCCTTCTATCGCCGTCCGAACAATCTCTCGATATCCGCAAGCTTCAGCTCGACATAAGTCGGGCGGCCGTGATTGCACTGGCCGGAATGAGGCGTCGCCTCCATCTGACGCAAGAGCGCGTTCATCTCCTCGGGCAATAGCCGCCGGCCCGCGCGCACCGAGCCATGGCACGCAAGCGTGCCGCAGACCTCCTCGAGCTTTTCCTTCAAGGAAAGCGCGTTGCCGAGCTCGGCCAGCTCGTCGGCGAGGTCGCGGATGAGGCCCTGCACGTCGATCTCGCCCAAAAGCGCCGGGACCTCACGCACCACCACCGCGCCCGCGCCGAAAGCCTCGATCACGAGGCCCAGCTCGGCGAGCTCGCTTGCGCGCGCGGCAAGCCGCGTGACGGCATCTTCGTCGAGCTCGACCACTTCGGGCAAGAGCAGGATCTGGCGTGCGACGCCCGAGGAACCGAGCGCCTCTTTCATGCGCTCATAGACGAGGCGTTCATGCGCCGCGTGCTGATCGACGATGACGATACCGTCTTCGGTTTGCGCGACGACATAGGTCTCGTGCAGCTGCGCGACGGCGGCGCCCAGGGGAAAGCCTGCTGCTTCGGCCGCGATGTCCTGCGGCGCACGCGCGGCGGGCGCGGCGAGATCCTGCGCCTCATGCAAACTTAAGGGCGCCTGATATTCGGCCGCCGCCTCCGCGAGCCCTGGGGGCACAAAGGGCGACGGATAGCGAAATCCTTGGCCGCCGGGACGAAACGAAGCCAGCGCGGATTCGGCCACCGTGGTGGAGGCGCGATGCCCGGCCGCGGCCAAGGCTTGGCGCAATGCGCCGACGATCAAGCCGCGCACCAGGCTCGCATCGCGGAAGCGCACCTCGGCCTTGGCGGGATGGACGTTGACGTCGATCGCCTCGCCCGGCCCGTCGAGGAACAGCGCCACCATGGGATGCCGGTCGCGGGCGAGAAAATCCTGATACGCCCCGCGCACCGCGCCGACCAGAAGCTTGTCGCGCACCGGACGGCCGTTGACGAAGAGATATTGGTCGCGCGCGGTCGCGCGGTTCAAGGTCGGCAGGCCGGCAAGGCCGGTGAGCGTGAACCCTTCGCGCTCGGCCGCGATCGCCAGCGCGTTGTCGGCGAAGTCGCGGCCCAGAATCGCCGCCAGCCGCTCGCGCCGCGCATCGTTGCCGGCAAGGTCGCGCGCGACCGCGTTGAGGCGCAAGAGGATGCGGTCTTCCTCGCCGCTCACCGTGAAGGCGATGCCGGGATAGGCCATGGCGAGACGCTCGACGGCGTCCACGGCCGCTTCGCGCTCGGCGCGCGGCGATTTCAAGAATTTCAAGCGCGCCGGCGTCGCGTAGAAAAGATCGCGCACCTCGACTCGCGTGCCTTGCGACAAAGCCGCCGGAAGCGGCGCGGCTTTGTCGCCGCCTTCGACCGCGATCGACCACGCGCTGCCGGCGCCGCGCTTGCGGCTCGCGATGGCGAGCCGGCTGACCGCGCCGATCGAAGGCAGCGCCTCGCCGCGAAAGCCCAGACTGTCGATGCGCAAGAGATCGTCGTCCGGCAGCTTCGAGGTGCAATGCCGCTCGACCGCGAGCGAGAGCTCGTCCGCGCTCATCCCGATCCCGTCATCGGCGACGACGATCAGGCTCTGTCCGCCTTCGCGCAAAGTCACGTCGATGCGCGTGGCCCCGGCATCGATCGCGTTTTCGACGAGTTCCTTGATCGCCGAGGCGGGACGCTCGACCACCTCGCCCGCAGCGATGCGGTTGACGACGACCGGCGGAAGCTGACGGAGAAGCATGGGCCTCATTGTGCCCCGGCGAGAAGCTTTCGCCAAGGAAGAGTGGGGGCCGCGAGAGCGGGCGCGCGAACTCGAAAGCAAGGCCCTCAAACCGGGCCGGGTTTGCCCACGTCGCCGAGATATTGCCGGGCCAGAACCTTGCCTTCCTCGACCGCCGGCTGGTTGAAGGCGTCGACCCCCAGGAGATCGGCGGCGATGATGGTCTCGAGCATGAAATGCATCAGCAGCGCGCCGAGACCAGGCGCGTCGAGCCGCTCCAGATGAAGGAGCCGCGTCGGCCTTCCATTGCGAATGAGACTTTGCGCCGTCGCGCGCTGCTCGGCATCGAGAAGATCCCCCATGCGCTTGCCGGCAAGGTAGGCGAGCTCCGGATCGGCGGCGAGATCCGGCACGACCACCCCGCCCGCGCCCGCAGCCGCGCCGGTCACGAGGGTGAACATCTTGTCGCTCGGGCCGGCGAGATAGAGCTGCAGCTGACTGTGCTGGTCGACCGTGCCCATGGCGCGAATGGGCGTCGTGCCCTTGCCGTCCTTGCCGAGGCTTTCCGCCCAAAGCTGGCGGAACCACAGGCCGAAATGCGCGAGCCGATCGATATAGGGCATGATCACCGTGGTGCCGATGCCGCGCGCTTCGGCAAGCGCGACCGAAATACAGGCGCCCAAGGCCGGGGCGCTTTCGCGCGGCGAGGATGCCGCAAGCGTCGCGTCGAGCACCGCGCCGGCGCCTTGGCGCAAGGCCGCGACATCGATGCCGGCGAGCATCGCCGGCAACAGCCCGACATTGGACAGCACCGAATAGCGGCCGCCGATCCCCGGATCGTGATCGAGGATCGTCATGCCGAGCCGGCTCGCGAGCCGCCGCAAGACGTTGTCGCGCGGCTCGGTGACGGCGATGGCATGCCTGGCGAGGCTGTCGGCCGGCACGAAGCGGCGCAGCCAATCGATCGAGACGACGAATTGCGTCAAGGTCTCGGCGGTGCCGCCCGATTTCGAGATCGCGACCACGCCGGTGCGCGGCGGATCGAGCGCGGCAAACAAGGAGTCGAAGCTCGCCGGATCGATATTGTCCATGAAATGGAGGCGCGGCAACTTGCGCGGATCGCCGAGTGCGCACAAGGTTTGTCCGCCCAGGCTCGAGCCGCCGGTTCCCAAGATCAGAACGTCGCGAAATTTCTGGCGCGGGGCGGCCCGAAACCCTTGCAGCGCGCGCCGGAGCGCGGCGACATCGTCGCGGCGGCGCGGGAGGCGCAGCAACGGCAGGCTGCCATCCTCATAGCGGCGGCGCAGCGCGGCCAGCGCCGGCGCGGCGCGCCCCACCATTGCCTCGAGCGCGGCCGGATCGAGGCCGCGCGGTCCGACCGTCTCGGCCAAGCAGCCGGAAATATCCTGGCGATAGGTCAGGCTTCACCCGCCCGGCGCGATACGTTGCGCGTCCGAAAGATTGGCCGGCGAACCGACCACCACGAAAAACAGTCCGTCCGGATCGAGGATGCGGCGCGCGACGCGCTTGGCATCGGCGAGCGAGACTTTCTCGATCAGCGCGTCGCGGCGATCGAGGTATTCGATGCCCAGCCGGTCGAGCTGCATCGAGACGAGAATCGACGCGATTCGCGCGGTCGAATCGAGGTTCAAGGGGAACGAGCCGGTAAGATAGGTCTTGGAGTCGGCGAGTTCCTTCGCCGTCGGGCCGGTATCATGCATGCGTCGCCATTCCCGGCGGATGAGGTCGATCGCCTGGGCCACGCGCGCGTTCTGACTCCCGACCTGGCCGAGGATGATCCCGGCATGGCGCAAAGGGTCGAGCGACGCCGAGACCGAATAGGCAAGACCCCGCTGCTCGCGCACCTCGAGCGCGACGCGCGAGGTAAGCCCGCCCGAGCTCAGAACATTCAGGACCAGGAGCGCCGCATACCAATCGGGGTCGTCGCGCTTGATGCCGTGCTGGCCGAAGACGACCACGCTTTGCGGGACCGGCAGGTCCGAGACAACCACGGCGTTCGAGCGACGTACCGGGATGTCGCCGAGCGTATCGGGCGCGGCATGATCCGGTAACGTGCCGAAGGTCTTGTCGAGGAGCGGCTTCAGCGCGGCCGGCGTAATGTCGCCGACCACGGCGACGACGAGCGCGTCCTTGGCAAAACGCGCACGGACGAGACCGCGCATGTCGTCCGGCGTGATATGCTCGATCGATTGCGGCGTCCCGCGCGTGGAGCGGGCATAAGGCGAGCCCGCAAAGCTCATCTTCGACCACAACCGGTAGGCTATCGCGGTGGGCTGGCGCAAATCGCGGCTGAGCGAATCGAGCAGCTCGGCGCGCAGGCGCGCGACCGGCCCCGTATCGAAACGCGGCGCCGTCAACGCCAGGCGCAGGAGATCGTAGGCCGGCGCGACATTGGCGCTGAGCGTGCGCTGCCGCGCCGAGATCGTATCCTGATCGACATCGAAATCCAGCGAGGTGGTCAGGTCCTCGAGCTTGCTCTGATAGGCCGTACTGTCGAGATCGCCCGCGCCTTCATCGAGCAGAGCGGCGGTGAAGGTCGCGAGCCCGGCCTTGTCGTCGGGGTCGAGCGCCGCGCCGCCGCGAAAGGCGATGCTGGTCGAGACGACCGGGACGCTATGATCCTCGACCAGCCAGGCGGTAATGCCGCCCGGGCTTTCGACTTTCTCGATCGTGACGGCGCGCGCATCCTGGGTGGTCATTGCGGCGAGCGCGCCCGCCAGCAACAGCGCCGGAATGACGCGCGACATGAGCCGGTTCACGAGGTCGGCCCAGGCATCAGCACGCCGGTAACCGCGATATCGTCGCGGATGACGAGGCGTGCCGCAGCGATGACCTGATCGAGCGTCACGGCGCCGATCCGATCCGGCCAGCTTTCGACATCGTCGAGGCTGCGGCCGACCGCGAGAGCCGCGCCGACGATGCGCGCGGGACCGGAAACGCTGTCGCGCGCATAGGCCGCGGCGGACCGCATGCGCGTCTTCGCCCGCTCGACCGCCTCGGCCGAGATGCCGCCCTCGAGCGCCGTTTTGATGATCGCATCGAGCGCGGCCTCGAAATCGGCGACCGAGACGCCGTTCTTGAGCCGCGCAGTGAAGCCGAACGTGGCAAGGTCATAGGCGTTCGGATCGTAGGAGGCCGCCGCCGTGAGCGCCAAGGGATGATCGATGACGAGGCCTTTGTAGAGCGGCGAATCCGCGCTCCCGCCCAAGACCTCGGCCAAGACTTCCAGCGCATAGGCATACTGCTTCTCGCCGGCGCGATAGCTCGGCGCCAGGAATTCGCGCGTCCAGCTGGTTTCGGTGACGCGAGGGCTCTTCATGGTGAGGCGCGCCGCCGCCACCTTCGGCGGCTCCGCCACGCGCCGCCGCGCCGGCACGGCGCGCGCCGGAATGCCGCCATAGTATTTCTCCGCCAACGCTTTCACTTGTTCCGTCGTGACGTCGCCGCCGACCACGAGGACGGCATTGTTGGGCGCGTACCAGCGCCGATAGAACGCGCGCGCATCGGCGGTGACGAGCCCATGCATCTCCGATTCCCAACCGATGGTCGGGATCCGGTAAGGGTGATGCAGGAAGAGCGCGGTATCGAGCTGTTCGTCGAACAGCGCCGCCGGGTTGTTGTCGATGCGCTGGCGCCGCTCTTCGAGGATGACCTCGCGCTCCGGCTTCACGACGGCGTCGCTGATCGCGAGATTGGCCATGCGATCGGCTTCGAGCTTCATCACCAGATCGAGCCGGTCGGCGGCGACATTCTGGAAATAAGCGGTGTAGTCGTGCGTCGTGAACGCGTTATCGCGCCCGCCATTCTGCGCGACGATGCGCGAGAAGGCGCCGGGCGGCACGGTCTTGGTGCCGCGGAACATCAGATGCTCAAGGAAATGCGCGATGCCGGATTTGCCCAAGGGCTCGTCCGCCGCCCCGACCTTGTACCACACCATCTGCGTGACGATCGGCGCGCGATGATTGGGGATGACGACGACGGCGAGTCCGTTCGCCAGCGTGAATTCATGCGCTTCGAAGAGTTCGGCGCGCGCCGGCGCGGCAGCTGCCAGACCCAGCAAGATGAGACCGAGCGCCAAGCGGCGCAGCGCGAGCATCATCGCGCGCCCTCCCGTGGCGGTGGCCAAACCTAGAACAACCACCCGAGCCAGGAACTCGATTTATTGGTCGTGCGCTCGAATGTCGGGGCGGCGACATCGCCCGTTGTTGTGGGCGCGGGACCGGTGGTCTTCGCCGCGCTATTCGCGAGCCTGATCCGCGACGCTTCCGCGCTCGGATTGATGAGGTCGACCGAGGGCGGCGTCGTCGGCCCCTGCCAGAAGAGGAGCTTGTCGACGAGGCTGCGCTCGAAGGGCACGCCTTCCTTTGGGTCGGTGTCGACCAGTTGCCTGATATCGGGCGGCACGTTGGCGGCCCCGGCGTCACGCAAGAGATCCGTCTCGCCCGCGCTGCGGCCTTTGGACGGGGTGGGCAGCGAGGCTTGTTGCTGATCTGCCGCGCGGAACACGCTCTCGCGCGCGATCTGGGTCGGGGAGACCTGCTCCGGCCCGTTGCCGACCCGCGGCGGGCGCAAGGAATAATCCGGCGGAATCGCCAGCGGCGCATTGGACACGACCTGGAATTCGTCGGGAATGACCCGGGTCTTGCCGATTGCGCGGTTGAAACTGTCGCAGCCCGCCAGGGGCAGTGCTCCCGCGGCAAGGACAACAATCAATAATGGTATCGGACGAGCCGTCACCTATGCGCGCTCCCTGATTTCATCCTACTTAACCGCTTCTCCGCTGGCCAAGCAAGCCGTCAATCAAAAGCGCGACCACGCCCAGGCAAATTGCCGCATCCGCGAGATTGAAGGCAAACCAATGCCATTCGCCGAGATGAAAATCGAGAAAATCGACCACGGCACCGCGATGAAGCCGATCGATGACGTTGCCGATAGCGCCGCCGATGACGAGGCCGATCCCCAGCTTGAGTTGTACGCTTTCGGCGCGCCAGAGCCATGCGATCAGACCCAGGACGATGACGGCGGCGAGCGCCGTGAAGACGAGGGTGTTGGCCGCCGCATCATCGTTGAAAAGGCCGAAACTCATGCCACGGTTGCCGGTCAGGACGAGGTTGAAGAAGGGCGCCACCCATAGGACCGGGGGCCCGCCGGGACGCGCGGAAAAAAAATCCACCACCCAGAGCTTCGTTGCTTGATCGGCGATGGCGATCGCGGCCGCCACGCCCAGACCCAGCCACATGGTCAGCTTCCCGCCCCCGCCAAGGCGTCGACCGCCTCGGCGCAGCGGCGGCAGAGATCGGGATGGGCTTCGACGCGGCCTACTTCGGGCAGGATTTTCCAGCAGCGCTGACATTTCTCGCCCGGCGCGGGCGCGACCAGCACGCCGACGCCCGGAACATCGGGCAAGGCGAAGCTTCCGTCGGGCGGCGGCGCCGCGTGCACGGTGCCGGCCGAAGTGATGCAGATTTCGGGCAAATCGACCCCGGCGAGCGCCGCCACGAATTCCGCGCTTGCGAAGATCTCTACCGAGGCCTGGAGGCTCGACCCCAAGCGCTTTTGCGCGCGCTCCAATTCGAGCGCACCGGTGACGACGCGACGCAGCTCGCGGATTTTCTCCCATTTCGAACCGAGCGCCTCGTTGCGCCACGCGGACGGCACATCGCGGTAGCGCGACAGATGAACGCTGTTCGCCGCGTCATCGCCGTGGCGGCAAAGCCAAGCCTCTTCGGCGGTGAAGCAAAGCACCGGCGCGAGCCAGCGCACCAGACACTCGAAGATATCATCGAGCACGCTGCGCGCGGCACGCCTTGCGGGGGCGCTCGGGATGTCGCAATAGAGCGAATCCTTGCGCGTATCGAAATAGAAAGCCGAGAGATCGACGGCGCAGAAATTGTGGAGCGCCGTGAACATGGCATGGAAATCGAATTCCTGCGCGGTCTTGCGCACGATCGCGTCGAGCTCGGCCAGGCGATGCAGCACGAACCGCTCGAGCTCGGGCATGTCATCCGCGGCCACGCGCTCGGCTTCGCTGAATCCGGCAAGCGCGCCCAGGAGATAGCGCAAAGTGTTGCGCAGGCGGCGATAGACATCGGCCTGATATTTCAGGATCTCCGGCCCGATGCGCAGATCCTCGGAGTAATCAGACGCGACGACCCAGAGGCGCAGAATGTCGGCGCCGCTTTGCGATACGACATCTTGCGGCGCGACGACATTGCCCAAGGACTTCGACATCTTGCGGCCCTGCTCGTCGAGGACGAAACCATGGGTCAACACCGCCTCGTAAGGCGCGCGGCCACGCGTGCCGCAGGATTCGAGGAGCGAGGAATGGAACCAGCCGCGATGCTGGTCCGAGCCTTCGAGATAGAGCGAGGCGGGCCATGCAAGATCGGCCCGCTGTTCCAGCACGAAACTATGGGTCGAGCCGCTGTCGAACCAGACATCGACCACGTCTTTGACCTGCTCATAATCCGCGGGATCGCGGCCTGGCCCGAGAAAGACGGCGGGGTCGGTCGAATACCAGGCATCGGCGCCCGCTTTCTCGAAGGCATCCGCGACGCGGTCGATGACCGTCTGATCGCGCAGCGGCTCGCCCGTGCGCTTGTCGACGAAGACGGCGATCGGCACGCCCCAGGCGCGCTGGCGCGAGATGCACCAATCGGGGCGGGTTTCGATCATCGCGCGGATGCGGTTCTGGCCCTGCGGCGGATACCAGCGCGTCGCGTCGATCGCGGCGAGCGCCTTCTTGCGCAGCTCGTTGCGCTCCATGCCGATGAACCATTGCGGCGTCGTGCGGAAGATGAGCGGCGCCTTGGAGCGCCAGGAATGCGGATAGGAATGCACGAGCGGCGCCTCGCCCAGAAGCGCGGTCGCCGCCTTCAGCGCCTCGATCACCGCCTTATTGGCATCGCCCGTTTTGCCGTTCGGCCAATAGACGTGGCGCCCGGCGAAAAGCGGCACCGACGGCAGATAGGTGCCGTCGGCGGCGACCGTCTCGGGCACGGGAATGCCGTGCTTCTGGCCGAGCTCGAAATCGTCCGCGCCATGCCCGGGCGCGATGTGCACGAAGCCGGTGCCGTCGGTCGCGGTCACGAAATCGCCCGCGAGCAAGGGCACGTCGAAATCGTAGCCTTGGCCATGAAGCGGATGGCGGCAGACCGTGCCCGCGAGATATTTCCCCGAGACGAGCTCGACCTTGCCGCCCAGCCGCACGATCTCGGCGAAATTCACCTCGAGCGGCGCGGCGACGACCAGCTTCTCGCCCAGCCTCGCAAGGCTGCCTTCGCGCGTCGTCTCGACCTCGATCACGACGTAATCGAGATCGCGATTGAAGGCGATGGCGCGATTGCCGGGGAGGGTCCAGGGCGTCGTAGTCCAGATCACCACTGATGCGCCTTGCAGCGCGGGAACGCTCGGCTTCGTCACGGGAAATTTGACCCAGAGCTGGGTCGAGGTGTGGTCGTGATATTCGATCTCGGCCTCGGCGAGCGCCGTCTGCTCCACGACCGACCACATGACCGGCTTGGCGCCGCGGAAGAGGCCGCCATTCATCAAGAACTTGCCGATCTCGCGCGCGATCTGGGCCTCGGCGGCGAATTCCATCGTGGTGTAGGGATGCGCCCAATCGCCGATCACGCCCAGACGCTTGAACTCCTCGCGTTGCACCTCGATCCAATGCGCGGCGAAGTCACGGCACTGCTTGCGGAATTCGAGGATCGGCACGTCGTCCTTCGAGCGCTTCTTGGCGCGGTATTCCTCTTCGATCTTCCATTCGATCGGCAGACCGTGGCAATCCCAGCCAGGCACATAGACCGCATCCTTGCCCAGCATCTGCTGCGCGCGGTTGATGACGTCCTTCAGGATCTTGTTGAGCGCATGGCCAATATGGAGATTGCCGTTGGCGTAGGGCGGACCGTCATGGAGCACGAATTTCTCGCGGCCCTTGGAGGCGTCGCGCTGCCGCGCGAAGAGACCGATCTGCTCCCAGCGCTGCAACAGGGCGGGCTCGCGCTTGGGCAGATCGCCTCGCATCGGGAACGCGGTTTGCGGCAGGAAGACGGTCGGGCGGTAGTCAGTGGCCATGGCGTGTCGGTTCTCGGAAAGCGGCGTCGCCGGTCATGTCATTCGGTGACGGGCGGCAGCGCGGAAATGTGCAAAGGGCGATATATCCCGGTCCCCAATCGAGGACCGGCTAGCTAATTCGCGCGATTTGCTGCCGCTGAGCCATAACCATGGCGCGAAAGATAGGTGGCGAAGCCCCGAATTGTCAATTGGAGGGCCGATTTGCCGTCAAGACCGCGCGGGCTTGCCGGCAATCCGCGGCGATCTGCGCCTTCAGCGCATCGAGCCCGTCGAAACGCTGCTCGGGACGCAAATGCTCGAGCATCGCGACGCGCAGATGCTTGCCATAGAGGTCGCCGTCGAAATCGAAGAGATGGGCCTCGAGGCGCAAATCCTTGCCGCCGACGGTCGGGCGCCAGCCGAGATTGGCGGCGCCATCGAACCAGCGCGTCGTCCCGCCTTCCTCCACGCCGACGCGGACCGCATAGACCCCCGCCGCCGGCCGCAGATAATCAGCGAGTTCAATATTGGCCGTCGGGAAACCGATGGTGCGGCCGAGGCGATCGCCGGTCTCGACCCTGCCCTCGATCTCCCAGGCGCGGCCCAGCAACGACGTGGCGTCGCGCGGGCGCCCGGCGATCAGATGCTCGCGGATTTGGGTCGAGGAATAGACGATGCCCCCGGGACCCGTGACCGGCGCGATCACGTTGACCCCGAAGCCATGTTTTTTCGCTTGAGCATCCAGGAGTTCGGGCGTGCCGCGGCGCTTGTTGCCGAAGACGAAATCATAGCCGACCACCACCGCATGAACGCCAAGGCCTTCGACCAGCACCTCGGCGATGAATTCCTCGGCGCTCTTCTTGGCGAAATCGAGATCGAAATGAAGCGTGAACAGGCAGTCGACGCCGAGACCCTCGAGCGCTCGCGATTTGGCGCGAAAGGGCGTCAAGCGAAAGGGCGGCGCTCCCGGTTGAAAAATGCTGCGCGGGTGAGGCTCGAAGGTCAATACCGCGAAGGGAGCCGAAGCAGCCCCCGCGGCCTTCTTTGCCGCACCGATCACGGCCTGATGACCGCGATGAACGCCGTCGAAATTGCCGACCGCGACCACGGCGCCGCGCTCGCTTCCGGTGGCGCTGGTATGGCGGAAAATGCGCATTCGCCCTTCGTCTATTGCGGCGCCAGCACGGTGGCCTCGCCGTCGAGCACGACGGTCTCGCCGACGCGACATTGCGTCTTCAAGATCGCGCGGCCCTTGTCGGGGATCACCTCGCTCACCGTCACCCGTGCCTCGACCTTGTCCCCCAGACGCACCGGCGCCTTGAAGCTCAAGGTCTGGCCCAAATAGACGGTCCCGGGTCCGGGAAGCTTCGCCGCCAGCACGGTCGAAATGAAGCTCGCCACCAGGAGCCCGTGGGCGATGCGTCCCTTGAAGCGCGTGGTCTTCGCATAATCCTCGTCGAGATGCACCGGATTGTGGTCGCCCGAGAGCGCGGCGAAAGCCTCGACATCTTGCGCCGTCACGACATGCTCATGGGTCGCGGTCATGCCCACCGAGAGCTCGTTGATCGTGTAGCCGCGACCTGGAATCCCGCTCATCTCGCACCTCGATCCCACCGATGATGGCGCCGGACCTTAACACGAAGGGGTGCAACCACAAGCCGGGCCTTCCACCGCCAGGGCCGCGTCGTTACTCTGCGCCGGCTGGAACAAAGGGATCTTTCGGTGGAAGTGGACAGCGCGGCGCCCCTGCGCGAGATGTGGTATTACGCCATCCCCGCGGATCGGCTGAAACCCGGGCGGGTCATGAGCAAGAAGCTGCTGGGCGAGCCCCTCCTCTTGGGCCGCAAAGCCGATGGTGGCGTTTTTGCGCTGCGCGATATTTGCCCGCATCGCGGTATCCCGCTGAGCGACGGCAGCTTCGACGGCGCCGCAATCGAATGCTGCTATCACGGCTGGCGCTTTGATACGACGGGCCGCTGCGTGGGGATTCCGTCGCTGACCGCCGAGCAGCATTTCGATCTTGCGCGCATCGCCGTCGATGCCTTTCCAGTACGGGAAGTGCAGGGCAATATCTGGGTCTTCTTCGGCCGCGATCCGGAACTTGCCCCGGCGATCCCCGTCTTGCCCGACATCGGCGAACGCGGCCCCAACCTTTACGAAAGCGTGCTGCTGCCCTCAAGCATCGACCATGCCGTGGTCGGGTTGATGGACCCGGCGCATGGGCCTTTCGTCCATCGTTCCTGGTGGTGGCGAAAGCGCAGCTCGATCCACGAGAAAGCCAAGACATTCGCCGCAAGCCCATATGGGTTCACCATGGTGCGCCATGCGCCGTCGAGCAATTCCAACGCTTATAAGCTGCTGGGCGGCGCCCCCCAAACCGAGATCGTCTTCCGACTGCCGGGCATACGGATCGAGCACATCATCGCCGGCCGGCATCGGGTGATCAACCTCACGGCGGTCACGCCGCTCGGACCCGACGAGACCCAAATCAACCATGCGATCTATTGGAACGCGCCGCTGCTGTCCGCGCTGAAGCCGCTGCTGCGGCCTTATGTCCGCGCGTTCCTTAATCAGGATCGCGTCATCATGGTTCGCCAGCGCGAAGGATTGAAATACGACCCGCCGCTCGCGCTGATCGACGATGCCGACACCCAGGCGCGCTGGTATTATCGGTTGAAGGCCGAATATGAGCGCGCGACGCGCGAGCGACGCGAATTCATTAATCCGGTCAATGACCGTGTTCTGCGCTGGCGCAGCTGACAGGCCGGTCTTGCGAAAGCCGCCATGAGGGCCCAGATTCCGCAAGCTTTTTTCTGGCTTTTCGGGAGACGCGGATGAATCCCACCGGGACGGTCAAGGCCGGCATTGCTGCGGCCGGCGCGGTCGACGCCGTTTTGGCGGCGCTTTCTTTCGACCGCGACGGCCTGGTTGCCGCGGTAGCGCAGCAGCACGATACCGGCGAGGTCCTGATGCTTGCTTGGATGAATCGCGAGGCGGTCAGGGAAACCCTCGAGACCGGTCGGATTTGCTATTGGTCGCGCTCGCGACGCGGCCTTTGGCGCAAAGGTGAAACCTCGGGACATGTGCAGCACCTCGTCGAAATGCGCGTCGATTGCGACGGCGATGCGATCCTGCTGCGCGTCGACCAGACCGGTCCCGCCTGCCATACCGGCGAGCACAGCTGCTTTTTCCGCGCGGCGCGCGGCGACGCGCTCGTCAACTTGACGTCTTAGAGCCGGGCGCGTGTCAACCGGCCGCGCCGAGAACAGATCGAGCTCACGGACAAACGAGGCTCGGCCGATGCTAAGGTTTCGGACAGGAAAGCGCGGCTTCGACCCGATTATAGATGGTTTGATCGAAAGATTTTCCCGAACAGCGTGTATTATATAGGGGAGACTCCGCGTTATAACGGCCGACGGCGGCGTTGTAATCGGGGGCGGTCGCGTCGGCGAGCGCGGCAGCCGCTGCGTCGCGCTGCTTCAAAAGTTGCGTGAAGGCTTCGATCTGCGTCTTGTCATCGGCGTTTATCTGACGGCGACGAAGCGCGAGTTCCCGATCGAGTGCCGCAACCGCCTGCCGGTTGCTGTCATAGCTCCGCCGGCGCCGATCCATTGCGGCAAAGAGTGAATCCAGCGCCTGGCGCTCGCACAAGCAGGAGCCGATGATCGCCGGATCCTTAATAACGTCCTGCGCCTCAGCGGGCGCGGCGGCGACCACCGCGGCGACGGCAACGACGAACATGCCCGGGACGATCATGTTGCGCACTCGCCTTCTCCTGGGACGGTACCGGGGTCCCCCGTATCAATCTGGACCGCCTTCGTCGCCCATGCGATATTGGTTGTGGCATCCGGTGGCGAGAGCCGCAAGCGACCACCGGGCCGGGTAGGTTGATGCGGCCGTTTAGTTGTGCGTGGACGGCGCGCGATGCGGGGGAGAGCGAACGAATGAGAAAATTCCGGACGATCGGGAGTTGCGCGGCGCTTCTCGCAGGTTTGGCGGCCGCCAGCTGTTCGAGCTGGTCGACCATTCCGGCGATTCACGGGACCCCGAATACCGCGCGCGGCAATCTGGCCGCGGCCCAGGCGGGCATCGTCAAGCAGCCGAGCAGCTTCCTGCAATATGTGACGAATGAATACGCCGCATTCGCGGCAAATCTTTTGCAGCTTGGCGATCTGGTCGATACCGATTACTTCGCGCGCAAATCTCTTGCCGCCGGAAATGGCGTTCTCGTCCAGCCGGAACAGAATTCGAATTGGGCAATCCCGCTCGAGACGCCGAATGGGTTCCGTACCATGCTGTCGCAAGCACGGACTCGACTGATGACGGCACTCGATGCCGGCGCGCGCGATCACGCGCCTTCGGTCGCGGCACGCGCTCAGGAGCGTTACGACTGCTGGACCGAACGTATGGAAGATGATTGGCAGACTGCGCAAAACGGCTCTTGCCGCAAGGATTTCGAGACTGCGATGAACGAGCTCGAAGCAAAACCCGCGGCAGCCGCACCGCCGCCCGCGCGCCCGGCGCCGCAGCCGGCGCGGCCGGCGGCGACGGTTGTCGACGTCTACTTCGACTTCAACAAATCGACCCTGTCGCGGGAGGCCAGCGAGATCGTTCGGCAGCTTGCCGATCAGCTCAATGCGAATAGCGGCGTCATCGTCAGCATCGTGGGCAAGACCGATCTCGCAGGACCTGATCCCTACAACATGGCTTTGTCGAAGCGCCGCGCCGAAGCGGTACAGCGTCAACTGGCGAAGGACGGCGTCGCGAGCAGCCGGATGCGCGTTCAATGGACCGGGAAACGCAATCCGCCGGTCGCGACCGCAGACGGCGTGCGCGAACCCCGAAACCGCGTGGTCGAGGTGACGTTCCACTGAGATTGACTGGGCAAGGCGGCGGCTTAATCCCGCGTTCAGCCCCCATCGCACCCGTCGATCTACGCGGAGCCGGGCGGGAGCACGCTGCCTAATGCGCGAGGATGACCGGGATATCCGCTTCCATGATGATATGGCGCGTCGCGCCGCCGAAAATCATCTGACGCAAGCGGCTTTGCGTATAGGCTCCCTTGACCAGAAGATCGCATTGCGCGGCTTTGGCTTCGGTCAGGAAGACCTCACCCGGTTGGCGGTTCGGCGCGGCGATGACACGCGATGTCGCCGCGATTCCCCGCCGCCGCAAGGCCGCCGCGAGATCATCGCCAGAGGGGCCGGGCTGCATCGCGCCCTCGACCGAAAGAACTTGGACGCTGCGCGCCAGCGTCAGATAGGGCATCGACAGCGCGACGGTGCGTGCCGTCTCTGTGCTCGCATTCCAGGCAATGACGATATGCTCGCCGATCGTCGCGAGCGGTTTGGGCGGCGCCATCAGCACGGGGCGCCCGCTTTCGAACAGCGCGTCCTCGAGTGTCGCCTCGGCCAGCGAGGCGAGTTTTGTCGGGCGTTCGACCACGATCAGATCGAAGACCCGTCCGAGCGAGCCGACCACCGCGTTCTGCCGGCCGGATTCCTCGCGCCATTCGGCGCTGACGCCCTGGCTCGGCGCCGCATCAGCCGCGGTGATGGGAATGCCATTTCGCCGCATGAAACTCTCGAATAGCGCGCGCGCCTGTTCGCGCCGGTCATGGCCCTCGCGCTCGAGCGTCCGGTCGACCTCGGAGGAAACGGAGAACCCCATCTCGCCGCCGAAGACGACCGCATATTCGGTCGTCAGCGCGTTGAGCCCGATGATGCGTCCATCGAATTTACGCGCGGCGAGCAACGCGGTCTCGAGCACCGGCGTTGCATTCCCGTCGCCGATAACCGTCAAGAGCGTTCTCATCGCGAACCCCATCGGCCATGCAGCACATGCTGCGGAAACGAAAGTATATCTCAGCGTGACGCTCGCGCCCATAAGGTGATTTCGCGGCGCAATGAAAGCGGCCCCGCCTTGCATCGCAGGTCACGAAACGCGACATTGGGGCCAAGACCGATCGAGGAGGCACCGATGAAGATCCACAATCCATCCGGCATCGCGCCGGGCACCGGCTACAGCCACGGTATCGAACTGCCGCCGCAGGCGCGGCTGCTCTACATCGCCGGCCAGCTCGGCATCGCGGCCGACGGCAAATTCGCGCCTGACATCGCCGGCCAGGCGGAACAGGCTTGGCGCAATCTCGGCACTGTCCTGCAAGCCGCCGACATGGGATACGAAGATCTCGTCAAGGTGACGCATTTCTTGGTGCGCCGCGAAGACATCCCCGCTTATCGCGAAGTGCGGGCGAAATTCCTCGGCAAGCACGCGCCCGCCTCGACGCTCCTCGTCATTTCCGCCTTGGCGCGGCCGGAAGCGCTCATCGAGGTCGAGGCGGTGGCCGCAAAAGCGTGAACCGCGAGCGGCCGATCAGCGGCCGCCATAGCCCTCATCGGCGAGGTTCAAGAGGGGAAAGGCGCTGTGGACATGCGGCGGCGTCAGCGGCGGTGCCGCATGAGTGTAGGATTTATCGATCTGCGCGAAGCCGGTGAGGCCCAAAAGCCCGAGGCAAGTCCTGATCTCGTGCTCCAGGATTTCGAGCACGCGCGTGACGCCGGCGCTGCCCGCCGCGGCGAGACCATAAAGATAGAGGCGCCCGATCGCGACCGTTTCGGCCCCGAGGGCCAGCGCCTTCACAATGTCGGTACCGCGGTAAAACCCGCCATCGATGAAAATTTGCGCGCGCCCGCGAACCGCGGCCACCACTTCGGGCAGGATGTCGAGCGTGCCGCGCACATGGTCGAGCTGCCGGCCGCCATGATTCGTGACATAGATGCCATCGACGCCGTGATCGCAGGCGATCACCGCATCCTCGGCGGTCTGAATACCCTTCAAAATCAGGGGCAGTTTGTGACCGTGCCTGTCCTTGAAGCGCTTGACCTCCGCCCAGCTCAGCGATTGCTGGCGGTAGTCGCCGCCATCATCGAGGATCGAGCGATTGGAGACGCGCCGAGAAATGTCGCGCTCCCGCCGACCATAGAACGCGCTGTCGACCGTATAGCAAAAGGCCTCGAAGCCGGCGGCGACGGCGTGATCGACGATCTCATCGGTGGTTTTGTCATCGCCACGGCGGTAGAGCTGAAAAAATTTTCGCCCCGTGGACGCTTTGGCGGTCGCTTCTAGCCCCGGCGCGCTGACCGAACTCAGCATCTGCGGGATGCCGAAAAGCGCCGCCCCGCGCGCGACCGCCGCCGCACCGTCGGGATCGAGCCGCTCGAGCCCGCCGACCGGCGCGAGCATCACCGGCAAGCGCGCGGTCTTGCCCATCACTGGCCCGGAACATTCGACGCCCGAAATATCCCGCAGGACCCGCGGCCGAAAGGCGACCGAGTTGATCGCATAGCGGTTGCGCTTCAAGGTCGTTTCGGTTTCGGCCGCGCCGACGACGTAGTCCCAGCGCTCGGCCGTGAGCTTCTGCCTCGCCGCCTTGATGATCTCGTGCTGGGTGGCGAATCTGTCTTCCAGCCCGCTCGAGTTCCGTTGTTCCGGCATCGCCCCCTCCCCCTTGCACGCAAGACACTCGAAGCCTAGCCAAGACCGGCGCGGGGGACCAGTGCCGACGCGTGCGCGTCCCCGCTAACCCTGGGCGTTCAGGGCCTTGCCGCCGGCTGTGACGGGTTTGGCGGCGATCAGCACGAAGGCGATGACGCAGGGCTCTTTGCCGCGGTTGATCCAGTTATGGATCGTGCCGCGCTGCACAAGCACGTCGCCTGCGTTCAGATGAACCACGGCGCCATCGATATCCATGTCGATCTCGCCCGACATGACCACGGCGTAATCGATCGAATCGGTGCGGTGATTGCGGGGGCTGACCCCCGGGTTGAACTGGACCACGCGGAAGACCGTGCCGTTGTCGAGGGTGGTTCCGACCTTGCGCGGCGCCTCGTCGGCCGAACCGTCATTGTTGACCGGGAAACCCTGGCTCGTCCACACGACGCAAGCGGTTGCGCCCGGCCGTCCCGACGAAACCTCCTTGCCGATCTCGTCGTAAAGGACGATGGCGCGCCCGGTATTGTCGTGGCCCGTGACGACCCGCCTGATTTGGAAGCTCATTGCCATCCTCCCCTATCTAAATCGAAGACGCCTGACTCGATTGCCGGCCGCACCTTCTATTTGCCCCATGCACCCAGCGTCAAGGATTCGATCTTTGCGCGAGCGAGGTGCTAGAGTGCGCCCGAAATAAAGAGAACGTCATTGGAACAGGATCGACCCACCGCCCTGCTTGCGCCGTCGAAGGTACCTCCGGCCGAGACGGGCGACGAAGCCGTTCGACCCGGATTCAGCCTGCGCTGGCGCTCGTGGCGACGGCCGCTGACGACGCTCGTCATCATCCTTGTCGGCTGGGAAATTATCGGCCGCTACGTCCTGACCAATCCGCTCTTCTTCGCGCCGCTTTCGGAAGTCGTCGCGGCGGGCGTGCATTTGTGGCGCGATGGCGAGCTCGAAACCCATATTTTGGTGAGCTTGACCGAGCTTCTCGAGGGCGTGGCCGCCGCGATCGTCTTCGGCATTGCCGCCGGCGTTGGCGTCGGCATCAGCCAGCGCACCCGCGAATATATCGAGGTCTACATCACCGCGCTCTACGCGACGCCCCTGGTCGCCGTGACGCCTCTCCTTATACTCTGGCTCGGCATCGGCGTGTTTTCGAAGGCCGCCGTGGTGTTCCTGACCGCCGTTTTCCCCATTCTCATCAATACGGCCTCGGGCGTGCGCGCGACCGATGCGCAACTCATCGAAGTGGCGCAGAGTTTCTGTGCGACACGGCGTCAGATCATCGCCAAGGTGATGCTGCCGGCCGCCGTCCCCTTCATGTTGACCGGCATCAGACTTGGCATCGGCCGCGGCATCGTCGGGGTGGTGGTCGGCGAACTGTTCGGTGCCCAAGCCGGTCTCGGCTACCTCATCTTCACCTCGGGTCAGACCTTCGACGTCCCCGCGCTGTTCGTCGGGATCATCACCTTGGCCGCCATGGGCGTCGGTCTGACCTTGGCCGCCGAACTGGTCGAGCACCGCGCCTTGCGGTGGCGCCGGCCCGTCAGCGTGGATTGACCCGGATGGAACATCACGCGGCCAGCGTCACGGTCGAGCATCTCGAGATGGAATTCGTGGCCCGCGGGCGGCGCCAGAAGGTACTGGAGGACATCGATCTCCAGATCGCCCCCGGCGAATTCTTCGTCATCGTCGGCCCATCGGGTTGCGGCAAGACGACCCTGTTGCGCATCCTGCAAGGGCTGGCTCAGCCCACCGGCGGCCGCGCGAGCGTGGGCGGGCGGATCATCACCGGACCGGGAACCGATCGCGGCTTCGTCTTCCAGAACGATGCGCTCTACCCGTGGCGGACGGTGACGCGCAACGTCGTCTTCGGGCTCGAATTGCAGGGCGCGAGCAAGAAGGACGCCGCGTCCCGCGCGCAAGCGATGATCGAATTGGTCGGACTCAAAGGATTCGAATCCCACTATCCGCACGAATTGTCGGGCGGCATGCGCCAGCGCGTCAATCTCGCCCGCGCCTTGGCGATCGAGCCCGCCATTTTGCTGATGGACGAGCCCTTTGCCGCGCTTGATGCCCTGACACGCGAGACCATGCAGCGCGAGTTGCTGCGCATCGCCTCGGTCGCCGGCACGACGGTCGTCTTCATCACCCATCAGATCGATGAGGCGATCCTCCTCGGCGACCGCGTCGCGGTGTTCTCACCGCGGCCGGGCCGGCTCAAGCAGATCATCCCCATCGAACTGGAGCGCCCCCGCGATCCCGACGTGAAGCAAAGCGCCGCTTTCCAGAATTATGTCGGCCGCATCGCGCATCTGATCGGCCACGCCTAGAATCAAGCCGCCCGCCTGCGCCGATCGGCGCGCCCGAGGCCGAACGGATCGCCTATGGAACCTCTGGTCCGTGATCCGGCTTTGCCGAGCGAGCCAGGCGCATGGGGGGACGACGATGACGATGCGGCCCGTCCCGCGAACGGGGCGCTCATCAACATCGATGGTTCCTCGGGCCGGCGATTGACGATCGGAGACCGCCTTGGGCTGCTTGAGCCAGATCAAGCGCGTTCCACCATGCGCCGCTTATCCTGGTTTCAGTTCGAGCGAAACCACCGGAGGAAGGCACGATGGCCCGCAAACCCCGAAAGCAAAAGACACCGGACGAAGAGGCCGACCGCCGCCGCGCCCGTGAGGAACGCGACCGGGCGGCCGGCAGCCCCACCGCGGCGGCCGAACATATTGCCGACGACAAGACCCGCGACGAAATGAGTCCCGAAGAGAAGCTGCAAGAACGCATCGATGATTTGATGCGGCGAACGCCCTGAAAGATATCCCGGCCGCGTCGGCGCGCGGCCGGTCGGATATCATCATTGTTGGCGGCCAGCGGTACTTGCGGTCGGAAATTTTCTTTCGACAGAATTTTTCCGTACCCAAGGTATAGGGGCGCGACATTCCGCCTACACCACAGATTGAAATTATGTTAATTTTTTGATGCTGGGTGATGCATTGGATAGGCCGATGCACGACCCGTCATTAAGAGGGAAGCCAAATGGCAGCTATGAAGAAAAAGGCCAAGAAGAAGGCCAAGGGAAAAAAGAGGAAAGCCAAAAAGAAGTAGTCGTCCTACTTCTGCCTCTACCCATGGCGGGGCTGCTCCCGGGCGCACTAAAACTCGGGGGCAGCCCCGTCAGTATTTTGGGATACTGACTCCCGCGAAATCGCCCCGAGGGCCAGCTCTTACAACTCGGCCATCCACTCTCCCCGGATCAAATCTTCGTCGTCGATGATCGCGCACCGCGAGCGTGCCGGCACTCGCCCTGAGCCGATGCTCCAAACCTTCCAGCACATAAGAGACCGCGCGCGCGGACCTATGACGGCCGAGAAACCCCTGATTTGCACGGATTTTTCAAAAATCGTCGATGGCGCGTGATCGACCGGGCGCGATGCACGTGTCGCGCGACGGCGACGCGTCGAGTGACGCAGTGAACACATCTTCGGCGCCCGTGCCGCGCGCATGACGACGTCGCGGCGCGGGGCAAAATCTTCGCGCAAGACGCGCGGCCACACTTGCTGTCGCGCCGCGGATCGATCGAGCCGACACGATCGCACACGACCCGTAGCAAAGGATCGCGATGCGATCGCAACCGGTTGAACGCGACCGGCTTGTTCGCGAAATGGATTCGATTTTTCTATCGCCGCCGCTCGCTTCAACCACGTCGTCACGACCCGGCGCGTGCGACCGAGGCATGCGATGATGCGTCTCTTCGCAACCGAGCGACGAAACATATTCCGACCACGATTTTCGCGACTCGCGGGGAAATTTCAAAAATTCGGTACCGAAAACCGTCGAAGGCCATGCTGCCCGAGTTTCATGCGCCACTTTTTTTTCCGAACGAACGAGGAAGCCGGAAGATTTGCCGAGAGAATCCCAGGCGACGAGACCGGCAACGGCAAAATCCGTTCGAAGTTCGGCAATCGCGTCCGCTTTTTGGCCCGGCGAGGACGAGACATCCGAGGCATGCCGTGTTGGCGCGGATCCCGGCGGCGCGATCGGGATCGACAGCGAGGACTAACCCTGTCGTGAACCAGACCCAAGGCGCCGACGGCAGGCGGAGATATCGTCAGGCGCCGAGATTTCGCCGTCTCCAGCCTTTCGGTGGCCGACCCAAATGTTCGTCGCGCTAGCGGGCGGCAAGAAATGGGGCGGTTGCTGCGAACCCGGCACCGCGCCGATCGCTCCGCGATTGCGAATGTGATCTTCGCCTTGACCGGCAAGCCCATCCGCAAATTTCCGCCGCGCGAGCAAAATCTCACTGGCGGCGCCCAAAGAGAACGGGCCGCTGGAGTGACCGGCGGCCCGTTCTTTTCTCGAAACAGCTATGGCGGGGAACACCGGCACGCTTCAAGCGCGCGCCGGCCGCAAGGCCCGTTAGGCTTGCGCTTCGTCGCGCTTGGTCTTCGCCTCAAGAATGCGGCGCTTCAAGCGGCGCGCATCCGTCGTGAGCTTGGCGTCGGCCGTATCCAACAGATAGGCATCGAGCCCGCCATTGTGTTCGATGGTGCGAATGGCTTGGGTCGAGAGCCGCAGCCGGACCGAATGGCCGAGCGCGTCCGAGAGCACAGCCGAGCTCTGAAGATTGGGCAGGAAGCGCCGCCTGGTCTTGTTGTTGGCATGGCTCACATTGTTGCCAACCAGAACGCCCTTGCCCGTGATGATGCACCGCCGCGCCATGACACACCTTCGTATTGGGAAGGCGATTTTCTAGGGCAAGGACCCATTGAGGTCAAGCTTCGAGAGCTATCGCCTTGTCTTAACGAAGCCTTTCAGCGCGGCGCGGGCGCCGGCTTCGGGGGTGAGCTTGCCCGACCCGACTTGCGCCTCGAGCTTGGCAAGCCGGGCCTTGACCGTCTTGTCGTCGCGAAACCGCTCCAGAAGCGCCGCCCCGATCTCCGCCCAGAGCGCTTCCCGCGCTTGGCCGGCGCGGCGCCGCCGCAGCGTTCCCGATGCCTTCATCGCGGCCCAGCGCGCGGCAAGGATGCGCTCGACCTCGTCGAGGCCGCGCCGCTCCAAGGCCGAGACCGCCACCACCTCGGCCGGGCTTCGGTCCGCCTCGCGGCGGAAAAGCGCGAGCGCGTGACGGTAATCGGCGACGGCCCGGCGGGCGGCCGGCTCCAACTCGCCGTCCGCCTTGTTGACGATGACCATGTCGGCGAGCTCGACGATGCCGCGCTTCATCCCCTGCAGCTCATCGCCGCCCGCCGGCGCGATCAGAAGCACGAAGATATCCACCAGATCGGCGACCGCCGTCTCGCTTTGGCCGACGCCCACGGTTTCGACGATGACCCGATCGAAGCCCGCGGCTTCGGCGAGAAGGATCGCCTCGCGCGTGCGCCGGGCGACGCCGCCCAGGGTTGCGCCGGCGGGCGATGGCCGGATGAAGGCATTGGGCTCGCGCGCCAGCTCGATCATGCGCGTCTTGTCGCCCAGGATCGAGCCGCCGCGCTTGGAGGACGGATCGACAGCGAGCACGGCGACGCGATGACCCGCGGCGATCGCGCGCAGGCCGAAGGCTTCGATGAAGGTCGATTTGCCGACGCCCGGCGCGCCGGAAATGCCCAGACGCAGCGCCTCGCCGACGGCGGGCAGCAGCGCCGCAACCAGCGCCTCGGCGGCCTCGCGATGGTCCTCGCGGGTCGATTCAACCAGGGTGATCGCGCGCGCGAGCGCCTTGCGGTCGCCCTCCCGGACCGCGGCGGCGAGCTTGGCGGGATCGGCCGCCATGGCCGCGCGCTTACTCCGCCACCTCGGCGGCGGCAAGCGCGGCGGCTCTCGCATCGGCCTCCTGCTGGCGCTGCCACATCGCGGCATAGACGCCGCGATGCGCGATCAGCTGCGCGTGATTGCCGCGCTCGACGATGCGGCCGTCATCCATCACCAGGATTTCGTCGGCGTGGATCACGGTCGAGAGACGGTGCGCGATGATGAGCGTGGTGCGGTTCTCCGAGACCTCGTCCAGACTCGCCTGGATCTCGCGCTCGGTCTTGGTGTCCAGCGCCGAGGTCGCTTCGTCGAAAAGCAGGATGCGCGGCCCCTTCAAGATGACGCGCGCGATCGCGACGCGCTGCTTTTCGCCGCCCGACAGCTTCAAGCCGCGCTCGCCCACCGGGCTCTGATAACCGTCGGGCAGCGAGGCGATGAAATCGTCGATGCGGGCGTGACGCGCCGCCTCTTCGACTTCGTCCGCGGCCGCGCCGGGCCGGCCATAGGCGATGTTGTAGTAGATCGAATCGTTGAACAGCACCGTGTCCTGCGGCACCACGCCGATGGCGCGGCGGATACTGTCCTGGGTCACGTCGCGGAGATCCTGCCCGTCGATGCGGATGGCGCCCTCGCTCACGTCGTAGAAACGGAACAACAGGCGCGACAAGGTCGATTTGCCGGCGCCCGAGGGGCCGACGATGGCGAGCGATCCGCCGGGCGCGACGCGGAAGGAGACGTCCTTCAAAATCGGACGGCGCGGATCATAGGCGAAGGAGACGTGATCGAAGACGATCTCGCCCCGCGTGGCCTGCAGGGCCGGCGCGCCCGGCTTGTCTTGAACCTCCGGCGCGACCCTCAACAGGCGGAACATCGATTCGAGATCGGTCAGCGACTGCTTGATGTTGCGATAGACCATGCCGAGCACGTTCAGCGGCATGTAGAGCTGAACGAGATAGGAATTGACGAGGACGAAATCGCCCACCGTCATCCGGCCGGCGGCCACGCCGTTGCCCGCCAGCAGCATCACGCCGACCAGCCCGCAGGCGATGATCGCGCCCTGCCCGATATTGAGGAAGGAGAGCGTGTGCTGGCTTCTCACCGCCGCGATCTCATAGGCCTGGAGCGCCTGGTCGAAGCGGCGCGCCTCGTGGTCTTCGTTGGCGAAATATTTGACGGTCTCGTAATTGAGCAGGCTGTCGATCGCCTTGGTATTGGCCTCGCTGTCGCGCTCGTTCATCTCGCGGCGGAACTGAAGGCGCCAATCGGTGATAGCGAAGGTGAAGGCGACGTAGCCGAGGATCGTGCCGAAAGTGACGACCGCGAAGCTCCACTCATAAAGGCCCCAGAGGATCGAGCAGACGAGCACGATCTCGAACATAGTCGGCACGAAGCTGAAGAGGAAATAATCCAGCAGGAATTCCGTGCCGCGGATGCCGCGTTCCACCGCCCGCGACAGGCCGCCGGTCTGGCGCTCCAAATGAAACCGCAGCGAGAGCTGATGCAGATGGCGGAAGGTCGCCAACGCCACCTGGCGCACCGCGCGTTGCCCGACCTTGGCGAAAACCGCGTCGCGCAGCTCGGCGAAGGCCTGGGCGGCGACGCGGGCGACGCCGTAGCCGACGATAAAGAAGACCGGCACGCCGATGAGAACGGCCTTGCCGGGCGAGAGCGCATCGACCGCGTGCTTATAGAGCATCGGCACATAGACGGTGGTCGACTTGGCAAGGATGAGCAAACCGACCGCGATGACGACGCGCACGCGCAGATCCCAGGCGCCCCGCGGCCAAAGGAAGGGCAGGAGCTTGCCGACGGCGGCGAGTTCCTGCTTGAAGCCGACCTCCGTCTTCCGGTCGATCCGCCGCCGCGCGCCACCGCGGTCTCTACCCATGCTCAAGCCGTTTTCTCCCCGCGCGGCAATCGAACGGCCATCGCCACCACCGCCAACATGATCAGCGCACCCAAGTAATAAGGTGCGGCGCGGCCGCCGGCGGTATAAACGATGCCGGCAATGAGCGGGCCGACGATGCGCGCCAGGCTTTGCGCCGATTGGTTGACGCCCAAGATACCGCCGCGCTCGGTGGTGGCGGCGGCTTGGGATACGAGGCTGGTGATTGAGGGGCTGAGCAGGCCAAGCCCGACCGCCAGCACGGCCATCACGATCAGAATGATCGCCAAGCGGCTGCTGGCGGGCAGGGTCGCGAGGCCGAGCATCAGAAGCACCGCCCCGACAGCGACGAGACGCGCCTCGCCGAAGCGGTGGGACATGCGCCCGATCAGCCCGCCCTGGATCACCGCCAGCACGAGCCCGACATAGAAGAAGATTAGTCCGACCTGCTGCGGTCCCCAGCTGAATTTGCTGTTCGCCCAGATCGCGAAGGTGCTCTCGAGCCCGGCAAAAGCGGTGGTGGTGAGGAAAAACAGCACGATCAGCTGGCGCAAAGCAGGACGGGCAAACGCGTCCTTGGCAAGCTCGAGCCGCCCGGCGCGCTCGGCGCGGCCGCGCAGCGCGGCCGGCAGGCTTTCCTTGAGACGCAGGGCGGTTAAGACGAGGGCGACCGCCGACAGGGCCGCCGCGACGAAGGCGGGCCGCGCAAGATCGGCCGCGTCGGGATGCGTGCCGGCCAAAACGCCGCCCAGGACGGGGCCAAAGGTGAAGCCGAGGCCGAAGGCGGCCCCGATCATGCCCATGCCCTTGACGCGTTTTTCGGGCGTCGTCACGTCGGTGATATAGGCCTGCGCCGAGGCGATGTTGCCCGCGCCCGCGCCGGCCAAAAGCCGCGCCGCGAACAACATCCACAGCGCATCGGCGAAACCGAGCCAAAGATAAGAGAGGACCGAGACGGTAAGACTGGCGAGCAAGATCGGCTTGCGCCCGATCTTGTCCGAAAGCCGTCCAAGAAAGGGCGAGGAGAAAAGCTGCGCGAAGGAGTAGCACGCCATCAAGGTGGTCACTTCGAACGGCGTCGCGTGATATTGCAGCGCATAATAGGGCAGAAGCGGGATCACCACGCCGAAACCCACGAGATCGATGAAGACAATCAGAAAAAGGATGGCCATCAGGCCCCTCTCTTAGCGCGGATTCGCGCGGCGAGACAGGGGTTGGCCTCTGATCGCGGGAATTTTGCGATCCGGTCCGAATGCCGGGCGCGTCACGCCGCCAGACGTTTCGTCTCGATCAGACGTAAAATCTCGCCCGCCGCCAGCGGAATATTGGTGCCGGGCCCGTAGATCGCCGCCACGCCAGCCGCCTCGAGAAACGCATAATCCTGCGGCGGGATGACGCCGCCGAGGACGACCAGCACGTCATCCGCGCCCTCGGCCTTGAGCGCGGCGATCAAGGCCGGCACCAGGGTCTTGTGGCCCGCCGCTTGGCTCGAGACGCCGATGACATGGACGTCGTTCTCGACCGCCTGGCGCGCCGCTTCCTCGGGCGTCTGGAACAGCGGGCCGATATCGACGTCGAAGCCGAGATCGGCGAAGGCGGTCGCGATCACCTTGGCGCCGCGGTCATGCCCGTCCTGGCCGAGCTTCACCACTAGCATACGCGGACGCCTTCCCTCGGCCTGGGCAAAGGCGTCGATCTCGCGCAGGATCCGCTGATAGGCTTCGTCGCCTTCGTACTGCGCGCCATAGACGCCCGAGACCGAGCGGATGGTCGCGCGGTGCCGCGTGAAGATGCTTTCGAGCGCGTCCGAGACTTCGCCCACCGTCGCGCGCGCCCGCATCGCCTCGACCGTCTTCTCGAGCAGATTGCCCGCGCCCGAACGCGCGGTTTCGATCAAGGCATCGAGCGCGGCCTTCACCCGCGCCGGATCGCGCGTCGCGCGCAACGCCTTAAGCCGCGCGATCTGCTGCTCGCGGACCGCGGTGTTGTCGATGTCGCGGATTTCGACGGGCGTGTCGGCGGGCGCCGCGTATTTGTTGACGCCGACGATGACCTCCTCGCCGCGATCGATCCGTGCCTGGCGCCGCGCCGCGGCCTCCTCGATCTTGAGCTTGGGGAGTCCGTTCTCGGTCGCCTTGGTCATGCCGCCCAGCGCCTCGACCTCGGCGATCAAGGCTTCTGCGGCCTCGGCCAGCGAAGCGGTCAGGCTTTCGACGAAATAGCTTCCGCCCAGCGGATCGACCACATGGGTCAGGCCCGCTTCCTCGGCAAGAATGAGCTGCGTGTTGCGCGCGATCCGCGCCGAGACCGGCGTCGGAAGGGCCAGCGCTTCGTCGAAGGAATTGGTGTGCAGCGAATTGGTGCCGCCCAGCACGCCGGCCAGCGCCTCGACCGTGGTGCGGATGATGTTGTTGTAGGGGTCTTGCTCGGTCAGGCTCACGCCCGAAGTCTGGCAATGCATGCGCAGGGCGAGCGAGGCCGGATTCTGCGGCTCGAATCGCTTCATCAGCCGCGCCCAGAGCAGCCGCGCTGCGCGCAGCTTCGCCACCTCCATGAAGAAATTCATGCCGATGCAGAAGAAGAAGGAAAGACGCGGCGCGAACTCATCGACCTTCAAACCCTTGCCCAAGGCCGCGCGGACATAGTCGAGCCCGTCGGCCAGGGTGAAGGCCAATTCCTGCACCGCGGTCGCGCCGGCTTCCTGCATGTGGTAGCCCGAAATCGAGATCGAATTGAAACGCGGCATGTGCTTGGCCGTGTATTCGATGATGTCGGCGACGATCCGCATCGAAGGCGCGGGCGGATAGATATAGGTGTTCCGGACCATGAACTCCTTGAGGATGTCGTTCTGGATCGTGCCCGAAAGCTGCGCGGGAGCGACGCCCTGCTCTTCGCCGGCGACGATGAAGGCCGCCAGCACCGGCAGCACCGCGCCGTTCATGGTCATCGAGACGCTCATCCGGTCGAGCGGAATTCCGGCGAAGAGGATATTCATGTCCTCGACGCTGTCGATGGCGACGCCGGCCTTGCCGACATCGCCCAGGACGCGGGGATGATCGCTGTCATAGCCGCGATGGGTGGCGAGATCGAAAGCGACGGAAAGCCCCTTCTGGCCCTGGCGCAGGTTTTCGCGGAAGAACGCGTTCGATTCCTCGGCCGTCGAAAACCCGGCATATTGGCGCAAGGTCCAGGGCCGGTTCGCATACATGGTCGCGCGAACGCCGCGCGTGAAGGGCGGAAAGCCCGGCAGGGTGCCGACGGTCTCCAGCCGCTCCAAATCCTCAGGCGTGTAGAGCGGCTTGACCGCGATCCCCTCGGGGGTCTGCCAGGAAAGCGTGTCGACCGGCTTGCCGCCGAGCTCCTTCGCGGCCAGCGCCTTCCACGCCTCGAGGCTCTTTTCAGGGAAATCCGCCATGCGCCGATTATAGCGCTTTTGCGGCCAAAGGGTCAGCGTGCGGTGCTAGCCGCGCCGCACCGCGTGCCGCACGACCAGCGCGGCGGTGACGAGGCAAAGCGCGCCTGCCTGATGCGCCACGGCCAGCGGCAGCGGCACCACCAGCAACAGGGTCGAAATGCCGAGCGCCACTTGCAGGCAGGCAAAGAAGAAAAGCGCATGCAGCGCCCATCGCGCAGCGGGCCCGAGCGCCGCGCGCCAGTTCGCAAGCCAGAGGATCGCGATCGCGAGCCAGGTGGTCTCGGCGAGGAGGCGATGATCGAACTGCACGCTGGTCAAATTCTCGAACCAATTGCGATACCACGGCGCGAGATGCCAATAGTCCGGCGGGACGAAATACCCTTCCATCAGCGGGAAGGTGTTGTCGAGATATCCGGCGCGCGTGCCGGCGACGAAGGCCCCGGCGACGAGCGTGAGAAAGACGAGGCCTAGGACAAGACTCGCGCCGCGGCGCAGCGCCCGCGGCGCGGCTTGAGGCCTTGCGCTCAGATCGAGCGCAACCCACAGCATGGCGAGATAAATGACGATCGCCATGGCGAGATGGGCCGCCAGCCGATACTGGCTCACCTCGATGCGCGTCTCGAGGCCGCTTTCCACCATGTACCAGCCGAGCGCGCCCTGCAATCCGCCCAGCACGAAAAGTCCGGCAAGCTTCGGCGCGAGCGCGCGCGAAATCCGACCGCGCAGCAGGAAATAGAGAAAAGGAAGCGCGAAGGCGACGCCGATGAGCCGTCCCCACAGCCGGTGAAAATATTCCCAGAAATAGATGTTCTTGAATTGGGCCAGATCCATATCGGCGTGGATCGCGCGATATTGCGGAATCGCCTGGTAGCGCGCGAAGGCGTCGTTCCATTGCGCTTCATTCAAGGGCGGCAGCACGCCCTCGATCGGCTGCCATTGCGTGATCGAGAGCCCCGATTCGGTGAGGCGGGTGATGCCGCCGATCATCACCATGAGGAAGATCATCGCGCAGCAAAAGAAAAGCCACCACGCGATCGCGCGTTCGCCCGAACCGGTTCGCGAGAGCGGCGCGAGGGCGACCATCGGCCCGGGGCGGATGCGGCCCGGGCTCAGGCGCGCGCGAAACGCGCGCGTGCGCCGCGCTCGATCGCGACCGCGACCAGGCGATCGAGGCTGAGCCGGTTCCGCAGCAATTCGAGGAGGCGCAAGGTTTCCTGGCTGATCTCGCCGCCCGCCGCCGCCACGTCGCAAGCGACCGCGTAAGCCGTCTCGCGCAGCTTCGCCGGGAGGGCCGTTTTGACGCTCTTCAACGCTTCTTCGAGCCCGGCGTCGCGGCCGAGCAAGGTAGCGCAAGCCTTCAGATCTTGGGTCAGGCGCTTCTTGTCGTAATCCGCGAAGATCGGCAGATGGTTGACGAAATCGCCAATGATCCGCAACTCGGAATCCGCCATATCGTTGTCGGCGGCCGAAACCATGACCATGATGTAGATAAGCGCCGCTTGCGGGTCGATCACAGGGTTCCCTTTCTGTTGCAATGGTCCGAGAGTGCCAATATTCGTGCCGCCGCTGTCAAGCGGCCTCGTCTTCGGCTAGACTTGCCGCACCATGGAGCGAACGTCCATCACATTCCTGCTGCTCGGACTGGCGCTTGCCGGCTGCGTCGGCACCATTTCGGATTCCGCGACCCGGGACGCCGAGCGGCGCGCGCGGGCGGCTTTCGCGGAATGCAATACGGAATTGCGCAATGGCGTGCTGAAGAGTTATAGCCAGGCGGCCGACTGCGCGCGACCCAAAGTGCTCGCTGCGTATCAGGAAAACGGCTACCCCAACATGGATCTCATCGAGCTTGATCTCTATGCGCGCGGGCTCGGGGCGCGGCGCGTCGACGCGGGCGATACGACGCCGTCCGCCGTCAATCGTGACATCGCCGAACTCGACCGGCGCATCGCCGCGGAAGAACAGCGACGCCTCGATGCACGCCGCGCCACGAGCGGCGGGGCCCCGCCCGTGCCGCTCGCCCAACTGATGGCGGGGCTCGACGCGTTGACGACGACGAGCGCGCCGTTGCCGCCGCCCGGCAAGAATTGCATCAATGTCGGAAGCTTCACGCATTGCGAATGAGCGTGGCCGCCTGATTTATTTCTGACTATTTCTGGCCGAGAAATTCTTCGGTGCGCGCCACGGCCTCTTTGAGGCCGAGCCGTTCGACCGCGACGCCTTCGGGGAAGGCGCCGAGCAGGCGCGAGGGCATCATCCGGTCGAGCAAGACGAACACGCCCGAATCATCCGCGCGCCGAACCAGGCGGCCAAAAGCCTGGCGCAAACGCAGCCGCGTCAGCCGGTCGTCATAGGCCGAGCCGCCGAAACGCGCGCGCCGCGCCTTGTGCAGAATATCCGGCCTGGGCCAAGGGACGCGGTCGAAGACGATGAGGCGCAGCGAGCGTCCCGGCACGTCGATCCCGTCGCGCAACGCATCCGTACCGAGCAAACAGGCATTCTCCTCGGCGCGGAAAATGTCGACAAGCGTTGCCGTATCCATCGCATCGACATGCTGGGCAAGAAGCGTCAGGCCCGCCTCGGCCAGGGGCGCGGCGATGCGTTCATGCACGGCCCTGAGCCGCGTGATCGCGGTGAAAAGCCCGAGCGCCCCGCCGCCGGCGGCATCGAACAGGGCGCGATAGGCGCCCGCCACCTGGCTCGTGTCTTCGCGCCGCACATCGTTGACGATGAAGACGCGGGTTTGCGCCTTGTAATCGAAGGGCGAGGCTACGCGCGCGCGCAACGGCTTGCCCGCGAGATGATGCGCGCCGGTGCGCGCTTCGGCGGCTTCCCAGTCGCGCACCGGATCGCCGCTGCCGTCGGTCAAGGTCGCCGAGGTGATGAGAATTCCGTGCGCGTCCTTCATCACGTGCTCGGCGAAGGGCCGCATCGGATCGACCCAGTGCCGGTACATGCCGACATCGAACTCGGTGCCATCGCTGCGCTCGAGCGCCAGCCAGTCGACGAAATCCGCGGCGGGTTCGGATTCGATCGTGGCGAGCATATGCCGCCAGCCCCCGATCTCGATCATGCCGCGCCGGTGCAGGCCGCGCAGCATCGCTTCGATGCGCAGGCGGGTACCGCTGTCGAGATCGGACGCATCTTGCTCGAGCCGCGCCGCAAGGCGCCGGATCAGCACGCGTATCGGCTCTTCGATCGCGCCGAGCCTTGCCGCCAAGCCGCGCGCGGCGGCAGGCAGCTCATCGAGCCAGGGGCGAAGCTCGGCCTCGAGCGTATAGGCCTGGTCGCGCGACGGCGCTCGTGCCAGCACTTGCTGACGCACGACGCCGAGAAACGCTTCGAACGCGCCTTGCGGGCGGCCGTCGCCCAAGCGCTGCGCCCAGCCTTCGCCCGGGAGAACGCGCGCGGCAGCGAGTACGTCTTGAAGCGCCTTTTCGGCCGCGCCGTCGCCCGCGACCAAATCCTCGATGCGTCGGCGCAGGCCGCGCGCCCGCGAGCGGCCGCGCTCATCCGCGCCGATGAGCCAGCGCCGCAACTCCGCGCCCTCGCGGCCCGATAGCGCCAAGGAGAACGCATTGTCGGCCGCGTCGAACAGATGATGCCCTTCATCGAAGACATAGCGCGTCGGCACGGACGCATCGTCGAGCCCGCCCAAAGCCGCCTGGATCATCACGAGCGCATGATTGGCAACGACGATGCGCGCGCGGCGCGCGCGGCGCAGGTTCTTCTCGATGAAGCAGCGGTGATAGTGCGGACAGGCGGAATGAATGCACTCCCCGCGCCGATCGGCGAGCGCGATGGTCTGCGCGCGGCCGGCGAGTTCGGGAAGCCAGCCCGCGAAATCGCCGCCGACCATATCGCCATCGCGCGTCGCCGCGATCCAGCGCGCCAAAAGGCCTAGCGCCACCGCGTCATAAGGACGCATCGGCAGAAGCGCGACGCTTTCCTCGTAATTGAGGAGGCAGAGATAATTCTCTCGCCCCTTGCGGATGACGACGCGACGGTTCTTCTCCGACGGATCGGGATAGAGCCGGTCGAGCTCGGCGGCGATCTGATGTTGCAGGTTGCGCGTATAAGTCGAGATCCAGACCGCGCCTTCGTTCTTTTCGGCCCAAAGGCTGGCCGGCGCGATATAGCCGAGCGTCTTGCCGACGCCGGTTCCCGCCTCCGCCAGGACGAGATGCGGCGCGTCGGGCCAATCGCGCGGCCGGAACGCGGCGCTCACCGCCGCGGCATAATCCGCTTGCTGCGGACGCGGTTCCGCGTCCGCGCCCAAGAGCTCGGCGAGCCGCAGCCGCGCTTCGCGTTCCTCGACCGGAATATTTCCGGGCGGCGGCTCGGGCGCGTATTCCGACCATTCCGGTAGCTTGCGCCAGGGCGCGAGCCCGGCGGGCGCGCCGCCCTGCCTATCCGGACCGAGCGCCGAGAGGACCGCCCCGGCCCAGCCCCAGCCCCCTTTATCCATCGCCATCGCGACGGCGCGCGCCTCGCCATCGGCGCGGCGCGAAAGCTCCACCAGCAATGCCGCGGCCGAGGCAAGGAGCGCCAGAGCCTCGCCTTCGAGGCCCGTGACTACCGGCAAGCTCAACGCCGCGGCCAAACCCCGCGGCGTCGGCAGGCAAAAGCCCGCGGGCCGAACAAAAGCATAGAGTTCAAGCAGATCGAGCGCTGGAAATCCCGCGACGCCGAGCCGCGCGGCGGTCGCGCGCGCATGGCACACGAAAGGCGGCGCTGCCTTGGCGCGCTTGGCGGCTTCGGCGCGGCTCAGGATCTCGACCTCGCCCTCGGGCGAGAGCCAGACCGCGTTGGCCGGACCCGCCACGAGCGCTGCGGCTGCGGGGAGAACGACCCCGTCGCCTCTCGGTGTCTCGGCTTGTCGGATGGGGCGCACAGCCGAGGATATAGAGGTTTCGCCGGCCCTTGTCGCGGGCGCCGCCGCTGCGCTAGCGTGCGAACATGCCTTCGCTGTTCGACCTCGCGCTGCCGCTGGCGCGGATGCTGCCGCCCGAAACGGCACATTGGATGACGCTTCGCGCGCTCGGCGCCGGGCTGGCGCCCAAGGCCGCACAGACCGACCCAGCCTGCCTCGCCGTCAAACTGTGGCGCCGGAATTTTTCGAATCCCGTCGGCCTCGCCGCGGGCTTCGACAAGGACGCGGAAGTTCCCGACACCATGCTCGCTTTGGGCTTCGGCTTCGTCGAGGTTGGCACGATCACGCCGCTGCCGCAAAAAGGCAATCCGAGGCCGCGCATTTTCCGTCTTGCTGAAGACGGCGCCGTGATCAATCGCCTGGGATTCAACAGCGCCGGTCTCGAGATCGCGGCGCGACGGCTTGCCTTGCGGCGCGACAAGGGCGGGATCGTCGGCGCCAATATCGGCAAGAACCGCGACACGCGCGACGATATCGCGGACTATGTCGAGGGCGTGCGCGTCTTGGCGCCCCTGATCGATTATTTGACTGTCAACGTGTCTTCGCCCAACACGCCGGGCTTGCGCGATCTTCAGCGCAAGAGCGCCGTCACGAGTCTGATCGCGCGCCTCCTCGATGCGCGCGCGCGCGCGACGCCGCGTAATCCGCCGCCGCTCTTGCTCAAGATCGCACCCGATCTCTCGGCCGAGGAGCGCGCCGACCTCGCCGAGGTCGCGCTCAGCGCCGGCATCGACGGCTTGGTCATCGCCAACACCACCGTGGCGCGCCCCGCGAGCCTTCACAGCCGCTTTTCACATGAGCCCGGCGGATTGAGCGGCCGGCCGCTCTTTGCGCCCTCGACCGCCCTGCTCTCGGAGATGTACCGGCTCACCGGCGCGAAGCTGCCCCTGATCGGCGTCGGCGGGATCGCCTCGGGCGCCGACGCCTACAAGAAGATCCGCGCCGGCGCGAGCCTGGTGCAGCTCTATACGGCGCTCGTCTATCAGGGACCCGGCCTCGTGCAGCGCATCAAGCGCGATCTCGCGGCCCTTTTGGCGCGCGACGGCTTCACCTCGATCACCGCGGCGATCGGCGCCGACGCGCATTTGCCCTCGACCACGCCGCATGGTCTCTGAACCCCGCCTGCTCGCCGGCATCGGCGAGATTGCCGATTCCTATGACGGCTTCATCCTCGATGTCTGGGGCGTGCTGCATGACGGGTTGAGGCCGTTTCCCGGCGTGATCGAGGCGCTGACGCAGATCAAAGACCAGGGCAAGCGGACGGTCGTCCTATCCAACGCGCCGCGCCGCGCCGCGCCGGTCGCGAACCGGCTCACCGAGATCGGGATTCCGCCTTCGCTCTATGACCATATCCACACCTCGGGCGAGGAGACCTGGCAGCATCTGAACCGGCGCGACGACCCGTTTTATGCGGCGCTCGGGCGGCTGTGTTATCTCATCGCGCCGCCGCGCGACAATGGCGTGATGGACGGGCTCGACTTCGAGCGCGTCGAGGATATCGCCGATGCGGAATTCGTCTTCAATACCGGACCCTGGGGATGGGACGAGGACGTGGCGCGCTACGAAGCGATGTTGCGAGGCGCACGGGAGCGCGATCTTCCGATGGTCTGCGCCAATCCGGATCTCGTCGTGCATCATCAGGGACGGCGCGCCATCTGCGCCGGCGCGATCGCGCAGCGCTACGAGCAACTGGGCGGCACTGTGCGCTGGCACGGCAAGCCCTTTGCCGCGATCTACGATACGGCGCTCACGCTTCTCGATGTCCGCGATCGGCACCGCATCCTGGCGATCGGCGACAGCTTGCGCACCGACATCGCCGGCGCGACCGGCGCCGGGATCGACAGCGTCCTGGTCGCGGCGGGGATCCATCACGCGGAATTCGGCGCGCCGCCCGGCGAGTTGCCGGATCGCGACGCGCTCAACAAGATGGTGGCCGCGGCCGGGATCATCCCCAAGGCGGCGATGGCGGAGCTGCGTTGGTAAGCTAGTGGCCGCCGTGATCGGCGCGGCGCAGGATCGCCTCGGCGAGGCCGGTCTCGTAGCCGAGACCCGCTGAAGTCAGGAATGCCGCATCGGGAAACATCGACTTGATCAGTCCTTTGCGCTCCAGCGCCACCCAGGCCGCCGGATTGAAGAGGCCCGAGGCATCACGCGTCATCACCACCGCCTCGCCGAGATGGAAATGATCGCCATGGGGGTGCGGCAGGTTGTCGATGAGAACGCCCTCCCCTTCCGTCTTGGCGTGATCCGGCAGACGGGCCAATGCCTGGAGGAGGGTCAGGGTCCTCAATTGCAGCGGGTTGAGGTTGAGCGGGTTACGTTTTGATGCCATGCGCGCCATGATAGACCGGCATCCGGCAGAAGGAAAAGCTCCCCGAGCGTGACGGCGCGGGGCGCCTCATGGCAAGGTGGTGAGCGAACGATGTGGTACGCAGAGGCAGCAACCCTTGTGAGACGCTCCGCCGCGCTGGCCGTAATGGCCGGCGCGCTCGTGGCCGGCTTTGCCGCGGCGGCGCGGGCGCAATATCTCGTCAGCGGCAATGACGAGAAACGGAGCTGGGACGAAAACTCCCGGGTTCTCGTTCTGCCGCCCGGCAAGGATACGGTCTCAATCATCGATATCCGCAATCGTGTCGAGCCGCGCATCATCGCCACTCTCCCGCTGATGAACACGATTTCGGGCCCGCCGACCAATCTCGCGATCACGCCCAATAATCGCCTCGCGCTCGTCGCCAACGGACTCGATTGGTTGCCCGATGGCGAGAGCTGGAAGCCGGCCCCCGACGACAAGGTTTTCGTTATCGATCTGACCACCGCGCCGCCGCGTGCGATAGCGACCATCGCCGTGGGCAAAGAGCCGGCCGGCATGGCGATCAATCACGCCGGCACGCTCGCGCTTCTCGCCAATCGCGGCGACAATTCGGTGAGCGTCCTGAGCATCGACGGCAAGACCGTCAAGCTTGCCGACACGGTCGCGCTTTCGGAGCAGGGAACGCCCAGGCTCGATGCGAGCTCGGTCGCCATCACGCCCGACGGCAAGCGCGCGCTCGTAACCTTGAGCCTTGTCGACAGGGTGGAGCTTCTCGCCGTCGATGGCGCGAAGGTCACCGATACGGGCTATGCCATGGCCACCGGGCTTCATCCCTCCAATGTGCAGATCACACCCGACGGCAAACTGGGTCTGGTCAACAATCAAGGCGTCGGCACCTCGGACGGACAGGCCGACACGGTCGCGGTGATCGATCTCGAGGAGAACCCGCCGCGCGTCATCGATCAGATCGTTGTCGGCGACGGACCGGAAGGACTGGCCGTCAGCCCGGTCGGCGGTTATGCCGCAACCATTCTCCTCAACGGCTCGGCCAGCCCCCGAACCGAGTTCTTTCATCACGATCAGTCGTTGATTGCGCTGTTGCGCATCGAGGGCAAGAGAGTGCGCAAGGTCGCAGAGGCCGAAATCGGCCCGGTCGCCGAAGGCGTCGCCTTCAGCCCCGATGGGCGGTTTCTCTATGTCGGCAGCTTTGTCGACAGCAAGATCACGATCCTGCGCATTCAAGGCACCAAGCTTGTGCCGGTGGGCGAGCTCGCTCTCGCGGGCCATCCCGCCTCGTTACGCGGCAGCACGCCGTAGGAGCGCCCGACGATGCGTGCGATGCGATTGCGGCGGCCGGGAATGGCGCTCTCACTCGCCCAGGACATCGAGCGTCCCGAACCGGGGCCGCACCAAGTGCTCTTGCGCGTCGCCGCCTGCGGCGTCTGCCGCACCGATCTGCATATCGTCGACGGCGAGCTCGCCGAGCCTAAATTGCCGCTCACGCCCGGCCATGAGATCGTGGGTTATGTCGAGGCCCTCGGCGAGGGCGTGACCGGCCTCGCGCTGGGCCAGCGCATCGGCGTTCCCTGGCTCGGCTTTACCTGCGGGCATTGCGCCTATTGCCGCTCCGGCCGCGAGAACCTTTGCGACGAGGCTCGTTTCACCGGCTATCAGATCGACGGCGGCTATGCGGAGTACGCGCTCGCCGATGCGCGGTTCTGTTTCGCGCTGCCCGAGGGGCTCGACGACGTCGCCGCGGCGCCACTCCTCTGCGCGGGTCTCATCGGGTACCGCGCCTTGCGCCTGGCCGGGCAAGCCGAGCGCCTGGGCCTCTATGGCTTCGGGGCGGCGGCGCATATCGTCGCGCAAGTCGCGCGCCATCGCGGCCAGCGCGTCTTCGCCTTCACCCGCGCCGGCGACATTGCCGGTCAGGATTTCGCCTTGAGCCTCGGCGCAGAATGGGCGGGCGGATCCGAGACGATGCCGCCCGAGCCGCTCGATGCCGCGCTCATCTTCGCGCCCGTGGGCGCTTTGGTGCCCGCCGCGCTCGCGGCCACCGTCAAGGGCGGCACCGTCGTCTGTGCCGGTATCCATATGAGCGACATTCCGTCCTTCCCCTACCGGCTGCTCTGGCAGGAGCGCATTCTGCGTTCAGTCGCCAATCTGACGCGGCGCGACGGCGAGGAGTTCCTCGCGCTCGCGCCGCAAGTGCCCGTGCGCACCACGACGCAGACCTTCCCCCTCGCCCAAGCCAATGAGGCGCTCGCGGCGTTGCGCGAGGGCCGGCTCAACGGCGCCGCGGTACTCGTGCCTTGATCGCGCGACGGCGGCGCGACCGGTCCGCCGGCAGTGACAGCGCGTTCAGGCTTTGCGGAGCCTTAGCGTGAGATCGTGCAGATTCTCGAGCAGCTGCTTGATGAAATCGCGCGTCGGCTGGTCGGTGAGCTTGCCGTTCGCGTCGAATTTCTGCGCGGCGCCGCCGATATAGACATGCGGCAGGTTGACGACATAGACGTTCAGCCCTGACATGATCCAGCGCAGGTCGCGCTGGCTGCGCGCCGTGCCGAGCGCGCCACCGCTGGCGCCGATGATGGCGGCGGTCTTGCCGTCGAAAGGCATATTGGGCACTCGCGAGGCCCAGTCGATCGCGTTCTTCAAGACGCCGGAGACGGAATAATTGTATTCGGGCGAGGCGAAGAGGATGGCGTCCGACGCGGCGATGGCGGAACGGAAGGCCTGCACCACCGGCGGATAACCGGCGAGGCGGACATCGTCATTGTACATCGGCAGCGGCGCGAGATCGTAGAGCTCGATCGCCACGCCTGGCGGCGCCACTTCTTTCGCGGCGTGGATCGCCAGCGTGTTGAACGAGCCTTTGCGCAGGCTTCCCGACAATGCGAGCACCTTGATCGGCGAGGCATCACTCATGATTTCTTTTTGCTCCTTGAATTTCGATGTCGGCGCGGACGCACTCTACCACCGGCGCACGCGGCCTACATCCACATGGACGAAGTCGGAACGGGGGTAATAGCCGACGCCGCCCGCCCGCAGGTCCAGCGCCGTACGATGGAGCGAGTCCAGGGACCGGTCGGGGACACGGATATCGATCGCCTCGCCCTGAAGGTGCAGGCTGTTGGTCGCGACGCCCTCGCTCTTCGCGTGCAGCATCGCGTTGGTCTCGGGCGAGCGATAGCCGGAGATCACGAGGAAAGGCGCCTGGGTGTTGAGCCGCGAGCGCAACGCGGTCAAAAGGTCGAGCAGCCTTGGATCGATCGCGTGAACCTTGTTGTTGCGAAAATCGCGCAGCACATATTCGATCCGCTGCGTGGCATCGGGCAAATATCGCCCCTCCGCCCAATAGACGAGGTCGAGGGACTCGCCGGTATGCAGATTGTGGAAGGCGAGCGAGCGCCGCGTCGATGCGAGCGGCAACGCGATCGCCGGCGCGGCGACCAGGCCCGTCGCGACGGCCGCGGCGAGCCCCAGGAAATTGCGCCGTCCATGCCTATGCTTCATTCCTCTAACTCCTAAGTCCCTCGATCGAACCGATATCTTAGCACGCGCCGCGGTCGGTTGCCGCAGCGGCGGGATGCCCCGCCGCCTCGGCCGCGAGCGCCTCGGCGAGACGCCGGTCGCGGCCATAGACGTCGTCGCGGAATTCGACCGTGTCGTCCGAATCGACGAACGCCGTCCAATAGAGCACGTAGACCGGGATTTCCTGCTTCAGCGCCACGCGCTGCGTCTGCCCGGTCGCGATCGCCTCGTCGATGGCCGCATCGGGCCAAGCCTCGGAATCGATGACGCGCCGCGCCAGATCGCGAGGATCCTCGACCCGCACGCAGCCATGGCTGAGCGTGCGCCGCGGCAAGGCGAAGAGCCGCCGATTGGGCGTATCATGCATATAGACGTCTTGCGGATTCGGCATCTCGAATTTGAGCTGGCCGAGCGCATTTTTCGGCCCCGGCAATTGTACCAAGCGTCGGCCGCCACCGACCTCGCGATAGACATAGTTTCCGCGTGCGAGAAACCCCGGATCGCGCTTGAGCCTGGGATTGATCTCGTTCCTGACGATGGAAGCGGGGACGTTCCACGGCGGATTGATGAGGACGGAAGTCATCATCGCGCGAAACACCGGGGTCGGATGCGTGACTGTGCCGACGATGACGCGCATCGTCTTGAGCGGAGCGCCATCCTCGTAAAGAACGGCGCTTGCTGCGGCAGCATTGACCTCGATACGCGTCGGGTCGCTCATGCGCGGAAGCGAGCGCCAACGCTCGAGATTGAGGCTGATCTGATCCGCCCGTGCGGCTGCGGAAACATTGAGCGCGGCAATCGTCGCTCTTCCGGTGACGCCGTCGACCGCAAGCCCATGGGTTTCCTGAAAGCGCGACACCACGATCGCCAAGGCGTCGTCATAAACCTCCGAATCGGCATCGCCCTGTGTGAGCGCGGCAAATCCTTCGGCAGCGAGGCGTTCGCGCAGGGCCCGCACGGTCGCGCCGCTCGTGCCGCGCCGCATGGTCGCGGTGGCCGAGAGCACCTGCCAGCCGGGCTTAGCCAAGGCTCGATAGCGCGCGAACGCGATGCGCAGCCTCTCATAGGCCGGATCATGGGGGGAAAGATTTGCCAGCGCCTTCTCCACCCCGGCGGCAAGGGCGGCATCGAGCGCTTTCTCGGGATCGAAATTCGGCCGGGAAATAAACCAGTCGCTCTCGAAACTGCCGGGCGCCACGCGACCGCGCGCCAGCGCCGCCGCATAGCGCATAAACGCGTCGGTCTGCGCCAACTCGCGCGCGACGGGGCTTGCCGCCCTGGCGGCGAAGTCCGCAGCGTCGAGCCCCTGCGAGAGCGCATCATCGAGTGTCCGGCGGAAGGATTCCGCGCGCTCGTCGTTCCAGATCGGCTCGAAACCGCGCCTTTGATAGATCGTGCGAAGTTGCGCACGGCTCAACGCCCGCCCTTCGACCACCAACGCGCCCTCGCCCTGGAGCGCTGATTCGAGGGCGGCGCGATCCGGTGGGGCGGGAGACATGGCGAATACCGGCCCGACCAGGGCGGCGAGAATCGTCATCACCACGGCAAGTCGATGCAAAAGGCGAATCCCCGGTCAACCACGCGAGGCGCAACGCGCCGTTCCACCTTTGAACATCATGCGACCGCATGCAAGCCTTTCACTGCCCTGCCCTATGCGTGCGTTCGGGCCGCTCGGCGCCGTGGCCAAGGCCGGGCTTCGGCGTTAAGCTTTCAGAATGCAATTTATTGATGTCAAAGGCGTTAAAATCCCGGCGCTCGGCTTCGGTACCTGGGCGCTCTCGGGGAGGGCCGCCTACGAGGCGACACGCAACGCGCTCGATCTCGGCTACCGGCATATCGACACCGCACAGATTTACGGCAACGAGACCGAGATCGGACGCGCGATCCGAGAGAGCGGCGTTCCCCGAAGCGAGATTTTTCTCACGACCAAGGTGCCACCGACCAACCTCCACGCCGCGGCGGCAAAACGCTCGCATGAGGAAAGCTTGAAGCAGCTCGGCCTCGATCACGTCGATCTGCTGCTCATCCATTGGCCCAATGCGCGCGTACCGCTCGCCGAGACGCTCGGCGCGCTCGCGGAGCTGCGCGCGGCCGGCAAGACGCGCTACATCGGGGTCAGCAATTTCACGGTCGCTCTCTTGCGCGAGGCAGTCGAAAACCACGGCGCCGAGCTCTTGTGCAACCAGGTCGAGTATCACCCGTTCCTGTCGCAGCGCGCGCTCCTCGCCTTGCAGAGCCGCTACGGCATGATGCTCACCGCCTACGCGCCCGTGGCGCGGGGACGCGTCTTCCGTGACGGGACGCTTTCGGCCATCGGCCGCAAATACGGAAAATCGGCCGGTCAGGTCGCGCTCCGCTGGCTGATCGAGCAAGAGCGCGTCGCCGCCGTCCCGAAGGCGGGCCAACGGGCGCATGCCGCCGCCAATATCGCGATTTTCGACTTTGCCCTGGCGGCGGAGGATCGCGCGGCCATTGACGCGCTGGCCGAAGGCGAGCGGCTGGTCGAATGGGGCGGCTATTCGCCCGACTGGGACGGGGAATAGCGCCGCGGTTGCGGCTCGGCCGGGCGGCTTAAGCCGATGCCGTCGGATTGGGGCTCGTCTCGGAGACTTCGATCATCTTGTGCGCCAAGCGCAAAGTGAGCGCGGCGCGAAGCGTCGCTGACCCGGGCTCGTCCCAGAGATTGACCATTTCATCGGGATCGGCTTTCCGGTCATAGAGCTCGCCCCAGGCAACGCCGTCATACAGACTCAAGCGATGGTTCTCGGTGACGAGGCTGCGCAGGCGCGCGCGGCTCGGCAGGCCAAGGCCGAAGCGTTGGCCCTCCTCCTCGATCAGGATCGAATCATACACCGTGTCGGTCTCGCCCTGCATGAGCGGCAGGAGGTTTCGACCCTGGATGCCGTTGAAGCCGGCAATGCCGGCCCGCGCCAGGATGGTCGGCGCGATATCGATCGTGCCGGCAAGCGCGGCGCTGCGTTGGCGCGGCCCCGCGGGATCGCGCCAGATGAAGGGTGTTCGAACGATGCCGCGATAGTGGATCGGGCCTTTGAGCAGGAGCTGATGATCGCCCATGTAATCGCCATGGTCCGAGGTGAAGACGATGATCGTGTCATCCGCCAGGCCGAGTGCCTCAAGCCGCGCGATGACGCGGCCGATGCAATCGTCGATAAAGGTGATGAGGCCGTAATTGAGCGCGATCGCCTCGCGCGCTTCGCGCTCTGTGCAGGCAAAGAGCTGCGGCGTGTGCTTGACCGCGCGGCCCGCGTCACGCTCGTCATGAAGCCATTTCACATGCGGCGGCGGATTGGCGCTGTTGGTGCGGAACGCGCGCGGCAGCTCGACCGCCTCGGGCCGGTACATCTCCCAATATTTGCCCGGCGGCGTGTAGGGGTGATGCGGATCGGCGAAGGAGCACATGAGGAAGAACGGATCGCCCGCGGCGGCGCTTTCCTCGATCCGCGCGATCGTGCGATCGGCGCAATAGGCGTTGGGGTGCTGCGCCGGCGGGATCTTCGTCCGCCAAGCCTGGCGAACGCGCGTCAGCTCGAATTCGGGCGTGGGCGACGCATGTTCGGGGCCCAGAAGAACTTCGGCGCCGGGATGCTCGGCGCGCAGCCAGCGCCGGTAATGGCCTTGCAGATCATCGCCGTGATTGATGGTCAGGTCGACCGTGCCAAACCCGTAGAAAGGCAGATCGAGATCGTGCGTGGGATCGGACGCCCAGAGCGGTCCCCATTCCTGATCGTAGCGGCCGCCATCCGGCGCCCGCGCCTCGAGCGCCAGCCGGTCCTTGGGATCGGGCGGCCAGGTCGGCGGATTGCCGGTCATGTTCTGAAGATGCGACTTGCCGATGAGCCCGGTGCGATAGCCCGCCTCGCGGAGGCGATCGACGAAGGTCGTCGATGTCAAGGACAGCGGGATGCCGTTGTGCCGAACGCCATGGACCGAGGGCATGCGCCCGGTCATCAGGGTCGCGCGGTTCGGCATGCAAATGGGGCTCGCGACATGGAATGCATCCGAGACCCAGCCGGCTGCGGCGAGCGCGTCGATATGGGGCGTGCGGACGATCCCATTGCCGTAGCAGCCGAGATGGTCGAAGCGGTGTTGATCCGCGATGAAGAAGAGGAAATTGGGCCGGCGCCCGCCCGATACGCTCATGCCGACGCGCTCACTTTTCGGCTTCGAGGCGCTCCGCCAGCATCGGCAGCGCGCGGATGTCGTATCCCTTGGCAGCCGCCTCGGCGACCAGCTTCAGCGGGCTTTCGTCCTCGAACAATGTGCGCGTCAGCGCATACATCAGATAGCAGCGCGTGCCGCTGCGGCAATGGGCGAGGATCGGTTTGTCCTTGTGCTGCAACAGTTTCTGAAACTCGATCACGTCGCGCAGCGAAATCGCCGAGCTCACGATCGGCTGATAATGGTAGTGAAGCCCTTGCTTTTGCGCTTCGGCTTCGGCCGTCTCGTGGTGGAGCTGGCCCGGTTCTTCATCGTCCGGCCGGTTGTTCAGAACCGTCGCATAGCCCGCTTTCGCGAAAGCGGCGAGATCGGCCAGCGAAATCTGACCAGCGACGCTGAGCAATTCATTGATCTTGGTGGGCTCGGCCATGAGACATCTCCTTGAAAACGCAGGCACCATAGCTCATCGCGCGATTCCGTGCGACCACGGCGATCGCCGGGCATAGCCTTGGAATCGCCCAATTCTTCCCTAAACATATTGTAACGAAGCCGGGACCGGCTCGAGCCTGACCAATTTGGCCGAGCAGGCGATGGCCGCGGCTGCGGCGGGACGCCCAAGGGGAAAGGAAACGACGATGAATGTCGAAGCGATTCTACGCAACAAGGGACGAAACGTGATCACGGTCGCGCCGGACGCCAAAGTGGCGGCGGCGGCCGATCTGTTGCGCCGTCATGGCATCGGTGCCTTGGTGGTGAGCCGCGATGGCGCGTCGGTCGACGGCATCCTTTCGGAACGGGATATCGTTCACGCGCTGGCCGAGCATGCCGGAGCGGCGCTCAATTTCGAGGTTGCCCGCCTGATGAGCCGACGCGTCACCACGGGAAAGCCCGGCGACAGCATCGCCGAGTTGATGGCGCTCATGACCGAGCGCCGGATCCGCCATATTCCGGTGATCGAGCGCGGCGCGCTCGCCGGCATCGTCAGCATCGGCGACGTGGTGAAGAACCGTCTCGACGAGGTCGAAAGCGAAGCGAGCTCGATGCGCGAATTCATCGCCGGCGCCTGAACGCAAGCTCGCGCTCTCGCGCGGCGCTGCAAAGCACTCCCTTTGCAGTAGGGATGCGGGCTATCGGCCGGGCCTCGTCATCCTGGCTGGCGCGGAAGCCAAGGAATTCCCGGGCGCGGTCGCGGCAAGCGGCGTTCCAAACCGGCAAGGGGATGAAGCCGGCGCGAAAGCGCGGCTCGAGAAGTCCGTAGATCGCCTAAAATAGCGGGATTCTGGCCTAGCATTTCGTTAGTTCCTGCAGCATAATCCGCGCCCTCGGGCTGGCCAGGGGAGCCAGCCCGCCGTGAATTCGTCGCGACATGGATCGGGCTGCGCCAAACAACCATATATCGAAGGAGCCCGCCGGTTTTTCGGCGGCGGCCGAAGGGCAGGTATTTTATGACCGGCTTGCCTATGTACTCTTCTTCGCCGTCTTCGTGCTCGCGCTGGCGACCTTCACCGATTACGGCACGACCTGGGACGAGGATTACCATTTCTGGTACGGGTTCAAGGTCCTCGACTATTACCGCAGCTTCTTTCACGACACGACAGCGCTGACCTCGCCGCCGATCGACTATTACGGCGCGATTTTCGACGCGACCGCCGCCTTTCTCGCGCCACACTCGCCTTTCGGATACTACACGACGCGCCATCTGCTCAACGCGCTGGTCGGGCTGCTCGGCATTGTCGGCTGCTGGAAGCTGGCGCGCGAATTGGGCGGGCCGCGGGTCGGGTTTTGGGCGGCGATCCTGCTGCTGCTCACGCCCAATTTCTATGGCCAGATCTTCAACAACCCGAAAGATGTGCCTTTCGCTGCGGGCTATGCTTGGTCGCTCTATTATCTCGTTCGGCTGATCCCAAACCTCCCAATGCCGCCGCGGCGCGAGGTTCTAAAGCTCGGCCTCGCGATCGGCCTCACCCTGGCCGTGCGGGTCGGCGGGTTGCTGTTGCTGTGCTATCTCGGCATGGTCCTCGCCGCGTTGCCGGCGCTCCGCGCCTGGCGCGCGCGACAGCCGGGCATCGCCGTGACCGGCTATCTGATCGAGACCGGGCAGGTCTTGGCGCCGGTCCTCGTCCTCTCTTACGCGATCATGCTGCTTGCCTGGCCTTGGGCGCAGCTCGATCCGCTGTGGCGGCCGATCGCGTCGATCATCCAGTTCGACCATCATGACTTTCCCTATCGGACCCTGTTCGACGGCACGTATATCCCTGCGCCCCAATTGCCGCGGACCTATCTGCCCACGTTCCTGCTAATCCAACTCCCCGAGCTGTTCCTGCTCCTGTTAGGCGGCGGGCTGGTGTGGTCGCTCTGGCGCGTTTGGCGCGACCGCCCCGCGCTCGAAGCGTTGCTCGCGCCCGGCCTCGTGATCTTCGCCGCGCTTTTTCCCGTCGCCTACGCGGTCGAGACCCATGCGACGCTGTTCGACGGGATGCGGCATTTCCTTTTCGTCGAGCCGCCGCTCGCCTGCGGCGCGGCGCTCGCTTTCGACGCTGCGGTCAAGCGGTTACGCGCTTGGCCTGTCGCTATCGGCGCGGCCGCGGTCTCGCTCGCACTCTATCTCGGCTACCACGTCTCGCTGATGGCCGCGCTTCATCCCGACGAATACGTCTATTACAACGCCTTCATCGGCGGCGTGCCGGGCGCGGCCGGACGCTTCAAGCTCGATTACTGGGCGAATTCCTACCGGGAGGCGGCGCGCGATCTGGTTGCCTGGCTCAAGGTCCGCGACGGCGTCCTCTTCTTCTCCCACACCTATCGTATCGCGGCCTGCGGCCCGCCCGGGTCGATCATGCCTTATCTTCCCTCCAATCTCATCTATGAGGCGAATCGCAACAAGGCCGATTTCTATGTTTCCTTCACGAAGGACGATTGCGACAAGTCGATCGTCGGCCACAAAGTCGCGGAAGTGACTCAACTCGGCACGCGACTTTCCGTCGTTCTCGATCTGCGGCCTGTAGACCTCGCGAAACGTGGGCGCTAAAGAGTTTACTCAATGACGACGACATCAGACGTCTCCGAGGATCAGTCGCTCGGGCTGGTTCGCTTATCCATACTCGCTGTCATCATCGGTCTCGTTACCGGTTTTGGCGCGGTATTTTTCCGGGCGCTCATCGCCTTCGTCCACAATCTCTTCTTCCTCGGCACCTTCTCTTTTGCCTACGACGCCAATATTTTCACGCCGGCCGGCCCGTGGGGGGCGTGGATTATCCTGGGGCCGGTCATCGGCGGGATGGCGGTCACCGCGCTGGTGACCAAATTCGCGCCTGAAGCCAAGGGCCATGGCGTTCCCGAGGTGATGGACGCGATCTATTACAACGAGGGCGTCATCCGCCCGGTGGTGGCCGCCGTCAAATCGCTCGCCTCCGCGATCTCGATCGGCAGCGGCGCGGCGGTCGGCCGCGAGGGTCCCATCATCCAGATCGGCGCGTCGCTGGGATCGACCTGCGGCCAGATCTTCCGCATGGCCGTCTGGCAGCGCATCACATTGGTGGCCGCGGGCGCCGGCGCCGGCATCGCCGCGACCTTCAACACGCCGATCGGCGGCGTGATGTTTGCCATCGAAATCATGATGCCCGAGGTCAGCGTTCGCACCTTCCTTCCGGTCGCGCTCTCGACCGGGACCGCGACCTTCGTCGGCAATTGGCTGCTCGGGCCCCAACCTGCCTTCTATGTGCCGCCCTTGCCGACGCTCAGCGCGCATCCAGCCTCGATCGTGGCGCTATTCCTCTATGCGCTCCTCGGCGGCGTGATCGGTCTGGCGGCGACGGGATTCGTTCGCGCGCTGCCGCTGGCCGAGGATTTGTTCGACAAGATCCGCAATCCGTATCTGCGCCACGGCATCGGCATGCTGCTGGTGGGCGGGCTGATGTATGCGCTGCTCCATTTCTACGGCCATTATTACGTCGAGGGCGTCGGCTACGCGACGATCCAGTCGGTCTTGCTGGCCCAATTCTCTCCCCTCTATCTTCTGCCTCTCCTCTATTTCGCCAAGCTCGCCGCGACCTCAACCAGTCTCGGCTCGGGCGCATCGGGCGGCATCTTCTCGCCATCGCTCTACATGGGCGCGACCTTGGGCGGCGCGTTCGGCCTGCTGGTCAATCTGATCTACCCGCTGCCGGGCGTCAGCATTCCGACTTTCGCGATCGTCGGCATGGCCGCCATGGTCGGGGGCGGCACCGGCGCGGCCATGACCGCCGTCACCATGATCTTCGAAATGACCCGCGACTACGCGCTGGTCATGCCGATGATCGTGGCGGTGGCGGTGAGCATCGGCGTGCGCCGCATGCTGTCGCGGGAAAACATCTATACGATCAAGCTCGTCGAGCGGCGCCACGTGATTCCGAAGGCCTTGCACGCGAACATGTTCCTGGTGCGCCGCGCCGGCGAAATCATGGACAAGGACGTGGTCGTGCTGCCGGCGGAAACCGATTTCGACGCGTTTCTCGCCCAGCCGGAGCACAAGGGCGCGATGAAGCACGTGATCGTCACGCGCGGCAACCGCATCTATGGGGCCCTGCGCGTGAATACGGGGCTTCGGCGCGGCCTCGAATCGGCGTCGACCGGCGTCAGCCTCGGCGACGTGGCCCAGCGCGATTTCACCATCGCGCGCGAAGACGACATCGCTTTCGACGTGATCAACCGGATGTGGCGCAAGGGCGGCGCGATGGCCGTCGTCGTCGCCGGCAAAGGCATCCCGCAAGCGTCCGATGTGCGCGGCATCATCACGAAGGAACACATCGCGGATTCGGTCGCCGAAAGCGTCAAACCCTACGCCTAACACCCTGAATGCCGCGCCGCGCTAGGCGAAGATCGCGACGGCGACCCCGCTAACCGCCAGCGCAACAAGCGCGCCCGCGGCAGGCAGGCTGGCGCGGCCGCCGGCGAAGACAACCGTATAGACGGCTTTCAGGACGTTGTTCGACGAGATCGCGATCAGGATGGCGACCGTGGCGGCATGGAGCGGCAAATCGCCGCCGCCCCCTTGGGCGATGCTCAGCACGAAGGGATCGATGTCGGTGAAGCCGATCACCGCCGCCAGCGCATCGACGCCGAGCGCGCCGAAATGCCCGCGTGCCCATTGGGTCGCGATCGATGTCACGACGAACAGCACCGCGAAAACGATGGCGGCGGCAAGCTCGAGCGGATTGCGCGGGATGACTCCGCTTGTCGCAGAGGCTTGGCCGCGGGCGCGGCGATACTGCAACCCCGCGAGCACGAACCCCGCCGCGGAAAGGGCGAGTGTCGCGGGAGCGAGACTCATCGCGAGATGCGGATCGAAGATCGCGACGATCGCCAGCAGGCGCAAATACATCACGGCGGTCGCGAGAATGATGCCGGCTTGCGCTTGTGCATTGGCCGCCGGATCGGCGCCGGCGGCGCGCGCGAGGACGACCGTCGTGGCGGTCGAAGAATAAAGCCCGCCCAGGAGCGCGATCACCAGATCGCTATCGGCGCGCGCAAAGAATCGCTGCACCAGATAGCTCGCGTAAGACAGGGTGCAGACGGCAAGCAGCGCGAGCCACGCCTTGTACGGCGTGATCGCGGTGAGGGTGGTCACGGGCTCGTTGGGCAGCAGCGGCAAGACGATGCCGGTCAAGATGAGGAATTCGGCCGCGGTGACGATTTCGCCGATCTGCACCTGCTGGGCCAGCGCGTGCAGGCGCTCGCGCGCCGTCAGCAGCAGCACGGCCGTGACCGTGACGCCGATCGGGAGCCAAGCCGGCAAGGCCAGTGCGGCCGGCCCGATGAGGTAAGCCAGCACGTTGCAGACCGGCACGATCAGCTCGACATTGAACCGGTTATCGCCGTCACTTTCCCGCAGCTGTCGCCGGTAGGAAATGAAGAGCCAGGCACCGATGACGAGCAAGCCCGCGACAAGCAGGAGTTTGCGGTCGGGATCGAGCTCGTAAAGCAACCCGCCCGAGATCGCGAGCAGCGGAAAGGTCCGGATGCCGCCGGGCCGCACCAGTCCGGAGCGCGCATGAAAATCCTCGAAGGCCAAGCCGAAGAACAACGACAGGCCGAGGATCAGCGCGAATTTGGCGAATAACGGATCGAGCAACAAATTCCGAACCCTCGCCCTTGATAGGAAAGGCCGCTTCCGGCCAAGGCTTGCGACCCTCGGCGGCGAGCGAGTATAAATCAAAGGGCGCGCGGGTGTAGCTCAATGGTAGAGCAGAAGCTTCCCAAGCTTACGACGAGGGTTCGATTCCCTTCACCCGCTCCAAGCTCGGCTCTTCATAACAAATATTCGCAAAGGCTTCGCGCGCCGACGCGTCGCAAGAGTCACGCGATCGCGCCACACAGCATCGTCGAACGCCCGGATATGGCGTTGCGAGCACCGTTCGAATCCTTCGTTCCCAAGCCATTCTGGCCGCGGTTACGGTAAACGAACCGAGAAATATTCCGGCCCTCCTTCCCGCTTTGTTCGTTTGAAACCGCCCAAACCGGCCCGGAAGCGCCTCAACTTCGGGTGGCGGTCGCCACAACCGTTAATTCTCCCGTAACAAGATTATGAGATTATTCGCCATGATTTCTCCCCGAGCCAATCTTGCAAGCCGGCGGAAAACATGACGAGCGATCCAATGTTTGAACCTGCTTCTTCTTCGAAAAAACCACGCTGGTACCTCGCGCGCGCGGGCGAGCGGCATGGTCCCATCGATGACGCCAAGCTTTTCTCGCTCGCCGGGCAAGACCTGATCGCAGCAACCGATCTCGTGTGGCGGCCCGGCTTTCTCGCCTGGATATCGGCCGGCGAGGTGCCAGGCCTGCTGATCCCGCCTCCTTTGCCCAATTCTCTCGGCGGCAGATCGATGCCCGACCTCGATGACGCACCGCCGCGCCTGGCGATCGTGACTGAGACCAATTCCGTCCCGACCGGTCTCATGACAAGCTCGCCGGAGTCTCGCGATGCGCACGATGAAGATTTCGCGCCGCGCGCGGCCGCGGCCGACCCGGAGACGTCGGCCGCCGAGGACCAGGCGACGCACAGCCTCACCGCGGCTTCTGTTGGCTGGGGCGGCAAGAATCTCGAGGCGTTGCGCGACGCCTTGCGAAGCGCGCCGAACTACGCGCCTTGAGCAGTTGAAGCGACGCCACGCGCGGGAACGATCCCAGGAATTGCTCGTCCACGGCGTGTGCGGCGCTTTACTTCAAAATCCCGCAGCCGGGACTAGCGCAAAAGCGCGAATGATCGGCTTCCCTGGCGACGGGCATCGGAACGCATCCGGGCCGTAATCTAGGAGCCCATAATGAGTGATGAACAGCGCGCGCGGCCAAACAAGCGCGGAGATCTTCGGAAGGCCGTGTTGTGGTCCGGTAGCCTGACGACGGCGCACGGGCCCGTCGACTGCCGTATCATTAATATCTCGACGAGCGGTGCCAAGCTCCGCGCCGCGGCGGAACTCCGGAAGGGAGAGCGGGTGACGCTCACCATCCGCGGCCTCGGTCAATTTCATGGCGTCGTCGTCTGGACCCGCGACGGCCATATCGGTCTGCACTTTGTCGAGCAAAAACTGGCCGAGAATCAGGGCCGGCCTGCGGATCAGCCGGTGGCGACCGACAACGCCGAGACAATCAACGGCCGCACCCGACCGGCGGACGAGCCGGCGATACCTGAGGCCGCGCCCGCCCCGCAAATGGCGGTTTCGTCGCCACCAGCGTCCGTCGAGGCCACGCGCAATATGACGCGCGATTCGGCACTCCCGGCCCCCCATAAGATGGCGGCCGAAATTCGCCGTTCCATAACCTCCTCAACGCCTGCGCCGACCACCGATTCCCCCTTCGCCCACGATCCACGCGTCAAGAACGCGATCGCCATACTTCAGCCGGACGTCAATGCGCTGATCGACCCCCAGGTGATCTCGCAACTAGCGCGCGCGGATTTGCGGTGGCAACTGGTCGATCTCGTCAACCAGACCGCGCAACAAAAGAAATTGGCGCTTTCGTCCCGCGAGCAGGACGCCGTCGTCGAGGGGATCTTGAACGAGATGGTCGGGCTCGGCCCGCTTGAGCCGCTCCTGGCGGATGATTCTATCACCGATATCCTGGTCAACGGCGCCAAACAGGTCTATGTGGAGCGCCGCGGCAAGCTCGAACTCACCGGCATTACCTTCAACGACGATAAGCACGTCCTCAACATCGCGACGCGGATCGCGACCCGGGTCGGCCGCCGTGTCGACGAATCGGTGCCGATGGTCGATGCGCGCTTGCCGGATGGCAGCCGCGTCAATGTGATCGCGCCACCACTCGCGCTGATCGGACCGATGATCTCGATCCGAAAATTCGCTAAGAAGGAGATCACGCTCGATATCATGGCCAAGCAGCGGAATCTTTCACCGGCGATGGCCCGGGTGCTGAGCATCGCCGCGCGCTGCCGGCTCAACGTGTTGATCTCCGGCGGCACGGGTTCCGGCAAGACGACGCTGCTCAATGCCATGTCTCAGATGATCGATCCGCGCGAGCGGATCATTACAATCGAGGACGCGGCCGAATTGCAGCTGCAACTGCCGCACGTGGGCAGTCTCGAGACGCGCATCGCCAATCTCGAAGGCAAGGGCGAGGTCACGGTTCGCGACCTGCTCAAGAACGCGCTACGCATGAGGCCGGACCGCATCATTCTCGGCGAGATCCGGGGCGCCGAGGCGTTCGACATGCTGCAAGCGATGAATACCGGTCACGAGGGCTCGCTCGGGACAATTCACGCCAGTGGCCCGCGCGAGGCCCTGTCGCGACTTGAGAGCATCATTGCCTTTGCCGGATTGGACTTGCCGAGCCGGACCGTGCGCACCCAGATTGCAACCGCCATCGATCTCATCGTTCAGGTCAGCCGGATGCGCGACGGCAGGCGTCGCATAACGAGCATTACCGAGCTCGTCGGCATGGAAGGCGACGTCTTTGTCACGCAAGATCTCTTCACCTACAAATCCGATCACGAGACGTCGACCGGTCACCTCATCGGCAAGTTCGTGTCCTCCGGATTGCGTCCGCACTTCACGCCGAAAGCGCAACATTTCGGTCAGGATCGTCTGCTTCATGAAATGATGAACTTGCCGGAGCACAACGACTTGGCGGCCTGAGGCTTGCTCCACGGCACCGCTCCCCCTTCGGGCGCTTTAACGTCGGATTAACCGAACCCATGGTTTGGTGATGAAGTCGGCCAACCACTTGGAAAATCTCGGCGGGCTCTTCGCCCGGACGTGCCCGCAGCACATACCCATGACCAACGCCGCTCATCAAAGAGTTGAAAGGCCGTCCTCGCCGGCACAACGGAACTGGTATCTCGGCCGCAATGGCGAGCAACACGGTCCTTTTGCGTTCGCGGAGATCGTGTCCTTTGCCGGCGACGAGACGATCGATTCAAACGATCTCGTCTGGAGGCCGGGGTTCAGCCATTGGGTCCCGGTCAATTCCGTGTCCGGATTGTTGAGCCCTCCCCCCTTGCCGGTTGCAACCGGCGTTGCCGTAAATGCCGACGCGCCGCCACCTCTGCCCCTCGAGGGGGGAAAGGCGATCGACTCGACTTCGCCCGCGCCTACCGCCCAGGACGAAACCTTCCGCGCGGCAGATCCGGCCCGTGAAGAGGAACACGTGCAAGCTTTCACAACGGCCGCCGAGACGGGCGAGGAGCAGCGCGCGTTGGATGAGCCGAGTTCGGCGTTTCCCGTCGCATCCGCCCTGCTTCAGGTCCCGTCCGACGCGGCGAGCGATTTGCCGGTCGCACCCGCCATGTCCGAAACTTCCCCGGCCCCGGAGGGCCTCGACGCCAGCGACGAAGTGCTGACGCAGGAACAAGAAAAACTGCGCGGCCTCGTCAGCGAAATCCTCGAGCCGCCCGAACCGCAAGCCCGTTATTTTGTGAGACATTGGCGCGGTGAGCTCTCGTTCTCCCATTCGCTTTTCGTCAACGGCATCCTTCTGACGGCCGCGATGGGCGGCGCTTACGCCGCGATCGCCATCTTCGCGCCGGACATCTTCCGAGCGCTAGCCTCGCGGCTCCCCCCGCTCGCATGGGTCATGGCGCATGTGTCGAATGCCTGGGAGGCGTCTCCCCCATTGCTGCGGATCACAGCGATGGTTGCGCCTTGGATCGCGGCCGGCGGGGTGTATATCTGGTCGCTCGTCGGTATTTTCCGCTCGGCCATAAACCGGCTCTGATCGCCGCGCCCGATTTCGTTTCACGTCGAGCGAGAAGGAAACGATCGCCTCATCGCGGGAAAGGCACGGCCAATACCGCAGTCCGTCGTTAGCCGGCGCGCACGATCAGGGTAGATAACTCTTTGTGTAGAGCCCGTCGTAAGATTTAAGCTTGGGCGGGACCATTCATTTCCGGAAGAGCAGTTTCTGAATGGCAGTGGCATGGTCGTGCTGCGCCTGCCACATGACGCTGCCGCCGCTCAAATTCTGGGCGCTCAGCGACCCCAGCCCCGTCACGATCACTGCGGCGACCAGCAGCGGCGAGAAGAGGGAAGCCCACATATTCATACGATCTTTCGACATGGCCTGACTCCTCAATATTCATCCTTCGAGCCGGGGAGAGCGAATAACCCTGCCGACCCAAAACAGATCCGCTTAACCGAGAGAAAGCCTAGCCCTTCCTCGTAACGCCAGCGTTAAGGTTTAAATGCTCCAAGGGGACGCGCGGCAGCGGCTCAGTCGATGCCGTCGGGTGCGGGGATCTGCGGCGGCCAGGAGCCGAGCCAGAGCGCAAGCGGCAAAATCGGCGGCTCTTCCCCCGCATCGACCAGGGTCGGGTCGATGGCGAACGCGGTACCGCTCGCAACCTCTTGAATTACCGCGGCATTGCGCGGATCAAAATTGAAATCCGGTAGCCCGCCGGCATAGGCGAGATCCATAACCTTGTGATAACGCAGCAAGCCGTCACGCGCGAAGAGGGTGAGATAGGTCCAGGTATTCACCGCCTCGTCGATGCAATCGAGTTGGGTCGGATCGAGCCACGGATTGCCGTTGATGCGGGAATGGCTGCGCGACCATTGATGTGCCGACGTGCCGCTGCGCTTGCCGACAAGGCGCTCCATCAGCGCCACGGCCGCCGCGAGCCGTCGGCGCTCTTCGCGCGCATCGACCGCGGCGGGCTCGAATTGGACCCGCACTTGCCGCCACTCCGCCTCGCTGAGCGCAATCCGGGTGGTGAAGACGCACCCATAGCCGTGACATTCGTAGAAATTCGAGATCGACGGGTCTTTGGTCGCATAAAGCCGAAGGAAACCGTCGCTCAAATGATCGCGCGGCTGACACGCAACCAAGCCGGCGAGCGCGGCAAGCCGAACGAGCCGCGCGGCGCCTAAAGGCGTCGATGCCGGACGCGCGCGATTGCCGGAAACGAAGCGCACTGGCCGCGTCAGCATGGGGAATCGCAAAATGCTCATCCTGCGCATTATCAAGCATTTACCCCGGAACAAAAAGGCGCTGCTCAAATATCCTATTTACGCCCAGCCATTATGGTGACTGGCCGCTATGATGCCAGCCATGCACATCACACGGATCTTCCGATACTTCGAATCCTTGCTGGAGCCAACGAACCTGCCGCCGGAGGCCTCGCCGCCGACGGAGCTCGCGGCATTTTATTGGCATTACGTAAGGCAGGTGCGCGGACTGATCGTCGCGCTGTTCGTCGCGGGATTCAGCGTCGCCCTGCTCGACAGCATGATCCCGGTCTTCATCGGCCGCGTCGTTTCGGCCGTGTCAAGCCACGGCCCTGATTCCTTCGTCGCGGATATGGAACCGCAATTGCTGATCATGATCGCCGTTCTTCTGGTCGCGCGGCCGCTGGCGATCTTCCTCCAGAATCTCGTCACCAACCAGACCATGGCGCCCGGCCTCACGAATTTGATCCGATGGCAAAACCACTGGCACGTGGTCAGGCAGAGCTGGACGTTTTTCCAGAACGACTTTGCCGGACGCATCGCCAACCGCGTCATGCAAACCGGCCCCTCCTTGCGGGAAAGCGTGGTCGCCGGCACCAACGCGGTGTGGTACATCCTCGTCTACGGCACGAGCGCGATCGCACTGATGGCGTCGAACGATCTGCGGCTCGCGATCCCGGTCCTGTCGTGGTTCGCGTGCTATGCCGTTTTGCTCCGCATCTTCGTGCCGCGCCTGCGCGAGCGCTCGCGTCACATGTCCGAGGTTCGCTCGGCGCTGACCGGCCGCGTCGTCGATAGCTACACCAACATCCTGACCGTCAAGCTCTTTGCGCGGCCGCGCGATGAAGACGATTTCGTTCGCGCCGCGGTCGATGATCACACCGAGGCCTTCCGCCGTCAGCTGCGCCTCATCACCGTATTCGGAATATCGCTCACCGTGATTAATGCGGCGCTCCTCGTCGGCACGGGCGCGATGGCGATCTGGCTTTGGACCGACGGGCGCATCGCCGTCGGCACGATCGCCATGGCGCTGCCGCTCGCCTGGCAGATCGCCAATATTTCCGGATGGGTCGCGCAAAACGTGACGGCGATCTTCGAAAACGTCGGCGTCGTGCAGGACGGGATGCGCTCGATCGCGGTGCCGCGCCAGATGCCGGATCAGCCTGACGCCAGCACCTTGCAGGTGACCCAAGGGCGCGTCCAATTCGAAGCGGTGCGCTTCGGCTATGGCACCTCGCGCGGCGTCCTCCACGGCATCGATCTCGACATCGCGCCGGGCGAGCGCGTCGGCCTTGTCGGGCCTTCGGGCGCCGGCAAATCGACCTTGGTCAACGTCCTGCTGCGCTTTTACGAAGTCGAAGCCGGGCGCATTCTCATCGACGGCCAGGACATCGCCAAGGTCACGCAGGAAAGCCTGCGCGCGCATATCGCGATGGTGACGCAGGACACCTCGCTGCTCCATCGCTCGATCCGCGACAATATCCGCTATGGCCGCCCCGATGCGAGCGAAGCGCAGATCGTCGAAGCCGCCGCGCGCGCCCACGCGCTCGATTTCATCGAGGGTCTCGAAGATTGGCAAGGGCGGCACGGTTTCGACGCCCATGTCGGCGAGCGCGGCGTCAAGCTCTCGGGCGGCCAGCGGCAACGCATCGCGATCGCGCGCGTCATCCTCAAAGATGCACCGATCCTCATTCTCGACGAGGCGACCTCGGCGCTCGATTCTGAGATCGAGGCCGCGATCCAGGAACAGCTCGACGTCCTGATGCGGGGCCGCACCGTGATCGCCATCGCGCATCGCCTCTCGACCATCGCGCGGATGGACCGGCTGATCATCCTCGATCGCGGGCGCGTGGTCGAAAGCGGCGCGCATGCCGCGCTGCTCGCCGAAGGCGGCACCTATGCGCGGCTGTGGCGTCGGCAATCGGGCGGGTTCCTCGAAGAGGACGAGCCCCGAGCGGTCGGCGCCATCCCGGTCGCGGAATAAGCGCCGAGACCCGGTCGGGCGGCCGGATTTTTCGAATTCGAAAGCAAGCGCCGGGATGATGACAAGACCCGCTTTGGCGATGATCGCTCGAGGCGCACCAAGGGGCGTGCCGCGAGCGATCAAGGAGCGCTATCATGGGTCCCATGACGACGACGCAGTTGAAACGCCAAGCGGCCTTTGCCGGCGAGGCCGAGCGTTGGGCCGCCGTTCAGCGCCGCGACCGGACGGCGGATGGCGAATTCTATTATTCGGTACGCACCACCGGCGTCTATTGCCGGCCTTCCTGTGCCGCGCGCCTGCCGCGGCGCGAGAATGTGCGCTTCCATGACAGCGCCGCCGCGGCCGAGCGCGCCGGATTCCGGCCCTGCAAACGCTGCCGGCCCGACGCGCCGGGCTTGGTAGAGCGGCATAGGTTGGCCGTCGCCAAGGCATGCCGTTTGATCGAGACCGCGGAAAACCTGCCCGATCTCGACGCGCTTGCCACTGCCGCCGGGATGAGCCGGTTCCATTTTCACCGGGTCTTCAAAGCGGCGACGGGCGTCACACCCAAGGCCTATGCCGCGGCCCGGCGGGTCGAACGCCTGCGCGCCGCCTTGCCGCGCACCGCAACCGTGACGGAAGCGATCTACGATGCCGGCTACAATTCGAGCGGACGATTCTATGCCGCCTCGGCAGGCGTACTCGGCATGAACCCGAAAGATTTTCGCGACGGCGGCACCGGCGCGACGATTCGCTTTGCGCTCGGCACGTGCTCGCTCGGCTCGATCCTCGTCGCTGCCACCGAGAAAGGCGTCTGCGCTATTCTGATCGGCGACGATCCAGCCGCCTTGCTGCGCGATCTTGAAGACCGGTTCCCGAAGGCCGAACTCATCGGCGCCGATCGCGATTTCGAACAGCTCGTCGCCAAGGTGGTCGGCTTCGTCGAGGCGCCCGCGCTCGGGCTCGACCTGCCGCTCGACGTGCGCGGCACGGCCTTTCAGCAGCGCGTCTGGGAGACGCTGCGCGCCATTCCGGCCGGCACGACGGCAAGCTACACCGAGATTGCCCAGCGCATCGGGCGCCCGAAAGCCGTACGGGCCGTTGCCCAGGCCTGCGCCGCCAACGCTATCGCGGTCGCCATCCCGTGTCACCGCGTCGTACGCAATGACGGCGCGCTGGCGGGCTATCGCTGGGGCATCGCGCGCAAGCGCGCGCTCCTCGCGCGCGAACAGGGCTCATGAGCGGCGCCGCTACCGCAAGCGGCGCCCGGCCGCGCGCATCGGCGCTCGAAGAGCGCGTCGCTGCGATCGACGCAAAGGCGATGGCGGCGCAACTCGATGCCGATGGTTATGCCGTGCTCCCAACGCTGCTCGCGCCGGGCGAATGCCGCGCGCTCGCGGCGCTTTACGGGCAGGAGGAGGGATTCCGCAAGCGGGTGATCATGGAGCGTCACGCCTATGGGCGCGGCGAATACAAATATTTTTCCTATCCCCTGCCCGCCTCCGTCGCCGCGCTGCGCGGCGCGCTCTATGCGCAGCTCGCGCCGATCGCCAATCGCTGGCACGAAGCGATGGGACTCGAGCCGCGCTTCCCGGCTGAGCACGCGGAATTTCTCGCTCGCTGCCACCATGCCGGACAAACCAGGCCGACGCCGCTGCTCTTGCGTTACGCCGAAGGCGACTACAACCGGCTGCATCAGGACCTTTACGGCGAGCATGTCTTCCCGCTGCAGGCGACGTTCCTTTTATCCGCGCCGGGTCAGGATTTTTCGGGCGGCGAATTCGTGCTGGTCGAGCAGCGTGCACGGATGCAATCGCGCGCCGAGATCGTGCCCCTCAATCAGGGCGACGGCGTGATCTTCGCCGTGCGCCAGCGCCCGGCCCAAGGCCCGCGTGGCTTCCACCGCGTCACTCTGCGCCACGGCGTGAGCCGGCTGCGATCGGGTCACCGATTGACGCTGGGCATCATTTTCCACGACGCAAGATGAGCCGGATCAAGGGCGCGGCGTTCGCCGATCTATTGAGCGCGGCGGAAACCACCGTAAAGCGGCGCGAAGCGATCGCCGACGGCGCCGTTCTGCTGCGCGGTTTCGCTCTTCCCCATCTCCCGGCTCTGGTTGGGGCCATTGCGGAGATCGCGGCAATGGCGCCTTTTCGCCACATGATCACGCCGGGCGGCTACCGCATGTCGGTGGCGATGACCAATTGCGGCCGCGCCGGCTGGATCACCGACCGGCGCGGCTATCGCTATGAGGGGCTCGATCCCACGACGCACGAACCCTGGCCCGACATCCCGCCCCTCTTTCACGACCTCGCGGCGCGGGCGGCGGCCATAGCCGGATTCCACGATTTCCATTCCGATGCGTGCCTCGTCAATCGCTACGAGCCGGGGACGCGGCTCACCTTGCACCAGGATAAGAACGAGCGCGATTTCACCCGGCCGATCGTCTCGGTTTCCCTGGGCCTCCCGGCGGTCTTTTTCTTCGGCGGCTTGCGCCGCACCGACCGGCCGCGCCGCTATGCGCTCGAAAGCGGCGACGTCGTCGTCTGGGGCGGGCCCGCGCGGCTTGCCTTTCATGGCATCGATAAATTGGCCGAAGGCGATGACCCACTTTGCGGCCGCTATCGCTTCAATCTCACCTTGCGCAAGGCGCTTTGAGCGACGCCGTGCTGGGTGCGCGGTCCATGTTGGACGCTACCCGTTTGCCGACGAAGCCGATCGCATGCGCCGCTAGCGCTGCACGGGATCGCTCTTGTCGGGATTGGCAACGGAGAACGCCTCTTTGAAGGCCGGACGCGCCTGCATGCGCTGCCACCAATCGGCGATCCTCGGCCGGCTGGCCGCGCCGACCATCTCCGGCCGTTTCAAGACCTCGATGCGATTGACGTAGGGCGCCATCGCGATATCGGCGAGGGAGTAATCGCGCCCCACGAGCCATGGGCCGGGCGCGAGTGCCGCTTCCATCTGGTCGAGCAGATAATCGAGCGCGGCATAGGCCGCGTCTTCCTCCGCCGCCGAAACCCCATGCGCTTGCCGGTGCAGAAAGCGCGCCGCGATGATCGGGTTGGGGCACTTGGCCGCGATCGTCTTGAGCGCGTCTTGCGTGTAGGCCTTTTGGGCGAGGCGAGCCGCGTGGCGGGGATTGTGCGAGGCGGTGTTCACATGCGGATGCGCGATCTCTTCCGAATTGAACATCCAGATCCGCATCTGCGCGGCCGCAAACGCGTCTTCGGGCCGCAGCCGCGCGGCCGGAAAGACGTCTTCGAGATATTCGATGATGACGTTCAATTCGATGATGATGCGTCCGTCATGGTCGAGGGCGGGCACCACCCCCTTCGGATTGAGCTTCACGTAGCCCGGTTCCCAATGCTCGAAGGTGAAGAGATTGACGTGCCGGTTCTCATAGGCGAGGCACTTTTCCGCGAGGCAGAGCCTCACCTTCTGCGAGCACACGGAACTCCAATAATTGTGCAGGACCAGCATCGTTCCTCCTCAAAGCGCCGGGCTATGCCGGCGCTCGAATCGTGAAATCCATGGCCACGAGAGCGCCTCGCGGCAGATGGCTCACGCCCGTCAGGCTACGCGCAGGCATGCGGTCGGCCGCGAAGAATCCTGCATAGGCCGCCTCCACCCTCTCTTGCAACCGCGGCAGATCGACGAGCGCGATGCGCACGGCGACCACGTGCTCTTTGCCGAAACCCTTCGTGCCCAAGATCGCCTCGAGATTGGCGAGGATTTTGCGGGTCTGCGCTTCAACCTGTTCGGGCAGATGGACGCGGTCATTGCCAAGATCGATCGGAAGCACGCCGAAAATCATGCCCCAGCCATCGACCAGAACCAGATCGCTGGAGCAGCGCGCCCGTGCCGCGTCTTCGCGCGTGACGATAAATTCCATAGCCATGTCGCGTCCCTCCGCTCGCGCCGAGAATATAGGATTTTGCGGATGCGGCGAGTAGGATGGATCGGGAAAAAGGAGGTGCCCGGCGAGCCTGCGGCGCCTATCACGGGAGAACGCGATGACCGGCGACAACGAGGCGATGCATCCGGCCCGGGCCAAGCCCTTCAGCGGCTATTACAGCCAGCCGGCGCGGGCGCAAGATCAGCGGCTCACGCAAGTGGGGCCGGGTACGCCGGGCGGCGAATATCTGCGCCGCTTCTGGCACCCCTTCTTGATCGCATCGGAACTGAAGGACACGCCCAAGGCGGTGCGGCTCCTGGGCGAGGATCTGGTCCTGTTCCGCGACCGGGGCGGCCGGCTCGGCCTCTTGCACAAGCATTGCAGCCACCGCGGCACCTCGCTCGAATTCGGGATCCCGGCCGAACGCGGCATCCGCTGCTGCTATCATGGCTGGCTGTTCGACGTCGACGGCACCATCCTCGAAACGCCCGCCGAGCCGGAAGGAAGCCGCATCCGCGCCAATTTCTGCCAAGGCGCCTATCCGGTGCGCGAATATAACGGGCTGATCTTCGCCTATATGGGCCCGCCGGAACTCACGCCGGAATTCCCGATCTACGACACCTTCGGGTATCCCGAAGGCAACCGCCTCGTGCCGCTCAAGCTCGAACTGCCTTGCAACTGGGTTCAGATCAGCGAGAACGCGGCCGATCCGATTCACAACGCCTTTCTCCATGTGATCGTCAGCGGCGCGCAATTCGCGCCGACCTTCGCGATCATGCCCGCGCTCGAATTCGTCGAATCGCCCTTGGGCTTCATTTGCTCGGCGACGCGGCGCGTCAAGGACTTCGTCTTCATCCGCGCCAGCGACATGATCATGCCCAATGTCGCGCAATTCATCGGTGGAACGAATCTGATCGAAAAGGAAGAGATCGCGGTCTGCGCTTTCCTGACCCGGTGGGCCGTGCCCCTGGACGATCACAATTCGCTCTATATCGGCTTCACCTGCTTCAACGACGTGACCAACCCCGCCGGGCGCATCCGCGAAGAAACGATCGGCATCGGCAAGCTCAATCTGATCGGTCAGACGGCCGACCGCCCCTATGAGGAGCGGCAGCGCGAACCGGGCGATTATGATGCGATCGCAAGCCAGGGCCCGATCGCCGACCGCCAGAGCGAGCATCTCGGCGTGACCGACCGCGGCGTCGTCATGTTCCGCCGCCTGCTCGCGCGCGGCATCAACGAAGTCGAGGAGGGCAAGCCGCCCGCGCTGCCGCGCCTCTATGCCGAGGGAACGGTGCGGACCTATTGCCATTCGCTCGTCATGCGGCTGCCGCAAGGCAGCCAAATGGGCGTGGACGAGTTGAAATCGCTCGGCGAGTTCGGCCGGCGCGCGGCGCAAATCGTCATCGAAAGCGACCAATTGCCGGAACGCGAGCGGGAAACCCAGGCACAGCAACGGATCGGCGCGCTTCTCTATCCCGAACCGGCGCTCTAACCGGTGCGGCCTCGCGCGGGCGACACCTCTCGCTAGGGCGACAATTCTTCGAGCGTGCGGCCCTTGGTTTCGACGCCCATGGTCGCCAGCACGATGAGGCCGATGAGCCCGACAACCGCGAACATGGCAAAGACGCTCTGAATGCCGAACTGCGCGTTGAGCAAGGCGCCGACGGCGAAGGGCGAAACGATGCTTGCCAACCGGTTCATGCTGCTGCCGGTGGCGACGCCGAGACCCCGCATGCGTGTCGGGTACAGCTCGGCCGTGTAGCTGACGCAGGCCGAGGAATTGAGCGCCGTGCCCAGGCCCATGATGAGCGATGACGCGAACAGCACCGGCCAGCCCGACGCGTGAAAGAAGATCACGGCGAGCGCGCCGAACGCGCCGCCGAGCGTGATCATCGCGAAACCGAAAATGAACAGCGGCTTTCGCCCCGCCGTCTCGAGCAGGTAGGCCTGGGTGTACATCGTCGTCAGCGTGACGGCCCAGGATACGAGCGTCAGCAGCAACGCATTCGTCACCGGAAGTCCGCCGACGCGGACATAGAGCGTCGGCAACCAGATGCTGTAGCCATAAGCGACGAAGAACGTCGCCGCCCATTGAGTCCATACCATGATCGTCCGGCGCAAATAGATCCCCGAGAACAATTCGGCCAATTGGGTCTTGCGCGGCGCGGGATGGCGCTTCACGGCCAACGGCGGCAGCGGACGTTTGCGTGGCTCGGCCTCGATCCCGGCGATGATGCGGTCGGCTTCATCGTAACGGCCCCGATCGGCGAGCCAACGCGCCGATTCGGGCAGCGCGAAGCAGGCATAGATCGCGATCAGCGCCGGCAAGCCGCCCAGCATGAAGAGGAGTCGCCAGCCCGGATCCTGGCCGACCAGCGCGAAGATCGCGACGCCGATCGCGGGCGTGAGCGCGGCGCCCCAGATGAAAAGGCTTTGATAGAGCAGACCGATGCGGCCACGGTTGGCGCTGCGCAAATATTCGTTGAACAAGGCACCGGCGACGGGCACTTCCCCGCCGAGACCGAGACCCTGAACCATGCGGAGAATGAGGAGGCTCTGAAAGTCCCACGCGAAGGCGGTGGCGATGCTGAGCAGACCGAACAGCGCGAGCGAAAAGATGAATGCCCATTTTCGTCCATAGGCTTCGCTCAGAAATCCGAATGCCCACGCACCAACGAATTGCCCAACATAGGCCGCGCTGATCAGGAGACCGGCATTCATGAAGCCGATATGGAGAGTGCTGAAGATGACCGCGAGCGCAACCGCGATAGCGAGCGCGTCGAACGCGTCGAAGAAGGTGCCCACGCCCAAGATGGCGGCGAGATACAAGTGGAAACGCGAGAAAGGCAGTCTTTCGAGCCGCGCGATGATTTCATCGCGCCGACGCCCATCCGTGGCCGCAGCAGTATTTACGCCACCCTCGACGGTCGTCTCCATGCGCCCCCCTTTTTGCCGCCTTCACGGCGGTATGGCTGATCCATAGCACGAAAGCGCCACGCGTTTCGCGCCGAAAAATGCACCGGCACCGAACGCGTTGACCCGGCGCAGGCGGCGTCTTAACGTTCGCGAAAGCGCCGGCTTTTGAACAAGCACGATTGAGGAGACGCCATGCCGACGACTCAGGCAACAAAGCTCGATCAACCGCCCAAATATTGGGATCGGCTTTTCGCGCCGAGCTCGTGCCTGGCCATGATCACGACGGTCGATCGGCAAGGACGCGTCAACGCCGCCTCCTACGGCACCTGCACGCGTGTCCATCATGAACCGGTCTATATCGCCTTCACCGCGAATATCGGCGCCGACAATGCCAACAACGTGCTGGCGACCGGCGAATTCGTCGTGAATTTGCCGCGCTTCGAGCGTCGAAGTCTCGAGCAGGTTCGGATCGTCGGGCTGCCCTTCGCGCCAGGGGTGAGCGAGATCGACAAAGCGGGCTTGACCGCGCTGCCATCGACCATCGTCAAGCCGCCGCGCATCGCCGAATGTCCGCGCCATTTCGAATGCGAGGTCGAATGGACCAAGGAATGGTCGCAGCGCCTGATGATCGTCGGCAAGGTTGTCGCGGCCTCGGTCGATGCCGATTGCGTCGATGCGGAAGGCTATGTGCTGTGGGAGAAAGTCCGCTCCGCACATTATTGCGGCGCGCCCTATGGCGGACAGTTCGTTGCGGCTTATGAGAAGCTCGCGGTGGACGTGCCCTATGAAGGCCCGGAAGTCGCGGCCTTTCTCGATCGCGAGCGCGCCATGTTCAAGGAACATTGAGCGCAGGAGCGAACAGGCGCGGGATCGCCGCCAAGACAACCACGATAAAGGACGGCATCGATCCGATCTCACCGCCCATGCCGGCATCCTGCATCGCCAGGATGACGGGCTCGTCATGATGACCGAGCACAAGTCGGGCGGAAGGATCGAGAGGGTAGCCTATGCGCGCGCGATCGGCGACCCCTGAACGCCGGGGCCGCGGTTAGGGATCACCTGGCAAAAGTTTCACGAATGAATTTGTTGCACGCGATGCCGCCGATCGCCGCGCATGTGCCGCGACTCCAAAGGATCGGGGACAAATCCGAGTCAAGCGTTAACGAAGGTTGACAATGGGTTAAGCTTTCTGCCAAGTGTCCGGCCATCCGCCGCGCCCCGAAGAGCGCGGCTTTGCAATCGAGGGGCCGCCAGAATGGCGAAGAAAGTTCCCGGGGTGCTGGCATGACAACGCATTCGCGGCGTTCCGCGATTGCGCTGATGGTGTCGGGCCTCTTCGTCTTCTGGGCCTTGATCTTCGACCCAACCGCCGGTGCGAAATTGCCGCCGGCCACGGCATCGGCTCCCCATGCGCGGGACCCGTCGATCGCGGCGCAAGCGCCCGCGGAAGCCTCCGGGACCGAGTCGCAGGTCCTTCGCGTCCGCCCCGGCGATACGCTGATGGGATTGCTGCAGCAAGTCGGCGTTAGCGCGGCGCCGGCGCAGGCTGCCATCGACGCGCTGAGGCCCAGCTGGGATCCGCGCGGGCTGCAGATTGGCCAGGAGATCGCGGTCGGCCTCGACGGAGACGGGCTCAAGGAACTCCGCCTTTCGCCCGATTTTCAAAGCGACCTGATCCTCAAGCGCGACGATGACGGGCATTTCGACGCCGCCACCGTGCCGCGCGATCTGGTGCAGGTGCCGATGCGCGTCGCCGGCACTGTCACTTCGAGCCTTTTCGAGGCGGCGAGCGACGCGGGCATGCCGCCCGCCGTACTGGCCGAATTGATCCAGGCCTTCAGCTACGACGTCGATTTCCAGCGCGAGATTCAGCCCCGCGACAGTTTCGAAATTCTCTACAACCAGATGATCGATTCGGCATCGGGAAAGCCGGTCGGTGCGGGCGATCTTGTTTACGCCTCGATGAATCTGAGCGGCCACGCGATGCAACTCTATCGTTACACGCCGCCGGGCGGAGAACCGGGCTTCTACACCGCCGCAGGGGCAAACGTAAAAAAGGCGCTGCTGCGCACGCCAGTCGACGGGGCGCGGATCAGTTCCTCCTTCGGCATGCGGCATCATCCGATCCTCGGCTACACCGCGATGCATAAGGGCGTCGATTTCGCGGTGCCCGCGGGAACGCCGATCATGGCCTCGGGCGACGGCGTCGTCGCGATGGCCGGACGCGACGGCGGTTATGGCAATCTGGTGGTGCTGCGCCATACGGGCGACTATTCCACGGCCTATGCGCATATGAGCCGTTTCGCACCCGGCATCAGACCGGGCGTGCACGTCGCGCAAGGTCAGGTGATCGGCTATGTCGGCGCGACCGGGCTTGCGACCGGCCCACATCTCCATTACGAGGTCAGAATCGACGACCGCGCCGTCAATCCGCTGAACGTTCACATGCAGGCGGCGCAAAAGCTCCAGGGACAGGAACTGGCCGCCTTCCGCAAGCAGGAAATCGCCCTCGCGCAACGCATCGCAGCGTTGCGCAGCAGCACCATCGCGGCACGGTAGGTCATTTTCGCGCCATGTCGGCGCCGCCGATGAAAAACCGATTCCATGTCGGCGTGATCATGATCTCGTTGATGCAAACGTGCGGCGGCATTTCCGCGACGAAACGAATGGTCTTCCCCAGGTCTTCGGCCTGAAGCATGCGGTCGATCTCCTGCTGCGTCGGCGCGACCGGCCTGTGGCGCAGGATGGGCGTCGCGACCTCGCCCGGAAAAATGCAGCAGGCGCGAATGCCGTTGACGCATTCTTCGTCGTTCAAGGACAAGGTCAGCGCCGCGAGGGCGGTCTTCGACGCGTTATAAGCCGGGCCGGTCAGGAATTCCTCGAAGCGGCCGGCCCAGGATGAAATGTTGATGACGAGCCCGTCCTTCTTCGCGCGCATCGACGGCAGCACGGCATGGATGCAGTAGAGCGCGCCGTTGAGGTTGATGCCGACGATGTGGTCGAAACTATCGGGCGTCAATTGCTTCCACAGCCGGGTCGATAGGTTCAAGCCCGCGCTGTTGACCAGAATGTCGACCCCGCCATGGCGCGCCAGAATTTCGGCGCTGGCGCGCGCGACCGCCATCTTGTCCGAAACATCGAAAGCGACCGACTCCGCCTTGCCGCCGGCCTTGGCGATGAGCGCTACCGTCTCGTCCAGACCCTCCTGGTTGCGGCCGCTCACGATCACGGTCGCACCGGAAGCAGCGAGCTCCTGCGCTCCGGCGCGGCCGATGCCGCTGCCGGCGCCCGTCAGCCACGCGATCTTGCCCTGAAGCACGCTTGCCCTCCCTCGCCCAAGACCGCGACATGATGGCCGCGGCGGCGTGGGCTGGCAACCGTCCCGCGCTCAGTATTGCTTGTAGGGCAAGAACTTCCCGCTCATCGAAAGGCGCACCCGGTCGCCTTTCGGATCGGGCTGGCGCTCGAGCGTCATGTCGAGATCGATCGCGCTCATGATGCCGTCGCCGAACTCTTCCTGGATGAGCGCCTTGAAGGTGGTGCCGTAGACCTGCACCAGCTCGTAAAAGCGATAAACGAGCGGGTCCGTCGGCGGCATCGCCGGCAGGGAACCGCGATAGGGGATCTCCTGAAGCAGCGCGACTTCGTCGTCATCGAGGCCCAGCATTCGGCCGGCCGTCTCGGCCTCGCTGTGCGACAGCTTCATCTGGCCGAGCAACGCCGCAGTGTAATAGAGCGGCGAAAGCGGCCCAAGCTGGGTGGCGATCTCGCGCCAAGAAAGCTTCTTCTTGCGCTTCAAGGCAACGATCTTTTCGGTCAATTCGGCACGGGTCATGACAGGCTCCTCGGTTATTGCCCGTCCCATCCCGAGCAACCGCCGTGCCAGCACGCGACGCCGGGATGCCGGCGCTGAAACCACGCAAGCCTGCCTATCGTGCGGCCTTAAGCGCGCGCGAATGCTTAAGAAGCGTGCAGAGCTGCGCGCGACGCGCCTATTCGGCCGCTTTCGCCACCTCGGGCAATATCTTGAGCGTGTCTTCGCCGCTCGTCGTGACGTTGACGGTCTCGCCATCGGTGATGCGCCCGGCGAGAATCATTTCGGCCAAGGGGTTCTGCAACTGGCGCTGAATCACGCGCTTCAACGGCCGCGCGCCGTAAACCGGATCGTAGCCGATCTCGGCCAGCCAATCCCTGGCCTTGTCGTCGAGCGTAAGCGCGATCTTGCGGTCGGCCAGGAGCTTCTGCAGTCGCCGCAGCTGAATCGTCACGATGCCTTTCATATCCGCGCGCGAGAGACGGCGGAAGATCAGGATATCGTCCAACCGGTTCAGGAATTCCGGCCGGAAGGCTTGGCGAACGACCGCCATCACCTGATCGCGTGCTTTCGCGACCTCGGCCTTTTCCGGCAAGGCGGCGAGAATATCGCTGCCGAGATTGGAGGTCAGTACGATCAAGGTGTTGCGGAAGTCGACGGTGCGCCCCTGCCCGTCGGTGAGACGGCCGTCGTCGAGCACTTGCAGCAGGACGTTGAAGACGTCGGGATGCGCCTTTTCGACCTCGTCGAAGAGGATCACCTGATAGGGCCGGCGCCGCACCGCCTCGGTCAGGCTGCCGCCTTCCTCGTAGCCGACATAGCCCGGCGGCGCGCCGATCATGCGCGCGACCGAATGTTTTTCCATATATTCGGACATGTCGACGCGCAGCATCGCGGCCTCGTCGTCGAACAGGAATTCGGCAAGCGCGCGCGCGAGTTCGGTTTTGCCGACACCGGTCGGCCCGAGGAAGAGGAACGAGCCCATCGGCCGGTTCGGGTCTTGCAGGCCGGCGCGCGCACGGCGGATGGCGTTGGCGACGGCGATCACGGCCTCGTCCTGGCCGACAACCCGTCGTTTCACATTGTCTTCCATGTGGAGAAGCTTCTCGCGCTCGCCTTCGAGCATCTTGTCGACCGGGATGCCGGTCCAACGCGAGACCACGCCGGCGATATGCTGATCCGTCACCGCCTCTTCGATCATGCGGTGGCTCTCCGCTTCCTCGGCAAACTTGAGCTTGCGCTCGAACTCCGGGATGACGGCATAGGTGAGCTCGCCGGCGCGCGTGAAATCACCCTTGCGCTGCGCCTGTTCGAGCTCGATCCGCGCCTGATCGATCTGCTCTTTGAGCTTTTGCGCCGAGGCCATCTTGTCTTTTTCCGCGCGCCATTGCGCGGTGAGCTCGGCCGATTGCTGCTCGAGATCGGTCAATTCCGCGACCAGTTTTTCAAGCCGCTCCTGAGACGCCGGATCGCGCTCCTTCTTCAAGGCTTCGCGCTCGATCTTGAGCTGCATGATGCGGCGATCGAGCTCGTCGATTTCTTCCGGCTTCGACTCCGCCTCCATCCGCAATCTCGAAGCGGCTTCGTCCATCAGGTCGATCGCCTTGTCGGGCAGGAAGCGGTCGGTGATGTAACGGTTGCTGAGCGTCGCCGCGGCGACGATCGCGCCGTCGGTGATGCGCACGTGATGGTGAAGCTCGTACTTATCCTTGATGCCGCGCAGAATCGAGATCGTGTCTTCCACCGTGGGCTCGGAGACGAAGACAGGCTGGAAGCGGCGCGCGAGCGCGGCGTCTTTTTCGATATGTTTCCGGTATTCGTCGAGCGTCGTCGCGCCGACGCAATGCAGCTCGCCGCGGGCCAGCGCCGGCTTCAACATGTTGGAAGCGTCCATCGCGCCGTCGGCCTTGCCGGCGCCGACGAGCGTGTGCAGCTCGTCGATGAAGACGATGATCTCGCCTTCCGCCGACGTGATCTCGGCGAGCACGGCCTTCAAACGCTCCTCGAACTCGCCGCGGAACTTCGCGCCGGCGATGAGCGCGCCCAAATCGAGAGCGAGAAGACGCTTTTCCTTCAAGCTGTCAGGCACGTCGCCATGCACGATCCGAAGCGCCAGCCCCTCGACGATCGCGGTCTTGCCGACGCCGGGCTCGCCGATCAGAACCGGATTGTTCTTGGTGCGGCGCGACAATACTTGGATGGTGCGGCGGATTTCCTCGTCGCGTCCGATGACGGGATCGAGTTTGCCCTCGCGCGCGGCCTCGGTCAGGTCGCGAGCATATTTCTTGAGCGCGTCATAGCCTTCTTCCGCCGATGCGCTATCGGCCTTGCGGCCTTTGCGGATCTTCTCGATCGCGGCGTTGAGCGATTGCGCGGAAATCCCGCCCGCGGCGAGAGCCTTCGCGGCGGGCGTGTCCTTGGCCAGAGTCATCGCCAACAAGAGCCGCTCCACGGTGACGAAGCTGTCGCCCGCTTTCTCGGCGAGCTTTTCCGCCTCGCCGAAGAGCCGGTTGGTCTCCTGGCCGAGATACACCTGGCCGCTGCCGCCCTCGACGCGCGCCAGCTTGTCGAGCGCCGCATCGACCGCGCCCGACACCGCCTTGGGATCACCCCCGGCGGCGCGAACGAGATTGGAGGCCAAGCCCTCCTTGTCCTCGATCAGAACCTTGAGGAGATGTTCGGGCGTTATCTGCTGATGAGCGCGGCGTTGAGCCAGCGTTTGCGCGGCCTGGACGAATCCCTTGGCGCGCTCGGTATATTTTTCGAAGTCCATGGCGACCCCTTGTTGAAACGGCGCGGGCGGTCCCTCTTCGAGGCAACGCGTCCATCGTCTTCCCGTCAACAGATATGGGGGCGCATAAAGCGCGAGAAAAGGGGTGGTCGCCCGGCTTGCTCGCGTTGCGGGACCGTTCCCGCACCCGCGCGGCGGCGAGTTCAAGGATTTGGCGTTGCGCCGGCGGCATCGCCGGCGCCGAGCGATCAGGCCGAGGGCGGCGCTTCGGAATCGCCCGGCGCGGACGGCTCTTGCTGCTGCGGCTGAGGCTGGGGTTGCGGCGCGTGCGGCTGCATCGACTGGCCGGACTCGGCGTATTCGCCGTCGACTTCCATGCCATTCATCTCGTTATCGGCGGGCGTCATCGGCCGCGGCGAGCCCATCGGATTGCCCTCGCCATTGGCCTGCATGATCCGGAAATAATGTTCCGCGTGCTGATAGAGATTCTCGGCGGCGATCCGGTCGCCGGACGAAGAAGCTTCGCGCGCGAGCGCGATATAGCGCTCGAACACCTGGTAGGCGTTCCCGCGAATTTTCACGCTCGGCCCGTTGCTATCGAAAGTTTGCGAACGGTTCGGCGGGCGCGGTCCCCGGTTATTGTTGGGATGACCGCCCATGTTGTTGGGGTTGTGGCCGCGGCCGCGGGACCGCTTGTTTTGTCCTGGTCTCATGACACCTTTGAAATCTTGATGCATGTGCTCGCTTTTCGGGTTTCGGGTTTTCGTCTTCAGAGGTCCCCGGCGCTGCCATCGGCTGGATCGCGCCATCACGGCTCGGGGTGGTGCCGGCGCCCATCGGGCGCGGAGCCTCATGGCTCCTGTTCTTTCCTAGGGTCACCCTAGTCGGGAAGTTTAAATAATCCAATGTCTTTTTTAAAATCAGCGGCCGTTAACCGCTTCCTTTCAACGCATTGCCACGAGGCAGCGCTCAATGCCGGACAAATCGCGGCGTATCTCTTTGATTTTTAGCCCTGATTTCGACAAAAACGCCGCCACGGCATCGCTTTGTCCCAACCCGACTTCGAAGCAGGCGAAGCCCCCAGCGGCCAGAAGCCGCCCCGCCGCCGGAGCCAAACTACGGTAGGCATCGAGCCCGTCCGCGCCGCCGTCCAACGCCGCGATCGGCTCGAAATCTGCCACTTCGGGCGCGAGGACGGGAATATCTTCTGCTCGTATATAGGGAGGGTTGGCAAGGATTACATCGACCGGCCCCGTAATTTCCCGGTCCCAATCCCCTTGCCGGAACCGGGCGCGGCCCGCGAGTCCCAGACGGTCGGCATTGCGGCGCGCCGTTTCGACCGCGCCCGGAAGCCTATCGACTCCGAGGCCGGTCGCACGAGGCAGCTCGCTCAAAAGGGCCAGCAAAAGGCAGCCTGTTCCGGTGCCGAAATCGAGGACATTCAGGGCTGCGGACCGGTCCGGAATGAGGTCGAGCGCGGCCTCGATCAGGGTCTCGCTATCCGGCCGCGGATCAAGCGTGTCGGCGGAAAGCTCGAAATCGAGGCTCCAGAATTCGCGGCTGCCCTTCAGCCGCGAGAAGGGTTCATGTCCCGCGCGACGCGCCACGAGCCCGTCGAACCGGGCCCGCACAGTGTCATCGAGGCGGCGCTCGGCCCAGGCCAGGAGCATCGCGGGGTCGGTGCCGAGCGCGAGCGCCAGAATCAGCCGCGCCTCACGCCGCGGCTCAGTGATCGCGCAAGCAGCGAGCCGCGCGGCCGCCGCCGTGATCGCCGCTCCGATCGTGCCGCCAGCGTCCGAATTCATTCCGCCTCGGCCAGACGCGCGGCCTGATCTTCGGCCAAGAGCGCGTCGATGAACTCGTCGAGCGCCTCGCCGGACATCACCTTGTCGATCTTGTAGAGCGTCAAATTGATGCGGTGATCGCTGACCCGGCCTTGCGGGAAGTTATAGGTGCGGATGCGCTCGGAGCGGTCGCCGCTGCCGACCTGGCTCTTGCGCGAGGCGGCGCGCGCCGCCTCCTTTTCCTGCCGCTCGCGCTCATAGAGGCGCGCGCGCAGCACCTTCATCGCCTTGGCTTTGTTCTTGTGCTGCGACTTCTCGTCCTGCTGCTGCACCACGAGACCGGTCGGCAGATGGGTGATGCGCACCGCGCTGTCGGTTGTGTTGACCGATTGGCCGCCCGGCCCGCTCGAGCGGAAGACATCGATGCGCAAATCCTTGTCCTCGATCTTGACGTCGACCTCCTCGGCCTCGGGCAGGACGGCGACGGTTGCGGCGGACGTATGGATCCGGCCCGAACCCTCGGTTTGCGGCACGCGCTGCACGCGATGCACGCCCGATTCGAATTTCAGCCGATGGAATACGTCGCGGCCGGAGATCGATGCGATCGCCTCCTTGCAGCCCCCGATACCCGTTTCGGACAACTCCATCACCTCGAATCGCCAATTGTGAAGCGCGGCATAGCGCTGATACATGCGGAAAAGCTCCGCCGCGAAGAGCGCCGCCTCCTCGCCGCCCGTGCCGGCGCGCACTTCCAGGATGGCGTTGCGCGCATCCGCCTCGTCCTTCGGCAAGAGCAGCAACTTGACCCTCTGCTCGAGCTCAGCAACGCGCTTGTCGAGCGCCTTCATTTCGGTTTCGGCGAGCGTCCGCATCTCGGCTTCGCCTTCTTCGGCGAGCGCATCGAGATCCGCGCGTTCCTGGCGCGCCTTCGTCAAGGCGTCGATGTTTTCGACCAAGGGCGTGAGATCGCTGTATTCCTTCGAGAGCTTCGCGAAATCGCCGCTTGTGCGCGCCGGATTGGCGAGCGAGTCGCGCAATTCCGCGTGGCGGCGCACGACTTTCTCGAGCTTGGCATCGAAGGGGGTCGCAGCGATCACTTTTTCCTCTCATCCTCGCCGCCGAGCCGAAACAAGCGCCGCACCAGGCGCTCGATCGACGCGACATCGGCCTCGTCGCCGGCAAGTTCTCTTAGCACTTCCGATGGATCGTGCAGCAGGCGGTTGACCAAGTGCCGCGTCACGGTTCCCGCGTCGCCGCCCTCGGCCAAAGCCTCCTCGCGCAGGCGCTCGACATGACGGCGCAGCGCCACCACTGCCGGCACGGCGCGGCGCGAAGCCTCGCGCGCCCGATGTGCGGCGAGCTCCGCATCGATGATCGCCCAGGCGGCAGCCGATGCCGCTTCCCGCTCGGCCCGACCGGCGAGCGCGGCGCGCTCCAAATCGGCGAGATCATAGAGGAAAGCGCCGTCGAGGTCGTTGATCCCGGGCTCCGCATCGGCCGGAATCGCCGCATCGATCACGAAAATGGGCTTCAGCGGCCGCTTGCGCAATGCGGTTGCCACGAGATCCTGCGTCAACACCGCTTTGCCGCTGCCCAAAGCCGAAATGGCAATGTCGCACCCGGCGAGCGCGCCCTCGAGCGCATCGAGATCGACGACATTGCTGGCGAGATCGCGGGCGGCGCGGGCGGCGCGCGCCGGCGGGCCGCAAACGACGAGGCGGCCCAGCCCGGCGCGGCGGAATTGCCCGGCCATCAGCTCGCCGAGCTCGGAGGGGCCGATGAGCAGCGCCGTGAGATCCGCGAGGTCTCCGTGAATGTCGCGCGCCAGCGCGAGCGCCGCCGCGGCCAAGGAAACCGGCCCTAGCGCGATCTTGGTTTCGCGCCGGATGCGGCGCGCCGCCGCATAGGCAGCATCGAGCGCGTTCTCAAGCATCTCGCCGACAAGGCCCTGTTCCGCAGCGGCCCGATGTGCGGTCTTCAATTGCCCCAGCACCTGCGGTTCGCCGATCACTTGGCTGTCGAGCGCGCTTGCAACCGCGAAGAGATGCTTAAGCGCCGCTACGCCGGCGCGACGGTAGAGCGCCGGCGACACGGTTTCCACCGCGACGCCAAGCCGGTTTGCAACCAGCGGCGCGAAAAGTTCGAACGCCGAAGGATCGCTGCTCAAGAGCTCGATGCGGTCGCAGGTCGCGAGGAGCACGGCGTCTTTGATCCCGCGCGACCGCAACGTGTCGAGCGCCGAATCGAGATCGGCTTCGATCAACGCGAACCGGTCGCCGAGATCGGATCGGGTGGAGCGATAGTTGATGCCGATGACGAGCAGCTCTTCGCCCGCCCCGGCATCGAGGCTGCCGGGCATGAGTATCTCCGCTAACGGAACGGCGCGAGCCGATCCTCGAGTGCGGCGAGCGGAACCTCGGTCTGCTCGCCAGTGTCGAGATCGCGCAACGCCGCGACTTGGCGCTCAATCTCGTTGTCGCCGAGAATGACCGCGGCGCGCGCCTTGACCTTGTCGGCGCGTTGCAAGCGGCGGCGCAGATTGCCCGAGTAACCGAGATCGATCGTGAAGCCCGCGCGGCGCAGGGATTGCGCCAGCTTCAACGCCATCGCCTCGCCCGCCTCGCCCAAGGGCACCAGCGTGATCGGGCGCGGCGGCGGCGTGGGCTCGTCGATCAAGAGCGCCAGGCGCTCGATCCCGGCGGCCCAGCCGACGCCTGGCGTCTCAGGTCCGCCCATCACGCCCATCAACCCGTCATAGCGCCCGCCGCCCAGAACTGTGCCCTGCGCGCCGAGATCGGCCGTTACGAATTCGAAGGCGGTGTGGCAGTAATAATCGAGGCCGCGCACCAGGCGCGGATTGAGCCGGTAGGGAATGCCGAGCGCCTCGAGTCCTTGACGCACCACGGCGAAGAAGTCGCACGCCTCGCGCGTCAGATAAGCCTCGAAGGGCGGCGCCTCGGCATTGATGCGCTTGTCGCCTTCGTCCTTCGAATCGAGAATGCGCAGGGGATTCTTCTCGAGGCGCCGCAGACTGTCCTCGCTCAAACCGTCGCGGCGGCCGGCATAATAGCCTACCAGCGCTTCGCGATAGGCGCGCCGGCTGGCCATGTCGCCCAAGGTATTGAGTTCGAGCTCGGTGCGCTTGAGCACGCCGAGCGCATCGAGGATCTCGGCCGCCAGCGCGATCATCTCGACATCGCCCAAGGGCTGCGCAACGCCGATGAGTTCGGCATCGATCTGATGGAACTGGCGGAAGCGGCCTTTCTGCGGCCGCTCGTAGCGGAACATGGGGCCCGACGCGAAGAGCTTCAGCGGCAGGCTTTGCGTCAGGCCGTTGGAGAGGATCGCGCGCACGATGCCGGCGGTGTATTCGGGCCGGAGCGTGATCTCATCGCCGCCGCGATCGGCGAAGGTGTACATCTCCTTCGTGACGATGTCGCTGGTCTCGCCGATCGGCCGTGCGAAGACTTCGGTAAATTCGAAGATCGGCGTCGCGATCTCCTGGTACCCGTAGCGCTCGGCCGTCCGGCGCGCGGTCTCGATGACGGCGCGATGGCGGCGCTGCGCTTCCGGCAGAAGATCCTGGGTGCCGCGGACCGGCTGCAGGCCTGCCATCGCGCTAGGCGACGGTTTCGGCCGCGGCTGCTTCCTTCTGCCCGGCTTCGATCTCGGCCGCCTTCTTCTCGACCAGGTCGACGAGGTGATCGACGATGCTCTGATCCTTGAGGCGATGAGCCGGCACGCCGGCGATATAGACCTGATGCGTCCCGTTGCCGCCGCCGGTGAAACCGATATCGGTTTCGCGCGCCTCGCCCGGGCCATTGACCACACAACCGATGACCGAGAGCGTCATCGGCGTCGTGATGTGCGCGAGGCGCTTCTCCAGAAGCTCCACGGTCTTGATGACCTCGAATTGCTGGCGGGCGCAAGACGGGCAGGAGATCACCGTCACACCGCGGCGCCTCAGGCCCAGCGACTTCAGAATGTCGTACCCGACCTTGATCTCCTCGACCGGGTCGGCCGAAAGCGAGACGCGGATCGTGTCGCCGATGCCCGCCCAGAGCAGCGAGCCCATGCCGATCGCGGATTTGATCGTGCCGCTCATCAGCCCGCCGGCCTCGGTAATGCCGAGATGGAGCGGGTAATCGCAAGCATCGGCCAGTTGTTGATAGGCCGCGGCGGCGAGGAACACATCCGAAGCCTTGCACGAGATCTTGAACTCGAAGAAATCATTGTCCTCGAGAATCTTGGCATGCGTCAGCGCGCTCTCGACCATCGCTTCGGGACAGGGCTCGCCATAGCGCTCGAGCAGGTCACGCTCCAAGGAGCCGGCGTTGACGCCGATGCGCATCGAACAATTGTGGTCCTTCGCCGCCTTGACCACGTCCTTGACGCGCTCGGACGAGCCGATATTGCCCGGGTTGATGCGCAAGCAGGCGGCGCCGTTCTGTGCCGCCTCGATCGCTCGTTTGTAATGGAAATGGATATCCGCGACGATCGGGACCTTCACTTGGCGGACGATCTCCTTGAGCGCCGCCGAGGATTCCGCGTCGGGACAAGAGACGCGCACGATATCGGCGCCCGCGCGCTCCAGCGCCTGGATCTGCTCGACCGTCGCCTTCACGTCATGGGTGAGCGTGTTGGTCATCGACTGAACGGTGATCGGCGCATCACCGCCCACCGCCACCGGACCGACGTGAATCTGACGGCACCGGCGCCTTTGGATGTCGCGATAGGGACGCACGCTCATCGCAGAAACCTCGCGGGAATCAGCCTCGTTCAGGCTTGAATATGCGCCTTATAGCTTGTTTTCCGTAGAGGCGGAAGGCGGGCCGGCTTTGGTGAAGCAAAGGTAAAGGCCCGCCTCACGGCTCAATCGGCCGCGGCCGTCCCCGCCAGCAGCCGGTCGGGATCGAGCGCGATCTGGTGCCGGACGGTGCCCTTGATCGGCGGCGCCTTATGGCCATCGACTTCGATATCGAGCCCCGCGGCGTTGCCCGTTCGCATGACGAGGCCGGACCTGTCGCCGACACGGTAGGAATCGCCGGGGTGCAACACCTTGTCGAGCAGGAGACGATCGGCATCGCGGATTTGCACCCAGCTGTCTTTGCGTATCTCGATCACGACCCTGGACGCCTGGCCGACGGCACCATAGACGCGCGGCTGGCCCGGTCCGGACGGTGCCGACACCGGTGCTGGCGCCGCTGCGGGGATGGGCGACGTCGAAGACGCGTCGGGAGCGCTCGCTCCCGCCGGGGCCGCACCCGCCGGCGGTCCAGCAGATGCCCCGACCTCTGGCGCCGCTGGCGCTTCCGGCGGGGCGGCGGCCGGCGCCGCCGCGACGCTCGCGGGCGGATTCCCGGCCGGCAATGTTGATGGGGCCGGCGGCGATATTGGCGTTTCGGCGGCGGCAGGTGACGGCGGCCCAGAAGCCGGCGCGACCGGTGCCGCTTCGGATGGAGCCGGCGCAGCGGCTGCCACGGACGCTGGCGGCGCCACGGTTTCGGGCGAGGGCGCGCCCGAGTTCGAGGGTGGCGCCGAAGCCGGTGCGGCCGCTGGAACCGCGGCCGCGTCCGGCGACGATGCCAAATCCGCCGGGACTGCGCTCACGCGCTCCGGCCGTGCATGCTCGCCCGTCGACACGTAGTACCACAAGCCATAGCCGCACAGCGCAAAGATCAGGGCGGCCAGCAACATCCGGCCGCCGGGAACGCTGCGCTGGACCAGCGGCACGGGAAAGCTCAAGCCTCGTGGGGACTCGAAATCGACGGTTTCCTGCTTGAAACGCCGTACGGCTTCATCGCCGTCGAGCCCCAAATGGCTCGCATAGGCGCGGACGAAGCCCAACGCGTAAACCTGCGCCGGCAAGCGGTCGTATTGGCTTTCCTCGATCGCCTTCAAATAGGAGGCGCGAATCCGCAACGTGGCGGCAATTCGCTCGATGTCGCCGCCGAAGCTTTGGCGCGTCTCGCGCAGCAACGTTCCGATCGAGTGCCGCGACGGCTCGTCTGGTCCCGCGGCGTCCGTGGAGGTCGGCATTTCGTCCTCGCTCTCCGGTTTGAGCGATTGACCGAACAGCAGCGTGTACGCCTAAGCGATCAAGCCGCGCCTGGCTTCGTCAATATTGAATCTTCTAGCAAATTACGGGCGGACGCCGCAACCGTCGCGCTCTGCCGATTTGCGTGCATCAGATGCTAACGCCGTGGTCGCGCGCAAAATCATGGAACTTGCCGCGCAAGCTATGCGCCGACAAATCGGCGAGCGAGGCGATGAAGGCCGCCAGCGCGGACGCATCGAGGCTGCGGATCACGGCCTTGACCGGACCGATCGCCGCGGGCGTCATCGAGAGCGCGCGAAAGCCGAGGCCCACCAGCACCATGGCGTCCAAGGGCTGACCCGCCATCTCGCCGCAAACGGCGACCGGCATCGAGCGCGCGGCGCAAGCCGAGGCGATCTCGCCGAGGACGCGGAGCACGGGCGGCGACAGCGGATCGTAGCGCTCGGCCAAACGCGGATTGCCGCGATCGGCCGCGAAGAGGAACTGCACCAGATCATTGGTTCCCACCGAGATGAAATCGGCGCGCTCGATCAGCGCCGGCAATTGCCACAGCAGCGCGGGCACTTCGAGCATGAGGCCGACCTCGACCTTGGCCGGCATCTCGCCCCGAGCCTGACGCTGGCGGTCGAGTTCCAGATCCAGAATATCGCAAGCGGCATTGAATTCCGCGACATCGGCGATCATCGGGAACATCACCCGCAGCAGCCGGCCGCTGGCGGCGCGAATGAGCGCGCGCAGCTGCTGGCGCAGCATCGCCGGCCGGTCGAGCGCGATCCGGATCGCCCGCCAGCCCATGGCGGGGTTCTCATCGGCGATGTCGTCCATATAGGGCAGCACCTTGTCGCCGCCGACATCGAGCGTGCGGAAGGTGACCGGCCGGCCATCGGCCTGGTCGATCACGCGGCGGTAAAGCGCGGTCTGCTGCGCGACCGTGGGAAACGTGTCGCGCAGCATGAACTGAAGCTCGGTCCGGAAGAGGCCAATCCCGGCCGCGCCGGTTTCCTCGAGGTAAGGCAGATCGACGAAGAGCCCGGCATTGAGAAGCAAAGAGACCTGCACGCCGTCCTTGGTTTCGGCCGGAAGCGTGCGCAGGGCTTCGTATTGCTGCCGCTGGCCCAAGCGCGCCTTGATGCGCTCATCGACAGCCTGTTGCACATCCTCGCTCGGCCGCAGCACCACGGCCGCCTCGTCGCCATTGACGACGATGAGATCGTTCGCATCGACGCGGTTGAGCACGTCTTTGACGCGGCCGACCACGGGAATATCGAGGGCGCGCGCCACCACGGCGACATGGGCGTTGGGCGAGCTTTCCTCCAGCACCACGCCTTTGAGACGCCTCCGGTCGTAGTCGAGAAGCTCGGCGGGGCCCATGGTACGCGCAACCAGGATGAACTCGTCCGGCAGTTCTGCGACGGCCGCCGAAAGAGAGCGCCCGGCCAGATGCTGCTGGAGGCGATTGGCCAGATCGTCAAGATCGGCGAGCCGTTCCCGGAGATAGGGGTCGGTCGCCTGATTCATGCGCACGCGCATGTCGCTTTGGACTTTCTGGACCGCGGCCTCGGCGGTGAGCCCGCTCCTGACGGCTTCGGAGATGCGGTGGAGCCAACCATGATCGCCCGCGAACATGCGGTAGGTTTCCAGGATGTCGCGATGCTCGCCGCCCAGCGCGACGTCGCTCGCGGCAAGAAGGTCATCGATCGCACTCTGCATCGCCGTGACCGCGCGCCGCAGCCGGTCGAGTTCGGCGTTGGAATCTTCGGCGACGACTTGCCGGATGACGATCCGCGGTTCGTGCAGAACCGCCTGACCGATGGCCAGACCGCCATTGAGTTTCACGCCTTCGAGACGCAAGGGTTGTTGCCCGACGCCGTTCGAGGGCTGGCGCTCGAGCGGGCTTACCAACTCGCCGGAAGCCGCGAGTTCGGCAAGCACCATGGCGATGGTCTGCAACGCCTCGATCTCATCTTCGGTGTAATGGCGCAAGGTGCGATTCTGCACCACGAGCACGCCCAGGACGCGGCCGGAGCGCAAAATCGGCACGCCCAGGAGCGAATGATAGATCTCTTCGCCCGTCTCCGGCCGATAGGCGAAATCGGGATGGGCCTGGGCATCGGCGAGCGCCAAGGGCATCGCAGTCGCGGCGATCGCCCCGACCAGGCCTTCGCCCACGCGCAACCGCGTGCGGTGCACGGCTTCCGGCCGCAAGCCTTCGGTGGCGAAGAGCTCGAGGACCTCGCCGGCGCGCATGATATAGCAGGAGCACACCTCGGCCACCATGTCGGCGGCGATGATGCGCACGATCGTATTGAGTCTTTCCTGCGCCGTTCCCTGCCCCGCCATCACGTCGCGCAAGCGGCGCAGGACAAGACGCGAAGCGGAGACCGTCTCCATTACCGCCCCGTAGTTTCTATCGGCGGCGGTTCCGCGAGGGCGAGTCGCGCGCGCGCGCTCAGCGCGGCAACCGCCTGCTCCAAGAGCTCATCGAGAATTTCGCGGATCGATTGTTCGCGCGTGACCAGGCCGACGCTTTGCCCGGCCATCAAGGAGCCGCGCTCGACATCGCCATCGATCACCGCGTGCCGCAGCGCACCCGCCCAAAAGCGCTCGATTTCGAGTTGAGCGTCCTCGCGCGATACTTCGCCGCGATTGAAGCGGTCGACCACGTCGCGCTGCAATTCGATGAAAGCCCGCACGCCCTCATTAACGAGAGCGCGAACCGGGATCACCGGAAAGCGCGGGTCGAGCTGCACCGAGGGGACCGCGTCGCGTGCGCCTGCGCGCAGGAAGGCCTGCTTGAAGCGCGGATGGGCCACCAATTCATGGGCGCAGACGAAGCGCGTGCCGAGCTGCACGCCGGCCGCACCCATTTCGAGATAGGAGACGATCGCCTCGCCGCGCCCAATGCCGCCGGCGACGAACACCGGAACCTCGCGGAGTTCCGGCAGAATTTCCTGCGCCAGCACGCTGGTCGAGACCGGACCGATATGCCCGCCCGCCTCCATTCCCTCGATCACGATGGCATCAGCACCCATGCGCACGAGCTTGCGCGCAATCGCCAAAGCCGGCGCGAAGCACAGAAGTTTCGCGCCGGAGTCCTTGATCCGCGCCACCGCGCTCGCGCTTGGCAACCCGCCGGCCAGCACGATGTGACCGATCTTGCGCGCGGCGCAGACTTCGATCAGTGCCGTCAGCTCCGGATGAAGCGTGATGAGGTTGACGCCGAAGGGACGCGAGGTCAGCGCGCGCGTGGCCGTGATCTCGGCATCGAGCCCTTGGGGCGACATCGCGCCGCACGCGATGATCCCGAAGCCCCCACCGTTCGAGATCGCCGCCACGAGGTTGCGCTCCGACACCCAAGTCATGGCGCCGCCCATGATCGCGAATTCGCACCCGAGAAAAGTCGTGCCCGCGCGCCACAGCCTTTCGAGAAGGCGATAAGCGTCGACGCCGGCGGGTGCGGCCGCCAGAACCGGTCGCCGCGCGGGCGCGCGCTTCAAGACGCTGCGGCGCTCGACCTCGGCCGTCATGCATCGAGGCCGTAAGCGGTGTGAAGCGCGCGCAGCGCCAATTCGGTGTATTCCTCTGCGATCAGAACGCTGACCTTGATCTCGGAGGTCGAGATCACCTCGATGTTGATGCCCTTTTCGGCCAGAGTCTTGAACATCTGTTGCGCGACGCCGACATGACTGCGCATGCCGACGCCGATGACCGAAATTTTCACCACGTTGGAATCGGGCTTCAGATCCCGGAAGCCGAGGCTCGCACGGCAATCTTCGAGCACTTTGACGGTCCGGGCGAGATCCGCCTTGGTGACGGTGAAGGTCAGGTCGGTCGTTCCGTCCTCGGCGATATTCTGGACGATCATGTCGACATTGATGGCGCGATCGGCGAGTGGACCGAAAATCGCGGCCGCGACGCCCGGGCGATCAGGCACTTTGACGAGCGTGACCTTGGCCTCGTCGCGGCTGTAGGCGATGCCGCTCACCACTTGCTTTTCCACGATCTCTTCCTCGTCCACGACCAGGGTCCCTGGGGCATCGGTGAAGCTCGAGAGCACTTGCACGCGCACGCGATGGTTCATCGCCAACTCGACCGAGCGCGTCTGCAGCACCTTGGCTCCCAGGGAAGCCAGTTCGAGCATCTCCTCATAGGTGATTTTATCGAGCTTCCTCGCCTTCGCAACGATGCGCGGATCGGTGGTGTAAACGCCATCGACATCGGTGAAGATGTCGCAACGATCGGCACCGAGCGCCGCCGCCAAGGCGACAGCCGAGGTGTCCGACCCGCCGCGCCCGAGCGTCGTCACGCGCGAACTGGGCGCGATTCCCTGAAAACCGGCGACGACCGGGACATAGCCCGATTTCATGCCGGCCAGCAGCGCGTCGGTCGGGATCGCTTCGATGCGTGCCTTGCCGTGATTGGCATCGCTGCAAATCGGGACCTGCCAGCCGAGAAACGAGCGCGCCGGCACGCCGATCGCCTGCAAGGCCAAGGCGGTCAAACCCGCGGTCACTTGCTCGCCCGACGCCACGACCACGTCATATTCCTGCGGATCGGGCAGCTCGCCGAAAGCGTTGGTCCAGGCGACGAGCTGATTGGTGACGCCGGCCATCGCCGAGACCACCACCGCGACCTCATTGCCGGCAGCAATCTCGCGCTTCACGCGTTGTGCAGCGGCTTTGATGCGTTCGACGTCGGCGACCGAGGTGCCACCGAATTTTTGCACGATGCGCGCCATTCGCCCCGACCTGCACTGTGCCAGAGAATAAAATTGGCGCCGACAACCCCGTTGCCGACTTGAAGGCGCGTATACATACTCTCGCCCAGGAAGGCAATCATGAACGCCCCAATTCCATCGTCGATCGATCGTCAGGAAGTCGCGCGCTTTGCCGCGATCGCGCCGCAATGGTGGGACGAGGCCGGAGCGTTCCGGCCCCTGCACCGCCTTAACGCAGCGCGACTCGGTTTCGTGCGCGATCGGCTCGCCGCCCATTTCGCGCGCGACATGAAGGCGCGCCGCGCCTTTGCCGGTTTGCGCCTGCTCGATATCGGTTGTGGCGGCGGGCTCACCTGCGAGCCCTTGGCGCGGCTCGGCTGCACCGTCACCGGCATCGACGCCGATGAAACGGCGCTCGCGGTTGCACGCCGGCATGCCAGGCAACAAGGCCTCGCGATCGATTATCGCGCGGATGCGGCCGAGGCCCTGGCGGCGGCTGATCGGCGCTTCGACGCCGTGCTCGCCCTCGAAGTGGTGGAACACGTGACCGATCCCGCGCAATTTCTCTGCGCCGCGGCTCGCCTGGTGAAGCCCGGCGGCGCGCTCATCGTCTCGACGCTCAACCGCACACCCAAAGCCTATCTCCTCGCGATCCTGGGCGCCGAGTACGTGTTGCGCTGGTTACCGCGCGGCACCCACGCCTACAGAAAATTCCGCCGCCCGTCCGAACTCGCGCAGGAGCTGCGCGCGGCGGGCTTCAAGCTCGAGGATATGGCGGGCTTGCAATATGACCCTTGGGGCGACCGCTGGACGCTCGGCACCGATATCAGGGTCAATTATTTACTGTTTGCCACCAAACCCGGGCAGAAATAGAGTTGTAATCACGTTGAGTGTCGCAACCGGGGGGTTTGCGAACATATCCCGCGGGACGAGACGCTCGGTGCTGTCCCAGGGTGGTGCCATGAACGCCTATCAAATGCCTGCCGGCGACGGCGCGCCGCTTTCGGGCAAAATCAAATGGTTCAATCGAAGCAAGGGCTTCGGCTTTATCATCCCGAATGACGGCTCGGGCGACGTGTTCTTACTCGCCGCCGTGCTCGAACGCGCAGGCTTCAGCGAAGCGCCGGACGGCGCGAACGTCACCTTCACCTGGACCCAAGGTCCCAAAGGTCGCGCTGCGACGCAGATTATCGATCTCGATACCTCGACGGCTGCCGGCCGCGAGTCGCGCCCGACGCGACGCGAACGCGAGGACGAGCCTGCCAGCGCCACCGAGTCCGTCGACGGCGTCGTCAAATGGTATGACGCGGCGCGCGGGTTCGGCTTCGTTCTCCCCAATGATGGCGGCAAGGACGTATTCGTTCATGTGACCGCATTGCGCCGCGCCGGCATCGATGAGCTTCAGCCGGGACAGGCCGTGCGCATCCAAGTGGCCCAGGCACGGCGCGGCCGCGAAGCCGCTTCAATCCAACTCCTCGCCTAGGAGATCCCGCCGGGAACATCGCTTCCCAAAGCGCGGGATTCCCGATCGGGTCTTGATCGCCGAGTTTGCGCGTCGAGAGTCTTGCGCCGCGAAACAAACATGCTACTATATGTTGGGGTCGGAAGATCAATTATCCACAGGATACGGTGGTCAACCATGGAATCGGTATGGACGTCGGAACTCATGGAGCAATTGGCCGCGCTCTGGGCTGAAGGGCATTCGACGGCCGAAATTGGCCGCCGGCTGGGCATCAGCAAGAACGCCGTGGTCGGCAAGGCGCACCGCCTGTCGCTGAAGCCGCGTCCGTCACCGCTGAAGCGGCCGCCGACCCGTCGCGTCGTCGGGATCGCGCCGCCGAGCTGCACTTGGCCGCTGGGTCATCCCGGTGAATCGGGATTCCACTTTTGCGGCAAGCGGCCGGTGCCGGGCAAGCCCTATTGCACCGAACATGCGGCGATGGCCTACGTTCAGCCGAAGAAGCAGCACAACGCGGCTTGATCTCCGCACGCGGTTGCGGGGCTGACCGTCCCGCGCCGTGCGGCCTTCTGGCGTGGACCGACCGATTGGAAGCGCCAGCCGCGTGCCGCTGAGATAATCCGCGTTATCGAGTCAGCCGTCGCATCGCGCGATCGATGCCCTCGAGCGTCAGCGGATACATCCGCCCTGCCAGCAGATCGCGCATCAAGCCGATCGAGAGCGTGCTCTCCCAATACGGCTCGGCCACGGGATTGAGCCACGCCGCCTTGGGATAGGCCGCGAGTAAGCGACGCATCCAAGCCTCGCCCGGCTCGTCGTTCCAGTGCTCAACGCTCCCGCCCGGCTGCTCGATCTCATAGGGACTCATGCTCGCATCGCCGACGAAGATCAGCCGATAGTCCTCGTCATAGCGATGGAGGACATCGTGGGTCGGCACGCGCTCGACCTGGCGGCGCTGCGCGTCGGGCCAGAGCGACTCGTAAGGGCAGTTGTGAAAATAGAAATGCTCGAGATGCTTGAACTCGCTGCGCGCGGCCGAGAACAGCTCTTCGCAAGTCCGGATATGGCCGTCCATCGAGCCGCCGATATCGAGGAGCAACAATACTTTTGTGGCGTTGTGCCGCTCCGGCACGAGCTTCAGATCGAGCCAGCCGGCGTTGCGCGCGGTCGAGCGAACGGTGTCGTCGAGATCGAGCTCGCGTTCCGCCCCTTCGCGCGCGAACTGGCGCAGGCGGCGCAGCGCCAGCTTGATGTTGCGCGTGCCCAACTCGACGCGGTCGTCGAGATTGCGAAATTCGCGCTTGTCCCAAACCTTGACGGCGCGATGGCTGCGGTTCTCGTCCTGGCCGATGCGCACACCCTCGGGATTGTAGCCATAGGCGCCGAAAGGCGAGGTCCCGGCGGTGCCGATCCATTTGCCGCCGCCCTCATGCCGGCGCTGCTGCTCGCGAAGCCGCTGCTCGAGCGCTTCCATCAACTTTGCCCAGCCGCCCATCGCTTCGATGAGCTTCTTCTCCTCATCGCTCAGCAGCCGCTCGCCGAGCTTCTTGAGCCATCCCTCGGGAATGACAGGCCGATTCTCGGCCGGTGTCTCGATGCCCTTGAAGTGCCGACCGAAGACGCGGTCGAATTTGTCGAGATTGCGCTCGTCCTTCACCAGGCTCGCCCGCGCGAGATAATAGAAATTATCGACCTTGTAGGCGGCGATGTTGCGGCGCATCGCCTCCATCAAGGTCAGGAATTCCTTGAGCGAGACCGGCACCTTGGCCTCGCGCAGCGCCAGGAGAAAGCCGACGAACATCAGCCGCCACGCTCGCGGCGATGAAGAAAGGCGAGCCGCTCGAAGAGATGGACGTCCTGCTCGTTCTTCAACAACGCGCCGTGAAGCGGCGGAATGAGCTTGGCGGGATCGCGCTGGCGCAAGGTTTCGGGCGAAATGTCCTCGACCATCAGGAGCTTGATCCAGTCCAGGAGCTCCGAGGTCGACGGCTTCTTCTTCAAGCCCGGGACGTCGCGAATTTCGTAAAACACGCTGAGCGCCTCACGGACCAGCTCCTTCTGCAGATCCGGATAATGCACGTCGAGAATGCGGGCCATCGTGTCGCGGTCGGGAAAGCGAATGTAGTGGAAGAAACAGCGTCGCAGGAAAGCGTCGGGCAGTTCCTTCTCGTTGTTCGAGGTGATGACGACGATCGGCCGGTGCTTCGCGACCACCGTCTCGCGCGTCTCATAAACATAGAATTCCATGCGATCGAGCTCGAGCAGGAGATCGTTGGGAAATTCGATGTCGGCCTTGTCGATCTCGTCGATGAGCAGCACCGGCGCGGCATCGGCGGTGAATGCATCCCATAGCTTGCCGTGCAGGATGTAATTGGCGATGTCGCCGACCTTCGGATCGCCGAGCTGGCCGTCGCGCAGGCGCGTTACCGCATCGTACTCGTAAAGACCCTGCTGCGCCTTGGTCGTCGACTTGATGTGCCAGGTGATGAGTTCCTTGCCCAGGGACTTGGCGATCTCATGAGCGAGAATGGTCTTGCCCGTGCCCGGCTCGCCTTTGACGAGAAGCGGGCGCTCGAGCGCGACCGCGGCGTTCACCGCGACGCGCAGATCTTCGGTCGCGACATAGCTCGGCGTTCCTTCAAAACCTGTCATGTTCGCCCTTTTCCCGCTCCGCGCTGAACGTATTTCAGCCGGCCGTTGGCTTCCGGGTCAACGATGGCGCCAGAGACCGCGGCGGAACGAGCGGGCCACGCCTTCGGCGCCGAAATATTCGTAGCTCTGGGTCGTATCGGCAAGCGCCAAGCCTTCGGCCACCAGGAAGCCCCCAAGATCGGTGCTGCTCGCGTCGACGCAGACGGCGCCAGGATCGCCAACCTGGCCGGCTGGCATCTGGCAAGAAACCCAAGGCGAACGGCGCAGCCTTTGGGCCAGCGCGTCGCGAGCGACATCGGCACAGCTGCGTCGATCGCCGGGCCCAAGCCCGCATTGGTCGCGCGGGTCGCCGATACGGACGCCAAAAAGCCGCACCGACCTTCCGGCGACGGCAAGCGTCGTCCCGCCGGCCGCTTGTGCCGCTCCGGTAAAGGGCACGCTCGCGGGCTGCACCCGTGCCGGCGGTGCGGGCTCGGCAAAGGCCTTGGGCGCGGCGATCTCCCGTCCGGCGCGGTCGAAGAGGGTCACTTTCGGGACCGGAACATCTTCCTCGGGAACCGTGTGGATCGGCCGCGCCTCGACCTCGATCGTGGGAAGATCGGGTGCCGCGGCTGAAACCGGTGTCGAGGCCTGTTCTTGCGTGTCGACGGGCGCCGTCGCCCGAGCCAGCTCGCGCGCGGCGGATGAGGGCGCAAGCTCGCGCGCGGCAACCGCCGATGGTGAAGTCGACGCCGCCGTGATTTCCGCGCTTTGAGGCGCGCTTGCGCGCTGAGTAAGCCCCGCCCCAGCAATAGCCAGCAGCAGCCCGCTCGCGCCCAGCCCAACCACAACCCATTTTCGCATAGGCCCGACCCTAGCATTCGCGCCTTGCAGGTGCCACATGATGGTATCGGCGGCGTTCCGCCCAGGGCCGTTTTCCCTTGACAAACGGGGCCTTGGGCTGCGCCATACGACCTAGAAATCGCCGCTTCAAGGATACGCCCATGGGCTCGTTCAGCTTAGTGCATTGGATGGTCGTTCTGTTGATCGTTCTGCTTCTCTTCGGCGCGGGCAAGCTACCGCGCGTGATGGGCGATTTCGCGAAGGGCATTAAGGCCTTCAAGAAGGGGATGAGCGACGAGGACGAAGCCGCCAATCCGCCGCCGCAAGTGACCCCGCCGAGTTCTTCGACCACGGCAGCCACCGAGCGTACGGCGCATGATCGGGGCTGAGCACCGCTAGGCGGCCGGTTCGGCCGGCCTCGCCATGATCCGCTATTCGCGGGTGGTCGGCGCCTTGCCGGCGATCGTGCCTTTCGTCCCGCCGGAGGCCTTCGAGCGGCAAATCGGGCGCAAGCTCGTCCTTCGCATCGGCGCCAATGAAAGCGCCTTCGGCCCCTCACCCAAGGCCGTTGCCGCGATCCGCGACGGTGCGACGCGGATCAACTGGTATTGCGATCCCGAAGGCTTCGTGTTGCGCGAAGCGCTGGCCAAGCATCATGGCGTCGAACGCGACCAGATCGGATTGGGGATCGGCGCCGACGATCTTCTGGGTCTCGTCGTGCGCGCCATGATCGATCCGGACGATCCCGTCGTGATGTCGCAGGGCGCCTACCCGACCTTCGCCTTCCACGTGAACGGCTTTGGCGGGAAATTCGTGACCCCGCCCTATCGCGGGTTTCGCAACGATGCGGACGCGCTCGGCGACGCCGCGCAAAAGAGCGGCGCTCGGCTCGTTTATCTCTCCAATCCGGACAATCCGACCGGCAGTTGGCTTTCCGCCGAGGAGCAGATCGCGATCCTCAAAAAGCTTCCCGCCGGAAGCCTCCTTGTCCTTGATGAGGCCTATAGCGATTTCGCGCCTGCCGGCTCCATGCCCGGGCTGGATCCCGAAGATCCGCGCATCATCCGCATCCGCACCTTCTCGAAGGCGCATGGGATGGCGGGAGCGCGCGTCGGCTATGCCATCGGCGCGCGCGGGTTGATCGCGGCTTTCGACAAGATCCGCCACCATTTCGGCGTCACGCGCCTGTCGCAGGAAGCGGCGCTCGCCTCGCTCGGCGATCAGGACTTCATTGCGACGGTCCAGCGTCGCGTCGCCGATGGGCGGCGCGATTATGAAGCGCTGGCCACTTCGCTGGGTCTCAAGGCGTTGCCGTCGGCGACCAATTTCGTCGCTTTCGACATGGGCGATGGCGACCGCGCGCGGAATACGCTGGCGAAGCTCTTGAGGGATGAAGCCGTCTTCTTGCGCATGCCCGGCGTCGCACCGCTCGATCACCTCATCCGCGTCACGGTTGGGACACCGCCTGAGCGTCAGGGCTTTGCTGCGGCTCTGACCCGGGTGCTGCGGGCTTAGGACCGTAAGCCGCGAGGAACTCGCCGAGAAATCTCTCCATGCCCTCGGGATCGGGCCGCGGCGGCGGTGCCGGACCCTGGCCATAGCCGAGCGCGGCAAAGGGACCGACCAGATCGGGATCGCGCGAAAGGACATAAATCGGAACGGTCCAGGCCTCGCCCGCGCCCCTTGTCAGATCGGGCGGCTGATGGTCGCCCAAGATGATGATCAGCGGCGAACCTTCGAGGCGGGCAAGCCAAGCGCCCAGCGCATTCAGGTCATAGGCGATGCTGTCGAGATAGGGCCGGTCGAGATTGGACCAATTCGGCTGCGCATAGACGCGCGCCCAATCGGCCTGGGGCACGGTCGCGAATTTGCCGGCGTCCTTCCAATCGGCGAGATAGGGCGGCACGGGCGCGAAAGGCGTGTGGCTCGATACCAGCACGATTTGCGCGAAGAGCGAGGCGTGGCCGGGCTTGAGCTCACGGCCGGAGAATTCCCGCAACGTGTATTGATCGGGAATCCCAAACCAGCCGAATTCGGGTCCGCTATAGCCGAGCTCGGCGCCATAGTAATGCGCGTCGAACCCCCAGAACGCCCCTTCCGGATAGGGCTTCTTGATCCCCGGCATGACCTCGACCGTGCGATAGCCCGCACCCGCGAGATAGCGCGGCAGGCCTTTGCGACCGCCGTTCAAGACCAGCTCGTTGAGCAAGGGATCGAGCTTCAAGCCGCTTGCGATCGTGCCATGGGCCAGCCACGAACCGCCGCCGAAAGTTGGCGAGAGCAGGCGGCTGGAGAGGAGTTGGTAACCGGCGGCCTTGACCGTCGCGGCAAAATTCTCGAGCGCCGGCGCGAGCACGGCGCGATAGGGCCGCTCGTCCAGAGCGACCGTCCCGTAGGATTCGACGAAGATGAGGTAGACATCCTGCGCCTTCAGCCCGGGGAGCGGGCCAAGCGCGGGTTGCGGCGCGGCGAGTGCGGCTTCGTAACGGCGGTCGAAACCGTGCAGCACGGAAAAGGCGTTCCAAGCCGAAGCCGCCTGCCGCGATGCGGCGGTGAGGGCGCCGAGATTGACGATGCCATCCTTGCCCAGCGGCACGGCAATCAGCGCGAAACCGACGATGGCGGCCAGCAGCGAGCGGGCGGCCGTATCCGGCCGCGCCATCGCGCGCTCGATGCCGGCAAGGGCACGGGCGACAAGAGCGAGGACGAGGAGGAAGGCGAGAAAAGCAGCCAGGACGATCGCCGCGCCGCGCCATCCGGCCGCATCGAGGTAGAGGCTCAAGAGGTTGGGCACGTGACGCAGATCGAAATAAAGATCGAGTGGACGATCAAGGACCTGCTCCACCTTGCCGTCCACGAATTGCAGCGCGGTGAAAAGTACGATCACGAAGGCGATCAGCCAGCGCAGCCGCGGCCCGATCCGGCGCGCGGCCAGCCCGACGAAAGCGAACAGGGCGAGAATCGCCAAGATCGCCAGGGGCGGCCGGGGGTCGAGGGTCAGGCCGTGGGTGCTCGCGCTTGGCAGCGAGAGCGCCCAGAGAAAGGCGATCCCGAAAGCGAGGCCCGCGCGGTAGGGGCGGCGCGCGCGGATCAAGGCGCGGCCTTGAAAACTGCGCCGAAGCGTTCGTACTCGCCCGGTTCATTGTAGGCTTGCGCCGCAATCCTCACCCAGAGCGCGCCTTGAAGCGCGACGAACGACGCCTCGATGCGATGGCGTTCCGAGACGTCGCGCGCCAGCGCGGCGATTCGCGCCGCATCGGCCGCACCGGCCAAGGGCAAGCGCAGCGTCGCCATGGCGCCGAACGCGCCGACCGGACCCGTCATTTCCGTGCGCCAGAGCCGGCTCAGCCGCGTTGCCGCGTCATGCGCCAGCGCGGTGTTTCGCGCCATCAGCGCGGCGCCGCCGAGACGCGCATGGAAATCGATCGCCGAGGGGACGGCGAGCGCCGCCGTCACGTCGCGGGTGCCCGTCCATTCGAATTCGCTTTGGAATCCTGCGCCGTAGCCATGCGAGATCGCGAGCGGATGGGTCATCCCCTGCACTTCTCTGGCCGCCCAGAGAAAGCCGCAGCTTCGGGGCGCAAAGAACCATTTGTGGAGATTGCCGATATACCAATCCGCGCCGAGGGCGGCCAGGTCGAGCACGATCATTCCGGGCGCATGCGCGCCGTCGATCATCACGCGCGCGCCGGCTTCATGCGCGAGGCGCGTCAGTTCGGCGACCGGAAGGATGAGCGCGCTATGCGAAGCGATATGATCGAAGATCGCAAGCCGGGTGCGAAAGCTGAGCCGGGCCGCCACGGCGCGCAGCACCGCCCCGTCATCGGCGATCGGCAGCGCCAGCTCGACCTCGACGAGGCGGGCGCCGCTGCGCGCGGCCGCATACTGCGCGGCCTTGCGAATCGCCGGATAGGAAAGGCTCGTGATCAAGATTTCGTCGCCCGGCTCGAAATCGAGCGCGCGCAGCACCGCATTGAGACCCGTGGTCGCGTTCTCGACGAAGACCAGATCTTCGACGGCTGCGCCAACGGCTTCGGCCAGCGGCCGCAAAGCCTCGCGCAAAGCTTCTTCCAACTCGAAGGCGAGAAACCGATTCGGATTGCGCTCGATGCGCGCACGCCATTGGTCTTGGACCGCGAGCACCGCCCGCGGCGTCAGCCCGAAAGCGCCGTGATTGAGATAAGCGACACCCGGATCGAGCTGCCAGTGTTCGCGCGCGGCGGCTCCCCATCGCGAAGATCCTTGTTGATCGGACGTCGGCGTCATCGTGTCGCACGTTCTCCTTGGTCTGTCTGATGCTTCAAGTGAAGCTCTCCCATGCTTTTCGGAAATTATGAAGGAATTTTTGATGGACCGGGTTTGGTATAGGAGCGCATCAGCATCCCTCGGCGGAAAAGCCCGTCGCGTCGCCGCCGTGCCTAACACGGAATTTAACATCAGCGCGACCGGATCGGCCCCCGCCCTTCCCCTTGCGCATGCTTCGAGCTAGAGCGGGCGCCATGCGGGTCGATGAATTCGATTTCACCTTTCCGCGCGAGCTCATCGCCGAGCGGCCGATCGAACCGCGCGACGCCGCGCGTCTCTTGCGCGTGGCGCGCGGGATCGAGGATCGGCACGTCGCCGAGTTGCCGCTTTTGCTGCGTGCCGGCGATGTGCTGGTGGTCAACGATACGCGCGTCATTCCAGTACGGCTCCAGGCCCGGCGCGGCGCCGCGACCATGGAAGTCACCCTGCATCGCGATATGGGCGGCGGGATTTGGCGCGCTTTTGCCAAAGGCGCGCGCCGGTTGAAGCCGGGCGATGAATTGACGTTCGGCGAAGGGTTTGCCGCCGCGGTCGCGCGAAAAGAACCCGAAGGCGATGTCGTCCTGCGCTTTGCGCAAGAGGGCGCAGCCCTGCGCGCGCTCTTGGAGCGGTACGGTCAGATGCCGCTGCCGCCCTATATCCACCGCGCCAAATCCGGCGATCCCCACGATCGAGAGGATTACCAGACAGTCTTCGCCGCGCGCGACGGCGCGGTCGCGGCGCCGACAGCGGGCCTCCATTTCACGCCGGCGCTCATTGCGGCGCTCCGCCAGGCCGGGATCGTGTTCGAGACCGTGACCTTGCATGTCGGCGCCGGGACGTTTCTTCCGGTGAAGGCCGAGGATACGAAGGATCACCGCATGCATGCCGAATTCGGCGCGATTGATCCCGGGACGGCGGAGCGCCTCAACGCGGCGCGCGAATCGGGCCGCCGTATCGTGGCCGTCGGCACCACAAGCCTGCGGCTTCTGGAGAGCGCGGCGGATGAGAACGGCAAGATCGCGCCCTTCGCCGGGGAGACCGCGCTCTTCATCACGCCGGGCTATCGCTTTCGCGCGGTGGACGTGCTGCTCACGAATTTTCATCTGCCGCGCTCGACCCTTTTCATGCTCGTCGCGGCCTTTGCCGGGCTGGAGCGCATGAAAGCGGCCTACGCGCATGCGATCGAACAGCACTACCGGTTCTTCTCCTATGGCGATGCGTGCTTGCTTTTTCCCGAGGGTGCTGCGTGATCGGGTTTGACGTGCTGACGCGAGACGGCGCGGCGCGGCGCGGGCGCTTGACCACGGCCCGCGGCAGGATCGAGACACCCGCCTTCATGCCGGTCGGCACGGCGGCCACCGTCAAGGCGATGCGGCCCGAGGAGGTGGCGTCGACCGGCGCCGATATCATTCTCGCCAATACCTATCATCTGATGCTGCGCCCCGGCGCCGAGCGCATCGCGGAACTGGGCGGGCTCCACCGCTTCATGAATTGGCCGCGCCCGATCCTCACCGATTCGGGCGGCTATCAGGTGATGTCGCTAGCCAAGCTGCGCGAGATCGGCGAACGCGGCGTCGTCTTCCGCTCGCATCTCGACGGTACGCGTATGGAGCTGACGCCCGAGCGCTCGGTCGAGATCCAGCGGCTCCTGGACGCCGACATCGCCATGACCTTCGATGAATGCACGCCTTTTCCGGCGACCGAGGACGAAGCGCGGATCTCGATGGAATTATCGATGCGGTGGGCCGCGCGCTCCAAGGACGCGTTCCGCGCGCGCGATGGCGCCGGGCTCTTCGGCATCGTCCAGGGCGGTGTCTATCCCGGCTTGCGCACGCGATCGGCGGCGGCGCTCATCGAAATCGGCTTCGACGGCTATGCGGTCGGCGGGCTTGCCGTCGGCGAAGGCCAGGAAGCGATGTTCAAGGTGATCGAGGAGACCGTGCCCGCGCTGCCGGCCGACCGGCCGCGCTATCTAATGGGCGTCGGCAAACCTGCCGACATCGTCGGCGCGGTTAAGCGCGGCATCGACATGTTCGATTGCGTGCTGCCGACGCGCTCGGGCCGCACCGCGCAGGCCTTCACCGCGCGCGGCACGGTCAATCTGCGCAATGCGCGCCACGCCGCGGACCCGCGCCCGCTCGAAGAGAGCTGCGATTGCCCGGCTTGCACGCGGTACAGCCGCGCCTATCTTCATCACCTCGCCAAGGCGAACGAGATCCTCGGCGCCATGCTGTTGACGCAGCACAATCTTCGCTATTATGGCCGTCTTATGCGGGATTTGCGCGAGGCCATCGCTTCGGGCCGGCTCGCCGATCACGCCGCCGGTTTCGCCGAAACCGAGGCGCTGGGCGACATCCCGCCGCTGTGAAGGCTCGCCGCGATGACTGATTCGAATTACCGCGATCTGAAGCTGCTCGGCACGCATGCGCCGCTTCCGGCCTCGCCCGAGGCAGCGCTGCTCGAGCGCGTGCCCAATCCGCATCCGAAAGAGACTTATCTCGTGCGCTTCACCGCGCCCGAATTCACCACGCTTTGCCCGGTCACGGGACAGCCGGATTTCGCCCATCTCGTCATCGATTACTTGCCCGATCAATTCCTGATCGAGAGCAAATCCCTGAAGCTCTTCCTCGGCTCGTTCCGCAATCAAGGGGCCTTCCACGAGGATTGCACCTTGACGATCGCCAAGCGCGTGATCGATGCGATCGCGCCGCGCTGGCTGCGGATCGGCGGCTATTGGTATCCGCGCGGCGGCATGCCGATCGACGTCTTCTACCAGACCGGCGAGCCGCCCGCCGGGTTGTGGCTTCCCGATCCCGGCGTCGCGCCCTATCGCGGACGCGGCTGAGATGCCGGCGGACGCCAAGGCGGCGATCCGCAGCGCAGCACTCGAATTGGGCTTCGACGCGGTCGGTTTCGCGCGCCCCGAGCTGGCCCAAGCGGCGCGGCGCGATCTCGAAGCATTCCTGGCGCAAGGCTATCACGGCGATATGGGCTGGCTCGCGGCGCGCGCGGGCGAGCGCGGCGATCCCAAAACGCTGTGGCCCGAGGTCAGGACAGTCGTCGTCCTCGGACTCAATTACGCGCCGGGCGAGGACCCGCTTGCCGGGCTTGGCGCGCGCCGGCGCGGCAATATTTCGGTCTATGCGCGCGGGTGCGACTATCACGAGGTGATGAAGTCGCGCTTGAAGCTCCTGGCGCGGCGAATCGTCGAGACCTCGCCCGGCGAGCTCAAAATCTTCGTCGATACCGCGCCGGTGATGGAAAAGCCGTTGGCCATGAGTGCCGGCATCGGCTGGCAGGGCAAGCACACCAATCTCGTCTCGCGCGATTACGGCTCGTGGCTTTTTCTCGGCGAGATCTATCTGAGCCTCGCGCTTGCGCCCGACGCGAGCGAGACCGATCACTGCGGCGCATGCCGTGCCTGCCTCGATGCCTGCCCGACGCGCGCCTTTCCCGCACCCTATCGCATCGACGCGCGGCGCTGCATTTCCTACCTCACCATCGAGCACAAGGGACACATCCCGAGCGAATTGCGCGCGCCGATCGGCAACCGGATCTATGGCTGCGACGATTGCCTCGCCGTTTGCCCGTGGAACAAATTCGCCAAAACCGCCCGCGAAGTCCGCTTTGCCGCGCGCGGCGAGACCGCCGAATTGGCCGATCTCGTCCAACTCGACGATGCAGGGTTTCGCAAGCACTTCGCCGGAACGCCCTTGAAGCGCACCGGCCGCGACCGCTTCATCCGCAACGTCCTCATCGCCATCGGCAATGCCGGCGAGCGCGGCTTCGCACCGCTGGTTGCCGAGCGGCTCGATGACGCCTCGCCCCTAGTGCGGGCCATGGCGGTCTGGTCCTTGGCGCGGCTCGGCGATCCCCGAGATTTCGCCGAAATGCGCGAGCGATCTCTGGCGCAGGAAGACGATGCAGCCGTCCGCGCCGAGTGGCTCGCCGCCGAGCCGCCGCTCTGACGAACCATCAAGACTCCTTTCGAGGAAAATCGATCGAAATTGCATGCCAAGCCTACCAAGCACATCCAAAAAATTCATTCATTCGATTGACAGGTTCATTCGAATGAGATATTTTTCAAAAATGATGCCGCGAGAGAGCCAAGCTTCGCCGTCGCGCGCCAGGGGCCGGCGCGAGGACATGCGCAATAAACTATTGGAGGCCTCGATCGACGTTTTTGCCAAGCACGGCTTCGGCGGCGCCTCGACCCGCATGCTGGCCCGGGCGGCCGGCGCGAATTTGCAGGCGATTCCGTATTATTTCGGCGGCAAGCAAGGCCTCTACCTCGCCGCCGCCGACTACATCGCGGAGCGGATTCGGGGCCATGTCGGGCCCGTCGCCGGGCGTATCCGCGCGCGGCTGGCGACGCAAGATCTGGGCGCGGGCGGCGTGCCACTCTCCGCCGCCGAGGCCAGCGTGCTCCTCGCTGAAATGTTCCGCGCCGCGGCACGACTGATGGTCAGCGCCGAATCGGCGCATTGGGCGCGTTTCATGGTCAGCGAGCAGATGGAGCCGACCGAGGCCTTCGAGCGCATCTATGCGCAGGTGATGTCGCCGCTGCTGGAGACGGCGCGCGCCCTGGTCGGCACGCTTTTGGGCCAGGATCCGAGCAGCGAAACGGTGCGCGTCCGCACCCTCGCCCTGCTGGGCCAAGTCCTCGTCTTCCGCGTCGCGCGTGCAGCGGTCATGCGCCAGATGGGGTGGCAGGAAGTGGGTCCGCACGAGCTCGCCCTGATCGACGACATGATCGCGGGGACTGTCAGCGCGCTCAAGCCGGCACTCGGCTCGGCGGTGTCGCCATGAAGCGCGTCGCCATCATCTTGGTCCTGGTGCTTGTCGCCATTGGCGCCGCGGCCTGGGCGCTCGATCTGCCCAGCCGCCTCGGCTGGCGCACGGACGAAGCGCAGACGCTGACCCTCTACGGCAACATCGATATCCGGCAGGTGGAATTGGGATTCCGCGTCGCCGGGCGCATTGCCGCGGTGAAATTCGAGGAAGGCGAAAGCGTCAAGGCCGGCACTCTTCTTGCCCTTCTCGATACCCGGCCCTACCAGGACAAGGTCAACGCGGCGCAGGCACAACTCGTCCAACAGGAGGCGACCTTGCAGAAGGTCGAAGCCGGGCCGCGTCCAGCCGAGATCGCGCAAGGCCGCGCGAACCTCGCCGAGCGCCAAGCCGATCTCGCCAATGCCCAGCAGGCTTTCGAGCGCGCGAAGAAGCTGCGCCCCGCTGGCGCGATCTCGCAAGCCGCGCTCGACGATGCGCGGGCCGCCCAAGGCATGGCGGTAGCCCGCGACGCGGCGGCCCGGGAAGCCCTCGCGCTGCTCGAGGAAGGCTCGCGACCCGAAGACATCGCCGCCGCGCGCGCGAGCGTCCTCATGGCGCAAGCCAATCTGGCTGCCGCCCAGACCGATCTGGCCGATACGCAATTGGTCGCGCCGGCCGACGGAATCATTCTCTCGCGCGTGCACGAGCCGGGCGCGATCATGGGGCCCAGCAACGTCGTCTATGTGCTGTCGCTCATCCAGCCCGTCTGGGTACGCGCCTATATCGCTGAGCCTCAGCTCGGACGGATTCATCCCGGCATGGCCGTAACGGTGACGAACGACACCGCGCCGGAGCACGCCTATCGCGCCCATATCGGCTTCATTTCGCCGGTCGCGGAATTCACGCCGAAATCGGTCGAGACGCCGGAGCTGAGGACCGATCTCGTCTATCGCCTGCGCGTGATCGTCGACGACGCCGATCAGGGGCTGCGCCAGGGCATGCCGGTGACGCTCCACGTTCCGCTCGCTTCCCCGTCCGGCGCCGGCTGAACGATGGCTGAGACGCTGGTCGAACTGTCGGGCGTCATCAAACGTTTCGGCGCCGGCCCCGCAGCGCTCGACGGGGTATCGGGCGCGATCCGAGGCGGCGCGATCACGGGGCTTGTCGGTCCGGACGGGGCCGGTAAGACGACCTTGATTCGGCTCATGACCGGACTGCTTCTTCCCGATGCCGGCTCGGTGAAGGTCATGGGCTTCGACACCGCCATCGATCCGGCGTCGATCCAGGCCGGGATCGGCTACATGCCACAACGCTTCGGCCTCTACGAGGATTTGAGCGTCGAAGAAAATCTGACGCTTTATGCCGAGTTGCGGGGCCTGCCTGCCGCCGAGCGCAAGACGGTGTTCGACGAATTGCTGAGCTTCACCGATCTGAAGCGTTTCACCAGCCGGCTGGCGGGAAAGCTTTCCGGCGGCATGAAGCAGAAGCTCGGCCTCGCCTGCGCCTTGATGCGCAAGCCGCGGCTCTTGCTGCTCGACGAGCCGAGCGTCGGCGTCGATCCGATTTCGCGCCGCGAATTGTGGCGCATGGTCAAGGATCTGGCCAAAGAAGGGATCGGCGTGGTCTGGTCGACCGCTTATCTCGACGAAGCCGAAGCCTGCGACGCGGTTTTTTTGTTGAACGCGGGCAAGCTGTTATTCGACGGTCCGCCGCGCGCCTTGACGGCGCGGGTCGAGGACCGCGTCTACCGCATCACCGGAATCGAAGGCCGGCGCCGCCCGATCCTCGCCGGCGTGCTGGCCGAAACGGGCATCATCGACGGCGTCATCCAGGGCGAGGCGATCCGCCTCGTCACCGCCGCCAAGATCGATGGACCGCCGTGCCCGCCGCCGCCGGCAGGGCCCAAGGCCGAGGTGAGCTCGGTCGCTCCGCGCTTCGAGGATGCCTTCGTCGACATTCTCGGCGGCGGTCCGGGCGGGCGGTCCCTCCTCGCCGAGGCGATGCCGGCACTGAGCGCCCAGGGGAAGCCGGTGATCGAAGCTCACGGCCTCACCAAGCGCTTCGGCGACTTCACAGCCGCGGACAACATCACTTTCGACATCCCGCGCGGCGAGATCTTCGGCTTGCTCGGCCCGAACGGCGCCGGAAAATCGACCACCTTCAAGATGCTATGCGGCCTCTTGAAGCCGAGCGCGGGCGAGGGGCGCGTTGCCGGTTTCGATCTGCGGCGCGATACCGCCGAAGCGCGCGGCCGGCTCGGCTATATGGCGCAAAAATTCTCGCTCTACGGCGATTTGAGCATCGCGCAGAATCTCGATTTCTTCGCCGGGGTCTATGGGCTTGCCGGCGCGCGCAAGCGCCAGCAGATCGCGCTCATGACCGAGATCTTCGATCTCGGCCGCGAATTGAACCACGCCGCGCGCGATCTCGCCTTGGGCTTCAAGCAGCGCCTGGCGCTCGCCTGCGCCGTGATGCACGAGCCCGAGGCGCTCTTCCTCGACGAGCCGACCTCGGGCGTCGATCCGATCACGCGGCGCGAATTCTGGACCCATATCAATGGCCTGGTGGAAAAGGGCGTGACCATCCTCGTGACCACGCATTTCATGGACGAGGCGGAATATTGCGACCGCATCTCCCTGATCTATCGCGGCCGCTCGATCGCGCTGGGCTCGCCCGATGCCTTGAAAGCGCGCGTCGCGACCAAGGCCCGCCCCGATCCGACCATGGAGGACGCCTTCGTCGCGCTCATCGAGCAAATGGAGATGAAGGACGAAGCCGCATGAGCGCCGTCGCCGCCGATCTCGTCACGCCCGCCGCCGCGCGCCGCGAGCGGCTGCGCCGGTTCCTCGCGCTGGTGCGCAAGGAGAGCTATCAGATCTTGCGCGATCCGAGCAGCATCCTCATCGCCTTCGTCCTGCCGCTGATCCTGCTCTTTCTCTTCGGCTATGCCGTCTCGCTCGACGCGACGCGCACCAAGATCGGCCTCGTCATCGAGACGCCCAGCCCGGCGGCGCGCAACCTGGCCGCGAGCTTCGAGGCCTCGCGCTATTTCGACGTCACGCTCGGCCGCGACCGCCGGCAATTCACCGACGATCTCGTCCGCGGCAGGATTAAGGGCATCATCGTCATCCCCTCGACCTTCGCCGGCGATCGGCTGCGCCCCGCCGACACCTCGGCGGTTCAAGTCATCGTCGACGGCTCCGATCCCAACACGGCGAGCTTCGTCCAGAACGACGCGCAGGGCGTGGTCGCGAGCTGGGCCGCGATCGATGCCACCGAGAGCGGCGCGACGCAGCCCGGCATCGCGCTGGAACCGCGCTTCTGGTTCAACCCGCAGCTCACCAGCCGCTTCTTCCTCGTGCCCGGCGCCATCGCCATCGTCATGACCCTGGTCGGCACCATGCTCACCGCCCTCGTCATCGCGCGCGAATGGGAGCGCGGCACGATGGAGGCGATGATGGCGACGCCGGTGACCGCGCTCGAGTTGCTCGCCGGCAAGGTGCTGCCCTATTTCGTCCTCGCGCTCATCTCGGTGACGCTCTGCGTGCTCCTCGCCGTCTTTGCCTTCGGCGTGCCCTTCCGCGGCTCGATCTTCGCGCTCTATGCGATCGCATCCGCCTTCCTCGTGCCCGCGCTCGGCCAGGGCATTCTCATTTCGGCCGCGACCAAGAACCAGTTCCTCGCCTCGCAAGCGGCGCTGATCTCCGCCTTCCTCCCCGCCTTCCTGCTCTCGGGCTTCCTGTTCGAGATCAGCTCCATGCCCAAGATCATCCAATGGATCAGCGTCATCGTCCCGGCGCGCTATCTGATCCCGAGCCTTCAGACCGTGTTCCTCGCCGGCGACATCTGGCCGCTCTTCCTGCGCGACATCGCGGTGATGCTGTTCGAGGGCGCGATCCTCTTCGCGCTGGCCGCGCGCAACACCCGCAAGAGGATCGCCTGAGATGTGGCGAAGGCTGCGCGCCCTCATCGTGAAGGAGCTCTTGGCCGTGCTGCGCGATCCCCGCGCGCGCGCGATCCTGATCGGCCCGCCGCTGATCCAGCTCGTGGTCTTCTCCTATGCCGTGACGCTCGAAGTGAAGAACGTCGACATCGCCGTCTTGAACCGCGACCAGGGCGTTTGGAGCCAAGAGCTAATCGACCGGATCGCCGCTTCGCCGACCTTCCGCGCGGTCATCCCCATCGACCGGCTCGAGACGCTACGCCAGGACATCGACATGCAGCGCGTGCTCGTCGCGCTGCAGATCGGCCCCGATTTCTCGCGCAATGTGGCGGCGCATCGCCCGGCCTCGGTGCAAATCATCCTCGACGGGCGCCGCTCCAACGCCGCTCAGATCGTCGCCGGCTATCTGAGCCGCATCGTCCAGAGTTTGGCGGCAGACGCGGCGGGCCCAGGCCAGCCGATCGCGCCCGCCACCATCGTGCCGCGCAACTGGTTCAATTCCAATCTCGACTTCGTCTGGTACACCGTGCCGAACCTCATCGCGGTAATCGCGCTGCTGATCGGCATGGTCGTCACCGCGCTCTCGATCGCGCGCGAGCGCGAGCTCGGCACTTTCGACCAGCTCATGGTCTCGCCGCTCCGCACGCACGAGATCCTCCTGGGCAAGCTCATCCCGCCGCTCATGATCGGGCTCGTCCACATCACGCTTTATGTGCTGGCCGCGCTCTTCATCTTCGACGTGCCGCTGCGCGGCTCGCTGGTCCTCCTTTATGGCTGCGCTTTGTTCTATCTCGGCGCGGTGGTGGGGCTGGGCCTCTTCATCTCGGCCTTATCGGCGACGCAGCAGCAGGCGATCCTCGGCGCCTTCCTCTTTATGGTGCCGGCGATCCTGCTCTCGGGCTTCGCCACCCCGATCGACAACATGCCGGCCTGGCTCCAGCCCGTGACCCTGCTCGATCCGCTGCGCTATTTCCTCGTCATCATCAAGGGCGTGTTCTTGAAAGGGCTCGAGCCGGGCGAGGTCCTCGCCAACACGATTCCCCTGATCCTGATCGCTATCGTGACTTTGAGCGCGGCGGCCTGGCTTTTCCGGCGCCGGATGGAATGAAGGGACGGAAGGCATCGGATTTGAGGAAAATCCAAGCGATCCGGCCGCTCCCCGACCACAAACGGATCGTCGCTGGAAAACTTGGCAACGCATGGCGGCAGTGGCGCGCCCGGAGAGACTCGAACTCCCAACCCCCAGATTCGTAGTCTGGTGCTCTATCCAATTGAGCTACGGGCGCAAGGGTGCCGCCAAAGCCGCGCGACCCTAGCGGCAAGGGGGCGCGATGACAAGATGCGTCGCATGCTCTACGAAGCGGCTTGTCGCTGTAACTCCCTTCGCATAAGATCGGCCCAGACAGGGCATCTATCGTCGGCACGTTCTGTCGTGATTTCCGAGTGATACGCCGGCCGGGGGTTGCCCGTGAATGATCGTGTCGTTCACCGGCAGAAACGATAACAAATGACGCGAGGGTGGCTGTCACGCATGCCTGGTCCGCAGTCCAAATTGTTGGCGCTTGTCGCCGCGATGGCGCTTTCCGGCTGCTCCTATGGCAATGGCGTGCTCGATTGGGCGACGGGTAGCACCACCCCCAATACCGGCGCGGCCAGCGCGACGCCGATCCCGATCGCGCCCTCGGCGGCCGAGAGCAACCCGCAGCCGACCATCAACACCGAATCCGTTGCGGCTTCACCGGTCGCGGCGCCCGCAGCACCCGTTGCCGCCACGACCTTTGTCGGCCGCAAGGTACTGCAGCTGCGCGGCGAATTGACGCAATTCCAGGGCAATCTCGCGGTTCATCAGCAAGAGCTCGCCGAAGCGCACCAAAGCGCCGCCGCCAACGCGTCGTCCTATTTCAGCGTCATCGCCACCATCAATTCGCGCCTCCAGGTCGGAACCACCCCCGGCAATCCCGAACTCGTCGCGCAATGGGGCCGGGCTCAGACGATGCTCGACCGTATGAACAGCGACGTCGCCAAGCTGAACACGATCGCCAACGCGGCGGCATCCGATTCCTCTTTCGGCAATTACGTGCTGAACGACGTTCGCTCGGCCTACAATCTGCAAGGAGGCGTCGAATTGGACCGCGACCAGCTGCATCAGCTCGAGACCCAGACCCTCGCCTCGCTCACCGCGGTCGATCAGCTGCTCAACGGCCTCAGCCAGGAGATCAGCCGGCAGAGCAGCTACGTGACGAATGAGCGCAACAACCTCGTGACCCTGGCGCTCGCGATTCAGAACGGGCAGCTCTATGGCCCCAGCCTCGCCAATCGCAGCTTCGCCACGACGCCGACACCGAGCGTCGCCAGCGCGTCCTCGCTTCGCCAGACCGCGCGGCCCGGCGCGCCGCCAAGCCGCGCCGCCGCATCGAGCGCGGCCGGCGATCGCCCGCTCGTCGTGATCCGCTTCGATCAGCCGGATGTCGCCTACGAGCAACCGCTTTACACCGCGGTCAGCCGCGCGCTCGAACGCAAGCCCAGCGCCACCTTCACCGTCATGGCGGTCGCACCCAATGCCGGCTCGCCGGCGCAGGTTGCGGTCAATACCAACGCGTCGCGCCAGAATGCGGAAAACGTTTTGCGCGCCCTGACCAATATGGGCCTGCCGGCGGACCGCGTGTCGCTTTCGGCGACCATGAGCCCGGACATTCAGAGCAACGAGGTCCGGGTCTTCGTCCGCTGAGCGGCGATGGCCGGATCCTTGGAATCTTCGACTCGCAAGACCTTCCCCGTCACCTGGGACGAGCTTCATCGCCATGCCCGCGCGCTGGCTTGGCGGCTGCTCGATCTTGGGCCCTGGCAAGGCATCGTCGCGGTAACGCGCGGCGGCCTCGTGCCGGCGGCGATCATCGCGCGCGAACTCGATATCAGGCTGGTCGACACGGTCTGCGTCGCGAGTTACGACGATCGTGAGCACGGCGAGGTCGTGGTGCTGAAATCGATCGCCGGCGACGGTTCGGGCTGGCTCATCGTGGACGATCTGGTCGATACCGGCTACACCGCGCGTGTGGTGCGCGAGATGCTGCCGAAGGCACATTTCGCGACCGTCTATGCGAAGCCCGCCGGGCGGCCGCTGGTCGACACCTTCGTCACCGAAGTGAGCCAAGACACCTGGATCCTCTTTCCGTGGGATATTGAGCCGGACGACCCGGCCGCTCGCGCAGCGGGCGGGGGGCCCGCGCCGCCGCTCGCCCATACGAAAGCGCCCCGATCATGAAACGCTGGTGCCTGGCCGCGCTCGCGGTGCTTTGTGCCGCGTCCGCCGCCCACGCCCAGGCCCCGCGCCGCGACATGATCGCGACCGCCAACCCCTTCGCCAGCGAAGCCGGCCGCGCAATCCTGCGCAAAGGCGGCAGCGCCGTCGACGCCGCCATCGCGGCGCAGATGGTCCTGAACCTCGTCGAGCCCGAATCCTCGGGCATCGGCGGCGGCGCGATCATGGTTCTGTGGTCGGCAAAAGAGCGCCGCGTGACCACTTTCGATGGCCGCGAGACCGCGCCCAGCGCGGCCAAGCCCCACCGTTTCCTCGACGCACAAGGCAAGCCGCTGAGCTATTTCGACGCGCTCGTCGGCGGCCGTTCGGCGGGCGTGCCCGGCCTCTTGCGCATGCTCGATCTGGCGCATCGCCGCTTCGGCAAGCTGCCCTGGGCGGCTCTCTTCGAGCCTGCGATCCATCTCGCCGAAACCGGCTATCCGATGTCGCAAAAACTCCATGACGAGCTGGCGCGCGACCGGCTTTTCGCGCGCACCGGCGTACCGCCCGCGCTGTTCTTCGCCGGCGATGGCAGCGTGAAGCCGGTCGGAACGATCCTCCACAATCCGGAACTCGCGGCAGTCTTCACGACGATCGCCAAGGAAGGCGCCGACGCGTTCTATCGCGGCTCCATTGCCGCCGAGATCGCCGCCACAGTCGATCACGCGGCGGTCAATCCCGGCGACATCACGACCGCCGACATCGCCGCCTATGAGGCGAAAGAGCGTCCGCCGGTTTGCGGGTTCTATCGCGTCTATCGGCTGTGCGGCATGGGCCCACCCAGCTCGGGCGGGATCGCCGTGCTCGAAATTCTGGGCCTGCTGCAGCCTTTCGATCTGCGGCACCAGGTCGATACGCCCGAAGCCTGGAATCTCTTCGCGCAAGCGAGCCGCCTTGCCTATGCCGATCGCGACCGTTACATCGCCGACCCCGATTTCGTGAAGGCGCCGGTCGAGGGGCTGCTCGATCGCGCGTATCTCGCCGCGCGCAGCAAACTCATCGCGCGCGGCCGCGTGCCGCCGGGCCCGATGGCGCCCGGCGATCCGCCGGGCGAGCACGCCGAGAATTGGGGCCGCGATGCGACGCCGGAATTCCCCTCGACCAGCAATCTCGCCGTCATCGATCGCGAGGGCAATGCGCTCGACATGACGACGACGATCGAATTCGCCTTCGGCTCGCATCTGATGATGCGGGGCTTTCTTCTCAACAACGAGCTGACGGATTTTTCTTTCGTGCCCGAGGATAACGGCAAGCCGGTGGCGAACCGCGTCGAAGGCGGCAAGCGCCCGCGCAGCTCGATGTCGCCGACCCTGGTCTTCGATGCCAAGGGCAAGCTCGTGATGAGCGTGGGCTCGGCCGGGGGTGCCGCGATCATCACCGATGTCGCCAAGACGCTCCTTGCCGCGCTCGATTGGCATTTCGGGCTGCAGCGCGCGATGGATCTGCCCAATATCGGCAATCGCAACGGCGCGACCGACATCGAGGCCGCGCACGATGCGGATGCGCTCGCCGCTTCGCTCGCGGCCGAGGGTCACGCGATCCGGCGCAGCGGCCGCGACAGTGGCCTCTCCGGTATCCGCGTCACGTCCAAAGGTTTTGAAGGCGCGGCCGACAAGCGGCGCGCCGGCATCGCCTTGGGCGATTGAGGAGTTACGATGACAGAAGCCTCCCGCCCGGTCGTCCGGCTCCTGCCGGGCCATGACAAGCGCGTCGCGCTCGGGCACCCTTGGGTCTATTCCAACGAGATCGCGATGGATGCCGCGGCGAAGGCCTTGGCGCCGGGAATCCTCGTCAACCTCGTTACCGCGAATGGCAAAAATCTGGGCGTCGGCACTTTCAATCCGCACACGCTCATCGCCGCGCGCATCCTCAGCCGCGACATTGGATCACGGATCGACACGGGCTTCCTCGTCACGCGAATGGAACGCGCCTTGACCCTCCGCCGCCGGCTCTATGACGAGCCTTATTACCGCGTCGTTCACGCGGAAGCGGACGGGCTTCCCGGACTGATCGTCGATCGCTTCGGCGACACGCTCGCCTGTCAGATCAACACCGCCGGGCTGGCGCGGCTCGAAGACGAACTCATGGCCGCACTCAATCAAGTCTTCCAGCCGCGCGCGATCGTGTTGCGCAACGACACGGCGGCGCGCACGCTCGAAGGCCCGGCCGGCGAGGAGCGCGTGGCGTCGGGCACACTGACGCCGCCGATCGAGATCGTCGAGAACGGCGCACGCTTTCTGATCGACCCCTTGACCGGACAGAAGACCGGCTGGTTCTACGATCAGCGCGAGAACCGGCGTTTTGTCGCGCGGCTGGCCGCCGGCGCGCGCGTGCTCGATCTTTATTGCTTCGCCGGCGGCTTTGGGATCGAAGCCGCCCTCGCGGGCGCCGATCAGGTCATGGCGATCGACCGCTCCGAAGCCGCGCTCGAATGGGCGGCGGCCTCGGCCAAGCTCAATGGCGTCGATCAGCGGTGCCGTTTCGTTCGCGGCGAAGCCTTTGCCGAGTTGGAGCGGCTTCACGGTCAGGGCGAGCGATTCGACGTCGTGATCGCCGATCCGCCGGCCTTTGCCCGCTCGAAGAAGGATCTCGGACCCGCGTTGCGCGGCTACCGCAAACTCGCCCGGCTCGCGGCGTCGCTCGTCGCCAAGGGCGGCGTGCTTTTCATGGCCTCATGCTCGCATCAGGTCGAGCGCGATGCGTTCGCGCAAGAGGTGCGCCGCGGCATGCAGGACGCGCAGCGCGAGGGCCGCGTCATCGCTTCGAGCGGCGCCGCGCCCGACCATCCGGTGCACCCTTTCCTGCCCGAAAGCGCCTATTTGAAGGCGGAGACCCTAGTTCTTGATTAGGGGAGACAGCGCCGCGCCTCAGGCGCCGCGCACCGGCGTGCCCGGCAGGCGAAGCCGGAAAATCGTGCCCGCGCCCGTGCTTTCATCGAGCTCGATATCGCCCCCATGCGCGCGCATGACTTCGCGCGCGATCGCGAGCCCCAGCCCCGTGCCGCCCGGCCGCGCCGAACCGGCGAAAGGCTGAAAGAGGTTGTCGCGCGCCTTGGGCGGCATGCCCGGCCCGTCATCTGCCACTTCGACGACCAACGAGCCCTTGGCGTCGACCGCGCGCACGGTGAGACGGCGCGCGCCGGCTTCCGCCGCGTTCTGCGCCAGGTTCTGAAACACGCGGAAGAGCTGATCGCGATCGGCGGTGGCGATGATCGAAGGCGGCACCTTGTTCTCGATCCGCAGGCGTTCCTCGCCGGATTTGAGACCGAGTTCGCCGAGCTCTTCGACCAGGCCCGCCAAGGCGAAGCGCGAGCGCTTCAGCGAAGGCGTGCCCTCGCGCGTGTAATTGAGCGTCCCCGTACAGAGCGCCACGGCGCGATCGATCGCCGCGACGAGGCTCGGCGCCACGCGCCGCACCTCGGGCACGGCGCTCGCGGCGATGCTGTCGGAGAGCAGGCGCATGGTCGAAAGGATGTTTCGCAGATCGTGATTGATTTTGGTGACCGCGGTGCCGAGCGCCGCCAGCCGCTCCTTCTGGCTCAAGGTCTGGCGCACCGTTTCCTGCATCACGGCGAATTCGCGCTCCGCCTCGCCGACCTCGTCGCGGCGCCGTGCAGGCTCGATCACGCGCGAGGCGTCGTAGGGCGCTTCGCGAAACTTGATCATGCCTTGCGTGAGGCGCCGCATCGGCGCCACCAGCAACCACTGCAAGCTGAGATAGACGAGCGCCGCCGTGATCAGCGAGATGACGAGCGAGACACCCAAGAGCCTTCCGCCGAAATGCCACATTTCGACGCGCAGCGGGCGTTCGTCGAGCAGGACCTCCACCACCACGCCGGGTTCCTTGCGCGAGACGTCGAGAACGCGCAACACGCGGTTGTCGCGGCGCAGCATCGTCGCCAAGGCATCGCGCATCAGCGTGAACATGCCGACGCCGCGCAGATCGACGGTGGCGCCCGGCATGGGGGGCGTCTCGCTGTCGATCATCAGGGTCTCGTCCGCCTTGTGCACGACGATGCCGTGCGCCCCGACATCGGCAAGCAGCTCATTGGCGAGCGACTGGCTCACGCTGTTGTCGGGCGTGGCTTCGAGCGCAAAGACGGCCAGACGCGCCGCATCGATCCGATCTTCAAGATAGGCGAGCCGGTCGCGCGCCACCGTCGGCAGGAAGATCAGCACTTCGGAGAGCATCACGAAAAACGCCGTCAGCAGCAGCAGACGGGCCGACAATCCGGTACCGATTGGGTTCCGCAAGCGATTGAAGGGAAAAAGCATTCCCCGGAATTCCGCGCGAAGTTGACTTCACCCGACCACTCTCGTATACAGCGCCCTCGTCCCCGAGGAAAGCGTCGCCGGAGCCACGTCCTTGAAGCGCACCTATCAGCCGAGCAAATTGGTCCGCAAGCGTCGCCATGGCTTTCGTGCACGCATGGCGACGGTCGGCGGCCGCCGCGTGCTCGCCAGCCGCCGCGCCAAGGGCCGCAAGCGGCTTTCGGCCTAAGGGAACGAAGCGGCCCGCTTCGATGACTGCCGTCGCGCGCCTCAAGCGCCGGCCCGAATTTCTGGCCGTCGCCGCGAGCCGCCGCAGATGGGTCGCCCCCGGCCTGATTTTACAGGCCGCCCGCCGCCCGGAGGATTCGAGTTTGCCGCCCGCTCCCCGTATCGGATTCACCGCCAGCCGCAAGGTCGGCATTGCCGTCGAGCGCAATCGCGCGCGCCGGCGGCTCAAAGCCGCGGCCGAGGCGATATTGCCCAGGGCGGGCGAACTCGGCTTCGACTATGTCGTGATCGCCCGCACCCAAACCTTGAAGCGGCCCTACGCCGACCTCCTTGCCGATCTCGAGACTGCGCTCAAACGCGTGCACGAGAAACGCCAAAAGCCGGGAGCGGCGTGATGGGCGCGTTGCTGCGAGGCCTGATCGGCGCCTATCAGTTGCTCATCTCGCCCTTGTTGTTGCCGAGCTGCCGCTTCGAGCCGAGCTGTTCGCATTACGCGCAGGAAGCGATCGCCACGCATGGCGCGTTGCGCGGCCTTTTCTTGACCGCGCGGCGCCTGCTGCGCTGCCATCCTTGGGGCGGCAGCGGGTTTGACCCGGTGCCGCCGGCGCATTGCGACGGCGCCCATCACGGCTGAGCACCATGGACCAGCAAAAAAATCTCATTCTCGCCATCGTCCTTTCGGTCGCGATTCTGTTCGGCTTCCAGTACTTCCTCGCGCCGAAGTTTCAGACGCCGCCGACGGCGCCGGCGACGAGCCCGTCAGCCCCGCAAACGGAAGTGCCGGCGGCGCCCGGGACCGTGACCGGCACCGGGCCGACGACGATCGCGACCCGCGAAAGCGTGCTCGGCGCAACCCCGCGGATCAAGATCGCCACCCCGCGCTTGAGCGGGTCGATCGACCTCGTCGGCGGCAAGATCGACGACCTGACCTTGACCGCCTATCGGGAAGAGCCCGACCCCAAGAGCCCCGAGATCGTCCTGCTCGCGCCGGAAGGCACGGCGCACCCGTATTTCGCGGAATTCGGTTGGGTGGCTTCGGATTCCGCGACCAAAATACCCGGCGCGGATACGCATTGGACGAGTTCGGGCGGCGCGCTGACCCCCGATCATCCGGTAACCTTGAGCTGGGACAACGGCGCGGGGCTGCGCTTTACGCGGCGCTACGCGATCGACCAGGACTATATGTTCACCGTCACGCAAAGCGTGACGAACAATTCGGGCGCGAAGCTCTCGCTTTATCCTTACGCCTATGTCGCGCGCAAAGGCGAGGTACCGGTCTCGAGCACCTATCTGCTGCATGAAGGACCGATCGGCGTGTTCAACAACACGCTGGAGGACGGTTACAAATATACGAGCCTCGACCCCGGAAAGCCGGCGAGTTTCGACTCGATCGGCGGCTGGATGGGATTCACCGATAAATACTGGCTGACCGCGCTCATCCCCGATCAGAAGGAGAAGGTGTCGGCGAATTTCCGCCATTCCGTGCAGGATCATACCGACGTCTATCAGGCCGATTACCGCGGCGGGGAACATGCGCTCGATCCCGGCGCGACGGTCACGGTGAACGACCGTTTCTTCGCCGGCGCCAAGGAAGTGGCGCTGCTCGACGGTTACGAGGGCGCGCTCGGCATTCCGCGCTTCGACCGCGCAATCGATTTCGGCTGGTTCTATTTCCTCACCAAGCCGATCTTCCTGACGCTCGACATCTTCTACAAATATATCGGCAATTTCGGCCTCGCGATTATGCTGCTCACCGTCATCATCAAGCTCATCTTTTTCCCGCTCGCCAACAAATCCTACAAGGCGATGAGCAAGATGAAGCAGCTTCAGCCCGAGATGCAGAAGCTGCGCGAGCGCTTCGGCGAGGACAAGGCAAAGCTCAATCAAGAGATGATGGCGCTCTACAAGCGCGTCGGCGCCAATCCAATGGCGGGCTGCCTGCCGATCGCGCTTCAGATTCCGGTCTTCTTCTCCCTCTACAAGGTGCTCTACGTCACGATCGAGATGCGCCAGGCGCCGTTCTATGGCTGGATCCACGATCTCTCGGCGCCCGATCCGACGAGCTTCGCCAATCTCTTCGGCCTGCTGCATTTCGCGCCGCCTCACATCCTGATGATCGGCGCCTGGCCGATCATCATGGGCATCACCATGTTCCTGCAGCAAAAGCTCAACCCGCAGCCGCCCGATCCGGTGCAGGCGAAGATGTTCATGGCCCTGCCCTTCGTCTTCACCTACATGCTGGCGCAATTCGCGTCCGGGCTGGTGATCTATTGGGCGTGGAACAACACGCTGTCGATCGCGCAGCAATGGGTGATCATGCGCCGGGCGGGCGTCACCCGCGGCGCGCCCGTCAAGACCTGAGCACGCCATGCAAGACGCGGTCTATCCGGCGGAGGCGGCGCCCGATGCTTCCGCGGAAGAGCGCGGCCGCCTGCTCTTCGCGGCGACCTGCCGCTTCACCGCCGGCGCGGCCGATGAAGGCGCCATACCGCCGGACACCCTGCCCGAGATCGCCTTCGCCGGGCGCTCCAATGTCGGCAAATCGAGCCTCATCAACGCGCTGACCGGGCAGAGCGCGCTGGCGCGGGTCTCGCGCTCGCCCGGCCGCACGCGCCAGATCAATTTCTTCGATCTCGGCGGCCGGGTGATGCTCGTCGACCTGCCCGGCTATGGCTATGCCGAGGCGCCGAAGCACGAGATCGCGCGCTGGACCAAATTGATCGAGCGTTACCTGCGCGGCCGCCCCAGCCTGATGCGGGTGCTGCTGTTGCTCGATGCCCGCTTCGGGCTGAAGGATACCGATGAGCCGCTGATGCGGCTCCTGGACGAGGCGGCGGTGTCCTACCAGGTGGTGCTGACCAAGGCGGATGTGCTCAAAGAGGCCGATCTGGCCGCGTTGCTGGCGCGCGTCGCGGCCGACCTCGCCAAGCACGCCGCCGCGCATCCCGTTATCCACATCACCAGCGCGCATAAGGGCTTTGGCATCGCGCCGCTGCGCGCGGCGCTCGGAACGCTGGCAGCAGAGCGAAGCGCGCGCTAGATTTCGGCCGCCATGGCTGACAATCATCTCCCGGCGAACGACGCCGCCACCAAGGCCGCCACGCTTTCAGCGGCCCTCCCCTATTTCCGCCGTTATTCCGGCAAGACCGTCGTCATCAAATATGGCGGCCACGCGATGGGCGATGACACGATCGCGCAGCAATTCGCGGCCGATGTGGTGCTCTTGAAGCAGGTCGGCATGAATCCCGTCGTGGTACACGGCGGCGGGCCGCAGATCGGCGCCATGCTGGAGCGCTTGAAGATCAAGAGCTCCTTCGTCGACGGCTTGCGCGTGACCGACCGCGAGACGGTGGAGATCGTCGAGATGGTCCTCTCCGGCTCGATCAACAAAGAGCTCGTGATGTGGATCAACAAGGCGGGCGGGCTTGCGGTCGGGCTCTCGGGCAAGGATGCCGATCTCATCCGCGCGCGCAAATTCGAGCATGCGACGCGCCGCGCGACCGACAGCAACATCGAGAAGGTCTTGGATCTTGGTTTCGTCGGCGAGCCTTACGCGATCAATACCAAGATGCTCGACCTGCTCGAGAAATCCGACATCATTCCCGTGATCGCGCCGATCGGCGTCGGCGCCAAGGGCGAGACCTACAACATCAATGCCGACACGGTTGCGGGCGCGGTCGCGGCCGCGCTGAAGGCCAAGCGCTTTCTGCTCTTGACCGACGTGCCCGGCGTGCTCGACAAGGACAAGAAGCTCATCGCGCAACTCACGGTCGAAAAGGCGCGCGAGCTCATCGCCGACGGCACGATCACCGGCGGCATGATCCCGAAGATCGAGACCTGCCTCGAGGCGATCAAGGGCGGCGTCGAAGCCGCCGTCATCATCGATGGCCGCGTCCCGCACGCGATTTTGCTGGAATTGTTCGCCGAGGGCGCGGGCACGCTGATCCGCCGCGGCCGTTAAAAGCAGAAAGGGAGACACGCTCATGGACATGACCACGAAGACGAAGGGCAAGCCGCGCCTCGGAACGGCGCCCGCGCGCGGTTATCCCGATCTGCACGATCATCTTCGCACGCTCGAGAAGGAAGGGCTCCTGGTCACGGTCGACCGCGTGATCAACAAGGACACGGAAATGCATCCGCTGGTGCGCTGGCAGTTCCGCGGCGGCATTCCGGAGAAGGACCGCAAGGCGTTTCTCTTCACGAATGTCGTCGACGCCAAGGGCAAGCATTACGACATTCCGGTCGCGGTCGGCGTGCTCGCGACCAACCGCCAGATCTACAGCATCGGCATGGCCTGCGATCTCGACAAGATCGACGAGACCTGGAACCGCGCGGTCGCGAACCCGATTCCGCCGCGCGTGGTCACCGACGCCCCGTGTCAGGAAATCGTCATCACGGGGAAGGCGCTCAAGAAGCCCGGCAACGGGCTCGACGGCATTCCGCTGCCGATCTCGACGCCGGGCTGGGATGTCTCGCCCTATACGACCTTGTCGCAATACATCACGAAGGATCCCGAGACGGGGATCCAGAACATGGGCATCTATCGCGGTCAGGTGAAGGCGCCCGACCGGCTGGGCATGAACCCCTCGCTCGAGCTGCGCCCCGGCATCATGGCGCATTGGGAGAAGTCGCGCGCCAAGGGCAAGAAGCTGCCGGCGGCGGTGATCCTGGGCTGTCCGCCCTGCATCGCCTATACCTCGGCGCAGAAATTGCCCGAGACCATGGACGAGCTTTACGTGGCGGGCGGATTGGTCGGTGCACCGATCAATGTGGTGAAGGCGAAGACCGTCGATCTGCTGGTGCCGGCCGAGGCCGAGATCGTGATCGAGGGCCTGATCAACACCGAATATCTCGAGCCCGAGGCGCCGTTCGGCGAGAGCCACGGCCACGTCAATCTCCAGGAATACAACGCCTTCATGGAGATCACCTGCATCACCCGGCGGCGCGACGCGATCCTCACCTCGATCATCAGCCAGGTGACGCCTTCGGAATCGAGCCTCATCAAGCGCGTCGCGCTTGAGCCGATGATGCTCACGCATCTAACCAACACGCTCGGCATCCGGGGCGTCAAGAAAGTCTCGATGCACGAGCCGCTCACCAATCTGCGCAAGGTGCTGGTGCTGGTGGTCGACCGCAACATGCCGACGACCGAGATCTGGCGCGCGATGTACGGCGCCGCCGCGCTTCATCGCGCCGCCGGCAAATACATCATCGCCGTCAACGACGATATCGATCCCGACAATGCCGACGCGTTGCTCTGGGCCATGTCCTATCGCGCCAATCCGCTGCTCGACATGCATGTCCTGCCGCACCGCGACCAGGGTCACGGGCCGCGCAGCCACCGCAATGGCGGCCAGGACGGTTCGGTGCTGATGGACGCGACCTTGAAAGAGCCTTTCCCGCCGGTTTCCTTGCCCAAGCGCCCCTATATGGAGCGCGCGAAAAAGATCTGGGAAGAGCTGGGCCTGCCCGCCTTGAGACCCGAATCGCCCTGGTACGGCTATTCCCTGGGCGAATGGTCCGACGAATTCGACGAAGCTGCCGAGCGCGCGGTCAAGGGCGATTACTTCGAGACCGGCAAGATGATCGCCAAACGCCGCCGCAAGGACGTCGCGATGAACACCGAGGTCCGCGATCTCAAGGACGAGCCCAAGAAGCCCGCGAAAAAGACGAAGCAGCGGTAGGCTTATCCGGGCGTCGTTGCGAGCCGAAGGCGAAGCGATCCGGAACCTCTAATGTTCCGGATCGCTTCATCGCGCGCGCCGCGCGTGATGACGGACCCTTCGCCCGCACGTCCTAATGCGCCAAAGGATCAGGCCGAAGCTGGAAGTGGACGAGCAAGGGCGTGGTGCCCTTCCCGCCTTCCTTGAGCCAGGGCGTGCGGTCGCCGCTGGTGGTCCACAAGCCTCTACCCTTCCAGCCCGCATTCGGATCGTCGATGCGGCCATCGAGCCCCTTGGCGTAAAAGCTCAAGGGGTATGGCACGCGCAGGACGATCATCTTGCCGTCCTTCAGCGCGATCAGCCCGTCATTGAGATTGCCCGTCGAGATGGGCACGTTGTTGCCGAGGCCGAGCGTGTCGTGCTGGTCGACCCAGGTGTAGTAACTCGCTTCGGCGCTGTTGTCGCCGATGCCGGCAAAGCCGGGGCCCGGATATTTGTAGAATGACCAGCCCTCGGGGCATTGATCGCCGGTCGCCTTCGGGCCGTTGAGCGGCCCCTTGCATTTGCGCCGATCGAAGCTCCCCATATGTCCGCTTGCGAGCGACACCCAGACGACGCCGTTGCCGTCGATGTCGCCACCGCGCGGGCCGAAGCCCGGGCGCGGAATGTTGTAGATCTCGGCGAGCGCCGTCTCGGGCGGGTTGGCGCCCGGGACCAGCCGCACGATCGCGCCGGTGCCGCCGAAGACGCCGACCGTACCCCAGACCGAGCCATCGACCGGGCTCGGCATGATCGCATAGAAGCCGCCATTGATGCGCTTGTCCTTGGCGGGATCGACCGGCTGATTGGGCTCGACATAATCGTCGCGCTTGCCGTTGCCGTTGGTGTCCAGCACCAGCGCCGTCCAGCCTTGCGATTTCACCGCGTCGCCGGTCGCCAAAAACTCCTTCACGTTGAGCCAGCCGACCACCGGGCCGCCGCCGCTCGTCCACAAGGTGTCATTGGCATCGAAGCCGAATTGCAGATGATGGGTCTCGAAGCAGGTCTTGATATAGGTGAACTTCTTCGTCTTCGGATCGAGCATCGCGAGCTGGCGATGGCTTTGCGCGAGCGGGAAGAGCGTGGCCGACACGAGCTCCGAGCCTTGCTTGCAATAATCGGGATTTGCGGGCGCGCGTCCCGCCGCCGAGAGCCATAACCTGCCCTCTTCGTCGAACATCGAATTGTGATTGTTGACGTGGTTCGTCCAGATCTTCTGATTGCCCCAATAGGCCGAAGGCTGCTCCGGCTTCAACGTGGCCGCATGCCCGGGACCGAGCGATTCGGGCATGTTTGGATCGCCCAGCGGCGGCTCGTAGGTCGTGGCGATGTTCGTCTTGGGATCGACGATCGGCAGCAGGTCGGTGCTGTATTCCGGCGAGCCATAGACCGGACCATTGGCGTTGACCGTCGGATTGCGCTTATCGGTCGAAATCGGATCGTGCAGATAAGTGTGATCGCTGCCCCATCCCCACAAGGTCACGACGATGTCGCGCTCGATACCCTGCGGCCGCGGCGGCTTGCTATGCGGCAGCGCGCCCTTGGCGATGCTGTCGGTCCAATCGCCAAAATATTTGAACGGCACGCCGGCAAGCTTTCCGGCAAGCGGACCCACCATCGAAGGCGCGGATTGTCCCGATTGAACGCGCCGCATCCACGCCTCTCGACCGGTCTTGAAATGAGCGAAGGCCGCGGGGAGGGTGCGGGTCGATTCCTGGCCGAGTTGATGGCAGCCGATGCAATCGCGATTCTTCATGCTCGTGAGCCAGTCGGTCTGGGTGATATCGGCCGGGATGACGCTCTTGCCGCCGAACTGGCTCTTGTCCGGAATCTTGAGCATCGAATACCAGTAGATCGCCGGATAATAATGCGCCGCTGCGGCCGCGCTTGGCGCCGGCACCGCGGTGAGATTGAGGATCTCGCCCGGCACCCCATGCATCTTGGGCGAATCGACGAGACCATAGCCGCGCACCCAGACGCGATAATTCGCGCTCGGGAGATCAGGCAGGACGTAGCGACCGCGGTCATCGGTGACGACGATCTTGATGAACCGCGTCGGCAGATCGGTCGTCTCCGCGATCACCCACACGCCGGCTTCGCGCCCATGAGCGCTCGTGACCACGCCGCCGATATCGTTAGCATCGATGCTGACGGCGGCGGCGCGTTGTTGCGCCTTCAGCGGCGCCGGCGTGCCGGCCAGAACCGCGCCGACAGTAAGCATCGCCACGCATAGATAGAATCCGCGCTTGATCGACATAAGCCCATCCTCCCGCTTGCCCTCTTTATTCTTTGTCGGCTTGTTCTTGGATCGACGCCGTGCGCCGCGCGGAATGGTAAACGACCCTGCTGCGGCCCGGATGCTTTGCATCCATCCATGCACAGTCCGGCGGTTTACGCAACAACGGCGGGAGGACCGGGCGGCGGAGCGCCGTCACCCGCCGGTCATAAGGGTCCAGCCGGAGATGAAAAGCTAATATACGTCCCGCAAATAACGCTGCTCGCGCGCCAGATTGGCGAGATAGGCCTTGGCCGCGCCCATCCCCATCCGGCCCTGGCGCGCGATGATGGCGGCGAGGGCGGCGTCGACATCCTTGCCCATGGCGATGCTGCCGCAGACGAAGACATGGGCGCCGTCCTCGAGCCAGGCCCAGAGCTCCTTCGCGCGCTCGCGCATGCGCTGCTGCACATAGACGCGCTCGGCCTGATCGCGCGAGAAGGCAAGATCGAGCTCGCTCAAGAGCCCGTCGCGCCGGAAGCCGGTGATCTCGTCCTCGTAGAGAAAATCGCTGGCGCGGCGCTGATCGCCGAAGAAGAGCCAGTTGCGCCCCTTGGCGCCGAGCGCGCGGCGCTCTTGAAGAAAGGCGCGGAAAGGTGCGACACCCGTGCCCGGCCCAATCATGATCATCGGCGCGTCGTTGCTCTTCGGCAGGCGGAAACTATGCGCGGGCTGGACGAAGACCGGCACCGCGCCGCCCGACGCCGTGCGCTCGGCGAGGAAGGTCGAGGCGACGCCCTTGCGCTTGCGGCGGCGCAGCTCATAGCGCACCGCGGCGACCGTCAGATGCACGCCATCTTTCACCGCCTTGGGCGAGGAAGAGATCGAGTAGAGCCGCGGCTGCAACACGCTCAAGGCCGAGATCAATTCCTGGACCGGCGGGCGCGCCGAGCGGAAGGTTTGCAACAGCTCCAGCAGATCGGCGTTTTCCGGTCCGGCGCCGGGATAGCCTTCAGCCAAGGCTTGCAGGCGCTGCGATTCCTCGAGGTTGATCGCCCGCGAGGCCAGCACCTCGACCGCCTCATCCGAAGGCCGGCCGATATCGCAGGCCTCCAGCAACGCATCGCGGAGCGCGCGCGTGACGCCGTCGGGACCTTGAACCTCGTCTCCCTCTCTGGCGCCAAGACAAGCGATGATCCCGGCCACGGTCTCGGGGCAATTGCTCGCGTGCACGCCCAGCGCGTCGCCGACTTCGTAGCGCAAGCCGGAGCCCGCAAGGTCGAACACGATTTGGCGCGTGTCTTTGGCGGAGCCGCTGCCATTCAGCGGCAGAGCGGTCTCGAGGCGCGCGAGCGCCGGCGCCGTCTTGCCCGCGGCCTCGGGCGCCGGCGCGGCCGGAGGCGTTGCCAAAGCTGGCGCCGTTGCCGGCGCGCCGCCCTCCAGTTCCAGCAACTCCTTTACCATGCGAGCGGTTTCCTTGCCGCCCGGCACGCAGCGATTGAGCGCCTTTTCGGCGCCCGAGGCGATCGCCGCCGCATAGCTATTGCAAAGATAGCCGCATTGTCCGCAATCCTGCTGTGCCATCGCGGCCATTAGCCGCTGCGGCATGGGCCGGCCTTCGGCCAGCGTCATGCGCTCATCGAGCGGGAGCGCCATGTCGTGCCAGGGAAAGTTTTCCTCTTCGGCGGCCGGCGCCGCGTCTTGTGTCGAGCTGACCGCCACGAGCGATGAAGCTGCCGAAGCCCCCGACGACACGCCGCAATAGGCCGCGAGCCAGCCATTGATCCAAGCACGTTGCGCGCCCGTGAAGGGGGCGGAATCGGGAATGATCGGCGCGTCATAGCTCATCGCGATCTCTCCATTCTCAAGCCGCGAATTCCGCCGCCGGCAGCGGCGCGGCGAAGAGCGTCTTCAGCTCGTCCACCGAGTGGCGCGCGGTAAAATCGTTGAAGGATTCGGTGCCGCGGCGCTGCGCCAGATAGGCCTGCAGCATCGCCTCGACGCGCTGCGGCACCGCATCCATCGGCACTTGCGCCAAGATTTCGCGGCCGAGGCGCCGCCCTTCGCCGGCGCCGCCGCCGACGAAAATGGTGTAGCCCTCGACCATGTCGTCGCCGACTTTGACGCCCAACAGCCCGATATCGCTGATGCAATGCTGCGCGCAGGAATGGGGACAGCCGGTCAGATGGATGTTGACCGGCTGATCGAGCGTGACGCGGCGCTCTAGATGCTCGGCCAGAAGCATGGCCTGGCCCTTCGTGTCGGTGGCGGCGAATTTGCACCCAGTATTGCCGGTGCAGGCGACGAGCGCGCCGCGAATGGCGCTTGCCCGGGCGCCAAGCCCGAGCGCGGCAAGCGCGGATTCGGCCGCGCCCAGCTTTTCCGTCGGTACGTCGGAGATGATGAGGTTCTGCCATACGGTGAGACGGACTATGCCGCTGCCGCAATTCGCGGCGATCTCGGCGATGCCGCGCAGTTGCGCCGCGGAGAGGCGCCCGACCGGGACGACCACGCCTATATAATGAAGCCCTTCCTGGCGTTGCGGATGAATGCCGATATGGCCGTGCTTTTCGATCGGGCCGCGCTTCGCGCAGGCATCGAGCGCCAAGCGCGTGAAGGCTCCGCCACGTTCCTTCTCGACCGCTTCCATGAATTTCTCGAAACCCCAGGCGTCGAGTAGATATTTCAACCGCGCGCGCTTGCGGTCCGTGCGATCGCCCTCGGCGATGAAGACGCGCACCACCGCAATGGCCGCCGAAAGACATTCCTCGGGCTTGAGCAGAACACCGGTGTCGCGGGCGAAATCGCCGTGACCGGTGATGCCGCCCAGGAGCATGCGGAAATAAACGCCTTCCGGCACAGCGGCGCCCGCCGGCACCTTGACCGCGGCAAAGCCGATGTCGTTCGTGTCCTCCAGCACCGAAACCTTGCCGCCGCCATCGAAGGCGATGTTGAACTTGCGCGGCAGGCCATAGAGCTCGCGATGATTGAGGATGTAGTGATGCAGCTCGCGAACGAGCGGGCGCGTGTCGATGAGTTCCTGGCCGTCGATGCCCGCGGTCGGGCTGCCGGTGAGATTGCGGATATTGTCGGCACCGGCGCCGCGCGTGGTGAGACCGAGATCCTGGATCCCGGTCAGCATCTCGGTGATGCCTTGCGGCTTGATCTCGCGCAATTGCAGATTGGCGCGCGTCGTCACATCGGCATAACCGCCGGCCCAGGTCTCGGCGAGCGTCGCCAAGCCTTTCAGCTGATGCGCTGCGAGAATTCCGTTCGGGATACGCAGCCGGCACATGAAGGCGTCCTGCGCCGGCGCGACATAGAACAGGCCGAAGAATTTATGCCTGAAGATTTCGATGCCCTTGGGGAAGCGTCCCTCGGCGGCTTCGGCGCGCATCTCGTCCCACAAGTCGAGCGGATGAGACTTTCGCTTGCCCTCTTCTTCGGGCGTGAGCTTCTTGCCGGCGGCGATGAAACGGTCTTGCGCCGCGCGGTGAATATCGGGCGCGCCGGCAGGCCCGGCGGCGGGTGCGGACACGGTGCCGGCCACCCCACGCTTCGAGGCTACGCCGCTGAGGAAGCCTTCGAGATATTGTTTCTGTTCCTCGGTAAATCCTGCGCCGTCATTCATCGATGGTGATCCTCCAGCCTCACTCGTCGTCGCTAGCAAGCGCGATGCCAGCGCCTGCACCCGTGACATAACTCATTGTTATTTCATGATATTTTTTTCGCCTGCCGAGCCGTTTCGGCGGGCTTCGCCTCACCAATCGAGTTGTCGCCAGATCAGGCTGATGGAATTTTATGCAGACAAAAATCTGCAAGAAATTTAAGCATTTGGATCGCGGAACGAGGCAGAAGGCGGTAACGGACAACAATTTTCTAGTCTTTATTTTCAGTGGCTTAGGCGATGGCACGGGCTTTGCGTTTGGGGCAGTGAACCCTGCGCGAGGTGACCAGCGATGTATCTCGAAACCGTCGATCAATTGGCCGGAACCGCCGTAGCCAAGACCGCCTTCTTGAAGCGCACGCCCGGCGGCTTCTTTCTCAGCTCGATGATGGCCGGCGCCTATGTCGGGCTCGGCATCATCCTCATTTTCTCCGTCGGATCGGATGTCGACCCGGCCTACCGCTCCCTCGTCATGGGCTGCTCTTTCGGCATCGCCCTGACCTTGGTGATCTTCGCCGGATCGGACCTCTTCACCGGCCACACCATGTTCATGACCCATGGCGTGTTGAGAAAACGCATCGGGATCGGCGACCTTGCTTCGGCCTGGGCCATGTCCTGGATCGGCAACCTCGCCGGATGCGCGGCGCTCGCGCTCCTGTTCATCTGGGGCGGCGGCGGCGCGATGCTGCATTCGAAGAGTCAGTTCATCATGGCCGTCGCGAATGCCAAGATGAATGCGCCGGTGCTTTCCCTGGTCGCGCGCGCGACCTTGTGCAACTGGCTCGTGTGCCTGGCCATCTGGACCTCGGCGCGGACCACGAACGATGCGGCCAAATGCATTCTGATCTTCTGGTGCCTGTTCGGCTTCATCGGCAGCGGGTACGAGCACTCGGTCGCGAATATGACCTTGCTGCTGATCGCACTTCTGGGCACCCATCCCGATACCGTCACCTGGGGCGGACTCGTCTACAACCTGGTCTGGGTGACGGTCGGCAACATCATCGCCGGCGCCGGGATCATGGGGCTGGGCTATTGGTGGATGTCGCGGCCTGTTCCCGAGGCCGTGGCGGAGGGAATGCCCGCCACGACCGCGGCGGAATAGTGCGCGGTCGCATGCTGCGCCGCCGCGGGATCGAGAGGCGATCATGCGGCGGCCACCGCGATTTCGGCGAGCAGCGCGCGCAGTTCCGGCACGCAGGAACCGCAGCCCGTGCCCGCCCCGAGCGCCGCACCGATCGCAGCCACGTCGGTCAAGTTGAGGGTGCGGATGGCGCGGTCGATTTTGGCGCGTCCGACGCCGTGGCAGGCACAAACGATAGGGCCGTCGGCTTCGCGGTCGGACCCGGCCCGGCCGACGAGCAACGCACGGCGCTCTTGCGGCGACAATCTTTCTTTGGAAAAGAGCGTGCCCATCCATTCGATCGGGCTGCGCGGCACGTCGGGCGGCGCGATATCGAGCCAAGCCTCGAGGCGATCCTCGGCCACGATGGCGACGCGGAAGCGGTCGGCTGCCTGATCGTGGTAGCGCAAAGTCTCGCCGCGCGGCAGCAGCGGCCGGAAACGCTCGAGTGCTTGGGCCGGCGCGCCGCTGCCGGCCGCGAAGACGCGCCAATGATCGATGCCCGCCGCCAGCGCCCAATAAGCCGCGTCGATTCCGGCAGGTCGACGGCGTAACAGCAAAGCAGCCTCCCAATCGCGCGCGACCAGGACGAGGCGCACGGGGATGTTCTTAAATTCCGGCTGTCCCGAGAGCGGATCGGCGGCCGGATGCGCCACCGCATTGACGCGCGACGATGCGGAAAACTGGTCGTTCCAATGGATCGGGGCGAAAACCGTGCCGGGACTCTGCTCGCTGGTCTCGCGAATGCGCGCCAGCATCGCGCCCCAGCGGCTCTCGATTCGCGCCAGCCCGCCCTCCGCAAGACCGAAACGGCGCAGATCGGCAGGGTGAATCGCGACTTGCGGCTCGGGCGCGCGCAAGGCGAGGCGAGGCGATTTTCCGGTGCGGTTGAGCGTGTGCCAATGATCGCGCTCGCGCCCAGTCAGCAAGATCACCGGATAATCGTCGGTGGCGGGATGGGCCGGCGACCGGGCAGCGAGCGGAACGGCGCGCGCGCGTTTATCGGGTGTGAAATATCGGTCCTTGGCGAAGAGCCGCTTCGTTCCGCCCGGCGCGGCCTTGTTGACGGGCCATTGCACTGGTCTCAAAGCGGCATAGCCGCGATCATCGAGACCGGCGAGGCCCGAAAGATCGAAATCCCGGCTGCCGCCATTCTCGAAACCCGACAGCGCCGCATGCTCGCGAAAGATCGCGGCCGGGCCGTCATAGGCGAAGGCATCGCCGAAGCCGAGCCGGCGCGCCACTTCGCTCACGATCCACCAATCGGGCCGCGCCTCGCCCGGCGGCGGCAGGAAAGCGCGTTGCCGGCTGATGCGGCGCTCGGAATTGGTGACGGTCCCGTCCTTCTCGCCCCAGGCGAGCGCCGGCAGCCGGATATAGGCGCGCTCGACCGTGTCGCTCCAGCGCATCGCATCGGAGACGATGACTAGCGGACAGGTCTCGAGCGCGCGCCGCACTGCGTCGGCATTCGGCATGCTCACGGCCGGGTTGGTCGCCATGATCCACAGCACGCGAATGTCGCCGCGCGCGACGCGCTCGAAGAGTTCGACCGCCTTGGGGCCCGGGCCGGATGCGATCGACGGCGCGCGCCAGAAACGGCGGACGCGATCCACCGCCGCCGGATCGTCGTAATCCATATGCGCGGCGAGCTGATTGGCGAGCGCGCCGACCTCGCGGCCGCCCATCGCGTTGGGTTGGCCGGTGAGCGAGAAAGGCCCCATGCCGGGTCGGCCGATCCGACCGGTCGCAAGGTGAAGATTGATGACGGCGTTGACCTTGTCGGTGCCGCTCGTCGACTGGTTGATGCCCTGCGAAAAGAGCGTGACGGTGCGCTTGTGCAATGCCAAGAGCTCGAAGAACCGCGCCACATCCGACGGCGCAAGATCGCATTGCCGCGCGACCGCGGCGACGCTGGGCGCGGCGTCGCGCGCGGCAGAGAGCGTGGCGCCCAGATTTTCGATGCGCGTCGCGGCAGCGGCGCGATCGATGAAGCCGCGCCGATCGAGATCGGCGAGCGCGCCGTTGAAGAGCGCGACATCGCTCCCGGGCTTCAGGGCGAGATGCAAATCGGCGGCGACGCAGGTCGCGGTCCGGCGCGGATCGATCACGACGACGCGCGTGCCGCGGCGCTGGCGCGCGGCTTCGAGCCGTTGATGCAGCACCGGGTGACACCAGGCAAGATTGCTGCCCGCCAGCACGACCAGATCGGCGCGTTCGATGTCTTCGTAGCAGCCGGGCACGGCGTCGGCCCCGAAAGCGCGCCGATGCCCGGCCACGGTCGACGCCATGCATAGCCGCGAATTGGTATCGAGATTAGGCGAGCCGATGAACCCCTTCATCAGCTTGTTGGCGACGTAATAATCTTCGGTTAGCAATTGTCCCGACACATAGAACGCGATCGCGCGGGGCCCGTGTTCGGCGCGCGCCGTGGCGATGGCGCCGGCGACGGAATCGAGTGCCTGATCCCAGCTGGCGCGGCGGCCGCCGATTTCCGGATGAAGCAGCCTGCCCTCGAGCGACAGCGTTTCGCCGAGCGCGGCGCCCTTGACGCAGAGCCGGCCGAAATTCGCCGGATGATCGGGATCACCCGCGATCGCGGCGCCGCCCCGGCCGTCCGGCGTCGCGACGACGCCGCAGCCGACGCCGCAATAGGGACAAGCGGTGCGGACCGATTGGTTCGCCATCAAGCCTCGCCCGTCGCGACGAAGTCGCGCCCGAAGACGAGGTCTTGGCGCATCGGGCCGATATCGGTGGCGCCCTGCATCAGCTCGACATACCAGCCGCCATCCCGGGCATCGCCGAGCAATACCGCGCCCGCGACCCGGCCGTGCTTCAGGATGAGCTTGCGATAAATGCCCGCCTCGGGATCCTCGTAGACGATCTCCTCGGAATCCGCGTCGCTCTCGATCTGCCCGGCCGAGAACAACTCCACGCCCGTGACCTTGAGACTGGTCGCCGAGAGGGAACCGCGATAAAAGCTGCGCCGGTCGCCGGCGAGGAAAGCGGCGAGGACCGCGGCCTGCTCCCACAACGGCGCGACCAAACCATAGGTCGCGCCGCGATGCTCGGCGCATTCGCCGATCGCGGAGACCGCCGGATCGCTGGTCGTCATCCAGTCGTCGACCACGACGCCGCGCCCGACCGCGAGGCCGGCGTCGCGGGCCAGCGCGATATTGGGCCTGACGCCGATCGCGAACACCACCAGATCGGCGGGAAGAACGCGCCCATCCTTCAAACGCAGACCCGTCGCGCGGTTCGGGCCCAACACCGACTCGGTTTCCGCCGCCAGCAGCACGTCGATGCCGCGCGACGCGAGCGAGCGGCGCAGCAATCCGGCCGCCGATGCATCGAGCTGCCGTTCCATCAGCCAATCCATGAGATGCACGACCGTCACGCGAACGCCGCGGCGCGCGAGACCATAGGCCGCCTCGAGCCCGAGCAGGCCGCCGCCGACGACGATCGCGCACTCGGCTTCGCGGCTGGCGGCGATCAACGCCTCGGCGTCTTTCCGGTCGCGAAACGTAAAGACGCCGGGCAGATCGATCCCGGGCAGACTCGGCCGCACCGGCCCCGAGCCGACCGCCAGAACCAGCCGGTCATAAGCGATCCGCGCACCCGATTGCGTCACGGCGGCGCGCTTTTCGCGATCGAGCGCGACGACCGGATCGCCGAGCCGGAACCGCGTGCCCCCCAAGGCCGCCGCGTCTTCGAGCGCGAGATCCGCAACCTCGCGCTCGCCCGCCAGCAAGGATGAAAGAAGAATGCGGTTATACGGATCATGCGCCTCGGCGCCCAAGACGGTGACGGCGTATCGCTGCGGGCAATGGCGGGCGAGTTCGGCCAGAAGGCGCGCGCCCGCCAGGCCGGCGCCAACGATCACCAGCCGCTCCCGGGCTTCGGCGGCGTCAGGAAACGGACTGTCCAACGCCATCGGCTGAAGCGATCATCATCTGAGACAAAGCGCGGTACGCGGCCGACCAGGCCCCGCCGGCAACCGGCGCGACCGGGATGAAACTCGTCGGCACCAAGACCGCCCGTTGCGGAGTCATGTGCGTTCCCTCTCTTTCACGCTGCCGACTTCGCGCCCGCTTGTGTTTTCGCGACCGTGCCATGCTCGTACTCTTTGAGGAATTGCAGCAGCTCGTTGCGGTATTCGTAATATCGCGGATGCTCGAGCATGCTGCGCCGGGTGCGCGGACGCGGCATGTCGATCGCCATGATGCCGCCGATCCGCGCCTTCGGGCCGTTCGTCATCATCACCACGCGATCGGCAAGCAGGATCGCCTCGTCGATGTCATGCGTCACGCAGATCGCCGTGACCCGCGTGCGAGTCCAGACCTCCATCAGAACCTGCTGCAATTCCCAACGCGTCAGGCTGTCGAGCATGCCGAAAGGCTCGTCGAGCAGGAGGAGCTTGGGCGACAAGGCAAAGGCGCGCGCGATGCCGACGCGCTGGCGCATCCCGTTGGAAAGCTCCGAGGCGCGCCGGTCGAGGGCGCCGCCGAGCCCCACCCTGGCGAGGTAATAGGAAACGACATCGGCGCGCTCATTACGGCTGGCGCGCGGATAGACGCGATCGACGCCGATCGCGACATTCTCCGCCGCGGTGAGCCAGGGAAAAAGCGACGGCGCCTGAAACACCACCGCGCGGTCCGGCCCGGCGGATGTGACCTCCCGGCCATCGAGCACGATGCCGCCCGCGCTGATCGGGTTGAGGCCCGCCGCCATCGAGAGCACGGTCGACTTGCCGCAGCCCGAATGACCGATGAGCGAGACGAACTCGCCTTTGGCGATCTTGAGATCGAAACCGTCGACCACCGTGACCGGACCCTGCGCCGAGGGATAGGTCTTGGTGATTTGCGAGAACTCGACATAGCGCGCCTCGATCGGGCTCTTGGCCGCGTCGCGATAGACCTTGGGCGGCGGACCGACGAAACTCACCGGCGTCAAAGACGGCAAGGCCGGCCCGTCTTCGGCACCGGCCCGCTTGATGCCGACATCGATGAGATACTGTGTGACGGCGGCACGCAGGCGCTTGAATTCGGCGTCCTGGTTCATTGCCGCGCGTTCGCGCGGGCGCGGCAGCTTCACGTTAAATTGGGGCCCCAAGGTCGCGCCGGGACCGGGATTGAGCGGAATGATCCTATCCGCCAGCAAGATCGCCTCGTCCACGTCATTGGTGACGAGAACGACGGTCCTGCGCTCTTTCGACCAGATCGCCTCAATCTCATCCTGGAGCTTGCCGCGCGTCAGCGCATCGAGCGCCGAGAGCGGCTCGTCGAGCAAGAGCAGCTCGGGCTCCATCGCGAGCGCGCGGGCAACCGCGACGTGCTGACGCATGCCGCCTGACAACTCGGCCGGGCGTTTGTCGAGCGCCGCACCGAGCCCGACGAGATCGACATAATGCCGCACGCGCGACGCGCGCTCGGCCTTGGATTGCCGGGCATGAACCGCATCGACCGCCAGCGCGATGTTGCCGCGGACCGTGAGCCAGGGCATCAGCGAATAATTCTGGAACACGATCCCGCGCTCGGGCCCGGGGCCGGCGACGGGCCGGCCCTTGAAGCGGATGCTGCCGGCATCGGGCTCGATCAAACCCGCCATCAGCGAGATGAGCGTCGTCTTGCCGGCGCCGGAGAAGCCGACGATGGCGACGAATTCTCCTTCCTCGATCGCAAGCGAGATATCGTGCAGCACCGCGGTGCGGCCGGCATCCGTGCCGTAGCCCTTGCTCACCTTGTCGAGCGTCAGAATCGGCATCGCGTCCTCACCGCGTCGCCGAGTAGGTGAAGGTCGCTTGCAGCGCCAGCATCACCCTGTCGAGAATGAATCCGATGATGCCGATGACGAGGACCGCGACGATGATCTTCGAAAGCGATTGGGAGGACCCGTTCTGGAACTCGTCCCAGACGAATTTCCCCAAGCCCGGATTCTGCGCCAGCATCTCGGCCGCGATCAGCACCATCCAGCCGACGCCAAGCGAGAGCCGCAAGCCGGTGAAGATGAAAGGCAGCGACGAAGGCAGCACGAGCCGCATCACCGTGGTCGGCCAGCTCAGCCGCAAGACGCGCCCGACATTGACAAGATCGCGGTCGATCGACGCGACGCCGAGCGAGGTGTTGATGAGCGTCGGCCACAGCGAACATAAAGTCACGGTGATCGCCGAGACCAGGAAGGATTTGGGCAGCGCCGGGTTGTCGCTCACATAAAGCGCGCTGACGACCATCGTGACGATCGGCAGCCAGGCGAGCGGCGAGACCGGCTTGAACAACTGCACCAGCGGGTTGAACGCCGCGTTGATGGTCGGCGAAAGCCCACACATCACGCCCAGCGGAACCGCGATCAGGGTCGCGAGCATGAAGCCGGCGAAAACGGTCTCGAGGCTCGTGAAAATCTGGTCGAGGAAGGTGGGCTGGCCGGTATAGGGATGGATCTTGACCGCGGCCGAGGGGTCGGCCGCGAGCAGTTCGGCGTTGCGCTTTTCCTGGCGCGCGTAGAAATCATGCCGGCGCTGCCGCTCGGCGCGGTAATCGGCATAGAGATTCTCGGCCTGGGCCCAGACTTGGACTGGCCCCGGCAGCACGCCGAGGCTCGTATGCACGCGGGGCGCCAGCACGCCCCAAAGGCCGATGAAGACGACGATCGCCAGGATCGGAATGCCGAGTTGGCGCCACAGCTCCTTGCTCTGGGCCTTGGGATCGTCGCCGAGCGACAGGAGCAGCAGCGGCGCGATCCAGCCGAGGCCGAGCAATTTCAGAAAGCCCGACGATCTCTCGATCGCGCCGATGACGCGGCGGCGGCCTTCCACGGCTCGGCCCGGCGCGGCGGCGAAGTCGGTCAGCGAGGTCATGGGCGATGGGCTCCTTTCTTCGATCGTTCCCGGATTCGGGGTCATTCCGTGACCTTGTTGCCCGCCACGCGCTGATCCGCTTTGAGCCCGATCGTCAGCTTCGCCAGATAGGCATTGGGTTTCCGGCCGTCATATTCGATGCCGTCGATGAATTCGTTGGAGGGCGGGCGATAGCCGTCGCTGTCCCACAGGAAGTCGGGCTTCTTCGCCTTGCCCTCGTCGACCAGCTTCTGTGCCGCCGCGAGATAGAGATCGGGCCGATAGACGCTCTTGGCCGTCGCGTCGTACCAGCTGTCGGGCTGGTCGGTCGCGATCTGCCCCCAACGCCGCATTTGCGTCAGATACCAGATCGCATGCGAATAAAAGGGCTGGGTCGCGAAATAGCGGAAGAAGACGTTGAAATCGGGCGCGGGCCGCTTGTCGCCGGATTCGTACTCGAAGGTCCCGGTCATGGAATTCGCGATGACGTCGGCATCGGCGCCGACATAGTCGGGGCGCGCCAGGATCTTTACGGCCTGGAGCCGGTTCGCGTTGTCTTTGGCGTCGAGCCACATGCCGGCGCGGATCAGCGCCTTGGTCAGCGCCAGAGTCGTATTGGGATACTTGGCCGCGAATTCGGCGGTGATGCCGAACACTTTCTCGGGCTTGTTCTTCCAGATCTCGTAATCGGCGATGACGGGAACGCCGATCTTCTTGAACACCGCCTGCTGGTTCCAAGGCTCGCCGACGCAATAGCCGAGAATGGTGCCGGCCTCGAGGGTCGACGGCATTTGCGGCGGCGGCGTCACCGAGAGGAGCACGTCGGCCATGATCTGGCCGCTCGTATCCGTCGGCGAATAAAAGCCGGGATGGATGCCGCCCGCGGCGAGCCAGTAACGCAGCTCGTAATTATGGGTCGAGAGCGGAAACACCATGCCCATGTTGAAGGGCTTGCCGTCGCTCTTGTATTGCTGCACCACGGGCTTCAGCGCGTCGGCCTTGATCGGGTGCAGGGGCTTGCCGTCGCCGCGAAGCGGGACGTGCTTCTTCATCGCCGCCCACACCGCATTCGAGACCGTGATCCCGTTGCCGTTCAGATCCATCGAGAAGGGCGTGATGATGTGCGCCCGGGTGCCGACGCCGAGCGTGGCGCCGAGCGGCTGGCCCGCGAGCATATGCGCGCCGTCGAGCTCGCCGGTGATCACGCGGTCGAGCAGCACTTTCCAATTCGCCTGCGGCTCGACGCTGACATAGAGGCCTTCATCCTCGAAATAGCCGAGCTCTTTGGCGATCGCCAAGGGCGCCATGTCGGTGAGCTTGATGAAGCCGAATTTGAGCGTGTCCTTCTCGACCGCCGGCGTGGCCGCGCGCGCCGCCGAGACGCCCAGCCCCGCGATCACCATCGCCCCGGCGCCGCGCTTCAGGAGTTCGCGGCGCGAGAGCGCTTCGATTTTGCGCTGGCCGTTGCCGCGTCGGTTCGCTCTTGCCATCGTTTCGATCCTCGTTGCCATCAGGAAAGTCCGTGTTGCCGACCGGCCGGCGCCGGCGTGTCGCTCACGCGCCCAGGCTCGAACAGCGCGCCGCCCAGGAGACGGTCGGGACCCATCGCTATCGGCCGCGTCGCTTGCAAAAGCGTCCAGCCCGTCGCGTGGGTGCCCTCGCTCTTGTCGTCGATGGTGGGCGCCGGCAGGCCAAGCTCGGCCGCGACCGCGCGATAGGTGTCGGCCGCCACAATCTGAGCGGCGAGCGCGTGGAGATCCTGCTCGGCGCCGATCTGCCCCGCGCGCCGCATCGCCGAAAGCGTCCACAAACTGTGCGAGCGCCACGGAAAATTCGCCGCGTACCGGTGAAAGACGATGAAATCCGGCAAGCGGCGAGGCGGCTTTTCGCACTCGACGAAGAAACGGCCGGCCAGCAACGCGCCGAGCAACGCTGCCGGCGCGTTGACGATGCCCGGCTGGGCGAGCAAGGCCGCGGCCTCGTCGTGATGCGCGGGCTCGTCGAGCCAGATACAGGCCTCGATCAAGGCGCGCAGCACGGCGCGATGGGTATTGGGGTGACGCTCGGCCCAAAGCCGCGTGACGCCGAGCACTTTTTCGGGCGCATTCTCCCAGAGATCGCATTTCGCCGCGACGCTGCGCCCGACGCCTTGAACCGCCGCCATCGAATTCCATGGCGCACCGACGCAATAGCCGTCGATGCGTCCCGCGGTGAGATGCGACAGCATCTGCTGCGGCGGCACGACGACAAGGCGCAAATCCTTATCGGGATCGAGGCCGCCCGCCGTCAGCCATAGCCGCAGCTCGTAATTATGCGACGAATAGGGAAAGGTGATCGCGAAGGTCATCGGCGGCGCGCCGTCCGCGCGCCGCTGCGCCACGATCTGGGCCAAGCTGACCGCGGCGGCGAGCGCGCTATCGGCGGATTGCGCGTCGATCGCGCGCATCCTCTCCCATAGCTCGATCGAGACCGTGATGCCGTTGCCGCCGAGATTGAGCACGCAGGCGGTGACCATTGGCACTTTGAGTCCGCCCAGCCCGGCGGTCGCGGCGAGCGGGATGGCTTGAAGCATCTGACCGCCATCGAGCATCCCCAAGGCGACGCGATCGCGGAGCGAAGCCCAGGAGCGCTCGCGCAGCAGCAGAACGTCGAGTCCCTGACGGCGGAAGAATCCCTTGTCGCGCGCGATCACCAAGGGCGCGCAATCGAGCAAAGGGATGAAGCCGAGCGTTACCGTGCGCGTCTCAAGACTGTCGAAACCGATCTGCACCAAGCACGCTCTCCAAAAACAAATACGGCGTCCCGTCTCACGGATCGCGTGATCCGTGGGAGGACGCCGTTGTCCCGTGTCGAACCTGTCGAGGTTCGCCGCCGAACCGCCATTGGCCCGCGCAGCTATCTCAAGCGAAGCAAATCACGTGCCAGCGGCGTGAGCTGGCATGCGAGCGAGGGAATCCGCAGGTTTCCGCGTGAATTTTCATTGCGCGCTTTTTGAGCGTCGACGGGCCTTGCCTAATTTGGCGGCGCATTGAGCGAATTCGGGCGCGATTCAATCGTCGCGCAGGAAGACTTGCGCGAGCGCGAGAATCGAGCGCGCGACTTCGACGAGACGTTGATTCTGGTCCATCGCCAGCTTCTGCAACAAGCGATGCGCCTGGTCTTCGGGAATGCCGCGGCTCTTGATCAGCAACGCCTTCGCCCGTTCGATGATCTTGCGCTCGGCCAGATCCATCTTCGCCTGTTCCAACTCGCTGCGCAGTTTCTGATACGCCGTGAAGCGCGCGACCGCGACATCGAGGATCGGCTTGACGCGCGCCGGATTGAGTCCGTCGATGACATAGGCCGAAATGCCGACGCGCATCGCCTCTTCGGTGATCGATTCGTCCGATTGATCGACGAACATGACGATGGGACGCGGGCGATCGGCGGTGATGCGACGCATATCCTCGAGCGTGTCGCGCGAGGGCGATTCCATGTCGACGATGATGAGATCGGGTGCCAGATCGCGGACCTTGGCAAAGAGATCGTCCTTGAGATCGATCACGCCCACCGTCTCGTAGCCGGCGGCCGTCAGCGATTGCACCAGCGCATCCGCGCGCGCCCGATCCTCGTCGATGACCAATATCCGCAAGCCCATGTCCTCGGCGCGAGACCCGCAATCGAGTTCCTTGGGGCCGATGTCGCAATAAGCGGGCCATGCCGGCTCGTATCGCCAACCAATGGCGGGCCGCGCCCTATGCCGCCATTTGGATCTGCAGGTTGATTTTGCATTGCACAATAATTGATCAAGGGCTGGATCGAATTCATGCAAAATGGTTTCTCTTCAGAGATTATTCTTTTTTATTTCAATTGGTTAACAGGCGGCATGGATTTTGCCAGCAGAGTGATATGAAAAACCCGAGGGCCTGACCCAAGATCATGAAGCTCCAGACGGAGGGAAGCTCAAGGAAGGAAAGCCGCGGCGCTTCGGCGGGCCTGCGGGCGTTCGATAGCGATTTTCCTTCCGCGCTGCGGCGTCTCGGACAGCGTTTTTCGCCCGGGCGGGCCGGTGCGGCCGTCACGGCCTTCGCCGTCGTCTGGTTTTGCCTGGGTTTCATCGGCAGCGCCATCGATGAGGCGGCGGCCGACGCCTGTCTAACCCTCGGCACGCCGCACGCGTTCCCCTTGTCCGCGGTGATGCGCCATCTGGCATGGGTTGCCGCGGCGAATTTCTTTCTCGGCATGGGAATTCTGGCTTTGAGCGGTTGGGTCACCACGCGAGGCGGGCAGCAAAGGGGCGTGGCCTTCGCGCCGCTGCCGAGCGGGTTGGTGCACTAGAAGGTTTCCGCGGCGCCGTCTCGCCCCACGGGACGGCGGACTTGGGGCCGTTGGGCATGCCGGTGGCGTGTCCAACGGCGTCAAGGATCGACAAGGGCTTGTTGCGGGCCCATATCTGGGCCATGGAAGGCGCTCCCTCTTCTCCCCGCGCGCGCAATGCCGGACAGCCTTTGCACGAGATCGAGACCTGGATTTTCGATCTCGACAATACGCTTTATCCGGCCTCGTGCCGGCTCTTCGCCGAAATGGAGCAACGCATGGCCGCTTTCATCATGGAAGAGCTCCGGCTCGACCACGCGGCCGCGCACGCGCTGCGCCGGCATTTCTATACCGAGCACGGCACGACCCTGCGCGGCCTGATGAACGAATACGGCATGGAGCCGGGGCGCTTTCTCGATTACGTCCATGAGATTGACCTGTCGCCCGTGCAGCGGGACGAGGCCTTGGACGCGGCGCTGGCGCGCCTGCCGGGGCGCAAGCTCGTCTTCACCAACAGCACGCAACGTCACGCCGAGCGCGTGCTCGCGCGCTTGGCGCTCGACCATCATTTCGCGGCGATTCACGACATCATCGCCTGCGACTACCGGCCGAAGCCCGAACCCGCGGTCTATGCCGATTTCGTCCGCCGCCATGCGATCGAGCCGCGCCGCGCCGCGATGGTCGAGGATATGGCCAAGAACCTCCCGCCGGCGGCGGCGCTCGGCATGACCACGGTCTGGATCACGGGCGGTCCGCATGCCGAGGCCGACGGGCACGACGCGCATATCCATCACAAGATCGACGCGCTCGCGCCCTTTCTCGCCGCGGTGCCGGCGCGCGGTTGACACGTCTCGGGACCTCCCGCATGGTCCCGCCTCATGAGCGCCCTGAACAGCCCCAACCAGCTCGAAACCATCATCAACGCCGCCTGGGAGGCGCGCGACGGCGTCAGCGCCGCGACCACTGGAGCAGTGCGCGAGGCGGTCGACGCCGCACTCTCCTTGCTCGACACCGGCAAGCTGCGCGTCGCCGAGAAGGCGGACGGCAAATGGCGGGTCAATCAATGGCTCAAGAAGGCCGTGCTCCTGTCCTTCCGCCTCAACGACAATTCGACGATCGCGGGCGGCCCCGGCGGCGCGCCGTGGTGGGACAAGATCGCGGCCAAGGCCGCGGGCTGGGGAGCGCCGCAATTCCGCGAGGCCGGGTTCCGCGCCGTGCCGGGCAGCATCGTGCGCCGCTCGGCCTATATCGCGCCCGGCGTCGTGTTGATGCCGTCCTTCGTCAATGTCGGCGCCTATGTCGATAGCGGCACCATGATCGACACCTGGGCGACGGTCGGCTCCTGCGCGCAGATCGGCAAGAATTGTCACATCTCCGGTGGCGCCGGCATCGGCGGCGTGCTCGAGCCGCTTCAGGCCGAGCCGGTCATCCTCGAGGACAATTGCTTCATCGGCGCGCGCAGCGAAGTGGCCGAGGGCGTCATCGTCGAGGAAGGCGCCGTCCTCGCCATGGGCTGTTTCGTCGGCGCCTCGACCAAGATCGTCGATCGCGCGACGGGCGAGACTTTCCTGGGCCGCGTGCCGGCCTATGCCGTGGTGGTGCCGGGCAATCTGCCGGGCAAGCCGCTTGCCGACGGAACGCCGGGGCCGAGCCTTGCCTGCTGCGTCATCGTCAAGCGCGTCGATGCGAAGACGCGCAGCCGCACCTCGATCAACGAGCTGCTGCGCGACTGATGGCGCTCGACCCGGTCGAACTCGCCGCCGCGCTCATCCGCAAACCGTCCGTGACGCCGAGGGACGAGGGCGCGATCCCGCTCCTGGCGACGACGCTCGAAGCGCTGGGCTTTACGTGCCATGTGCTGGAGTTCGCTGAGGAAGGCGCGGCACCGATCCTCAATCTCTATGCGCGGCGCGGCGGCGCGGGGCGCAATTTCTGCTTCGCCGGCCACACCGACGTGGTCCCGCCCGGCGATCTCAAGAGCTGGTCGGTCGAGCCCTTCGGCGGACAGGTACTCGAAGGCTCGCTTTACGGCCGCGGCGCTTCCGACATGAAGGGCGCCATCGCCTGTTTCGTTGCCGCCGCGTCGCGCTTCCTCGAAGCGAATACTGCTTTCGACAACTCGATCAGCCTCCTCATCACCGGCGATGAAGAGGCCGCGGCGATCAACGGCACGCGCAAGCTCTTGGAATGGGCCGCAAAGCGCGGCGAGAAGCTCGACCTCTGCATCGTCGGCGAGCCGACAAGCGCCAAGAAGCTCGGCGATATGGTGAAGATCGGCCGGCGCGGCAGCCTCAACGGATTCTTGACGGTCACGGGCATCCAGGGCCACACCGCCAATCCGCATCTCGCCGACAATGCCGCGCATCGGCTCCTCACGATGCTCTCGGCCTTGCTCGCCGCGCCGATCGATCGCGGCAATGAGCGCTTTCCGCCGACCGATCTGCAAATCTCGACCATCGATATCGGCAATCCCACCACCAACGTCATTCCGGGCACGGCGCGCGCGGTCTTCAACATCCGCTTCAACGATCAATGGACGAGCGGGAAGCTCGAAGCCTGGCTGCGGGAAAAGCTCGACGCCGCGGGCGGGCGCTATGAGCTCAGGATCCAGGTCAGCGGCGAATCTTTCCTGACGCCGCCGGGCGAGGTCAGCACGATGCTCGAGCGCGCCATCGCCAAGGTCACCGGCCTGAAGCCGGAGCTGAGCACCACGGGCGGCACGTCCGACGCGCGCTTCATCCATCACTATTGCCCGGTCGCGGAATTCGGCCTTGTGGGGCTGACCATGCACAAGGTCGACGAGCGCGCGCCCGTCGCCGATCTCGCCGCGCTGACCGAGATTTATCGCACCGCACTCGAGCTTTATTTCGCGAGGGCCTAATGCCCCGCTCGGGCGAGGTCGTTCAAGCACTTTATGCGACCTGGCGCCTCGCCCGGCTCGATCGCAGCGCGATGCGGCTCTTCGATCTGAGCCATCGCGGCGTCTGGCGCTCGTTCTGGTCGGCAGCGTTATGCTATCCCGGATTCCTCATCCTGCTCTTCATGCGCCTCGATACCGAGACGATCGCGCGATCGGGGCTCCCGCACATCCTCCTGGTCGAATCCATCGGCTACGTCATCGCCTGGACGGCTTTCCCCTTGCTGATCCTCGGCCTCTGCCGCGGTCTCGGTCGCGAGGAACAAGGCTTCGAGTTCATCGTCGCCTATAATTGGTCGCAGGCACTGCAGACCGCCTTTCTGCTTCTCGTCGGCCTCGTCATCGACCGGGTGCTGCCCCAAGGCCTCGGCCCGAATGTCGATGTGCTCGCCTATCTCGTCCTCCTTGCCTATGAGTGGTTCATCGCGCTGGTCGCGATTGGCGCCGGCGGATGGATCGCGGCAGGGGTCGTCTTCATCGATGTCGTGCTGGGCTCTTTCGTGGTCGCGATCGCGACGAGTCTCTATTAGCCGCACGCTGAGGACGCGGGATAGACCACTTCGACGAGATAAAGCCCTTCGGGCGGCGCGGTCGGGCCGCCGGCGCGGCGGTCGCGCGCCACGAGCGCTTCGGCCACGCGCGCGACCTTCCATTTGCCGGCGCCAACCAGCTTCAAGGTGCCGACCATGTTGCGCACCTGGTGATGAAGGAACGAGCGCGCCCGCGCGTCGATCACGATCTCGTCGCCGTGGCGCGTCACCGCAAGCGCATCGAGCGTCTTCACCGGCGAGCGCGCCTGGCACATGGAATCGCGAAAGCTCGAGAAATCATGGCGGCCGATCAGCAAATTCGCGCCCTCTTGCATCGCGGCGGCGTCGAGCGGCACGCCGACATGCCAGACGCGCGACCGTTCGAGCACCGCCTGCGGGCGGCGGTTGAGGATGCGATAGCGATAGACCCGTCCGCGTGCCGAGCGCCTCGCGTCGAAATGCTCGTCGACGCGCGCGACATCGAGCACCGCCACGGCATGGGGCTTCACATGCTGATTCAGCGCGTTGCGGATCACATCGGGCGATGAGTCTTTCGGCAGGTCGAGATGCGCGACCTGGCCCAGCGCATGGACGCCGGCATCGGTGCGGCCGGCCCCGTGGACAACGATCTTCGTGCCGCAGAAGCGTTCGACCGCAATCTCCAGAATCTCCTGCACGGACAATCCGTTGTTCTGGCGCTGCCAGCCGACGAGGCCGGTGCCGTCATATTCGAGCGTCAGCTTGAAGCGGGGCATGGCAGCACGGTTCCGGGAGGCAGATCGAAGCCGCGCAGGAAAGCTTGGCCGTCGAGCGCGGCACGGCCCGGCCGTTGCAGCTTCAGAAGGCGCAGCGCGCCCGAGCCGCAGGCGATGCCGGGCGCGGCATCGAGCACGGTGCCGGGGGCGCCGCTGCCCTCGGCCGGCATGGCAGCGAGCAGCTTGATGCGCTCGCTCTTGGCCTCGAACCAGCAATCGAGCGCGCGCACCTGGCGTTCGAGCGCCGCCGCCGGAAGCCGCCAATCGATGCGTCCTTCCTCGCGCGCGATCTTCTTGGCATAGGTTACGCCTTCGGCCGGCTGCGGCTTCGGGACCAGATCCTCGACCTCCTCGAGCGCCTTCAGGATCAGCCGCGCGCCGAGCGCCGCAAGATCCTGCCGCAGGCTCGCCGCGGTCGCGTCTGGGCGGATCGGCCAGGGCTCGGCCAGGAGAATCGGGCCGGTATCGAGGCCTTCTTCCATGCGCATGATGGTGATGCCGGTCTCGCGATCGCCGGCCAGGATCGCGCGCTCGATGGGGGCCGCACCCCGCCAGCGCGGCAGAAGCGAGGCATGGACGTTGATGCAACCCAGGCGCGGCGCGTCGAGGACGGCTTGCGGCAGGATGAGCCCATAGGCCGCGACCACCGCGATGTCGAGATCGAGCGCCGCGAATTCGCGCCCTTCCTCGGCGCCCAACCGTTCGGGATGGCGGACGGGAAGCCCGGCCTCTTCCGCGCGACGCTGCACCGGCGACGGCGCGATTCGGTGGCCGCGACCGGCTTGGCGCGGCGGCTGGCAATAGACGGCGGCGATATCGTGGCCGGCGGCGATCAAGGCATCGAGGATCGCAGCCGCGAAATCTGGCGTCCCCATGAAGGCCAAGCGACGTCTGGTCATGAGAGTCCGGCTCAGACCGGAGCCGGGACTTTCTGCCGTTTCAGCTTGGCGAGCTTACGCAGGATGATGTTGCGCTTGAGCGCCGAGATATGATCGACGAAGAGCACGCCTTCGAGGTGGTCGATCTCGTGCTGGATGCAGGTCGCGAGCAAGCCCTTGGCGTGCAGCTCGCGCACCTCGTCCTGCTCGTCGAGATAGCGGACCTTGATCTCGGCCGGGCGCTCGACATCGGCGTAATGCTCGGGCAAGGACAGGCAGCCCTCGCTGTTGACCAGCATCTCTTGCGAGCGCCAGAGAATTTCGGGGTTGGCGAGCTTGTAGGGCTGTGGCTTCTCCTCCGCCTTGGCGCAATCGACTACGATCACGCGCTTCAAGACACCGACCTGCGGCGCGGCGAGGCCGATCCCCGGCGCCTGGTACATGGTCTCGAGCATGTCGTCCATGAGCTTGCGAATCGACGCATCGACCTTCGTCACGCGCTGGGCCGGACGGTTGAGGCGCGGGTCGGGCGCGGTGATGATCGGGAGAATCGCCATGGCCGCCTTTAGGTAAGGCTCGTTGCCGCTCCCGTCAACGGCCGGACGAACGGGCCGCCATGCGATGCCGGCGACCCTCCCTGACGCCGCATTTCCTTGCCCGGCGGCGATTTCGGGTAAAATGGTTCGATGGAAACATTGCTCATCGTCCTGCTTACCTTGGCCGTCGCGGCCGGGGCCGTGCTCTTCTTTCGCGGCCGCGAAGCGCACAGGCGGATCGTCGCCGAAGCGCGGCTCGCGGAGCTCGAAAAGCGCGCTGCCGAATTGACTCAGGAGCGCGAAAACGCCGTGGCGGCGCGCCTTACGGCCGAGACCGAGCTTGCCGCCACCCGCCAGCAACTGGCCGACGCGCAAACGCGCATGGCGGAGTCCGAGCGCGTGCAGCAGGAAATGCTGATCTCGGCGAAGGCGGCCTTGCTCGAAGGCGGGACGCAGCTCTCCTCGAAGCTGCTCGAAGACCACAAGCGCGAAAACGCCGAATCGAAGGAAGACGCCGAGAAACGCATCCATTCGGCGAGCGAGACCTTCCTGAAACAGGTCGAGACCCTGGCGAATGCGGTGGCCGCCCTGGAAGGCCGCATCCAGGAAAACGGCCGGGTCCTCGATACGGTGTGGCGCTCGCTATCCAACCCCTCGGGCGCGGGGCAGCTGGCCGAGGTGGGGCTCGCCAATACGCTCAAATCCTTCGGGCTCGAGCAGGGCCGCGATTTCCAGCTGCAATTCAGCACCCAAGACGAGGAAGGCCGGCGGCTGCGCCCCGACGCCGTCGTGTTCCTGCCTTCCAACGGCGTGATGGTGATCGACAGCAAGGCGTCGAAATATCTCCTGGAGATTGCCGCGAGCGAAGGCACCCCCGGCGAAGAGGAAGCCTATCGCAATCTCGGCCGCACCATGAACCAGCACCTGCGCGCCTTGAGCGAGAAGGATTACGCCAGCGCGATCCGCAGCTCCTGGCGCGATTCTGGCCATGAGCAGGAGATCGCGCGAACGGTGAGCGTGATGTATCTCCCAAACGAGGCCGCGCTCGACAAGCTCAACCGCGCCGATCCGGAATTCCTCCACAATGCGCGTGCCCGCGGCATCTATCTCGCCGGCCCGACGACCTTGCATTGCCTCATCTCGCTCGCCTCGGCCGAGATCAATCTGATGCGCCAGGTCGAGAACCAGCAGCGCATCGTCGCGGCGGCAGAAGGGTTGCTCGATGGTTTGACCGGCGCCCTGGGGCATGTCGCCGATGTCGGCAAGAATCTCGGCCGGGCCGCCGAGTACTTCGCGAAATTCGCCAATTCCGCAAACCGCTTCGTGCTGCCGCGCGCGCGCCGTCTCGCGGCGCTGGGGCTGCAACCGGGCAAGCCGCTGCCGCCCAACTTACCGGTCTATTCGGTCACCGCGGTCGACACCTTGATCGAAGGCGAGTCGGCTGAGGTGCGCGAGGAATTGCCGGTGCCGCCCGCGACACCCCGCCTCGTTCGCTAACCCAGCGTCAGAGCGTGCCGCTCTTCACCGCCGTGCGCGCCGCGAGCGCAGCGGTGAGCGTTCCGTCGTCGAGATAATCGAGCTCGCCGCCGACCGGCACGCCATGGGCGAGGCGCGAGACCTGGGCGCCCGAACCCGACAGGCGATCGATGATGTAATGCGCCGTGGTCTGGCCCTCGACCGTCGCGTTCATCGCGAGGATGACTTCGCGTACACGGCCTTCCTTCACGCGCTGGACCAGCGATTCGATGCGCAGCTCTCCGGGCCCCACGCCATCCAAGGCCGAGAGCGTGCCGCCGAGCACGTGATAACGCCCCTTGAAGGCATGCGCGCGCTCGAGCGCCCAGAGATCGGCCACATCCTCGACGACGCAGATGAGCCCGGCGTCGCGCTTGGGATCGGCGCAGAGCGCGCAGGGATCGACCGTATCGAGATTGCCGCAGATCGAGCAGGGATGGACCGTCTTCGCGGCTTCGGTGAGCGCGTCCGCCAAGGGCTCCATCAGCGATTCGCGACGCTTGACGAGAAAGAGCGCCGCCCGCCGGGCCGAGCGCGGGCCGAGCCCCGGCAGCTTCGCCAGAAGCTGGATGAGGCGTTCGAGCTCGGTCATCGTCCCCCCGCCCTTGCCCTCCCCCTCAAGGGGGGAGGGGAAAAAGTATCGTCCCCCTCCCCCTTGAAGGGGGAGGGTTGGGGAGGGGGTGAACGCAACATAGGCGCACGCTAGAACGGCAGCTTCATGCCGGGCGGCAATTGCAACCCGCCGGTGAGCTTTTGCATCTCGGCCGACACGTGCGCCTCGACCCGCGCCTTGGCGTCGTTCGAGGCGGCGAGGATCAGATCCTCCAGCACCTCGGTCTCGTCGGGGACCATGAGCGATTTGTCGATCGTGACCTTCTTCATCTCGCCCTTGCCGTTGAGCGTCACCTGGACCATGCCGCCGCCCGAGCTGCCGGTCATCTCGACCGCGGCGAGCTGCGCCTGAAGCTCGGCCATGCGCGATTGCATCTCCTGCGCCTGCTTCAGCATCTGGCCAAGATTTTTCATGAATTCTCGTCTCCTTCGGAAAGCTCTTCGGCATCGGGCACGGGCTCGGTCACTGCCGGCGCGATCTCGCGCACGCTCTCGATCCGCGCGCCGGGGAAAGCCTCCAGCACCGCGCGCACCAGCGGCTCGCGCGCCGCCTCGCTCTTCAAGGATTGCGTCCGCGTCTCGGCTTGTTCCTTGAGGCTGGGCTCGCCCAATTCGCTCGAGACGCTGACGACCCAGCGCTGCCCGGTCCATTGGGTGAGGAGGCTGCCGAGCCGGTTGGACAGATCGCGCGGCGCCCCCTCGCTCGGGCGCAGCTCGATGCGGCCCGGCTCGAAATGCACCAGATGCATATGCGCCCAAAGGTGCGCGCGCAACACCGCCTCGTGATGCTTCTCGAACAGCTCGACCACCTGGAGAAAGCTTTGCGGCTGCGGGGCAGCGGAGGAAGGCACCGGCGCCTCGCGCACGGCAAGACTGCCGACCGCAGAAGCGCCGCCGGCGCTCTTGTCGAAAGCACCGCCGCCCCCGCGCGCCGGTGCGGCGCCGGGATTGGCACTGGCGCGCGGCGGCGCGCCGGCCGATGGCGCCGCCGGCGCGTTCTCGAGCGCGCGAATAAGCTCCGACGGGGCCGGCAAATCGGCGACATAGGCCAGGCGCACCAGCACCATCTCGGCCGCCTGCAAGGGCGAGGGCGCGGCCTGCGCTTCACCGAGACCCTTGAGGAGAAGCTGCCAGGCGCGGGTCAGCGCGGGGATGCCGAGCTTTGCCGCCAGGGGCGCGGCGCGGGCGCGCTCGCCCTCCATCGAGGGATCGCCCTCGCCCGCATTGGGCGCGAGCTTCATCCGCGTGAGGAAATTCGCCAGCTCCAGAAGATCCTGCAGCACGATCACCGGATCGGCGCCGCCTTCGTAGAGCGATTTCATCTGCGCGAGCGCGCCCGGCGCATCGCCCTTCAAGACCGCTTCCAAGAGGTCGAAGACTAGGCCGCGATCGGCAATGCCGAGCATCTCGCGCACCGAGGATTCGGTCACCGCATTGCCGCCCAGCGCCATCGCCTGATCGAGGATCGAGAGCCCGTCGCGCACCGAGCCGTCGGCCGCACGCGCGATCAAGGCGATCGCGCCGGGCTCGGCCTCGACCTTTTCCGCAACGCAGATCTTGGCGTAATGCGCGGCCAGCAGATCCTGCGGCACGCGGCGCAAGGAGAAGCGCTGGCAGCGCGACAGCACCGTCACCGGCACCTTGTGGATCTCGGTGGTGGCGAAGATGAATTTGACGTCGGGCGGCGGCTCTTCGAGCGTCTTCAACAGCGCGTTGAACGCCGCCTTCGAGAGCATGTGCACTTCGTCGATGATATAGATCTTGAAGCGCGCCGAGACCGGCTTGTAGCGCACGCCATCGGTCAGCTCGCGGATCTCGTCGACGCCGGTGCGCGAGGCCGCGTCCATCTCCATCACGTCGACATGGCGATCCTCGGCGATGGACCGGCATGGATCGCACACGCCGCAGGGGCTCGCGGTCGGTCCGCCCTTGCCGTCGGGCCCGATGCAGTTCAAGGCGCGGGCAATGATGCGCGCGGTGGTGGTCTTGCCGACGCCGCGCACGCCGGTCAGGATGAAGGCGTGAGCGATCCGTCCGGTGGCGATGGCGTTTTCGAGCGTGCGCACCATCGCCTCTTGGCCGATCAGCTCGGCGAAGGTGCTGGGCCGGTATTTGCGCGCGAGCACGCGATAGGCGCTGCCCGGCTCGCTCATGACGCCTCCATCGCGAGGAGAAGATAAAGGTGGGAGACTGGACAACGACCCAGGCCGAAACTCGTTACGGCTGCTTCCTTCCGGACCTGACCGGGTTGGCGAGGGACCTGTCCACCGCCAGCCTCCCGAGGGGACTATATCAGGCCGGGCGGCGGCGCGCGCAAGGCTCTATCTTGGATTGGGGGTAAAGGAAACAAGATGCCGGAATCGAACAAGAAAACCTTGAATTTCTATTCGGGCGGCCTCGACCGCGTCTCGCATTTGCGCAAGGACGCGGCTTGGCTCGCGGAACGGCGCGCCCATGCGTCGAGCCGCTTCGTTCCGGTCTGGCGCGGCCTCAACCTCATCGCCGGCGGCGCCGGCGCCGAGCCGCGCGCGATCATGCTCGGATCCGACGCAATCATGGCCGAGACCAGCGCCACGGTGCTGTTAGGCCTGCACGAGGAATGCGCCTATTTCGCCTGCGATCTTTCTTCGCTCGAGGCCCCCTTGGCGGCGATCCGCAGCGCGGTGCCGGCCGAGTTCATCGATCTGCGCCGCGTCGGCCCGGTGCTGCCGCGCGGCGAAGGCTCGCTCTTGGCTTATGCGCGCGGGCTTGCCTATTGGCACAGCCGCCACGGGTTTTGCGGCGTGTGCGGCAGCCCGACGGTCGCGGAGGACGCGGGCCATGTACGGCGCTGCACCAATGCCGCCTGCAACGCGGTGCATTTCCCGCGCACCGATCCGGCGGTCATCATGCTCGTCCATGACGGCGAGCGTTGTCTTTTGGGGCGCCAGAAGGCGTGGCCGCAAGGCATGCATTCGACCTTGGCCGGTTTCGTCGAGCCAGGCGAGAGTCTCGAAGAGGCGGTCGCGCGCGAAGTCTATGAAGAGACCAAGGTCACGCTCGACGAGATCGTCTATCACTCGTCGCAGCCCTGGCCCTTCCCTGCCTCCTTGATGCTCGGCTTTCATGCGAGCGCGCGCAGCACCCGCATCGAGGTCGACCAGACCGAATTGGAAGACGCGCGCTGGTACGAGAAATCCTGGCTGCTCACCCATCAGGACGACGAGCAGTTCCGCCTGCCGCGGCGCGACTCGATCGCGCGGCGGCTGCTGGAGGATTGGCTCGGGCGGTGATGCAAGCCGCGATTTTGATCTTCGGCGGAGCCGTAATTGTCTTAGGGCTCGGCACATTTTTTCGATCGCTCTGGCGCACCCAACCGCAAAGACGGAGCGACGACGATTATTCCCTTCCGCCTAGAAGCAGAGGCAATAGCTACGACGGTTTACATCACCACGTTGATGGTTCCGGTCGCGGCGGAGCAGACCACGGCAGCAGCTAGTCCGGGCCGAAAAAAACTGGCCCGAGGCGGGCACAGTGCTCAGAAATGTCCCTATTTTGTTCTAGCTTGATAGCGCTGCGAATGGGCGAGCTCAGCTCTCGGCGCTTTGCGACTGGTCGCGGCGGAAGGGATGGCCGGGATAGACGCCGAGGATCTTGATCTCGGCGGTGAAGAATTTGAGCTCCTCGAGCGCGAGCTTGAGTCTGCGCTCGGCCGGGTGGCCCTCGACATCGGCATAGAATTGCGTCGCGGTGAAACGTCCGCCGACCATGTAGCTCTCGAGCTTCGTCATATTGACGCCGTTGGTGGCGAACCCGCCCAGCGCCTTGTAGAGCGCGGCCGGCACGTTGCGCACGCGGAAGACGAAGGTCGTCACCACCAGCCCCTTGTCCGGAACGCGCCTGGGCTCCTTCGCCATGATCAGGAAGCGCGTCGTGTTGTGACCCGCATCCTCGATGTTCTTCTTGAGCGAGACGAGGCCATAGACCTTGCCGGCGAGCTCGGACGCGATCGCCGCGACGTGGCGGTCGCCGCGCGCGGCGACCTCGGCGGCCGAGCCCGCGGTGTCGGCCGCGACCTCGGGCTTCAAGCCCAGCGCGCGGATGAGCTTGCGGCATTGCGAGAGCGCATGGACATGGCTGCGAACGATCTTCAGATCCTGGAGCCGCGCGCCCTTCACCGCCAAGAGGTGATGGTTCACGCGCTGATAGTGCTCGCCGATGATCTGGAGGCCCGAATCCGGCAGGAGGTGATGGATGTCGGCGACGCGGCCCGCGACCGAATTCTCGACCGGCAGCATCGCGAGCGCGGCGCGTCCGCGCTTGACCGCCGCGATTGCGTCCTCGAACGCATCGCAAGGCAGGCTCTTCCAGCGCGGGAAGACCTGGCGGCAGGCGAGATCGGAATAGGCGCCCGCCTCACCCTGGAACGCGATGAGGCGGGCCGAAGCGGTTGCTGCGTTCATGCGGATTTCGATGAGGAGCGCGCGGCCATCAATTCGCGCGCGCGGGTGAGGTCGGCTGGAGTATCGACACCCAGGGGAACCGTGTCAACGAGCGCCGCGTCGATGCGCATGCCGGCTTCGAGCGCGCGCAGCTGTTCGAGGCTCTCGCGCCGCTCGAGCACGGAAGGCGGCAGCGCGACGAAACGCTCGAGCGCGGCGCGGCGATAGGCATAGAGGCCGATGTGATGGTAATGCGCGCCTTGGCCCCAGGGCACGACCGCGCGGCTGAAATAGAGCGCGCGCGCGATCGCAGCGCCGGGCGCGAAGCCGGCCACGAGCTTCACGACGCTCGGTGCGTCGCGCTCGGCCGCCTCGACAATGGGCGCCGCCAAGGTGGCGATATCGACCGCCGGCTCGGCGAGCGGCAAGAGCGCGGCGCGGATCGCTTGGGGATCGAGCAACGGCAGATCGCCCTGGACATTCACCACCACGTCGTGCCGGCGATCCGGATCGAGCGCCGAGACCGCCTCGAAGATCCGGTCAGAGCCCGATGGATGATCGGCCCGCGTCATCACCGCCCTGCCGCCCGCGGCCTCGATCGCAGCCACGATCTCGCGTTCGGCCGCCGCCACCACGACGGGACCGAGCCCCGCTTCGACGGCGCGGCGCCAGACATGGACGATCATCGGTACGCCGCCGATATCGGCGAGCGGCTTGCCCGGCAGACGCGTCGAGGCGAGGCGGGCGGGTATCACGAGCAACGGCATCACGGATCGAGAATCCCCGAAGAAGTGAAGCGCCAGCATAGAGCTTTCCCGATTGCGGCGTTATGCCGCATGAATTCCGGGGTCAGGGATCGGGCCGACCGCCCCCTGGCATAGGGCTTCAAACATATTTCGTTTGAGTTGTCAGCGAAAATTGGCTTTTCTCCGGCACGGAATAAGGACCATCACAAGGGCCCGCGAATGTCGTTCGAAGCCAATAAAATCGTCGGCGCCGTCCTGGCCGCCATGATCCTCGCCATGGTGTCCGGCCTCGTCGCGAATATGCTCGTCCACCCGAGATCGCTCGAAAAGCCGGCCTATGCCGTGGCCGGCGGCGAAGAGACCGCGGCGGCGACCACGAGCAGCGCGCCGGCGGGACCGGAGCCGATCGCGCCGCTGATGGCGGCGGCCAGCGCCCACGCCGGCGAAGAAAAATCGAAGCTCTGCGTCACCTGCCATAGCTTCAACAAGGGCGGCCCCAACAAGATCGGTCCCAACCTCTATGGCATTCTCGGCGACGAGATCGCCCATGACCGCGGCGGCTTTGCCTTCTCCGAGGCGCTCACGACCAAAGGCAAGGGCCAGACCTGGACGCTCGACAATCTGAACGAGTGGTTGTGGAAGCCGCAAAGCTTCGCCCACGGCACCAAGATGACCTTCATCGGCCTGCCCAAGGCGGAAGACCGCGCCAATGTCGTCGCCTATCTGAACTCGATGAGCGACAGCCCCAAGCCGCTCGCGAGCCTCGCCCCACCCGCGGCAGCGCCGGCGGCGCCCGCGAGCGAGAAGGCCGCCCCCGCGGGCGGCGGCGCTCCACCCCCGGCCAGCGCCAGCCCGCCCGCCAAACCTTAGATCCGCGCGCGCGGCATGACGGGAAAAGTCATCGCCGCCCATTTGGCGCTCGCCGCCCGGCTCGCCGATGTCTCGGGCGCGATCATCCGGCGCTATTTCCGGCGCCCGATCGCGATCGACCAGAAAGCCGACCGCACGCCCGTTACCATCGCCGATCGCGCCGCCGAAACCGCGATGCGCCGCCTCATCACTGCGCGATTCCCGGATCACGGGATTCTCGGCGAAGAGCATGGCGGCGCGCGGCTCGACGCCGATTATGTCTGGGTGCTCGATCCGATCGACGGCACGAAATCCTTCATCAGCGGCGTGCCGCTCTTCGGCACGCTCATCGCCCTGACCTATCGCGGCAAGCCCGTGCTCGGACTCATCGACCAGCCGATTCTGCGCGAGCGCTGGATCGGCGCGGCCGGGCACAAGACCACGTTCAACGGCAAAGCGGTGAAGAGCCGCGCCTGCCGGCGACTCGACGCGGCGACGCTTTACGCCACATCGCCCGAGATGTTCCAAAAGCGCGATGCCGCCGCCTTCGCACGGCTACGGCGGGAGGTGAAGCTCGCGCGCTTCGGCGCCGATTGCTACGCCTATGCGCTCCTGGCCAGCGGTTTCGTCGATCTCGTCGTCGAGGCGGATCTGAAACCTTACGATTTTTGCGCCCTGGCGCCGGTGATCGAAGGCGCCGGCGGCACGATCACCGATTGGCTCGGCAAGAAGCTCAATCTCGCCTCCGACGGACGCGTGGTCGCCGCCGCTAGCCGCGCGCTCGGCCGGCAAGCACGCGCGGTTCTTGGCCGCGCCTAACACCGGATTCACAAACTCGCGATAGCTCGGGCAGGGGATTTTCCTCTAAACTCGCCGCCCAATGACGGCCCGCAGAAGAACCGCCTTCGTTGCCTTGTTCGGACTTGCCGCGTTCCTTGCCGCGGCGGTTTCGGGCGCGCCGGCCTCGGCCGAGCCGCGCCATGGGCTCTCGCTCTTCGGCGATCTCAAATACCCGCCGAACTTCACCCATTTCGATTACGTCAATCCTGACGCACCCAAGGGCGGCACGGTCAAATACGCATCGATCGGAACGTTCGACACGCTCAACCCGTTTCAATTGAAGGGCAACAAGGCCGACGGACTTGGTCTCATCTTCGACACCTTGATGACGCCGTCCTATGACGAGCCGGCCTCGGAATACGGACTCGTGGCCGAGAGCGCCGAGGTCGCGCCCGACCGCAGTTGGGTCGTCTATACGATCCGGCCGCAAGCGCGCTTCAGCGACGGCAGCCAGATCACGCCCGAGGATGTGGTCTGGACCTTCGATACCCTGAAGACGAAAGGCCATCCGCGCTACCGGCTCTATTACGCCGATGTGCTGAAGGCCGAGAAGGTCGGCGCGCGCGGCGTCAAATTCACTTTCCGCAACGGCAACAATCGCGAGCTGCCGACGATCGTCGGCGAGATGCCGGTGCTCTCCAAAGCGTACTGGAGCAAGGCCGATTTCGAGAAAACGACGCTCGATCCGCCCTTGGGCAGCGGACCTTACAAGATCGATTCGATCGATCCCGGCCGCGCGATCACCTATAAGCGCGTCGCCGATTACTGGGGCAAGGATCTGCCGGTCAATCGCGGCCGCAACAACTTCGACACGATCCGCTACGATTACTATCGCGATCAGACCGTGTCGCTCGAAGCCTTCAAGGCGGGCCAATACGATATCAGGCCCGAGAACGTCGCGAAGAATTGGGCGATCGGCTATGACGGCCCGGCACTAAGCGCGGGCCTCATCAAGAAAGACGAAATCCCCAACAAGCTGCCGCAGGGCATGCAGGGATTCGGGTTCAATACGCGCCCAGGCCATCCGTTCCAAGATCCACGCGTGCGCGACGCCGTGACTTATCTGTTCGATTTCGAATGGACCAACAAGAATCTCTTCTACGGCGCCTATACGCGCAGCCGCAGCTATTTTTCGAATTCCGAACTGGCCGCGACCGGCACGCCCAGCCCCGAAGAATTGAAGCTCCTCGATCCCTGGAAGGGCCAGATCCCGGATGAGGTCTTCACGAAGGAATACGATCCGCCCAAGACCGACGGCACCGGCAATATCCGCGACAATCTGCGTGCGGCCTTGAAGCTCTTTGCCGAAGCCGGCTGGTCGGTGAAGGGCGGAAAGTTGCTCAACGACAAGACGGGCGCGCCATTCCGCTTCGAGTTTCTACTCGTGCAGCCGGAATTCGAGCGGGTGGTGCTGCCTTTCGCGCAAAATATCGCGCGGGTCGGCGCGACGATGGACGTCCGCACCATCGATCCGGCGCAATACGAGAACCGGCTGCGCAATTTCGATTTCGACATGGCGGTGGTGGGGATCGGCGAATCGCTTTCCCCCGGCAATGAGCAGCGGGATTATTGGAGCTCGTCCGCCGCCGAGGCGCCGGGCAGCTTCAATCTGATGGGCGTTAAGAGCAAAGCCGTCGATGCCCTGGTCGATCTCCTCATCAACGCGCCCGATCGCGCCAGCCTCGTCACCCGGACCCATGCGCTCGACCGTGTCCTGAGCTGGGGGCATTACGTCGTGCCCAATTGGTACCTCTCCTATTTCCGGATCGCGAGCTGGGACAAATTCGCGCGGCCCAAAACCTCGCCGCCCTATTCTATGGCGCTCGACACCTGGTGGTATGACGACCAACGCGCCCGCGACACGGAAGCGAAGAAGCCGCAGGTGGCGAAGTAATGACCGCTTCCCGGGCACGCGACTGATGCTGGCCTACGCGCTCCGGCGCATTCTCCTCATCATCCCGACGCTCTTCGCCATCATCCTGGTCAATTTCGTGATCGTGCAGGCCGCTCCTGGCGGTCCGGTCGATCAGCTCATCGCCGAATTGCGGGGCACGGCCGGCGGCTCGCTGCAGCGCGTTTCGGGTGCCGGCGGGGAACTGACGAACAGCGCAACCTCGGCGGGTCAATCCCGCGGCGCGCGCGGCCTCGATCCCGCCTTCATCGCCGAGATCAACAAGCTTTACGGCTTCGACAAGCCGGCGCCCGAGCGCTTCTGGATGATGCTGAAGAACTATCTCCGCTTCGATTTCGGCAGCAGTTTCTATCAGGACCGGCCGGTCATTCAGTTGATCGCCGACAAGCTGCCGGTGTCGATCTCTCTGGGCCTCTGGACCACGCTCCTCATCTACCTCATCTCTATCCCCTTGGGCATCCGCAAGGCGGTCAAGGACGGCAGCGCCTTCGACGTATGGTCGAGCGCCGTGGTCATCGTCGGCTATGCGATCCCCGGATTCCTCTTCGCCATATTGCTCATCGTGCTCTTCGCCGGCGGCAGCTATCTGAGCTGGTTTCCGCTGCGCGGCCTCACCTCCGACAATTGGGCGAGCTTCGATTGGCCGCAGCGGATCGGCGATTATTTCTGGCACATCACCCTGCCGGTGCTGTCGCTGGTGATCGGCGGCTTCGCCAGCCTCACCATGCTGACGAAGAACTGCTTCCTCGAGGAGATCAACAAGCAATATGTCGTAACCGCCCGCGCGAAGGGCTTGAGCGAGGGACGCGTGCTCTACGGCCATGTCTTCCGCAACGCGATGCTCCTGGTGATCGCCGGGTTCCCGGCCGCCTTCGTCAGCATCCTCTTCACCGGCGCGCTGCTCGTCGAGGTCATCTTTTCGCTCGACGGGCTCGGCCTGCTGGGCTTCCAGGCCGCCATCGGCCGCGATTACCCGATCATGTTCGCGACGCTCTATATCTACACGCTGGTCGGGCTGGTGCTGAAGCTCATCAGCGATCTGACCTATATGCTGGTCGACCCGCGCATCGATTTCGGGACGCGCGGCGCATGACCCCGCTGACCCGGCGGCGCCTCGCCAATTTCCGCGCCAACAAGCGCGGCTTCTGGTCGCTCTGGATCTTTCTCGCGCTGTTCGGGCTGAGCCTCGTTGCCGAGCTCATCGCCAACGATCAGCCGCTGCTCGTGCGCTATGACGGGCATTTCTTCTTTCCCGTTTTCGCCGATTATCCCGAGACTGCGTTCGGCGGCGATCTGCCGATCTCGGCGGATTATCGCGACCCCCACGTCGCGACGCGCATCGAGGCCAAGGGATTCATCGTCTGGCCGCTCATTCCCTTCGGCGACCGCACGATCAATTACACCCTGCCCTCCCCGGCGCCCTCGCCGCCCGACCGCGTCGACTGGCTCGGCACCGACGATCAAGGCCGGGACGTTCTTGCCCGGCTGATCTACGGTTTTCGCATCTCGGTTCTGTTTGGGCTGACCCTCACCGTTGCGAGCTCGATCATCGGCGTCGCGGCCGGCGCCATCCAAGGTTATTACGGCGGACTCGTCGATATCTCCTTCCAGCGCTTCATCGAGATCTGGTCGGGCTTGCCGGTGCTCTATCTGCTGATCATCCTCTCCAGCATCGTCGAGCCCAATTTCTGGTGGCTGCTCGCGATCATGCTGATCTTCTCTTGGATGTCACTCGTCGATCTCGTGCGCGCCGAATTCCTGCGCGCGCGCAACTTCGACTATGTCCGCGCCGCGCGCGCGCTCGGCGTCGGCAATGTCGTCATCATCTGGCGCCATGTCCTGCCCAATGCGATGGTGGCGACCCTGACCTTTCTGCCCTTCATCCTGAACGGTTCGATCACGACCCTGACCTCGCTCGATTTCCTCGGCTTCGGCATGCCGCCGGGCTCGCCTTCGCTCGGCGAGCTGCTGGCGCAGGGCAAGGCCAATCTCCAGGCGCCCTGGCTGGGCTTGACCGCGTTCTTCGTGCTGGCGGTGATGCTGAGCCTTCTCATCTTCATCGGCGAAGCGGTGCGCGACGCCTTCGATCCGCGGAAGCTCAACTGATGGCCCTCCTCGAGATTCGCGATCTGACCATCGATTTCGGGCATGGCGAGCAGACCGTCCACGCCGTGCGCGGGGTGAGCTTCGATCTCGAACGCGGCGAGACCTTGGCGCTCGTGGGCGAATCGGGCTCGGGAAAATCGGTCACCGCGCTCTCGATCCTGCAGCTCCTCCCCTATCCGATGGCGAGCCACGGCAAAGGCAGCAGCATTACCTTCGACGGCCGGGAGCTCGTTGGCGCAACCGAGCCCGTCCTGCGCCAGATCCGCGGCAACCGGATCGCGATGGTCTTTCAGGAGCCGATGACCTCGCTCAACCCGCTGCACACGGTCGAAAAGCAGATCACGGAGACGCTTTATCTCCACAAGAAGATGAACCGCACCGACGCGCGGGCGCGAACGATCGAGCTTTTGCACCTGGTCGGCCTGGCCGAAGCGGAAAGCCGGCTCGACGCCTATCCGCATCAATTGTCGGGCGGGCAGCGCCAGCGCGTGATGATCGCGATGGCGCTGGCCAACGAGCCCGACATTCTCATTGCCGACGAGCCGACGACGGCGCTCGACGTGACCATCCAGGCGCAGATCTTGAAGCTTCTGAAACAGCTCCAGGCGCGCTTCGGCATGGCGCTCTTCCTCATCACGCACGACCTCACCATCGTGCGCAAGATGGCCGATCGCGTGCTCGTCATGACCGAGGGCGCGATCGTCGAGCGCGGCACGGTCAACGACATCTTCACGGCGCCTCAGCATCCCTATACGCGAAAGCTGCTGGCCGCCGAGCCCAAGGGCGAGCCCAAGCAGCCGGCGCCGCGTCAGCCCGTTCTCCTTTCGAGCAAGGATCTGCGCGTCTGGTTCCCGATCAAGACCGGGCTTTTGCGCCGCACCACCGGCCATGTGAAGGCGGTCGACGGCATCACGATGCAGCTCCGCGCCGGCGAGACCCTGGGCGTCGTCGGCGAATCGGGCTCGGGCAAGACGACCCTGGGGCTGGCCTTGCTGCGCCTCATCGACAGCGAGGGCGAGATCGTCTTCGATGGGACAAGGCTCGACGGGATGGACGGCAAGGCCTTGCGCCCGCTGAGGCGCGAATTGCAGGTCATGTTCCAGGACCCCTTTTCGAGTCTCTCGCCGCGGCTTTCGATCGGGCAGATCGTGGAGGAGGGCGTTAAAGTCCACCGGCTCGGCGGCGACGCCGCCGCGCGCCGCGCCGAGATCGCCCGCGCCCTCGCCGAAGTCGGGCTCGATCCGAGCGCCGCCGATCGCTACCCGCATGAATTCTCCGGCGGGCAGCGCCAGCGCGTCGCGCTCGCCCGCGCGCTCGTGCTGAAGCCGCGCTTCTTGCTGTTGGACGAGCCGACATCGGCGCTCGACATGTCGGTGCAGGCGCAAATGGTCGAGCTCTTGCGCGATCTGCAGGCACGGCACGGCCTCGCCTATCTCTTCATCAGCCACGATTTGCGCGTCATCAAGGCGATGGCGCATGAGATCTTGGTGATGAAAGACGGCAAGGTGGTCGAAAGCGGCCCGGCGGCAAATCTGTTCTCGGCGCCGCAGACCGCCTATACGCGCGCGCTAATGGCGGCCGCCTTCAACCTCGAAGCGATCGAGGCGCAGGCAACGGCGTCGTAGAACCACATCCGAGCCGTGCGAGCGAAGCCCCCTCTACGCCGCGAGCTTCCAGCGCGCGATGACGCGCTTGACGCCGGCATCGCCCGGCTGATCGACCGTCCAGCCATGCGCGAGATAGGCCTTCGCCGTGAGCCGGTTGCCGATGAAGCCAAGCGCGAGCTGCAAGATGAGGAAGGCGGCGAAAAGAACGCCTTCGGCGGTGTGCGCGCTGGCGGCGCTCACCGGCACGCGGCCGATCACGAGATCGAGACACCAGAGCGCCAGGATGATCGCACCCCAAGCATGAAGCCGGCGCCAGAACAGCGGCAAGCCGAAGACGCCGGAGAAAAGGAACAGATCCCAGGCAAAGCCGGTCGCGACGCGCTTTTCCTTGCCGCTCTGCTTATGCCGCAAGCGAATCGCGGGCGGAAGCGTCTCGGCCGCTTCCTTTCCGCCCCGCGCGGCACGCCGGCGCGGCGCGCTAGCGCGGGCCACGGCCAAATCGCTTCTCGATCAAGGCATAGAGAGCACGCAGGCCCAGCGCCTCGCCGCCCTCGGGGCGGCCCGGGCGGCTCTTCTGGTTCCAGGCATAGGTGTCGATATGCGCCCAAGGCGTGCCGGGCGTGACGAACGCGTCGAGATAGAGTGCGGCGGTGATGGCCCCGGCGAAGCTCGATTCGGACACGTTGTTGAGATCGGCGATCGAGGAGACGATCATCTGCCGATAGGGCCGCCACAGCGGCAGGCGCCATAGCGGATCGCCTTGCGCCGTCCCGGCCGCGAGCAGGTCATGCGCGAGATCGTCGTCATTGGTGAAAAGCGCCGGCAGCTCCGGGCCGAGCGCCGTCCGGGCGGCACCGGTCAAGGTCGCCATGTCGATGAGGAGCGCCGGCTTTTCGGCGCAGGCCTCGTGAAGCGCGTCGCACAGGACGAGCCTGCCCTCGGCATCGGTATTGCCGACCTCGACCGTCATGCCCTTGCGCGTCTTGATGATGTCGAGCGGCCGAAAGGCATTGGCGGAGACCGCGTTCTCGACCGCCGGCACCAGAACGCGCAAACGCAGCGGCATTTGCGCTTCCATGACCGCCGAAGCAAGGCCGAGCAGGGTCGCGGCCCCGCCCATGTCCTTCTTCATCAGCCTCATGCCGCCCGCGGGCTTGAGATCGAGCCCGCCCGTGTCGAAGCACACGCCCTTGCCGACCAGGGTCAGCTTGGGCGCGGCTTCATCGCCCCAAAGAATGTCGATGAGACAGGGCGGCTTCGCGGCGGCCCGGCCGACGGTATGAATCGCCGGATAGTTCTCCTTGAGGAGCTCGTCGCCGACGATGACCCGGCAGCGCGCGCCGTTCCGGGCCGCCAGTTCCTTGGCCGCAGCGGCCAGTTCGGGCGGGCCCATATCTTCGGCGGGAGTGTTGATGAGATCACGCGCCAGCGCGATCCCGCGCGCCAGACGCTCCACCAGGCCGCGATCCGCCTCGGCCGGCCAAACCAGATCGGCCCAGCCGCGGTCCCGCGGCTTGTAGCGGGTGAAGGCATAGCAGCCGAGCGCCCAGCCCAGCGCAAAGCTCGTCGCGGCTGGCGCCGCGAGACCGCCTTCGAGCCGATAAGCGCCCGGGGGCAGGCTGTCGGGGAGAGCCGCCAGCGCCCAAAGCTCCTCGCCCGCGCGCAAGCCGACCAGGACACGCGCCAAGCGCCCTGCGCTATCCGGCAAGAGCGCGACCTTGCCCGATGCGCCGACAAAGCCCGTCGCGTCGGCCCAGCGCCGTTGCGTCTCGTCGAGCTGGGCAAGCACGGCAGCCAGCCCCTCCTCCGTAACGGGGCGCAGCGGCACGGCTGAGCCGCTTTCGGCAATGAGATGGTCGAGCAAGCGAGGCCTCCAGGACGGCAGGGTTGCGTGGGCCCCCCGCTCCCGCCAGATTGACAGGGGGGCCGACAGAGGGTGGAGGATAGCCGATGCCCGAGTTCACCATCTATATCGGCAACAAGAACTATTCTTCCTGGTCGCTCCGCGCATGGCTGATGCTGAAGCAGACGGGAACCGGCTTTCGCGAGGTCGTCATCCCGATCGCGCGGCCGACCACCCGCGCCGAGATCTTGCGCCATTCGCCTTCGGGCAAGGTGCCGGCCCTCGTTTATGGCGCGGTAACGGTCTGGGAATCGCTTGCGATCGGCGAGTATCTCGCCGAGCTATTTCCATCGGCAAGGCTCTGGCCCGAGGCGCGCGAAGCGCGCGCCGCGGCCCGGGCCGCAAGCCAGGAGATGCATGCCGGGTTCCTTCCTCTGCGGCGGCATTTCCCGATGAACATGCGTTCGGTCTTCGACCGCGAGATCATCCCCGAGATCCAGGGCGACATCGACCGCATCACCGCTCTGTGGCATGACTGCCGCAAGCGTTTTGGCGCCGGCGGCGATTTCCTCTTCGGTCATTTCACCATCGCCGACGCGATGTACGCGCCGGTGGTCAGCCGGTTCCATACCTTCAAGGTGCCGCTCGACGCCGAGGCCGAGGCCTATGCCGCCGCCGTCACCGCCTGGCCCGCTTATCAGGAGTGGCTCGCCGCGGCGCGCAACGAGCCCATGATCATCGAGCAATGGGAATTCTGAAGGGCGGCGGGTTTTACCGGGTGACCCAGCCGCCATCCATCGGCATCGCCGTCCCGGTGATGGTCGCCGCCGCGATCCCGAAGCCGATGCCGCTGGTCGAACCCGTGACCGGCGCGACCTTGCCGGTCAGCGGGCCGGGAGCGAGCGCCCGATCGATTCCGGTCGCGGCCGTCCCTTGTCCATCCAGGTGAGCGTTTCCGGAAGCGATCACTTCCAGGGCGTCGGCTCCGGTACCGGGCACGGCCCGGGCATCGGAATGGTCGCGAAATCCGTCGGCCCGGCGATCTCCAGATATTCCATATCGGGCGAGTAATCGAACAGGAAATGAACGATGCCCGGCCTCTGATGGACGCAGTCGCCGGTATTCACGAGGGTGACCTTGTCCTCATACATGAACCGTGCCCAACCCTTGAGCATCAGAACGATGTGGAAATCCGCGACATGGCGGTGCCATCCGGTGCCGGATTCGGGCGCATCCTTGGCGCGCACGAGCTGAGCGATGACTTTGCCGTTCGTCGCCTTGGCGATGCCGAGATCGCGATATTCGAAGAAATCGCGCAAGCCGCCGCTCTTGAACTCGGTATCGCCTTTTTTCACATGAGAAAACGAAGTCGGTGAGAAGGTTTCGGTCCTGATGTCATCCATGGCCTTTATTCCTTCGGTCCGTGTTGGGCGCGGGCTCGATGCCGTCCGCGCTCGCCTGCCTCGACCGGCCCGACATGACCGCGCCGGATCGATTGCAAGCGGTCGCGACGGCCCGCCCTTCTGGCAATGACCGCGCAAGAATCGCGCCAGATATCCTTCATCGGATAAAAAAACTTCGTCCGCGGCGAGCAAAGGTCCCGCGCGCGGAACGATGAAGCCGGCGTGGAGAATCCCTCGCAAATCGCGGCTTTCGTGACGCAGCGTCAGAACCCGGCTGATGCGCTTTCGAAGCGCTCTGGACCGGACGCACGATTTCGGCACGCGGCGGCCCATCCGACGGCGGACATAAAATCGGCAGTTGCCGACAAAGCGGGCAGTCGCGATGCCCTTCCTGCTGCGCGGCCAGCGTTAGAATTCGACCTCGAGCTCGTCGATATCCTCCGGCTCGCACCTCGCCGCCGCGATCCATTCCTTCATCTCGGGCAGCGCCATGATCTGCTCGCAATAGCGTGCGCAGACCCGGTCGAGCTTCACGTCATAGGTCAAAAACCGGGTGACGACCGGCGCGTACATCGCGTCCGCGGCACCGAGTGCGCCGAAAAGATAGGGACCTCCATAGGTGTCGAGACAGTCGCGCCAGATGGCGACGATGCGATCGATGTCCGCCTGGGCGCGCGACCACAGCTTGAATCCGGGAAAATGTGCCTTCAGATTCATCGGCAGAGCCGAGCGCAGCGACACGAAGCCTGAATGCATTTCGCCGCAAATCGATCGGCAATGCGCCCGCGCCGCGCGATCCGCCGGCAAAAGCGCCGCTTGCGGCCTTACCTCGTTGAGGTATTCCGCGATCGCGATCGTATCCCACACCGAAACGCCCTCATGCGTCAGGCGCGGCACCAGGATCGACGGCGAAAGGAGAAGGATCTCCGCGCGCGCATCCGGGTCTTCGGGCGGCACCGATTGCTCCTCGAAAGGAAGCCCGGAAAATTTCGTCAGCAGCCATCCGCGCAAAGACCAGGATGAATAGTTCTTGCTGCTGATGGTGAGTACGGCATCGACCATGGGTTCGCTCCCTTCGCATGGCGCCCTCTTGGGCCGTTGGTCGCAAAGCCTGTGCCACTCCGCCCTTGCCTTGGTGCGCATATTGCATGTCTTGGAAAGGCTGATCGGATCCGCAGAACCCCATGGAAGAACCCTTCACCTCATGATCTATCAGACTTATCAAGCTCTTGCGGATACGAAAAAGCCCCTCCAGATGCTCGCGGAGTTGGCCGCCGGATTCATCCAAGAGCCGCGCGCCGGCCTCACGGACGATCCCTGGCTGCGCAAGCTCGCGGCAGCGAGCGAATTGGTCAGCCGATGCGGCCTCACCCACAAGCGGCCGGCCTTCGGGATCGAGACCGTGACGGTCGGCAACCGCGAGCTTGCCGTGACCGAAGAAGCGGTCCTCACCACCCCTTTTGCGACGCTCCTTCATTTCAAGAAAGACACCGCGGCGGAGCAGCCGCCCGTGCTCGTGGTCTCGCCGATGTCGGGGCATTTCGCGACGCTCTTGCGCGACACCGTGCGCACGATGCTGCCGGATCACGACGTCTACATCACCGATTGGCACAATGCGCGCGACATCCCCTTGGGTCGTGGCCGTTTCGATCTCGATGACTTCATCGATCATCTGATCGGCTTCCTCGCAGCGATCGGACCCGGTTGCCATGTCATGGCGATCTGTCAGCCCTCGGTCCCGACCTTGGCGGCGGCGGCGATCATGGCCGAAGACGACCATCCGGCGGAGCCGCGCAGCGTGACCTTGATGGCGGGACCGATCGACACGAGGATCAATCCGACCAAGGTCAATGAATTCGCGACCAGCCGGCCGATCGAATGGTTCTATACCAGCGTGATCGGCGTCGTGCCCTGGCGCTACGGCGGCGCGATGCGACCGGTCTATCCGGGATTCGTCCAGCTTCTCGCCTTCATGGGCATGAACATTCAGCGCCATGTGAAGGCGTTCAACGAACTCTACGACAACCTCGCGAAAGGCCATTACGCGAAGGCCGAGGCCACGCGCAAATTTTATGACGAATATTTCGCCGTAATGGATCTGCCGGCCGAATTCTTCCTTCAGACAATTCGGGAAGTGTTTCAGGAGCACCATCTGCCGCGCGGCGTGATGCGCTGGCGCGGACGTCGCGTCGATCTGGGCGCGATCAGGCGCAGCTTTCTTCTCACCATCGAGGGCGAGAAGGACGATATCTGCGCCGTGGGTCAGACATTGGCCGCGCAAGAGCTATGCAGCGGCCTGCGCCCCTATATGAAAAAGCATTACGTGCAAGTGGGGGTGGGGCATTACGGGGTTTTCAGCGGCCGGCGCTGGATTGCCCAGACCTATCCCGTCGTGCGCGATGTCATTCATGTGAGCCAATAGACGCGGCGCGCGCTGGATCGAGGTCGCGTGAACCGGAATATCGCGAGGTGTGCCATGTTTCCCTACTTTCCCGTAACGCACGATGCTAGAATTCTTCGGCTTAGTGCTTCGACAGGAGAGACCGGATTTCGATCCGGCGCCGAAGGAGAAACCGCCTCGGAAACTCTCAGGCAAAAGGACTGTCGGGGAAGAGCACTCTGGAAAGCAGGCGCATTGCGATCATTGGCGGCGCGCTTCACCGACGAGGTAAACCTGCTGCGGCGGGTGAATCTTTCAGGTCTCAGGACAGAGGGGGTACCGCAACCGCATCGCGCGGCTGTGGCCCACCTACGATCCGGAGGTAACCAATGATGGCACAAGCAGCCCAGCAATTACGCGACGTCGAGATCCGCGCCGCGATCACGCCCGCCTACGCGAAGATCCTCACGCCCGAAGCGATCGAATTCGTCGTAACGCTCGAGCAAAAATTCGGCGCCGAGCGCCATCGCCTTCTCGCCGAACGCGCCGCGACGCAAGCAAAGCTCGATTCCGGCTGGCGCCCCGACTTCCCAAAGGAAACGAGCGCCATCCGCAACGCCGATTGGTCGGTTGCGCCCTTGCCCGAGGATTTGCTCGACCGCCGCGTCGAGATCACCGGCCCGACCGACCGCAAGATGGTGATCAACGCGCTTAATTCCGGCGCCAATGTCTTCATGGCGGATTTCGAGGATGCGAATACGCCGAGCTGGGATAATCTGATCGACGGCCAACTCAATCTTTACGACGCCGTCCGGCGCGCGATCACCTTCGAAGACCCGGCGACGAGCCGCCATTACGAGCTGAAACCCAAGACCGCTGTTCTGCTCGTCCGGCCACGCGGCTGGCATCTGCCCGAAGCGCATGTGCTCGTCGGGGGCGCGCCCATGGCCGGAGCCTTCTTCGATTTCGGCCTCTATTTCTTCCACAACGCCAAGGAGCTCGTGGCGCGCGGCTCCGGCCCCTATTTCTATCTGCCGAAAATCGAGAGCCGGCACGAAGCGAAATTGTGGAACGACGTCTTCGTCGAGAGCCAGCGCCTGCTCGGTCTGCCCCAGGGCACGATCAAGGCGACAGTGCTGATCGAGACGATCATGGCCGCCTTCGAGATGGACGAAATTCTCCATGCGCTCAAGGATCATTCGGCCGGCCTCAATTGCGGCCGCTGGGATTACATCTACAGCTTCATCAAGAAATTCAGCGAAGACCCCAAGGCGGTGATGCCCGATCGCGCGCAGGTGACCATGACGGCGCCCTTTCTGCGCGCCTACAGCCTCCACCTCATCAAGACCTGCCACCGCCGCAACGTCCATGCGATGGGCGGCATGGCGGCGCAAATTCCGATCCGCGACGATCCCGCGGCCAACGAGGCGGCCATGGAGAAAGTCCGCGCCGACAAGTTGCGCGAAGCGAGCGACGGCCATGACGGCACCTGGGTCGCCCATCCCGGCCTCGTCGGCATCGCCAAGGAGATTTTCGACAGGGCGATGCCCGAACCGCATCAGATCGCGCGCAAGCGCCAGGATGTGAACATCGCTGGCGCCGATCTGCTGCAAGTGCCGCAAGGCACGATCACCGAGGCCGGGCTGCGGCAAAACCTCAATGTCGGAATCGGCTACCTCGAAGCCTGGCTGCGGGGAAGCGGCTGCGTGCCGCTTTATCACCTCATGGAAGACGCCGCGACCGCCGAGATCAGCCGCGCGCAGGTCTGGCAGTGGGTTCGCCACGGCGCAAAGCTCGACGACGGGCGCGCGATCGATCTCGCGCTTTGCAACCGGCTGCTCGATGAGGAGTTGGCCAAGCTCAAGGCTGCCGCTGCAGCGGGCGACCGCTATGACGACGCGGCGCGGATCTTCCGCGATCTGATCGCGGCCGAGCGCTTCCCGGAATTCCTGACGCTTCCTGCCTACGAGAAGCTCGTCGCCGAAGGAGCATGACGACGCGCTCTTCAGCGGGTCACTTCACGCGCACGTAACGCAAGGGAAAGGCGCCATCCGGCTCTTGAACGAGCTCGACATTCTTGCGCGCGGCCCAGACGATCTGCTGTTGGTGCAGCGGGATATAAGCGATGTCGTCCCTGACCATCGCCAGCGCTTGGCCCAGAAGATCGAGCCGCCGGCTTTCGTCCGCTTCGCCGGCGATGCGCGTGATGAGGGCATCGAGCTTTGCGTTGGAATAGCCGCCAAAATTCGCGTCGCCCCGGTGCGCGTCTCTGTCGCGTGTTGCGGCCAAATTGACGAGCGCGTTGAACGCATCATAGGTCTCGGGCGCCCAGCCGAGGAGAAAGAAGTCGGCCGCATAATCGAATGTCAGGAGTTTCGCGAAGAACTTACCGCGTGACTCGGCATTGAGGTGGAGCTTGACGCCGATCTTTGCCAACATCGCCGCGACGGATGTGCAGATCGCCTCGTCGTTGACATAACGGTCATTGGGGCAGTCCATTCCGGCGGAAAACCCATGGGGATAGCCGGCCGCGGCCAGAAGCGCCTTTGCCGCGCCGGGATCATAAGCGAGGCGGTGGTTAAGCGCCGGATCGAAGCCGGTGACGCCCGGCCCCACCAGCAGGGCCGCGGGGGTGGCGAAGCCGCGCATGACTTTGGTCTTGATCGTGTTCTCGTCGATCGCCTGATAGAGGGCCTGACGTACGCGCCGATCTCGAAATGGATTGCGGCCCTTCACGTTGCTGTCGTTCAGCGTGTCGCTTGCAAAATCGAAAGCCAGAAAGATCGTGCGCAGCTCGGGCCCTTGCACGAGGCGCGCGCCGGACGAGCGCGCGACGCGATCGGTCATCTGCGGGGGCACCGAATAGAGCATATCGACTTTTCCGGCGAGCAAGGCGGCGACCGCATCCCGGCCCGCCATCGGACGGAAGACCACCCGATCGAGATCGTGCTCGGGGTGATCCCACCAATCTCGATTGGGCACGAGTACGGTTTCTTTGTCCGGCCGACGGGTTTCGACTTCGAATGGGCCCGTGCCGTTGGCGTGATCGGTCGCGTAGTTCTCTTCGCCCTTGAGCGCGTCGGCCGGCTGCTCGGCGCCGTTCTCTGCGCACCACTTGGCGCTCATGATGTCCCAGACCGCGAGCTCGCCGGGCAATAGGGGATCGGGGCCCTCGCTCAGGATGTCGATCGTGAAATCGTCGACCTTCGTCACGTCGCGGATATGGGCGAGCGCGGCGGCAAGGTTGGAGCCGGGCCCGCGCACGCGTTGGAAAGAGAAGACCACATCATCGGCGGTAAAGGGCGTGCCGTCCTGGAAATGCACTCCGGACCGAAGCACGAAGCGCCAGCGGTCCGGCGCCACCCGAAACCAACGCGAGGCGAGCGCGGGCTCGAGCCGAAGCCCCCTGCCGCGACGCACCAACGGCTCGTAAATATTGGAGTCGAAGGAAAGCTGGAATCTCTCCTGCCGCGCGTATGGATCGAGCGAAAAGACGTCGTGATCGTTCGTCCAACGTAACGTGCTCGCGCCGGCCATGCCGGCCGTGCCGGTCAGGACGATGCCGGCAACGATGAACATCGCGGCAGCCGCCGACGGGATGCTTCGCATTCGACTGCCACCTTCACCTGAACTTGTCCAGCAACCGAGCGGCGCCAGAGTTTGCCGGCCATCTTGCGGTGTCAACCGGTTTCGGCGAAAACGGGCTGGGGACGAGGACCGAGGGGATCGACATGGCCGTGATCTATGTGGCACGCAGCGCCAAGCTCGCCAAATGGGCGTCCGATGTCGGCTTGAGCAAGCATGTCTTTAAGGTCGGCGTGGCCGAGGAGCCGGTCAAAGATCTCGCGGCCGCCGGCTGGGCCGGCGAAACCGATTGGACGATCGTCAAGAAAGAGCCCGCCGAAGACCTCGATGAAGGGACGGTGATCGAGCGGTTGGCGCGCCGCGAAACCATGGTCGATCCGAAATATTATCCGCGCATCAAAGGGACGCTCGGCATCTTCAAGGTCGATCCCCACCACGTCGAAAGCCACATCATCGTCGGCCGCGCGCTCGAAGGCGGTGGCGAGCGCGCCGAGCTGAAGCTAAAACCTGCCGATTTCGCGTCCTATCTCCTCATGAACGCGCGCCGCTGAGGCGAAGGCAGCGCGTCACGCACCGACATCGCGTGCCAGAAATTCGCGCAACAGCGCTGCGAAGGCCTCAGGCTGCTCCAGCGGCGCGACATGGCCCGCCCCTTCGATTTCGACATAGCGCGCGCGCGGCATCAGCTTTGCCATCGCCTGCATGACCGGCCGCTGGCTCGACGCGTCGGCCGAGCCGCGCAACACCAATGCAGGCACATCGATCCGCGCGATGCGCGCGCCGTAATCGAGATCGCGAATCGCCTCCCAGCCCCAGGAGAAGACCACCGGATCATCCTCCAAGAGCCACGCGCGGCAGGCTTGCACTTCCGGCGGATCGAGCGCCAGGAAGGGCGCCGGAAACCATCGCGTCAGCGTCGATTCGAGCATCGCCGGCATGCCCTTGAGCGAATCCGCCGCGCGCTGCTCGACCGCTTTGCGGCTCTCGGGCGTCTGTGTGTAGCTCGTATCCGCCAGCACGATCCCGGCAAGCAATTCGGGTGCTGTCAAGGCAATCCCTTGCGCGACCATGCCGCCCAGCGAACAGCCGACGACAACGGCGCCCGCCGCGCGCTCCATGCGCAACAGCTCGATGGCGTCATCGGCAAGATCATCGAGGCTGAAGCGCTGACTGGGTACGTCGCTCTCGCCATGTCCGCGAAAATCGACGGTGACGCAGCGATACCCGTCGACGAGGCGTTCGACCACGCCGTTCCAGAACTCGGCGCGCGTGCCGATCGGGTGCAGGAACATGACCACCCGGCCCGCCCCGCGCACGCGATAAGCCATCGAGAGCCCGTTCGACAGACGGAAATGCATGTCCCCCTCCCGGCGCCCTATCCCGGCGCGAGCCGATCGCGAACCCAGCTTGCGGTCCCGACAAGCCCCGCATCGGCGTCGAGGAAGCCCAAAAGCTGCAGGCCCAGCGGCAATCCCTCGGCTTCGAGGACCGGCAAGGAGATCGCCGGCACCCCGAGACAGGACCCGGCAACGACGAAAACCGGATCGCCCGTGCTCTCGAGCCCGAGCGGGGCCGGCCCGGTCGCCGACAAGGTCACCGCGGCATCGCATTCCGCCGCGAGCGCGGCGTAAACCGCGCGGATCTGAGTACGCTCGGCGAGGCGCTCGCGATATTGCGCCAAGGTCATGCGTTCGGCCTCGGCCACGCGGTCGAGGGCGAAACGCGTCAGTTTGGACGGATCGCGCGCACGATAGGTGTTGATCGGCCAGCGCGACTCCCAGGTATTGACCTGTTGCGAGACCGGAAGCGCGCGCTCGAGCGCGGTCTCCGCGCGCGCGACCGCGGCGTTGTCGTTGCGGCGCACAAGGGTGACGCCGGCCTGTCCCATTGCCTCGAGCGCGACAGCGAAAGCCGCCTTGGCGGCGGGCAAGGCCTTGGCCCAGCCCGGCGTCTCCAGCACCGCGAGGCGGCGCGGCTTCTGCGCCGGCGGCGGCAGGGCAGGGCCGATGAGGCCGGGATAGCCGGGGTCGCCGCCGGCGCGGTCGGCGATCTCGCGCAGCATCATCCAGGAATCTTCGATACTGGCCGCGAGCGCACCGTGGACGCTTTGGCTCAACGCATCGTGGCTTCCGCCGCGGTTGATAGCGCCGAGGCTCGGCTTGAAGCCGACACAGCCGCAAAAGCTCGCCGGCCGCAGAATCGAACCCAGAACCTGCGTGCCGAGCCCAGCCGCGACCATGCCCGAGGCCGCCGCCGCCGCGGAACCGCTCGAGGAGCCGCCGGGCGTGCGCCGCAAATCCCACGGATTGCGCGTCGGACCCGGCGGGGCGGTGGCAAACTCGGTCGTCACCGTCTTGCCCAGCACGACGGCGCCCGCCTCGCGCAAGGCCATGACCGAGGCCGCATCGCGGCCCGAGCGCCAGCCCTTGTAAAGCGCCGAGCCCATTTCCGTCGGCAGGTCGGCGGTCTCGATGATGTCCTTCACGCCGACCGGCATGCCATCGATCGGCGAGAGCGGCGTGCCTGCGCGCCAGCGCGCGGTCGAGCTTGCGGCCGCCGCGCGCGCACCCGCCGCATCGCAATGAACGAAAGCCAGCACCTGCGGCTCGATCTCGTCCAAAGTCGCCAGGCAGCGCTCAAGGAAGGCGCTGGGCGTGTCCTTGCCGGCCTTGAAATCGGCGACCGACGAGAAGAACGCGCGGAGAACGGGTCTGGACATCGTCAAAGCCTCCGGCCTCACGATACCGCCAAACGCCGCGCGCAACATGTCTTTTTGCGCGGGAGCCGCGTCGGCGGGTTCCCCGAACTCATTGTCAGTCTGCCGCCGCTTCTCTATTCTCGCGCGGCGATCCCTCGTACGACCAAGCAAAATGTTCCAGGGAGCCCGAATGCCGACCGATTTGTACGACCGCAAGCCGCCCGGACCGGGCCACAATCAACCCGAGGAAGAAAAGCCGGTCGTGTGGGAGCGGTGGGACAAGAAGCGCATCTTCGTGCGCGAGCTCGCCGGTACCTACAGTCATCTCTACAAGCAACTGCTCGATCAGCCGCGCGTTTATTCGTCGCGCAACCTGCCCTGGAAGGGCGGACCGCAGCAATACGGCAAGCAGGTGATCAACCCTCAGCACGCAATGGTCGCACAATCGATCGAGACGCACATCGAAGCCTATGGGCCCGGCGCCTACGGGCAAAAGCACGGGCACATGAACAGCGCCGTCTTCTACGTGCTCAAAGGACGCGGCCACGACGTCCATGACGGCCGCCGCATCGACTGGAAGGCCGGCGACGTGATGATCGTCGAGAATGGCTGCGTCCATCAGCACTTCAACGACGATCCCGACAACGAGGCGATCCTTCTGGTGATGAAGGCGAAGCCGCTCTTCCTCTTCATGCACCTGCTGTTTCAGAAGATCGTCTCCTATCCGCCCAACGAGAAGCCCAAGGGCCACGAAGACTGGACGCCGCCCAAGGATCTGTGAGGAAACCGCCGATGAAAGCTCCCGAAGAACGCGACGTCGCGCATGAAGGCGCGGCCAGCTGCAACTTCCGCGCCGATGCGATCGCGCAATCGGCCGCATTCCGCAGCCTCTACGAGTTGCTCAAGAACGTCGTCCGTGCCGAGGAGATGCCCTTCGAGCGCTCGCCGGACGGGCTCTTGAAGCATCTCTGCCACGAGAAGCTCGGCACGCGCGAGTGCTGCATCGAGGCTTACATGCAGTTTCTACCCGGCGGCGGGAAGTCGGGCCGTCACCGCCATATGTGGGAGGAAGTGGTTTTCGTCGCCGAGGGATCGGGCTACGACCTCCATTGGGACCTCAAATTCGATTGCCTCGATGCGTTCAAATGGGATTGGGAGGCCGAGCCCAAGCGCTTCGAATGGGCGCGCGGCGATTTCATCTACATCCCGCCCTTCACCGCGCATCAGCATTTCAACGCCGATCCCGTTCAGGAGGCGCGGCTCATCGTCATCAGCAACCGGATCGTGCGCGAGATGGGTTTCGACTGGCTCGATCAGCTCGAAAGCGCGCCCGGCTTCTAGGAGAGCGCCGATGAAGTCATGGATCTATGCCGGGCTTTTCGTCGCCGCGATGGGCGCGGCCGCGCCGCGCGACGCCGCGGCCGCCGACGTCGCCGGGTTCTACAAGGGGCGCACCGTCACCATCGATATCGGGTACAGCGCCGGCGGCGGTTACGACATCTATGCCCGCGTCTTGGCACGGCATCTGGGCGATCACATTCCCGGCAATCCGAGCGTCATCCCCCAGAACATGCCCGGCGCCGGGAGCCTCAAAGCGGTCAATTATCTCTACAATATCGCGCCCAAAGACGGGACCGTGATCGCGACCTTCGCGCGCGGCATGGCGATGCAGCCGCTCTTCGACAAGCAGGGCATCGAGTTCGACGCGCAAAAGCTCACTTGGATCGGCAGCATCACCAACGAGGTCAGCGTCTGCGCGTTTCGCAGCGATTCTGGCATCGCGACTTGGCATGACATGCTGACCAAGCGTTACACCGTCGGCGGCACGGGTTCGGGTTCCGACACCGATGTCTTCCCGAATGTGTTGCGCAACCTGTTCCATATGAACATGCAGCTCGTCACCGGCTACCCCGGCGGCGAGGATATCGTGCTGGCGCTGGAACGCGGCGAGGTCAACGGCCGCTGCGGCTGGTCATGGTCGAGCCTCGTCAGCCGCAACCGCGCGCTCTATGACGAGAAAAAGATCGTCGTGCCGGTTCAATTGTCGCTGCAAAAGCATGAGGATCTCCCCAACGTGCCCCTGGTGATGGATCTGACCACGGATCCGCGCGTGCACGCGGCGCTCAAGCTCATCTTCGGTCGCCAGACCATGGCGCGGCCCTATGCCGCGCCGCCGGGCCTGCCCGCGGACCGGCGCGATGCCTTGCGCGCGGCCTTCGATGCGACGATGAAAGACCCCGCTTTCCTTGCCGAGGCGAAGCAGACCGCTCTCGAAGTGCAGCCGGTCTCGGGCGCCCAGGTCCAGACGCTCATCGAAGAAGTCTACCAATCGCCGCCGGATGTGGTGAAACTGGCGGCCGACGCCGTCAAGAGCGCGAAATGACGCGCCGCGTCAAGCGGCCCCCGCGAGGAAGGAATTGAGCTTTGCCGCGACTTCCTTGGGACGCTCGGTATGGAGGGCGTGCCCGGTCTGGGCGAGCGCATAAAGCTCGGCATTCTTCATCGGATTCATATAGGGCTCGGCGCAAGCGAAGGGGCATATCTGGTCTTCCTTGCCCCAGATGAAGAGCGCCGGCACGTCAATGCGGTGAAGCCAATAGGGCAATTGCGGATTGTTGAGACGCGGATTCCACGCAAGCCGCGCCGCGGCGGCGCGATTCTGCAGTTGCACGTCGACATCGAGCGTCGGCAACTGCTTGATGCGCTCTTCGATGAGGCGGCGGTCGAAGAAACTGCGGCGCGCATGCTCTTCCGGCGTCCACAGAAAAATATCGCCGAAAGGAACCTCAGGCGAGCGCACGCCCGCCGGGGCAAGCAGGCTCACGGTCTTCAAGCGCGCGGTGTTCCGGACCGCGATCTCGGCGGCGGTCCACCCGCCCAAGGAATGGCCGACCAGATGAACGGCCTTCAAATTGAGCGCGTCGAGGAAATCGAGATAGAAGAAGGCGAGGTCGCCGACGCTCATCATCCAATCGGGAATTTTCGATCGGCCGAAGCCCGGATGTTCGGGTGCGATCACGCGTCGCGTTTGTGCCAAAATTTCGAGCAGCGGATACCAGTTGGCGCCGCCGGCTCCGTGCAGGAAGACAACCGGCTCGCCCTCGCCGCTCTCCATAACACGCAAGGTCTCGCCATTCACCTTGGCCGATGTTTCGCGCATGGCGGCGTCCTCCCCTGATACGGCGCGACGATAAAGACCGGGCAGGCCTGCTGCAAGAGCATCCTTGAGCACTGCCCGCGGCCGTCGCATACTTCGCGAAAGAGGAGAGCCCGCCCATGCACAAGATCGATATCCCCCGCGCTGTGATCGACCGGGTTATCGCGCGGCGCGGCAAGGAGCATGTCTACGACACGCTCGATCCGGCGCGCACAGCCCTCGTCATCATCGACTTGCAAAACGCCTGGCTGATGCCGGGCGTCGCCTTTGCCGAGCTACCCGCGGCGCGGGAGATCGTGCCCAACGTCAACCGCCTCGCCGCTTCGATGCGCGAGGCCGGCGGGACCGTGATCTGGGTGGTCACGACCTATGCGCCGGAGGTCGAAGAGAGCTGGTCCACCTATTACGGCATGTCCCTGCCGGCGCACGGCGCCAAGCGCAGCGCGGCGCTCACGCCGGGCGGCAAGGGCCATGAGATCTGGCCGGGCCTCGACGTGAAGCCCGGCGACCCGATCGTCGAGAAGCGGCGCTTCTCGGCCTTCATCCAGGGATCGAGCGATCTCGACAAGGTCTTGCGCGCGCGCAACATCGACACGCTCCTCATCACGGGCACCGTGACCGGCGTGTGCTGCGAATCGACGGCGCGCGATGCGATGATGCTCAACTACAAGGTGGTCATGGTCACGGACGGCAATGCCGCCTATAGCGACGCCGAGCACAACGCCGCGCTGACCGCCTTCTACGCGAGCTTCGGCGACATCATGCCGACCGATCAGCTCATCGAGATCCTGGCGCAGGACGACAAGAAGCCGCGCCACGCCGCCGAGTGATCACTCCGGCTTGTCGGGCCGGAACTTGGTCTCGGGCTTCAGGCCCTTCTTGCGGTGCTGCTCGCTGATGCGGCCATTCTCGAGGTAGCGGCCGGTCGCAGCACGCTCGGCCGCTTGGTCCCATTCCGGCAGCCAATCCCCGAGCGAATAGCCGAACCACGGCGCCTCGGGGCGCAGCGGCGGCAGGCCGAGCTTCTCCCAGATCTTCTTGGCGCGCTCCATATATTCGCGCTTCGGCAGGGCAAGCGGCGGCATGTCGCCTTTGGCCGTCGCGTCCATCAGCAAAGTCGAATCCTCGGCGGTGGCGGATTCGCGCTGCGGCCCGTGGCCCATGCCGCGATGCGGCACCGTGCGCACATCCTCGATGGGGTTCATGCGATAGGCCATCGCCCAAAGGATCGCATCGGCATTGTCGGGATCGATATCCTCGGAAACCGCGATGGTAATCTTGCCCATATCGCCCTTGAAGAAGGCGGCGCCTTCGAGCGCGCGCCAGATCTCGGTGCGCGGCGTGCCCTTCGCGACCGAGATCACGGTAACACGCAAGAGGCCCGTCAGCTTCTCATGCAAGGAGACGCGCTTCACGCCCTTGATCCCGAGCGTGTCGCGCAAATGAGTCAAGAACAAGGGCTCGTAGGAGACGCGCTTGATCACGCTCGATTCCGACGGCGCGACTTGGCTGATATAGGAGGGAATGATGGCGTCGCGGCGATGCGTGATCGCCGTGACGCGCATCGGCATGTTGTATTCCTCGAGCGCGATATGGCCATGGCTCTCGCCGAACGGGGCTTCGGGCTCGAGATATTCGGTGTCGATCAGTCCTTCAATCACGACTTCGGCCTCGGCCGGCACCAGCAGATCGACCGTGCGCGCACGCACCACATTGATCGGCGCGCCCGCAAGCCCGCCCGCGACCTTAAACTCATCCATGTCGAGCGGCAGCTTCTGCGGCCCCATGAAAGCGACATAGGGCGGGCAACCGAGCACGATCGCGCAAGGCATCGTCTTGTCGCCGCGCTTTTGATGCTTCAGATAATGCTGATAGCCGCCGGCCCCGCCGACCCGCGTTGCCATGCGGACGACCAGACGATCCGGCGCTTTGAGCGCCGCGCGATAGGTGCCCATGTTCTGGACGAGGGTCTCGGGATCGCGGGTGATGACGTTGGTGGCCGTCAGGGTCGGCGCGCTGTCGAAGCCGGGTGTCGAGATCGGGATCGGCAGCATGTCGAGCCCGTTTCCCTCGCCTTGAAGCGCGGCGCCCTCGATCACCACCTCGTGGCACACGGCCTCGTTGACGATGCGCGGCTCGACCGGGTTGGCGATCGCGCGCTCCCATTTCGCCTCGATCTCCTCGACCGGCGCGCCCATGCCAGTGCTGTAGATCGCCCGGTTGGCGGCGATCGCACCCACCACCACGGGCATATCGTATTTGCGGCCCCGGCCATCGACGATGTTGGTGAAGAGAAAGGCCTTGCGGTCGGCCTCCGGCAGTCCGCCGACGAATTCCCAACGCACCAACGGGTGTAGCTCCGAATCCTTGTCGATCTTCTCGTCGACCGTGACGAGCAGCCCCTTCTTCTTGAGCGCCGCCAGATGATCGTGCAGATCCGGATAGGCCCGCGCGGCCTGGGTCACGACGACGCTCCGCAATCGCAATCGATGTGGAAGATGCGCGCAGCCGTGTCCCCGAGGATGGCGTTGCGCTCGGCCTTGCTCAACGGCGTGTCCTCGACGACTTTCACGGGATCGGGATCGCCGATCGGGAAGGGGAAGTCCGAGCCGAGGCAAACCTTGTCGCCGCCCGCGACATCGACGAGGTAGCGCAGCGCCCGCGGCTCGAACAGGACGGAATCGAAATAGAGGCGCCGAAACTCGGCCTCGGCATCGGCGTATTCGCCCTTGTGAATGGCGTTGTTGCGCTTGAAGCGGCCAAGCGCGAAAGGCAGCGCCGCGCCGCCATGCGAGATCACCAGATTCATGCCGGGATAGCGCGTGAGATGCCCGGCGAAGAGCAGCCGCGCCAGCGCGATCGAGGTGTCGGCGACGCGGCCGACCGCGTTCATCAGATCGTAATCGTTCACGCGATCGTCGCCGCAGACGAACATGGGATGGACGAAGAGCGTCGCCTTGTGCGCCGAACACGCCTCCCAGAAAGGATTGAGATCGGGATCGTCGAGCTTGCCGAGCTGGCCCTTGGGCTGGGTCCCGATCATGACGCCATGGAAACCCTGTCCGAGCGCTTCTTCCAGCACCTGCGCCGCGAGGACCCCGCTCTGCAATGGCACGCAGGCCAGAGGCGCGAGCGAAGGCAGCTTCTTGATGTCCTTCAAGGTGCACTCGTTCATGAAACGGCACCAATCCGCGCCTTCCTCGGGAGGCAGCTCATAGCCGAAAATATCGAGCCAGCTTCCGACCAGTTGGCAATCGACGCGCGCCTTGCCGAGCCATTCCTTGCGTTTGTCGAGATCGACCAAAAGCGGCCCGACCGGCCGCGTCGGCGCCAGACCGCCGAAAACGAAGCGCATCCCGGGCTTGTCGTTGATCACCTTGACCGAAGGGAAAAGCCGGCGCTGCGCGGCGAGTCCTTCGAGGAAGGAAGCGGGGACGTAATGGCCATGCGTGTCGATGATCAAGTGAACCTCCTCATTTCTCTTCTTGCATCTTGCGTTCGACCGTCGCGATCAGATCGCTCAACAGCGCGGGTGTCATCGGCAATTCGGCGATGGTCAGCCCCAACGGCGCCAGAGCGTCATTGACCGCGCAGGATATGGCGGCCGGCGCGCCGAGATAGCCCGCCTCGCCCGATCCCTTCTGCCCGAAAGCCGTCAACGGCGAAGGCGTGCAGTGATCGACGACGGTGATGTCCGGCACTTCATGCGCCGAGGGAATGAGATAGTCCATGAACGTGCCGCTTAGAAATTGTCCGGTCTCATCATAGCGGAAACGCTCATAAAGCGCCGCGCCGATCCCATGGGCGATGCCGCCATAGGTCATGCCATGGACGATGTCGGGGTTGATCATCGTGCCGCAATCATGGCCCACCAGATAGGGCCCGAGGGCCACCTGACCGGTGATGCGATCGATCTCGGCATAGACGACATGGGTCTCGAAGGCGTAGCAGGGATACATCTGCACGCGGCCATCGGGCGTCGGCAGGGTCCCTCCGGTCGGGACTTCGAGAACGTGCGTCGCCTGGAGCCCCGGCTCCATGCCGGCGGGCAATTCGTGGAATTTGCGGTGCGCGATCTCCGCGATCGCCTCCCACGAAATCTTTTGCGCCGGATCGCGGCGCAAGCATACTTCGCCGTCATGGTACTCGACCGCGTCGGCGGCGACGCCCAGCTTCTTGGCGCCGATGGCGATGACGGCTTCCTTGAGCTTTTTCGCGGCGCCCGCCGCGGCCCCGCCCAGCATGATGGCCATGCGGCTGCCGACCGGGCTGTTCGAGGGCAGCGCCGTCAGCGAATCCGCGTGGACGACGCGGATGCTCTCGGGATCGCGCTCCAGCACTTCGCCGACGACGGTCGCGGCCAAGGTTTCATGACCTTGGCCCGAAGACGAGGTGTTCATCGAGACGACGACGGCGCCGTAGAGATCGACTTTGATCGAGCACGCCTCCATCCAGGTCGTGGTCTCGTTCTTGGGATTGAAGAGCGGCTCGAAAGCGGAATTGCCGCCCGAAGGCTCGAGGCAGCAGGCGACGCCGATGCCAGCAAGCCTGCCCGCTTCGCGCGCGGAATCGCGCCGGCGCAGCAATTCGGAATGTCCCGCCGCCGCCAGCGCCTTGTCGAGGACCTGGTGATAATCGCCGCTGTCATAGGTGCTGCCCGAGGGGATGGTGTAGGGAAATTCTTCCTTGCGGATGAGATTGCGGCGACGCAATTCGATGCGATCCATCCCGAGCCGCGCGGCGATGCGATCGATCGTCGTCTCGAGCGCGAAATTCGTCGGCGATTGGCCGAAGCCGCGCACGGCTTCTTGCGGCGTCTTGTTGGTGGTGACGCTGATCGCCTCGTATTCGACGCTGTTGACGCGATAGGGGCCGCAGATCGCGCCGACCGGCTTGCCCAATTGCAGAGGCGCGCGTCCGGCATGCGCGCCGCAATCGTCGAGCGCGCGGATCTTCAGGGAGCGAACGATGCCCTCCGCGGTGAACGCGGCTTCGATGTCGAAGATGCGGTCGGGGCCCTGCGCGTCGCCGCCGCGCATGTTCTCGAGCCGGTCCTCCGCCAGCCGCACCGGCACGCCGAGGCGGCGCGCGAGATAGCCGGCGAGGATCGAATGCTTCAGGCCGCGCTTCACGCCGTAGGAGCCGCCGACATCGACGTCGAAATGGACCCGGACCGCGTTCCCCGGCATGCGCAAGGCGCGTGCAAGCTGATCGGGATATTTCGGCATCTGAATCGACGCCCAGATGTCGAGCAATTGGTTCGCGTGGTTCCAGCTTGCGACGACGCCGAAGGTCTCGATCGGCACGGTCGAGCTGCGGTGCCAGCGCGCGCGCAAGGAAACGCCGTGATCGGCGACGGCGAAATCGGCGGCAACCGGTCCCCAGGTCCATTTATGGCGGAACAACACGTTCGAGCCATGATCGGGATGAACCAAGGGCGCGTCCGGCAGGATCGCCTGCTCCGGATCGGTCACCGGCACGAGCGGCTCGTAATCGACCTCGACCAGCTCGGCCGCATCCTCGGCGATCGCTCGGCTTTCGGCGACGATTGCCGCCACCCATTCGCCGACATAGCGCGTCATGCCATGCGCCAACGGATAGCGGCGCAGTTTCGGCGCATCGAGGCCGCTCATCATCGGATCGGTCGCCGCGGCCAGATCGGCACCGGTCACCACCGCGTATACGCCCGGCAATGCCAACGCGGCCTTGGCGTCGATGCGGCGAAGGCGCGCGAAGGGATAGGGGCTCGCCACGAGCGCGACATGCAGCATGCCGGGCAATGACACATCGGCGACAAAGCGCCCGGAACCGGCGAGGAAGCGGCGATCCTCCTTCGCACGGCGTTTTTTTGCGATATAGCGGAAGCCCGGCTCAGCCATGGCGCGGCGCCGGTTGGTTGAGACCGCTCAAACGCTCGGCGGCGAGCTTCACCGCATCGACGATCTGCTTGTAGCCGGTGCAACGGCAAAGGTTTCCCCCGATGGCCTCGCGGATGTCTTCTTCCGACGGCGCGGCCTCTTTCATCAAAAGCGCCTGCGCAGCGATCAGCATGCCGGGCGTGCAGAAACCGCACTGCAAGGCATGGGCCTCCCAGAAGCAATCCTGCAACACGCTCAGCGCGCCGGGCTCGGGCGTCAGCCCTTCGACCGTCGTGATCGTGGCGCCGTCGGCCTGCACCGCGAACATCAGGCAGGAGCGGATCGGCCGTCCGTCGAGCAGGATCGAGCAGGCGCCGCACACGCCGTGCTCGCAGCCCGTATGCGTGCCGGTGAGACGCAGCTCGTCACGCAGGAAATCGACCAAGGTTTGACGCGCGGAAACCTGGGCGCGATGGAGACGGCCGTTGACGGTGAGCGAAATTTCGTGCCGCGACATGCTAAGCCTTCGCCGCCAAGGCATCGTCGCGCGCCGCCGCGATGGCGCGCGCCGCCAGCGCGCCGGCGACACGTCGGCGGTAATCCGCCGAGGCATGAACATCGGCAAGCGGGTCGATTGCCGCTTCGACATCGCGCATCGCCGTCCCAAGGTCGCGCGCATCGAGGCGCGTGCCGACGAGGCGCTGAGCGGCAGCGCCGATACGCCGGGGCACGGGCTCGGCGCCGCCGATGGCGAGCGCCAGGCGGCGGCAGACGCCATCTGAGTCGAGGACGAGCTGGCACGATGCGGCGACGAGCGCGAAATCGCTCCGCCGCACGCTCATTTCTTGGAAGCCGGTGCCAAGCCGCCCCTTGTCGCGCCACGCGGGAAAGCGCGCGCGCGTCAGGCATTCCTCGGGCGACAGCGAGGTGGTCATCGCGCCGAGAAAGAATTCCGCGATCGGGATCGTTCGTTCGCCCTTGGTCGAGCGCACGATGAGCTCGGCATCGAGGGTGCAAGCCACCAGCCCGATTTCGGCGGCGGGATCGGCATTGGCGAGACTCCCGCCGATGGTGCCGCGATTACGGGTCTGCGGATGGCCAACCATTTTCAATGCTCTGACGAGCAGCGGCGCGCGGCGCGCCAGCGCGGCATCGGCGATCGCATCGGCTTGGCGGGTAGCAGCGCCGATCGTCACGGCCTCGGCCTCCTCCGTGATCCCCTGGAGCTCGCCGATGCCGGCGATATCGACGACCAGCGCCGGCCGCGCGAGCCGCATCACCAGCAGCGGAACGAGCGTCTGTCCGCCGGCAATGATCTTGCCTTCGCCGCCCGCACCGTCGAGCAGACGGCAGACTTCTGCAACCGTGCCGGCGCGCGCATAATCGAATTCGGCAGCCTTCATCAGCTTATTCTGGCATCGGCCATGGGACGCTTGACGGGCAGCTCGCGGCACCGGCCGGCGCGCCGCATGTCGCCGATCTCGCCTCGAGCCAATTCGAAAGGAGGGATTTGGCGGTCACAACGGTCTTTATTACACGCCAGGAAGGGGCGCTCAACCCTTCTCCGGCCAGCGCGGCGCGACGCGGATATGCTCCGGCCGCACGCCGACGCCGATGAGCCGCGCGACCAGCCGGCGCAGCACCGGAAAGCGCTGAACGAGGCGCATTACAAATGGTGTCCTGAGCGCGGCCGAGCCGCCCAGTACGCGGGACAGGACACGCTTCTGGACAGCGATCTGGAAAGCTTGCGTCACCCGCGTCGGAAATTCGCGCCGCCGCTGCACACGGGCGAGATCGGCATCGCTCACCCGCCGCGCGGCGAGCGGCGCGGCCAGGATATTGACGGCCGCAACTGCGTCCTGGATGGCAAGATTGATCCCGACACCGCCCACCGGCGACATCGCATGCGCGGCATCGCCAATGCACAAGAGCCCGGGCCGGTGCCAGCGTCGCAACCGGTTCACCTGAACGGTCAGGAGCTTGATTTTTGTCCAATCGTCGAGCGCCTCGACACGATCGGCCACATAGGGCGCGAGCCGCGCGATGCGCGCGCGAAACGCCGCAAGGCCTCTTTCATGCACCGCCTCGATCGATCCCTTCGGGATGACGTAGCCGAATTGCCACTGGGCGCCGCGATCGATGGCGATGAGAATATGCCCGGCATCGAAGCGGCCCATCGTCTCATCGGGATCGCTTGTCTTGCGCGCAAGACCAAACCATAGGACATCCATCGGCGCGCCGAATTCCTCGACCGCGAGCGCAGCCTTCTCGCGAAGGAGCGAATTGCGGCCATCGGCGGCGATCACGAGATCCGCTCGAATTTCGAGCGGCCCACGCGGCGTCGTTGCGGTGACGCCCAGGATTTTTCCGGCTTTTTCGATCACGCCCGTCGCCTCGGCCCGGGTCTTGAGGGAGAAGGTCGGATAGCGCGCGCCGCATCTGGCCAGGAAATCGAGGAAATCCCATTGCGGCATGAAGGCGATATAGGGACAGCGGCGATTCAGATGCGTGAAATCCGCCGTCGTGACGGCGGTGTCGCCAAACCGCATCGAGATCGTCGGGGCCTTCTGGTGCGGAAGGGCGAGAAACGCCTCGAGCAGACCAAGCTCGTGCATCAGTTCGAGCGTCGAGGGGTGAATGGTGTCGCCGCGAAAGTCGCGAAAGAAGTCGGCATGCTTTTCGAGCACGACGACGTCGATGCCGGCGCGCGCCAGCAGCAAGCCCGCCATCACGCCGGCCGGACCGCCGCCGACGATGCAGCATCTGACAGAAATTTTTTGCATCCATGCCCCGCTTGATTCTGGCCCGGCCGATGGGCCCGATCAAGCGGAGCCGGCCCTTGCCGAAGCCGCCTCAATGCCTCAATCTGGCGGGCCATCGCGAGATAGGGCCGGGCGCGGCTCGGCCGATAAAGGGAGAAGACATGATCAAGGTAACGGATCTCATGCGCAGCCTGTTGAATTCGGCGCTCGCCGACGGCACGCCCTGCCTGGTCGGCACCGCGACGAAGGACGGGCATCCGCAAATCAGCCCCAAGGGCAGCGTCGTCGCATTCGACGACGACACGCTCTGCTATTGGGAGCGCAGCAGCCGTAGCGCCTTAAAGCGCGTCAACGAGAACCCGCACATCGTCGTCTATTACCGCAACACCGCCCGCATCAAGGAAATCCCCTACCGGGCCGGCATCATCCGCTTCTACGGCGAAGCCCGGGTCCTGACCAGCGGCGCCGTGCGCGACAATGTCTGGGAATTGATCCCCGAGGCCGAGCGCAAGCCCGACCCCGAGAAGAAGGGCGCCGCCGTGATGGTGCGCCTCGACCGGATCGAAGAAATCTCCGGCGCCGTCATCATGCAGCGCGAGTAGCGCGGGACCCCGACCGTTCCGCCAGACCGCACAACCTATGCCGTGCCGGTCAGGCTTCGGATGAGCGCGGGCTCTGGCGCTCGGTGATGAATTCCAAGAGCGCCGGCGTGCCGTCCCGGGTCTTTTCGACCGCGCGCTTGATCGCCGGCACGATGGCACCCGGCTCGGTCACCCGCTCGCCCCAGGCGCCCAAGGAACGCGCGAAATCCGCGTAATTTCCGCTGATATCGGTCGAGCGATAGGTCTCGGTCGAGTACTTCATGACGTTGAGCTCGGCCGCCATCACGGAATTGTTGAAGAGGATCGAGAGGATCGGCAGCCGGGCGCGGACGGCCGTCTCGATATCCATCCCCGTGAAACCGATCGCGGCATCGCCCCAGACATTGATGCAGAGCTTCTCGGGCGCCGCGAGCTTGGCGCCGATCGCGAGTCCGAGCCCGTAGCCGAGCTGCGTGCTCTTGCCCCAGCCGATATAGGAGCGATGGGTCTTGCAGGTCCAGAACGGCACGAGCTGATCGCGCGGGCTGCCCGAATCATGCGTGACGATGGTGTTGGCGACGTCGACCGTGTGCATCAGATCCCAGATCACGCGATAAGGCGATAGCGGCGCCGAATTGGAGGTCAGTCTCGGCATCCATTGCCCGAGCCATTCCTCCTTGAGCGAGCGGATCTCGCCCGTCACCGCGGCGAGCCGGCCGCGCGGCTTGCCATGAAGCCGGTCGCGTATCTCGACGATCAGCGCGTCGAGAGCCAGCCCCGCATCGCCGGCAAGCGCCAGCTGACTGGCGATGTCCTTGTTGATGTCGGCCGGATCGAGCGTCAGATGCACCATCTTCTTGCCCTTGGGCATCTGCATGTTGAAGGGCGTCGCCGTCCAGCTGCAGCCGACGCCGAAGATCAAATCCGCCTTCTGCAGCATGCGGAAGAACTGCTTCGAATGGGTGGTGCTGCCCGCGCCCAGCGCGAGCGGATGGGTCTCGTCGAACGCGCTTTTGCCCGGATTGCTGGTGCCGACCGGCGCTTCCAGCAGCTCGGCCAGGGTCTGGAGCTGGCTCCAGGCCTTGGCGTAGTGAACGCCCTGGCCGGCGAAAATCACCGGCCGCTCGGCCGCGACCAAAGCTTCGGCGACTGCCGAGACCGCGCGCGGATCGGGCCCGACGCGCAGGCGCGGCGTCTTATCGTAGACCAGCGGCTCGGGGAGCTCCTCGGTCCACAGATCGACCGGCACTTCCACCATCGTCGGACCGGGCCTGCCGTTCTTTGCCTGGGCGAAGGCGCGGCGCATCGCGTCCGGCACCGCCGAAGGAACGGTCACCTGTTCGACCGATTTGGTCACGTGACGGAAATTGACCGAGGCGCTGAAATTCGGTTTGACGCCGGCCTGGGCGCGCGGATGGCCCGCCGGGATCACCACCAGCGGAACGGATTCGGCAAAGGCTTGCGCGACCCCGCCAAAAGCATTCTCGGTGCCCGGCCCCTGCTGCATCGCAAAGACGCCCATGCGGTCGCCGCAGGAGATGCGCCCCAACGCATCGGCGATGTGAACCCCGGTGCGCTCCTGGCGCACCAGCAGGGGCTTGATGCCCGCTTCCGCCGCGGCCTCGATCAACCCGTTGCGCGGATAGCAGATGAGGTCGGTCACGCCCTCACGTTTGAGGATTTCGGCGATGGCAGCACTGACCTTCATGACGGGAATCCCTCTCTTTGCGAACGCTTTGTGATCCCAACGGGAATTGGCTTCGTTTCGTAATTTTCAGATTTATTCTTATCTTTCATAATCTTAGGCGAAGAGACCACGCCGTACCGGAGAGATAGGCGCGCGGGCAGCCGCCGTCAACGCCCGGGCTTATCGGGTCGCTTCGCGCGCGGCGCGGCGCTTCAGCTTCCAATCGGCGAGGTTCGGTTCGAGCTTGAAGAGTTTGAGCGCGTTGCCGCCCAAGATGTTGCGCTTGGCTTCATCGGAGAGGAACGGCAGGTCGTAAATCGTCGAGGGCAGATCCGTATCCCAATGCGGATAGTCGGAGGAATAGCAGAGCTGCGTCTCGGCGTTGATCATCTTGAAGGTGAGCTCCAAGGCCTCGCGGTTGTCGACCATCTCCATGGGCTGGCTCGAGTAATACATTTCGCGCATGTAATCGCTGGGCCGCTTCTTCAAGAGCGGCACCTCGGAGGAGCGCATCATCCATTCATTGTCGAGGCGCTGCATGAGGAAGGGAATCCAGGCGAGCCCGCTTTCGACCCAAATGGTCTTGAGCTTGTGAAAGCGCTCGGGCATCCCATTCACGAGCCAATTGGTGCAATGGAGGATCGACGACCAAGAGAAGCCCAGCGCATGCGCGGCGATGAAGCGGTTGCACAAACTCATCGCGCGATCACGCCCCCACCACAGCCCGGCATGGAACACGAGAGGCAAGCCCATCTCTTCCATCAGCGCAAAGGTCTTGACGAAGGAATTGTCGTAGACCGCCTTGAAGCGCGGGGTCAGGAAGGTGAAGGCGACGACGCCCTTGGCGCCCGCGAAATCCTTCACGACCTTGTACATCGCCTCGGCATCGTTGGCCGGCAGGTAGAGCGAGGCTTTGATGCGCGGCTCCTCGGCGAGGATGCGCTCGCACAGCCAGCGATTATAAGCGCGCGCCATCGCGACCTCCACCTCGGGCCGCGGCGTAAACGGCAGGCCGAGCATCGGGGTCGGGAAGAGGAGCACCTGATCGATGCCGATCGCATCCATCCAGCGCTTGGTATAGGTGATGTCGCGATGCGTGCCGGCGGGGAATTTCTCCGGCACGCGGCCGTCGCGCCGCGTGACGCGGCCGGTCAGGTCCTGGTAGGAGCCGGTCGGGGCGGTGATGCCGCCGCCGCCATAGCCCTGATAGCGCGCCTGATCGCGCAGCACCGGATCTTCGATGAAATCGACGATTTGAGCGTAGGAGATCGTCTCGAGGTGATGGCCGTCGACATCGACGATCGGAAAATCCTCATAGCGCCGCTGTTCCCCCTGCTGCCGCGCATGGGCGAGCAAGGTCGAGGTGTCGAACTCTTCGACCGCGAGATCGCGGAACCGGACATCCTCGAGCGTATCCATGAGCCCCTCCCCTCTCCGCCGCGGCCGGCGTTTGAGACGATCTTAAGGGCGGCGGAGCCCGGAGGGCAAATGGTGGTTTCGCGCTTTCGCCAGGGCCGTCTCAATGTGGATAAGCCAATTCGATGACTCGGCCGTCATCTCGGCCAGGCAAGCCTAGAGCGTGGACTCAGCGCGACGAGCCGGCTAGTCCGGGCGCGAGTCCGATTTTGCGGTTAGAGCGGACGAGTCTCGCCGAAAGGTTTTCAGACCACCTCTGGCCCGAAGCGGACATCGAGTGAATGGCGGCCGAAGATCCGCTGACGGGTCTCACCCGATGATCAGCTAGGCTTTTGCCCCCACGCCTGTACGAAGAGTTTGTCGATGACGACCGTTTCGGGGTTCTCGAGATGCTGCACCAGCGCCGCTCTGCGGTCGGCGAGTTCGTTCTCGTCCAACAATCCAAGTGCGAGCACCTTATCACGCAGGGACTCAATTAGCGAAACAAGATGAGTACGTCGGTAGTCTCCAGGAAAAGGGGTCTCCACGTTGACTTTCACTTTTACGTTTTGAACGCCGCCTGCCTTCAACATTCCCGGAAGCGCTCGCCCGATGAAGGCGTTTCCGCCGTTCGCGTGAAAAACGGTATGAAATATGTCCATGAAGACTCCCCACGACGGGTGCGCGGGATGACACAGCCACGACACGTTATCGATATCTTCGAGGATTACGGTCCCCCCCGGATGGGTTAGCGAAATCATTTCGGACAGAAGTTGTTCCCGCGCCGAAACGTTGGGCATCACCAGCCGTTCGTGCACCACCTGGAAGGAGTTTTTTTCCAAACCACTGCTTATGGCGTCTGCCTGCACAATCTGGACGTTGCGCAGGCCGCGCTTGTTGATTTCGGCGCGCGCCATGTCAGCAAAACGGGGCTCTCTTTCGAGCCCGACGACGACGCCTTGCGACCCCACACGTTCGGAGAGCAGATTCAGAATGCCTATAGGACCGCAGCCGATATCAAGAACTCTCCAGCCTACTTGAATATTGATTTGATCCAGAAGCCTGCGCGCCAGCGGCTCGTAGCCTTCCGCCTGTGCCAGGAGGCGTTCCTGTTCGGTTTGCGTGCCGCCCAAAGGGTACGCTGCAGAAGCTTCCATTGCCATGTGTCTATCCGTCCTAAACTGAAAATTCGCGATCGACCAAAGAGCGATGCAGAAACCTGAATGAAGCAAGCGGTGTATCGTGTTCGCGCATCGATCTCTTCGACACCGTCGCGGACGTGCCACTATTTCAGTGGGTTGAGCTCCTTCCAAGGGTCCTTCACATTGAGGATGGTGTCGAATTCGATATTGGCAAGCTTGCCGTCTTTCATCTCGGTGCGGCGGATATAGACGTTCTGGACGATGTCACGCGTCGTCGGATCGATCGAGATCGGCCCGCGTGGGCTGTTGTCGGTCTTCCAATGCGAGAAAAATGCGATCGCCTCGTCGCCGGTGAACTTGCCTTTGGTCGCTTTGATGAGATCGAAGACCGCCATCATCCCATCCCAGCCATCGGCCGAGAGGAAATCCGGTATCACCTTGTCGCCATAAGCCTTGTTCCACGCGGCGATGAACGCCCTGTTCGCCGGCCTGTCCGCAGCGGCTGAATAATTGCCGGCCGTGATCACTCCGACGGCTACGTCGCCCATATTGGGCAATGCTTCGTCCGGTACGAGATCCTGCGTTGAAACGATGTTGATGCCAGCCTCGCGAACGCCGAGATCTTTGATCGACTTCATCATCGACGTCGCCTGCCCGGCTCCCGGAACCCAGATGAAGGCGACGTCCGGCTTAGCGTCCTTGATGTGCTGCACCACGGGCGGGAAGTCGGGGCTCGCAGGCGAGAACGCGATCGATCCGAGGATCTTTCCGCCCGCATCGGTAAAGCCTTTAGTGAACGCGCCTTCCGCGTCATGACCAGGAATGAAGTCGCTCACGGCGATGAACGCCGTTTTCCATCCGTGGTTCACCGCCCATTGACCCATCGGCAAGCCGGTTTGCCATTGCGTAAAAGAGACGCGTACAACGTAAGGCGAAATCCGCGTGATACTGGTGCCGGCGGCGTTGGTGATGAGAAACGGAATTTTCGGCTCGGCCGTGAGCTGCGCGATAGCTGCTGCGTTGGGCGACGAGACCACACCAAATAGCAACTGCACGTGCTCACGCGTGATTGGCTCTTGCGCGATGCGCTTGGCGACTTCGGGGGTTGAGGTGTCGTCGCGCTTGATGATCTCGATCGTGACGCCCGGCGGTAGTTCTTTCTCATGCTCCTTCACATAGAGAGCCACGCCCTTGTCCATCTCGTCGGCGGGCTGGGCAAGGAACCCGGAATAGCTATTGATGAAGCCGATCCTGATCACAGTCTGGGCCGCAGCCGGCTTGGCGAGAAAGATCGCAGTCAGTACCATGGTGGCGATTGCCGCGTTACGATGCATCTTGTTCATCCTTTTTCCCTGAGCTACGCGTGAATCTGGGTGGCGATTCGATCAAGCGGGGCTAGGCCAGCTCTCTTTCGACGCGACGCAACGTGGTGCACGTCCCCGTAGTCACCGCGAGTGTCATCTGTCTCCGTTATCGTCCTGCACATCCGAGAAGTTGCTCAACTCAGCGCAGGACCATAATATGGGCACGTCGTAAGTTCCTTGTTTCAGGAACTTAATTGTTCTGAATCGCGATTTAGGGCGACTTGCATGGAGCAGAATGAGGTCGGGTTCGGGCGTTTTCAACTCGATCCCCGACGCCGTAATCTTTCCTGCAACGGGGTCCTGATCGAGCTCAAGAGCAGGGCCTTCGACATACTTTGTGTGCTTGCCTCAGCGCGGGGCGAAGTAGTCACGAAGGATGAGCTTATGATGAAGGTGTGGCCCGGACTCGTCGTTGAAGAAAGCAACATTTACGTCCACATTTCTGCACTCCGTAAAGCGCTCGGCGAGGATCGGGGCGAACCTATCAACCTCTTTACCGTGCCGGGCCGCGGCTACCGGCTCGTCGGCGTGCAGCCGTTGACTTCGGATATTTCGGTTGAAGCAGGCATTGCGGGCACACGAGCGCTTCCCGATCTTCCATCGATTGCCGTGCTGCCATTCCAGAATATGAGCAGCGACCCGGAGCAGGAGTATTTTGCAGACGGCATGGTGGAGGACATTGTCGCCGAGCTTTCGCGCATCAAATGGCTATTCGTCATCGCGCGCAATTCGAGCTTCGTCTACAAGGGCAAAACGGTCGATGTTAGGCAAGTGGGGCATGACCTGGGCGTACGCTACGTGCTCCAAGGCAGCGTGCGCAAATCTGGAGACCATGTCCGTATTACTGTTCAGCTTATCGAGGCACAAAGCGGCATACACCTCTTGACCGAGCGCTATGAGCGATTGCTCGACGATATCTTTGCCATGCAAGACGAGATCGCAGTGAGCGTGATCGGTGCAATCGAGCCAGGGCTAAGAAAAATTGAGATCGAGCGCGTTAAACGCAAACGACCGGATAGCCTGGATGCTTATGATCTGGTGCTGCAAGCGCTGCCGTTCATCTACAAATTGATGCCGGAAGGATCCGCGCCGGCGATTCCACGGCTCCAGAAGGCACTGGAGCTCGAGCCTGACTATTCTTTTGCTCAAGCAGCCTTGGCCTGGTGTCTCCACATTCGATTTAGCCGGGAAGGCCTGCACGAGGAAGATCGAAGGTGTGCGGTTCACTACGCTCACGCTGCTGTCTCGGGCGCCAGCGACGACGCAACGACACTTGCAATCGCGGCATTCGTGATTTGGTTCGATGAACGCGACATCTCCACGGCATTCGATCTTTTCGACCGCGCGTTAGCGCTCGCTAATTCAAATGTTGTCGCCCTTTGTACAAGTGCTGTTGCGCTTGCCTGGACCGGAAGGAGTGATCTCGCCATCGAACGTGCGCAGCGCGCACTAAAGCTCAGTCCGTTCGATTCTCTGAATTACCTGTCATATCAGGCCCTTTCAGGCGCCAACTTTCATCTCAAACGATACGACAAAGCGTATGTTTCGGCGCGACGCGCGGTCGAGTCCAATCCCAGCTTCAGTGTGCCTTATGCATATCTCGCAGCGGCGCTGGTTCGTTTGGGTCGTGGCGAAGAGGCAAGGATATCAGCTCAGTCGGTTTTGAAACTCGACCCGAGCTTCACCATCGGTCGTTTTTCAGTGACCGTGGGCGTGGCCCCGGAAGTGTTCTCCGCTTTTACGGATACGTGGCGCGAAGCGGGGCTACCAGAATAGGTGCTCCACCCCTGGCGACCCTTGTCAGCCCGGAGGGAGCGTTGTCTCCTAATGTCTGAATCTGGCACAACTCGGTCATCCGGCAATGTCTGCTCTTTTGCCGCTCTTGGGAGAAGAGCGGATGTCGCCCCGGTCAGATTCCGCTCAGGCAGATTTATGAGTAGACGGCGAGCGAGCGCCGCAATCCATCGGAGTGAAGATTGGCCCCCAAGGATTCCGGGTTCGGCCGCGGCGCGGCTGCCCCGGGATGACGAAGCAATTGGGTCCGGTGCTCAAGCCCCCAGGCTAGTTGCTCGCGCGGCCCTATCGCGCAGCGGAAGCAGCCAAACGCTTAATTTTGGTCTCGGACAGGGTCGGCTCGAGATTGAAGAACCGCTTGGCGTTGCCGCCCAAGATGTTGCGCTTGGCGGTCTCGCTCAAGAAGGGCAAATCGTAGATCGTCGACGGCAGATCCATGTCCCAATGCGGATAGTCGGACGCGTACATGAGCTGCGTCTCGGCATTGATCATCTTGAAGGTGAGCTCGAGCGCTTCCTTGTTGTTGACCATCTCCATCGGTTGGGTGGAGTAGTACATCTCGCGCATGTAGTCGCTGGGCTTGCGCTTGAGCAAGGGCACTTCCGAGCTGCGCATCATCCATTCATTGTCGAGGCGCTGCATCAGGAACGGAATCCAGGCGAGACCGCTTTCGATCCAGCAGACCTTGAGCTTGGGGAAGCGCTCGGGCAGGCCGTTGCACAGCCAGTTGGTGAGGTGGATGACGTTGAACCACACGAAACCCAGGGCATGCACCCCGATGAATTTGTTGCAGAGCGAGAGGCTCTGATCCTCGCCCCAGGCATAGGCGCCATGGAAGACGATGGCGAGGTTGCGCTCTTCCAGCGCCCGCCAGGTCTTCATGAAAGCGTTGTCGTGAACGCTCTTGTAATGCGGCGAGACGACGGTGAAGCCGACGACGCCCTTCTTGTCGCCGAATTCCTCGACCATCTTGTAACAGGCTTCCGGGTCTTTGAACGGCAGGTAAAGCGTCGACTTGATGCGCGGCTCGTGTGCCAGGACCTCCTCGCAAAGCCAGCGGTTATAGGCGCGCGCCAGCGCCACCTCGACCTCGGTGCGGGGCGTCGTGCCCAAGAACAGCATCGGCGTCGGGAACATGCAGGAGATGTCGACCCCCATCGCATCCATCCAACGCTTGGTCAGGGTGATGTCGCGATGCGGCGTCGCGGGCGTCTTTTCCTTGCGCCAGCCCTCGTTGCGCGGAACCCGCCCTCCGAGGGTCTGATAGCCGCCAGCATTCGAGGTGATGCCTTGCCTGCCGAAGCCCTGGTAACGCGCCTGATCGCGCATCACCGGATCTTCGATGTAGTTGCAGATCTGAGCGAAGGAATCGGTCTCGTAGTGATGGGCGTCGACGTCGACGATCAGGAAGTCCTCGTACCGGCGCTGAATCGCCTGCTGATTGGCATGGGCGAGAAGCGTCTTGGTATCGAGCTCCTCGGCCGACAAATCGCGGAAGTTGACGGTATCCATTACTGCGCACCCCTTTTGATGTGGCGAGCGAGACTTTACGTCGCGACCCGCGATGCCAGGCGTTTGGTCTTCAGCTCCGAAATGATCGGCTCGAGGTTGAAGAACCGCCGCGCATTGCCGCCCAGGATGTTGCGCTTGGCGTGCTCGCTCAAGAACGGCAAATCATAGATCGTGCTCGGGAGATCCATGTCCCAATGCGGATAATCCGAGGAATACATCAGCTGCGTTTCCGCATTGATCATCTTGAAGGTCAGCTCGAGCGCTTCCTTGTTGTTCACCATCTCCATCGGCTGGGTGGAGTAAAACATCTCGCGCATGTAATCCGACGGCCGACGTTTTAGGAGCGGTACCTCTGAGCTGCGCATCATCCATTCATTGTCGAGCCGCTGCATGAGGAACGGGACCCAAGCCAAGCCGCTCTCGACCCAGCAGGTCTTCAGCTTCGGGAAGCGCTCGGGCAAACCGTTGCACAGCCAATTGGTCATATGCAGGATGTTGAACCAGGCGAAGCCCAGCGCATGCACCGCCATGAATCGGTTGCAGAGTTCGAGGCTCTTGTCGCCGCCCCAGGCATAGGCACCGTGGAAGACGAGCGGCAGACCGGCCTCTTCGAGGAGCGCATAGGTCTTCATATAGGCGTTGTCGTAGATCGCCTTGTAGCGCGGCGAGACGACCGTGAAGCCGATGACCCCTTTCTTGCCCGCGAAATCCTTGACCATCTGGTAGGTGGCCTCGGGATCGTTGAGCGGCAGATACAGGGTGGAGCAGATCCGCGACTCCTGCACCAGGACGTTTTCGCACAGCCAGCGGTTATAGGCCCGCGCCAAGGCGTTCTCGACATCGGTCCGGGGCGTCAATCCCAAGGTCAGCATCGGCGTCGGGAAGAGGCATACGATGTCGATGCCGATCGCATCCATCCAACGCTTGGTCAGCGTGACGTCGCGGTGCGGCGAGGACGGTGTTTTTTCATTAGGGTTGCCGCCGGTGCGCCGGGTGACGCGGCCGAGCAAATTCTGGTAGCCGCCGCCTGCCGTGGCCGAGGTGATGCCGCCGACCCCGTAACCCTGGTACTTCGCCTGATCGCGCATCACCGGATCTTCGATGTACTCGCAGATCTGGGCAAAAGAGGCGGTCTCGTAATGATGGCCGTCGACGTCGACGATCAGAAAATCCTCGTAGCGCCGCTGGATCGCCTGCTCGTTGGCATGGGCGAGAAGCGTCTTGGTATCGATCTCGGCGATCGACAGATCCCGGAAGCTGACTGTATCCATGCTTGGTTTCCTCCTGTCGCGTTCGTTTTACCCGGCTTGCGTCGTGCCGCGCGCCGCCAGCCGCTTGATCTTCGTTTCGGACATCACGGGATCGAGGTTGAAGAACCTCTTGGCGTTGCCTCCCAGGATGTTGCGCTTGGCGGTCTCGCTCAAGAATGGCAAATCATAGATCGTGCTCGGCAGATCCATGTCCCAATGCGGATAATCCGACGAATACATCAGCTGCGTTTCCGCATTGATCATCTTGAAGGTCAGCTCGAGCGCTTCCTTGTTGTTCACCATCTCCATCGGCTGCGTCGAATAATACATCTCGCGCATGTAGTCGCTGGGCTTGCGCTTCAGCAACGGCACCTCGGAGGAGCGCATCATCCATTCATTGTCGAGCCGCTGCATGAGGAAAGGGACCCAGGCGAGGCCGCTTTCGATCCAACAGACCTTGAGCTTCGGGAAGCGCTCAGGCAAACCGTTGCACAGCCAATTGGTCATATGCAGGATGTTGAACCAGGCGAAGCCCAGCGCGTGGACGGCGATGAATTTGTTGCAGAGCGACAGGCTCTGGTCGCCGCCCCAGGCATAGGCGCCGTGGAAGACGAGCGGCAAACCGGCCTCCTCCAACAGCGCATAGGTCTTCATATAGGCGTTGTCGTAAATCGCCTTGTAATGCGGCGAGACGATAGTGAAACCGACCACGCCCTTCCGGCCGACGAAATCCTTCGCCATCTTGTAGGTCGCTTCGGCGTCGTTGAGCGGGAGATAAAGCGTCGAGCGAATGCGCGGCTCAGAAGACAACACCTTGTCGCACAGCCAGGAATTATAGGCGCGCGCCAACGCGACTTCGACTTCCGGCCGGGGCGTCAGCCCCAAGGTCAGCATCGGCGTCGGGAAGAGACACACGATGTCGATACCCATCGCGTCCATCCAACGCTTGGTCAAGGTGATGTCGCGATGCGGCGATGGCGGCGTCGATTCCGAATTGACGCGCGGATTGCGCGTGACCCGCCCCATGAGGTTCTGATAGCCGCCGCCGGCCGTCGCCGAGGTGATGCCGCCGGAGCCGTAGCCCTGATATCGAGCCTGATCGCGCATCACCGGGTCCTCGATATATTCGAGGATCTCGGCGTATGACATGTTCTCGTAGTGATGGCCGTCGACGTCGACGATCAGGAAATCCTCGTATCGCCGCTGAATTCCTTGCTGCCCGGCATGGGCAAGGAGCGTCTTGGTGTCAGTCTCTGCGACCGAAAGATCGCGAAAGCTGATCGTATCCATGCGCACCGATCCTTCCTACTGAATACAAAATTCTAGCCGCAGCAACGTCGGGGCAAATACGAGGGGAAACCCCTCATCGCGGCTCCGAGGCCAGACGCCTTCGGGTTCCCGACCGCGCCGGACCACCGATCCCCGCGCTTCCGCTCCGCTGCCCGCCCTAACCCGCCGCGCGCGCGGCGAGCCGGCGCTGTTTCACCTCGGAGACCACCGGATCGAGCTTGAACACGCGCTTGGCGTTGCCGCCGAGGATGTTGCGCTTGGCGGTCTCGTTCAAGAAGGGCAGATCATAGATCGTCGACGGCAGATCCATGTCCCAATGCGGATAGTCCGAGGCGTACATGAGCTGGGTTTCGGCGTTCATCATCTTGAAGGTGAGCTCCAAGGCCTCGCGGTTGTGCACCATCTCCATCGGCTGGGTGGAGTAGTACATCTCGCGCATATAGTCCGAGGGCCGGCGCTTCAGCAGCGGCACTTCCGAGCTGCGCATCATCCATTCATTGTCGAGGCGCTGCATCAGGAAGGGGATCCAGGCCAGCCCGCTCTCGATCCAGATGGTCTTCAATTTGGGGAAGCGCTCCGGCATTCCGTTGCAGAGCCAATTGGTGCAATGAAGGATGTTGAACCAGCTAAAGCCCAGCGCATGCACGGCGAGGAACCGGTTGCACAGGGAAATGCTCTGATCCTGGCCCCAGGCGAAGGCGCCGTGATAGACGAGCGGCAGGCCCATCTCCTCGATCAACGCGTAAGTCTTGATGTAGGCGTTGTCATAGGTCGCCTTGTAGTGCGGCGAGCAGATGGTGAAGCCGATGACGCCCTTCTTGTCGCCGAAATCCTTGACCATCTTGTAGGTCGCTTCGGGATCGTTGATCGGCAGATAGAGCGACGACTTGATCCGCGGCTCCTCCGCCAGCACGACCTCGCACAGCCACCGATTATAGGCCCGCGCCAGCGCCACCTCGACCTCGGGCCGGGGCGTCAGGCCGAGGCTCAGCATCGGCGTCGGAAAAAGGCAGATTTGATCGATGCCGATCGCGTCCATCCAGCGCTTGGTCAAGGTGATATCGCGATGCGAGCCTTGCGGCACTTTTTCCTTGCGCCGGCCGGGATAGCGCGTGACGCGCCCGCCCAATTCCTGATAGCTGCCATTGGCCGAGGCGATTCCGCCGCCGCCGAAGCCCTGATACTTCGCCTGATCGCGCATAACCGGATCTTCAATGTATTCGCACATCTGCGCGAAGGAGAAGGTCTCGTAGTGATGGCCGTCGATATCGGCGATGAAGAAATCCTCGTAGCGGCGCTGGACCGCCTGCTGCGTCGCGTGTTCGAGCAAGGTCGTGGTGTCGAATTCCTCGACCGACAAATCGCGGAAACTGACTGTATCCATGTGTCGATCCTCTCGCTTAGCGATCGGCGCCGGTCTCGGCGTCCTCGGGCACGCGCTTGCCGACGGTGGACCAGGACTGCCATAAGGCGAGATCGAAGAGCGGCACATTCACGCCTTCGAGCATCGCCGTGCAGCCGATCATGACATCGGTCGCGGTGATGCCGCTGTTGCGGGCGAAAGGCCGCGGCGGGTTGCCGATTTGCGCCTTCGCCGCGTAAAGCCGCACCACGCTGGCAAATAATTGTCCCAGCGAATCGTCCGGGACATCGTTCAATCGATCCTCTTCGATCGTCTCGGCAAAGACCGCCGCGATATCGCTTGCGAGATCGGCGAGCTTTGCCTTCCGATCGTCAGACGTCGACATAAACCGCCCCGTTCTTCTCGACGACCTTGAACTTCTGCAGACGGATGCGCTTATCGCAGACATTCACGCCGTCCTCGAGATGGAACTCGTAAGAGTGCCATGGGCAGACGATATGCATGTCGTTGCGGTCGTAATCCTGATGGAGGAAGGTCCGGTCGGCGCCGATCACGTCGAGCACGGCCGGCATCCGGATGCCCTCGCAGACCGGCCCGCCCTGATGCGGACAGTGATTGCGATAGGCGTAGTATTTTCCCCCGTGGCGGATGACGCCCACCTCGACCGAGCCGGCCTGAACGACCCGCACGCCGCCCTCGGCGATCTCACCATCCTTGCAAACCAACACTTCTGCCATTTTATGCGCTCCCATCCCTTTCTGGCGTCGTGGATTGCGGCGATAATAACCTTGAAGGCCCGGTCTTGCCCATAGATTTCCTGGGGATTTATGCGCCGCTTTCCTGCATTGGGCCCATGTCCGAAGCGCAGCCCACGGGCGGGGCGCCCAGCCCGCCAAGCACGCTCTCCCGTCATGATTGTGGAGCGCGGGACGGCCAAGCGAGCCTCTCCGGCACGGGCGCCCGACTCTAATCGGTCATGACGTAAGTGTTGAAAACATGGCGGCCGGTGCGGGACGGGAAGCCGCCGCGTACGGCACCCGCACGCTGATCCTGGTAAATCGTGCCCATCAGCGGACTCAACGGCCGGCTGTTCGGCATGGATAGCCACATGCGCAGCAAATGGCGGCAGCGTTCGGGATCGGGCCAATCCTCGAAGGCGGTACGGGCGTGAAAGCAGATGTGATTGTTGAGAAGTTGAAGATCGCCCGGCTGGAACATCATGGCGAAGTTGAACGCCTCGCTATTGGCGAGTTCGTCGATCAGCGCCCGGGCCTCGATCTGTGCTTGCGTGAAGCGCGGAACCTCGGGAAAGGCCTGGGCGTTCTTGATCTGGCCGTCGATGTAGCGGCACGCGAAATAGCCGTCGCGCTCGCTGAAAATCGGCTGCTGGTAAAAGGGCTTTTCGCCGGGCGGCTCCTGCTTGTTCCAGCTCCAGAAGAAGGGCTGATAGAGCGTTTCCAGCAGATCGGGCCGCCGGCGCGCGATCTCGTTGCGCACGGCGACGGAGCTCGCAAGCTTGCTCAAGCCCCCGCTCTTGGCGGTGTGCAGCACGAAGAGGCCGGTGACGTCGCAACTGTCAGTATGGAAATTCAGCCGCTGATTGGACTGATAGCCGCGCCCGCCGGCGCTTTCCGTGATGACGCCGAAATTCCTCACATCGCCCAGAAGATCGCCGACGCGGCTTTGCGAGCGGGCGGTGCCGAGATGCTTGCCCATGCCCCAATAGATCAGCCGCAACTCGTCCTTGCTGTGGCCCTCGGTCGGGAAACCGCGGAAAAGTTGCAGGCCGCAGCCATTCTCGAGGCGGTCGCGCGCCATCGCGAAGAGACGCGAAACGCTCGGCAACGGAAAATCCTCGCGCTCCAAGGTTTCGAGCGTCTTGCCGCGCTCGCATGCGGTCGCGAAGGCGCGCTCGATTTCCGCGACCTCGCGCGGCAACCAATCGTGAATCCATTCCGTCGAAGCCGCCAGCTCGGGCCCGCGCCAATCGGCCGGCCCCTTGATGAGCGTCGCCATGCGTTTCCTCCCATCGGAAAGTCGCGCGATCACCGGCGCGGACGTTACGCCGCCGCGATTTGCAAGTCCATGCCGAAGGAAAATCGGCGCGGATCCGGCATCGCTCGTCCCCGGCCGAGGACAAGCGCCGCCGCCTGCGCGAAGCGGGGCCGCGCTCAGCGTTGCGATAAGGCCTCGCGCAACTTCTGGCCGACGTGACCTGTCTGAAAACGGCGTGTCCGAAAGAACTTGGCGTTCAAGCGTCGCGCCGTGTTTGGCGATGCATTCTTACTGCAGGAAACCCCGGTACAGGGCAGACGGTCGACACCGAACGATGCGTGCCATATTCTGTGCTGGTTTTTGTGACAGGGAGGAAAAATGAACCGCTACCGCCATTTTCTTTTGAGCGGCGCCGCATTGATCGGCGCCTTGATCCTTGGCGCCGTTAACGCGCAGGCGCTCGACAAGGTCCATGCCGGCAAAGCCGTCGCCGTCGCCTGGGCCTTTATTCCGCTCGATGTCGGCGTGGAGGAGGGGATCTTCGCCAAATACGGGCTGGACGTCGACATCACCGCGTTTGGCGGCGACGCCAAATTGCAGCAAGGCCTCGCCTCGGGCAGCATCGATTTCGGCGTCGGCAGCGGACCGGGCATGGCCTTCGCGGCCAAGGGCGCGCCGGTCATCGCCGTCGCGGCCTTCGCCGCCGAGCCGCGCAACATTTCGGTGGTCGTCGGCGAGGACTCTCCGGTCAAGACGGTTGCCGATCTCAAAGGCAAGCTCATCGGCGTGACGACGGCCGGCTCGCTCACGGATTGGCTGGTCCATCGCCTCGCCATTCAGGAGGGCTGGGGCAAAGATGGCGTGCGTACCGCCGCGCTCGGCCCGTTCGAGACCCAGCTCGCGGCGATGAAGACCCATCAGATCGACGGCATGATGGCCGCGACCGAGGCCGGCTACCTCCTCGAAGAGAAGAAAGAGGGCCGGATCATCGTCGGCATGGAGAAATACGCGCCCAAATTTCACACGCATGTGGTTTTCGCGCGCAAGGAACTGGTCGCGAAGAACCCCGACCTCGTCAACCGCTTTCTCAAGGGATTCTTCGCCTCGATCGCCTTCATGAAAGCAAACAAGGCGAAGACCTCGGAGATCGCGGTCAAAGCGCTTCATGAGAGCCCGACGGTCGCGAGCAAGACCTATGACTACGAGATATCGATGCTCGAGACCGACGGTCATTTCGACCCGCAAGCCGTCGAAGTGCTCAAAGACTCCTACATCGAATTGGGCACCCTCGCGACGAAGCCCGCGGACGATCAGCTCTTCACCACCCAGTTCCTGCCCGTCAAACCATGAGGACGCGAATCGGCGCGAAGGCGAAGACCCAGGCCGCGAGGCTCGTTTCAGCCTTCACGGCCGGCGCTCTGCTGCTCGGCGGCTGGCTGACGCCGGCGCAAGCCGCCGACAAGCTTCACGTTGGCAAGGCAATCAACGTGCTCTGGATCTACACGATTCTCGATCTCGGCGTGGATCAGGGCATCTTCGCCAAATACGGTCTCGACGTCGAGATTTCGGTCCTGCCCGGCGATGCGAAGTTTCAACAGGCCTTGATCGCGAAGAGCATCGATATCGGCTTAGCCAGCGGCACATCGATGGCGCTCTCGGTGAGAGGGTCGCCGGCGATCGCGGTCGCCGCCTATGCCGGTGCGCCGCGTAATTTTTCGGTGAACGTCGCCGCGGATTCGGACATCAAGACGGTGAAGGATCTGAAAGGAAGGCTGCTCGCGACGGCGACATCAGGCTCATTGCCCGAATGGCTCATCAAGCGCCTGTCGATCACGGAGGGCTGGGGCGTCCATGGCATCCGCACCACCGCCACGGGGGGCTTCGAGGCCAGTCTGGCCGCGACCTTGACCCATTCCGTCGACGGGTTCATGGGCGCGACCGAGGCCGGCCTTCGGCTTGAAGAGCAAAAGCGCGGCCGCATCATCACCAACATGGAGCATTACGCGCCGCGCTTCATCACCCAGGTGGTCTCGACCCGCCAGGATTTCGTCAAGGAACACCCCGATCTGGTCGAGCGCTTCCTCAAAGGCCTCTTCGCCACGGTCGCCTATGCCAAGACTCACAAAGAAAAGACGACCGAGACCGCGATGCGCGTGCTGCATCAGAGCCAGGCCGTGATGGACAAGACCTATGCGTTGGAACTCCCGATGCTGTCCAGCGATGGGACCTTCGACCCGAAAGCGATCGAGGTGCTGAAAGACTCCTATGTGGAGATGGGCATCCTCGACAAGAAGCCCGGAAACGATCAGCTCTTTACGACCAAGTTCGTGCCCGTGACGCCATGAACGCCGTGCGAAAGGATTCCATTCGCCGGCGGCGATGGGCGGCACTCCTCGCCGGCCCGCTTTTTCTTTTGTGCGCGGCATCGGTGCCATCCTTTGCCGCGGACAAGGTTCACGCCGGCAAGGCCGTCGGCACCCAATGGGCCTTCATTCCGCTCGATGTCGGCGTCGAAGAAGGCATTTTTGCCAAATACGGGCTGGACGTCGACATCACGGTGATGACCGGCGAAGCGAAGCTGATACAGGGATTGACGGCCAACAGCCTCGATGTCGGGCTCGCCGGAAGCCCCGGCGCTGCCCTGACGGTCAAGGGCGCTCCGGTGATCGCGGTGGCGGTGCTCACCAACGCACCGCGCAATTTCTCGGTCGTGGTCATGGCCGATTCGCCGATCAAGACGGTCGCGGATCTGAAGGGCAAGCTGATCTCGGGGGCAAGCGCGGGCGGCCTGCCGGAGTGGCTCGTCAGGCACCTCGCTGTCCTCAAGGGTTGGGGACCCGGCGGCATCCGCACCATCGCGCTGGGTTCGCCGAGCGCGAGTTTGTCGGCCGTCAAGACGCACCAGGTCGACGGCATGATGACGTCGACCGCGACCGGATATCAGCTCGAAGAACGGGGCGAGGGCCGCATCATCACGAGCATGGGCGATTTCGCGCCGCACTTTCACACCGAGATGGTCTTTGCCCGAAAATCCCTGGTCGCCGAAAATCCCGATCTGGTGCGGCGTTTCCTGAAGGGTCTCTTCGCATCGGTCGCCTTCATCAGGGCCAACAAGGAGAAGACCACCGAGATCGCCGCACGCGTCATTCGCCAAAGCCCGGGCGTGATGGGCCGGACCTATGACAACGAAGTCTCGACCTTCTCCCACGATGGCAGGTTCGATCCCGCGGCGCTCGCGATCTTAAAGGAATCCTTCGTCGAGATGCACATCCTCGCCAAGAAGCCCTCCGACGGCGAGATTCTCACGACGAAATTCGTCCCGGCCAAGCCTTAAGGCACGCAGGCGGCGGCGAGCCGCCGCACCGCCCCCGGGCCGGCGAGCGACGCCACTTCCGCCTCGATCGTCTCCATGCGCGCGAGCGAAAACAATCCGGCCGCATTGTCGCGAAATTTCTTGCGGATATCGGCTTCGCTCAGCGGCCGCTCGGCGCTGCCGCGGTTGTGGGGCTCGACCCGCTCAAGGCGCCGCCCATCGCGGGTCTCGACGATCACCCAGCCCTTGAACTGTCCCGGCTTCGCGGTCTGGTCGACCTCGTACTCGACTTTCGCCGCAAGCGCGCGGACCTGGGCGCGGATCTCGGGGTCTCCGCGATAGCTTTGCCCGTCGAGGCGCCCGGTCACGAGCGCCTCGGCGACCGAATATTGGAGCGATGCGCGCCCTTGCCAGTCGTTCTGCGGCGCCATTTTCTGCGCGCGCGGTTCGCAAACGACGCCGATCATGTAATCGGCGATCGGGCAAAGGATGCGCGTGACGTCAGGCGCGCGCAATCCTTGGGCGTGAAGCGCCAGCATCGCGTCGATGAAGGAATGGATCACATGGGCGCAGGGATAAGGTTTGAGCGAGATACCTTGATATTCCCAGCGCCGGCCGAGCCCTTCGGTGACGGCCCCGAAATCGAAGCGATAGTCGGGATCCTGAACATGGGTGCGGAAGAGACCCGAGCCGCCTTCGAAGACCTGCAATGGACCGGTGTGGCCGTGCTTAGCCAAGAGCGCCGCCGCTATCCCCGCCTGCGCGCCCCAGCCGGCATGGAGATTGGGCAATTCGGCCCCTTCGCGCATGCCCTCGCCGATGCCGGCGGCAAAGCTGCCGGTGATGCCGACGGCTTGCGCGGTTTCGCGCGGATCGAGATGCAAGAGCCGGCACGCCGCGTAGGTGGCGCCCACCGCGCCGAAAAGCCCGGTCGGATGCCAGCCGCGCTTGTGGAATTGCAGCGGCGCCGCCATGCCGGTTCGACAGGCGAGCTCGCTGCCGGCAATGAGCGCGGCCAGGAAATCCTCGCCCGCGACATCCAATTCCTCGCCCAGCGCCAGGGAAGCCGCCAGCAAGGTCGCGGTGACATGCACGATCGTCGCGTTGTGCGTGTCATCGTAAGAAAGCGCCGATGCCATGGCGCCATTGGCGATCGCCGCCGCTTGCGGCGAGGTTTGGTCGGAAAAGCCGAGAAGATGCGCGTTGCCCCTGCCGCCCATCGCCAGCGCTCCGGCACGGATCTTCCGCCCGTAATCCTGTGCTGCAACAGCGAAGGCGACGCCGAGCGTATCGAGAATATGCCGCTTTGCCGCCGCCGCGATTTCGGCGGGTATCCCGGCGCGCATGATGGCAGCGCTCCATTGTGCGGTTTCTTCGCTGAGCGTGGTCATGGGCTTCCTTCGCGGCGTGGGACCGATGATAAGAATACCACATCCGAATTGCGCCGCGGGCCGCCGCCCGTCTATGCTTTGAAGCGGAACGCCGCCGCGCGGGGCCGCAGCGGCAATCGGGAGAAAGACCATGAGCGCAACCGGCAGTGCCGCCTCGGTGACACCCGACAAGATCCGCAAGGCTTGGAACGAGGCGCATGTCGCCCCGCTCTGGGAAGAGCTCGCGGCGCATAGCACCGATGTCCAGCGCGACCGCGCCTTCATCTGGAAGTGGCGCACCATGCGCCCGCTGATCGAGGACGCGCTCAACCTCCAGGACATGCGCGCGATCGAGCGCCGCGTTCTCACGCTGAAGAACCCGAATTTGCGCACCGACACGCCGATGGGCGCGACGCCGACCTTGACCGCGGCGCTTCAAATCCTGAAGCCCGGCGAGAGCGCGCGACCGCATCGTCACTCCCCCGATGCGTTGCGCTTCGTTCTCGAGGGCGAAGGCGCCTACACCATCGTCGACGGCAAGGAATGCCTGATGGAAGAGGGCGACCTCGTGACGACACCGGGCTGGACCTGGCATGAGCATGTGCATCGCGGCACGCGGCCGATCATCTGGCTCGATTCGCTCGACGTCCCGCTGCATCGCTATCTCGGCACGGACGGCTTCGAGCCCGGCCCGCCGAACAAGCTGCCGCCCACCGCGCCTGACGCACTCTTTGCCGTCGCCAATATCGTGCCCGACGGGATCGAGGCCAACCCGGCCTATTCGCCGGTATTCCGCTACCCCTGGGCGCAAGCAAGCGCCGCGCTCGGGGCGGCGCCGATCGCCAAGGATGGCGCGCGGCGCGTCCGCTACATCAATCCGATGAATGGCGGCCCGGTCATGTCGCTGATCGATTGTTACCTGGTCGAGCTCGCGGATGGCGAGACGCTTCCGCTCCGCACCAGTGCCAGCATGGTTTGCGCCGTGATCGAGGGCAACGGCACGACGCGAATCGGCGAGGACACGATGAGCTGGGAGCCCAAGGACGTCTTCAGCCTGCCCACCGGCGCCTGGATTCGCCATCGCGCCCAAGGCAAGGCGCGCCTCTTCGTCGTCAGCGATCGCGAAGTCCTGCGCCGGCTCGACTTGCTCGAAGAAGAGTACGGCGGGGCGGCCTGACGGCGGCGGGCCCGTGGCGATGAGTGTCGTCGAGACGCCGATTCTGATCGTCGGTGCCGGTCCGGTCGGCCTCGCCTTGGCTTGCGACCTCGGCCGGCGCGGGATCGAATGCCTCATCATCGAGCAAAGCGACGGCGTGATCTATCACCCGCGCGCGACGGCGCTCAACGCGCGCACGATGGAGCTGCTGCGCCGCTGGGGCGTCGCCGAGCGCGTGAAGCGCGACGGGACGCCGCCCGATTTCCCGCACACCGCGCTCTACGTCACCGGCCTCAACGGCTACGAGATCGCGCGCATCGAGCGCCCCAGTCACGGCGGCAAGACGCCCTCGCCGATCAGCCCCGAGCGGCCGCAGCGCTGCAACCAATTGTTTCTCGATCCGATCCTGCGCGACTTGGTCAACAGCCTGTCTTCGGTCACGTTGCGCTATCGCTGCCGCTTCGAATCGCTCATCGAAGAAGGCGAGACAGTCGTCGCCACGGTGCGAGACCTGGCGAGCGGCGAGCAGCAAAAGATCCAGGCCCGATACGTTGTCGATTGCAGCGGCAGTCACAGCCCGATCCGGCGCGCCTTCAAGATCGCCATGACGGGCCAATCGGAGACCGAATACCATCTCAGCGTCTTCATGCGTCTTCCCGAGTTGTGGAAATATCATGACAAGGGCAAGGCGGCGCTCATCTTCTTCGTCGATGAAAAAGGCACGTGGCGCAATCTCGTGATGATCGACGGCAAGGAGCTTTATCGTTTCGCCCTCGCGGGGAAAGAATTCTACGACGATCCCGACGCGGTCGACGTCACCTGGCATTTCAACCAGGTGGCCGGCCCCGAGATCCCGCGCGAGATCATTTCGGTGATCCGCTGGACTGCCTGCGACGTCGTTGCGGATAAATATCGCGTCGGACGCGTCTTTCTTGCGGGCGATGCCGCGCATCAGAATCATCCCTCGGGCGGCTTCGGGCTCAACACCGGCATGGGCGATGTCGACGATCTCGGTTGGAAACTCGCCGCGACGATCGAAGGCTGGGGCCGACCGGGTCTTCTCGATTCCTACGAGATCGAACGGCGGCCGGTCGGCTTGCGCAATATCAACCAGGCCTATACCGGCCACGCGGATAATCGCGACCGGCCTTCTCATCCCGATATCACCAAGGACACGCCCGAAGGCGCCCGCGCCCGCGCGCAGATGAAAGAGCAGATCCTCGCCAGCCAGCCCGCGATGGTCCTGACCGATGGGATCGCGCTCGGTTATCGCTATGACCCATCGCCGATCGTCTGGCCGGATGGCTCGCCGCCGACGCCCGACACGATCAGCGTCTACGTTCCGACCGCGCGGCCGGGATCGCGCGCGCCTCATGCCTGGATCACGCCGGGCCGCTCGACCGTCGATCTCTTCGGCGGCGGCTTCGTGCTGTTGAAATTCGGCGAGGGAGCGCCCGAGAGCGGCGCGATCGAAGCCGCTTTCCGGCGGCGCGAGATTCCCCTCGAGACCGTCGCGATTGCGGATCCGGATATCGCGAGACTTTATGAGCGAAAGCTCGTTCTCGTGCGCCCGGATGGGCATGTGGCGTGGCGGTCCGACGCTTTGCCGGAGGATCCTCTCGCCCTCGCCGATTGCGTGCGCGGCGCCAAGATCTAGAACAGGGCCTCACGGAGACTCGCCATGAAATGCGTCGAGATTGTCGCCACCACCGGCATCGACGGCCTGAGGCTGGCCGAACGCCCGATGCCGAAAGTCGGTCCCCGCCAAGTGCTCGTGCACATCCGCGCCGCTTCGCTCAATTACCGCGACGCGATGATCCTATCGGGCGGCTATGTGCGCGGGGTGAACCTGCCGCGGATTCCGCTCTCCGACGGCGCCGGCGAGATCGTCGAGGCGGGCGCGGACGTCACGCGCGTGAAATCGGGCGATCGCGTCTGCGGCACGTTCTTCCAACGCTGGATCACCGGGCCGGTATTTCCCGAAATTCAGGAAACGGCGCTGGGCGGCACCGCCGAAGGCGTGTTGACGGAATACGCGCTTCTCGATGCCGAGGGCGTCGTGCATTTTCCGGAGCATCTGAGCTTTGCCGAAGCCGCGACCCTGCCTTGCGCCGGGCTGACCGCGTGGCACGGACTCTTCGAAGCGGGGAATTTGCGCGCCGGCGATACGGCGCTGCTCTTGGGAACGGGCGGCGTGTCGGTCTTCGGCATGCAGTTCGCGCACGCGGCCGGCGCGCGCGCGATCATCACCTCGTCGAGCGACGAAAAGCTGGCCCGTGCCAAGAAGCTCGGCGCGAGCGACACGGTCAATTACGCGAAGAACGCGAGCTGGGCCGGCGCCGTGCGCGAGATGACCGGCGGACGCGGCGCCGATTGCGTGCTCGACGTCGCTGGCGGCGAGAGCACCAAGGGCGCACTCGAGGCTCTGCGCCATGGCGGCCATCTGGCGATCATCGGCGGCCGGTCGGGCCCCGGCGGCGAGCTCGACCGGCGCTTCGTCTTGCAGAAGGGTCTACGCGTCTCCGGCATCAATGTCGGCAGCCGCGCGATGTTCGAGGCGATGAACCGCGCCATCACCGTATCGGGGCTGAAGCCGGTCGTCGATCGGACTTACGACATCGGCGAGAGCGTCGCCGCTTACCGCGATTTCCTGACCGGCAAGCATTTCGGCAAGATCGTCATCACGCTCTGATCGCGGCGCCGCCGCTCCGTCGGGATGGCCGGCTAGCGGAGCGCGACGCTTGTATCCACCGCGGCCGTCAGCGCGGCCAGCGCGGCATCGCTTGTCATGGCCGAAAGGGCGGATGCGGCAAGGCTTTCGGCCGCGGCATGACCGATCACGGGATCGGCAAGGCGATGATACTTCGCCCGCACATCGTCATCGCCGAAGCTTCGCGATGGATCGCCCGACGCGTCGGTCACGAGCGCATCGCGCTTGCGCCCATCGGTCAAATCAAGCTCGATGCGCGCGGGATAGAGCTTGGGGAAATAAGGGGCGAGCGCGGGGTCGGGTGTAACCTCGACGCGTGCCATGAAAGCAGCGATCTCGGGCTCGCGGCTGAGATCGGGGCGAACGACGTCGTCGAGCATCTCCGGCCGATACGCAGCGAGCGCGAGCTGATAGGCCGCGCTGGTGATGCGCTCGATCCTTCCTTTGGCGGCGTTGCCGTGACCGATCATCCCGGCATAAGAAGGCGGCACCGCCACGCGCACGCCGGCGATGTCGCCGGGCGCGATGCCATCGAGAAGCTGCCGGAAACCGTCAATCGCGGCCGTGCCTTGCTTCGCGGAACAATAGGGCTTGTAGCTGACCGCGGCGATCGCGCCCTCGCCTTCGCCGGGCGCGACCAGTGGCGCGGGATCGCAAGCGATACCATGCGTGCGTTGCAGCCAGTCGCCATCGAGCAAGGCGCGGTCGCCGCGGTAGCCCTTGGCGACGGCGAGCGCGGCGAAAACGCCGGCACGCGCCGCTTGGCCCAGCAGGATCCAGCGCGGCGAGGCCGGGCCATGGCCGCCTGGCGCACCGCTCGCCAGACTCAAGGCGATGGCGAGCGCGTCCGCCGTCCGGGGCGCATCGAGGCCGAGCAAAGGGGCCGCGGCAGCGGCCGCGCTCGCCGGTGCGGTGAAGAAGGTCGGCCAAACGCCGCGATAGAGGATGGTCGCGCCGGAGACGGCAAGGCTGAGCCGCGTCATCGCTTCGTAGCCGGCCGCGAGACTGAGCGCGAAGGCCGCGGCGCTCGACCGACCGAGCGCGGCAGCGAGCGTCAACGCGACCGGAACCACCACCGAGCCCGGCGTGGTGCAGGATGCCATGTGGATATCGTCGATCTCGGTATTGCGGATGGCTGCGACCCGCCCCGCAATCTTGTCGAGCGGATCATTGCCGAGCGCCGCCAGAAGGCCGGGCGACACGGCGGCCAGAGCGCGCAGCATGACGCTGTCCTCGGTGCGCGTGCCCGCATGCCAGGCGCCCAGCGTATCGAGAAGATGCAGGCTCAGGGTCTTCGATCCCGACGCGCCCGATGCAAGCAAGATCTCCGCGAAGCGTTCCAGCGTTGTTTCCATGGGCTTTCCGTTCAAACCTTATTTCGCGGGCAGATCGGCTTCGGTGCCGCGCTTCGATCAATCATGTGGCTCGCGCATCGCTTCATATCGGCGGCGCGCTCCGAAACGGCCCTCGAACCGATTTCGCGGCATTTTCCATCGGTCAAAAGCATCGGCGCCGCGAGAACGTGTTCCCGGCTTTCGCTCGGCGGCGTTGGCTCGTTCCGTCAGTTGGCGTGCCAGCGGCTGAAATGCCTCTCCGCCGTGCGGCAAAGCTCGTTGAGCGTCACGGCAATGGCCGCCAACACCGAAATCAACGCGAACAAATCAGGCGGCGCGAAGCTCTCGGCGAAGAGCCGCGTATAAAATCCGATGCCCGCGGTTGAGACGTAGAGTTCGGCCAACAGAACGCCCAGCAGCACCAACGTCATCCCAAGCCGCATTCCGGTGAAGAAGCTCGGAATCATGTGCGGGAAGATGATCGAGGTAAAGACTTGCCAGCGGCTTGCCCCCATAGAACGGGCCGCGGTGAGCAAGGTCGGCCGGAGATTCTGAACACCTGCCACGGTCGTCACGATCACGGGAAAGACGCCGTGGCTCACGCCGAACGCGATCTTCGCCTCGGGCCCGATTCCGAAGGAAAGGATGAAGAGCGGCAGAATCGTTGCCTGCGGAATAGCGTAGAGCAGGAGGATGACGGGCAGAATCGCGCGTTTGGTGAAGCCCTGCAGGCCGACCACGAGCCCGATCGCCATGCCGAAGCTGACCGACATCACGAAAGCGACGACGACTTCGTAAATCGTGATCTCGATCGCCCGCACGATCTTCGGATCGACAAAAATGTGCTGGAGCGCGACCACCGCTTGCGAGGGCGGACACAGGAAAAGCGGATCGGCGTAGAGCCGCGCGCTGATCTCCCAAACCGCAAGCAACCCGGCAATGACCAGAAGCCGCGCCATGCCCGGAGACATGATCGGACCACGACGCTCCGTCATTGCATTCCCCGACGGCCACGGGCCTCGGCAAAGGACACGATCCCGTTGATGACGATCGCCATCAAGACCGCGAACAGGATGTTACTGAACATGCGCGACGATTCCATGTTCTCCGCGAGCGAGACGATGCGGTGACCGAGCCCCGCCAACGAGGAAATGGTCTCGCCGCCGAGGATCGACAGGAAAGCCACGATGCAGCCTATCCGCAATCCCGTGAGCACGACCGGAAAGGCCGCCGGCAGCATCACCGACCAGAAGAGCTGTAGATCGGAAGCGCCCATCGAGCGAGCGGCCGTGATATAGGCCTTGTCGACATAGGCGAGACCGGCGATCGTGTTGAGCACGATCGGAAAGAACGCGATGGTCGTTCCGATGGCGATCTTCGAGCCGGGGCCCAAGCCGAAGAACAGCAGATAGAGCGGAAAAAGCAAGATAGCCGGAATCGAATAGAGACCCGCGAGCAGCGGATCGAACACACGCACCGCATAATTCGAGCGGCTGATGAGATAGCCGAGCACGCAGCCGCTCACCGAGGCGATGAGGACGGCCGAGACCCATTCACGCACCGTCACCAAAAGGTCTGGCCAGATGCTGTCGGCCGTGAACAAAACCCAGAATCCCTCGAACACGGGTATGGGCGGCGGCAAGAGAAGGTGATTGATCCCGCCGGGAAGCGTCGCCCAATACCAGGCAACCAAGACGGCGAGCAGAATGCCCAATTGCACCGAGTGCTGTGCCAGACGAGATGATGTCTTCATGCGCCCTCGCTGGTCTCGCCGCGCAAGGTCATGGTCTTGCGAATCTCTTCGTGCAGCAGCTCGTAGAGTTCGTTGCGCAAGGTGCCGAGCTTGTTCGACGTCATGAAATTGCTTTTCCGCGGATGGCCTTCGTCGACGCTGATCAGCTTCTTCAGCCTTCCCGGCCGCGCCGTCAGAACCGCGACGCGGTCGGCGAGAAAAACCGCCTCGACCAGACTATGCGTGACAAACACGATCGTCTTGCCCGTCTGCGCCAGCAGGACCGACAAATCCTCGCCCAGCACCATCCGCGTCTGCTCATCGAGCGCGGCGAAGGGCTCGTCCATGAGCAGAATTTCCGTGCGCAGCCCCAGGGCGCGGGCAAGCTGCACGCGCTGCTTCATGCCCCCCGAGAGCTGGCTGGGGTAATGGTTGCAAAAATCCGCAAGCCCCACGGCCCTCAAGGATTGTTGTGCCCGCTCCTCGCGCTCGGATTTCGCCACGCCTTGAAACGCCATGCCGAGCTTGACGTTGTCGATGACCGTGCGCCAGGGAAACAGCGTGTTCTCTTGGAAGACGAAAGCGACCTTTTGCGGCGAAGGCCCGCGCACGACTTGGCCGTCGATCGTCACCTGCCCGGTCGACGGCGACGCCAATCCGCCGATGATGTTCAGAAGCGTGCTTTTGCCGCAGCCCGACGGGCCGATGAGGCAGAGGAGCTCGCCGCGCGAGATATCGAGTGACGCGCTTTCCAACGCCACAACGCGGCGAGGATCACCCTCCGCTCCGAAAGCCTGGCTGACGTTTTCGATCTGTATTACCGTTTGAGCCCGGCTCACTTCCTGCTCCTCTTCGAACTGAATCTCACGATGCCCCCGGCAGAAACTTTTCGGTGTAAAGCTTGCTCATGTCGGGTTGCGACGGAAGCTGCTTCGTTTCGACGAAAGAGCGAGCGAGCACGGCCAGCGCCTTCGGGTCGAATTTTCCGGTGTCGGACAAGCTGGGCATGACCTCATCATAGGCGTTCGCCGTGATCGCGATCGGTTGATGCATCACCGGCGCCACGATCTTGACGGTTTCATCCTTGTTCTTGCGCATCCATGCGACGGTCTCGAACCAACCGGCGAGAAAAGCGCGGACCTGTTCGGGGTGCGCGGCGATGAGCTTGTTGGTGGCGAAGGTGACGTGATTGATGAAGTCGGGCACGAAAGTGCTGCACCGGAGGATGATGCGCGCATCGTGTTGCTCGGCGAGTTTGGCGGCACCGGCGACGTCGATCATCATGCCGTCGATCTGATTCGTCTGCATGGCCGCGATCTGCGCCGCGTTCGTCCCGAGCGCCACGGCTTGGATGCCATCGGGGCCCCAGCCCAGATAGCGCGCGGCCTGATGGACCATCCAATCGGTCAGGCCGCCGACCGTCGAGACGCTGATTTTCTTGCCCTTCAGGTCGGATGGCTTCTTGATCGGCGAATCCGCGCGCACCACCATGACCAGCCCGGCGGGCGGCCCGGCGAAGGCGGCGACGCCGAGATCCGGATTTCCCTTGGCGACGAATGCGAGTTCGGGTCCGGAGCCGAGCCCGATATCGACCGCATCGGCGCCGAGGCCTTGCTGCAATTTCGCGCTGCCGGCGAAATTCACTTCTTCGATGTCGATCCCGTGTTTCTTGTAGAAGCCCTTTTCCATGCCGACATCGAGCGGCGTGAAATCGAATGGGCCCGCGATCGCCTTGCCGACGCGCAACTTATCCGCCGCCAGGGCCTGACCGGGGCCAAGCGCGAGAAGGAGACCCAAAGCCAAACCGAGCGCTGCGAGGCCGAAACTCCCTTTGGATTTCTTCATGTTGAAATTCCTCCCTGTTATCCCGTGCCGCCGGCCTCAACGCGTCAGTGTTGCGCGCCCGGCAGGAACCGCTCCGTGTAAAGCTTGCTCATATCCGGCTCTTTGGGAAGCGTCCCGAGCTCGACGAAGGAGTGCGCCAGCACGGCCAGCGCCTTGGGATTGAACTTTCCGTCGTTCGAGAAGGTCGGCATGACCTCGTCATACACCTTGCTTTCGATCTCCTCGGAGACATTGCCGACCCGCGCGCCGATCTTGACCGCCACGGCCTTGTTCTTGTGCATGAAGGCGATCGTGTCGAACCATCCAGCCAGGAACTCGCGCACCCGCTCGGGATGCTCGGCAATGATCTTATTGCTCGCATAGATCACGTGGATGTGAAAATCCTTCACGATATCCCCGAAACGCACGACGATCCGGGCGAATCCTTGCTCTTCGAATTTATAGGCGCCCGCGATATCGGTGACCATGCCATTTGTCTGATTTGTCCGCATCGCGGCCACTTGCGGCGGCGTGGCGCCGAGTTCGGCCATTCGGATGCCGTCCGGACCCCAGCCCTGCTGGCGCGAGAGTTCCTTGACGAGCCAAGCCGTCAAGGACCCGACCGTGCTGACGCTCACCAACTTTCCCTTGAGATCGGCAACCGTCTTCACCGGTCCGTTCGTCTGGGTGATGAGACACAGGAGCGCCGGCTGATTGGCCATCGCCGCGACGGCAAGCTCGGGATTGCCTTTGGCGATGAAGGCCAGTTCAGGTCCCGAGCCCACGGCAATGTCGATGGCATCGGCCGCGATGCCCCGCTGCAGATTGGCGCTGCCGGGGAAGGCCGTGGCGTCGATCTCGAGATTGTGCTTCGCGAAGATGCCCTCTTCGATGCCGATATCGAGCGGCGCGAAGGTGAAGGGCTGCGCCTGCGCCTTGCCGACGCGCAGCTTGTCGAGCGCATGCGCCGGCGAAAGGCCGGCGGATACGCCCAAGAGGCAGGCGGCGAAACCAAGGACCACGATACGGATATTGCCGTTCGGCGCTTTTTTCATCAGTCGACATCCTCCAGGATTCATCAGCCGGTATCTTTTCGTGGACGGCACATTGCGCGCCGCTAGCGCGCCGGTGGCAGGAATTTCTCGGTATAAAGTTTCGACATGTCGGGCTCTACCGGGAGCATCTTCATCTCCACGAAGGAACGGCTCAAGACCGCCAGGCCCTTGGGATCAAACTTGCCGTTATCGGACAGCATTCGCAAGGTCTCATCGTAGACCCGGCCGACGATCGGCTCGGGAATCTTCAAAACGCCCGACGCAATCTTGACCGTTTCGGCCTTATGATGCTTGACGAAGGCAATGGTCTCGAACCACGCCGCGAGGAACTTGCGCACATCGTCCGGGCGCTTGGCGATCGCGGTATCGGTCGCGAAGATCACGTGATTCACGTAATCTTTCACGATATCGCCGAATTTCAGCAGCAGCCGCGCGTCGCCGGCGGACTGGAGCTTGTAGGCGGTGGTGATGTCGAAGGGCACGGCGTCCACTTGCTGTGTCCTGAGCGCGGAAAGTTGCGCCGGCACCCCGCCGAGCGCGACAGTCTTGATGCCGTCCGGTCCCCAGCCTTGCTGACGCGAGAGCTCGCGGATCATCCACTCGGTCTGCGAGCCGACGCTCGAAATGCTGGACGTCCGGCCTTTCAGATCGCCGATCGACTTGATCGGGCCGTCCGCCAGAACGCACAGCGTGATGCCGAGCGGCGGCCCCGCTTCTTCGGCGACCCCGAGCGTCGGCGAACCCTTGGCGATGAACGCCATGCCCGGGCCGGAGCCGATCCCGAGATCGACCGCGCCGGCGGCGAAGGCCTGCTGCAGCTTGGCGTCGCCGGTAAAGGCTGTCGCTTCGACGTCGAGCCCATATTTCTTGAAGATGCCTTCCTCGATGCCGACATCGAGCGGCGTGAATTGAAAGAGCGACGGGAAGCCCTTGCCGACGCGCAGCTTGTCCGCAGCGCAGGCCGGCGACGCCGCAAACGCAAACCACAGCGTAACCGCCGCCGCAGCGATCACCGCGTGCACGGCAAATCCGTATCTGCAGGTCCTCACTGCAACAGCCCTCCCGTTCTTCGCGGCCGCCCTAATCGGGCCGGCCGCTCCCGTTCCGTATCATTATGTTCGGCAAAGTCTTGTTATCTTATCGTTCCGCTTTGCCGCGTTGATGTCCTGCGCGTGCCCCGAGCCGCCGGTCCTTTACGCCTGCGCCCCGGCGCGCCGTTCGGCGCGGAGCTTTTGCGTCGCGGCGGCATCGATCGCGAAATCTTTCGCATTGAGCACGACGCCGTAATCGCTGCGCGCATGTTCGTAGCTGACATACCCTTCGATCACGTCCATGCGCACGCGCTCCGGATCGCGGTCGAGCGGGTCGCCCCAGCCGCCGCCGCCATTGCTGCGCACGATGACCTCGGTCTCGGGCGGGGTCGGCAGGCGATTGGCCTCCTTCTCATGGAAGGCGTTCTCGCCCGGCAGCTTCAGCAGGTACCGGCTCGAATTGCCCGGCTTGCCGTTCCAGAGTCCCCAGGGCGGGTTGTCGATGCGCGCCGGGGCATGCATGTTCCAGCGCCCTTCGACGAAATTGCGGACATGGACGTCGAGGCCGAGGCCGCCGCGGAACTTCCCGGCGCCGCCCGAATCGGTTCTGAAGCCGCGCCGTTCGACCATCACCGGCGTCTTCATCTCGATCGCCTCGATGCTGCCGTTGCGCACATCGCCCTGACAGACCGAGACCGAAGCCGATTCGCCGTCTTCGGTCGGACGTCCGCCCCAGCCACCGCCCTCGATGCTCTGCACGACGAAGGCCTTGCCGGTCTTCGGGTTGCGGCCGAAGAAAACGACCGACGCGCCGAGCGTGCCGAGATGCGCCGCCGGAATTCGGTCCTTCGCCGCCGGCGCCAGGGCCTTGATGATGGTGTCGACGACGGTCGGGATGATCGTGCTCCAGCCCGCCATCGGCGCCGGATAGCGCGCCATCATGATGTTGCCTTCTGGGATGACGTGCTTCAGCGCATTGAACGAGCCTTCGTTCACGGGATCGAGCGGCGCGGTCAGCGATTTATAGGCGACCCGCGCGCCGGCCAAGGTACGCGAATTGATGCCGGCCTTGCGCGCGGCCGAGCACCCCGAAAGGTCGATCACCATATCGCCTTTCTCCTGGTCGACGGTGACCTTGGCATGGATCCGGACCGGCTCCTTGCTGACGCCGTCATTGTCGAGGAAGGATTCGGCCTCGTAGACGCCCGAGGGGAAGGTCGAGACGGTGCGGCGGCATTTGAGCTCGGTCTCGGCAAAGATGTGCTCGATCGCGGCGAGCATGGTCGTCTCGCCGAATTTCTCGAAGAGCTCGTCGAGGCGGCGATGCGCCAGCCGACACGCCGCCATTTGCGCCCGCATGTCGCCGAGCGATGAATCGGGGAAGCGAATATTGTCGCGAATGACCTTCAGCAGCACCTCGTTGACCTTGCCGCCCTCGTAGATCTTCAACTGGTCGAGCTGCAGCCCTTCCTGCCAGGGATCGACGACTTCCGCGCCCGCGCCGAACCCGGTGCTGATGCCGCCCACGTCGATCCAATGCGCGCGCACGATCGAGAACATGGTCAGCTTGCCCTTGAAGAAATAGGGCATGTAGATGACCATGTTGTTGAGGTGCTGGCCCGCAACCGCCTGGTGATTCGTGACGAGGACGTCCTCGGGTTGGAAACCCGGGCCGCCGTAGCGCTTCATACCGTCTTCGATGATCGCGCCGAGATCGGCGACGAAGTGCGAAACGCCGCCGACATTCTGCGAGACGAGCCGCGCGTCGGGCAGCAGCAGCGCGGTGCAGAAGTCCCGCACCTCGTAGATCATCATATTGTAAGAAGTGCGGTGAAGATCGGCCGCCATTTCGGTGGCGATGGCCGGCAACGCGCTTCGAATCACTTCGAGGGTGACGGGATCGAGCTTGGTCGTCATTTCGCGTGTCCCACGGTTATGATGAGTTCTCCGGTGTCGGCCACGGCGAGCTGGTCGCCGGGGAAGATCACGGTGGTCGAGGCATACTCGCTGACCAGCGCCGGCCCTTGCACGTGATCGCCTGGTTTCAGTTTCTCGCGATCATAGACCGGACAATCGACCGGGCCGCCTTGGTCGAACAGCACCGGCCGTTTCTCGCGCGGCGCCAGGGTTCCGGTTTTCGCCATCGGCGGCAAGGCCAGCTTGGTGCGGCGGCCCAGCGCCACGAGCCGGATGTTGATGATTTCGACCGGTTCGTCGGTGGCATGATGCGCGTAGCGCTGTTCGTGCAAGGCGTCGAAAGCGCCGCGAATAGCCTTGCGATCGGCCTTGCCGAGCTGCGCGCTGCTCACTGGCACCGGCAAGGTGAACTCCTGCCCGACATAGCGCAAATCGAAGAGCACTTGGCAGGTGACGTTGTCCGTCCGGCCCAGAAGCTTGTAAGCCTCTTCGGTGAGCTCGGCCGCAATCGTGCGGATGGTCTCGAAATCGGCGGCGCCGAGTTCGGCCAGGTAGGTGCGGACGAGATCGTGGCGCTCATCCGCCATGAGCATGCCGAGCGCCGAGAAATGCGCCGGGAAGCGCGGGATGATGACGGTCGGGATGAAGAGTTCGCGCGCGATCGCCACCGCATGCGGCGGACCGGCGCCGCCCGAAGCGACGAGCACGAAGTCGCGCGGGTCATAACCCTTCTCGACGGAGACTTCGCGCACGGCGAGCGACATCTTGGCGATCGCGATCTGCACCACCGCGCGCGCGGCCTCGGCGGCGTCCATCTTCAGCGCGCCGGCGACGCGCGTTTCCATACCCTTGGTCGCGGCCGCGCGATCGAGAGCCATTTCGCCGCCAAGGAAATCATGCGCGCCGATGCGGCCAAGAATGACGTTCGCATCCGTGATGGTCGGCTCGGTGCCGCCGCGCCCGTAGCAGATCGGCCCGGGCTCGGCGCCGGCGCTTTGCGGGCCGACCTTCAGCGCGCCGACATCGTCGATCGAGGCGATGCTGCCGCCGCCCGCGCCGACCTCGACGACATCGACCACCGGCGTCATCACCGGATGGCCGCTCGCGTAGCCGCCGACATAGTAGCCCTCGGACATGGTCGGCTCGCCGTCGCGCACCAGGCTTGCCTTGGCGGTCGTGCCGCCCATGTCGAAGGAAACCACGTTGGTATAGCCAAGAGCGCGCCCGATCTCGGCCGAGGCGATGATGCCGCCGACCGGTCCCGATTCCATCATCGTCACCGGGCGCCGTATCGCGGTCTCGGGCGCCATCACGCCGCCATTCGACTGCATGATCGCGAGCTCGCCCTTGAAGCCGATGTTTTCGAGCCGCGATTGGAGGTTGCGCACATAGCCGCCGACGGTCGGGCCGATATAGGCGTTCACGACCGTCGTCGAGATGCGTTCGTATTCGCGATATTCGCGCAGGATCTCGTGCGAGAGCGACACATAAGCCTTGGGCAGCGCCGCCTCGACGATCTTTCCCGCCTGTTGTTCATGCTCGGGATTGGCGTAGGAATGCAGGAAGCAGACCGCGACCGCCTCGACATCCTCCTTTGCCAGCACCGCGCAGGCGGCCTTCACGCTCGCCAGGTCGAGGGTGTCGCGCACCTCGCCCGAGGCCAGAAGCCGCTCATCGACCTCGACGGTGAGATGGCGCGGCACGAGCGGACGGGGCCGATGAAAGAAAAGGTTGTAGGCTTCGGGACGATTGCCCCGACCGATAGCATAGACGTCACGCGTTCCCTTGGTGACGATCAATCCCACTTTCGCGCCCTTGCGCTCGATCAGCGTGTTGATCGCCGTCGTCGAGCCATGGATGAGGTGATCGATGCCGCGCGGATCGAGATCGGTCTTTTTGATGCAGTCGATGATGCCGTCGACGTGATTGCGCGGCGTCGTCAGGCTCTTAGCCTGGTAGAACCGACCCGAGCGGTCATCGAAGGCGATCAGGTCGGTAAAGGTCCCGCCGATATCAACTGCCAGAAATACCACGACTTTCCCCGCCTCCTACATGGCCCGCCCCACCCCTGGGCAGCGAGAACGGGCATAGTTGCTTGTCTGTGGGCGCGACTATCGCGGAGGAAGCGCCGAGAAAGCAATCCCTTTTCGCCGCGATGCTTTTGCGATCGCCGCGCCGGCGGAGAGTGTTAACCTCCGCCTCTCATCCAGGAGGATGCCGATGACAACGATCGAACGAAACGCCGCCCAGCGGTTGCGCAATTTGCTTGCGGGACCTGATCTGCTCGTCTGCCCACTCGCCTCCGATCCGCTGAGCGCGCGGCTCATCCAGCGGGCCGGGTTTCCGTTGGCGCTTCTGGGCGGGTTCGGCATCGCGGCCACGGGCTTCGCCATGCCCGATGCCGGGCTGATCGACTTCAGCGAGGTCGTCAACGCGGTCCACAACACCTGCGAGGCCGTGCCGGGCTTCCCGATCGTTGCCGATGGCGACACCGGCTATGGCAATGCCATGAATGTGCGGCGCACGGTCAAGGAATTCGCTCGCGCGGGCGCCGCGGCAATCCTGATCGAGGACCAGATCTGGCCGAAGAAATGCGGCCACTATGGCGGCAAGCGCGAGGTCATTCCGCGCAGCGAGGCGCGCCTCAAGATTCGCGCCGCGGTCGAAGCGCGCAACGAGGCCGGCGCCGATATGATGATCCTCGCGCGCACCGACGCGCGCTCGGCGATCGGGCTCGAGGAAGCGATGGCGCGCTGCCGCGACTTCGTCGAGGAGGGGGCCGACATCCTTTTCATCGAAGCGCTCGAAACCGAAGCCGAGCTGCGCGCCTTCGCCGGCGGATTCGGCAAACCCACCTGGGCCAACATGATGCCGAAGACGCCGGTCAAATCGCGCGCCGAGCTTCAGGCCATGGGCTTCAAGATCGTGACCTACAACGTGCTGTTGCACGCGGCCATCCGCGCGATGCAGCAGACTCTGACGGCGCTCAAGGCCGATGACCTGGCGAGCGCGCCACCGCTTGCCAGTTTCGACGAAGTCACCAGCCTCGTCGGCCTGCCCGAATACATGGCAATGGAACAGCGCTATCGCGCCGGCAGCTAGCCGGACGGGCGATCGCGCGCGGCGAGGATGCGGTCGAAGGCATCGAGCCGCGCCGCAACGCGGCCAAAGATCGTGTGCGGCGGATAATTCCCGTCGGCATCGAGCGTGCCGACCGGAACACCGAGCAACAATTCGGCGACATCCTCGACCGTCGCGACTGACCAGATGTGAAAGCGGCCGGCGGCGACGGCGGCGGTGACGTCGTCCTGCAGAACGAGATTGACGCAGTTCGCTTGCGGAACGATCACGCCCTGGCTTCCGGTGAGCCCGCCGGGCTTGGCGGCGCACAGCCGATGAAAGCCCTCGATCTTCCAATAGGCACCGCCGATCGCTTGGGCGTGCCCTTCCTGATTGACGGATCCCGTGATCGCGAGATCTTGCCGGACCGGAAGCTCAGCCAGGTCGGAGAGCACGGCGATGAGCTCGGCCATCGAGGCGCTGTCCCCCTCGACCCCGCCATAGACCTGTTCGAAGGTGATGGAGCAGCTGAACGAAATCGGCCGCGTCTGCGCGAATTTGCCGGCGAGATACCCGCCCAACACCATCGCGCCTTTTTGTTGGATCGGCCCCCCCATCCCAATGGCGCGTTCGATATTCACCACGCCCGCACGACCGGCGAAGCTGCGCGCCGTCACGCGCACCGGCGTGCCGAAACGATGATCGGCCGCGGTGTTGACGGTCAGCGCGTTGACCCGACCGACGGTTTTGCCGGCGGTGTCGATCATCATCGCGCCCTCGACCATGGTTTGAAGCATCCGCTCCTCGATACGCGCATTGCGGCGGCGGCGAGCATCGTAGGTGGCGGCGACGGCGTCTTCGCTCAAGAGCGTCTGCCGCGACCGGCGGCTCAGGGTGCTCGCCTCGGCGATCAAATCGTCGATGAGCTCGATCCGCGCGGTAAGCCGGTCGCGCCGCTCGGCCCAGCGGGCGGCAATGCCCAAAAGCCTTACCGTCGCCTCCGGCGAGATGCCTGTCAGCCCGTGCCCCGCCGCCATGGCCGCGATCAGCCCCGCGTAGCGACCGAGATTGCGCGGATTGGCCTCCATATCGGTATCGATTTCCGCCGTGACCTTGAAATAGGTCCGAAAGTCGCCATCGCCTTCGAAGAAGGTCCGGTACCAATGGGACGCGCCGACCACGACCACCTTGAGTGCCAGGGGGATCGGCCGGGGCCGGGGTGTGCCCGTTACCGGCGGCTTGTCCTTGCGCTGCAATTCTTCGATCACGATCTCGCGGTCGCGCAACGCCGCCTTCAGGTAGGTCCAGTTCACCGGGTTCGATGCGAGCGCATCGGCGCGCAAGACGAGCACGCCGCCATTGGCGCGATGAACCGCGCCCGCCCGGAGTTGGGTGAAATCGGTCTGCACCGTTCCCTGCGCCTGGCGGTACTCGATCCAGCCGAAAAGGGTTTCGTAATTCGGATTGTTTTCCAGCAAGACGAGCGGGTGAGCGTCCTCGCCGTGATCGACGAAGAGATTGACCGCGTAGCGCAGATCGGGCAATTCGATATCGTTGCCGGCGCCGGGCACCGCCTGAAACCGTTCCGGCGTCTCGATCATGTCGACGCGAACTTCCGTGAGCCAGCGCGCCAAGCCGCCGAAACCCGAGAATTCGCGCGCCAGCGCTTCGAGCGCCGGACTGACCACCTCCCCGGCGATACCGCGATTGAGCTCTTGGATTTGGCCCGCGAGCTTCGCCTTCGCGGCGACCGCACCCAGCTGCACGCGCGACAGCGCCACGGCGAGCTCGCGCTCCGTCTGCGTATCGATCATCGGCGCGGTCGGCGCGGCCGCCTCGCCTGGCGGCCGCGCTGCGCGCAGCATCCGCAAGGCGCCGTCTTCTCCCTGCACCAATTGGAGACCATGCGAGCGGGCCGCCTCGGCAAGCTCGGCGGCGGCCCGCGCCACCTCTTTTCCCGCGTCGTCGCGCAACGCCAGAAGGCGCGCCTGATACGCATCGGCGGCGAAAGAGGCTCCCAGCGCGTCGCGCAGCCGCGGCACGAGCGCGGCCATGGCGTCGCGGAACTTCCTCCCCATGCCGGCGGGAAGCGCGTGCGGCGTCGGATGATCGGGATGTCGGAAATTATTGAGATAGACCCAGTCGCGCGGTGCCGGACGCTTGGCGACGGCATCCGCGAGATAGGCGAGCGTCGCCGTCATCCGCGCCGAGCGGTCCTCGCCGACGACGAAAATATTGAAGCCCAGCCCCTCGACCGAAAGACCGAAATCGAGTGCGGCGCGGGCCCGCGCATGACTATCGAGATCGAAGACCTCGGCGTCTTCCGCGCGGATGACGGAAAACCGCGGCAAGCCGATATCGGTGGGGGATTGTTCCGTTGCGCCCATTCTTCGCCGCTCTTCCCGCCCCTCGAAGCGGCCAAGATTAGATGGCCGCGCCGACGAATGCGAGTGCCACGCGCTTTCTTGCCCGAGATGCGCGCACCCTTTACGATGCGCGCCAACAATTCAGGAGCGTGAGATGTTGGCGCAAGAGCGGCGCAATCGACTAGCCGAGGCGATGGCGCAAGCCGGGATCGAATCGCTGGTAGTGTACGGCAATGCGTGGCAAGCGGATTATCTGCGCTATGTCGCGGATTTTTCGATGCTTGAAGGACACGGGATCGCGCTCATCGCGCCCGACGGGTCGGTCGAGCTTTTCCTCGATAGCGCCGCCGAAGCCGAGCGCGCCGAGATCGAAACCGCGGGCGTCAAGATCAGCCTCGCGCCCGAGATCGCCCGCAGCGTGTCGGCGCGGCTCGATCGCATCGCCAATCACCGCATCGCGGCCGCGCCGCTCGGCTTCATGCCGAAATTCCTCGCCGATGCGGCGCGCAGCTATAAGCTCGAAGACGGCACGCGGCTGGTCGACAAATTCCTGATGGTCAAGCTGCCGGCCGAGCTCGATGCACTCCGGCGCGCGGCGAAGCTCGCCGATGACGGTTATCAGGTCTTCCGGCAGGCGGCGATCCCGGGACGACCGCAATTCGAGCTCATCGCCGAGATCGAAGCCTTCTTCCGCGGCCGGGGCTGCCCCGACAATTTCATGATCATGGGGTCAGGCGGGAAAGACGTCCTTTCCATGGCGCCGCCTTCGGAGAGGCGCATCGCGGCGGGCGATTTGGTCACGACCGAACTCACCCCGGCCGTCCAAGGCTACTTCGCGCAGATCTGCCGCACCCTCGTCGTCGGAAAAGCGACGCCCATCCAGCGGCGCGCCTTTGCGGTCTATCGCGAGGCGATGGAGGCCGGCATCGACGCGGTGCGCCCCGGCGCGACCGCGGCACAAGTGGCGAAGGCCGAGAACGACGTCTTCCGCAAATATGGGCTCGGCGATTACGTCACCAACAAATACACCCGCGTGCGCGGCCATGGGCTCGGGCTTTTCGCCGATACCAAGCCGCATATTCTCGAGGATGTCGAAACCGTGCTTGAGGCGGGCATGGCGATCGTCGTCCATCCGAATACCTATCATCCCGATGTCGGCTACATGGTGCTGGGCGATTCGGTCATCGTCACCGACAAGGGCGCCGAGGTTCTTAGCGGCACGCCGCGCGAATTGTTCGAGGCCTGAGATGCGCCGCGGTCTCATTGCCTGGTCCAAGGCCGAACTGCCCGAAAGCGTCTTCGCCGCGCGGCTGCAGCGTCTGCGCGCGGCGATGGAAAAAGAGTCGTTGGATGCCTTGGTGGTCTATACCAACAACACCCGGACGGCGGGCGTATCCTGGCTCACGGCTTTCGTGCCCTATTGGGCCGAGGGCCTTCTCGTCGTGCCCCGCCAAGGCGACCCGTTGCTCACCATGGCGTTCTCGAATCGCGTCGTCGGCTGGGGCAAAAGCGTGAGCTGCGTGGCGCGCTTCGAGGGCACGCCGCGCGTCGGGCTGGCGGCCGGCAAGTATCTGAGCGAGAGCGGCGCCAAACAGGTCGGGGTCGTGGAGCTCGACGAATTGCGCGCGGCGGTTGCGAGCGACCTGGCCGAAGGCGCGCCGGGAGCGGCGCTTCTCGACGCAACCGCGCTCTTCGAACGCGTACGCATCAGGCCCGATACGGCCGAGATCGCGCTTGTCGCCAAGGCCGGCACGATCGCGCAGCACGCTCTTGCGCAAATCCGCGGCGACGAAAGCCGCATCGGCGACGCTCTTGCGGCGGCCGAAGGCGCCGCGCGGCTCGGCGGCGCGGAAGAAGTCTATCTCGCCGCAGCAAGCGATCTGGCGCGCGATCATCGCTTCCTGCGCGTCGAGGGCTTGGCGACGCCGGGCGACGGCTTCGCCCTGCGCGCAACCATCGCTTACAAAGGAAGCTGGACGCGGATGACGCGGACGGTGTTCCGTGACAAGGCGGATTCCGGCCTGGGCACCCGCGCCGCCGAAATGTTCGCCGCCGCCGTGGCGAAGCTGCCGGACATCGAGGGATTCAAAGGCTTTCGTTCCTGGATGATCGAGGGCTGCCGGGCCGCGCAACCCTTGGCTCCGCTGTGCGGATCGCGGCTCGAGACGCAACGCCCGCTTGCTCCCGACTCTCTCGTGACTGTTCAAGCGGTCATCGAAGTCGACGGCCGAAAGGTCGCGCTCGCCGCGCCGGTCTTGATCGGCGCCGAGGGATTTCCGGCAAGCGTTCTTGTGCACCCGATTTTCGACCGCGCCTGATCGCGCCAACGGGCTCCGCGCGCGGATCGCTTCCTTGACAGTCGGCGCCAAGCGCCCGTAAATGGCCGCCGAAAAGGGAGTTTCCATGGCGTCATCGCGCAAAGTCGGCCTCGTGACGGGTGCAGCAAACGGAATCGGCCGCAGCGCCGCCTTGGCTTTGGCCCGTGCGGGCTACGATGTGGCGATTAACTACAGCCGCAGCGACGACCAAGCGCGTGAGACGGAGGCCGAATGCAAGAAGGCGGGTGCCAAGACGCTGCTCCTCAAATGCGACGTCGCCGACGATCCCGGCGTCAAGATGATGCTGAAAGAGGTCGGCGATGTATTCGGCAGGCTCGATGCGCTTGTAAACAATGCGGGCATCACCCATCCGGCGCATCCCAAGGATTTCGACAACACGTCGCTTGAGGATTGGGACCGCGTCTTCGCGGTGAACGTGCGTGGCATCTTTCAGGTGACGCGCGCGGCGCTGCCGCTCTTGAAGGAGGCGCCGGACCCGGCGATCGTCAACACGGCAAGCATCGTCGGGCTGCGGCCCGGACCGCAGCCGCACGCCTATGCCGCCTCGAAAGCGGCCGTGGTGAGCCTGACAAAAACCCTCGCGTTCAATCTCGGCCCCAAGATCCGCGTCAACGCCGTCGCCCCCGGTTGGATGGAGGGCGATTGGATGAAGCGGATGCTGAAGGATCATTACGACGAGCTGATGGCGCGCCGGGCGAAGGCGACGCCCTTGAAGCGCTGCGTCACCGCGGATGATGTCGCCGAGACCATGATGTCGCTCATTCAAAGCAACCGCTTCGTGACCGGCGAGATCATCGTCATCGACGGCGGCTTCGCCAGCTCGACCTGAGGAGGCGGCATGCTCGACGGGGTCGTTCCCTTTCCGCCGGAATTCGCGGCGCGCTACCGCGCCAAGGGGTACTGGCAAGACAAGTCGCTGCGCGACGAGTTCGCCGCGGTCTTCAAGCAATTCGGTCCGCGCGTCTGCATCATCGATCGCGACCGGCAGATCACTTATGCGGAGCTCGATGCGCTCAGCACGAACCTCGCGCTCAATCTCCTGGAGCTCGGCTTCAAGCCTCTGGACCGTATCGTCCTGACGCTGCCGAACGTCGCCGAATTCGTGATTCTTTATTTCGCCTTGCAGAAGATCAGCTGCATCCCGATCGCCGCGCTTGCCACGCATCGCTACAACGAGGTGAGCCAGTTCGTGCAGATCGCGCAGGCGGTTTCCTGCGTCTATCCCGAACGTCAGAGCGATTTCGAGTTCGGCCCGATGATCCGCCGCGTGCGCGAGGAAAGCCCGTGCTGCAAATTCGCGATCACGCTGGGCAAGCCGGGGCCGGACGAAATTTCGCTGACCGATCTGATCGCCCGCAAGGCCAAATTGCCGGCGAGCGAAATCGACAAGATCAAGATCGACCCGACCGATCCTTGCATCTTTCAGCTTTCGGGCGGCACCACCGGCGTTCCGAAGCTCATTCCACGAACGCATAACGATTACGCCTATAACTCGAAGGCGGCATCGAAGGCTTGCGGCGTCACCGGCGATTCGGTGCTGCTCCTCATGCTGCCGATCGCGCACAACCTGCCTCTGGCCTGTCCCGGAATCCAAGGCTTCATGTTCAACGGCGGCAAGATCGTGCTGAGCCAAAGCACGCGGCCCGAGGACGTGTTTCCGCTCATCGCCAAGCACAAGGTCACGCATATCAAGGTCGTGCCCGCGCTTCTCATCCGCCTCATCAACAGTCCGGAAGTGACGAAACACGACACGTCCTCGGTGCGCTATATCCAAAGCGGCGGGCAGCGGCTGCAGCCCGAGGTGCGCGTGAAGACCAAGGCGCTCATCCCGACCACTTTCGTGCAGGAGAATTTCGGCATGTCGGAAGGCATGCTGATGTTCGCCAAGATCGACGATCCCGAAGACGTGCGGATGGAGACGGTCGGCTTCCCGATCTCGCCGGACGACGAGGTGCGCCTGCTGGACGACGACGACAACATCGTCCCCTTCGGCGAGGTCGGCGAATTCTGCGCGCGCGGCCCTTACACCCTGCGCGGCTATTATGGCTCGCCCGAGCACAACGCCAGGGCCTTCACCTCGGATGGCTTCTATCGCTCCGGCGATTTGATGCGTCAGCACAAATCCGGCGCCTATATGGTGGAAGGACGCAAAAAGGACCTGATCAATCGCGGCGGCGAGAAGATCAGCGCCGAGGAAATCGAAAATTTCATCCTGTCGCATCCATCGGTGCAGAACGTCGCCTGCGTCGCCATGCCGGACCCCAATATGGGCGAGCGCATGTGCGCCTGCGTCATCCTCAAGCGCGGCAAGAGCCTGACGCTCGAAGAACTCGTCGCCTACCTCGCGACCAAGGAAATCGCCAAATACAAGCTGCCCGAGCGGCTCGAGATCATGAGCGACTTTCCGCTCTCGACCTTCGGCAAGGTGTCGAAGAAATCGCTGGTCGAGATGGTGGCCCAGAAAGTTCAATCGAAGTGACCATGCGCAAGATCGACCTTCACTGCTACCCGAACACCGAGCCTTGGATCAAATGCCAGGGGCCTTACGTCGAGGCCCTGGCCAAATACTGGAACCGGGCCTGGACCTGGAAGCAAGAGGAAGAGGTCGTCAAGGAATTCGAGACGGCGGGCGTCGAGGCCGTGTTGGTGGCGCTGGACCTCGAGACCACGACCGGGACGCCGCCTTGCACCAACGAATACGTCAAGGAGATGCAGCAGCGTCACCCCGATCGCATCATCCAATCCTGGGCCGCAGTCGATCCCTTCAAGGGCGAGATCGCGGTTCAACAGGCGAAGAAAGCGATCACCGAGCTTAAGATGCTCGGATTCCACTTCCATCCGATCATGGGCCATTTCACCGTCAATGACCGCCAGTTCTATCCGCTGTTCGAGACCATCAACGCGCTGAAGGCGCCGGTCATGATCGATGTCGGAACGACGGGAATGGGCGCCGGCATGCCCGGAGGCTTGGGCGCACGCATCCGCCATGCGCATCCCTCGGCAATCGACGATCTGGCCGCGGACTTTCCCGATCTCACCATCATCGCGGCCCATCCCGGCTGGCCCTGGGTCGACGAGATGACCGCGGTGGCAATGCACAAGGGCAATGTCTTCTGGGAAATGTCGGGCTGGGCGCCCAAATATTTCCCGGCGCAGCTCAAGGTCGATATCCGCGCGCGGCTGCAGGACAAGGTCATGTTCGGCAGCGACTATCCGAGCATCCCTTATGACCGGCTGATGAAGGAATGGGACGAACTCGGCTATGCCGAGGCCGTGATGGAAAAGATCTTCCACAAGAACGCCGAGCGCCTTCTCGGTCTCTGAGCGGCCAGGAGAGCCGGCCGCGCCGAAGCGCCAAGCGAAGGCGACGCGCCGATTATTCTTCCGGCAGGCGGCGGCTCGGCTTCATGAAAAAGGCAAGGAAGGTTACGCCCTTGGGTGCGCGCCCGATATGGCGGCTGCCGCCGGGACGCCAGACGAAATTTCCCGCCGTGCATTCCCCTTCATCGTCCATGAAGCTGCCTTCGAGAACGTAAGTCTGCTCGATCTCGGGATGCTCGTGGAGCGGGATCTCGCCGCCCGGGGCCAAGCGGCAAAGCCAAGTCTGCATGCCGGTTTTCGGATCGTGGTAGAGGACCTTGCGCTGCGACCCGGGACCAAGCGGTTCCCAGGGCATGTTCTCGACATCGATGTAGTGCGAGTGGAGTCCGGGCAGATTGATCACCTTCTTCGTTACCTGATCGACCACGGCGTTCTCCCTTCGAGATCGTGCAAGCCCTTGGGCGTGACCGGCATCGCCGGAAAGATAGACCCGGCCCCCACCGCGCCGCAATCTCGACGCGGCGACTCGCGGGGATGAAAAAAACAAAGCAAAAACATGCCTTCGGGAGGCGAGTCGCGCCCAAAAACACTGCAAGGCTCGAGGCGAACCCAGTAAAGTGAAGGGGGATTCGAAGCGGGGGAACATTTGATGGCGTTGGGGCGGCTGGCATTGACCGCGGGCGCGATTTGCGCGCTCGCCGCGCCTTGCCTTGCCGAGACGGCCGACCATCCCGGCGATTTCTATCTCCGCGCCGAAGGCGGATTTTCCTTCGCTTCCGGCATGGATGCGAGCGGCTCAGCCGGGCCGATCTTCACCGAGACTCCCGGCAATGGTCCCGTTTTCGGGGGCGCGCTGGGATTGCGGCTCACGCCGATCCGCATCGAGCTCGGCCTCGACTTCATGCGCCGCGATACGGGCAAGATCCATTTCATCAATGATGGGGGCCTGGGCACGGCACAAGGCATCGGCAACCTCAGCGGCCAGACCGTGCCGGCGAGCGGCACGATCCAAAATATCCCGGTCATGGCCAATTTCTATTACGACTTCGAGACCGGGACGCCGTTCGAAATCTATCTCGGCATGGGCATCGGCGCTTCGGCCCTCACGCTTCACAACGTCTCGACATCGGGCGCGCAGCTCTTCAACACGTCGCAACTCGTCTTCGCCTACCAGCCCATGCTTGGCGCAAACTACGCGATGACCGACCAGCTCACCCTCGGGCTGCAATACCGCTATTTCGCGACCGCGAATGCAACTCTTCGCGACGCATCGGGCCACGTGTTTTCCGTCCCGACCGCGTCGCACAACATACTCGCGTCGCTCACTTATTATTTCTCGCCGCCGCAATCTCCTCCTGCGGCACAAGCGCTCCCCGTGGCGCAAGCTGGGGCGCAGCCATCCGAGGCGCCGGCCGCGATGACGATGTCCGGGGCACATCCCGCGACCGGCGTACGGCCGGCGCGAAAGGAATTCCTTGTCTTCTTCGATTTCGACAAGGCGACGCTCAACGCCGCCGGCCGCCGCATCATCGACGAAGCCGTCGCCGCCTATCGTCGCAATAAGACCAATACGATCGTCGTTCGCGGCTATACGGATGCGGTCGGCACCGTGCCCTACAATCTCGATCTTTCGCGCCGCCGCGCGCTGGCGGTCTATCACTATATGACCGCGAAAAAAGTGGCCGCGGCGGATATGGGCATCGACTGGCAGGGTAAAAGCAATCTGCGCGTGCCCACGCCACGGCGCGAGCCGCAGAATCGCCGCGTCGAAATCGAAATGTGACGGCGGCGCGGCGAGGCGCGAGAGCGCCCCCCTTTCAGGCCGCCTTCAGCTTGTCGCGCAAACGGCCCAAACTGCCGCCTTTCATGACCGCACCGGGCAAGGGATGCCCGACCACCTCTTCGGCCAGGTTGGCGCACGCAATCAGCGATTCGAGATCGATCCCGGTCTCGATGCCCATCTCCTGGCACATGAAGACGAGATCCTCGGTGCAAACATTGCCCGCCGCACCTTTGTGCCCGGCAAAGGGACAACCGCCGAGGCCCGCGCACGCCGCATCGTAGAGGCGAACGCCCATTTCGAGCCCGGCATAGGCATTGGCGATCCCCATGCCGCGCGTGTCGTGCAGATGGAGGCATAGCGTCAGATCGGGAAAGCGATCCTGCACCGCGCCGACGGCCCGCTTGACCGAGAGCGGCGTCGCCCAGCCCATCGTGTCGGCCAAGGTCAAGCGCTTGAACGGCACGCCATTCGATGCCGCGGCCTCGATCATGGTCGCCGCGAGATCGACGATTCGTTGCGCCGGCACGTCGCCTTCGAAATTACAGCCGAAGGCGGCGCTGATGAGACCGCCCTCGACTTCGACGTCGTGCGCCTTGTAGGTCGCGATCGTGGCCGGCAAAGAGGCGATCTGCTCGGCGATCGTGCGGTTTTGATTGCGCTTCAGGAAGGTGTCGGAGGCCGACAGGCCGAGCGAGCCGGCCACGGCGAGTTTCTTCGTCGCCAAAGCGCGCTCGAAGCCTTTGTCGTTGAGCCAGAGCCCGGTGTAGCGGACGCCGGGCTGCGGCGTGATGCCGGCGACGACGGCTTCGGCGTCGGCCATGCCGGGGACGCGGCGCGGATCGACAAAGGAAACGATCTGAATCTGCTTCAATCCGGTCTTCGACAGCGCGTCGATGAATTCGACCTTGCGTGCGGTTGGGATATCTCCCTTCTCGATCTGAAAGCCCTCGCGCGGACCTTCTTCGCGAATCTCGACCGATTTCGGCATGTCAGCCATGGCTTCCTCCCTTCAAGCGTCCCGCTACCAGCATAGCGCGCTTCACGCGGGCGCCAAACCGCCCGGACCGCGCCGATAGAGCCCCCGCTCGGTCACGACGTAATCCATCGGGATGTCGTGCGGCAGCGGATAGATGGTCGCGAGCCGGCCCAGCTCGAAACCCGTCCCGACGCAGAGCGGCTTTTCCGCGCAAGCGGCGATGGTGCGATCGTAAAAGCCGCCGCCATAGCCGAGCCGATAGCCCGCTTCGTCGAATCCGACCACCGGAATGATGAGGATTGCCGGCTTCACGGGCTCGCCCGAAGCGGGATAGGGTATGTCGTAAGCGCCCGCCACCATCTCCATGTCGCGCGTCCAGCGCCGGAATTCGAGCGGCAAGCCCTTGCCGAGCACGACCGGAAGCGCCACCTCGTGCCGGCGCCCGGTCAGCCATTCGAGAAAGGCGAGGATGTTGTATTCGCGGCGGAAGGGCCAATAGGCCCCGACCAGGGCGCGGGGAAATGTCGCAAACAGCGTCGTCAGATATTTGAATATCTCGGCGCTCGCCGCGCGATGCGCGCTTGAGGAGAGCGCCGTGCGCGCCTCGATTAACGCCGCCCGCCGCGCGCGTCGCCAAGCCAGAATCTCGGCTCGCTCCATTTGCGATATTACCCTTTTCGGAAGGCGGCCGAGCGCGGGCAGCCGCCTTAGGAAAGGCCGATGATCTGTCCGCGCTCGTTGACGTACATTCCCTCGGCCGAGGGCACGCGGGGCAGGCCAGGCATGGTCATGATATCGCCGCAGATAACGACCACGAATTCGGCGCCGGCGGAAAGCCGGACTTCACGGATCGGCAGGGTGAAACCGGAAGGCGCGCCGAAGAGATCGCCATTGGCCGAGAAACTGTACTGCGTCTTCGCCATGCAGACCGGCAGGTTGCGGAATCCCTGCTTTTCCAGCTCGGCGAAGCGGTCCAATACCGGCTTGGGCGCGGCGACCTCGCCCGCGCGGTAGATTTCGGTCGCGATCGTCTTAACCTTGTCGAAGAGCGGCATGTCGTCGGGATAAAGCGGCTTATAATCCGCCTTGCCTTCGGCAATGCCGTCGACCACCGCCTGTGCCAGGGCCGCGGCGCCTTTGCTTCCTTCGGCCCAATGGGTGCAGACGATCGCTTTCGCGCCTTGCGCTTTGCAGCCGTCGACGACCGCCGTGAGTTCCGCCTCGCTGTCGGAGCCGAAACGGTTGATGCACACCACCGCCGGCACGCCGAATTTCTTGATGTTCTCCAAGTGACGCTTCAGATTGACGAGGCCTTTGCTCACGGCATCCGCATTTTCGGCGCCGAGATTGGCGCGCGCGACGCCGCCATGGAATTTGAGCGCGCGGATGCTCGCCACCACCACCGCCATGTCGGGCCGGAGGCCGGCCTTGCGGCATTTGATGTCGAAGAATTTCTCGGCACCGAGATCGGCCCCGAATCCGGCCTCGGTGACGACGTAATCGACCAACTTCAGCGCAAGCTTCGTCGCGGTCACCGAATTGCATCCATGGGCGATATTGGCGAATGGACCGCCATGAATGAAGGCGGGATTGTTCTCCAGCGTCTGGACCAGATTGGGTTTGATCGCATCCTTCAGCACCGCGGTCATCGCGCCATCGATCTTCAATTGGCTCGCGCGGACCGGCTGGCGATCGCGCGTCTGGCCGACGATGATATTGCCGATGCGGCGGCGCAAATCTTCGATCGAGGTCGACAGGCAGAGAATCGCCATGATTTCCGAAGCGACGGTGATGTCGAAACCATCCTCGCGCGGGAAGCCATTAGCGACCCCGCCGAGCGAATCGACGATTTGCCGCAGCGCGCGGTCGTTCATGTCCATGCAGCGCCGCCAAGTGATGCGCCGCGGATCGATGCCGAGCTCGTTGCCCCAATAGACGTGATTGTCGATCACCGCCGCCAAGAGGTTGTTCGCGATGCCGATGGCGTGGAAATCGCCGGTGAAATGCAGATTGATGTCGTCCATCGGCACCACCTGCGAATAGCCGCCGCCCGCGGCGCCGCCCTTCATCCCGAAGCACGGTCCGAGGCTCGGTTCCCTCAGACAGATCATCGCTTTCTTGCCGATCCGGTTGAGCGCGTCGCCGAGCCCGACCGTCGTCGTCGTCTTGCCCTCGCCGGCGGGCGTCGGATTGATCGCGGTCACCAGGATAAGCTTGCCGTCTTTGCGTTCGGCGAGCGCCTTCTGGACGAAGCCCATCCCGATCTTGGCCTTGTCATGTCCGTAAGGCTCGACCGATTCGGCCGGGATGCCCAGCCGGTCCCGCGCGAGTTCCAGGATCGGACGAAGCGTCGCCGCCTGCGCGATTTCCCAATCCGTCTTCGGCTTTGCAGCAGTCTCGGCCATATTCCCCACTCCGTTGCTCGAATCCGCTGTAACTCGCGGCTTCTACGCCTATCGAAACTTTACGATCTTGCCCCGTCAACCACAAATCTGCCCAAGATTATAATGGGCAAAATAATGGGCAAATCGCCTTCGTTCCGGCCGATTGGATTGCGCGCCGAGCGTCCTCAAGGAACACGCCGGGCGGCCTCCCTGACGAGGCTGAGATCGGCATAAGCGGGGACGTCGAGATCGGCTTTGATCAGCCCCAATTCCTTTTGGACATGAATGTTCGCCTGCAGCGCCGCAAGATTTGGAAGCGCGTTGCGATCCTGATAATTGTCTTTCTTGGTATAGATGTAGCGCTCCAGCCGCTCGGCGGGTTGCTTGGTAGCCGCCGCCACGATGGCGATCGCCTGCGCGCGATTGGCCGGATCCCAGCACCAATGGAGAGCTCGGATATAGTCCTCGAGCAGATCGACCAGCGCGGCGCGGTTCTTTTGGAGGAAGCCCGTCCGCGCGGTCCAGAAGACCAGTTCGACGGGGCCCATCGCGTCATGGGCCGGGAACAGCTCGCGCGCCTTTTGCTGCAATTCCTGATCTTCGACGAAAGGCTCGATCGAGACGATGAAATCGGCCTTCCTTTCGAGGAGTACCGATTTCATGTTCGGAAACGCGACCTCGACCACCGTGTAATCGCGTTTGTCGACCAGATGATGCTTCAACATCATGGCCTTGGCGATCATGTCCAAGGCGCCGCCGATGGCGTTGGTCGCAAGCACTCTGCCTTTGAGATCGTCGACGGCTTTGACCGGGCCGTCGCGGAGCACCATGTAGCTCGTCCCGCCATGGCCGGGGACGCCGAACTGCACTTCGTCGGCAATGACGCGGAGATCCTTCATGCCGGCATTTTCGATCGCGACGCTGAAGCTCGAAAAGCCAAGCGAGGCGATATCGATCTCGCCTGCCTCCAGCGCCGTGATCTGCACCGGCGAGCCTTGGAATCGGATCGGCTCAAGGATGTAGGACCGGCCCGCATGCTTGGCGATGTTGGGGGTGCCGAAAAGGACCGGAACCAGCGAAGCGGGCGCCGGGACGACGCCGAGGCGAATTTTCAGCGGATCGGCTTGGGCGACGCCTGCGCCCAACAGGAGTCCGGCGCCCAGAAAGGCGCCAAGGACGCGGACCGGCATGGATCTCAACACGGCCGATCTCCCGCTTGCGCCGCTTCACCCGTAGCCGCGCTATTTGACGCGCCCGATCGCCGCGTTGAGCAGGCTCAGATCGGCATATTTCGCGGCGTCGAGATCCGCTTTGATGAGGCCGAGCTCTTTCTGGGCATGAATATTCCGCGTGATCGCCGCGATATCGGGCACCGCATTGGGATTGCGGTAGAAATCCTTATGCGGCGTAAAGAGCCAGCTCTCGAACGCTTTGGCCGGTACCTTGGTGAAATTCGACGCGATCTGGATCGCCTCCTCGCGATTGGCCGGATTCAGATACCAGTGATAGGCGCGAACGTAATCCTCGAGCAGATCGCCGAGCGCGGCGTGGTTCTTCTGGATGAAGCCGGTGCGCGCGGTCCAGAACGAGAGCTCGACCGCGCCCATGGCGTCGTGGGTATTGAAGAGCACGCGTGCCTTGGCTTGGAAGGCCGGATCATCCTCGAAGGGATGCGCGGCCGTGACGAGATCGGCTTTGCGCTCGAGAAGCACGGAATTCATGTTGGGAAAGGCCGCCTCGATCTCGGTGAAATCCCGCTTCTCGAGCATATGGTGCTTGAACAGCATCGCCTTCATGATGGTGTCGACGCCGCCGCCGATCACGTTGGTCGCCAGGACCTTTCCCTTCAGGTCGTCGACGGTCTTTATGGGCCCATCCTTCAGCACCATGAAATCCGCCCCGCCCCAGCCCGTGACCCCGTCCTGGATCTCGTCGGCGATGACGCGAAGATCCTGTATCCCCGCATTCTCGACGGCGACGCTGAAAGACGAGAAGCCCAAAGCCGCTATGTCGAGATCGCCGCTCTGCAAGGCCGTGATCTGGAGATTCGAGCCTTGGAAATGGATCGGCTCGAGCGTGTAGGACACGCCTTGATGCTGGGCGACGCCCGGCTTCGCGAACATGATCGGAATGAGGGAGGCCGGCGAGACGATCCAGCCGATCCGGATTTTGACCGGGTCGGCCTGAGCAGCGCCCAAGCTGCAAGCAGCCACCGCCGCGATAGCGGCCCCAACAACGACATGCCGCACGGCTTCGACGAAACGCATCTGGTCCCCCCACAATCTCTTCTTCGATGTGGGGCGGACCCTATCACACCTCGCCGCCGAATTCGATAGGCAGAACGATCTCGGGCGACGGCATCGGCGCATGAAGCAGCGCCACGAGCTCCGCCCGGTTGCGCAAGACGGCGCGCTGATTGATGTAGCCCTTATCGGTGATCTCCCCGCGATCGATCGAAGGCGGATCGGCGACCAGCAACGCCCGGGCGACACGGCGCGAGCTTCCCCCGGCCGCGGCGTTGTGACGGGCAAGCCCCACGCCAAGCGCGCGCCGGACGGATTCTTCCGCGATCAGCCGATCGAGCGAGGCATCCGCCGGCAGATGCGGACAGAGCGAGCGGCAGCCGGCTAGGCTCGGAAAGACAAGCAAGCCGATCTCGTTACGGTCGTGGCCGGTCACGACCGCGTCGGCGACAACCGGGTTGCAGGCGGCAATGATCGCAATCCGGAGCGCGCCGACATTCACCCAGGTGCCGGAGCTGAGCTTGAAATTCTCGGCGATGCGGCCATCGAACAACAAGCCGCGATTGGGGTCGTCGGGCACCGCGAGCCTTGCCGCATCGCCCGGACGATAGAATCCGTCCTCGTCGAACAGCGCGCGCGTCAATTCCGGCCGCCGCCAATAGCCCGGCGTGACATTGGGGCCGCGGACGCGAATTTCCATGCGATCGCCATTGGGCACGAGCTTGATCTCGGTTCCCGGCGCGGGAACGCCGACATTTCCGGCGCGCGAAATGGGTTCTTGCACGAGCGTCGACATCGGCGCGGTTTCGGTCGTGCCCCAGCCGGAGAGCATCGGCAATTTGCGGCCGAGGGTCTTTTCGCAAACGGCTTCGAGCCGCTCCCATGAGCTTTGAGGCAAAGCCGCGCCAGCATAGAAGATGATGTCGAGTTCGCGCAGGAAATGCTCGGCCAGGTCGGCATCGCGCTCGAGATAATCGAGCAGCATCGCGTAGCCCGCGGGCACGCTGAAATACATCGTTGGTGAAATCTCGCGCAGATTGGCGACCGTGCGCTCGATCAGCCCGGGCACGGCCCTGCCGTCATCGATGTAATAGGTTCCGCCGTTGCGCAACACCATGTTGAAATCGGAATTGCCCGCGAAAGTATGGCTCCAGGGAAGCCAGTCGAGAAACACCGGCGGACGATCGGACAGGAACGGCCAGCCGGCGGCATAGGATTCTTCGATTCGAGCACATCATGCGCTGCGTGTTGATGACGCCCTTCGGATCGCCGGTCGAGCCGGAGGTGAAGAGGATCTTCGCGATCGTATCGGGACCGATCGCGCGATGCGCGGCATCGACGCGCGGGCCGGGGGCGGCGCTCAGCAGCGAGGAAAACTCGGTCGCCGCAAGACCCGGAGGCGGATTGCGGCACAGCGCGAGCTCGGCCTCATCCAAACCGATCGCGGCGATGGCCTTGCCATAGAGCGCCCCGTCATCGGCGAAGAGGAGACCCGGGCGGACCAGATCGCGAATAATGCGCAAGGTCGCGTAGTCGAGCGAGCGCCGCGAATAGGCGCTCGAAACCGGCACCACCGGAACGCCGACATGCATCGCCGCCAAAGCGAGGACGGCGTGGTCGAGGCTGTTTTCGGATAGGATCATGACCGGGCGCTCGGCGTCCAAGCCGCGCGCAAGCAGCGCCTCGCCAACCGCCCGCGTTCGCGCGAGCGCGACGTCATACGAGAGCGTGCGCCAACCGCCGGCATTGTCGCGCTCGGCAAGAAAAATCCGGTCGGGCGCAACCTGCGCCCAATGCGCGAGCCAATCGCCGATGCAGCGCGGGATGGGGCCGAGCGGGATGCGCGAGCGCAGGATCATTGCCCCGCCGGGCAGGGTCTCCACCGCCACATCCGGCGCAGCGAAGCGCAACGCGCCCCTGCGGCCCGATATCGACCGATCGGCCATGAGGCTCAATCCTCCCTGGAGCCACGATATCGGAAGCAGGCGTAAACGCCCAAGGGCAAGCGCGAAAAAATCCGCGCTGCACGCTTGACAGTAGCGTCAGATGATATATCTTAAGATATGTTTTATGATTAAATATGGAGATAAGATTGTTTTATAAGACTGAAAAACCTTGGAAATCAGACCGGCGCCATATGCGCGGGCATCGCCGCGGCCGGCACGGCTATGGCCCCTTCGCCGGCGGCTTTGCCGATGGCACCGGGATAGGCGGCGGCGGTTTCCGGACCGGGCGCAAGCTCGGTGCAGCGGATCTGCAGCTCGTCATCCTCGCGCTGCTGAAGGAAAAACCGAGCCACGGCTACGAGATCATCAAGGCGCTCGAGGAGCGTTCGGGCGGCTTCTACAGCCCGAGCCCCGGCATGGTCTATCCGGCGCTCACCTACCTTGAGGAAGTCGGACATGCGAGCGTCGAGAGCGAGGGTACAAAGAAGCTCTACCGCATCACCGCCGCGGGCGAGGCCAAGCTGAACGAGGACGCAACCATCGCCGATGCGATCCTGACGCAGCTCGCCGGCATCGGCCGGCGCATGGAGCGCGTGCGCGAGGTCTTGGCCGGCGAAGCTGCCGAAGAGGAAATGGGCCAAAGCATCCGCGCGGCACGGCGCGAGCTTCGCAGCGTATTGCGCGACCGCCGTCACGCCTCGCCCGAGGAGCAACAGCGCATCGCCGATATCTTGAAACGCGCAACCGACGAAATCCGCGGCAAATAAGACCTGCCGCCGCGTCATCAGGAAAACGGGATAGCTTCGCGGCGCCGCGATCTTCGGTTTAGGATCGCGGCGCCGTTATGGCATCCTTGGCCTCGATCAAAACTCAAATTCGAGGGGAGGACGTCCATGAGGCAGCTGCATCTTGCGGCCAAGACGCCTCGAACCGTCGATTACCAGCAAGGCGGATAAGCGGTCTTGGGAGGAGCTCACGCGCCTCTTCAAGGAGAGGCTGTAACTGCGCCGCGGCGCGCTATTCGGCGGCGTGCGGCGGCCCCTTCGCGCGCCACCGCAGTACCGGCTTTCGCGCCGCGGCGACCTCGTCAAGGCGCCGGCGCGGCGCGTAATGCGGCGCGCTCTGGAAGAACGCGGTGTCGTGTTGCGCGGCGCGGTTCGCCAAATCCCGCATCGAGGCGATGAAGCGGTCGAGCGATTCCTTGCTTTCGTTCTCGGTCGGCTCGACCAGAAGGGCGCCATGGACGATGAGCGGAAAATACATCGTCATCGGATGATAGCCTTCATCGATCAGCGCCTTGGAGAAATCGAGCGTGGTCACGCCGGTTTCGCCGAGGAAGCGATCATCGAACAGCACCTCGTGCATCGAAAGGCCGGCAAAAGACGGGGTGATCACGTCCTTGAGGCTCGCCAGCAAATAATTCGCGTTCAGGACGGCATCGCCCGAGACTTGGCGCAGCCCGTCGCCGCCATGGCTCATGAGAAAGGCGAGCGCGCGTACGAACATGCCCATCTGGCCGTGAAACGCCTTGATGCGGCCGAGCGCGTCCGCCGCGGCACCTTCCTTGCGCTCGACGAGGCCAAAGCCCTCCTCGCCATGGACGAGCCAGGGCAAGGGCGCAAACCGCGCCAGGCTCGGCGCAAGCACCACCGGCCCGCTGCCCGGCCCACCCCCGCCATGCGGCGTCGAGAAGGTCTTGTGCAGATTGAGATGCATGCAATCGACGCCGAGATCGCCGGGCCGCACGCGGCCCAGCAAGGCGTTCAGATTGGCGCCATCGAGATAGAAGAACGCGCCCGCGGCGTGAACCGCCTCGGCGATGGCCGGCGACTGATCCTCGAAAAGCCCGCAAGTATTGGGATTCGTCAGCATGATCGCGGCGACATCCGGACCGAGCTTCGCCTTGAGCGCGGCGAGATCGACCCGGCCGCGCGCATCGGCCGGTATCGGATCGACCGCATAGCCGCACGTCGCGGCCGTGGCCGGGTTGGTGCCATGGGCGGATTCGGGCACCAGGACGCGCACGCGCCGCTCGCCGCGCGCTTCGAGCGCGGCCTTGATGCACATCATCCCGCAAATCTCACCATGCGCGCCGGCGGCCGGGCTCATCGCGATCGCCGTCATGCCGGTGATGGTCGTCAGCCAATGGCCCAGCACTTCCATCAGCTCAAGCGCGCCCTGCACGCTCGTCATCGGCTGCAAGGGATGCAGCTCCGCAAAGCCCGGAAGCCGCGCGAGCTTTTCGTTGAGCCGCGGATTATGCTTCATCGTGCAGGAGCCCAACGGATAAATGCCGGTGTCGATCGAATAGTTCTTTTGCGACAGGCGGGTGTAATGGCGCACCACCTGCGGCTCGCTCAAACCCGGCAGACCGATCTTGCCTTGGCGCCGCAAGCCGCCCAGCCGATCGGCGAATTTCGGCACGGGCGGCAGATCGACGCCGCTGCGTCCCGGACCGTCTTCCTCGAAGAGGAGCGGCTCTTCGACGTCGAGCCCATGACCGCCGCCTGGCGCTTGGGCGCCAAATCCCGACACCGCCTTGCTCCAGCCACTCACCGCAACGTCTCCCGCAGCGCCGCTTCGAGCGTGTCGATATCGGCATCGGTCGTGAGTTCGGTCGCCGCAACGAGCAGAAGATCGGCGAATTCCGGCTCGGGCAAGAGCCGGCTGACCGGCACGCCCGCCAAGAGACCCTTTGCCGCGAGGCTCTCGACGAGGGGCGCCGCCTCGCGCGGCAGCCTCAAGGTAAATTCGTTGAAGAAACTATCATTGCTCACCCGCACACCGTCGATGCACGACAAGCGTTCGGCGAGCGCGACGGCCTTCGCATGGTTGATCTCGGCGAGACGCGTGAATCCGGTCTCGCCGAGCAGCGCCATATGGATCGAAAAAGCGAGCGCGCAGAGCCCGGAATTGGTGCAGATGTTGCTGGTCGCCTTTTCGCGCCGGATGTGCTGCTCGCGCGCCGACAAGGTCAGCACGAAACCGCGGCGGCCTTCGGCATCGACCGTCTGTCCGGCGAGCCGGCCGGGTATTTGCCGCATGAACTTGTCGCGTGTCGCGAGCAGCCCGAGATAGGGTCCGCCGAAATCGAGTGCATTGCCGAGCGATTGGCCCTCCGCCGCGACGATGTCGGCGCCCATCGCGCCCGGCGGTTTCACCAAGCCGAGCGAGACGATCTCGGTCACGGCGACGATGAGCAATGCGCCCGCGCGGTGACACGCCTCGGCGAGCGCGGTCCAATCGCGCAACTCTCCGAAGAAGCCGGGATTCTGAACGACGACGCAGGCGGTGGCGCCGTCGATCAGCGCGGCGAGGTCGTCCTTACCCTGGGGCGCCGGCTTGCAGGCAATAGTCTCGAAGCCGTTGAACCGGCCATAGGTGGCGACGGTTTCGCGATAATGCGGATGAAGATCGCCGGCAAGAATCGCCTTGCGCCGGTGCGTGAGGCGGTTCGCCATCATTACCGCTTCGGCAGCGGCGGTCGCGCCGTCATAGAGCGAGGCATTCGCCACATCCATGTCGGTGATGAGTGCGACCTGGGTCTGGAATTCGAACAAGGATTGCAAAGTGCCTTGCGCAATCTCGGGTTGGTACGGCGTGTAGGAAGTCAAAAACTCGCCGCGCTGAACGAGATAATCGACCGCGGCCGGGATATGATGACGATAGGCGCCGGCGCCAAGGAAAGAGGGCACGGCGGCGGTCGAGAGATTCTTGCCGGCAAGATTCGCAAGCGCGCGCTCGACCTCGATCTCGCCCATCGATGCGGGCAGATCGAGCGGGGCCTTCAGTTGCGCCGATTCCGGAACGTCGCGAAAAAGATCGTCGACGGTCTTGGCACCGATGACGGCGAGCATCGCGTGGCGGTCAGCCTCGGTCAGCGGCAGATAGCGCATCAATGTTTCTCCGCGGTGAAGGCCCGATAGGCCACCTCGTCCATGAGCTCTTCGAGTTCCGCGGGGTTCGTCAATTTCAGCTTGAAGAACCAGCCTTCGCCCGTCGCAGATTTATTGACGAGCGCGGGATCGTCGGCGAGCGCGGGATTGACCGCAATCACCTCCCCGGAGGCCGGCGCGTAGACTTCGCTGGCCGCCTTGACCGACTCGACGACGCCAGCCTCTTCGCCTTTCTCGATCTTGCGGCCGATTTCCGGCAGCTCGACATAGACGATGTCGCCGAGCTGATCCTGGGCGAAGTCGGTGACGCCGATAATCGCCGCGTCGCCCTCGACGCGAATCCATTCGTGGTCCTTGGTGTATCGCATGTTGCTCATGACGGCCTTGGCGTTTGGGTTTGACGATACCGATGGGGAACGAAAGGGAGCTTGGCGACACGCGCCGGCCGCGTCGCGCCCCGCACGACGAGCCCGACAGCGTTGCCCTCGGCGGCGGATGCTCGCGCGACATAGCCCATGGCGATGGCACCGTCGACCGAAGGACCGAAGCCGCCGCTGGTAATTTTCCCGATCGACGCACCGCTCGTGTCGACGATCGCGGTGCCGCCGCGCGCCATCTGCCGGCCCTCGGGCTTGATACCCACGCGCCGACGCGGCGCGCCTCCTTCCAACTGCCGCGCGAGCGCGGCGGCGCCGGGGAAGCCGCCTTCGCGGCGCCGCCGCGGCTGAATCGTCCACGCAAGACCGGCTTCGATGACACTCGTCGTCTCGTCGATATCGGCGCCATAGAGGCAGAGACCGGCTTCGAGACGCAGCGTGTCGCGCGCGCCGAGCCCGGCGGGAAGAACCTCGGGCGACTCCAGGAGGCGGGTCGCGACGCGCACGGCGTCGACCGCAGACACCGAGATCTCGAATCCGTCCTCGCCCGTGTAGCCCGACCTCGTGACAATGCAGCGCGCGCCCGCGATCTCGACGTGTCGCAGCGCCATGAAATCGAGATCGCCGATGCCGGGCGCGAGCGGCCCGAGCACCGTCGCCGACGCCGGCCCCTGCAGGGCAAGCAAGGCGCGATCGTCGAGGGATTCGACCGCCTGCATGCCCAAACGATCGCGCAGATACCCGATGTCCCATTCCTTGCGGGCGGCGTTGACGACGAGACGCAGCGTAGCGCCGTCTCTGGCCACCATGAGATCGTCGTGAATGCCGCCGTCATCATTGGTGAAGAGCGTATAGCGCAGGCGGCCCTCGCCGAGCCCGACGATATCCGCCGGAACGAGGCGCTCGAGCGCGGCGGCAATCTCCGGGCCGGACAGCCCCACCTGCCCCATATGCGAGACGTCGAACAGCGACGCCTTGGCTCGCGTATGCAGGTGTTCGGCGACGATCCCGGCCGGATATTGCACCGGCATCGCATAGCCGGCAAAGGGCACGAGCTTGGCGCCGAGACTCTCATGCAGCGCGTAAAGAGGCGTGCGGGCGAGCGAATCAATGGTCATCGGCGTGAGATGCGGCCTCTGGAAAGAGGAACCGCGACAAGCCTAACATTCGATTTCACCAAAGACCAGCTTCCGCGCGCCGTGGAAGTCCGTAGAGCGCAATCGTCAGCCGGCTCGACGCCGGAGACCGCCGCTCCGTTGCCAAGATCTTCCGGCAAGCGCCCGTGTGTTCAGCGCTTCTTGCTCTGGCGAAGCGTGCGCGCCGCCTGGGCGAGAAAATCGGACAAGCGCTTGCGCACCTCCGCCGCCTGCGCCGGCGTCCAGTCGCGAAAGCCGCGCCCCGTCGACATGCCAAGCTCGCCTTTTTGCACCTTCTCGATCAAATAGGGATGCGGGCCCGGCGTGCGGTCGAGATGGGCGATGAGCGTCTTGTGGATATCGAGCGTCAGATTGAGGCCGACGAGATCGGATTGCTCGAGCGGGCCCAGCACCGCGAGGCGCGCCCCGAAGCCTTCCTTCACCACCGTATCGAGCGTCTCGGCGTCGCACACGCCGTCGGCGACGAGCGCGATCGCTTCCCGCTTCAGGGCGTGCTGCAGCCGGTTGCCGATGAAGCCGGGAATGTCGCGGCGCACATGAACCGGCGATTTTCCGACCTCGCGCAACAACGCGATGGCCTTCTCGACCGTCGCCAGCGAAGTCGCCTTCGCCTGCACCACTTCGACCAGGGGCACGAGATGCGGCGGATTCCAATAATGAGTGCCCACCACGCGCGATTTATCGGCCACGTTCTCGCCGATCTCGCCGATCGGGATCGCCGAAGTATTGGTGCAAAGGATCGTGTCGGGCTTGGTTTTCTCGCCCAGATTCTTGAAGATCGCGCGCTTCACCTCGAGCTTCTCGGGACCGGCCTCGAAGACGAAATCCGCGTCGGCCACGGCCGCTCCGAAATCGGGCTGATAGCTGATTCCGGCCATGCCGGCCGGATCTTGCTCCAACAGCGTGAAGATCGCGGCGATCCGATCTTTCGCCATTCCCAGGATTTTCGCATCGGGGTCGTGCAACGCGACCTTATGCCCGGCCGCCGCAAAGATCTGCGCGATCCCGTGCCCCATCAGGCCGGCGCCGATGACGGCGATCTTCGCCTTCATGGCCGCATCATCCCGCCGTGAAGCCCCCGTCGACATAGATCACCTGGCCGGTGCAGAAGTCGGAAGCGGGCGAAAGCAGATAAAGCGCCATGCCCATCAGATCCTCGACTTCGGCGAGGCGGCCGAGCGGAATACGGGAGAGCGACCGCGCGCGCGTCGCCTGACCGAGTTCGTCGTCGCTATACATCCAGGCCGTGAGCTTCGAGCGGAAGACCGTCGGCGCGATCGAATTGACCGTGATCCCGTGTTTGGCCCATTCAGTCGCCAGCACGCGGGTCAGCGCGTCGGTCGCGCCCTTCGAGGTGCAATAGGCGGTGTAGCCCGAAATGTTGCCGTGGCGCCCGCGCACCGACGACATCATCAGCATCTTGCCCTTCACCTTCTTCTCGATCCAATAGGTGCCGACGGCCTTGGCCATGAACCATTCGCCGCGGACATTGGCATCCATCACCGCCTGCCAATCCTCGTATTTCATCTCGTTGATGAAACCGGCCTTGTTGTAGCCCGAGGCGACGACGAGTTGATCGACCTTGCCATAGGCGTCGAGCGCGGCCTTCAGCATGGCCTCGCCATCGGCGAGCGTATCGGGCCGGCGATAGACCAAAGTGGCCTTGGCACCGAGGCTCTTCACCTCGTCGGCGACCGCGTCGAGCTCTCCCTTGGAGCCCGAAGCGAGCGTCAGATCGCAGCCGAGGCTCGCGAGCATCAGCGCGCAGCCGCGGCCGAAAGCGCCCGAGGCGCCGGTGATGAGCGCGGATTTGCCGCGCACATCGAACATGCTCAAGGGGTTCTTGAGGGTCTCGGAGATCATGGCGCGACCTTTGCGTTGGAGACGATGACCAGCATGGTGCAGACATTGTTGGCGCGGTTCTCGACCGTGCGCACTTCCTTGGGCGCGATATGGACCGAGTCCATGGGGCCGAGCACCACCGTGCCCTGGTCGGTCGTCACCGTGATCTCACCGTCGAGCACCATATAGACACGCTCATAATCCGAGGCGCTCTTCTCGGCCCTGCCGCCGGGAAGATAATGCGACAGGCCGCACCAGAAGGCGCTGGTCTTGGTCGCCTCGCCGCCTTGCAGTCGCAAGGCGCTCACGTCGAAATGGTTGGCGGCCTCGTAGCGCTTGGCGTCCTTGAACTTGGTGACTTGCATCGCGCCCTCACCATTTCTCGATGCGGAATTTCTGCGCCGGATCGACCACCGCCACGATGCGGATGCCGCAGCCCTCGCCCTCGGGCCAGCGCCAGGGGAAGCACATGAAGGTACAGCGCTTGCCGGTCACCTTGTCGAGATCGCCATTGACGTTCTCGATGCCGGGGATGCCGTGGGTCATGAGGACTTTGTGCGAAGGCTCCCAATAAGGAAAATCGTCGATAATGTGGCGTCCCTTCTCGACGAAATATTCGTCGTCGAGATGAGGCTGCGCCGGGCCGGGCCCGTGCGGCCCCAAGAACGTGCCGAGCGGATGGTCGAGCGCCTGAACATCGACGCCGACGAGCTTCACCTTCTTGGCGACGAGCCATTCCGCGGCGGCCTTATAGAGGCCGGGCGAATAGGCAAAATAATCGGGATTGTCGCCCCAATTGTGATGGCTGCCGGTATTGATCATGACGATGTCGCCGGGCTGGATCTTGGGCCGCGCCTTTTCCAGATCTTCCGGCGTGATCACGCCCCATTTGCCCTTGGGGATCGAGACCGCGACGCCGGTGCCGAAGAAGCGCCAAGTCTCGTAATCGGTAATGAAAGGCGTGTTCTCGAGCACGTGGATGGGCGCATCCATATGCGTGCCGCGATGCATGATGCCTTCATATTCTAGAACCTGAAGCCCGTCCTTGGCATGAAATTCCTTCACGCGGATATTCATGTTCGCCTTGGACGGCCATTGCGGCATTCCATGCGTCCATTGCGTGCTGAGATTGTAGAATTCGAGACCCGTCGTATCCGTTTTCGGCATTGCTCTCACTCGCTATCTTATCTATTCCGTGCAACCGTGATCGTCAGCCGACCACGCGCTCGCCCGATTCGAGCCGGTAATCACCGCGCGCGTCAAACATGGCGACGAGGCGAATGACGCACGCATCGCCCTCGCGCCAGAACCATGGATAGGCGTGGAAGGTCGCGCGCCTGCCCGTGACCTCGTCCAGATAGCCTCCCACATTCTCGATCGTCGGAATTCCCGCCATCAGCAGCGCCTTATGCGCCGCGTTCCATTCCGGGAAATCCTTGATCGCCTCGCGGCCGGTCGCTTCCTTGTATTGCTTGGGCAGATCCTTGATCTGCGGGCCGTTGCGATGCGGGCCCAGAGACGTCGCGAGCGGGTGATCGACCGCCGCGGTGTCGACGCCCACGAGCTTCACCTGTTTGGCGACGAGCCATTCGGCCCCCGCCTTACTCAAGCCCGGCGCATGGCCGAAATATTCCTGGCTGTCGGCGTAGCGGTGATGCCATTGCGTGTTGAGGATGACGATATCCTGGGGCTCGATCGCCGGCGTCGCTTTCTCAAGATCGGCCGGAGTGATCAGCTCCCACTTTTTCTTGGCGACACCGAGCACGACGCCGCTGCCAAAGAATCGGTCCATCGCGATATCGCCGACGCCTTTGGTGCCGGGGACCAGATGGATCGGCGCGTTGACATGCGTCGAAACATGCATGATCGCGGTCATCTTCTGCGTCATCACGCCGTGCTTGGCATGATACGTGATGCGCTCGAGCTTGACGTCTTCATAGCCCGGCCAGGTCGGCGAATTGTAACCCCAGCGGTGACTCAACTCATAGAATTTCAGCCCCGAGACGGGGTCGACGATGGCAGGCATGAACGTTTCTCCGAGGATTTCAGCGTCCTGGGCCGCAGTCTATCAAATTGCCCATCAATGGGAAGCCCGGCACCGGCCGAGGCCCGATGAAACGGCGCTCGCCCAAAGCCTTCGTCCCGGTGTAATTTACCGTCGAAACTTCGGGAGGATCGGATGAAGATCGCGACTTATATCCATCGCGGCGCGCAAAGCTATGGCGCCGTCACCGCCGGCGGCATCGTCGATTTGGCCAAGCGGATCGGCGGCAAATATCCCAGCCTCTTGGCGCTTATCGAAAAGGGCGCGCTCGACGAGGCGCGTCGAGCGATCGAGGGCCAGAAGGCCGATTTTTCCGAAAGCGAGATCGAATATCTCCCGGTCATTCCGGACCGGATCAACATCTATTGCACCGGGCTCAACTACCGCGACCACATCGCGGAAACCAAGAGCGAGGCGCCGAAATTCCCCCGCCTTTTCATGAAGCTCGATGAATCTCTGGTCGGCGCCAAGGTGCCCATGACCCGGCCCAAGGCCTCGGTCGAATATGATTTTGAGGGCGAGCTCATGGTCGTGATGGGCAAGGAGGCACGCTATGTCGCCAAGGAACAGGCGATGAACTACGTGGCCGGCTACACGCTTTTTAATGACGGCTCGCTGCGCGACTTCCAACGCCGCACCACCGATCAGGGCAAGAATTTCTATCGTTCGAGCTCGATCGGGCCCTACATGGTGACGCTCGACGAGGTTCCGCCCGATTCCGAGATGAAGCTCTATTCGCGGCTCAACGGCAAGATCGAGCAGGAAGCGCGGATCACCGACATGATCTTTCCGGTGCCCGTCCTGATCGAGTATTTCTCGTCGATCTCGCGTTTGCGGCCTGGCGACATGATCGCCACCGGCACTTGCGGCCGGGTCTCCTACAGCGACAAGCAATTCATGAAGGGCGGCGACACGATCGAGATCGAGATCACCGGCATCGGCAAGCTCGTCAACCCGATCATCAACGAGAAGTGATCCTTTCGTCATTGCGAGCGAAGCGAAGCAATCCGGCAACCCTCAAAGAAGCTGGATTGTTACGGCGCTTCGAGCCTCGCAATGACCACACGGGACGTCGGCGGACGGCAAACCCGTCTGGTTAATTCCCCAGCCGCAGCACGCGCTCGGCATTGCCATGCGCGAATTTTTCCTTGTCCGCCGGCGCCAGCGGCACGTGATTGAGGAAATCGATCCCGACCTTGTTGGATTCGAAGGGCCAATCCACCGAGAACATGATGTTGTCGATGCCCATCGCCGTCACCGCGCAGAGGAAAGACGGAATCGCGAAATTCCCGCTGCAGGTGATCATGAGGTTCTCGAGAAGATACTCCTTGGGGCTTTTCTTGAGGCCGCGTTTCTTCGCCGAGAATTGCGCATGGTCGTTGAGGCGGTGGATCCAGAAGGGCAGCCCCTCGCCCAAATGCCCCAGAATGAATTTGAGATTGGGAAAGGCATCGAACGCGCCCGAGAACACGATCCGCAGGAAATGCGTGCAGGTATCCATCGCATAGCCCCAGGCCGCGAAAGCGAGATCCTCATAGCCTTCGAAATAGGCCTTCATCGCGGCGGGCGGCGGATTGCGCGGATGGAGATAGATCGGCACGGAAAGCGCCTCGGCCGCCTCGAAGATCGGCCAGAACTTCTTGTTGTCGAGAAACTCGCCCTCGTGATGACCGTTGATCAAGGTGCCCTTGAAGCCGAGCTTGGTCACGCAACGCTCGAGTTCCTTGGCCGCAGCGGCCGGATCGGCCGTCGGCAGCGCGGCAAAGCCCGCAAACCGGCTGGGGTGGCGCTTGCAGGCTTCGTGGATGCGGTCATTGGCGTCGATCGCGATCGGGATTCCGGTCTTTGCGTCGTAACCCTGCGGGCCCGGCGCCACCAGGGAGAGAACCTGGATATCGATTCCCGCCTCATCCATGAATTTGAGACGCGACTGCTCGAGATCGAGAAGCTCGGTCGGCATGTCATGGCCCAGATAGCGCGAGCGGTCGACCAGGACGGCGGCACGCCGCAGATGGGGCGGGACGGCTTCATTGGCCATGGGCGTCGCGATATGTTCTTCGAGCGCAATGATCTTCATGGGGCCCCTCCGGGTGAATTTCGGCGCAGATTGCCGTCTGGCGCCCTTGGGCGCAATTCAATATTTTGACGCGGCGCCCGCGGCAGCGCTCTCGCTACCGCAGCATGCGCGGGGAGGAACGACGCATGACGATCAAATCAGACACCCTTCGCAACTTTGCGGCAGCGATCATCGCCGCCGCAGGGAGCCTTCCGGCCGAAGCGCAAGAGGTCGCGAACCATCTGGTCGAGGCCAATCTCAAGGGCCATGACAGTCACGGCGTCGGCATGATCCCGACTTATGTGAAGAACGTGCAGGCCGGCCGCCTTCACCCCAACCGCCACGCGACGCTCGTCAGCGAGACCGGATCGATCGCGGTCTTCGATGGCGCCATGGGCTATGGCCAGGTGATCGCGCGCGAAGCGACCGATTGGGCGATCGCCAAGACGAAAGCGACGGGGTTGGCTGCCTTCGCGCTGCGCAATACACACCATGTGGCGCGGGTCGGCGCCTATGGCGAGCAAGCGGCCGCTTCCGGGCTGGTGTCGATACACTTTGTCAATGTGCTGATCGCGCCGGGCCGGGTGGCGCCGTTCGGCGGCGTCGCCGGGCGCTTCGGCACCGATCCGGTCTGCATCACCTTTCCGGGCCTCGGCGCGGCACCGCCCGTCGTGCTCGATTTCGCCACCAGCCGTGTCGCCGCCGGCAAGCTTCGGGTCGCGATGAACGAGGGCAAGCCGCTTCCCGCCGGCATCCTCATCGACGCCGACGGCAAGGATGCGACCGATCCTGCGGTGTTCTATCGCGCCAATGGGTCGATGCTGCCTTTTGGCGAGCACAAGGGCTCGGGCCTCGCGCTGGCTTGCGAACTCCTGGCGGGCGTGCTGACGGGCGGCGGGGCGATGCAGGGCGAGCTGCCCAATCACGGCGTCAAGAACGGCATGTTCTCGATTCTGCTCGATCCGGCGCGCTTCGGCGATACGGGATGGATGCAGCGGGAAACGGAGACGCTGATCGGATGGATCAAATCCTCGCCGCCGCGTCCAGGCATCGAGGAGGTTATGGTCGCGGGCGAGCCGGAGCGCAAGGCGCGCAGCCGACGGCTCGAAGACGGGATTCCGGTCGATGCCAACACCTGGAAGGAATTGGTCCAGTCGGCCCAAAGCGTGGACGTGCCGGCGGCCCGAATCCCGGCCTCGGGTTGATCGCTCGAGGCCGCGGTCCCGCGCTCAGCTCGTGTGAAGCGGCTTGCCCGCGAGATCCTCGATGCGCTCGATGGCGATCAGGACGCCGAAGCCCTTGCGCTCCGGGTCCTGCTGCTTTTCGGCGTCGATCAGGCGCCGCCAGATTTCGTCGTAGACGGCGCCGGATTTGTGCAAAGACGCGATGCCGTAAAAGCGCACCACGCCCGAGGACGAAACACCTGCCTGGCGGAGCGCCGAGCGCCGCATGAAGAGGGTGAGACGTGTGCCGTCCATGAGCCCGGCATTGGTCGAGCCGCGCCCGCGCTCCCACAAGGCCAGATGACCTTCGTCATAGGCCATCACGCTGCCGCGCGGCGTGATCTGGGCATAGCCGTCGGGCAAGGTGCTGGCGACAAGGCAGACATCGGCAAAGCTCATCTTGCCGTCGACGATCGGGATCGCGACGTGCTCGCCTATGAGCGGCGGAATGATCGCCATATCCTCTACCCCTAAAGATGATAAATTCCCGCGGTGACCTCGCGATACCGCGCTAGAGAAAGACGGTAAGATTCTTCGCGAGCAAGGTACTCTGCTCGATGAGAATTTTCCGGCGCGCGATCTTAAGCGTCCCGCCGACTCGGCGCAGTACATCCTCGCGGCGCCCGACCAGAAGATCGGTCTCGGTCTCGAGCCGGTTGCGATAGACGAAAAAGCGGCATTTCACCGTCGCGATCGCGCCTTCGCCGATGACGGTCACGGGCTCGACGAGCCGGATGTTGGTGACGATATGCGAGACGCGCGAGACCGGCTCTTCCGCCCAGTGCACGCCGGTGAGAAGCTGTTTCACCCGCTTGGTCAAAGTCGTTTTGTCGTCATCGATCCAAGCGATGTCGTCTTCCGCGGTTGTTTCCTTGGCGAGATCCTCGAAAGCGACATTCTTGCGGATCGGCATCCAGTAGCGCACATCCTCGGTGAAGAGATCGAGCCAGGCAGTGTATTGGCGCTCGTCGAGCAAATCGGCCTCGGCATAGAGAAAATCCTCGATCTCGCGCATCAGGCTGAGGTAGGCCAGCTGCTCCGGCGTCACGGCCATGAACTCTCCTGACGCGGCGTCGGGCCGCAGCGCGAAAGCGAGATTTCAGCGCGACCGCAGATCACGCCAACTCCTCGCGTCCATGAATTCGGCCCAGCGCTTGTAGAGCGCGCGCGGATTCTGCTCCGTTCCCGGCGCCTCCTTTGCCGTCACCTGCCCCGGAATGACGTCGTCCTTGCCGCCATAGCCCATGCCCGCCTTGTAGTGATAAGGATAGCGCCGCGCGATCAGGCCTTCGCTCGCCATCGCCGCATAGTTCCAGTTCTCCATGTCGTCCTGCTCGGTCATGCCGGCCGGTCCGGAATAGCGGATGTAATAGCGCCGCAGGAATTCCTTGACCTCGGGCGGCGCCGATTTGTCGACGAAATAGACGCGCCACATCTCGGTCTCTTGGCAGCCGCGCGGATGCGCGACCAGAAGCGTGCGCGGCTGTTGCCCGTGGAAGGACATATTGGGGAAGATCGTGCCGATGAGCGGGAAGATGCCGGCCTGGTCGCCCAGCCGCTCCATTCGCTTTTGCCACCGTTCGCGGAAATAGGCCGAGGTCGCCGGCGACAAGGAATATTGAACGAAATCCTTGCGCGCCGGGACGATGCTGTAGACGATGCCGTGACCGCCCGGATAGGCCGCGCGCTTTGCCTCCCCGTAATCGTCGCGCCGCCCGCCGCCTTCGCCCGGCCCGATCCCCACCATCTCGACCGAGCGATGGCTGACGACGTGAAGGAAATCGCCCGAGAAATTCTCGGCGATGAATTTCCAATTGGTGGGAACGATCCATTTCTGAACGCTTCCCAAGAGCTCGGTCTCGCCGTCGCTTCCGTCCCAAGCCCGGAGCGCGCCACGCAGCCCGAACGCGGCCTCGCCGAGATAATTCTCGAAAGAGGGGGCCGATTTGTCCCAGGTCGCCCAGATCGTGCCGTGGAAATTGGCGAGTTGGGCCACTTCGACCAGGCCCCACGCTTCCTTGTCGAAAGGCGGCTGGTAGAGGCGATCGTAATCCTGAACGCCGACCAGCCTGCCGTCCGTAGCAAAGCTCCAAGCGTGATAAGGGCAGATGAAATTGGTCGTATTGCCCTCGTCGTAACGGCACACCTTCATTCCGCGGTGACGGCAGCTGTTCAGGAAGACGTGAATTTTTCCTGTGCGGTCGCGGGTGAGGATCACCGATTCCTCGCCCATCTTCGAGACGAAGAAATCGCCGGGATTCGGGATCTGGCTTTCATGGCCGACATAGAGCCAGGCACGGCCGAAGATCTGTTCGAGCTCTTGGCGATAGATGTCGTCGTTGACAAAGATCTCGCGATCAATCTCACCCAGCGCCGTGTTGACCATTGCTTTGGCCGAGCGCGGCTTGCCGCTCATGACATCACCTTTGCGACACCCTGCCTTGAATGATCGTATCGGCGCATCACGCCACCATCGTCTCGATCATTTGCTGCGCCAGCGCGGCGCCGGGCAAGGACAGGCCCAATTCGTGGCCATATTCGAGGCAAAGCTGAAGATCCTTGTAGAAGACCCGCCGCGAGGTCGCGCTGAACGCCACCTTCTTCCAGCGCTCGGCGATCCGGCTTTGCGCCGCGCCGTCGCGGATGACGGCGATGAGAATGTCGCGATCGACGCCGGAGGTCTCGCCCAGCAGCATGCCTTCGTAAGCCGCGAGAATGTTGACGCAGATGACCAGCTGATGCGCGAGCTTGGCGCGAATGCCCGTGCCGAGCCCGCCCGTGCGCAGAATTTTGGAGCCGGAGGTCTCGAAGAGCGGCCGGCATTTCGCAAAGCCTTCCTCGCTGCCGCCCGCCATATAGGACATGGTCTTGTTCCTGGCGCCGTTCTCGCTGCCGCTTACCGGCACGTCCATCACCTCGACACCTTTGGCGGCGGCGAGCTCGGCCAGCTTCGCGATCGTGCCGGGCCGAACCGTGCTGTGAATGACGACGAGCCTGCCCGCCTCGCATCCGGCAAGCACGCCCTCGGCGCCCAGCATGACCGTCTCGAGCTGCGCGTCGTCGAGAACGCAGATCTGCACGATCTCCGAATACTGGCCGATCTCCTTGCAGGATCGCGCGGCGCGTGCACCCGCCGCCGTCAGCTCTTTGAGCGGCTCCTCGCGCACATCGTAGACGATCAAATCGATGCCGGCGCGCGCCTGATTGATGGCAAGATACTTGCCTTGTACGCCCAATCCGATAAAGCCCGCTTTCATTGCATTCTCCGACGATCGATCAAGCCGACCGCGGTCTCGATACTAAAGTGAAAAAACCGGCCGCGCCAAGCCTCGATCTGCATTGCAGACACTCAAACGCCGTGTATGTTGAAGTGCTTTTCGGGCGGATCGGGGGCCTTCGATGCTTTCAAGAAGCTGCGGCCTGGCTTGGCTGTGGATCACGGCGCTTGCCGTACTCGTATCGGCACCACTTCACGCTGGCGCCGAAGAGATCAAGATCGGCGTGCTCAAAAGCATCTCGACCGGCCCGATTTTCCTCGCCGTCGACAAAGGTTATTTCGCCGCGGAAGGGCTCCAGCCGAAGCTCGTGACTTTCGCCTCCGCGCAGCCGGTCGCCGTCGCCGTTGCATCGCATGATATCGACATCGCCGCGACCGCGTTCACGGGTGGACTGTTTGGCTTGGCCGGCCAGGGCGCCATTCGTGTCGTCGCGGGCTATGCCAAAAACGTGCCAGGCTTCAAATTCGACGCGCTCGTCGTTTCGAACCATGCCTGGGAAAGCGGCGTGCGCTCCTACAAGGATTTCGCCGGGCATGCCTACGGCGTCTCTCAGATCGGCGCGCCGCCACATTACGAGCTCGCCCTCATCGCCGAAAAATACGGCTTCGACCTCAAATCCGTGCGGATCGTCCCGCTACAATCCCTGCCGAACGTCGCATCGGCGCTGGTCGGCGGCCAGGTCGATGCCACATCTCTGGTCGGCGCCGTTGCATTTCCGCTCATCGACCGCGGCGAGATCAAGCTGCTGGGCTGGACCGGCGACGAGGTGCCCTATCAGCTCGGCGCGGTGTTCACCAGCGAAAAGACCGCGGCCACGAACCCCGACCTCATCGCCAAATTCCTGCGCGCCTATCGCAAGGGTGTGCATGAATACTACGACGCCTTCACGGGCCGCGACGGACGGCGCGCCGATGGGCCAGGCGCCGACGCCGTGGCCACCGTCATCGCCAAATACACCGGACTTTCTCCGGCCCAGGTCAAGCAGGGCGCGGTCTATTTCGACCGCGACGCGCGCATCGACGAAGCCGACGTGATGCACCAGATCGCGTGGTTCCTCAAGGAAGGCCTCGTCAAAGCGCCGGTCGATCCAGCGCTGTTCTTCGACAAGCGCTTCGTCGTGCCGCTGCCGAAACCCTAGGCCGGACAAGGCCCAAGGCCCCGGCACCCTTCGCCGTCGCTATTTCGGCGGATTGAACTCCTTCCACGGATCCTTGACCTGAGGGATGGTGACGAATTCGACATTGGCCAGATGGCCGCCGACGCTCTCGACCCGGCGGATATAGACGTTCTGAATGATGTCGCGGGTCTGGGGATCGATCTCGATCGGGCCGCGCGGGCTATCGGGATTTTTCCAACCCTTCAGGATCGCCATCGCCTGATCCCCGTCGAACTTGCCCTTGGTCTTCTCGATGACCGTGAAAGCGGCGGCCATGGCATCCCAGCCCTGCACGGCGGTGAAATCGGGCAGGGCGTCGGGACCGTATGCGCGCTTCCAGGCGGCGACGAAGGCCTTGTTCGCCGGCCGGTCCGCGGCGGAAGAATAGGTGCCCGAGGTGACCAGGCCTTTGACGATGTCGCCCATCGTTTGAAGCTGCTGATCGGGCACGAGATCCATGGTCGAGACCAGCTTGATACCGGCGCCGGCGAAATCGAGACCGCCGACCGCGCGCATCATGGCGGGCGCCTCGGATACCGGCACGAAAATATAGACGACGTCCGGATGCGCATCTTGGATCCGCTGCAGGTAAGGTACGTAATTGGCGTTGCCCAAGGGCACGCGCACGGATCCGATCATCTGCCCGCCCGCTTCGGAAAAGCCCTTGGCGAAGGCCGCCTCGGCGTCATAACCGGGCGCGTAGTCGCTCACCGCCGTGTAGCCCTTCTTCGCGCCCTGCTGTGCCGCCCATTTGCCCAGGGGCAAAGCGGTCTCCCACAAGGTGAAGGAGACGCGCGCGATGTAAGGCGAACGCCGCGTCAGGACCGCCGTCGCCGCGTTCTCGATGATGAAGGGGATCTTCGCCTCGGTGACGAGAGGGGCCATCGCCATGGCGTTGGGCGTATAGAGCGCCCCGGCGAGCAGATTGACGTGATCCCGCGCGATCAATTCCTGGGTCAGCCGCTTCGCCACCTCGGGGTTGGGGCCGGTATCGTCGCGAATGAGCAGATCCACCTTCACGCCCGCCGGCAGCGCTTTCGCGTGCTCTTTGATGTAGAGCTGCATGCCGCGTTCGACCTGAAGACCCGGCAAGGCGTCGGATCCCGACAGCGATAGAACGACGCCGATTTTCACCGTCGTTGCCGCGGCCGCGGGCATCGAAGCCAGCGCCGCGACCGTACCGATGAGAATGAATGGCTTGAGGTTCATGCTCTCTCCCCCTGTTGCCGTTACTATAGAAGTGCTCGGCATCGCGGGCCAAGCCGAAATCGGCCTTCTTCAGAAACCTCGCTCACGGGCCGGCTTGAGCGAGCGGGGCCTTGCCGCGGATCAGATCGGACGCCTTTTCCGCGATCATGATGACCGGCGCGTTGATGTTGCCGCCGACGAGATCGGGCATCACCGAGGCATCGACCACGCGTAGCGCGTCGACGCCGATGACGCGCAGTTCGAGATCGACGACCGCCATCGGATCCGATGCGACCCCCATCTTGCAAGTGCCCAACGGATGATGAACCGTGATCCCGGTCGCGCGGATGAAAGCGTCGATTTCCGCATCCGACCGGCAATCGGACCCGGGCGCGATCTCCGCCGCGCGAAAAGGCCCGAGCGGCGCCTGCCCGCCGATCTCGCGCGCCATATGCAAGCCCTTGCGCAAGGTCGCGCGATCCTTCTCCGTTGCCAGGAAATTCTGGCGGATCCGGATCGGCGCGCGCGGATCGGCCGATGCGAGGATCAGCTCGCCGCGGCTTTCCGGCCGCAGCAACACGGCACGGCTCGCAAAGCCGTCGGCGAAAGCCTTCCGGAATGGCGGGAAATAGGGCCCTGCCGTCATCGGCGCCGCGTTGAACAGAAGCTGGATATCGGGAAGATGCCGCGCGGGGTCTGTCTTGAGAAAGGCCATGACCCCGCCCCACAAATCATTGGCGATGCCCTTGCCGAAAAAATAGGTCTTGGCGAGATCGATCGCGATGCGATCAGCGCGGAGCTTGGCGTGCAACGGGCCAGGCTCTTTGCGCGCGTAAGAGATCGCCGCCGAAATGTGATCCTGCAGATTGCGCCCGACACCGCGCAACGCCGTGTGCACCGCGATATCGTGGCTGCGCAGCCGATCCGGATCGCCGATCCCCGAAAGCATCAGCAGCTGCGGCGAATTGATGACGCCGCCGGCGAGAATGACCTCGCCTTCGGCGCGCGCAACCTTCCGTTCGCCGCGATGGAGATATTCGATGCCGACGGCGCGGGCGCCTTCGACCGCCACGCGCGTGGCAAGCGCGTTCGTCCGGATCGTCAAATTCGGCCGCGCCATGGCAGGTCTCAAATAGGCGATCGCGGCGCTGCAGCGGCGCCCATCGCGGATCGTCATCTGCCACCGCGCGAAGCCTTCTTGCCGCGCACCATTGTAGTCGTCGGTGGTGCCGTAGCCCGCCGCCTCGCCGGCGGCGTGATAGGCCTCGATGAGCGGGTCGCGGTAGCGCGTGTATTGCGTCGTGAGCGGACCATTGCCGCCGCGAAAGGCGTTCGCGCCGCCCTCCCAGGATTCCTGACGGCGGAAATAGGGCAGCACATGGGCATAGGACCATTGCGTCAGCCCGCCCTCGGCCCAGCGGTCGTAATCGCCGCGATTGCCTCTGACATAGGCCATGGCGTTGATCGACGACGAGCCGCCGATCACCTTGCCGCGCGCGCATTCGATCGCGCGCCCGTCCATATGCGGCTCGGGCTCGGAGAAATACATCCAGTCATGCATGCGATTGAGGAGGATCCGGCCCCAGGCGAGCGGAATGTGGAGCCACGGATCGCGATCCCAACCTCCCGCTTCGAGAAGAAGCACACGCGTGCCGGCGTCTTCGGTAAGGCGATGGGCGAGCGCGCAGCCCGCCGAGCCGGCACCGACAATGACATAGGTGTAAGTATCGCCCGGCATGATGCGTCCCCTCCCTCGCGTCACGTGGCGCAAAACTGGATCGCGACGTGCCGCCCGTCAACTTGCCAAGGGAAGGCGCGTGACTTATCGTTCGGGCTCCGGCGTCACGGCCGGTGCGACGAATGGCAAATGAGCGCTTGAAGCCAGCAAAGCGATTATGCCCTCTGGTCGCCGTGATCAGGGCGGGGAGGGCCAGATGCGTGTAACCAAGAAATTCCTTTATTTGTTGATGACCATTCTGGTCGGCGCACTCGCCGCGCCGCGGCCGGGGCTGGCCCAACCGGCGACCGAGCTGCGCGTCGCCTATATTCCGGTCGTCACCTGGCTTCCGATGATGGTCGCGAACGACGCGGGCATTTTCGCCAAGAACGGGCTCGCGGTGACCCTGACCAAATTCCCGAACATCACCAATCTGCCGCAGACCCTGGGCAAGCAATTCGATCTGGCGCCGACGACCGCGCCGGACCTGCTCAATGCGGTCGCAAACGGGCTGAACATCGCCGCGGTGGCGGGCGAGAACTCTCGAGACCGCGACCAACAAATCCTTTCAGGTGATCGTGCGGGCCGATAGCGGCATCAATTCGCCCAAGGACCTTTCCGGCAAGCGGCTGGCCAGTCCCGGCATCGGCTCGGTCATGCATATCGCGGTTCTGCATTGGGTGAAGCTGGCGGGCGGCGACCCCTCCACCGTGAGCGGCGTCGAGGTGCCCTTCCCCAACATGATGGATCAGCTCAAGGCAGGCCGGGTCGATGCGGCCGAGCCGCTCGAGCCCTTCGTCAGCCAGATGCTGGGCGCGGGTTTCAAATCCTTGGGCGATCCTTTGCTCGCCGTGTCCGATCCGGTGCTCTTTCCGTTCTGGATCGCCGATGCGGATTGGGCGCGCGCGCATCGCGACGTGCTGAAGCGCTGGGTTGCGTCTCTTGAAGGCGGCTTGCAGATCATCAAGACCGACGACAAGACCGCGCGCGCCGTGCTTGCCAAATATTCGGGCTTGCCCGAAGCGGTGGTGACGCGAATCCCGATGCCGGATTTCAATTTCAAGATAACGCCGGCGCAACTCGATGTCTGGCGCAAGGTGCTCATCGAGCAAGGCCGGCCGCTTGAAAAGCTCGACACCACACGCATCGTCGTGACGGCGGAATGACCGGACACAATGGTCGGGCACGACGGCGCCCCTGAGATTTTCAGGGCGGAAGGGGTCGGGCTCGATCTCTGGCGGCAGGGCGAACCGCATCGCATCCTCGAGGACATCAATCTCGACATCAAGCGCGGCGAGTTCTTCACGATCGTCGGCCCGTCGGGCACCGGCAAGACGACGTTGCTGCGTATCCTGGGCGGTCTCCAGAAAGCGACGAGCGGTAGCGTAAGCTTCCGCGGCCAGCCCGTGACCGAGCCTCCCGAGGGGGCCGTGGTCGTCTTTCAGGATTATTCGCATGCCCTGCTGCAATGGCGCAGCGTCTCGCGCAATGTCGCCTTGGGCCTCGAAGGACGTCTGGACGGCGCCGCGCTGGAGGAGCGGGTGCGCACGGCGCTGCAGATGGTCGACCTCGAGAAGAACGCGAACGACTATCCGTGGCAGCTTTCGGGCGGCATGCAACAGCGCGTGCAGATCGCGCGCGCTTTGGCGCTCGGCCCCGAAGCGATGCTGATGGACGAGCCTTTCGGCGCGCTCGACGCGATGACCAAGGCCGCGTTGCAGGACGAGGTGCTCCGCGTCCACGCCCAGACCGGCACGAGCTTCATCTTCATCACCCACGACATCGAGGAAGCGGTCTATCTCGGTGATCGCGTCGCGGTGCTGGGCGGCCCGCCCGGGCGCATCCACGCCATTCTCGACGTGCCGCTCCCGCGTCCGCGCGACCAGATCGAAACGCGGCAGATGCCGGAATTCCTGCACTGCCGCCTAGCCGTCTATAACGCCATCATGACCGCCGGCGGACGCTGATGCGGTTTAATCTCTCCGGGACCCTTACCATCTTGCTTGTACTTGTCCTGTGGGAGATCGCCATCCGCGGCGGGCTGATCACATTCGATTATCTGCCGGCGCCGACGGCGATCCTATTCGCGGGTTGGGGATTGCTGCGCTCGGGCGAACTCGCGGCGCAGACCTTGCACACGGTCGGCGCGGTGCTTCTCGGCTGGATCATCGCCTGCGCGCTCGGTCTGGCGCTCGGATTCGTCTTGGGTTATTCGCGTTTGGCACGGCGCTATTTCGAGGCGACCGTCGAATTGTTGCGGCCCTTGCCCGGCATCGCCTTTCTGCCGGTCGCGCTTCTGATCTTCAATTTTTCGTTGACGACCGAACTCGTCGTCATGATCTACGCAAGCGTCTGGCCGGTTCTGATCAACACGATGAGCGGGATCATGAGCGTCGCCGCGCGCCTTCACGATGTCGGGCGAACGCTGCGGCTCACGCGGCTGCGGACCCTTACGCAGCTGCTGATCCCGGCAGCGGCGCCTTCGATCATCGTCGGCTGCCGTCTCGGTCTCGGCACGGCGCTGGTGATGGCGATCATCGCCGAAATGCTCGGCAATCCGCATGGGCTGGGCTATGCCGTCGTCAGCGAATTGCAGGCGATGCAGCCCGAGCGCATGTTCGTCTATGTGCTTTCGATCGGATTTCTCGGTCTGGCGCTCAATGCCGCGCTGATCGCCGTGAGCCGCCTGATGCTGCGCGGTCGGGGGTAGGCGCATCCATGCCCAGACGCGCCAGCATCCTCGCCGGCTTGCCGCCCTTGCGCGGCGTTCTGCCCCTGCTGCTGTTGCTCGCGGTCTGGCAGATCACGGCGCCACAGCGTTCGCCCTATTTCCCGCCGCCCTCGACATGGTGGGCCAGCCTCGAGACGCTCACGCGCGGCGGCAGGCTCTACCCGGCGCTGGCCTCGACCGTGCTCACTTTCGCCCTCGGCCTGGCCATCGCCTGCCTGGCGGGGGCGCTGCTCGGCCTGCTGATCGGCACCTCGCGCGCGGCGCAGCGCGCTCTCGGGCCGCTTCTCGAGTTTTGCCGCGGACTGCCGCCGCCCGTGATCGTGCCGGTCGCGGTGTTGCTCTTGGGCTATGCGGAAAGCCTGAAGCTCCTCGTCGTCGTTTGGGTCGCGATGTGGCCGATCCTTCTCAATGTCGCCGCGGCAGCCGAGCGCGTCGATCCGCTGTTGCGCGACGTGTCGCGCAGCTTCCGCCTCGGCGCGCTGGCGAGCCTGCGCAAGATCACCCTGCCCTCCGTCATTCCGCCCATGATGATCGGCGTTCGGATCGCGGTTCCGCTTGCGATCATCGTGACCTTGCTGGTGGAGATGATCACCATGCTGCCCGGCATCGGCAGCCTCATCGTCACGGCGCAGCGCGATTTCCGCTCCGCCGAGGTCTATGGGCTCCTGGCGCTGGTCGGCCTCGTCGGCTTCGTGCTCAACAATCTCTTCGTCGTGATCGAGGATCTGCTGCTACGGCGCTTCCCGCCGCGGGCGCATAAGATCCAATAGGAGGCATCATGTCGCACACCAGACGCATGCGCGAGCAGGAATGGCTCTATGACCGGCTGATCCGCTTCGGCGGACCCGATTTCTACTGGCCCATGACCGAAGAGGTTCTTTGCGCGGTCGGCATGGACGGCTCGGGCGACATCAAGGCGGTCCGCGGCTCGATCAAGAAATTCGCCGATATCACGCGCGAGATGCGGCGCATCGCCGAAAAGCGCGAGGCCTTGGCGCGCGAGGCGGAATCATCCGGCCATCGCGTCACCGCGCGGCAGAATTATTTCACCGCCGCCTGCTTCTACACCATGGCGCAAGGCCCCATCCATACCGACGACGATCCGGTCAACCTGCAACTGAGCGCGCGCAAGAATACGTGTTACGAGCGTTTCATCGCCCATGCGGGCCACCGCATCGAAAAGGTCGAGATCCCCTTCGGGGCCCAATCGCTCCCGGGCTATTTGCACTTCCCGCCGGACGCTTCCGGCCCCGTGCCCTGCGTCGTCTTTTTGGGCGGCATGGACAATTTCAAGGAGCTGCTCGTCCTGCAGCCTTCGGACAAGTTTCTGGAGCGCGGCATGGCGGTGCTCGCCTTCGACGGCCCGGGCCAGAACGAGGCGCGCATCGCGCGGAAAATTTGCTGCACGGAAAGCAATTTCATCGATGCCGGCAAGGCGGCCATGGATTTCCTGGTGGCCCATCCCGGGATCGAGAGCGACCGTATCGGCATCACCGGCATCAGCATGGGCTCGTTCTGGCTCACGCAGATCGCCGCCCATGATCAGCGCTACAAGGCGGCGGCGGGCTTCTATGTCTGCCACGAGCCGGGACAGGAAACGCTCCTCAACCGCGCGATCCCGGTCTTTCGCGACCGCTACATGTGGATGGCCGGCTACGAGGACGACGCGGCGTTCAATGACTTCGCCAAGAAACTGACGCTCGAGGGGCTCGGGTCCCGCATCACCGCCCCCTATCTCATCGTCGCGGGCGAGGATGACGACCTCAGCCCCATCGAGCACACCCATCGCCTTTATGACGAGATCGCGGGCCCCAAGACGCTCGTCGTCTATCGCGGCGAGGTGCACGGCGTCACCGACAATCTCGATGTCCGCGGCTTCATCGCCGATTGGATGAAAGACCGGTTCGACGGCAGGCCCTTCGAATCGGCGCGGATCTACAAGGATTGCGGCACGGGCCGGGCTCTCAAATCCTGAACGTCCGGCCCGGTGCCGTTCAGCGCGGGAGTCACGCGGCTACTCGTCCTCGGTCGTCTTCCAGGGCGCGATCCAGATCTCGGCGCGGCGGACGACGGCGGTGAGAAGGATGCCTAGCCCCATCAGCACCAGGATCGGCACGAACATCGAGGCGGTGTCGTATTGATTGCCGTATTTCACGATGAGCGCGCCGAGGCCGGTGATCGCGGTGAAGAATTCGGCCACGACCATGCCGATGATTGCGCGCCCGATGCCGAGCCTCAGGCCGGTCATCATGTAAGGCAAGGCGGCGGGCAGGATGATTTTCGTGAAGATTTCGCGCTCGGTCGCGGCGAAGGCAGTGCCGACATCGATCAGCGATTCCGAGACGTTGCGCACGCCGCTCGCCGTGTTGATCAGGATGGGGAAGATCGCGAGGATGATGACGATGAAGAGCTTCGCGGAGAAACCCAGCCCGAACCAGAGGATGACGAGCGGGATGACCGCGACGAGAGGTGTGGCATAGAGCGCGTTGACGAGCCAATCGGTCATCGCCTCGACCGCGCGATAGCGGCCGATGGCGAGGCCGAGCGCGGTGCCGAGAAGCCCGGAAATCGCGAAAGCGAGGAGGAGCGTCTTCAGGCTTTCGAGCAATGCCTGGATGAGCTCGCCATCGGCGATCATGCTCACGGCCGCTTCCACGATCGCCGTCGGATAGGACATGAAGAGCGGCGCGACCTGCCGTCCGAACAGCTCCCAGGCGAGCATCACGGTTAGGAAAGACGCGATTCGCAGAAGCCGATTGCGGTATTGCCGCGGCGGCGGCCCGATCTCCTCGATGGCCGCCTCGCTCGGTATCGCGGCTTGCGGCGGCGACTCAGCCAACGGTGCCTCCGACGGATGCCTCGCTCGGCACCGAAGGCGCGTTGCGGATGAGATCCCACATCTCGGCGCGCATTTCTTGAAAGAGCGGGTCGCCGCGCAGCTGCGGCAGTTCGATCCGCGGGCGCTTGAACGGCACGTCGATGACGCGCTTGATCCGTCCGGGCTTGGCTGCCATGACGACGATCCGGTCGCTGAGATAGATCGCCTCGTCGAGATCATGCGTCACGAAGAGAATCGTCTTCCCGGTGCGCGCATGGATCCGCAACAGCTCCTGTTGCAGGACTTCGCGATTCTGCGCATCGAGCGCGCTGAAAGGCTCGTCCATGAGAAGAATCGCCGGGTCGATCGCCAGCGCGCGCGCCAGGCCGACGCGCTGCTGCATGCCGCCCGAGAGCTGATGCGGGAACTGCTCACCCGCCGCCGCGAGGCCGACGAGCTCGAGCAATTCGCGCGCGCGGCGTTCCCGTGCGGCGCGGTCGAGATGTTGCAGCTCCAGACCGAATTCGATGTTGTGCCGCGCGGTGCGCCAAGGCAAAAGGCTTGCCTGCTGAAAGACGAAACCGCGGTCCCTTCCCGGCCCCGTCACCTGCTTGCCGTCGACCAGGATCGTGCCGCTGTCGAGGCGGACGAGCCCCTGGACGATACGCAGCAGCGTGGTCTTGCCGCAGCCGCTCTCGCCGATGAGCGAGACCACCTCGTTGTCGTAAACGTCGAAGCTCAGCTGGCGCAGGACGGGCAGAAGAAAGGCCTTTTGACCCGCGCCGCCGCGAACGCGAAAGGTCTTGGAGACTTCCTGGATCGCGAGCTTCACCTTGCGCAAGCGCGCGGACTCCTCAGCCGGCACCAGACTTCACGACGGCCCTCACGGCCGGGCCTGCGTGCCCGCCGCGAGCGCGGGATAGAGCGAGAGCGCGGTGCGCGTGAAGATCCATTCCTGATCGGCGGATGAGAGGGCGGCAAAACACTCGCGCGCCATCGCCAGCAGCGCGGCGAGCGTGCCCGCCGCCGCCGGGAAATTGGAGCCCCAGGCAATGCGCGAGGCGCCGAACTCGGCGACCGCCCGCCGGAAAAAGCTTTCGGGCGTCGCCTTGCCGCGGCGCGCCTCGAGAAAAGTATGCGGCGTCGCCTTCAGGAAGACATTGCCGTAACGCGAAAGCTGCCACAGGCTCGCTGCGCTTGCATAGGGCGGACCATCCTCCAATGAAGGCCGCGCGAAATGATCGAGGATCACGCGCACCTTCGGGAAACGCGTCAGCAAGGTCTCCACTTGGGGAATGGCCTTGGCCGTCATCTGCAGGCAGATCGGAATCCCGCTCTCGCCGGCATCGTCCCAGACGGGAAAGGACTTCGGATCGTCCAGCCAGCCCAATTGCTGGCCGGGCATCGTGCTGCCGGTCGTGAAGAGGCGCAGCCCGGTGAAGCCTTTACCGATCCAATGACGCAGCACGTCGCAGGCGTCGGGCGCGAGCACGTCGATCGAGCAAACGCCGGTAAAGCGGTCGGGATGCGCGGCGACGGCGTCGGCGACATAGGAATTGTCATGCCCGTAGCAGGTCGACGCCTGAACCAGGACCGACTTCGCGACGCCGGCCGCGTCCATGGCTTCGACCATCCGCTCGACGCTGACCGGCCGTTCCTTCGACCAATCCGATTGGTGGCCGCCGATCGGCGCGCGCGGGTAGCGCGCCTCATCGCCCGAGATCACATGGGTATGGGTATCGATGGGAGATGCCGGCATGTTGCCCCTTCAGATCGACGCACTCGGTCCGAGCGCGTCCTCTCGCTCAGCCGAGAAGCTTCAACGCGTCCTTCGCCAACGACATGTCGGCCACCTCGCTGAACGGAAGGATCTTCTTTTGGACCCCGAACTCGACGTTCAGGTCTTGCATGTAGCGGATCCGCTCCTCGCTGAGCGTCAGATCGGTATCATAGGGCTGGTACTTTTGAGCGAATTGCCATTCGAACTCGGCCTCAACCGGATCCGAATGTTTGAAGGCGGTCTCGCGCGCGCGCAGGAAGGCCTCGCGCGAATTCGGCCCCGAAATGAAGCGATAGAGCTTGCCATAAGCGGCAAGCACGCGAACCAGCACTTCGCGCTTCTCGGCGATGGCGCGATCGGCGGCATAGGAGGCCTGATAGGTGTATTCGGGCAGCTCCTTCCACAGATCGCCGTCGGTCAGCGAATGGACGCCGTATTTCTTCTGTTCGGGATAGACGTCGATCAAGGACGGCCCGGCGTCGACCGTGCCGGCGACCACCGCCTTGAACACGGACGCGCTGCTGCCGATGTTGACGAACCGCACCTTGCTCACGTCGACGCCCTTCTTGCGCAAAAGGGCGACGGTGAACTGATAGAGGAGCGCGCCGGGCGAGCCGGTGCCGACCGTCTTGCCCTCGAGATCCTTGACGCTATGGATGTCGGGCTTCGCCGAATAGATGGCATCTTGCAGCAGCAGGCCGGCGCCGGCGAGAATCTTCATCTTGCCGCCCCGCTCGACCGCCGGGAACACCTGGCCAAAGCCCGACAGCATGCAGATGTCGCTGCTGCCGCTGAAAAGCGCACCCATCAGCTTCGAGCCGTCGGCGACGTTGAGGGTCGTCGGAGCGATGCCGAATTCCTCGAAGAACCCCTGCTGCTTCAGCAGCTCCTGGAGCGCCATGGTGCTGTTCGACGCGGTGTTGACGATGTTGACGGGAAGTGGCGGCGGCGCCGCGCGCGCCGCCCGGTTGAAGCTGGTAAGGCCGGTGGAGGCCGCGACGCCGGCAAGCCCGGCCATGCCGCCCAGGCGCAGCACATCTCGACGCCGCAACCAATTCGTGTTCTTGATCGTCATCCTTGACCTCCCGGATTTTATTGCCGCCGCCGCGGCGTCGCCTGCGAAAAGGTTAGTGCCTGCAATCTACCGAGCAAGGTCGGGCTTGGGAAGGCGGGGGCGACGTTTCGCGTCAGCGTGGCGAAACGGCCCTCCTTGCTCTAACATTCTCCCTTTCGAGAAGCGACCAGCGAGGAGTTCGGCCCATGGCAAAGCTGCGGCATCTGGCGATCGTGGTGAAGGATGTGGAAGCTTCAGCGCGATTCTACGAAAAGATCTTCGACATGAAACGCGCCTACGAAGTCAAAGACCGGGCCATCTACTTGACAGACGGCCTGATGAATCTGGCGGTCCTTGCCTACGCCACCACCAACCGGCCGGGCGCCGACACGGCGGATGGCCGCCACGGCATTCACCATTTCGGATTTCGTGTCGCGGATTTCAAAGAGACCGAAGCGCAGATCGCCGCCGAGGGCGGAATTTATTGCTTCGATCTCGGCGATCCCAGCGGCATGAATTACGAGCGCAAATTCAAGGACCCCGAGGGCATCCTCTTCGACATTTCCGAAAAGGGCTGGTACGGGGCGCTCGACGAGGCCGTGCCTGAAAAAGAACCCGCCTTGCCCTGATTCGGGAGCGAGCAAGGCCCGATCGACCTCGGCTTAGCGAGTGCCGCGATAGAGCGGCGCGGGCTGGGCGAAAAATGCTTCGAGGATGTGATAGACTAGAAGATAATTCTTCTGCTGGAAGGACGCGTGCGCGATGCCGGGCATGACGGCAAATTGCTTGTCCGGATTGGGCAAGAGCTCGAAAAAGGCCAGCAAATCTTTGAGGCTCGCGATCCCATCATATTCGCCGCGCATGATGACGGTCGCCGCGGTGATCTTGCGCGGGTCGACGAGCGGCAATTTCGCACACATATCGACATAGGTTCCGGTCGGCACGGAATCGTCCAGCGCGAGGATCGCGTCGGCGAAAGCCTCGACCGTTTTGTCGTCGGCGGTGCCGGGGTGGTCGCGGGTGAAGATGCTGCGCACGAAAGCGCGATCGATCGGCCGGCGATTGACCCTCTGGTACTCGGCCAGCTTCTTGCGGCGCCCCTCGAGGGTGGGGCTGCCTTCGCCGGTCCAGACCATGGCATCGAGCGCGAGCCGCGCCACACGTTCCGGATGTCGCTCGGCGAAGAGAGCCGCGCGCAAAGCGCCGGAAGAAATGCCGTAGACAAGCAGCGGGCCGCGCTTGCGGATCTTCAGGATGTAGTCGCTGGCGGCCGCGAGATCGTCGGCGCCGTTCGAAATATCGCAATTGATGTCGCGGCTCTTGTCGGAACGTCCATAACCTTCCATGTCGACGCACCAGCAATCGAAGCCGCGCGCCGCGAAATAATCCATGACCGAAGAATACGGCCGCCCCGGCACCTGCAGATCGAAGGTCGGCTGCGAGGCCATCGACGAGCCATGAACGAAGAGGATCGTGCCGCGCGCGGAGGCCGGCGCCGCCAAGAACTTCTCCCAGAGGAAGAGTTTGACCGTGCCTTTTTGCGTCCAATGCTCTTGCGCCGTTATCTTGCCGCCTTGACCTTCCATTCTTCACCTCGATTGAAAAGAAGCGAATCCCTGCAGGCGCGGGCTTCCGCCCTCAAACGCCGACCCGCTTCAGCTGCGCCTCAGGATAACGCGGCCCCGAGGCGGCGCCGCGCGGAAACGCGTTTTCCAGCGCCGCCAGAGTCGCCGGCGCGAGGTCGATCTCGGTGGCCCTGACGTTCTGCTCGAGCCATTTGCGATGGCTGGTGCCGGGAATCGGCACGATGAAGGGCCGGCGCGACAGGACCCAGGCAAGCGCGAGCTGCGCCGGCGCGCAGTTCTCCTGGGAAGCAAGCTCCTTGAGCGTCGCCGACAGCGCGACGTTGCGGTTGAGATGTTCGGACTGAAAGCGCGGGTGCTGCCGCCGGCGATCCTTCTCGCCAAGACTGGCGTCGCCCGTGATCGCTCCGGTCAGCATGCCGCGGCCCAAGGGGCTGTAGGCGACGTAGCCGATGCCGAGCTCGGCACAGGTATCGAGAAGTTCGTCCTCGGCGTCGCGCGTCCACAGCGAATACTCGGTCTGAAGCGCGGCCATCGGATGGGCCCGATACGCGCGGCGCAGGGTGTTGGGCGCCGCCTCGGAAATCCCGAGAAAGCGAATCTTGCCCTGTTCCTTGAGCTTCGCCATGGCGCCGACCGTATCCTCGATCGGCACTTCGGTATCGACGCGATGGATGTAATAGAGATCGATCATGTCGACGCCGAGACGCTTCAAGCTCTTCTCGCAGGCTTCGATCACGTAATCGGGGCGGCCATCGACGCCGCGTTGACCCGCTGGAGCCTGAAGATTGCCGAATTTGGTGGCAAGCACGACCTTGTCGCGGATCCCCTTGAGCGCGCGTCCCACCAATTCTTCGTTCTTGCCGGCGGCATAGGCATCCGAGGTGTCGATCATATCGACACCCAGTTCGACCGCACGGCGCACGGTCGCGATCGCCTCTTCGGGATCGGGGTTGCCATAGATCGGCGTCATGCTCATGCAGCCGAGACCGATGGACGAGACTTCCAGAGAGCCAAGCTTGCGACGTTTCATGGAACACCTGCCCGAAATCGGTTCTTCATCGACGAATCCGCCCTCGCCGTCAAAATGCGCTTCTTCGTTTCGGTCGGCAAGCCAGATCGGCCAATCCATCGAAACGGCACGGCACCCAATCGCCTGGCCCCGCGATTCTCGCGGTTTCGGCGTCGGCAGCGCGGCGCGATAAGGCCATGAAAGCTATATTGCAATGCTCATCCCCGGCGGCGGAGAATGACCGATCCATGCGGCACCTTGCCCGCAACCGTCGAGGAAATTCGGCGAAAACAAGGGGAGAAAGCGGCCATGAAAACAAGCAGCCACCGGATTCTCACGACCCATGTGGGAAGCCTGCCGCGGCCGTCCGCCCTTCTCGATATGCTGCTCGCGCGCGAAGAGGACCGCACGGTCGACGAGGCCCTGTTCGAGGCGCGCGCCGCCGAAGCGGTCGATGGAATCGTGGCCCAGCAGATCGCCGCCGGCGTCGACGTCGTGAGCGACGGCGAGATGAGCAAGCCCTCTTATACGATCTATATCCGGCATCGGGTCAACGGCATCGCCATGACGCCGGAAGCCGAAAAGAAGGGCCGCGAGATCATGGTCGGGCTCGATCAGTTCGAGCATCCCGATTTCCTCGAACGCATGAATCAATTCCGCCAAATCCCTTTCCCAGGCTGCGTCGGCCCCGTGAGCTATCGCGACACCAAGCCGCTCGAACGGGATATCGCGCACCTTTCCGCCGCGGTGGAGAAACACAAGCCCGTCGAGGCATTCATGACCGCGCCCTCGCCCGGCATTCTCACGCGCTTCGTCATCGACACCTATTATCATGACGAGGACGCATATGTCGCGGCCTTGGCCGAGGCCATGAAGACCGAATACGAGGCCATCGTCGGCGCCGGCTTCCTGTTGCAGATCGATTGCCCCGATCTCGGCTCCGCGCGCCACAATCAGTACCGCGACAAGACCGACGCGGAATTCCTCCGGATCGCCGAGCGCAATGTCGCCGCCCTCAACCATGCGACCGCCGGCATCGCGCCCGAGCGCATGCGCCTTCATATTTGCTGGGGCAATTACGAAGGGCCGCACACGCATGATATTCCGCTCGCGAAGGTGATCGGCACCTGTTTCAAGGCCCGGCCGTCTGCCGTGAGTTTCGAAGGCGCCAATCCACGCCATGAACACGAATGGGAAGATCTCAAATCCGTCCGGATACCGGACGACAAGATCCTGATCCCGGGCGTCATCAATTCGACGACCAACTTCGTCGAGCATCCACGTTTGGTCGCGCAGCGAATTTGCCGCTATGCCGATATCGTGGGGCGCGAGCGCGTGATTGCCGGCGCGGATTGCGGCTTCGCGACCTTCGCGGGACGGGTGCCCCTGGTCGCAACCAGCGTCGTCTGGTCGAAATTCAAGGCGCTTGCCGAGGGCGCGCAGATCGCGACGCGACGCCTTTGGCCTTAACCGAAGCGTCGCGGCGGCGGCGCTCAGGACCGGCAGAAAGGCTGCCCAACCGCGAAAACCTCGCATGCAAAATGTCATGATGTCCCGGTTCGCCATTCAGGCTATGACGCCGGGTCACTCATGAAAGACGGTAAAGCCCGTGCCGGCGGAAACGGTTAGAGAGGAATTGGAGGCAGCGCCCGGCATCCATGCCGAGAACCGCGCCCTCGTCTTCATCGCGGCGCTCGCTTCGGTCTTCATCACCGCGATCGAGAGCACGATCGTCGCGACCGCAATGCCGACGATCGTGGGCGCGCTCGGCGGATTCGAACTCCTCAGCTGGGTGTTCACCGCGTATCTGTTGACGCAGGCGGTGACGACGCCGATCTATGGCCGGCTCTCGGACCTCTATGGCCGCAAGCCCATTCTCCTTTTGGGCATCGCCCTGTTCCTCATCGGCTCCCTTCTGTGCGGCTTCGCCTGGAACATGATGTCGCTGGTCGCGTTCCGAATCGTCCAGGGTCTCGGCGCCGGCGCACTCATGCCCGTGGGGCGCACCCTCATCGGCGATGTCTATCACGGCGCCGATCGCGCGCGGATGCAAGGCTATGTCTCGAGCGTCTTCGTCGGCGCGGCGGTCTTCGGTCCTGTCGTCGGCGCGTTCCTGGTCGCCCACACGAGCTGGCCGATGGTGTTCTGGATCAATCTGCCGCTCGGGCTGATGGCCGGCGCAATATTGCTTTGGGCGCTTCATGAACACGTCGAGCGCCGCCCCCACCGCATCGATCTGGGCGGATCGGCGCTGATCTGCCTCGGGACCAGCGCGCTGATGTTCGCTTTGGCCCAGGCGTCAACGCTGAGCATCGGCATCATGGCATCGCTCATCGCGGCCGCGCTCGTCGCGCTCGTGGTCTTCGTCATCTACGAGCAATACGTCCCGGAGCCGATCTGGCCGATGAGCCTGTGGCGCGATCGCGTGGTGAGCAGCGGCAACCTCGCCTCGCTCGCGCTTGGCACCACCATGATGGGCATCGCCGCCTATCTTCCGGTCTACATCCAGGGCGTGATGGGCGACAGCGCGCTCGTCGCCGGCCTCACTTTGATGTCGATGTCGGCCACGAGCCCCATCGGCGCCGTCTTGGCCGGACGCATCATGTTGCGCGCCTCATACCGCACGGCGGCCAGCGCCGGCGGCGTGCTTTACATCCTCGGCAGCGTGATGATGACCATGCTGGGCCCGCACAGCACGGCCTATTGGGCCATGGCGAGCGGATTGCTGATGGGGTTCGGCATCGGCATGAACAACAACACCTATATGGTGGCGATACAATCCGAGAGCGGCTGGAGCAGCCGCGGCATCGCGACGTCGGCCTTCATCTTCAGCCGCATCCTCGGGCAGGCCCTCGGCGCAGCCGCCTTCGGCGGCATCATCAACGCGGGGCTTTCCGTTTATTTGAAGGGCGGCGGCGATCTGGTCGCGCGCATCATGACGCCCCAGCTTCGCGCCGCCTTGCCGCCCGAGACGATCGGACCGCTGATGCAGGAATTCGACCACGCGCTGCACATCGTCTTCGTGATCCTCGTCATGCTCGCTGTCGGCGTCATGATCATCGGCCTCATGCTGCCCAAGGGACGCGGCATCCGGCGTTAGATCGCGGCGCCAAGCCACCGGGATCGGCGCGTGCTTCTTTACGCGCCGCGAGCCGCGAAGAAGCGGTTTTTCGGACGCGGCAGACCGAGATTTTCGCGCAGGGTCTCGCCCTCATAGTCGCGATGGAAGAGGCCGCGGCGCTGCAACTCAGGGACGACGCGCTCCATCACGTCGTCGAGCCCTCCCGGAAGATAAGGGAATTGCAGGGTGAAGCCGTCGCTCGCGCGCGCCTCGAGCCATTCCTGCATCTGGTCGGCGATCATTTTCGGCGTGCCGAGCATCGCGAGCCCGCCATGGCCGCCGATGCGCTGCGCGATCTGGCGCACGGTCATCCCCTCGCGCCTGGCCAGCGCGATCGTGCGCTCGCGCCCGCTTTTGCTGGCGTTGCTTTCGGGGATATCGGGCAGCGGCGCGTCGGGATCGAATTTCGACGCATCGGTGCCGAGCGCGATCGAAAGCGAGGCGATGGCGCTTTCGTAATAGACGAGGCTGTCGAGCTTCGCGCGCTTGTCCTTCGCCTCTTCGAGACTGTCGCCGACATAGATCATGCAGCCGGGCAGGATCTTGATGTGCTCGGGATCGCGGCCCGCTTTCTCGGCACGGCCCTTCACGTCGCGATAAAAGGCTTTGCCCTCCTCGACATCGCGCAACGCCGTGAAGACCGCGTCCGCAACCTCGGCGCAGAGCTGGCGCCCCGCATCGGAGGCGCCCGCTTGGACGATCACCGGCCAGCCCTGGATCGGCCGCGCGATGTTCAAAGGCCCGCGCACGTTCAGATATTTGCCCTTGTGATCGAGCACGTGGAGCTTCTTGGGATCGAAAAAGACGCCCCGGTCCACGTCGCGGATGAACGCATCGTCGTCCCAGCTGTCCCAGAGCCCCGTGACCACGTCGAAGAACTCGCGCGCGCGGGCGTAGCGCTCGGCATGATCGAGATGCTCCTCATAGCCGAAATTCTTGGAGGCATCGGGGTTGGAGGTGGTGACGACGTTCCAGCCCGCGCGCCCGCCGCTGATATGGTCGAGCGAGGCGAAGCGCCGCGCGACGTGATAAGGCTCGTCATAGGTCGTCGAGCCGGTGGCGATGAGGCCTAGATGCTTCGTCACCATGGCGAGCGCGGGCAAGAGCGTCATCGGCTCGAAGGAGGTGGTCGTCTGTCCGCGTACCAGCGCGTCCATCGGCTGGTTGAGAACGGCGAGGTGATCGGCCATGAAGAAGGCGTCGATCTTGGCGCGTTCCAAGCTTTCGGCGAGGCGCCTGATATGGGCGAAATTGAAATTGGCGTCGGGCCAGGCGCCGGGATAGCGCCAGGCGGCGGTATGCAGACTGACCGGCCGCATGAAAGCGGCGAGGCGCAATTGACGCGCGGCGCTCATGACCACCTCATCTTTGAACAGGTTGCTCGACCCATCTTAGCCCTTCGACGCGCAACCGGTAGCCGCGATCGCAGGAAAGGCCCTTCCGGCAAGGTTACGTCCGGCGGGCGCCGATCCGCCAGACGAGGCTTCAAACGGGTGCGATCCGGCGCTATGCATAACGCAACGGACCGGGCTCGGGCGAATTCCGGCGGGGGGGCTTACCCGAGGCGGACGCATGACGAAAGTCCAATCGGCCCGGCGGCGCGTGGCGCGCCTGCAACGGCGGAGGGAGAGACCATGAAGGCGGTGCTTCTGACGGGTCATGGCGGGCCGGAGATGTTGCGCTACGGCGAGGCGCCGGATCCGGTCGCGCGAGTGGGCGAGATCGTGGTCGATATTCATGCCGCCAGCGTCAACGCCGCCGATTACAAAGTGCGGCTGGGCGGAGGCCCTTACGGCAATATCCGTTTCCCGTACATTCTCGGCCGCGACTTTTCGGGCACCGTCAGCGCGCTCGGCGCCGGCGTCGGCGATCTTGCCACCGGCGACGCGGTGTTCGGCGTCACCGACCAAGGGCAGGAAGGCGCTTATGCCGAAAAGATCGCCATCAAAGCGGCGATCGTCGCCAAGAAGCCCGCCGGTCTCGGCCATGCCGAGGCGGCGGCCATGGCGCTGACCAGCCTCACGGCGCTTTGGGCAATCGAAGACACGGCGCAACTCAAAGCGGGCGAGACCATCCTCATCCAAGGCGGCGCGGGCGGCGTTGCCGGATTCGCCATTCAGCTGGCGAAGCATCTCGGCGCCACGGTGATTACGACCGCCAGCGCCAAGAATCACGCTTACGTGCGCGGTCTCGGCGCCGACCGGGTGATCGATTACAACACGGAGGATTTCGCGACCACCGTTTCCGGCTGCGACGTCGTCTTCGACACGGTCGGCGGCGATGTCCGGCGTGGTTGCTACGAGGTGCTGAAGCCGGGCGGGCGATTGGTCTGGATCGCGCCCGCACCGGAGGGATTTCAACCCACCCGCAAGGATGTCCAGACCTTGCGGCCGGCGGTGGCGCGTGACCGCGCGCATCTCGAACGGATGGTCGCGCTGCTCGATGACGGAGCCGTCTGGCCGCCGACCATCATCCGCTACAAGCTCGCCGATGCCGCAGAAGCGCACCGGGTGAGCGAATCGCGCCATCTGCAGGGTAAGCTCGTATTCGAGGTCCGCTAATCCGCTATGCGCACGATTCCGCCGAGGGATCGCCGCCCTCGGCGCGCAATATCGACAGCGTGCGTTACGGCGTTACGGTGGACAAAAGACGCGCAACGGCGGCGAGAAACTTGTCCACATCCGCTGCGCTGGTGTCGAACGCAGCGACGAGACGCAGCACCGGCTCGCTTCCCCAGCGATAAAAACCGAAACCGGCCGCGCCCAGGCCGGCGATGACGGGTTCGGGCAGTTCGACGAAGACCTCGTTGCCTTCGACGGGGTGGAGCAGCTTGGCGCCGGGCAGGCGCGCCAACCCGGCGCCGAGATTTGCCGCCATGGCATTCGCCTGTCGCGCGTTGCGCAGCCAAAGATCGTCGCGCAGATAGGCGTCGAGCTGCGCCGCGATGAAGCGCATTTTCGACAACAAGTGGCCGGCGCGTTTGCGGCGAAAGCCAAACTCGACCGCATTTGCTCGATCGAAAAAGACAACGGCCTCGGCAGCAAGGGCGCCGTTTTTGGTGGCCCCGAAGGAGAGCACGTCGACCCCGGCGCGCCAAGTGATTGCGGCAGGCGTGCAGCCGAGCCCGGCCACGGCATTGGCAAAGCGCGCACCGTCCATGTGCAGCCCGATCCCGTGCCGGCGCGCCATCGCCCCCAAGGCAGCGACCTCGTCCACGCGATAATGCGTTCCGGCCTCCGTCTGCTGCGTGATGCTGAGCGCCGCGGGTTGAACATTGTGAACGACGCCCGTCCCCGTGCAGTGACGATCGACGTGGTCCGGCGCGAGCTTGCCGTGCTCGCCATGAAGCGTCACGAGCTTCGCCCCGGCGGAGAAGAATTCGGGCGCGCCGCATTCATCGCTCGCGATATGCGCGTCTTCGTGACAGAAGATCGCGCCCCAGGGAGGCGTCAATGAAGCCAAGGCAAGCGCATTGGCCGCCGTGCCGGTCGCGACCGGAAAGACCGCGACATCGTGCTCGAAGATCTCGGCGAAGCGCTTCTCCAAACTCTGGCTGACGGCGTCCGCGCCGTAGGGCGCCGCCGGGCCCGCATTCGCCGCCTCGATCGCATCCATGATCGCGGGCGCTACACAAGCCGCGTTGTCGGACGCGAAATTCACGGCACCTCCTCTTCACGGTATCGATCGTCGACATGGAAGCGCCCAGCCCGGGCGCTCGATCAAACGCAGATCGCGCTGATCCCTAACATGCGCGACCGGGAATTGGCGAAGCCATAGCAAGAAATTCGGTCGAGGGCGCGGGAACGGCGTGGCTTCGTTTGCCGCCTCGGCTCCGAATTGAAAAATCGAGAGACCCGACTCGAAGCGGCTTGATCTACATCAAGGGATCGCCGCGATCATCCGCTTAATTAAAGACGATGAGCGTCGAGAACTTTAGGGGGAGACCGGTATGTCCCATGAAGAAGCGCCTCTTGGCTTTCGGCTTCCCGAGATGATTGGCAGCGGTCACGCCGATCCTAGGCAAGCCGGGGAACCCGCTTGATCGCGACCAGCAAGAGCGGGCTCTAGGGGCTTCGGGAAGGCGCGAGAGGAGGGCAGACAAATGAGCAACGGATCCACACCGCGACCGGATGACGCCTGCATCCCTGACAAGGCGGAACAGACGACAAACAGAGCGGATTGCCAGATTGATGTCTTGGCCGCGCTGCGAACCTCGCGGCGCGATTTCATCAAGGGCGTGATCGCCTCCGGCAGCTCCGTTGCGGCCATGGGATACATGTTTCGAACCGCCCTCGGCCCGACACCGGCGATGGCGGCTCCGGGCACGGTTGAGCGTCTGATCACCCTGAAAGTCAACGGGCAGCTTCGCCGTGTCGACGTGCTCCCGAACGAGACCCTGGCGCTCACGCTCCGCTACAAGCTCGGCCTCACCGGCACCAAGCTTGGCTGCGACCGCGGCGAATGTGGTGCTTGCACCGTGATGTTGGACGGCACCACGCATTACTCTTGCACGACCCTCACGCATGGGATCGCGGGTCGCGAGGTGACGACGGTCGAAGGCGTCGCCGGCCCCGACGGCAAGCTGCACCCGGTTCAACAAGGTTTCATCGACGAGTTGGCGCCGCAATGCGGGTTCTGCACGCCGGGCCAGGTCGTTGCGGCGGTTGCGTTGCTGCGTGCAAATCCCAAACCGAGTCTTGAAGAAGCCAAGCTCGCCATGTCCGGGAATTTGTGCCGTTGCGGCGCCTATGAATATTACCTGAAGGGCGTCATGCGGGCGGCAGGGGAGGCTTGAGATGGCCAATCGACTGATCGGAAAAGACTTCACGCCGCCCGATGTGCTGGCCAAGGTTACCGGCACGGCCAAATATGCGGAGGATTACCGCGCCGAGGGAATGCTGTTCTGTAAGCTCCTGCTCAGCCCGATGCCGCATGCGCGGGTCCGCCACATCGATGCATCGGCGGCCCTGAAGATGAAGGGCGTCGTGGCCGTTCTCACCGCGGACGAGGTGCCGTCCTTCCCCGAGCCCGAAGACCCGATTCTCACCAACGAACCGCATTTCGTCGGCGATCCCATCCTGGCGGTAGCGGCCGTCAGCGAGGAGGTCGCGGCAGCCGCGATCGAGGCGATCCAGGTCGATCTGGAGCAGTTGCCGTTCACGGTGGATCCGCTCGACAGCCTCTATCCGGGCGGCCCGAACGCGCGCGCCAAGGGCAACGTCGCCAACACCAATCTCGCCTTGCAAGTCATCAAGTGGCAAGCCTCGGATTTTGTTGGGGTCGATCAGGGTAAGCTTCCGCAAGGCAAGCCGAGCGACGAATGGTCCTATGGCGATCTCGTCGGCGGGTTCTCCAAGGCCAAGGTCATCGTCGAGGACAGCTTCACCACCGCTGGCGTCGCCCATCACGCGCTGGAACCGCGCTCATGCATGGCTTACTGGCAGAATGGACGCTGCTATGTCCACGCCTCGACCCAGAGCCAGGCGCTGAGCCTGCCGGGATTGGCCCACTATATCGGGATCACCCCCGACAAGCTGGTGCTGATCGCGGAATTCTGCGGCGGCGGTTTCGGCGGCAAGAGCGACCAATATCCGCAGATGGCCATTCCCGCCTATCTGGCAAAAAAGGCCGGGCGTCCGGTGATGATGCGCGTCACGCGAGCCGAAGAATCCGGCTTCGCCGCCCGCCCCGCCTTTCAGGGCAGCGCCAAGATCGGCTTCGCCGCCGACGGCCGCGTGACCGCGATCGATCTCTATATCGTTCACGACAACGGTCCGAATCTCGGCTTCTGGGACTATCGCGATGCGGCCGACACGGTGTCGATCGTCTATCAGCCCGAGGCCATGCGCTTTCGCGGTATTTCCGTTCTGACCAACACGGTGATGCGCACCCCGCAGCGCGGCCCGGGCACCAACCAGATGGCGGTGGCGCTCGAGCCCTTCCTCGATCGCGCGGCGCGGGAGCTCAACATCGACCGCGTCGCCATTCGCCGGATCAACGCGCCCGACCAGACGGGAAAATTCGGTGCGAAGCGATCGCCCGTCACCAGCGCCTTCCTGCGCGATGCCTTGGATAAAGGCGCTGAGATCTTCAAATGGTCGGAAAAGACCAAGGAGAGCGGAACACGCCAGGGGAACAAGGTCATCGGAATCGGCGTCGGCCAGGGTCACCATACCGCCGGCTATAAGGGCTTCGACGGTCTCGTCCGGATCCTGCCCGACGGCAAGCTCTATATCCACACCGGAGTCGGCAATCTCGGCACGTATTCCTACGCCGCGACGGCCCGGGCGGCCGCAGAGGTGCTGGGCTACGATTGGGCCAATTGCGTCATCGTGCGCGGCAACTCCGACAACCATCTGCCGTGGAACTTCGGCCAGTTTTCGTCCAACACCGCCTATACCGAGACGCGGACCAATTACGTCGCGGCAATAGACGCCAAGACCAAACTGCTCGAGATCGCCGCGCAAGATCTCGGGGGCAAACCGGACGATTACGAGCTGAAAGACGAGAAGGTCGTCGCCAAGGCAGATCCGTCCAAATCGATGAGCTTCGCCGACGCCGCGAAGCGGGCGATCGCGCTCGGCGGCAAATACAGCGGCAAGGAAGCGCCGCAGGGCATCAACCCGATGACCGCGGCATCGGTCGCGGCGCTCGCCGGCACCGGGCTGATCGGCGTGGCCAAGGACACCTTGGCGCAGAACGGCGTCACACCCGCGCTTGCCGCCGGCTTCATCAAGATCGCGCTCGACGTCGAGACCGGGCAGGTTGACATCCTCGAATATGTCGGCGTCGCCGATTGCGGCGTGGTTCTCCACCCGCGGGGTCTTGCCGCCCAGAATGTCGGGGCGATGGTTCAGGGCATTGGCCTCGCCCGCTTCGAGCACGTCGTCTACGACTCGAAGCTCGGGCTGCCTGCCAATGTCCAGCTCGATCAGGCGAAACCGCCGACCAGCCTCGACCTACCGCTCGAGATCACGACAACCGCCGTCGAGAAGCCGGACGAGTCGAACCCGTTGGGTGCCAAGGGCATTGGCGAGCCGATCGAGGGCTGCGCGGCGGCGGCGTTGCTGTGCGCCATCTCGGATGCGCTCGGCGGGCATTACTTCAACCGCACGCCGCTGACGCGCGATTATATCGTCAATGCTTTGGCGAAGCGGACCCAATCCTACAAGCCGCTTGAAGCGAGCACGATGTGAGGGGCCTGCCATGATGATCAGAGACGTGATGCCCGGCTTCGAGCTTTACCAGCCGAAGACATTGGCCGACGCGGTGGCCCTCGCCGCCCAGCACGGCCACGACGCATGGAAGCTGGCCGGCGGCAATGACAGCTTGTCCTGGTTCAAGGACAGGATCAAACGGCCCAAAGTCGTCATCGATCTTAACGGAATTCCCGAGATGCGGGGCGTCCGCGAGATTGCGGATGGCATCCAGATCGGAGCCCTGACGACGCTCGTCGAGGTTACGCAGAATCCGGCGATACGCGGCAAATACCGGCTGCTGGCCGACGCAGCCGCCAAGGTGGCCAGTCCACAGATCCGCAACTCGGGCACCATCGGCGGCAATGTCAGCCAGGACGCACGCTGCTGGTATTACCGCTACGGTCTGCCGTGCTATCGCGCCGGCGGGAATACCTGCTTCGCCGATACCCCGACGGGCCAGAACCGCGAACACGCGTTGTTCTTGACCGACCGCTGCGTTGCGGTGTCGCCATCGGACACGGCGCCGGCAATGGTGGCGCTGGACGCCCAGATGGTGATCCACAATCGCAGCGGCGAGCATGCCATCGCGGCCCAAGATTATTTCATCGGCCCGTCCGTCGACATTACGCGCATGACCGCGCTCCAGCCGGGCGACATTCTCACGGCAATCAGGCTGCCGAAGAGCTGGGCCGGGGCGAAATTCTACTTCGAGAAGGCTTCCGACCGGGAGGCGTTCGACTTTCCGCTGGTCAATGTGGCTGCAGCGCTGCAGGTCGGTGCCGATGGCACGGTCAGCAATTCCCGCATCGTCGTCAATGGCGTTTCCGCCGCGCCCTACCGCGTTCCGTCCGCCGAATCCGCCGTCAAAGGCAAGAAAATCGATGCCGACGTGGCCGCAATCGCGGGTGCCTCATCGACCCGCGGGGCCCACGCCTTGAACTACAACGGCTTCAAGATTCCCTTGATGCAGAATTTGATCATGCGCGCCGTTCGCGACGCCGCCTGACGGAGATCACGCTCATGCTGAATGTTCAAAATGACTTGGGGGATCGGATCGACGCGGTCGAATCCGCCTACGAGTTCATGCTTGCCTATGCGGCCCAGGGGCGCCGGGGAACCGAAGGCGGGCCGTCCGATGAAATCCGGGACTATCTGCAGCAAGCGATCGCCGCGCTTGACGGGTTGGTGGAGAGCTGCCGCGCCACTCTGCCGGACGACGACGATCAGGCCGCGGCCCTCGACGCCTTTCTCGACGTGGTCGAAGGCGACATTGCCAAGGCATCCTCCGCCCTGAGGCTCATTCTGGTGCGGCCCGCCATCAGCTCGCAGGCGATCGACAACCTCAACGCGTCGATCCATCTGCGTGCGCTGCTGACGGACCTATTCCTGCTTGATGGGATCGACCCGGGCGCCGAAACCTGACACGGGGAAGTTTCACCATGCCCGAGCTTGCGATCGGCATCATCGGACTTGGCGCCACGGGCGTGGCGATCGCCGAGCGCCTGCGAGCAAAGGGATACGCGCCGCAGGTTTTTGACCCGGTCACCAAATTGACGCGGAACTATTTGGTCCATGGCGGCGCCGGCGGCGTTGCGACCGCCGCGATGGTTGCCCAGCTCTGCGACATCATCCTGATCACCACCGAGACCGACCAAGTCACGCGCGACGTCACGCTCGGACCGACGGGCATCGTCCATCACGCAAGGCCCGACACGCTTGTGGTGGATATGGCCAGCGACGACGCCGCCTTGACGACCGAAATGCCGCGGGCCTTGGTGTCCCGCGGCGCCGCGTTGGTCGATGCTCCGGTCATTGGCACCGCCAAAGATGCAGCAGCCGGCAGTTTGGTCGTCCTCTATAGCGGGCGGGAGGAACACATCGCACGTTGTCGGCCGGTGTTCGACGCTTTGGCGCGCCGCATCGTCAGGATCGGCGATACGCCGGGATCCGCGCGCGCGGCACGCGCCATTGCCCGCCTCTACGGCGCCGTCAATTTGACGGCCGCCGCGGAAGCATTGTTGATCGGCAAGCGCTTCGGTCTCCAACCGGCCATGACGCTTGGGGCGATCGAGGCGCTGAGCGACGTCACGGGCATGCCGCCCCCGACCCTTGCCGGCGAGGTACTGACCGGCCGTTTCGGATCGGGCTATCCGCTCGACCACCTCATCCGCGACATGGACAGCGCCTTGGCGACGGCGCGCGCACATGGCACGCCGGCACCCCTCGCGCGGCTTGTGCGCGAGATCGTGGCGTCGGCGCGTTTGACCCTGAACACGGCGCACGACCACACAGAAATGGTTCGCTGGCTTGAAGCGAACGCCTGTGCCGCACTTGCCGATATTCGAGCCGAGCCGCCGCCGGTCCATCGGAGCGCCGATGGGCCGCGGACAATCTCGATGCGCTCCTAGCGCCGGCGCGGCAAACACGAACCGCCATAGGTGAACGCGACCTGAATCAAAGATCGGTGAAGTTTCTTCCCGGTGTTTTCACTCTGAAACGGTGAACGAAGACAAGGCGCCCATGGACTACTTCTTTCGCTATGCGACCAGCGTGTACGGGCAAGAGGTGCTGCTCGGCGCCAATTGGGATCTCTTCTGGTGGTTCGTCGCCGCCGGTGCGATCTTCATCATCTTGCATGCTTTGACGGTTCCATGGCTGCGCCGGCGGGTGGCGCGCAGAGCCGCGCAAGCTCGGGCGCCGCAGAGATCGGCCACGAGCGGCCATGAATCGACGGACAGTCTTGCGGCAACAGGCGGACCGGGAGAACGGGAGGTTCGTCACCGCCTGACCGAGCGGCTGTTCCATTGGGTGCTGGCTGCCTCCGGCCTGACCCTGCTGGTCACCGCCTTCGCGCCCATTCTCGGTTGGCAATTCGATTGGGTCCCGGTCCACTGGCTCACGGGAATTGTTCTGATCGCGGCCGTCTTATTTCACATCATACGATCCCTTGTCAGCCTCGAGTTTTGGTCGATGATGCCCGATTGGGGGGATATCGTGAACGCCTGGCGCGCCGTAGCGCTGACCTTGGGCGGCAAGGCGGACGCTCCGGGAAAGCCCGGCAAATATCCGCTGATGCAGAAATTGTATCACTGGGGCATCGCCGGCTGGATTTTGGTTCTCATCGCGACCGGCGGGCTGATGCTCGCGAAGATCGACACGTCATTCTGGCAGCGCAACCCGTATTTCCTGTCGGATTTCGAATGGGGCATCGTCTACACCATCCATGATTTCTTCGCGCTCGGCATGCTTCCCTTGATTATCATGCACGTCTATTTCGCGCTGCGGCCCGACAAGATATTCCTGCTGCGCTCGATGCTCCTGGGCTGGGTGACGCGCCGCGAATATCTCGACAATCACGATCCGAAGCGCTGGGTCGCCGAGCCGGCCGACAATGATTGAGCGAGGCGGAACAACATGACGGTGCTTGAGGCGAAGAGACCGATTGATGCGCCAGCACGGCGGATCGGCGAGCGGGCGAAGGGTGACGCGGCGTGAAAGCTACGTCGCGTCACGGTCTGCATCCGCGTGCGCCATCACGGTGGCGCGCAGCGGACTCCGCTTTCTCTCGTTCTTCCCTCCAGGAACTCTAACTTTGCCAATTCTCCGGTGAGTACAGATCATGCGTTGGCGATCCAGCGGGTTCGGACGGGGCAGGCCGAGCGGTAGGCACTGGGTCTCGATGGGCGTTCTGGTGTTCGCGGGGCTCCTGATTGGCGCGAGCCTCCTCATCGCCAGCGTTGAGATCAATCGATACACCTCGACCGACGCGTTTTGCGCGTCATGCCATACGATGGCGACGCTTGCCTCCGATCCCCACTACGTTCAATCCCCGCATCGCGCGAATGGCGAAGGTGTGCATGCGAGCTGCGGCGACTGCCATATCCCCACGACAAGCTGGTTTGCCGAGACCTATGCGCATGCGGTCGGCGGGATCAAAGATGTTTTTGCGGAGACCACGCAGGACTACGGCAATCCCGCGGTTTGGGAGGCTCGGCGCATCGAGCTTGCCGGCGTGGTTCGCGACGAGATGCGCCGCGACGACAGCGTCACGTGCCGCCACTGCCACGATGCGGGCGCCATCGCGCCCGCGAGCGAGCAAGGCCGGGCCGCCCATGCGCTTTTGCGCGAGGGGCGGCTGACCTGCATCGACTGTCACTTCAATTTGGTTCATGCGCCGGTGCCGCCGAGCATGAGTTTCATCCGCGGTTCGGGCCTGCGCGCACCGACAAAATGAGCACGTCAAGTTTGCGAGGGGGACATCCATGAGCGGTCGCACGAGCGGGACGGTCATCTTGCCATTGCTGGCGCTCCTTGGCCTGCTTTCGGCCGCGTCGGCGCTGCCGGATACCGCGGCGGCCCAGGGCCCGTCAGCCGCGCCTCCGCCGGCTTCGATCCCGACGACCGAGATTCCGTTTTTTGCTGAATGGGCGACGTCGCCGCATGCCGACCGGGCAGCCGAGGCCTTCACACATTGGAACAGGGAGGGCGCGATTCCGGTCGAATGCGCGAGATGCCATTCAATGCCGGGCTTCTTGGATTTTCTCGGCGCAGATGGCACGCCCGCCGGCATCGTCGACCATCCCGCTCCAACCGGGACGGTCATCACCTGCGTCACCTGCCACAACGACAGAACCTTGGCTCTGACCTCGGTTACCTTTCCGTCGGGCCTGAAGGCCGACAATCTCGGCGCCAATGCGATCTGCATGACTTGCCACCAGGGCGTGGAATTGACCGCAAGCGTCAACAAAGCTCTCACCGGCATCGCCGATGACACGGTCGAGCCGAAGCTGCAATTCATCAATGTTCATTACGCCGCTGCCGGCGCCACCGTGATGGGCAATTTGGCCCGGGTCGCCTATCAATATCCCGGGAAGAATTATGCCGGCCGCCTCACCCATGCCGAGCCTTACACGGGCTGTACCTCCTGCCATGCGCTTCACACCGTCGCGGTCAAGGTCGAGGCCTGCATGGCCTGCCACAAGGAGGTGACGGACAAGCCGTCCCTTCACCTCATTCGCGTCACCAAGGTCGATTATGACGGCAGCGGCGATCTGAACGAGGGTGTCGCCGACGAGATTGCGCATATGAGCGATCGGCTCTATGCGGCCATTCAAGCCTATGCGAAGACCGTAGCGGGAAAGCCGATCGTCTATGATCCCGAGGTCTATCCCTATTTCTTCACCGACACCAATGGCAACGGCACCGCCGACAAGGATGAGCTGCGATTCCCCAACCAATACAAAGCCTGGACGCCGCGGTTGTTGAAGGCGGCTTACAATTTTCAATTCGTGAAGAAAGACCCCGGCGCATTTGCCCACAACCCGACCTACACCTTGCAGATCCTTTACGATTCGATTGCGGATCTCGGGAGCAAGGTCGAGGTCGATCTGGTCCGCGCGAAGCGGCCCTAGGCCCTACTTCTTCGCTTCCACCTTAAGCCGCTCGATTGCGGTATCATCGCCATTGCAACCACGATGCATTGACCGTGTCCCGGCGAAGAATCTGGATCAATCTGCTGCTCTATCCCGGCCATACCCTGCCGACGGCGGCGGCGCCTGCCGTGGTCGGTATGGGTCTCGCGGTTCACGATCACGTTTTTGCCTTTCTGCCCGCGTTCGCGGGGTTTCTTGCCAGTTGGCTGATCCATGTCGGCGGCGTGTTTACGGACAATTACGAACTGCTGACCAGGACCCCGCAGGTCCGGGAGCACCCGGAATTGAACGAAGCGCTTGAAGAGGGAACGCTCACACGCTTCGGCCTGAAATGCGCGATCTTCGCGTGCTTTGCCTTGGCCCTGGTCACCGGCCCCTATCTGCTGAAGGTCGCAGGCTTCTTGGTCGTCGTGTTCGGAATCCTGGGCCTTGTCACGAGCTGGGCCTATGCCGGGGGGCCTTTCGCCTATGCGCGGCTGGGCCTTGCCGATCCGATCTTCTTCCTGATGTTCGGCGTGGTTGCCGTCGTCGGAACCTATTATGTCCAGGCCGCTCCGCATGACCTCTCGCCCTTCAATTGGTACTTCGTTCGCACCGCCTTGCCCCTGGACGCCTTCATTTTGGGCCTGCCGGTCGGTGGGCTCGTCACCAATGTTCTGCTCATCGACGATATCCGCGACCATAAGCCTGACAAAGAGAAGGGCTGGCGCACCGGCGCCGTCCGCTTCGGCATCGGCTGGAACCGCGCGGAAATCCTGATCTTGACGGTCTTCGCCTACCTTGCGCCGTTCTGGTTCTGGCTCGGCCGCGGTTTCAGCCCCTGGGTGCTCTTGCCGCTTTTGACCTTGCCGCAAGCGATCACCGTGACGCGCATCGTCTGGACGAGCGAAGGGTTCGAAGATCTGTTTCCAATGACGCCGAAAGCGGCTTTTCTGTCGCTCGGTTACGGCGCCTTGCTGGCGATCGGCATTGCCGTGCCGATCCGCTGAGCCGGCCTTTCGCTCTCCTGGCCGATGATGCCCAGCCATACGGAGACCCGCCGCGTCCCATTTGCCAAGCAGCAGATTTTCGCGCTGGTTGCCGACGTCGAAAACTATCCGGCGTTCTTGCCGCGGGTTCTGGCCAGCCGCATTCGCCGCCGGTCGGGACATACCGTTTACGTCGACATGCTTCTCGGCTTCGGGATTCTACGCCGTCGCATCGGCTCCGTCGGCGTCTTGTCGCCGCCCAGTCATATCGACATCACGAGCGGCGACCCGCCCTTCAAGCATTTGGGCCTGCACTGGCTTTTCAAGGCCGGCGCCGGCGCGGAGACGATCGTCGAGTTGCGCGCCGACTTCGCGTTTCGCTCGATGCTGTGGCAAAGGCTCTTGGACCGGTATTTCGAGCGGGAGGTCGCTGCAATGGCCGACGCGTTCGAACGCCGCGCGCGGCAGATCTATGCCCTACCGCCTTCGTAGCGCGTCCGGAAGACCCACTGGCCTTTGAGCCAGATCAAAGCGAATCGCGCTGGACACACTAGGTTCGGCGCGCAGCCCAGGAGCCGAGCATGGATGTCATCGAAGCCATCTATCATCGCCGTGCGATTCGCGAATATACCGACGAGCCGGTTGGCAAGGATCAAATCGATCTCCTGATCAACGCTGCCGTGCAGGCCCCCAATGCGATGGACCGGCAACGCTGGGCATTCGCCGTCGTGCGCGACCGCGCCCTGCTCAAGCGCATTTCGGACGAAGCCAAGGTTTTGACATTGAAGATGATGGGATCCGCGCCATACCTGTCGCGGTTCCGCGAATTTCTTTCGTCGGCGCAATTTAGCATTTTCTATGACGCGCCGGCCCTGATTATCGTTTGCGGCACCGAGGATGACCAATTCGTCGATCAGGATTGCTGCCTGGCCGCGCAGAACATGATGCTGGCGGCGCATGCCAATGGCCTTGGAAGCTGTTGGATCGGCTTTGCCGAAGCTTGGCTCAGCCAAGCGGAAGCCAAGAAAGAATTGAGCATTCCCGCGAATTATCGGCCGATTGCGCCGATCATCGTCGGCCATCCGCGGGTCAAACCGCCGGCACCGCCACGTCACCGCCCGGACATCATCTGGATCGGCCCCTGACAAAGCACGACCAGGCGACGCGGGCGAAGCTCAGAGCGTTCGAATTTGAATTCGCCGGTCTGCGCGTCAGCAACCGACGGCTTTCCCGGCAGCGGGACCGAACGGCGCGCCGACGCGGTCATCCAACTTCGGCGGCAACGGAACGATGTACGCTTGGGTCGCCTCGGAAGCATCATTCACTCGGAACACCCGGTTCGGGCGGCGCCAGACCGATCTTCTGAATCGCGCTGACGATCCGCGTCGGACGACCGGTCGAGCGGTCGAGCATGATCGTACGATCGTGAAAGGCTTCGAGCGACTGCCTCTGACCGATACTGATGATCGTCGTATTCGGCAAGGCCTCCTTTATCTTCCGGTAGAGTTCCGCTTCCTCTTGCTCGTCATGAGAGACCGTTACTTCATCGAGGAAGAGCCAGTCGGGCTTGAGCAGCAATGCGCGCGCAATCGCGATGCGCTGCTGCTCTCCAGGCGAAAGGATCTGATCCCAATGGCCGACCTCGTCGAGACGGTTTTCCATCCCGGCCAAGCCCACGGTCGCGAGTGCCGCTGCCGCGTCATCGTCGCGATCAGGACGGGGGGATTCGGGGAACCAAATGGCCTCGCGCAGAGAACCGATTGGCATGTAGGGGCGCTGCGGCAAGAAGAGCATTTTCGCAGAGGCAGGCCGCAGTACTTCACCGCGCGCGAACGGCCACAGTCCCGCAAAGACACGAAACAACGTGCTTTTGCCACTTCCCGACGGCCCTCTGAACATGACCGCCTCGTGCGGCTTGAGGCTCAGCGTAGCCGGAGCGATAAGCTCGGAACCATCCGGCAGCGAGATTTTCAACTCCGTGAGTTCGGTGGCATCGCTCCCGCCCAATCCGATGCGCGCGCCAAGCGTCGGCACGGCCTCCGATCTAATCGCCCGGGACAACTCGACCAGCCGGTCGGCCGTCGCTCGCCACTCCGCATAGACCGGATAACTTCCGATGAGCCAAGACAGCGCCTCGTTCACGCGCTCAAAGGCGTTCGAGATTTGAATCAGTGCGCCGAGGAGAATCGTGCCCGAGAAATAGCGCGGCGAAGCGAGCAACAACGACAAGCCATAAGCAAGCTGGCTGAACAACAATTGATACAGGACGTACCGGGCGTTGCGCCGGATCAGGCGCCTGAAGTTGTCGTAGAGCAATCCGAAGCGCTCGACCGCGTGGCCACGCTCTTGCTCTTCCGCACCATAGAGGGTGATCCCCTCGGCCTCCTCTCGTAAGCGAATCAAATTGAAACGAAAATCGGCCTCCAAGCCTTGCTGGAAGTTGTTGAGACGGATCAGCGGCCGGCCGATCAAATGCGCGAGCACAGATCCGATCCCGGCGTATAGAATCGCGGCCCAAACCATGTAGCCAGGAATCGTGATCGCGAGCGGACCGAGCTCGACGTGAAGGGCGCCCGACAATTGCCAGAGCAGGGTCGCAAAGGTGGCGAGCGTTGCAGCCGCGCTGAGCAGGCCCACGCTCAACGACATCGTTTGCTCGATGAAGAGGCGAATGTCCTCCGAAATCCGTTGATCGGGGTTATCGACTCCCTTCAAAAAGCGCATGCGATAAAAATTGCGATTGGCCAACCACTCCATCAGGTAACGAGTGGTCAGCCATCTTCGCCAGCGCAACTGAAACGTTTGCTGGAGAAACAGCCGCGCCACGGCAACCGCCATGTAGGCGAAGATCGTCAACATGAGCGCGCCCAAGGCCACGTAAAACTGGCGCCCGTTGCTTTCCTGCAAAGCGGTGAAGACGCCGCCGGTAGCGATGTTCTGAAGCAGGTTGATGCCAACCAAGGCAAGATTTCCGGCGACGATCGCCGTGACGAATGCCCAGGCGGAAAGCCTCTCGCGGCTGAGCCAATAGGCTTTCGTCAAATGCCAGAGATCGTATGCCGCCGCCGCGCGGCCAGCGCCATCGTGAGTTGCCATCGACCGCTAGATGACCCCATCCGCTCGCTCCCGGCGTTGAGCTAGGTCAAGACATACGATCTGCGGGAATCTGAGAAAGCGACCCGTCGCGCGAAACTCGATCGGCGGCCTTCATGGCGAGGTTTCGCGTCGCACGATAGGTACCTGCACCGGGAAAGATGCCGCCTCCTTGAAGCGATCGACGCTAGATTTCGTTGGCTTCGACGAATTAATTCTCACCGCCGCACCAAATTCCGCGCGGCCAATCAGCGCCGAACGTTGAAGCTCATTGTTCGCCGAGCGCAACCGTCACGCCGCGGTCACGATTGGTGCCAATTCACCCGGACAAAATATTCGCCTTCGTCGTAATGCTCGGTAACCGTTCCTTTATACGCATGCTTCATGGCGTTCGCGATGCGGTGCGGCAGATGGATGTCGGTGGTCGAAATCTCGAGACGCTCGGGTACCTTGTCGTCGACATCTATGATTCGGTTGAGGGGGTGATCGGCCTTCTCTGATTGTTCCTGATGACGCGCGAGTTGAACGATATCGTCCTTGTGCTCGCCGACAAGTTTTCCGGTCATGGTGAGGATTCCAGCGGGAAAGCGGTCATTGATGCGGTGACAGGCTTGGCAAAGCGAAGGAAGCGCCGCTTCCGGTCGCGGTGACCATTGCCATCGACCGCGATCATAGACCGCGCCGCACTGCGTGCAGTATGTCGGTTCATGGGGCTTCGCCGTCTGCTTGTACGGATCGGTAATATTGTCGCGCTGGGCACGGCCAAAACGGCGGCGGCCGGATTTGTTGGGTGTGGGTGCGCTCGCGGGCGGAATGTGGGTGGGGCTCATGCTGCTTTCCTGCAAAAACCGCGGATAAGGATCGCGGCAACCATGCGAATATTGACCGGAGAACCCGTCTTCGTCCTTGACCTGAATCAAGGGAAGATGGACCAGCCGTAATCGCCACGGATCGAGGCGGAACCGAGCCGGCGCTTCCCTGGCGTCGGTTTTGGGGCGCTCAACGCAGCTGGCATTGAGCGCAGAAATAGGTCGCCCGGCCGCCGATCCTGATGGTCTTGAGCGGGCGATGGCAGCGTGGGCACTGCCCGCCTTTCCGGCGCACCGGCAACAAGGCGCTTTTCGGCATACGCTCGGTGAATTGCTCCGCGCCGGCGCCCCGGTCGATCGCCGTTCTGAGCACGGCGCGTATCTTCCGGTAAAGCCGGGCGAGCCTCGGCGGATCGAGTTTATCGATGCGCGCCCTTGGATCGATACGCGCTTGGAACAAGATCTCGTCCGCATAGATATTGCCGATGCCGGCAAGGATCTGCTGGTCCATGAGCGCGGACTTCACATCATGCCGCACGCCGGCAATAGCTTTCCGGAAGCTCGCCACGTTGAAGCGCCGATCGAGGGCATCGGGCCCGAGTTTTTCATGCCTGATGAACGCGCCCGCATCCTTGGCCAGACCGACGCGGCCGATCATGCGCTTGTTGGTATAGGCTAGATGACCGCCCCCGGCGAGATCGAGGCAAAGACGCGTAAAAGGGGGCCGGTCGGCCGGGTCCTTGAAAAACTGCAAGCCGCCCGTCAGACCGAAATGCAACGTCAACCAGCCACCGCCGTCGACCTTGGCGAGAAGGTGCTTGCCGTGACGCCGCGCGGAGACGAGTTGCCGGCCCAAAAGACGCCGGTTCAGGGCTCGCGCGGAAAGCTTGCCGAGAATGCGCGGATCGCTGACGGCGACGCGACCGATCTTCTTGCGAAGCCCATGCCTCGCGAGGCGCCGTTTGAAGATCTCAACATCCGGCAATTCCGGCATGCAGCGGTCTCCCTGCCGAAAAGATGGCGGTCGCGCCTCGGGTCACTCGACGATGTGATGCTTGCCAAGCACCGTCACCGTGCTGGCCTGCGGGCCGTTGGCGCTTTCGCCTTCGGCCAAGACCAAGCGCACTTCGGCGCCAGGCTCCAGCTTATCGAAGCCCGAATTCGTCACGCTGTTCTTGTGAAAATAGATTTCGCGCCGATCCGAGGTCTCGATGAAGCCATAGCCTTCATAGGGGAAGACGCGAATGACCTTGCCGTGCAACGGGATCTCATGCGCCTTGATCGCGCCGCGAAATTTGCGTACGTGATCTTCGAGCAAACGGCCGGCGGTGTTGAAGGCGTCGCGGATGGCGACGTAAATGTCCTCGTGAGCGTGATTTTCGGGGCCGTTATGCGTGACCGGGATTTCTTCACCCGGCACGGTGAGATCGATCCGAATGCTGTAGAGCTTGCCTTTCCGCTGGTGGTGATGTGGTGCCTCGACGACAACCCGACATGCCATGACGCGGTCGGAAAAGCGCTCGAGCTTTTCGGCGCGCTTGCGGATCGCCGCTTCGACGGCGGGCGATGGATCCATGTGGCGAAAAGTGATCTGAAGGGGAAGCTGCATGATGTCATCCTACAAATGATTGAGCGGAACCGCGTCTCTGGATCCGCATGCTACATACCGAGCTCCGATTCCGGCACGCGTTCCTTCTTCGTCTCAGGGATCTCGGTCATCGTCGCTTCGGTCAAAAGCAGCACGCCGGCGACCGAGACGGCATTCTCAAGGGCGATGCGCACCACCTTGGTCGGATCGATGATCCCGGCCTCGACCAGATCGACATATTCCTTGCGCGCGGCATCGAACCCCAGATTGCCTTCACCGCTTATCATACGCGCGACGACCACGCCACCATCGACGGCGGAGTTTTCGGCAATTTGCCGCGTCGGGGTCTCGAGCGCCCGTTTCAGGATCTGGGCGCCGGTCTTTTCGTCGCCCTCGCACTTTGCTTCTTCTTGGGCTACCGCCGGGATACAGCGCAGCAAGGCGAGGCCGCCGCCGGGAACGACGCCTTCGGCAACGGCGGCTTTCGTGGCGCTGATCGCGTCGTCCAGCGCCTCTTTTTTCGATTTCATCTCGGCCTCGGCCGGCGCGCCGACGCGTATCACGGCTACGCCGCCCGCCAGCTTGGCAAGACGCTCCTGTAGCTTCTCGCGATCATAGTCGCTGGTCGTTTTGTCAATCTCGAGCCGGATCTGTTTCACGCGGCCCTCGATATCGGGACGATCGCCAGCGCCCCCGATGATCGTCGTGTTGTCCTTGTCGACGACCACGCGCTTGGCCTGACCAAGTTCCTTGAGCGTCACTGTCTCGAGTTTCAAACCTAGCTCTTCCGATATCACGATACCGCCCGATAGAACCGCCAAGTCCTGGAGCATCGCGTTTCGGCGGTCGCCGAAGCCGGGCGCTTTGACCGCGCAACTCTTCAGCGCGCCGCGCAACTGATTGACGATGAGGGTTGCCAGCGCCTCGCCCTCGACGTCCTCGGCGACCACCAGGAGCGGTCGGCCGGATTTCGCGACTTGATCGAGCAGCGGGATTAGGTCTTTCAGGATCGAAATCTTGCGATTGGAAAGGAGTATATAAGCGTCTTCTAGCACCACCTCCATCTTTTCGGGATTCGTGATGAAATAAGGCGACAGGAAGCCCCGGTCGAATTGCATGCCTTCGACGACGTCGAGAACGGTGTCCGTGGTCTTGGACTCCTCGACGGTGATCACGCCCTCGTTGCCCACTTTCTCCATGGCGTCGGCAACGAGCTTTCCGATGACCGGATCGTTGTGCGCCGATATCGTCCCGACCTGCGCCTTCTCCTTTGCGGTGCTGACCGGACGCGACATTTGGCGCAAAGCCTCGACCGCGGCCTTGGTTGCACGGTCCAAGCCGCGTTTTAGATCGATCGCGCTCGCGCCGGCAACGACGTTCCGCACGCCTTCGGCCAAGATCGTGTGGGCGAGGATCGTCGATGTGCTCGTGCCGTCGCCAACGACGTCACCGGTTTTCACCGCCGCTTGCCGCAGCATTTGCGCGCCGAGATTCTCTTCGGGATCCTTGATTTCGAATTCCTTGGCGATCGTGACGCCGTCATTGCAGACGATTGGAGCGCCCCAGGATTTTTGAATGAGGACCGATTTCGACCGCGGTCCCAGGGTCACACGCACGGCGTCGGCCAGCTGCGTTGCGCCGCGCAATATTTTGTCGCGTGCGGCGGAGCGGAATAGGACCTGCTTGAACGGCATTCTGGACACTCCTTCTCTGCCATGCCGAAATTGGAAGCGGCTCTAACGCCTGGGGAGCCGGCCGGGCCTTACCGCGATCGAATAATTTTTAGGCCGGCGAAGCGCCCCGAGCCTTGATCTGGCTCAAGGCGTTTCGGGTTTCCGATCAATAGATTGTGGCGATCGGGCGCAGATTGGGGCGACAGTGACGGTCAAATCTGAAAACGACTATTTTCGCTGCCTCGATCGCGAGGGCGCCGTTGTGGGCCCCTTGCCGAAGGGCGCCGAAGATTCAGAGTTTGCCGTAGGCCTATACCGCGCGTTGATCCGGGCGCGGAGCTTCGACGCCAAGGCGATCGCCTTGCAACGGACCGGCCGGCTGGGAACCTATGCCTCTGCCCTGGGCCAGGAGGCCGTATCGCTGGGCGCGGCGAGCGCGATGCGCGCCGAGGATGTCTTCGTCCCGAGCTTTCGCGAGCATGCCGGCCAGCTCTGGCGCGGCGTCAGCTTGCTGGAATTGTTTCTCTATTGGGGCGGGGATGAACGCGGCAGCGATTTCGCGGGCCCGCGCAACGATTTCCCGATCGCGGTGCCCGTCGGCAGCCACGCGCCGCATGCCGCGGGCGTGGCGCTTGCCTTCAAATTGCGGCACGAGGCCCGTGTCGCCGTTTGCATCTTCGGCGACGGCGCCACCTCGAAAGGCGATGTCGCCGAAGCGCTCAACTTCGCCGGCATATGGCGCCTCCCAGCCGTGTTCATCGTCAGCAACAACCAGTGGGCGATCTCGGTCCCTCGGCGCGCACAAACCGCCGCCGAGACCTTGGCACAGAAAGCCGTCGCCGCCGGACTTCCCGGTCGGCAGGTCGACGGCAACGATGTATTTGCCGTGCAAGCCGCGGTGAGCGAGGCCATCGATCGCGCCCGCTCGGGCGGCGGCGCATCGCTGATCGAGGCGATCACCTATCGTTTGGGCGACCATACGACGTCGGACGACGCGTCGCGCTATCGCGATGACGCGTCCGTCACGCCACACTGGGCGGACGAGCCCGCCGTGAGGCTGCGCAAATATCTCGTGGCGTCCGACCGATGGAGCAAGCGCGACGAAGAGAATCTTCTGGCCGAGACCCAGGCCGAAATCGACAAGGCGGCAGACGAATACCTTGCGACTCCCGCCCAAAATCCCGACAGCATCTTCGACTACACTTTCGCGCAACTGCCGGCCGATCTTGCCGCGCAACGCGCATCGATTCCGCGGGAAGCGGACCGATGAGCGAAATGACGATGGTTCAAGCGATCGATCTCGCCTTGACGCATGCGATGACCGATGACCCGCTCGTGGTGGTCCTCGGCGAGGATGTGGGTCTCGATGGCGGCGTCTTTCGCGCCACCGACGGGCTTCTGAAGCGATTTGGGCCCGAGCGCGTCTTCGATACGCCACTCGCCGAAGCCGGTATCGTCGGCCTCTCCGTCGGACTCGCGGCGCAAGGATTTCGTCCCGTCGTGGAGATCCAGTTCACGGGCTTCATTTATCCAGCGATCGATCAGATCGCCAATCATGCCTCGCGCCTCCGCAATCGCACGCGCGGCAGACTGACCTGTCCCTTGGTGGTTCGCTCGCCTTGTGGCGGAGGAATTCGCGCAGTCGAACACCATTCGGAAAGCCCGGAGGCGATGTTCGCTTGCATACCGGGCCTCCGAACGGTTCTGCCTTCCTCGCCGCGCCGCGCTTACGGGCTTCTTCTCGCCGCCATTCGCGATCCCGATCCGGTCGTGTTCCTGGAGCCGACGCGGCTCTATCGCACGACGAAAGAGGATGTGGCCGATGACGGCGAGGCATTGCCGCTCGACCACTGCTTCATTCTGAACGAAGGCCGCGACCTCACGATCGTGACCTGGGGCGGAATGGTTCCCGAAGCGCTCGAAGCGGCGACGAGCCTCGGCGCGCGCGGCATCGAGGCCGAGGTGATCGATGTCGCGACATTGAAGCCGCTCGATGCCGAAACGATACTGCATTCCGTCGTCAAGACGGGCCGTTGCATCATTGTTCACGAGGCGCCCGTTACCGGCGGCTATGGCGGCGAGATCGCGGCGCAGATCGCGCAACACGCGCTGACATCCTTGCTCGCGCCGATCGAACGCGTGGCGGGCTTCGATACGGTGATGCCGCTTCCGCGCCTTGAGCAGCTCTATCTGCCGAACGCGGCCCGGATTCTTGCCGCTGCCGAACGCGCATTGGCCTACAAATGACGGACTTCCTGCTGCCCGATCTTGGCGAAGGCCTTCAAGAGGCCGAAATCGTCGATTGGCACGTCGCCGCAGGCGATCACGTCGTCGCCGATCAGCCTTTGGTCTCGGTCGAGACTGAGAAGGCCGTGGTCGAGATCCCCTCGCCCCGCGCGGGGCGCATCCTTCATCTTCTTGCAAAGGTCGGCGACCGGATCAAGGTCGGCGCTCCACTCGTTGCGTTCGAAGAAGGCGCGCATGCCGATGCCGGTACCGTCGTCGGCGATCTGCCGGTCGAATCCGAGCATCGCGCCGCGACGCCGACACGCGAGGCCGCGACGCGCGCACCGTCCGCGGCGGCCATTAAGGCGGCGCCGGCCGTGCGTGCGCTCGCCGCGGCGCGTGGCGTCGATCTCGGAGCCATCGCGGGCAGCGGACCCGGCGGCGCGATCAGCCGGGAAGACGTCCTCCATGCCGTAAAAGCACCGGCGGATGGGTCGGCGCGCGAAGCACTGAGGGGGGTACGCCTGAGCATGGCGCGCAATATGGCATTTTCGCATCAGTCGATCGTGCCCGCCACCATCTTCGACGAAGCTGACGTCAATGCCTGGCATAAGCCCGATGCCGATGTCACGATCCGGCTCATTCGCGCCATCGCCTCCGGTTGCGCGGTCGAGCCGGCGCTCAATTGCTGGTTTGACAGCGCGCGCATGGAGCGCGAGCTCAAGCCGCGCCTCGATCTTGGAATCGCCGTCGATAGCGCGGCGGGGCTGATCGTCCCGGTGCTGCGCGATGCGGGAAGGAGCGACCCCATCGCGCTGCGTCGATCGCTCGACGCTCTCATTACATCGACACGCGCGCGCACCGTTGCGCCGGCCGAGCTGAAGGATGCCACGATCACGCTTTCCAACTTTGGCGCCATCGGCGGCCGTTACGCGTCCCTCGTGATCGTGCCGCCTCAGGTGGCAATCGTGGGCGCGGGACGTATTGCGCCTCGGGCCATCCCCGCACCCCAGGGCGCCGCGTTCCACGCCGCATTGCCTTTGTCGCTTAGCTTCGATCACCGGGTCGTCACGGGCGGCGAAGCGGCACGGTTCGTCAAGGCGATGATCGAAGACCTCGAACGCGCGGCATAAGGGTTTCCCTCCATGGAAAATGTGTTCGCTTTCTCGGACGATCTCGGACCGCTCAAGATCGTTCATATTCACCGGCCGCGGGCTGGCCTCAAGGCGGTGGTCGCCATCGACAACGTTGCCTGCGGCCCGTCGATCGGCGGTGTCCGCATGGCGCCCGACGTCAGCACCGAAGAGGCATTCCGGCTTGCCCGCGCCATGACCCTGAAGAATGCCGCGGCCACACTTCCTCACGGCGGCGGCAAATCCGTCATCTATGGCGATCCGGCGATGCCGGCGGCCGAAAAGGAGCGCGTCATTCGCGCCTTTGCGAGATCGATCGCCGAGCTCGTCGAATATATCCCGGGTCCCGATATGGGAACCGACGAGCGGGCGATGGCCTGGATCAAGGATGAGATCGGCCGCTCCGTCGGATTGCCGCGCGAATTCGGCGGCATTCCCCTCGATCAGATCGGCGCGACGGGATTTGGCCTTGCATCAGCGATCGACGTGGCCCGAGGATATATCGGCATCGACCTCAAGAATGCGCGCGTTGCTGTCCAAGGCTTCGGCTCGGTCGGCAAGCACGCCGCGTGCTTCCTCGGCCGACAAGGGGCCGTGCTCGTCGCTGCCAGCGACACCAGCGCCACGCTCTACGATCCTGGCGGACTGGACGTCGGGGACCTCATGGCCATCAAAGAGCGCGGCGAGCCGCTTGCTTCAAGCCCGCGAGGGAAGAAACTCCCAATTGACGCCATCATCGACGTCGATTGCGAAATCTGGATACCCGCCGCTCGACCCGACGTGCTCCACGCGGGCAATGCGGCGCGGCTGCGCGCAAGGCTTGTAGCCGAAGGCGCCAACATTCCCTGCACGCCGGAAGCCGAGCAAATCCTTGCCCGCCGCGGCACTCTCGTCCTGCCGGACTTTATCGCGAATGCGGGCGGCGTGATTTGCGCGGCCATTGAATATCATGGGGGCACCGAGGCCTCGGCCTTGACCGCCATCGACGAGAAGATCCGTGCGAACACCAAGGCCGTGCTCGATGATGCGACGCGCGATGGCGTGCTGCCGCGGGCGGCCGCGGTGGCGCTCGCCGAGCGTCGGGTTCGCAGCGCCATGCAGCTACGTCGCTGGTAGAAGCAAAATGAAATCGGTCCTCTCGCGCGCCGACGCCTGACTCGGCGGCATTCGGCTCGATCTCGTGGCGTGGATGGGGTGACCGACGATGAAGGCTGAGATAGCCTGAGCCGATGCGGCTTCTGGAAATTCTGCAAATAACGGCGCTGTTGACGGTGGCGAATGGAACCCCGGTCATCGCCAAGAAGCTTCTCGGGCGCCGTTTTGCCCGACCGCTCGACGCGGGCGCGACCTTTATCGACGGACAGCCCCTGTTCGGATCGTCGAAAACCATCCGCGGGATTTTAGTCTCGCTTGTGATCACGACGGCAAGCGCGCCGCTCGTCGGTTTGACGCTGAACATCGGCGCGATCGTGGCAGCCACCGCGATGGCGGGCGATCTGCTTTCCAGTTTCGTCAAGCGTCGCCTCAAGCTGCCGCCGAGCAGCCGCGCGCTCGGCCTCGATCAAGTTCCGGAATCATTGCTTCCGGTGCTGGCATGCCGGGAAGCGCTTGCATTGACGGCACTGGACGTTGCGCTCGCCACCGGGATCTTTTTTCTCGGGGAAATCGTGCTCTCCCGCCTTCTTTACAAAATTCACTTGCGCGACCGGCCTTATTAGAGCGCCTTCAGTCGCGCCGCAGGTGATGCAAGGTGATTTCGGGCGGACAGTTGAGGCGCACGGCGACGACCGACGACCCGGCACCCACCGATGTGTAGCCGATCATGTCGCGGTGCCGCCACGCTCCCGCCCCCATGCGTCGCGGCAGCACCGAATCGAGCGTAACCGGGATGGCTCCGGGCAGGCAGATTTGGCCGCCATGCGTATGCCCGCTCAGCAACAGGTTGAAGCCCGCATGGGCGGCCTGGCGATAGATTTCGGGCGTGTGCGACAACAGGATGGAAAACTCGCCGTCCGGAATCTGCGATCCGGCTTTCTCGATGTTGTCGACCCTGAAATAATGGGCGTCGTCGATCCCGGCCAGATAAATTCTTTGATCGGCGCGCCGGATTGCCTCGCACTCGTTGAGCAGCATCCGTATCCCCATCGCCTCCAGCCCGGGAATCATCTGGATGGTATCGTGGTTGCCGAGGACTCCGTACACCGGACCTTTTAGATGGGCGCGCACGCGCGCGATGCCTTCCAGGGTGGCCTCGAATGGTCCAAACGTCTTGCCGCGATAGTCCCCGGTCAGGGCACAGATATCATACTGGAGACCGCCGATCAGCTCGACGAGGCGCCGCATCGCGCCCTCGTTGATGTCCACATGCATGTCACTGATGTGGAGCACGGTGAAGCCGTCGAAAAGCGGCGGCAAGTCTTTGAACATGATTTCATTATGCTTGACGAGGATGCGTTCCGCATTTCGGCGCCCGCGTCCGTAAAGACCGGACAATTTCAGCGCGGTTCGAATAAGCGAGTGGACGGAATACCAATTCTCGATGTGAAAGAAGTTGATGCCTTGACCGAAGATCTGCGCTTCATGGTCGGTTTCGATGCCCAGACGCTGTCTCGCGTGCACCCGCCCGAGCCGTTGCTCCAATTTCTGTAAAATCGCTTGGTCCATCTAGAACGAACTGCCTCTAAAACCGATCCGAATTCATGCACGCGCTTTCGGCTATGCCGAGCATGGGCTGCTCCTCAAGGGGCGGTCAAGTTCCCGACGCTCACGTTCAAAGGGCTTCCGAGGCGTTAGCGGCGGGCATGCGCGAGCGGCACCACCCGCGAAATCGTCTCTTCGGCGTCACGAATTGCGTGTAGACTTTTCGCGTGGTTGACGCCGTCGAGAAGCGCACCTTACAACATTCGCGATTTGCCTTGCGCGAAATCGCTTAAGCCCTTCGGGAGAGTTCATCATGGCCGCGACGGATATTCCGCTCGAAAGATCGGCCGCAGAGGAAAAGGACGACGGTCCGCGCATGCGACGCTGGACCGAGCAGCGCTGGCTCGTCGACAACATCATTCGCTCGGTCGGAATGGAATGGGATCAGCCGCGGCTCGCCGGCCTCCTGGCGGCGCTTGGCCCCGAATCCGCCGCCGACATCGCGGGCATCCGCAGTCGCGTACAGAAATATGCCGATATCGCGCCTGCATTCGAGGCTGTCGCGCGGCGCCGCGAGGCCCGAGCCGCTGTCGCCGAGCAGGACGGCGAGCTTGTCGCGGCGCGCGAGAATTATTTTATGGCTGCCAATTACTGGTGCTCGGCGCAATGGCCGATCCACGAGAACAGCGACACCAACCTCCGATATAACGAGCGCAAGCGTGTGTGCTTTCTCAAATACGCGGCGCTTTCGGACCATAAGGTCGAGGCTGCGTGGATTCCCTTGCCGAGCCTCGAGGGCAAATCGCTGCCCGGCTGGCTCCATTTGCCGCCGGACTACAAGGGCGGGCGTATCCCGGCGGTGATCTCGATTCCCGGCATGGACGGTTTCAAAGAGCGCTTCGTGCCGCTCTATGGCGATCGCTGGCTCCAGCGCGGCGTCGCGGTCCTGACCTTGGAGGGGCCGGGGCAAACCGAATGCCCGGTGCTCGGCATTCCGGTGAGCATGCGGGGCTGGGCGGAAACCGGGACCGCCGTCTATGAATGGCTTGCCGCAAGACCCGAGATCGATTCGAGGCGGATCGGCATGACCGGATCGAGCTTCGGCTCGTTCTTTTCGACGATCGCTTTCGGCAACGAGCCTCGGATTACGGCGTGCGCGGTCTATTCGACCTGCCTCGAGCCCGGGCATCGTTCGATTCTGGAAGAGGCCTCGCCGAGCTACAAACGCCGCTTCATGTACATGTCGGGCTACACCGACGAAGACGCGTTCGATAAATTCGCCAAGACATTGACCTGGGAGGGCCACGCCGAAAAGATCGGCAAGCCCTATCTCTGCATCGCCGGCGAGTTCGATCCTTACAGCCCGCTACCCTGCACCGAGCGCCTTTTCTCGGTGCTCAAGGGTCCCAAGCGGCTGGTGATCTATCAAGGCGCGGCGCATGGCGTGGGCGGGATTCCTTCGGCCACGCTCGGCCCCTATTTTCCCAACTTGATCGCCGAATGGATGATGGCGCGCTTTGCGGGCAAGCCCTTCGAGAGCGAGCGCTGGTTCGTCGACGCCACGGGCAAGATCAACCAAACCCCGCTCTGATTGGGATCAACGCGCCTCGATCCGTTCGGCGGCGACGTCGTAATCATAGAGCCAAGTCGCCCGAAAAATCGTATCGCCGGGATGCAGGCGGTCATGAACCGCGATTTTGACGTCTCGAACCAGCCGTTTCCAAGGCGACGCCAAATGATTTTCCTTCGCTCGGTAGCGCGAGCCGAGAACCGTCTGGCGCGTTCGCGGAATGCGCAACGCCTCGTAACGCGAAAGCGCGCCGACGACGTCCTCGGGCGAGCGGGCGAGCGCTTCGGCAAGAATATAGCCGTCCTCGACCGCCATGCAGGCGCCTTGGGCCAGATAGGGCAACATGGCGTGGGCCGAATCGCCAAGCAAGGTCGCGCGGCCTTTGCTCCAGCGCTCGAGCGGGTCGCGGTCGTAGAGGGCCCATTTGAAATAGCGGTCGCTGCATTCGATCAGCCGCAGCAGCGCGTCGTTCCATCCGGCATAGGTTTCGATCAGCTCGGCACGATCGCATTCGCGCGTCCAAGACTCTTCCGTCCAGGCGTCGCTGTCATAATGCGCGACGAAGTTGACGAGTTCACCTCGCCTCACGAGGTAATGGACGATATGGCCGTGCGGCCCCCACCATGCCGTGCCATCCGCGGTGACGATGTCTTTCGGCACCAAGTCGATCGGCACGAGGCCGCGCCAGCACAGGCAGCCCGTAAAGCGCGGCTCTTGCGGGCCGAAAAGGCTGCAGCGAACGACGGAGTGAATACCGTCGGCGCCCACGATCACATCGGCCTCGGCTTCGGTGCCATCCGCAAAGCGCGCGACGGCCGCCCGATCGGCGACCTCGACACCCGTGCAGCGAGCCGCCAGTTTCACGCAATCATCGGGCACGGCCCGGCTCAACACCTCAAGCAAATCGGCACGGTGCAAGGTGTAATGCGGCGCGCCGAATCTCGATCGCAGCACGTCTTTACGCCGCTGCCGCGATATAATTCGTCCGCTGCGCCAGCTGCGTATCGTCTGGTATTCCGATTCGAAGCCGATCGCGGCGATCTCCGCTTCCATCCCCAGCGCGCGGAAAGTCTTCACGGCGTTCGGGCCGAGCTGGATGCCGGCGCCGATGTCCCCGAGCGCGCTCGCTTGCTCGAAGACGACCACCTCCATGCCGCGTTGACGCAACGCGACGGCAGCCGTCAGCCCGCCTATTCCGCCGCCGATTATCGCGATGCGTGGGCTTCGCGCCATTGCGCCTCCGATTTCAAATCAAGCCGCTGCCGACGGCGAACGGGGCTCTCCTCCATTGACAGGTCGATACCGTCACCGTCCTTATCGACACTTGGAGAACAAGATGCGCATGTCATGACGACGTTGCCGGCTTAAGGAGGTATCCCTGGCAGCGCGCATTTTCGCGCGACGGACTGGCGATTTTCATGACGGCTCGGGCACGAGAAGGGCGACGGGTATCACGGAAAGCATATCACCGATCGATAGCGCGTCTGTTGCCCCGCCGCTCTGGCAGGTGATCGCTCTGCCGGTCATGACGTCGCGCCACGCGCCCGCGGCGCTGTCTGGCACCACGATCTGCGTATCGCCCCAGTTCACCGAGCTATCATAGGAAGACGATGTGGGGCCCAGCAACGGGGCAAACAGCCTGCCGGCGGCGACGATCAACCGGTCGGTGCCGTCGCGACGCAGGAAGGCTACGATATGGTCGGCTTTTGCACCGGTCACGCTGATCGGTTCGTAGCCGCCCATGCTGAACAAGTTCGGCAGAGCGCGCCGAAGATGAAGCAATTGCCGCATGATCGCCAACTTGATCCTGCCGTCGGGCCAGGCAGCCAGCAATTGGCGCATTGCATCGCCTTGATCGCTGACGACGGCGCTCAATTCGTCCAGCGATCGCTTCCGCTGTTCGAAATCGACCGGGCGTCGATTGTCGGGATCAACCAGGCTCAGATCCCAGGTCTCAGTGCCTTGGTAGATGTCGGGAATGCCGGGCACCGTCAATTTCAGTACCATCTGGCTCAGGGCACTCAGCATTCCCGCATAGGCCACCCGCGCGTGGAACGCCGCGAAATCCCGCAGGAAGGGATTAGGCCGGGATACATCGAGCATTCGCTGAACGAACGCCGTGCAGGCCTCCTCATAGACGAGATTCGGATTTTGCCAACTCGACAAGAGCTTGGCCTCGCGGACTGCCTTGACGACATAGACAGCCAGGCGCTCTGCGATGGATCGCATTTCCTCGGCGGGCAGTACAATGTCGCCGGAGGATGCGACCGGCCACAGGCCGACAAGCGCTTGATAAAGGCCATACTCGTCGTTAGCCGACGGGGATCGCACGCCATCCAGATCGCGGAAAGAGGACTGATTGAGGTATGACCAGCGCCTGACCCGCTCCCCCCAGGCCTCCGGCATCTCGGACAACGCACTGATCCGCAGCCGCGCGTCCTCGCCCCGCTTGGTATCGTGGGTCGCCGTTGCAAGCATCGACCGTGGAAATTGCCGCGCGCGCTGCGTATTGGCTTGGTGAAATGCGGCCGGCGAAACGCCGAATTGGCGCCGATCGCTGCCCACCTCATTGAGCGACAAGAGAAGATAGTCGCGATAGAAGCTCGTGTCCTCCAAGGATTTGGCTGTGACGGGGCCGGTATATTGTTGAAACTTCATGGCGAATCGCACGACATCTCCCCGCCGGAACGGGCCGCCGCGCCGCGCGAGATCCGTGGTCAGCGCGGCACGCACGAAATCAAATATCTCCGGATCGGGGCCGCTCCAGCGCCGCTTGGCCTGACTCACCGCCCAGTCGATGTCGCGCCGATCGGCGGCCGACACACGCTTTCCGGTGACGTAGGTCCGGTATACGGGAAAATATACGACAATATCTTTCAGGGCGGCGCGCAGATGTTCGTAAGTATAGTCCCGGGTTCTCCAGTTGCTTTCGGATATCCGGTTGAGTTCGGCGGCTAGGACACTGATCTCGCTGGCAAGAAGATTGTCGATGACGAACGACTTGGCGGCGACTAGCGTTTCCTCGAAGGACGACGCGTGATCGAGCTGTTGCCGATATACGCCATCGAGACCGAGCCGAGCCCCCGGCTCCAGAAACAGGCCGTTCACGAGATTGACAAACTCATAGCCGGTCGTGCCGTCCACCTGCCAGCTTTCGTGCAGGAACTCGTGATGCGCGAGTATCTTCTCGACGACGATATACAATGCCGGGCCGACGGCGTTCGCCGTATTGTTCAGGCCGCAAGTTTCCGAGAGCCGGCGTAGACGCTGGCAATATTCCTCGGGATCGAAGAGCCCGTCGACATGATCGATCCGCAAGCCTTGTAAACGGCCTTCGCGCATGAGCCACCCGACAAGCCGATGCGTCAATTCGAACAGCGCCGGGTTCTCGATACGGATACCGGCGAGCTCGTTGATGTTGAAGAAGCGCCGGTAATTGACCTCGTTCGCGGCCACGCGCCAGAACGCCAGGCGATAGACCTGATGCTCCAGAAGCCCATGAAGCGGACGAAAGCTGCGCGGGTCGCCGGGCACCCCGTTGAACGCCGCCGTCGCCGCGCTGATGAAATCCGCGATTTGGCTGTCGCGTCGACAGTATTCGGCCAGTGCCGTCTTCAGAGAGAGAGAGCGCGCACGGGCGGCTTCCCTGAGGCGCCGTCCTGGTCGGCGCAGCTTGTCGAAATCCGCAGCCAGCTGCTCCAGCAGCGACCGAGCGCCGTCATCGAGCTGGGGCGCCACATCGGCGCGAGCGAGCTGGCGGCGAATGACGATCGCGTAATGCCGGGGGCGAATCGGGAAACGGTGCTGATGATACCAGGCACTGAGCGTCCCTGTCGCTTCGTCAAAACGGAGTTCGATCTCGCCCCGCTCGAGCACCGCCCCGTAATGATCGCCGAGCAGCGGCACAAGCACCTTGCCCTGCAGATGTTGCTGGCGCGGCATCCAGTCGATATCGAAAAAGTCGGCGTAGACCGAACTCTGTCCCCATTCGAGCACGTCCAGCCACCACTCGTTGTCGGCCTGACCGATGCCCATGTGGTTCGGCACGAAATCGACGATCAGGCCCATGCCGCAAGACCGCAGCGCGTCGCTGAAGGCCGTGAAATCCGCTGGCGACCCGATCTCAGGATTGAAGTCGTTATGATCGGTGATGTCGTAGCCGTGCGTGCTACCGGGACGCGCCTTGAAGAAGGGCGAGGCATAGACGTGGCTGATGCCCAATTCGTGCAGATACGGAATAATCGCCGTGGCGTCCCGGAAGGTGAATTGCGGTCCGAACTGAAGCCGGTAGGTGGCGCGCGGGACGGCGGCGATCGCGATCACGGCTCAGTCCGCGCAGTGAGCGAGGGCCGCTCTTCCTCGAGCGCACGCAGCAGGGCGCGAACCCGGGGTTCGCGGAACAGTTCATCGATCGCGAGCGGCATGCGCCGACGCCAGTTCGGATGCTCGAACAGCGTTCCTGGCAGGTTCGTCTGCTCGCGGACGCCGAGGGCGTCCTCAAGATGCGCCAGTACAAGACGGCTCGGCGTGCGTGCGAGGAAGCGGTAGGCCGCCTCGATCGGCGGCGCGCCCGCGATCCCGGCATCGCCTTCGGCGCAGGGCGAGAGCGCTGCGCGCCGCAACGCCTCCATCAAAAATCGTCGATCGTCGGCGCGCCGCTCTTCCTCCTGCCGGCGCTGCTCGTCGCCCGAATAGAAGCCGAGATGGGACTTAAGCGCGATGTCGGCGCCGTCCCAATATCCGGGCAGGGTCGGCAGATCATGGGTCCCGACGGCCGCGAGCGCCTGGCGCGGATAGGCATCCGGCGGATGGAACGCGCCTTCCGGCTCGCGCTCGAAATAAAGCAGGCGATAAGAAAAGATGCCCTGCGCGTTCAGTGCTTCGCGCAGCCCCTCCGGCAGGGTTCCGAGATCCTCGCCGATGACGAGGCAGCGGTTGCGGTGACTCTCCAAGGCGAGGATCCCGATCATCTCCTCGAGCGGATAGCGCACGTAGACGCCCTCGCCCGGCGGGGCCCCCGAGGGGATCCAGAACAGCCTGCGAAAGCCGAGTATGTGGTCGATGCGCAGCGCGCCGCCATGACGCATGTTGGCCCGAAGCGTCTCGATCAGCGGCCGAAAGGCGAGTGCGCGCAGGGCCAGCGGATTAAACGGGGGCAGCCCCCATGATTGGCCTTTGAGATTCCAGGGATCCGGCGGTGCGCCGATGCTCCAACCAGGGACAATGGCCTCCTGGTCTGCCCAGGCTTCGGCGCCGTTCGCATCGACGCCGACGGCCAAATCGTGATAGAGGCCGATCGGCATACCGAGCCGCCGGGCGGTTTCGGCGCATCGGGAGAGCTGGTCTTCGCACTGCCATTGTAAATAGACGAAGAACTCGATCCGGATCCGCTCATCCTGTTCGAAACGCGCGACGGCGAGCGATTTCGGATCGCGGTACTCGGCCGGCCATTCGCGCCACGACCGCCGAAGCCCACCGGCCCTGGCCAAGGAATCGCGCAGCGCATGATAAGTCGCGAAGCGCTGCAAGGCGATCCCCTCGCGAGCCTGATACGCGCGGAAATCGCGAGCACGCTGGTCCTCGGCGGCCAAGTGGCGCGAACGAAATGACTGGTAGAGCCGCTCCAATATCGGCAATTTACAAGAGGTCACCTCGACATAATCGACAAGGTCCTCGCCACGAAGCCGCTCCAGCGCAGCCTTCCAGTCCGCGGAGGCCGACAGAACCTGCGCCTCGGCGCATTCGGCGAAATCGTCGATGGCATCGACATCCAAATAGAGGGGGTTCAAGAACAAACGGCTGCTCGGCGAATAGGGGCTTGCGGCCTTCGCATCGTCGAGGAAAAGCGCATGCAGCGGATTGAGGCTGACCGCCCCCGCGCCGGCCGCCGCGGCTTGGCGCAGGAACGCGCCGAGGTCGGTCCAATCGCCGAAACCCCAGTTCCGTGAGGATCGCAGCCCATAGAGCTGGATGCCGAGACCCCAGATTCCACGGCCGCGATCCAGCGCGGGTGGCTGGTAAGCCAGGCGCGGCACGACCGTGAGTGCCCCCGCGCCCGTGCCCTGCGAGGTCTCGATCCGCACCCGGTGATAGCCGAGCGGAAGAGCGGTCGTCAGTCCCACGCACCGCCTTTCGTATAATTCGCCACCAACACCAATATTTTCTACCAACGGCAGATCGGCGAAGCGCGCTTCGCCGCGCGAAACGCCACCCGTTTCGGTCTCGACCTCCCATCGGACCAAGCTCTCGCCGGCCGAAGCCGGCTGCGTAACGTAGGTCCACGGAGCTTCCCCCTCCCGGCAGATGACGACCGGTTCGACCAACTGCGCCGCCCTCCGGCGATGGAATCGTTCGATCGAAGCTTCGACTTCGTCGCGGGTCGCGGAAGGAAAGCCCAGTGTAGTCAGCAGCGCGGCAATCGTCGCCCGCGGTGATTCGCGCGCGATACCGGCGCTGTCGATGAATTTGGTTTCGATGCCAATCAGGCGAGAGAGCTCCGAGATATCGCTGTCCGACTTCATGGCTTTGCGATGTCGTCGGAGAGGTACCAGGCGACAAACCAGGGCGGAATCCGTCGCAAGGCATCGGTCGCGCTTGCAGCATCGGTGCAATAGAGCAGGCGATCGCCGACGGCGAATTCTTTGATCGACGCGGCGGAATTGGACATATGCGCGATCAATGTGAGACGGCTGTCATCGCCGAGGCGCCAGCGGACGCGCAACACCTCGGCGTCGATCAGATCGAAACCTGCCGCGCCGCCGCGAATGCCCGGAAGCCGCGGCACGATCTCGCGCCGACGGAGCGCGAGCAGATCGCGATGGAACGCAAGCCATGACCGGTGTGGCTCGATCGCCAACTGGGCCCAATCAAGCACCGAACAGGCAAACGTCTCCGGCGCATTGGGATCGGGAATACGCGCGCGCGCCGCTTCATCGGCGAATTCCGGGAAGCGGGCGAATTCTTGCCGCCGGCCGTCGCGGACGGCTTGCGCCAGATCCGCCCCGAAGTCACAGAAGAAGAGAAACGGTTGGGCGGCGCTCCACTCCTCACCCATAAACAAGAGCGGGATCGCCGGTGCGAGCAACATCACGGCGGCGGCGGCGCGGATCGCGGCGGGCTCTGCGAGATTTCCGATGCGTTCGCCGAAGGCGCGATTGCCGATCTGGTCATGGTTCTGCAGGAAAGATACGAAGGCGCTGGGCGGCAGATGGGCGCTGGGCTGGCCGCGCGCCCGATTGCCCAGATACCCGGCCGCCTCGCCCTGGTAGACGAAGCCTTCGGCGAGGGCACGGCCCATGCGTTCTCTGCGGCGGTCGTCATAATCGGCGTAGTAGCCACCGGTTTCGCCGGTGATCGCAACATGGAGGACGTGATGCATATCGTCGTTCCACTGCGCCGTGTACCAGCGCGGTCTTCCGTCGGCGTCGCGTCCCAGGTAGTCAGCGACGTTTTCTCCGTTCTCGAGCACCAGATGGATGTGACGATCGTCGGGGACCGCGCGACGGACGGTCTCGGCCAATTCAATCAGGATGTGCTTGCAGCTCTCGTCCTGAATGGCGTTCACGGCATCCAAGCGTAACCCATCGATGCCGAACTCCTCGATCCAGTACAGCGCGTTGTGGATGAAGAAATCGCGCACGACTCGGGAATCCGGTCCGTCGAAATTAATCCCGGCACCCCAGAGGGTCTGGTGCCGCTCGGTGAAGAATTGCGGCGCGTAAAGATTGAGATAGTTTCCTTCAGGCCCGAAGTGATTGTAGACGACGTCCAGGAACACCATGAGCCCCTTGGCGTGAGCGGTTTGAACCAGCTCCTTCAGCGCTTCAGGCCGGCCATATTGGCCCTCGGGCGCGTAGGGCTGGACTCCGTCATAGCCCCAGTTGTGCCGGCCCGGCGATTCGGAGAGCGGCATCAATTCGATCGCGGTGACACCGAGATCGACTAAATGGTCGAGCTTGCCGACGACCCCGGCATAGCCGCCGTCCGGCGTAAAAGTGCCGACATGAAGTTCGTAGAGCACCGTCTCCGGCCACGCCCGACCGCGCCAGGCGCCGTCCGACCAGGCAAAAGCCGCGGGATCGATGACTTCGCTGGCACCGTGGACATCGTCGGGTTGAAAGCGCGAAGCGGGATCCGGGACCGCTTGATTGCCGTCGATGATATAGGCGTAGCGGCTACCCGCCCGCGCGGCGTCCGTCGTCAGCTCGAACCAACCGGCCTCGGACTTCCGCATCGGCAGTGTTGATCCGCTGTCGTCGCTTCCGAGCCGCACGGCGACGTTGCGCGCCGCCGGGGCCCAGAGGCGGAAGCGGACGCCGCCATCCGGCAAGACGCTGGCCCCAAACGGCATGGCGTGCCCGCGAATCACGTGCCGCCTCGACCTGAAGCAACCGGCCGACCGATAAGGACCACGACCGACCGCGGTTCGACGCCAAGTTCGGAACCGGGGGCAAGGAAAGCCGGCAATTCGCTCCCCAGCGCGTGGCTGGTGTCTATCAGCGCGTTCCATGTTGCGACCGCGTCGACCGAGGGCAGGACGTATCGCATGCGCTCATGATGGGCGTTGAGGACGATGAGCAACGGGTCGTCGACAGGGGAAGCGCCGGCCCGCCCGTCGTGACCGGCGAGCAGGAAGCAAAGGGTGCGCGCTTCCGGATAGTTCCAATCCGCCTCGGTCTTCTCCCGGCCCTGCGGCACCAACCAGGTGACGTCCTTGAGCGAGCCGTTGCCGATCAAGCCGCCTTTCAGGAAGAGACCACGGCGCAGACCGGCATGCTGCTTGCGCAGCGCCGTCAATCTGCCGATGAAATCGCGCAAATCGCCGCCCGGAGGCGGATTCCCTCGCCAATCGATCCAGCCGATTTCGTTGTCCTGGCAATAGCTGTTGTTGTTGCCTCGCTGCGTCTTGCTGATCTCGTCGCCGGCGAGCAGCATCGGCACGCCCTGAGAAAGGAGAAGCGTGGCAAGCAGATTGCGTTGCTGGCGGGCGCGGAGATCAAGGATAGTTCTGTCGTCGGTGGGTCCTTCGACGCCGCAATTCCAGCTGTGATTGCTGTCGGTGCCGTCCCGGTTTTCTTCCCGGTTCGCCTCGTTGTGCTTTTTGTTGTAGCTGACGAGATCGCGGAGCGTGAAGCCATCGTGCGCGGTGACGAAGTTGACGCTCGACCAAGGCCGGCGACCGCCATGATCGAACAGGTCGCGGGACCCGCTAACTCTGGCGCCGACCTCACCGATCAGCCCGCCCTCGCCCTTCCAGAAACGGCGAACCGCGTCCCGGTATTTATCGTTCCATTCCGCCCATCCCGGCGGAAAGCCGCCGACGCGGTAGCCGCCCGGCCCCAGGTCCCAGGGCTCGGCAATCAGCTTCACGCCTGCCAGCACTGGGTCCTGGCGTATGGCGTCGAGAAAGCTCGAATGAGGATCGTAGCTGCCGGTCACTTCGCGCGCGAGCGTTGTCGCCAGATCGAAGCGGAAACCGTCAACATGCATATGCTCGACCCAATAGCGCAGCGAATCCATAACCAGCTGCAGAACACGGGGATGATGCAGCCGCAACACGTTACCGCAGCCGGTGAAATCCTCGTAATAGCGCTCGTTCCCGGGCACGAGGCGATAGTAGGAAAGATTGTCGATGCCGCGGAAGCTGAGCGTGGGACCCATCCGGTTTCCCTCGGCGGTGTGGTTGTACACCACGTCGAGAATGACCTCGATGCCGGCATCGTGGAGACACCGCGTCATCGCCTTGAACTCGCTGATCTGTCCGGAAGCGAGATAGCGCGGATCGGGCGCGAAGAACCCAATGGAGTTGTATCCCCAGTAGTTGACCAACTTGCGTTCCACGAGATGACGGTCATCAACGAAGGCATGGATCGGCAGAAGTTCGACGGCCGTGACACCCATACGGCGCAGGTGTTCGACCATGGCGGGAGACGCCAGCCCGGCAAAGGTGCCGCGCTGCGGCACGGGCAGGTCCTCGCGCTCTCGGGTAAAACCGCGCACATGCAACTCGTAGATGATGCTTTCCGGCCATGGGGTGGCCGGACGCCGGTCGTCGCCCCAGGTATGCGCGGTGTCGACGACGACGCATTTCGGCATGCCGCGCGCGTTGTCGCGACGATCGAATGACAAGTCGAGCCGGCGACTGTCGACGCGATAGCCGAAATGCGCGTCACTCCACAACAAGCGGCCATGCAGCGCCTTGGCGTAGGGATCCAGCAGCAGCTTGTTGGAGTTGAAGCGGTGGCCCCGGACAGGATCGTAGGGCCCGTAGACTCGATAACCGTAGAGCATTCCCGGGCGCGCGCCGGGCAGATAGCCGTGCCACACTTCGTGGGTATATTCGGGAAGGGGCAGGCGTTCGATCTCGCGGCGCCCGGCGGCATCAAAGATGCAGAGTTCGACGCGCTCGGCATGCGCCGAGAACAGGGCGAAATTGACACCCCGCCCATCCCACTCTGCGCCGAGCGGGTGGGGCTTTCCGGGCTCGATCGCAAAGGGATTGTCGCTCATGCCTCGGGCTCGGGGCGCAGCAGAATGCCCGCCAACGGCGGCAGCGTAAGCTTCAGCGAATAGGGTCGCCCATGCCAGGGCACCGCCTCCGCGGCGATGTCGCCGCCATTCCCAAGATTGCCGCCGCCGTAGCAGCCGGCGTCTGAGTTCAGAATCTCGCGGTACGATCCGGCCAGGGGAACGCCAATTCTGTAACCATGGCGTGGCACGGGCGTAAAATTGCAGACGCAGACGGCGATATCGCGCTCCTCCGCGCCGCGGCGGATGAAAGAGACGACGCTGTCCGCGCTATCGTTGGCATCGATCCACTCGAATCCTTCGGATTCCGTGTCGCGCTCGTGAAGCGCCGGCAGTTCGCGATAACAGTGGTTGAGATCGCGAACCAGCCTTTGCATTCCTGCATGGAGCGGATCGGACAATAGGTGCCAATCGAGGCTCGCGTCGTGGTTCCACTCTCGCGCCTGCGCGAACTCCGCGCCCATGAACAGAAGTTTCTTGCCGGGGTGGCCATACATGAACGTCAGGTAAGCGCGCAGATTCGCGAATTTCTGCCAGTTGTCGCCCGGCATCTTGCCGAGCAAGGAGCCCTTGCCGTGAACCACCTCGTCATGCGACAGCGGAAGAATGAAATTCTCGCTGAATGCATAATGGAGGCCGAAGGTCAGCTTATTGTGGTGATAGGCGCGATAGACCGGATCCTCGCGCATATATTCGAGCGTATCGTGCATCCAGCCCATGTTCCATTTGTAGCCAAAGCCGAGGCCGCCCAGATAAACCGGCCGCGATACCATCGGCCATGTCGTTGATTCTTCCGCGACGGTGATGATGCCGGGCGCGCGGCCATAGGTGAGCTCGTTGACGCGCTTGAGGAAATCGATGGCTTCCAGATTCTCGCGGCCGCCGAATTTATTGGGCTGCCATTCGCCGGATTCGCGGCTGTAGTCGAGGTAGAGCATGGAAGCGACCGCGTCGACCCGCAAGCCGTCGATGTGGAACCTCTGAAGCCAATAGAGTGCGTTGGACAGCAAGAAGTTCGCGACCTCATTGCGCCCGTAATTGTAGATTAACGTGTCCCAGTCGCGGTGCAGTCCCTTACGCGGATCGGCATGCTCGTAAAGATGGGTGCCGTCGAACTTGGCCAGCCCGTGCGCGTCGTTGGGAAAGTGGCCGGGCACCCAATCCAGAATGACGCCAAGACCGGCCCGATGGCAGGCATCGACCAGCGCGCGGAAATCGGCGGGGGTGCCGAAGCGGCTCGTCGGAGCGAACAGGCTCGTGGGCTGGTAACCCCACGAACCATCGAACGGATATTCGCTTATTGGCATCAACTCGAGATGAGTGAAGCCCAGCCCGCAGACATAAGGAACGAGTTCCTCGGCCAGCTCGCGATAGGTGAGGTATCGGTTACCGTCTTCCGGCTTGCGGCGCCACGAGCCGAGGTGGACCTCGTAGATCGCGACCGGCGCGGACCGGTCGCAGGCTTTCCCGCGCCGGTCCATCCATGCCGTGTCGTTCCAGGTAACGCTGCCGTCGGCGTAGATGATCGAACTCGTCATCGGCGGGCGTTCGGCATAGAAGGCCACGGGATCCGCTTTCAGCGGCAAAACTACGCCGTCCTGGCCCTTGATCTCGTATTTATAGCGTTCACCTTGTCCAAGACCGGGAATGAAGATTTCCCATACGCCGCAACCGTGCTGCAGCCGCATCGGATGCCGGCGGCCGTCCCAGTTGTTAAAATCGCCGACCACACTGACCCGGCGGGCGTTGGGCGCCCAAACGGCGAAGGCCACGCCATCGACCCCCTCCATGACTGTCGGATGAGCGCCGAGCTTCTGATAGGCGTCAAGATGTTTGCCCTCGGCCAGCAAAAGGATGTCGAGCTCGCCGAGCCAGGGCGGAAAGCGATAAGGGTCGTCAATTTCGACCCGGTGTCCGTGCCAATCGACCGATAGCCGATAGTCGGGCCGCTTTCCGCTTTTCAACCGGCCGATGAATAGACCGGCCTCGTGGACGCGCTCGAGTTCGGCCAGCACGCGCTTTGTCTGCGGTTCGACGACCTGTGCCGTCTCCGCTTCCGGGAGGAAGGCACGGATGACGTAATCGTCGCCACTGCGCTGAGGGCCGAGATAGCGGAAAGGATCGTCGTGATCGCCGTTGACGATGGCGAGCGCGTCGTTCGATTCGGCGTTTCCAACACGGGTCATGACTGTCCCTCCCCTGGACAGACTAGGACAGCAGATTCACGGCACCGGCGATGGGGACCCCGACCCATGCCGTCCGGTTCGCCAATTCGTAGCCGATTTCGTGGAATACCTTTTCGAGGATCGCGAGATCGAGCAGCGCCTTGGCCACGCGTTCATTTGAAGGATAAACCGGGCAGCCCGCGACGCTCCCGCGATAGGCATCGAGGAAGGCGGCGACAGTTTGGTCGCGCCAGGCCAGAACATGCGGGATAAGCGCATCGCGGCGGTCGGGCTGAGCGACCGTCACGCGGTCGAGAGCGGCCCATGCTGCATAGTCGAATGAACGCAGCATGCCCGCCACGTCCCTGAGAGCAGTATGCTTGCGTCGGCGTTCGGCCAAGGGCCGCTTGGGTTCGCCCTCGAAGTCGACCACGTAGAAATCGTTCTGCGCGACAAGCACTTGCCCCAGATGATAGTCGCCATGGTGGCGGGTCTTGACCGCGTCGATCGTCATAGGCAGCGACGCGCCGATCCGCCGCAGCACCTCGCTCCGTTTCTCCAGGAGTGGTTGCGCCCGTTGCGCTTGATCGACCGACAGCGACTTGCGACCCGCCGCCAGGGTCGCCAAGACAGCGCGCCCCTCCGCTCGCACCTGCCGCACATAAAGACGCAAGTCGGCCTCGGTGAACGGCTCCGGACGGAACGCCTTCCCGGCATCGGGCCGGCATAACGCCCGGTGCAATTCTGCCGTTCGGATCGCCAGCTGACGGGCCTGCGCGAGATAGACGGCGTGATTATCTTTGGCATCCGTATGAGCCGGCAAGAGCAGGCGATCCTCCAGAAAACGCTCCAGATAACTCAACGTCTGGGACCAGCCGTCGCCCTGGTTGCGGACAAAGCCATGCATGGCCGCGAGCGCCGTGGGCTTACCCTTTTCGTCGACCAGTTCGATGCTGCCGAGCAACGGCGGCGTGTTGGCGTAATGCGCAACCTCGGTGAGGTAGTGACCCATTTCGACCTCGGGATGCACGCCGGCGGCCACCCTGCGATAGAGTTTCAGAACCGCATAGTCTTCGATCAGGATGGAAGTATTGCTCTGCTCCAAGCCCAACAGCCGCACCACCGGCGATTCCGGGAATCGCTTCTGGCTGAGAGCCGCTGTCTGACGGAATCGCAATTCGCCACCGGCTACCTCGATCGTCGCTTCTTTGCGGATATTGTCGAGCAGCCCCAGCGTAAAACGCTCGTCGGCGACGGCCTCGTAGAGAGCGCCCTCGCGCGGCCCCTTGCGCAGCCGCGCCAGGACGACCGCCTGGGCCTGCTGCGGCAGCGCGTGAATCTCGCCCCAGTCGGCTGCGAGCGGCAAGGCATAGCGCTGCGGCGGCTGCCCGCCGGCAAACCGCGCCTCGACGATGGCCAGCAGCCAGCCTTCGGCGGGACCCGGCAGCGTCACGGACGCCGCCAGGGAGACGGAATCGAGCTTCACGTCCTTGGCCCCGTACCATCGGCGCGGCGGCAGGTATTGGCGCAACACATCCCGCTCGATGATTGACCGGCCGCGGCCGGTGGTGATGCCGGCCCAACCGTCCGCCATAACCAGCGTGACGTATTCAGGGGGCCGCACCGCCGCGGCGACCAAGGCCGTCTCTTGCTCGGTCGGCAATTCCAGCCGGAACCAAAGGAACGAAAACGCTTGCAGTGTCAGTTTATAATAGTCGTCGCCGATCGACGAAAACCGGTGGCGCCCCAGCAACTCCACGGGAATGCGGCCTTTGTAGGCCGAGAGATCGAGTTCGAACGGCTGGGCCGCACGAGACAGGTTGACGACACATAAAATCGCTTCCCCATCCAACTCGCGAAGATAGGCCAGGACCGCACGATTGTTCGGATAGAGGAAGGTGAGCGTACCGCGCCCAAACACCTTGCTCGACTGGCGCACGGCGATCAGGCGCTTCATCCAATTGAGCAAAGATGACGGGCTGCGGCTGGCCGCCTCGACACTCACTGCCTGGTAGCCATAGATCGGGTCCATGAGCGGCGGCAGGAAGAGCCGCGCCGGATCGGCACGCGAGAAGCCGCCGTTGCGGTCAGGCGTCCATTGCATGGGCGTCCGCACACCATCGCGATCGCCAAGATATATATTGTCGCCCATCATGATCTCGTCGCCGTAATAGAGAAACGGCGTACCGGGCATCGACATCAGCAGGCTGTTCATCAGCTCGATCTTGCGTCGATCGTTTTCCATCAGCGGAGCCAGGCGGCGCCGGATGCCGACATTGATCCGCGCACGCCGGTCGGTGGCATAGGTGTTCCACAGATAGTCGCGCTCGGAATCGGTGACCATCTCGAGGGTCAGTTCATCATGATTCCGCAGGAAGATGCCCCACTGACAATTCTGCGGAATCTCCGGCGTCTGCCGCATGATGTCGGTGATCGGATGCCGATCCTCCTGGGCGATGGCCATATACATGCGGGGCATCAACGGGAAGTGAAAGCACATGTGGCATTCGTCGCCATTGCCGAAATATTGCTGGACATCTTCCGGCCACTGGTTGGCTTCGGCGAGCAACATGCGGTCGCTGTAGCGCGCATCGAGTTCGCCCCGGATCCGCTTGAGCAGCGCATGAGTCTCGGGGATGTTCTCGTTGTTGGTCCCTTCCCGCTCACACAGATACGGGATGGCGTCGAGGCGCAGCCCGTCAACGCCGGCATCGAGCCAGAAGTTCATAGTGTTGATCACCGCCTTGAACACCTGCGGGTTTTCGAAGTTCAGATCCGGCTGGTGTGCGAAGAATCGGTGCCAGTAGTAAGCCTTGGCGACCGGATCCCACGTCCAATTGGACTTTTCGGTATCGGTGAAGATGATGCGCGTACCAAGATATTTCTGGTCGGTGTCGCTCCAGACGTACCAGTCGCGATGTCGCGTGCCGGGCTTGGCGCGGCGGGCCCGTTGGAACCAGGGGTGCTGGTCCGATGTGTGGTTGATGACCAGTTCGGTGATGACCCGCAGATTGCGGCGATGGGCTTCGCGGACGAACCGCCGGAAATCGCGCATCGTACCGTAGGCCGGTTGCACGTTCTTGTAATCGGAAATGTCATAGCCGTCGTCACGTAGCGGCGAGGGATAGAATGGCATCAGCCAGATCGCGGTGACGCCGAGATCCTGGAGGTGGCCGAGCTTCTCCGTCAAGCCGACGAAGTCGCCGATGCCGTCGTTGTTGGCATCGAAAAACGACTTGACGTGAACTTGATAGACGACGGCATCTTTGAACCAGAGATGATCGTTTGCAGGCATCGCGGACCTTATAAACACGGCGAACGGTAATCGACGTGGCGGAACGGCGTGATCCGAAAGATCGAGGCCGGATTGCGCTGCGGATCGAGCCGCAGGCGCTGGGTCGCGCCGCGCCACAGATGACGCTCGTCGCTCAAGAGGTCCTCCGCTTCGTAGGCATCGTCGTGTCCGATTCCCATTTGCTCGAGCGGAAACACGACATTTGCCTCGTGCGCGTCGAACGGATCGAGATTGACGGCGACAAACACCATATTGGTACGATCGGACGTCATCTTGCCGTAGAACAGGATCGAGTCGGAATCAGCGGGATGGAAGCCGAGATTTACGAATTCGTGGAGCGCCGGATTGTTGCGGCGAGCGAGATTCACCCGCCGGATATAATCCTTGATGTTCCCCGCCCGGTCCCAGTCCCAGACCTTGTACTCATACTTCTCGGAGTCTTGGTATTCCTCGGTGTCGGGGATGGCTTGGCCTTCGCACAGTTCGAAGCCGTTATAGATGCCATAGACGCTCGACAGGGTGGCGGCCAGCACGAGCCGCATCTGGAATGCCGCTCGGCCACCGCGCTGCAGGATCGGCGGCAAGATGTCCGGCGTGCAGGTAAAGAAGTTGGGCCGCAGATATTCCCTCGACTCCGATTGCGTCAACTCGACCAGATAGTCGATGAACTCCTGCTTGAAATTGCGCCACGTAAAATAGCTGTAGGATTGACTGAACCCGGCCTTGGCCAGCACTTTCAGCACTTTGGGCCGCGTAAAAGCTTCGGCCAGGAAGATCGCGTCGGGATGCCGGGTCTGAACCTCGCGGATCAGCCACTCCCAGAACGGAACCGGCTTGGTATGGGGATTGTCGACCCGGAATATCTTCACACCCTGCTCGATCCAGAACAGGATGACGTTCTTGAGTTCCTCCCAGAGCGCGTCGCGATGCGCTCCGTAGAAATTCACGTTGACGATATCCTGATACTTCTTCGGCGGATTTTCCGCGTACTTGATCGTGCCATCGGGCCGAAAGCGGAACCATTCCGGATGTTCGGCGATCCATGGGTGATCGGGAGCGCATTGGATGGCAAAATCGAGCGCGATTTCGAGGCCGTGCTTGCCGCTTTCTGCGACCAAGCGACGAAAATCGTCGAGTGTGCCAAGATCGGGATGCAGGGCAGTATGACCGCCCTCCGTCGCGCCGATGGCGTACGGACTCCCGGGATCGTTGGCGCCGGCGTCGAGCGTATTGTTACGGCCTTTGCGGTTGACCCGGCCGATAGGATGAATCGGCACGAAGTAAAGCACGTCGAACCCCATGTCCCGCACTTCCGGCAATCGGCGGATGCAGTCATCGAAGGTTGCGCTCCGGCCCGGCACCGTGCCTTGCGAGCGCGGAAACATTTCGTACCAGGCGGCGAAGCGCGCCGCAGGACGATCGACGAAAACCTCGAGTTCGCGAAAATACGTGGTTATGTCGGCGCGCGGGCCGCAGCGGCCCATGATGCCGCGCACTGATTCGGAGAGCAGGAGCGCGGCGACCGCGTCTGCGCCCGGATCCGCGTCAAGTTCCTTCAGAGCGCGCTGCAAGGCGGTCTCGTCGTCCTTGGCCACGCCGGCCGCGGCCGCCCGCAGCAACTGGCCGCCTTCGACCGCCTCGAGACTCACGTCCTGACCGGCGTCGCGTTTCTTGACGAATTCCTGACGCCAGGACTCATAGACGTCGGTCCAGGCCTCGATGGTGTAAACGTGGCCGCCATTGCGGATCAACTCGACCGAGCCGCTCCAACGGTCGTTGTCGACGAAATGCATTGGCGCGCGCACCCAATCCGTGCTGTCGGCCTGTCGAATCATGAGGGCCGCGCCTAAGACATCGTGGCCGTCGCGAAAGATATCGACCGATACCTCGAACCGGTCGCCGACCACGCGTTTGACCGGATAGCGGCCACCGTCGATCTCGGGATAGACGCCCTCGATCACGATGCGATGGTCAGGCGCCCAGGCACAATGGTGATTGGCTTCGGCGCTTAGCGTCTTGCCGGCGATAACCGCCGTGTCCTTCTTGTTGCGTGTCCTGATCATGGGGTCCGCAGCAGCCTCCATTCCAAGGGCGCGAGGTGAAGAGCCGAATTCCCCGCGCCGAGATGCGTGCCGAGTTTGGTGTCGATCAGCGTTCGCGAGTCGATGCCGGTCTCCGCCATCAGTCGGCTTAAATCGATGGTCGCTCCGCCGGAGCGACGGGCGTTGGCCAGGAAAAGGCTCGCATGCTTGCCGTCGTTGGTGAGCCGCAGCAGACCGATCAGTTCGTCTTGCGCGACGAGCGCCTGTTGCGGGCCCTCCTCGTTGAGCGCGGGGCTATCGCGTTTTATCGCGTTGATTGCCGCGATATCGTCGCTGAGATCGAACCAGGGTTCCTCCCAGTCGGATGGGCGCGTCTTCACGACATCAAGCCGGCGGCGGAATCCGAATTCGTAGCCGATCGGCATGAGAACACCGGAGCCGAAGCAGGCCGCCAGCGCGTAACGCAGCAGGTAGAACCGCCGCGCGTCGTCGGGCGATCCGATATCGGTCGGCATCGCCTTTGCCAACCGCTCGGTATCGTGGGATTCCGGGAAGCCGATCGAGGGCGCGATGTGGCGAAACGCTTCATATTGCTCGAGCGCCCAGGGCGCCGCGAGGTCCCACCATTTGACACTGTTAAACAAATAGTCGAAGCCCGCATTCGCCAGGGAGCTCACCTGATCGAGTTGACAACCGAGCGTCTCGGCACAGAACAGCGCATGAGGCGCTGTACGCCGTGCCTCGGCAATGAGCGATGCCCAGATTTCGGCCGGGACCTTGTACGCGGCGTCGCAACGAAATCCGGCGAATCCGAGATGGAGGTAATGACGCACCACGCCGTTCCAGTACGCGACGATCTCGTCCGTCGCCCGACCAGGGTGGTAATCGATCTCTCCCAGATCGCCCCACACCGTCACCTTGGTCTTATCCGCCGGGTCGATGGCATGGGGCGAGCGAATCGTGCCATCCGGCTCGCGAGCGAACCACTCGGGGTGCTGCTCGGCAAGAACGCTGTCTTTCGCGGTGTGGTTGACGACCAGATCCATCATCACCGCGAGACCGTGACTCTTGGCGGCGGTCACGAATGCCGCGAGCAGAACGGCATCGTCCTGCCTTGCCTCGCCGCGGAACAATGGATTGAGGCGATAATAGTCTTTCACGGCGTAGAGACTCCCGGAAAAGCCCGGCTCGTGAAACGGATTGACATAGACCCAGTCGAATCCCATTGCCGCGATCCGCGGGAGGAAGCCATGCCAGCCGCCGATTGGACCACAGAGGAGAGGAAATAAGTTATAGATGCGCGGTCCGGTGCAGTCGGAACCCACCGTCATGCCGCGGAGCCCATCAGCCGTGAGGTCGTGTCTGACAGAGCGCGACAGAAGCGGTCCGTCCATGCCGCCACGTCGTTGAGGCGCAGTTGGGCGATGGCTTCGGCCCAGCGTTCTTGCCGTTCCGACAGAGACATGAGCAGACCGCGCTCGATAGCCTCGGCGACCTCGTCAGGGTCATAGGGATTGACGATCAATGCGGTCGTGAGTTCCGCCGCCGACCCGGCGAAACGCGACAACACCAGAACACCCGGATCATTGGGATCTTGTGCGGCGATATACTCCTTGGCCACCAAATTCATGCCATCCATGAGCGGCGTGACCAGTCCGACCCGGGCCAAACGATGATAACCGGCAAGTGTGCGACGCGCATAAGCGCGATTGACGTACCGGATCGGTGTCCAATCCGGCTGACCCAAGCGGCCGTTGATATCGCCGCTCAACGCCGAAAGTTGGCGCTTGATGCGCTCGTATTCTGGAATGCCCTCTCGCGTCGGAGCGGCGATCTGCAATAGCGTCACCCGGCCCTGCCTTTCGGCAAAACGTTCGAGAAACCGCTCGTAACTCTTGAAGCGATGCAGCAGGCCTTTGCTGTAGTCGAGCCGGTCCACGCCGAAGATCAGATCGACGTTGCCTATTGCGTCGCGCAACCTTTGTGCGCCGGAGGCGGCGTCACGCGATCGCGCCAGTGTCTCGAATTGGGCTAAGTCAAGGCCGATTGAAAATGCGCCGACGCTGATGTGACGGTCCCCGGTCCGCACAAGATCAGGCGGCTCGCACGTCGCGCCAAGATGGCGTTGGGCATAATCGCGGAAGGCGCCGACATCGTCTGCCGTTTGGAGGCCGACCACGTCATAGTCGAGCAACGCCCGCATCAAATCGCTATGGCCTGGGAGTGCGGACAAAAGTCGAGCGGGCGGGAAGGGCGTGTGCAGGAAGAAGCCGATCGGTTGATCGACGCCAAGCTTGCGCAAGGCGCTTGCGAGTGGAATTAGGTGATAGTCGTGAATCCACAGGATATCGCCAGGCCGCAAAAGCGCAGCCAATGCCGGCGCAATTCTGGCGTTAACGCGCTCGTAAGCCGACTTCTCCTGGCGGTCGTACGAAAAAAGATCCAGCCGGCTGTGCAATAACGGCCATAAGGTGCGGTTGGCGAACCCGCAATAAAACTGATCATGTTCCGCACGCGTCAGCGGCACGGTTGCGTAAGTGACGCGCCCATCGGTAGTGATGGCTGGCGCGGCAGCGCCTTCATGCGCGTCCGAAAGCTCGATTATTTCTCCGTTCCATCCGAACCACAAGCCTCCGGTCCGCTGCAGAGTTTGGGATATTGCGGCAACAAGGCCCCCGGCGGTGGGTTGGCTCCCGATCGCGCGTTCCACGCGATTCGATACGAAGACAAGACGTCCCATCGCGATATCTCCCTCTGTGGCAGCCGCAGACAGCGGCGATGCACCGAAGACTGAAATTTCCGCCGGTAAAGTGCGCCAAGCGCACTCCGTTATTCTCCATCGGATGTTGGCGATTATTGTCCGCGACCATATCGGGCGCAGACCGATGTCACTAATGATGAAAAGTATACATTTCGCGAGCGCTGAATTCAAGCGCGCAACGCGCGTTGCGACAACACACGCTTTCATGCAAGTGCAAGCGCAAGAATGTGGCAACGCTATGTCGAAGTGGGAGGCTCCACGTAAAATTGATTGCGCCGACTTATCGGCTTTTATCATCGGCCGCGAAACCGCATGTCGAACAGGATGTGTCAATCGACGAGCCGCGTATTTGCGCGCCCGAGGAGAGCGACACAGTCGTCGTCGACGTCCTTACACCATCGCTGCCAGACACGCTTACCGTACTCCAGCATGGCCGCGCCCAGCTTGGGGCGCGGATCGCTTTTGCGACGTCATCCCAGCGCCACCCTGTCGGGGCGGGTCAACGAGAATAACCGGAATGCCACGAAAGGCGCATCGACGTGATTGGCGTGAGAAGGCATCGAGAAGCCCTAGCGGCGAATAAGGAGAGCCGACAGACCCATGCCCTGTCTCTCTTGGTGGGCGGATCGAAGCTGGCGAAACATATTCAAAGGCGAGACTGTCGCGCTCAGCAACGAACAGCCGAGCACCCATGCGCTTGTAGGAAATGTACATGGGACTGCTGCGCGCCGGATTGGCCGTCAGCAGCGTAATCCCGTTTCCGCTTGCGCCATGGGCTCCGCGTTCCATACCTGTTTGGCGTACTCCGAGACCGCTCGGTCGCTCGACAAGTTACCCATGCGCGCGACATTAAGAATGGCCCGCCGGCTCCATTCATCGCGTTGCGAGAACAGCGTCTCCACTCGGCGCTGCGCGGCGCAATAAGCATCGAAATCGGCGAGAACAAGAAAGCGATCGCCGCCGTCCGTCAGACTCCGCACGATCGGATGGAATCGATGCGGCTCGTCAGCAGAAAAGAAGCCGTTTCCGATCATGTCGAGTGCCTCGCGAAGCGAAGCGTTCAATTCATAGATCTCTCGCGGATCGTAGCCACCGGCGCGCAGCTTCTCAGCCTGGTCCACATTCATGCCGAAGATGAACATATTCTCGGCGCCGACGGCCTCGGCTATCTCGATATTGGCGCCGTCGAGCGTGCCGATCGTCAACGCCCCATTGAGAGCGAATTTCATGTTTCCGGTACCCGAGGCTTCGGTGCCGGCAACGGAAATCTGCTCCGATAGGTCCGCCGCGGGAATGATCTTTTGGGCAAGAGAAACGCCGTAATTGGGGATGAAAAGCACACGCAGTCGCCCGTTGACCGCTGGGTCCGTGTTGATCACGGAAGCCACGTCATGGATGAGTTTGATGATGAGCTTAGCCATCGCATAGCTCGGCGCGGCCTTTCCTCCGAAGATCACGCAGCGGCCGGCTCCTGACAGATCCGCGCCGTGGCGCAAGCGATTATAAAGATCGACCGTGTGCAGCACGTTGAGCAGCTGACGCTTGTATTCGTGAATGCGCTTCACATGAACATCGAAGATCGCCGTGGTATCGAGCGGCGCCGCCAAAGCCTTCGCGGCATAGCGCGCAAAGCGCGCCTTGTTTGCATCCTTGATCGAGCGGAATTCGGCGCGGAAATGAGCGTCGTCGGCAAGCTTGGCCAGTTCGTCGAGCCGCTCGAGCCGGCGTTGCCAATCCGGTCCGATATGCGCCGAGATGAGCGCGGCGAGCGCTGGGTTCGCTTCGCCAAGCCAGCGCCGCGGCGTAACACCGTTGGTTACATTGACGATTTTGCCAGGAGCCAACCGGTGCAGGTCGGCGAATACCGTGGATTTGAGCAATTCGGTATGGATCCGGGAGACGCCATTGACCCGACGGCTACCCACAAATGCCAGATGCGCCATGCGGATGCGCCGCTCACCGTTCTCGCCGACGAGAGAGACGCGTGATCGCAATGACGGCTCGACGGTCTCAAGAAACCGCTTGTTGATCGCATAGACGATCTCGAGGTGGCGCGGGAGCATCCGCTCGAAATAGCGGACAGGCCAGGTTTCGAGCGCCTCAGCCATCAGCGTATGATTGGTGTAGCAGACGGTGCGTTGGACGATGTCCCACGCCTCGTTCCATTCAGTGCCATGTTCATCCACCAGCAGACGCATGAGCTCGGCAACGGCGATGGCCGGGTGCGTGTCGTTGATGGCGATCGCGACCTTGTCGGGAAGCGAGCTCAACGGCATGCCGGCGTCCAACACTTGGCGGATGACGTCCTGGACCGAGGCGCTCGCGAAAAAATATTGCTGCTTGAAGCGCAGCTCGCGCCCGGCTTCGGTGCTGTCGCCGGGATAAAGTACGCGCGTCAGGCTTTCCCATTGCGCGCGATCTTCGATCGCACGCAGGTGGTCGCCGTCATTGAAGCGCGCGAGGTCAAGTTCGCGTTGTGCCTTCGCCGACCACAGACGCACGGTATCCACGCAGCGCGTCTCATAGCCGGCGACCGGCACGTCGTAAGCCATCGCAAAGACATTCTGCGTGTCGATCCATTGGCGTCGGATGCGTCCGTCCGGCCCGCGCCGGTCGACGACATGACCGAAGAAGGGAACGGCGTGGACGATATCAGTGCGTGGAAACTCCCACGGATAGCCGTGGCGCAGCCAGTGATCGGGTTTCTCGATTTGGCAGCCGCGATCGACGTGCTGCGCGAACATCCCATATTCGTAACGGATGCCATAGCCGCGGGCCGCGACGCCGAGCGTCGCCATGCTGTCCATGAGACACGCAGCCAGCCGACCGAGACCGCCATTGCCCAGGCCCGCATCCGGCTCGAGTTCGGCGAGCGCGTCGAGATCGTAGCCCTCGGCGGCCAGGACCTTGGTGCATGCCGTGTAAAGCCCGAGGTTTCGCAGCGTATCGATCAACATGCGGCCAAGCAGAAACTCCATCGAGAGATAGCACACGCGCTTGGACGTCCATTGCCGTTGGAGGCGACGGCTCTCGATCCAGCGGCTCGCTAGAATCTCCCGCGTGAGCGCCATCACCGCGGAGAGCCAGTCTCCTGCCTTCGCGCTTGCGGCATCCTTGCCCGCCGCCAGGAGAAGATAAGAGTTCAGTTTTTCTTGCAGAACAGCATGTTTAGGCTCCATGCGCAGAGCGGCGATGGAGCGGATGTTTTGTAAAGCGTTTGCCGCGTGGGAGAGAGGCGCCCTGGTCATGCTATGCGTTTCATCTCACGGTTTCCTTCGCCGGTCATTGGGCGGCACGCATCTCAATCAATCGCTGCGATTTCGCCGTTCCGCGTCTTCTGCCAGTACCTTTCGGCCGCAAAAACCTGTCTTCCTAAGAACGCCCCCACCGGCTCACTTAAGCAGACAAGGAAGTATCTTCATTCCATATCTGCTAGGGATAGACCCAATTTTCTTTACAACCACAATATATTGGAGGTCAACGACGACTTTGCGCCTCTCTGGCGGCAGATCCATTTTAGCGTCGGATTCGCTGCCGGTCAGTAAACGGGTAAACCAGCAATCGCCCGCCGCCTGTTCACGTTACGGCACGGCGGAAAGGACGCAAGCCGGAATGAGAAATTTGGACCTGTCGCGGTCCGAGTTTGTGAGCCGCTCGCTGAGCGGCGCGCATGGAGTGCGAAACAGGACCGGGCCGACGGTGTCTGGGCCCGTAAGGTTACCTGCACCCCAAAGAGCAATGGTTGCAAAAAACCTTCGAGGGGCCTGCCCCAAGCGGATCTTGCACTCGAATACTAAGCGGCTTGAGCCCGCGATCGGCCCGCTCCCCGCTCTCCCGCCGGATCGGCGATGTGCTGCAGCAAGTCTCTTCCGACGAGATTGATTTGGATCAACGTGCAGCCAAAGGATTGCTGCAGATAATAGCAGGTAATATGTAATCGGCGCGCTGCCGCACTCGTGTCATGTGGGCTGGTGAAGCACTGCGGGGTAACAAGGCAGGATGATTGCATTCCCTCATCGAGATTCAAACCGAGAAAGGACTGCATGACCCAATCAATAGGCCATTCGGTCGTTGCAGTCATTAGAGAGTCCCCGACTGTCGAAGAGTGGACGCAGGCATGGAACGAAATCAAACAAGGAACGGATAGATCAGCCGCCCTGCTGGCTGCCGCCTTTTCAGAGGATGCCCTGCGCCATTCCATTTCTCAACGGTTTTGGGACCTCAGCGATAGCGATTTCGACAAGCTCTGCAAGCCACCGGGGCCATTGAGTTCATTTTATGCGATGATCGAGCTTGGCTACGCGCTTGGCATCTATAGAGATGTCTTTCGCAAGGACCTTCACGCAATACGAACGATTCAACACGGGTTTGCGCAGGCGATGAAGCCCCTCAGCTTCGACGCCCCGGAGGTCGTGGCCGAACTAGCGGCGATGAAATACCTGGATCAGATACAGAGTGCACCGCCCGTTCCCCTCGTCGGCGAACGAGCGTTAACGCTACACGACTCGCTCCAACATAACATTATCCTGATCACTTCGAACCGAGAGCGATACATTTTTTCGTGCGAACTCATTGCGCACGATCTTATCTCAAGAGGTTCGCCGGATGATGTGGCGCGTCGTACGAAGCCTATGTTGCCTTAGGTGCTTGGTCCCAAGGAATCGGGGTGCTTTGTACCAGGATTTGCGGAGGGATCAGCCAGGGGACCGATGCTTCACGGCAGCGCCAGAACGACTGAGGGAGTCCGTCGAGCAATCCAAAACAGTCAAAGGTGCGTGACGGCTCTTGCGGCTCGGTATGGTATGAGCCCCAAGGCGTTTCTGATCCGGCGCAAGCGCATGTCCGTTCAGGATACGCCGAAGAACCCAAGGAGCCCCCTTCGACAATGCTCAGCCTGGAGACAGCGGCCAGCATCGACCGTCATGCGTGGATCCACATTCTCCCGGCAGATGCGCCGGAAATGATCGGCCATGGCTAACGGAAGCGAGACGTCCTATCTGGGTGAGGACGCGACGGTGGCGGCGATCGTCGCCGGCGATCACAGCGATCCCTTCGCTGTGCTCGGCTTGCATGAGGCCGATGCACCCGGCCGCTTGGTCGTCCGCGCCTTTTGCCCCGGAGCCGACGCCGTCAAGGTCGTCGACAGCCGTAGCGGGGAGATCTGCGCTGATCTCGTGCGCGTGCATGCAGATGGCTTCTTCGCCGGTTACGTGAGCGGCCGAGACCGATTTCCCTATCGGCTACGCGTCACCGTCGGCCGCGACACTTGCGAAATCGACGATCCCTATCGCTTTCCTCCCCTGCTCGGCGAGATCGACAGGTATCTCCTCGCCGAGGGCACCCATTGGCGCGCCTATGAAAAGCTCGGGGCTCACCCGGCATCGATAGATGGCGTCCGCGGCGTCGGCTTTGCCGTCTGGGCGCCGAACGCCCGGCGCGTGAGCGTTGTCGGACCGTTCAACCAATGGGACGGCCGCCGATACCCCATGCGCCGCCATCCATCCTGCGGCGTATGGGAAATCTTCATTCCCCGCCTCGAAGCTGGCGCGCTCTACAAATACGAAATCAAATCGAATGCGGGAGATCTGCTTGCGCTCAAGGCCGACCCCTTCGCTTTTTCGTCGGAGCGGCCGCCGCACACCGCTTCCATCGTCTGCGATCTTTCCGAGGATCGGGAATCAGACCGGGCGTGGCTGGAGCGCCGCGCTGCGATCGCGGCGCGCGATGCGCCGATTTCGATCTATGAGGTCCATCTCGGGTCGTGGCGCCGCCGCCTCGAGGAAGGGGAGCGCTATCTTTCCTACGATGAGCTCGCCGACGAATTGATCCCTTATGTTCGGGATCTCGGCTTCACGCATATCGAGCTATTGCCCGTCACCGAACATCCGTTCGACGGATCGTGGGGCTACCAGCCGATCGGACTGTTCGCGCCGACGAGCCGCTTCGGTTCGCCCGATGCTTTTCGCGCGTTCGTCGCTCGCTGCCATGGGGAGGGTATCGGCGTCATTATGGATTGGGTCGCCGGCCATTTCCCGGCCGATCAGCACGGGCTTGCAAATTTCGACGGCACCGCGCTCTATGAACATGCTGATCCGCGCCAGGGGCGCCATAGAGACTGGGGCACGCTGATCTTCAATTACGGCCGACGCGAGGTGGCCAATTATCTGTTGTGCAACGCCCTGTTCTGGCTGGACCGGTACCATGTCGACGGGCTGCGAGTCGATGCCGTCGCCTCCATGCTCTATCTCGACTACAGCCGACACGAGGGCGACTGGATCCCGAATCAATTCGGCGGCCGCGAAAATCTCGAGGCGATCGACTTCCTTCGGCGCATGAACGAGGCCGTTTACGCGCATGGCGAGGGGGCTTTCACCGTGGCGGAAGAATCGACCGCTTGGCCGATGGTTTCACGCCCGACTTATGTCGGCGGTCTGGGATTTGGCTACAAATGGAACATGGGCTGGATGCACGATACCTTGCTCTACATGAGCAAGGATCCCGTGTACCGCAAGCACTATCACGATAGCCTCACCTTCGGGCTTCTTTATGCCTTCACCGAAAACTTCGTGCTTCCGCTGTCGCATGATGAGGTCGTTCACGGCAAGGGCTCGCTGCTGAACAAGATGCCGGGCGATCGCGGGCAGAAATTCGCCAACCTGCGCGCCTATTTGACGTTTATGTACACGATGCCCGGCAAGAAACTCTTGTTCATGGGAAACGAGTTCGCTCAGGAGCGCGAATGGAACCACGACGCTGGTCTCGACTGGCATCTGCTCGATGAGTCGCTTCACGCGGGCGTGCGTCTCCTCGTGCGGGATTTGAACCACTCCTATCGCGGCATTCCGTCCCTCCATGAGTTGGATTGCGAAGCGGATGGATTCGAGTGGATCGACTGCCGCGACGCCGTACAAAGCGTCATCTCGTACATTCGGCGCGCGAAGAATCGCGATCAGTTCGTGGTGGTGGTTTGCAATTTCACGCCGGTCGTTCGTCGCAATTACCGCATCGGAGTGCCTCGTGCGGGATCATATAGCGAGCGCGTCAACACCGATTCGGAATTCTACGGCGGCAGCGGTGTGGGGAATTTCGGTGTTTGCCTTGCGGAAGCGGTTCCTTTTCATAACCGGCCCTTCTCACTATCGCTGACCTTGCCGCCTCTGGCCTCCTTGGTCCTGATCCCCCAGGGGACTTGAGTTGTCGGGATCAGAAGACAATCAGGCGGCGGGTCGCCGTTCTTTCCTTGGCGAGAAGAAACCGGAGATGGCCATGGCGCGGCCTGCGCTTGGGATGACCGAAGACAAAGCGGCATTTGGGACGCGCGTATGGCCGGGCAGTCCGCATCCGCTCGGGGCCACCTGGGACGGAAAAGGGGTCAACGTCGCGATTTTCTCGGAGAACGCGGAACGCGTGGAGTTGTGTCTGTTCGACGGGAAAGGGAAGCGCGAGACGGCGCGGATTGCTTTGCCGGAATACACCAATCTGAAATGGCACGGCTATTTTCCCGACCTGCGGCCCGGCCAACTCTACGGCATACGTGTGTACGGCCCTTACGATCCGAAAAATGGCCATCGGTTCAATCACCATAAGCTCCTGCTGGATCCTTATGCCAAGCATCTGATAGGCGGGCTCACATGGAACGACGCGCTCTACGGCTACACGGTTGGCCATGATGAAGCCGATCTGTCATTCGACACGCGCGACAGCGCACCGTTCATGCCGAAATGCGCGATAGCGGACATTGCGCACACCTGGGGCGACGATCGATCGCCGCGCCGCGCCTGGACCGATACGATCATCTATGAAGCGCATGTCCGAGGGTTCACGAAGCTGCACCAGAAGGTGCCGCCGAATTTGCGCGGAACCTTCGCCGCGGTCGCGACGTCGCCCGTTCTCGAATATCTGCGCGACCTCGGAGTCACCGCGATCGAATTCTTGCCTGTCCAAGGCTTTATCGATGAACCCGCGATCACGGCGAAAGGTCTGGTCAACTATTGGGGCTATAACACGATCGCCTTGTTTGCGCCGGAAGCGCGTTACTTCACCAATGGCGAGATCGGCGAGTTCAAGACGATGGTCAAGGCCCTGCACGTAGCGGGGATCGAGGTGATTCTTGACGTGGTCTACAATCACACCGCCGAAGGCAATGAGCTCGGCCCAACCCTGTCCTTCCGCGGCATCGACAACTCATCTTATTACCGCCTCGACCCCAACAATAAGCGTCACTACGTCGACTTCACGGGATGCAAGAATTCGTTCAACCTGCACCATCCGAGCGTCGTTCACTTGGTGATGGATTCGCTGCGCTATTGGGTTCAGGAAATGCATGTCGACGGCTTCCGCTTCGATCTCGCTACGGCGACCGCCCGGGAGCAGGACGGCCATTTCGATCGGTTTTCCGGATTTCTCGACGCGGTTCGTCAGGATCCCGTCCTGTCGCCTGTCAAACTCATTGCCGAGCCTTGGGATATCGGTCCAGGCGGCTATCAGCTCGGCAATTTCCCGCCCGGCTGGGCGGAGTGGAACGACCGATATCGCGATACCGTGCGCTGCTTTTGGAAGGGCGACGATGGCGTCGTCGATGAGCTGGCGCGGCGCATCACCGGCTCAAGCGATATTTTCGACAAAAACGGGCGCCGCAGCTGGGCGAGCATCAATTTCGTCACGGCTCATGACGGTTTTACCCTGCACGATCTGGTCAGCTACAACGATAAACACAATGAAGCCAATAACGAGGACAATCGGGACGGAACCGATCAGAATCATAGCTGGAATTGCGGCGTCGAAGGGCCAACCCGAGATCCGGCGATCCGCGAGCGGCGCATGCAGCAACGGCGCAACATCCTCGCCACTCTGCTTCTCTCCGAGGGCACGCCCATGTTGCTGGCCGGCGACGAGCTCGGCCACACGCAGAAAGGCAACAACAACGCCTATTGCCAGGACAATGAGGTCAGTTGGATCCGTTGGCAACATCTCGGCACCGGGGCGAAGCTTCACGATTTCGTCCGTAAGCTCATCAAGCTTCGACGTGAGCATGTTGTCTTCCGCCGCGGCCGCTTTTTTCACGGCACGCCGACACCCGGAACGGCGACAAAGGACATCACGTGGCTGCGTCCCGATGGGCAAGAAAAGAGGCCGGTCGATTGGAACGTATCTCGTGCGCATTCTCTCAGCTTTGTGCTCAGCGGCGAAGCTGGGCAATATCACCTCACCGCCGCCGGCGAAGGCGAAAGCGGCGATACGTTTCTTGTCATCATGAATGCGGAGCACGAGACGATCGACCATCGGATGCCACGTTTTGATTCGACGGCGGCATGGGAGCTGGTGTTCGACACGTCGGTTGGAGACGGCCTCGACGGCAGCGGCCGTCGATACGAGCCGGGCGATATCTATGCTGCCGCGCCGCGCTCGTTTGTGCTTCTCGTCCGCCGAGCTTCGGAAGTCCCCAGCGAATGAGCTGAAGGCCACGCCGGCCGCGTTATCCCACGCCCTGTGGCGCCGAGATTTGCCAATTGAGCGGTGGCCGACGCCCGTTTGGGCGCCGCGGAATAGAGGCGCTCGATCGGGCGGCCCCGGCGGAAGCTTACGGTTGATCTAAGTCAAAGCTTTCTGCGGCTGGCCGCCATAGTTTGGCTTTGCCTTTGGAAGGGCAGTATTTGCCCGGCGCCCGTTGCGCTGTGAAGAAAGGGCTAGGGAGCGTTCCTTGCGTGTGCTCTTTGTATCCGCTGAGATCTTCCCTCTCGTCAAGACTGGCGGCCTCGCCGATGTAAGCGCAGCGCTTCCAAAGGCGCTGATCTCGCTGGGCGTCGAGATGCACCTCCTGCTCCCCGCTTACCCGAAAGCCATCGCAGCCGCGATCAACAAATCGGTGGAGGTGGAAGTCGCGGATTTCATGGGTGCAGGTCCGATGCGGTTGATCTCCGCGCGCACACCGGACACAGCCGCGCCTATCTGGCTCGTTGACTGCCCTTCGCTGTTTCGGCGTTCCGGCGGCCCGTACCAGGACGAAGCCGGGCAAGACTGGCCCGACAATGCGCGACGCTTCGCGGTGTTCGACCATGTCGCCGCTCGACTTTCGCTCGGCCTTCTATTGCCGGATTGGCGGGCCGACCTTGTTCATGCCAATGACTGGCACACCGGGCTGATACCGGCGATCTTGCCCGAAACCGCCAGCCAAAGACCCGCGACCGTGTTCACGATCCACAACCTCGCCTTTCAGGGTCTGTTCCCCGCCGACCTCTATCCCCAGCTGGGCCTTCTTGAGGGCGGCCTTATCCCGGACGGACTTGAGTTCTATGGCAAGATTTCGTTTCTCAAAGCCGGCATCAGCTATGGCGATCGTCTGACAACGGTGAGCCCCACCTATGCGCGGGAGATTCTCACTGCAGAATATGGTTGCGGGCTCGAAGGGGCGCTGCAACGTCGCGGGAAAGATCTCGTCGGTATCCTCAATGGCGCAGATTACGGGATTTGGGATCCCACGATCGACACCCATCTCCCAGCCAACTACAATTGGCAAAACATCGCCGGCAAGCGGCTATGCAAGACGGCGTTGCAGGCCGAACTCGGGCTTGAAATGGGCGCCGAGGCCGCACTCGTGGTTCTCGTGAGCAGGATCACGGAACAAAAGATGGCGGATGTCGTCGCCGAAGCTTTGCCCAGGATCATCGAGCAAGGCGCCCAATGCGTGCTGGTCGGCGACGGAGATCACCATCTCGAAGAGCGCCTTGAGCGGGCGGCACGCCAATATCCGGGACGGATCGCGGTCCGCATCGGCTACGAGGAGCCGCTTGCGCACCGGGTTCTGGCGGGCGGCGACATTTTGCTTCATCCGGCTCGTTTCGAGCCGTGTGGACTGACGCAGCTTTACGCCATGCGTTACGGGACTTTGCCCGTCGTCAGAAACACGGGCGGGCTCTGCGATACCGTCGTGGACGCGACCGAAGGCTCGATCCATCGAGGGACAGCAACCGGGTTCGTGTTCGAGAACGCGAATTCAGAAGATTTGCTCCATTGTGTCGAGCGAGCGCTCGCGCTCCACGCGCAGCCCTTGGCTTGGCGCAAGGTGCAGCGTCAGGCCATGGCTCAGGATTTTGGTTGGTCGGAATCAGCGCGTCGCTACCTCGCGCTCTATCAGGAACTAACGCCGCAGGCAGTCGTGGGATCTGGCCCGGCGAGCGAAGACCCTGGACCCGAAAGAGCTATTGGATAGGGGAAGGCAGAGGCTGACACTCGACGCCGCGCGGAGAGCGCGAAGCGCGCCTAACATCTGCGGGCGTTGGAGCGGCGCCCAACCGGAGGCGATTTGGATCATGGCTTCGGAAAGCTCGAGACGCCGCCCGTAGCTGCCCGGTCACGAATGTCCGGATCGGATTTGGCGAGGTCAAGTCAAGAGCGACGGCGCATGCCGGCCTGTTATTTCCTCTATATGCGCGATCCGCTGCGCCGCCGAAGCCATTTCCGCAAGTGCATCTTGGGTCTCGGCATGCTGGCGGCTGGGTTCGCCTTCGTAGGCCTCCAAATAAATGCGCAACGTCGCCGCCTCCGTGGTGGTGCCGGATAGCCGATAGATGACGCGCGCCTTGTCTGACATAACGACGCGTACTCCCTGATGAGCCGTGACCGAATGATCCACGGGATCGACGTAGCGAAAATCATCGGACAGGGTGACCTCTTGGCCGCCGATGATTTGTCCTATCAAGCCGGGCGCGCGCTCTCGAAGGCCGGCCATGACGTTTTCTGCGACACGGTTGTCGAGTGCCTCATAATCGTGTCGCGCGTAGTAATGCCGACCGTATTTCCGCCAGTGGTCTCGGGTTATGCGCTCGACAGATGCTTTCCGTGTGGCCAAAATGTTTAACCAGAACAGGACGGCCCATAGCCCGTCCTTCTCCCGCACATGGTCCGAACCAGTGCCGAAACTTTCCTCGCCGCACAGGGAAATCTTTCCGGCATCAAGGAGGTTGCCGAAGTATTTCCAGCCGGTCGGCGTTTCGTAACAGGGGATGCCAATCTGGGCGGCGACGCGATCAACCGCCCAACTCGTGGGCATCGAACGCGCGACCCCGGCAAGGCGTCTCTGGTAGCCCGGGGCCACATCGGCGTTCGCGGTGATGATGGCAAGACTGTCGCTTGGGGTGACGAAGAAATCCCGCCCGAGGATCATGTTGCGGTCCCCGTCGCCGTCCGAAGCGGCGCCGAAATCGGGCGCGACCGGTCCCGTCATCGCGGCGACGAGCTCACGCGCGTAGACGAGGTTGGGATCGGGATGCAAGCCGCCAAAGTCCGTCAACGGCTCGCCATTGACGACGGTGCCCGGCGGGGCGCCCAGCCGACGCTCCAGGATCTCATGCGCATAAGGACCTGTGACGGCGTGCATCGCGTCGTATCGCATGCGGAACCGGCCTGACGCGAACAAGCCCGCGATGACGTCGAAATCGAACAGCCGCTCCATCAGCTGGGCATAGTCCGACACCGGGTCGATGACCTCGACTATCATGCCATTAAGTATCGAGCGCCCCGTGTGGTCGATGTCGATATCGGGCACATCGATTGTTCGGTACGCCCGAATGGTTCTGCTGCGCGCATAGATCGCTTCAGTAAGATGCTCGGGCGCGGGCCCGCCGTTCGAGATGTTGTATTTGAGGCCGAAATCGCCGTTCGGGCCGCCTGGATTGTGGCTTGCGGAAAGCACGATGCCGCCGAAAGCCCCGAATTTTCGAACGATGCAGGAGACGGCCGGCGTGGACAAGATTCCCTTCCGGCCAACGAGTACCCTGGCGAACCCGTTCGCAGCCGCCATCCGGAGAATCGCCTGGATTGCTTCCCGGTTGTGGAACCGTCCGTCGCCGCCGAGGACGAGTGTCTTGCCGACAAACCCTTCGAGGCTGTCAAAGATGGACTGAACGAAATTCTCGAGATAGTGGGCCGCCTGAAAATCGGCGACTTTCTTGCGCAGACCTGACGTGCCCGGCCTCTGTCCCTCGAACGGCGCGGTGATGATTGTCTTGATGTTCACACCAGAACCCTCCAGCGGCAAACGATGATCGGCGTTTATTCATCGCCTGCCGCCAGGACGATCAATCGCTTACCTTTGCCAAAGAATAAGCGGAAGCTCCGTTGGAATTCGAACGCCCGGATGATGGGGCACGATCCGGACGGTGAAGTCCTCGGGTCGACGCGTCGGGGGCACACGCCCCTCGTAGACATAACCCTTCACGGCGCCCGCAATCGCCTTGCCTCGGACAAGTTCAATGATCGCGGGCGCGTCGCTCTCACGTGGATCCGCATAGACCTCGACGCGGACGTCGTCCGACAACATTTCGCCAAGATAAACAGGCACGGAGAAGGCCATCGCGTTTTCGGTCCTCGCCACGACCATCGCGCCGATATGAAGGCCCGGCCAAGCCTGGCGAACGCGACGCTCCCACTCGGCTATTTTCTTCGCCGTCGCCGCACCGTCGGCGAGACGTTCCCGCAGGGCCTGCGCCGCCGGCAGATATGCTTTGGCGATGTACTCGTGGACCATCCTCGTGCTGCTGTAGCGAGGGGTAAGCACCGCCATGCTCCGACGTATCCGCGTGAGCCAGGCGCGCGGCATGCCCTGAGCATCGCGATCGTAAAACTCCGGGGCGACGCGGCGCTCGAGCAGGACGTAGAGCGCCTCGGCGTCGAGCGCGTCTTGCTCTGCTTCCCCGTGGCTGGGTTCGCCCCCGATGGCCCAGCCGAACTCTGGCGCATACGCTTCCTCCCACCAGCCGTCGAGCTCGGACAGATTGAGGCCCCCATTGACGAGAATCTTCATCCCGCTCGTGCCGCAAGCTTCCCAGGGCCGCCGAGGGGTATTGATCCACACGTCCACGCCCTTGACGAGCTCTTCGGCGAGCGTGATGTCGTAATCCTCGAGAAATACGACCCGATGGCGGAACTCGGGATGTTGCGCGAAAGCGATCCACTCCTGGATCATTCTCTTGCCTTCGTCGTCAGCCGGATGGGCCTTGCCGGCGATCACGATTTGCGACGGACGATCAGCCTTGTTCAGGAGACGACCGAATCGCGCAGCATCGCGAAGGAGCAAGTTGGGACGCTTGTAGGCCGTGAAGCGGCGCGCGAAACCGAGCGTCAGGATATTCGGATCGAGCGCGGCCGATGCCTGCGCAACGATGTCGACGGCAAGGCCGCGGCTGCTCAAATGCGTCTTGAGACGCGCACGGACGCTTTGAACCAGTTCCTTGCGGCCTTGGCCGCGCATTTCCCACAGGGCTTCATCCGATAGAGCCTCGATCAACTTAGGCAGCGTGTCGGGCATCCCGCGCCACCGATCCTTGCCGCAGGCATCGGTCCAGATTTGATCGGCCTGGGCCGAATCCCAAGACGGCACGTGAATGCCATTGGTGACATGATCGACCGGAACCTGACGACGGGGCCAACGTGGAAACGCCGGCTGAAAAATCTGACGGCTCACGCGCTCATGAAGCCGGCTCACGCCGAAACTCGCCAAGGATCCGCGAATGGCCAGATAGGCCATATTGAAGGAGCCAGGATGGGCGTCTTCATCGTTCTGCCCGAGTGTTAGAATGTCCCCCATCGTTGCTCCGGAGATGTCGGGGGCGCTCATCAGAATCCGGAGATACCTATCGACGAGTTCGCGTGGATAGCGGTCGAATCCGGCCGTCACAGGCGTATGGGTCGTGAACACAGTTCCCGCCCGCGCGACGCACCAGGCCTCCCAAAACCCGAGCCCGGTCCGCTGGGCCAGCCGCTGCGCCCGCTCGAGTACCACAAACGCCGCGTGTCCTTCGTTGATGTGGCAGACCTCGATCTCTGGCCGCAACAGCTCAATGGTCCGCCAGCCTCCGACACCCAGCACGATCTCCTGCAAAAGGCGCGTCTCCGTTGCGGCATCGTAGAGCTTGCCTGTGATGCCTCGGTCAACCGGGCTATTGAGGGGGTCGTTGGTGTCGAGGAGGTAGAGCGTCGCGAGTCCGACAAAGGCCTGCCAAACCCGCAGAAAGAGCGTCCGACCGGGCAGCTCGATCGGAATCCTCAGCCACGGCCCGTTACCGCCGAGAACCGGTCGGATCGGCATCGTCGCCGGCTCGTTGTATGGATTGGCCTCGTGTTGCCATCCCGCGGAGTCGATCATCTGCCGGAAATACCCCTCCTGGTACAGAAGGCCGATACCGATGGCGGGAACCCCGAGATCGCTTGCCGTCTTAAGAAAGTCGCCCGCCAGAATCCCCAGACCGCCCGCGTAGAGCGGCAGCGCATCGCTAAGTCCAAATTCCATACTGAAAAAGGCAACACCTGCCAAGGACCTGATGCCATAGGTCGACGCAAACCAACCGACCCGCTCAAGATAAGCACGTCGCGACGCGGCCAGCCGTCCCAGATGATCAAGGAACGAATGATCCGTCGACAGTTCGTTCAATCGCGCCGTCGAGGCATTTTGAAGGATCGTCCAGGGATTCCGGGTGCGGTCCCATGTTTCAGCGTCGACGCACTTCCAAAGCTCGTCCGCCTCATGGCTCCATGTCCAACGAAGATCGAGCGCCAAGTCCTCCAAGGGGGCGATTGCGGCGGGAAGATCGCGCGAGAAAGTGGCTGCCATGATCGCCATACCGACAATTATTGACTGGCCACGCGGCCTTTCCCGCGGCGTTCTGCCGCCTCCTCCGCCTCGCGCGCGATCGACATCGTACGCAGAAGGCTTGCAGGATTGACACTGATCGAGTCGATCTTAAGCCCGGTGAGGAATTTCGTAATCTCCGGATAGGTCGCGGGGGCTTCACCGCAAATCCCGACATGGCGGCTATTTCGCTTGGCGCCCAAGACCGCAAGACGGAGCATCTCCAGCATTCCTGGATCACGTTCGTCGAAATCGAAGGCGACGATCTCCGAGTCACGGTCGACGCCGAGCGTGAGCTGGGTCAGATCGTTGGAGCCGATGGAAAACCCGTCGAATAGAGCCGCAAAGGCGTCGATCTGAATGACGTTGTTCGGGATCTCGCACATGACATAGATCTCAAGACCGTTCTCGCCCTGTTTCAACCCGTTCGACGCCATCGCCTCGATCACGCCGCGGCCTTCCTCGACGCGGCGGCAGAACGGCACCATGATTCGAAGATTGTCGAGCCCCATCTCCTCGCGCACGCGGCGCAGCGCCTCACATTCCAAGGCAAAGCCCGCGGCGTAAGCCGGATGTGCATAGCGGGCCGCGCCGCGGAAGCCGAGCATCGGATTGTCTTCCTTGGGCTCGAAGCCCTCGCCGCCGATCAGCTTCGCATATTCATTGGTCTTGAAATCGGAGAGGCGCACGATCACGGGCTTCGGATAAAACGCCGCGGCAATGGTGCCGACACCCTCCGATAATCTCTCGGTGAAGAAATCAGAGGGCCTCTCATACCCTCCTACCAGTTTCGATATCCTTTTCCGATCTTCGGCCGAGGCAACCTTGTCCGGCTGCGCCAACGCCATCGGATGAACGCCGATATGTTCGCTGATGATGAACTCCATCCGCGCCAGTCCCACGCCTTCATTCGGGAGCATCGCTGTTGCGAAAGCGAGATCGGGATTTCCCAGGTTCACCATGATCGCCGTACGAGGCCGCTTGAGCGTGCCGACCGGGATTCGCGTGGTCTCGAACGGAATTCGTCCCTCATACACGCGACCGACCTCGCCTTCGGCGCAGGAGACGGTCACTGTGCCCCCCGCCTTGAGCGCTTCCGTCGCGCCCTCGGCGCCGACAACCGCAGGCACGCCGAGCTCGCGGGCGACGATGGCGGCGTGACAGGTGCGGCCGCCGCGGTTGGTGACGATCCCGGCGGCGGTCTTCATCACCGGCTCCCAGTCCGGGCTCGTTGTTGCGGAGACCAGGATCTCTCCGGGCCGGAACGCGGCGAGGCCGTTGACGTCGGCGACCACCCGCACGGCACCCGCGGCGATCTTCTCGCCCACCGCGCGACCGGTGGCGAGCACCGGACCGGTCCCCTTGAGAGCGTAAGTTTCGAACCCCTCGGCGGATCGTTGCGAGGCGACGGTCTCCGGCCGGGCTTGTACGATATAGAGACGGCCGTCTTCGCCGTCCTTCGCCCATTCGATATCCATTGGCATCGGCCGGCCGGCCTTGGCGGAATAATGATCCTCGATCTTGATGGCGAAGTCAGCGAGGCTCAGCACTTCGGCGTCGGCAAGACAAAACCGCTCGCGATCGGCATCCGACGTCGCGACGGTCCGTGTCGTCGCCCCAGTGTGTCCTTGGGCATAGACCATCCGCACCTGCTTTTTGCCGAGCGAGCGGCGAAGAATGGCGCGGTAGCCTTTCTTGAATGTCGGCTTATGGACATAGAACTCGTCCGGATCGGTCCGGCCCTGAACGATGTCCTCACCGAGGCCATAAGCCGCGGTGATGAAGACGACGTCGCGGAAGCCCGATTCGGTGTCGAGCGTGAAGATTACACCGCTTGCGGCGAGATCAGAGCGGACCATCTTCATGACCCCGACCGAGAGCGCGACCTTGAAATGGTCGAACTCGTTATCCAGACGGTAGACGATGGCGCGATCGGTGAAGATCGAGGCGAAGCAACGCCGGCACGCCTCGAACACGTCGCTCTCGCCTTGAATGTTGACGAAGCTTTCATGCTGCCCCGCAAAACTGGCAGTCGGAAGATCTTCCGCGGTCGCGGAGCTGCGGACGGCGACGGCGACGTCACGACCGTACTGCTCCTCCAGCTTGCGATAGGACACAACGATCTCTTGACGGAGATCGTCGCCGCCGGTCGCGGCATAGACGATCTGGCGCGCCTCGGCTGCGCGCTTCGCAAGAGCCTCGACATCCGTCTTGTCGAGGTCGTCAAGAAGCCGATGGAGCTTGCCTACCGCATCAGCCTTGGCCAAGGCATCACGATAGGCCTGCGCGGTGAGAGCAAAACCGTTCGGCACTCTGACGCCTTCCGAGGCGAGGGCGGAATAAAGCTCCCCCAGGGAGGCGTTCTTTCCACCGACCAATGGAACGTCTTCGAGACGGATATCTTGAAACCATCGGACATCCATGGGCAGCGACCTCTGTTCAATATATAGGTTTTATTTGATCCGCATGGCGCACGATGACATTGACATGGATCAAGAACCCCACGGGCAGGCGGAGTGGCGAGAGCAATCAACCGAAGCTCGGCGTTTGACGCCGATCAGGGTTTCCTATCTGCCTTAGCCTCGATGCCGTGCTCTTGGCAAATCTGATCGAAGCGGTGAACCCGATAGCGGCCGCCCAGCCGTTGCGGTTACGAGGCAAGTCCGCGAATTGGATACCATTGTCGGTGAGGATCTTATGCAGCCGAGACAATCGTCAAGCGGCAAGGCCACTTGAAATAGTCAAGAGATGCGCCAGATCCTCCCTTCGATCCCGCGCCTATCGTCTCAAATATTCTGCCGACAGATACATTTAGCAGATGCGTGGCAGTTGCTCGCCCGAGAGCATATCGATGACGCGGGTTCCGCCGATCGCGCTCTTGCAGGTGACTCGCCCCGCCGGGCTGGCCGCAACCGTGCCAATAACGCTCGCACCCGCCGATACCGCATGGCAGCGAAGCACCTCGATCGCACGCGCCGCATCACCTGCTGGCACGAAGGCGACGAAACGTCCCTCATTGGCGATGTGAAAGGGGTCGAGGCCGAGCACTTCGCAGGCCGAAGCCACATCTTCGCGGATCGGCACGCCCTGTTCGTCGATTCCGATCGCTAGCCCGGCAGTCTCAGCGATCTCGACAAGCCCACCAGCAAGCCCGCCGCGCGTCAGGTCGCGCAGGCAATGGACCGCAATCCCCGCCTCGAAGAGCGCGAGGACCGGCTCCGCCAGCGACGCGCAATCGCTGATTATCGCCGATTCGAAGCCAAGCCCTTCGCGCGCCGCCAAAACGGCGATGCCGTGCCGGCCGACATCCCCGGAGAGGATCACGGTGTCGCCGGGCATCACGCTTTGCGGCTCGATCGGAGATCGCGCGACGATCGTGCCGATGCCGCTTGTATTGATGAACATTCCGTCCGCCTTGCCGCGATCGACGACTTTAAGATCGCCGGTCACCATGCGTATGCCGACCGCCGACGCGGACTCGCGCATCGAAGCGACGATACTCATCAGGAGCGCAATGCTCAGCCCTTCCTCGAGGATGAAGCCAGCGCTCATGAAACTCGGCCGCGCGCCGCACATGGCAAGATCATTGACCGTGCCGTTGACGGCGAGCGAGCCAATGTCGCCGCCAGGAAAGACCAACGGCTTGACCACATAGGAATCGGTGGTGAAGGCGAGCGGGCCCGCCAGTTGCAGTCGCGCTCCGTCATGCCGGCGGGAGAGCAGCGGATCATCAAAGGCCGGCCGAAACACGGCATCGAGCAGGCGCTCGGTCATGCGCCCACCGCCGCCATGTGCGAGCTGAACGACGTCTCCTGTAGGTGCAGGCACCGGGCATGACAACGCGAATTCGTCGTCGGCCATCGAAACCTACTCCGCCGCCGCTGGCGCTCGGCGATAGCGGTAATAGGCAGCGCAGGCGCCTTCCGAAGAGACCATCGTGACGCCGAGCGGATGCTCGGGCGTGCAGCGCGTACCGAAGGCCGGACAGTCCGAAGGCTTCTTTTCGCCGCAGAGGACGAGGCCCGCGATGCATTCGCTGACCGCCTCCTCGCCTGCGCCGACTGCGCCGAAGCGCTCTTCGGCATCGTATCCTCGATAGGCGTCGGCCAGCGCCAGGCCGCTACTCTCGATCACGCCGATGCCGCGCCAGCGCCGCCGGACAACCCGAAAGACTTCGCGCATGATCTCCTGGGCCGGCAGATTGCCGGCCCGGTTGACCGACCGGCTGTACTGGTTCTCGATCTCGGCGCGGCCGGCCTCGAGCTGGCGGACGCACCGATACAAACCTTCAAGGATGTCGAGGGGCTCGAAACCGGTGACGACGATCGGCACGCGGTAGCGCGCGGCGATCGGCTCATATTCCTCGAAGCCCATGATCGCGCACACATGGCCCGCGGCGAGAAAACCGTGGACCCGGTTGACCGGCGCGGAGAGGATCGTCCGCATCGCGGGCGGCACCAGGACGTGCGAGGCGAGCAGCGAGAAATTCCGGAGCCCCTCGCGCTTTGCCCGATAGGCGGCCATCGCGTTTGCCGGTGCCGTCGTCTCGAAGCCGACGGCGAAGAAGACCACCTCGCGGTCTGGAGCGCGGCGCGCGATCTGGAGCGCGTCGAGCGGCGAATACACAATGCGGATGTCGGCGCCCCGCGATTTCGCGGCCAGGAGATCGCCGCCGCTTCCCGGCACGCGCAGCATGTCGCCGAAAGAGCAAAGAATCGTCCCCGGCCGGTTGGCGATCTCGATCGCCTTGTCGACATAATCGACCGGGGTCACGCAAACCGGGCAGCCGGGCCCGTGGATTAGCGTGATCTCGGGCGGCAGAAGCTGGTCTATGCCGTAGCGGAGAATCGCGTGCGTCTGGCCGCCGCAGACTTCCATGATATTCCATGGCCGGGTTGCCACGCGGGCGATTGCCTCGGCGAAACGCCGCGCCCCCGCGGGGTCGCGATATTCGTCGCGGAACTTCATGACGGTTGCCTAACATTCGTCGCGAGATCCGCCTCGATCTCGCCGATCGCGGCGAGGTGTTCGAAGACGCGATTGGCCTCGGCCTCGTCGATCAATGTAATGGCGAAGCCGACATGAACGAGGACATAGTCGCCGAGCCTCGCCTCCGGCGTGAAAGCGAGGTTGATCTCCTTGACGATGCCGCCGAAATCGACCCGCGCCGTCCGCGTCAGCGGGTCGTCGCCGGCAATGGTGAGAACCTTGCCCGGAATGGCTAGGCACATGATGCCTCTCCTTTCTCGATCATCCGCGCCGCCCAAACCGCCTGGCCGAGGGCGAGCCCGCCATCATTCGGCGGCACCCGCTCGTGCCAATAGGGCGTCATACCCCCGGCGCAGAGAGTCTCGATCGTGGTTTCGGTCAGGCGCGCATTCTGAAAGCAGCCTCCCGTCAATACGACCTTCGGCTCGCCGATGCGCGCTGCCACGTCTCCGATCACGGCGGCGAGGCCGGCATGGAATCTCGCAGAGATGATGGCCGTCGTGACGCCGCGATGGATATCGACAAGGAGGGCGCGAAGCGCGGGCTCCCAGTCAATGACCAGCGACCCATCAAGCTTCCCGACGTCCCGGAGCGCGAAACCATAGGCCCGGCCCTTGGGCGTCGCATTCGTACCTGAGAGTCGAGCGTCGTGGCTTCCATCTCCGGAAGGAAGGCGCGGCGCGATCGCCGCGCCATTCACTGTCACCTCCGTGAAAGTCGGGGGCCAGGGACCCCGAGTTTGATTGGGTGGCTGTGTTTCTGGATTCCGGCCTTCGGCGGAATGACGCGGATAGAGCCCTGCGCTCGTCTCGGAAGCGGCACGATCCGCACCCTCGATCGCCCACTCCAGTTCCGCCGCAGCCTGGCCCTCATAGCTCGCCCGTTGCCGCAGCCCCGTCAGCGCCGAGACGGCATCAAACAAGCGCCCGGCGCTCGTCGTGACCGGCGCATTCAGCCCGCGATCGATCATGGCGGCAAGGATGTTGCGCTCGGCGGAAGAGAAAGCTGCGACCGGCGGGAGGTCCGTCATGGTCAGGACGTCCCGCCCGAAAACCTCGTAAAGCAGACCGAAGGCCGCCCGCCGCGGCTCCCGGGACGCCGCCTCGCCGCCTGGCAACCGGAACGGCCTGAGATGGGCGACGCGACGCCAGCCGGAATCCGTGACAAGCACGAACTCTCCGCCCCACACCGTCCCGTCGGTCCCATAGCCGGTCCCGTCGAACGCGATGCCGAGTACCGGCGGCGCAAGGCCGTGCTCGGCCATGCAGGCCATGACATGAGCGAGATGGTGCTGGACCGCGACCGAGGGCAGACCCACGGTTTCGGCTAAGCGGCTTGAATAATAGTCCGGGTGGAGATCGCGGGCGACGAGGCGCGGCCGCGTCCGGTAGAGGTCCGCGATGTCGTTCGCGGCGCGCGCATAAGCTTCTCGCGCCTCGGCGGTTTCGAGGTCGCCAAGATGCTGGCTGAGCACGATTCCCGAACCGGTGGAGAGCGCGATCGTCGTTTTGAGATGGCCGCCGAGCGCGAGAATTCCCGGCGGTATGTCACCGCCGACAACCGGCAGAGGCGCGTAACCGCGCGCCCGGCGCAGAATTTGCGGCCGGCCCGCGACGATACGCGCGATCGAATCGTCGAGCGGGCGGAGGATCGGCCGATCGTGAACGAGAAAGCAGTCGGCGACCCCGGCCAAGCGGGTCAGCGCCTCCTTCTCGTCGGTGACGATGGGCTCGTCGGAGAGATTGCCGCTCGTCGCCACGATCGGACAACCGAGTTCGGAGAGGAGGAGGTGATGGAGTGGCGTATAGGGCAGCATCGCGCCGATGAAAGGATTGCGCGGCGCAACGCCTGCCGCCAGATCGTTGCTCAGCCGCCTCAGCAAGACGATCGGCCGTTCCGGGCCCGTAAGAAGTGCCGCCTCGGCATGGCTGACAGCGCAGGCCTCCCTGACCTCGGCCAGGGATGGGAACATCACCGCGAATGGCTTCTCCTCGCGATGCTTGCGCGCCCTGAGGCGTCGGACTGCCGCCTCGTTCTGCGCGTCGACCATGAGGTGGAAACCACCGAGCCCCTTCACCGCAACAATCTCGCCGCGACGCAGCGCATGCGCAGCCTCAAGCAACGCGGCATCGCGTTCCGCCAGCAGGCCGCCCTCGTGATTCCATAATGCGAGCCGGGGTCCGCAAGCCGGACAGGCGTTCGGCTCGGCATGGAAGCGCCGGTTGCCGGGGTCGCCATATTCTGCCTCGCATGAAGCGCACATCGGGAACGCTCGCATGGTTGTCCGCGTCCGGTCGTAGGGCAGGTCAGCGATGATCGAAAAACGCGGCCCGCAATTCGTGCAATTGCTGAAGGGATACCGGTAGCGGCGGTTGCCGGGGTCGAAAATCTCGGCACGACAATCTTCGCAGGTCGCAAGGTCGGGAAGGATCGTCGCGTTCGACGGTCCGGCGATCACGCTCTGCCGAATCTCGAAGATCGCGTCACCAAGGGGCGACATTGCTTCCCCGGCGAGATCGGTGATCCGCGCGTTGGGCGGCGGCTCTCGCTCGATCTTCACCACGAGCGAACCGATGGCCTCCGGCAGGCCTTCCACCTCGATCGAGACGCCCTCGGGCGTATTGACCACGAAACCGGCGAGGCCGAGCGCCTGCGCCTGGCGATAGATGAAGGGCCGGAAGCCGACGCCCTGCACCGCGCCGCGTAAGGAGAACCGCCTGCGCTCGCGGGACGCTCGTGCCTTTGGTGACAGAGGGGCGATATCCATCAGCGTTCGCTCTCGACTTCGATCCCTTTCAGGAGGACGTCGGCGGCAGCAGAATCGTGAATGTCGTCGGAGGTGGTGATGTCGAGCCGCGCGCCGTCGGCCAGGGACCCCGCCGAGGCCCGGTTGAAATGCTCGCGGAAATGATCCGGCGACATATGGCTGAGCGCGCCGAGCCAGACCGAGATTGCGACGACGCGCTCGGCCTTTTCCGCCTCCGCCACGCGCGCAATGCGCCGCATTAGATCATTGATCAGCCCGTGCTCGTGCATCGTCAGCCCGCTCCCTCGGAGACCATGTCGAGGATATCCGCGACCACCGCTTCGACGGCAGCTTCTACATCCGGCGAAAGCCGATCGCCGCGCGTGAAGGACCGTCCCTCGATCGCATAGACGACGCAGCGCACTGGCAATTGGTCGAGCGCGCGGGCAAGCTCGATCGCCTCGGCGAGGCCGAAGCCATGTGTCGACATGCCAAACCGCGCTGCCGGCAGGGGCGTTTGATGCGCGTCGAAGCGCCGGACCGTTCCCGGTGCGGCGCCCGACATCGCCGCGTCGATGAGAATGATCTCGTCCGCTTCCGAGAAACGGGCGAGAAGCGTGGTCGCTTCGCCGTCGCTTTCGATCGCCCGCATATCCTTTGGCCCGCGCGCCTTCAGCCTCGCCACGGCGGCGCGGCCAGCGGCGTCGTCGCCGCAATCTGGATTGCCGATGCCGATGATCAGCATGCCGCTGCGCCTATCCGTCATCGCCATTTCTCATTCTCGATCGATGCGCAGATCAAGGAAATGGGTCGCGCACGAAATGCAGGGGTCGTAGTTCCTCACCGTCTGCTCGCAACGGTGCTTCAACGCTTCGTCGGGGAGATCGACCCAGTCGTTGATGAAGACCGTCAGGTCCTCCTCGATCGTCGCTTGGTTCTGCGAGGTCGGCGGCACGATCTGCGCTTCCAAGATCGTGCCATCGTCGCCGAGGCGATAACGGTGATAGAGCATCCCGCGCGGCGCTTCCGTTGCCGCAAAACCCAGGCCGGCGTGGGGTTCCGCCGGCTCGAAGGGCCGGTCCGGTTCCTCGTAGCCGGCAATGGTACGGAGTGCCTCGTCGCAGGCGTAAAGCACCTCGATCGCCCGCACCACGATGCTCTGATAGGGATTGGTGCATGGGGAAGGGATCCCCGCCGCCTTCGCGGCATCCCGAGCGAGCGGCGTAAGCTGCTGGAAGTTCAGAGCGAACCTTGCAAGCGGTCCGACCAGATAGGTCCCACCCGCTCGCGTTCGCGATTGCAGCGCATTGGAATGGGCGACGTGGCTCTCCACAAAATGGTCGTCATATTCGGACGCGCCGATATTCAACCCCCTGTTGGAGACGATACGTCCCTCACTCATTGGGTATTCGTCCGGATGGCCCAGCGCAACCAGTTCATAGTTGCGCCGGCAATCGGGGAAATTGAATCCGGCGACCCAGCGGACCGTCTCCAGCGCCTTGTCGCGCGCCCGCTTCAACGGCTCGGTCAACACCGCCAATTCGCGTTTCGACGGCGCTTTATAAAAGCCTCCGACGCGCACGTTAATCGGATGGACTTCCCGGCCGCCGATGGCGCTCATCAACGCGTTGCCCGTCTTCTTTAGATCCAATCCTCGCTTGACGATTTCGCCGTGGTCTCGGGCCATTTCGATGGCGCCCTGATAGCCGAGGAAATCGGGGGCGTGCAGCATATAGATGTGGAGAGCATGGCTCTCGATCCATTCGCCGCAATAGAGGAGGCGGCGCAAGTCTCTAATCGGCTTCGTGATTTTGATCTGGAGCGCATCCTCCATCGCGTGAACGGCGCTCATTTGATAGGCGACCGGACAGATACCGCAAATTCGCGCCGTAATGTCCGGCGCCTCGCTGAAAGCGCGCCCGCGCAGGAAGGCCTCGAAGAAGCGCGGCGGCTCGAAAATCCTGAGTTCGGAATGGGTCACTCGGCCATCCCGGATGGTCACGGTCAACGCGCCTTCGCCTTCGACGCGGGCGAGATAATCCACCTTGATCGTTTTACGAACCATGGCGTTTGGACTCGTCCTCGAACGGTTTTGAAGCGGCGTTGAATGTCCGATAAACGCGGCTCAAAGCCCGTTCATCCATGCCTTGTGCCGAGAGTTGGGTGCTGAGACTTTTGGTGTTCGGACTCTCCATCGGTCCGAAGCAGCCATAACAGCCGCGGTTATAGGTCGGACACAACGCGCCGCAGCCGGCATGGGTCACTGGCCCCAGACAGGGCGTGCCGCGGCCGACCATGACGCAGACATTGCCCTTCAGTTTGCATTCGATGCAGGTGCTGTGAGCCGGGGTCACGGGCTGCCGCCCGGCGAGGAAGGCGGAGAGCACCTCGATGAGCTGATACTTGTCGACCGGGCAGCCGCGGAGTTCGAAATCGACCGGCACATGGGCGATGATTGGCGTCGAGGTGGCGAGCGTCGAAATATATTCTGGGCGCGCGTAGACGACCGAGGTGAACGCGGCAACATCGGCGAAGTTGCGAAGCGCCTGGATGCCGCCGGCGGTTGCGCAAGCTCCGATCGTGATCAGCGTCTTCGATTGCCTACGCACCGCCTTGATCCGCTCGGCATCATGCGCCGTGGTGATCGAACCCTCGACCAGAGAGACGTCGTAAGGGCCTTTGATGACGCCGCGGGTCGCTTCTGGAAAATACGCGATCTCGACCGCGTCGGCGACGGCGAACAATTCATCCTCGCAATCGAGAAGGGTGAGCTGGCAGCCATCGCAGGAGGCGAATTTCCACACCGCAAGCTTGGGCTTCCGCGCGGCCATGTTAGATCTCCGAGCGCCCGAGCCGATCGCGAAGATGGCCGAAGCTCATCACCGGCCCGTCTTTGCAGATGAAATCTGCGCCGAATTGGCAATGGCCGCAATGGCCAATCGCGCATCTCATGTTGCGCTCCATCGAGAGGTAGATGGCCTCATCGGGAACGCCGGCTCGTTCCAGCTGAGCCGCGGCAAAGCGCATCATGATCTCCGGCCCGCAAACGAATGCGATCGCGTGATGCCGATCGAAGGCGGCGCGCGCGATCAGCGTCGTGACCACACCGACATTGCCGCGCCAGTCTGACGTGGCATGGTCGACGGTAACTTCGATCTCCATATCGAGGCGCCGCCGCCAGCGTTCGAGCTCAACGCGAAAGAGGATGTCGCGTGGGCTGCGCGCCCCGCAGAGAAGAATGATTCGGCCATAGTTCACTCGCGTCGCCAAGAGGCGGTAGAGCGCCGGTCTGAGAGGCGCGAGTCCGAGCCCGCCCGCGACCAGGACGACGTCGGATCCGACGGCTTTCTCGACCGGCCAGCCGGCGCCGAAAGGCCCGCGCAGCCCAACGAAATCGCCTGGCTTCAGCCGGGTCAGCGCGCCCGACACCTTGCCGACGGCGCGAATGGTATGAACGAGCGTGTCCGGCTCGGCCGGGTCGCCGCTGATCGAGATCGCCGCTTCGCCCACGCCGAAGGCGTAGAGCATGTTGAACTGGCCGGGTGCGAAGACGAAACCGGCAGAGCCCGGTTCGATATCGAGCGTCCAGACATCCCTCAATTCGCGCCGCACGCGCATGACGCGCGCGACGGACGGCACCATGGGATCGGCGGCCGGCACCGCGTTTCGCTCAGCCGGGCGTTCCATAGACATCGAGGAGTTGCAGCCGCATGGCCTGGAGCCGTTCGACGAGGAATGGCGCAAAGCGCATCATCATGACGTAGCCGACATTGTGGTCGGCGTTACATTTTTGGCGCAGACACTTGGCATCCATGCCGATCGCGCGGACGAGATCGACAGCACGCGCGTCGAGGTGCCAGCGATAAGGCGGGAGGAGCCAAGACACGCCGACGATCTCACCCTCGCCGACGGTCTCGATCGTGACCGCGGCACGGCCGGGCGCTACGACATCGAGCGCCACGCGACCGTGCCGCAGGAGATAGAACTCGTCGGCCGGCCCGCCCGTGCGAAAGAGATATTCGCCGGCGTTGAAGCGCACATTGCGGGCGCAGCCTGCGATCAGCTTGATGGTATCCTCGTCGAGGCCCGCGAAAAAGCTGTGCTCGCGGACGATCGCGTCCATTCCTTCAATCATGATTTTACCTCTTGAGCTGGCTCTCCGCGAATGGCCCGCGCCTCCTCGGTGATATCGATGCCGACTGGACACCACGTGATGCATCGCCCGCAGCCGACGCAGCCGGACGTGGCGAACTGGTCGATCCAGCTTGCAAGCTTATGGGTCATCCATTGGCGGTAGCGCGATTTGGGCGAGGACCGCACGCTGCCGCCATGGATGTAGGAGAAGTCCATCGTGAAACAGGAATCCCAGCGCCGCCACCGGCTGGCCTTTTCGCCCGAAAGGTCGCTGGCATCCTCGACTGACGTACAGAAGCAGGTTGGGCAGACCATGGTACAATTGCCGCATGTTAGGCATCGCTCGGCCACGTCATCCCAGCGCGAATGGTCGAGATTGCTCATCAGAAGATCGCGGATGCCCTCTGTCTCCATCGACCGCCCCATCGTCGCGGCCGCCCGCGCAACCGCCGCCTCGGCCGCTTCGATTTCCGCCGGCTGCGCGGCGCGGCCGGGCAGGATGGAAAGAACCTCCGCACCGATCGGCGAGCCAGCTTCGGCGACATAGATCGGCTCGCCGGCATCTGTGAGTTCGGTCAACGCGACGTCGAAGCCCGACTTGACACAAGGCCCCGTTCCCATCGAGACGCAGAAACAGGTGCCGCCGGCCTTGCCGCAATTGACCGCGAGGATGAAGGCACGGGCGCGCCTAAGCTGATAGTGCGGATCGACATGCGGCCCCTCGAGGAGGACCTGGTCCTGGATCGCGATTGCCCGGATCTCGCAGGCGCGGACCCCGATGAAGGCGAAGGGCGGGATCGCTTCCCGCTCGCAATTGACCGCGAAGCCGGTTTCGAGGCGTTCGGCGCTCCACAATTGGAGACGGGGCGGGTGCAGGTATTTCTTCCAGGAATGCGGGCCGACGGCGTAGCCGAAGAGCGCGTCATCGTCGCGCCGTTCCAGCCGATAATGTCCGCCGTCCTGCTCGTCCGTCCAGCCAGCCGGGAGATCCTCGACGCCGGCGATGTCGTCATAGATGATCGCCTGATCATGCAATTTCGGTCCGACGACGCGGTAACCACGCCCAATAAGCGCGCCAATCAGCGCATTGAGGTCGGAACGCGTCAGAACTATTTTTTCGTCGGATTGCGTCACGATTCATCGCCCTCCGCTGCCTGCCGTCTGGCCCGCCATACAAGAGGTCCGATGCGCTCGAACCCATTAACGGCAATTCTTTTGCAGCCACTGCCGGACCTCTTCTTCGGCGATTGTCGGAGGTTAGTGCCCATGTCGCCGGCAATCGTTGATCTGACTCAGACGCCGGCGCGCCGCGGCTGATTGCTCTCGCCACGATGATGCTCCCAATCAGGGACATAATCTCGCGTGAGGGGGACGCTATCGATCCGCTTGCTCAGCTGGATCTGAAAGACGACCAGGCCACCATGCCGGAACGCCGCCTCAGACGCCGCGAGGTAGAATTCCCACATCCGGCAGAACCGCTCGTCATAGATCGTTGCGATTTCGGCGCGATTGGCCATGAAGCGCTGCCGCCATGCTTTCAGCGTTTCGGCATAGTGCAGACGCAGCACCTCGATATCGGTGATGTGGAGACCGGCGCGCTCGATGACGGGCACGATTTCCGAGAGCGCCGGCGTGTATCCTCCGGGGAAAATGTATTTATCGATCCAAGGATTGGCCGCGCCCGGACCGTCGGCGCGGCCGATCGTGTGGATCAGCGCCACGCCGTCCTCCACCAGGAGGTCTCGGACAGCCTCGAAATACTCGCGATAATGTCCCACGCCGACATGCTCGAACATGCCCACGGAGACAATCCTGTCGTAGCGAGCGTTCTCGTTCCGGTAATCCCGGAGAAAGAATTGTGCTCGCTCGCTCAGCCCCATCTCGATTGCACGCTGCCTCGCATATCGGTGCTGCTCGGTCGACAAGGTCAAGCCGGTGACGTCGACATTGGCCACACGCGCGAGATAACGGGCAAGACCGCCCCATCCCGAGCCGATGTCGAGGACTCGCTGGCCGGGACGCAGCAGGAGCTTCGCCGCGATGTGGCGCTTCTTCTGCTCTTGAGCATATTCCAAGGTGACGTTCGGCGACGTGAAGTAGGCGCAGGAATATTGACGGTCGGCGTCGAGAAAAAGCTCGTAAAGCGTGTCAGACAGATCGTAATGATGCGCCACATTCGCGCGGGCGATGGGAACGGAATTATGCTGCCCAAATCGTCGCACGAGGCGCCGGCCGAACGCGCGAGTGCGTTGGATCCAATTTCCGCGATCCCAACCGAGATTGGCCAAGCAAAGATCGAGAAGATCGTAGATGGTGCCGTCCTCGACCTGCAGCGCACCATCCATATAGGCTTCGCCGAGCGCAAGATCGGGATTGAGGAATAGCCGCCGGACCATCGCCGGCTTGGTGATGCGCACCGTGACCGAAGGCTCGCCCGCACCAAAATTATATCTCTGGCCGTTGTGTGAAACGACCGTCAAAGTGCCCTTGCGGATGATGGGGCGGAGCATGCTGCCCAGCAGGAACATGCCGGCATCGAGTCGCCCCCCTCTGCCCGCAGGCGGGCGCGTTTCCGACCGATCGACGCGGCGGACTGTGTCGTTGGCAGGCAGCAACGCGTTTGAGATCTGCTGCTTTTGTAAGTTGCCGTCCATGCTTCGCTCCTGTCGAGCACCCTTGCGCGGTCAGGATGGCCGACCAATCAGGATCGGCATTGATGCACATCAAGAAATGGCAGCCGAGTGGCCAGCCCAGGGCGCCGGTCCGGTGCACGCCGCGCAAAAAGATCGGAGAGCCGATGCTCGAGGACCAATCAGCCGATAGTCGGCACGTCTCGATGTCTAATCGGAGTTTCTTGACGTCCTTTTCGAGTAGAGTAGGAACCCGGCCGTCACCCCCGGCCAACGAAAGCCGATCTTGTTAAAAGCAGCGGGTCGTGAACGCGTCAGAGACCTCAGCCCATGCGCCTTTCCTCACCCCGCGCCGCTACCGCGGACCCAGATCACTCGCACAGCATCAAGCTGAAGCTGCGTGACGTGAACCAACTCTTCAATTCGATGGACCCTTCCCCCTTCATCGAGAAGGATCTCGCCGACGGCGCGGAAGAATTCATCCTGGGCTGGGCGCAGGAGTTTCCGCCGGCCGCACCGGTGAGGCTGCGCATCTATCTGGATCAGTGGCCAGCCGAGGACCCCAAGGAATTGATCCGGGAGGCCGTTCATAACCATTTTGCCCACCGCGCCCAGCTTACCGATCTCGAGTTCAGGCGCCTGATGAAGCAAGGCCGGACGAGCCTGTTCATTGGTTTGGCATTCCTGGCCGCCTGTCTTGTCGTCATTAGGACCGTGCTCGCCGGCGAGACAGGGACCTGGGCGACCATGCTGCGTGAAAGCCTGACGATCGCAGGCTGGGTCGCAATGTGGCGGCCGATGCAAATCTATCTCTACGATTGGTGGCCTTTGCGCCGGCGGGGCCGAATATTTGCGAAGTTAAGCCACATGCCGGTGGAAGTCGTCCAGCCCGGGAAAGGCTAAGCGTTTTCGATCGGCCGCGCGAGGACTGCGTTGGCGATTGGAGAGCGCTTGTCGGCCCGCGCGTCGATCCAACCGGCATGTAATCGCGAGGCCCAGGTGCATAGTTCGCAGATTCATGCCGTTCGGAAGAACCAAGCCGAGCGGGTTGGCGCGTACCGTGCTGCAGGTGAAACGAAGCCGCATCGGTAAGCGGGCATCGGTAAGCGGTTTATATCGACGATCTCACCTAATTAGTTACCGCAAGGCTGCGGCGCAGCTGGCGCAGCCGTATGAGATACATCGCCGATCCGTCCTGCGGTTCAAGCGGCGCCAATAACGCGCAAATCCTCCGCCAGCGGTGCAGGCGTGGCTCATTCTCAATCGTCTTTCACGCTCGACATGACCGGCTTCAGATCGATGATCGGCGTACCGTCTATCGCTTCGAGCGGCGACACTTTCAGGCGGTGCGGGCCGTCGAATTCCAGGACTCTGACGCGGTGTAGACCGATCGGATTGGGTCGATGAGGAGACCGGGTTGCGAAGACGCCTGCCGGCGCGCCGGTGCGATGGTGAACATTGACTTTCAACCGATCGCGAAAGGCCTGGTGAAACCAGGTCAGCACGATGATCTCGCAATCCGGGGTTATGCCCTCCAACCCCTCGGCGAAGCGCGGATCGATGTCGAGCCAAGCTTCCGGGGCGCCTTCGAACCCCTGCCGAGGCGCGTCCTCGCGGCGCGCCAGGCTGGAGCGCACGATGCCTACTGGATGAAGGACGATTGTTCCAAGATCACTCATGCTTGTTCCTGAATTCGCGGCCTTCATTATTTTAAGGCATCGAGATTATTTGCCGGCGCCGAGTTGATATGCCAGCGACAGCGCGGCGCCACCCGTGGCCTTACCATAATCGGCGAGAGCACGCTGACCGCCGGCGGCGTAAGCGGCAACAGCGCCGAGTAGAGCACGCAGCTCCTTGGCACTGCTCGCATCGAAGCGGCAATAAGCTCCACGTGTCAGCCGCGCGATCTCTTGGAAGGCATGCGCTGCCACCGGGTCGCTGCCCTCATGAAACAGAAATACCGGCACGCCGCGCAGGCCGAGATCGCCCGCCAGGTTACAGAGTTGGTCGAGCTTCTCTTCCATCGCATCGCCTACAAATACCAGCGCGCCGACGCGATGGAGCTCCGCCTCTATCAGCGCGTGGCGCAAGACCCGGCCGATCTGCGTTTCGCCGCCGGCGCAATATACGGCACGCATCGCGGCGTGGAGCGACGCCGCATTCGAGAGCCACCGGCTCGCCTTGCATTCATTGAATCCCCGATAGAAAACCAACTGGACATCGAGGCCGCCCAAAGCCGACGTCGCGTCGAACATTTCGCCCTGGATCCCGCAGGCGCGGTCCCAGCTCGGCTCGCGGCTTGCGGTTGCGTCCATGGCGAAGATAAGCCGTCCGCGTCCGCCTTCGGGCCGTAGCACGGGCATCGCCGCGACCTTGCGCAAAAAGGCGTCGATCTCGGCCTTTTGGATCGAGGCAGGAAGTTGGCTTTTGTCGCCCTTAGTTGCCATCTCGCTTACTCGGGTCGGCGGGGCCTATCGGTTGAAGCCGGGCGGTCGCGCTCCAAGAGCGGATCGATATTCACGCGGGACAAAGGCCGATCCCTGAGAGACCATTCGCGCTGAATCTCATGCACATGGACATCGCGAGCGCCGGCTTTCGTCAAGATCTCGATCGCGAGTTTCTCCGCAGTCTCGTTTGGTACGCTGACCCACAAGATCATGCCGCCTTGCGCAAGTTGCTCCAACACATGATCCGCGTGCCGGCGGGCGATAGCCCGTGCGAGAAGGGCACCCAGTCCGGCGCCGGCCGCCCCGCCGGCGATTGCCGCGGCAATCGTCGCCGCCAGCGCGCCGCCAGAAGCGACGATGGCAAAGGCGCCCGCGATGCCGCCGATGTAGAAGGGAATGCCCACGGCGGCCGCCTCGCCCCCAACCCGGGAGTCCTTGGAGACAAAGGCGGCCTGCGGTGCTCGGGGGTCATCCTCGATTTCCGCGACGGCACGATAGAGGCGGCCCAATCGCTCCTTGACCTTATCGTCGCTCGCAAGCACGGATAGCGCCGCCCGATCGAAGCCGGAGACCTCGAGCTCATCAACAGCGGCTTCGAGTGCTTCCGGATCGGCGAAGACTCCGACGGTCTCGCGCGCACGATAATTCCACGTTCCGGTGCTGGAAGTGGTTTCGGTCATTCTTTCGTATTTCTTTCCAGCGGTGCCCGCCGTGACCCCCAAACCCATATCACCATGCGGCTTGTCCTCGCCGGCGGGATATCGTCTTCGTTTCTCGACAAGCCAGCGGCCAAAATCTTCCTTAGCCTTCGCCGTTTCTGCCTCAAGCCGCACCGACACCTCGTTGTCAGGCGATAGGAAGCCCGTCGCGAACGCGTCGAGCGTCAGTTCGGCTCTCACGAGAGCGTTCACTTGATCACGGTTTTGGGGACCTAGCTCGTGATTCGCGATGACTTTGAGCACCCAATAATCGCGCTCGACGCGGGGCTCGATGTTAAGGACTGCCTCGATGCTCACGAGGCTGTATTCTCGGCCATCACGAATGCCAAAGGCATGACGGTCAAACTCTTCCTCGACGATGTAGTCTTCCCAGACGTTGTAGAATAGTTCGGGCTGACCGCCGGCGGCCGCGGTTTCGCGGCGTAACAGCCGGACGATTTCCGTGCCGGGGACACCGAGGATATAGGTCGTCATGCCAGTGGCTTCCGAAATTTTGTGAACGTCAGCCGATGCGCAGCTTGGGGCGCAGCTCCCTCGATGCGCGCGCACTCCGATCGGCAAGAAAAACTCTAGCGGCAATCCGGCGCCTGTGGGCTGATCCAGATCAAAGATTCGACCGGTTTTCGCGAGACGGCCTATCGATGCCGATCGAGGCCTGCAACGCGCCGCCTTCTTGCCTGCGTCGTCGCCGCGCATCTGGGCCGCAAATGTGTTGGTCGCTTCCGCCGACTATCTCTATTCGGAGCCGAGCGTTATGGTCCTTCATATGAGAATATCGCCGTCGCCGTGGATACTCGGCCGGTGACGTTACGTGTCTTGCGACAGTCCGGCTCGGCCGACCAGAATGCACACTGCCCAGGGCGCGTTCGGCGGAAAGCCCGATAGTGAAACTGCAAGGCGAACGACAAGAGCGAAATGAGAATCGACGATCGAAAGCTGGCGAATTCGTTCATCATCGGCACGGTGCTGCTGGCGCTCCTGGTTTACGGGCAGCCATTGCTGGTTCCGTTGGCATTCGCCTTGCTGCTCTGGGCCATTCTCAATGCGCTGACGGATCTGCTTGGGCGCTGGCGCTTTCCCGTTTGGTTGGCTTGGCCGACGGCGTTCGCGGTAATCGGCGCCGCTCTTTATTTCGTGGTCCTCGTGCTTGCGAACGAAGCGGCCGCCCTCGCGGTGCAGATTCCCGACTATGTCGCAAAACTCGAGCGGATATGGGTTGCGCAATTGCCGTTTACGCGGCAGGCGCCGGCGCTCAATCTCGAGACGCTGCTGAAGCAATCGGACCTCCCGCGTATGCTGGGAGGAATCGCGGCTTCCGTCACCAACGCGCTGCTCGAACTCGCTCTTGTAGTCATTTATGTCGGCTTTCTTCTGGCGGAGCAGCGTCACCTGCCTGCCAAGCTGGCGCGTCTACAAAGCGACCCGGCGACGCAAGACGAGCGCGAACGCGTCATCCATGCGATCGGACGTCAGATCCGATCCTATCTTGGCGTCTGTACCTTCCTGAGCGCACTGATGGGTGCGATCTGCTACGCGGTTCTGTCCGTCTTCGGCGTCGACTTCGCAGGTTTCTGGGCGCTGGTGATGTTCTTCCTCACCTATATTCCGACGGTCGGCGGGGTCGGCGTCATTCTCCCCACGCTGATGGCGCTCGCACAATTCCAGTCTCCGGGACTCGCTCTCGTCATCCTCGGCATCCTCGGCATGGCGCATTTCCTCCTTACCAGCGTCATCGAACCGATCACGCTCGGCCGCTCGCTTAACCTCAGCCCCTTCGCAATCATCCTGTCGCTGACATTTTGGGGGCTGATCTGGGGTATCAGCGGATTGTTTCTGGCCGTGCCGATGACCGGAGCGATCGCGATTGCCTGCCGCCACTTCGAGGGGCTTGGCTGGGCCGCGGAGATCATTGCCGGCCCGCCGCCGCCGCGCCGCCATCGCTGGCGGCTAACGAAGACCCGTCTCGGCGCTCCACATGAGCAGCGCGACTCACACCGTCCGCCCGCCACCTAATCGCTCGTCCAACGTCCAGCGGGGGCCGCGTCGCTGGGGCTCCTTTCACCCGAGCGGGCCTAACGCAAGGCTCTGTCGGCCTCGGTTTTCGCTGCATGTCGTCCCGCCATGGGCTTGCGCCTCGCTCTTGCCAAATTTCGTGCCGCGGTGAAAGTGTGCGCCACGCCACCACGATTGGGCGATTGGGAGATCGCGCGAAGCCATCCGCTCAAATTCAACCGCAGCGAACCGGGTCTGATCTGCACGGCCTTGCGTGATGCTTGTCCTTCACCCGCACGAATGGCATCGGACACGATGCTCAGATCGAGGAGAATGGGGTGATGATCGGACGGTCCGCGTTCGAGCACTTGGGCGTGGGTACGACGCATCCCCCGCGCCATACAGCGATCCAGGCGGAACGATATTAAGTTGTTCGCGAGATGCGTAGGCTGGCGAGGACCAACGTCCTTGAAATCCGCCAGCTTGATCGGACCGACGGCGTTATAGTCTCCGATGATGGCGGACGGGCCCTCGAGCGACCGCGCGATATACAGAAACTGCCGCCGATTCAGGATCTGTCCGTGCGACAGATGGACATTCGCGAAGCTAATGTCGCCGATCTTTAAGATTTGTGCGACGCGGGGAGGGACGCGGCCCGGCATCGTCGAAACCGGGAGAGGCAGCGCACGCGACGGCGGCAACGGGTTGGGGCTCCATGCGGCAAGGCCGTAGATCCGGCCATACAAGGGCTCGCGGCACAAATATCCGCCGGCGATGGCGGGCAAGGCGCTCACCTCCTCGGTCGCTTCCTGCATGAGGAGAAGGTCGGGATGATGCCGATCGATAAGTGCCGCCACGTCCTTGACGCTTGCGCCGGTGAGGCGCAGCAAATTCCAACTGATGATTCTCACACTACGCGCCCCGCCTTATATCCTCGGTGATGTTCGGATGCGCGTCAACGAATGCCACGCAACGTGCGCCGTCTCCCAGCCCCACGCCACGGCACTTTGCCCGGCACCCAAAGTCCTGCGACCTGGAATCAAAGGGATCCGCGGTATATCTGGTGCATGGATTCGGAGCTTCAAGGGGCGCGCCAAACTGGCAGGGTGATCGCCGCCTCGCGCTGGCGGGATGCCGCAGAAGCGCGAAGAAGCAGGCGCCCCGGCCCGCCGGGCGTCAGCCGTTCCTGCCGGCGCCGGGCCGGCTTATGCATATTCGCGCTCCTTGCGCCGCTGTAATAGACTGACATGGGATTGGGCTTTGAATCGGCGTGTTGATCGTCCCGATCGAATGGACCCCGAATTGACCCAAATTGTTATCGTTCCAATCATTGCGGCGCATATCGTCATCGCCAGCATCGTGACGGGGCGGGTACTGCTTGAGAAGAGCGATGTCCGCGCCGCGCTGGGCTGGATCGCCGTGGCCTGGCTATCTCCCCTTTTCGGCGCATTGACCTACTACGTCTTCGGAATCAACCGCGTGACACGGCGCGCTTTGCGGTTGACCAAACTTGAGCACCCACGGGGAACCGCGATCGGCGCGCCCGCGCTGCCGGCCCTATCGCCGAACATCGCGGCGCTTGCCGATATAGCATGGCGCGTGACGCGAAGCCCGCTGATGGCCAACAATCGTGTCTCGCTTCTGCACGGGGGCGACGTCGCCTATCCAGCCATGCTGGAGGGCATTCGTGACGCCCGACACAGCATCGCTCTCGCATCTTATATTTTTCGGAATGACGCTGTCGGAAGCTCTTTTATCGATGCGCTCGTCGACGCGCAACGGCGCGGCGTTGTCGTGCGCGTCTTGCTCGACGGCGTCGGCAGCGGATATGTCGCATCGCCGACATTGCGCCGGCTCAAAGCCGGCGGGATTCCCGTCGCGCGCTTCTTGCATACCTGGATGCCGTGGCGCATGCCATTCCTAAACATGCGAAACCACAAGAAGCTTTTGATCGTCGACGGAACGGTGGGCTTCGCCGGCGGATTGAATATCGGAGCCGAGAATTCGGTCGAACTCGCGTCCAAGAAATACGTCGATGACGCCCATGTCCGCGTCGAGGGACCCGTTACCGGGCAGCTTATGGATGCCTTTGCGCGAGATTGGTTCTTTACCACCGACGAGGTGCTGGAACAGGAGGTCTGGTGGCCAACACTCGAACCCGCAGGACAGGTCTTTGCCCGCGGCATCCATTCGGGACCAGACGAGGACATCTACAAGCTTGAAACCCTTCTAGGCGCCGCACTCGCCCAAGCCCAAACACGAGCCCGAATCGTCACGCCCTATTTTCTTCCCGATCAGCGCCTCCAATTTGCCATTGCGCAGGCGATATTGCGTGGGGTTTCCGTCGAGATACTGATTCCGGAACGATGCGACTACACTTTCCTGGATTGGGCGATGCGGGCACATTTGCGCTTCTTCAGGGATGTTCCCACCGACGTCTACATCAGCCCCTTGCCGTTCGATCATGCGAAGCTCATGACGGTGGACGGAGAATGGTGCCTGGTTGGCAGCGCCAATTGGGACACGAGGAGCCTTAGGCTCAATTTTGAGTTCGATCTGGAATGTTACGACAGCGCCCTGACGGCGGACATCGATGCATTGATCGATCAAAAGCTCTCACAAAGCCGAAGACTTGAACATGACGAACTCTCATCCAAGCCAGGATGGACTAAACTTCGAGATGCGGCTGTGCGGCTTCTCCTGCCATACCTTTAGTCAAGCGAAAACAGAATCGGCGAGCAAAAGCGGACAGGCGCCGTTCATCGAACAATCGAGGCTTCGCGGTCATGGAATGACCATCACGGGCAAGGGCGCAAGACTGACGAGCTTTTGCGAAACGCTGCCGAGCAGCAACTTGGCGACGCGCCCCGCTCCGCGCTTTCCGAGGACGACGACGTCGGCACCTTTCTCCTGCGCGATCTCGATGATTGTCTCTGCGACGTCGCCCGAGCGCGATTCGAGCAGGATTCTGGTAGAGCCAGCGGTCCGTGCCCGGTCTCTCGCCTGTGTCAGCATATCCGCCGACAACGATCCAAGCATCTCTTCGAGCCAGGCCTGATGCGCTTGGGTAAACGCCCTGAATACCTTCTCGGGAAGGCCGTAGCCGCCGATGACATTCACAATCAAAAGCTCGGCGCCATCGTTCTTCGCCCACTGCGCTGCATAATCGACAGCGCGATGCGCGCCGTCGGACCCATCTGTCGCCACCAGGATGCGCTTCATTGTCCACTCCCTAAGTTTTATAACGACCGGACGGAAACTCCTTCCCGCGATGTGCAGATCATCAATGGCGGGGAATGTGATTCAGAAACCAGGTTTCGGCGCGCGCGAGATGTGCGGCTTGATGCGGCCCATGATGTTTGTGAAGCGCATAGGCGATCATCTTGAAGCCGCTGTTGACGAAGAACCAGATCAGCGCATAGGCCCAGACCAGCGCCGCGTACCGCCAGCCGATCGGGGTGATGAACCAGCCATAGACCGCCGCGAGCGTGCCTAAGAGCTGGGTGGTCTCGGTTGCCGTGACCAGCTTCCAGCTTGGCCAGGGCCGCTGCCAGATCGCGCCCTTGTTGCGCGTGAGGTAAATAGTCAAATGACCCGCGACCAGGAGCTTGAGGAAGATCACCGATTGGATCTCCGCGCGACTGAGATGAAGATAACGCTCGGCGATCCAAAAGAGGCCGAAGGACGCGATCACGCCGAGAACGCCCAGCAGCACCGACAGCGTGAGCGTCAGCGGCATGTCCCAGCGTACGGGACGTTCCGCGACAGGCGCGTTGTCATAGGCGATCATCATGATCGGAAAGTCGTTCAGGAGCGCCAGTAACACGATCATGACCGCGGTGACCGGGTAGAAATTGAAAACGATAATCGAAAGGGTCATAAACAAAAGGACGCGAATCGTCTCGGCGATCCGATAGATCGCGTAGCTCGTCATGCGCTCGAAAATCCGGCGCGCTTCTTCGATCCCCGTCGTGATCACCGAGAGCCCCGGCGCGGTCAGCACCAGCTCGGCCGCGGCGCGCGCCGCGTCGGTGGCGCCGCTCGCGGCTATTCCGACATCTGCCTGCTTGAGCGCCGGCGCGTCGTTGACTCCGTCGCCTGTCATCCCGACGATGTGGTTGCGCGCCTGTAGAGCCTTAACGATGGCGTATTTGTGCTCGGGGAAAACCTGGGCGAAGCCGTCGGCGGATGCGACGGCATCCGGGTCGAGTGCCTCGCCCGACTTGTCAAAGGCCTGATCAGCCGGCAGGATTCTCTGGCCGAGCTTGAGCGTTCGCGCAATCTCCCGCGCGATGGCTTGATGGTCTCCCGTGACCATCTTCACGTCGACGCCCATGCGTCGCGCCTGTTCGATCGTGGCCGCCGCGTCCTCGCGGGGCGGGTCAAAGAGCGGGAGGAGACCGAGGAAGCGCCAGCCAGCCTCGTCATCGGCCCGCCGCGCGACGCCGAGCGTGCGATAGCCTTTGGCGGCGAGTGCATCGACGGCCTCACGTACCTGTTTCTCCACCGGAGCATCGGGCGCTGCCATAGCCAGGATGACCTGGGGCGCGCCCTTCGTGACGTGAAAGCGCCCGCCGGCTTGCTCGACCGTCGCTTCGGTGCGCTTGTTCACCGGATCGAACGGCCGAAACTCGATGATATCGTAGCCAGCCAAACGATGAGGCGAGCTTGATGCTTCGAAAATCGCTTGATCGATCGCATCGGCGCCTTCGCGCCGCGAGGCAAGCGTCGCGGCCAGCAGCAACTCGTCTCGATCGGCTGCGCCGATTATCACTGGCTCGCCGAGCGTGAGTTTGTTCTGCGTCAGGGTACCCGTCTTGTCCGCACACAGCACGTCGATGCCGGCGAGCTCCTCGATCGCGACCAGGCGCGAGACGATTGCCTTGAGCTGCGCAAGATGTTCGGCGCCCACCGCCATGGTGACCGACAGCACGGCGGGCAACGCCACCGGGATCGCCGCCACGGTGAGGATAAGCGCGAAGAGAAGGGTTTCCACCAGCGGATCGCCGCGGAACAGAGCGACGACCAGAATCAGCCCAACCAAGCCGATGGTGCAAAGAATGAGAAAGTTGCCGATACGCAATACCGCGCGCTGAAAGTGCGAGACGGTGCCGGCATTTTGCACCAGGCGCGCGGTCTTGCCGAGATAGGTGCTCATCCCGGTCGCCGTCACAACGGCCTTCATTTCGCCGAGCTTCGCGACCGAGCCCGAATAGGCAGCCTCTCCCACCTTCTTTTCGACCGGCAGCGATTCTCCGGTCAATGCCGACTGATCGACGCTCAGATAATCTCCTTCGGTCAAGCGCACGTCGGCCGGAACGATGTTGCCGAGGCGGACGAGAATCACGTCGCCGGGTACGAGTTGGCGGGCCGGCATATCTTGCCAGCGGCCGCCGCGCAGCACGCGGGCTCTCAGCGCCAAACGCTGCTTGAGGGCAGCGATCGCGCTATCGGCCTTGAATTCCTGCCAGAAGCCAACGCCGGCATTGAGGAGGAGCATGATGATGATGATCACGAAATCGGCCCAATGCTCCACAGCGGCCGAGAGCAGCGCCGCGATCTCGATCATCCAAGGGATGGGCCCCCAAAAATACGAAAGGAGTTTGGCAAAAGCGCTGACGTGAACTTCCGCAAGGGCGTTCTCGCCAAATTGAGCGAGGCGCCGTGCGGCTTCGGCGTCGGTCAGGCCAGTCGTTTCATTCGTGTCTGTGCCGGCGGCAGATGCCTTGGACAAGGCTTCCGCGGCGCCTTGCGCTGGCGTCATGCGTATTTCGCGCAATCGTCGGTTGCGCGCTCCATCGGTCGCAAGCCGGATGCTCGGACATGCCGGTTCGCCAGCCTGGATCGGCGCGCGCGGCACATGCGACGCAGGGCTTCCACCGAGCTAACTATTGCCAGTGGTTGAGTGGCCCAACTCTATGCTCATGACGAATCCTTTGGCGGTTGTTGCCAGGTGATCCGCTATCACTTCAGACTCGGCTTTCATATCTCTCCGGCCCCCTATTCCTTCGACCTTGAAATTGTAAGGGCTAAGGATCGGCTTTTGAGCCGACATGCCAGTTCATCGATCCGAACGATTTTTGCTCTCGATCCCTCGCATGTCCGCCAACCCTCGTTTCGCCGCCTCGACCGGGGCGACCAAGACTTTCGAGTCACTTTTCAGGCCTCGATCGTACCTATCCGCGCCATCCCACCGCTCCAGCGCGGCAAGCGCAACTCAGACGCTCAGGGCTGCCATTTGCCGATCCTCTCGATGAAGCCCATGGCTTCCTTGCCCCCGACCCTGATTTTCATCTCTCGTCATCCTATTAGCTCCGATCATCAACCCGATTGATCTCGATCAAGGCTGTGGCCGCTGAACCCTGGATTCTGTCTGCGTAAGCGTACGGAACGCATATGCATGTGATCAAAAGCGCCAAATGTCGCGGTCAGGCAAACGGCATCTCACCGAGTCCCGCCAGACGGCAAATCATGAGACTCTGGCGAAGGACCACGGGTGCCGGCGAACACATCGCGATGTGCAGATTTGAGCGCTGTCGTCCGTAGTCTGGAATTCATGGGGAGATACAGCATGAAAACCGCCTTGCTCTTCACTGGAAGTGGTCCGCTCGTGATTGCGACCTCGTACAGCTCCATGACAGAGGCCGGCCTTCTCGAAAAACTCCGGGCGAAGGGGATCGAGAAGTTCATCGCCTATGAGCTCCCGCTCGACTTGGCAAAAGAGCGATACGCGGGGCATTTTGATATCGTCATGCGTGACCTGCACGAATCCGACGATCTTCGTGTTCTTGACTTCAATGGCGAGCGCGCCTTTCGGCTTTTTCATCTGAACGAGCTTGGTGCCCCGGTTATGTTCGAAAGCGGCGAAATATCTGAGATGCGAGTTCGCGAATCCGTGCGCTGACGATCGCGGCTGCCTCTCGCCTGGGCAAAGGACGAAGGCGCCGACGATTACTCAAGGCCGCGAGCGATTTCGGATCCTACCCAAGGTTCGGGGGAGCATGAGGCGCAAGTCGTGGATGCTAAGCATTTTTTGGACCGCGGCAAAGAATCTCGTCGATGATGAGGGGCTGGAGCTGTCGGGCAACCTCGCCTTCACGGCGCTTCTAGCGCTCTTCCCCTTCCTGATCGTACTCGGCGCGCTCGCGGGATTGGCGGGCAACGCGGCGTTGGGCTCGGGCTTTGTCGCTTTCATGCTGGAGTTCGTGCCCCGCGATGTGTTGACGACGCTCGGGCCGGCGATCACCGAGACCTTCTCGACCCGTGACACCGGCATTCTAACGTTCAGCGCCGCTTTTATGCTGTGGACAGCTTCCAACGGTATCGAGGCCATGCGCGTAGCGCTCAATCGCGCGTATCGTGCAACCGAAACGCGCCCCCTATGGTACCGGAGACTACAAAGCCTCGCTTTCGTCGCGCTGAGTTCCCTCGTGATGATCATGTTATCGCTTGCAATCGTGCTGGGCCCCTTTCTTTGGCATTTTGCCGCGCGTTTTTTGAGGGTCTCCGCACCAGAAGGAATTCTTTGGGATATCTCGCGTTACGCGATTGCCGCGAGCGTTGCATTTGCGGCTTTGCTATTGCTGCATCGCTGGCTGCCAAACCTGCATCGCAAGAGTCGTGATTTACTGCCCGGCGTCATCGTCACTGTCGCGCTGTTCCTGAGCGCCGCGAGCCTGTTCTCGCAGTATCTTGCGGCCGTGGCCAGCTACAATGTCGTCTATGGTAGTCTGGGCGGTGTTGTGGTTACGCTGATATATCTTTATGTCGATGCGTTGACCTTTATCTTCGGCGCGGAGGTGAATTCGGCAATCTGGGACTCCCGCGGCGGGCCGAACTGACCCCAACTCCGCAACCCTGGTTAAATCACTGTGAAATCACATTGAGGTGCTCCCCGTTTTTGGATCACCGGACGGCGGATTTTTCGTAGCGTTTCACGATGGCGGACCGGACGCGCCATCGCGGTTCAGGGGCTCGATCGGCGGTTCGTTGCCGATCGCGTTAGGTGGCGTCAGAGGTGGAGTTAACATTGCGGGCGTATTCACATCCCGCTCGCCTGGTAGATGCAATCGAACCCTTTATTGCGTCGGATTGAACCTCCGGCATGCTCTCTTCAGAATGAACCATCGGCTCGGCTGGAGCGCCATAAAGCTCGAAATCGGTCCAGTACAGCCGGCGAAGCGCACGCCCGCGACGACGGCGCTCCTCCTCTCGAGGAAAGTCACGCGGCCTCCGGTCGACGCAGTCGCGGCTTCCCGCAGAAGCTGTAGCCGTACACCCACGACTTCCGAATGCTGCCTTTGCTGCCCCGCGTGGCCAGCCAATAAAGATCGCCCCCGTCGCCGTACAGCCCGGGAGTGGCGAGGTGAGCAACCGTGACCGCGGCTCGCCATATTTCCTTCGCCATTCTCTACCCCGGATTAGCCATGGGAATCCTCCGGATGGTGCTGAACGATGGCGCGCGTCGTCAGACAAAGTTATAATTATATCAATGACTTAAAATTTCAGGACGGACAATGGCGGAGAGCGAATGGCGGAGGGAGTGTCCGCCTCCCTTGAAGAAATTCATCCAATCAAACATAGGCTTACGATTTTTGCCGCTTTCAAACCCCCGTTTCTGCCCTCGGTACGGGGCCGGACATTATCGAACAACTGCCACCTTCTGGGTCCGTTCACGCCAAAGCGTTCGCAATAAAGTCGCCCCTCAGTCGATGGTCACGCTCTGATCGGAGTAATTGATCCGGACGCTGTAGGAGCCTTCATTCACCGTCCAGCGCATCAGCGTGTACGTTCTGAGCCCGGCCCGATGGTAGGGATCAGAATCAGCAATCGCCTTGGCGGCGGCAAAGGATTCGGCGCGGATGACGATCAGCCCTCCGGCTGCACTGCCATCCTCATTCGCGATCGGCCCAGCGGCGAACATGATGCCTGACTTCTCGAGCTTGACCTGATGCTCGAGGTGTTCGCGCAGGAGACGCTCGATCGCCTCACGCGGCGCCGCCGGCTTGGTGACGATCACATAGAGCTCTTTGCCGAGGAATTTGGGCATCATTGACTCCCCTACGATATCGCTTCCGCGAACGGTCTATATTCCACGCAGTCCCACAAAAGCGCCCCGATCCCGTCCAATATGCCGCTCTCCAGGATGCTTTTAAACTGCACTTTTTGCTGACCACGGACTTTTGCCTGACCTCCGATAACCGATCGTTATCGGATTTTGATGATGTTCGGTTGTTCGCACGAAGTAGACATGAGAAACCGAATGCACTCTTTCACCTTCGTGCCACGAGCGGAAGCTAGGCCGTTTTCGTGCCGTCAATATTTCCTGCCGTCCTTGTGCGTGAACTGCCACTTACCGTCAGGTCCTAGCGTAGCCTTGATATCGTCCTCAGGATAGCTTCCCTCATCGCCCGGTGTCCGGTCACCAATTTCGAGGTAAGTGACGAGATGATCTGTGCAATTCATCAGATGATGTGCAAGGCCTTGGGCCGGAAACCCGGCACACATGCCCGGCGAAAGCGCGGTTTCGCCCTGTCCGTTACTAACGTCGGATGGCCCCGCAGAATGTAGATGAACTCATCTTGCTTACTATGGCGGTGAAGTAACGCCGATTCCCCGCCGGGACGCAAGGTCGTCAGATTGACGCCGAAGTTCTTGATACCAAAGAGATCACCAAGGGAACGCTTTTCACGCTTCAGCATCCGGCTGAAGAAAGGCTCCGGATAAGTCGATGGTTTCGAACGAGCTGGCGCCGACGCCGCTTCAATCGCAATATCGTCCCCACCGACATCTGTACTCATCGACATCTCCAGGTCAATTCTCGAGTGCACGATCATACCATGCGCGCGAATGTCGGTTCCGGGTCAATCGCGGCCTAAACGATGTCAGCGGGTCAATTCTCCTTTCGCTCTCAGAACCGGAGACGCGCGCGGCTAACGCGCACCTCCCTTTCGTGGCAAGAAGAGACATATTCCCGACTGACCTGTTTGCTGATCGGCGGCGTCATCAAACCGAAATGACATGCAGGCCCCCGATTCTGCGCAATCAGCCCGCTTCGTACCCCTTCGACTTGAACACGGAAATAGAATGTGGAGAAGTGAGAAATTCGATCAGGGCTTTCGCTGCCGCGGCGTGCTTGGTGCTTGTCGGTATCGCCGCAGTGAAGGTCGTGAAGTTCTGAATATCCGCCGGTAGAGGTCCGACGAGATCCACGTCGGGCGATGCGATGATGAGGGTCATCTGGTCGACGCCGAATTCGGCACCGTCTTTGACCACCGCGTCCGCTATTATATTTCCCGGACCAGGCGGAACGAGACGCAGCTTCGGCTTAATGTCGCCGCCAATCCCGAGGCGGTCGAGCAGCCGGATCAGGTAAGCACCTGCGGGAGAACCTTGATTCGGGTCGCCAACTGCGATCGAGCGGGCGTTCATAAGCGCGCGCTTGATTGCGTCGACCGAGCCGATGTCCGGCCGGGCCACTCCTTTCTTTACGGAGACACCGATACCTACTTTGCCGATTACAACCCGGGTGCCTGCGCTGATCTTGCCGTCCTTTTGCAGGCTTTCCCATTGCTGCGGCGAAACGATCGCCAGGTCGGCTTCATCGCCCGAGCGCACGCGCTCGGTGATGGTGCCAATATTGGCATAGTCAACTTTGACGTCATGGCCGCTCGCTTTTTGGAACTCGGGAACAAGTTCCTGCATGGTCGATCGCATGGCACCGGCACATAGCAAGGTGACGTCCTCAGCACGCGCATCACTTTCACTCGCGACGACGGCAAGACCGGCAAATGCCCCGATAATCATCATGTTTAGAGTTTTTTGCAGGGGCTGCATGCGTTCCTTCCATCGGCAGTTCAACCGGGCCCAGCAGGCGGCAATAACGGCTCAAACTAGACGCTCGAATGAGTCGAGTGCAATTGGGGGACGCAATTAGCGAATCGGCCCGCGCGGGTCGATGGCGAGCGGCAAGAGCGATAGAAACCGAAACACCACGCAGCCTGTCAATGCGATGCTCAATTACGCGTATGGCATCCTCGAACATCAAGTCCGGATGCAGGTTGTTGCAGCGGGTCTTGACCCCAGAATCGGGTTCTTTCACGGCGCCTACCGCGACAAAGTCTCGCTGGTTTATGATCTGATGGAGCCGTTGCGTCCGATCGTAGATTGGCTAATTTTGCACTTCGTTCGGAGCACTATATTTTAGCCAGCTGATTTTACGCTCACGGGACGAGGCGTGTGCCGATTGAACGCGCAGCTTGCTCGAAACCTGGTCCGGATTGCGAGCGTTGATTCGGACATAGGAGACCATGTGCGGGAGCTGATGCGATCACTTAACGGATATCGGGCCTAACGACAGACGCTATCCGACGCCGCGCCGAACCGGGAAGGGGATCGCTTTGGGGGCTTAGTTCTTTGCTAATTCCTTAAGCCACGCGACCACGGCGTCCGCCGCGTTATCAGGCGTATCCATGTGGCCCGAATTGAGCAGGACATAACGGTTGAGTGGATTGGCCGGCACTTTGTCAAAACCGGCCTCGCGCGAATTCTGCGAGGGGTCGCGCGTACCGGATATCCAAAGCACGGGCGCCTTGAGCTTGCTCGCATCGGCGACAAGAGTCCCCGGCCCAGTCATGTCGAAGAAACTGATGAATATCTTGGCCGTGGCGCGAACCTGGATCGCGACGATCCCGCGCGGACCGGTGTTCGTGTCCGTGAAGCTCTGAAACTCGTCGCCGCGTCCTGCGGCAACGAGATCGCGCGCTTGCTGCATGCTTGCCTTGATCTCGGGTCGATTTGCGACGCCAGGCGGCGGCGCTGGCGCGAGCGCGATGACGCCTTTGAGCCCGTCTTGCAGAGACCCATAAACTATCGCGCCAAGACCGCCATTGCTGTGGCCGGCGACGACGATCGCCGTTGCGCCTCGGTTCTTGAGCCGCGCGATCGATGCGTCGACGTCCGACATGCAATCGATGATCGTATGGTCGAACACGCGAACACGCGACCAGCACATGGTCGGTCGGTCGACCATGAAGCCGGCCCGCTCAATCTGCTGCGAAAGATAAGCGAGCTGCGTTGATCGGGGTAGCCCTGCTTGCCATGCATCAGAACGACACCGATACCGTCGGCTTGGGCTGCGACCGGCACGAGCCACAACACACCAGTCACGAGTGCGGCGATGCGTCTCAATGCTTATCTCCTTCTAAATGTTCCGGCGACCGCATCGTCCAACTCGCGATACGCCCGCGATCCATTATCGGAGGCGATCACAAAACCGCGAAAACGGCGCTTCAAACGGCGGTCGAAATCAAACTTGAGCGCCTCGCCCTTCGGTTCACCCGCCGGGGCCGCCAACGCCAGCAAACGCCGGGCCTGATCCGCGTATCCTGACCGCTTCGCAAGCTCCCGCAATTGCCTCGCGTCGTGATCCAGCCGAACCTGAACTGCATGCGCCATGACAATCTCCCGGTGGTGGGCAGTGGTCAACGAATGATATTTTTACCGGGTTGAGAATCCCCCCACGAGAGTCGCGATTAGCAGGAGGTGGTATTAGGGATCACGCAGTTATGGGACGCAGCAGCTTTGACCTAGTGGCGTGCAAATGGCCTTCAGGCTAATTTTTCAAATCAATCCGGGGCTAAACCGTCCCATAGAATGCAATCAAGAGGAGCGTTTATGCCGCCGATTCTCTTCACCAACGTCATGATCTTCGACGGCGCGGGCGACGCCTTTCCGGGCGAAGTGCTGGTGCAGGGCAATCGCATCAATAAGGTCGCCCCAGGAAGTGGCGCGATCAACCGCGACGGCGCCGATATCGTGGACGGCGGCGGCGCAACCTTGATGCCGGGACTTGTGGAGGCGCATGCGCACCTCTCCTTTCCGCATTGCGCGACACTTGAGGAGATGGGCCGCGTCCCACCAGAGGAACATACGCTTATCACCGCGTACAATGCTAAGCGGTTGCTCGACGCCGGGTTCACCAGCGCTTATTCAGCATCGGCGGCGAAGCTCAGGCTCGACGTCGTAATCCGTAATGAGATTAATGCCGGCCGCATTCCGGGCCCGCGTTTGCGCGCCGCGTCGCCAGAGATCACTGCGACCGGGGGCTTCGGTGACGTTCGCCAACTGCACCTCGACCATCATTGCACCGAACTGATCGCCGACGGCGCGCTTGAACTGCGTAAAGTCGTGCGACTGTTGGCGCGCGAAGGAGTCGACAACGTGAAGGTCAATCTCTCGGGCGACAATGCTTCGGGACGCATGGGCTTCTCGGCCGCTGTCGGCTACACAGACGAAGAGATTGCGGCTCTGGCTGACCAGGCACGCGAGTGGGGGCTGGATTTATGTTGCCATGCCCAAGCCGCGCGCGCCGTTCAGATGGCGCTTCGGCACGGCTTCCGCGTGATATATCACTGTTCATACGCTGATGATGCGACGCTCGATCAGCTTGAGGCAAAGAAGAACGATGTGTTTGTCGCACCGGCCGTCGGCATCGTCTACGCGACCGCCTACGATGCGGAACCGTGGGGTATTACCCGCGAAAAGGCTGAGCAGCGCGGTACTTTCGCGTCGCTTGAGCGCTATTGCGCGGTCTATCAGAAGATGCGCAAGCGCGGCATTCGCGTGCTGCCCGGGGGCGACTACGGCTTTGCCTGGACACCCATCGGTACCAATGCTCGCGACTTCGAGTTATTCCAGAAGCTATTCGGGTATACGCCTAAAGAGATTCTTACCGCAGCCACCAAGATCGGCGGTGCGCTCATGCTTAAGGACGGCGAACTCGGGCAAGTTCGGGACGGCTTCCTTGCGGACCTCATCATGGTCGACGGCGATCCGCTCCAAGACGTGACCCTGTTCCAGAATCACGACCGCATCCTGATGATTATGAAAGATGGCGCCTATCACAAGCCGCCCCGCCCGCGTGGCCGCGCGAACGTGAGGCATGTGGCGTGATGTGCAAGATCATGCGAGCGGCTGACCTGCCCCCGGATTTCCGGACCGTTTTGAGCTGGAAAATTCTAATTTGCTCTGTCTCCACGATCCCGACGGCTTCAAGATCGAGCCGAAGCCGCGTTAGGGCGACAGTGGTTCGAGCGATCGTCCCTTGGTCTCGACGGCGTAGAAGCTCGACAGCACGCCGCCGATGATCGCCAATCCGCCAAAATAGAGGAACAGCAGGCCGGTGCCGTGGGGCAGCATCCAAGCGATCACGTTCGGACCGAGCACCGCGGCGACGCGTTGCCAGGCGCCGCCAAAAGCGCGGATGCGCGTCGGATAGATCTCGCTGGTATAGAGGTTGAGCGCCAGCGACAGCGACGACATGAAGAACATGCCGAAGCTGACGAAGATGAGGATGGTCTCGGCGCTGTCGGCACCATGGAACCACAGCGCCAGCAGGGTAGCTCCGCCGAGAAAGAAGGAGGCGGTGAACCAGGCCCGGCGACCGATATGGTCGATGAAGAAGGCGCAGGCGAGAACGCTAGCGATGCCAACGAGGCTCGTGATCATGCCGTATTTCAGCGCCTCGGCGACGGGCAGATGGAACACGGTGCGGTAAAGCGTCGGCAGCCAGGTAAGCAGGCCATAGGTGGTCGAGAAGCAACAGAACCAGAACGCCCAGTCGCTTAAGGTACGCTTCAGATAGATACCCTGAAAAATCTCCATCCACTGCCTGCGCTGGGCCGCAGCGCGAAGGGGCAGGGCGACAGCAGGTTTCGGCGGCGGCAACTCCCTTACCCGAGCAGCGGATCGACTCCTCGATCTCGGCGACGACGCGATCGGCTTCGGCGTAGCGGCCTTTGTGCAACAGCCAGCGCGGCGATTCCGGCAGCGCGAACCGCATCACGAAGACCAGCAGCGCCGGCAGGCCGCCGACATAGAACATGATCTGCCAGCCCCAGGTGGGGACGAGCAGATAGCCGAACACCGCCGCGCAAACGAGGCCGATGCCGAACACCATCTGGAACAGCAGGTAGAAGCGGCCGCGCACTTCGGCAGGCGCGATCTCGTTGACATAGGTGTTGGCGATCGGCACTTCGCCGCCGAGACCGATGCCTTGGATGAAGCGGAAGACGATCAGCGAGCGCGGGTCCCAGGCGAAAGCACAGACAACGCTCATCACGCCGTAGATGCCGACCATGACCATGGTCACGGTCAGCCGGCCCCAGCGTTCCGCCGCCCAGCCGGCGACCAGCGCGCCGATGAGCTGACCGAAGAATGCCGCCGACAACACCAGGCCGATCTGTTGCGGCGTCATCTTCCAGCTGTCGACGAAAGCCGGCAGCGCGTAGGTGATGGCCATGATGTCGACGGCGTCGAAGAACGTGCCGATGCCGACGATGATGCGGGCTTTGACGTGCCACCACGACTCCGGCAGCCGCTCCATGCGCGCCGGGATCTCGGCGCCGGCGCCGGCGTCAATGCTTTCCACGATCGCCATCGTTCCCCCTCCGTCAGACTTCGGCTTTGGCCGGCGCGCGGCGCGCTCCCGGCGCGTTGATGGGACCAAGGCCCTTGGGCAACACGACGCCCGCGGCGATGATCATCAGCACCAGGACGCCCGCGACGAGATAGACATTCCGGATGGCGTCGCCGACGGCGAGCATCACCGGTCCGACCTCGGCTGGCGAAAGCTTGTCGCGCAGCCTCGGGTCCATGATGCGGTCTACCGCGTTATCGCCCATCATCCCTGCCAGGGTGAGGTTGACCACCGCGCCGTAGATCGCGGTGCCGACAGTCTGTCCCAGCATGCGCATTAGGGAAATGATCGCCGTCGCCGTGCCGCGCTGGCTCCAATCGACGACGCTCTGCGCCGCGACGGTATAGGTATTCTGGTTGAGGCCCATGCCGATGCCGACGAGGCCGGTGCCGGTCGCCGCCCAGAGCGGCCCGCGCGCGGGGTCGAGCGCGATCAGCATCGAGACGCCGATCACCAGGAAGGCGCCGCCGACCAAGGTCGCCGCGCGGTAAGAGCCGCGCAGCATGATCCGGCCGCCAGCCCAGGACCCGGCGATCCAGGTGACCGAGCTGGTCGCCAGCGCATAGCCGGCGACGATTGGGCTGCGGCCCATCACGCCCTGGATGTAGGCGGGGAGGAACGTCGTGCTCGCCATCACCACGCAGCCGACGCAGAAGCAGCCGACAACGCCGCTCAAGATGACGCGGTTGCGCCACAGGTTCAGCGGCAGGATCGGCTCGGGGGCGCGCCGCTCATGCACCACGAAAAATATCATGATCGCAGCGGCGACCATCACGAGCAGCAGGAAATTCGCCGACCCGAGCCGATGCGCTTGGATCAGGGCGTAGAGGAAAAGCCCGATGCCGCCGGCCATCATGCCGGCGCCGAGATAGTCGATGCGATGACGCCGCCGCTCGATGCGCTCGTGCAGCGCGAAGGCGAGCAGCGCAAAACCGAGGATCGCGATCGGCACCGTGATCCAGAAGACCCAATTCCACGCCGCTTCGGCGATGACGAAAGCGCCCAGCACGGGGCCGATGATCGCGGCGATGCCCCAGATGCCGGAAAAGAACCCGGCCATCTTGGCGCGCTGCGCCGGCGGATAGAGATCGCCGATCAGGGTCTGGTTGATCGGTTGCACCGCGCCGGCGCCGACGCCCTGGACGACGCGGAAGCACACCAGCATCCCCATGTTGGGCGCGAAGCCGCACGCCGTCGTCCCGATGAGGAACACGATCAGCCCGAAGAACAACACGCGCTTGCGACCATAGAGATCAGCGAGCCGGCCGTAGATCGGGATGGTGACGCCTTGGGCGAGGAAATAGCCGCTGAACACCCAGCTGAAGAACTCGAAGCCGCCGAGCTGGCTAATGATGGTTGGCATCGCGGTCGCGACCACCGTGCCTTCCATGCCGGTCATGAAGATCAACACGACCGACGCCGTCACGATCCAGAACCGGCCCGAGCGTCCGGCGATCAAGCGCGATTCACCTAAGGCCCGTACGCCGGGCGAGGCCGAATTGTCGCGCGTCACCTCCGCGCTCAAGCCTCACCTGCCGCGATCATCGTCCCCCCACAAGCAGCGCGTGCGGCGGCGACATTGCGGCGCCGCGCCAGGTCCCTATCGGGCGTCGCCGCCGGATCGGTCATCGCTATCTTTAGCCGACATTCGCTCTGGGCCTCACGGTTTTTTGTACCAGCGAGATAGATACTAATGCATAGCCGTTGGCCCATATAGACGGGCCAACGGCAGCGCAAAAGTCTGCGGCGCCGGCGGCCGATAGATATCTTGGTGTCCAGGTCGATGACGCCCTGTCGATAGCCGAACAGGTCGACATCTGATCTCTCACGCGGCGTCGGTCGCTTTTGCCGGCTAATCGACGGCCTACGCCGCGCTCCGCTCATCCCGCAAACCGTAGTTCGCGCATATCCTCCAAAATCTGCCTAACCGCGGGCTGAGGCACGATACACATGGTTCGATACGTGTTCAGGAAGGGCACCGATCGCGCTTTCGCCGAGCAGCTCGCGGCGCCCGAGCGTCCGCAATCGGCCAACGACAATTACAGCTTAGAAGGATCTGAAAATGCCTAATCCTGAACCCGTTGCTTATTTCACCCGCCGAGCCGAAGGACTTTTTCGAGCGCCATTGGCGCGGCGACAGCGCCTACGACGCCAAGCGCGGCCTCGTACGCGATCAAAGGCTAATCGACGATGACCCAATCGCGCGAGCGCTCGAAATCTTCAAGAGCGATCTGGCCCCCGAGGATTTCGAGAAGGTCGCCGCGCTTTTCAGCGATGCCGATCTGACGATGGATGCCCCCCAACTCCCGAGTGGCGGCACGCCGCGCACTGGCGGTACTCTCTCCCCACAGAAAGGAGACGCCGCTAACGAAAGAATGTTCCCGCAAGCGCCCCGACGGCTTGCCGCTGGGGCATAGGCGCCATTCGGGTACAATCAATACCTACAGCCTAATTCCGCTGCGCGCGCGAAAGCGGAAGTAAACTGCAAACTGCGCCACGTCGCAGAAGTCCCAAAAGCGGCGTAATGGTGGCGGATTTTCAAAGCGTCTTGAATCTGTCATCGACCGTCTTCTGCGCAATTCCGGGGCGGCCGGTGCGGTAGGACTGCTCGAGCAGCATGCGCACATAGGGGCCCGCCTCGACCGGCTCGTATTTGACCGGATTGCCGGGCCCGTGGCAGGTCGGCAAGCACTCGATCTTCGTCGCCGGATCCGGGATGACGAACAGCGGCAGCGAGATGCGCGCGCGGCCGCGCGCGTGAAAATTCTAGGCGCGATGCAGGCTCGACCGATAGAGCCCATTCGTCCATCGGGCGAACAGATCGGCGATGTTGACGACGAAGGCGCCACGGATCGGCGGCATGTCGATCCACGCGCCGGACGGATCGCGAACCTCAAGCCCGCCCAGGGCATCCTGAGACAAGAGGCTGAAACTGCCATAATCCGTGTGCGGCGAGATGCCCCATTGGGTCCGCCCGACCGTCGCGGGATCGAGCGAGGGATAATAATTATAGGTCATTGACCCCGACGGATAACGATGCGCCGCGTCGAGATAATCCTCGGGCAGATCGAGGCTCAAGGCGAACGCCCGGCAAAGCCGCTGCATGACGCGCAACCGCTTGACGATATGCGCTTCGGCGAAATCTCTGAACCCCGGCATTACTTCGGGAGCCGGCCACAAACCCCGGCCGGCCGTCCGCGCGGGATGATCCTCGGTCTCGCCCGGCAGGAGCGGCCGCGGAAGGCTATAGGTCTCTTTCTGATCCGTCTCTTTGTCCGGATTGGCGCTGGGATTCTTGCCGCCAGCGGGGGTCCAGCCGCATTTGGCTTTCTCTGCGCGCGGGAGCTCGAAAAAGATATGTCCCCACTCATGCGCAACCTCGATCTCCGAGGGGGCGATGCCGTGACCCGTCAAATAGAAGAAGCCGGTATCGGTGCAGGCATCGTGCAACGCACGGGCGACACGCTTGCGTTCGTCGAGGCCGCGATCTTCCGTATAGGCTGAGAAATCGATGACCGGCAGCTTCTCCACCGCGCGACGCTTTTCGATCACGGACTGCACGCGCTGACGATTGTCGAAATCGGCATAAAGCTTCACATCTTCGTCTTTGATCGTTTCCACGGCGGCGTCTTCTCCGTTCGATGTTCTGATCAAGACTGGGCTGACAGAGCGAGCGCACGCGACGCGCGCCATTCTTTATCGGCGAAGAACACAAGAGCGCGAGGCCGGCGGCAGAACAACGCATGCGCCGCCATGCTTGGGGCTGGAAATTGACCGGAGCTACCGATCTTCGCCCGATGGGCCATACCATCTCCCCGAAAGCCTCGGGCCTTCGCAACCCTGAAGCCGTTCTCGCAAACTCAACCCGCTCGTATTATCGCACCGAAGTGATATATCTCGCGACAGAAAAACAAATGACGATAAGGCGCAGGAGATCGGGCGGATGGCCACTTACGATACCATCATTGTCGGGGCCGGATCGGCCGGCTGCGTCCTCGCCGCACGGCTCGGCGAGGACGCCGGCCGCCGCATTCTCGTGCTGGAGGCCGGCGGCGAGGACAAGCACTGGCTTCTCCATCTGCCCCTCGGCGTCGGCAGGGTGTGGAACGATCCGCGCTGGAACTGGAGTTATGTCAGCGAGCCGGAGCCCCATCTCGACAATCGCCGCATCGATCATCCCCGCGGCAAGGTCGTCGGCGGATCCTCCTCGATCAACATCATGGCCTATGTGCGTTGCCACCGGCTCGATTATGACCGGCTGCCGCAGATGGGGCTTAAAGGCTGGTCCTTCGCGGACGTGCTGCCTTATTTCAAGCGATCGGAGGGTTTTGACGAAGGTGACGACTTCTATCGCGGCGGCAACGGGCCGCTCAAGACCCGCAAGAATCTCACCAAAGACCAGATTTACGATGCCTTCGTCGGCGCCGCGCCCGAACTCGGTTATGGCCTCAATGAGGACTACAATGGCGGCGCGCAAATCGGCTTCGGGCGCTTGCAGCACACCATCGGTAACGGCAGGCGCTCGAGCACTTCGGTCGCCTATCTGCGCCCGGCGATGGAGCGCGGGAACGTCACGCTCATCACCGGCGCACACGCAACGCGGATTCTGTTCGAGGGTCCGCGCGCTGTCGGAATCGAATATCAGCAAGGCGGACAAACGCATGAGGCCCGCGCCGAAGCGGAAGTGATTCTCTCAGGGGGTGCGTTCAACTCGCCGCAGCTTCTTCTGCTTTCGGGAATCGGTCCGGCCGATGAATTGCGCGAACGCGGCATCGAGCCACGCGTGGACCTCAACGGCGTCGGCAAGAACCTGTGGAATCATCCTGTGCTCGCCACACAATGGCTGCACGCGAAGCACGGCACATTTCATAACGGATTGCGGCTCGACCGGCTGCTGCCGAGCCTCGTGCAAGCCTATCTCTTCGGCACCGGCTTTGCGACCCGCGTTCCCGCCATGGGCACGGCGTTCGTCAACAGCCTGCCCGACCTCGAAGCGCCCGATCTGCAATATTTTTGCAGCGGCGGCGGATTCTTGGCGCGCGAATGGTTCCCCATCCTCCGCCCGCCGAAGCCCGATGTCTTCGGCCTGACTTATTGTCATTTGCGGCCCGAAAGCCGCGGCCAACTCTTGCTCGGCTCCACGGACCCGACCGCGCCGCCCCGCATCTACAACAATTTCCTGTCGACGGAGTACGATCGCCGCGCGATGCGCGAAGGATTGAAATTCGCTCTGCGCGCGGTTGAGGAAACGAAGGCTTTCGCGGGGCTTGCCAAGCGTCGCGTTTTGCCGGGGCCCGCGATCAAAAGCGACAGCGAAATGGACGCCTATATTCGCGCCAACACCGCGACCATCCACCATCCGGCCGGGACCTGCAAGATCGGCATCGACGCCATGGCGGTGGTCGATCCCGATTTTCGGGTCCGGGGCACGGAACATCTGCGCGTGATTGACGCTTCTGTCATGCCCGATCCGATCGGCGGCAATCTCAACGCACCAGTGATCATGATCGCCGAGAAAGCATCGGATCTAATCCGGGGCAAGGCACCGCTGCCGCGCGCTGAGATCTAAAGCGCCGCATTCGAGACGCTCAACAACTGCACCTTGGCCGCTTCGTCGGCGTTCAGATCCTTGCTCATTCCATGGTAAACGATGCGTCCCCGATCGAGTACGATCGCCTCCCTCGCGAACGATAAAGCAAGATCGATACGCTGTTCGACCAGAATGATGGATATGTTGGCCTCGTCGCGAATCTTCACCAGCGCATCCGACAAGGCGTCGACGATGATTGGCGCCAGCCCCTCGGTCGGCTCGTCGAGCAACAGAAGCTGCGGCGCGCCAACCAGCGCTCGACCTATGGCGAGCATCTGCTGCTCGCCACCCGACAGGCGATTGCCGGCGTTGCCGCGGCGTTCCCGTAGAGCCGGAAACAAATCATAGATCGCCTCGATACTCCAACCTTGCGGGCGCGCCGCAACCCGAAGATTTTCCTCGACGGAGAGCGATGGAAAAATCTCGCGCTCCTGCGGCACATAGCCAATGCCGAGGCGATTGCGCCGATGCGGCGCCACGTTCTCGATCGCGCGCTCGCCGAACCGGATTGTGCCGCGATGCCGATTGGTAAAGCCCATCAGCGTGGCAAGCAGCGTGGTCTTGCCGACGCCATTGCGCCCCAGCACGGCGAGCGTGCCGCCCGGCGGGAGGCTGAAGCTCAGATCGTCAATAACCACCGTCGAGCCATACCCCGCCACGAGCCCCTCGACGGCAAGCGCCTCGCTCATGTCTTGCCCCGGCCGAGATAGACCGCCCGCACTTGGGGGTCGGCCGCGATTTCCTCCGGCGTGCCGCTGGTCAGCACCCGCCCTTGCACGAGCACCACGATCTCGCGCGCGAAGCGGAACACCAGATCCATATCATGCTCGATCATTAGAATCGCGATCTCGGCTGGCAGCAGTTCCAATACATCGTGAATTGCATGCGCTTCCCCCAAGGGAACGCCGGCCGCCGGCTCGTCAAGCAGAAGCACCCGCGGCTTCAGGACCAATGCAATCGCGATTTCGAGAAGCCGCTGCTGGCCATAGGGCAGCTCGGCCACCTTGCGGTCCGCGAGCTCGGCGATCCCGAGCGCAGCTACCTGTGCCGCGGCTTCCTCCCGGCAGCGGCGCCACACGGCGCTATACCTCATGAACCGCCAGGCGACATAATCGCGTTCTGCGACCGCGATTGCCACATTGTCGCGCAGAGTCCACTCCGGCAGAAGCGTATTGATCTGGTGGGTCCGCGCCAAGCCGAGATGGACGCGTCGCTCGGGTTTAAGATGGGTGATGTCATGTCCGGCGAGGACGATCTCGCCTTTATCGGCTCGCAGCATCCCCGTCAGCAGATTGACGAAGCTGGTCTTGCCGGCGCCATTCGGTCCGATAAGGCCGAGCCGCGCGCCGGATGGCAGCTCAAGATCGATCGATTGCGCCACAGGCAATGCGCCGAAGCTCTTGGACAGCTGCCGCACCGACAGCACCGGGGGTGAGGCGATCATTTGCGCGCGCCCGTCGCCCATAGCCGCGCGAGACAATCGCGTGCCCAATCGGCGAGGCCCATCAAGCCGCCTTCGAGGAACAGCACGATGACGACGAGGACGCCGCCGATTACGAACATCCAGCGAAAGGGATCGAATTCCGCCGCGAGATCCTGCACGACGACATAGAACGCAGCCCCAACGAAGGCGCCATAGAGCCGACGGGTGCCGCCCAGGATGAGCATCACCAACGCGGTGCCGGATATGAGGAGATCGAGCGAATCGATTCCGACGAATTGGTTGGTTTGCGCTTTCAGCGCGCCGGCGGTGCCGGCCATCGCCGCCGACAGGCTGTAGATCGCGACGAGCCGCCACCAGACCGGCGTGCCGATCGCACGCATGCGGCGTGGACTTTGGCGGATCCCGTCGAGCGATCGGCCAAAGGGCGAGCGCACGATCCGCCACGCGGCGGTGAACCACAACAGCAGCACACCCAACGCATAGAGATACCCGGTATGGCCCCAAAGATCGAATGGGAAGATACCGAACAGCGGCGAGATCCGCATGCCTTGCAAACCGTCATCGCCGCCCGTCAAGCCGTTTGCCTGCAGCGCGAAGGCCGCCAGCATCGAGGCAATGGCGAGGGTGAGCATCATCAACGTGACCCCCTCGGTGTGCAGAATCAGCATTCCCGTGACGAAGCCGAAAAGCGCAGCGACGAGCGTGCCGAACAAGAGGCCTAGAAGAGGATCTGGCGCGACATGGATCGAGAAGAGGCCGGCCGCATAGGCGCCGAGCCCAAAGAACGCCGCTTGGCCGAAAGTGATGATACCGGCATAGCCCAGCGCCAGATCGATCGACAACGTGAACAGAATCATCTCGAGCGCAGCCGTTCCGAGGCTGATATAGGCGCCGGCAAAGAAAAACATCGCGAGTGCAACACCCCAGGGCAGGATGTGCCAGGCCCAGCCATAACCGAACTTGCTCATGCCCAGTCGGGTGAGCGCCGGCTTAGGGGTTTGCAGCTGCGCGGTCATCGCGCTGACTTTGCCGGCAACAGGCCATGCGGTCGCCACAGCAACAGCACGACCACCAAGAGATAAATGATATAAGCCGATGTGCCCGGCAGCAGGAACTTGCCCGCGGTGTCGACGATGCCGATCGCCAGCGCTGCAACGAAGGATCCCTTGAAATTGCCGATGCCGCCGACCGCTACCACGACCAGGAAAATCACCAGATAGCGCAGGGCATAGAATGGCTCGACCGGCAGCATTTCGGCGCCGATGACGCCGCCGAACCCCGCAAGGGCACAGCCGGCAGCAAAGGTGCCCGTGAACAGGAAATTAACATCAATGCCGACCGCCTGCGCTATGCGAGGATTATCGACTGCGGCGCGGAGCCGCGCGCCGTAGAGCGTACGATCAATGATGAGCCACAGCGCCAGCGCCATCACCGTTCCGACCGCGATCAGGAACAGCCGATACGTCGGATAATAAGTGTAGCCGATATAGGTGAGACCGGTAAGAAACCGCGGCGCCGGCAGGGTCTTCAGATTGGCGCCGAACAAGGAGGTGAGCGCCGCGATCACGACAAAGGTGAAGCCGAAGGTCATCAACGCCTGAGCCAGCTCGCCACGGCGGTAGAGCGGGCGATAGAGCGTCAGCTCCGCCGCCGCTCCGAGGACGCCGACAGCCAACGCCGACAGGGCTGCCGCACCGAAAAACGACATGCCGTGCCCGATCATGGTGGCCCCAAGATACCCGCCTATCATGGCGAAGGCGCCATGCGCCAGATTGACGACGCGCATCAGCCCCATCGTCACGGTCAGGCCGACCGAGATGATGAAGAGGATCATCCCATACGCAGTGCCGTCGAGCAGAACCGTCAGATAGGTCATCGCCACCCGTTACCACGCAGCCCAGTGCCACGCCAGCCAGGACTTCGCCGCCCGTCGCCGGTACTTTCTACCGCGGATCCCCCATCTGAGGCGCTCCTGACTTTCGTATAGGTCGAAAGCGTTGTCGTCGCCGTGGCCGTCTCCGGAATTAGCAACTTGCCAACACGCGTCCGTTAAGCGAGATTTTGGCTTAAAGCGGGCGGTCATGGATATGCCGGCTCATTTGGGGAGGAAGATATGAGACAGTTGCGGTGCATCGCGGCGCTTGGGCTCATCCTCGGCTGGACCGGAATCGCTTCGGCGGAGACGGTGAAGGTCGGTTTGATCGTGCCGTTCTCCGGCGAGTACGCCGATTGGGGTGCCAAGACCAAGGGCGGCGTCGAAGTCTATCAGAAGCTTCACGGCACGAGCGTGAACGGCAATCAGATCGACATCGTCATGCGCGACGAGGGCGGCATCAACCCAGCGCGCTCCAAGCAACTCACGAGCGAATTGCTGTTGCGCGACCATGTCAAGTTCCTGGCCGGCTACGTGTTCAGCCCCGATGCTTTGGCCGTGGCCGATATTATTACGCAGGCGAAGGTGCCGACCATTATCACGAATGCGGCAACCGGCTTCATTACGCAGAAATCACCTTATTTCGTGCGCGTCAGCTTCACGCTGCAGCAGGAATCGGCGCCGCTTGGCACCTGGACGGCGACACACGGCATCAAAAAAGTCGATGCAGTCATAGCGGATTACGTCGCCGGTCAGGATTCGTACGACGGCTTCGTAAAAACCTATACCGCTGCGGGCGGCAAGGTGATCCAGGTCATCAAATACCCCGTCACCGTCGCCGATATCACGCCCTACTATGAGCGCGTGCTGCAGGACAAGCCCGACGCTGTTTTCATTTTTGGTACGGGCGGAGCGAACACCAAGATCATGGTCGGGACCTGGGCAGAACGGCTTAAGCCCGCAGGAATCGGCTTCATCGGGCCTCTGCAGCTCCAACAGACCGACCTGCCTGTCATCGGCGATGGCTCCATCGGCGTGATCCAGACCAACCACTATGTCGAGCATGCCGACAATCCTCAGAACAAAGAGCTCTGGGCGGAATGGGAGAAGTTGTATGGCAAAAGCGCTTCGAACCAGCCCAATATGGCAACGGTCGCCGCCTATGACGCGATGGATCTGATCTATCGCGCGGTCGCGAAATTTGGACCTAACATTAGCGGCGATGAGGCCGTCGGTCTTTATAAAGGCATGACGGTGCAGAGTCCGCGCGGCCCCTTCACGATCGATCCCAAGACTCGCGACATCATCCAGAACATTTATGTCACGAAAACGGAGAAGGTGCATGATGAGCTGCAAAACGTCGTGATTGACACCATCAAGGACGTGAAGGACCCGTGGAAGGAAGAGCACCCCGAATAAGCCGGGGTTGACGCGCCCTGAAGGAGGACCGTCGCGCTGTCGCGTGAGCTTGTCGAACTGGCGCGATCGCCGTGTGCGGACCCTGTCCGTAACCGAATGTAGAGGCGGAATGCCATGAGGAAAGAGGACAACGAGCTTTTATGCCGGGTTGGGCCGGATACGCCTATGGGACAAGTGTTCCGGCGTTATTGGACGCCCATCGCGCTGGCCAGTCAGGCTGGGCAGCCGGACGGCGATCCGGTGCGCGTACGCTACTGCGGCGAGAACTACGTGCTGTTTCGCGACACCGAGGGCCGGCTCGGCCTGCTGGATGAACTCTGTCCGCACCGCGGCGCCTCGCTTGCCTTGGGACGAGTCGAGAAATGCGGCATTCGCTGCCTTTACCACGGATGGAAATTCGACGTTGAGGGGCAACTGCTCGAGTCGCCGAACTACCCGAATTCCGCCTACCAGGCGAGGTTTCGTGCGCCCGCCTATCCGTGCCGCGAGGGCGGCGGGCTGATTTGGGGTTATTTCGGCCCGCCTGACAAGACACCGCCCTTCCCTGATTTCGCGTTCATCGATGCCCCTGCGGCTCATCGCAACATCGAACGTGTCGACATCAACTGCAACTATCTGCAGCTGCTCGAAGGCGGCATGGATAGCTCGCATGTCGGCATCTTGCATTCCGACCAGGCGCGACCCGGATGGCAATCGAATACCTTCACGCCAAACACCGACGTGCTGAATCCGGGCGCGCTCGCCGTCGATGACAACGCCCCGACGCTCTCAATCGAGACCACCGATTTCGGCTTCCACTACGCGGCCGTGCGGAAGGGCGCGAATGGCGGACAGAGTGTGCGGGTCGTGCCTTTCATCCTACCTTTCGCGCGCATCATTCCGGCGCAAGCGCGTGTGGCGACCCTGTTCGAGGTGCCGCTCGATGACGAGAACACTTCGACCTATATCATCGTCCACGGCAAAGCCGCTTATGCGCGCGCGCACCACCGGACGCTCAGCGGCATAGGCGATCCAAATCTGTATTCCGAGCGCGACTTCAAATGGCGTGCCACATGGGAGAACCGTTTCGGTCAGGACCGCGCCAGCATGAAGGAGCGGTGGGGCGGATTTCGGGGTCTCGAACAGGAGGACGCGGCGGTTGCGCTTTCGATGGGAGCGATCTTCGACCGGACCCGCGAGCATCTGGTGCCGGCCGATGCTGCGATCGTACATATGCGGCGGATATTGCTGACCGCCGCAAGGGACATGGCCGCCGGGACCGAGCCGTCCCGATTGCCAAGCGTCGCGCGAATTACGGGTGTTGCCGATACGGACCTCCCCTCCGGTGCGAAATGGCAGGACCTCGTGCCTCATCACAGCGCTAGGCGCGAAAAGGTTCTTGTCGACCCGGCGGAGTAATTGGAACAGTTTTGTGCCAATGCGCCATCTCGCTCGCGGACGCCGCGGCGTCGTAATGCGGCTTGTCCGGGATGTGCCGAACCCGGTGCGGTCCAGAAGCTTTGGGGATCGACGCTAGGTCGACACGGTGTCGGGGCGGTTGACGGGAATGAGCTGCAAATCTTCGGTCGCGACTCGCTCGAAGAACGCCTTGTGCTCGTCCTGCGGCAGCGGCCACAGGATCGGGGTGCCGCGTTGATCCGAATACCAGTTTGTGAAACCGCTTCCAAGAATGGCCCCGCCTGCAAAGTTTCACAGCGCGTTGATCTCACTGCGAAAGGTCAGAATTTGGTGGCTCACGGTTGGAGGCGACGCATGACCCCACCGACGAAACGGGTTCGCTACCGGAATCAATGACATGCATCCGGTCACAGGTGGGGCCACTCTTGGAAGCAGTTTCACAGACATCAGGAACGATGATCATTCAAAGAAACGCAGGGAAAGATCGCGCAAATCAGCTAGAATTGCTGTTCAAGCGGGAGTTCCACAAACACGAGTGACTTCAAAGCAAAACCCGCGGTGAGGACAAGTCGACCGAACCGCGGCAGGTGAAGGACTGCTGGTCGCGGGTCAAAAAGCCATCGCCGCCGAAGCGGCGGTATCGAGAGCAAAGGGAGGTTCGATGCGTGCGTTTCTGTGCAGCAAAGCGGCAAGGCGATTCGGGTTTTTAATCGCCTGTAGCGCCATGATGAGCAGCGCCAATCAAAGCCATGCCATGGACAAGATCCGCGTCGGCGTACCCAATGGTACCGCCTTCATGTTCGCGATGATTGATGTTGGCACCGCCACCGGCATATTCGATAAGCGCGGACTCGACGTGGAGAAGATTGCTTTTCAAGGCGGGGGGAAGCTCGAGCAAGCCATGGCGGCAGGCTCTGTCGACATAGCGGCCACCGGGTCAACAGACCTTCTCTTCACAGCCAAAGGCGTGCCGGAAAAAGCGGTGGCGGTCTTCGGAGGCCCGCCTTACTCGCTCGGTATCATCGTCCGCATGGATGACAGCATCAGGGCTCCCGCCGATCTTAAGGGCAAAAGGATTGGTGCCTCGACACCCGGCTCGCTGACCGAGTGGCTGGCGCACCAATTCGCGATTCATGAGGGTTGGGGCCATGACGGGATAACAGCCGTGCCGGTCGGGGCGATGAGCGCCGAAATAGCCGCGCTACTTACGAAAGCAAGTTGACGGCATCGTCGGTCCCACCGAAGCCGGCATCGGGCTTGAGGCCAAACATCAGGGAAAGAACCTCGTCAATTTTGGCGACATCCTGCCGCACTTCGTCACGTACATGATGTTGGCCACGGATTCCGCGATGAAGGATCATCCGCGCGATGTGCGCGCCTTCATTGCCGGCTGGTTCCAGACCGTCAACTATATGAAGAAGCACAAGGAAGCGTCGGTTGCGATCCTGGCGAAAGTGATGCACACGTCGCCCGAGATTGTGTCGAAGATTTATGACCTCGAAATGCCAGGTTGCACCGACAGCGGGCATTTCGACACTAAAAAGATGAAGGACCTTTACGACACGCTGATCGCGCCGAATCTAGACGGCAAACAAGTCGACGTAGCGTCGCTGTATACCGAGAGCTTCCTGCCGAAGTAGCGACGCTCCGCCCAAAGCGGTCGGTTTGTTGAGCGGGCGGCGAGCCGAGTCCGTCAACGTCGATGCCATGCCCTATGATGCGTCTCGAATCGCGCGCAAGCGCGGAAACAGCGTCTGGGCATTTCCTCGCTCGATGGATTCGACGGTCGCGGCGCCCAGCCCCAAGCGCGCGAGACCTTCGACAGCATCGCCGACGGGCAGCATTGGGTAGTCGCTGCCGAAAAGGATTTGTGAGATGGGGACAAAAGATAAAAGCGCATTGAGCACCGCGGGTGCGGCAGCCTGGGCGGTGTCATAATAGAGGCGTTGCAATTCGGCGAGCGCGCCGGCCGGCGCCCGCGCCCGAAGGCGACTCTGTGAGTCGAAAAGCCGCGTCATCCGTTCGGCGAGGGCCGGCAATGCCCCGCCGCCATGAGAAAAGATCCATCTGATGTCGGGGCACCGTGCCAGCGTTCCCGCGAACAATAGGCTGACAATCGCCCGCGCGGTCTCGATCGGGAACTCGATGACCGACGGCGATACGTCCGGGATTGCTGCTGTGCAACTCGATATTGTCGGATGTAGCTGAACGATCGCGCGGCGGCGGTTCAACTCGTCGAAGAGCGGAGCGAAAGTCTCATCGCCCGGCCATTTTCCCCCATGACTGGTCATCAGGCCAATTCCGTCGAGCTTGAGGATATCGAGGGCGTAGGCGGCTTCGTCGATACTCGCGTCAATATCGTGCAGCGGAAGGATTGCAAAGGCGCCAAACCGGTCGGGGTGATCGCGCACCAGATCGGCAGCATATTCGTTGCAAGCGCGCGCGAGCCTGCGCGCATCCGGAAGCGGCACGGGCCCAAGCCCGGGATTGGTGAGCGACAAGAAGGCGGTGGCCGTCCCGCTCCTGTCAAACTCTTCAAGCGAACGCTCGGGCGTCCAGTCGAAGAGAAGCGCGGGGTTCCTGGTTGTTTCTGCGATGCTGGCGCGCAGTTCGCGGGCCCAGATCTGCGGCACGAAATGATGATGCACGTCAACGCGGCTTGCCGTCAGTGCCTTTGTGCCGATACTCATCGCCTTACCGTCCCCGAGACTTGTCGCGACGTTTATAGTCAGGTCGAGGGCGCGCCGATATAGTTGGCGCCTTGGCTCTCATCCGACGAAGAGAAGCATAAGAGCGCCGAAACGAAGAAGGATGCGCGGGGTCAGCGGGGGAGAGACCGGCGTCGCGTCGCCCGTATCCTGCTATTTATCAGTACTTCGGAAGGAATTGTCATGCCTGAAACGCTTGACCTGGACCCCAGCAATTCGGTCGATATCGACCTCGGAAGCGCCGAGTTCAAAGCGAATGCACGAAAGCATCTCGCGGAATGGGCCAAGAAGCCGCCCTTTTACGTGCTCAATAACGGGCCGCCTCAAGTCATCGTGGGTCGCCACGCCGACGCCCTCGAAGTATTCACGGATGCGGCGCGTTTCTCATCCGAGGTTCCGCGGGGCCCAGGCTACGAGCAATTCGATAGGTTCATGGGAGGCAAGGGAATCACGCAGATGGATGGCGAGCAACACGCCAGGCTGCGTCGCCTTATCTTGCCGGCGTTTTCCTCCCGACGCATAGCGCAGATCGAATCGAGAATCAGAGAAATTATCACCGAAATGCTCGATGACATCGAACGTAACGGCCCCGAATTTGATGCCATGCGCCAGTACGCGGCAAATCTCGTCGTCGGCGCGCTGCTCACGGCAATGCTTAATCTGAATGCGGCGCAAAAACGTACATTGTTGGATTTTCAAGAGGTGCAGCCGCAGTTGACGTCGGTTAGGCCCGGTCAACCGTGGCCTCGGGAGTGCTTAGAGGCGTATGAGCGATATTCGGCCGTCGTAAGGGAGATCATCGCCAACCGCCGCGCAAAGCCGCGCTCGGACTTCGTCTCGGATCTGGTACTTGCACATGATGACGCCGACAAGCTCGATGACCGGGAATTGTTCGACCTGATTTTTGCGATGTGCGCGGCCCTAGCGACGACGCCCCGGTCAGCCAGCGGGGCCCTCTACATGCTTTATTCGCATCGCGACCAGCTTCAGCAGCTGCTCTCGGACCCGTCGCTCATCCCAGATGCAATCGACGAGTGTTTGCGAATTGCTGGAAATGGATATTTCACTTTCCCGAGGGTGGCAACCATAGATACGAACGTGGGCGGGACGCCGATTAAAAAAGGCATGATCGTACGCCCCTCGCCCCAAGCCGCGAATTACGACCCTGACGTTTTCGCAGATCCCCTGCGGTTCGACATTCACCGCAAACCCAAAATGATCATGATATTTGGCGCAGGGCCGCATCGTTGTATCGGCAGCCACTTGGCTCATACGACGCTTAGCCTGGCGGTGAGAATGCTCATGACCCGTTTTCCGAATGCTCGGCTCGCAGATCCCGATTTTCAACCGGTCTATGGTGGTTCGGTCGGCGAGCTGAGAATGAAAAGTCTGCCAATGGTAACGAATTGATGTCTCGGATCTAAGCGGGCTTTTCCCCGTACGCTCCGCGAAGGTCGCGGGATCTCGTCGTCTAACCTCCGATAAGTTTCGCTTATCGGAGGTTAGACGCCCCGGCATGGCGGGTGGAACGGAAAACGCCGCCACTTGGGCATGAGCCGCATAAAAATGAGAATGATTTCACAACTGCCTGACGGGGCACTCAGCAGGCCCGAAACAACCCCCGCTAGCTTTCAGGCGGACCCGCTACCTCTGCGGCGAAATCGTTGTCATTGGGAAACACTCGACGCGCCATGAACATGGCACCCCGCTTGTGGCGTGCCGCCTCAACAATCTTGGGCGCACCCAGATCGAAAAGACGGTAAGTGGTATATCCCAACTGATGAGGCGGTGGCGTGGGTGATGACCCCCAAGTATGAACCCGCTTCCAACAATGACCCCACCTGTAACGGGATGCCTGTCGTTGATTCCAGCAGCGAATAGTTTACGTGGATGGGGTCACGCTTCGCGTCCAGCCATGAGCCCACCAAATTCCGATCTTCCGCAGCGCGATCAACGCTCTGCGAGACTTTGCGGCTGGGGTCACCATTGCGCGCGTCGATAGGGTCTATCCCATCGCGCTTAAGTCGTCGGCATTGTGCCGCTTTCTCGCGTGCTTCACCGAGAGTCAGATCGTGCAAGGGACCAAGGCCCATCGCGCGCTCGCGGCCGTTTAACGTGAACCGGAAAATCCATGACCGAGTGCCGATGGCGCCCACCTGCAGATAAAGACCTCCCCCGCCGGGATACATCCCAGACGACTTCGCTCTTGAAACTCCAATGGCCGTCACGCGCCCGATTTGCCGCGACGCTCTGCGCCCACGAATTAATCCACGTTTAGTGCACGGATAGCGCTGGACGCTGACGCGCTTGTCTACACGTAATATAGAAGATAACCCCTTATAATTTAAGACTTTCTTTGGTCTTTTCGGACGCCTTCGGATAGCCTCGGATATGGCCGCTGGCGGAGGGAGTGGGATTCGAACCCACGATACGGTTTCCCGTATACACGCTTTCCAAGCGTGCGCCTTCGACCGCTCGGCCACCCCTCCTGGCTTTCCTGCAAGGCGGGCGCGAGCCTAACTGAGCCACGACTCCGCTGCAACCGAGCCACGCCAAACCTGCCGCGTGCTTGTCTTGGCGCGCGCCATCCCACACCATGCGCCGACGCGATGGAAGAGGGTGCGGGGCGGGGAATGTCGGGCAAGACGGGCTTTGTAACGATCGGCGACGCCGAGATCGAGGTCGAGCGGCGGGGTACGGGAAAGCCCCTCCTGCTGCTCGCGAGCGAGGAGATGCTCGAACGCGGTGCGCCCTTCGTCGATGAATTGGCCGCGCGTTTCGACGTCATCATGCCCTCGCCGCCCGGTTTCGGCGCCTCGAGCCGCCCGGAATGGATCACCGCACCCGACGACATCGCCTATCTCTATTTGTCGCTGATCGAGAAGCTGGAGCTCGACGATGTCGCCGTCATCGGCTGTTCGCTCGGCGGCTGGATCGCGGCCGAGCTCGCGACGAAGGATGACGGGCGATTGTCGCGCCTCGTGCTGGTCGATCCTTACGGCGTCAAGCTCGGCGGCGCGGCCGACCGCGACATCACCGATATCTGGCAACTTTCGCCGCAGGCTGTCGTCCAACTCAAATGGCACGATCCCGAAAAGGCCAAATGCGACACCGCGGCCATGACCGACGCGCAGCTTGCGATGGCCGCGCGCAATCTCGAATCCTTCGCGCGTTTCTGCTGGGAACCCTATATGCACAACCCCAAGCTCAGGCATCGGCTCGGCCGGATCGGCGTGCCCACCCTGATGGTCTGGGGCGAGAATGACGGCATCGTCGCGCCGGATTACGGCCGAGGCTATGGCGCGCTCATCCAAGGCGCGGCACTGACCATCATCCCGGAATCCGGCCATTATCCGCACCTCGAACGCCCCGAGGCGTTCCTGCAGGCGATCGGCGATTTTCTCGGTACGGCCGGGCGCGGCGCCACGGCGAAAGGAGATGGGCGATGAGAGCCTGGCACTTCACGGAAATGCCTTACCCTTACTACCCGCCGGACGAGCCTTCGACGCGCATCAACCTGCCGAACAAGCATTTCGACCCCAAGATCGGCGCGGAACTCTACAACCGCTATTTCGACGAGCATATGCTCGCCGACGAGCTCGGCCTCGACCTGATGCTGAACGAGCATCATCAGACACCGAGTTGCATCGATACCTGCGCGCCCTTATCGGCCGCGATCCTCGCCCGCCAGACGAAGAAGGCGCGTATCTGCCTTCTCGGGAACCCGATCGGCCATCGCAACGATCCGATCCGCATCGCCGAAGAGATGGCGATGGTCGATTGCATTTCGCGCGGCCGGCTGGAATGCGGCTTCGTGCGCGGCGTGCCCTACGAGGTCTACGCCGCCAACACCAACCCGACGCTGACCGGCGAACGGCTTTGGGACGGCGTCGACCTCGTGATCAAGGCCTGGGCCAGCACCGACACCCCCTTCAACTACGAAGGCCGTTTCTGGCACAGGCGAAGCATCAATGTCTGGCCGCGGCCTTATCAGACGCCGCACCCGCAGATCTGGATCACCGGCTCGAGCGACAAAGAGACCCCGAAACGCGTGGCCGAGCGCGGCTGGGTTTTTGCGAATTTCCTCTTGCCTCATGACCGGGTGAAACGCCTCTTCGATACCTACCGCGCCAATTTCGTCGAGCGCGGGCTGCCCGGCGGCGGCGGGCTCGCCTACATGCCTCTCGTCTACACGGCCGATTCCGAGAGCGACGCGGAGAAAGGGGCCGAGGAGCTGCGCTGGTACCTGACCGCGCCGCGGACGGAGCCGCATTTTCGCAACCCGCCCGGCTACATGCCGGTTGCGGCCAATGTCGCCGCGATTCGGCAAGCCGAGAAGGGCGGCGCCGCGATCGCGCGCAACGCCACCCTCGACCAGCTCCGCGAGCAGGGCCTGCTGGTCGCCGGCACGCCCGATATGGTCGTCAAGCAGGTCAAGCGCTTCTACGACCGCGTCGGCGGCTTCGACCATCTCTTGATGATGGACCATGCGGGATTCATGAGCCACGAGCGCACCGTGCGCAGCATGACTTTGTTCGCGCGCGAGGTTTATCCGCAGATCAAGGACCTGCCACGGACTCTTCCCTCGCGGATCGCGGGCGCCGCCGAATAGCGCTGACCTTGCCAAGCCATGGCCCCTCCTCCACCATGCGTCGATGGCGATCGGGCGGCTTTTCGGCTGGTTCTTTCTCTTGCTCGCAGGTTCCGTTCTCGTCCGCGACATGCTCGCCTGGAACGATCTGCGACTTCTCGCGCCGCTTTCGCTGGGCTCCTTGTGGACTCTTTTTGACGCCGACGGATTCCGCGCGGCCCGAGCCGGCGTCACGCATCTGGCGCCGTGGCTCTGGAACTGGGCGATCGGTCCGCTTTTGAATCTTTGGGCTTTGCCGATCTTCGCCGTCTTGAGCGCAGTTCTATTGGTGACTTGCCGGCGGACGCGTCGGCGCCGCCATCGCTGAGCCCGGTTGCGGCCGGCCGCGCTATTCGTCGCCCATCTTGAGGGCGGCCAGAAAGGCGGATTGCGGGATCTCCACCTTGCCGTATTGGCGCATGCGCTTGCGCCCTTCCTTCTGCTTTTCGAGCAGCTTGCGCTTTCGCGAGATATCGCCGCCATAGCATTTCGCGAGCACGTCCTTGCGCAAGGCCTTCACCGTCTCGCGCGCGATGACCTTGCCGCCGATCGCCGCCTGAATCGCGATCAGGAACAATTGGCGCGGGATGAGTTCCTTCAGGCGCTCGCACAGCGCGCGCCCGCGGCGCTCGGCATTGGAGCGATGGACGATGATGGCGAGCGCATCGACGGGATCGCCATTGACGAGGATGTTCATCAGCACGAGGTCGCCCTCCTGATAGTCCTCGATCTGATAATCGAAACTGGCATAACCGCGGCTCACCGATTTGAGCCGGTCGTAGAAATCGAACACGACCTCGTTGAGCGGCAAGCGGTAGACCACCATGGCGCGCGCGCCCGCATAGGTCAGATCGGTCTGCACGCCGCGCCGTTCCTCGCACAAAGCGAGAATCCCGCCGAGATAGGCATCGGGCACGAGGATCGTCGCCTTGATCCAAGGCTCTTCGATGTGGTCGATGCGGACCGGATCGGGCATGTCGACCGGATTGTGCAAGGTCATCACCTGGCCGTTCGTCAGATGCACGCGGTAGACGACCGAAGGCGCGGTGGCGATGAGGTCGAGATCGAATTCGCGCGAGAGCCGTTCCTGGATGATCTCGAGATGAAGGAGCCCCAGGAAGCCGCAGCGAAAGCCGAAGCCCAGAGCCGCCGAGGTTTCGGGCTCGTATTCGAAGCTCGCATCGTTGAGCCGCAGCTTGCCGAGACTGTCGCGCAAGCGCTCGTAATCGGCGGCGTCGGTCGGAAAGAGGCCGCAGAATACCACCGGCTGCAACGGCTTGAACCCGGGCAGCGGCGCGGCGGCCGGACGCCGCTCTTCGGTGATGGTGTCGCCGATCTTGCAATCGGCCACGGTCTTGATGCCCGCGGTCATGAAACCGACCTCGCCCGGGCCGAGCTCCGCGACCGGCACCGCCTTGGGCTCGAACACGCCGACCCGCTCGACCACATGCGTGGCGCCGGTCGCCATCATCCGGACCTTGAGGCCCGGCTTCAGCACGCCGTCCTTGACCCGCACCAGGGTGACGACGCCGAGATAGGAATCATACCAGCTATCGACGAGCAGCGCCTTCAGCGGCGCCTCGGCATCGCCTTGCGGCGGCGGGAGACGCTCGACCAGCGCTTCGAGCACCTGATCGATGTTGAGCCCGGTCTTGGCCGAGATCTCGATCGCGCCCGAAGCGTCGATCCCGATCACTTCCTCGATCTGCTCGCGTACGCGTTCCGGCTCGGCCGCCGGCAGATCGATCTTGTTGAGCACCGGCACGATCTCATGGCCGGCATCGATCGCCTGATAGACATTGGCCAAGGTCTGCGCCTCGACGCCCTGGCTCGCATCGACGACGAGAAGCGAGCCCTCGCAGGCGGCGAGCGAGCGGCTCACCTCATAGGCGAAATCGACATGGCCGGGCGTGTCCATGAGGTTGAGCTCATAGCTCTCGCCGTTCTTCGCCTTATACGAAAGGCGCACCGTCTGCGCCTTGATGGTGATGCCGCGTTCGCGCTCGATATCCATGCTGTCGAGAACCTGGGCGCGCATCTCGCGCGCCTCGAGCCCGCCGCAGAATTCGATCAGACGGTCCGCGAGCGTCGACTTCCCGTGGTCGATATGCGCGATGATGGCGAAGTTTCGGATATGCCGGAGGTCGGTCATGGTCCTTAAGGAAGATAGGGCTGCGCCGTTGCCGGCGCAACCGAGCGGGCACGCTCAAAGACGGAAAGAAAAGTGAAACCTAGCGGCGCAGCTTGCCTCCGCTCGCCTTCTCGACCGCCGCGACCAGCTTTTTCGAGAAGGCCTCGATCGCCTCGTCGGTCAAAGTCGCTTCGACCGGTTGCAGCACGACGGTGATGGCAAGCGATTTCTTGCCGTCCTCGATGCCCTTGCCGCGATAGACGTCGAAGAGCCGGACCTCGGCGATCAGCTTCTTGTCGAGGCCGCGCGCGGCGCGCAGCACGGTCTCGGCCGGCACCGTTTCGTCGACCACGAAGGCGAAATCGCGCTCGACCGGCTGGAAGGGCGACAGCGCCAGAAGCGGCCGCGCGCGGCTCTGGCGGGCACGCGGCGCGGGCACGGCATCGAGAAACACCTCGAACCCCACCGCCGGTCCGGCAACGCCCAAACGCGCCACGATGCCCGGATGCAGCTCGCCGAAATGCGCCAGGATCTTGGCCCCCTGGCGCAAGGTCCCGGCGCGGCCCGGATGGTACCAAGCCGGCGGATCGCTCGAAACTTGAAGGCTTTCCAACGCCACGCCCGCCGTCGAGAGCGCGGCGCAAGCATCCGCCTTGGCCAAGAGCGCATCGACCTCGCGCCCCGGATCGTCCCAGCGTTTGACGCCCGTGCGCCCGGTGCGGATGCCGGTCGCCATCAGCAATTGGCCTTCTGGCGTGTCGTCCTTGTAGAGCGGTCCGATCTCGTAGAGCGCGCCATGAGGATAGCCGCGATCGGCGTTGCGTTGCGCCGCGTTCAAGAGATTGGGCAGCACCGAAGGCCGCATCACGTCGAGATCGGCGCTGATCGGGTTGGCCAAGCTCAGCGCCTCGGCGCCGCCGCCGAAAAGCTCGGCCTGCGCCTTCGCCATGAAAGAAAAGGTCACGGCCTCGATGAGACCGCGCGAAGCGAGGCTTCGCCGCACCATCGCGCTGCGCCGCTGCCCGGCCGAGAGCGCGGGCTTGGGCAGGACGCTGTCGCGCACCAGGGGAACGGCCGGGATCGCGTCATAGCCGCGAATGCGCAGAATCTCTTCGACGAGATCCGCCTCGCCCTCGATATCGCCGCGCCAAGGCGGCGGCTCGACCGAAAACGCCGCGGCCTCGTTCTCGACCTTGCAGCCGAGATCTTCGAGGATACCGCGCTGATCGATCGCCGAGATCACCACCCCGCCCAAGGTCTCGACGCGCCCCTCGCGCAGATGATAGCGCCGGCGCCAATCGGGTACCTTGCCCGCGACCGCGACCACGCTCGGCTCGCCGCCGCAAAGCTCCAGGATCAGCCGCGTAGCGATTTCAAGGCCCGGCACCACGAATTCCGGATCGACGCCGCGCTCGAAGCGATAGCGCGCATCGCTTTGCAGCCCGAGCTTGCGCCCGGTCGCCGCCGTGCGCACCGGATCGAACAGCGCGGCTTCGACGAAGACGTCCTGCGTCGCCTCGGTGCAGCCGGTGCGTGTGCCGCCGATGACGCCGCCGAGGCTCTGCGCGCCCGCCTGATCGGCGATCACCGTCATATCGGGATCGAGCGCGTAGCTCTTCCCGTTGAGCGCGTCCAGCACCTCGCCCGGCAGCCCGCCGCGAATATCGAGATTTCCCTTGAGCTTGCCGGCGTCGAAGACATGAAGCGGCCGGTCGAGATCGTAGGTGAGGAAATTCGTGATATCGACCAGCGCCGAGATCGGCCGCAAGCCGATCGCCGTCAGCCGATCCTGAAGCCAGCGCGGGCTCGGGCCATTCTTCACCCCGCGGATGAGCCGGCCGAGGAAAAGCGGACAAGCCTTGTGATCGGGCCCGTTCAAGTGAACCGAAATCGGGCAGGCGTATGTGCCCGCGACCGGCGACACTTCGAGCGGCTTCAAGCGGCCGAGACCCGCGGCGGCCAAATCGCGTGCGATGCCGCGCACGCCGAGGCAATCGGCGCGATTGGGCGTCACCTTCACGTCGATCACCGGATCGTCGAGCCCCATCGCCGCGGCAAAGGGCGTGCCGGGCGCCAGATCCTGCGGCAACTCGATGATGCCTTCATGGTCCTCGGAGAGTTTCAGCTCATAGCCCGAGCACAGCATCCCGTTCGATTGCACGCCGCGGATCTGGCTCGCCTTCAGCACCATGCCGTTGCGTGGAATGACCGTGCCGGCCGGCGCGAAGACGCCGACGAGACCCGTGCGCGCATTGGGCGCGCCGCAGACGACCTCGACTTCGCCCGTGCCGGTATCGACGCGGCAGAGCTTCAGCCGGTCGGCATTCGGGTGCGGACGCGCCTCGACGATGCGGGCGACGATGAAAGCCGCCAGATCCTTGGCGCGGTTCTCGATCGATTCGACTTCGAGCCCGCTCATGACGAGCGTCGCGACGATCGTATCGAGCGAGGCCGAGGTTTCGAGATGCGTCTTGATCCAGCCGAGCGTCGTTTTCATCGCGCGCCGGTGATTAAGGAAGGTTGATCGAGCGCCGCAAAGCCGTAATGGCGCAGCCAGCGCAGATCGCTTTCATAAAAGGTGCGCAGATCGGGGATGCCGTATTTCAACATCGCGATGCGCTCGATCCCCACGCCGAAGGCGAAGCCTTGAAATTCGGCGGGATCGACACCGCAATTGGCGAGCACTTTCGGATGCACCATGCCGGAGCCGAGGATTTCGAGCCAATCCGCGCCGGCGCCGATCTTCAAGCCGCCGCCTTCGCGCGAGCAGCCGATATCGACCTCGGCCGAAGGCTCGGTGAAAGGGAAATAGCTCGGCCGGAACCGCACCGGCAGATCGTCGATGTCGAAAAAGGCGCGGCAGAACTCGATCAGGCAGCCTTTCAGATGGCCCATATGGATGTGCCGGTCGATGACGAGACCTTCGACCTGATGGAACATGGGCGAATGCGTGGCATCGTGATCGCTGCGGAAGGTGCGGCCGGGAACGATGATGCGGATGGGCGGCTTCTGCGCCTGCATGGTGCGGATCTGCACCGGCGAGGTATGGGTCCGCAGCACCTTGCGCGCTTCGGGGCGGCCGCCTTCGGGTCCCGCGAGGTAGAACGTGTCCTGCTCCTGGCGCGCCGGATGCTCGGGCGGGATGTTGAGCGCGGTGAAATTGTAGAAATCGTCCTCGATATGCGGACCTTCGGCGACGGTGAAGCCCATCTCGCCGAAGATCGCGATCAATTCGTCGATGGTCTGGCTGATCGGATGGATGCGCCCGTCGCTCTCGGCCTTGACCGGGAGGGTCACGTCGATGCGCTCTTGCGCCAAACGCTGGTCGAGGCTCGCGCGCTCGAGCCGATCTCTGGCCTCGCCCAGCGCGGACTCGATCGCTTCCTTCAGCCCGTTGACCGCGGCGCCGCGCGCTTTGCGCTCATCGGGCGCGAGAGCGCCCAGTCCCTTCAACAAGCCGGTCACCTGCCCGTTGCGGCCGAGCGCGGCGACACGAATTTGCTCGAGCGCGTCGAGGCTCGACGCCGCCGTGATCTGGCGCAGCCAATCCGCGCGCGCGGATTCGAGACTTTCCATCGGCGCCGGCCCTCAGGCCTGGGCAAGCGCCGCTTGTGCCTTGGCCACGATCGACTGAAACGCCTGCGGCTCGCGCGCCGCCAGATCGGCAAGCACTTTGCGGTCGAGCTCGATGCCGGCCCGCTTCAAGCCGTTGATGAATTGCGAATAGGTCATGCCGCCTTCGCGCGCCCCGGCATTGATGCGCTGAATCCACAGCGCGCGGAAATTCCGCTTCTTGGCGCGGCGGTCGCGATAGGCGTAGCGCAGGCCCTTCTCGACCTTTTCGATGGCGATGCGGAAGCTCGACTTGGAGCGGCCGCGATAACCCTTGGCGAGTTTCAGAACCTTCTTGTGGCGGGCATGTCCGGTGACGCCGCGTTTCACATGCGCCATGGCTCAGCCTCTCAGATAAGGCATGTAGGTCAGGACGAGATTGGCATCGCCCTTGCGCAGCACCATCGTGCCGCGTGCCTTGCGCTTCATCTTTTGCGGCTTGGAAATGAGCCGATGCCGCTTATGCGCGACGGCCGCCTTGATTTTACCCGTGGCGGTGCGAGAGAAGCGCTTCTTGGCGCCGCTCTTGGTCTTCATCTTGGGCATTTCGTCCTCTCTTTTCAAGGATTTGAACGAAGGGCGGCGAGGCATGCCCTTTAAGCCAGCCACCCGGTCGAAGGCGCGGTTTATACCGGCCCGGCCGCCAAATGGCAAGGGCGCGGGGGTCGGAGCCCCGCGCCCTTGCCGCCGCCGGAGCCGGATTTCCTAGCTTTGCACCGTGACTTGGCCGCGATCGGGATCGACGCGGACACTCATCTCGTGGCCGTTCCTCGTCACCGTCGCGGTGAAATTCTTGCCGTCGGATTTGAAGTTGTCGAACGAGCCATAACCCTTGGCCTCGAGCAAATTAAGGGCGCTGGTCATGCGTTGCGCCGTGTGATCGCTGCTCCTCGAGGCCGCCTGCATCGCGTGATGCGGATGATGCGGCGTCATCGCCTTGGGCGTGGTGGCGGCCGTGGCCGGCGCCAAGGCGGCCGGGGCCGGGGTTGCGGCAAAGGCGGCGCCGGCGCTCATGGCCAGGGTCGCCAGGGTCAATGCAATGCGCTTCATGGGAACACCTCTTGATCGGTCTTGGGGCTCATCTTTGCCCCACGCCCGTATTATCTGGCGTTCCCCATGAAGCGCGCATGTCGCGAAGATGAAAAGACGTTAAGCCGCAATTTCGCCGCGTTTGCACGGCGGGCACGGGAGTAGCTGTTGCGACACTCGCGCCATAACACCGCTATTTGGGCGACATCACCATCGTCATTTGGCGGCCTTCCATGCGCGGGTATTGCTCGACCTTGGCGACCTCGTCGAGGTCGCCCTTGACGCGCATCAGCACTTCCATGCCGAGTTCCTGATGCGCGAGCTCGCGGCCGCGGAAGCGCATGGTGACCTTCACCTTGTCGCCTTCGTCGATGAAGCTTTTCATGCTGCGCATCTTGACGTCGTAATCGTGATCGTCGATGCCGGGACGGAGCTTGATCTCCTTGACCTCGATGACCTTCTGCTTCTTGCGCGCCTCGTTCTTGCGCTTCTGTTCTTCATATTTGTATTTGCCGAAATCGAGGATCTTGCAGACCGGCGGATCGGCGTTGGCGGCAACCTCGACCAGATCGAGCCCGGCCTCGACGGCACGGGCGATGGCGTCGCCGCGCGGGACGACGCCGATCATCTCTCCGCGCTCGTCGACGAGGCGCACGCGCGGCGAGAGGATTTCTTCATTGACGCGCGGCCCGTCATTGCGGGCGGGCGGCGTCGCTTGGGTTGGTCTGGGGATGCGGTTCCTCCTTAAGTTGTTGCCGACAAGGCAGCCCGATGCGCGGGCGTCTGCGCCTCATCTTTCAATCTAGCGATGACCTCGGCGAGTGCAAGATTTTCCTGGTCTTTTCCGCCCAAACGGCGCAGCGCCACGGTCTTTTCCTGCGCCTCGCGCTTGCCCACGACCAGGAGCGCCGGGATCTTGGCGAGGCTGTGCTCGCGCACCTTGTAGTTGATCTTCTCATTGGCGAGATCGACGGCGACCCGCAGGCCCGCCGCGGCGCAAGCCGCGCGCACCTCTTCGGCATAGGAATTGGCGTCGTCGGTGATGGTGAGTACCATGGCTTGTATGGGCGCCAGCCAGAGCGGAAATTTACCGGCGCATTCCTCGATCAGGATGGCGATGAAGCGCTCCATCGAGCCGAGCACCGCGCGATGGAGCATGACCGGCCGGTGGCGCTGCCCGTCCTCGCCGATATAGTTCGCATCGAGCCGCTCGGGCAGAACGAAATCGACCTGCAAGGTGCCGCATTGCCAATCGCGGCCGAGCGCGTCGCGCAGCACAAATTCGAGCTTCGGGCCGTAGAACGCGCCCTCGCCGGGATTGAGCGTGTAGGGCAGGCCTGCGGCCTCGACCGCGTGCTTCAAGGCGGCCTCGGCCTTGTCCCAGACCGCATCGGAGCCCGCGCGCACCGGCGGCCGGTCGGAGAATTTGACGCTGACCTTGTCGAAGCCGAAATCGCGATAGATGCTCAGGAGGAAATCGCAGAACGCGACGCTTTCCGCGGTGATCTGATCTTCGGTGCAGAAGATATGCGCGTCGTCCTGGGTGAAGGCGCGCACGCGCATGATGCCGTGAAGCGCGCCCGAGGGCTCGTTGCGATGGCACGATCCGAACTCGGCCATGCGCAGCGGCAGCTCGCGATAGGAATGCAGGTGCTGGCGGAAAATCTGCACATGGCAGGGGCAGTTCATCGGCTTCACGGCGAGGACGCGGTTTTCGCTCTCGTCGTGGATCGTGAACATGTGCTGAGCGAATTTTTCCCAATGGCCCGAGGCCTCCCACAGCGAGCGGTCGACGAGCTGCGGCGTCCGCACCTCGACATAGCCGGCGGCATCGAGCCGGCCGCGCATGTAATTCTCGATCGTGCGGTAGAGCGTCCAACCCTTCGGATGCCAGAACACGCTGCCGACGGCTTCTTCCTGCTGGTGGAAGAGATCGAGCTCGCGGCCGAGGCGGCGATGGTCGCGCTTTTCCGCTTCCTCGAGCTGGAAAAGATATTGCTTCAATTCCTTCTCGTTCGCCCAGGCGGTGCCGTAGACGCGCTGGAGCTGCGCGTTGCGCGCATCGCCGCGCCAATAGGCGCCCGCAACCTTGGTCAGCTTGAAGGCGTGGCCGAGCTTGCCGGTCGAGGGCAGATGCGGGCCCATGCACAGATCGACGAATTTGCCCTGGCGATAGAGGGTGATGACCTCGTCCTTGGGGATTTCGTGGACCCATTCGGCCTTATATTTTTCGCCCTGCTCGGCGAAGAACTCGGCCGCTTTGTCACGCTCCCATTCTTCGCGCGTCACGGTCTCGTCGCGGTCGACGATCTCGTGCATGCGCGTCTCGATGCGCGCGAGATCCTCGGGCGTGAAGGGCGTGGCACGCGCGAAATCGTAATAGAAGCCGGTATCGGTGGCGGGGCCGAAGGTCACCTGGGTCTCGGGATAGAGCTCTTTCACCGCTTCCGCCATTACATGGGCGGCGTCGTGGCGGATGATCTCGAGCGCTTCGGGCGCGTCGCGCGTGAGGATCGCGATCTTCGCGTCGCGGTCGATGCGAAGCGCAAGATCCTTGGGCTCGCCGTCGATCTTGATCGCGACCGCCGCCTTGGCGAGGCCGGGACCGATCGCCGCCGCAATCTCGCCCCCCGTCACGGGACCCGGAAACGGGCGCACCGAGCCATCGGGCAAGGTGATGGCGACGGGCGGAGAACGAGCCTCGCTGGCTGGCGGCATGTGGGCGGTCTGGACCTCGCGCTTTGTGGGCCTGGCGGCAAACGAAGGCGGGTTTAGCCCAAGCCCAGGGCCGCTTCAACCTCGGCGACCGGCAGCGCGGCCAGATCGGCCCGGCACAGGACGGCGACGCGGGCCCCGCGCGGCTGGGTCAAAGCCGGATCGGACGCCGCGGAATAGAGCACGATTGCGGGGCTGCCGGCGGCGACGATCAGGTGCATCGGCCCGGTATCGTTGCCGACGGCATGGGACGCCGCCGCGCCCAGACCGACGATCTCGCCAAAACTTGTCTGGCCGGTGAGATCATGCGCGCCCGCGCAAGCCGCCTTGATTTGCGCGCCCAGCGCGGTCTCGTCCTTGCCGCCGAGGATGACGGGCGCGAGGCCCTGCGCGAGAACGCGCCGCGCGAGGGCCGCGTAATTCTCGACCGGCCAGCGCTTTTGCGGGCGATGCGCGGCGCCGCCGGGCACCAGCAGAACAAAGTGGGAGGGAAGGCCGAAGCGCGCGATGTCGCGCCTGGCCCAGGAAAGATCGGGCGCCGGCACCGAGGCGATGCCGGCCATGCGCAGCTGCTCGGCCTGACGGTCGAGCGTATGCATGAAATCGCGCGCCGAATTGGCATGCGGCAAAGCCGCGCCGCGCGCGATCCCGGACCAGGGGGGCCGCCTGCCGGGCCCCATGAGATGGAAATACCAACTCGTGCGCCGCGCGGTCTGCAGATCGTAGATGCGGGCAAAGCCGCCCGCGCGCAGCCTTCGGCGCAGGCGCCACAGCGCCGCCGGATCGAGAGGACCGGGCCGCTCGTCGATCCAGACGCGATCGAAATAGGGTGCGGCGCGCGCCAGCTCGGCGAAGGCCGCGCTGGTGAGCAGGGTGATCTCGGCCGTCTTATGGTGCGCACGAATGGCAGCGGCGGGGCCCATCGCCTGCACGAAATCGCCGAGCGCGCCGAGCTTGATGACGAGGATTTTTTCGCTCTCGCCCTGAGCGGACCGATCCGGATCGATGCCCCGGCTGCGCAAATCCTGAGCCGCGCTCACGCCGCGACGGGCGCCGTCGCCAGCTGCGGGACCAGCTCCTCATAGACCGCGAGCGTGCGCCGCGTCATCAAGCTGCTCGAGAAATACTCGCGCGCATGGGCGATCTCCCGCCGCGCCATGGCGAGGCGTGCGGCCGGGTCCTGATCCAGCGCCTGCGCCAGGGCGGCGGCAAGCGCCTCGGCATCGCCCGGTGGCACGAGCCAGCCGGTCTCCCCCGGCAACACGGTTTCTTGCGCGCCGCCATGGGCGGTGGCGATGACCGGCCTGCCCATCGCCTGCGCCTCGACGATCACGCGGCCGAAGCCCTCGGGCAAGGTCGATGCCGAGACGACGACATCGGCAAGCATATAGGCGACGGCGATATCCGCGCAGTCTTCGACGAAACGGAAATTGCCGGCGGCGCCGGTCTGCATGACCGCGTTCTCGAGCTCGCGCCGGTAGCGGGCGCCGCCGCTGCCGAGAATGACGGCATGCAGCTCAGGCCGTTGCAGGCGCGCGATCGCCTCGATCAGCACGAGTTGCCCCTTCCACCGCGTGAGCCGTCCGGGCAGCAGCACGAGCGGCACGCCGTCCGACAGGCGCCACGCCTTCATCAGCGCGATCAGCCGCTCCGGCCGGACCTTGTCGGGATCGAAGCGATTGACATCGACGCCGCGCGGGATGACGCGCAAGCGCTCGGGCGGCACGCCATAGCTCGCCGCGACGTGCTCGCCGACGAAATGCGAAATCGCGATGACGCGTTCGCCCGACGCCATGACCGCATTGTAGCGGTTCTTCAGGATCGAGCCGCGACCATAGGCGTTGTGAAAGGTCGTGACGAAATGCCGGCCGGTGCGCTTGGCCGCGTAGCGCGCGCTCCAGGCCGGCGCGCGGCTGCGCGCGTGAACAATATCGACATCGAAGCGGCGGATGAGCGCGGCGAGCCGATCGATATTGGCGCGGATGACGAAGGGATTCTTCGACGCCAAGGGAAGCGTCACATGCGTCGCGCCCGCGCGCTCGAGCTCATAGACCATCGGCCCGCCGGCCGAGGCAACGATGGCGTTCCAGCCCGCGGCCTTGAGCGCGGCCGCCACATCGATGGTGCCGCGCTCCACCCCGCCGGCCACGAGCCGCGGCAATACTTGCAGGACCGTGGGTTTGTTTCTTCCGGCCGGCTTCGCCACGGTGTTAGTGTCGGCGTCGATCATGAGGTGTTACGGGATGCCGCGATGAATGAAGCGCCTTCTATCTTAGCACGCGAAGATGGTGCGACAATCGCGTACCACCGCCGCCGCGGCAAGACGCCCGGCGTGATGTTTCTGCCCGGCTTCAATTCCGACATGACCGGCGCCAAAGCAAGCGCGCTCGACGCGTTTTGCGCCAAAACCGGGCGCTTCTTCCTGCGCTTCGACTATTTTGCCCATGGCGCTTCCTCGGGCGATTTTGCGCAAGCCACGGTGGGACGGTTCTTGGCGGATGCGCTCGCGGTCATCGATGCCCTCGGCGAAGGCAAGCTCGTGCTCGTGGGATCGAGCATCGGCGGTTGGCTGATGCTGCTCGTGGCGCAAGCCCGACCCGAGCGGGTTCGCGCGCTGATCGGCATTGCCGCGGCACCGGACGCGACCGAGGATTTGATGTGGCAGCGCATGCCTTTCGATCTGCGCGAGACCCTGATGTTGCAAGGCTCGGTGCGCGTGCCGTCGCGTTACAGCGAGGCGGGTTATCTCATCACGCGCAAATTGATCGAGGAAGCGCGCGCGCATCTCGTCATGCGGACGCCGCTCGCCATCGATTGTCCGGTCCGGCTTCTCCATGGCATGGCGGATCCCGACGTGCCGTGGCAGACGGGCCTCGCCCTGGCCGAGCATCTCTCCGGCGGCGACGTGCAACTCGCGCTCATCAAGGACGGCGATCACCGCCTCTCGCGCGAGGGCGACGTCGATCTCTTGCTGCGCACCGTCAACTCGCTGCTCGATTGAGCGCCGCCAGACCCTCGCGATAGGTGGGATAGCGCAAATCGACGCCAAGCTCGTCCTTGATGAGGCGGTTCGAGACACGCTTGTTGTCGTCGTAAAAGCTTCGCGCCATGGGCGAGAGCGGCGCGGTCGCGAAATCCTCGAGCGGGGGCGGCGCGACGCCGAGCAGCGAGGCGGCATGGGCGACCACCGCTTCGGGGGCCGCGGCCTCGTCGTCGCAGACGTTGTAAACGGCACCGGGACGCGGCCGCGCCATCGAGGCGAGCAAGACCGCGACCAGATCCTCGACCTCGATGCGCGAAAACACCTGCCCCGGCTTCGCCACCCGCCGCGCGGTTCCGGCCTTGAGCGCGGCGAGCGCGTTGCGTCCGGGCCCATAGATGCCGGCCAGGCGGAAGATGTGCACCGGCAGCCCGGCGCTGCGGTGCAGATCGAGCCAGCCCTGCTCGGCCGCGACGCGACGCCTGCCGCGCTCCCCGCTCGGCCTTGCGGGCGATGATTCGTCGACCCAATCGCCGCCGCGATCGCCATAGACGTTGGTCGTCGAGAGGTAGCCGAGCCAGCGGAGGCTCTTGAGCGCGGTCAGCGCCGCGCCATGCCTGTCGAGGACAGGACAGCCGGCATCGTCCGGCGGAATCGAGATCAGCACATGCGTCGACCCGGCGAGGAGCCCCGCGGCGTCGCCGAAGGGATGCGCGCGGCTGAACCGATGGAGCGGGAATTCGTCGCCGCCGGCCGGCCGATCGCGCGTCGTCCCCGCGATGCGCCACCCTCGCGCCATCAATGTCCGCGCGAGAAACCCGGCGCTATAGCCCAGGCCGAAGCAGAAAAGCGCGTCGCCGGGCATCAGGCCGGCGCATCCGACGAGCCGGCGGCGGGATCGCCCGCGGCGCGGCCGTGCCCGACCGCCTCGAGCGAGCGCTCGATCGCGGCCTGGCTCCCGCGAATCCACGCCCAGGCCAATACGCAGATGCAGGCACCGACAAAGACCGGCAGACGCAGCCCGTAGCGTTCCGAGGCCGCGCCCAGGAGCAGGGAATTCAACGACGGTCCGGCGCGAAAAATCATGCCGTAAAAACCCATGACACGGCCGCGCATCGCCGGCGCAATCGAACTCTGGATGAGCGTCTGCGCGCCGATCCCGGTCGATGTCATCGCCATCCCCGAAAGGAACGCGCAAGCCAGCGCGAAACCGTAGTTCGCGGTCGCAGTGAAGCCGATGATGGCCAGCGCCATCCACAAGGTCGATCCGATGACGACGGAGGGCAGTCCGTGCAAACCGCTCCGGCGCAACATCATCACCCCGCCGACCACGGCGCCCAAGCCCACCATTGCCGTGAGCCAGGCAAGCCCCTGCGCCCCGCGGGCGAAGACGGCATCCGCAAAGCCCGGAAACATCTCGACGTATCCCCTGATCCCGACCGTCGTCACAATGAGCAGGATGAACATCTGGCCGATGGCCGGATCGCGCAGCGCATAGCCATAGCCGTCGATCAGATCGCGCCAGAAATGGCTCGCTTCGGGCGCCGGGCGCTGCGCCGGCAGATCGAGCCGCCACAGAGCGTAGATGAAGCACATATAGGTGACGGCGTTGAGCGTGAAGGCGAGCCCGACACTGCCCGCCGCGATGACGAAGCCGGCGGTCGCCGGGCCGATGAAGCGCGCATTGTTAAAGACGAGCGAGTTGATCGCCACCGCGGGCCCGAGATCGGCGTGATCGACCAGATTGGGGATCAGCGCCAGCCGCGCCGGCTGGTTGAACGCGTTGATCGTGCCGAGCGCTACGGTGAGGCTAAACAGCATCCAGATATCGATCACGCCGCCAAAGGTCAGGATGGCGAGAGCCCAGGCCTGAATCATCCCGAAAATCAAGGAGATCTGCACCAGCCGTACGCGATCGACACGGTCGGCGAGCGCGCCGGCAAAAGGGCTGATCAGGATCGAAGGCACCAGATCGCCCGCCGCACACATCCCCAGCCAGAAGCCGGAATGGGTGAGCCGCCAGGCGAGCCAGCCTACGGCGATGCGCTGAATCCAGACGCCGACGAGTGAAATCGCGTTGCCGATCGTGTAGACGCGGTAGTTGCGGACGCGCAAAACCCGCAACGCATTCCTGAAACCCGCCTCCCGCGCCTCGTGCGCCACCTGACATCGCCTTTCGCAAGGATGTTACCAGACCCTGGCCGCATCGCGATTTACAAAAAGCGGGGGTCCGTTAACTATCGAATAGCTTGGCGCGGCGGAAAATCACCGCGACACCGGGGATAAAGCCGCCTCGCGCCACCTATCCTAAGACGCAAAGCACGTGTAGTATCGCCGCGACGAGGAAAAGCGTCGCGAGACGCCGGCGGGAACAGAAATGAAGCGCGTTAACGGGGCCGTCGCCCTCATAGCGGTTTTGGCCCTTGTCGGCGTCTCCTATCACGTCAATCTGCTGAGCCCCGCGCGCTCTCAGACCGCAGTTTCGCGACCGCAAGGCCCCGTTCCGGTGCGCGCGACGAAGGCCACAATCAAGCCCACGCCGGTCGAGTTCGACACCATCGGCACCGTGCAGACCATCGCGTCGGTCGCGATCAAATCGCGGCTCGATGGGTTCATTGACAAGGTCCTGGTGCAGGACGGTCAATTCGTCAAGGCCGGCGACGTCATGTTCCAGCTCGACAACCGGGCCGCGCAGGCCGTGGTCGAACAGGCGACGGCAACGCTCGCGCGCGACCAAGCTCAACTCGCCAATGCCGAGCGCGACGTCGGACGCTACAAATCGCTGGTCAGCAAGGACTTCGTCTCGCGGCAACAATTCGACACCAGCACGACCACGGCGGCCGCTCTTCAGGCGACGGTGCAGGCCGACCAAGCTCAGCTCGAAAACGCCAAAGTGCTGCTGTCCTATTACACCATCGTCGCGCCCCTCGACGGCCGCGTGGGCCTGATCGCGATCAAGCGCGGCAACAGCATCAAGGCGAACGACGTGCCGCTGGCGACCGTCAACCAGATCCAACCGATCTACGTATCCTTTGCCTTACCCCAGCGCGATCTGCCCCAGCTGCGCGCAGCCATGGCGCAAGGATCCGTCATGGTGCACGTCCTCGGTCAGGGCGACAAGGGCGATCCGGTCGAAGGGAAGATCGCGTTCTTCGACAACGCGATCGACACGACCTCGGGTACGATCGGCGTCCGGGCGACCTTCGCCAACGAGGAACAGCGCTTGTGGCCGGGGCAATTCGTCAATGTGTCGGTCCTCGTGCGCATGGATCCCGAGGCGCTGGTCGTGCCACCGAGCGCGATCCAAGTGGGGCAGCAAGGAAGCTACGTCTTCGTGATCAAGAGCGACGATACTGCCGAGACGCGCCCGGTGACGGTCGATCGTACCGTTGGCGGAATGTCCGTGATCAGCAAAGGTCTCGCCGCCGGCGATACGGTCGTGACCGACGGCCAGCTTCGGCTGACCGATGGCACGCATGTCCGAGTCCTGCCCGAAGGTGCTCGGCAAGCGGGTGACGCGTCATGAGCTTGCCGGAGCTGTGCATCCGTCGTCCAGTCATGACGACGCTCCTGATGCTTGCTTTCGTGATCTTCGGTTTGTTCAGCTACCGCCTGCTCCCCGTCGCGGCGATTCCGGCCGTCGATTTTCCGACCATCGTGGTCGTCGCCCACTTCCCGGGCGCCAGCCCCGAAACGATGGCGTCGTCGGTGGCGACACCGCTCGAAAAGCAGTTCTCGACGATTGCCGGCCTCAATTCGATGGTATCGTCGAGCGGCCTCGGCCAAACCTCGATCACGATGCAATTCGATCTGAACCGCAACATCGACGGCGCGGCCTTGGACGTGCAATCGGCGCTGACCTCGGCAGCGAGGCGCCTGCCCGTCCAGATGACGACGCCGCCGAGCTTCTTGAAAGCGAACCCGGCCTCCGCGCCGATCATCTTCCTTAATCTGAGCTCAGCCACGCTGCCCTTGTCGGCGGTCGACGAATATGCCGAGACGCTGATCGCGCAGCGTATCTCGACCCTCACCGGCGTTTCACAGGTGATCGTGTTCGGCCAGCAGAAATTCGCCGTCCGTGTCCAAGCCAATCCCGAGGCGCTGGCCGCCAAGGGTATGACCCTCGACGATCTTCAGAGCGCGGTGGCGGCCGCGAATTCGAGCGCCCCGGTTGGCACCCTGATGGGGCCGCAGCAGGCCTACACGTTGCAGGCCAACGGCCAGCTCGAGCACGCCGAGAAATACAACAATTTGATCGTCGCCTATCGCAACGGCGCCCCGGTCCGCCTGACGGACGTGGCGAAGGCGGTCGATAGCGTCGAGGATGACCGGCAGGCCAGCTGGTACAACGGCGTCCGCGGCATTCTGCTGGCGGTGCAGCGCCAGCCCGACGCCAACACCGTCCAGGTGGTCGATTCGATCAAGGCGTTGTTGCCGGTGTTCGAGGCCGAGCTGCCCGCATCGGTCAAGCTCAACGTGCTGCTCGACCATTCGATCTCGATCCGGCAATCGGTCCAGGACGTGCAGTACACGCTGCTGCTCACGGTCGTGCTCGTCGTGCTCGTCATCTTCCTCTTCCTGCGGAATGTCACGGCGACGATCATACCGGCGCTCGCCTTGCCGATCGCGGTCATCGGCACTTTCGCCGGCATGAAGCTGATGGGCTACACCATCGACAATCTATCGCTGATGGCGCTGACCTTGTCGGTCGGATTCGTCGTCGACGACGCGATCGTGATGCTCGAGAACATCATGCGCCATGTCGAAGGCGGCGAGCGCGTGATGGACGCCGCGTTCCGAGGCTCGCGCGAGATCGCGTTCACGATTCTGTCGATCACGATATCGCTCGTCGCGGTTTTCATTCCGGTGCTGTTCATGGGCGGCGTCGTCGGCCGGGTCTTCCGCGAATTCGCGGTCACGATCAGCATGACGATCCTGATCTCAGGGTTCGTCTCGCTCACCCTGACGCCGATGCTGGCCTCGCGCCTCATCAAGGTGCATCACGGCGAACGGCACAATCTGTTCTACCGAATCTGCGAAGCGGGCTTCAACGGATTGTTCGCGGGCTACAAATCGGCGCTCGTCTTGGTGATGCGCTGGCGGCGCGTCACGCTTTTCGGCACGATTTTGTCGATCGTGATCTCGGGCTATCTTTTCGCGGTCATCCCCAAGGGCTTCTTCCCGATCGAAGATACCGGCGTGCTGATCGGCTCGACCGAGGCCGCGCAGGACGTCTCGATGCAGGGAATGTCCCAGCATACGCTCGAGGTCGCAAAGCTCATCAAGGCCGATCCCAATGTCAGCGATGTCACTGCCTTCGTCGGCGTGGGCGGCGGCACGCCGGCGCTCAACCAAGGGCGGCTCTTCATCCAATTGAAGCCGCGCAACGAGCGCGCCTTGTCGGCCACACAGGTCATCCAGGAATTGCGCCGCAAGGTGGTGCGCGTTCCCGGCATGAACACGTTCTTCCAACCCCTCCAGGACATCAATCTCGGCGGCCGGCCGTCGAAGAGTCAATACCAGTACACGCTCCAGGACGGCGATCCGACCGAACTCTACCATTATGCCGAGCTGATGCAGCAGCGCATCGCCCAGCTCCAGGGTATCCAGGACGTGACTTCGGATCTGCAGCTGAGGAACCGGCTCGCCATTGTCGACATCAACCGCGACAAAGCCTCGCAGCTCGGCATCACGGTCGACCAGATCCGCAACACCTTCTACAGCGCATTCGGCACGCGCCAGATCTCGACCATTTACGAGCCCTCGAACAGCTACGAAGTCATTCTCGAACTCGATCCAGCCTTCCAGCAATCGCCCACGGACCTTTCAAGAATCTATCTGCGCTCGTCCACCGGCCAGATCGTTCCGCTCGGCGCACTTGCGACAGTCACTCCAGGTATCGGACCAGTCACGGTCAATCATCAAGGCCAACTTCCTTCGGTGACGATCTCGTTCAACCTCGCGCCGGGCTTCGCCCTGGGCACGGCGGTCGACCAGATCGCGCAGCTCGAGCGCGCCGTCAACCTTCCGGTGTCGGTCAGCACCAGCTATCAAGGCAACGCCCAGGTCTTCCAAGCCGCCTTGCAAGGTCAGGGGCTGTTGCTGGCGGCGGCGGTAATCGTGATCTACATCGTGCTGGGCATCCTTTATGAGAGCTTCATCCACCCGATCACGATCCTGTCGGGCCTGCCGGCAGCGGGACTGGGCGCGCTCTTGACCTTGATGCTGTTCCACCAGGATTTGAGCGTCATCGCCATCATCGGCGTCGTCATGCTGATCGGCATCGTGAAGAAGAACGCGATCATGATGATCGACTTCGCGCTGGAACGGCAGCGTGCCGGCAACGTAACGGCCGACGATGCGATTTTCGAAGCCTGCCTCCTGCGCTTCCGCCCGATCATGATGACCACGATGGCGGCGATCATGGGCGGCCTGCCGATTGCGTTCGGCGTCGGCGAGGGCTCGGAGCTGCGCCGGCCCTTGGGCCTCGTCGTGGTCGGCGGGCTTGTGGTCTCGCAATCGCTGACGCTCTTCATCACGCCGGTGATCTACATCTACCTTGAGAAACTGCGTCTGGCCTTCACGCGCGGCGCCGTGCCGGCGCATGCGCCGCCTGCGCTTGCCGATCAGCACGCGGTCCGCGAAGCGGGTGAATAGGGCGCGCGTGCCTCGGCCGCTCGCGCTTGGCGCAGCGGCATTTCTGCTCATGGCGAGAATGGGACCTGCGTGGCCAGCCACGCCGGACGTCCCGGCGGCCGCGGCGGCCGACGCTGCGCCGCCGACGGCACAACAATACGATCAGTGCCTCGCTCTGGCCCGGACCGACCCGCAGCGCGCCTATGACCAGGCAACGGCTTGGCGCGGTCTCGGCGGCGGATTTCCGGCCGATCATTGCGCGGCCGTGGCGCTGGTGGGCTTGAAGAAATATCCCGAGGCGGCGCTGAAGCTTCAAGGCATGGCCGGTGCCATGATGCACGCCGATCCGGGGATGCGCGCCGACGCGCTCGAACAAGCCGGCAACGCGTGGCTTCTCGCCAACAAGCCGGTCGAGGCCAAGGCCGATTTCGACGCCGCCCTCACCTTCAAGCCCAACGACACGGAAATCCTGATCGATCGCGCCGAGGCCTATGCGCTGGACGGAAAATTCTTCGAGGCGATCGACGATTTGAACCGCGTGCTCGATCTCTCGCCGAAGCGTGTCGATGTGCTCATCTACCGCGCTTCGGCCTACCGCCAACTCGGCAGTCTCGATCTGGCGCTCGACGACGCGACGCGCGCGCTGACGCTCGATCCCGACGCGGTCGCCGGCCTGCTGGAACGCGGCAATATCCGGCGCCTCAAAGGCGACCGCGCCGGCGCCAAGGCCGATTGGCAGCGCATCCTGCAGCTCGCGCCGAAATCCCCCGAGGCCCAGGCCGCGAGCGACAATCTCGGCCACCTCTCCGAGGCCGGGGCGGCGCAACCGCCCAGCGCAACGGGACCCTCGAAAACTGCCCCCAAGCCCTGACGCGGTTCAGAAATCGAGATCGGCGTAGTGTTTGGGCGGCGGCGCGCCCGGTATATGATCCGCGAGAATCGGCCGAAAGCCGGGCCGCGACTTGACCCGGGCATACCATTCCTTGGCCGGTTCGTGCTCGTCCCACACGACATCGTCGAGATAATCGAGTGCCGAGAGATGGGCCGCGGCGGTGATGTCTGCCAGGGAGAAATGGTCGCCGCCGAGCCAGCGCCGGCGCTCGGCGAGGTAGGACACGTAGTCGAGGTGATAACGCAGATTGCTCTTTCCGGCACGGATCACCGCCGAATCCGGTTCGCCGAAGCCGAGGAAGCGCTTCATGAATTTTTCGCCGATGAGGTGCTCGGTCACCTCGCGGTTCATCTTGACGTCGAACCAGGCGACGAGCCGACGGACTTCGGCCCGGTCGAGCGAATTGAGCCCCAAGAGCAGCTTGTCGCGATAGGTCTCGTCAAGATACTCGGCGATTGCGCCGGCATCGGCCAGCACGGTGCCGTCGGGCTCGACCAGGACCGGGACCTCGCCGGCGGGATTGAGCGCGAGGAACTCCGGCCGCCGCTCCCAAATCTTTTCGGCCTTCATCGAGAAGTCGAGGTTCTTCTCCTGCAGAACGATGCGGATCTTGCGCGAGAAGGGCGACAGCCAAAGATGATAGAGCAGGCGCATGGTTGGTCTCATCGTACTCAAAAGCGTGCCGGCTGCAAAACCATCCCGCATCGATTTCTCGCGCTGGTTTGAACCGGGCGAATCGGTTATTGGGGAGCCATGATGACCGACGCCGAACGCCGCGAGGTGACGGCACTCATCGATTTCTGGTTCGGTGCGCCGGATTCGACCGAGCGCTTCAAACCCCGCGCGGCCTGGTTCACGGTCGATCCCGAATTCGATGAGGCGTTGCGGCACCGGTTTCAGCCGCTGCAGCGACGCGCCGCGGCCGGCGGGTGCGCCGAATGGGGACTCCACGCCGAGCCCTGCCTCGCGCTCATCCTTCTCCTCGACCAATTGCCGCGCAATCTCTATCGGGGCCAACCCGAGGCGTTCGCCACCGATGCGATGGCTCGCGAGACCGCGCGCGAGGCGGTGTCGCGCGGTTTCGACCGGTCGCTTCCCGCGACCTGGCGCCAATTCATCTACCTTCCCTTCGAGCACAGCGAGAATCTGGCCGACCAGGCAACGAGCCTCGCGCTTTTTGGAGCCCTGGCGCGCGACCCCGCCATGGCCAGCGGCGCCGATTACGCGCAGCGCCATCACGCGATCATCGCGCGCTTCGGACGCTTTCCCCACCGCAACCGCGTGCTGGGACGAATCTCGACCAAGGAAGAAGAAGAGTTCTTGAAGGAGCCGAATTCGTCTTTCTAAATCGGCTCAGGCGGGGCGCGCGGCGAATGTCCGTCCGCCGCGCCGGTATCGATCGAGATAAGACGGCAGGATGAGTTCGAGCGCCGTCGGCGCGATCCCGAGCTCGTCCAGGCCCGGCGCCCCCGGCGTGGCGATCGAATCGCGCTGCAGCATGCGCACTTGATCGCGGGTCAGGAGCGGATTGGGCAGTCGCTCGAGGAAGAACGCCTTGAGGCTCGCAAGGCCGAAGGGCACCGGCACCAACAAGCGCTTGCGGCCGATGACGTGCAACATCATGACGAAGAGCTGCTTCAAATCGAACACGGCCGGACCGGCGAGCTCATAGGTCCGCCCAGCGGCATCCGCATGCGACAGCGCGGCGGCGATCGCCGCCGCGACGTCGCCCACATAGACCGGCTGAAATTTGGTGTGGCCGCCGCCGATCAAGGGAAGCGCCGGCACGTACCGTGCCATCGCCGCAAAGCGATTGAAGAAGCCGTCCTCGGGCCCGAACACCAGAGAAGGCCGCAAAATCACCGCTTCGGGGAAAGCCGCCCGAACCGCCTCCTCGCCCGCCGCCTTGCTGCGCGCGTAAGCCGATGGCGCATTGCGATCGGCCGAGAGCGCCGAGAGAAGGACGAAATGCCGAACGCCCGCTGCCTTGGCGAGGCGGGCGAGCAAGGCCGGCCCGCGATGATGGATCGCATCGAAGCGCTGGCGACCGCGTTCATGGAGGATTCCGACCGCATTCACGACCGCATCGGATCCGGCGACCATTGCGGCGAGCCCCCGTTCGTCGGTCATATCGACATCGAAGGTCGCGACCTGTCCAACGTCGCCCATCGGGCGCAGATAGCCAGCTTCGCGGGCGTGGCGGCAACAGGCGCAGATGACCGCGCCCTCCCCCGCGAGCCGCTTTACCGCATAGCGCCCGATGAAACCCGAAGCGCCGACGACCGTGATCCGCCGAGGCATCATGGCGGCGATCTATACACCAGCGCCCGCGCCGTTGCGAGAGCCGCACGCCGACGCCGACGATGCGATTGACATCGCGAAGGCTGCCGCCTAATCACGGGGCGGCGCCCTGGTGGCGGAATTGGTAGACGCGCTAGATTCAGGTTCTAGTGGCCGAAAGGTCGTGGAAGTTCGAGTCTTCTCCAGGGCACCAGGACGCTGGGGCACGCGCAGTTGCCCTTGGTGGGCAAGCAGGTGGCCATGACCGTTCATCTCCATAAGGGCGATCTTCCCGCCGACGTCAAATTCGGGGCCAGCGTCGCGATCGACACCGAGACGATGGGGCTCAATCCGCTGCGCGACCGGCTGTGCCTCGCACAGCTTTCCGCCGGCGACGGGGTCAGCCATCTGGTGCAGTTCGCGCCGGGTGCCTACGCCGCGCCCAATCTGCGCACGCTCCTTGCCGACCCCAAAATTCTGAAGCTGTTTCATTTCGGGCGTTTCGATATCGCCGTGCTGGCACACTATCTCGGCGTGGTTGCCGCCCCGGTCTATTGCACGAAAATCGCTTCGAAACTCGTGCGCACCTTCACCGACAGGCACGGTTTGAAGGATCTTTGTCGCGAGCTTTTGGGTGTCGAGTTGTCGAAGCAGCAACAAAGCTCAGATTGGGGGGCGCCCAATCTCACCGAAGAACAAAAACGTTATGCCGCCTCGGACGTTCTTCACCTCCATGCCCTCAAAGCAAAGCTCGATGAGATGCTTGTGCGCGAGAACCGCCAGCAATTGGCGCTGGCGTGCTTCGCCTTCCTGCCCACACGCGCCTTTCTCGACCTCAGTGGCTATGAAAATGCCGATATTTTCGAGCATTGACGGCTGTTCTTGCGTTGCGGCATAAAGTCCGCGACCGGCCGGTCGATTGACCGGAAGGGGATGGGAGGCCATAGTCCCTCCTGATCTAGGGTAGACCGAAACCAGGGGCGGGAAACGGTCGCGAAGCCCGAACGACGATGCTTTCGCTTTTCGATGACCGCACCGAATAGGACGATCCGGTAACGACGGCTGATGCCGAAAGACGCAACCGATAACGCAATTGGCGTTGCGCGGCGCGTGCTGCGCACCGAAATCGCCGGGCTGTCCGCTCTCGTCGATGGACTCGACGGGCGCTTCGCCGCGGCGGTCGATCTGTTGGCAGCGGCCTCGGGCCGCGTCACGGTGACCGGCATGGGCAAGAGCGGCCATATCGCGCGGAAGATCGCGGCGACCTTTGCCTCGACCGGGACACCCGCACAATTCGTCCATCCGGCAGAAGCGAGCCACGGCGATCTCGGCATGATTGCGGCGGGCGATGCCGTGCTCGCGCTGTCGAATTCAGGCGACACGGCCGAACTCGGCGATGTCGTAACCTACACGCGGCGCGTCCGCATTCCGCTGGTGGCCATGACGCGGCGCAACGGCAGCAGCCTTGCCGGCGCGGCGGATGTCGCGCTGGTGCTGCCCGCATCGGACGAAGCCTGCCCGATGGGGCTCGCGCCCACGACCTCGACGACGATGATGGTGGCACTCGGCGACGCGCTGGCGGTCGCGCTGCTCGAGCGCAAAGGATTTTCGACCGGCGATTTTCAGCGCCTTCATCCGGGCGGGCAGATCGGACGGCAGCTTTTAACCGTCCAGGACGTCATGCATGGCGGCGATGCCGTGCCCCTCGTTCCGCTCGGAACCGCCATGGCGGAGACGATTCTCGTGATGACCAAGAAGAGCTTCGGCTGCGTCGGCGTCACCGATGCGGGCGGCCGGCTCGTCGGCATCATCACGGATGGCGATTTGCGCCGCCACATGGGCGACAGCCTGTTGCGCTCGACCGTCGACAAGGTGATGAACAAGGCGCCAAAAACGATCCGGCCCCAGGCTCTCGCGGCCGAAGCGCTCGGCCGCATGAACCAGCTGCCGCACCCCATCACGAGCCTCTTCGTGGTCGATGACGAGCGTCATCCCCTGGGCATCCTGCACATTCACGATTGCCTGAGAGCCGGCATCGCATGAAGGGCCCGCTGCAATCCGCCGTTGCGCGGCACGTGACGCTGCGGCGCTTGCGGATCGATGATGGCCGCAGTCACAGCCGGTTCGTTCAACGCACCAAATGGACATTGCCCGGGGTGGCGATCGCATTGTTGTTGCTGGTGGCGATCTGGCCCGAACTCGACTCCGTCTTCCAGCGCGTGCGCTTCGGCGCGCCGCGGATCGATATGAGCGAAGCGCGCAAATTGCGGATGGTCAATCCGCGCTATAGCGGAATCGATCGCGAAAACAGGCCTTATATCCTGACCGCCAAGGCAGCGACGCAAGTGCCGCGCTCGGACGATCTCGTCACGCTCGATGGCCCGAAGGCCGACTTGACGACCCAGAGTGGCAACTGGATGGAGATTTCGGGCGACGCCGGCACCTATCAAAGCCAGCCGCAACTGCTCGACCTGTACGGCGATGTCCAACTCTATCAGGATCGCGGCAACGAATTTCACACCGACAGCGCGCGGATCGATATGTTGAACGGCACAGCCGTAGGTCACGAGCCGATTTCCGGCCAAGGCCCTTTCGGCAACGTCGTCGCCGAAGGCTTCACCATGTACAACCGCGGCGACGTCATCGTCTTCAACGGCAAGACGAGTTCTCACCCTTCTGCCGCGCCCGAAGGATGTCGAATGAGGCGCGGTCTCGGCGCGGCGATTGGCGCAGCCCTCGTGACCGGACTTTGCGCGATGACGCCGGCGCAGGCGCAGGGCCAAGCCGCCGCACCCTCTGGCGCGTTGAGCCTTGCCGGCCAGGACAACGGCAAGCCGATCAAGATCGAGGCCGACAACGGCGTCGAATGGCAGCAGACCAATCAAGTCTATATCGCGCGCGGCAACGCCAAGGCAACGCGCGGCGAAACGAGCGTCAGCGCCGATACGCTCTACGCCTATTACCGGCCCGCGCCGGCCTCGAGCGCCACCAAGACTTCGGCACCAGCGAATCCTGCGCTCAGGGGCGCCGGCGCCCTCGATAGCGGATCGACCCAGGTCTACCGGATGGAGGCCGACGGACACGTGGTATTCGCGACGCCGACGCAGACCGCTTATGGCGATCACGCCGTTTACCAGGTCGATCTGGCCCTCCTCGTCCTCACGGGCAAGGAGCTGAAGATGGTCACGCCCCAGGACACGGTTACGGCACATGACAGCTTCGAATGGTACGACCGAAAGCAAATGGGCGTGGCCCGCGGCAACGCGCTCGCGGTGCGCCAAGGTCCCTCACCGAAATCCATCCGGGGGGACGTGCTGATCGCCGAGATCTCGAAGTCCGGCAATGGAGCCTCGCACATCAGCAAGGTCGATGCGCATGGGAACGTCGTCCTTACATCGCAAGACGAGATCGCGCATGGCGACGCCGCGGTCTATAATCTCGACACGGGAATCGCCACGCTGACGGGACATGTCAGTCTCACGCGGGGGGATAACGAGCTGCGCGGGCAATATGGCATCGTCGACACCAACAACAATGTCGCCCGATTGTTGAGCGCGCCGCCCACGGCGCAGCTGACCGGGCCGCATCCGCGCGTCCAAGGATTGCTCGTGCCGCGCCCCCAGGACACGCCCGGCAAGGCGAAACCTTAGCGCAGCGATGGTCATGCCCGAGCGCAAACCCCGAAAGCCCCCGCCCCATGCGCCCGCCGAAACCGGGCCGCGGCTCGTCGCCGACAATTCCGGTCTCGCCGCCTACAATCTCGGCAAGATCTTCAAGAAGCGGCCGGTGCTGCGCGAGGTCAATATCGCGGTCCAGCGCGGCGAGGCGGTCGGGCTTCTTGGCCCCAATGGCGCCGGCAAGACCACCTGCTTCTACATCATCACCGGGCTCATCCGCCCCGATGTCGGGACCATCTTGCTCGATGGCGAGGACATCACCGACCTTCCGATGTATCGCCGCGCGCGGTTGGGCATCGGGTATCTGCCCCAGGAAGCCTCCATTTTCCGCGGCCTCACGGTCGAACAGAACATTCGCGCCGTGCTGGAAGTTTCCGAGCCGATCCCGGAGGTGCGCGAGAGCACCATCGACTCCCTCCTCGCCGAATTCTCCATCACCCATCTGCGCCGCGCCCCGGCCATGGCGCTCTCGGGCGGCGAGCGGCGGCGGGTCGAGATCGCGCGGGCATTGGCGACGCAGCCCCATTTCATCTTGCTCGACGAACCGCTCGCTGGCATCGACCCGATTGCCGTGAGCGATATCCGCGACCTGGTCGCCCATTTGAAGGACCGGGGGATCGGCGTGCTCATCACCGACCACAACGTGCGGGAAACCCTGGGGATCGTCGATCGCGCCTATATTCTCCACGAAGGCCAGGTCCTGATGGATGGCGTGCCCGGAGAAGTCGTCAACGACCCGAATGTCCGCCGGGTCTATCTGGGCGAACGTTTCAGCCTCTAAGGGCTTTTATCCACAGTCTTTTTTGGGCAAACCGTGGTTTTCCGTTGACATGCTTAACGGAAAATAAGGGACTTGGTACGAAGTTTGCAGGAATGCTCCGCTTCGGCTTATAACCAGTCCCATGGCCCTCTCACAAAGGCTTGATCTCAGGCAGAGCCAAGCGCTCGTCATGACGCCCCAGCTGCAGCAGGCGATCAAGCTGCTGCAGCTCTCAAATATCGAGCTGGCCACCTACATCGAAGGCGAAATTGAGCAAAACCCGCTGCTCGAACGCGAGGAGGCGTCGGCCGAGGATAGCGCCGAAGCCGCCGCCGCACCGGCCGAACCCGCGGTGCCCGGCGAAACCACGCATGAAGAGGCGGTCGAGGCCTGGCATGAAGTCGCCGGGTCCGAGGGCGAGGGCAACCTCGACCTCGCCGGCGATCCCAGCGCCTGGAAATCGGGCGGTGCGCGACCGGACGGAGACGACCTTCCCGGCCTCGACCAGACCCTGGCGCGCCCCACGACGCTGCGGGAGCATCTCCTGGCGCAATTGGCCGAAGAGATAAAAGACCCCGCCGACCGAGTCATCGGCGCCTATCTGACCGACCAGATCGACGAGGCGGGCTATCTCACCGTCGATCTGCCGGCGGTGGCGGAGCTGCTGGGCTGCGATTTGAGCCGGATCGAGAAGGTGCTGGCGCAACTGCAACGCTTCGATCCTGCGGGCGTGTTCGCGCGCAATCTCGCCGAATGCCTGGCGATCCAGTTGAAGGAGCGCAACCGATACGACCCGGCGATGCAGGCCCTCGTCGAAAACCTGCCGCTCGTCGCGAGCCGCGACGTTGCGCAGCTCCTCAAGCTCTGCCACGTCGATGCGGCCGATCTAGCCGAAATGGTGGCCGAACTGCGCGCGCTCGATCCCAAGCCCGGGCTTTTGTTCGACGGCGCGATCGCGCAGGCGGTGGTGCCCGAGGTCTTCGTCCGGCCGCTCGGCGCAGGCTGGACCGTGGAGCTGAACAGCGACGCTCTGCCCCGCGTCCTGATCAATACGCGGTATTACGCGGAAGTAAGCGCTTCCGCGCACAATAAACCGGCCAAGGATTATCTGGCCGAGCGCTATCAATCGGCCAATTGGCTGGTGAAGGCGCTGCATCAGCGCGCGACGACGATCCTGAAAGTCTCACGCGAAATCGTGCGCCAGCAGGATGGCTTCTTGCGTCACGGCGTGCAGCATTTGCGGCCACTGGTGCTCCGCGACATCGCGCAAGCGATCGGGATGCACGAGAGCACGGTCAGTCGCGTGACGACCAACAAATACATGATGACGGCGCGGGGCATCTTCGAACTCAAATATTTCTTCACCTCGTCGATCGCGGCTTCGACCGGCGGCGACGCGCTCTCGGCCGAAGCGGTGCGCTTTCGCATCAAGGCGCTGATCGACGGCGAAGCGAATGACGTGCTCTCCGACGACCGCATCGTGGACATCCTCATGAAGGAAGGTATCGACATCGCGCGTCGTACGGTGGCGAAGTACCGCGAGGCAATGCATATTCCTTCATCCGTCCATCGGCGTCGCGAAAAAGCTTTGCACTTCTAGTCGCTTGCCGCTTGCTTGACACGCTGACGGCGCGTTCGTAAGTTTTTGGCCGCCGGCACCATAGGATCGCGATGGAAATCTGGGATCTGATCACTCCGGAAAGCGTGATTGCAAAGCTGCGCGCGGCCAACAAGCGGCAGGCGCTGCAAGAGATTGCGCGCCGCGCAGCCGCGCTCGTCGGAGAGGACGAGCATAAGATCTTCGAGACCCTGTTGGAGCGCGAACAACTGGGCACGACCGGCATCGGCGGCGGAACCGCTGTACCGCACGGACGATTGCCCCATTTGGCGCGGCCCGCGGGTCTCTTTGCGCGTCTCGAAAAACCGGTTGATTTCGACGCGATTGATTCTCAGCCGGTCGATCTCATCTTTCTGCTGCTGACGCCGTCCGATGCGGGCGCCAATCATCTGAAGGCGCTGGCACGGATTTCGCGGTTGCTGCGCGACCGGGCGATGTGCGCAAAGCTGCGTGGCACCGCAGACGCCGATGCGATCTACGCGCTGCTCACCGACCGCGCGGCAAGCCACGCCGCGTAGCACGATGCGTCACCGCCTCCGGACGGCGCGGACCTGGCGGAGCGGATCCCTCCACGAATTTCGACAAGCGGCGTTCCGCTCATTGGAGGCTGACGGGTTCGAGCTCGTTTTGAATCACGGCCGCGACGGCAACGTCGCGATTGGGCGCCATGCCGATCTGCGTGCCGTCGGCCGCGTGGATCGCGAAGGCGATCACGCCGTTGACGAGAGTCGGACGGATATAGGCCACTTGTTGAACGCCCATCGTGGCGAAATCCTGCGGCGTGATTTGACGTAATTTTTCGGCAATGTTCATGATCCACTCCTTTCGCCGTTGACCGCTTTACCGTTCTTGATCGCGATCGAACGAACCAGACCTTCCGCGGCGCGCCGGCGCAACTCGATGTTGAGCAACCCGTTGTCGAGGGCGGCGCCCGTCACCTCGATGCCGTCAGCCAGCACGAAAGAACGCTGAAACTGCCGCGCCGCGATACCGCGGTGAAGATAGATCCGGCCGGACTCCTCGTCCTGCTTGCCGCGGATGACGAGCTGGTTGTCTTCGACCTGCACCGACAGCTCATCCATCGAGAACCCGGCGACCGCGAGGGTGATCCGCAGCGCGTCTTCGCCGATTTGCTCGACATTGTAGGGCGGATAGCCGTCAGCCGTGGCTTTGCTCACCCGGTCGAGCGCGCGCTCGAACTGATCGAAGCCCAAAAGCAGCGGCGAATTGAATAGCGACAAACGTGACATCGGACCTCCTCAAGCACGAGCGAGTCCAGGTTTTCGGCCCCCTCCGGGCGGCCCTTCGAACTCGGCGCAACCCCTGCGGCATTGCTCCGAGCTTAAACGTGGGGATTGGCGGCGCGCCGATCAAGCCCGGACCCGGACCCGGACCGGAGGGGGCTCCGGCGGCATCAGCCCATCCAATCCGGGCGCGGGATCGCCCGGTAAGCGTTGCGCAGCGCCTCCGACCAACCCTCGCTGATCATGCGGAAATAGGGATCGTCGTCGGTAATACGGCGGCGGATTTCGGCCCGAAGCGCATCCCGGCGATAAACCATGAGATCGATCGGCATGCCGACCGTCAGATTGCTTCGTAGCGTTGAATCCATGGAAACGAGCACGAGCTTCACGCCGTCGCGCGGGTCGGTCTCATATTGGAGCACGCGATCGAGTATCGGCTTGCCGTATTTGGTCTCGCCGATCTGCAAGAAGGGCGTATCGGGCGTCGCTTCGATGAAATTTCCGGCGGCATAGACCTGGAACAGACGCATGCCGCGTTTCTTGAGCTGTCCGCCGAGGAGGATCGAGACGTCGAATTTGATGTTCTGCGCTTCGAGCGTCGGCCCGTCGGTGCGATAGACGCGCCGGACCGCTTCGCCGACCAGTTGCGCCGCGCGGAACATGCTGGGGACGGTGTAGAGCGTCTCGAGCCGCTCGCCGGTCTCGATGCCTTCGTGCAGCATGTTGACGACGGCCTGCGAGACGGCAAGGTTGCCCGCCGTCATGACGGTGAGAAAGCGCTCCCCGGCGACTTCGTAGATATGCATCTTCGAGAAGGTCGAGATATTGTCGATACCCGCATTGGTGCGCGTATCGGACAGCATCACCAGCCCGTCCTTCAGATAAAGCCCGACGCAATAAGTCATACGCCCTCTTTCATTCTAGCCGCTCATTGTTGCTGCTGAGCCGCTTCCTGGACCCTGACATTGACCGCGAGCAATTCCTCGGCATCGCCCCGGCGGACGCCGCGCACCGGCGCCGCGGACCAGTAATCGAGGCCGATGCTCGCGCGGACATAGGCCTCGCTCGGCAGCGCGCGATTGGACGGATCGAAGCCGATCCAACCGAATTCCTGCAGATAGGCCTCGGCCCAGGCATGGGTCGCTTGCTCCGCGCCGTCTTCGCCGGCCCAGAGATAGCCGCCGACATAGCGCGCCGGCACCCCCAGGGCTCGTGCGCCGGCGATGAAGATGTGTGCGTGGTCTTGGCACACGCCCGCCCCCAATCGCAATGCCTCCGCGGCGGTCGTGTTCGACTGCGTCGCGCCGGCACGGTAGTCGACCCGCGCGCGCACCGCCTCCATCAGCGCCATGAGCCGGTCGTAGGAACTGCCGGCGCAGCTGCGCGCGAGAACGTCGATCGCCGGGTCGATGGCGGTAAGGCGCGTCGAGCGCAGATAGAACAGCGGCGGCAGCGTCTCGGGTGCGCCGCGCACGACCCCATCGGTCACCCGGGTTTCGACCTCGCCTTCGACCACGACGACGGCGCTGTCATGCGCGCGATTGACGGTATGGCAATGCACCAGGTTGCCATAGCCGTCGATGAAACTCGGCAATTCGTAACGCGCTTCGCCGCGCACGCGCCAGCGGATGACGTTCAGTCCTTCATAGGGCCGGGGCGTGAGACGGAGCGCCTGGATCGCATAGGTGATCGGCGTCGAATAGCGGTATGAGGTCTGGTGTCGAATAAGGAGGCGCATGCGTTCAGAGAAGGTAAAGGCTGGAGATTTCACTGCCCAGCAGGATGGAACGGTCGATGAATGTGGTGAGGAACTCATGCAGGCCCGATTGGAAGATCTTTTGGATCTTGCCATAGCGCAATTGCGCATGAGCTTCGCCGGCCAGCCGGTGGCATTCGCCGCGCTTGCCGCCATAGGCATCGGCGATGAGATCGAGATAGCGCGTGATCTGGTCGTAACACGCGATCAGCGAGCGCGGCATTTCCCGCCGCAGCATGAGCAATTCGGCGATCAGCCAAGGCTGCAGGCGGTCGTGATAGACCCAGTGATAGGCCCGGAGCGCCGAGACCGAGCGCAGGATCGACTGCCATTGATAGTAGTCGAGGGCGCCGCCCACGCCCTCGTCCTGCGGAAGCAAGACGTAGTATTTGACGTCGAGGATACGCGCGGTGTTGTCGGCGCGTTCGAGAAAAGTTCCCAACCGGGTGAAATAGAAAGCATCATTGCGCAGCATCGTGCTGTCATAGGCGCCATTGAAGAGTTGCGAGCGCTCGCGCACCCATTCGAGAAAAGCCGGCGCGGTGTCGATGGTCATCGGCTGCGCGGCGAAATCGCGCGCCTTGAGCCAGGTCTCGTTGAGCGCGTCCCACATATCGACCGTGAGCGCGGTTCTGACCGCCCGCGCGTTGCGGCGCGCGGTTTCGAGGCAGGAGAACACGCTGGAGTGATTGTCTGGATCGCGCACCAGATAATCGATCACCGACGATACGCTTGGCTCGGAATATTTTTCGAAGAAGCCCGGCTCGCATCCGGTTGCGATCAGCGTCGAGAGCCATTCATCTCCCGAGCTTCCGAGCGAGCGCGCCATGCTTGCCATGCGATGCCCGACCAGCACGATGCGCGCCACATTCTCGGTGCGTTCGACGTAGCGGGCGAGCCAGTAGAGACTATCGGCGGTACGGCTGAGCATCACCCACGCTTTCCAGCACCCAAGTATCCTTCGTGCCCCCGCCTTGACTTGAATTGACGACCAGCGAACCGCCGCGCAATGCGACGCGCGTGAGGCCGCCGGGTACGATTCGGATGTCGCGTCCGGCGAGGACAAAAGGCCGCAGATCGACATGCCGCGGCGCCACGCCGCTTTCGACGAAAGTCGGGCAGGTCGAGAGGGCCAGGGTGGGTTGCGCGATGTAGTCGCCCGGCCGCGCCTTCAACTTCTGGGCGAATGCCTCGCGCTCGGCGCGCGTCGCGTGCGGACCCACCAGCATCCCATAGCCGCCGGATCCGCGGGTCTCCTTCACGACCAGCTCGTCGATGTGCTCGAGAACGAAGGCCAGATCGGCGGGCTCCGAGCAGCGATAGGTCGGCACATTCGACAGAATGGGCTCCTCGCCGAGATAGAACCGGATCATCTCGGGCACGAAGGGATAGATCGCCTTGTCGTCGGCGATCCCGGCTCCGACCGCATTGGCGAGTGTCACATTGCCCGAGCGGTAGGCGTTGAAGAGGCCGGGCGTGCCGAGGAGCGAATCCGGAAGAAAGGTCAACGGATCGAGATAATCGTCGTCGAGGCGGCGGTAGATCACGTCGACGCGGCGCGGACCCTCGGTCGTGCGCATGAAGACGACATTGTCGATGACGGCGAGATCGGCTCCTTCGACCAGCTCGATCCCCATTTCGTCCGCCAGAAACGAGTGTTCGTAATAGGCGCTGTTATTGGCGCCGGGCGTGAGGACCACGATGGTGGGCTCGCGCTCGCAATTGGGCGGCGCCACCGAACGCAGCATGTCGTGCAGTTCCTCGGGATAGTGCGAAACCGGCGCGATGCGGTGGCGCGAATAGAGATCCGGAAAGAGCCGCATCATCGCCTCGCGATTCTCGAGCATATAGGAGACGCCCGACGGCGTTCGGCAATTGTCCTCGAGCACATAGAAATCCCGCGGCCCGACGCGCACCATGTCGATGCCCGAGACATGCGCATAGACCGCTTGCGCGGGGTCGAAGCCCTGCATTTCCGGGCGAAAGCCCTCATTGTGGAGCACGAGTGCCGGCGGCAATTTGCCCGCGAGCAGGATTTCGCGTTCGTGATAGACGTCGGAAATGAACGCGTTCAGCGCTTTGACGCGCTGCGTCAAGCCGCGTGACAAGAGATCCCATTCCGAGGGATCGAGAACGCGTGGAATGATGTCGAAGGGAATGAGGCGCTCGGGATTTCCGCCTTCGGAATAGACCGCAAAGGTAATGCCGATACGGCGGAACAAGAGCTCCGCCTCGCGCCGTTTGAGTTCGATGGCATTGCGCGGGGTCTCGTCCAGCCAGCGCCGGATCAGCTCGTATTGCGGCAGACACTCGCCGGGGAGGCCCGTCTCATCGAAAGCGCGGGCGGGGGGCATTCCGGGATGCTCGGAATCGCGCATCGGCAGACCCTCCTTTCGGATCTCATGGAGATGGTAGCAAAGCCTGCGCCAGATCACGGATGGACTTGGTAAGGCCTTATAATTATTAGGGAGTTTCGTCCAGTCAGGCGACCGTCCGGAAATCACCGGTGGACCAGCAGGCTAGAGGCGGAGATAAATGCCTAAAAATTAGGCTGACATGCCGAGCTTGACGGATCGACTTGGCGACCAGCCTATGGCGTGGCGGCGGCTTCAAGGGGGAGACCGCAAGATGCGTCGAATCATCGGCCTTTTCCTTATCGTCTTGCTCGTGCTTGGCGCGATCGCGGATCGGGTGTCCGTCGTCGAGCTGATCCTGCGACTGCCGTCCTGGCTGCACTTTGCCGTTGGCTGGCTCACGCCCCCCGAAAACTGGCTGATTGACCATCAGATTCACCCGCTCCCGCTCATTCTGGCGGCGGTGGTTTTCTTCGTCCTGGTCGTGACACCCGGCGATCTGCGCGCATGGCTTCCGCAGGGTTTGCGCCCGCGCGAACGCCAGAATTTCGCGGCGTCCTTTTCCGCGCGAGAGCAACGCCAAGCGCGCCTGGAATTCCGCTGGGGAATCGAGCGCTGTTATCGGCGTTACGCCGAGCGCGACAAGATCGCTTACGACAACGACAGCCTCGTCCGCCTGATCGACGGGCTGCGTTTTCCAGCGGATTTTCCCGGTCCGACGGGAAATTCGCTCCCGCGCGGCGCCGCCCCCATTGCATGGCCGAGCCCGGAAGGCCAGCAGCTCTGGGCCTTCGCATGCGATGTCTTCGCCAAGATATTGCAATCGGACAGAGGCGACTATCTCGGCGCGGATTCTCGGTCCTTCCTGCGAGCGCAGCGCGCGGCCGCACAATTCTGGGATGATTGCGGGCGTGCCATCGGGCAAGGCCGGTTGCCGCCGAAGGCGATGCGTCGGGAGATTATGAATCATGCGCGCGACATCAAAATGCTCGCGCTGATCGAGCTGGCGTTGGCCGAGCTCTTGCCCTGGAGCGAGACCGACAAGCCGGGACTCTTCCGGCTCGCCAAGGATGTCTGATCGCCGCATCCGGAGCACGACAAACATCAGGAAGATGCGGCCGGGCGCGCCTTCTTGCGCTTGACGGCGCCGGCCTGCGCCGTCTCGATTTTGGCATTTTTGCGTTGGCCGCGTTGCGCCCGCTCGGCGAGCGCGGCCAAGCGCTCCTTCTCATTTTGCCGGCGAAATGCATGTCCGCCCATCGTTCCTCGCCCTCTCTTGCTTCGCTTGCGGCCGGATTGGCGCCGCTTGAAATGAACTTATGCCATGCGGCGCCGCAGCCGACCTTGATCCAACTCATGAAAGAGCGGCGCGCTGTCGCGCCCCCGAAAGAACAAGGGGTCGGGACGAATCCGTCCCAACCCCTTGACCGCGTGGAGCGCGAGATCGACCGACCTTGCGCTTTGATTGGTGGAGCCACGGGGAATCGAACCCCGGACCTCTACAATGCCATTGTAGCGCTCTCCCATCTGAGCTATGACCCCAAGAGGCCGCCGGCGAGCGCGCCGCGAAGCGCTTTTTATAGCGCAATCTCAGAAAATCGGCGAGCCGGAAAACTGCGGTCATGGTCCGCGAGTTGAACCGCGTCGTGGGGGAATGTCAGAGCTCGTCGATAGACCCGATCCGCATGAACTCTATCGGCGCGCGGAGGCCCTGGTGCCCGCGCTCGCCGCGAGGGCGGAGCATTGCGAGACGCTGCGCCACTGCCCGCGAGAGACCGTCGACGATCTGGCGAGAAGCGGACTTCTCCAATTGTGCCGGCCGGCGCGTTACGGCGGCTATGAATATGGCTGGGACGTCTTGTGCGGCGTGAACCGCATCCTGGCGCGCGGTTGCGGCTCGCAAGCCTGGGTCGCGAATGTCCTCAATGATCACGCTCAGCTCGTCGGCGCATTCCCGCTCGAGGCGCAAGAAGAGGTTTGGGGACATGATCGTGACGCGCGGATCGCGGCGAGCGTCGCACCCTCGGGCAAGGCGCGGCCGGTCGCAGGCGGCGCGGTGCTGTCGGGCCAGTTCGGCTTTGCGAGCGGCATCGATTATGTGCAATGGCTGATTTGCGGCGCGTTTCTGGAGCGGGATGGCGAGCCGCCCGCCTATTACGATTTCCTGGTGCCGCGCGCGGACGCGGTCGTGATCGACGATTGGCACGTCGCGGGATTGGCGGGAACCGGAAGCAAGAGCTTCGTGATCGAGGATGCATTCGTTCCGGCGCATCGCTTCCAGGACCACTGTCACAGCGATGAGGGAACCGGCCCCGGCACGTCGATCAACCGCGCCGCGGTATTTCGTACCCCGCGCGCTTCAGTTGCGGCTCTGGGCTTTGCCGCCCTCGGCGTCGGGATCGCCGAGGGTTTTCTTGAAACCTATTTGCAGCACACCGCAAAGCGTGCCGGGCGAGGTTTGGCACCGGGGCAGCAAGGCAGCACGCAACTGGGTCTCGCCAAGGCCGCCGCCCAAATCGACGCGGCGTCCTCGTTCTTGACCGACGCAGCGCGCCATTGGGTCGCGCTCCTTGAAAGCGGCGGCGCGCTCTCCCCGCATGAGAAACTGAAGGCCCGGTTTCACGCCGCTTTCATCGCACGCATGGCGCTCGAAGCCGTGCAGGCCCTCTTTGCGGCCGCGGGCGGCCACGCGATATTCAGCGCCAACCCCTTGCAGCGCCAGTTCCGCGATTTGACCGCCGTTGCGACGCATCGCGGCCTCTATCTCGACGAATCCGCGCCCGCCTACGGCAAGAGCGCTTTGGAACGGGGACGCCTCTAGCGCCCGGCAGGCGGGACGCGAAGACGCCAAGGGCCCGGCCATTTCCGGCCGGGCCCTTTCAGGCTTCGATGAAACGGTGATCAGCCTTTCATTGCTGCCCGTTTCGATTGGTGGAGCCACGGGGAATCGAACCCCGGACCTCTACAATGCCATTGTAGCGCTCTCCCATCTGAGCTATGACCCCGCGGCCGCGCACGGCCTTGTCCCTCACTCGTCTTCGTCGTCAACGTTCTCGATCACCTCGGCCATGTCGTCTTCGTCTTCGCCGAGTTCGGACGCGTCTTCGAGCACTTCTTCTTCCTCTTCTTCGCCCTCTTCGCCTTCCTCTTCCTCCTCCTCCTCACCGGCCTCGGTCGGCAAGGCGGCTTCGCCCTCCTCGGGCGCAGGCACTTCCTCGGCGCCAAGATCGGGCTCGATCTCCTCTTCGGCCACGGGCTCGACGACGGCAGGCGCAGCCGCACGCGTGCGCCGCGTCTTCAACAAGGCTTCGGGATCGAACGCCGCGCCGCAACGCGGGCATACGATCGGATCATGGCGCATATCGTAGTAGCGCGTGCCGCAATTCGGGCACAGACGCTTCGTTCCCCATTCCGCTTTAGCCACGATGGTCTCCGTTTTGGTTCAACGCGCGTAGAGGCGCGCGGCCCAATGCGGCCCTTTGCCATGCCGCGCCGCCGCTGTCAAAAGCAAAATCGCGGGCGGCTCCGTCCCTGTTGCCCACGCGCCGTGTGTGGTAGAGACTCCGCTGCTCATGTCAACCGATTCCGCAAAGCCCTTGTCTTCCGGAACGGCAGGTCCGCTGAGCGGACATTGCCGCGTGCCGGGCGATAAATCGATCTCGCATCGCGCCCTCATCCTGGGCGGCCTCGCCGTCGGCCGCACGCGCATCGAGGGCCTTCTTGAAGGCGAGGATGTACTCTGCACGGCGGCGGCAATTCACGCCCTTGGTGCCGGCATCGCGCGTCAAGCGGACGGTGCCTGGTCGGTAAATGGCGTCGGCATCGGCGGACTACAAGAGCCCGACACCTTGCTTGATTTGGGCAATTCCGGCACCGGCACGCGGCTCCTGATGGGCGTCGTCGCCGGCCATGATTTGACGGCGTTTTTCACCGGCGACGCGTCGTTACGCGGGCGCCCGATGGCGCGCGTGACCGAGCCGTTGCAACGCATGGGCGCGCGGATCGTGGCGCGGAGCGGCGGGCGTCTGCCGCTCGCCATCACCGGCGCGGCCGAGCCTCTGCCGCTGATCTATGCAACCCCGGTCGCCTCCGCCCAGGTGAAATCGGCGATCCTGCTCGCCGGGCTTTGCGCGCCGGGCGAAACCACGGTGATCGAGAAATTGCCGTCGCGCGACCACACCGAAAATCTGATGCGGCATTTCGGCGGCAGCGTCGTGTCGTCGCCGACGAAGGAAGGCGGCAGGCGGGTCACCGTGCGCGGCCAGCCCGAGCTAGTCGCCGCCAATCTGGTGATTCCGGGCGATCCGTCGTCCGCCGCCTTTCCGGCGGTGGCGGCGCTCGTCCTGCCGGGCTCGGCGATCGAAATCACCGGCGTCGGCATCAATCCACTGCGCGCCGGGTTGTTCGAAACGCTCAACGAGATGGGCGCCGACATCGCCTTCAACAATGAACGCGTCGAAGGCGGCGAGATGGTCGCGGATCTTGCGATCCGTGCCGCCCGGTTGAGCGGCGTTACCGTTCCGGCCGAACGCGCGCCGAGCATGATCGACGAATACCCGATCCTCGCGGTCGCGGCCGCCTTCGCCAGAGGCCGCACGGTGATGCATGGCTTGGCCGAGCTGCGCGTCAAAGAAAGCGACCGCCTCGCCGCGATTGCAAAGGGTCTCGCCGCTTGCGGCGTCGGCGTAGCGATCGAAGGCGATAGCCTCATCGTCGATGGCAAGGGCGAACGGCCCGAAGGCGGCGCCGCGGTCGAGGCCGCCCTCGATCACCGCATCGCCATGTCATTTCTCGTTCTCGGCATGGCCGCGCGCCGGCCGGTGCACATCGACGACGGCGCCACCATCGCGACGAGTTTTCCCGGCTTCAACGCGTTGATGAACAGCCTCGGCGGCGCGATCACCGAGGCGCGCCCGTGATCATCGCCATCGACGGACCCGCGGCCTCGGGCAAGGGCACTTTGGCGCGGCGATTGGCGGAGCGCTACGGCCTCGCCGTCCTCGACACGGGCATGCTGTACCGCGCTGCCGCGCTGAAAGCCCTCGATTCCGGGGCGGATCCCGCCGACCCGCACGCGGCCGAAACGGCGGCCCAGCGCGTACAGCCCGCCGACCTTGCCGATCCGCGCTTGCGCGAGGAGCGCATTGCGGATGCCGCCTCGGTCGTGGCCGCAATCCCGGGCGTCCGGGCGGCGCTCCTGGCATTCCAGCGCGACTTCGCCCGGCACCCGCCGGCCGGCTTCCGGGGCGCCGTGCTCGACGGCCGTGATATCGGCACCGTGGTCTGCCCCGAGGCCGAGGTTAAGCTCTACGTAACGGCCAGCGCCGAAGCCAGAGCCATGAGGCGATTCAAAGAGTTGCAGGAAAGCGGCAAGATCGCTATATACGAGCGCGTCCTGCAGGACATTGAGCAACGTGACGCCCGCGACCGGGAGCGCCAAGCAGCGCCTCTTCGTCGGGCCGAAGACGCCTTCGGGCTCGACACGACGGCGCTCGATGCCGACGCCGCCTTTGCACAGGCGGTTGCCCTGGTTGAACAAAAGCTCGCCGGGAAGCCTCGCTAGGGGCTGTTGCAGGATGCCGGGTACCCGCCGCCGCACCCGATCCTGTCGGCGGCCCATGGCAAGCCGCGATCCCCAGCGGCGCCCATGACGAAGATCTGGGGAGGCTTGGGAGAATTGATGGCTGTCGCGACGGAAGCCGTGCAAAGCAAGAAAGAGAGCTTTGCCGCATTATTGGATGAATCGCTCGGAACCGCATCCGGGCTCGAAGGAACCGTCGTCAAGGGCCGGGTCCTCGCAATCGAAAACGATTCCGTGCTGATCGATGTTGGATTGAAGTCCGAAGGCCGCGTCGCGCTGAAGGAATTCTCGGTGCCGGGCCGCCCGGCCGAAATCAAGCCCGGCGACACGGTCGAGGTCTATCTCGAGCGGATGGAAGACAAGAACGGCGAGGCGCAGCTGTCGCGTGAAAAGGCGCGGCGCGAGGAAGCCTGGACCTTGCTCGAAAAGAACTTCCAGTCGAATGAGCGCGTCAACGGGGTGATCTTCGGCCGCGTCAAAGGCGGCTTTACCGTCGATCTTTCGGGCGCCGTGGCGTTCCTGCCCGGCAGCCAAGTCGATATCCGTCCGGTTCGCGACATCACGCCACTCCTCGGCACGCCGCAGCCTTTCCAGATCCTCAAGATGGACCGTTCGCGCGGCAATATCGTCGTCTCGCGCCGCGCGGTCCTCGAGGAAAGCCGCGCCGAGGCGCGCTCCGAGCTCGTGGCGAGCCTCAAGGAAGGCCAGGTGCTCACGGGCGTGGTGAAGAACATCACCGATTACGGCGCCTTCGTCGATTTGGGCGGCGTCGACGGGCTCCTGCACGTCACCGACATCGCCTGGCGGCGCATCAACCATCCCTCGGAAGCGCTTCATATCGGCCAGACCGTGAAGGTCCAGGTCATTCGCTTCAACGCCGAGACGCAGCGCATTTCGCTCGGCATGAAGCAGCTCGAAGCCGATCCGTGGGAAGGCGTCGAACTCAAATATCCCGCCAATGCGCGCTTCCGCGGCCGGGTCACCAACATCACCGATTACGGCGCTTTCGTCGAATTGGAGCCGGGCGTCGAAGGCCTGGTTCACGTCTCGGAGATGAGCTGGACCAAGAAGAACGTCCATCCCGGCAAGATCGTCTCGACCAGCCAAGAGGTCGAAGTTCAAGTGCTCGACGTCGATCCGCAAAAGCGGCGGATCAGCCTCGGACTCAAACAGTGCATGCCCAATCCCTGGGAGGCCTTCCTCGAGAAATACCCCGCCGGCACCGAGCTCGAAGGCGAGATCAAGAACATCACCGAGTTCGGTCTCTTCGTCGGCCTGCCCGGCGACATCGATGGCATGGTCCATCTCTCGGATCTCGATTGGAAACGCCCGGGCGAGCAGGCGATCGCCGATTACAAGAAGGGCGACATGGTGAAGGTGCGCGTGCTCGACATCGACGTCGAGAAAGAGCGCATCAGCCTCGGCGTCAAGCAGCTCGCGGCCGATCCGCTCGAAGCCAGCGCCGCCGCCGTCAAGAAGGGCGACGTCGTGACCTGCGTGGTGACCGCCGTCACCGAGGGCGGCATCGAGGTCGAGTCGGCAGGCGGCATCCCGGGCTTCATCCGCAAGGCCGAATTGTCGCGCGACCGCGCCGAGCAGCGGCCGGATCGCTTTGCCGTCGGCGAAAAGGTCGACGCCAAGATCACCGCCTTCGACCGTGCGAGCCGCAAGGCCTCGCTGTCGATCAAGGCGCGCGAAATCGAAGAGGAAAAAGAGGCGATGGCCGAATACGGCTCATCCGATAGCGGCGCGAGCCTCGGCGATATTCTGGGCGCCGCCATCAACCGCGCGCGCACCGAGAAGGACGAGGAGAAGTGAGCGCGGAATCTTCGCTCCTGCCTACTTCCTTGACGGCTTCGCCGCGGTTTGGCACCCTCGCCTCCGAGCGAGCGGACGAAGCCTAGGGAAGAATAAGGCCATGACGAAATCGGAGCTCATTCAGCGGCTGGCCGAGCGCAACCCGCACCTCTATCAGCGCGACGTCGAACGCATCGTCAGCACCGTGTTCGATGAAATTTCGAATGCTTTGTCGCGCGGCGACCGCGTCGAATTGCGCGGCTTCGGCGCGTTTTCGGTGAAACGACGCGACGCCCGGCAAGGACGCAATCCGCGCACCGGCGCCAGCGTTCAGGTCGGCGAGAAGCACATCCCGTTCTTCAAGACCGGCAAAGAAATGCGCGCGCGGCTCAATAACGGCGCGGGCTGAGCGGCTTTTCGACCCTATCGACCGGCGGCGTCGGGTGAGACCGTGAGACTGTTCCACTGGCTGGTGACGACGCCCCTGGCGCTCGTTCTCGTCGTTTTCGCGGTGTCGAACCGCGTCGCGATCACCTTGAACTTTTGGCCGATGCCCGTGACGCTCCAAGCGCCGGCCTATCTGATCGTGCTCATCGCCCTGCTTGCCGGCTTCCTGATCGGCGCAATGGCCGCATGGATCAACGGCCGGCACTGGCGCCGCGACGCCCGCCACAGCGCGCGGCGGGTCGAGGAACTCGAGCGCGAAATCGCCGCGAAATCGCCGGCCAAAGACGCGGCGAAGGAATTGACCGGCCCTTGACGGGCGCCTCACGCTCTCATGGCGAGGCACGGCCGGCGGCCCGGGCCAAGGCGGTTGACGTCATGCGGTGCAAAGGCTAGTTCGGCGCCATGCGCGTCCTGGGCTACAGCGAAACGATCGCGGCGCTCGATTTTCCGCCGCTCGTCGAGGCCTTGCGGCAGGCCTTTCGCAAAGGGGGCATCGAGACGCCACCCGCCGAGCTTTACACCATCCCCGTGCCGCAAGGGCACGATGGCGCCTTGATCGTTCTCCCGGCCTGGCAGCCGGGGCGGCATTTCGGCGTCAAGCTCACCACTGTCTTTCCCGGCACTGCCGAACGGCAGAAGCCGACCCGACAAGGGGCCTATCTTCTGTACGACGGGAAAACCGGCGAAACCCTCGCCCTGTTCGACAGTCAGGCGCTGACGGCGCGGCGCACCGCAGCCGCCTCGGCCCTGGCCGCGAGCTATCTCGCCGCGCCCGATTGCGAGCGCATGCTCGTGATCGGTACCGGCGCGCTCGTCTCGCACCTGATCGACGCCCATGCGAGCGTGCGACCGATTCACAACGTCCTGATCTGGGGCCGCGATCCCGAAAAGGCGGCGCGGCTGGCGCGCCGGCTCGACCGCCGCAAGCTCAAAGTGGCGCCGACCACCGATCTGGAGAGCGCGGTACGCGGCGCTCAGATCATTTCTTGCGCCACGGCCTCGCATGAGCCCATCCTCAAGGGCGAGTGGCTGCAGCCCGGCGTTCATATCGATCTGGTCGGCGGAAGGACGCCGCAAATGCGCGAAGCGGATGACGCGACGATGACGCGGGCGCGAATCTTCGTCGATACCCGCGACGCCGCGTTGAGCGAGGCGGGCGACATCGCCGCGCCGATGGCGGCCGGAATCATCTCGGCCCACGACATCGCCGGCGATCTGTTCGAGCTGACGCGCGGCGACCGCGCGGGGCGGCGATTCCACAACCAGATCACGCTGTTCAAATCCGTCGGCCATTCGCTCGAGGATCTTGCGGGCGCGCAAGCCGGTCTCGACTATATCGTCAGGGGATGAGGCGATGAGCCGCAACCCGATCCTGTGCGCGATCGATACGCCCGATCTGGGGCGTGCGCGCGGCCTCGCCGCCGCGCTGGCGGGGACGATCGCGGGCGTGAAGCTGGGTCTCGAATTCTTCAGTGCAAACGGTCCGGACGGCGTGCGCGCAGTCCTGGGCCGGGAGGCCAATGCGTTCCTCGACCTGAAACTCCACGACATTCCCAATACGGTCGCGGGCGCCGTGCGCGCCGCGCTCGCCCTCGATCCGGCATTCCTGACGCTTCATTGCGCCGGCGGGCCGGCGATGCTGCGCGCGGCCGTCGACGCGCGCGGCAAGCGGCGAACCAAGCTCTTGGGCGTGACCGTGCTCACGAGCCTCGACGATCAGGACCTCGCGGCCACCGGCCAGAGCGGACCCGTCGCCGCGCAGGTCCGGCGCCTCGCGCTCTTGGCGAAAACGGCCGGGCTCGATGGCGTCGTATGCTCGCCCGAGGAAGTGGCGATGCTTCGTCAGGCCTGCGGCGCAGACTTCCTTCTGGTCGTGCCCGGCATCCGGCCCGCCGGCGCGGCGCTGGGCGACCAGAAACGCGTGCAGACGCCCTGCGCCGCCATCGAAGCGGGCGCGGATTATCTCGTCATCGGCCGCCCGATCACCGAGGCGGGCGATCCAGCGGCTGCCGCGCGCGCGATCCTCGCCGAAATTCCATGAGCGTCGCCGTGAAAATTTGCGGCCTCACCTCGGCCGAGGCCGTCGCCGCGGCCGTCGCGGGCGGCGCCGGCTTTACCGGTTTCGTGTTCTACCCGCCGAGCCCGCGCGACCTGACGCCGGAACGGGCGGCGAGCCTGGTTTCGGGCGTGGCGCCCGGCATCACCCGGGTCGGGGTCTTCGTCGATCCCGACGACGCGGCGCTCGAAACGGTGCTCGCCAAAGTGCCCCTCGATCTTCTGCAACTCCATGGCAACGAGACGCCCGAGCGGCTCGTTGCCGTCAAGGACCGCTTCCGCCTCAAAGTGATGAAGGCGATCAAGGTCGCCGGCGAGATCGATTTGCAGGCGGCGAAGGCCTATTTCTCGGTCGCCGACTGGCTGATGTTCGATGCGAAGCCGCCCAAGGATTTTGCCGGTGCGCTGCCGGGCGGCAATGCGCTCGCCTTCGACTGGGAATTGCTGCGCGCGAAGCATTGGCCCCTGCCCTGGATGCTCTCGGGCGGCCTGCATGTGGGAAACCTCGCCGAAGCGGCGGGGATTTCGCGCGCCCCGGCGCTCGACGTCTCGTCCGGCGTCGAGCGGCGGCCGGGCGAGAAGGATCCCGAGAAGATCCTGGCTTTCCTCGCTCGGGCAAGAGCGCTCTAGCCGCGCGTTTGAGTGCTCGGCTCTTTGGCTGTAAAACGACGCCCCATGTCCTCTCCCAATACCTATCGCTCTGGCCCGGACGAGCGCGGGCTGTTCGGCCTGTTCGGCGGGCGTTTCGTCGCCGAGACCTTGATGCCGCTCATTCTCGAGGTCGAGCGCGCCTATGACGCGGCCAAGCGCGACCCCGCCTTCGCCAAGGCGATGGACTATTACTTCGAGCATTATGTCGGCCGGCCTTCGCCGCTTTATTTCGCCGAGCGCCTCACCGCTTCTTGTGGCGGCGCCAAGATCTATCTGAAGCGCGAGGATCTGAACCACACCGGCGCGCACAAGATCAACAACACGATCGGCCAGATCCTGCTGGCGCGCCGCATGGGCAAGCGCCGCATCATCGCCGAGACCGGCGCCGGGCAGCATGGCGTCGCGACCGCGACGGTATGCGCGCTCTTCAACCTGCCCTGCGTCGTCTATATGGGCGCGACCGATATCGAGAGGCAAAAGCCCAACGTCTTTCGCATGAAGCTCTTGGGCGCGGAAGTACGGCCGGTGACCTCGGGCACCGCGACCTTGAAAGACGCGATGAATGAAGCGTTGCGCGATTGGGTCGCCAATGTCGAGGACACCTATTACCTGATCGGCACCGTCGCCGGACCGCACCCCTATCCCGCCATGGTGCGCGATTTCCAGAACGTCATCGGCGAGGAAGTGCGCACGCAGATGGAGCGCGCGGAAGGCCGCCTGCCGGACACGCTCGTCGCCTGCATCGGCGGCGGCTCGAATGCCATGGGACTGTTCCATCCTTTCCTCGACGAGGCTTCGGTCCGCATGATCGGGGTCGAGGCTGCCGGCCTCGGCATCGCGACCGGCAAACACGCGGCTTCTCTGAACGGCGGCACGCCGGGCGTCCTGCATGGCAACCGGACCTATCTGCTGCAGACCGATGACGGCCAGATCATCGATGCGCATTCGATTTCGGCCGGGCTCGACTATCCCGGCATCGGCCCCGAGCATGCCTGGCTCTTCGACCGCAAACGCGTCGATTATGTCGCGATCACCGACGATGAGGCGCTCGACGCCTTCGCGTTGCTGACGCGGCTCGAGGGCATCATCCCGGCGCTCGAATCGGCGCATGCGCTGGCGCATGTGAAAAAGATCGCGCCGGGATTGGCGCGCGATCATCTCATCGTCGTCAACCTCTCGGGCCGCGGCGACAAGGACATCAACACCGTGGCCGCGCTCCAGGGGATCAAGCTGTGAGCCGGATCGAGCAGCGCTTCGCCGCCCTGCGCCGCGAGGGGCGGGCCGGGCTCGTGACCTATCTCACTTGCGGCGATCCCGATGCGCAAAGCTTTGCACGCATCCTTGAGGGCCTGCCGCAAGCGGGCGCCGATTTGATCGAGGTCGGCGTGCCGTTTTCGGATCCGATGGCCGACGGACCGGCGATCCAGGCTGCGGGGTTGCGCGCCTTGAAGGCGGGGATGACCCTGCGATCCGTGCTCGCCTGCGTGCGCGGCTTTCGCGGCAAGGATGATGCGACGCCGATCGTGTTGATGGGCTATTACAACCCGATCTATCGCTACGGCGTGGCCCGTTTTCTTGCCGATGCAAAGGAGTCCGGCGTCGACGGGCTGATCGTGGTCGACCTTCCGCCCGAGCATGACGACGAACTCTGCCTGCCCGCGCGACAGGCCGGGATCGATTTCATCCGTCTCGCCACGCCGACAACGGACGAGCAGCGCCTTCCCAAGGTGCTCGCCAACACCGCCGGCTTCATTTACTACGTCTCGATCGCGGGTATCACCGGCACGAAATCGGCGGCATCCGACAGCGTCACCGCGGCGGTTGCGCGCCTGAAGCGTCACACCGCGCTGCCGGTTGCCGTCGGCTTCGGCATCCGCACGCCGGCCCAGGCGCAAGAGGTCGCGCGGATCGCCGACGCCGTCGTCGTCGGCTCGGCCTTGGTCGAGCGCGTCGCCGCCGCGCTCGATGGCGCGAACAAGCCCGGTCCCGGCCTCGTCGATGCCGTCTTGGCCGATGTGCGCGCCTTGGCCGAAGGGGTGCGCGAAGCCCGGCGGAAAGCGGCCGCGCCATGAACTGGCTTACCAATTTCGTCCTGCCCAAGATCCGCGCCGTCGTCACGAAAAAGGAAGTGCCGGAGAATCTGTGGCAGAAATGCTCCAATTGCGGCCAGATGCTGTTCCGCCGCGATCTCGATGCCAATCTCCAGGTCTGCAGCAATTGCTCGGCCCATCTGCGCATGGGGCCCGAGCAGCGGCTCGCGATGCTCTTCGATGACGGAGACTTCACCACCATCGAGTTGCCGAAGCCGATCGCCGATCCGCTGCGTTTCCGCGATCTGAAGCGTTACAGCGACCGGCTCAAAGAAGCGCAAGCGAAGGCCGGCGGCGCGCGTGACGCGATGTTCGTGGCGCACGGCACGATCGCGGGCCTCCCGACCGTGGCCGCCTGCTTCGATTTCGGCTTCATGGGCGGCTCGATGGGCTTGGCGGTCGGCGAGGCGCTGCTGGCGGCCGCGCGGCTTGCCGTGCTGCAGCGCGCGGCGCTGGTCGTCGTGCCGGCTTCGGGCGGCGCGCGCATGCAGGAAGGCATCCTCTCGCTCATGCAGATGCCGCGCACAACCTTGGCGGTCGAGATGGTCAAGGAAGCGGGACTGCCTTACATCGTCCTTCTCACCGACCCGACGACGGGCGGCGTCTCGGCGTCCTTCGCGATGCTGGGCGACATCACCCTGGCCGAGCCCGGCGCCGTCATCGGCTTTGCCGGCGCGCGGGTGATCGAAGAGACCATTCGCGAAAAGCTGCCCGAAGGCTTTCAACGTGCCGAATACCTTTTGGAGCACGGGATGGTCGATCTCGTCGTGCCGCGCAAGGAATTGCGCGAGACCCTGGGCCGGATCATCCGATTGCTCATGAGTCCTGCGCCGCCGGGCACGGCCGTGGCGGCGGCGGGCAAACGGCGGATCGGGCCCTGAGCAGCGACACGATCCTCGCCCGGCTCTTAACGCTTCACCCCAAGCTCATCGATCTGAGCCTGGATCGCGTCGAGCGCCTTCTGGCAGCGCTCGGCAATCCGCAAGAGAAGATGGCGCCGGTGATCCATGTCGCGGGGACCAACGGCAAAGGCTCGACCATCGCCTTTTTGCGCGCCTGCCTCGAAGCGGCAGGCTTGCGCGTCCATGTCTATACCTCGCCCCATCTCGTTCGCTTTGCCGAGCGCATCCGCATCGCCGGCAGGCTGATCGAGGAAGACGCGCTGAGCGCCGTGCTCGCGGAATGCGAGCACGCCAATGACGGACAGCCAATCACTTTCTTCGAGATCACCACGGCCGCGGCCTTTCTCGCCTTTTCGCGCGTGCCGGCGGATTTCGTTCTCCTGGAGGTCGGCCTCGGCGGACGGTTCGACGCGACCAATGTGATCGCGCATCCCGCCGCCGCCGCGATCACGCCCATCTCGCTCGATCATCAGCATTTTCTTGGGGACAGCGTGGCGAAGATCGCCTTCGAGAAGGCCGGGATCATCAAGCCGCGCGCGCCCGCGGTGATCGCGCGCCAGTCGCCGGAAGCGGCCTCGGTGCTCGAAGCGCGCGCGACGGAATTGGGCGCGCCGCTTTACCGTCAGGGTGTCGAATGGGAGGCGAGTTCGCGCGCCGATGGCGGGCTTTCCTATCGCGGAAGAGGCTCCTTCGACCTGCCGCCGCCGGGCCTGCTCGGCCCGCACCAATACGACAATGCCGGAACCGCACTGGCCTGCCTCGATTGCCTGACCGGCCTTGCCCTGCCGCGCGCGGCGCTCGCCGACGGCATGCGCCGGGTCGAATGGCCGGCGCGGCTGGAACGGCTTGCCGGAGGCGCGCTCGCGGCCCTCATCCCGGAGGGCGCGGAGCTCTGGCTCGATGGCGGTCATAACGCGGCCGGCGGCGCAGCCTTGGGCGCCGTCGCCCGGGCTTGGCAGGACAGGCCCTTGCGCCTCGTCTTCGGTATGCTGAAAACCCATGACGCCGAGGCCTTCCTTCGCCCGCTGGCGCCCTTTGCGGCCGGGCTCGAGGCGATCGCCATACCGGGTGAGGTCAATACCTTTTCCGCCGCCGAGGCGGCGGCGGCGGCGCGCGCAGCCGGGATCGACGCCAGGCCGCAGGCCTCGATCGCGAAAGCTGTCCAGGCGGCAGCGCTTCCCGAGACGCGGGTATTGATCTGCGGCTCGCTTTACCTTGCCGGAAGGGTGCTGGCGGAAAACGGAGCGCCGCATTAGCATCGCCCCATAAAGCGTAGGGGGAAGGATGCGTCTGGGTCTGTTCATGATGCCCGTTCACCCGCCGAGCCGGGTGATGCACGAGACCTTGGCCGAGGATGTCGAGAAATCGCTTCTCGCCGACCGGCTCGGCTTCGACGAGATGTTCCTCGGCGAGCATTACTCGGCTTCGACCGAGCCCTACCCCTCGCCGCTCATGTTCATGGCGAGCCTCATTCCGCGCACCAAGAACCTCACCTTCGGAACGGGCGTGCTGTCGCTTCCCAACCGCCATCCGGCGATTATCGCCGGCGAGGCGGCGCAATTCGACCATATGAGCCGCGGCCGCTTCATCCTCGGCATCGGCACGGGCAGCCTCATCTCGGATTTCGAACTGCTGGGCAATGGCGATGCGGCGCTCCGCAATCGCATGCTGATCGAATCGATCGACATGATCGAGAAAATCTGGTCGCAGGATCCGCCTTACGATCTGAAAGGCGAGTTCTGGACGACGCAGATCACGCGGACGGTCAATGAAAGGATCGGCATCGGCATCATGCCGAAACCCTATCAACGGCCGCGGCCGCCGATCTGCGTGACCGCCGCGAGCCCGGAATCGCAGACCGTGCGCCTGGCCGGACAACGCGGCTGGGGCCCGATCTCGAGCGCTTTCCTGACGGAGCATGGCCTGCGCTCGCATTGGGAGATGTTGCGCAAGGGCGCGGCCGAATCGGGCCGACGGCCGGACGGCGCGGCCTGGCGGGTCGTGCGCTGCCTTCACGTTGCATCGAGCGACGAGGAAGCACGCGAGCGCGTGATGAGCGCCCAATCCTCTTACGGATATTACTTCGGCTATATGAGCGAGATTTTACGCGGCCTCGGAAGGCTGATCGCATTGAAGCCCCGCCCCGACATGGCGGACGATGACGTGACGGTCGAAAAAATCATCGATTCGCGCGTCATCTTCGGCTCGCCGCAGACGGTGCTCGACCGGCTTGTCGCGCTGCGCGAGCGTGTCGGGCCCTTCGGCGGGCTTCTGACGACCGGGGTCGATTGGGGCGGCCCCAATGAAGCCTGGGAGCGCGAATCGATGCGCCGCTTGGCCGAAGAAGTCATGCCGCGCCTGTCGCAACACGCGGCTGCCCGGGCGGCCGAATAGGACGAACCAGGACTGGATAGCGAGGAGGAAGCGATGCCGGATGCCAGTGCCACGACCGCGAAAGTGAAACCCGCCCTGAAGCTCAATTTCCTGTCTCACGGGACGCTCGAATCGCGTGATCTGGCGTTCTCGCGGAAATTCTATGAAGAGTTCCTCGGCCTCGAGGTGGTGCAGACCAGCAAGATCTCGCTCATGGTTCGATTGGGCGGGAAGCATTGTATTGCCGTCGTCTTCACCAAGCGTCCGACGGAGATGGGTCTGCTCAATCACAACGGGCTCGACGTCGAGACCCAGGAAGAGGTCGATGCGGCGCACCGAATCGTCGTCGCCGAGGCGGAAAAATGGAAGATCCACAAAATCACCAAGCCGGTGATGCAGCACGGGACCTATAGTTTCTATTTCTGGGATGCCGACGACAATTGCTGGGAGATCTTGAGCAACCCTCAGGGCGGCTATGACTGGCTGTACGAAATCGGCGACCAGACCGGCAAGGGCCACCACGACCGCAATTTCAAGCGGCCGGGCGTGAAGATTTAGCGCCCGCCTCGGCCGCAAGCGGAAAATAAAGGTCGAAGCGCGTCCCTTTGCCGGGCGCGCTCGCGATATCGATCCGGCCGCCATGGCCGGAGACGATGCCGTGGACGATGGAAAGGCCGAGCCCGGTCCCCTGGCCGACCGGCTTGGTGGTGAAGAAAGGCTCGAAAATTCGTTGCTGGGTCGCTTCGTCCATGCCCATGCCGGTGTCGCTCACCGAGAGCCGGATCTCCGATCGCGACGCGGCGCCCGGCACGAGGCCAAGCGTCACCGTGATCGTGCCGATGTCGCTGCCCAGCGCCTGACACGCGTTGGTGACGAGGTTGGTGACGACCTGGTGAATCTGTGATGCGTCCGCCGAGATCGCCGGCACCGCTTCGATTTTCTCCGCCACGGTGATCGAGGTGGGAATGGTCGCGCGCAGCAATTTGAGCGCCTCTTCGACCGTGTCCGCGAGGTTGGTGTCGCGCTTTTCCGATTCATCCTTGCGGGTGAAGGCGACGACTCGCTTGACCAGGTCGCGGGCGCGCTCGCTCGCTTCGTGAATGGTATCGAGATTGGCGCGTACGAGACTCCCCGGCTCGAAGCGCCGTGCGGTGAGTTTGCTCAGTGCCATGATCGGAACGAGCGTGTTGTTGAGGTCATGGGCGATTCCGCCGGCAAGTGTGCCGAGCGCTTCAAGCTTGTGCGAGTGCAGAAGTTGCCGCTCGAGTTCGCGCTCGCGGTGCTCGGCGAGGCGTTGCTCTGTGATGTCTTGCAAAGTGCCGTAGACGCGGATCGCGCGCTTTTCATCGTCGAAAATCACGATGCTTTCGCGCCGCATGATGCGCTCTTCGCCGTCGGGGCGGATGATCCGATATTCCAGGGGCTGGGTCGGCTGCTCCTGACGCTCGGCCATTCGGTAAGCCAGGAACTTTTGGCGATCTTCCGGATGAATGTACTTCATGAGAAGTTCCGGGCCCGGCCGGGCGGTGGGATTGTCGAGACCCAAGATCCGGTACATTTCGTCCGACCATTCGGCCTTGCCGGTCACATAGTCGCGCTCGAAGCTCCCCATGGCGGCGATACGCTGGGCGCGAGCCAGGTTCTCGCGGCTGCGCTGAATTTCGAGCTCGGCCCGCTTGCGCTCGGTGATGTCCTGGACGGTGCCGAACATTCGGAACGGCTTGCCCAATTCGTCGAACATGACACCGTACTCGCGATGAAGGATTCGCTCTTCGCCGTCGGCGCGGATGATGCGGAAATCCAGCGGCGGGATCGGCGTGCCGTGAAGCGCCGCGTCCCGGCCCGCCAAGAATTTCTCGCGGTCATCGGGATGAACGAGCGAAAGGAGCAGTTCGGCCGTCCCGTGCGAAGGCCGGCGCTCGATACCCCACATCTTCAAAAACTCGTCCGACCACTCGAGCTTGCCGGTGACGAGATCGCGCTCGAAGCTGCCGATGCCCGCGACGTGATGCGCGCGCGCGAGGTTCTCGCGATTGCGGCGTAATTCCGTCTCGACCTTTTTGCGCTCCGTGATGTCCTGCAACGTCCCGAACAGATAGATGGGCTTCCCGCTTTCGTCGACGAGGATGTCGCATTCGCGGTGAAGAACCCGTTCGACGCCGTCCGGCCGCACGATTCGGTAATCGATCGGCGGCACCGGCGTGCCGGCTCCGACCGCGCGCCGGAAATCCTCGACTCTATCGCGGTCGCCGGGATGCACGCATGCGCGCAACAGCTCGAGCGTCGCGGCTGGAGCGCCGCGCTCGACGCCGTGAATACGATAGAGCTCGTCCGAGAACTCCACCTCGCCCGTGATCAGGTGTCGCTGGAAGCTGCCGATCGCGGCAAGGCGTTGCGCGCGCGCCAGACTCTCCCGGTTGCGCCGCAACTCGACCTCAATCTTTTTCCGGGCCGTGATGTCTTGCACGGTGCCGAACATATGGATCGGCTTGCCGGCATCATCGAAAGTGACGTCGCATTCACGGTGGAGGATTTGCTCGGTTCCGTCCGGCCGAGTGATCCGGAAATCGAGCGACGAAGTCCTGATCCCCTGCGCGGCCTGGGTTCGTACGGCAAGAAATTTCTCGCGATCGTCGGGATGGACGAGCGGGAGCACGGCGTTCATGTTACCTCCGCCCCGCCCGGGCGCGAGCCTGTAAAGCCGGTAGAGCTCGTCGGACCATTCGACCTGGTCGGTCACGAGATCATGATCGAAGCTACCGATGCCCGCGACGTGTTGCGCGCGCGCCAGAGCTTCCCGGCTGCGGCGCAATTCGACCTCGATTCGCTTGCGTTCGGTGATGTCCTGCACGGTGCCGAGCAGGCGCACCGGTCTTCCTGCCTCGTCGCGTTCGAGCCGGTATTCGTTATGAAAAACCCTTTCCGCTCCATCGGGGCGAATGACGCGAAAATCGGGCTGCGGCACGGTCTTCCCGGCGAGCACCGCCTGCCTTCCTTCGGTAAACGTTTGACGATCGTCGGGATGGATGAGGCTGGTCACGAACTCGATCGAGTGGTGACCGGGTTCATCCGTAATGCCCCAAATTCGTAGAAACTCGTCGCTCCATTCGATCTCGCCGGTAATGAGATTGCGCTCGAAACTGCCGACGCACGCGATTCGCTGCGCCAGCTCCAGGTTTTCCCGGCTGCGGCGAAGCGCGCGATCATTCGCCTGCCGCCGAGTTTGGTCGCGGATGATCGTGACCAGCACGCGGCCATGGGCCAATGGATAGGGGCGCGTGGTGATCTCGATGGGAAACTCGCTGCCGTCCTTGCGTAGCGCCACGCGCTCGACATTGCGCAGACCGGGCACGGCGTCCCGATGCTTGAACGCCTCTCGCAGCGCCTGCTCGTCCCGTGAGCGTGATGCCCGGGCCATCAGATCGCGAAGTTCGAGACCGGCCATCGCGCCGTCATCGTAGCGATAGAGCTCCTCCGCCGCGTGATTGGCGAAACTGACCTTGAGGGCCTCATCGACGACCAAGACGGCGTCGGGCAGCTCGAACAAGAGGGCGTGGAGTGCCTCCATGGTGGAGAAGACTTTCGTCGACGACGAGCCGCCGCGCCGGCTCGCGCGGCGCGAATGAGCGAACCACCCGCCGAGCAACATGCCCCCCGCCACCATCACACCGGAAACGACGGCGATTTTGTCGTGCGGGCGCATGAGTGCGCCGAATGCAGGCCAGCCTGCGGCACCGATGATCAACAGGGCGGCAAGCGCGATCGCAAGGCCGATCGCAGCGCGCATCGCCAAGAACGGAAGCCCGAGTTGGCTGCGCGATCCTGTCGTGTCGGGCTCAAATTTCTTCGCGATCACGACCCGTTCGGCATTGTTGCCGATATCGCGCCGTTCCCTATCAATCCCTGCCTTGCGCATGCGCTGGCGCCTCGTCAGGCGGCTCACGCCGCAGCGAGGCGGTCTCGAACGATACTGATGAAATGATCGGGATCGAGAGGCTTGGCGATTACGTCGCTTGCGCCGAGCTGGCGCGCGATTTTGAGGAAGTCGGTATTGCCGATTCGGCCGCCGCCCGAAATAGCGATGATCTTCGCGTTGGGGGATTCGCCGCGGATGTCGCGGATCGTCTCGATCCCTTCCTTCTCAGGCATGATGATGTCGGTGATGACGAGATCCGGTTTTTCGCTGCGAAAGACGCTAAGCCCGCGCCGGCCATCCTCGGCGCTCACGACCTCGTAACCTTCGCCTTCGAGTATCTGGACGATCGTGTTTCGCACCACGACGTTGTCGTCGATGACCAGGATCTTGTGCATGGCGCTCCTGCCGCTCCGTATGCTCGCGCGAGCGCGGTGCGCCACGCCGCTCGGCACGCTATCTCGCTGCGCGAAAAGCATGCAAACGCAGGTCACCCCACTTCAGCCGATCTTGCGCCCGAATGGTTGACGAAACCTTACCGGAAGCCGCCTCGCTCCCTGGCGACGCTCAGAGCACCGATGCAACCCACTCGGCGAGCTTGCTTTTCGGCAGGGCGCCGATCTTCGTCGCGGCCACTTGGCCGTTCTTGAACAGCATGAGGGTCGGAATCCCGTGAACCCCGTATTTCGTCGGGGTTTGCGGGTTTTCGTCGATATTGAGCTTGGCGACCGTCACTTTGCCCTGCATATCGGCGGCGATTTCCTCGAGAAACGGGCCGATCATCTTGCACGGCCCGCACCATTCTGCCCAGAAATCGACCAGGACCGGCCCGGGAGCGCGGAGCACGTCGGCGTCGAAGCTGGCATCGGTGATCTTGGTCGTGGCCATGAACCTCTCCTCTAAGGGCGCAGCAGCTTAAGCGCGCGTGAAAAGTACCGTCAAGGCCATGCGTCTCTCAAACGCACTCGGCTTACGCAACAATCTAGAGGCGACCATCGAGCCGGCCTGAAGCGATCGGCATGAGTTTTGGCTCGTCGGTCCAGAGCAGGGCGCAGCGTATCTCCTTTTCCGGATAAACCGCGGCCACGGCCGCGCGATAGGCCGCCAGCTGATCGAGATAGGCTGCGGGGACCTCGTCCGCGCCGCGCGGCACCGGGCGCAAGGTTTTGTAATCGACGATCAGCACGGCGTCCCCGGTCACCACCAGCCGATCGATCTGTCCCGAGAGCGCCCGTCCCTGGACCAGACCGACGACCGGGACTTCAGCCGCCGAGCCCGGCGCGAAGAGCGGCGCGAAATCGGGGTGCTCCATCACCGCCAAGGTTTCGCGCAGCATCGCGGCTTGGGCGGCTTGGTCGAGGCCGTGGATTGGCCGTCCCAGGAAGCGTTGTGCCGCCGCCGCGCGCCGCGCCGGCTCGATGCCGGGCAGGCTTTGCAGGAGCCGGTGGATCAGGCGGCCGCGCAAGAAGGCGGCCCCCCGATCCTCGCCCAGCGGCGAGCGCGCGGCCGGCTCGTCGGCGCTGGGACGCGAGGGTACCAGCGGTTTCGGCGGCGTCGGCTCGGGCGGCGGCGCGCGCCAGCTCCATTCCGGCAGAAGAACCGCACCGGCCGGTTCGGCGGTGCGCAGGCGCTCGGCGGTGGGCTTCGCCGTTTGCGGCGTGATCAGCCGCAATCCTTCCCCCGCCCACCCGTCGCTGCCCAAGGAACCCCTTGCATCGAAGGCGAATTTTTCTGCACCCGCCTCGGCCATCCCGGCCGCGACCATACCGTGCCAATTCCCCGATGGCGCCGCGCGCTTGGTGCGCCAGCCGCAGACATAGAGCCGGTCCGATGCCCGTGTCATGGCGACATAGAGAAGCCGGCGATATTCCTGCTCGCGAAGAAGACGCGCCTTCTGCAGCGCCGCTTCGGCCGCTCGAGGGAGAGCATCGCGGGCGGCAAGCCAGAGCGGCAAGCCGCGCTCGCTCCATAAGAGGCGCGGCGCGCGTTGCGGCACTTGCATCGTGTCTGGAAGAAAGACGACCGGCGCCTCGAGCCCCTTGGCGCCGTGCACGGTGAGCACGCGCACTTCATTGCGCCCGCCTTGTTCCAGATCGCGCTTCACTTCGGCGGTTCCGGCGGAAAGCCAGTGGAGAAAGCCCTGCAGCGAGACGCCATGGGCGCGCTCATAAGCAAGCGACGCAGCAAGAAATTCATCGAGCGGATCGCCAGCCTCCTTGCCCAAGCGCGACAGCACGGCCTTGCGGCCCTGACGCGCGCCCAGCACTTCGGCGAAGAGCTCATAGGGCGGGACGAAATCGGCGCGCGCCAGCAATTCGCCGAGCTCCGTGGCGGCGCGCGCGAAATCAGGCGTCTCGTTGCGCCTCTGCCGCAACTCGGCCCAGAGCGAGCCGCGCCGTTTCCAGGCGAGATCGAACAGGATTTCCTCGGCAAAACCGAAAAGCGGTCCCTTCAACACGATGGCGAGCGTCAGATCGTCATCGGGCAGAACGAGAAACTGTCCGAGCGCCACCATGTCCTCGACGGCCAGCTGGTCGGTCAAGAGCATGCGGTCGACACCCGCGACCGGCACGTCGGCTTGCTTCAGGGCGCGCACCAGCTCCGTCACGAAGGAATCGCGGCGGCGGACCAGCACCATGACATCGCCCGCCCGGACCGGCCGGTCGCGCGCCTCGAGGCGCTCGCCCGTGTCGAGCCAGCGCCGAATGGTGGCGGCGATCGCGAGCGCAAGCCGGGCCCGCGGTTCTTTGGCCTGGCGCTGGACGATCGGAAGGCGCCAGGGTTCGGCCTCCGGCGAACCGTCAGGCTCGACTGGCGGCCATAATTCGACGCATCCGGCCGCGCCCTGGCGGTAGGCCGCGTGGCGGATCGTCGTCCCGTCGAGCGCCACGCCGTCGCCCGCGCGCGCTTGGGCAAAGACCGCATCGACCGCGCGGAGGACGGCGGCGACGGAGCGGAAGGAAAGCTCGAGCGGGACGATCCGCCAGGCCGCGCGCGCGGCCGTGACGGCGGCTTCGAAATGCGCGCGCATTTCGATGAATTTCGCCGGATCGGCGCGCTGAAAACTGTAAATCGACTGTTTCGCATCGCCCACGGCGAAGACCGTGCGCGGCACCTCGCGCGCGCCTTGGCCGGTGAAGAACTCTTCGGCGATGAGCCGCACGATCTCCCATTGATCGGGATTGGTGTCTTGCGCCTCGTCGATCAAGATATGATCGAGACCGCCATCGAGCTTGAACAGGACCCAGGGCGCGATGCCGGGACGCAGCAGCAGATCGCGCGCTTTCAACACGAGATCGTCGTAATCGAGGAGCGCGCGCTGCGCCTTGTGGCGCGCATATTCGGCGAGAATGGCGGCAGCAAGCCGCGCAAGCGCCATGCTTGCCGCGCCGATCTCGGCCGCGCAGCGCCGCTCGCGCGCGGTCTGGAGACGATCGGCCTCCGCCGCGACGGCCTGAGCGATCTGAGGATGGCCTTCCGCGAATTTCTTCGTGACGATGTCTTTGTAACGCTCGCCCCGTTGGGTGAAGAACGCGCCCAGATAATCATCGAATCCGGCGGCGCGCCCAGCCGGGTCGTCAAGCCAACCCGCGATGATCGCGCCGCGCTTTGCGTCGGTGACGCTCGGGCTCGACGCCATCGCCCCGGCGGCCTCCCGCAATGATGTTTCATCGGCGGCACCCGGCGCGCAGGCGGCCTCAACGATGCGACCCACCGTATCGTCCTCGCCGAGGCCGAGATCGCGGCGCAACGCCGCTTGGAAGCGTTCGAAGCCCGGCGCCAGCGCCGCCTCGAGCCGCCCGCGCTCGAGCGCCAATCCGCTGAGGAGTTCGGCGAAGCTGGTTTCTTGGCTGTGCCGCACGATCTCGACCAGCGCCGCGGCAAGCACCGGCGCCGCGCCGATGCGCGCGCTCTGGAGAACGGTTTCGCTCGCCGCCGCGAGTGCCTCTTCGCTCGAGCGCTCATCCATCAGCTCGAAATGGGGCGGCACATTCGCTTCGAGCGGAAAGCGCCGCAGGAGAGACTGACAGAACGCATGGATCGTCGCGATGGTCATGCCACCGGGCGCGTCGAGGACGCGTGCGAAGAGCCGACGTGCTTCGTCAAGCTTGTCGCCATCCGGCAATTCGCCGGTGAGTTCTTGAAGCTCCTGTGCCAAGGCGCCGCCGGCCATGACGACCCAGCGGCTCAGGCGTTCATTGATGCGGTTCGCCATTTCGGCGGCCGCAGCCTTGGTAAAGGTCAGACAGAGAATACGCGAAGGCGGGCAGCCCCCCAGCAACAAGGTCAGCACCCGGTTCGTCAGCACCGTCGTTTTGCCGGTTCCCGCCGAGGCCGCGACCCAGACCGAGGCGCCGGGCTCATAGGCTCGGCGTTGCTGAGAACCCGGTTGGACGAGGGGCTCGTTCATCCCTCTTCCTCGGTCGCGGCGAGCCATTCCTTGCGGCGCTCCAGATGCGCGTAGTCGGAATAGCGCGGCGCCTTCTCGGGCGTCGGGACCGCGCGATAGGGCGTCGCCCGATCATCGAAAGCGGCGATGAGCTCTTCGAGCCCGCGGCGCGCATCGGCGATCAGCGCGCGCAGCTTCTCGGGATTGGCCTCGAGCGATTTGGCTTCGCCGGCAGGGTCGCCGCCGGCGAGCCGCCAATAGGCGAGTTCGGCGACCTTGCTCCGGCCGACCGGCGCGAAACCGCCCTGCTCGATCATCATCGCTTCCAGCGGCAATTGCGGCGCATAGCCTTGCACGACGTCGCTCGTGTTCGGCAGCGCCCCGGTCTTGTAGTCGATCAGCGCGATCTGACCGTCGCGGCGACGCTCGATACGATCGGCGCGGCCGGTGAGATCGAACGGTCCCGCCGGCCCGTCGAGCGTCAGCCTACCGTCGATTTCGGCCAGGACCTCGTCGAGCGCCGGCCGGCGCTCCGCCTCTTCGGCGGCGATCCATTCGGCGATGCGCAGGAAGCGGGGCCACCAGAACGCCCAGACACCGGGACGCGCGAGCGCCACGCCGAAACTCTGCTGGCCGAATACCGCGAGACGTTGCGCCGCATCGGAGGGCAGGCGCTTGGGATAGGCGCGCAGGAAGCGCGCCAAGGCGTCATGGATGATGAGCCCGCGATCGGCCGCGCCCGGATCGGCATCGAGCGGATCAAGCTGCCGCAAGCGCAAGATGTGCTTGGCGTAAATCGCATAAGGATCGCGCTGCCAGGTCTCGATCTCGGTCACGGAGAGCTTGCGCGGGCGCGCCGCGACCGGCGGGCGCGGCTCGGGTGGCATGATCGCCCGAGCCGAGCCCGCCGGCGCGTCGATCGCCGCTTGCCAGCCGAGCGGCGCCGCATCCCCCGCGAGCTTGCCCTCGAGCTTGGCCGCGCGCAGCAGCGTGTCGAGCCGCAGCAGCCAGCGGGACGGCACGGTGGGCGTACCCTCGACGCGCGCCGCCCGCGTCATCACCACCTCGCGCGCACCCAAGGCCAGCGCGAAATCGAGCGCGGCGATGCCGATGCGACGCTCCGGCGGCGGCATGCCGAATTCCTGGCGCATCGGCCGCGACAGCCACGGATCGCTCTCGACCGATTCCGGCCAGACCCCTTCGTTGAGCCCACCGAGCACGACGAGGTCGGCCTGCTGCAACCGCGCCTCGAGCAAACCCCAGATGAAAAGGCGCGGGTGGCGGCCGTAAGGCGGGCGCACCACGGGGCCCGCTAAAAGCGCTTCGAAGAGGGCGGGATATTCAGCGCCCGGAAGCAACGGGAAATCGGCAGCGGCCTGGAGCAGCTCGTTCAAGAACAGCGCCGATGCCTCGCCCGCGGGCTCGCGCCACAGCCGCGCCGCGCCGGGTTCGTCGGCGCTTGCCGCCAGCGCCTCGCATGCGGCGACATGCGCGGCAAGAACCGCGGGGAGCGAGATCTGCGTTGCTTCGAGCGCATCGAGGAACGGCGCCAGCGCCAATTCCAACTGCGTCACCAGCGCGCGCAGCTCGTTGTCGGTCTCGGGTAGGATCTTGCGCAGACCGGCGATGCCGGGCTCCGGACGCGGCCCGCGCAGCGCCTCCATTTCGAGCCGCCGCACCCGATCGCGAAAGACGCCCGGCGCAAATCCGCCGGTCGCGAGCGGATGCTTCAACGCGGCAAGAAGCGGCAGCGGTGCCAGGCGTTCGGCCGCGAGATCGAGCACGAGCCGCAGGAACACGCCTGGCGGCGTCTTGTTGAGCGGCACGCCGGCCGAATCGTCGATCTCGATCTGCCAGCGCTTCAGCTCGGCCGCGACGCGGCGGGCGAGATCGCGATCGGGCGTGATGAGAGCCGCGGTCGCGCCGGGCTTCTCCAGACGCTCGCGCAACAAGAGCGCGATCGAGAGCGCCTCTTCCTGCGGCCCCGGGCAATCGAGGCGACGCATCCCTTTCAAGGCGCGCGCATCGAGCCCCGCGATAAAGCGCCAGCGATGGCTGAGCGCGGCCGGCGCCAGCGCCTCGCCGACGAGCTTGCCGCGCGCGCTCGCGGCAAACCGGCCCATCCACGGCTTGACCGTTTGAGGCTCCACTTCGAGCCGGTCGAGAAAACGCGCCATCAGATGTTGCGGATGGGACGGGTCTTTGCGCAGCTCTTCCCACATCGCGCCGTCGGCGGCGACATCGAGCCCGGGCAGAACGACGGCGCCCTGCGGCAGGCGCGCCACGCATTCCATGAGATCGGCAACGGCCGGGATGCCGCCCGTGATCCCGGCGGCGATGACCGGGCCGAGCGGCGGCTCCTTGCGCCAGGCGGATGCTTGTGCGGCCAGCATCTGGTTACGCCATTCGGCCGGATCGAGGCAGCCGATCTCGGCCAGCATTTTCGGCCAGTGCTCGGTCACGATGGCGAGGAAGGCGAGAATATCCTGCCAGTGCTGCGCATATTGGGCCGGGACGAGCGCGGCGAGATCGCGGAAATCGCGGCGCTCGGTCTGCGCCTCGTCGAGAAAACGCGCCAAGGCAGCGGCGAGCGGCGCCGCTTGTCCGAGCGCCAGCGTATCGCCCGATCCGCGGCCGAAGGCGCGCACCAACTGCGTGAGCATGAGCTGGCGACGCAGCGCCGGCACGGCGGGCGGCAGATCGAAACCCGCGCCCCCTGTCTCGCCTTCATCGCCGAGGAAAGCGAGCTCTTCGGGATCGAGATCGCCGACCGGGACCATTTTCGGCAGGAGGAGCGCCTCGCCCTTGCCCGCGCGCAGGAACGCTTCGCGCAGGCTGCGCGCGGCGCGGCGCGTCGGCAAAAGCACGGTCATGCGCGTCAGCGCCAGCGGATCGCGGCGCGCGCGGCGCATCAGCCCGGCGACGAGCGTATCGAGAAAAGGCTTGTCGAACGGAATCGCGTAGATCGAAGGCGGCATTGCTTAGAATTCGGCGCCGGAGAACAGCGGCGCGCTGGGTTCGCCGATCGACGAGATTAGCCGATTTCTATCGCCACACGCCATGATGCCGCAGCCGCTCCTCGCTCGCGGCCAATCCCTGCGGCGTGCCGACATGAAACCATTCGCCATCATGGATCACGGCCTCGAGCCTGCCCGCCTCGATCGCCTTGTTCCACAAAGGATTGAGTGAAAAGGCGCCCGTAGGCGCACCCTCGAAGAAGCGCTGGCTCAGGATCTCGATCCCGGCATAGAGATGCGGCGCGACTTCGTGTTCGGCGCGGCGCCGCACCCGCCCGAGCGGATCGACGACGAAGTCGCCCAGACCCTCGTAGCCGACGGCAGTGACGGTCCGCTGGACGAGCAGCAGTGCGTCGAGCCGGTTCGCATCCCAGGCGCGCGCCAGCCGGGTCAAGGTCGGCACCTTGGCATTGAGCCAAAACACGTCCGAGTTAAGAACGAAGAATTCTTCGCCCAGGAGCGGCAGCGCCTGCTTCACCCCGCCCCCGGTGTCCAGCAGTTCGGGTTCGTGCGAGAGCTCGATCGCGATGTCATGGCGGTTGCGCAAATGCGCGGCCATCATTTCCGCCTTGTAATGGGTATTGACGACGACGCGCTGGATCTTGGCCGCGACCAGCCGGTCGAGGACATGATCGATGAGCGGGCGGCCGGCCAATGGAATGAGCGGCTTCGGCGTGTGGTCGGTAATCGGCCGCATGCGCGTCCCGAACCCCGCGGCCAGGATCATCGCGCTGTCGATCATGATGCAGCCTTTGGCATGACGCGTCGCTCGCGCGGAATGTGGCGATCGAGCCATGATTTGACCGGCGCCAGCGCGGCTTCTTCGAAATCCTGATCGAGCAACCGCCACAGCCGCGGAATATGCGCGAGATAGCGCGGCTTCCGGTCGCGCCGGTCGAGCCGGGTGAAGATGCCGACGACCTTGCAATGACGTTGCGCGCCGAGCACGGCGAAAGCGGCCGCGAAGGCGTCGCGATGGAGGCCCGGAAACGCCGCGAGATAGCGCTCGCGCATCGCGGCGGCGAGGCCGGGCGCGATATCGCGCCGCGAATCCTCGAGCAACGAGACGAGGTCGTAGGCGACCGGACCGCGCACCGCATCCTGGAAATCGAGGAGCCCGCAGGCGGCGATGCCGCTGCGGCCCGGGATACGCATCAGATTGTCGACGTGGTAATCGCGCAGGACCAGGCATTCGGGCACGGCGCGGGCGAGCGGCAGGAGATCGCGCCAGAGCTCGAGGTAGCCCTCGCGCAGTTCAGGCGGCGTCGGCGCGCCCGTGACCGCCGGCAAATACCAATCGACCAGCAGCGCCGCCTCGTTCAAGAACCGTTCATCGTCATAAGGCGGCAGATCGGCCCCCCCGGGCCTGAAGCGCCGATGCAGCGCGATCAGCACGTCGACCGCAAGCGTATAGAGCGCGGTCTCGTCCTCGCCCTTGCCGAGAAGGCGCGTGTAGGTGTCGTCGCCGAAATCCTCGATCAGAAGGAACCCCGCGGCTTCGTCGCCGGCGAGGATCGCCGGCGCGCTGAAGCCGAGTTCGCGCAAGATGCGATCAACAGCAACGTAAGGCCGGACATCTTCGTGCGGCGGCACCGCGTCCATCAGCAGCGCCGTCTCGCCCTTGCGTGAGAGCCGAAAATAACGGCGGAAGGACGCGTCGCCGGCGAGCGCCACGCTTTCCGCGCCGCCCCAGCCGGACGCCCCGAGAAACGCCGCGATCTCGGCATCGCGCTCAGCCACGCTTCAACCCGCCGACACGCGAGGCCCAGGATGGCGAGGCATCGAGCCGCGCTCGACGCTCGGTCGCGCCCGGTCCGAGGGCGAGCGTCACGCCGAGATGCTCGCGCGGCAGAAGCGGCCCAAGCCGCTCGGGCCACTCGATAAGGGAAATCCCTTCAGCGAAAGCGTCCTCGATCCCCAGCTCATACGCATCCTCGGGCCTTTCCAGCCGATAGAGGTCGAAATGCCATAGCGCAGGCCCGGTAAGAGATTGGTAAATCTCGACCAAGGTGAAGGTCGGGCTCGGGACTTCGCCGGCATCGAGCCGGGCGCCGATGAATGCCCGCGCGAAGGTGGTCTTGCCGCTGCCCAAATCGCCGCTCAAGCCGATGACGTCGCCACGCCGCGCGCGGCCGGCCAGATCGGCGGCAAGCGCACAGGTTGCCGCCTCGTCCGGCAGATCGATCGCGAAGGTCGTGGGAGCGGTCACGCCATCCTTTTAGGCCTTCGGAGCGCGGCCCCGCAACCTTGCGCGCGCGCGCCGCCCTCGTCATGGTACCGGCGATGCGGCGGCAGGGATAAAGTGATGGCGGAAACCGTACAGCGGACGGATGTGGCGATCATCGGCGCGGGTCCGGTGGGGCTTTTCGCGGTCTTCGAGTGCGGCATGCTTGGCCTCAAATCCCACGTCGTCGATGCGCTGGCCGCGCCAGGCGGGCAGTGCAGCGCGCTCTATCCCGAAAAGCCGATCTACGACATACCCGGTTATCCCACGATCGAGGCCGCCGAGCTCGTCCGCAAGCTGGAGGAGCAAGCGGCGCCCTTCGCCCCGCATTACCACCTCGATCAACGGGTCGAGACGCTGAAACCTTTGGCGGGCGGCGGCTTCCGCCTCGAAACCTCGCGCGGCTCCGTGATCGAAGCCCGCGGCGTGATCATCGCCGCCGGCGTCGGCGCCTTCGGCCCGAACCGGCCGCCGCTTGCCGGGCTCGAAGCCTATGAGGGCAGGAGCGTCTTCTACCTGGTCACGCGACGCGAGGCATTTCGCGGTCAGCGCGTGGTGATCGCCGGCGGCGGCGATAGCGCCGTCGATTGGGCGATATCGCTTGCCGATGTCGCCGACCGCGTGATGGTGGTCCATCGCCGCGCCAAATTTCGCGCAGCGCCCGAATCGGCGGCGCGATTGGACGCGCTTGCCCAGGCCGGACGCATCGACCTGATCATCCCTTATCAACTGCATGCGCTTGAAGGCAGCGGCGGCAAGCTTGGCGCGGTGATCGTCGCGGATCTGAACGGCGCGACCAAGAAGCTGCAAGCCGACGTGTTGCTGCCGTTTTTCGGCCTCTCGATGAATCTGGGACCGATCGCGGAATGGGGACTTGCCTTCGATCACCACCACATCGCCGTCCAGCCCGCCACCTGCATGACATCGAGCGAGGGGATCTTTGCGATCGGCGACATCGCAACCTATCCCGGCAAGTTGAAGCTGATCCTCACGGGTTTTGCCGAAGCCGCGCTCGCGGCGCACGCGCTTTACCCGATCCTTCACCGCGGCCAAGCGCTGCATTTCGAATATTCGACGACGAAGGGCGTGCCCGGAAAAGCCGGATCGAACGTTACCGGATCGGATTGAACCGCGATGACGCTCGATCCAATTCTTCGGCGGCATCGTCTGGGGCGAGCCGGCATCGACCTCGCTGGACCATGCCCTAAGCCGTGACCTTCGCCCCCTTGCGGGCCGGCACGGTCGCATTGAGCCAGCATGTCACGGTCGTCCCGCGGCCGGGATGCGAGTGCAGCTCGACGACGCCGCCATGCAGTTCGATGAGGCTCTTGACCAAAGAAAGCCCGAGGCCGGCGCCCGACTGCCGCGCTTGCGTGCTGCCGCGCTCGAATTTTTCGAAAATGCGCTCCTGATCCTGCTCGGCGACGCCGACACCGGTATCGGAGACGATGAGCGCCACCCGGTCGCCCTCGCGCCGCGCGGCGAGCGTAACCGAGCCGCCCTCGGGCGTGAATTTGAGGGCGTTGGAAACGAGATTGAAGATCGCCTGCTTCAGGCGGCGCTCGTCGCCCGGAACCGTGCCGATATCGGCCGGGCAATCGAATTCGATGCGGAGTCCTTGCGCGCGGGCCCGCTCGCGCGCCAAGGTGATCACCCCCGACATCAACGCATGGATGTCGACCGGCTCGCGATCGATCTCCATATAGCCCGCTTCGATCGTCGCCAGATCGAGAATGTCGTTGATGAGCGACAGCAATTGTCCCGAACTTTCGAGAATCGACTGCGCATAGCCGGATTGGCGGGGATTGAGCTCGCCGAAATATTGATGGGCGAGAATCTCGGTGAACCCGATGATCGCGTTCAGGGGCGTGCGCAGCTCGTAGGAGACGTTGGCGATGAATTCGCTCTTCAGCCGGTCGGCGGTCTCGAGCGCCTCGTTGCGCTCGCGCAACGCGCTTTCCACGCGCGCGGAATCGGTCGTATCGAGATAGCTCAGCAGCACGTTGCCATCCGGCAGCGGCACGGTCACCGCCTGCAGCACCGAGCCGTTGCGGCGCTCGAGACGCGTATTCGCCGGCCGATCGGCGGTGAGGCGTGCGATGATGCGGGCCTTGAGATCGGGCCAGTCCCGGCCGGTATCGAAGAAGCTCCGCAGCTTTTCGGCGATCTCGCTGACATGCGGCTCGCCGGCGAGGCTTTCCGGCGGCAGGTCCCACAGCTTGGCGTAGGCCGGATTCCACAGCTTGAGCCGCCCATCGCTGCCGAGCACGGCGATGCCTTCATAAAGATGGTCGAGGGTCTCGCGCTGCACCTGGATCAGCGTGTTGTAGGAACGCTCGAGCGCGAGGCGGTCGGTCACATCCTCATAGGCAAAGATCAGCCCGCCGAAGGGATGCGGGCTCACGACCAAGCGCAGCGTGCGCTCATCGGGAAGATGCAAGAGCTCTTCATGCGGCGCGATCAACGAGGTGAATTGCGCCAGCAATTGCCGGCGAAAAGCGCGGAAATCGGCCACTTCGGGTAAGCGGCGGCGCTCGCGCAGACGCTCCATCACTTCTTCGATGAGCGGATGCGTCGCGAGCCAATCCTCTTCCAGCTGCCACAGTTGGGCAAAGGCGGTGTTGACGAAAGCGAGGCGCCGGTCGGAACCATAGATCGCGATGGCGACGGCGATCCGCTCGAGGACGTTGGCATGGGCGGCGATGTGCCGGTTCAACTCGGCCTGAGCCGCCTCGAGGTCGGTTTGATCGCGCGCAAATCCGAGAACCTCGCCGCCGTCGAAGCTGCCGGCCGCACCGAGCCGCATCTCGGTCAATTCGAGCCAGCGCCGCGAACCGTTGACGACGACGTGGCGGGTTTCCGACACCGGGCCGCGGGACCGGACCGCCTTTGCGGCCAGGGCCTTTGCCGCCGCGCCGGCGAGCTCCCGCCTCTCGGCCACTGCTGTGTCGGGGGCTGCGTCGACGGCCGTGGCATAGGCGGGGTTGCAATCGATCAGATTGAGATCCGATTCGCGCCGCCGCCAAATCGGAAAGGGCAGCGCGTCGATCACGGCTCGGAGGGCATCATGGTCGCGTTCGGCCGCGGCATGGCCATCGGCGTCGGCAAACCACACCGCCGCACCCAGGACCGCGCCCGAGGCGGCGGTGAGGCGTCGGCCCGATATGTCGAATGCCTCACCGCCTTGAGCGAGCCGCGCACGCAGATCGAAATCCGTCCCGTCCTGGCGCAGATGCGTAACCGCGCGATCAAGCGCCGTCGCGTCGCTCGGCACGAAACGAGCGGCAATCGCCGCGAATTCCTGCTCCGGGCCACCCAGCGCCGCAAGCATCCCTGGATTGAAGCTTTCCTTGCCGCCCGCGCGGAAGAAGTAAAGCGCTACCGGTCCGGCGGAGAGCACGGCGTCCCGCTCGGCCAAAGCCGTCACCAGCCGCGCCTGCTCGCTCTTCGACGCTGCCCCGCGCCTGACCTGGAGGACGATCACCAAGCCGGCGACAACGGCGATCGCCGCGATCAACCCCGCATCAAAGAGCACACCCGCCCCCCGTGCCCTGAATCATTTCCGGGGAGATTATGGCGCGGTCCGGCAATTCGCGCAGGAAAAAATCGACACCGCGGAGCGTCGGATCAGGCGAGCGCGTTGAAATCGTCGAGAAGGCTTGCGATTCGGCCATCGTCGAGCTGGTCCATAATGGCGGCCGTGCGACGCGCAGCGGCCGCCAGATCGAGGGCGCGGATGCGCTGCTTGACCCGGGCGATATTGGCGGGCGCCATCGACAGTTCGGTGATTCCAAACCCGAGCAGCAACGCGATGTAACGCGGATCGCCCGCCATCTCGCCGCAGAGACAGACCGGCTTTTTCGCGCGCAACGCCGCCTGCACCGAGAATTGAATGAGCCGCAACACGGCCGGGTGGAGGGGGTTGTAGAGATCGGCAACCGCCTCATCGCCACGGTCGATCGCCAAGGTATATTGGATGAGATCATTGGTGCCGATCGAGAAGAAATCGGCCGACGCGGCGAGCGCGTCGGCGGCGAGCGCCGCCCCGGGGATCTCGATCATGACGCCGATGGGCGGCAATTCTTGCGGCAGTTTAACGCCGCGCCGCTTGAGCCGCCGCGCCATCTGCGCGACGGCGTCGCGCACGCGCTTCAATTCGTTGACGCTCGATATCATCGGCAGGAGGATGCGCACGGGACCGAGCGCCGCGGCGCGCAAGATCGCGGCCAACTGCGGATCGAGCAAGCGCCGCTCTTTCAAGGAAAGCCGGATTGCCCGCAGACCCAGTGCCGGGTTCGCGGCCCCGGCAGGCAGCATCTTCGCCAACGGCACCGACATTTTGTCGCCGCCGATATCGAGCGTACGGATGGTCACGGGCTTGCCGTTCATGCCGCGCACGAGATCGGCATAGGCGGCGTATTGCTCGTCCTCGCTCGGCAGATCCTCGCGGTTCATGAAGAGAAACTCGCTGCGCAACAGGCCGATGCCTTCCGCGCCGGCCTCTCTCGCCTGATCGAGTTCGCGCGGCAGCTCGAGATTGGCCTGAAGCATGATTTCGGTGCCGTCGCGCGTCACGGCCGGCAGACGGCGCAGCCGGTAGAGCTGACGCGCGGCACGGGCGAGATCTTCGGCCTTTGCCTCGTAGCGCGCGACCGTCGCCGGCATCGGATTGAGCACGATCGCGCCTTCACTGCCATCGACGACCACGGTATCGCCCGATTCCACGCGTTCCAGCAATCCGGCGACGCCCAGCACCGCAGGCAGATTCAAGGCGCGGGCCATGATGGCGGTATGGCTTTCGGCACCGCCCAGCACGGTCGCGAACCCCGCGATCCGCCGCGGGTCCATCAGCGCGGTGTCGGCCGGCGTCAGCTCCTCGGCCAGAATGACCGTGCCTTCGGGCAGCCGTTGGATCGAAGCGAAGGGCGTTTTGGTGAGATTGCGGACGAGACGCGTTCCGACCACGCGAATATCGTCGATCCGCGCGGCAAGGTAAGCATCGCCCATTTCGGCAAAGCTGTTCGCGACCTGAGCGATCTCGTCACGGACGGCGCGTTCGGCATTGATCTGGTCGGAGCGGATGCGCCCCTCCACCCCGCGCACGAGACGCGAATTGGCGAGCATGTGGAGATGCGCGTCGAGGAGATAGCCGGCTTCCTCCTTCGCGGTGCCGGGCAGGCCCTCCGCCTTGCTTTTGAGCTTACGCAGTTGCTTGACGGACAACGCGACCGCCGCCGCAAATCGCTGCAGCTCGGGATCGACCTGATCCGCTTCGAGCTGGTATTCGGGAACGGCGACGTTGCTGTCGCTGACGAAGGCCGGACCGATGGCGACGCCCGGCGATATGCCGAGTCCTTCGAGCCGCCGCTCGGTCTTCATGAGATCACGACTCGTCGAAGCCGCCGCTCACGAGAGCCGCAAGCGCCGGCACCGCGCGCGCGGCGTCGGGGCCGGTCGCGCTGATTTCGAGCTCGGTGCCGGGTCCGGCCGCCAGCATCATCAGACCCATGATCGAGCGCCCGGAAACCGATGTTCCATTCTTGGCCACCGTGACCTCCGCGTCGAACTCGAACGCCAATTTAACAAACCGCGCTGCAGCGCGCGCATGCAATCCGCGGCGATTGCAAATGACCGCCTTGCCCCGAACCGGCGTCCCGCCCGTGGCCGATGGGGGGACCTCCATCAGCGCGCGTCGGCCAGCAACTGAGAAGCGACGTTGATGTATTTGCGTCCCGCCTCCTGCGCGCCCCGCACGGCGGTGGCCAGCGTTTCGGTCTCCCTCAACCCGGCAAGCTTGATCAGCATCGGCAGATTGACGCCGGCGATCACCTCGACCTTGGACTTGTCCATGACCGAAATAGCGAGATTGGATGGCGTCCCGCCGAACATGTCGGTCAGGAGAACGACCCCCTTGCCGGCGTCGACTTCGGAAATCGCGCGCAGAATGTCTTGGCGGCGGCGCTCCATATCATCCTCGGGACCGATGCAAACCGCGGCGATGTTGCGCTGCGGACCGACGACATGCTCAAGCGCGGCGATGAATTCTGCGGCGAGCCTGCCATGGGTGACGAGAACCATTCCGATCATGCGACATCCTTCACAGCATTGTCCCGCGCGACGGCACGGGGAGTTTCGGGGTCGGACGCGGCGCCCGGATCGAGGTCGCGATGCGCAACCGCGACACGACGCCCCTCTTGGCCGAGCCAGGCGGCGAGACGCTCGGCAACATAGACCGAGCGATGACGCCCGCCGGTACAGCCGATGGCGATGGTGAGATAAGTTTTGCCTTCGCGCTCATACCGCGGAAGCAGTTTGCCGAGCCAGTCGCAGAACTCCGCGAAACGCGATTCGAAATCCGGATCGGCGTCGATGTAATCGCCGACCGCGCGGTCCTTGCCCGTCAACGGCCGCAACGCGGGAACGTAATGCGGATTATTGAGGAAGCGGACATCGAGCACCAGATCCGCGTTGCGCGGCAAGCCGCGGCGATAGGAGAACGAAGTGACGAAGATGCTGAGCACCGGCGCGGCATCGATGCCGAAATGGCCTTGCATCACGCGCTTCAGATCGTGCGGCGTCAGGAGCGATGTGTCGATCACGAGATCGGCACGATCGCGCAGGGGACGTACGCGTTCACGCTCGAGCCTGATTCCGTCGGCAACCGGCCGCTCGGCCGCCAGCGGATGACGGCGGCGCGTCTCGGTATAGCGGCGCTCGAGCCGATCGTCGTCGCAGTCGAGAAAGACAATGTGCAGATCGAGATTGCGCTCGGCCGCGAGACGGTCGAGTGCCTGAACCAATGCCGGCACCGCGAAGTCGCGGGTACGCACGTCGACACCGATCGCGAGCGGCACATGGTTCGACGAAGGGACGACGAGATTGGGCAGGAGCGTGAGCGGCAGATTGTCGACCGCCTCATAGCCCATGTCTTCGAGCGCCTTCAAAGCGGTGGAGCGCCCTGCGCCGGACATGCCGGTCACGACGAGAAGCTTTTCGGCGGTTTCCTCCCGTGCGGCGTTCATCGCGCCATCGCCGGCGCCGCCCGCAAGGCAAGGCGCAGTTTGGCGACGACCGAGGCCTCGAAAGGCGCGAGCGAAAGCAATGGCACGCTGCGTCCGAGGAACACGCAGGCCCGCGGCTCGGGCATGCGCTCGACCATCGCGGAAGGGACCAGATCGACGACGGCGCGCAAAGGCGCGGCAACGACGCTGGGCACCTGCAAAATGCCGAGGCCGCGCACTTCGATCTGCCCGGCAATCGTCGCCGGAGCGGTCATCGATATTTCATCGCCATCGAGTCGCAGTTCGGTTTGGTCATCCGCAACGAGCCGTGCGCCCTGATCGATGAGGCGCAAAGCGAGGTCCGACTTTCCGCATCCGGATGGCCCGCGCAGCAGCACGCCTTCGCCATCGAGCGCCACCGCCGTTCCATGAACCCGGATCATGGGGCGCTCTAGTGCGCCGCTCTTTATTCAAAGTCAATCGATTTGGCGTCGCAACATGAGGCGAAAAATCGTCGTTAATCACGTAGTTGAGGCCAAAACCCGCATGACCCCAAGGATTATATGGAGTTAGCAAGCGTTCTTGAAACACAATAAAAAATTGTTTAGCTGATAAGAAATTCAATCTGTTGAATCTTCGCTTGGCAGATCGACCGTAAAAACCGCCCCCAGAAGGTTGCCGGTTTTGTCGTAGTTGTTCGCCGCCCGGATGCTGCCGCGGTGCGCCTCGACGATCTGCTTCGAGATGGCGAGTCCGAGACCCGAATGCGTGCCAAAGGCTTCGCCGGCCGGCCGCTCCGTGTAGAAACGGCTGAAAATCTCGGCCAATTTGCCCTCGGGAATGCCCGGTCCTTCGTCTTCGACCGTGACACGGACGCGGTCGCCGATGCGACGTGCACGAACCGCGATCGTTCCGCCCGGCGGGCTGAATGAAATCGCGTTGTCGAGGAGATTACGAAAGACCCGCACCAGCTGCCCCTCGGTCCCGCGTACTGCCAGATCGGAACCCGAATCATCGGGCAGATCGAGCTTCAATTGCGGCAAATTCGGTTTTGCGCTGTCGCGATAGATGTCGATCAACGCCTTGAGCATGCGATCGAGCGGAACCACCGCGCTTTCGTCGCGCGAAAGTTCCGCATCGAGGCGCGACGCGTTCGAGATATCGGTGATCAGCCGATCGAGCCTTTGCACGTCCTCGATCACGACCGCGAGCAGCCGGCGCTGCTTCTCGGGATCGGTAACACGGGCCGCGGTTTCGACCGCGCTGCGCAAGGAGGTCAGCGGATTCTTGATCTCATGCGCGACGTCGGCGGCGAAATGCTCGATCGCGTCCATGCGCGACCAAAGCGCGCCCGTCATGTCGCGAAGCGCGCCGGAGAGATCGCCGATCTCGTCGCGGCGCGCGGTGAAATCGGGAATGACGACCTGGCGGCCCGAACCGCGGCGTACGCGCTCCGCCGCCGCGGCAAGCCGGCGCACCGGCCTCGCGATGGTACCAGCGAGATAGATCGACAGCAGCACCGTAAGCCCGAGGGCGACGCCGAACAGCTTGATGATCGCAAAGCGCACGCTGCGGACAGTCTGCTCGATGTCCGACCCGTCGATCGAAAGCACGACGACACCGAGAATATGTTTGTAGTACTGCACCGGGGCGGCCGAGGTCAGCGTCAGCTTCGCACCGGCGCCGCGAGCCGCTGCGGCGACATCCCCCATAAAAGCGCGCATCACGATGGGATCCTCGGCGACGCTGCGCGGGGCGACCACGAGACGCGGCATCGTCGACCACGGCGAATGCGCGACGAACCAGTCGTAAATCTGCGTCACTGCCCTGTGCAGCGCGCTGCCCGTCTCGGGCGGAGGCAGGGCATCGATCTGGACGGGCGCGCCGGCGCTTCCGAGCACTGCCGTGTCCGCGATCACCGCACCTTTCGCATCAAGCAGCTGCGCGCGCGTCTTTGTCGGCTCGACGAGGCGCCGCATCATCTCGCGTGCGAGCGGCGTCACCAGCTCGATGCCGTTGCCGAGCGCATCGGTCGTCGCGCCTTCACCCACCGCCCCGGCGAAGACCTGCGCCTGCGTTTTCAAGGACTGCAGTTCGGCGTCGATCAAGCTCTGGCGATATTCGCCGAGCAACAGCAGCCCGCCGCCCAAAAGCGCGAGCGCGAGAACGTTGATCGCGAGAATCCGCCAAGTCAGCAGCGAGAAGCGGCCGCGCCGCAGCCGAGGCCGCTTCGCGGGCGTTCCGCGCGCCGATGCCGTCTTCAGCAGCACCTCGGCTTCAGGTGTCGCGGTAGCGATATCCGACGCCATAAAGCGTCTCGATCTGCGCGAAATCGGAATCCACCGCCTTGAACTTCTTCCGCAAACGCTTCACATGGCTGTCGATGGTGCGGTCATCGACATAGATGTGCTCGCCATAGGCACTGTCCATCAGCTGGTCGCGGCTCTTCACATGGCCCGGACGCAGGGCCAGGGATTTCAGCAACAGGAACTCGGTGACCGTGAGATCCACGTTCTGGTCTTTCCACGTGCATTGGTGACGCGCGGGGTCGAGACGCAGATCGCCGCGCTGAATGGCGGGCTCGGCTTCGCCGCCCGTGCCGCGCGCCAACTCGCCGCGCCGCAGCAATGCGCGGATGCGCTCGATCAGAAGACGCTGCGAGAACGGCTTCTTGATGTAATCATCGGCGCCCATGCGCAGGCCCAGCACTTCGTCGACCTCGTCATCTTTCGAGGTGAGAAAAATGACCGGCATGGCGCTGTCCTTGCGAAGATGGCCAAGCAGTTCCATCCCGTCCATGCGCGGCATCTTGATGTCGAGGATCGCGAGGTCGGCCGGCTGCGCGGTCAGGGCTTTTAACGCTTCGGCCCCATCCGTGTAGCTGCGCACCGTGAAGCCTTCGGCCTCGAGCGCCATCGTGATCGAGGTAAGAATGTTACGGTCGTCATCGACCAGGGCGATGGTATTGGGCATGAAATGTTCCTCTCGCGACGCTTTCCCCGCGGCTCACCCTATGAGCCGTAGTGTGGCGGCTTTAAGGCGCCAGGATGGCGGCATCGCGTCTCAACACATATGCATTATAGCCACTTCCGGCGGGCTTGCATGCCGGGCAAAATCCGGTGATGCCAAACCCGCCCGAACCGCCCCCGAACCCGGCCTATAGCGCGCGACGCTTGATGCGCGCCAGCGACCGCGGGACGCTCGCCACCACCTTGAAGAACGGCGAGGCTGGGAAGAACGACGCGGCGGGCTGGCCCTACGCCTCGCTCGTGCTCATTGCCTGCGATCTCGATGCGAGCCCCTTGCTGCTGATGTCCGCACTCGCGGAGCACACCAAGAATTTGCTGCGCGATCCGCGCGCTTCGCTGCTTTTCGATGGCACGGCGGGACGCGACGATCCGTTGACCGGCGCGCGCGTGACCGTGATCGGCGAGATCTCGGTCCTGGCCGACAGCGCCAGCCGCGAGCGTTTCTTGCGGCGCCATCCTTCTGCCCGGGCCTATGCCGACTTCGCCGATTTTCGGCTCTACCGCATGAGCGCGGCCCGCGCCCATCTCGTAGCCGGATTCGGCCGGATCGACTGGATCGACGCCGGCGACCTGCTTTACCCCGATGGTGCGGCGGATTGGCTGCGCGAAGGGGAGCCCGAGATCCTGCGACATATGAACCTCGACCATGCCGGCACGCTTGACCTCTACGCGCAACGCCTTTTGGGCCTGGCCGGTACAGGGTGGCAAATCGCCGGCATTGACCCGGAAGGATGCGATTTGCGGTGCGGCGGCACGCTTGCCCGACTCGACTTCGCGGCACCGGTCACGGACCTGCCATCGGCGCGGCAAACCTTTGCTGCACTTGCACAATCGGCGCGCGAAAGCGGCGCACCGCGTTAAGGTTTGCGATGCAAGGACATTGCACACGGGCGCGGGCGGCGATAATTTGGGGATAGGGCGAGCGACCGTGGCGCCGAACTTTCGCCGGCATTGGTCGCGAGAGATGCCCAAAAATCGAACTGGAGGTTGCGCTGTGCTTGTCACCTTTATCGCTACCGGTTACGCCGGCAGCTTGGCCGATCAGTTTCGCTTGATGGCGGCGGATCGGGCATGACTGGGTCAGCGCGCTCGCGAAACAGCAAACTGTTGGGGTGGGTCGAGGAAGTCGCGGCCAAATGCAAGCCTGACGCGATCCACTGGTGCGATGGCTCCGCGGCGGAAGCCGAGCGGCTTTATGCGCAGATGGTTGCGCAAGGCACGCTCATCAAACTCAACCCCGCCAAGCGTCCCAATTCCTACCTCGCGCGCTCGGATGCGGGCGACGTCGCGCGGGTGGAGGATCGAACCTTCATCTGCTCGAAGCTGAAGGAAGATGCCGGCCCCACCAACAACTGGATCGACCCGAAGGAGATGCACGCGACGCTCGATGCCTTGTTCGAAGGCACGATGCGCGGCCGCACGATGTATGTAATTCCCTTCAGCATGGGGCCCTTGGGCTCGCCGATATCGCATATCGGGGTGCAGATTTCGGATTCACCCTATGTCGTGGTCAGCATGCTGATGATGACGCGGGTCGGGCAGAAGGTGCTCGACCTTCTGGGCGATGGCGAGTTCGTGCCGTGCCTGCATTCGGTCGGCGCCCCCTTGGCGCCGGGCCAGAAAGACGTGCCTTGGCCCTGCAACGCCGAGCACAAATACATCGTTCAATTTCCCGAGGAACACTCGATCGTCTCCTATGGCTCGGGCTATGGCGGCAATGCGCTCCTGGGCAAGAAATGCTTCTCGCTGCGCATCGCATCAATACTCGGGCGTGAGCAGGGCTGGCTTGCGGAGCACATGCTGATCCTCGGCATCGAAAGCCCGCAGGGCGAGAAGACCTATGTGGCCGCCGCCTTCCCCTCGGCCTGCGGCAAGACGAATTTGGCCATGCTGGTGCCGCCCGAGGGTTTCGACGGCTGGAAGGTGCGCACGATCGGCGACGATATCGCCTGGATCAAACCGCAGCCCGACGGCACCTTGCGCGCGATCAATCCCGAGGCGGGATTCTTCGGCGTCGCGCCGGGAACCGGTCTCAAGACCAATCCCAACGCGGTGAAGATGCTCGCTCACGACGTGCTCTTCACCAACGTCGCGCTGACCGATGACGGGGACGTGTGGTGGGAGGGGCTGACCGACGAGCCGCCCAAGCATCTGATCGATTGGCGGGGCAAGGATTGGACGCCGGATAGCGGCCGCAATGCGGCGCATCCCAATTCGCGCTTCACGGTTCATGCGAGCCAGTGCCCCAGCATCGATCCGGCCTGGGAAGATCCGGCGGGCGTCCCGATCTCCGCCTTCATTTTCGGCGGCCGGCTGTCGAAGACCTTCCCGCTTGTGTTCGAAGGTTTCAACTGGCGCCACGGCGTCTATCTCGCGGCGACGATGGGCTCGGAAGCAACGGCAGCGGCCGACAATCAAGCCGCGATCCGGCGCGATCCTTTCGCGATGCTGCCGTTTTGCGGCTACAACATGGCGGATTATTGGAACCATTGGCTGTCGATCGAGCATCGCGTCAAGCAGGTGCCGCGCATGTATCGCGTGAACTGGTTCCGCAAGGACGAGAACGGCAAATTCGCATGGCCCGGCTTCGGCCAGAACATGCGCGTCCTGAAATGGATCGTCGACCGCGTTCACAACCGCGCGCCGAAGCCGGTCGAGAGCCCGTTCGGCTATATGCCGCACTACCAGGATATCAACTGGCAGGGGCTGTCTTTCTCCTCGGACCGGTTCGCCAAGATCATGGATGTCAATCCCGAGGAAGCGCGCAAGGAGGCGCTCGACCAGCGCGAGCTGTTCGAGCGCTTCGGGCGGCGCCTGCCGCGCGAGCTCGAAGAGGAGCGCCAAGGCTTGTTGGGGCGGATCGAGGCGACCGCGCGCGTCGCCGCGAAGTAGACGCAAAGAATCCGAAAAGCCGCGCGGGACAGCCGCGCGGCTTCAGTGCGCCTCTTCCCAGTTCTTCGCGGCGCCGGTTTCGACCACCAGCGGCACCGACAAGGTCATCACCGGCGCGCAGGCGCCTTCCATCACGGCTTTCGCCAGTTTGCGCGTCGCCTCGACTTCGTGCTCGGGCGCCTCGAAGACGAGTTCGTCATGCACCTGGAGCAGCATGCGCGCGCTCAAGCCCGCCTCGGCAAGCGCAGGCCGGACGCGACGCATCGCGCGCTTGATGATATCGGCCGCCGAGCCTTGCAGCGGCGCATTGATCGCGGCGCGTTCCGAAAAGCCGCGGCGCGCCGGGTTGCTATCCTTGATCCCGGGAATATGGACGCGCCGGCCGAACAGCGTTTCGACATAACCCTGCTCGCGCGCGCGCTGTTTCATCTGCTCCATGTAATCGCGGATGCCGGGGAAGCGCTGAAAATAGCGCTTGATGTAATCCGCGGCCTCGCCCTGCGGCACGCCGAGCTGCTGGCCGAGACCGAAGCCGCTGATCCCGTAGATGATCCCGAAATTGATCGCCTTGGCGCGCCGGCGCGTTTCCGCGTCCATCTGCTTCATCGGCACGCCGAAGACCTCGCTCGCGGTCATCGCGTGAATATCGGCACCCGCGCGAAAGGCTTCCTTCAACGCATCGACCCCGGCCACATGCGCGGCCAGCCGCAGCTCGATCTGGCTGTAATCGGCCGAGATCAAAAGATGTCCAGGCTCCGCGACGAAGGCGCGGCGGATCTTGCGGCCTTCCTCGGTCCGGATCGGAATGTTCTGAAGATTGGGGTCCGTCGAAGAGAGCCGCCCGGTCGCCGCGCCGGCCAATGAAAAACTCGTATGGACTCGATGGGTTCTGGGATTGATCTGCTCGACCAGCGCGTCGGCATAGGTGCTCTTCAGCTTGGCGAGCTGGCGCCAATCGAGCACCCGCGCCGGCAGATCGTGGGTCGCCGCGAGTTCCTCGAGCACGCCGGCATCGGTGCCATAAGCACCGGTCTTCATCTTCTTTCCGCCCGGCAGCCCCAACTCGTCGAACAGGACTTCGCCCAATTGCTTGGGCGAGCCGATATTGAAAGGGTGGCCCGCCAGTTTATGGATCTCGCGCTCCAATTCGTCCATGCGCTTGGCGAAATCGCGCGAGAGACGCTCGAGCTCGTCGCGATCGACGCGGATGCCGGCCGCTTCCATCGCCGCCACCACCGCGATGAGCGGCCGCTCCACGGTCTCGTAGAAGGCCAGCATGTGCTCGGAAAAGAGCCGGGGCTTCAGCAAGCGATGGAGGCGCAAGGTGTAATCGGCGTCCTCGGCCGCATAGTCGCGCGCCTTTTCGAGCGGTACGGCGGCGAAGCCGATGTGATTTTTGCCGGTGCCGGCGACGTCCTTGTATTTGATGGTCTCATGCCCGAAGTGGAGCCGCGCCAATTCGTCGAGCCCGTGGCCGTGAACGCCCGCCTCGAGCACGAAGGAAATGAGCATGGTGCAATCGGTCGGCGCGACCGCGATGCCGTAATTGGCGAGCACCGCCACATCGTATTTGATGTTCTGGCCGATCTTGAGCACGCCCGCATCTTCGAGGAGCGGCTTCAAATGCCGCAGCGCCTGGTCGAGCGGTATCTGCGTCGGCGCGCGATCTTTGCTGCCGCCGAGGTCGAGCGCGCCATCCGCGACCGCGCGGTGGCCGAGCGGGATATAACAGGCATGCCCGGGCGCCAGCGCCATCGAAATGCCCACGAGTTCGGCGAGCGCATGGTCGAGCGAGGTGGTCTCGGTGTCGATGGCGAGATGGCCCTGCTCGCGCGCCGCCTCGATCCAGCGCTCGAGGGCGGGGATGTCTTGGACCAGCTCATAGCGCTGAGGGGCGTCGGCGAGCGCGAGCGACGGCTCGGGCGCCGGAGCCGCCGTGCCACCTTTCGCCGCTGCCGGCAGGCCCGCCAAGCGCGGCTGCAGCCGCGCGAGCAGCGAGCGGAAATTCTGCTCCTGCAAGAAGCTCGTGACCTTCGCCGCGTCCATCGGCTTCACCGCCAGTTCCTCGAGCGGCCGGGGCAACGGCACCTGATCGTCGAGTGTGACGAGCTTTTTCGACAGGCGCGCCTGCTCGGCAAAATCGATCAGGCTCTGACGGCGCTTGGGCTGCTTGATCTCGCCTGCATGCTTCAAAAGGTTCTCGAGATCGCCATAGGCGGTGATGAGTTCGGCCGCCGTCTTCGGGCCGATTCCGGGCACGCCGGGGACGTTGTCGACGCTGTCGCCGATCAAGGACTGGACCTCGACCACCTTGTCCGGGCCGACGCCGAATTTCTCGCGCACCTCGTTTTCGCCAATCGGCTTCATCTTCATCGGATCGAGCATGGCGATGCGATCCGAAACGAGCTGCATCAAATCCTTATCCGAGGAGACGATCGTGACGGTCGCCCCCTGGGCGGCCGCCTTACGCGCATAGGTCGCGATCAGATCGTCGGCCTCGTAATCCGGCTGCTCGATGCGGCAGATATTGAAGGCGTCGGTCGCCTCCCGCACCAGCTTGAACTGGGGGATGAGATCGTCGGGCGGCTCGGGGCGGTTTGCCTTGTACTTGTCGTAGATCCTGTTGCGGAAGGTCGCGCGTGCGCTGTCGAACACGACGGCGATGTGATCGGCGTCGGTCTCATCCAGCAGCTTCAAGATCATGCTGGAAAAACCCAGCACCGCGCCGACGGGGGTGCCGTCCGGCCGGGTCAGCGGCGGCATCGCGTGATAGGCGCGGAAGATGAATCCCGAGCCGTCGATGAGATAGACGTGCTTGGGCGCGCTCAAGGCCTAGGGCGCCGGCGGGCGCGGCGTGGATTGGTTTTGTGGCGCCGGACCGCGGATGAAAAGACGCGAGCAATAGGGGCACTCGACCTTTCCTTCCGCCGAAAGATTGAGATAGACAAGGGGGTGCCCCAAAGACCCGCCGCCGCCATTGCAAGCGACGGTATTCTCCTCCACATAGATCGTCTCGAAAGGCTGCATCGCTCGTTGACCCTACTGTCGCGCGGATGATACCCATTGCATCGGCACAATCAATGACCACCTCTTCGCTTTCTCCGACAGTTTCCGCCGACGGTTTGGGACACGGCGCCACCGCGCCGGATTACGCGGTCGAGATTTCCGGGCTGACCAAAATTTACGGCCGCGTCGCCTCGGGAACGGGCACGGCGGCGCTCGACGGCATCGATCTTGCCATTCCCCGCGGCTCGATCTTCGGCCTGCTCGGTCCCAACGGCGCCGGGAAATCGACGCTCATCAACATCTTGGCGGGCCTCGTCATCAAGACCGCCGGCACGGTGCGGATCTGGGGCATCGACATCGACCGCGAGGCGCGCCAGTCGCGCGCGGCGATAGGTATCGTACCGCAAGAGATCACGCTCGATTTCTTTTTCACGCCGCGCGAGCTCTTGGAGATGCAAGCGGGATTCTACGGCGTTCCCAAGCGCGAGCGGCGCACCGCGGCCATTCTCGATATGGTGGCGCTCTCCAACAAGGCCGATACCTCGGCACGCGCGCTCTCGGGCGGCATGCGCCGGCGCCTCATGGTAGCGAAGGCGATGGTGCACAACCCGCCGGTGCTCGTACTCGACGAGCCCACGGCCGGTGTCGATGTCGAGCTGCGCCGCCAGCTTTGGATCATGGTCCGCGATCTTCAGGCGCGTGGCGTCACCATCCTCCTGACCACGCACTATCTCGAAGAGGCCGAGGAACTCTGCGACCGCATCGCGATCATCCATCATGGCCGCCTCGTCGCCTGCGACACCAAAGACGCGCTGCTGGGACGGGTCGATGACAAGAGCATGAGCCTCGCGCTGGTCGAGCCGATCGACATTTTGCCGCCGGCTCTCGCGCCGCTCGGCCTGACGCTCGCGGCGCAAGGGCGTCTCGCCTTGCGCTACACGCCGAGCCGCACGGAGTTGGCGGGTGTCTTCGCGGCGGTCGCCGCGCAGGGCCTCACCATTCGCGACGTCACCAGTCAAGAGGCCGATCTCGAGGAGATTTTTCTTCAGCTCACGGGCGCGCCCGAGCCGAGGCGATGAAGCGCGCCGCCGTTCCCGCCGCGTGCCTCGCGCTCGCTCTTCTGCTGGTTTCCTGCACCGCCCCCGATCCTTTCGATCCCATGACGGCAGCAACGACCACGACACCGCGTTTTTCCGCCGATGAATTCGTCGCGAGCGATGGGACAAAATTGCCGCTGCGCGGCTGGCTTCCCGAGGGGCGGATCAGGGCGGTGATCCTGGCGGTGCACGGCTTCAACGATTATTCGCATGCCTTCGCCGGCCCGGGGAAAGAATGGGCGGAGCTCGGCATCGCGACCTTCGCCTACGACCAGCGCGGTTTCGGCGCCGCACCTTTTCCCGGCGCCTGGGCCGGCACTCATCGGCTCGACTCCGATCTCGCCGGCCTCACGCGGCTGCTCCGCGCACGATATCCGGGCGTGCCGCTCTATCTGCTCGGCGACAGTATGGGAGCCGCGGTCGTCATCACGGCCGAGGCCGGCATGGCGGGCGCGGAGCGCCCGGTGGCGGACGGCCTCATCCTGGTTGCGCCGGCGGTGTGGGGAAGGCAGACCATGAACGTGTTCTTGCGTGCCACCTTGTGGACGCTGAACCTGATTGGTCCCAATTGGACCTTTACCGGCCAAAGCCTTCATATCCTGCCCTCGGACAACATCGAGATGCTCCGCGAATTGTCGCGCGACCCGCTCGTGATCAAGGACACGCGCGTTGCGACCGTCGCCGGCTTGGTGGATTTGATGAGCGAGGCTTTCGCCGCCGCGCCGCAGATGAAACAGCGGATGCTGCTGCTTTACGGCGCCCATGACGAGATCGTGCCGCCGGCCCCCGTGCGTCAATTCATCGAAGATCTGCCGCCGGTGCCGACGGGGCAACGCATCCTCGGCTACTACGACAAGGGCTATCACATGCTGCTGCGCGATCTCGAGGGCCCCATGGTGAACCGCGACATCGCGAGCTGGATCTTCAGGCCCGACGCGCCGCTGCCCTCGGGCGCCGATCGGCGCGGCGACGCGGTGCTCGCGCCTCAGAGCTGAACCTTGCCCACTATGGGCTTGCGGGCTTCGGCGCGCTTGCGCGAATTTTCTTTACGCCCTGCCGCGCGGATGTTTTCTTGCTTGGGCAAGAATAAAAGGAGGAGGCATCGTGACGACGCTGCTGCCGACGACGCTGGTGGGAAGCTACCCGCAGCCCGAATGGCTGATCGATCGCAAGCGGCTTAGCGCGGTCGCGCCGCCGCGCGTGCGATTTCGCGATTTGTGGCGCGTCGCGCCCGAATTCCTCGAAGAGGCGCAGGACGACGCCACGCTCTTGGCGATCCGCGATCAGGAACGCGCCGGCATCGACATCGTGACCGACGGCGAGATGCGCCGCGAAAGCTATTCCAATCGCTTCGCCACCGCGCTCGAAGGGGTCGATATCGACAATCCCGGACAAGCGCCGACGCGCACGCCGGGCCGGACCCAGCCGGTCCCGCGCGTGGTCGGCCCCGTCCGGCGCAAGCACGCGGTCGAGGCGCGCGACGTGCGCTTCTTGCGTGCCAACACGGAGCGCGTGATCAAGATCACGGTGCCCGGGCCTTTCACCATGTCGATGCAGACCCAAGACGATTATTACAAGGACGAAGCCGCGCTCGCGCTGGATTACGCCGCCGCCGTGAACGACGAGATCCGCGACCTCTTCGCCGCGGGCGCCGATATCGTCCAGATCGACGAGCCCTATATGCAGGCGCGTCCCGACAAGGCGGCCGAATTCGGCGTGAAGGCGCTCAACCGCGCGCTCCAAGGCGTCAGCGGCGAGACCGTCGTGCATCTCTGCTTCGGCTACGCCGCTTTCGTCAAGCAACGCCCCTCGGGCTATTCCTTCCTGCCCGAGCTCGAGCAATCGGCGGCCCGGCAGATTTCGATCGAGACCGCGCAATCGCATCTCGATTGCGCGGTGCTTGAGCGCCTGCCAAGCAAGCGCATCATGCTGGGCGTGATCGATCTTGCCGACACGGCCGTAGAGACGCCCGCCATCGTGGCCGATCGCATCCGGCGCGCGCTGCCCCATGTCGCGGCGGAGCAGCTCGTCATTGCGCCCGATTGCGGCATGAAATATCTGCCGCGCGACATCGCCTTCGGCAAGCTCAGCGCGATGGTCGAGGGAACGCGAATCGTCCGGCGCGAGATCGGCGCGTGAAAGCCCGTGTCCGCAGCCGCGCCCCTCAGGTGATGCGATAGAGATAGTCGCGGCTGTCGCGCGTCGCCTCGGCGGAGGCTATCGCCTCCCATCCGGGCAGCTCGAGCGGCGCTTCGGAGACCACCACGGCACCAGGACGCAGCATGGGTGCCGCAAGCGGCGCGAGTTCGGCCGCCATGCGCGGCGAGAGGACGTTGAGATGGGCGAGGGCCGCTTCGCGGGCACAGCGTTCCCAGGCTTGCGGCAAGGTTTCGCGCGGATCGCCGATGACGCGCTGCGCTGCCGCGGGCGGCGCGTCGGGCGGCGCGCCGATCTGACGATCGAAGACGATGATTTCGCGCCGCCGCATGATCTCGCGTAAATGATCATAGGCCGTGCCGTCGCCCCATCCGATTTGCAGCGCCGGCCCTGGAAGCTGGGTCACCATCGCCGCCGCGCGTTCGAGGCTGGCGCGTTGCGACATCAGGCGCCGGATCAGGTTATCGAGCGCGCTCACCTCAGGGCACCAGCCGGTAGCCGCCGGGCTCGGTCACCAGAATTTCGGCGTTGCCTGGATCCCGCTCGATTTTTTGCCGCAGCCGATACACATGCGTCTCGAGCGTGTGGGTCGTGACGCCCGAATTATAGCCCCAGACTTCGTTCAAGAGCACGTCGCGGCCGATGGTCTTGTCGCCGGCGCGGTAAAGATATTTGAGGATCGCGGTCTCCTTTTCGGTCAAGCGGACTTTCTTGTGCTTGGCCTCGTCCGTAAGGATTTTGGCGCTCGGGCGGAAGGTGTAAGGCCCGATGGTGAAGACCGCGTCTTCGGAAAGCTCGTGCTGCCGCAGCTGGGCGCGCAGCCGCGCCAGTAGGACGTTCAGGCGGAACGGCTTGGTGATGTAATCATTAGCGCCGCTGTCGAGGCCGAGGATCATGTCAGCCTCGCCATCGGCGCCGGTGAGCATCAGAATCGGCGCGCGCACTCCCGCGCGCCGCATCACGCGGCAAAGCTCGCGACCATCGATATCGGGCAAGCCCACATCGAGCAGGATCGCATCGAAATACTGCGCCTTCGCCATCTCGAGCGCCTCGCTGCCATTGGCGGCTTCGGCGGCTGCGAATTCTTCGTGAAGCTGGAGCTGCTCGGCGAGAGAGCGGCGCAGCGCGGCGTCATCATCGACGATCAGGATCTTGTGACCTGCGGACATTTGCTTTCCTGCTCGAACTCCCAGTCTACCAGCTTATAGGCCGACAGCCGCGACCCTCTCCCCTTTTGTCCGGCGCATGCTCGCCTGCGACGCGAAACCGCCCGCTAAAGCTGCACCTCGACACCCTTCCAGAAAGCAACATAATCCTTGATCTGCGCGGCGGCCGGTTTCGGATCGGGATAATACCAAGCCGCATCCTTGTTCTCGGCGCCATCGACCGCGACCACGTAATAATGCGCCGTGCCTTTCCAATGGCACAGGGTCGAGGTCGCGCTTTCTTTGAAATAGCGACGGTCGATCGATTCGGGCGGAAAATAGACGTTGCCCTCGACCATCTCGAATTGCGGGCTCTCGGCCAGAACCTTGCCGCGCCAAATTGCTTTTGCCATCCCATCTGCTCCTTGATCTTACGCCGCGATGTTGGCGGTTCCACCGGGCAAAGCCAACAGATCGCGATGCCCGATGGTGACCCTGAGCTTACCATTTTTGAGCTGATTGCGCCGCTGCTTCTCCCATTCCGCGATCGCGGCGCCATTCCCGGTTTGGGCGGCGCATGCGGCCCGGGCTTCGCCGGTGATCAGTTCGGCAAGCAGCGCCCCGTCCCTGGCATCAAGCCGCCAATCGCTTACCGCCTCGGAAACCGCGAAGGCTTGGCCAGCGAAAGCTTGGGCAAGGGCCTGCGACGCGCTGCCGCCCAAGGCCGGGCCAAATCCCTTGTCGCCCTCTTGGTGACGCCGGAAGCCGGCCGCGGCGACCCGATCCTCGGCGAGCGCCGGATCCCATTCGCGCCTGCCGTCGACCGTGAGCACGGCGAGGAGCGGCATGGAGCGGCGCGCGAGAAGCCGGGCAAAGGCCTCGATCCAGGGGGCCGACACGAGATCGAAAAGTGCCGCGGCAGTCACGCCGTCGGCATCGAACGGGTCGAGCGCGGAAAGGCCTCGCGCGAGATCGAGCGCATGGCTCGCCACCCGCCAGGCGGCGGAGCCAGCCGTGATCGTCACGCGCCCGCCCCCGGCCATGATGGGATAGCCTTGGCGGCGTGCCCAGAGGATCATCTCCTCGGCCTGAGCGGCGATGAGATCGCGGTCGCGATCGATCAACAACCAGTCTTGATCGCCGCCGATGCGCGGCATCAACGCGCGGCAATTGGCGCCCGTTCCCGCGCCGAGATCGACGAGCCGCACGGGGCGGCCGGGCGCGCGCCGCAAGGACGCGGCAAAGCGCCGTGCCAAGCCGGGATCGCGCGCGGCAAGATCGGCGCTCTCGCGCAGCCTCAACCAGTCGCGCGAGAACCCGCTCATGCCAGAAAGCGCTCGATCTTGTTTTGCCAGCGCAGGACAGCCTGGTCCCAATCCGGCAGCGCCGCGCCTGCCATGGCGGCGCCGCGCGCGAAGCGCGCCAGCGCATCGCGTTGCTCGAGGAGCCGTGCGAGCGCCGTCGCAAGCGCCGCCTCATCGCCGGGTTCGACGAGGATCCCGGCGCTATCGGGGACGGTCTCAGGGATCGCGCCGGCCCGGGTCGCGACGATCGGCAAGCCGTGCGCCATGGCCTCGGCCAGGGCCATGCCATAGCCCTCATGGAACGACGGCAGCACGAAGAGATCGGCCGCATCGTAAGCCGCGCCCAGGCTTTCGGGCGCCATTTCGTCGACCAGCGTGACCTGCCCTTGCAGCCCGCGCGCGGCAATGGCGCGGCGCAGCACCTCGGCATGGGCCGGATCGCGCGCCATGCTGCCGATGCATTGAAGTTCCCAATCCTCGCGCCGCAATCGTGCCAAGGCCTCGATCAGCACGAGATGGCCCTTGCGCGGGATCACCGTCGCGACCGTGAGCAGGCGCAACCGCCCGGCCCGGTTTTCATGCAGCTGCGATCCCGCCGGCTTCGCGGTGCCGGGCGGCGCGACGGCAATCCGCGCCGGATCGACGCCACAGGCCACGACGGCTTGCGCGGTTGCGCGGCTCGGGCAGATCACGCCGCGAAAACGCGGCAGCAATCGTGTCTCGATCGATTGGAACCGCGCCCGTTCGCTTGCGCTCAACCCGCTCTCGGCGGCGAGCGGATGATGGACCCAGGCGATGAGGCGCAATCGCGCCGTCTCTCGTGGCAGACAATCCTCGAAACCGGCCAGCGCGAGCCCGTCGATAACGACATTCGCGCTTGCATCACATCGCGCGAGCGCCATCGCGGATTCCCTGCGCGCGCGACCGTCGGCATCCGGAAATTGACCCGCAAGCTCGACGATGTCGACCATCTCGCCGCGCTGCGCGAGCTCGTCGACGACATGCCGAGCGAAGAGGTAGCCGCCGGTGAGCTGATCGATCGAACCCGGGACCAGCAGCGCGAGTTCTCACCCGAGCGGTCCCTCGAAGGCCGCCCAGGCGACCGGCGATTCGCGCAACACCACGCGCAGCGAGGCGAGCGCGCCCCCCGTTCCGGCCCCGAGCGCGCCGGCGGCGATCCGCGTCTTCAGACGGCGATAGATCTCGCCTGCGAGAAACTCGGTGGTGGTGTTGCGGCCCTTGAAACCGGCGAGGTCGTCGAGATTGCGGAAATTGAGCTCGCTCAGAACCGCCTTGAGGGTCTCCAATGCCTGGCCGATATCGCAGACAAGGCCATCGGCATCGAGCTCCTTGCGGCGCATCTCGACCTCGACCGCATAGGTCGCTCCATGAAGACGTTGCGCCGGACCGAAAATTTCGCCGACGAAACTGTGGGCGATCATCACGTGATCGCTGACCGCAACGCTATACATCCCGAACCCTCGGCTCTGTTCCGCCCACTGGCGCTCGACCGGTGCAGCCGGCGTCAAGAATAGCGGACGAGATGGCAGAGCGCGCCATCCGGCTGCGCGGCAAGACGCGCCATCGCCTCCGGCAATTCATCGAGCCGGCCCTCTCCGGTGATCAGCCTGTCATAGACCGGGTCCGCCAGCAGCTCCAAGGCGAGGGCCAGCCGGTCGTGGCGGCTGCGGCGCGCGCGGCGCGCCGTGGCCACCTCGCCCACTTGCGAGGATTGAAGACGGATGCGACGGCTGTGGAAAGCCTCGCCCAGGGGCGCGGCGACCGGCTTGTCGCCGTACCAGGAGCATTCGATCACGGTCGCTTCGAAACCCGCGAGCCGCAAGGCGGTGGTGAGGCCGGCCTCGCTTCCGCTCGCGTGGATGACGAGATCGCATTCGCCGGCCGCGTCGGCGGGCGCGGCGAAACGGCAGCCGAGCGCCGCGGCAAGTGCGGCCCGGCCTGGATCGACATCGATGAGTTCGACGCGCGCCGCCGGCAGCTTCGCGGCCAGAGACGCGGTCAGGCAGCCGACCGTACCCGCGCCGACGATGGCGATCCGGTCGCCGAGGCGGGGTCCCGCATCCCACATCGCATTGACCGCCGTCTCCATATTGGCGCCGAGCACGGCGCGGTGATCTGGCACCGCATCGGGGACAGGGACGACGCTCGCCTCGGGCACGACATAATTATCCTGGTGCGGATAGAGGCAGAAGACGCGCCGGCCGAGCAAAGCCGCGGCGCCCTCCTCGACCACGCCGACAGACGCGTAGCCATATTTGACCGGCGCCGGGAAATCGCCTTCCTGGAAAGGGCAACGCATCGTCTGGTACTGGCTCGGCGGCACGCGGCCTTGGAAGACGACGCTTTCGGTGCCGCGGCTGACGCCGCTCGCAAGCGCTCGGACGAGGACGTCGCCGCCGTTTGGGGCTGGCGTCAGGCTGGCGCGGATTTCGCCGCGGCCGGGCGCGGCGACCCAGAACGCGCGGGTTTCAACCTTCATCCCGTTCACCAAAGATGCACTCGAAGAGCACATCCTCGCCCAGAGCCACGCGCCGGATCTGCGGGCGCAGACCCTGTCGGGGCACGGCAATCTCGGGCAGGGTCAGGCTCGGCCGGCCGGAGCCGAGAATCATCGGTGCAACCGTAAGCTGGAGCCGGTCGAGGCAGCCGGCCCGCAGAAAATGCGAGATCGTAACCCCGCCGCCTTCGATGAAGAGCCAATGCAAGCCGCGAGCGGCGAGCGCGCGGCGTATCGCCTCCGGCGGAATTACCCCTTCGCTGCGCGGCAACCGCAACAGCTCGGCAAAGCCCAAGGATGGGCCGATCGCGCAATCTTCGGCCGCGATCACGTAAGTCGGCGCGCTCGGATCGGTGAAGACGCGATGGTGAGGACCGAGCTTGCGTTCGGGATCGATAACCACCCGCACCGGATGCGTTCCGGCGCAGCGGCGCACCGTTAGCAGCGGATCGTCATGAAGAATCGTATCGGCCCCGACCAGCACGGCGTCGGCCAGGGCCCGCATGCAATGCGTGTGGTGGAGATCTTCTTCGCCCGAAATCCAATGCGAGGCGCCGCTCGCGGTCGCGATTCGACCATCGAGGCTCTGCGCCAAATGCCCGACGGCGAAATCCTTGCCCGGGGGGATGGCGCAAAGCGGGCCATAGAGTTCGGCGAGGATGCCGGAGCTCGTCAAGGGCGCGGCAGCGCGCCGGCACGCCAACAAGGCCTGCCACTGCGCGTCGACGCGCTCGGCTATATCCCCTTCCGCTGGCATGCTAGACCATTCCTCACAACCCATAATGAGCCAGGGATTAGGCCTTGGACACATACAATTTTTTGCGAGCGGTCCCCCGCCCGTTCGGAGCCGCGAATTGGGTGACGCTTGCACGAGCGCTGATCGCCGCCATGCTCTTGTGGGGTGGCTGCGTCTTGCTCGGATCCAGTCTGGCTACCGGCGCAGCTTGGCGCTGGGTCGCGGTCGGATCTGCCACTGGGGCGCTCTGCCTCGACGGGGTCGATGGTTACCTGGCCCGGCGTCTCGGGACCGCGAGTTCGTTCGGGGCCCGCTTCGACATGGAGACCGACGCTTTCACGATGCTGGCGCTAGCCGGCCTCGTCTGGGCTCTTGGCCAAGCCGGAGCCTGGGTCCTTGTCAGCGGGTTCATGCGTTATATCTTTATCCTTGGAGGCTGGCTGTGGCCGATCCTCGCGCAGCCGCTGCCGCCGCGTAAGCGCCGGCAGACCCTGTGCGTGATCCAGCTGGCTGCGCTGATCGTGGCTTTGGCGCCGCCGGTCGCGCCGCTTTGGGGCAACGGGATTTGCCTCGCCGGGCTTATCCTCCTGAGCTATTCCTTTGGCGTTGATCTGGCCTGGCTCCTCGGGCGATCCACGGTGAAAAGCGAGGCTATTTGGTAAGCGAGACTTCGGCGGTAAGTGCGGATGCGCGGCTCTTGCGCGCCGTGGATCGCGTCATCGGCGATCTGCGCCGCGGTGCCATCGCCGTGATTCGCGACGGTAATCAAAACCTTGCCGTTCAGGCCGCCGAGAACGCCAGCGCCGACAGTCTGAGCCAGCTGACAGCGCTGGGCCGGGGTAAGCTTGCGCTTGCCCTGACGCGGCGCCGCGCCGCGGCGCTCGGCCTTGCGCCGGCGGCGAGCGCGCCGGGAGGAACCGTTCTCCTCGCGCTGCCGCCCCGCACGGAAGCGGAATTCCTGCATCAGCTCGCCGATCCTGGCGCCGCCGTTGTCGGCCTCGGCATCCTGGCGCCAGCCGGAGACCGGACCGTCGACGCGGCGGTCGAGGTCATGAAGCTCGCGCGGCTTCTCCCGGCCGCCACGGTAGTTGTGATCACGCCGGCCGACGCCGCGCGGCTTGTTGCCGAGGACGGCCTCTTGGCGCTCGATGCCGGCGATATCTTTGCCTATCAGGAGGCCGCTTCACGCAGCCTGCGGAAGGTGAGCGAAGCGCGCGTTCCCCTGGCCGATGCCGAGAATACCCGCCTCGTCCATTTCCGGCCGAGCGATGGCGGCGCCGGTCATATCGCGATCCTCATCGGAGATCCCGACCCCGCCCAGCCGGTGCTGGTCCGGCTTCACTCCGAGTGCTTCACCGGCGATCTCCTCGGCAGTCTGCGTTGCGATTGCGGCGACCAATTGCGCGGCGCAATCGGCGAGATCGCAAAAAGCGGCGGCGGTGCCGTGCTTTATCTGTCGCAGGAAGGACGCGGGATCGGCCTTGCCAACAAGCTGCGCGCCTACGAACTTCAGGACGCCGGCTTCGATACGATCGATGCCAATGAAGTCCTGGGCTTCGATGCCGATGAACGGGTTTATCTCCCTGCGGCCGCGATGTTGCGCCAACTCGGCTTTACCCGGGTCCGGCTCCTGACCAACAACCCCGCGAAGGTGGAAGCGCTCATGCGGTGCGGGATCGAAGTCGTCGAGCGTGTCACGCACGCTTTTCCGGCTAACGCCCATAACGAGCATTACCTTCGCACCAAGGCAAGGCGGGGCGGCCATCTGCTTTAGCCGGCGGCGGCGCAGGCTCTCCTCAAGTCGAACCTTGCCCGGCAAATCATGCCGGAGCGGCTCGCGGGCTGAGATCAACATTTTGATTTATAAAGATCTTTTCTTGGCACCCGGCTTGCAACAAGCATGGTTAAGAGAGAGTGACCATGTCCGACACTGCCGTTGCCACGCTACCGCAGATCACCAGCCCGCCGCGTACGGACGCGCCGTCATCGGGCCCGTCCCTATGGGCGCATGGCAGCTTCAGCTTCAAGGACGTGCTCGACATCATCAATCCCCTGCAGCATCTGCCGATCATCGGCTCGGTCTATCGTTATCTGACCGGAGACGAGCCTTCGGGCGGCGCCCGGATCGTCGGCGATGCACTCTATGGCGGGCCGATCGGCTTCGGCGTGGGTGTCGTGAGTACCATGTTGACTGATTCGCAGGGCCATGATTTGGGCGAGCATACGCTCGCCGCGCTATTCGGCCCCTCAGCGGCCGAGACCAGCGCAGTCGCGCAGGCGGCTCCATCCGCGCCGCAGACGGCGACCCGGAACACCCCTCAGGCTGCGTCAGCGGTTCAAACCGTACCGACGCAGATTTCGCCGACCGTGCCGAGCGGGGCGGACCCGACGCGGTTAGCGGCGACGCTCTATCGTTCACCGCCCGCGGCGTCTTCCGCACCCCCGGCCTCTCCCGAGCAGAATTTCATCGCGCAAAATGCGCGTTTCCAGCGTCAGTTCACCACCACGCAGGCGACGAACGGGCAAACGCTGAATAATCGGCCGGTGCCGCTGGAACTAACCGGGAATCTGATGCCGGCAAATCGGCTGGCTTTAACGCCGCCGGCGCCGCACCCGGCAGCCGCGCCCGTCCCGGGAACGGCGGCCTCAGGTGCCGGCTACGGGCCCGCCGCCGCCCCGGCCACCAATCCGATCGCCCAGAAGATGCTCGATGCGCTCGACAAATACGAGCGGATGAAAAAGAAGCAAGAACAACAGGATAGTGCCGGAAGTGGATCGCCGACCAAGGTCGACCTAGCGCTCTAGAAACAAGACGCAGAGCTGATTCGCTCTTTTGCGGTGCGAAATAGTACCTATTTGGTCCTTGAATAGGGGCCTTCAGACGATTATTTACCTATAGAGCCAAAGTAGACGGTCTGAAGGCTGATCCCAAAAACCGCCGACCGCGCTCCGAGAAGGGGCCCAGCTTTTCCGCCGGCGGCACCGCCGGCTTGGCCTCAGAACTGGATGGACACCAAGATGAGTACGAGACTTGATTCAAGCCTGGTCCGCTTCGTCGAAGAGGCAAAGCGCTACCCCATGCTTGCCCCCGAGCGCGAGAACCAACTCGCGGTCGCTTGGCGTGACCACGGCGACCACTCCGCCCTCGACGGGCTGGTCGGCAGCCATTTGCGCCTCGTCGTTAAGATTGCGCGCGGCTTCGCCGGCTACGGCCTGCCCCTCGCCGACCTAGTCGCCGAAGGCAATGTCGGACTCATGCAGGCGGCCGAGAAATTCGATCCCGATCGCGGCTTCCGCTTTGCCACCTATGCGATGTGGTGGATCCGTGCCGCCATACAAGAGTACATCCTGCATTCCTGGTCGCTCGTGAAGATCGGGACGACCGCCGCGCAAAAGAAGCTCTTCTTCAATCTGCGCCGCATGAAGGCGCGGCTGCAGGAATTCGATCAGGGCGATTTGCTGCCGGAAACGGTGGCGGCGATCGCCAAGGATCTCGATGTTCCCGCCGCCGAGGTGATCGAGATGAATCGCCGTCTGGGCGGCCCGGACAATTCGCTCAACGCCACCTTGGGCGGCGAAGCCGACAGCGAGTGGCTTGAATTGCTGCCGGACGAGCGCCCGAGCCAAGAGACGATCGTCGGCGACATCGAGGAAACCAGGCGGCGCCGCGATCTCCTGGGTGCGGCACTGAAGAAACTCAATCCGCGCGAGCGCGAGATCGTCGTCGAGCGGCGCCTCAAGGACGAGCCGGCGACGCTCGAAGAACTCTCGCACCGTTATGCGGTATCGCGCGAGCGCATCCGGCAGATCGAGGTGCGCGCGGTCGAAAAGCTTCAGCGCGCGGTCACGGCCGCCAACGCCTCGCGGCCGATCGATCGCATCGCGGCCTGATTTCTCGCCGCGAGCCGCCGCGCGCCGGTGAGTGCGGCAAAGAAGACTTAACCTCAATTCGAAACGACGCCACCGTCACGGTTTCGCCGTGATCGGCTGGCATTGGGTGCATCGATCATGCCCCATCGGCGGTCCTGCGCCGGCCGAAAAGATGCGGCCTTGCGCCTGTTGTGGTAGAATTTGACGTTAAATCCGGGCGCGAGGCACGCCACGGAATTTTCCAGATGCGGGAAGTTTGAATTCATGACGCGACGCCGAGCCGCCCCATCCGGCGATCGCGCGGGGCCGGACGCCCCGCGCGGCAAGCGGCAGCGCGACCGCGGATCGCGGAAAGCGCCGCGCGGGCCGTGGCGCTTTGTCCTCCTCGCGGGGATGTGGTGCTTCATCGCCGGGCTCGCGGCGCTGGGCTATTTCGCGCTCACGCTTCCCGATACCCACGATTTGACCGCCGCGCAACGCAAGCCGAGCATCACGCTTTTGGCCGCGGACGGTTCGCTGGTCGCCACCTATGGCGATCTCTTCGGCGAGTCGCTGCGGCTCAAGGACCTGCCGCGATACGTGCCCGAGGCCGTGATCGCGACCGAAGACCGGCGCTTCTACAGCCATTTCGGAATCGATCCCTGGGGCCTCATCCGCGCGGCGATCGCCAATCTTCGCGCCGGCCATGTCGTTCAAGGCGGCAGCACCATCACGCAACAACTGGCGAAGAACCTCTTTCTCTCGCCCGATCGAACGATCCAGCGCAAGATTCAAGAAACGCTGCTCGCGCTCTGGCTCGAACACAAATTCTCGAAGCAGCAGATTCTCGAAATCTATTTGAACCGCGTCTATCTCGGCGCCGGCACCTACGGCATCGATGCCGCGGCGCATCGCTATTTCGACAAATCGGCGCGCGACCTGACGCTCTACGAGGCGGCCGTGATCGCCGGCCTGTTGAAGGCCCCGTCGCGCTTCTCGCCCGCGAACGACAAGGAGCTCGCCGCCAAGCGCGCCACCCAAGTGCTTGCCAACATGGTCGATGCGGGCTTCCTCACGGCGGCCCAGGCGCAAGCCGCGCAGCGCCAAAAGGCGCAATTGGCGAAAGCGGCGCCCGTGCATCGCGGCAGCCGCTATTTCGCCGATTGGATCGCCGATCAGGTCATGAGCTTCAGCGGGGCCCAAGGCCGCGATCTCGTGGTCACGACCACGCTCGATTCGCGCATGCAGGCCGAGGGCGAGCAGGCGATCGACGCCGCGCTCGACCAGGAGGGCGACAAGGACGACGTCGCGCAGGGCGCGCTGATCGCGATGTCGCCCGACGGCGCGGTCCGCGCGATGGTGGGCGGGGCCGATTACGCCAGCAGCCAATTCAACCGCACCACCCAGGCGCTGCGGCAGCCCGGTTCGTCCTTCAAGCCGATCGTCTATCTCGCCGCGCTGGAGCACGGCATGCGGCCCGACGATCATTTCACGGACGCGCCGATCCGGATCGGAAAATGGGAGCCGCATAATTACGGGAACAAATATCGCGGCGACGTCACCGCGGCCGACGCCATCGCCCTGTCGATCAACACCGTCGCCGCCGAGGTCCTGCAGCGCGCTGGAATCGACAACGTCATCGCGACCGCGCGCAAGCTCGGCATCATGACTGATCTGACACATGACGCGAGCCTGGCGCTCGGCACCAGCGAGGTCACGCTGATCGAGCTCACGGCCGCCTATGCGGCCTTTGCGTCGGGCGGAATTGGCGCCTGGCCTTATGGCATCGTGGAGATTCGCGACACCCATGGCGGCGTGATCTATCGCCGCGAGGGGCCGGGGCCGGGGCGCGTCATCGACGCCAACACCGCGGGAACGATGAACGAGCTCTTAAGCGGCGTGATGACCTATGGCACGGGAAGAGCCGCGCGGCTCGACCGCCCCGCGGCCGGCAAGACCGGCACGACCCAGGATTCGCGCGATGCGCTTTTCGTCGGCTATACGGCCGATCTCGTCTGCGGCGTCTGGTTCGGGAATGACGACAATTCGCCGATGAACCGCGTCACCGGCGGAACCCTGCCGGCGCGGACTTGGCACAATTTCATGACGGCGGCGACCCGCACCATGCCGATCCGCCCGCTCCCGGGCGAAACGGCCGCGGTGGCGTCCAGCGGCAGCGCGCCGTCCGGCGGGAATCCGATCTCGGGCCTCAAAGGGCTGCTCGATCGAATCTTCGGCGGTAGCACCGAACCCGCCGCGCAGCCCGCGCCCTATCCGCCGCCGCCGAGCCAGCCGCCGCCGAGTTGACCGTCACGCGGGCCCTTCCGGGCGGCCCGGCGCAATTCCGCGCCGACCCCGTTCCTGATTGTCAGCTGCGCGGCGCGGTGGCGTTCTCATGCCGGACGAGGGCGAGGCTGGCAAGTCCGGCGAGGAAGAGCGCGAGGCTCGCGGGCTCCGGCACGGGCAGGGGATCGCCAAAGGCGATGTCATCGACCTCGAAGGCATAGTTCGTGCTGATCAGCTCGACCTCGTCATAGAAGGTACTGCCGAAATTGAAATTGATATAGCGGTTGGCGGCGCTCGAGCCCTGATTGCCGTTGGCGGTGAGGCCGGTCAGCGCGGCAATGTTGGTGCCGGAAAATTGCGCGACGACGACGCCGTTCATCAGGAAGACGATCGAATTGTAGCTGTCCATCGAGCCCCAAAAGAGGCCGAAGTAATTTGCCTGCGCGGTGAGAGTGAGCACCGTGCGGCCGCTCGCCGCATCGAGTGAAACCGTGAGATAATTCGTCGCATCGCCCGCTGGCGCGGCATAAGTGCCGGTGGTCGTGTTTTCGATGCCGCCATTGCCGTTGAGGCTGCCGCCAGTGAAGGCATAGCTCGTCAGGGCGCCGATCGGCAGGCTGTCGAAAGTCAAGACGGTAGCGCCGGCGTCGCTCGGCGAGAACACGCCGGGCGCGCCCGCGGTGACGATGGGGCTGGCTTCGGCCGCCTGCGCCGCCGCAACCAGCATCGCCGCGACGGCAATTCCGACATGGTAGCGTCTCATGGCGCGCTCCGGCTCTCTTCCTGGTGCCGGAGATTCCAATCAAGCCTTGGGCATTACAAGACTAATATTCCAAGAGTTTAAGTATTCGTGGTTAATTCTGGAACAATCCTAGAATTAACCACAATCATGGTTAATATTGATTCCCGTGCCGGCGCCGTGACGGTCTCTCCGCGAATCGGGCTCGCGCGGCTCAGTTCCGAGGCGCGGCTGGCTTCGACCGAGGACGACACCGGACCGGTGATCGGCGGCGCCTCAATGTCCGGCCATGTAGCGCCCGATTTCCGTCAAATCCGCGTCTTCGGCGCGGGCATCGTGAACCAGCCGCCCGTTGAACATGACCGCAATTCGATCGGACATTTCGAGGATTTCGTCGAGATCGTTGCTCACCAAGAGCACCGCGGCGCCGCGGTTGCGCGCGGCGATGATCTCGGCATGAATTTGCGCCACCGCCGCAAAATCGAGACCGAAGCACGGATTGGACGCGATCATCACCTCGATGCGGTCGCCCAGTTCGCGCGCGAGCACCGCGCGCTGCACATTGCCGCCCGAGAGCGTCGCGAGCGGCGCGTCGGCCGAGCGCGTGCGGACCCGGTATTGCGCGATTTTCGTCTCGGCTTCGGCGCGCATGGCGCCGCGACGCAGCCACCAGCCGGAAGCGGCGAAGGGCGGCCGGTCGAATTCGCGAAAGGCCAGATTCTCCGCGACGCTCATCCGGCCGACGCAGGCATTGCGCAGCGGCTCGTCCGGAAGGCAGGAGATCTTGTGCCGGTGCATCTCCTCGCGCGTCGCGTGAAAGCTCTCGCCGCCAATGCGAATCTCTCCGCCCTCGGTGTCGCGCTGCCCGGCGAGCGCCTCGACCAGCTCGCGCTGGCCGTTGCCCGAAACGCCCGCAATGCCGACGATCTCGCCGCCGCGAACGGTCAGCGAGAGATCGCTCACCGCGCGGTTCCCGCCATCGTCACTGACCGCGAGGTTGCGAATCTCGAGCCGCGGCTCGCCCAACTTTCCGGTGCGCGCGGGCTTTACGGTCAAGGCCTCGGCGCCGATCATGATGCGCGCCATCTCGTCGGCCGTGAGCGTGTCGGTCGCGCCCTCGGCCGCGACGCTGCCGCGGCGCAGAATGGTGACGCGATCGGCAAACGCCATCACCTCGCGGAATTTGTGCGTGATCATGAGAACCGTGATCTCGTGCCGTTCCACCATGGCGCGCAGCATGCCGAGCACCTCGTCGGCCTCCTGCGGCGTCAGGACCGAAGTCGGCTCGTCGAGGATCAAGAACCGGCGATCGAGATAGAGCTGCTTCAGTATCTCGCATTTCTGGCGCTCGCCCGCCGAGAGCGCCGAGACCTTGGCATCGAGCGGCACCCGGAACGGCATGCGCGAGAGGAAGTCCTCGAGCGCCCGGTTCTCGCGGTTCCAATCGAACACGAAAGGCAGCTCGGCCCGCGACATGACCAGATTCTCGGCGACCGTCAGCGCCGGGACCAGGGTGAAATGCTGATAGACCATGCCGAGACCCAAGGCGTGCGCGGCGCGCGGATTGTTGATCGTGCGCTCGCGGTCGCCGACGATGACGACGCCTTCGTCCGGGCGATGATAGCCCATGATGCATTTGACGAGGGTGCTCTTGCCCGCGCCGTTCTCGCCCAAGAGCGCGTGGAAATGGCCGGGCGCGACCTTCATCGAGACGTCGTCGAGCGCAACGAAGGCGCCGAAGCGCTTGGTCATTGCCACGGCCTCGATGCCGAAGGTCTTCGCGCCGGCTGCGATGGTCGCCATCAGCCGATCGCCTCGATGAAGGCGCTCGAATCCGACACCGCGCCGAAGACGCCGCCCTGCATCTTGATCATTTCGATCGCCTGAAGGTGGTTGCGCTTGTCGGTGGCGCCGCAGCAATCCTGCAGCAGCACGCATTCGAAGCCGCGATCATTGGCCTCGCGCATGGTGGTGTGGACGCAGACATCGGTGGTGATCCCGGTCAGGACGATGTTCGCGATGCCCTTGAGCCGCAGCATGAGCTCGAGATCGGTCGCGCAGAACGAGCCTTTGCCGGGCTTGTCGATGATCGGCTCGCCGGGAAGCGGCGCGAGCTCGGAAATGATCTCCCAGCCGGGCTCGCCACGCACCAGGATTCGCCCGCAAGGACCGGGATCGCCGATGCCCGCGCCGATGCGCTGCGAGCGCCAGCGTTTGTTGGCCGCCAGATCGGCGAGATCGGGGCGATGGCCTTCGCGCGTGTGGAAGATCGCGAAACCCTTGGCGCGCATCGCCGCCAGCACCCGCTTGATCGGCTCGATCGGTGCGCGGGTCAGCGAGAGATCATAGCCCATCTTGTCGACATAGCCGCCGATGCCGCAGAAATCGGTCTGCATGTCGATGATGATGAGGGCGGTGTTCTTGGCCGTGAGATCGCCGTTATAGGGCCAGGGATAGGGTTTGGCCGCGATATATCGCTCATCCATTCGGTGATTCCCTTTCGGCTGAGTGAGGGGAAAGCCGGCGGCGCGACGAAGAGGGCTTCATCGCCGCCGCCCTCAGGAGCGCGTGATGCTCAATTCGCCCGGCGCGCCGAGCAGCGCGTGCTTGGGCGAGCAGGTGACGATCATGATCAGAAGGGTGAGGATATAGGGCGCGGCGTTGAAGAGATAATAGCCGCCATGGACGCCGACCGATTGCAGCGCCGGCCCGAGCGCGCCGGCGCCGCCGAAGAGCAGCGAGGCGTAGAAACACAGCTTAGGATTCCAGCGCGAGAAGATCACCAGCGCCACGGCGGTGATGCCCTGGCCCGAGGAGATCCGCTCGCTCCAGGCGCCGGGGAAATAGAGCGAGAGGAACGAGCCGCCCACCCCGGCAAGAAAGCCGCCGGTGCAGGTCGCCAGCACCCGCACCGGAATGACGGGGTAGCCCAAGGCCCGCGCGGCTTCGGCGTTTTCGCCGACGATGCGCAGGATTAGGCCCCAGCGCGTCGAGCGAAAGGCCCACACCAAGAGCGGCGTGAGCGCGACGCCGACGAGGAAGAGCACGTTGATCTTGAGCGCGTGCTGCAGCTGCGACGAGTTGCTCCACCACGCGAAATCGATCGAGGGCAGTTGCGGCGCGGCAGGCTGGATGAAGGGCTTGCCGAGATAATCGGCGAGCCCCACGCCGAACAGCATCAGCGCGATGCCGACGGCGATGTCGTTGACGCGGCGCAGGCTGCAGATGAGGCCGTGCAGCAGCCCCATCATCACGCCGACGCAGCCCGCGGTGAGAACGCCGAGCCAGGGCGAATTGGTGAGGTAGGAGACCGCATAGCCGCTCATCGCGCCCATCACCAGGGTGCCTTCGAGCCCCAAATTGATGCGGCCGCTTTTTTCGGTGATGCATTCGCCGAGGCTGACGAAGAGGAAGGGCGTGCTGACCTGCACCGCGCCCGAGAGCACCGCCAAGAGTACGCTCCAAACGCCGATAGCGCCTCCGGACATGGGCTAGCTCCTCTCGGTCTTGAACCAGGGCAAGCGGCCATAGATCGTGTCGCTCGCGAGGATGACGACGAAGACGATACCTTGCAGGACGACGGTGGCCGCGTCCGGCAGGCCGAGATGACGCTGCAGCAGGCCGCCGCTCGCGCTGATGCCGCCCAAGAGGATCGCGACCGGGATCACGGCGAGCGGATTTTGCCGCGCGAGGAAGGCGACGAGAATGCCGGTATAGCCATAACCCGAGACGAGGTCCGAATTGGCGCGCTCCTGTACCGCCGCGATCTCGATCATGCCGGCGAGGCCTGCGGCGCCGCCGCCAAGGAAGCAGATCAGCAGCACGAGCTTGCCCACGGAAAGACCGACCATGCGCGCGGCGCGCAGATTGCCGCCGGCGATGCGCGCGGCGAAGCCCACCGTGGTATGGCGGATCAGCACATAGCTCAGCACGCAGATGACGATGCCGATCACGAAGCCCCAATGAACGTCGGTGCCGGGAATGTTGCCGATCATGTTGACGTCGCCGATCGAGGGCGAGGAAGGCTTGTTGAGGCTCGCCGGGTCGCGAAACGCACCCTCGACCAGCTGATTGAGGATCGCGATCGCGATATAGACCAGGAGGAGGCTCGAGATCGTCTCATTGACGCCTCGCCAATAGCGCAGCGCGCCCGAAAAGCCGATCCACAGCCCGCCCGCCGCGATGCCGGACGCCGCCATGGCGAGTTGCACGAGAAGCGGCGCCGCGCCCTGCAAGGCGACGCCCGCCAAGGTGGCGCCGAGCCCGCCGACGACGAAGGCGCCTTCGCCGCCGATGATCATCAGCCCGAGCTGCGCGGGGAGCGCGGTGCAGAGCGCGGTCAGCAAGAGCGGCGCGGCGCGGGTCAGGGTGTTCTGGATCGAGAACCACGAGCCAACCGAACCCTGGATCATGTAGCCATAGACGGCCAGCGGATTGACGCGGGCACAGGCGACGAAGACGCCGAAAAGCAGCAGCGAGACCACCAGCGCGCCGATCGAGACCAGCGCCGATTCCGCGGCAGCGCTGGCCCAAGCGCGCGGCGCTCCCGTGATCCGTCGCGGATTCACCCCGACAACTGTCGCGATCTCCTCGGCCATTGCCCGCGTGATTCCCCGATCGGACGCCTAGCTCGGGAGTTTCCCGAGCACGCCGTCGACCAGGAAGTTCATCGCTTCGAGCTTCGCGTCGGTGGCGTTGGTCTGGATCAGTTCCTCGCCCGACGCGATCACGGTCTTGCCCGCATTATCCTTGAGCGGGCCCTTGAAAATCACATAGGTCCCGGCTGTGAGCGCGGCCTTGACCTCGTCCGCGTGCTTGCGCGCCGCGGCGGAGACTTTGGGACCGTAGGGCGATTGCCTGATCAGCCCTTCTTTGAAGCCGCCGCGATAGAAATTCGGGATCGCCTCGCCCTTCGTCCACATCGACACGAATTTCGGATAGAGATCGGTCCAGTTCCACTCCGCGCCGGTCAGGTAGGCCTCGGGCGCGAGCGCCGCCTGGCTGCAGTGATAGCCGCAGACCGAGGCGCCGCGCTTGGCCGCGGTTTGGACGACGACCTTGGGGCTGTCGACATGCATGGTGATCACATCGGCGCCCTGATCGATCAGGCTGTTGGTCGCCTCGGCCTCTTTGACCGGGATCGACCAATCGCCGGTGAAGATGAGCTGCGTCGTGACCTTGGGATTGACGAGGCGCGCGCCCAATGTAAAGGCGTTGATGTTCTGTAGCACCTGAGGAATGGGTTTGGCCGCGACGAAGCCGAGCTTCCCCGATTTGCTCGTATAGCCGGCGACGATGCCGTTGATGAATTGCGCCTCGAAGATGTAGCCGAAATAGCTGCCGATGTTCATCGGGTTCTTGGGCGTCCACAACCCGCCGCAATGCTCGAAGCGCACTTTGGGAAATTTCGGCGCCGCCCGCAGGATATAGGGATCGAAATAACCGAAGGAGGTGGGAAAGAGGAGCGCCGCCCCGTCTTCCTCGATCATCAATTCCATGGTCTTCGCCACGGCGACGTCCTCTGGAACATTCTCCTCTTGGAGAACTTTGATCCCCGGCATCTTGGCGACCGCGGCAGCGCCCTCGGCATGGCTCTGGTTGTAGCCGAAATCGTCATGCGGGCCGACATAGATGAAGCCGATGGTGACATCGGCAGCAAAGGCCGAGCGGATCGGAAGAACGGAGGTCAAGGCGCCGCCCGCGCCGATCGCGATCGCGCTGGTCAGCAATTGCCGCCGCGAAATTGAATGAAGGCTCATCGGTCGCTCCGTCTCCCCTGTCGCAGATAGAATGTTCGAGCCCACCAAGTTGGTCGGGCGCGCGTGTCGCTCGAGGTAACGCAACTCTCGTGCCAGCCAGGCGCCAAAGGCCCGGGTTCGGGCCCCCGCGATTTCCGGCCGTCGCTTTCACCCGAAATGCCGCGCGCCGCCGCCAGACCGGGGCTCGAAAAGCGTTGAGAGCGGCGTGACCGATTCCGCCGGAAAGCGATCTCCCACGACAGGACCCGTCTCGGTGATAAAGATTTAGGCAGCGGCGCCTATCTTGTATACAAGACTGTGTGCGGGAATTGCCCGGCCGGTCCGGCCTAAAACGCGCCGAGCCCGCGCAGCATGATGCGGCGATAGAAAATCGAGAGCACCGACGCGCCCAGCGCGACGATGACGAAGTTCGTGCAAGTCTCGATGACGCCGCGCAGGATGAAAAAGCCCAAGGGGACGATATCGACGGATTGATCGAGGCGAAGCCCAGTGGAGACGGCGCTCAAGAACAGCATGACGACGAACATCACCGGCGCGCAAGCGACGATGCCACAGCCGAGAAGCCGCCATGAATTGCCGCGCATCGCGCGCCACGCCGCCCGGAATCCGAGCGCATGGCCGAAGGCGGCGGCGGGAAAGAGCAGCGTAAACCGCACCATGCCGACCCAGATGAAGGTCATCGCCAGACCCGCGGCGGGGGCCAGATAGGACGCCGCCTCCCCTTGGGCGCTCGCGACGATGAGCGCGGCGAGCACGCCCGCCGAGACGAGATAAAGCAGAAGCGTGTAGAGAAGGAAACGCAGCCAGGCGCCGAGAAAAGGGCGTTGAGGCGCGCCGCGCTCGGGCGAAAACAGCATCGCTTGGTGCCAGCGCAAGGCGAAGGCGTTGAGGCAGAAGAGCCCGGTGAGCGCCTCGATCAATTCCTCGGCGCCGAATCCGTATCGATCGCCATCCCAACTCGGCATCGCGTGCCAGCCGAGATAAAAATGAAGATAGCCGGGACCAAGGGTCGCAGCGAGCATGGCAAGCAACGGAAGCCAAGCCAGATCCAAGAGCAGACCGAGCCGCCCGAACACGGCCCGGTAGGCCTCAGCCGCGACCTGGGCGATCGGCACGAGCACGCGCGGCCCCGCCGCCGCTCTCCCCCGCCCTTTCGACTGCTCATCCATGGCGCGCGCAGCCTAGAGCATTTTCCGCCGGTGCGGATACCGCTTCGGCGCAGAAAACGAGACGGAGCTAAGGATTTTTGCCGGTGGCCGCGAACGGCGACAGGGGAGCCTGTCCCGTCAAACCCTCGAGCCGCGGTCAGGCCACGCCGGCATCGAGCGCATAACCCGCCGCCCGAACCGTGCGGACCAGATCCTTATGGCCGCCTTCGTTCAAGGCCTTGCGCAGGCGCCTGATATGGACATCGACCGTGCGCAATTCGACCTCGGCGTCGCGGCCCCAAACCGCATCCAAGAGCTGCTCGCGCGAGTAGACCCGCCCGGGCCGCTCGAGAAAGAAACGCAGCAGGCGGAACTCGGTGGGCCCCAAGTGAATCTGGTTGCCGCCGCGGTTGACGCGATGGGCCGAGAGATCGAGCGACAGATCGCCGAAGCGCAGGACCTCGGCGTTCGTGGCGGGCCGTGCCCGGCGAATGACCGCCCGCAGGCGCGCGACGAGTTCGTTGGTGCTGAACGGCTTCACGACATAGTCGTCGGCGCCGCTGTCGAGGCCGCGGACGCGATCGCCCTCTTCGCCGCGCGCCGTGAGCATGATGATCGGCAGGTCGCGCCAAGCCGGGCTGCGGCGAATCTGGCGGCAGAGCTCGAGGCCCGAGACCCGCGGCAGCATCCAATCGAGCAGCACCGCGTCGGGGAGCTGCTCCTTCAATTGCAGCAAGGCCTCTTCGCCGTCGCGCGCCTCAGCGACGGCGAAACCTTCCTTCTCGAGGTTGTAGCGCAGCAAGGTCAGAAGCGCCGCTTCGTCTTCGACCACGAGAACCGCGGGCCGCATCAGGCGGCGCCTTCCTTGCCCTCATCGGCGCCGGGCAGTTCGGCGAGGGTCGTGCGGTCGCGCTTGGGCCTGATCTGCGCGAGCGGCGTCCCGTGGACGAGGAAGTAGAGCGTCTCCGCGATGTTGGTCGTGTGATCGCCGATGCGCTCCAAATTCTTGGCCATGAAAAGAAGATGCGTGCAGGGGGTGATGTTGCGCGCATCCTCGATCATATAGGTCAAGAGTTCGCGGAAGAGGCTCGTATACATCTCGTCGAGCTCTTCGTCGCGCAGCCACACGGCAAGCGCGCGGTCGGCGTCGCGCTCGACATAGGCGTCGAGCATGTCCTTGATCATGGCCTGGCATAGCGCGCCCATGCGCGGCAGGGCGTAGACCGGCTTCACCGGCGCAGTCTGGTTGAGCACGATCGAGCGTTTGGCGACATTGGCGGCGTAATCGCAAATGCGCTCGAGATCGGTCGCGGTCTTCAAGGCGGCGACGATCTGGCGCAGATCGCGCGCCATGGGCTGGCGCAAGGCGAGGAGGCGCACCACGAGGCCTTCGACTTCGTGCTCCAATTCGTCGACCTTGGCGTCGTTCTCGATCACTTCGGTGGCGAGATCGCTGTCGCGCTTGGCGACGGCTTCGATCGCGGCGGCGAGCTGGCTCTCTGCCATCCCGCCCATCTCGGCAAGCGTGTTATCGAGACGCTGCAATTCCTGGTCGTAACTTTTGATGATGTGTTCGGCGACCATGCCTTATCGCTCCTTCACGCTGCTTGTCGCCGGCCGGGCGCCCATTGCGCGTGCGATCTCAGCCGAAACGGCCGGTGATGTAGTCTTCGGTCTGGCGTTCCTTGGGATGGGTGAAGATCGCCTCGGTCTCGTCGAACTCGACGAGCACACCCAGATACATAAAGGCCGTGTAGTCGGAACTACGGGCCGCCTGCTGCATATTGTGCGTGACGATGACGATGCAATAGTCGGATTTCAGTTCGGCGATCAATTCCTCGACCCGTTGCGTCGAAAGCGGATCGAGCGCCGAGCACGGCTCGTCGAGAAGCAGGATCTCGGGCTTCACCGCAATGGCGCGGGCGATGCAAAGCCGCTGCTGTTGGCCGCCCGAGAGCGAAAGCCCGCTCTGTTTCAGCTTGTCCTTGACCTCGTCCCACAGCGCGGCGCGGCGCAGCGCCTGCTCGACCCGCGCATCGAGATCCTGCGCCGAAAGGCGCTCGTAGAGACGGATGCCGAAGGCGATGTTGTCGTAGATCGACATCGGAAACGGCGTCGGCTTTTGAAACACCATGCCGATGCGCGCGCGCAGTAAATTCAGATCCTGGCCGGGCGCCAGGATATCATGGCCGTCGACCAGGACATGACCGGTCGCGCGCTGGCCGGGATAGAGCGCATAGATACGGTTCAGGACGCGCAGGAGGGTCGACTTGCCGCAGCCCGACGGACCGATGAAGGCCGTCACGCGGCGATCGTAGAGCTCGATGTTGATGCCTTTCAGCGCTTCGTAATTCTTGTAGTAGAAGCGCAAATCCTTGATCACGACCTTGGTTTGGGGCACGGCGCGCTCGGCCGTGCGGGTGGGCGTGATCATCGGAGCCGAAACGGCGGGGGGACGGGCGGGAGTTTGCACAGGGGCCACTTCAATTGTCATTTGGTCGCTCCGCTCCAGCTTGCCAGCATTCGGGCGAAAATGTTGAGCAAAAGTATGGTGAAGGTGATCAACAAGGCGCCGCCCCAGGCAAGCCGTTGCCAGTCGGCATAGGGACTCATGGCGAATTGGAAGATGACCACCGGAAGATTCGCCATCGGCGCGTTCATGTCGGTGCTCGAGAATTGATTGTTGAGCGCGGTGAAGAGGAGCGGAGCCGTCTCTCCGGCAATGCGGGCGACCGCCAGCATGACGCCGGTCATCATGCCCTGGATGGCGGCGCGATAGGTCACCATCACGATGACTTTCCATTGCGGCGTGCCCAAGGCGAAGGCGGCCTCGCGCAACCCGACGGGGACAAGGTTCAACATGTCCTCGGTCGTGCGCACCACCACGGGCACGACCAGAATCGCGAGCGCGATCGATCCCGCCCAGGCCGAGAAATGCCCCATGCGCACGACCATCATCTCGTAGACGAACAGCCCGATGACGATCGACGGCGCGCTCAGAAGAATGTCGTTGATGAAACGCACCGCCGGCGCGAGCACGGAGCCGCGCCCATATTCCGCGAGGTAGGTGCCGCAAAGAATCCCAACGGGCGTGCCGACCAGGGTCGCGACGGCGGTCATCATAACGCTGCCATAGATGGCATTGGCGAGACCGCCCTGATTGCCTGGCGCGGGCGTCGCCTGGGTGAAGAGATCGATCGTCAGAGCCGGCAGCCCGTTCGCGAGCAGCGAGCCCAGAATGAGGAAGAGGACAAGGAGGCCCAGGCCGGTCGCGCCGAGCGAAAGGGTCAGCACGATCACATTGGTAGTACGGCGGCGGTTATAGCGGCTCATTGGGCCGCCCGCCGGTCGAGCCGCAGCAGCAACAGTTTCGCCGCCGCGAGAACGAAGAAGGTGATGATGAAAAGGATGAAGCCGAGCGCGATGAGCGAGGAGGTATAGAGGTCGCCCACGGCTTCGGTGAATTCATTGGCGAGGGTTGCCGAAATGGTCGTTCCGGGCGCGAGCAGGGAGAGGCTGATCTTGTGCGCGTTGCCGATGACGAAGGTCACCGCCATGGTTTCGCCGAGCGCGCGTCCCAAGCCCAGCATGACGCCGCCGACGATGCCGACACGCGTGTAGGGAAGAACGATGTCGCGGACGACCTCGGAGGTCGTGCAACCGACGCCATAGGCGCTTTCGCGCAAGATCGCCGGCACGGTGAGAAACACGTCGCGCGTCACGGCGGCGATGAAGGGCAGGACCATGACCGCAAGAATGAATCCGGCGGTCAGCACGCCCAGCCCCAGGGGCGGCCCGCTGAACAAGACCCCGAGCAAAGGCACGTTCCCAAGCGTTTCGCCCAGGAAAGGCTGTATGGTTCCCTGCAGAAAGGGCGCAAGGATGAACAAGCCCCAGATGCCGTAGATGATGCTCGGGATCGCCGCCAACAGCTCGATCAGTACGCCGATCGGGCCCCGCAGAACGGGCGGGCAAAGCTCGGTGAGAAAGACGGCGATGCCCAAGGCGACCGGCACCCCGATCACCATGGCGATGAGGGAGGTGACCAGCGTGCCGTAGATCGCGGGGGCACCGCCGAAGACGTCCTTCACCGGATTCCAGGATTGATCCCAGAGGAATGCGAACCCAAAGGCGTGGAAGGCCGGGGAACCGCCGATGAGCAGGGACAGCATGATCGCGGCCAGGAGCAGCAGCACGAGTACGGCGAAGAACCGCGTCGCGCCGCGGAAAATCGCATCCTCAAGGCGTTGGCGCGCGCCTCTTCTACTACTGGAAGTAGAAACGGCGACCAATTCTACCATGTGTACTCCGCACGGCCTTTCCCTGGTCCTGTCATCCTGTGTCTCGGCGCCGGCGGCCTAGCCAAAGACAGCCCGTCGGGGAAGAAGTACCTGCGCTCGGTTGCGGTTTTATGACAGAATTCTTAACCGGCGGCGCGTTCCGGGCCAGCCACCGGCAAATGCACGGTGAACACCGAACCTTCGCCCAACTCGCTGTCGATATCGAGCGCGCCGCGGTGATGGCTGACGATGTGCTTGACGATGGCCAAGCCGAGCCCGGTGCCGCCCAGCTCGCGCGAGCGCGCCGGGTCGATGCGGTAAAAACGCTCGGTGAGGCGCGGCAGGTAATCGCGCGCGATGCCGGGCCCGTGATCCTTCACCGCGACCGCGATCGCCGGGCTGCGCTGACCCAGGCGCGACGTCGGCAAGGTACGCGGCGAGGGAAAGGCCGAGACCGTGACCTCGGTTCCGGCTGCGCTGTATTTGATCGCGTTGTCGAAGAGATTTTGGAAGACCTGCGTGAGCTCGTCGGAATCGCCCAGGACCGGCGGCAGATCTCGCGGCAAGTCGAAACCGAAGCGCATGCCGCGCGCGGCGGCGCGCTGCTCGAGCGCGTCGGCGACCGAACGCAGGACGCTGGCGATGTCGACCGCCCCGGTCGGCGCGCGATGCTCGTTCATTTCGATCCGCGAGAGGGACAAAAGGTCGTCGACCAGCCGCGACATGCGCGCGGCCTGCTCGGCCATGATGGAAAGGAAGCGCTCGCGCGCGGCCGCGTCCTCGCGCGCCGGCCCGCGCAACGTCTCGATGAAGCCGACCAGCGAGGCCAAAGGCGTCCGCAACTCGTGGCTCGCATTGGCGACGAAATCGGCGCGCAGACGCTCGCTGCGCTTCAGATCGGTCAGGTCGTGCAGGAGCAGGACCGCCGCAGCCCCTTCCGCCGTCGGCGGCTCCAAAGGCGCGATCCGGGCGGAGAGATGGCGCTCGATCGGGCTTGGCACCTCGAATTCGACGACACGAATTCCTTCGCCGCGCAGCGCCGCGTCGGTGGCGCTGAGCACCGCCGGGTGCCGCAGCGCGCCCGCGAGGTCGCGATCGACGAGCCTGTCGCCCAGAAGCTGAACCGCGGCATCATTGGCACCGACGATGCGGCGACCGGCGTTGAGCAACAGCAGCGGCTCCGGCAGCGCCGCCTGAACCGCAAGCGCGGCGGCCAATTCGGACGCCCGCTTTTGCGACGTCGCGCGACTCGTGCGCGCCCAGCGTGCCAAGGTCAGCCATAATTCGCGCACGATGGGGGTCGACGTCGCGACTTCCGGCGTCGCGTTCTCGTCGGCCGCCATCACTCGGATAGCGGCCTCGACCGCAAGAATCCCGGTCACGAGCGGGCGGTAAAGGATGAGCAGCAAGACGTAGCCCAGAAGCGCCGAGATCGCCGCCGGCGCAAGGCCGAGGGCGCCGGTCTCGACCAGCAGAATGAGAACGAGAAAGAGCGGCGAAGCGAGGTAGACCGAGCCGAGGAGCAGGTGCGGCAACGCCTTCATGGCGGAAATCCTTCCGCGCCCGAAGCGGCTTCGGCAAAGTTCAACCCGATCATCCGGCCATCCCGGCCGGAGCCTAGCGAGCCCCCGCGTTCAACGCCAACGCAAGAATGCCCGCTCGAGCGCCGTCAAGATCGCGCCGATGACCAGCCCGAGAATGGCGAGGATCACGACGCCCGCCATCAGATCGTCCGACTGCATCAGATTGCCGGCGGTCAGAAGGAACGCGCCAATGCCGAATTGCGCGCCGATCATCTCGGCCGAAACCACCAGGATCAAGGCAATCGAGACCGAGATGCGGAAACCCGCGAGCACGCCCGGCAGAGCCGAAGGCAACATGATCTTCCAGATGATCGAATGCATCGGCAAATTGAAGCTTTGTGCCATCCGGATGAGATTGCGCGGCACCGAGTTCGATGGAGGCCAAGGTCGCGATCACGGTCGGGAAGAAGACACCCGAGGCGATGGTCACGACTTTCGGCGTCTCGCCGATGCCGAGCCAGAGAATCAAGAGCGGCAGCAGCGCGATTTTCGGCACCGGATAGAGCGCCGAAACCAACGGCATGCCGACCGCACGCCCCGGCGACGAAAGCCCCATCACCACGCCGATCCCGACGCCGAGCACCGAGCCGATGATCCAGCCCGAGCCGATGCGGACGAGCGAGATCGACAGATTGTTCCAAAGATCGCCGCTGATCGTGAGCTGCCACAGCGCTTCGCAAATCGCGGCGGGCGAGGGCAGGAACACCGGATCGATCCAGCCCCAGGAAACCGCGGCCTGCCACACGGCTATGATCGCGGCAAAGGCGATCCAGGAATAAAGCGGCTTCGGCACTTCGAGGAAGCCGCCGCCGCGGAAATCGACCTCGCGGCGCAGCCCCGGACCGGTTACGGCAATCTCACTCATTTATTACCTCTCGATCGGCCACCGAGGCCTCGTCACGGATGAGCGACCACAATCTTTCGCCGAGATCGGCCAATCTGCCTTGGGCCGCTTTGCCGGTTCGCTCGCGCTGCGGGATCGCCACGTCGATGACTTCCTTGATGCGGCCGGGGCGGCGCGACAATACCACAATGCGGTCAGCCAGGCGCAATGCTTCGTGGAAGTTGTGGGTCACGTAGAGCCCGGCGATGCGCTCGCGCAAGAGGAGTTCGAGGAAGTCCTCCATCAGCAGATCGCGCGTTTGCGCATCGAGCGCCGAAAGCGGCTCGTCCATGAGAAGCACGGCCGGGCGCACGACAAGCGCCCGGGCGATGCCGACGCGCTGACGCATGCCGCCCGAGAGTTGCTTGGGCAAAGCCTTCGCGAAATCGGCGAGGCTCGTGCGCTGCAAGGCATCGGCGACGCGCGCGTGCCGTTCGACGGCGCTCAACTTGTGATGCTCCAGCGGCAAGCCGACATTCTGCTCGACCGTTCGCCACGGCAGCAACGCGAAATCCTGGAAAATGAAAGTGAGCGGATTGAGACAATCGGGCGCCGGATGACCTTCGAGAAAGACGCTGCCCTGCGTCGCCTTGAGGATGCCGCCGACGATGCTCAGAAGCGTCGACTTACCGCATCCGGAGGGGCCGATGATCGCCACGACCTCGCCTTCGCGGACATGCATGGTGATGTCCTCGAGCACGACCAGGTCCTCATAGGCGTGGCGCTTCACATCGACGATCACATCCATGATCGCGCGCTCCATCGCGCCATCGGGCCGTCAAACATGGGGGCGCGGCAGACGCCCTTCGCACCCCTCAAACCTCCCAACACCATTCCGCCTCGTATCCTCTCGATACATTCTTTGCGGCAGCTTACGTGCCTGATATTCATCATGATAATAGGCCGGATCGACCCGGTCCATGCACCTTTGGGCGCGACGCGCGCCCCTTTGGCATCGATACGACGAATGCCATCCCCGTCTCGTTCCTACTTCGCGAACAGGGCAAAGCGCGCGTCGACCACCGAGGCCGCATCGATGTGGGTCTTCAGCATGCCCTGCTCCTGATACCAATCGAGCGCGTCTTGAATGTCGGAGAGCACGAGCCGGTCATCAGGATCGAAATAGCCGATGCCGCGCTTGATGACCTCCGGCGGCTCGTGAAGCTCCTGCGCGACGATGCCGACCATTTCCGGTGCACTCGGCTGGTCTTTACGATTGCCTTGCGCGTCGGTGAAGCCCGCGTCCCAAGTCGCGCCCCCTTTGCGGAACGCCTTGAGAAACCGTCGGACGATATCCGGATGGTCTTTCGCCATTTTTCCAGTCGTGAAGGTGACCGCGCTTTGGCCGGATCCGAACTCGTCGGCCATCCAGCCGAGAACCTTGGCGTCGCCCTTCGCGACCAAGGAATAGACATTGGACGTCGTCTGCACCGCGGCATCCACCTGGCCGCCTTTCAGCGCCGAGGCGACGTTGGGATTGGATTGCAGGGGCAGGACTTTCACGCTGCCCAACGGGATGCCGTGTTTCTTCAGCACGCGCGCGAGGTCGTAGTGCAAGGGCGTTCCGAGCTGGGTGATCCCGACGGAATGGCCCTTCAGTTCTTTGAGGGAGTGGAGACCCGCGGCATGGGCTTGATTCGACACGAGGAAGCCGATGGTCTCGAAGCCGGGATGCTCCCAGCTGCCGGAGCCGATAATCCTCAGCGTGCCCGCATTGGCGAGGTTGCAGAAGGCCGCCGTCATCCCGGTCGAGCCGAAATCGATGTCGCCCGAGGCGCCGGCCACGGCAATCGGCGCGGCGGCGGTGAACATCACCAGCTCGGCATCCAATCCTTCTTCCTTGAAGTAGCCCTTGGCTTTCGCGACGAAAGCCGAGGCGCCGCCCTGCGAGCGAACGACGCCGATCTTGATGTGATCCGCGGCGGCGCCCGCGCTCATCCCAAGGCCGAACGCGATCCCGAGCGCACCCAAGGCCATTGCGGCGCGCCGGCATCGACGCCCCCGTCCGGATGCGATGGTCCCGGTTCCGATCATGGTCTTCCTCCCTGCATGGCCCCGTGGCGGGGAACCCGGCTCATCGCTCGGGCAACCGAATAATATAGCGCTTGTCCATGATGTCGGCGGCGTTGAAATCATTCTTCAGCATGCCTTGCGCGCGATACCAGGCGACCTGATGGAGAACGTCATTGACGTCCAGCCGCGCATCTTCGTCCATATAGCCGAGGCCGAGTTCGATCTCGACCGGCGTCCAGCCGGTGTAATTCGCGAGGATATCGGGAGTTGCCACGACCTTTCATCGCCGATGAAGGCGACGCGCTTGGCGTCGCCGCGTTGGGATTGGTTGGCAGCGGCATCCGCCGGATGCCCTTCAAGTCGAAATGGCATTTATTCGACAAAAGCCCCAAATCGTGGCGAAAGACCGAGCCGATCTGTGTGATCGGGGCCGAATGCCCCGCCAGATCCTTGACCGCACTCAGCCCGGCGGCATCAAACCTACTGAGCTCGACGTCGAGACCTTCGGCGGCCTAATACCCTTTTCCTTGGCGATGAAGATCGGCGCGGCGGAAGCCGATTTGAGATAGCCTGATTTGACCTTTTCGGCGTGCGGCGCGCGGGTCAATCTTTCCTTAATGATAAGCAGTCTTAATTGTGGACGGCCGCGGCGCGCTCGCGCGCACCGGTCCCAATGATTGGTGCGACCCGTCATGGCCTCCATATTGCTGATCGAAACCGAGACCTCGCTGCGGTGCTCGATTGCCCGCCTGCTCGCTGGCGAGGGCCATCAGGTGACCGAGGCCTGCGACGGCGGCGAGGGTTTGCGCTTTCTCAAAACGCAGCGCCCCGACATCATCCTGACCGACATCATCATGCCCCATGCTGACGGGATCGAGGTCATCGCCGCGAATCGCCGCCTGCAAACGCCGTCGAAACTCATCGCCATGCACGGAGGAGGCGGGCTCGGACCCGACTATCTCAATGCCGCGATGGAACTCGGCGCGGATGGCGCATTGAAAAAGCCCTTCCGTCACGCCGACCTGCAGGCCGCGATCGCGCGCTGCCTTGGCGAGAGCACGCCCGCGCGCCGTTACGCCTGAGTTTTCATCGCCGATGGCGGGGTGCTAGTTTCGAGCCCATGCCGCCTGGCGCCTTTGGCCCCTCTCCCTCCGCCGCGACTGCCCCGACCTCTCCGCCCGCGGAGGCGACGCCGGTCATCGCGCAATATCTCGCCTTGAAGCGCGCCCATCCGGATTCCCTGCTGTTCTACCGCATGGGCGATTTCTACGAGCTGTTCTTCGAGGATGCCGGGCGCGCCGCGGCCGCCCTCGACATTCAGCTCACCAAACGCGGCAAGCACGAGGGCGAGGACATCCCGATGTGCGGCGTGCCGGTGCATGCCGCCGAAGCCTATCTCGCACGCCTCATCCGCCAGGGCTTTCGAGTCGCCGTCTGCGAGCAGATGGAAGACCCCGCCGAAGCGCGCAAGCGGGGCAGCAAATCCCCGGTGCGGCGCGCGGTGGTTCGGATCGTCACGCCCGGTACCCTGACCGAGGATAACCTTCTCGATGCGCGACGGCACAACTATCTGGCCGCGCTTGCCGAGGCGGGGGGAACGCTCGCCTTGGCCTGGCTCGATCTCTCGACCGGCGATTTCGCGACCCAAGAGGTCGCGGCAGGCGGGCTCGGCGCCGCGCTGGCGCGGATCGGGCCGGGCGAGTTGCTGCTGCCCGAGCGGCTGCTGGCGCGCGCCGATCTCGTCGATCTTCTGGATCGGCACAAAGCCGAGCTCACGCCGCTCCCCAATAGCCGCTTCGACAGCGACAATGGGCGGCGTCGGCTCGAGGAGCTCTATGGCGTCCGCGAACTCGCCGGTTTCGGCAATTTCTCGCGCGCCGAAGTGGCGGCGTGCGGCGCCCTCGTCGATTACGTCGCGCTGACGCAGCAAGGCCGGCTCCCGGTTCTGGCGACGCCGCGACGCCTGAAGACCGGCGACGCGATGGAGATCGACGCCGCGACGCGCCGCAATCTCGAATTGACCGAGACCTTGACCGGCGAACGTGCCGGAAGCCTCCTGGCCGCGATCGATCGCACCGAAACCGGCGCGGGCGCCCGGCTCCTGGCCGAACAACTTTCGGCCCCGCTGACCGATCCCGCCGCGATCGACGAGCGGCTCGACGCGGTCGCCTTCTTCGTCGCGGCCGAGCGATTGCGCGAAGCGGTGCGCGAGCGATTGCGGCATTGCGCCGATATGGCGCGCGCGATGACGCGGCTTGAGCTCGCGCGCGGCGGCCCGCGCGACCTTGCCGCGCTACGCGACACGCTCGAGGAAAGCGCGCGATTGCGCGGGTTGCTGGCCGATGCCGGGTTCGGGGCGCCGCCTGCGCTGACAATGAAGATAGACCGCGATCTCGGCGAGCACGCGGCGTTGGTCGATCGCCTGACCCGGGCGCTTGCGGCCGAGCTCCCCTTGCTCGCGCGCGACGGCGGCTTCATCGCCGCGGCTTATGCGCCCGAGCTGGACGAGCTGCGCGCCTTGCGCGACGAAAGCCGGCGCCTCGTCGCCGGATTGCAGTCGCGATACGCGGCGGAAACCGGCGTGGCGGGCCTCAAAATTCGCCACAACAACGTTCTCGGCTATCACATCGACGTCACGCCGACCCAGGCGCCGAAGATCGGCGCGGGTTTCATTCACCGTCAGACCCTGGCCTCTTCCGTACGCTATTCGACGGTCGAGCTCGCCGAACTCGAAAGCAAGATCGCGTCCGCCGCGGATCGGGCTCTGGCGCTCGAATTGAAGCTTTTCGAGGAACTCGTCGCGGAGACCCGATCGCGCGCCGATGCGATCGCGTGTGCCGCCGCGGCGCTGGCCGCGCTCGATGTCGCGACGGCGCTCGCCGAACTTGCCGTGACCGAGCGCTATTGCCGGCCCCGGCTCGACGACGGACTCGGCTTCGAGGTCAGGCAAGGCCGCCATCCGGTGGTCGAGGCGGCCTTGCTGTGCGCCCGAGGCCAGAGCTTCGTCGCCAATGATTGCGATCTGCGCGACGGCAAGCGGTTGTGGCTGTTGACCGGACCCAACATGGCCGGGAAAAGCACCTTCCTGCGCCAGAACGCGCTCATCGCGGTGATGGCGCAAATGGGATCCTTCGTTCCGGCCGAATCCGCGCAGCTGGGCGTCGTCGACCGTCTCTTCAGCCGGGTCGGGGCGGCCGATGATCTGGCGCGCGGGCGCTCGACCTTCATGGTCGAAATGGTCGAGACCGCATCGATTCTTAATCAGGCGGGTCCGCGATCCCTCGTCATTCTCGACGAGATCGGCCGCGGGACCGCGACCTTCGACGGGCTTTCGATCGCCTGGGCCTCCATCGAGCACCTTCACGACAAGAATCGCTGCCGCACGCTCTTCGCCACCCACTACCACGAGCTCACCGCGCTCGCCGCGAAGCTGGACCAGCTCTGTTGCTATACGATGCGCGTCAAGGAATGGCAGGGCGACGTGGTTTTCCTGCACGAGATCGCGCCCGGGGCCGCCGACCGTTCCTATGGCATTCACGTCGCCAAGCTCGCCGGCCTTCCGCCGGCGGTGATCGCGCGGGCCGAGCAGGTGCTCGAGACGCTTGAAAAGGGCGAGCAGGGCGGCGCGCTGACCCGGCTGGCGGAGGATCTGCCCCTCTTTGCCGCGAAGCTTCCTCTCGCAGAGCCCGAGGCGCCGTCGCCGGTCGAGACGCTTCTCGACGGGCTGCGGCCCGACGAGCTCTCGCCGCGCGAGGCGCTCGAGATTCTTTACCGGATCAAACGCCTTCGCGACGGCGACAATTAGCGCACGCCCGTGTAAGATCGGCACGCCATGAACCACCTTCCTCACCAGCGCGAAATCATCGACCGGCGGACGCTGATGGCCGAGCTCGAAGCCCTGGCCGAAGCGACCTCGGAGCCGCCGCGCAAGCAGGTGGCGGAGATTCTGAAGACCGCGCTCATCGCCGGCCGGTCGGAGATACGCCGGCGTTTCGAGGGCGGCACCTCGGGCACGGAGACCGTGCACGCGCTCTCCTTCCTCATGGATCAGATCATTCGCGTGCTGCACGATTTCGTCGGCGCCCATATCTACGTGAACGCCAACCCGACCGAAGGCGAGCGCATGGCCCTGATCGCGGTCGGCGGCTATGGCCGCGGCGAATTGGCACCCTATTCCGATATCGATCTGCTCTTCCTGACCTCCTACAAGCCGACCCCCCATACCGAGCAGGTGGTCGAATACATGCTCTACACGCTTTGGGATCTGGGCCTGAAGGTGGGGCAAGCGACGCGCTCGATCGAAGAGACCCTGCGCCAGGCCGAAGCGGATTTGACCATCCGCACCGCCGTGCTCGAGGCACGCTATATCTGGGGCGACCAGAATCTCTTCACCGAGTTGCGGCAGCGCTTCGATTCCGAAATCGTGAAGAAAACCTCCACCGCCTTCATCGAAGCAAAGCTCCTCGAGCGCGACGAACGCCACGAGCGACTCGGCGATTCGCGCTATCTGGTCGAGCCCAACGTCAAGGAAAGCAAGGGCGGTCTGCGCGACCTGCACACCCTCTTCTGGATCGCCAAATATGTCTACCGCGTCGATAGCATCGACAAGCTCGTCGAGCTGAAGGTGCTGTCGCCCAAGGAAGCGCAGCGTTTCACGCGGGCGCAGAATTTCCTATGGACGGTTCGCTGCCACCTGCACTTCCTCGCCGAGCGGGCCGAGGACCGGCTCACCTTCGACCGCCAGAGCGAGGTCGGGCGACGGATGGGTTACACCGACCACGCCGGCGCGCGCGGTGTCGAGCGCTTCATGAAGCATTACTTCCTCATCGCCAAGGATGTCGGCGATCTGACGCGGATTTTCTGCGCTTTTCTCGAATCCGAGCATCGCCACCAGGCGCGCTTTTCCCTGAAGCGCTGGGGCTGGACCAAGCGATCGGTCGAGGGTTTCGCGGTCGATGGGGGAAGGCTCGACGTCGCGAACGACCACCAGTTCCGCGACGATCCGGTGGCGCTCATCCGACTGTTTTACGTCGCGCAAAAGGAAGAGCTCGACATCCATCCCCACGCGCTGCGCCTCATCACGCAATCCTTGAAGCTCATCGACAATGATTTGCGCGGGAACGCGGAAGCGAACCGCCTCTTCGTCGAGATCTTGACCTCGAAGAAGAACCCGGAGATCGCGCTGCGCTGGATGAACGAGGCGGGAGTCTTCGGCCGCTTCGTGCCGGATTTCGGCCGCGTCGTTGCGCAGATGCAATACGACATGTATCACGTCTACACGGTCGACGAGCATTCCCTCTTCGCGATCGGCATCCTGCACCAGATCGAGAGCGGCGCCTTCAAAAAAGAGCTGCCGCTCGGAACAGCGATATTTCCGACGATCGATTCGCGCCGCGTGCTTTACCTGGCCGTTCTGCTCCACGACATCGCCAAGGGACGCGGCGGCGACCATTCAGTTCTGGGCGCGCAAGTGGCGGAAAAACTCGGGCCCCGTTTCGGCTTCTCCGACGAGGAGACCGAGACCGTCGCCTGGCTGGTGCGATGGCATTTACTGATGAGCAACATCGCCTTCAAATTCGACATCGACGATCCCCAGACGATCCACGATTTCGTCGACCGCGTGCAATCGCCGGAGCGCTTGAAGCTGTTGTTGATCCTGACGATCGCGGATATCCGCGCGGTCGGGCCCAATGTGTGGAACGGATGGAAGGCGGCGCTGTTGCGCGAGCTTTACCACCGCGCGACCGAAATGATGTCCGGCGGCATCGATCTCGCGGCCCGGGCAGAGCGCGTCAAGGCCGCGCAAGAAGCGTTGCGCCAAGGTCTGCGCGATTTCTCGGCCGCCGAGATCGATTCCTTCATCGCCAAGGGCTATCCGCTTTACTGGCTCAGCTTCGACGCCGAGACCCAGTCACGCCATGCAAGGCTCGTTCGCGAAGCCGAGCGCACCGGCGCGCCCTTGACCGTCGATACGCGCGTCGACACCGTGCGCGCCGTGACCGAGGTGACGGTCTACACCACCGATCATGCGGGCTTGTTCTCGCGCATCGCCGGCGCCTTGGCCTTGGCCGGCGCCAACATCGTCGACGCGAAGATCCACACCCTCTCGAACGGCATGGCGCTCGATACCTTCTGGGTCCAGGACCGGTCCGGCGGCGCCTTCGATCAGCCGCAGAAGCTGGCGAAGCTCTCGGTGCTCTTCGAGAACGTGCTGATGGGCAAGGTCAAGCCGCGCCTCGAGCTCGACGCGCCCGAAAAGGTGCCGAGCCGGACCCGGGTCTTCACCGTGCCCCCGCGCGTCCTCATCGACAACAACGCGTCGGGCACCTATACGGTCGTCGAGGTGAACGGCCGCGACCGGCCGGGCCTTCTCTATGAGGTCACGCGCGCGCTGACCGATCTCAATCTGCAGATTTCGAGCGCCAAGATTTCGACCTATGGCGAGAAGGTCGTGGACGTCTTCTATGTGAAGGATTTGTTCGGCCACAAGGTCGAGCACGAGAAGAAGCTGTCCGACATACGCGAGCGCCTGATCGAGGCGCTGACCGATCCCGCCGAGCGGCAGAACAGCAAACGCGACAGCGTCCCGGCCGAGTGAGCGCCGCCGGCGGGCGCGTCGCGCGCCTCAGGGCTCGACCCGATCGATGTCCGCGGCGATCAACTCCCCCGGACGCGCCGCCGCCTCTTCGACCGGCTTCCCGGCGATAGGCGGCGGCCCCGCGCGCGTGCGCAAGGGCAGCTCTTCGATGAAGAAGGCCAACAGGACACCGAGGGCACAGAGGCCCGCACCCGTGAAATAGACGTAGCGGAAGGAATCCGAGAAGCTCGCGACGATGAGCTGGCGCGCGGCTTCCGGCAAAGCCGCAATCATCGCCGGGCCGCCATGCAGCAATCCGCTCGCGCTCAAACCGAGCGACGCGCCTTGGGTTTGCTGCGTCAGGCCGGCGAAGAGAATCGCGCCCATCAGCGCCACGCCGAAGGAGCCGCCCATCGAGCGGAAAAACGAAGTGAGCGAAGTCGCCGTGCCGAGATCGCGCAGCTCCACCGCGTTCTGCACCGAGATCGAGACCATGGGCCCGGCGGGACCCAGGCCGAAGCCGAGCGCGGCCATATAGAAAGCGTAGAGCAGGGCAGGCGTCGCACGGGTCACGCCGACGAAGAGGAGGAAGGAAAGCGCAGCGATGCCCAACGAGACCAGCGGCACCAGCTTGTAGCGCCCGGTATAACGGATGAAGCGCCCCGTGAGCGTGGCGCCGATCGTGATGCCGATCATCATCGGCGTGATCAGCAGGCCCGAATTGCTCGCGGTCGCGCCGATGACGACTTGGAGAAAGAGGGGCAGGAAGATGGTCGCGCCGACCGATGCCGCGCCCATCAGGAAGGCGAGGCTGTTGCCGATGACGAAAACATTGTTGCGGAAAAGCCGCAGCGGAAGCAGCGGGTCCTCGGCACGGAGTTCCTGCAAGACGAGAAGGGCAACGAGAACGACCGCGAGCGCCATGAGGCCGAGTATGATCGGCGAAGTCCAGGCGAATTCGGTGCCGCCCCACGTCGTCACCAGCAGCAGCGACACGATCGCTGGGACCATCAGCGCCGCGCCGAGATAGTCGATCTTCTTCGTCCTGCCATGCACCGGCAGCCGCTTCAGGGCCCGGTTGCAGATGACGAGCCCCAGCACGGCGATCGGCAGATTGATCCAGAACACCCAGCGCCAGGACAGGACGTCGACCAGGAAGCCGCCCAGCATCGGTCCGCCCAAGGTCGAAACCGCCCAGACGGTCGAGAAATAGGCCTGGTAGCGGCCGCGCTCGCGCGGCGGAATGATATCGGCGATGATCGTCATGGCGAGCGAAATGAGCCCGCCCCCGCCGAGCCCTTGCACGGTGCGGCCGGCGATGAGCTCGCCCATGGTCTGAGCGAGACCGCAAGCGAGCGAGCCAAGCAGGAAGAAGCCGATCGCGGCGACGAAGAGCGGACGCCGTCCGTAGAGGTCGCTGAGCTTGCCGTAGATCGGCGTCGCCGCGGTGGAGGTCAACAAATAGGCCGACACCGCCCAGGACATGTACTCCATCCCGTGCAGCTCGCCCGCCATCGCCGGCAGGGCCGTCGCGACGATGGTTTGATCGAGCGCGCCCAAAAACATGCCGAGCATCGTGCCGCTCAACATGTACATGATGTCGCGATGGCTGAAGCGGGCGGGTTGAGTCGTTACGGTATCAGGCATGGGGCTCGCATCGCCGCGGGAGCGCAAGTCTAAAACCGCGCCCGCGGAACCGCCAGACGCGCCGCGTCAACCCTGCGCCCCGCGAAATTCAATGCTCAGGGGCAAGAGCATCAAGGCGAAAGCGCAGAAGCCGATGGGGACGAAGGCGATCCAGGGCCACTGCGTCGCATCCCAGGCATAGCCCGATAGGATCGAGATCAGCACGGCGCACGGATAGGAGATCGTGAACATCGCGGAGGCGAGGCGGTGCACGTCCTCCGGCGCGCTCAGCAAAGGCGGAAGCGCCAGGATGAGGATGAGACCGGTCGCGACGGAAAAGCCCAGCAGGCCGGAAAAGAAGACGATCCACCATCCCGTGCCCGTCGCCAGCCCGATGATGGACGAAAGGCTCAGGGCACCGATCGCGACGTAGGCGGCGTGACGGCGCACGAGCCGCGGCGCCAAGGCGAGCATCAGAAACGATGCCGGCAATTGGCAAAAATTGAGCGCGGTCAGTGCGGCGCTGATCAGATCGGGACGGCCGATGGCGTTGAGATAGTCGGGCAGAAACGTGTTGGTGGCGAAATAGCAGGTGTTGATGCAGCCCAAACACAGCGCCAGGCGCCAGAGCTGCTTGTCGCGCCAGTTGGGCCACCAGCGGCGCGACGCGGGCGTGATCGGACTGGCGACGCGCGGCGCGAACAGCGCGACGATGACGGCGATCGCAACGACCGGAACGCCCCAATAGACGAAGACGAGGCGCCAACTGCCGCCCGCGAGCGGGAGCACCAGCGGCAGGGTGAGCGCGACCGCGACGGTCTCGGCCACCAGCAAACCGTTGGTATAGACGGCCGTCGCGAGCGGCACGCGCTCGGGCAGCCAGGATCGCACCAAAGGGGGCAGGGAAGGCTGCATGATCGCGACGCCGGCGCTCGTGATCATGGTCGTAAAGTAAAGGAGACCGACCCCGTTCGCGGCGCCTCGCGCCGCCGAGCCGAGGCCTACGAGCAACAACCCCGTTATCAGCGCCGCGGTCGCGCCGAAGCGCGCGATCAGGAGCGAGCCCGGGATGGCGGCGGCCGCGAAGAGCAGCGAAGGCAAGGTCCCGAGCGTGCCGATCTCGGTTTCGGTGAGGTGAAGCTCGGCATGGATCAGGGGAATGACTGGCGGCACCGCCAGAAGCGTCAAGCGCAGACCGAGGCCCGCGAGCCACAACAACGCAAGTGACGACCAAACCGAGCGCTTCGAGACGGAGACGGCACCGATGGAGCTATTCACGCAGATCCTCGAAGAACTCCTTCACCTTGGCGAAAAAGCCTTCGCTTTCGGGGCTGGTGCGCTCCCCGCCTTCGCGTTCGAATTCGCGCAGCAATTCCTGCTGGCGCTTGGTCAGATGCACGGGCGTCTCGACGCTGACCTGGACGAACATGTCGCCGCGCGCATGGCTCCTGAGCACCGACATGCCCTTGCCCTTGAGCCGGAATTGGTGGCCCGACTGCGTTCCCGCCGGGATCGTGACCTTGGCGCGATTGCCGTCGATCGTCGGCACCTCGATCGAGCCGCCTAAAGCCGCGGTCGGCATCGCGATCGGCACGCGGCAATAGATATTGGCGCCGTCGCGCTGAAAAAGCGGATGCGCCCGCAGGCCGAGAAAGATGTAGAGATCGCCATTGCCGCCGCCGCGCAGACCCGCCTCGCCCTCGCCGGCCAGGCGGATGCGCGTGCCGTCCTCGACGCCGGGCGGGATCGTGACGTTGAGCGTCTTCTCCTTGCGCACGCGGCCTTGACCGCCGCAGGCCCGGCAGGGATTCTCGATCACCTTGCCGGCGCCGTGACAGGACGGGCAGGTGCGCTCCATGGTGAAGAAACCCTGCTGCGTGCGCACGCGCCCGGAGCCGCGGCAGGTCGGACAATTGCTCGGCCGCGAGCCGGCTTCGGCGCCGCTGCCATGGCAGGCCTCGCAGGACGCCAGGGTCGGAACCCGCACTTGGGTTTCGCGGCCCTTGAACGCTTCTTCGAGCGTGATTTCGAGATTATAGCGAAGATCGTTGCCGCGATTGCCGCCGCCCTGCCCGCCGCGGCCGCCCATCATCGAGCCGAACATCTCTTCGAAGATATCGGCAAAACCGCCGCCGAAATCGCCGGCGCCGGCGCCGCGGCCGCCATTTTCAAAAGCGGCGTGGCCGAAGCGATCATAGGCCGCGCGCCGCTGCTCGTCCTTCAGCACGTCATAGGCTTCGTTGATGGCTTTGAAACGGTGCTCGGCGTCCTTGTCGCCGGGGTTGCGATCGGGATGACATTGCATCGCGAGCTTGCGGAACGCCTTCTTGATGTCCTCGGGCGAGGCTTCGCGCGTCACGCCCAGAAGCTCATAGAAGTCTTGCTTCGCCATCGCCTTTACCCGCTACCCCCGACACGAACCCCGGACAGCAAACCGCCCCGGAACGCCGGGGCGGCTGCTTTTCAGGCTGCGACTCGCCTCAATCGGCCGAGCCGCGCTTCTTATCGTCCACTTCTTCGAAATCGGCATCGACCACCTTGTCGCCGCCGGCCGCGCCGCCCGCGCCCGCTTGCGGCCCGCCCGCCTGCGGGCCGCCCTCGGCGCCGGGCGAGGCTTGCGCCTTGTACATGGCCTCGCCGATCTTCATCGCAACCTGGGCCAGGGCGTCGTGCTTCGCCTTGATCTGCGCCGCATCGTCGCCCCCGGCGACGCCCTTGAGCGCGGCGATGGCCTGCTCGACGGCCTCGCGGTCGCCCGCCGGAACCTTGTCGCCGGCTTCGTTCAGGGTGCGCTCGGTGGTGTGAATGAGGGCCTCGGCCTGATTCTTCGCCTCGACCAATTCGCGCCGCTTCTTGTCTTCGTCGGCATGCGCCTCGGCATCCTTCACCATCTTCTCGATGTCGCCTTGCGACAGGCCGCCCGAAGCCTGGATGCGGATCTGTTGCTCCTTGCCGGTGGCCTTGTCCCTGGCCTGAACCGAAACGATGCCATTGGCGTCGATATCGAAGGTGACCTCGACCTGCGGCATGCCGCGCGGCGCCGGCGGAATGCCGACGAGGTCGAACTGCCCCAGAAGCTTGTTGTCCGCGGCCATCTCGCGCTCGCCCTGGAAGACCCGGATCGTGACCGCGGTCTGATTGTCCTCGGCGGTCGAGAAGGTCTGGCTCTTCTTGGTCGGGATCGTGGTGTTGCGGTCGATCAGGCGCGTGAAGACGCCGCCCAGGGTCTCGATGCCGAGCGACAAGGGCGTCACGTCGAGCAGAAGCACGTCCTTCACTTCGCCCTTGAGCACGCCGGCCTGGATGGCGGCGCCGACGGCGACGACCTCGTCCGGATTGACCGAGCGGTTGGGCTCCTTGCCGAAGAACTGCTTCACCACCTCGATGACCTTGGGCATGCGGGTCATGCCGCCGACCAGGATCACCTCGTTGATCTCGGAGGCCTTCAACCCCGCATCCTTGATCGCGTTGCGGCAGGGCTCGATGGTCCTCTGAATCAGCTCATCGACCAGCGCCTCGAGCTTGGCGCGCGTCAGCTTGATGTTGAGATGCTTGGGACCGGCCTGATCCGCGGTGATGAAGGGCAGGTTGACCTCGGTCTGCATCGAAGCGGACAGCTCGATCTTGGCCTTCTCCGCCGCTTCCTTGAGGCGCTGAAGCGCCAGGCGGTCGGTGCGCAGATCGATGCCCTGCTCCTTTTTGAACTCGTCGGCCAGGTAATCGATGATGCGCTTGTCGAAATCCTCGCCGCCGAGGAAGGTGTCGCCATTGGTCGACTTCACCTCGAAGACGCCGTCGCCGATCTCCAAGATCGAGATATCGAAGGTCCCGCCGCCAAGGTCATAGACCGCGATCGTGCCGTTCTTTTTCTGCTCGAGCCCATAGGCGAGCGCCGCAGCGGTCGGTTCGTTGATGATGCGCAAGACTTCGAGGCCGGCGATCCGGCCGGCATCCTTGGTCGCCTGACGCTGACTGTCGTTGAAATAGGCCGGGACGGTGATCACCGCTTCGGTGACGGTTTCGCCGAGATAGGCTTCGGCGGTTTCTTTCATCTTCTGGAGGATGAAGGCGCTGATCTGAGAGGGCGCGTATTTCTTGCCGCGACTCTCGACCCAGGCATCGCCGTTATCGCCGGGGATGATCTTGAAGGGGACGAGCTCTTTCTCCTTCGCGACCATCGGGTCGGTCATGCGCCGGCCCATGAGGCGCTTCACCCCGTACAGCGTATTGTCCGGATTGGTCACCGCCTGGCGCTTGGCCGCCTGGCCGACCAGCCGCTCGCCGCCTTCCATGAACGCGACCATCGATGGCGTCGTTCGCGCGCCCTCGCTGTTTTCGATGACCTTGGCGCTCTTGCCTTCCATCACGGCGACGCAAGAATTGGTCGTGCCGAGATCGATGCCGATGACTTTTGCCATAACCACCCCTTTGTTGCAGCAGGGCCCCGCAGCCCCGGATAGGCACTGCGAAATCCCCCGCGGATCGGTTGGCCAGGAGACCCTGGCGGATTGAGCCATATATATGTGGGCGGGCCCCAGGGCGTGCAACGGGGGCGGCACCGAAACCGCTCCGATTTTGCCTTGAATTGAGCCCGCGTCCTGCGCCGGGGCCCCGGATCAGGCCGCCCGCCGCCGGTCCGCGATGGCGGGGGCGCTCAGAAAGGCTTTTCGTATTCGAGACGCCAGCGTACCGCGCCCCGTTCGGTGGCGGCGTTGAGGCCGAACAGGTAGCCGAGCTCGTATTTGATCTTGCCGTAACCGTACATGTTGTATTGGCCCACCAGCACCGGACCGAGCCGGTGCTGGACCGGTTCCTTCTGGTCCGAGGTGCTGGCGCCGGCGATGCTGCTGACCTGGCCGTAATACTCGATGCCCGGCTCGAAATAGGCATTGAGCCGCAGCCGGGACTGCCAGGCGATCGACAGCGGCGTCGCGTCCTCCCGGTTAGTGCCGATCTCCTTGGTCACCAGCAGGTTGAGCGTGTGCAGCGTGTCGTGGCCGAGATCGAGGCCGAACAGCGTATCCGCCTGTTTTTGCACCAACGGCCCGAAGGTGAAGCTGTCCGGGCCGGTGCGCGTCGGCGCATGAGAATATTCCGCGAAGAAGCCGATATCCGCCCAGTATTTTCCCTGCTCGGTGAGTTGAAACGTGTTCTCGAAGGTGGTGGCGACGAAGCGCTGGTTCTGGCCGGGTTCGGTTTCGAATTCGCCTTCGATTTCGGGCTCCCACCAGGGCGTCACGCCATAGCCCAACTCGTAAGTGAAGCTCTGGGCGTTGTTCTTGCCGCTGCCGCTCTTGTCCAAGGTGACGTCGCCATTGTGCTCGAATTCGACCTCGCGGTAATCCACGATCGGCGAATGCAGCTTGAACTCGGCCCGGGCGGTCGCGATCGAAAAGACCAACGCCCCAGCGGCAACAAAGGCGGCCCGACACCCGGCCCAGATGATTCGTGACCCGCGCATCCGGCGTTTCCTTGCTTCCTTGCTATTGGGCGACAATGCGGCCGTGGGTCGCGTCGGGGTTGAAATCGTCGAAGAACTCATAGCTCCCCGGGCGTAGCGGGCCGATGAAGACCGTCACGGCGCTGCCTCCGGTCACCACCTTCTCGCGGTTGAGATCGGTGCTCTCGAATTCCGAAGGCGTCGCATCCAAATTCTTGACGATGAGCGAGATCTTCTTGCCCGCCGGAATCCGGATTTCGCCGGGCATGAACTGGCGATCCTTGATCGTGAGCGTATAGGTGTCGTCATCGCAACGCGCCGGCGCGGCCGCCGCGAGCATGGCGCCTGCGACGAGGCCGGCGGCAAAAATCGACCTGAGCAGCATCAATTGGCCCCTGATTTTCGAGGCTCGAAATGTAAATGCAAATCATTCGCAATGCAACGGCAGATTCATGCGCAGGGCGCCGCGCGGAACGGAATATCACATTGAAATCGCGGAGATTTATTGGTCGGGAGCGCGGATCCGGCGCGATCCCGAATTAGGAACCGAGCCCCATCTGCCCCATGACGGCGCGCGCCAGCGCCGAATCGGGCTCGATCATCGAGCGGATGCCCTCGAAATGATTGAGGCCCGGGAGGATCATCTCCTCGCCGGCAAGAGGGCGGGCGCGCAAGGCGGCGGCGAATTCCCGCCCCTGGCGGCGAAATTCCGGACTCTCGCGATCGCCATAGGCGACGAGGATTGGGCATCGAACGCGATCGAGATGCCGGATCGGGCTGAGCGCGTCTTCTTCTTCGGCCGAGAGCTTGACATAGGCGCTGCGGGCCGAGAGCAGCACGGGCCGAAGCTCGTACATGCCGGACACGCAGGCTCCGCTCTTGAGCGGCTTTTCCGGCCCGCCGAGGCTCTTCCAGTCGGTCGTGAGCAGCACGCCGGTCAAATGCGCCCCCGAGGAATGGCCGATGACATGGAGCCGCGCCGGATCGCCGCCAAAGCTCGATGCATTCTGCGAGAGCCAGATCACGGCGCGGCGCAGTTCGGCGATCATGTCGGGGAGACGCGTCGGCGATTGGGGCGGATCGAGCGTCGAAAACCGCGCGGCGACGAAATGCGCGCCCGCATTCACCACCGTATCGGCGAAATAGACGAAGGCGTTGTCGGGTTGAGGACGCCACCGCCCGCCATGAACGAACAACAGCACCGGTGCGCCGGACTTCGCCGCGGGCAGGACCTCGAGGGTCTCTTCCGCCCCCGGTCCATAACGGAGCTCGAAATGCTCGAGCTTGCCGCGGACCGCGGCGCAACGCGCCTTGTTGGCGTCGCGGAGCTCTTCGAAATTGGGCGCCCAGAGCGTCTGCTCGAACGCGTCGTCGAGCTCCTGCTGCGTGTAATCGAGATAGACCTTGGTGCCCGCCGCCATCTTGCCCCTCCCTGGCGTGCCGCGCCGGCGCCTTCAGGCGACCGTGTCGATGTGCGGCGTATCCTTATCCTTGGGTTGCGCCTGCGCCTTGGCGACGCCGACGAGCGCCGGCCGCAGCAAGCGATCATGCATCTGGTAGCCGGCCTGCAGCACTTGCACCACGCTGCCGGGCGGGTGGCCGCTATTCTCGGCCTCGAACATCGCCTGATGCAGGTTGAAATCGAAACGGTCGCCGAGTTGCGGCTCGATTCGACGAACGCCATTGCGCTCGAAGGCGGCGAGGAGCGCGCGCTCGGTCGCAGCGACGCCCTCGATGAGCGCCTTGACGCGCTCGTCCTGCACCGCGTCGGGCGCGACGCTGTCAAGCGCACGGCGCAGATTGTCGGCCACGTCGAGAAGATCCTTCGCAAAAGAGGCCGAGCCGTAGCGCTGTGCGTCTTCGCGCTCGCGCTGCGCGCGGCGGCGCTGATTCTCGGTCTCTGCCAGGGCGCGCAAAAGCCGGTCCTTCGCCTCGGCGAGGTCGGCTTCGAGCTTCGCGACAAGCTCCTCCGCGTTCGCGCCGGCGGCCGGCGCTTCCTCGCGCTCCGGTTGGGGCGCCATGTTCTCGTCACTGTCCTGATTCATTGCCTTGCTTGCTCTCAACCCAACATGCGTCCGATGACTTTCGCCGTGTAATCCACCAGAGGAATGATGCGCGCGTAATTGATTCGCGTGGGACCGATCACGCCGATCGCGCCCACCACTTGCTCACGGCTGTTCATATAAGGCGAAACGACCACGGAGCAGCCGGCAACGCCGAAGAGCGGATTGGCGGAGCCAATATAGATCTGCACCCCTTCGCCTTCGCGCGTCGCATCAAGAAGACGCACCATCGCCTCGTTGGTCTCAAGCATCTCGAAAAGTTTGCGCAAGCGCTCGAGATCGGCGAGCGCGGTCACGTCTTCCAAAAGGTTGGCCTGGCCGCGCACGATCAGCGCGCTGCGCTCGAGCCCGCCCGCCCAAGAAGCGAGTCCGGCCTCGACCAGTTTTGCCGTCAATTCGTCGAGCTGTGCGCGGCGGGAATCGATCTCCGTCAGGATCGCCGTCTTGGCTTCCTCGACGGTGCGGCCCAAGAGCCGGCTGTTCAGGTAATTCGTCGCGGCCTGCAAGGTCGAAGGCGGCGTGCCGAGCGGCACTTCAATGAGCCGGTTCTCAACCAGACCGTCCTCGGTAACCAGCACGACGAGGGCGCGCCCGGGGGACAAGGGAACGAACTCGATATGTTTCAGAGGGCGCTCGGTCTTGGGCGCGATGACGAGGCTCGCGCAGCGCGACAGGCCCGAAAGTGCGGTCGTCGCCTCGACCAGCGCCTGCGGCAGGCTCTTACCTGCGGCGGCGCAGCGTGCCTCGATGCTTTGACGCTCGGATTCGCCGAGACCGCCCAATTCCAAAAGCCCGCTGACGAAGAGCCGCAAGCCCGCCTCGGTCGGCAGCCGGCCGGCCGAGGTGTGGGGGGCGAAGAGCAGGCCCGCATCTTCGAGATCGGCCATCACGTTGCGGATCGACGCCGGCGAGAGATCAAGCCGCCCGAGCCGCGCCAAGGTGCGCGAGCCCACCGGCTCGCCGGTCTCGACATAGGAATCGACGATCATCCGGAAAATTTCCCGGCTGCGCTCGTTGAGTTCGCTGATCGTCGGCTTCGGCAGTTGCGGGGACATTGGTCGGAAATGTAGGAATGGCGCGGGGTAGCGTCAACCTGGGCCGCTTTCGATGCCCGCGCGTCGCCCAAGCGCACTCTTTACCTCGCTCGGGCCGCGCACTAGGTTTCCGCCTTCACCGCGAGGAAAGAGAAAGACCATGCCGCGCCCTTCCGGCCGCGCTCCCAACGAGATGCGAGCCGTCAGCCTCGAACCCGGTTTCGCCAAATACGCCGAGGGCTCGTGCCTCGCGCGGTTCGGCGACACGCATGTTCTGTGCATGGCGACCGTCGAAGAGAAGGTTCCGCCTTTCCTGCGCAATACCGGGCGCGGCTGGGTGACGGCGGAGTATGGCATGCTGCCGCGCTCCACCCATACGCGCACCGACCGCGAGGCCGCGCGCGGCAAGCAATCGGGACGCACACAGGAAATCCAGCGCCTCATCGGGCGAAGCCTGCGTGCGGTCACCGACCTCGCGGCCCTGGGCGAGCGCCAGATCCGGATCGATTGCGACGTGCTTCAGGCCGATGGCGGCACGCGCACCGCCGCCATCACCGGAAGCTATGTCGCGCTCTACCAGGCGATCGCGCGGCTGGTCGAGGCAAAGCTGCTCGCCAAATTGCCATTGACCGACGCCGTCGCCGCGGTGTCCTGCGGCATCCATGAGAGCCACCCGGTCCTCGATCTCGACTATGCCGAAGATTCTTCCGCCGCGACCGACGCCAATTTCGTGCTCACCGGCACGGGCGGGATCGTCGAGATCCAGGCGACCGCCGAGCACACGCCCTTCCAAGAGACGCAATTCGCCGAGCTCCTGCTGCTTGCCCGCCGCGGCGTGGCACAGCTCATCGACCTCCAGCGGCGCGCGCTCGGCCTCGCCTGACCATGACGCGGCGCTTCGCTGGCGGCGCTTTGGTGATTGCGACCCACAATCCGGGTAAGCTTGCCGAGATGAGGGCGTTGCTGTCTCCTTGCGGGATCGAGGCGGTGAGCGCGGGCGCGCTGGGCCTGCCCGAGCCGGAAGAGACCGGCGCAAGCTTCGAAGAAAATGCGGCGATCAAAGCGCATGCGGCGGCGCGCGCGAGCAACCGGCCGGCTTTGGCCGATGATTCGGGTTTGGTGGTGCCGGCTTTGGGCGGCGCGCCCGGGATCTATTCGGCACGCTGGGCGGACGCGAACAAGGATTTCCGTCCGGCCATGGCACGCGTCGAGCGCGAGCTTCAGGGCAAGAGCGATCGCCGCGCAATTTTCGTCGCCGTGTTGGCGCTCGCCTGGCCCGACGGAGAGATCGAGAGTTTCCGCGGCGAGGTTCATGGCAGCGTGATCTTCCCGCCGCGCGGCACACGCGGCTTCGGCTATGATCCGATCTTTCTCCCCGAGGGCGAAACGCGCACCTTCGGCGAGCTCGATCCCGAAACGCGGATGCGGGCAAGCCATCGCACGGTGGCGTTCCGCAAGCTCGCAGCGGCCTGTTTTGGCACCGCGTGCGAAAACGGCTAGGCCATGCAGGACGCGGGCTTCGGCATCTATATCCATTGGCCGTTTTGTCTCTCGAAATGCCCCTATTGCGATTTTAATTCCCATGTCCGCGAGCAGATCGACGAAGCGCGCTGGCGCGGCGCGCTGCTGGCGGAGCTCGATCGCGCCGCACCGCGGCTTGCGGGCCGGCGTATCGCCTCGATCTTCTTCGGCGGGGGCACGCCGTCGCTGATGGCACCGGCCACGGTCGCGGCGATCATCGACGGCCTCGCCGCACACTGGAGCTTCGAGGACAAGATCGAGATCACGCTCGAAGCCAATCCAACCTCGGTCGAGGCCGCGCGTTTTGAAGGTTTTCGCAGCGCCGGCGTCAATCGCGTTTCCTTGGGCGTGCAAGCGCTCGATGATCGAGCGTTGCGCTTTTTGGGCCGCGGCCACGACGCGGCTCAGGCGCGAGCGGCCGTCGGGCTCGCCGCCAAGCATTTCCCGCGTTTTTCCTTCGATCTCATTTATGCGCGGCCCGGGCAAAGCGTCGCGGCTTGGGAGAGCGAGCTGCGCGCGGCGCTCGCCATGGCGGGCGATCATCTCTCGGTCTACCAGCTGACGATCGAGCCCGGCACCGCCTTTGCGCCAGCGCATGCGCGCGGCGATTTCGTTCTTCCCGACGAGGATTTGCAAGGCGCCCTGTACGAGACGACGCAGGACCTGCTCAAGGCCGCGGGGCTCCGCGCTTACGAGATATCCAATCACGCGCGTCCGGGCGGCGAATGCCGCCACAACCTCGTCTATTGGCGCTATGGCGATTATCTCGGGCTTGGCCCGGGCGCGCATGGGCGGCTCAGCCTGGACGGCCAAAAACGCGCGCTGCGCAACTGGCGCGCGCCCGAAACCTGGCTGCGAGCCGTCGAGACGGGCCGGAGCGGCTGCGAGGAAGAGACAATTCTCGGCCGCACGGAACGGCGCGATGAACTCGTGATGATGGGATTGCGTCTCGATGAAGGCGTGGCGCGCGCGCGTTTCCGCGACGAGACCGGCGTTGACATCGAATCGGCACTCGATTCGGCGCGCCTCGAACCACTCATCGCGGGCGGCTTCCTCGCCCTCGACGACAAGGAGCTGCGCGCGACCGAAGCCGGCCGCCAGCGCCTCAATGCGGTGCTCGGCGCGCTCCTCGCCTGAGCGCTGCGGTCAGTACCCGATGTCCTGGAAGCTTTGCGGCGCCGGATCGATCACGGTGCCCGCGCCGCGATGCACTTCAAGCACGGCGAGCCCGCGCTGGACCAGCCCATCGGCACGCAACCGAAAGATTCCATCCACTCCGGAAAACCCGTTCGGGTTGGTGAGCGTCGCGTCGGAGAAGTCGGCGCCTTGAGGCGCGCGCGAAAGGACCGCAGCCAGGGCGGTCGCGTCATAGCCCAAGGTCGCGAGCCGCGGCGGCGATGTCTTGTAAAGATCGCGGTAATGCTGCTCGAAGGCGGCGCGCAAGGCCGGAGGCGGTGCCGCATACCAGCCGCCATCCAGCGCCGGCTCGGTGCCGAGTCCGGGTTCGTCCCACAAGCCGGTGCCGAGAAACTTCACCGCGTCCGGATCGATGCCGAAATAAGGCAGTTGCGGCGCCAAGGTCTTCAGCCGCCCGTCGCCTTCGGGAAGGAAGAGCGCGTCGAAATCATGCCCCTGCGCCGCGAAGCTGCGCACGCTCGCCGCGATGTCGCCCAAGGAAGGATCGTAGAATTCCACGCGCACCAGCGTCGCTCCGTTGGCGGCCACGGCCGCGCGCACCCCATCGGCCACGACTTGGCCATAGGGCACGCGCGGCGCGAGCACGGCAAAGCGGTCATGGCCATGGGCATGGGCATAGGCGATGACGCGCGCGATTTCCTGGTTCGGCGTGAAGCCCATGAGATAGGTGCCGTTACCCGCCAGCTGCGTCGCGGTCGAAAACGCGATCATCGGAACATGGGCCGAGCGCGCAATTGGCTTCACGGCTTCGACCGCGCCCGCCAGCAACGGACCGAGGATGAGCTGGGCGCCGCCGGCGATCGCCGCCTGGGCGGCATCGGCCGCGCCGGCCGCGGTGCCTTGCGTATCGCGCGTCAGGAGTTCGAGCCGCTCATCGGCCAGATCATAGAGCGCCATTTGAGCGGCATTCAGCATCGCCTGACCCAAGGTGCCGCTGGGGCCGCTCAAAGGTAAAAGCAGGGCGACATTGACCTTGCCGGGGGCCGGAGCGGCCGGAGAAGGCGCGGCGGTGATGGGCGGCAGGATTTCTGCTCGCGGCGCCGCCGTGGCCGGCGACGGTACCGGTTCCTGGGCGCGCGGCGAGGTTGCTTGCGGGCCCGACTGAAAGCTCGGTATTTTGAAATCTGCGCATGAGGCGAGTGCCAGCGCGGAAGCGAGGAGACATGCCGCGGCGGCAAGACGCGCAAAAGGCCAGCGGTCGCAAATCGGCACGCGGGATCTCCGGACAAGGCGAGTCGAGCGCGGCAAAGCCTATCGAGGCGCAAGCGCGAAGTAAACCGCCCGCTATCTCCGGCGCGGCGCAATTTGCTCCCGGGCTTTACCTCATCGCGACACCGATCGGCAATCTGCGCGATATCAGCTTGCGCGCGCTCGATCTTCTGGCTACGGCCGATTTGATCGCCTGCGAGGACACCCGCGTCAGCGGAAAGCTGCTCACGCATTTCGGTTTGGCGACGCCGCGTATTCCCTATCACGAGCACAATGCCGAGCGCATGCGCCCGCATCTGATCGCCCGCTTGAAATCGGGCGCGGTCGTGGCGCTGATCGCCGACGCCGGCACCCCGCTCGTCTCCGACCCCGGTTTCAAGCTCGTCCGCGCCGCGCTCGCGGAGGGAATTCCGGTATCGACCTTGCCCGGTCCGTCCGCGGCCCTGGCTGGGCTTCTCCTTTCCGGTCTGCCCTCGGACCGGTTTCTCTTTGCCGGCTTCCTGCCGCCCAAATCCGGTCCGCGCAAGCGCGGGTTGAGCGCGCTCACGGCGGTGCCGGCGACGCTGATCTTCTTCGAGACGGCGCCCCGCCTTGCCGCCGCCCTGGGCGACATGGCCGAAATCCTCGGGAACCGCCCCGCCGCGGTCGCGCGCGAACTGACAAAGCTCTACGAGGAGGTTCGACGCGGGACCCTCGTGGAGCTGGCGGCACATTATCGCGAGGCCGGCCCGCCCAAGGGCGAGATCGTGATCGTCGTCGGGCCGCCAGTGCAGGAAGCGCAAGACACGCTCGGTGAGGACGCGCTCGATGCGGCGCTCGGCACGGCGCTCGCCACGATGAGCGTCAAGGACGCCAGCGCCGCGGTGTCGGCGGCGACCGGCCGCCCCCGCCGGCTCGTCTATCAGCGGGCGCTGGCGCTGGCCGGGCGCAACGCGTGAGCCGCGAGCGCCGGCGCGCGGCCTTCCGCCGCGGCGACCGCGCCGAACTCTTCTGCCTTTGGCATTTGCGGCTCAAAGGCTATCGCATCCTGGCGCGGCGTTATCGCACGCCCGTCGGCGAGATCGACCTGGTCGCCCGGCGCGGCGGCGTCTTGGCCGCGATCGAGGTGAAGGCCCGCGGCGATCTGAGGATGGCGAGCGAGGCCGTGACCGCGCGGCAACGGCAAAGGATCGCGCGCGCGCTGAGCTATTTTCTTGCGAACCGCCCCGATCTTGCCCGGCTTTCGCCGCGTTTCGACGTGATGCTGGTCGCGCCGCGCCGGCTGCCGCGGCATCTCGTCGATGCCTGGCGGGCGGAATAGCGGGGCTGAGAAATCTTGCGGCCGGCGAATCGCGCCGTCGATTGTCAAAGGAGGCTCGATTACCTAGAGTTTGCATGCGTCAAGGAAAGGGATGGCGGTTGTGATTCGATTCTCATGCGTGCGAGCGTTTCTTTGCGTCGGCGCCTTGGCGGCAACGGCGCCGCTCGGCGGTTGCGTTGTCGCCGCCGTGGGCGGCGTGGCGGCCGGCGGCTATACCCTCGCGACCGAAGAACGTACGCCGCAACAGCTCGCCCAGGATGCCGCGATCGGCACGATCGCACACAAGAACTGGGCCGATTACAACCTCGACCTTGCGCGCGATCTGACCGCCACGGTCTATGACGGGCGCCTTCTCATCACCGGAATCGTGCCCACCGCCGATTGGAAGGAGAAGGCCGAGCAGCTCGTCGGCAAGATCGATGGCGTCAAAGAGATCAATAACGAGATTCAAGTCGGCCAGCCGACGAACCTCGCGCAGGATGCGCGCGACAATATCGTGAGCAACACCTTGCGCGCCCAACTCCTCGCCGACTCGCAGGTGCGGTCTTCGAACTTCACGGTCCATACCTTGAACGGCATCGTTTATATCCTGGGCTATGCGCGCAACGCCGGCGAACGCGACCGTGTCTTGTCCTATGCGCGCAATCTTTCCAACGTGGCGCGCGTCATCGCCTTCATCCGCGTCGGAGACCAGGCGCCGGCGCGGATGCCGCCGCCGAGCGCCGGCGCGCCGCCGACGGAATTGTCGCCATCCGCCGCGCCCACCCCGCGCGATACGATCGAGGTCACGCCGTTGAAATGAGTCTCGTCGCCATCCAGATGGATCCGATCGAGACCATCAACGTTAAAGCGGATTCGACGTTCGTCCTGGCGCTCGAGGCTCAGGCGCGCGGTCATCGGCTTTATCACTACCTGCCGCGCCATTTGAGCCTCATCGACGGCCGCGTCGTCGCCAAGGCGCGGCGCATGAAGGTGCGGCGCGCGAGCCGGCGCTTCGCGGAGCTCGGGCGGTTCGAGACGCTCGATCTTGCCAAGATGGACGTGATTCTGATGCGTCAGGACCCGCCCTTCGACATGGCCTACATCACCGCGACGCATGTGCTCGAACATGTGAGCGGCAAAGTTCTCGTCGTCAACGATCCGGCCAGCGTGCGGAACGCGCCCGAGAAGCTTTTCGCCACGCATTTCTTGGGTCTCATGCCGCCGACGCTCGTCTCCAGCGATCGCGACGCGATCCTCGCCTTTCGCCGCCACCACCGCGACATCATTCTGAAGCCGCTCTTCGGCAATGGCGGCGCCGGCGTCTTTCGCGTCACCAGGGACGACGAGAATTTCAACGCGCTGCTCGAGAGCTTCGCGGCGTTCTACCGCGAGCCGATCGTGGTTCAGCGCTATCTTCCGGAGGTGCGCAAAGGCGACAAGCGGATCATCCTGGTCGATGGCGAACCGGTGGGCGCGGTGTTGCGGGTCCCGGCCAAGGGCGAGGCGCGCGCCAATCTTCATGTCGGCGGCAAGGCCTTGAAGACGAAGCTGACGCGCCGCGAGCGCGACATTTGCGCGTCGATCGGCCCGACCTTGCGCGACAAGGGCTTGGTCTTTGTCGGCATCGACGTGATCGGCGATTATCTCACCGAGATCAACGTCACCTCGCCGACCGGGATTCAGGAAATCAACCGCCTCGACGGTTTGAGGATCGAGAAGCTGGTCTGGGACGCGATCGAAAAACGCCTCGCCTGAGGCGGCGGCGGCGCGATCAGAGCGCCGATCGCGTTGCGGCCAAATGCGCGGCCGCGGGCGCGTTTGCATCGCGGCAGCGCGTCGGGGTCGCGCTGGCGGCGAAGTCGCGCGCCCAACTCTCGGCCCGCATCAGCCGGTAACCGCTGGGATCCCGATAAAAGAAAAGATTGAGCACGCAATCCGCGGTGCGGTACTGCCACAGCTGTGCCGGTGATTCGTCGCGCTTCAATTCGGGTTGGCCCAGCATCGCAATGATTTCGGGCGGGCGCAGACCGGTGAGTTCCCGCAGGCTCGGAATACGCAAGGGAGCCACCGCCGAAACAGGGGTCGGCGTCAAAAGCGCGGCTGGCGCGGAGGCGCGCGACGGGGCGCCCGAGGGCGCGGCACATGCGGCAAGGAGCGCCGTGGTCATCGCGACCGCGAGGGAGCCGGCTATCCGTGCAAGCAAACTTGACATTCTTTCGACCTTGAACCGCCCATGCCGCTCGCTGACGACAAGGCAGGGCGCCGGATCAACCATGCACCCCTGTACAATAGAGCATTTAATGATCAGTAAATAAAGAGACTTTAAGCAAAATGCCGGGCTTGCCCCCGCGCGAAAGCCCCCTATACTGCACCGCAACCTCACCCCTAGTGTCGGAAATATCCATGACGGCCCCCACCATCGATGTCGTCGGCATCGGCAATGCGATCGTCGACGTCCTCGCACAGGCGGACGAATCTTTCATCGTCGCGGAAAAGCTCACCAAAGGCACGATGGCGCTCATCGACCAGGCGCGCGCCCATGCGCTCTACGGCCGCATGGGGCCGGGCCTCGAAGCCTCGGGCGGCTCGGCCGCGAACACGATCGCCGGCATCGCCTCGCTCGGCGGCAAAGGTGCCTATATCGGGAAAGTCGCCGATGACCTGCTGGGCAAGGTCTTTGCGCATGATCTGCGCGCGGCGGGCGTCCAATACGACACGGAGCCATTAAAGACCGGCCCGGCGACGGCGCGGTGCCTCATCCTCGTGACGCCCGACGCGCAACGAACCATGAACACGTTCCTGGGCGCATCGGTCGAATTCGAGCCCGGCGACGTCGATCGCGAGCTCGTCGCCGCGGCCCAGCTGACCTATCTCGAAGGCTATTTGTTCGACCGCCCGCTGGCGAAAGCGGCGTTCCGCCAGGCCGGGGAGATCGCGCATAAGGCCGGCCGAAAGGTCAGCCTCACCCTCTCCGATCCGTTCTGCGTCGACCGCCACCGCGCCGATTTCCGCGACTTGATCCGCGGCCATGTCGACATTCTTTTCGCCAACGAGGCGGAAATCTGCTCGCTTTACGAGACCAAGGATTTCGAGAAAGCGGCCGCCGCGGTTCGCGGCGAGGCGGAGATCGCCGTTCTGACGCGCAGCGAGAAGGGCGCCATCGTCATCACGGCGAAGGATCAGGTCACGGTACCCGCCGCGCCGGTCGCCAAGGTGGTCGACACGACGGGTGCCGGCGACCTTTTCGCCAGCGGCTTCCTTTACGGCTTCACGCGCGGCAAGGATCTGGCGCATTGCGCCAAGCTGGGCGCGCTTTGCGCCGCCGAGATCATTTCTCATTTCGGCGCGCGGCCGGAGGTCAAGCTCAAGGATCTGGCGGCAAAGGCGGGACTGGCCTGAAGCAGGCGCCGCATGGATATCCGAAATATCGCCATCATCGCCCATGTCGACCACGGCAAGACGACCCTGGTCGACCAGTTGTTGCGCCAGAGCGGGGCCTTTCGCGCCAACCAGCAGGTGATGGAGCGGGCGCTCGATTCGAACGATCTCGAACGCGAACGCGGGATCACGATTCTCGCCAAATGCACCTCGGTGCAGTGGCACGAGACCCGCATCAATATCGTCGACACGCCGGGTCACGCCGATTTCGGCGGCGAGGTCGAGCGCATCCTGAGCATGGTCGACGGCGTGCTCGTCCTGGTCGATGCCGCCGAAGGACCGATGCCGCAAACCAAATTCGTCGTCGGCAAGGCGCTGCGCCAGGGCCTGCGCCCGATCGTCGTCATCAACAAGATCGACCGCTCGGACGCGCGCCCCGTCGAGGTCCATAACGAGATCTTCGATCTGTTCGCCGCGCTCGACGCCGATGACGAGCAGCTCGACTTTCCGACGCTTTACGCCTCCGGCCGCGCCGGCTGGGCGGTCACGGATTTGAGCGAGGAGCGCAAGGATCTGGTTCAGCTGTTCGATCTGATCCTGCGCCACGTGAGACCGCCCGTGGCCGACGTCGCCGCGCCCTTCGCCATGCTCGTGACGACGCTCGAAAACGATCCCTATCTGGGCCGCGTGCTCACGGGCCGGATCCATAGCGGCGTCGCCCGCGTCAACATGCCGGTCAAATCCCTGTCACGCGACAACAAGGTCATCGAGACCGCGCGACTGACGAAGCTTCTGGCCTTTCGCGGACTTGATCGGCGGCCGATCGAGGAGGCCGAAGCGGGCGACATCATCGCGATTGCCGGATTTGCCGAGACGACCGTCGCCGACACCATCTGCGCACCGGAAATCGAGGCGGCGCTTCCTTCCATTCCGGTCGATCCCCCGACTTTGGCGATGACCTTCGCGGTCAACGATTCGCCGCTCGCCGGGCGCGAGGGCAGCAAAGTCACCTCGCGCATGATCGTGGAGCGGTTGCGGCGCGAGGCCGAGGGCAACGTCGCCATTCACGTGCGCGAGAGCGAGCAACGCGACGCGACCGAAGTCGCCGGGCGCGGCGAGCTGCAATTGGGCGTGTTGATCGAGACGATGCGCCGCGAGGGCTTCGAGCTCGCGATCTCGCGTCCGCGCGTCCTCTTCAAGTCGGATCCCGCCTCCGGTCAGCGGCTCGAGCCGATGGAGGAGGTCGTCATCGACCTCGACGAACCCTATGCCGGGATCGTGGTCGAGAAAATGTCGCTGCGAAAAGGCGAAATGCAGGAAATGCGGCCGACCGGCGGCGGCAAGCTGCGGCTCGTCTTCTTGGCGCCGACGCGCGGCCTCATCGGCTATCTCGGGGAGTTTCTCACCGACACGCGCGGCACCGGCGTGATGAGCCGGCTGTTCCACGGCTACGGGCCGTGGCGCGGCGCGGTCGAAGGCCGGCGCAACGGAGTCCTGATCTCGACCGCCGATGGCGTGGCCGTCGCCTATGCGCTGTGGAATTTGGAAGAGCGCGGACCGATGTTCATCACCCCGGGCACCCCGGTCTACGAGGGCATGATCGTCGGAGCGCATACGCGCGGCAACGATCTCGAGGTCAACCCGACCAAAGGCAAGCAGCTCACCAATATCCGGACCAAGGCCGCCGACGAGGCCGTGCGCCTGACGCCGCCGATCCTGATGAGCCTGGAGCAGGCGATCGCTTACATCGCGGATGACGAGCTGGTCGAGGTCACGCCGAAATCCATCAGGCTGAGGAAGCGCTTTCTCGATCCGAACGAGCGCAAGCGCGAAAGCCGCAAGGTCGAGGTCGGCTGATCGCGCCTTTGTGCGCGATGGCGCCCCGGGAACCCGCTTGACGCAAGCCAAGCCGCGGTCCCAAACTTCATTCTCGAAAGCCGAGGGTTGAATTTCTGCGCCGCCCCAGGAGCGCATCGCCGGGCAGCAGCAGCTCGTCGATCGTCACCGACCATCGAAGCGGACGCTTGCGGCGCGACCAGGAGGCGAAACGATGACAGATTCGCCGGCAACGCCAAAACACATTCTTGTGGTCGAAGACGACGAGGCCTATGCCCGCCTGGTGCGGCGCATGCTCGAACCGGCTGGTTTCCGCGTCACGACGGCGACGGATTTCGTGACCGCTCTTCCGATCATCGAAAGCAGCGACGAGGTCGATCTGCTACTGGCGGACATCAACATGCCGCCCGGCACGCCACATGGCCTGTCGATCGGATTGATGGCGGAAAGCAAGCGCGGGAATCTCAAGATCGTTTATATGAGCGGTTCGATCGAGACGGCGGAGGTCGCGCGCTTCGCCCCGAACGCCACGCTACTGCGCAAGCCTTTCACGGCGTCGGAACTGCTGGGCGCGGTCAAATCGGCACTCGGCGAAAAATAGCGACGGCGCGCCGCCGGGGCGCGCCGTGCCGTTTGCGATCCCGACGTCGTTCAGCGCACCAAGGGGCGCAGGAAGGGATTTTTCTCGATCGCGGGAAGTTTCTCGACATAGCCATCGATGCCGAAAACATGGCCCGCGCGCACGGCGATGAGATAGACGATGACCGCGGCGTCAACGATGTGCTCGTCGAGAATGAAATTGAGCGGCGACGAGACATAGGGAAAATCGAGATGCGCCGACCAGTAGACCAACATCAGCATGATGCCGAAGACGCCGCTCACCCGCACCATCAGGCCCGAGACGAGCGACAAGCCGATCAACAAATGGCCCCATTTCACGCAGAAATCGATCAGGGGCATCAGCGACGAAGTTGCCAGCGGACCGTAGATGTCATGGAAGGTCTTCGTGTGCCCGAGGAAGCTCACGGCCGTCCAATGGGGTTCAATGAAAATTTGCGTGAAGCCGGCATAGAGGAAAACCCAGCCCATCGAAACGCGGAAGAACAGAATGAGACCGCGGTGGAGGGGCGTTTCGAGAGAAGTGGCATTGTCCATGAGATGCTCCGTTTTTTTAACGTCCCCGATCGGTGACGCGCGGGATTATCTCGGGTATCGCCAAGCGCGCTTTGAGATGGATCAATCGCTATCTTTCGTAGCGCGACGTCGCGTCGCCGGAGGCCGTCTTTCCCCGGGCAAAGGATTGCGCTAAGGTCCCGCCGCTTTCACTGCCCCATCACCGATTATGGATCGCGCCATGCTTCGAGCTTTTGCTATCGTCGCTCTCGCGGTCGGCTTCATCTTCAATCTGGGAGGTCCCGTGAGCGCCGCCGATCTCGAGAACACACTCTACCTCGACGTGCCGAAGGGCCGAGTCGTGATCGAATTGCGCCCCGATCTGGCGCCAAAAACGGTCGCGCGAGTCAAGGAGCTGGCCCGCCGGGGCTTTTATGACGGCCTCGCCTTTCACCGCGTCATCGACGGCTTCATGGCGCAGACCGGCGATCCGCGCGGCGACGGCACCGGCGGCTCGGGTCAGAATCTGAAGGCGGAGTTCAGCCAGGCGCATTTCCTGCGCGGCACGGTCGGCATGGCGCGCGCGCAAGATCCCGACAGCGCCGACAGCCAGTTCTTCATCTGCTTCGCGCCGTCGCCCTTCCTCGATGGCAAGTACACGATCTTCGGCCAGGTCGTTTCGGGCATGGAATTCATCGACGCCATCAAGCGCGGCGAAGGTCAAAGCGGGATGGTCCGCGATCCCGATCACATCATTCGTATGCAGGTCGCGGCCGACGCCGAGAAAGCCAAGCCGTAAATCTCGCCGCGGCCGATGAGATCCTGGCTCGCGTCGCTGAGGGTCTATCGCGATCCGCGAATCCTCGCGATCTTGCTGATGGGCTTCGCGAGCGGATTGCCGCTCGCTTTGACCGGAGCGACGCTTTCGATCTGGCTGAAGCAATCCGGCATCTCGCTCACCGCGATCGGCCTCTTCGCGCAGGCCGGGCTCTCCTACAATCTCAAATTCCTCTGGGCGCCGGCGATGGACCGGATTCCCCTGCCTTTTTTGACGCGCCGGTTCGGCCGGCGCCGCGGCTGGGCGCTTCTGATCCAGGCCGCGCTGGCGCTCGCGCTCCTGGCGCTCGGCGCCTCCGACCCGGCGGACGGTGTCGGCCGGACGGCGTTTTGCGCCGTCATCGTCGCCTTCCTTTCGGCAAGCCAGGATATCGTCATCGACGCGTATCGTGTCGAGCTTTTGGCCCCGTCGGAACAGGGCGCCGGTGCGGCGGCGACGCAGGTCGGATACCGCATCGGCATGATCGCGTCTGGCGCGGGCGCGCTCTACCTCGCCTATTATCTCGGCTGGTTCGCCGCCTACGCCGTCATGGCGGCGCTGATCGTCCTCGGCATGGGCGTCATTCTCGCGACGCGCGCGCCCAAGGCGGCGCCGCCGCACCAAGGCCCATGGCTGACCGGCGCCGTCATCGCACCCTTCGCCGAATTCGCGCGCCGGCGACATTGGCTGCTCATCCTCGTCTTCGTCGTGCTCTACAAATTCGGAGACGCGCTCGCCGGCGTGATGTCAGGACCGTTCTATGTCGAACTCGGCTTCGCGCTCACCGAGATCGCGAATATCGCCAAGGTCTTCGGCGTCGGCGCGAGCATCGCCGGTGTGTTCCTTGGCGGCCTCGCGGTCTATCGCTGGGGCTTGATGCGCGCGCTCCTGGCCTGCGGCGCGCTGCAAATGGGATCGAACCTCTTCTACATCGTGCAGCTCTGGGCCGGTCACGACCAAGCGATGCTCGCGGCGACGATCGCCATCGAGAACGTGACCGGCGGCATGGCTTCGGCGGCCTTCGTCGCCTACCTGTCGAGCCTGTGCAATCCCGCCTTCACGGCGACGCAATATGCGCTGCTTTCCGCCCTCGCGGCGACGGCGCGCACGGTGCTGGCCTCGTCCGGAGGCTTTTTCGCCGACCGATTGGGCTGGGCGCCCTTCTTCGCCCTGGCGACGCTGGCCTGCGTCCCGGGCCTAGCCTTGCTCGCCTATCTCATGCGTTCAGCCGATGCGCATGAGCCGCGCCCGGTTGCGGTTGAGCCATAGACGCTGCGCCTTGGGCGCGGGATGGAGCCGCTCGACCAGGCGCCAGAAGCGGGGTCCGTGATTCATCTCGGCGAGATGCGCCACCTCATGCGCGACGACGTAGCCGACCACCGATTCCGGCGCGAAGATCAGGCGCCAGGAAAAGGAGAGACTGCCGGTGCGCGCGCAGCTGCCCCAGCGCGTGGTGGTATCGCGCACGCCGACGCGGGTGACCTTCTGCCCGATCGATTCCGCCAAAGCACGCGCGCGCCGGCTCAATTCTTCCTTCGCGAGGCCGCGTAAGAAGTCGCGCACGCGGCGCGCGAGAAAGGCGGGGTCGCCCGTCACGCAGATCGCACCGTCTTCGATCCAAGCGGGCCCGCATCCGCGCGTTTTTTCAACGTGGCGAATGATATGAGGGAGATCGAAAACCGGGACCGCGGCGCCATCGACGAAGGCGGTCCGCGGCGGCAGCGCGGCGAGCCGCTTCTCGACCCAGCTTCGATTCGCCTCGAGGAAGCGCAGCGCTTCGTTGCGCGAGCCGCGGCGCGGCAAGACCAGCTCGACCGCGTCTCCGGTTGCGTCGATACGCAGGGCCAACCGCCGGGCGCGCGGATGCGGGCGAAGCCGCAAGGCGACCTCGCCGCCCGCATAGGACCAGCTCGTCGGAAAGATTGCTGTACCCGATGACGCGTCGGCCATGCGCGCGATTCTAACGGAAGTCGCATGGACGCGCCAAAAGCTTCTTCCGCCCGTCAGGGCGCGACGCGATCGATGAGATGAACGAAGGACCCCATCACATTGCCGGCAATCCGCCCGACCAGCCCCAAGAGCGTGCCGTCGGCATCGGCGATGCGGAAGAGCGGCGCGCCATCGCCTTCGGCAACAATGCTCGCATAGTGAAATTCGTGGCCGCGAAAGCTCTCGCCCGCGGCGCCCAGCGGGGCTTTGGCAACCAGCGATGCGGTGCGATAGCCGAGATGGAGCTTGCGCGCGGCAAAACTGGTCTGAAGCGGCAGCAATCCGGCCATCCGATGCAACGCGCCTTCGGCATCGACGAGGCTTTGGCCCAGGACCATGTAGCCGCCGCATTCGCCATAGATCGCGGCGCCGCGCCGCGCGGCGCCGCGCAATCCGTCCATGAAGATGCGGCTGCCGGCGATGCGCCCGGCAAAGAGCTCGGGATAGCCGCCCGGCAGATAGACCGCGTCACAATCGCCGGCCGGCGCCTCGTCGGCGAGCGGCGAGAAAAAGGTCAGCGCCGCGCCCGCCTCGCGCCAGCCTTCCAGCAATGTCTCGTAAGCGAACGCAAAGGCTTGATCGCGTGCGACGGCCACGCGCGCGCCCGAAGGGGGAAGAGCCGGCGTCGCAGCACCGTCCGCAAGCGACGAGGGCCGCGCCAATCGCAAAAGCGCGTCGAGATCGATCGCGGCGCCGACCCGGGCGGCGGCGCGATCGAGAAACGCTTCGAGCGCCGAATGCTCGCCCGCGGGAACGAGTCCGAGATGGCGCGAGGGAAGATCGAGGTCCGCGCTGCGCGGAACGGCGCCGAGGAGCGTCATCTCGGGCATCGCGCGGCGCAAGGCCGATTCCGCCATGGCGGCGTGACGCGCGCCGCCGACCCGGTTGAAGATCACACCGGTTACCGCGACGCCTCGCCGGTGGCGGGCAAATCCTTCGACGAGAGCGGCGACCGAATGGGCCTGGCCCTCCAGATTGACGACCAGAACCACCGGCCATCCGGTCAGCGCCGCGAGTTCGGCGGTCGAGCCCAGGCCGGCCTTGCCCGCGCCGTCGAACAACCCCATCACGCCTTCGCACAGAACGAGTTCGGCTTCGCTTCGCAGCGCGCGAATTTCCGCCGCCACGGTCTCGCGCCGCATCGCCCAGGGATCGAGGTTGCGGCAAGGCACGCCGCAAGCCGCGCCGAGATAACCGGGATCGATATAGTCCGGGCCCACTTTCGCGGCGGCGACGCGCAGACCGCGCTTGCGCAGCACGCGCAGCAGACCGAGCGTCACCACCGTCTTGCCGCTGCCCGATTGCGGCGCGGCGATGATGAGCCCCGTCATGACACTAGGCCGTCACGCGCGGGGCGTCACAGATAGCGCTCGACGGTCGCGGCCATGACCTTGGGTGGAAGGCCGGTCGGCATCTGGCCAAGAAAGCGTCCATCACGCCCCATCACATAGATGATCGAGCTGTGATCGATGAGATAGTCGTCGCTGCCCGATTGCGGCACCTTGGCGACATAGACGTGATATTCGCCTTCCGCTTTCTTCAGCTCGGCAGGCGCGCCGGTGAGATAAAGAATGCCGGGATGGAAATTCGCGGCAAAGGACCGCAATTGCTCTTCGGTATCGCGCGCCGGATCGACGGAGATGAAGATCGGCTGGACCGCCGAAGCCTTGGCGCCGAGAAGATCGAGCGTGTCGGTGATCGCCTGCAAGGTCGTCGGGCAGGCATCGGGACAATAAGTATAGCCGAAATAAACGAGCATTACCTTGCCGCGGAAATCGGTGTCATGCCGCGGCACGCCATTCTGGTCGATCAATGCAAAGGGACCGCCCACGGCCGGCGTGGCATTCTCGCCGCCGCCGAGCCAGACCTGCTCGTAGACGACGCCGCCGATGATGACCGCAAGCGCGGCAAGGAAGATGTAAAGCCCGCGGCGGGCCGCTTCGGACATGATCCGGATATAGGCCGGGAGAGCGGCGCTTTCCAGCGATGAATCCGCGCGGCCTCTGCTCAGCGGGCCGGATGAATCGCCTGGTCGGCGAGCGTGCCGAGCCAGTCCAGCTCGCGCCGCAAACGCACCGCTGGCCCGACCGCGACCACGGCCGGGGGCTCGATGGCGGACGCGGCGGCGTCGGCCGCGGCGGCGCCGAGCGTCGTTTCGAGGACACGCTGCTCTTCGGTCGTCGCCTTGCTGATGATCGCGACCGGCTCGTCGCGAGACCGCCCCGCCGCGATCAAGCGGCGCGCGATCGCGTCGAGATTCTTGAGCGCCATGTAGATGACGAGAACGGCGGCGCCGCGCGACAGCGCCTCCCAGTCGACCGCAGCGGGCAAGGCCCCGCCGCTGGCCTGGCCGGTGACGAAGGCGATCACCGAATTGGTGTCGCGATGGGTCGCCGGAATGCCGGCATAGGCAAGCCCGCCAATGCCCGCCGTGATCCCCGGCACGATGCGGAACGGGATATGCGCCGCCGCGAGCGCGAGACCCTCCTCGCCGCCGCGGCCGAAGACGAAAGGATCGCCGCCCTTCAAGCGCAGAACGCGCCGGCCCGAGCGGGCGAGCTCGACCAGGCGCAAGGAGATGTCGGGCTGAAGCGGCGAAGGCTTGCCGCCGCGCTTGCCCGCATGTTCGAGAATCGCGTCCGGCCGCGCCAAGCGAAGAATGCCGTTTGCGACGAGCGCGTCATAAACGACGATGTCGGCGGATTGCAGCGCATGGAACGCGAGAATGGTCAGAAGTCCCGGGTCGCCGGGGCCCGCACCCACCAGCCACACCGTGCCCGGCAGGAATTCCGGCGGGGCAAAGGGCGTAAAATCGGGGGTCGAGCGATCCATCGCGCGAGCCTACACCGGCGCTTGCCGCGCGTGTAGCCGCGGCCGTGTCGAAACAATAGAATTAAGCCGCCATGGCAGCAGAGAAAAGCCGCGCCTTGCGGCGCGGATGGACCACCGGGGCTTGCGCGGCGGCGGCGGCGCGCGCGGCCTATGCCGCTCTCCTGACCGGGACATTTCCCGATCCGGTGGCGATCAGGCTGCCGGGCGGCGCGCAGCCGCAATTCCCGCTGGCGTTGAAGGAGCGCGACGGACCGGTCGCCCGCGCCGGCGTGACCAAGGATGCCGGCGACGATCCCGACGTCACCCATGGCGCGCTCGTGATCGCCGAAGTGACGGCGGCACCCGAAGGCGCGGGCATTTCCTTCCGCGCGGGAGCGGGTGTCGGCACCGTCACCCGCCCGGGCTTGCCGCTCGCGGTCGGAGAGCCGGCGATCAATCCCGGTCCGCGCGCCATGATTTCCCAAGCCTTGGACGAGGTCGCCCGCGCCTGCGGCCAGGCTGCGCCCGACGCCCTGGTGACGCTCTCGATCCCGGGAGGCGCGGCGCTCGCGGCCAAGACCTTGAACGCGCGGCTCGGCATTCTCGGCGGGCTCTCGATCCTGGGGACGACCGGGATCGTCGTTCCCTATTCCTGTTCGGCCTGGCTGCACTCGATCCATCGCGGCATCGATGTCGCGCGCGCGACGGGCCTGTCGCATATCGCCGCATCGACCGGCTCGACCTCCGAAACGGCGATCCAACGGCTCTGCGGTCTCCCGGAAACGGCGCTCATCGATATGGGCGATTTCGTCGGCGGAACGCTCAAATATCTGCGCCGCCATCCGGTGCCGCGCCTCACCCTGGCCGGCGGCTTCGGCAAATTCGCCAAGCTGGCGCAAGGGCATCTCGATCTTCATTCCGGCAAGAGCCGGATCAATATCGGCGCGCTCGCGCACGCGCTCGCGGATCTCGGCGCGCCGTCCGCGATCGTATCGGCGGCGGCAAAAGCGGCCAGCGGCGGCGAAGCGTTGGAAGCGGCAACGCCCGAATTCGCAGCCGCGCTCGTCGCGCGCGTCGCGCGCGAGGCCCGGGCGGTGGCCTTGGCGACGCTCGCCGGCGGCATCGAGGTCGACGTCGCCATTTTCGACCGGCAAGGCAAGCTCCAGGCCCATGAAGGAATCTGAGTCCGTTCACTTGCTCATCCTCGGCGGCACCGCCGAGGCCCGCGCGCTGGCGGGCGACGCGCTGGCGCGATTCGGGCATCGCCTTCGCGTCACGACCTCGCTCGCCGGCCGCACACGCGCGCCGATGGAACCGGCGGGCGCGCTGCGCCGCGGCGGCTTCGGCGGCGCGGCGGGTCTCGCGCAATATCTCGAAGCAGCGCGCATCGATCTCGCGATCGATGCCACCCATCCCTTCGCCATGCGCATTTCGGCGGCGGCCCAGACGGCCTGTCGCGCGCGCAACGTGCCGCTGCTCACCTTGACGCGGCCGCGTTGGACCGCGCGGCACGCCGATCGCTGGATCGACGCGGCGGCTGCCGCCGAAGCGGCAGCCCTTCTGCCGGGACTCGGCCGCCGCGCCTTCCTCACGATCGGCCAGAGCGATCTCGCGGCGTTTTCGGGCATCGAGGACATCCATTTCCTGGTGCGCCTGATCGATCCACCGCTTGCGGCCCTGCCGCTTCGCTCTTACGAAATCCGCTTGGGACGGGGGCCTTTCACCGTAGACGAGGAGCGACAGATCATGACACGCCACGCGATCGACGTCCTTGTCGCCAAAGCCTCGGGCGGGGCCTCGATCGCGGCGAAGCTCGAAGCGGCGCGCGCGCTCGAAATCCCCGTCTTGATGCTGCGCCGACCGGAACACGAATCCGGCGAAGTCGTCGAGCACGGTAGGGACGCGCTCGATTGGATCGCGCACAGGCTTCGCGAATTGCAGGAGGTTCTGTCTTGAAACATCGCGTCGCTTCGATCGCCATCGGCGCCGTCTTGGCCCTCGCGCCGGGACACGGTATCGCGCAAACCATGCCGCTCGGCGGGATCGACCTGTCGGGGTGGTACGACGTCGTGATGGCGGCGTCGCGCGACAAGACCGATGACGTGCGCGCCATGCTTCTCGCCGGGAAAAGCGCCGATGTGAAGGACGACAAGGGCGAAACGCCGCTCGGCTATGCGGCGAGCTTCGGCAATGTCGAGATGACGCGCGTCCTGTTGCGATACAATGCGCCGGTCGATCGAGCCGATCAGTTCGGCAATACGCCGCTGCATTGGGCGGCACAGCGCGGCAGCGTCGATGTCATGCAGCTTCTGCTCGATGCCAAGGCGACGGTCGATGCGCCCAACAAGCAAGGGATCACGCCGCTGATGATGGCCGCCAGCAAAGGCCAAATCCTGGCCGTGCGCCTTCTGCTCAAACACGGCGCCGATGCGCGAAAGCAGGATTACACCGGCCGCGACGCGATCGGCTGGGCCGAGGGCAAGGCCAACATGCTGCAGGTCCTGCATATGGCCAAGACGGGTTAGGCCGGCCCCTCGGGTTCCCGGCCCTTCTTCTTGAGCGGACGCAAGACATGGTGATGCCCGGCGGCGTAGAGACGGCTGTCGGTGAACGCGCTTGCCCCGACAGCGGCGCCGAGCACGCGTCCGACGATGATCAGCGCGGTGCGCGTAAATCCCGCCTCTTTCACCTGGGCGCGAATCGTCGCCAGGGTTCCGCGCAGAACCTGTTGGTCGGGCCAGCTTGCGCGGTAGACCACGGCGACGGGGCATTCATCGCCATAGATCGGCACGAGCTGGCGCAGGATCGGGGCTAGGTTGTTGATCGATAGATGCAGCACCAAGGTCGCCCGGCTTCGGGCCAGGGTCGCGAGATCTTCCTCGGGCGGCACCGCCGAGGCGCGGATCGCGGTGCGCGTCAGAATGACCGTCTGCGCGACGCCGGGCAGGGTGAGCTCGGTGCCGAGCGCCGCCGCCGCCGCCGCAAAGGCCGGCACGCCGGGCGTCAGATCATAGGGAATACCGAGCGCGTCGAGCCGGCGCATCTGCTCGGCCACCGCGCCATAGAGCGAGATATCGCCGGAATGAACCCGCGCGACGTCCTTGCCCTCGCCATGGGCGCGAACCATCTCGGCGATGATTTCGTCGAGCATGAGCGGCGCCGTGTCGATGACGCGCGCATCCGGGGGTGCAGCCGCAATCACTGCCTGCGGCACGAGCGAGCCCGCATAAAGGCAAACGGCGCTGCGCTCGATGAGGTGCAAGCCGCGCAAGGTGATGAGATCGGGCGCGCCCGGTCCGGCGCCGATGAAATGAACGGTCATGGGCGCCGTTTGGCGGCGTAGCCGCGCGGCGTGTAGATCAAGGGCCTATCGGCAAGCTGGCGCGTTGCGCTGTTGCCGATGAGGACGAGCGTGAGCATGTCGATCGCGGCGGGATCGAGTGCGCTCAAGCTCGTCACCGCGACGGTTTCGCCCGCCCGGCCGAGATTGCGCGCGAGCGCCACGGGCGTCTCGCCCGGACGCGCGGCGAGGAGGATCTCGCGCGCCCTTTGCAACTGGCTCACGCGCCGCGAAGAGCGCGGATTGTAGAGCGCGATCACGAAATCGCCCTCCGCCGCGGCCTTGAGACGGCGCTCGATCGTGTCCCAGGGTGTCAGCAGATCCGACAAGGAGATCGCACAGAAATCATGGCCGAGCGGCGCGCCGAGACGCGCGGCCGCCGCCTGCATCGCCGAGACGCCGGGCACGACTTCGAGCGCAATCCGCCGCCACTCCGCGCGCCCCTCGCGATCCATGAGTTCGAAGACGAGGCTTGCCAGCCCGTAGATCCCGGCATCGCCCGAGGAGACCAGCGCCACGGCGAGGCCCGAAGCGGCAAGATCGAGCGCCAGCCGCGCGCGTTCCTCTTCGGCGCCCAAGGCCCCGTCATGCCGGGTCTTTCCGGCGAGCGCGGATCCGAGAAGATCGAGATAGAGCCGGTAGCCGACGACATCGCTTGCCGCGCGAAGCGCCGCGTCGGCCGCCGCCGTGCGCGAGGCGGCGTCGCCCGGCCCGATGCCGATGATCGCGAGGCTGCCGCGCGCCCGGCCAATCCGCGCAGCGTCGAGCGCGTGCGGCGCGCGTGCGAGCGCGCAAGTGACACGCGAGCCCGATTGCTTCGGCACGATCAAGCTGCCCTTTGCGCCGACCGAGGCGAGGGCGGCACCCTCGGCGACGCCGTGGCACCCGACGGCGCGGAACACCGTCTCGGATGGCGTTTGCAGCCGCGGCGTCTCGGCAAGAAGCTCGGCCGGCGTGAAGAACCGGGCCGGGATGCCAAGCGAGGCCGCAAGACCGTGGACCGCTTCCTCGTCGCTTTTGAGATCGATCGAGGCAACGAGCGCCACCGCGGCTTCGGCAAACCCGTGCCGGCGCAGGGTCTCGATCGCGAGCGCGCGCAGCTCTGCCGCCGGCACGCCGCGCTCGCAACCGACCCCCAAGACCAGCACGGGCGGATGCAGAACGAGCGCTTCCTCGCCCGTGACCAGCGCGCGATCGGTGACGCGAATCCGAAATTTTCCATGATCGGCGAAACGCGTGCCCGCGGCATCGAGCCAGGCCGCATCGCCCGCCTCGATCGTCAAGGCCACGCTCTCATTCGCGAGCAGGGCAGCCGTCACCGCCTTCGCGCGCTCGGGATTGGCGACGCGCCAGCCCGGCGGCGGATCGTCGAGCGCCAGATCAAGGCGCAGATCGCCCGCCGTGGTGATCGCGGCAGCGCCTCCCGTCATCGCGGCGATGGCGCGCGCCAGCGCATTGGCACCGCGATGTCCGCCCAAAAGCGGCACGGCGGCCGAGCCATCCTCGGCAATCGCGAGCACCGGCGGCTCGACGCGCTTGTCGGCGATGAGAGGCGCCAGCGCGCGCATGAGGATGCCGCTGGCGCAAAGACCGATGATCGGGGTGCCTGCGGAAAAGAGCGCGCCCAAATGGCTCGCAGCGTGCTCGAAGTGAATATCGGCATCCATCCCGCGCGCGGCCGGCGCGTGGATCCTGGCATCGGTCAGGAGCGACTTGATCCGGCGCGCGAGGCCTAGGGCCGAAGGCCCGAGCACGACGATCGCGGCGTCTTGCGGCAGCGCGCTCACCGCCACGCCTCGCCGCGGCGATGCAGGAGGATCATCGAGAAATAAGGGGCGTCGGCGGGTTCGACCTCGTCGAGGGTTGCAAGCCGCGCATTGGCGAGCGTCGCGCGCTCGACATAGCGCGCCTTGGCGGCAAGACCGAGCCGAGCGAGGAGATCGCGCACCCGCGCGAAATGACGGCCGAGCTTGATGATGGCGGCGGCCTCGCAGGCCTCAAGCCGCCGCGCGAGTTCGTCGTCGGACAAGGTCGCCGGCAGAACGATCAGCGCGTCGTTGCGCGCGGCCAGCGGAAATCCGGCTGCGGCGGCGCAGGCGCCCAGCGAAGATACGCCGGGCACGATTTCGACCGCGAAGCGCTCGCCGAGCCGGCCGAAGAGGTACATGAAGGAGCCGTAGAAGAACGGATCGCCCTGACACAACACGGCGACGTCGCGCCCCGCTTCGAGATGGCGGCCGATCGCTTCCGCGGCGCGGTCGTAAACCGCCTGCGCCGGAAACCGCGCGCTTTCCATCGGAATCCGGATCGGCAATTCGAGCTGCGCCGGCGAAAGAGAATGCGCGACGATGCCGCGCGCGAAGCTCGGCCCGTCCTCGGGCGCGGGATAGGCCACCACCTCGACGCGCCGCAAAATGCGCCACGCCTTCAGGGTGATGAGTTCCGGATCGCCCGGCCCGACGCCGAGCCCATAAATCTTCCCCGTCATCGCGGCGCTCCGCCATAAAGCGTCAAGGTCATGGTACGGCCATTCGAATAATCGAGACCCGAGATCGTGCCGATCGCCCGCGGCGCCCAGCCGCGCGCCGCGAGATCGCCCCGAAACGCCGCATCGGCGCGGCTCTCGACTAGCGCCAATGCGCCGCGCGCGGTGGTGAGATGCTGCGCGGCGCGGCCGGCATCGACCAGCATCGTCTTGGTGCCGAGCATGAAGACGAGGCTGGGCTCGGCATAGCCGGCGGCGGCGACCGGAACCTCTTTCGCTCCGCCATAGCGGGCGACCAGCCCCGCGGCCGCACGCGACAGCCAGAGGCGGTCGAGCCGCGGCGCGACGAAGGCGAAAGCGAGCGGCAGCACCAGGAGAGCGAGAATGACGGCACGCGAGACCAAGCCGGGCGACACACCGCGCCAGAACGCCAACACCAGGCGCGTCGCCAGGTAAAGCAGGATCGCAGCGGCGACCAAACCGGCGCCGGCGCCTCCGCCATAGTGGATCGGCGCGATCGTCAACGCCGCCGCAAGTCCGAGCGCGGCCAGAACCCAGATCAGGGCCAGACCGCGATCGAGCCAGCGCCATGAAACGAGATCTCCGTCCGCTGCGGCGACAAGCGCGCGGCCGATCATCAGCGCCAGCGCCGGATAGGCGGGCAGCAGGTAATTGGGCAGCTTCGTCGGCACCAGTTCCAGCACCAACCAGAAGGGAATGGACCAGGCGATGAGAAACCGCTCGGGCGCGTCGAGACGATGCTTCCAGCCCCAGGCAATCGCCGGCCCCAGAAAGAGCGCGCCCGGCCAGAACATGACCGCGAGCAAAAGCAGATAATAAAGCGGCGGCGCGCCATGGCTCTCCTGCGCGCCGATGAGCTTGCCGAAAAAATCGGAGCCGAGCGATTGGCTCAGGAATGCGCCCCGAGTCGCGGTGGAAATCGCGACGAGCCACGGCGCCACGATGACCACGAGAAGGACGAGACCGCGGAGCGGCCGAAGCGCTTTGAGCCAGCGGTAATCGCGATCGGCGACGGCCAAGGCCGCGATGCTCAAGGCGCTCACGGCCGGCGCGACCGGCCCTTTCACCAGAATGCCGAAGGCCAGTGCCGCCCAGAACAACAATGCCAGGCGCCAATCGGCGATACCGCCCCCGCGCGCAACAAGATAAATCCGGCCCAGCGCGAGTTGCGCCGCCGTCACGCAGGCGATCAGCACCGCATCCGTCTTGGCCAGATGAGCTTCGACGACGACGCCGATCGAGGCGGCGAGCAGCGCCGCCCCGAGAAATGCCGCCTTGCGTCCCACGAGGGCCGCGCCCATGCCGAAGGTCACGAGCGCAGCCGCGATCGCCGCGAGTAGGGAAGGCAGGCGATAGGGCCAGATCGCATCGCTCTCGGCATTGCTGAGCAGACTTACGGCCGCCGCTTGAAGCCAATAGATGCCGGCGGGCTTCTTGTTGCGTGCCTCGTCCTGAAAGCGAATGCCGATGAAATCATGGCTTTCGATCATCTGCCGGCTCGCTTGGGCAAAGCGTGCCTCGTCGCGATCGGTCACGGGCAGGCTCGCAAGCCCGGGCAGATAGAGCCCGAGGCACAGCAAGAGGAGCAGCGCATAGGGCCGCCAGCCCTCGGTCGCCTTCGCCATCATCGCGGCTTCGTCAGCGCGAGCTGCGCGACCGGCATCGCCGGGCGCCAGAAGCGATGATCCTCGGCGCGCGCCACCGCGATCCGCGCGAGCTCGCCGCCCTGCGTCGCATGGCGGCGGAAGAGCTCGGCCTCGCCTTGTAGCGTGACCGCGTTGGCGACCAGCCTTCCGCCCGGCTTCAGCGCGCCCCAGGCCGCATCCCAGATCGCGCCATCGCTCGCGCCGCCGCCGATGAAGATCGCATCGGGCGCGGGCAAACCGGCCAGCGCGGCGGGCGCCGCCGCGAGAACGATCTCGAGCTCCGGCACGCCGAGGATCGCGGCGTTCTCGGCGATGAAGGCGGCGCGCGATGCGGCTTGTTCGATCGCGATCGCCCGCATGTCACGATCGCTGCGCAGCCATTCGATCGCGATCGAGCCGCTTCCGGCGCCGATATCCCAGAGCAGCTCGCCCGGCAGCGGCGCGAGCGCGGAAAGCGTCGCCGCCCGCACCGCGCGTTTGGTCAGCTGCCCGTCATGGCGGAACGCCTCATCGGGAAGACCCGCGCGCCGCGAGAGAGGCTTCGCGCCGGGGCCGGGACGGCAGTCGATGGCGACGATGTTGAGATCGGCAAGACGCTCGTCGCGCCATTGCGAGGCCAGGGCATCGACGCGCCGCTCGCGCGCCCCGCCCAGATGCTCGAAGACGCTCAACGATGATTTCTCCCACCCGGACAGGCACAACAGCCGCGCGACTTTCGCCGGCGTCGTGCCATCTTCCGACAGAGCGAGCAAAAGCGCGCCGGGCGCAAGATGAAGCCGCAGCTTGTCGAGCGGGCGGCCATGCAGGCTCAGGCTCCTGCAAGCCTCGAGCGGCCAGAGGAGACGCGAAGCGGCGAGGCTGAAGGCGCTCGGACTCGGCAGCACGATCATGTCTTCGGGCGCGAAGCGCCGCGCCAGCAGCGCGCCGACGCCATAACAAAGCGGATCGCCGCTCGCGAGCACGACGACGCGGCGGCCGCGCCAACGCTCGATCTCGGGCAAGGTATCGGCAAGCGGGCTTTTCCAAGCGAGGCTTTCGCCGGCCGTTCTTGCGATCAGCGACAGATGCCGCGTGCCACCCACGACGAGTTCCGCGCCTTCGACGAGGCTGCGCGCTGCGCCGCTCAACCCGGTCCATCCCTCCTCGCCGATCCCGATGACCGCGAGCCAGGCGCTCATGCGGCACGCCCGAGCGCGTTGACCGCGGCGGCGGCAAGCGCGCTGCCGCCGCGTCTCCCCCGCAGCGCGATGAAGGGAATGCCCCAGGGATTGGCCGCGAGCGCCGCTTTGGCCTCCGCCGCGCCGACGAAGCCCACCGGGAAGCCCAGGATCAGCGCCGGCTTCGCCGCACCATCGGCGATCATCTCCAGAAGATGGAACAACGCCGTCGGCGCATTGCCGATCGCGACCACCGCGTCTTGCAGATGCGGGCGCCACAGCTCGACCGCGGCGGCCGAGCGGGTGGTCTTGAGCTTTGCCGCGAGCGCCGGCACGCGCCTGTCGCCGAGCGTGCAGACGGCTCGATATCCGGTGATGCCCGCCGCCACCATGGCGACATCGGCCAGCAGCCGCGCGCCCCCCGCGAGAGCCGCGCGCCCGGCCGCCGCCGCGCCCTTCGACGCGATCAGATCTTCGAGAATCGACGGCTCGCCGGTCGTGTGAACGAGGCGCAGCGCGACCGGGCGCAGATCGCGCGGAAACCGCGTCAGATCGATCTCGCCCCGGATCAGCGCGAAGGAGCGGCGATAGATCGCGTCCGGATCGCGAAGATAGACGAAGCGCATCGCTCGGCTAGGAGGCGGCGTTCTTGCCATGGGGATGGGGATGGGCGTGGCCCTCGTGGTGATGATCGTGATCCTGACCGTGATGATGATGGCCGTCGGGATCGGCATCCGTGCCGATGCCGCGGACATGGTGGTGATGACCCTCCTGCGGCGCGCCGGCCGCGGTCTCGTAGCCAACGATTTGCGCGCGGTATTTGCACAGCCGGCAATTCATCGCGGGCTCGCCATCCGCCATCTCGGCGACCCGGTCGGCGAAGCAATCGAGCACCATCGGGTGATCGCGCAGATAGGTCGCCTTCAAGAATTCGATTTCGGGATGATCCGCGGCGACGCGATCGACGGCGGCGTAGATCCGCTTCACCAGCACGCCGGTGAAGAGAAAATAGGGAAAGACGACGATGCGGCGATAGCCCAGCATGACCGCGCGGCGCAGCCCCGGTTCGACCAGCGGATGGGCGACGCCGCTGAAGACCGTTTCGGCCCAGCCGAAACCCATTCCCTCCCACAACATGCGCGTGATCTTGGCGATGTTCGAATTGGCGTCCGGATCGTTGGTGCCGCGCCCGACCACGACCAGCAGCGTTTCGGCACGCGGCACCACGCGCTGGGCGCGCGTCTCGGCCTCGGCGACGCGGTCGGCGCAGGCTTTGAGCAATTTGGGCTCGATCGACAATTCGCGCCCGAAGCGCATTTCGAGCGCCGGATATTTGGCGGCGAAGCTGTTGACCTCCCAGGGCAGGTCGTTCTTCACATGGCTGGCGGCAAAGAGCATGCCGGGCAGCGCCAGGATGCGGTCGACACCGCGCGCGGCAAGCTTTTCGAGCCCTTCGCGGATGATCGGGCGGGCGAATTCGAGATAGCCGGTCTCGATATCGACCTCCGGCAGCCGGGCCTTGAGGCTCGCCGCCACGAGCTCGAACTCCGAAATCGCTTCGGGATCGCGGCTGCCGTGACCGCACACCATGACGCCCGTCTTTCGGCCCCCCGCCTTCATCCGATCCTCGCTTTCCACTTGTCTAGACCCCGCTTGCAGCCGATCTTCCGGGCGCATGCTCGCCTCGCCCGGTCCCGATCCGTTCATCATCCTGCTCTTGGCGCTCATCATCGATCTCGCCTTCGGCGATATGGAGCGCATCTTTCGTTTTCTGCCGCATCCCGTCGTCCTGGCCGGCGGCGCCATCGCCTTCTTCGACCGGCGCCTCAACCGCGCCACGCGCAGCGATCGCGCGCGGCAAATGCGCGGCATCATCACCGTGCTGATCCTCGCCGGCGGCGCCGCGGCGCTGGGCTGGGTGGTGGGACGCTATCTGCGGGTCGTCAATTTGGGCTGGGGGCTCGAAGCCTTGCTCGTCGCCGTTCTGCTGGCGCAGCGCAGCCTTTTCGATCACGTCGCCGCGGTCGCGCGGGCCTTGCAAAAGGACGGCCTCCAATCGGCAAGGCAGGCGGTCGCCAAGATCGTCGGGCGCGATCCGGAAAGTCTCGATGAATACGGTGTCGCCCGCGCCGCGATCGAGTCGCTGTTCGAGAATTTCTGCGACGGCGTCGTGGCCCCGGCCTTCTGGTATCTCTTGCTCGGCCTTCCGGGGATCTTCGCTTACAAGACCGCCAACACGCTCGACAGCATGATCGGTCATCGCTCGCCGAAATATCTCCATTTCGGCTGGGCGGCGGCGCGATTCGACGACGCGCTCAACTGGATTCCGGCCCGTCTCGGCGCGTTCATCATCTGCATCGCGGCGCTGGCCATCCCCGAGACCCGGAGCGGCAGCGCGTTGCGTGTCATGGTCAAGGATGCGCGGAAACATCGCTCGCCCAATGCCGGCTGGCCCGAGGCGGCGGCGGCGGGCGCGCTCGGCCTCGCGCTTGCCGGGCCGCGGCAATATGGCGGCACCATCGTGCAAGAACCCTGGCTCGGCGATGGCCGCGCGCGGGCGACCGTCGCCGATATCGGCGCCGCGCTGAAGCTCTATCTCGGCGCGGCGGCGTGCCTTGCGCTCTTGCTCCTCGCTTGTGCCACCGCGCGCCAATTTCTTTAGCTCAGCGCGCATGAGCGGCCGCCAGGAGCGCATCGAGATCGAGATGCAGTTCGAGATGGCGCGCAAGCGAATCGAGCGCCGCCTCGACCCGCGCCTCGTGATCGAGCGCCGGATCGCCCGCGCCGCCCAGCCGCGCGAGGAACGCGCGGCGGAAATCATCGCTCGCGAAGAGCCCATGAAGGTGACAGCCGGCTATCCGGCCGTTGCGCGCAATCGCGCCGTCGGCGCGCCCGTCGAGGCGCAGCATGGGCCGGTCCGCGTCCGGCCCCGCGGTGCGCCCCATATGCATCTCATAGCCTTTGACCGGTGCGCCGCTCATCGTCTCGATGCCTTGCGCGGCGGCGAGCTGCTTTCGATCCGTGAACTCGGTCTCGACCTCGAGGAGGCCCAGACCCTCGGTCTCGCCCGGCGCGCCCTCGATCCCCCGCGGATCGGCGATGCGGCGGCCCAGCATCTGATAACCCGCGCAAATGCCGAGAACCTGCCCGCCGCGGCGCGCATGGGCCTTGATGTCGATATCCCAGCCTTCAGCGCGCAAGGCCGCGAGATCGGCCAGCGTCGCCTTCGAGCCCGGCAGGAGAACGAGATCGCAGAGCGGCAAGGGCTCGCCGGGCGCGACGAGATCGATCGCGACGCCGGGCTCCGCGCGCAGCGGATCGAGATCGTCGAAATTGGCGATATGCGGCAGGAGCGGGACCGCGATCGTCATCGCCCCGCTCCGCGCGGGGCGGGCGATCGAGCGCAGCGCCATGCTGTCTTCGGCCGGGAGATCGCGCAGCTTCTCGAACCAGGGAACGACACCGAAGCAACGCAGGCCGAGCCGCGCGCGCAGGATATCGAGCGCATCGGCAAAAAGCCCGAGATCGCCGCGAAATTTATTGATGGCATAGCCTTTCACCAGCGCGCGCTCCTCGGGCGCGAGCAGGGCGTGTGTGCCGACGAGCTGCGCGATGACGCCGCCCCGGTCGATATCGCCGACCAGCAAGACCGGGACCTTCGCCGCCAGCGCGAAGCCCATATTGGCGATGTCGAAAGCGCGCAGATTGACCTCGGCCGCCGAGCCGGCGCCTTCGACAAGAACGAGGTCGCAGGCTTTCTCCAGGCGCGCAAAGCTTTCCAGCACGCGCGGCAGCAGCGACGGCTTCATCACGTGATATTCTTGCGCCGAGAGGGTGGCTTCGACCCGGCCGGCGACGATCACTTGCGCGCAGCGCTCAGCCTGGGGCTTCAGCAGCACCGGGTTCATATCGACCCGCGGCGCGACACCGGCGGCGCGGGCCTGGAGCGCTTGGGCGCGGCCGATCTCGCCGCCGTCTTCCGTCACCGCGGCGTTGTTCGACATGTTCTGCGGCTTGAAGGGCAGGACGCGCAAACCGCGCCGCGTGAAGGCACGCGCAAGGCCCGCGACGATGACGGATTTTCCGACATCGGAGCCGGTGCCTTGCATCATGAGCGCGGGCGTCGCCATCAGAATTCGATGCCCCTTTGCGCTTTGACGCCCGAGCGGAAGGGATGCTTTACCAGGGTCATTTCGGTCACGAGATCGGAGATTTCGACGAGCTCCGGCTTGGCGTTGCGGCCGGTGACGATGACATGGAGGTCGCGCGGCTTGGCCTTCAAGGTCTCGACGACCTCGCCGAGCGGCAGATAATCGTAGCGCAGCACGATGTTGAGCTCGTCCAGGAAGACGAGCTTATAGGCCGGATCGGCGATCATCGCCTTGGCGATCTCCCAGGCGGCGCGGGCGGCTACGATGTCGCGGACGCGGTCTTGCGTATCCCAGGTGAAGCCTTCGCCCATGGCGCGGCAGGTGACGAGCTCGGGATAGGCTTCGAGCACTTTGCGTTCGCCGGTCTCCCAAGCCCCTTTGACGAATTGCACGATGCCGACGCGCATGCCGTGCCCGAGACAGCGCAGCACCATGCCGAAGGCCGCGGTCGATTTGCCCTTGCCCGTGCCGGTATGGACGATGAGAAGACCGCGCTCGGCGGTTTTGGACGCGAGCATCTTGGCACGCGCGGCCTTGCGCTTGACCATCTTCTCGGCATGGCGGCGATTGATCTCGTCCTCGCTCTCGGTCGATTCGGTCATGACTCGATCCCGAACTGCTCGCGCAGCTGATTGCGCTTGGGGTGCCACAATCCACGCTCGATCGCCTCGGCCAGGCGCGCCTCGATCTCTTTCAGCGCCTCGGCATTGTGCGCCTCGAGAAACGCGCGCACTTCGGGATCGCCGAGATAGGCGTCAAAGAGAGCGTCGAAATGATGGTCCTTCACCGCCCGCGTCGTGGCGGCGAAGGCGAAAAGATAATCGACCGTCGCCGCGATCTCGAAGCCACCCTTGTAGCCGTGGCGCAGCACGCCCTTGATCCATTTTGGATTGGCGGCGCGCGCATGAACCACCCGGCCGATCTCTTCCTCGAGGCTGCGGATGCACGGATACTCGGGGCGAGAATGGTCGTTGTGATAGATGACCGGCGCCGCGCCGGCGACGTGGCGGATCGCGGCAGCGAGCCCGCCCTCGAATTGGTAATAATCGTCGCTGTCGAGCAGATCATGCTCGCGATTGTCCTGATTCTGCACCACGGCCTCCACATTCTTGAGCCGCGTGCGGAAGAGGGCTTGCGCCTCTTGCCCCTCGGCGCCCGCGCCATAGGCGAACCCGCCCCAGGCGAGATAGGCCGCCGCGAGATCACCTTCATCCTGCCAGCCGCGTTCGTCGATGAGGGCTTGCAGCCCCGCGCCATAGGCGCCGGGCTTCGAGCCAAAGACGCGAAAGCCCGCGCGGCGCGCGGCCTCTTGCGGCGCGACGCCTTGCGCCTCAAGCGCATTCCGGTCCTGGGCCACGCGCGCGGCCAGCGGATTGACGCGCGCATCCTCGTCGAGCGCCGCCACGGCGCGCGCCGCGCTGTCGAAAAGATCGATGAGATTCGGAAACGCATCGCGGAAGAAGCCCGAGACGCGCAGGATCACGTCGATTCGCGGCCGGTCGAGTACGGAGGCGGGCAGAACCTCGAAGCCCGTGACCCGGCCGGTCTTGTCTTCCCAGCTCGGCCGGACACCCATCAGCGCCAGACCTTGGGCGATGTCGTCGCCGCCCGTGCGCATATTGGCGGTCCCCCAAGCCGAAAGCGCGATGCTCTGAGGATAGGCGCCATGATCCTGCACATGCCGCGCGATCAGGAGCGAAGCGGATTTCCAACCCAAGTGCCAGGCCGCCGGGGTCGGCACCGCGCGGCTGTCGAGCGAGAAGAAATTGCGGCCGGTGGGGAGGACTTCGGGCCGCCCGCGCGAAGGCGCGCCCGACGGGCCGGGCGGAACGAAGCGCCCGCCGAGACCTTTGAGCAAGCCGTCGAGTTCCGCCCGGCCGCAGGCGGCGATCGCCGGCCGAAGTTCCTTCTCGATCCAGCCGAGCACGGCGCGCGTGCGCTCCCATGCCGGGTCGGCCGCGCACTCTCCGCTCACCAGTCCGAGCGCCAGCGCCTCGAGGCGCTCCACCGTATCGCCCGCGCTGCGCCACGTGCCTGCATCGGCCAGCGCGGCGGGCTTTGGCCCTTGCCAGGGCAGGCCGAGCTCGGCGCCGAGAGGATCGAAGCCCAGTTCCAGATCCTCGGCCAGCGCCCGGAGAAGCGAAGCCTCGTGCCGCGCCTTGCCGCGCGGCAGGCGCGCGAGCGCGACCAGTAGGTCGGGACTTTCGGGAGAGCGCCCGAAGACGTGCAGCCCGTCGCGGATCTGCATTTCTTTCAGCTCGCAAAGATAGGCGTCGAGCTTCTGCAAGGCCTGGGCATCGCCCTCGTGCCGCGCGATGCCGCAATCCTGATCGATGCCCGCGCCGCGCACGAGTTCGAGGATTTGCGCAGCCAGAAGCTTCACCCGGCGCGGATCGCCCGCGGCGGCCGCGTAATATTCGTCGACGAGCCGCTCCAATTCGCCGAGACGGCCATAGGTTTCGGCGCGGGTCAGCGGCGGCGTCAGATGATCGACGATGACGGCCTGCGCCCGGCGCTTGGCCTGCGTGCCCTCGCCCGGATCATTGACGATGAAGGGATAAAGATGCGGCAGCGGCCCCAAGGCGGCCTCGGGGAAACACGCGGAGGAAAGCGCCAGCGCCTTGCCGGGCAGCCATTCGAGATTGCCGTGCTTGCCCAGATGCACGACCGCCTGCGCGCGCACCGAATCGGCAAGCCAGGCATAGAAGGCCAGATAGCCGTGCGGCGGCGGCAGATCGGGCGCGTGATAGCTCGCTTTGGGATCGATGTCGTAGCCGCGCGAGGGCTGGACCGCGACGACGACATTGCCGCAGCGTATCGCTGGCATGGCGAAGGCGCCGCAATCGAGGCGGCTCTCGCGGAAAAACGGATCGCGCTCGGGCGCGCCCCAACGCGCGGTGACTTGCTCCTGTGCCGCGCGCGGCAGACAGGCGAAGAAGGTCGCGTAATCGCTGCGCGGAAAGGTCTCCTCGGCGCGGCGGGAGCGCACGGCATTGGTCGGCCCGGCCAGAAGGCGCGCGATCAGCGCATCGCCGTTTTCGGGGATGTCATCGACGCGGTAGCCGGCCGACTTCATCGCGTGCAGCACGCTGATCACCGAAGCGGGCGTATCCAATCCGACGCCGTTGCCGATCCGCCCGTCGCGATGCGGGTAATTGGCGAGCACCAGCGCGATGCGGCGTTCCTCGACGGGCGCGCGCCGGAGCGCCGCCCAGTTCCGCGCGAGATCGGCGACGAAATCGATCCGGTCCGGCACGGAGCGATAGAGAGCGAGCTCGGCTTCGGTCAGCGGATCGCGCGCCGGCTGCGCCTTGAAGGAGACGGCCCGGCTGATGATGCGGCCGTCGAGCTCCGGCAAGGCGACGTTCATCGCGATGTCGCGCGCATCGAGGCCGCGCGTTCCGGCATGCCAGGCCTCGACGACGCCGCCGGAAAAGATCACCTGCAGCACCGGGCAATCGAAGCGCGCAAAGGGACCGCTGCGGCCATCGCCGGTCGAGACCGCAAAGCCGGTCGCGTTGAGGACGATGTCCGGCGGCGAAGTCGAACATTCCGCCTCGATCAGCACCGCGGAATGCGAGTCTTTGAGAGACGAGACGTAGATCGGCAGCGGATTGAGCCCGCGTCGGCGCAGCGCGGCGATGAGATCGTCCACGGGCGCCATGTTGCCCGCGAGGACGAGCGCGCGATAGAAGACGAGCGCCGCGACGGGCGCGCCCTCTTGCCAATGATGGCTTATATCCTCGATCCCGCCCAGCCGCGCGCCCGGCCAATAGAGCCCGGCACGCAGCAAAGGCGCGGGCTCGCGCCACGGCGTTTCCTTGCCGACGAGGCTCGCGGCAAAACGCAAACATTGTTCGGCATTGGCGGGGCCGCCCTCGGCCAGATAGCGCCACAGCCGGTGCAAGGTTGCAGCATCGAGCGTCGAGGATCGCGCCAATTCCGCATCGGGCTGGTCGTCGCCGGGCAGAAGCGCCAAGGCGATGCCGTGGGCGCGCGCCATTTCGGCGAGACGCTCGACGCCGTAATTCCAATAGGAGCGGCCGCCCAGGATGCGGGCGACGACGAGCCGCGCGTGCCGCGCCACTTTATCGAGATAGAGATCGACCGAGAAATTGTGGCCGAGCTTCAACAAGCTCGCGAGGCGGAGGCGCGGCCAAGCCGCGTCCTCGGCAGCGAGCTTTTTTTGCGCCGCGGCCAGGCAGGCCAGATCGCTGTCCGCCGCGGAAAGCACGACGATGTCGCCCGGCGTCTGATCGAGGTCGACCGCCGCCGCGCCGTCGCTGATCGTGCCGGGAATCGCGGCTAGAAGATGCATCGCCGGCTCATGCCGTAATTCCGGCGGCGATCGCCGACGCAATCGCATCGCGCGCGATGCCCTTGCGGCCGATCACGACGAGGCGCGACGCGCGCGGCTCGTCCCTGCGCCAGGGCCGATCGAAATATTGCTCGATGCGGGGTCCCACCGCCTGCACGACATGACGGAATTCCTTGCCCGGCACGTCGAGAAATCCCTTCATGCGCAAAATGTCATGCGCGGCGATGACGCGCGACAAACACGCGGCGAGCGCGGGCGGATCGCGAACCGGTTGGAGCGCGACCACGAAACTGTCGAAATCGTCATGGTCGTGCGTGGCCTGGAGATCGTGCTGCGAAGGGCGCGCGGCCAAATCATCCTCTGCGGCCGCGGAGAGGCCGAGCAGCACCTGGGGCGCGACCTTGCCGAAAGAGGCGGTCACATGCTTGGCCTGCGGCCGCAGCCGCGACCGGATCTCGCGTTTTGCGATATCGAGCGTCTCGGCATCGGCGAGATCGGCCTTGTTCAGCACGACCAGATCGGCGCAGGCCAATTGATCGCCGAAGACCTCGTCGAGCGGATTGTCGTGAACGAGTTCCGGCGTGGTCGAGGCAAAGCGCCCCGCGGCCACGGCAGGCGCGTCGATCACCGCGACGACGCCGTCGACCGTGACCCGCGCTTTGATCTCGGGCCAGTTGAAGGCTTGCACCAGCGGTTTCGGCAGGGCGAGGCCCGAGGTCTCGATCAGGATATGATCGGGCGGTTCGGGACGTTCGATGAGGCGCTCCAGCGCCGGCAGAAAATCCTCGGCGACGGTGCAGCAGATACAGCCATTGGCGAGCTCGACCACGTCGTCCGCGCCGCAGGCTTCGACGCCGCAGCCCAAAAGCAGCTCGCGATCGATCCCGAGCTCGCCGAATTCGTTGATGACGAGGGCGATGCGCCGCCCTTCGGCGTTGGCGACGAGATGGCGCAGCAGGCTCGTCTTCCCCGCGCCGAGAAAGCCGGTGACGATCGTGGCGGGAATCTTGCGCATCGGCGTCATCATCCTTTGAGGGTGAGCGGCAGGCCCGCCGCCACGAAAACGACGCGGTCCGCGATCGCGGCGATCCTTTGATTGAGCCGGCCGGCGTGATCGCGGAAGGCGCGCGCGAGCGCGTTGTCGGGCACAATGCCGAGGCCGACCTCGTTGGCGACCAACACGACCGGCGCCCCCATCCGGGGCAGCACGGCCAACAGCCGCTCGATCTCGAAGCCGATGTCGCGCCCGGCCGCCATCAGATTGGCGAGCCACAAGGTCAGGCAATCGATCAGGATCGGCGACGAACCTTCGGCAAGCTCGAGCAGGCGATTGACCAGGTCGACGGGCTCTTCGATCGTGGTCCAGCCCGCGCCGCGCCGCGCGCGATGAGCCGCGATGCGCGTCTCCATTTCGGCGTCGCCCTGCTCCGCCGTCGCGAGGTAAAGCGCCTTCCCGCCCACGCTCGCCGCGAGGGTTTCGGCAAAGCGGCTCTTGCCCGAGCGCGCGCCGCCCAGAATGAGGGCAATGCGCGGCAAGGCCGCACGCGCGGCATCCGACAAGGCTGGAACGCTCACTTCCGGCAAGACACTCCTCCGCCCGAGGATGGTCGGCTGCGACAAGGCGATGCGGAGGTCTCCTGGCTCGGGGTCACAGACCGCTTGCGCCTTCCCGGCGGAAGATTTCCGCCAGTGGCCTGCATGCCGCGGTCTCGCCGCTTACAGTTGCGGGGGCAGCGCCGGCATCGCACCGGCTTCCCTGTCGCATCGCTGTCGCGAACCTAGCACGCGGCCCGGCCGGGCGCTATCGTCCGCGCATGATCCTGGTCATCGGCGCGTCGGGCGCCGTGGGCATCCCGACCATCAAGCATCTCGCGGAGCGCGGCGCCCCGGTCCGCGCCTTGACGTCGAGCGCCGAATCCGCCGCGCGGCTGCAGCGGCTGGGCGTGCGCGAGACGGTGCTCGGCGATTTCCGCAAGCCGGACGATCTTCGCCGCGCCGCCGACGGAGCCGATGCGGTGCTCCAAATTCCGCCGCGCTTCACCGAGGACGAGGCGGCGATCGGGTTGAGCGCCCTCGCCGCGGCGAAGGCGGCCGGGGTCGGCCATTACGTCTTCTGCTCGGCCTTCCACCCGCAAATGCGCCAGATGGATCATCACTGGTCGAAACTTCTGGTCGAAGAGGCGGTGATCGAATCGGGGCTGTCTTTCACCATCCTACAACCGGCGATGTTCATGCAGAATCTGCGCGTCGAATGGCCCTCGATCCGCGATCGCGGGATCTATGCGCGGCCCTATTCGCCCGAGCGCAAGCTGGCGCTCGTCGATACCGAGGATCTCGGCGAGGCGGCCGCCATCGTGCTCACCCAGCCGGGCTATCGGGGCGCCACCTTCGAGCTTGCGAGCGGGGAATCGCTGAGCCATGCGGAGATGGCCGCGATCATCGGCGAAGAATGGGGCAAGCCCGTCCGTGCGATCGCGCGCGACCAGGCGGAATGGACGCAATGGGCGCGCCAGCACGGGTGGAAGCCCTGGTCGATCGAGGCCTATCTCAAAATGTGCCGCCACTACGACGCGCATGGCTATCCCGGCGGCAATTCCCTGGTCCTGGCGATGATTTTGGGGCGCAAGCCGGGCGGCTTTCGGTCCTTCTTGCGCCGCTTCCTCGCCGCCGAGGCGGCGCCGCCGCGCTGAGGGCGATCCCATGGGACAATACGAAGTCGCCGTCGATTCGATCACCAAACGCACGCCGGAGGTCAGCGAGCTGGTCTTGCGCTCGAAAGACGGCGGAAGGCTGCCCGGCTATGGCCCCGGCGCCCATATCGAGATCGACGTCATACTCGACGACGGGACGCAGGGAATGCGCGCCTATTCGCTGCTCGGCGGAACCGTGGATGCCGACGACCCGCCCGACACCTACCGCATCGCGGTCGAGCGCCGCGCCGACGGAGCCGGCGGCTCGCGGTTTCTTTGCGACCGGATTGCGGTCGGATCGAGCCTCGGCATCTCGGCGCCGCGCGACAATTTCGCGCTCGAAACCCACAAGGCCAACCGGTTGCTCGTGGCCGGCGGCATCGGCATCGCGCCGATCTATGCGATGACACGCCGCCTGAAGCGCGAGGGGCTCGCCTTCGCGCTCGCCTATGTCGCGCCGGACAAGGCCCGGATGGCCTATCGCGAAGAGATCCTGGCGCTCGCCGGCGCGCAAGCGATCCTTCACGAGGAAGCGGGCGCGGCGGAGCCTTTCGACGCGAGACCGCTGGTCAAGACCCTGGCCTATCCTGCCGAGGTCTATGTGTGCGGCTCCTACGCGCTCAATCAAGCCGTGGTCGCGGCGGCCAATGCCGCGGGATTGTCGCGATTGCAAATTCACGAGCAGTGCTTCGCGCCGCCGCCGCCCGTGCCGGTGGAGAACACCGCCTTCGACGTGCTGTTGCGCCGCTCGGGCATCGAGTTCCATGTGCCGGCCGATGCCAGCATTCTCGAAACCATGCTCGCGGCCGGACACACGCCCAAATTCTATTGCGGGCGCGGCGAATGCGGCCTTTGCCCGATGACGATCGTCTCGGCGGACGGCCCCATCGAGCATCGCGACCACATTCTGAAACCGGAAGAAAAGACGCGCGACAAGCGCATGTGCATCTGCGTCTCGCGCATCAAGGGGACGCGGCTCGTGCTCGACGCCTGAGTCCGGCGGGACGACGAGGTCGTTCCTCGCTTCAGACCGGCGGCTGATTCACCGCGCTGACCCGCCAGCCATGGCCGACGCCCGGCCCCGGAATATGATCGATCCGCGTCAGCGACAGATTGTCGATGGTGAAGGACAGCGCCGCTTCGGGCGAGAGATCGAGCGCCAGGGCCAGCGCCGCGCGAATCGTGCCGCCATGGGTGACGGCGAGGATGTCGCGCCCGGCGAATTGCCGATTGAGGCGCGCGATCGCGCCATGAACGCGACGCATCAGCGCAACGAAGCTTTCTCCGCCCGGCGGCGTCTCATGCGCCGGCGCGAGCCAGAAGCGGTGCCAGGCCTCGCCGCGGCGCGCCGCGAGCTCATCATAGCGCACGCCCTGCCATTCGCCGAAATGCTGCTCGATCAGGTCGGGCACGATCGCCACGCCGGGTCCCGGTATCGGATCCGGGCCGTCGAGACCCGCGGCGACGAGCGCGGCCGCCGTCATATGCGTGCGTTTCAACGGGCTCGTGACCCAGATCGCGCCTTGCGGCAAACGGTTCACCAGCCCCCCAAACTGAGCGCTGTCATTGACGTCGCAGGGAAAGTCGGTCTGGCCATAGCAGCAGCCCCGATTGACGGTGACCGGCGCATGACGGACCCACCACCAACGCGTCGTCTCCGTGCTTTCGCTCATGTCGACCACGCCGCGACGGCGAGGAGCGCGGCGATCTCGCCGCCTTGCTCGAGCGCGCCCAGGACGTCGCCGGTCTGACCGCCGATCTGGCGTTGCGCGACCCAGCCGATCGCCGCCATCACCACGGCCGCAACGATCGATGCGGCCAGCCCGGGCCGAACCCCAACGCAAAACAGCGCCGCGACGATACCGATGCCGCCAGCCCAGAGAACGGCGCTCGACTCCGGACGGCCCGCGCCGGCGCCGAGCCCATCGCCGCGGGCCGGTTCCAGAAAGCGCATCGCCCCGGGCAGGAAACCGCGCGCCAGCGCATGCGCCGCGATCAAAGCGCCCAGGACGCGCCAGCCCTGAGCGATCTGGCCGATGGCGATCACCCGCAAAGCGACGCTGAAGACGAGCGCGAGCACACCGTAAACGCCCGTGCGGCTATCGCGCATGATGACGAGCTTGTCCGCGGGATCGATGCCGCCGCCGAACCCGTCGGCCGTGTCCGCGAGCCCGTCCTCATGCAGACCGCCGGTGACGAGCGCGGTGGCGCCGACTGCGATCAACGCCGCGGCAAGAGCGGGCAGATCGAGCCCGAGGGCGATGCCATAGGCGACGGCGCCGATTGCCCCGACGAGGATGCCGGCCACGGGAAAGGCCCAGGCCGCATCGGCCAGGTTTGCCGGCGCCGGCCGGTCGACCGCCGCGCGATGAAGCGGCAATCGCGTCAGGAAGGTCAGGGCGGCAATCAGATCCTCGCGCCAGGTTTCCGGATAGGCGCTCATGTCCTGGTTTTTAACCCAACTCGCCGTTTCGTGCCAGCGCGCGCGGTTTTTGCTTGGCGCTTCACGCACGATGCGGGAAAGTCGCCGCGCTTTCCACAAGGAGGATGCCGATGGCCGAAAAGCGCCCGCCGGCGACGCTCGATGAGATGCGGGACATCATCGCTCGCTTGCCCGGCGCCGATCGCGAGGCCGAGGAGGCCGCCAGAGCGCGCGAAGCGCAGCTGACGAAGCCCGCGGGCGCGCTCGGACGGCTCGAAGAGCTCAGCATCTGGATGGCTTGCTGGCAGGGCAAGCATCCGGCGCAATGCGTTCATCCGCGCGCCGCGGTTTTCGCCGGCAATCATGGCGTCGCAAGCCTGGGCGTCTCCGCCTATCCCGCCGCGGTCACCGCTCAGATGGTCAAAAATTTCGTCGATGGCGGCGCCGCCGTGAATCAGCTCTGCCGTGCGGTCGACGCCGATTTGCGCGTCTATGAAATGGCGCTCGATCAACCGACCAAGGATTTCACCATCGAGCCGGCGATGAGCGAGGAAGACTGCGCGACGGCGATGGCCTACGGCATGATGGCGGTGGAGCCGGGCATCGATCTGCTCGCGGTGGGCGAGATGGGCATCGCCAACACCACGGCGGCCGCGGCGCTCTGCGCGGCCCTCTTCGGCGGCCCGGCTTCCGATTGGGTCGGCCCCGGCACCGGCGTCGCCGGCGACGGAATGCGGCGCAAGATCGCCGTCGTCGAAAAAGGCGTCGCCCTGCACAAAGCCGCCGCGCGCGACGGCTTGGATCTCTTGCGTCGTCTCGGCGGGCGCGAATTCGCGGCCATGGTCGGCGCCATCATCGCGGCGCGTATGGCCCGGGTGCCCGTGCTGCTGGACGGCTATGTGACTTGCGCGGCGGCGGCCGCGATTTTCGCCCTCGACGGACGCACGCTCGATCATTGCGAAGTCGCGCATTGCTCGGCCGAGCCCGGTCATCGCCGTTTGCTCGAACGTTTGGGCAAAGCGCCGCTGCTCGATCTCGGCATGCGGCTGGGCGAGGCGTCGGGCGCGACGCTCGCCATCGCGATCGTCAAAGCGGCGCTGGCTTGCCATAACGGCATGGCGACCTTTGCCGAGGCGGGCGTCAGCGGCAAGGAATGAATGAAGGCCTCGTCCCGAACGCCAACGCCCCGGCGTTGACTTCGATGGCGACCGGACGCATCATTGGAAAAGTCAATAAAATCAATCGCTCATCCCCCGCTCACGGGAAGGGAGAACACCATGACCATGACGTCGAACGAGATCGAGCGCGGCGAAACCGTTGCCGGACCGCCGAAACTCCGGGCCTTCGCCCATGTGAGCATGCCGTGCCGCGATCTCGAAGAAGGCAAGCGCTTCTATGGCAAGGTGCTGGGCGGCGAGATGCGCGTCGAGACGCCGACCTTCGCGTCTTTTCGCCTTTGCGGAGTCGATGTCGGCATCGGCAGTGATGGCTGCACCTTTCTCGAGCCGAGCACCGAATATCCGCATTTCGCCTTCTTTTGCGGCCCGGACGAATTGCTGCAGATGAAGGCGTGGCTGGCGCGCTGCGGCATTCCGAGTTCGAATTTCTGGACGCGCAGCGGGGTTGAAGCCCTCATGTTCTTCCGCGATCCCTCGGGCAACATGATCGAGCTCTATTGCGAAAAAGGCTTCAAGGGCGCCGAGAAGCTGCCGCGCGGGCCCGCGCGCGGCCACGGCACTGCCGTCGACATCGAGAAGCTGCGCTACAGCGCATGGAAACTGCCCTGAGACGAGCACGGGCGTGAGGCGCGAGCCCACGCGCCGCCGCGGGGTCTCTTGCCGTGGCATGAAGAAATGCCTGGAGCCGGACATGCTTTCACCGATAGGGGCGTGCGGCCCGAATAGGCCGCGGGAACGTCGATGGATCCACTGACCGGCACCGAGACATCGTTGGCGCCGCCCGGGACGGACGTCTCCATCAGCCTGCGCAAACTGGTGCTGATCCGATGGATCGCGGTCATCGGTCAGGCGGCGACCTTGCTCGTCATCCATTACGGGCTGGGCTATCGTCTGCCGATCAGCAGCGCCCTCGCGGTCGTTGCCGCCTCTGCCGTTCTCAACGCCGCGGCATCGCTTCCGCGCAGCGCCGGCGCGAGACTCGGCGATCGCGAGGCGGCGCTCTATCTCGCCTATGATACGCTCCAGCTTGGCCTTCTGCTCTACCTGACCGGCGGATTGCAGAATCCCTTTGCGATGCTGATGCTCGCGCCGGTCACCGTCTCGGCCACGATTCTCTCGCGGTCGAGCGTCATCGGCCTTTCGGCGTTGACCGTCGCCGCCATCTCCGCGCTCTCCTTCGTTTATCGGCCGTTACCGTCACGCGGCGGCGTCCTGTTCGATCCGCCGGCGCTCTACATGCTGGGCATTTGGACGGCGCTGGTGTGTTCCACGATCTTCATCGCCGGCTATGCCTGGTCGATCGCAGCCGAAGCGCGCCGGATGCGCGACGCGTTCTCGGCGACGCAGTTGGCGCTGGCGCGCGAGCAGCGCATTTCCGCGGTCGGAAGCCTCGCAGCCGCGGCCGCGCATCAATTGGGTTCGCCGCTCGCCACGATCGCGGTGATTGCGAAGGAGCTGGCGCGCGAATTGCCGGCCGATTCGCCGCATGCCGCCGATGCAGAGCTGCTCTTAAGTCAGAGCGAACGCTGCCGCACGATTCTGACCGACCTCGCCCGTCAGCGCGAGGGCGGGCACGGCTCGCCTTTCGCGCGACTGCCTTTTTCGGCGCTGGTCGAGGCTGCGGGCGAGCCCTATGTCGTCCCCGGCATCACGATGCATTATGAAATCGGCGCGGGCCGCGACGCCGAAGGCCACCCGGTCGAGGAACCCCTTGTGCCGCGCAGCCCGGAGATCATGCATGGTCTCGGCAACCTCATCCAAAATGCGATCCAGTTCGCCACACGTGAAGTCGTCGTGACGACGAGTTGGAGCGAAGACATGGTCGCCGTCGATATCGTCGACGATGGACCCGGCTTTGCGCCTGCGGTCTTGCCGCGGATCGGCGAGCCCTATATTTCAGGCCGCGCCTCGGCGCCGCCGGCGGTCGGCACGCCGCATATGGGATTGGGCATCTTCATCGCGCAAAGCCTGTTGGAGCGCACGGGAGCACGGTTGAGCTTCGCCAACCTCGCCGATGGCGGCGCGCAGGTGTTGATCGAATGGCGGCGGCAACGCCTCGCCGCCCTCGAAGCGACGGTACCATTGCGGGAGGCCGGCGAATGAGCCAGAGCGACGACCAATTCCCGCCGGACGGCAGCCAAGCGGATGCCTTTGCCGGCCAACCGGAGAGCGAGCGGACGCTTCTTATCGTCGATGACGACGAACCCCTCTGTCAGCGCCTCGCGCGCGCGATGGAGCGGCGCGGATTCGTCGTGCGCACAGCCGACAGCGTCGCGACCGGCGTCGCGGCCGCGACCGAGCACCCGCCGGTCTTCGCCGTGGTGGATCTGCGTCTCGGCGACGGCAGCGGATTGGAAATCGTCGAGGCGCTGCGCCGCTCTCGCCCCAATGCGCGCATCGTGATGTTGACCGGCTACGGCAATATCGCCACCGCGGTGGCGGCGGTGAAGGCGGGCGCGGTCGACTATCTGCCGAAGCCGGTGGACGCGGACGCGGTCGAACGCGCGCTGCTCGCGACCGAATCGGCGCTCCCGCCGCCGCCCGAGGACCCGATGTCGGCAGACCGCGTGCGCTGGGAACATATCCAGCGCGTGTTCGAGCAATGCGACCGGAACGTGTCGGAGACGGCGCGGCGCCTCAAGATGCACCGCCGGACCTTGCAGCGCATTCTCGGCAAGCACGCGCCCCGCAATTAGACCGGCTCTCGTAGGCCGGCTCCTGGCGGGCCGCTTCGCGCGGGCGCTGAGGTCCAGGTTTCGCTTGCCAGTTTCCGCGCTGCACCATAAGAGGATGGCGTGACGCAGGCCGATCTCATCCCCCTGGTCGAGAGGCTGAAACACGCGCGCGTCTTGTGCGTGGGCGACCTCATGCTCGATCATTACATCTATGGCCGCGTCGAGCGGATCTCGCCCGAAGCGCCGGTTCCGGTTCTCCATTTCGAGCGCGAAGAGCGTACCCTGGGCGGCGCCGGGAACGTGCTGCGCAATCTCCATTCGCTCGGCGTCGAGACTTGCTTCGTCTCGGTTACCGGAACCGATCCCGCGGGACGCGACGTCGCACGAATGGTGGCGGGCCTCGGCGGCGCGGAGGCCCATGTGCTCGCGGAGCGCGGCCGCACCACGACCTTGAAGACCCGCTACATCGCCGGCACGCAACAATTGCTGCGCGCCGATCATGAGCGCGTGGCCCCGCTGCCGGCCCAACTGCGCGGCGATCTCGTGAAGCTCGCGAAGGATGCGCTGGGGCATCACAAGGTTGCCATCCTGTCGGATTACGCCAAGGGCGTGCTCGGCGACGGCGTGGCTGCCGAGATCATCGCCGCGGTCAAGGCGGCGGGCGGCCTCGCCGTCGTCGATCCCAAGGGCAATGACTATGGCGCCTATCGCGGCGCCGATTTGCTGAAGCCCAACCGGATCGAGCTTGCCGCCGCGGTGCAAACCCCCATCGCGACGGATGACGATGTCATCAGGGCGGCGCGGGCGCTCATCGCGGCGCATGGCTTCGGTGCGATGCTCGTTTCCTGCGGCAAGGACGGGATGTTGCTGGTCGAGAGCAATGGCGCGACCTTGAAGCTTGCCGCCGAAGCGCGGGAAGTCTTCGACGTCTCCGGACGCCGGCGATACCGTCGTCGCGGTGCTGGCGGCGGCGCTGGGCGTGGGCGCGAGCCTCGCCGATGCGGCGCGGCTCGCCAACGCGGCCGCCGGCGTCGTCGTCGGCAAGATCGGCACGGCGGTCGTCGAACCCGCCGAGCTCGAAGCGGCGCTGTTGAACCGGGACACGATCGAGCAGCGCAAGACCTTGCCGCTCTCGCTCGCCCTCGATCAGATCGCCCGCTGGCGCCGCAACCGTTTGAAGATCGGCTTCACCAACGGGTGTTTCGATCTGCTCCATCCGGGCCATGTCTCGCTCATCAACCAGGCCAAGGCCGCCTGCGACCGGCTGATCGTCGGGATCAACAGCGACGTCTCGGTGGTGCGGTTGAAGGGCCCCGGCCGGCCGGTGCAAAACCAGGATGCGCGCGCCGCGGTGCTGTCCTCGCTCGCAGCCGTCGATCTCGTCATCGTCTTCGATGCCGATACGCCGGTCGAGCTGATCGAAGCGATCCGTCCCGATGTGCTGGTGAAGGGCGCCGATTACCGGCTCGACGAAGTGGTCGGCGCCGATTTCGTCCAAACCTATGGCGGCAAGGTGCTCTTGGCCGAGCTCACGCCCGGCTTCAGCACGACCGCGACGATCGCGCGCGCCGCGCGCTAGGGTTTCACGCCACGCTCAGATCGCCGTATCGGGATCGCTCGCGCCGGGATCGATGAGACGCTGCAACCGGCTCGCGGAAAGCCGGGCAAAACGCAGATGGAGCGCGCGTCGCCGCGCAGCGCCGAGCTTTTGCTCGTGCGCTTCGCGCAAGATGGCGGCACCAAATCCGTCGGCCTGCATCAGGCCGCATTCCTCGGGAATGAGGTCGAGCGGAAAGCCCTGCGGCACGGCGAAGTAAAGCCGATCGCACCATTGCCGGTATTCCGGCCATTTGCGATCGGCGCGGAAATCAGCTACCGACGATTTGATCTCGACGATCGCAAGCGAGCCATCGCGCCCGAGCGCCATGAGGTCCGCGCGCCTTCCATCGGCAAGCGGGACCTCGGCGATGGCCGCGAATCCGCCTTGCGCCAGGGCGCGTGCCACCCCGCGGGCGAGCGCTTTGGAGATATCGCGGGCATCCTGCATAGAAACAAGGTCGGCCGAGACGGTCAGGAGCTGAGGTGATGGAGCATAGCAGGGGCTGGAGTTTTTTGCGCGACGCCTGGCGGCTGGCCAAGCCCTATTGGTTCTCCGACGACAAGAAATGGGCCTGGGGTCTGCTGATGGCGGTGGTCGCCCTCAATCTCGGCTCGGTCTACATCAATGTCCGGCTCAATTTCTGGCGCAACGACTTCTACAACACGCTGCAAAATCTCGACGAGCACGCTTTCTTCGTCCAGCTCGGCATCTTCGCCTTGCTCGCCGCCTCGTGGATCGGCGTCGTCGTCTATCAGCTCTATCTCCAGCAGATGCTCCAGATCCGCTGGCGGCGCTGGCTGACGCGGCGCTATCTCGGCGATTGGCTCGACGGCAAGGCCTATTACCGGCTCCAGCTCGAAGGCGACCAAACCGACAACCCCGACCAGCGCATCTCGGACGACCTCAACCGGTTCACGGACGGAAGTCTCGGGCTCACGCTCGGCCTCATGAATTCGGTGGTAACCTTGTTCTCCTTCCTCGGCATTTTGTGGACATTGTCGGGGCCATTGACCCTGCCCCTCGGCCGTTATGGCTCGATCGCGGTGCCGGGCTACATGGTCTGGTTCGCGCTGCTTTATGCGGTTCTCGGCACCTGGATCACCTTCAAGGTCGGACGCCCGCTGGTCGCGCTCAATTTCCTGCAGCAGCGCTACGAGGCCGATTTCCGCTTCAGCCTGGTGCGCTTGCGCGAAAATACCGAATCGGTCGCGCTCTATGGCGGCGAGAAACGCGAGATGGCGACCTTTCTCGAGCGCTTCAACCATGTGGTCGACAATTTCTGGGCGATCATGCGGCGGACCAAGTCGCTCGGCTGGTGGACCAGCTTCTACGGCCAGTTCGCCGTGATCTTTCCTTACATCGTCGCGGCACCGCGCTTTTTTTCCAAGCAGATGCAATTGGGCGGGCTGATGCAGACTGCCGATGCCTTCGGCACGGTCCAGGGCGCGTTGTCCTTCATCGTGAGTTCCTACACCGACATCGCCGCCTGGCAATCGGTCGTGCAGCGTCTCGTCGGGTTCGATGAGCGCGTGCGCGCGATCGCCGCGGCCGGACACGCGCCGCAGCCGATCGCGGTCGAGCGCGGGGGCGACGGCGTCGCGGTCAGCGACTTGGCGCTCGATCTGCCGGGGGGCGCGCCGCTGCTGCACCACGTCGATCTCGCCGCGAAGCCGGGCGAGGCGGTGCTGGTGACCGGCCCCACCGGCATCGGCAAGAGCACGCTGTTGCGCGCCATTTCGGGCATCTGGCCCTATGGCAGGGGTGCGGTCCGCATGGCCGCCGGCAAGCTTCTTTTCCTGCCGCAAAGACCCTATTTGCCCTTGGGGAGCTTGCGCGACGCCCTGATCTATCCGCGCGAAGCGACCGATCTCCCGCAAGCGCGGCTCAAGGAGGTGATGGAGATGGTCGGGCTCGGCGCCTTCGTCGCGCGGCTCGACGAGCCCGACAATTGGGCGCAGCGGCTTTCCCTGGGCGAGCAGCAGCGGCTCGCCTTCGCGCGCGTCTTCCTGACCGAGCCGAACCTCGTGTTTCTCGACGAAGCGACCTCGGCCTTGGACGAGCCGAGCGAGGCGCGTTTCTATCGCCTGTTGCGCGAGGCGAAATGGCGCCCGACGATCGTCAGCGTCGGACATCGCGGCACCTTGGGCGAATTCCACGATCGGCGCTGCGACGTCGCCGCCTTCCGCGCCGCGCCCTAGCCTGTTACAAAGGCCGCCCAAGGAAGGACCGAATGGCCGAAGACCGCGAAGCAGAGACCGACAATCAATTCCGCGCCGCGCGGATCGAGAAGCTCAAGGCGCTCAAGGCGCTGGGCGTCGATCCCTATCCTTATGGGTTCGAGCGATCGGCGGAAGCCAAGGAACTCGAAGGACGGTACGCCGCGCTGGCGCCGGGCGCGGTGACCGAGGATCGCGTCGCCGTCGCCGGCCGCATCCGCGCCATCCGCAACAGCGGCATGTTCATCGATCTTCACGATACCAGCGGCAAGATCCAGATCTTCAGCCACAAGGATCATCTTCCGCCGGACCAGCTGGCGCTGGTGAAGCTGCTCGATCTGGGCGATCTCATCGGCGTCGAGGGCGTCATGCGCCGGACGCCGCGCGGCGAGCTCACCATCAACAGCACCAAGGTGACGGTCCTCGCCAAGGCGCTGCTGCCGCTGCCCGAGAAATTCCACGGCCTTGCCGATATCGAGACGCGCTACCGCCAGCGTTATCTCGATCTCATCATGAGCGAGGAAAGCCGCGAGACCTTGCGCCGGCGCAGCCAGATCATCGCGACCTTGCGCCGCTTTCTCATCGGCCTCGGGTTCATCGAGGTCGAGACGCCGATGCTGCAGACCATCCCGGGCGGCGCGTCGGCCAAGCCCTTCGTCACCCATCATCATGCGCTCGATCTCGAGCTCTATCTGCGTATCGCGCCCGAGCTGCATCTGAAACGGCTGCTCGTGGGCGGGCTCTCCGACAAGCTGTTCGAGATCAACCGCAACTTCCGCAACGAAGGACTCTCGCCGCGGCACAATCCGGAATTCACCTCGCTCGAGCTTTATCAGGCCTATGTCGATTATCACGCGATGATGGATCTTGCCGAAAATCTCATCGTGGCGGCGGCAAAGGAGGTTCTGGGCGGGACCCTCGCCACCTTCGGCGACAAGACGATCGAATTGGCGGCGCCCTGGCCGCGCAAGAGCATGGCCGAGCTGGTGCGCGCCGAAACCGGCGTCGATTTTCTCGATATCGCCGACGATGCGACCGCGCGCGACGCCGCGCGGCGCCTGGGCGCCGATTGCCCCGAGAAAGCCGGCTGGGGCCGCGCGCTCGAAGCGGCGTTTTCGGCGCGGGTCGAGGACAAGCTCGTGCAGCCGACCCATGTGACCGGCTTCCCGCGCGAGATCTCGCCCTTGGCGAAGGCCGACCGCAAGGATCCGCGCCTCACGGAAAGATTCGAGACCTACGTCAATGGCTGGGAAGTGGCGAATGCCTTTTCCGAGATCAACGATCCCCTGGACCAGCTCGAGCGCTTCCAGGCGCAGATGAAGGAGCGCGCGCTTGGCGACGAGGAGGCGCAGCTTCTCGATGCCGACTTCGTGCTTGCGCTCGAATACGGCATGCCGCCCGCCGGCGGCCTCGGGATCGGGATCGACCGGCTTGCCATGCTCTTGACCAACAGCCCGTCGATCCGCGACGTGATCGCCTTTCCGACCATGCGCCCGAAGGGATGACGGATCGGGCGGATCACCCGCGCCGGGCGATCAGCCAATAGCTGGCCAAGGCGGCGCTGGCGGCGACCGCCATCCCGATCCCCATCGGCGTTCCGGTGCCGTTGAAGAAGAAATTCACGAGATAGCCGGCCGTCGCGCCGCTTGCCATCTGCGACGCGCCCATCAGCGATGCGCCCGTGCCGGCCATGTGCGGTACCGGCTCCATCGCCGCGGCGATCGCGTTCGATTGCACGAGGCTCATGGCGACGGCATAGACGAAATAGGGCACCATGATGCCGGCCGTCCCGCCCCAGCGCGTCGTGGCGCAAAAGAGCATCGCGGCGGCGGCCGTGATTAGCACGACGAGACCCCCGCGCAGCAACCGCTCTCCTGGCACGCCCCGGTGCAGCCAGCGGCGGTTCCAAAAAGACCCGAGCATGTAGCCCGAAACGGACGCGCCGAAGAAGAACCCGTAAGCCTCGGTCGACAGGCCATAGAGTTCGATCAGCACGAAGGGCGACGCCGAAAGCACGGCAAAGAGACCGGCGAAGGCGCAGGCGCCGACCAGCGCATAACCGACGCAACGCGGGTTCGAGAAGAAGGTGGCGTAGTTGGCGAGCAGATGGCGGGGGCCGATGGCACGCGGATTGAGGGTTTGAAGCGACTCGCCGAAGCACCGCCAACTCGCAAGAAGGATAAGGCTCCCGAAGCCGCCCTGCACGATGAAGATCCACAGCCAGTTGGCCTGACTCGTCAGCACGCCGCCAATGATGGGAGCGACCAGCGGTCCGATCGCCTGAACCGCCGTGATCGCCGACAGAATCTGGGCGAGCTTCGATCCGCTGAAATGATCGCGCACCGCCGCGCGGGTGACGACCACGCCGACGCTGCCGCCCAGGCCTTGCAACAGCCGCAATGCGATCATGATCTCGATCGTGGCTGGGAAAGCGCAGCAAAACGCGCTCAAGGCGTAGATCGCGGTGCCGGTCAGCAGCACAGGCCGGCGCCCGAACCGGTCGGATAGCGGCCCGCAGAACAACTGCCCGGCGGCATAGCCGATAAGATAAAAGCTGATCGTGAGCTGCACGCGGTCGGCCGAGGTCCCAAACGCGGCGGTGATCGCCGGCAGCGCCGGCAGACTCATATCGACGGCGAGGCTCGACACCATGGATTGAGCGCCGAGCAGCACCCGATAAAGGCGCCGTTGCGGATCGAGCATCGCCTCAGGGATTTTCGAGGCTGAGGACGCCGCGATCGTAATCGTAGGCGAAGAGCTCGGCGTAGCGGCCCCAATTGATGACGGTCTCGAGGACGCGCTGCGCCTCTTCCTCGCTGAGATGGTCCTCGAGCTCGCCGAGGAAGCGCGCTTCGGGCGCCGCGTGACCCGGCCGCTCGTCGAGCACGCGCCGGATATGGGCGATGAACGCGATGCTGCGCATGAGCGAATCGGCGAAAATCTGCTTGCGTCCCTGAAGATCGGCGTCGGCGAAGGAGCGCCCGACCGGCGTGACTTCGATGTCGCCGCCGCCGACCTGGGCGAAGCCCAGAAGCTGCAAGGCTTCGATCAAGATCATCAGATCGTCGGTTGCGAGATTCTCGTTGTCGGCGAGGTGAGGCAGATCCGCGCGGCCGTTGAAGGGTTCGGCGGTGAGCGCGTCCAAGAGACCGACGAGCTGTTGGATCGAGGCGTCGGGCAAGCGATATTGCATGCTGAGCGTGTCGCCGCGCGTGCCGCGTCTGGTCGCCTCGCGCCCGGGCACGGTGGTCAGCAGCGTGTAGACCTCGTCGACGATCCGGCGGAAGGCCGGCGACGACCAGTCGCGCGGGCGCGGCATGGGCACGGGAATCTCCGCGCGGATGCAGCCGGGATCGCTGCCGAAGACGATGATGCGATCGGCGATCTCGACCGCTTCCTCGATGTTGTGCGACACGAAGATGATGCCCTTCGTCGGGACCCGCCGGTCGACCCACAGATCCATGATGTCGCCGCGCAAGGTCTCGGCGGTGAGCACGTCGAGAGCGGAGAACGGCTCATCGAGCAGCAGCACGTCGGGATTGACGACGAGGGCGCGGGCAAAGCCGACGCGCTGGCGCATCCCGCCCGAGAGTTCCTTGGGGTAGGCGGATTCGAAGCCGTCGAGGCCGATCAAGTCGATCGCGGCGATGGCGCGCTTGCGGCGCTCCTCGCGCGGCACGCCTTGCGCCTCGAGACCCAACTCGACATTGCCCAAGACCGTGAGCCAAGGGAACAGCGCGAAGCTCTGAAACACCATGGCGATGCCGTAAGCCGGGCCGTAAACCGGCTGGCCGCGATAGCTGACGCTGCCTTCGGTCGGCGGGGTCAGGCCCGCGACCACGCGCAGAAAGGTCGATTTTCCCGAGCCGGATTTGCCCAGAATGGCGACGATCTCGCCTTCCTTCAGCGTGAAATCGATATGGTCGAGCACGAGCCGCCCGGCGTGATCCGGCTGGCGATAGGTTTTGCAGATGCCCGCCGCCGTGATGAGATTCGCATCGGTCGGGGTGGTGATCGTATCCATGGTCAATCGAGCCGCAGCCGCTCCTCGGCAAGATGATAAAGCCGCCGCCACAGCAGCCGGTTGAACAGGAGAACATAGAGGCTCAGCACCGTAATGCCCAACGCGATGCGCGGGAAGTCGCCTTTTTCCGTCATCTCGGCGATATAGGCGCCGATGCCGGTCGCTTGCAGCGTCGTGTCTCCCCATTTCGCGATTTCGGCGACGATCGAGGCGTTCCACGAGCCGCCCGAGGCCGTGACCGCGCCGGTCACATAGGCGGGAAAGATTCCCGGCAGCACCAAACGACGCCACCACAGAATGTGACGGACCCCGAAATTGCCGGCGACGAGCTGATAGTCGGTCGGGAGGGCGAGGGTTCCGGCAATGACGTTGAAGAGGATGTACCACTGGGTTCCGAGGATCATGAGCGGCGAGAGCCAAATCTCGGGGTTGAGCTTGTAGACGACGATGGCGGACACCACGATCGGAAAGAACAGGTTGGCGGGAAAGGCCGCCAGGAACTGGATGATCGGCTGGACGCGATGCGCGAGCCGCGGCCGGAAGCCGATCCAGACCCCGATCGGGACCCAAACGATCGAAGCGAGCAAGATCAGGACGACCACCCGCGCAAGCGTGACGAGGCCGAGCAGCGCGACGTGGTACACTTCGCCCAATCCCACTTCGGCGTGGACGAAACGGCCGATTTCGAGAAGTGCGCCGGCGGCCATGACGAAAAGGGCTGCGTTCCAGGCCATATCCATCAGGCGCAGGTTCTTGGGCGCGGCATGGACGCGCCGCGGCAGGCGTGGCAGGCGCCGGCTCGCGCGGCTCGCCTGCATGGCGCAGAAATCGAACGCGCCATGCAGCAGGCGAATGACGCGGGCCCGCTGCATCATGACGAGAAACCAAGGCGACTCGACCTCGTCCTGCCCGATTTCTTCGAATTTGAAACGCTGTGCCCAGGCGAGCAGCGGTCGGAAGAGAAGCTGATCGTAGATGAGGATCAGCACGAGCATCGTGAAGATCGCGTAGCCCACGGCGGCCAAGTCGCGCTGATCGATGGCGAGCGAGATGTAGGAGCCGATTCCGGGCAGCAGCACCTGATTGTTGGCGACGCTGATCGCCTCGGACGCGACCACGAAGAACCAGCCGCCCGAGACCGACATCATCATGTTCCAGATGAGCTGCGGCATCGCAAACGGAACTTCGAGCTGCCAGAAGCTCTGCCACGGCGAGAGGTGATACATGCGCGCCGCTTCCCGAAGATCATGCGGCACGGCGATAAAGGACTGGTACAGGCTGAACGTCATGTTCCAGGCCTGCGAGGTGAAGATCGCGAAGATTGCCGCGCATTCGAAGCCCAAAAGGCTGCCCGGGAACAGCGCGAGGAAGCCCGTGACCGTGATCGACAGAAATCCCAGGATCGGGACGGATTGCAAAATATCGAGAATCGGAATGAGGATTTTTTCCGCTCGCTTGCTCTTCGCCGCAACCGCCGCATAGGCGAGGCTGAAGACGAGCGACGCGATCAGCGCCGCGATCATGCGTAAGACGGTCCGTATCCCGTATTCGGGCAGGTACCACGGATCAAGCGAGATCGGCAGCGATTGCCCCGGGTGATAGGGCACGCTCATCTGTTGACTCGCCCAGGCGATCAGCATGATCGCGCCAATGACGAGCGGCAAAGCGATGCCATCCCAAAAGCTGGGACGCCAACGCGACGGCCAGGCGACGATGGGCAAGCCCCAGCGCTGTTGCATCGTCCGGTTCCGTCCTGTGAGTCTTTCGCCTCGCCAGGGCGGGTGTAGCCAAACTTCGTGACAAGGAAAAGACAGAACTCGGTGCGGCCGGATCACGATACGGCGGCACTCAATCGACGGGGGTGAAATCGCCTTCTAGGGCGCGCGGAAGGGGCTAGGCTTGGGCTAGGCCTGCCGCAATTTCGATGGGCCGCTTGAGGCCGGGGTTTCGTCCACAGTCCGCGCCGGGGCCGGGACCTGCGCCGGCGTCGAGACGACGTCGCCGATGCCGACGATCCGGGCGAGCGGAAAGAACGCCTTGACCGTGGTGCCCTGGCCGGGCTCGCTTTCGATGGCGAGCGTGCCGCCATGGAGTTCGACCATCGCCGCCGCCAGCGGCAGGCCGAGCCCGGTGCCGGTATGCGTGCGATTCAACGCGCTGTCGACCTGGACGAAGGGTTGCAACACGCGCGGAAGATCGGTCGCGGAAATCCCGATGCCCGAATCGTGCACGGCGACGCAAAGACCGCGTTGCGGATCGACGTCGAGCGATACCGTGATCTTTCCGCCCGGCTCGGTGAATTTGAGGGCGTTCGAGAGCAGATTGAGCAAGATCTGCTTGAGCTTAAGCCGGTCGCAAAAGAGCAGCGGCGGCACGTCCGGAAGTCTCGTCTCGAGCGCGAGGCTCGCGACATCCGCTCGCGGGCCGACAAGGCGCGTGACCGTGCGCACCACCGCCACCACATCGACCGTGTCCTCGAGCAGCTCCAGCTTGCCCGCCTCGGCCTTTGAGAGATCGAGAATCTCGTTGATGAGCCGGAGGAGATCGGTGCCGGCATCGAAGATATCCTTGAGATAACCGTGATAATCCGCGTTGCCGATCGGCCCGCGTGCGCCGTTCAGCATCAACTCGGAGAAGCCGATGATCGCGTTCAGGGGCGTGCGCAGCTCGTGACTGACATTGGCGAGGAAGTCAGTCTTGGCGCGGCTGGCCGCCTCAGCCGCTTCTTTTGCCGCGCGCAGCGTGTCGTAAGCCGCGCGATTCTCGGCCTCGAGCCGGTGCCGTTCATAAGCGCGATTGAGCGCGGCCATGAGTTCGTCGGGATCGCAATTCTTGTCGCAATAATCATAAGCGCCTTTTCGCAGCGCATTGATGGTCGTCTGCGTATCGGCATGCGCCGTCATCATGACGACGACAAGATCGGGCTGCTCGGCCTTCAAACGCGCCAGGAGTTCGACACCCGACATCCCGCGCAGTCTCACATCGATCAGCGCGACCGCCGGCGTGTAGCGCTTGAGCGCGATCACCGCGGTCTCGGACCGATCGACGACGACCGGCGCGTAGCCCGCGGGGATCAGGATGTCCGCGATCAATTCGGCAAATTCCTGATCGTCGTCGACGATCAGCAGCCGGCGCGGCGCGGTGGCTTCGGCCGCTTCAACCATGGCCGGAAGGAGGATTCCCGGCACCGGTCGCGGCGGCGATGGCATGGATCAGATCCTGCGGATCGAAAGGCTTCAGCAGTATCCCCTGGTCGATCGGACGAAGCCCGGCCAGCGCCGCGGTCTTTTCTCCGGGGAAACCGGTCACGAAGATCGTCGGAATCGATTTGCCCAGTTCCTTGAGTTTGAGATAGACCTCGACCCCGGTCAGCAGCGGCATGGCGAGATCGAGGATGAGGCAGTTCACCCCTTCCTTTGCTGCCTGCTCGAGGGCCTCTTGGCCGGTCGAGGCGACCACCACGCGATAGCCCTGTTGCGTCAGAATCGGTTTGACGCTCTCGGCGAAATCGGAATCGTCATCGGCTACGAGCACGAGGCCGCGCGGCTTCACGGTGTCAAGCACCTGGAGCAGGTCCCCGATCGCAAAAGGCTTGCGCAGAACGCCGAGCGCGCCGTTGGCAATCGCCTGAGAGATCAACTGCTCGACGCTGTAGCCGGTCATCATCATGACCTTGGCATCGGGCCTGATCTTCTTGAACTCGAAGAAGGTCTCGACCCCGCTCATGCCCGGCAGCTTCACATCCATGAAGACGATATCGAAATCCTCGTCGCGAAAGCGTTTGACGCCGGCCTCGCCGCTGAAGGCGGCCTCGACCTGGTGTCCGCGCATGCTGAGGATGTCGACAATGCTTTCGGCGTGATCGCGATCATCGTCGATGACCAAAACGCGCTTATTCATGCCGCAATCTCCTGATCTCGCACGGCGGTTTGAAGCCTGACCACGACGCGTGTCCCCTTGCCTGGCTCACTCGTGATCGCGATCGAGCCGCCATGCTGCTCGACAATCTGCTTGACCATCGGCAAGCCGAGGCCCGTGCCGAAGCTCTTTGTGCTGAAGAGCGGCTCGAACACTTTCGGCAGGATCTCGCTTGGAATGCCGCTGCCCGTATCTTCGATCGCCATTTCGAAAATATCGCCGATACGCGCCGTGCTGACGGTGATGCGCCGCTCGGGCGCGGCATCGGTGATCGCCTGGGCCGCATTTTCGACAAGGTTGATGACGACGCGCCGCATCTGCTCGGGATCGATCGCGACCACGCAATCCGCGCCGAATTTCCGTTCCAGCGCGATGTCGGCCGGCGGAGTTTGCTCGCTCAGCAATTCGTCGAGCCAAAGATCGGGCGCCAGGATCGTGCGGTGCAGTTCCTTGATTCGCGTGTAATGGAGCAAGTCATTGATGATCCTGTCGCAGCGCTGGACGCTGCGCTCGATCCGGTCCAGCGGGCGGTCGAGACTGATGTCTTTCGCGGCCGCCGTTTCCTTGACCGCGAACAGCGTATTGCGGATGGCGCTAAGCGGGTTGCGCAGCTCATGCGCCATGGTCGCCGTCAGCTGGCCCAGGGCGGAAAGCCGCTCTTTGCGCACGAGATCGCCTTGCGCGGCTTTGAGCGCGGCGGTGCGTTCCTCGACGCGGCGTTGAAGTTCGATCTCCACGGCCACCTCGCTGGTCACGTCGCGGCCGGCGCCGCGATAGCCGCGGAATTTGCCGTTCGCGTCGAAGACCGGCTTGCCGCTGACGCTGACATGAATCATACGGTGATCGGGCAATTCGCGCTGGAAGCGGAAATTGTGGAAAGACCGCCGCGCGGCCAGATCGGCCTCATGCACCGCCCATTGCGCATCGGTGACGCCGAGCTTGACGGTTTCGCGCCGCGTCTTGCCGAGATCGCTTTCGCTCGTGATCTGTGTCGCCTGGCCGCCGCGCAAGAAGCGCACGAAGCGCAAATTTTCGTCCTGCTCCCAGAACCAATCCGAGGTGGCTTCGGCGAAATCGCGGAACCGCGCCTCGCTATCGGCCAGTCTCGCTTCGGCCGCCTTGCGCTCCTCCGCCTTGCGGTAGAGCGCCAGCGCAAAGAAAAGCCCGAGCGCCGTCATGGCGAGGAAGATCGCGACGCCCAGCTCCGCGGCCTGCCTCAGGCTGTTCTTGATGAACGCCGCCATCGGCACATCGATCACGAAGGCGCCCATGACATCATTCAAATGCCAAGGCGCGCGCCCGGCCTGAAGTTGGTTATGGCAGTCGACGCAGCTCTGGTCGCGAGCGACCGACGGATAGATTGTGCGAAACACGCGCCCGCCGGGATGGTCGAGCATTTGCGAGACGGGCTGCGGCGACGGATCTGCGGCCAGCGACGTGATCGCCGCCGCCATCTCGGCATCGAGCGGCGCGGTCTTGATCTCGCGGCCCGGCACACCGACCCAAAGCAGGCGCAGCTCATCCGCTTGCTCTTGCGCCTTGTTGAACGCGGCAATCGAATCGGCGCGAAAGGTCGCTGGAACGGGCGCGTTTGCGCCGAGTTGCGCGCGCAAACTCGCATAATCGTTGACGAAGGCGTCGACCAGCCGCAGCGCGGTGATTTTTTCCGCGCTCTTATGCTCCTGAAACCAGCTCACATTCTCGGCATAGAGCCCATAGCCGGCGCCGGCCGCAAGAAGTTGCGCGGCGCACAGGAACAAGATGAACCCTTGCCCTGCTCGCGAGCCAAGGAAATGGGCCCAACGTGCAACGCCTTTCACCGCCCGCCCCCTTGCGACAATTTGTCGGCGCGATGATGAGCCGTCGCTACTTAACAGGGAATTAATGAAAATGCTGGGAATTCAAGGCTAACCAAGTCGTTGCCGGGCGGTCTGGGGCCGTCAGAGCCATAATTTTTGCGATGCGATCTGGGCCCCCTCCGCGAGCGCGGCGAGCTTTGCCCACACCACCTCGGGATCCACGGCGGCCTGGCCGACCCAGGTGCCGTAGCCGCAATCTGTCCCGGCGATCACGTTCTCGCGGCCGACGAGGTTCGCATAGCGCCCGATCCTTTGCGCCACGAGTTCGGGGTGCTCGATGAAATTCGACTTCGATTCGAGCACCCCCGGGATCAAGATCTTCCCGTCGGGGAGCTTGACGCGCTCGAACAAGGTCCATTCATGGGCGTGGCGCGGATTGGCGGCCTCGAAGGAGATGCCGCTCGGCCGCGCCGTGAAGACGATATCGATGATCGCCGCCAACGGCACATCATGGTGATGCGGGCCTTCGTAATTGCCCCAGCAGAGATGCATGCGCAGCTGCTCGGGCGGGATTCGCGCCAGGGCGTGGTTCAAGACCTCGACGTGAAGCTGCGCCGCCTTGCGGAAATCCTCCAGGCTCAGATCCGCATGCTGAATATGGCGCCCCATCGCAAGATCCGGGCAGTCGAGCTGCAAGACGAAGCCTGCCGCGGCCACGGCCTCGTATTCCTCGCGCATCGCCTCGGCGATCGCATAGAGATATTCCTCGTTGCTTGGGTAATAGTCATTGCGGAAGAAGAGCGAGATAAGACCCGGCGACGCGGCAGTCAGAAAGCCTTCCGCGGCGTGGATTTCCTTCAGCGCGGCCTGGAGATTGGCGATGTCGGCACCGACCGCGGCGTGATCGCGCACGGCAATCGGCGCATTGCAGGCGGGCGTCTTGCGGCGCGCGCGGCCGGGATCGCCGAAGACGCGGCGCGCGAGTTCCGGAAAATCCGCCAGATCCTGATAGACGAAGCTGTTGCCCGTGCCGCCGAAACCGTCCAGCCGGTCCTTGATATAGGTGGCGTAGGAGGGCTTGCTCATTTCGCCGTCATTCACGATGTCGATGCCGGCGCGCGCTTGCTTGGCGACCGTCTCGCCCACGGCGAGCCTGATGCGCTCGCCGAGCGCGACGCGATCGACCGGCACATCCTCTTCCTTTGCGAACATCATCCGGATCAGGTCGCCGGGCCGAGGCAGGCTTCCCGTATGGGTCGTAAGGATGCGTTCGGTGCTGCGTTTCATGGTTGACTCCGCGGCGCGCAGTCGAGGAAATGGGAATAGCGCCGCATGATCTCATGAATCGCCTCTCGCTCGCACCTGTCACGATCAACGAGGTCGGACCGCCCGAGCTCGTCGCGGCCGCCGCCGCGGGCGGGTTCCAATCGGCCGATCTGCGCGTGCTGGGCGCGCCCGGCGCCGCCCCGGTGATGCCGCTCATCGGCAATCGCCAGCTCATCGCCGCGACCGCGGCCGCCTGCGCCGATACGGGCGTCTCGATCTTTGGCGCGACCGGGATCTGGCTGGTGGCCGATTTCGCGCTGGAATCGGCCCTTCCCGCGCTCGAAATCGCGGCGCGGCTCGGCGCCGAGCAGTTCCTCGCGGTCGGGAACGACCCCAATGAAAGCCGCATGATCGATAATCTCGGCCGGCTGGCCGAAGCGGCTGGGTCCTTCCGCCTCCGAATCGCGCTCGAACTGATGCCCTATACCGCCGTCAACACGCTGGCCAAGGCCGAGAGGCTCCTTTCGGCCTGCGGAGCGGCCAATCTCGGCCTCTTAATCGATGCGCTTCACTTGGCGCGTTCGGGCGGCACGCCGGCCGAGATCGCCGCCCTGGACCCCAGCCACATCGCCTATCTTCAACTCTGCGACGCGTCGGGCCAGCCGCCCCCGGGGATGCCGCTCAGGGTCGAGTCGCTGACTTCCCGGCTTTACCCGGGTGACGGCGACCTGCCGCTTCTGGCCCTCTTGGATTCGCTACCCGCCGATTTGGCGATCGATGTGGAGACGCCTGTCGCCAGCGACCGTCACTTGCCCCCCGACCAGCGCGCCGCCAAAGCCGCCGCTGCGACAAAGCGCCTCCTGGCCGCCTGGAAGGCCGAAAATCGAAGCTAACTGCTTGAACCGGAATAATCTTCGTTAACCCACTTAAAACAGGTGCGGGCCGCACCAATATTGTGCCAAGATGCGCGCCGGCCGGTCGACCTAGGCCGGCGCATCCATCACGACTTAGTGTGAGCCAAACATCATGCGGGCCAATTTCGCCGGCGCCGATGCCGTAGAACAGCCGATGCAAGCGGCTGAGACGGCAGGGGCAGCTTCGGATGAGACAAGCGTTGCGACCGAGGGGTTGCCGCGCGGCAATATTGCCGCCGACGCCAGCTCCGGCGACGCTATGCAACATTACCTGCGCGAGATTGCCGTCGCGGAGCTGTTGACGCGCGAGCAGGAAGTCGAGCTTGCCCAGCGCATCGAGGCCGGGCGGGCGGCGATGCTGGCGGCGCTGTGCCGCAGCGAAATGCTGCGCCGCGCCATCAAGCAATGGCGCGAAGGCCTGGCAAAGAACACGATCCTCTTGCGCGACGTCGTCGATCTCGCGGCCACGCGCCAACGCGTGAAGGGCGACATCGAGGCACCGGTCGACGAGACCGGCACGGCCTCGGCCCTGACGCAGCTCGAAGCCGAGCTTTTGCCCGACGTGATGGCCGCTTTCGCGCGCGCGGTGAAGGCCGGGCGCGGCCGGCCCAAAGCGCTGGCGGCCGCCTTGGCCGATATCGTGTTGCAGCCCGCCGAGGTCGACAAGCTGGCCCATCGGGTCAAGGAATCGGGCCGCCGTCTGATGGAGCTCGAGGGATCTTTGGTGCGGCTCGCGGCGCAAGCCGGAGTCGCGCGCCAGGATTTCATCGACACCTATCGTGCCGCCAATGGCGCGCAGGCCTGGCTCGATGCCGCCAAACGCCGGCGCGTCACCGCCTGGCGCACTTTCATCACTCGGCACGGCGAGGCTGCCAAGGCGGTCGTCGCCGAAATCGAGGCGATCACCGCGGAATCGGGCCAGAAGCTCGAGCAGTTCCGCGCCAGCTCGGGCGAGCTGCAACGCGGCTCACGCGAGTCCGAGCGCGCCAAGGAGCAGATGGTCTCCGCCAATCTGCGGCTCGTCACCTGGATCGCGCGGCGTCACGTCAATCGCGGCCTGCCGCTCATGGATCTCGTCCAGGAAGGCAATATCGGCCTGATGCGCGCGGTCGAGAAATTCGATTGGCGCCGCGGTTATAAGTTTTCGACTTATGCCACCTGGTGGATTCGTCAGGCGTGTTCGCGCGCGCTCGTCGATCAAGGACATCTGATCCGCATCCCGGCGCATCTTGCCGATGAAGTGCGCCGCGTATTGCGCGCGCAGCGCCGCCTCGCGGGCGAGTTGCGCCGCGAGCCGACCGAGCCCGAACTGGCGGAACGGCTGGGCACGCCCTTGGCGAAACTGCGCACCGTTCTCGAATTGGTGCGCGACCCGGTCAGCATGGATCAACCGGTCGGCGAGGATGGCGACGCGACCATCGGCGACTTCCTCGAGGACGAGCAGGCGGTGATCCCGCTCGAAGCGGCCGCGGCAGCCGAATTGCGGCAGGCGACCGAAGAGGCGCTGTCGCGTCTGACGCCGCGCGAAGCGGACGTGTTGCGCCTGCGTTTCGGCGTCGGCCAAGCCGCCGAGCACACGCTCGAAGAGGTCGGCCGCAAATATCAGGTCACGCGCGAGCGCATCCGTCAGATCGAAGCGAAAGCCCTCAAGAAGCTCAGCCAGCGCGGGCCCGACCGCCGCCTTGCGGGGTTCCTCGACCGCTGAGGAGCAGCGGCGTTTGCAGTTGCCTCGACGGCAAGGCCGCCGCACAATACCGCGAAGGCAAGTGAGGCGGCGGCAGGGAGGCGCCATGGCCCAGCAACGCTGGCTGCGCACGCTCAACATCGAGCATCGGCGGAAGCTGCCCGGAACATCCGCTTCGATGGCGCCGGGATCCGAGACGAGCAAGGCCCGGGCCGAAAGCCAAGCGGCGCCCAATTACCGGGCGAAGCGCGGCGCGCCGGACAAAAACACGGTTGCGGCGAGCGAATGACCGACATCGTCCCGTCCGGCCAAGATCATGGACATATCGAGGTCCGCGGCCTTTCCAAGCGCTACGGCGATCTCAACGTCTTTGCCGGAATCGATTTCACCGTCGGCGCGCGCGAGATCGTTGCGCTGGTCGGGCCTTCGGGCTGCGGCAAGACCACCTTGCTGAGATGCATCGACGGGCTCATCCCCTGCGACGGCAACATCACCATCGACGGAAGACGCATCATCGAGCCGCCCCCGGGCGTCGCGGTGGTGTTCCAGCATTTCGGCCTCTTTCCCTGGAAGACGGTGTATGACAACGTCGCCTATGGCTTGCGCATGGCCGGCGCTGATCGGGATGAAGTGGCATCCCGCGTGCCGGAATTCGTCAGTCTCGTCGGGCTTTCGGGATTCGAGCGGGCCTATCCCTATCAGCTTTCGGGCGGCATGCAGCAACGATGCGGGTTGGCTCGGGCGCTGGCGATCGAACCCTCCGTGTTGCTGATGGACGAGCCTTTCGCCGCTGTCGACGCCCAGACGCGCGAGATCCTGCAATTCGAGCTGTTGCGCATCTGGCGGCAGCACCCGACCACCATGCTCTTCGTCACGCACTCGATCGAAGAGGCCGTGCTCATGGGCGACCGGGTCGTCGTCTTGAAGGGAAGGCCCAGCCGGATCTACGAGGACATCGCGGTCGATCTGCCGCGGCCGCGCTCGCGCGAGACGCTGAGCCTGCCGCGATTTGCCGAACTCAGGGAGCACGTCTGGAGCACCCTGATGAGCGAGGCGCGCAAGGCCGAGTTCGAACTCGAACATTAGACCGCCGCGTCATAGGGACGACAACCACAGGGAGAACGCAGATGATCCGTCGAACCTTCCTTGCCGCCGCATTCGCCGCGGCGCTGATCGGGCCGCAAATCTCCGCGGCCCGCGCGGCCGATGACCTGAAACTCGTGGTTGGCCCGCCCGGCGTGCCGCCGATCTTCGCCGCGGTCAATCTCTATGTCGCGGAGAAGGAAGGCTTCTTCAAGAAGCACGGCGTCGATGTGACCTTGCGGTCGTTCGATAGCGGCACGGCCGCCGCGCGCGCGGTGGTCGCGGGCGATCTCGACCTCTCGATGTCGCCGACGCCGCTGGTCATCAACCAGATCGCCAATGCCGGGGTGAACATCGTTGCCGTCTACGGCATGGACAATCCCGACTGGACGCTCGGGACGACCGATGCCAGCAAGGCGGCGTGCAAAGACATCAAGGGCCAGCAGGTCGGCGTCGACACGCCCGGCGGGGCGCGTTCGATCGCGTTGAAGACGATGCTGGTCGGTTGCGGGCTGAAGCTCGAAGACGTTCAGCAAGTGGCTCTCGGCTCCAATACCGCGGCCGCGATGATCGCCGGACAAATTCACTACGGCGTCCTGCACATCGACGACGTGCCCGAGATCGAAAGCCACGGCAAGAAGGTGACGATCATCACGAGCTTTTCGAAGGCGGCGCCGACGAGCCACTACATCCTCTATATCGCCCGCAAGGACAAGGTCGCCGCCAACCGCGAGGCCTATGTGCGCTTTCTCGCGGGCGTCATCGATGCGTCGCATTTCATGGCCGACCCCAAAAATGCCGCGGCGGTCGCGCAGATCGCCGCCGTGACCGGGCGCAGCAAGGAGATCGCGGCGGGCGCGTTGAAGCGCTTCCTCGCCATCGAATTCTGGCCCGTCGGCAACGATGGCATGAACGAGAAGAAGCTCGAGGCGACCACGCAGACGCAGGCAAAGATCGGCAACATCAAGGCCGGCAAGACGCCGCCCAGCTATGACCAGCTGGTCGATGCGAGCATCTGGCGCGACGCCGAGGCTCTCACCAAGAAGAAATAGCCTCGATGGAAGGCGGCACGGCACGAACGGCGCGGAGCATGGGGCGCGAGACGATCGCGCGCCACGGGCCGTTCGTGCTGAGCCTCTTGGCCGGCATGGCGCTGTGGGAGGTCGTCGGCCGGCTTTCGAGCCCGGCCTTCATGGTGCCGCTGTCGGAGACGATCGAGCGTTTCTTCGAGCTCGTGAGGGCAGGCGATCTCGTCCCTGAGTTCCTGAGCTCGGCAGCGCTCTTCGTCACCGGCTTGGCGCTGGCGATCATCATCGGCCTGCCAGCAGGCTTGTTGCTGGCGCGCTGGCGGGCGCTCAGGGAAGCGCTCGATGTCTACATCATGATCCTCTACGCGACGCCGCTCGTCGCGCTCATCCCTTTCATCCTTTCGATGATGGGCTTCGGTTTCGCGCCCAAGGTTCTGGTGGTGTTTTTGTTCTGCGTCTTCCCGATCCTTTACAATACGGTCGAGGGCGCACGCAGCATCAAGCCGGAACTGATCGAGGTCGCGCGCTCCTACCGGTCGAGCGAATGGGCGCTGTGGCGTGAGGTCATGGTGCCTTACACCTTGCCGTTCTTCATGACCGGCGTGCGCCAGGCGATCGGGCGCGGGCTCGTCGGCATGATTGCGGCGGAATTCTTCCTGAGCTCGACCGGGCTCGGACAGCTCATCATGAGCGCATCGCAGAGCTTCGACACGGCAGGCGTCTTTGCCGCCATTCTCCTCATCGGCCTCATTGGAGTCGGCCTGATGCGGCTGGGGCGGATGCTCGAGACCCGCTTCGCGCGCTGGCGCAACTGATGGCAGCGACCGACGCCATCGCCAAACCGGCGGCGCGACCCGCCTCCCTCACATGGCGCGCCGGGCTGCCTCGGGTCATCGCCGGCGCGGTGATTTTCCTCGGCTGGGAAATCGTGGTGCGGCTCTTCGCGCCGGACTACGTCGCAAAGCCGAGCACCGTGATCTTGGCGATCCCGAAGGTGTTATCCGATCCCGCCTTTCTCGCCGCCGTCGGCATCACGCTTGCCGCCGTCGCCGAAGGGCTCATCATCGCGCTCGTCGCCGGCACGATCATCGGGCTCGCCATGGGCCGCAACACCCTGACCGATCGCTTCCTGCGGCATTACGTCAACGGGTTTTACGCCGTGCCGATGATCGTCATCCTGCCGCTGGTATCGCTGTGGTTCGGCTATGGCGGCGGCGCGCGGCTCGCGACCATCATCTTTGCGGCGATCTTCGCGATCATCATCAACGCGGCCGACGGCGCCCGCGCCGTGCCCAAGGATTTCATCGAGGTCGCGCGCTCGTTTCGCTCGCGGCCGGCGCGCATGCTCTACGAAATCGTGCTACCGGCCTCGACGCCCTATCTTCTCGCCGGCCTGCGCCTCGCCGCCGGCCGCGCCCTCATCGGCGCGGTGGTCGCCGAATTTTTCACGGCGATCCCGGGGCTCGGCTATTTCATCCTCTACAACTCGCGCACCCTCCACCACGCCGAGGCCTTCGTCGCGGTGATCTTCCTCGCGGGTTTCGGCGTCGGCTTCGACGTGCTCACGACTCGGGCGACGCGGCGCTTCCTCCCCTGGTACCGCCGCGACGAAAGCCGCGAATAGCCGGCATTATTTCGCGGCCGTCTTCGCCTTGGGCCCGGTGTAGCGCAGAACAAACATGCCCCATTTGTCGTCGTTCATATAGACGTTGCCGCGCGCATCGACCGCGAGCTCTTCGCTCCAATCGATTGGCGAGGCATGGGCGCCGGTTTTTTCCGGCAGGTTGGGGCGTTCGGGCGGCATGTAATAGCCGACCTCGGTCGGAAGCTGTGCATCGCTGATGTCGAAGATGCGCAGGCCGGCGTTGAACCACGCGACATACATCAGATTGCCGGGCTGCTGGATCGCCGGATTGTGAATCTCCTGGCTCGTATTGTGCGGCCCGAAGCGCCCGCCCTTCTCGCAGAAATCCCGATAGGGCGCGCCTTTGGGCGGCCGCGGCGTCGGGAAGATCGAAATGAGCCGCATGTGCTCCGGTTTGCTGTTGTCGATCAGCCCCGCGAAATTCAAGCCGTCGTCCTTGCAATCGGGAGCGCGTGCTTCCGAGCTGACATAGAGCAGTTTGCGGTCCCAGAGCGGCAGCACCGTGTGCACCGACTGAATCCCGACGCTCGCGAAGGGCGGCGTGAATTGCAGCCGGCCGATCAGCTTCGGGTTGGTGGGGTCGCTAATGTCGAGGTTGACGACATCGGGCGTATAGGGAAGCGACGCCCATTTGCCGTCGGGGCTCACATTCACGGGGCCATGGAATCCCTGAGGACCGCTGGCCGGCGGCTCGCCGTCCTTCTGGCCGGGCTGCCACCATTTGCCGATATCCTTCGGATGCGCCGGGTCGCTGACATCGAGAATGACCATGATGTTGCCTTTGAACCCGGGATAGCTGGTCGAGAGATAGGCGTATTTCCCGCCCGGATAAGAATTGCGGTGCGCACCCGTGGCGCCGCCCATCCAGGAGCCGACCTGCTTGGGATTTTCCGGATCGCTGATGTCCCACAACAGCACCGCCGGCAGCGGATTTTTCTGCGGCGTGAAGCTGTTGAGCGAGGTCAGCATCAAATTGTCGTGGAGCGTCACCTGCGAGGTGATGACGCTTTTATCGTCGGTCTTGAAGGGAATGAACTTCACATAGCGCGGGCTGCGCGGATTGGTGATGTCGACGATGCTCCAGCCCTGATCGAAGGAATGGCCGGTGTATAGATACCATTTGCCGTTGGCCGTATGCTTGATCGCGATCTTGAAGCCGCCGTAGTGGCCGCCAAGGCCCGAAAAACCGATCGGCGTCACGTTATGCCCCTGCCCGCCGGGCGGGATCGGATCGGCCAGGGCACCGCCCGACGCGGCCATCACCCAGGCGAGCGCGCCGGCGCCCATGACGAGACGTTGGACCAACTGGCTGAAGCCCGATTTCATGCTGTCCCCCCTTGATGCACGCCGCCTGACATTCGGCAGCAGCGCCCTGGCGCTAACGTGACAGTATGGAAGGTCAAACGCAATGCCGGGCGCTGCAGATCATCCTTGCCGGCGGCTCATGGCGGCCGACGGGGACGGCGCCCGAGGTTGACAGTGCCGGCCGCGGCGGCCAACGTCGTGGGAGGAGGAACTCATGCCACCCAAGAAACCGCCCGAGCCCAAGATCGTCAATCCCGAGGACATCGATCCGCGTCACGATTGGACGCGGCCGATCATGGCATCGGGCCCCATGGCGGTCGATTTCGAGGAACGCATCGATTTTCGCCGCCTGCACCGCTATCGCCTCGGGCGCACACGCCAGGCGCTGGCCAAATCGGGCCTGGGCTCGCTCCTGGTCTTCGATCAATACAATATCCGCTACATCACCTCGACCGTGATCGGCAATTGGGCACGCGACAAATTCACGCGTTATGCGCTTCTGGCCGGCGATGCCGAACCGCATCTGTGGGATTTCGGCTCGGCGGCGAAGCACCACCGGCTCTTTGCCCCCTGGCTGCCGCAGCACAATTGCCATGCCGGCATGTTGGGATTGCGCGGCGCCATTCATCCGCGGATCGGGTTGATGCGCGAGGCGGCCGAGGAGATCAAGTCGATCTTGAAGGAACATGGCGTCGCCGACCAGCCGGTCGGCGTCGACGTGGTCGAGCCCGCCATGTTCTTCGAGTTGCAGGAGGTCGGCCTCAAGGTGCGCGACGGCCAGCAGATCATGCTCGACGCGCGCGAGATGAAGAGCGCCGACGAGATTTCTCTCCTCAACATGTCGGCGAGCCTGGTCGATGGCTGCTATCAGACCATCGCCGAGAATCTGAAGCCCGGCATTCGCGAGAACGAGATCGTGGCGCTGGCCAACAAGCGGCTTTACGAATTGGGCTCCGACGATGTCGAGGCAATCAACGCGATCTCGGGCGAGCGCTGCAGCCCGCATCCGCATAATTTCACCGACCGGCTGATCCGACCCGGCGATCAGGCCTTCTTCGACATCATCCAATCCTTCAACGGCTATCGCACCTGCTATTACCGCACCTTCAATGTCGGCCGCGCGACGCCGGCTCAGCGGGACGCCTATAAGCGCGCGCGCGAATGGATCGACCGCGCGATCGAGCTGGTGAAGCCCGGCGTTTCGACCGACCAGATCGCCGCGTGCTGGCCGAAGGCCGAGGAGATCGGCTTTTCCAGCGAGATGGAGGCTTTCGGCCTTCTCTTCGGCCATGGTCTGGGACTTGGGCTTCATGAGCGGCCGATCATCTCGCGGCTCAACTCCTTCGCCGAGCCGATGGAAATCAAGGCCGGGATGGTCTTCGCGCTCGAGACCTATTGCCCGGCGACGGATGGGTTCTCGGCGGCGCGCATCGAGGAAGAAGTGGTGTGCACGCCCACCGGCGCGAAGGTGATCACGCTCTATCCCGCCGAAGAGCTGCCGATCGCCAATCCCTATTAGGCGACGCCTGTTCGCGTCAGCCGGCGCGCAGGAATCCGCGCGGCGCCGCGTGCAGCCGCTCGATGCCGGTCTCGGCGATCAGCACGCATTCGCCCGTCTGCACGCCCGCCTTGCCGTCGCGCGTCACGACATTGGGCTGGATCACCACCATCATCCCCGCGGCAAAGGTGAGATCGGGCAGCTTGCCGGAAGGCCGGCTGGCCGAGCCGATGATCGGCGGCAGATAGCCGCCGCCGTAACCGTGCATGAGATCGTCATTGGTGGTGAAGCCCGCCGCTTCGATCACCGCCGAGGCTGCCACCACCTGCGCCGGCGTGGCGCCAGGGCGAAGCACGCCGGCCACGGCGTCGAAGGCGGCTTCAGCCGTGCGGTGCAGGTCGCGATAGAGCGGCGTCGGCTCCGCATCCACCGTGAAACTCCGGAGCACCTGGCCGGAATAATCCCAGAAGGCGGCGCTGATCTCGGTGAAGACGACGTCGCCCTGTTGTACGCGACGCGTCGAATGGAATTGCGGCGGCACGCAGCAATCGGGATTCTCCATCGATGTGGCGCCGATGAAGTGGATGACGTTGGTGCCGCCGAAGGGAAGATAGGCGGCCTCGATCGCCGCGCCCAATTCGCGCTCGGTCGCACCGGGACGGATCGCCGTACGCAAGGCGGCAAGACCCCGGTCCGAGAGCGCGGCGCCGGCGCGATACCAATCGATTTCCTCGGAGGATTTGATGAGCCGCTTTTGCATATAGGCGGCGCCGAGATCGGCGATCCGCCCGAACCGGTCGGCGAGCTGTGCGTGGAGGCGATACCCCATCGGGCCGATGAGGCCGACGCGGTCGCGCTTGGCGCCGCGCCGCTCGAGCTCGGCGATCGCCGCGCCAATGCCGAAATCGCCGCCCCATTCGACATCGGCTTCGCCGGCGATCCGCCGCGCCAGCGCGACGTGATTGTGATATTGGATGAAAAGCCGGTCGCGTATCCCGGCCGAGATCACGCAGGAAGCCTCGGCGGTCGTCGGCCAATGCGTGAAATAGGGAATGGCGTTGCCCCCGCGGTTGACGCCGTAGAGGAGCAAGTGATCGACCCCGGCGGTCTTCATCAGCCCCGTCAGCATCGCGCGACGGCGCTGCATCTCTGGCGCAGAAAAACGCGGGTAAGGCGCTTCGAAGATCGGCCGCAAATGCGCCGGAATCTCGGGCGGATAGAGGGGTTGAAGGGTCCTGACCATCCGGCTAGAGCTTTCGCCTCACTTCCGCGACGGGAGCTCCAGGATGGCATCGGATCTGAAGCAGCACAAGATCGGCTGGATCGGCGCGGGCGGACGCATGGGCCATGCCATGGCCGAGCGTCTGGCAAAGGCCGGGGCCGATGTCGCGGTCTGGAACCGCACGCGCGCCAAGGTGGAGGCGCTCGGCAAGAGCGGCTGCAGCATCGTCGATTTGCCGGCCGATCTCGCCGGCCGCGATATCGTCTTCGTGACCGTCGCGGCTTCCGACGATCTGAAGCAGGTGACGCTCGGTCCCGACGGCGTGCTCACCGTCCCCGGCAATCGGCCGAAAATTCTGGTCGATAGTTCCACCGTCTCCGAGGAATCCTCGGCCGCCGTGCGCGCGGCGGCCGCCAAGCATGGCGTGCAAATGCTCGCGGCGCCGGTGAGCGGCAACGCCAAGGTGGTGAAGGCGGGCAAGCTCACCTTCGTGGTCTCGGGCCCGCGCGCGGCCTATGACACGGCGTTGCCCTATCTCGATGCGCTGGGCCAGGGCTCGTCCTATGTCGGCGAGGGCGAGCGCGCGCGGATGGTGAAGATCTGCCACAACGTCTTTCTGGGTGCGGTGATCCAATCCTTGGTCGAGGTCACGGTGCTGGCCGAAAAGGGCGGCGTTTCGCGCCACGCCTTCCTCGATTTCATCAACAAGAGCGTGATGGGTTCGACCTTCACGCGCTACAAATCGCCCGCGCTGGTGCGGCTCGACTTTTTTCCGACTTTCACGCCACCGCTCTTGAAGAAGGACCTCGATCTCGGTCTCGACGCCGCGGACAAGACCGGCGCCGCGATGCCGCTCACCGCGTTGACGCGCGAGATCGTTCAAAGCCTCATCGGCCGCGGTCATGTCGAGGATGATTTCGCGACCTTGCTGATCCAGCAAGCCGAGGCCTCGGGCTTGAAGCTCGTGGCCGAGAATGTCGCCGTCGATGACGGCTTGCATTGAGCGCTATCGCGGCGGCCAGCCCGCGTAAGGCACCGTTGGCGGAATCCCCGGCGGCTGGCCCGGGCCGACGATGCCGGTGCCGTTGACCGACGGGGGCACCGGAATTGGCGGCGGCGAGAATTGCCCCGGCACCGGTGGGGGCGGCGTGAAGCTCGGCTGCGGTCCCGGCGGCGGCTGGCTCGACGGCACCGGAAGATAGGGCGGCGCGCGCTCGCCCGGCGGCGTTTCCGGGCTGATCGGCGATTGGAGTTGCGCCAGGAAGATGAACGCAAGGATCGCGGCGACGCGCTGGCCCATCCACCGGGTTTAGAGCGTCATCGCCTCGGCCGGAAGCCCCATGGCGATGCGCCCCCATTGCGTGCCGTTGACGTCCCAGCTCAACGCGTAATGCGCGTTGGCCGCGTGCGCATCCCGGAACGCCCGCTGAATCGGCTGATCGAGATAAACGCCTCCGCCGCCGGTCGCGGCAAACAGGAGATTGACCGCCTCGGTACAAAGTCCGGCGGCGTATGCCCCATCGCGGCGCCAGCGCGCTTTTTGTTCGATGGTCAGGGTCGAACTTTCTTCGGCAAGACGCATCGCCTCGTCGCAAGCCTTGAACATCAGCGCCTCGGCGGTATCGACGAGTGCCGATGCCTCGCCGATCTTGAGCTGCAAACTCGTCACATCCGCGAGACGGTGCCCCGAATAGGTTCCGAAACGGACGTGCATCGACTGGATAAAATCGGCCACCGCGCCGCGCGCGAGGCCGAGCGAAACCCCGCTGACGACGAAGGCGAAGAGCCCCAGCACCGGAAGGCGATAGAGCGGAGCCGGATTGAGCACGCAGCCGGGCGCCGTTCCGCCGACCATCGCCGACAGCGGCAAGGTGCGATGGATCGGAACGAAGATCTCGCTCATTTCGATATCTTTGCTCCCGCTGCCGCGAAGGCCGGTCGCATACCAGGTATCGATGATGCGGTAATCTCGCGCTTCGACGAGAAAAATTCGCTGCTCGCTCGGCTTGCCGCGCTGATCATGGACGATGCCGCCGACGAAGTTCCAGCGCGACGGATCGACCCCGCTCGAGAACGGCCAACGGCCGCTCAGGCGATAGCCGCCCTCGACCGCGACCGCCTTGCCGCCAGGAAAAACCAGCGCCGAGCCGATGAGATGGTCGGGCGAATCGCCCCAGACCTCGTCCTGGGCCTCCTTGGGCCACATCGCCAGCATCCAATGGTGGCTGGCGAGATTGGTGACGACCCACGCGGTCGAACCGCAGCCTTCGGCCAGGATCGCGCCAAGTTCGATCAAGGCGCGATAGGGGAGTTCGCTTCCGCCGACGCGCCTGGGCTGCAACATGCGGAAAATGCCGCTGGCGTGAAGTTCCTCGATGCTTTCATCGGGCACGCGGCGCAGCGTTTCGGCCTCGGCGGCGCGGCTGCGCAGCTGGGGCACCAGGCGACGCGCGCGCGCTTTGAGGAGGGCGAGCGAAGGCGGCTCCGCGAAATCGGGATCCGAACCGAGGGTCAATCGCTTGCCAGCTTCAATGATCGCATGGACGCGAGATGCCCGGCGATTTGCGCCGGTGCCGAGTCCATAAAGGCCCTGACCCGCGTCGCCATCAGCGCATCGATGTCCTCGGGCACCGGCAGATAATAAACCCAGCGCCGCTGGCCGAGCTGGAAGACCGTCGCATGCATGGCCCAGATCAGCTCGCCTTCCAATTCGGTCATCGGCACTTCCGCGAAGCTCGGCAATCCGCGCTCAAAGCGCAACTCGGCCGCAATGGCGGTGTAGAGGCGCTCGCGGCACTGGGCGACAAACCGCGCGTGATAGACGAGACGCTTGAGAGCCGAGCGCATGAAGAGACGGACCCAAACTTCATTGTATGTCACGCGGACGTAATCGTGATAAAGCCGCAAGAGACGCGTTTCGAGCGAATGGCTGCGATCGAGAACGATGCCTTCCCAAGCGGGATCCCAGAAATCGGCCATCCACTTCTCGTAGACGCGCTCGACGAGCGCCTCCTTGCTCGGAAAGTAGCGGTAGATCAAGGATTGCGTGATGCCAAGGCTGCGCGCCAATTCTCGCGTTTGACTGTTAAGGCCGTTGGTCGCAAGAAAGCGCATGGAGTGCTCGACGATGAAGCGTTCGCGATCTTGCGGCGCCATGCGAATCCGATTGACGCGCCGGTTGTGCGCATCTCTCACGACCGCTTTCGGCGGCTGATCGTATTCCTTGTCTTCGGGCAATCGCATGACGCTTCGCCGCGGCTCCGCAATTTGGGACCGACCCTTCCCTGCATCCATTGTGTACCATTGCGCAATTTTGGCAAGGTGCTGACTATAGATGCATGGGTTCCGCCTATAATTGAGGGCATTTTGCGTACAGGCGATCCGACCCGCCCATTTTTCTCCCGTCCATTCAAGGTGAACCGCAAGCAGGAGGAGACGATCGCAGCCAACTGACCTCGGTCGAGACAAGGCTGCGCGAGATGGACAGGATGGGGATCGATATCCAGGCGATATCGCCGGCACCGCAATATTATTATTATTATTATTGGGCGGATCCCGAGTTGGGATGCGAAGCGGCGCGCCTCGTCAATAATCGCCTTGCCGAGATCGTCGCCTTTCGTCCCGACCGTTTCGTCGGTCTCGTTCGTCGGTCTCGGTACCATGCCCTCCAGGCGCCGGATTTGGCGATCGCCAAGCTCGAGCGCCTCGTTAAGGATTTCGGACTGAAAAGCGTCGAGATCGGCACCAATGTCGCGGGCGCCGAATTATCGGATGCGCGCTTTCGGCCGTTCTTCGCCAAGGCCCAAGAGCTCGATATTCTTGTCTTCATGCACCCCGCGGGCTTCACCCACGGGCAGCGCCTTGCCGATCATTATTTTATCAACGTCATTGGCAATCCGCTCGATACGACGGTTGCGGTCAGTCACCTGATTTTCGGCGGCGTGCTCGACGCCTATCCGCGGCTCAAAATCTGCCTCGCCTATGGCGGCGGCTATGCGACGGCCTATAGCGGGCGCTTCGATCATGCCCATGCCGCGGGGCCGGATTGCCGGCGCCTCATCAAGTGACGGCCGACCAGTTATTTGCGCAAGCTCTATTTCGACACGGTCGTCTTCACCCACCATCAGCTCGAATATCTGGCCGAACTTTATGGGAGCGATCATCTTCTCCTGGGCACCGATTATCCGTACGACATGGCGCTGCCCGACGCGGTGAATTTCGTGACGAGCGCAAAGCTGACGCAGGCGGAAAAGACGGCGATCCTTGGCGGCAACGCCGCGCGGCTCCTGAAGATCAAATTGCCTTCGGGCGCCGCAAAGGCGCCGGCGAAATCCCCGCCCGCGAAAAAGCGCGGCCGGGTAAAGGCCAAGAAGAAGGCCTCGGGCCGGCGATCCTCGGGTTAATTGCCCCGAGACGGCGCTTTGGGCGCTCAACCCTCGGCTGCGGAGCCTGGTTGGTGACGCCCCGATGCCGCCGGTCTTCAGATCATGGGGGAGGCAAGGCCTAGCAGCGCCACGCTGGCAACCAGCAACCCGCCGCCCCAATTTTTCAGCGCGCTGCGATGAGCGGGAAAGACGTCGGCGAAGGCCGCGGCAAACATGCCTACAGACAGCCCGGCAATACCCGCGGCATAGAGTGCAACCAACATGGCTTGGTCCCCGCGTCGGAAGACGATCGAGGACTATGAGTCCGCGCGGGTAAATAATCCGTTTACGCAACGTTTATACACGATTAAGTTGTATTGATGATGCATGAGTGAAGAGATGCGAGTTAAAGATTTATCAATCTTGAAAAATGTGATACCTGAAGATTGCAAGCATATGGTGCGCTAGCGTTGGACGAGGGTTACAAAAATAAGATAACCCAGTTCTTCCATGATGTTACGGCGCATGCGGGGTGAGGCAGTCGTCGTTATGAGAAGCTATGAAGAGTTGAATGGTGCCCGCGGCCGGGAAATGTTCTACCGCGCCGAACGCTACAAGGCATTGGACCTGTTCAAACGCGAAACGCCGCCGCTTACGCTCAATTCCGACTCTTATTCGTTGCGCAACATTAGCCTCAGCGGCATCGGGGCGGCATCAGGGCGCGGGATCAATCACTTACCAGAGGTTGGACAGCGCGTCAGCGTTTTTCTCGGCGTTCCCGGCTTCCCGCTCTTCGAAGGAAAAGGGGAAATCGCACGCATTGAAGCTCAACCCATCGGCGCAAAGCTTGGCATCCGCATCGTCGACCATTGCATCGATATCGGCCAAATCGTCACCCGCCATCAAAAATCGCTGATCCAAGCGGATCTTGACGCCTGGGGAGCGGCTGACACCGATGTAAGCCCCGCTTATCGGCAACTTTGCTCGGATGTCTTGCATCTCCTGCGCACTTACCGCGCGGGGTTGGATCGCTTCGAAGCGATGAAACCGGATGCGGCGGCCGCCGCCGATATGCTCGCCGCGTGCGAGGAACGGATTATCCCGCGTTGGCAGGCGCTATGGCTCCGCGGGAACGAGCTCGTGGCTCCGATGGACCCGAGCGGTCGGCCTTGGCAGGCCGCGAAGCGTTACACGGAGCTCGTCCTCACGCCGGATTTTATCCTCGGCGCGTTTGCGCGACGCTGCTACCAAAAGCCCCTCGGCTACCCAGGCGATTTCGAAGTCATGAATATGGCTTACGATTGGCGCCATGAAGGGGAAAAGCTTTCGGACAAGCTGATTCACCGTGTCGGCCTCGAAGTGGGCGAATGCATCGCCAACCGAATGATCATGATGCGGCAAGCCATCGCCGAGGCCGCCGCCGCCGATGGCCGGGAATCCCTGCGGGTGACGAGCCTGGGAAGTGGTCCTGCGCGCGAAGTGACCGATTATTTAAAGATCGCGGCCGTTCCGCGGCCCGTCGATATCACGCTGATCGACCAGGATCACACAGCCCTCTCACATGCTTATGAGCGGTCGCTCCCGGAAGTGATGCGCCACAAGGGACGAGCAACGGTCTCGTGTTTACACAGTTCGTTCGCTCAACTTCTCAAGACGGGCGAACTCTTCGGCAGGCTGCCAAGCCAAGATCTCATTTACAGCGTCGGGTTGATTGATTATCTGTCTGCGCGCCGAGCAAAGGCCTTGGTGGAATCTCTTTACCAGCATCTGGCCCCGGGCGGCATGCTCATCGTCGGAAACATGAAATCAGGCGCCCGCAGCACGCTTTGGCCGGTCGAATTCATAACGGATTGGTCGCTTGCCTATCGCGACGGCCCGCAGCTCCTCGAGCTCGCTGCCGATTTGCCGGGCGCGATACCGTCAATTTCGGAAGACAAGACGGGCCGCGTCTGCGTGCTCACCGTGCGTAAATCTTAGCTTGGACGGTAGGGACCTGCTCTTCTGCCGGGCGCATGACGCGTTCCCGGGGAAAGGTCAGCATCACGATTGTTCCGGCGCCCAGCGTGCTTGTCAGCGATACGCTGCCGCCGTGAAGTTCCATGATCTTCTTGGTGAGGGGAAGACCGAGCCCGGTGCCTCCGTGCTTGCGCGCAAAGGCGCTTTCAACCTGGACGAAGGGTTCGAGAACGGCCTGGATATCCGTCTCGGCAATGCCGATGCCCGTATCCCGAAACGCGATCGCCAAATGACCATCCGAGGCCAGTTCCGGCGCGACGCTCACGGATCCGCCCGCCGGCGTGAATTTGATCGCGTTGCTCAGTAAATTCAAGAACACCTGCTTGATGAGGCGCTCATCGCCGTAGATGATCGGCGCGGCAGCGCGAGAGAGATCGAGCGAGAGACGCACGCCTTTCTCGCCGGCCCACTCGCGCAACAAGCGCAGGCATTCGTCAAGAACGTCGCAGACGTTCGTGTCGCCTTCCTCGAGCGAAAGCTTTCCGACCTCTGCTTTGGAGAGATCCAGAATGTCGGTGACGATGTTCAGCAAGTGCTTCGCGCTTTGATGAATATCATCGACGTAAGATTCGTAGCGCTCGGAGCCGATGGCGCCGAACAAGCGTAGTTTCATCACTTCGGTAAAGCCGAGGATGGCGTTGAGCGGCGTCCGCAGCTCGTGGCTCATAACCGCCAGGAACTCGCTTTTCGCCTTGCTGGCGGCCTCTGCCTTGACCCGCAGCTGATCAGATTGCTGGCTGGCGACGCGCAAGCCTTCGTCCCTGATGAAAATGCGCCGCGCTTTCAGCTCCTGTAGATAACTAGCCCCGATTCCGGCGAATACCGACGACAACAAAAAGAAATCGTTGTTGAGCAGCATTTGCCCGGGAATGGGGTTTATCTCGATTGCGACAAGTTGATATCCCCCAAATATCACGGTTGAAACCGCGATAACCGCGGTCCATCGTATCGGCACAAGGCTGGAGCCGATGATGATGACGAGGATCAGGCCCGCGTAATAAATGCTCTTGCCCGGATCGCCTGCCGAGGCGGTCATGGCAACAATTCCAAGACCGCTGACCAACATCGCCGCGGCGAGCACGGTTTGCGCGGTTTTTCGAAAGATTTCCGTATACGAAAACAAGATGATGCCGAGAAGAACCGGGCAAACAACCGCGTATCGTATCCATGCGGCAATCTCTTGCGCCTCGGGGATTATCCTGATGTCGAGCATGCCAAAACTGGCATAAGTGATCGCCGCACCGAGGAGCGACGCGCGCAGGATCGGCAACTCATGGACCAGGTGGCTGGTGCTGAAACGCCGCTCGACCGCGGCGTCCTTGAACCTCAGCGTGATCGCATCCACGAAGTAGGCGGGGTCACCACTTCCGCCGTCCTGCCTGAGGTAAATCGCCAAACTTCTTCTCCCGGATCAGTACCGAACCCCCGGTCAGTATCGAAAGCGCATCGCCAGCCCAACGACGTTAGAGCTGTTGGAAGTCGCCCCCTTGGTGCTGACCGTGGTCGAGATCGTGGAAAAGGCGTTGGTCCGGTTGATTTGCGCGGAACTGGAAAAATCGTGCGCATAAGACATATCGAAGCCGATTCGCTCGTTGAGCTCATAAGAAACCCCAAAAGCGAGCCACGTCCTGTTGCTGTCCGGAACAGCCGTGGAGCGGTCGCCGCCGGGGGTCGGCGTCGGGTCGAATTCGACGCCTCCGCGAAGCATCCACGAACTCGCGACCTTCCATTCTCCACCGACCGAGAGCCCCAAGGTATTGCGGAAATTTTCTGGAATGATCTGTTGCGTTCCATCGGAAAATGTCAGGCGAATCGCCTGAAAGCGGCTCCAACCGTAGTAATCGACCTGCGCAAGCAGCGTCACCGTCGGGGCGACGGCGTAGGCGACGCCGAGCGACGCGACATCCGGCAGTTTAAAGCTGGCTGAGACGCCCTTCGTAGAGGAGAGGAGACCCGGAATCTCGGCCGTCGAATCTCCTTTAAGCGTGTGATCGACGCCCGAACGATAGTCAAAGCCGATTCGGAGATTGTCGGTCGGCTTGAGAAGTATGCCCGCATTGAACCCGAGAGCCCAATCTCCGCCGCTGGCTTCGAACAGGCCATCGTTGGCGGGGCTCGGGCCCCCCGGATTCGGCAAAGCGTTCTGAAGCTTCGCGTCGGCGCGTTGAATGTCGAGCCCGGCTCCCAGCGAAATCCAATGCGCCACCGAATAGGCGACACTCGGTGCGACGTCGATCGTCCGCAGCTCGGTCTGCGTCGAGTCGTACCGTCCGAAGTAATTCAGTGCGTAATGATCCTTCAAGCCAAAAGGAACCGTAACGCCGAGTCCGAGCCAAACGTCGTTCGCTTGCGGTAGCGGCGCCGCCAAGTAAAAGTTTCCGACCGCCTGCGGGCTGAACCCTTGATCGGACGACGCGCCCCCAAAAGTCTGGGATGCACCGCCGCCGACAGAAACTGTTGATCCGCGATCGGAAATATTGGCTTCGGGAGCGATCACATAGAGGCCTACCTCGCCTTGCATTCTTCCCTGGAGCTGGGTCATGCCGGCGGGATTGTAGAAGATGGTGCTCGCATCCTCTGCCGCCGCGGCATCGCCGGCGAAAGCTCGCCCGCTTGCCGCCGCGCTCTGCTCTTGAAGAAAAAAGCCGGCGCTCCGTGCTTCTCCGCTGTAAAGGATAAGAAGGGCGCAGCAAGTGGTCGGAAGAAAAAGCGCGACCCGCGCAACAACATTCTTCCAAATCCAAATAGACATGATTCCCCCAGCAGAAGCAACGCCATGCGAGACGAGCATCATCCGGCGGTTTGGTTAATGTTTAATTAACCGGCTTCGACGACTTTACGGTGCCACGCAAAGGAATTCGTATCGTTCGATCGGAGCATCGCTCCCTGGTTAACGATCTTTTAACCAGCTCAATCGATCTTTGGTGACGGCGATCCACAGGAGGCAAGAGAACGATGCGTGCGCTCGACGTCGAAGAGGTTCTCGAAGATCCGGAAATTTCCGTTTGGCTCCGGACCGCGCTCCTGACGGCCTTGAACCGCGATCCTGTCGATGCGGCGGCCGATGCGGCGAAGCTCCTCAAGGTTCTGGATCGGCGGTTGTCCGAGATCTTAACTCAGGAACTGAAATCCGAATCGGCGGATTTGATGCCCGGCGCTCGTTCGGCTGCGGCTTAGCTCGGCCCGAAAATCCCGTAGAGGTCCCTGACCAGGGATCCCCAGGAACGCTTACCAACCGCTGAGAAATTGCCCGCCGCGCCGCGCGGAATACCGCGTTTTGGCGTTGCGCAACGATCGTTCCGCGCGGCCCTTCCTTCCTCCGCCACCGATTCGCCGCTTCGTCATCCACGCGCCGCTGATGTGGATCGACAGGGCGCAGACTTGGTGGTTGGCGGCCGAGCTCGGCGGCGACGCGCTCGTCGAGCCGATTCGGGAACAACCCACACCTGTTATCGCGGCGACCGCATGAATCGTCACGAGTGGGGCTTCGGCTGCGGCACCTGCCCCGCCTGCGTACTGCGAGAGCAAGGCTATCGACGCTTCCGCGCGGGCGGGATCGTAAGCTGAGCGATCGGGCTATCGCCGCGGCGACAAAGCGTTTGTGCGGCAGAGCCGTTCGATCCGGCGCGAAAGCCTATTCGCCCGTTGCCCGCGCCCGCTGGCGCCGGCGCCACGCCTTCCGCTTGGCTTTGCGCTTGTTGGAGCGCAGCTGGAGGCTTGACTTGCTGGATTTTTTCATCTTTCGGCCCTTTTTTCGACTTTTAACCGACACGAGTGTAGCAGAAGCGGATGCCGGTGGCTCGACGGCATCGCTGACCTGGGAAAATGCCCTGCATCGGGCGGGACTCGCCCCGCTCAGCGGCCGGAAGAGTCCTTTGCGGCCGGCCTGTGCCCGTTGCGCTTGAACATCCGCAACAAGCCCGCGGTCTGGCGATGCCATTGGCGAAGCGGCATAGCGGGATAACCGCCGACCGTGTTGCCCGGCTCGACATCGCGCATCACGCCACTCTTGCCCGCGATCCGCGCACCGGAGCCGATGGTCAGATGGTCGCTGATAGCGGCCTGCCCACCCACCATGACGCCGTCGCCCAAGACCGTGCTCCCGGCAATGCCAACCTGGCCCGACAAAACACAATTGCGTCCCAGGCGAACATTGTGGCCGATCTGGACCAAATTATCGATCACCGTCCCGGCACCGATCACCGTGTCGCCGGTCGCGCCGCGATCGATCGCGCAATTTGCGCCGATTTCGACGTCACTCTCGATGATGACGCGACCGACCTGGAGCATCCGCAAGAGGCCCCTCGGTCCCGTCACAAAGCCGAAACCCTGGCCGCCGATGCTGCCGCTGCTGGCGATCTCGACACGCGCGCCGATCAGGGCGTTGCTGATCGTGGTGTGAGCGCCAATTCGGCTGTCCCTGCCCACCACGACGCCCGCACCGAGAACGGCATGAGGGCCGATGTGGCAGGCTTCTCCGATCACGACGTCACGCCCGATGACGGCGCCGGCGTCGATCTGCGATCCGTGACCGATAGCGGCGCTCGGGTGAATCTGAGCCGTGGCGTTGACGCCCGGCTCGAGCGGCGCCGCCGGATAAAGCAGATGGCCGACTCGCGCAAAGGCCAGTCGCGGCTCGGCTGCGAACAGGAGGCAGCGGTCACCGGGTGCGTGCCGTCCCAATTCACGGCTCGTCACAACGACGCTGGCCTGGGTTTCGATCAGCGCATTCGTGTAGCGCGCGTCACAAAAAAGACTTAGATCGCCCTGCTTCGCCGTTTCCAAGTCGCCGATATCGTGAATTAGGATGCCGCCGGCCTTGGAAGCGGGCGGCTCCGCACCGACCTTTTCGGCAATATAATCCAGTGAGAACGGGCCGCTCGGTCGGAAGAAGCGGAGATCGGTCATCAGCTTCGCTCGTGACAGCAGGAGTGCCTATCAAATCGGCGCCTGCTGTCGAGAGGCGCCGACTGTGAGTTCGATGTCTTCCAGTCTGTTACGGACCGTGCTCCCTGCATTCCCTCGCCGTCAAGAAGCAAGCGGCTTCAACGCCGCCAATTCGGTCGCCGCGGGGCGGCGCTCGGCACCGCCGCGCGCTCGTCCTTGTGACGATAGTTGATCCGGCCCTTGGTCAAATCGTAAGGCGTCATCTCGATCGTCACGCGATCGCCCGCCAATATGCGTATACGATTCTTTTTGACCCGTCCCGAGGTGTAGGCAAGCGTCTCGTGCCCGTTATCCAAGCGAATGCGGAAACGTGCATCCGGCAGGCGTTCCAGGACCGTCCCGTCGAATTCGAGTAGATCTTCCTTCGCCATCTTGGCCTCTGATTGAGTTTCGAGAAATTGTCGCGCGTCAGGCGCAAGGCGCCGCGAGATGGCGAAACGACACGAGCTTTCGCCGTTCTTCGTCCCACAGCGCCAATCGCGCAGATTTGATGCTCGCCCAGAGCGTGAGGCGCTTGGCACGCTGCAATTCCTGATTTTGCTCCCAACAGGCGCGCAACCGGTAGTTCGGGATCTTGCTGGCGAGATGATGGATATGATGCAGACCGATATGCCCGGTGAACCAATGAAGGATTCGCGGCAGATCATAGTAGGAGCTGCCTTCAATCGCGGCTGTGCGGAAGTCCCACCGCGCCGAGCGCTCCCAATAGGTGTCTTCGAATTGATGCTGAACGCAAAAGAGCCACATGCCGATCGACGTGGCGAGGAAAAGCACCGCGCCCCAAGCGAGCAGGAAAACGAACGACCCCATGATCAGTGACGCGCCGACGGCAATGGCGGCCGCGGCGGCATTGGTGCCGAAGATGCTGACCCAGCTTCCCCAATCTCGGCGCGTCGCGCGCGTCGGAAAGCGATTTTGTATGAGGACGAGATAGACGGGCGCGATGCCGAGCAGGACCAGCGGGTTGCGGTAGATCCGATAGACGAATTTTCGCCAAGCGGGCCGCGACAGATATTCGACCACGGTGAGCGTCGTGATATCGCCGGTGCCGCGCTGGTCGAGGTTGCCGTTCGTCGCATGATGGACGGCGTGCGCGCGGCGCCAGGCGGAATAAGGAACCAAGGTCAATAGGCTGATGGCGAGCCCGACGATTTCATTCGCGCGCCGCGATTTGAAAAAGGAGACGTGCCCGCAATCGTGTTGAATGATGAACAATCGAACCACGAACAGCGCGGCCGGTATCGCGAAAAACCCGGCGAGCCAGTAGCCGCGATCGAGGCCATAGAGCAATGCCGCCATACTTCCCAGAAACGGCAATGCCGTGTTCACGAGTTGGAGCGAGGCACGCAACGTGTTTGGCTTGGCGTAGGCCGCCAGGCGTTTGCGCCAAGCGGGCGACAAAAGATCGTGGGGCGAAGCATCGGCGATGCCGGAGACGAGGATTGCGCTGGCATCGGGCATGGAGGCTGATCTCGAAGCGGTGTCGGAAGAAGAATGGGGCGGCCGAAGCCGCCCCATCGCGATTTAGGCGTTCTTCAGATTGACCGCCGAGACCTTGCCTTGCTGGCCGCGCTCGACGTCATAGCTCAGCTTCTGACCTTCCCGCAGACTGCCAAGGCCCGAGACCTCGACCGCGGAGATGTGAACGAAGACGTCTTTCGCGCCGTCATCCGGCTGAATGAAGCCATAACCCTTCATCGAATTGAACCACTTGACTGTACCGATGGACATGGAGTCCCTCCAAGAGTAAATGCCGCGGCACGCATGTGCCGCGGATCAACACGCAAATTTGGATGGGACCGGGTCTGGCTCGCAAGAGCGTAAGAACGGGGCCGACCCAAGGTCGATTGACTTAGACAATATGGTGCCACGGCTTTCGTTTATCAAGGACCAAGCCAAGGCCCTTCGCCGCCCTCGCAAGCCGGCGCCAAGTTCAAGGGGCGCCTCAAAGAACATCGGCCGCAACGGCCTGGGCTTGGATAACGCGCTTAGCGGCGGATTGAACATACCGGGGATTCATCGATTTGAATGTAGCGCGAAGGTGCGCGTTCCGGCGCGTGTTTTTCATGCAACGGCGCAATCAGGAGAGGTCGCTTTCCATGACCATCCGCTCATGCCCGTCCATGACCGACTTGATCCGGTATTGCCGAATGCCGTGCTCGCTGGGCATCACGCGAACGATCTTGAACAATCCGAGCGGCTTGGGGCGAAGATCGCTGGCGATGAATTCGACGGATTGGCCGGGATTGAATTTGTGCGAGTCCATCGCCGCGTTAACTCCTTCGATTGCCACTGGCCGGGCCGCCGATCAATAGCCCTCGCGCTCCATGCGTTTGCGCATGGCCTTGCGATATCGCCGCACGGCCTCGGCCTTCTCTCGCGCTCGGCGTTCAGACGGTTTCTCAAAGGAGCGTCGCCTTTTCATCTCGCGAAACGTTCCTTCGCGCTGCATCTTCTTCTTGAGAATACGAAGTGCGCCGTTCATGTCGTTGTCTCGAACGAAAACTTGCATGCTTCACCGCGATGTTGAAGATGTGACTGGCTTGAGGGCTCCGCGCGAGCGGCCCGAGAGAGGCTCGACGGATGCTTGCGCAGGGCGAACATAAGCTTCTTCGATGAAAGCCGCGTTCGGCATCCCGCGGCTCACGAATGCGGTCCCGCCTCGTCGACTTCCGGGAGATCGCTGCTCGGCGCGTCGCTGGAAACGGGCTCTTCCTTCGCCGCCTTTTCCGCTCGGCGCTGGATCTTCTTTTGCTGTTTTTGTTCCTTCGCGCGCTGTCGATCGGCACGCTGCATGCGGTAATTGGGTTTGAAAGGCATCGCTCTCCTTGATGCGTCAACGCGAGCGGAAGAATTCCAGCTCGCATTGCGCGGTGGCGCCGCCGATCCATCGACGTCGTGGAAGCGGATCGACACTCGCGCCCGAGGCGGGCGAGTAAAACCGACGCGATCCGGCAACAGTTCCCAAGGGCAATATGGGCCTTTATTTGGCTTTCTTCAAGGCGAGGCCGTTTGGCGCCCGGCGGCCGATCTCGGTGGCCGCGTTATGGCGTAAAGGCGTTAGGGAAAGTCGACCGTCCGCAAAAGAACGGCTGCCTTGCGGTCTTGAGCATCGTGCTTGTCGCTCGCCTTCTGTTGGATTGCGCTTCGCCAGCGATCGAAGGCGGCGAGGCAGGATTGCTTGCTGCCTTTGCCCGCGCCGAAATGGTCGATGAGCGCTTCCATCGATATGGCGCAAGGGGCGGGGCACCCGCCGTCTTCGCCGAGGAAATTGACGAGGTTTCTTCTCAGATCCCAGCCGCGAATTTGCCGGGGAAATGTCAACGCCATTCTATGCTCCCGTGATTTCCGCCGATGAATTCTTGGGTACCCGCACTCTTCTCGTCATGCGGGTTCCGGCGCTTCATAGGGGATGGGCCACGACGTATCGATGTCCCTCGGAGGTTGCCTGGAGACCGCCGAGTTTTCGTTCGATGTAGCCCAGTTCAAGCAATCGATCGCGTTCGCCGTCGCCAATCTTGCGCTGCATCAGGCGTCCACGTGCGACTTCGCGCAGGGCCTGCGTCTCACTCGCCGTAAGATCGACCGGATTCATCCTGTGTTCCACTTCGTTGGCTTCGGGTCTCATCATGGCTGGGCGGCAAGGCATTCGTCCTGTCGGGCAAAGAGAACGACCGCCGGCGCAATTACCTGTGCGCGAGCGATCCCGTCGGCGCGAGGTCGGTCTCGTCGCGCTCGAGCGGCAGCGGTCCTCAATCCCTTGGGGAAATCCGTCTGGCAATCGGCCATAATATTTCGTCATGCATGTTGAGCATTGATTCGTTCAATTGATAGTGGCTCTTCAATAGCGTCCGGAGTGGGCTTTCTTGTTTTGCCGGCCCGGGCTGCATTTCCACGTCTTCCATCCAGCATGCGGTCGCGTCACGGGCGTCGCGGGCCACCTGTCTCAGTTTCTCGTCGTCAAGATGCTCGACGGGACCCAAGCCATATTGATCCGACACGAACTGCACGATGCGGCTGAGGGCCTGGTCCCGCCGTTCTCTCGCGATTGCGATCAGTTTCCTCGCGGCCGCCGGATCGCCGCCGCTTTCCTCGTAGGCGGTGTAGATAGCGTCATAGTCCTGCGGCTCCAGCGGCTGGGGATCGTTGGGTTCCGGCTCGTCCTGCTCGGCCGCTTTGATCGCGATCGCAAGGCGTCCGAGGAAGATTTCGTCGAAGATCTTTTCGGTCATCGTCATCCTTCTCTTGTCTGGGCGCGTCTGGGCGCGGCCGGGTCGCGGCGCGATTTGCCGAATTTCCGATGTCCATCATCGCGCATGGCCAACGATCCGTCGGGTGCCTGCGCGCTAGAGCTTCGATCCGGTGAGCTCCCGGGCGCATAGATCTGCAGCACCGGAAACCGACTCTTTCATGCCGGGCAAATTGGACCAACCGCCCCTGGTGATGAAATCACCGCGCTGCCAAGTATCCAGCTTATTCAAGGCAGCAAGCTGCAGGACCGCATCGGGCGCTTTATTGAATTGGGCCGCGCAAATTGCGGCCGCCAGCTTAGCGCTCGCTCCGTCGGCGGCCTTCTCGGCCATGCCGGCGGCGGTTCCGCCCGTTACCCAGCCGCCCCAGATGAATCCGACGCTCATCGTTGCAATGACGGAAAGCACGCAACACCAGCCGAGCGCGGCCTTCGACGGCCGATACATCTCGAAGCGCTGTGCCAAGCCTGGATTCGATACTGCCATTCGTTTCCTCCCTGATATTATGGTTTGGGCGTTGAGTTACGACTTCACATGATGATCAAGCGCTGGCGAACGTCGTTCGCCGCGTGATTCGTTCGCATGCTGTTCGATGTGATACTTGGTCGCCGAATTCGCGTGACGGATGGCCTGCTGCGCGTGGCCGTGAGCGATGAGGGCCTGATGCGCCGCATGCGCGTGATCATTTTCCCCGTAGTGCTTCGAGGCCTGACGATGATGCCGCGCGGCTTGGTCGTGATGATCGGCAGCGGCAAGGTGATGCTCCATGCCCGAAAGCATCGTCGTCATGGCTTCGCTGCGGGTTTGGCTCGAGCCCTTCGCTGGGAGCCGCGACGCTTCCGCGGCGGTGCGATGGTAATGCGCACCCTCCAGTTCGGCTGTACCTAGGCGCGAGAGCGGCTTGCTCGGTGACAATGAGTCGCTCATGGGCAAATCTTTCCGTTAGGCCGTATTGACGGGCTTATTACTTAACTGGGGAGAAAAATCTATTTTGGCAAGCGAATATCAACGGGAGAGATATTTCAATCAATTCAATCGCGCTTAAATATCAAAAATAGAGAGCAATGTCATAGACATAGCGATTATTATTTTATTATATTTTATTATTTGAATTATGGCGGCCGGGACCTCATATAGTCATTATGAAATCGGATCAATGGCCGCGGCGGTCCAAATCGACCCTCAGCTGGCAGTATCTTTCGGCGCGGGAACCGGATACCGGCGAGCGATGGACCGTGATTTGGGATACCGAGAGAAAGCCCGGGATCGACGGCCGGAATGCCGCGCTGGAAAAATTTGAGCCCGCGGCGCTTGAGCGGGCGCGACACATGCTGCGCCTCGGCTTCATCGTCTACGAGATACGCGATCCTGCCGGCTCGCTCGTTCTCGAAGAGGCCGAAATCAAACAACGCCTTGGGTCACGGCCGGCGGCTGCCTAAGCGTCCGCGCGCCAGAGCATGCGACGATGCCGGATGCGATCGACAACGCTCAGCTCGCCCGCGACATGATCGAGGTGCATGGCCATGGCGCTGCCGGCGTCGCCCGAGAAAATGCCCGGAGCGCGGCACTCGCTGGAAAACCTGACCAAGCGAGAAAATGGCTCAGGATTCTTGACGCCGTTCAGCGGCGAAGAGCCGGCGCCGCTTCGACGGGCGACCATCTCAGTTAGATCTGCAACCCGGTCCCCGGGTCTTGGTCATATTGGATCGCCGATGTCAATGTTGCGAGACATTCCCTAAGGCATCGATCGCGACATCGACACGATGGCCGTCTTTGCTGGCGGAGCCAATCCAGTTGCCGGGAACGGTCGCCGATTGAATGATCAGCGGATGGGCGTATCCTTTGTTCTTCAACAATTCCAGCGACTGCGACCATGTTATCGCGTGGTCGGATCGCCGCAACTTGGCGCCGTCGCCGAGCGCCGCGGAACTTGCCGTGATCGCAAGCATCAACGCCGCAACGGCGAGTGTTTTGTCGTTCATTGTGCGAACTCCTCTCTGTCGCGGGAGCACGCGACTCGTTTCGAACGAGTTCTCTTGTCTCTCAGCCGGACTTGCCGCGATCGGCACACCCGATGAAGCAACCTATAGCAATTCCGAGGGTGGCGGTGACTTAAGTGAGGTTAATTGGTACGGCGCGATGGCGCTGACGCGGTGAGGGATCGATCTTTGGCGACAGGCGGCGCTGCGTCGCGCTCTTGCCGCGCCATCCGTTGCTTCAGGCTCGGTTAGTCGTTGTCTTTCGGCGCCTTTGCCCGATCCTCCCAAGAGGATGAGGAACGCCCACGCTGTGACCTTTCTCGATGCTCGGCATCGCCCTGCCCAGCCTTCTATGGACGTTCGGGCGGGACGGGGGTAAGAACGGCCCGTCAGATCGCAATTTCAAGGTCAAACAACACGTGGACTTCGTTGCGTGGGACTTTCGGCCGATGCCCCTTGGCCGATCCGAGACGGTTCGCGTGCTGCCGGTCGAGCATGGGATTCACCGATATCGAATCAAGTCCGTGACGGATGGCCAGGAACGCGTCGTCGTCGAAAGCGAGCTTGCATAGGTCATGGCAGCCAAGCAACCCCAGGTCGGTCAGCAATACCGTCACGTTGGAACGGCTTTTCAGAATTCGGTCTGGATATTGACGGGCATCTTTGCGGGTCCCGACGGCATCGAGCACGCGCATTTGACATCGGCCTACGATGCGACGCGACAAAAGACGATCGCGCTGTCCGTGATCACCGACACACGACAATTCACCGCCGTCGAGACACGTCGTGCGCAGCCGGATTGACGTCCCGAAGCGCTTCTCGCAGCGGTCGCTCGGCCTTCACTGAGCGTCGCGAAAGAGCAGCTTTTGGATTGCGCTTGAGTGCTCCAAGTCGAATTGTCGAACGACGGCGCTTCCATCGAGATTGGCTATGGCGAGCCAGATCAGTCCCGTCACGACGATGGCGGCAAGGATCAGCGGCGCCGCAAATGACGCGAAGGTTTTTTGTGTTTTATGCGAAATAGCCAAATGAGGATCCGTCGCTCTGTTGTGCATAGCGCGCTCATTCGGCGCCGATTCGACCGCTTATCAGCGCCATCGTGGCACTTCTGTCGCGCGGCGATCTCTGTGAGAAGCATAATTTGATCACGATCGACGCGTTTACAAGGGTACGCGATCGGTTTTCTTTAGCGGCAAAACACCGCGCGAGGAAGGTTTGGGATTATGAACGCTTGCCACGATTTCATGTTTGAGTTCGTTACCGGAAAGAACCGGGACGGGCGATATGTCCGCATGAGGATGCGGTCCGAACCGGCGCTTCGAAAACGCGAGCAAGATCTGCACATCAGACTGAAGGCGGATGCCACCGAGTTCGATGCGAACGCATTGGCGGCGGCGCTCGGCCGCTTGGTCGCGCGCATCGAAATACCGGGCGAGTAACCGCGCGAAACTGAGTTCGAAGCCTGCCGGCCGACTGGCCGCCGTTTTAGCCTCGGCCGCCGATCACGCGCTCTTTGGCTCGGCACGCTCGTATGCTACTCTGCCGCTCGAAGGCAAGACGATCCGAGGGGGCGGGATGAGCAAAATGATCGCCAGCTTGCTCGCGCTCACTTTCGTGCTTGCGGGGAACCGGCTCGCGCCGCCGAAGAAAAGTCGCGCGTCGGCATGGCGGCGACTACCTTTTCGAGCCGCCGGCTTCGCCGCCTGCGCCTCGTCAGCTTCGATCCCATGTTGAGCCAAGTCAAAGCCGTGCGGAGCCCCGGGAGATAAGCATCCACGGGCCGGCTGGTCCTCGGCCGGCCCGTCTGGCCTTCCTGACCTAAGAAAGTTCTTATGGCGGAAAACCCGAACGATGCTCACGACGGGCCAATGATAGGGCGGATTGTCGCCGTTCATGGCTCCGTCCTTGACGTCGCCTTTGCGGCCGGCGCCCTTCCGGCGGTCGAAGATGCGATCGTGGTCGAAAGCGATATCGGCCATTCGATCATCGCCGAAGTACATCAGCACCTTGGTCCGACTACCATCCGTGCGGTCGCGCTCGAAAACACCACTGGCCTTCGGCGCGGCGCCAAGGCGTGCGGCATGGGCACGGCGCTTCGCGTCCCCGTCGGCGAAGCGGTGCTCGGGCGTCTCCTCAACGCCATCGGCGCGCCCGCCGACCGCTTGGCGCCGCTCGCCGCCACGATCGAACGCCGGCCCATTCACGCGCCGGCGCCCGCCATCGATCGACTGGGCGCGACGCTCGAAATTTTTCATACCGGCATCAAGGTCATCGATCTGCTCGCGCCGCTGGTAACGGGCGGCAAAGCCGCGATGTTCGGCGGCGCCGGGGTCGGCAAGACCGTGCTGATCATGGAGCTGATCCGCACCACCGTCGAACGACATGCGGGGAGATCGGTCTTTGCCGGGATCGGCGAGCGGTCGCGCGAGGGACACGAGCTCTATCTCGAGCTCCAGCAATCCGGTGTGCTCGCGCGCACGGCTCTCGTCTTCGGCCAGATGAACGAGCCGCCGGGCGCCCGCTGGCGCGCGGGCCTCACCGCGCTCGCGATCGCCGAGTATTTCCGCGACACTGCGCACGAGAATGTGCTTCTGCTGATCGACAACGTCTATCGGCTGGTGCAAGCCGGCAGCGAGGTGTCGGGGCTGCTCGGCCGCCTGCCCTCGCGCGTCGGTTACCAGCCCACCCTCGCCAGCGAGATCGCCGAGCTCGAGGAACGCATCGCCTCCGTCGCGGGCGCGGCGATCACGTCGATCCAAGCCGTCTACGTGCCGGCGGATGATTTCACCGACCCGGCCGTCGCCGAGATCTTCAGCCACCTCGATTCCTCGATCGTGCTCTCCCGCGACATGGCGAGTGAGGGCATGTATCCGGCGGTCGATCCACTCGGCTCGACCTCGAGCCTGCTCGACCCGCGCCTTGTCGGCGAGGCGCATTACCGAATCGCGCAGGAAGTACGCAAGACCATCGCCCATTACCGCGAGTTGCAAGAGATTATCGCGCTCCTTGGGATCGAGGAGCTGAGCGCGACCGACCGCAGCGCGGTGAAGCGCGCGCGGCGCCTCATGCGCTTTCTGACGCAACCCTTCATGGTCACGGTCGCCTTCACCGGGAAACCCGGCCGAGCGGTGGAGCTCGAGGCGACGCTCGCCGGCTGCCGTGCGATCCTGGACGGCGAAGCCGATGATTGGGCCGAAAACTCGCTTTACATGGTCGGGGATCTCGAGGAGGCACGCGAGCGCGAAGCCCAGGCCGCCAAGGGGGCGACATGAAGCTCAGCGTGAGCACGCCGCTTGCGATCGTCACCGAAACGGATGACGTCGCCCATCTTCGCGCCGAAGATGAGACCGGCGCATTCGGTATCCTCCCGGGCCATGCCGATTTCCTGACGGCGCTTGCCGTCTCCGTGGTCAGCTGGCGCAATCATACCGGCGCCGAGCATCACCTCGCCTTGCGCGGCGGCATGCTCGAAGTGCGCGGCGGCCAGACGATCACGATCGCAACACGCGAGGCCGTCGCCAGTGAGGATCTGCACCATCTCGAAACCGAAGTGCTCGCCGCCTTCCGCCGACGCATCGAGGAGGAACGCGCGGCGCGCATCGACGCGCAGCGGCTTTACCTCGCGGCGATCCGGCAAATCTGCCGCTTTCTCCGGTCGGAACGCGCGCCGGCCATTCCCGGTGGTCCGGGCGTCCCGCAGCCCGACGGTCTCGATCAATGACGGAGCCGCCCGCCGATCGCGAGCCGCTCGACAAGGCCGTGAAGACTCGGCAAGAACGGCGCGCGCGCTGGCAGCGCGAGGGCGAGCGTTCGCTCGGCCAGAATCTGGCGATGATCGGGTCGTTGGGGTGGACGATCGTGACGCCGACCTTGATCGGCATTTTCGCCGGCCGCTGGCTCGACCGGCACTTGGGCATGGGTATTTTCTGGACGCTCGGTCTGCTCGTGGCCGGGCTTGCCCTCGGATGCACACTCGCCTGGAAGAGGATGTACAGCGAATGACCCACGAAGCGCTGCTCTCGACTCCCTCTCTCGCCATCGCGATGGCGCTGACCGGCTTCGCGTTCGGCCTTGTTTATTTTGCGGCCTTGCGGCGGACCGCCACGCTCATCGTCGCCGGGAGCCGGGTTTTCGCCTTGGCGCTCACTTTGGGCCGGATCGGGGCGGCAATCCTCTTCCTGGGTCTCGCCGCAAAGCTCGGCGCCGCATCGCTGCTCGCAGCCTTTCTGGGCTTTCTCCTCGCCCGCATGGTGGCGCTGCGCGCCGCGCGGAGCGCCGGTTAATGGAGCCCTCTCCGCTCATAAGCACCGTCGTCTTCCGTCTCGGTCCGGTCGCGATCACGCGACCGGTCGTCACCACCTGGGCTATCATGCTCGCGCTCGCGCTTGCCTGCCGGTTCGCCACGCGGCGCTCGGCGTTGCATCCCGATCGCTGGCAAACGGTGCTCGAGCTCGTCGTGAGCGGCATCGCCAAGCAGATCGAGGACGTCATCGGCAAGGATGCGCGACCCTTTCTTCCCCTGATCGGGACCCTATTCATCTTCCTGCTGACGGCCAATCTCTCCGGCGTGCTGCCGGGCGTCGAAGCGCCCACCAGCAAGCTCGAGACTCCGGCGGCGCTGGCGCTCATCGTGTTCGTCTCGGTCCATTATTTCGGCGTGCGCGCGCGCGGCATCGGCGGCTACATCGCGAGCTTCGCCGAGCCCAAGCTCATCATGCTGCCGCTCAACATAATCTCCGAAGTGACACGGACCTTCTCTCTCATGGTGCGGCTCTTCGGCAATGTCATGAGCGGCGAATTCGTGATCGCGCTCGTCGTGGCGCTGGCGGGTCTTTTCGTACCGATCCCGCTCATGGCGCTCGAAATCCTGGTCGGCACCGTGCAGGCCTACATTTTCACGGTTCTCGCAACGGTCTTCATCGGCGCCGCCGTGGGCGCCGCCGGAAAAGCATAGAGGAGGGATCATGGATCCGAAGATCATGAGCATCATCGGCGCGGTCATCGCTGTCTCGATCGGTTCGATCGGACCGGCGCTCGGCGAAGGCCGTTCGGTCGCGGCCGCGATGGATGCGATCGCGCGGCAGCCCGAGGCGGCCGGGACGATCTCGCGCACGCTGTTCGTCGGCCTCGCCATGATCGAAACCATGGCGATCTACTGTCTGGTCGTGGCGCTGCTGCTGCTTTTCGCCAATCCCTATACCGGCTGACCATGCATTTCGACTGGTGGACATTGGCGCTGCAGACCGTCAATTTCGCGGTCCTCGTCTGGCTGCTGCACCGCTTTCTTTACAAGCCCGTGCTTCGCATGATCGATGCGCGCAAAGCCGATGTCCAAAAGCAATACGACGAAGCCAAGGCGACCGAAGACAAGGCGAAGGCCTCGTTTGCTGCCATCCAGGCGGAACGCGCCGGCATCGCGGCGGAACGCGAAGCCGCGCTCAAGGCGGCGGCGGCCCAGGCGCAGGAAGCGGCGCAGGCCCGCCGCGCCCAGGCGGAGCGCGAGGCGCAAGCGCTTCTCGATGCGGCGCGCAAGACATTGGCGCGGGAGCGCGAGCACGCACTCGCCGAACTGCGGCAAAGCGCGCTCGATCTCGGCGCCGAATTCGCCGGCCGGTTGCTCGCCGAGATACCGGCGCCGCTTCGCGCGGAAGCCTGGATGGAGCGCATCGAACAGCACCTCGAGGCCCTTCCCAAAATGGAACGCGACGCGCTGGTCGGACCGTCTCCGGACGGCCGCACGCTCACCATCGTGACCCCGTCGTCGCTGCCAACCGAGACGGCCGAGACCTGGCGCAACCGGCTTCGTCGCTCCTTGGGCGAGACCACCGCGATCGCATTCGAGGCGGACCCGGCTCTGGTCGCCGGGGCCGAGCTGCATTTTCCGACGGCCATTCTGCGCTTTTCCTGGCGAAGCGCGCTGGATGCGCTGCGTTCGGAGATCGATGTTCATGGCAACGCTCGCTGAGGATTTCCGCCAGTGGCTCGACCGCAGCCGGCAGCGGATCGGGGCGCTCGCGCTCGAGCCGGTGCTCGACCGCATCGGCCGCGTCATGGAGGTCGGCGATGGCGTCGCGATCGTCGAGGGTCTGCCGGAAACGCGACTCGACGAATTGCTGGTCTTCGAAGGCGGCGTGCGCGGCCTCGCGGTCGATCTCGGCGTCGAGACGATCGGTTGCGTGCTGCTGGGCGAGACCGGCGCCATCGAGGCCGGAAGCGTGGTCCACGGCACGGGCGAAGTCGCGCGTGTTCCGGTTGGCGAAGCGCTACTGGGCCGTGTCGTCGACGCGTTGGGCGTCCCCTTCGACGGCGGCGATCGGCTCGATACCGAGCAATTCTTGCCGGTGGAACGGCCAGCCCCCGAAATCATCGATCGCGCGCTCGTGACACGGCCCCTGGCAACCGGGCTGCTCGTGATCGACGCCATGATTCCGCTGGGGCGAGGCCAGCGCGAGCTCATCATCGGGGACCGCGGCACGGGCAAGACCGCGATCGCCGTCGACACCATCATCAACCAGCGCGGCACCGACGTGATCTGCGTTTACGCCGCAATCGGCCAGAAGGCGTCTTCGGTCGCGCGCGTGATCGAGACCGTGCGCCGCTACGGTGCGCCGGAGCGCTGCCTCTTCGTCGTCGGCGAAGCCAATGCCGCGCCCGGCCTCCAATGGCTCACGCCCTACGCGGCCTGCACCATGGCCGAATATTTCATGGAGCGCGGGCGCGACGTGCTCCTCGTCATCGACGACCTCACCAAGCACGCCGCCGCCTATCGCCAGGTATCGCTGTTGCTGCGCCGGCCGCCGGGACGCGAGGCCTATCCCGGCGACATTTTCTACATTCACTCGCGCCTGCTCGAGCGCGCAGCAAAATTCGCGCCCGAACGCGGCGGCGGCTCGCTGACCGCGCTCCCGATCGCCGAGACGCAGGCCGGGAATATCAGCGCCTATATTCCGACCAATCTCATCTCGATCACGGATGGGCAGATCTACCTTGATCCGCGCCTCTTCTATGAAGACCAGAAGCCCGCGGTCGACGTCGGCAAGAGCGTGTCGCGCGTCGGTGGCAAGACCCAGGCGCCGGTTCTCAAATCGCTGTCGGAAAGTCTGCGCCTCGAATACGCGCAGTTCCTCGAGCTCGAGGTCTTCACCCGTTTCGGCACGATGGTGGACGAGCGCACGCGCAAGGTGATCGAGCATGGGCGGCGCATCCGCGCCGTGCTTGGCCAGCGCCAGTTCGCGCCGCTGGCGCTGGGCGAGCAGGTCGCGCTGCTTTGCGCCTTGAGCGAGGGCGTGCTCGACGGCGTGCCGCTCGATCGCATGGAGGCGTTTCGGTCCGCGCTCGCGTCCTGGCTTGCGGCACAACTGCCTGAAATCATGGCGCTCGACGATCAGGCGAAACCCCTCTCGGATGATTTGCGCGCGCGCCTCAAGGCGTCGCTTTCGGGCCTGGCGCAGAGCGTCGCGGAACCCGGCGCCAAGGGAGCGGCTCCACCATGACTCGCCTCGCGGAGATCGAGGGCCATATCGCCAGCATGGACGAGCTGCTCGACATCGTCGGCGCAATGCGCTCGCTGGCGGGCATGCGTGTTCAAGAGGCACAGCGTGCGCTTCCGGGGATCCGCCGTTACGCCGAATCCATGGCGGCGGCGATCGGCACCGCGCTGCTTCTTATGCCGGCGCCCGCCGAGGCGTTCGCGTCGGGAGGACGCCGCGCGCTCGTGCTCTGCGCGGCCGAGCACGGATTTGTCGGCGGTTTCAACGAGCGCCTCCTCGAGGCCGCGGAAGCGGTGCTCGAGGCCCACGACCAGCTCTTTGTTCTGGGCAGCCGCGGCGGCGCGCTGGCGCTGGAGCGCGGGCGGCGGCCGGCTTGGGCGAGGCCGATGGCGACGCGGCTGACCGGGGCGCCGGAGGCCGTCAATCACCTCACCACCGAACTCTACACACGCATTGCGCACGGCGAGATCGCGCGGGTCGAGGTGATGTATGGCCGCTACCGCCAGGGCGGCGCCTCGACGATCGAGCACCATCTGCTCTTGCCGCTGGACGTTGTCTCGCTTGCCGTCAAGGAACCGCGTCAGGCGCCGATCCACAACCTTGCGCCGGAGCCTCTGCTGGAAAAGCTGATGGCCGAATATGTGTTCGCGCTTTTGACGGAAGCCGCGGTCGAATCGATTTCAAGCGAAAACGCCGCGCGCTTCGCCGCCATGGAATCCGCGTCCGACAACGTGACCAAGAAGCTTTCCGAGCTGCGCCAAGCCGCGCGTCAGGCGCGGCAGAACGAAATTACCGCCGAATTGCTGGATTTAATCACCGGGACGGAGGCGCAGACAAGCGCCTGAGCCGCGTTGCTGACGAGGAGCGGGTCTCTTCGAGCGCGCGCTCGGCCGCTCCGCTGCCAGCGATCACGCCGTTAAGGATCGATCAGGTAGGCCACCAGCCCCGGCAGGGTCGAGACCATGAAGACGGCGCGAAAGGCGAGGAAGATCGTGCCGTAAGCCGCATGGGCCGCTTGCGGCTGGAGCATCATGCAGGCCGAGGCGAAGGCGGTTTCGCCGATCCCCAATCCGCCGGGCGTGACAGGCAGGGTGTTCGCGATCAGCGCATAGAGGCCGGCGATGCCGTATTCGAGGACGCTCAAGCCGCCGAATTCCATCGCCTCGGCGATCAGGACGATCGGACCGACGGCGAGCGCAACAATCGCCACCGAAAGTAGGAGGGCGAGGCCGACACTGCGCCAATCGCGAGCATATTGGCGCAGCGCGGCGCCGGTATCGTCGATGATCTGTGCCAGGCGCATGCTCCGCCCGGAGAGGAGGCGTTGCAGCAATTGTCCGATGCGATGTCCGAACAGATACACGACGACGAGCGCCGCCACGAACAGCGCCGACAGGGCGATGATCGAGAATTCGAGTACGCCAAGACGCATGCCTGGCCGCGCGATCACCGCGACGAGACCGACCAGCACGAAGGCGACAAGACCGATCAGGCGATCGACCATGATGGACAAGAGCGCCGGCGTGCGGCGTCCCTGCGCGGCTTTGTAGATGTAGACGCCGCGGATGAGATCGCCGCCGGCGGCCCCGGGCAGAAAATTCGCGAAGAAGATGCTTGTTGCCATGATGCGCGTGGTGTGCCCGAACCGCGATGACAGGCCCTGGGCGCGCAACAGAACATGCCAGCGCAGCGATTCGAGCGGTATGTTCGCGAGCGAGGCGGCGGTCGCCAAGATCAGGAGATCGGGCCGGGACAGCAGGGCGCGGAGCGCGCCGACATCGATGACGCGGAAATAAAACAGCAGGGCAAGCAAGGCGAAGCCGACGGCAATACGCGCCGGAGTCCCGCCGGCGGCAAACCGGCGCCGCGCCGGGACAGCCCTATTGTGGGGGAGTCTTGCCATCAATCTGTCATTGATCCGAGCTATCACTGTCGCAACGGGCAGCGTGGTGATGCCGGGCAAAGCCACTAAGGATTGAGGATTTTATTGTCAATCGCCAAAACACCGACCGATGATTCGCGGCCGATCGGCTGTCATCCCTGCGATCCCGCCGCGCGATGAAGATCCTCCTCGTCACCGATGCCTGGCCGCCGCAAGTCAATGGGGTCGTCCGCACTTTGCGGGAAACGATCCGCGGACTCGAAGCGGCGGGCCATCGCACCGAGGTGATCGCGCCGGACTCGTTTTACTGCATACCATGCCCAACCTATCCCGAGATCCTGCTCGCGCTGTTTCCCGGCCGCGCGGTGGCAAGCCGTATTCGCGCCGCCGCGGCCGATGCCGTCCATATCGTCACCGAAGGGCCGATCGGTTTGGCGGCGCGCCGCTATTGCCAGCGGCACCACATTCCCTTCACCACGGCCTACCACACGGCCTTTCCCGAATATGTCGCGGAAAGACTGCCGGGGACGCGCGGTGTCGCTTATGCCTATCTGCGCCGCTTTCATGCGCCGTCGCGCGCCGTGATGGTGCCGACGGAGACGATGAAACAGCGCCTGATACGGCACCGATTCGCCAACCTCGCCTCCTGGTCGCGCGGCGTCGATGGCGAATTGTTCCGGCCGCGCGATAAGGGGTTTCTCGGCGACAAGAGGCCGATCTATCTCTATGCCGGCCGCGTGGCGCCCGAAAAGAATATCGACGCCTTTCTCAAGCTGCGCTTGCAGGGCACAAAATATGTCGTCGGCGCCGGGCCGAGCCTGCGCCGGTTGAAGGCGAAATACCCCGAGGCGCGTTATACCGGCTATGTCGACGACGAGACGCTCGCAGCGTTTTACGCGGCGGCGGATGTCTTTGTCTTCCCGAGCCGTTCGGAAACCTTCGGCCTCGTCTTGCTCGAAGCGCTTGCCAGCGGCTTGCCGGTTGCGGCTTTTCCCGTGACCGGGCCGCTCGACGTCATCGCCGACAGCGGAGCCGGGTGCCTGAGCGAAGACCTTGGAACCGCCGCCGAGGCCGCGCTCGGCATTCCGCCCGATCTCTGCCGCGCGCATGCGTTGACCTTCTCCTGGCGCGACGCGACGCAGCAATTCCTCACCCATGTCACGCGCGCGAACGCCAGCGAAGTCTCATCGGTGCCGTCACCCTTGGTGAGTGCGTCGCGATGACGCTGCCGATTGCCGCTTTGGGATTTTGTCTCCTCGCCGTGGCGCTTCATCTTGCAAGCATCGCGCTCGCCGCAACCCGGGTGGGGGGGCGCCGGCGCGGGCTGGCCCCGTGCGCCGGCGCGCCGCCCGTCACGCTGATCCGGCCGGTCTGCGGCATCGAGGCGTTTTCCAAGGAGACCTTGGGATCGAGCTTCACGCTCGACTATCCCGCCTACGAGATCATCTTCTGCGTCGCGCGGGAGGATGATCCGGTGACCGCGATCATCGACCGTCTGAGGAAAGCCCATCCACAGATCGATGCCCGCCTTCTGGTGGGCGACGACCGAGTGAGCCTTAACCCGAAGCTCAACAACGTGGTCAAGGGGTGGGATGCCGCGCGGCATGATTGGGTGATCATGGCGGATAGCAATGTCCTGATGCCGCGCGACTATATCCAGCGCCTGACGGCGCGGTGGCGGCATGATACCGGCGTCGTGTGCTCGGTGCCGATCGCGTCGCGGCCGGGAAATTTCTGGTCTGAGCTCGAATGCGCGTTCCTGAACAGCTTCCAGGCGCGCTGGGAATATGCCGCGGATTCGTTGGGCTGCGGATTCGCGCAAGGCAAGAGCATGCTGATGCGGCGCAGCGTCGTCGAGCGCGGCGGCGGCGTGCGCGCGCTCGGTACGGAGATCGCGGAGGACGCGGCCTTGACCAAGCTCTTGCGCGCAGCGGCGCTCAAGGTGCACCTCGTCGACAATCCGTTCGAGCAGCCGCTCGGCACGCGCTCGGCCGCCGAGGTCTGGGCGCGGCAACGTCGCTGGTCGAGGTTGCGCCGGATGACGTTTCCGGTTCTCTTCCTGCCCGAATTGCTCGCGGGCAGTTTCTTTCCGCTCCTGGCCGCCAGCGTTTTCGCGGCCGATGAGCATCTCGATCTCGCGGCCGTGGCGGGTTTGCTGCTCGTGGTCTGGTTCGGAGCCGAGGCGGCGCTGGTCCGGCGCGCCGGCTGGCATTGGTCGATCCGGATGCCGCTCGCTTTACTGTTGCGCGACTCGCTGCTTCCGCTGCTGTGGATCGACGCGTGGCTGGGCAGCAGCTTTGTCTGGCGGGGCACGGAACTGCGGCCCAGCGAGGCAACGCAGGAATCGCCCGTCGCCTAGCGGGCAACCCCCCTTAGCCGGATCGATCGATTCGCGCCCGGTGTCACGGATCTTACACCGTGACGTGCTAAAGTTTCCGCGCATCTGGCTTCCCGAACCAGAGCGGCGCCGGCCATAGCCGCCCCGGCCTCCCGGACACTGAGACCCTGCTTCGGCGGGGCTTTTTTTGCCGAGGCCGCGCGTGGTTCACGCCCGTCGCGCCTGTGCGCCGACGCCCACGATTTGTTAACGAGAATCCGGCTACAAAAGCCTTGGTTTGGATTCTCCGGAACCGAGATTGTCATGTTCGAGCGAGCCATGAAACGGGCACCGAAGCGCAGCCACGAGATCGGAAACGTCTACCTGAAGACGCTGACCGGCCTTCCGCGCGAGACTTGGCAGGAATGGCAGCTGGTGAAGCGCGTCGAACGGCTCGACGATCTTCCACATGTGATCATGCAGGAGGTCGGAGGTAAGACCACGCGCACCGTGGCGATCTCCGTTCTCAATGACCCGGCCATCTGGGAAATGCGGGACGCCTGAGCCGCCGCAGCCATCAAAGTTCGGGGTTGGCGGGACGTTACGACCGCCTTATTTCGCCGAGCGTCACGCGCCCGATTCGGGAAAGTCCGGCACGGCGTATATCAGCTCACATACTTCGCCATCACCAAAATTATTGCGATTTGCAACACGCCCTGCGATCCCGCAAGCCAGATGTTGATGCGATTGATGCGGACAATCCGTTCGCGATCAGGCGAAGGCCGACGCAGCTCGTTCCAGATGCGAAAACTGTTCGGCAGCAGGAAGCCCAGCCCCATGACGGTCATGACGGCGACGAGCGCCAGCGACATCACGACCAATTGGTATAGAGAGCCGTCCGACGTCGTGTAGCCGAACCACTCGGCGAGGAACCATCCGCTGGTGCCGGCCGTGAGGGAGACCATGGGGAAGTAGAGAAGCGTGCGCGGCACGAGGTAAGCGATCAAAGCGGTCCGCGAGCGGATGTCGAGCCTGCGCAAGACAGGCCCGAGGATAAAACCCATGAACAAATCGGCGCCGGTCCACAATGCGCCCGAAAGCACGTGAATCCAGTTGAGTAGATAAATATCGTGCCTGGCAATGGCCGCGATCATGACAAGGGGAAAGGCGAGCGACCACCAGGCGAGCTGGCGCCAAAGCGGCGGGAGCGGCGACGCCTCTGTCACGGCCATGCCCGGATCATGCCTGTTAGGCGGCGAGGCTCTGGAGTGCGCGAGGAAATCCGGTTCTTGCGGTCCATCCTAGCCGAGCTTTCCCTTAGAGCCGACGGTTTCGGCGTGATCCTGGCTCGGCTTCGCGTTCGTGGCAATGATATACGCAGGCATCGCATATTTTTGGCGGATATCGGATCCGTCGTGCCCCCTGCGGTCGGTCATGCGAGCGATCCTATTGCCCTTGCGCCGGAACGCATCGGCGACCGGGATCGGCCGGCTGGCGAGACCCATCGAGCCAGCGCGCCCGCCATGTCTGTTGACGGCATAAAGCCTCTTTTCACTTACGACACAACGGGCAGCAGCAAATGGCTCGGGTGGTCCGCGTCGTGATGGAACGTGTCGGTCGCGCGCAAATGACCGAGATAGAATTGGCATTGCTGATCGAAGGCGGTCAGCTCGACGCGTATGCGGTGGGCCTTCTTGAAGATCCAGCAGGTCGGCCAGATCTCGATCTGGAAGGCATAGATCTTGCCGGGCTCGAGCGGCTCGACCTTGGTGTGGCTGTGATAGGGGCTGAGCTCGGTGCTGCGCGAGGAATCGAGCGCGCGATGCGATGCCTTGAGCCAGCCTTCGGTCACCAACTGCGCCGGCGGCGCGACATCCACCGTCTTGATCGCGGCGGCAAGCTCGAGCGACAGCGGTCCCTGGTCGTACATCTTCACCAGGAATTGAGTCTCGGCGGCGCTCGACGAGGCCCAAAGATTGAACACGACGGGCCCCGTGACCTCGAAATCCTCGGCAATCGGATCGCTGGTGAAGGTGAGTATCTTGCGCGTGGTATGCGGCAATCCCGCCTTGCCCCGCACGGCGCTGCCGATGCCGGGAAAAGTCCATTCCGGATCGGGGTAAGTATAGCTCGTCGGCTTCACGTCTCCTTTCGGCTCGTCCCAAGATAATTTGCCATCATTCAAGGATTCGACCGCCCCGGACGGACCGGGCGCGATGTAGAGTTTGCGCGTCTTGGCGCGGTTCAGCGGCCATTCCTGTTCATCGCGATAGCCGCCGCCATTGCGGATATAGAGGCGCACCGGCGGCTCCTTCATGATGCCGTTGTCGATGCCTTTGAGCCAATAATCGTACCAGCGGACGAGCTGCTCCTCCATTTTCGGGTCGAGGAAAAGCTTCTGCGGATCGCCGACATTGACCATGAGCTTCTTCGGCCCTTGCGCCTGAATGAAGCCTTGCAGATTGCCCAGCAGATGCGTGGTCGTTCCCGCCCAATTGCCGATCGAGAAGACCGGCACCTTGATCGCGGACAAGTCGAAGCGGCGCTCTTCCCAATATTCGTCGAAAGTCGGATGCTTCAACTGCTCGAGCAGGAAATCATAAGCCATGAAGTCGTCGCGCTGTGGCCGTTCGGGGTAATCGAGATACGCGCGATTGCGCACGCTGTTCGAGTACCAGTGATTCTGGAATCCGATATAGAAAATCCCGCCTTTGAAGCAGAAATGGCGATAGAGATCGTTGCACGCATCATAAGGCGCGCAGCAGGCAAGATGCGGCGGATTCTGCGCGGCGGCCGCCCATTGCACCATGCCGTAATAGGATTCACCGAACATGCCGACCTTGCCGGTCGACCAGGGCTGGACCGCGGCCCATTCGATCATGTCGTGGAGATCGGTCTGTTCCTCCTTGCAGAAAGGCTTGAACAAACCCTCGGATTTGCCGGTGCCGCGCACATCGGCGTGGACATAGGCGTAGCCGCGGCTGACCCATTTCGCGATGTTGCCGGTTTCGCGATAACGGAAGACGCTCATGGTCGGGAGATAGATCGCGTCCTTCAAATAGGGCGCGACGGCATAGAGCACCGGATATTTTCCCGGCGACTTTGGGCGATAGACATCGCAAGCGAGGCGCACGCCATCGCGCATCGTCACCATGATATCTCGATCGACCATGGCCTCCGGGCCCAAGGGGCCATCGCCCAGCACGATGGTTGAGCCGCCCGAACTTTCGCTCATCAATTCCTCCCGCTTACCGCATGCGCACCGAACTTGGGCTCGGGGTCGTTACCCTGCTCCCCGGGCTTGTCGATGGCAGATCCATCAAAACTGCCGGCTCGCCTTTTTTTTAGGATACCCTGATTCGACGCTTATGGGATCGCAACAATAATTATGACGATTGACTTAGATCAATGCTCGCTTGGAGGAAAAATGTCTTCTTTGCTGTTTTTCGCCGCTGGTCCGCACGGATAAAAGAGGGACCGATTCGATGCGAAAGATTTCCGATTTAATCCGGGACCGAAACCCTCTCATACTCTCGCCAAATGTGAGCGTTCGACGCGCGTGCCAACTCATGCGCGAGCACCGGACAGGCGCGGCGCTCGTCGCTTCGGACGACAAGGAACTCAAAGGCATCTTCACGCGGGGTGACGCCGTCAATCGGGTTTTGGCCGAGGGAAAAAGCGCAACCAAGACGACAGTGGGTCAAGTCATGACCGCGGCGCTTCGCACCATCTCGCCGGCCACAACGGCGATCGAGGCTCTTCGCATCATGGATGATTGCGGCTGTCGCCATTTGCCGGTGACCCGCGAGGGCAAGATCTTGGGCGTGATTTTTCGCGGCGATTTCAGGGGTGCGGAGCTGGATCTCATTGAAGAAGAGGCCGAAGTCTGGCAACGGATACGATGAGAATACGCTAACCTGGCGATCTGAACTCCGAGCGTGATCGGCACTCAAGATTTCCGGCGCCAAGAGGCTGCGCCTGTTCTGGTGATGCCGGGCCAGTGTCTCCCGCTGCGCAAGCGCGGGCCCGCGGTACATGCGAAGCGACGTGCCCGGCACTCGATTCACCAAAAGGGGCCGACATCGGCCCGCAGGGTCACGTTCCCGCCGGTCCGGCCGGCGGTTCAAATCGCGCGCGCTGCGCCGATGCTGCCGTGGTCGAGGTATTTATCGAAGATGGCGCATACCGAGCGAACGAGGGGCCGATCGTGCTCGGCAACGCCGAGGCGCCAACCTTCGCGCCAGCCGAGCCCGCTCGCGGCCATCGCATCGATGCGGGCACATTCGGGCGCGAATGCTTCAGGATCGACGCCTCGCCGGCTGCATTCGAGATGAAGATCGACGCTCAAATCGCACATCAGGCGCTCGATGATCGCGCGACGCAGCCGATCATCGTCGCTGAGCGCTCGGCCGCGACGCGCGGCGAAGCGGCCCGCGGCGATGCTGGCGCGCCAACCCGCGATCGTGGCATCGTTTTGGATGTAGCCTTGCGGGAAGGCGCCAATCGCTGACGCACCGAAACCGATCAGGAGCGGCGCGTCATCCGTGGTGTAACCCTGAAAATTGCGGTGAAGCGTGCCGTTTGCCGCCGCCAGAGCCAATGGATCTTCGGGCCGAGCGAAATGATCGATGCCGATCCGGCAATAGCCCCGGCCCGCGAGCTGGTCGCTCGCTGCCGTGTACAGCGCGGCCCGCGTCTGCGCATCCGGCAGCGCCTCTTCGGCTATGCGGCGCTGATGGGGTTTCATCCAGGGCACATGGGCGTAGCCGAAGAGCGCGATCCGGTCGGGCGCGAGCGAGACGACCTGGCTGATCGTCTTATCGATGCTCCCGAGCGTCTGATAGGGAAGGCCGTAGATGAGATCGGTGTTGATGCGCCTGATACCATGGTCGCGGAGCAGCTCGACCGCCGACGCCGTCATTTCGTAGGGCTGGCGACGATTGAGCGCCAACTGGACGCGGGGATCGAGATCCTGAACACCGATGCTGGCGCGCTTGATGCCGCAGCCCGCCAGCGCGCCAATCTTCTCGGCATCGAGCGTTCGCGGATCGAGCTCGGCGGCGATTTCGGCCTCCTGATCCAACTCGAATCGTTCGGCGATCCGCGCGGAAACCTGTTGCAAATCTTCGCCGGACATCATGTTGGGCGTGCCGCCGCCCCAATGGATGTGGGACACGTGCGGGCGAAAAGGGATGGCAGCGGCGACCATATCGATCTCGCGAGCCAGCAGCGCCGCATAATTGGCGATCGGCGCATAGCTCTTGGCCACCGTGGTATGGCAGCCGCAATACCAGCACATTGCCGCACAGAACGGTACATGTAGGTAAAGCGAGATCGTCGCTCCGGGCTCGATCGCCTCGAGCCACTGGCGATAAGCCGCCGCACCGACACCGTCGTGAAAATTCGGCGCCGTCGGATAGCTCGTGTAGCGGGGCAAGCGGGGCTCAACGGTGGAGGTAAGCCCCTGACGTCGCGAGATTTCGACTCGGGTCGAGCCGCTCATCGTGCCACGCGCGACCGGCGGTGCCGGCAAGTGCCAAGAAGCAAACTCACGAGGCCCCCCTCAAGAGGCGGATCTTGTCCGCTTTGCCGGAAACCCCGTCGAACAGCGCGGCGTCAGCGGAGGCTTTCGCGATGATCAATGATCCCCACTTCAATTCCAGGCCTATGCGAACGCGTGTCGAATTGAAATCGCCTGGGCCGCGATGGCCTTGTGCGGCGCCTGAGATTACGGGTCAAACCGCCATCAGATCTCAATGCGACATCAGCACCGGCATTGTCATGTGCTGCAGCACGGCGCGGGTGACGCCGCCAAGGATCAATTCGCGCGTTCGCGAATGGCCGTATCCGCCCATCACGATCAGGTCGCAACCGAGGTCCGCCGCCCGCGACAAGATCAGCGCGCCGGGCTCGATATCGCCGGACGAGAGATATGAAGCATCCGCGCGAATGCCGCAGCGGGCGAGGTGGCGGGCCAAACTCGTGGCCGACTCGTCCTCATCGCTTTTGGCGGCCCGCGGCGGGCCGACCGAGACCACCGTCACCGCCTCCGCAGACCGAAGCAGCGGCATCGCATCGCCTACGGCGCGCGCAGCCTCGCGGGTTTCGCTCCAGGCCACCAGCACATTCTTCCCGACCGTTTCGATGCGGCCGGCACAGGGCACGATCAACACTGGTCGACCACAATTCATCATCACCGTCTCAGGGAGCCTTGCCAGCGTGTCGAAGAGCGGGTGATCGGGATCGGCTTGGCCGAGAATCACGAGATCGGCATAGCGCGCCCGCTCGGTAACCAGGGTGACGGCGTCATTGGCTTTCTCGGGGCAGATCCGCCAGTCTCCGGTGAGGCCCGCACGCTTGATCTCGGCGTGAAAAGAAGCCTCGATATGTGCCGCGTCGATGAAAGCGGTGTCCCGTTCCCTCACATATGTCGTCCGCAATAGATCGCTCGTGACGTAGGCCCCTCCGGCGAGATTTCGAAGCGGAGGAGGAACCTGCGGCAGCTCGAATCCGTAAAGACCGACAAGATGGGCCTTGTTCTGACGCGCGATCGAGAGCGCGAGATGCAACCGCGTCTCGTGGCCGCGGTGATTATCGATGTGGAGGAGAATATCCTTGAATCCCATCGTTCGCTCCTCCCCCGGACGTCGTGAGACGGCTCCGGCGGCATTGTCTTTCACCGACATCGTGCACACAAATCAGCGATCAATTTTCAACCTATCAGATAGCGTCGGCCGAACATTGATCTGGATCACTTTCCGGTAACTGGCCCGCATCGGGATCCTGGATGGTCACCTGTCTGAGGCGCACCGCCTCATGCACTTCGCCTCGATCCCAATCGAGGGCTTACGTGATCATCGCGTCGATGCGGGAGAGCTTGAGCACCTGGCCGCGGCTGTCGCGCCGCCCTGCGAGGGTCTGTCGTTATCGCCCTCTCCAAAAGCGGCTTGATCTATATCATGGCCTTCGCTGCCGGATGGCCGATCCTTTCCCAGAAGAAGGAAGGAATGTGGTTCTGAGCGCGGCCGGTCACGGGCTAGGATTATCGCCTCAAGCTAAGCCGAGCCAAGGGATGGTTCCTTGCGATGGCAATAATCTTGGGTTCGAGGGGAGGTTTTGATGGCGAAACGCGACCGCTGGGGAGGCCCGAATGCCGTCGTTGCAATATTGGGCCAACTGCTCGAAACTGCGAAGCCAATCTTTCAGGCGTGCGCACCAGATAAATGATGTGGCGTTGGAGCGTTCGGGACCTCTAGATTGGCAACCCGATGGGCTCGCTTTGGGCCCGGATCGAATGGAGGTAAATCTTGGCTATCGGCACCGTCAAATGGTTTAACGCGCAAAAAGGCTTTGGCTTCATCCAGCCAGAAGCTGGTGGCCCGGATGTGTTCGTGCACATTTCGGCGGTCGAACGCGCCGGGTTGGGCACGCTGCAGGAGGGACAGAAGATCTCCTATGAGGAGCAGCGCGACGCCAAGCGGGGCAAGTCTTCAGCGGAAAATCTGAAAAAAGTCTGAGCCCCGCGGACTGAGATCCGCGGCCGCGCATCGGCGCGCCGGCTCTCGCCTTTGGGTCGGTTCGCGCCCATGGCAACAAGCGCGGCGATGCCGGTGGCTCCAATAATGCAAGGACGATCAGCGGCGCCGCATCACGCCAAGCGTGACACGCGCGCTGATCGATCTTCTCGCCAACCGGGGGCTTATCCTCAGCGACATCCGCCGGTCTAGGATCAATCCTGAGTCGATGCTGGGGGATTCTTATCGTCAGCGAAGACGATGGCGTCTCTTCGACCATAAGCTGCGCCAAACTGCGCGGCGCGTCGCGGGTCCGCAATCCTGCGCGCTGTCGACGATTTCCGTCGGATTCCGGGTCCGGCCCCCGCGGCGGTTTCCCTGGTATCCCTTTGCCGGATTCGGTGATCGACGCCCGGCATCGCCGTTAGATCGTCCTCGACCCGTATCCGCCAATTCACTAGTTTCCTCACGGGCCGGCCTGATAAATTCGTTCGACCGCGGCGGCTCCACGGGAGAGCGGCGATGCCAGAGGGCAAGCGCAGGGACCAACTCAAATTCGCCGTCTTCATGTCGGGGGATTCGAACTACCACCTCGCGGGGTGGAGGCTCCCCGAGGCCTATGCCGATGCCGGGATGAAGCTCGAACGCTGGATCGAATTCGCCCGGACCATGGAGCGCGGCAAGCTCGATATGTTGTTCATCGCCGACAGCATCGGCACATCCGGCGCCGACAATTTGGAAGCGACGAGCCATAATCCGCATCTCGACCGGTTCGAGCCTTTCACCGTTCTTTCGGCGCTTGCGGCCGTCACCAGCCGTATCGGATTGGCCGCGACCTGCCACACGACCTATAACGAGCCCTATCACGTGGCGCGCAAATTTGCCTCGCTCGACCACCTGAGCAGCGGCCGGGCGGGCTGGAACTTCGTGACCGGCGCCAACGCGGAGGACGCGCTCAACTTCAGCCGAGAGACGCATACGGCGCATGGCGACCGCTACGACATCGCCGAGGAATTTGCCGACGTCGTGCGCGGCCTTTGGGACAGCTACGAAGACGATGCGTTTCTCCGAGACAAGAAATCGGGCATCTATGTCGATACCTCGAAACTTCACATCCTGAACCACAAGGGCAAGTATTTTCAGGTCAAGGGTCCCTTGAGCCTCGCCCGCCCGCCGCAGGGTCATCCCATCCTGATCCAGGCGGGGAAGTCCGAGCCGGCGAAAGAAGTCTCGGCCCGGGTCGCCGATGCCGTCTTCACCTCGCAAGCGACGCTCGAAGACGCGCAGGCTTTCTATGCGGACGTTAAAGGCCGCTTGGCCAAGTTCGGTCGCGCGCCCGACGACCTCAAGATCCTGCCGGGCGTCGCGATCTTTACCGGGCGCACCGCCGAGGAGGCGGAAGAGAAGTACCAGCAGCTTGCGTCGCTGCTCAGTCCGGCGGCCGCATTGCAGCTTCTGAAGGAGCGGATGGGTGGCGTCGACCTCGCGGCCTATCCGTTCGACGGGCCGATGCCGGATCTTCAAGGCAACAACAACCGCATGAGCAATCCGCCCGCGCTCGTGAAACTCGCCCGGCGCGAGAATCTGACGATTCGCGGCCTCGCCATGCGCTTTGCCGCCGCGCGTGGTCATTTCATGGTCCGCGGCACGCCCGCGCAGGTCGCCGATCAGCTCGAGGAATGGTTTTTGAGGCGTGCCGCCGACGGTTTTATCTTCCTTCCGGTCTATCTACCGGGCGCGCTCGACGATTTCGTCGACCACGTCATTCCGGAATTGCAACGCCGCGGCCTGTTCCGCACCGAATACGAAGGCCGCACGCTGCGCGAGAATCTGGGTGTTCCCCGGCCGAGAAATCAGTTCGCGCAACCCGCCCGCCAAGCAACCGCGTGAAGGCCATGTCCGAGGCGGAAGCGGATCGGGGGTGGCAATCTTCGCAACTGAAAACCTATCCCTGGATCAAACGTTCCGGGGACGCATCGGCTCACCACACGATGATTTCAATAAATCAAAGGTTTATTGTTTAGATGGCCCGCTTTGGGTGATGTTGAGGCGGGCCCTTATTGCGGCGAGCGGCGGAAAGGTCTAAACACGCCGCCATTTTGCTTGCGAGGAATGCCGACATGGCGCAAACCGCCGCAGCAGACCACCACGCGGATGCCGGCCGTGCCAAATCACGCCAAAATCTGCTGATCGGTGCGCTCGGGGTCGTTTACGGTGACATCGGCACCTCGCCGCTTTACACCGTGAGGCAATGCTTCCAGGCCTTGGGGGGCGTGACCCCGTCGTCGATTTATGGCGTGCTGTCGCTCATCACCTGGGCGCTCATCATCGTGGTGACGCTGAAATACGTCACCGTGATCATGCGCGCGGACAACCGCGGCGAAGGCGGCGTCCTGGCTCTCACCGCGCTGGCTTTGCGCGTGCCGCGCGCCGGCACCAAGCTTCATTGGTGGATCATGGCCGCCGGCCTCCTCGGCGCCGCGCTTTTCTATGGCGACGGAGTGATCACGCCGGCGATCTCGGTCCTGAGCGCGGTCGAGGGCCTCAAAGTCGCCACGCCCTTCTTCGATCCTTTCGTCATCCCATTGACGCTGGCCATTCTGGTCGGTCTGTTTCTGCTCCAGAGCCGCGGGACCGGGCGAGTGGGCGGCTTCTTCGGACCGATCATGGCGATCTGGTTTCTCACCATCGCGTTCCTGGGCGTCATCGAGATCGCAAAGGAGCCCGAGATCCTTCTCGCCGTGAATCCCAGCTACGGTTTGCACCTGCTGCTCAAGGATCCGATCCGGGGCTTTGCGCTTCTGGGCGCCGTCGTGCTGGCCGTAACCGGGGCCGAGGCGCTGTACATCGACATGGGGCATTTCGGCAAGCGGCCGATCCGTTTGGCGTGGCTCTATTTCGTGTTCCCGGCGCTGCTGCTCAATTATTTCGGCCAGGGCGCGCTCGTGTTGCACGAACACGGCGCGCTCGAAAATCCATTCTATCGCTTGGTGCCGGCCTGGGGGCTCTACCCGATGGTGGCGCTGGCCTCGATCGCGACCGTCATCGCATCGCAGGCCGTCATCTCGGGCGCCTTCTCCATGACTCGCCAAGCCGTGTTGTTGGGTTATCTCCCGCGTTTCGAAATCCGGCACACCTCGGAGCACGAGATTGGGCAGATCTACATGCCGAAGGTGAACCTTTTCCTTCTGGTTGCGGTGTTGGCGCTGGTTTTGGGGTTCCGCAGCTCGGAAAATCTTGCCTCGGCCTACGGCATCGCCGTCACGGGGACGATGACCATCGATACCATCCTGGCCTTCGTTTTTATGGCCGGCATCCGCCACTGGAATCGCGCCGGCGCGGTCGCGGTCTTTGGTGCCTTCCTCATCGTCGATTTAGGATTCCTCTCGGCCAATCTCCTCAAGATCGTGGAGGGAGGCTGGTTTCCGCTCGCCGTCGGCGCAACCGTGTTCACGCTGATGCTCACTTGGCTACGGGGCCGCGAGGCACTGCTCGCCGAGCGCTGGCGCGAGGCCTTGCCGCTCGAAACTTTTTTGGCAACCGTAAAGCCCGATCGCCCGCCGCGTGTGCCCGGGACTGGGGTTTTCATGGTCCCGAACGACCGCATCGTGCCGAGCGCTTTGCTGCATAATCTCAAGCATAACCACGTGCTGCACGAACGCGTGGTGCTCATGAAAGTCGCAACCCAGGACATTCCGCATGTGAGCGACGATCAGCGGCTCACGATCACCCATCTCGACCACAATTTCCACGTCGTCGAGATCAATTACGGCTTCATGGACGAACCCAATATTCCGCGCGCGCTCGCTCAGCTTCGCCTGATGCAGTTCCGCTTCAATTTGCTCGACACATCGTTCTTCGTCGGCCGCGAGAAAGTGATTCTGGGTTCGGGCGGGGGACTTTGGACCTGGCGCAAGCGGCTCTTCATCTTCATGCATCGCACGATGATGAGCGCGACCGAGTATTTCCGCATTCCGACCAATCGCGTGGTGGAGCTGGGCGGCCAGATCGAAATGTGAGTGAGCCTCGGCGATGGACGCCGACGCTGTCGATCTAAGCGGTGTTCGCCGGCCTCGTCTCGTCGCTATCCGCCGCGGCCATCCCTGGCGATATCACGTCACTCGTGCCGACACGATGCTCGGCGATACCATTGAGCACCCGGATCTGCGGCGGAAAGACGTCGTCTGACCTGTAGGCCGTGGCGATGAGCACGATTCCTGGCTCGGCTTCCCTGGCGCTCAAGGGCAGAAGCAGGTGCCGAGCGTCGAGCCGACCCTTTGCGCCCCAGTGGAAGCTGCTCTCGCCATAGACCGGGGCTGCATCGGCGTAGCTTCGTCACACCAACACGCCAAGAAAGTCGAAATAATCGGCCGCCGGAAGATCGGCAAGGCATTGTCCCGTGGGATCGAATCCCAATCTTTTTGCCAGAGAGGTGCCGACGAGACGGAATCGAATGAGATTGCCGTGGGCCGACAGCTCGCACAGCATCAGATGCGGTAATACGCGCCGATCCATTTCAATCGGATCGATATCCCGTCGCGCCGGCATGCGGCGCGTGCCGCGCTTCTTTTCCCAATAATTGAAGAGCGCGCCGAGCGTCACATGGTTGAAGAGCGCTTGCGGCATTGGCGAAATGTTCCTTTCCCGCCGCGTTCGTTCGGCTGTCCCGCTCACTTCACGCCTGGGACCGTTAATGAAGTGCTAACGCCACAGCGATGCATGGCAGCCTCTCGGAACGCCGATTGGCAACGCAATGATTCTGCATGATCATCTTTTCGTGACCGAAATATGAATGGCTTTTCACGGCTCTGACGGCCATTCGTCCCGCTCGCTCTCCCGCGAGTCGCCTTTTCGTTTTTTTCAGCCGTGAAGCTTGGCCTCAGCCAAGTGAATCATACGAGCACTCGGCAACCACACCGTCGCGGTCGTCCCGCGGCCGACGGCGCTCTCGAGCGTGAGCCGGCCGCCATGGAGTTCGATCATGGACTTGGTCAGCGGCAAGCCGAGGCCCGATCCCTGATATCTTCGCGCCATCCGGCTGTCGATCTGGCCGAAGGGACGCAGCGCTTTTTCGAGATCGTTGGGTGCAATGCCGATTCCGGTATCCGCCACCTCAATGCTCAGTCCATCGGGCGCCACGGTGGCGCGAACGACGACTTGCCCGCCCGCCGGCGTGAATTTCACCGCGTTCGACATCAGATTGAGCAGAATCTGTTTGAGCCGGCGCGCGTCGCCTTGAAGGAGGGGCAATTCTTGCGGCAATTCGGCGCGGAGCTCCAGTCCTGCGCTTTCGGCGCGATCGCGCATCAGCCTCATGCAGGATTCGAGCACCGCCGCGAGATCGACCGACTCTTCGGTGAGTTCGAGCTTGCCGAATTCGATCTTGGAGACGTCGAGGACGTCATTGATGAGATTGAGGAGGTGTTGCCCGCTATCGCGTATGTCCGCCGCGTAACTGACATAGCGCTGATCGCCGAGCTGGCCGAAGATCTGGCTGCTGAGGATCTCGGCGAAGCCGATGATCGCGTTTAACGGCGTGCGCAACTCGTGGCTGATATTGGCGAGAAACTCGGTCTTGGTGCGGCTGGCGAGCTCCGCTTCCTCCTTGGCCTGGCGGAGATTCGCCTCGACGCGCTTTCGCGTGGTGATCTCGGTCTGGACGACGACGCTGCCGCCGTCATGCGTCCGCCGCTCGCTGATCTGGAACCAACGGTCGCCAAGCCGGCATTCTCCGACCTCCGGCGAGCCTGGCGTGAAGCGCTCTTCGAGCGAGCCGCTCGCCGGACGCACGGCGCCGCGCTCGATGCTTGCGCGATAGATCTCGCTGAGCGGCGTTCCCGGGACGAGCAACGCTCCGATCGATGCATTGACCTCGCGATAGCGGCTGTTGCAGAGCACGAGCCGGTCTTCGGCGTCCAGCAACATGAAGCATTCCGGAATCGACTCGATGGCGTCCATCAGTCGATTTTGCGCGATAGCGGCGTGTTTCTCGGCGCGGATCAGCAGCGTAAGATCGCGGCCGATTCCGCGATACCCGCGAAACGCGCCCTTTCCATCGAAGACCGGCAAGCCCGAGAAGGACAGATTCTGCATGACGCCCTTGGCATCCCGGCAACTGAACCGAATGTCCCGGAATGGCAATCGCGCATTGAGGAGGTCGGTCAGCGACCTCCGATCCCCGCCATCGTCCTCGGCGGGCGCGATATCGTTCAGGCGCCGGCCGACAAAGATTTGCGGCACCGACGCGCCCGGCAGCTGCGTGCTTTCCGACATGTAAGAGAAGCACAGGTTTGCGTCCATCTCCCAGAACCAATCGGCGGCCGCCTCGGCGTAATCGCGATAGCGACGCTCGTCGGGAAGGGGGATGTCAGGCGAGAAAGCGGCTTCGACCAAGAGAATCATCTGATCGCCGTTGGCAACGGCTTGCAGCGGCGAGGCGACAAATCGCAGGCGGCGGATGCCGGAGACGGTATGGACGGGGAGCTCGGCGCGAATGATGTCGCCGTCGGCGAGGCGGGCGAGCAGTGTGGCGCCCTCAGCGGTGTCGGCGAAATGGCGCAGGAAGGGCGTGAGCGTGCCGTCGCCGTCGGGCGCGGCGAACCCGGCCCGGGCGGCACTGTTCTGCAACAGAATCGTGCCGTCGGCCCGGAACACCGTGGACATGACGGCTTGCGGCACAGCGGCGGGCGTCGTCAGCGGCGGGACCCGCGCCCTCGCGGCCCTCTCTTTAACCGCCTGCTTGCGTGAACTCACGTTGACACATCCTCCTCGGCCCCCGGAGCCTAGGAAGGTGGCGTTAACATTCCGCGAATCCCGACTTCGTGGCGCTAATCATTCATTAACATCGGCCCGAGGCGCCGACCGCCAAAGATATGAACGTGAAAATGCGGCACTTCCTGATGCGAATCGGCACCATGATTGGCGAGGATCCGATAGCCGCTCGCCGCGATACCTTGGGCGCGCGCCACCGCGCCCACGGCCTTGATGAATCCCACAATCTCGGCCGGCGAGGCAGTCGCCGAGAAATCGTCGAACGACACATAGGCGCCTTTCGGGATCACCAGAATATGGACCGGTGCCTGCGGATTGATGTCGTGAAAGGCAAGCGCGTGCTCGTTCTCGAACACCTTCTTTGCGGGGATCTCGCCGCGCAGGATACGGGCGAAGATATTGTTCGAATCATAGGCCATGAGGGACTCCTCGGCGCTTCATCGCGTATGAGGACCGGTTCTCGAGTTATCTCACTTCCCCGCTCAGGTATTCCGCGGACGCGAATTCTTCTCAGCGATGCCCGAGATTCCGATGCGCGCTTCGAGCGCGGACCAGACCTCGCCGGGCGCGACGCCGGCATCGGCCCACAGCACGAGCAAGTGATAAAGGAGGTCGGCGCTTTCCCCGATCAGTCCCCTATCGCCGGCGACGGCCGCGATCACGATTTCGACCGCCTCCTCGCCGAGCTTTTTCGCGATGCGCGGCGTACCCTCGGCGAAGAGCTTTGCGGTATAGGAGAGCGCGGGATCGCCGCCGCGGCGCTCGGCGATCGTTGCATAAAGCCGATCAAGGATCGAGCCGTCGATCTCCGGCATCAGTGCCTCAGGCGTCCAGCCGAGCGCCGGCATCGCAGATGCCGTGCCAATAGAGTTCCCATACTTTGAGATTGATCTCACAAGCGTGGACGACTTCGTCCTCCATCTGAAGGCGCTCCGCGTGCGCGGCGACCGCCTCCCAGGCGAGATTTGAGTGATCGAGATCGGCGACTTCGTGCACCTGCCAGAATTCGAGCTGCGCATCGTTGAGATTGAAAAGTTTCTGCCAGCGCCGGCGCTGGACCCAGGAATTGCCGTGTTCGCGCGCGTCGCCCCGGCCATAGCCCGGGACATTCGCGCGCTCGGCGCAGGCATTCGCGATGATGCCTTCGAGCCAATGGCGGTTCGACATAAGACCTTCCCAGGCCGCCCAGGCGATTTCGGTCGTCGGCAGCGGTTTGGCATTGACGATCTCGTCGCGTTTGAGGCCGATCGCGACGCCCAATTCTTCCATCATTTGCCAATGCGGCTTGCCGCCGCCGAATTCATTGTCGGCGATCACTTCTTGGCTGCAAGCCTTCAGGATCTTCATGCGCGTGTCCCAATCGGGGCAATTGGTCGCGACCCGAAGTTTCAACACCGAATTACGCTGACGCGTGTTGAGGCGGTGCTGCTTCACGAAGACGCGCGCGCGGCCGGGAGTCAGCTCCTCCTGCTGGAACCGATTCCGTTTGCAATAGGCGTCTACCGTCTCGTCCAGGCGTTTGAGGATCGTCTCCGCGCTCATGCCGCGTCTCCCTCCGTCGGTTGCCCTTAAAGTCGCACCGGGATGCCTGCCTTGGCAAGATAGGCTTTCGCCTCGGCAATCCGGTAGGTGCCAAAATGAAAGATCGAGGCGGCCAGCACCGCCGTGGCGTGCCCGTCGCGTATGCCTTCGACCAGATGTTCGAGCGTGCCGACCCCGCCCGACGCGATCACGGGTATTCGCACGGCATCGGCCACCGCTCGGGTCAGGGGAATGTCGAAACCCGCCTTGGTGCCGTCGCGGTCCATCGAAGTGAGAAGGATTTCGCCCGCGCCCAGTGCCGCCATACGCCTGGCCCACTCGATCGCATCGAAACCGGTTTCCCGCCTGCCGCCATGGGTGAAGACCTCCCATTTCGCGGGGCCGGTCTGTTTGGCATCGATGGCGACGACGATGCACTGGCTGCCGAATTTCTCGGCCGCTTCGCGCACGAAGTCGGGGCGGGCGACCGCGGCGGTATTGATCGAGGTCTTGTCGGCGCCGGCCAGAAGCAGTGTGCGAATGTCCTCGACATTGCGCACGCCGCCGCCGACCGTGAGCGGCATGAAGCATTGCTCCGCCGTGCGCCGCACGGCGTCGTAAAGCGTCGAGCGATTCTCGGACGAGGCCGTGATATCGAGAAAGCACAGCTCGTCCGCGCCCTCCGCATCGTAGATGCGCGCTTGCGCCACCGGATCGCCGGCATCGACCAGATCGACGAAATTCACGCCTTTGACGACGCGGCCGTCCTTGACGTCGAGACAGGGGATGACGCGCATCTTCAGCATGATTTACGCCGCGAGCGCCAAAGCGGCTTTGAGATCGATGCGCCCGTCATAGAGCGCGCGGCCGAGGATCGCGCCGGCGATGCCGTCGCGCTCATGTTGCTTGAGCGCCTTCAGGTCGTCGAACGAGGAGACCCCGCCGGATGCGATGACCGGCGTCTTCAAACGCCGCGCGAGCGCCGCGGTTTGCTCGACATTGGCGCCGGCCATCATCCCGTCCCGCTCGATATCGGTGAAAATGATGGCGGCGACACCAGCATCCTCGAAGCGCAACGCGAGCTCGAGCGCGGTGATGTCCGAGGTCTTGGCCCAGCCCTCCACGGCGACACGGCCGGCGCGGGCATCGATTCCAACGGCAATGCGATCCGGAAAGAGGCTGCAGGCCTCCTTGACGAGCGCCGGATTCCTGAGCGCGGCGGTGCCGAGGATCACGCGGCGCACGCCCTTCGCGAGCCAGGCTTCGAGCGTCGCCAGATCGCGAATACCGCCGCCGAGCTGCAGAGGGATCTTCACGCCCGCAAGGATCGCGTCGACGCCCGCCTGGTTCATCGGCTTGCCCGCGAAGGCCCCGTCGAGGTCGACGACATGGAGCCACTGGCAGCCGGCATCGGCAAACACACGGGCCTGGGCCGCCGGATCATCATTGAAAACGGTCGCCTCGCTCATGGCGCCGCGCACCAAGCGCACGCAGCGGCCTTCCTTCAAGTCGATCGCGGGATAAAGGATCACGTCTTGGCCCTGGCGCGGCCGGTGAGGCGCTTGAAATAATAGTGGCCCTCAATCACCTTGCCTTCGACGCGGGCATAGGCCGGGTGCGTGCCCCAGCGCGTAAAGCCCATCGCTTCATAAAGGCCGATCGCCGCCTCCTGTGTCGCGCGCACATCGAGGTTGAGAATGGCAAAGCCGGCGGTCCGCGCCGCCTCCTCGACCGCTTCGATCAGCCGGCGCGCGAGACCGTGTCCGCGCGACCATGGCGCGAGAAAGTTTCCGGTGAGTTGGGCCGCGAAGGATTGCGCCTCGTTGTTTCGCGGCGGCGCTACGAGCTGGACCGAGCCGCAAACGGTGCCGTTGAGGCGGGCGGCAAAGAGGCTCCGCTCCGGAACGAGAAGCACGCCGTTCCAATAATTCTCAAGGACCTGCCGCGCCGGCGCCTTGATCCAGCCGAAACCGCCGCCCTCCGCGATGGCGGCGGCGGTCGCCTCGCAGAGATCTTCGAGATCGTTGGCCTCGAAGGCGCGAAGCCGCTCGACCGATGTGGTGACCGTTTCGACGCTCACGGCCGCCAGCGCAGGAAATTGGCGATGAGCTTCAACCCCGTGGCTTGGCTCTTCTCGGGATGGAATTGAACGCCGACGATGTTGTCGCGGGCAATGACCGCGGCGACGGGGCCGCCATAATCGACCTCGGCGACGAGATCGGCACGCTCGCGCGGCACGAAGCCGTAGGAATGGACGAAATAGGCATGCGCGCCGTCATCGATCCCCTCGAGGACCGGGTGCCGTTGCAGGATTCTCAACTCGTTCCAGCCCATATGCGGGATCTTCAGGGCGGAATCCGCGGGCATCAGCGGCACGACCTCGCCCTTGATCCAATCGAGCCCGTCGACGGTTTCGAATTCGCGACCGCGCTCGGCGAGAAGCTGCATGCCGACGCAAATGCCCAGAAACGGCCGGCCTTCGTTCAGCACGACATGCCTCAGCGCGTCTTCCATGCCCGGCACCGACGCCAAGCCGCGGCGGCAATCGGCGAAGGCGCCGACGCCCGGCAACACGATACGCGCCGCGCCGCGCAGGCTGTCGGCATGGTTCGTCACCAAGACGCGCCCGTCGGCGCCGCTTTCGCGCGCGGCGCGCTCGAAGGCCTTGGCCGCCGAGCGCAGATTTCCCGAGCCGTAATCGATGACGACCGTGGTCATCAGAGTGATCCGCCGAGCACGCCCTTCGTGGACGGAACCGCGCCGCGGCGGCGCGGATCAATGGCGACGGCCTGACGGAGCGCCCGCGCGAGGCCCTTGAAGCAGGATTCGACGATATGGTGATTGTTTTCGCCGTAGAGATTCTCGACATGGAGGGTCGCGCCGGCCGATTGCGCGAAAGCTTGGAACCACTCCTTGAAGAGTTCGGTGTCCATCTCGCCGAGCTTGGGGCGCGAGAATTTCACCTTCCAGACGAGATAGGGGCGGTTCGAAAGATCGAGGGCGACGCGCGTCAGGGTCTCGTCCATCGGCACGAGCGCCTCGCCCCAGCGCATGATGCCGCGACGATCGCCGAGCGCTTTCGCGATCGCCTCGCCGACGACATAGCCGGAATCCTCCGTGGTGTGATGGAAATCGATATGGAGATCCCCTTCGGCCTTCAGCTTCAGGTCGATAAGGCCGTGGCGCGACAGTTGATCCAACATATGGTCGAGAAAGCCGATACCGGTCGCGATATCGGATTCGCCGCTCCCGTCGAGATCGAGGGTCGCCGCGATCCGCGTCTCTCGTGTCTTGCGCTCGACGCTGGCCCGGCGCGACGGGGGTTTCGCAGGCATCTTCGCCTTCGATTTGGCTTTGGGCAAGGCAGGCTCCTCGAAACCGTCCTTTTACCAAGATCGCTCTGCTCTCGCCAGGGGGCGGGTTTTTCGCAACCGGTCTGCGCGCGATCGGCGGGTTTTTAGCGAATTCACCGGCTGTGCTGGTAATCCCTTAACGGTCGGGCAACCGCGCTCTGCAACGATCCCGGGCAAGATTGTCGTCGGGGCTGGGATCGCCATGGCAAAGCTTACGATCTGGGTAGCGGCGGTGATCGTCGTCTCGTTTTGGGTCCATCCGGAGGCACGCGCCGCCGGGGCGCTTCTCGACCGTTCGACGCTATCCTATGAGGAGAATGTCACGATCAACACGGCCTGTTTCGGGCCGTCGCAAAATAGTCGTTCGGCCTATGAACGTTGCGTCGAAACCCAGCTTGCGGCGCTGGCAAAGCATCCCTCGCCGGACCGCTCGGGCCTGAGCACCGCCCGCAACAGACAGATCGAGAGCGCGTGCGTCTATCAGCGCCGCATTGGCATCGCCGAATATAACGACTGCCTGAAGAAGGCGATCGCCGAGCCTGCGCCGGAGCCGGCAGCGATCGACAATCCGCTCAGCCCGAGCATCGCCAGGGTCTTTGCCACCGGCCCCGACCGCTCGAAAGAACCGGGCGCAACCCCGGCGTCATTACCGTCCCCGCGGCTCGTCCTGCCCAAGCGTCCGAGCCGGATCGACCACGCGGCGCTGTCGCCGGCCGAGATCTTCAAGAAAGTGGAGCGGTCCGTCTTCGTGGTTTACGCGACGCCGTCGATCGCCGACGCGCATGCGCGCAACATCATGTTTGGTTCGGCCGTCGCCGTGAGCGAGCATTTCCTGTTGACGAACTGCCATGTGGTGGCGGACCGCCCTGTCATCCGCATCATGCGCGACGACAATCCGATGGTTGCAACCCTCGTCGCCGGCGATCTGAAGGCCGATCGCTGCATTTTGAAGAGCGAGGGCGCGCCGCTCGCGCCGATCACCGGGATCCGCGCTTTCAAGGACCTCGCCGTGGGCGAGCGCGTTTTCGCCATCGGCACGCCGATCGGGTTCGATCGTACCCTCACGCAAGGATTGATCTCCGGTCTGCGGAACTACGATGGGCGCAATCTCGTGCAGACCGACGCGCCGCTTTCGCCCGGCAATTCCGGCGGCGGTCTGTTCGACGAAAGCGGCAATCTCGTGGGGATCACCACGCTCGCCTCGCGCGCGGGCATCCAAAATCTCAATTTCGCGATTGCCGCTTCCGATTACTGGGAAGAATAATCGCGCCGCCTTGGCCAAAAAGCCCGGGGCCGGGGCGATCATCCGGCATGGCGATACTTCCTTGACATGGCTTTGGAAAACGACGCTTGCTTGATAGGGCCGCGGCGCTCCCCACATCTTGACCTGCGCCCTCCGACGGACAAGGTTTATGCAGCAAGAACGCCCCGATAGCTGGCACGGCACCACGATCATTGCCGTTCGCAAAGACGGCCACGTCACCATTGCCGGCGATGGTCAGGTATCGATGGGCAATACGGTCGTCAAATCCAACGCCCGGAAATTGCGCCGCCTGGCCAATGGCACGGTGATCGCGGGTTTCGCCGGCGCGACGGCCGACGCGTTTGCCCTTTTTGAGCGGCTCGAAGCGAAACTCGAGCAGTATCCGGGTCAACTCACCCGCGCCTGCGTCGAGCTCGCCAAGGATTGGCGGACCGACCGCTATCTGCGCCGCCTCGAAGCCATCATGGCGGTGGCGGACAAATCCGTGTCCCTCATCGTCTCGGGCACGGGCGACGTGCTCGAGCCCGAGGACGGCATCATCGGCATCGGTTCCGGCGGCAATTACGCCTTGGCCGCGGCACGCGCGCTGGTCGACGTCCCCGACCTCGACGCCGAGACCATCGCGAAAAAGGCGATCGCGATCGCCGCCTCCATCTGCGTCTTCACCAACGACAAGGTCACGATCGAATCCCTATGAGTACCTCTTTCAGCCCGCGCGAGATCGTCTCCGAACTCGACCGCCATATCATCGGCCAAGCGGATGCCAAACGCGCCGTCGCCATCGCGCTGCGCAATCGCTGGCGGCGCCAGCAGCTGCCCGAAGAGCTGCGCGAGGAGGTGCTGCCTAAGAATATTCTGATGATCGGCCCGACCGGCATCGGCAAGACCGAGATCGCGCGGCGGCTCGCCAAATTGGCACAGGCGCCCTTCATCAAGGTCGAGGCGACGAAATTCACCGAGGTCGGTTATGTCGGCCGCGACGTCGAGCAGATCGTGCGCGATCTAGTGGAAGTCGCGCTGGCATTGACGCGCGAGCGGCTGCGCAAGGAAGTCGCATCGAAGGCCGAGCTCGCCGCGGAGGAGCGCGTGCTCGATGCGCTGGTCGGGCCGGGCGCCGGTCCCGATACGCGCGCGAAGTTCCGCCGCATGCTGCGCAACAACGAACTCAACGACCGCGAGATCGAGATCCAGGTCCAGGACACGGGCGCCGCCGGCATGCCGACGATCGAGGTTCCGGGCATGCCCGGCGCGCAGATGGGGATGGTCAATCTGGGCGAGATTTTCGGCAAGGCCTTCGGCAACCGCACCAAGGCGCGCAAAATGAACGTCGCGGACAGCTATAAGGTGCTGATCGCGGAAGAGAGCGACAAGATGCTGGATCAGGAGCGCGTCGTCAAAGAGGCGATTTTCGCCGTCGAGCAGAACGGCATCGTCTTCATCGACGAGATCGACAAGATCGCCGGCCGAAGCGAGCAGCGCATCGGCGCCGATGTCAGCCGCGAAGGCGTGCAGCGGGACCTTCTACCCTTGATCGAGGGAACCACGGTCGCGACCAAGCACGGCGCGGTCAAGACGGATCACATCCTCTTTGTCGCGTCGGGTGCGTTCCATTTGACGAAGCCTTCCGACCTGCTGCCCGAGCTGCAGGGCCGATTGCCGATCCGCGTCGAGCTGAAGCCGCTCACGCGCGAGGATTTCCGGCGCATCCTGACCGAACCCGAGGCGAGCCTCATCAAGCAATATAAGGCGCTGCTCGCGACCGAGGGCGTGACGCTCGAGTTTACCGACGATGCGATCGACGAGCTCGCCGGGCTTGCCGAGGAGATCAACAACAGCGTCGAGAATATCGGCGCCCGCCGGCTGCATACCGTTCTCGAGCGGCTTCTCGAAGAGGTGAGCTTTACCGCCTCCGACCAGCCGCCCGAAACAATCGTCCAAATCGACCGCGAGTATGTGCGCACGCGCGTCGGCGCGCTCGCCAAGAACGCGGATCTCTCGAAGTTTATTCTTTAGCGCTTGGACGGGCGGGCGCCGGCGGGCGCCGCTCAGTCGGCCAAAGTGAGATTGGCCGCGGCGGGCTTGCCGCGATCCACGGCGACGTCGTATCTGATTTTCTGGCCTTCCGCCAATCCGCCCATTCCGGCGCGTTCCACCGCCGAGATATGAACGAAGACGTCCTTGCCGCCGTCATCGGGTTGGATGAAGCCATAACCCTTCTGGGTATTGAACCATTTAACAGTGCCGATAGCCAAGCGAAGTCTCCAATCTTAAAGAGCAACTCGGATGAAACCGCGGAAGCCTCGCTCTCCGCTCGCTGCGGCGAGCGATCCGCTCATCCGGTTCTATAAATAAAGTCCTTCGGCGGCGGCTGCAAGACGGCAAATTCACCCGGGAATATCAAGGACGCCATTTGCGAATGCGCCGCGCCATGCCGGTCGATGGCGAGGTCGCGACATTGCCGGCACGAACATGGCGCACGAAATTCTCGTAGCGCCGGTTGAGTTCGGCGCGCTCTTCCGTGGTCAGCTCGTTCATGGGCCGTGCCGATAGATCGGCGTGCCACAAGGATTGGGGGGCGTTGGGTTGATCGGTCGCCATGGCGGCCTCGCTGCTTCGATTGCGCCAGACCAAAGCCTCGCCCAAGAGGGTTAATCGCGGGTTAACGTCCGGGCGTCTTGCCAAATCGCCCACGACGGTCTTAGCTCTCGAGCCAAGAAGAATCGATGCCGCTTGGGAGCGAGGCCATGAACACGACCACCGCGGAACATACGGGCAAGAAACACGTCGAGGCGTTGAATTGGCCCAGGATTTTCTCGCATGGCACGCTTGAGTGCCGCAGCCTCGCAGAATCGCGTCCCTTTTACGAAGAGTTCCTCGGCCTCGACTGCGTGCGCCACGCCAAGAAGGCGATGATGCTGCGCAAAGGCGGCTATTTCGGCCTCGTCTGCCTCGAGAAGGGCAAGAATGTGCGCCCCGTCGGCGTCGGCAATCATTGGGGGATCGATCTTGGCTCGCGGGCGGAGGTTGACCGCGCGCGCGATCTCGCGATCGAACACAAGGAAAAATACGGCATCCAGAAGGTGATGCGGATCACCGATATGCACGGGACTTACGGTTTCTATTTTCAGGACCGCGACGGCAATTGGTGGGAATTCCAATACACGGGCGAGGGACAGGGGCGCGGCGAAGGCCGCTACGATACGCACTTCGCCCGCGGCGACGTCGCCTAGATCGATCCGCAACGCGGGAGAGCATCATGAAGCTGGTCACGATCGAAGCCTGGCCTTCCGGCCGCACCGGAGCGCTCATCGGCGAGGAAGTGCTCGATTTCGCGCTGGCCGCGCCGAGCCTGCCTGTTGCGGGCTATATTCCGAGCGCGATGCCGGCGCTGCTTGCGGGCGGTACGGAGGGGCTCGATCTCGTGCGGCGGGTGACCGAGCGCGCAAGCGCGCAAGCCGCGCGGCTCAGGGAGACCGGCGCGCTCAAACCGCTGGCGGAGGTGAAGCTCCTGGCACCGGTCCCGCGGCCCGGCATCCTCCTCTCGCATGGCCGCGCCTATAAGAGCCATTTGAAGGAAATGAACCGCACGCAGCCCGCCGAGAATCCCTCGGCCTTCTTGAAGAACATCAATTCGATCGTGGGGCCCGGGGCACCTATTCGCCTGCCCCCGCAATTCCCCGACATGGTCGACCAGGAGGCCGAGTTCTCGATCGTCTTCGGGCACCCTTGCCACAACATCAAGGAAGACGAGGCGATGGCCTGCGTTGCCGGTTATACGATGATCAACGACGTCTCCGCCCGCAATTGGGTCGAGAATTTCCAGACCACCGGAGACCCCGATCTCAACCGCATGGGCAAGCAATTGCCGGGATTCACCCCGATGGGTCCCGTGATCGCGACCAAGGACGAGATTCCCGACCCGCATGACGTGACCGTCAAATCGATGATCAACGATCGGGTGATGCAGGACGCACACACCTCGGATCTGATTTGGACGATTCCTCAGCTCATCGCTTTCTTCGCGCGCTGGTACGCGTTCAAGCCCGGCGACGTGCTGTCGACCGGGTCGCCCGCCGGCGTCGGCTATGGCCGCAACCCCAAAGTCTTCATCAAGCCGGGCGACGTAATTTCCGTGATGGCGAGCGGCGTCGGGATCCTCAGAAATCCGATCGTCGGTTAGGCATCGCGCTTGCGCGGCGCGATTCGAGCGCCGAGCGGTGACGCGAAGCCGAGTTTAAGATGCCCGCGCGGCCTTGCGGCGGCGAGGCGGCGAGGCCGGCACGGATTTGATGATCTGCAGCAGCCGCTCGGTCCGGTCGGGCGGCAAGTTACGAATGCGTTCGGCCAGGAGATTGGCGAGCTCGGTCGCCGCCGGCGGCAGGCCCGCCGTATCGACCGTGACGCGCGGATGGGAGATCCGCGCCAGGCGCATCAGTTCGTCGGCCTCGTCCCAGATGATGTTGAGCTGAGCGCAGATCGCGACCACCATCGCATGGGTCGGCCGTCCGCGCCGTCCATGTTCCAGGGCCGAGAGATAGGCCGCCGAGACGCCCAGGGCGTCGGCCATGTTCTTGAGCGCGATCCCGCGCTCCGCCCGCAATTGCCGCAAGCGCACGCCGAAGGGCGTCATCGCCTGCGCCGCAAGAGAAGATAGAGCGCGCCGGCGCCGCCATGCTGCGCCTGGGCGCGGCTCGAAGCAAGGATGCGGGCGCGATTGTCGCCATCCTCGAGCCAGCGCGGCACCGTGCCGTGAAGCACCCCCGATTTTCCCGTGATGACCAGCACGGCGCGCATGCCTGCGCTTTGACAGCGTGCGATGAAGGCCGAAAGCGCGCCATGCGCCTCGGCCTGGGTCATGCCGTGGAGATCGAGCCGCGCCTCGATCGCCATCTGACCGCGCTTCAAGCGTTGTGCGCTGCGGCGATCGATCCCGCCGCCCAGCGGCGGAGCCGTCGTCGCGCGGCGCGGCGGGGTGGGCACGACCGGCGGCGCCCGCTCGCTCTTCTCCTTCGGCGCGTGATCGCCGCGGAAGCGTGAAACGTCCCGCATCGCGTGAAGCCACAGCGCCCGCTCGTCGCTCTTAGCTTTGCGCATCCTCGACCAGCACGATGTGGAGACGGCGCGGTCCGTGCGCGCCCAAGACCAGACGCTGTTCGATGTCGCCGGTTCGGGAAGGACCGGTGATGAAATTGACGGTGCGCGGCATCGCGCCGGACGCTATGCCGCGCCGGCGCAGCCGGTCCCAGCCATCCTCGTAAGCCGCGACGACTTGATTGGCGCGCAGCACGACCACATGCGTGTCGGGAAGGAAATTGTTGCGAGTCGGGCTTTCCGGGCCGGAGAGCAACATCAGGGTTCCGGTTTCGGCGATCGCGGCAAAGCAGCCGGTCAGTCCCGCCGCATCGTCATCCTCGGCGCGGCCCCTCCTGATCTCGAGGAGCGGCCGATCGGCCCAGGCAATGTCATCGAGTTGCGGGTCCGGGGCCATGACGAGACGCGCCGGCAAATTCTGGCTCGATAAATAATCGGCGACGGCCTCCGGAACGGCCGCGGCGCCGGAAACACGCGCGACCGTGGCATCGACCTCCTGCGCCATCGCGATAAAGAGCGCGATCTGATCGGCGTGATCGAGCGCCGCGGCGCGCGCCGGCACGCGATTGCGACGATGCGCCGCCAGCCTTGCCGCGAGCGCCTCGCTTTCCGTGCCGCCGAGCCGGCCGCGGCCAAGACCGGCGCGGATGCTGCCGAGGATTTGATCGCGTGCGTCGCTCACGATTTCGCCGCGGAGGCCGAGGCGGGTTTGCGACGCTCGGCCCAGAGCGTCATGAAGCTCTTGCCCTCGGGCGCGGGCAGGTCACGCATCTCGGTCCAGCCCGAGGCCAAAGGCAGCGAGCGGAAGCGCCCGCGCCCGCGCCCCAAGAAGCCGAGGACCCGGCTCGCCGCGGCGCTCGCCCGGCGATAGAGCGCCGGTCGCCTCGCGACATAGGCCCAAAGCGCCAAGCCCCAGCGCTGTCCCTTGGGCGAAAGCTTCTTCGCAAACTCGCGCTCGCGCCATTGCCGCATCATCCGAGGCAAGGGGATGCGCATTGGGCAGACGCTCTCGCAGCGGCCGCAAAAGGTCGAGGCATTGGGGAGGTGGCCGGCTTCCTCGATACCGATCAGGGTCGGCGTCAACACCGCGCCCATCGGCCCGGAATAGACCCAGCCATAGGCATGGCCGCCGATCGCCCCATAGACCGGGCAATGGTTGAGGCACGCCGCGCAGCGGATGCAGCGCAGCATGTCCTGGAACTCGCCGCCCAAAAGCGCGCTGCGTCCGTTGTCCAAAAGCACGACGTGATAGGCCTCGGGGCCGTCCAGATCCGCGGCGCGGCGCGGTCCGGTCGAGACCGTCGTGTAGGTCGAGAATTCCTGACCTGTCGCCGATCGCGCCAGGAGACGGAGCAAGGTCGATGCATCCTCGAGCGTTGGGACGATCTTCTCGATGCTCGCCAAGACGATATGCGTCTTGGGCAAAGTCTGCGTCAGATCGCCATTCCCCTCGTTGGTCACGATGATGCTCGAGCCGGTCTCGGCAACGAGAAAATTGGCGCCGGTGATGCCGACATCGGCGGCGAGAAATTTCTCGCGCAGCACCGAGCGCGCCTCGTCGCACAACACGCGGGGTTCTTCGAGCGCGCGATCACGCGGCAGATCGGTGTGGGTCGCGCGGAAGCTTTCGGCGACCTGTTCCTTCACGAGATGGACCGCAGGCGCGATGATGTGGCTTGGAGTCTCGTGCCGGATCTGGACGATGTATTCGCCGAGATCGGTCTCGACCGGCGTGATGGCGTTGGCCTCGAGGAATTCGTTGATCGCGATCTCCTCGCCGATCATCGATTTGCCCTTGGTCACGGTCCTGGCGCCCTTCTCGCGGCAAATCGCGAGCACGGTTTCGCGCGCCTCCTGCGCGGTGCGGCACCAATGCACCGTTCCGCCCTCGGCAATGACGTTTCGTTCGAAGGCTTCGAGATAGAAGTCGAGATGGGCAAGCACATGGTTCTTGATGGCGATGCCGTCGTCGCGCAGCGCGTCGAATTCCGGCAGGCGCGCGATCGCCACCGCGCGGCGCTCGGGAAAGCCGGTACGCATCATGCCCATGGCGCGCTGGAGCTCGGGATTGCCGAGCGCGCGATGCGCGTTGGCCTTGAAGGCGCGGCTCGTCGGCTGCATCAGCCCTTGCCCCGCGGCGGCGCGAGGGCCGGCATGCCGAGCGGCGGCGCCGTGTCGGTCATTCCGGCCAGCACTTCGGCGACATGGCGCACGCGCACCGCCTTGCCGAGGCGCGCGAGCTTACCCGCCATATTGAGGAGGCAGCCCATATCGCCGCACAAAAGCGTGTCGGCCCCCGTCGCCGCGATGTCCGCGACCTTGTCGGAGACCATCTTGTCCGAGATCTCGGGATATTTGACGCAGAAGGTGCCGCCGAACCCGCAACATATCTCGGGCGTCGTCATCTCCTTGAGCGCGAGACCCGTGACGCTGCCGAGAAGAAGGCGCGGCTGCGCCTTGACGCCCAGTTCGCGCAAGCCCGAGCAGGCATCATGGTAGGTGACGACGCCGGGATAATTCGCCTCGACCCGCGTGATGTGCAGCACGTCCGCGAGAAACGAAACCAGCTCGAAACTGCGCGCGGCGAGATCGCTCGCCGCCTCGGCTATTGAGGGTTCGTCGGCGAAGAGCGCGGGATAATGGGTCTTGATCATGCCGCCGCAAGAGCCCGAGGGCACCACGACATAATCGAACCCGGCGAAAGCGGCGATCACCTGGCGGGCGATTGCCTTCGCGTCCTCGCGATCGCCGGAATTATAGGCCGGCTGACCACAGCAGGTCTGGAGCGCCGGCACTTCCACCGCGCAGCCGGCATCCTCAAGCAGCTTCACGGCGGCAAAACCCACCGAAGGCCGGAAGAGATCGACAAGGCAAGTCACGAAAAGCCCGACGCGGGGTGTTGCAACCATGCGTCAAAGCATGGCCAAGCCTCGCCGCGAAAGCAACGGCCTGCGATCCCCGCGGCGCCCGATCACCGCGGCGGCGGCGGAGGCGGCGGATAATAGCCCGGCGGGGGCGGGGGTGGCGGATAAGAGCCTTGCGGGGCGGGCTGGACATAGCCGGGCACCTGGTTGCCGCGCGAATACATGCATTGCTCGTAAGCGATGTTGTAGCGCTGCTGCACCGTCATGGTCGTGCGCTCGGCCTGCGATGCGCCGATGGCGGTGCCGCCAAGCGCGCCCGCTCCGGCGCCGATCGCGGCGCCACGGCCGCCGCCGATCGCGGCACCCAATCCGGCTCCGAGCAGCGTTCCGACGCCGGCACCGACCAGGGTTTGATTGGTCGCGGTGTTTTCTGCTGCCGCCGCGCCGCCAACCTGCTGTTCGGCGAATTGCTTGCAGATCGCCTGGTCCTCGCTGAAAGCCGCGAATGGCTTGTTCGGACCCGGCATCACGGCCACCGTGGGCCCCATCGGCGCTTGGACGCAGGCCGATACCGTCATGAGCATAGCGACGCTTGCGACTGCGGTCGCCTTCACGTGCTTCACAGCATACCCTCCTTGAGCTTCAACCTTCGACTCGACAGGACCCTATTGTGACGGCCCCGTTTGCGGCTGGGCCGGCACTTGCCGCCACGCGCTGTTACAGCTCGCGACATAGGGATAATAGCCCTTTGGATTGTCGCAATAGTACCAGTTTGGCATCGGTTGGCTGACATAGGCCGGCTGCGGCGGCGGGCCGACCACCACCGGCGGTGGCGCATAGACGACCGGCGGCGGCGCATAGACGACCGGCGGCGGCGCGTAATACCATGGCGCCGGCATCACCGGAACACCGAAACCAAAACCGACGATAACCCGAGCCGCGGCCGGCAGCGGAGTCGAGAGCACACCAATCGCCGCCACCAAACCAAGAAGCGCGAGCCCGATCCGAGATCGATATGCTTTCACGTCCATAGGTTTACCTCCAAGCGCGGATAGATTTTGACGGTCCGTCCACGCTCTCGGTGATTTTACGGGGCCTAACCAATCCTCCATCCCCGCCGAGGATGCGAGGGATTATGGGGCCAATGCCCACCGCCAATCAACCTCATCGAAAGGCGATTGCCTCGAGCGGCGTTGCGTTCTTGGGCAACAATAAATAATAGTGCCCGCGCGCGCGCATGGCGCCTGCTTGGGCCTCGGCGTCCGCACCGAAGCCCCAAAACACGTCGCCGCGCACCGGGCCGGTAATCGCGCCGCCCGTATCCTGCGCCACCATCAGACGCGCGAGCGTAATCGCGCCGCCGGAGGCGGCGAGATAGACCGGCGTTCCGAGCGGGATGAAATTGGGGTCGACGGCGAGACTGCGGCGGGGCGTCAGAACCACGCCTTCGCTGCCGACAGGCCCGTCGCCCTTCGTCTCGCGAAAGAAAACATAGGAAGGATTCTGATCCATCAATGCTGCGCCTTCGCTCGGATGCGCTTCGAGCCAGGCGCGGATCGATTGGAGCGAGGTCGTTTCCGGCGTGAGCACGCCCCGCGCAATGAGGAGCCTGCCGATCGCGACATAGGCTTGACCGTTCTGGCCGTCATAGCCAAGCCCGACCATCGATCCATCCGGGAGCTCGAATTCGGCCGGAGCCTTGGACTTGCAGAAAGAACGCGTCGATCGGATTGTCGACCCAGAATAGCGCGAGGCCCATCCCGTCGAGCGCACCGCGTTCGATGGCGGCGCGCGTGTCATAAGGGACGAGTGCGCCGTCGACCACGCGACCGGCGATGCGCTCGCCATGCCAAGCCGGACGGAAGCGACCGAGATCGACCGAGACCAGATCGGGCGGCCGTTTGAAGATCGCGGTTTGGTATTTGCCGCCGCGTCGACGCGCGCCGTGAAGCAGCGGTTCGTAATAGCCCGTGAAGAGTCCCTCCTCCACGCCATTGTTTCCGGCGAGATAGGGCGAGAAGTGCTGCTCGAAGAAGGCGCGCGCGGCCGTGTCGCCAGAGCCAATTTGCGTCGCGCCGGCGCAAGGCGCGCGCCAATCTCCGGCGGTCAAATGCAGACCGGGCGGGCCGACTGCGGCGCCATCCGCGCGTTTGGCGAACGCGCTGCAGGATTTGATGAAAGCAGCGAGTGCGCGGGCAAGATGATCTTGCTGCCACCCGGCGAGATCGGAAAAGCGCGCAGGTTCAAGAGTCAGCCGCGGGACGGGCGGGCGAGCCACACACGCCGCCAGCGAGAGCAGAAGAAGGATCGGAGCAAGCCGCAAGAAGCGCGCTGCGGTCACGGGCTATGCGTAGCGACGAGCATCCAGTTGGGGTCCCGGGCTCGCAAGACACGGCTGAAGGTCCAAAAATCGGTCTTCTCCACCGTTTTTTCCGGATCCCCCTCGACGGTCTTGCCGTCGGCGGCGCGCGTGACATTGATCTGATCGGAAACGATTTTTACCGTCACAAGGCCGGTCGCGCCCTCGACCACTGCCTCGGTCAGTTCCACGGATTTCAGTGCGACGATCGTCGTCTCGAGCGTCTCTTTCGCGCTCTGGCGCGCGCGGATAGCGCCGGCGAAGGTCGCATACACATCCTTGTTGAGCAGCTTTTCGAGCGCGCCGGTATCGCCCGCCGCGAAGGCCTTCACGATGATCTCGAACGCGCCGCGCGCGCCGGCAAGGAAGCCCTGCTCATCGAAGCTTGGATCAGCCGCCTTGAGTGCCACAAGGCCGCTCACATTCGCCGACGACGAAGAGGGGCCGCCGTCGGCAGCCGGATGGTCGATCATCGGGGCGTGCGGCGGTACCGGCAAAGGCTTCGGCGCCGTGAAGGGATCGGCGCGGCGCCGCTCATTGCCGGTTCGGCGGCCGAGAACGCTGCGCAGGCGCAATAAAAGAAAGCCCGCAACGGCCGCGAACAGAATAATATCAAAGAATTGGAAGCCGTTTTCCATGATCACGCCTTGGCTTTCCCTTAGATAGGCTCTCTGCCGGGAAAGGGCAAGGTTAGCGGGCGACGGTTGTGCGGCGCGGCAATCCGTGCTAGCCCAGCCTCCGATCGCGGAGGGGCGGAGTTCACGCATGGTTGAGACGAATAACGGCGGCGGGGCACCCGCGACCGAGGCGCGGCGCCAAGTCATCATCAGCGCCCAATATGTGAAGGATCTCTCCTTCGAGAATCCGCGCGCGCCGCACAGCCTGTTGCAGCAGCAAGGTCCGCCGCCAGAAGTTCAAATCAATGTCGACGTGAAGGCGGGCACGCTTGCGCCCGAGATCTACGAGGTGACGATGACCTTGCGCGCGGACGCCAAGCAGGCTGCCGATAGCGTTTTCGTCGTGGAGCTCGTCTATGGCGCGGTCGTCACGCTGGCCAACACGGCGCCGGATGACGTATCGGCCGCCTTGATGGTCGAGACGCCGCGGCTGCTCTTTCCCTTCGCGCGCGCGATCCTTGCCGAAGTAACGCGCGATGGCGGCTTCACGCCGCTACTCCTCAACCCGATCGATTTCAACGAGATCTACGCCCGCCGCGCCGCGACGCCCCCGGCGCCGACCGAAGGCGGACCCGTCACGGTCTGACGCCCGCATCAAAGGCGCGATCAGCTTTTCCAGATCGGCTGTTTGAGCTTGCCGAGAAAAGCCTCGTGGGCTGCGCGCTCCTCGTCGCTTGGCGCGTGGAGCCGCGCGGCGCGCAGTTTGCGGGGCGTGGCCGTGGTCGCGTTGACCCGGCTGCCCGTGGCGTTGAGATCGAATCCCGGCTGTCTTCCGCCGATCAATTCGAGATAGACCGCGGCCAAAAGCTCGCCATCGATCAGCGCGCCATGTTTTTCGCGGCCGCTCAAATCGATCGCAAACCGCCGACACAGCGCATCGAGATTGGCCGGCTGGCCGGGAAACCGTCGTCGCGCAAGAAGCAGCGTGTCGACGACCGGCGCCCCAAGCGGCGCCAATCCCGCGCGCTTCAATTCGGCGTTGATGAACCCCAAATCGAATTCGGCGTTGTGAATGACGAGCGCGTCTTCGCCGATGAAATCGAGAAAGTCGCGCGCGACGGCCGCGAAGAGGGGGTGCCGCGCCAGGAATTCCGCGCTCAAGCCGTGGATCGCCTGGGCCGCCTCGGGCATATCGCGTTCGGGATTGATGTAGGCGTGATAGGTGTTGCCGGTCGGCAGATGGTTCCGCAGTTCGATGGCGGCAATTTCCACCAGCCGATGGCCCGCCGCCGGGTCGAGACCCGTCGTTTCCGTATCGATGACCAATTCGCGCATCGCGCTAGCCTAGCTCATGAAGCGGCGTTCCACCAAGAAGACACAGCGCGCGGCGTAAGCGGCGCCAGGTCAGGGCGCGGCCCAAGCCGCTCGGGACGACGAAATCGGCGCGGCGACACTTTTCGGCGTCCGGCATCTGCCGCGCTTTGATCGCCGCAAAGCGCGCCGGCGTCATGCCCGGCCGCGCCAGAACGCGGCTGCGTTGGAGAAAGGCGGGTGCGGTCACGACCAGGGTCGCATCATAACGCTTTTGCCGGCCGGATTCGAAAAGCAGCGGCACGTCCATCACGACGCGCTTGACGCGCCGGCGGCGCATCCGCCGCAAAAAGAGTTCCTCGTCGCGCCGCACCAGGGGGTGAATGATCGCCTCGAGGCGTTTCATGGCCGCATCCTTGCCGAAGACGCGTTTGCCGAGCGCCGCGCGATCGATTGCGCCGTCCTTCTCGACGCCGGGGAAGGCCGCCGCGACCGCGGCCACCGCGATGCCGCCTCTGCTCATCATCCGATGAACCGCGGCATCGGCGTCGTAAACCGGCACGCCCATGCAGCGGAGCATCGCGGCCGCCGTGCTCTTGCCCATGCCGACACTGCCGGTCAGGCCGAGGATTTTCACGAACCGCGCTTCATTTCGGCGTCAGCGAGGCGATCACCGCCTCGCGCAACCCCGCCGTGACCGCCGGTTTCACGCCGAACCAAGCCTCGAAACCGGGGCGTGCCTGATGCAGCAACATGCCCAACCCGTCGACGCAACGATTGCCGCGCTGCCGCGCGGTGGCCAACAACGGCGTCTCGAGGGGCACGTAGACGATGTCGTTGACCGCCGCATCGCGCGGCAGGGCATCGAGCGACAGCTCGAGCGGGGGCTGCCCGACCATTCCAAGGCTGGTCGCATTGACGAGAAGACTGGCTCCCGCGAGCGCTTGCGCGCGTGCCTCCCACGCGATGCCGCGAACCTCTCCGCCGAGTGCCTTCGCAAGCTTGGCCGCGCGCTCGGGCGTGCGGTTGACGAGCCGGATCTCCCGCGCGCCATCGTCGATCAGGGCGGCGACGATCGCGCGCGCCGCCCCGCCCGCGCCCAGCACGACAACGGGACCCGCCGCCGCGTTGAATCCGATCAAGCTGTCGCGCAGAGCCGCGAGGAAGCCATATCCGTCGGTGCTGCTGCCGATGATCATGCCGTCCGCGCGAATCACGATCGTATTGATGCCGCCGGCCCGCTTGGCCGAGGGCTCATATTCATCGACTGCCCGCATCGCGTCTTCCTTATGCGGGATCGTCAGATTGCACCCGGCGAAGCCGAGCAACGGCAACGCCTGCAGCGCGCGCCGGAGATTTTCCGGCTTCACCGCCATGGGCACATAGGCGCCGTCGATCCCAAGCTCCTTGAGCCAGTAGCCGTGCAAGATCGGCGAGCGCGAATGCGCAACCGGCCAGCCCATGATACCCGCTAGCTTGGCGCCGCCGGTGATTTTCATGCCGCCAGCGCGCCTTCGCCGCGCAGAAGGTCCATGAGCGGCAGCAGGGGCGGGTTCAGGATCGAGGAATGATCGCCCTCGATCCGCGCCATCCTTTGTGCCCAAAGCCCTTCGAGCTCGTAACCGCTGACCGCGGCCGTGATGCGCGCATGGCGTTTGCGGTCGAGCGCGCTCACGCGTCCTCCGTGCCGAGTTTGCGCGCCAGGAGCTTCAAGATCGCCGCAGCGGTTTCCTCGATCGAGCGGCGGCTTACATCGATGACGGGCCAGCTATGCTCGGTGAAGAGCCGGCGTGCCTGCGTCACTTCCTCGCGCACTTTGGCATGATCGGTGTACTCGCTGCGCTCATCGTGATGAAGCGAGGCCAGGCGCTGCGTGCGCACCTGGATGAGGCGGTCGGGATCGTTGGTGAGACCGACGACGAGCGGTCGCGTCAAAGCGAACACCTCTTGCGGCAGCGCAATGCCCGGGACGATCGGCACATTCGCGGCCTTGATCCCGCGATTGGCGAGATAGATGCAGGTCGGCGTCTTCGAGGTGCGCGAGACGCCGACCAGGACGACATCGGCATCATTCAATCCCCACAAGGATTGGCCGTCGTCGTGATTGAGGGCAAAGGTCATCGCATCGATGCGGTGGAAATATTCGTTGTCGAGCAGATGTTGCTGCCCCGGCAAGCCGCGCGCTTGGCGGCCCAGGAAGGACGCGAGGGCGCCAATCACGGGGTCGAGCACCGGGATCGCCGGCGCTTGCAGGCGTCGGCAGCCTTCGATCAACTGGTGGCGCAAATGATCGTCGACCAAGGTATAGAGCACCACGCCGGGATTGGCGGACACACCGTCGATAACACGATCGATCTGCGCCTTGGTGCGAACCATGGACCAGATATGTTCGACGGCATCCGTGTCCTCGAATTGCACGAGACAGGCGCGCGCGACCGAGTGCACCGTATCTCCGGTCGAATCCGAAACGAGGTGGAGATGAAATCGGGTCACGGCGGCCTCGGGGTATCATTAGGGACGAATTGGGGATAAGCCCGAATTACCCAGCCTCGTCCTCGATGGGCGCCTCCGGACCCGATTCTGTCCCCACCCGCCAGGCTTGCGGATAAAATCCACGGCCTTTGTTCAATCTGGGGAAAACCCCGGCACGGATCGATTTGATCCCCGGATTTGACGGCATTCAACACGGCCCTCGAACCCCCATGATTAAGTCGCAACGAGCTTTTCATCGCCATCTTATACACGGTTTCGGTTGCGATACGGAGCAGGGCTCAAAGAGTCCGGATAAGAGTCCGCGTGAAATTAATCCCCTTTTCGAACCGCACCACCACCACCTCTATCTTTAGAATCTAAAGTAGAAAGAGTAAGAGGGGGGCATGGGATCATCGAACAAACCCCTCTTGCGCGTCCTGCGTGGCGAGAGACTAAGCCCGCCTCCGGTTTGGCTCATGCGTCAGGCGGGACGCTATTTGCTCGAATATCGTGCGCTGCGCGAGAGGATCGGGGGATTTCTCGATCTGTGCTATCGGCCCGATAGCGCAGCCGAGGCGACGCTCCAGCCGATCCGGCGTTTTGGCATGGACGCGGCAATTCTCTTTTCGGATATCCTGTTGGTGCCCCAGGCCCTGGGGCAGAAACTCTGGTTCGAGCCGGGTGAGGGGCCACGGCTCGCGCCGGTCCGGACACGCAGCGATGCTTCGGCGCTGCAAATCGAGGGCTTGGTGCAGCGGCTCGATCCCGTCTATCGCGCCGCGCGGCTGGTGGCGGAGCAGCTCGACGATAAAACCGCGCTGATCGGTTTTGCCGGCTCGCCCTGGACGGTCGCGACTTACATGGTCGAAGGCGGGCCGAGTCGCGATTTCGCGCAGATCAAGGGATGGGCGGCGGCGGATCCTTCGGGTTTTGATCTTTTGATCGACCGGTTGGTGGAGGCAACGAGTCTCCATCTGGCGGCCCAGGTGGAGGCGGGAGCCGAGGCGTTGCAACTCTTCGATACCTGGGCTGGCGTCGTGCCTGAAACGGAATTCGACCGGCTGGTGATCGGGCCAACGCGCCGCATCGTCGAGGCCTTGCGTCATGTCCATCCATGGATCCCGATCATCGGTTTCCCGCGCGGGATCGGGCCGCTCTATCGGCGTTATTTCGCCGAGACCGGCATCGACGCGTTGAGCATCGATGGAGCGATTTCGCCGGCGACGGCGGCCGCGAGCTTGCAGCCGCTCGGCACCGTTCAGGGAAATCTCGATCCCAAGGTGCTGGTTGCGGGCGGAAGCGCGCTCGACATTGCTGTCGAGACGATCATGAACGCGCTGAGCGGCGGGCCGTTCATTTTCAATCTGGGCCATGGCGTGTTGCCGGAGACCCCGCCCGAGCATGTCGCCCGATTGATCGCGTTGATCCGGCAAGCATGAGCAAGACCGGTATCGTCCTGATGAATCTGGGCGGGCCCGATTCGGCGCAGGCTGTCGAGCCCTTTCTGTTCAACCTCTTTTCCGATTCGGCGATCATTGCTTTGCCAAATCCGTTGCGCTGGCTGATCGCCAAGCTCATCGCCCGCCGTCGCGGACCATTGGCGCGACAGATCTATGCGAAGATCGGGAATGTTTCGCCGTTGCTGAAAAATACCCAGGCTCAGGCATCGGCACTGGAAGGGGTGCTGGGAGACCAGTTTCGCGTGACCATCGCCATGCGCTACTGGCCGCCACGGTCAGAGGAAGCCGCGGCGGCGCTCAAACAATGGGATGTTGAAGAAATCGTTCTGCTCCCGCTTTATCCGCAATTTTCGAGCACGACGACGGCGTCGTCGATTGCCGATTGGGATCGTGCGGCGAAAGCGGTGGGTCTAAAAGCGCCAACGCGGGCGATCTGCTGTTATCCCGCCGAAGCCGGGTTCATTCGGGCCTTGTCGCATGCAATCGGCGAGGCGATCGCCGCATGGCCGACCGATATCGGTCCACCGCGGCTGTTGCTGTCCGCGCATGGTTTGCCGCGGCGGATCGTGGCGCGCGGCGATCCTTACCAGTCGCATGTCGAACAGACGGCGCAGGCGCTATGCGCCGGCCGCGATCTTCGTGGTATCGAGGCCGTCGTGTGTTATCAAAGCCGCGTCGGTCCGCTGGAGTGGCTGGGGCCCGCAACCGACGCGGAGATCCGCCGCGCGGGGCAGGAGAAGCGGGGCTTGATCGTCGTTCCGGTCGCATTCGTGTCGGAGCATTCCGAGACCTTGGTCGAGCTCGATATGGAGTATCGGCATCTCGCAGAGGCGAGCGGCGTGCCGCATTATGTCCGTGTCGCGACGGTCGGGGCCGTGGATGATTTCGTGGCCGGCCTCGCCGCGCTGGTGCGGGACGCGCAGAGCGCTAAGGACACTGGCCCGTTTCCGGAGGGCGGTCGATCGCATTGCGATGCGGCATTCGTGCTGTGTGCGCGGCGGCAATTGCGATGACGGCGCTGCAAGAGGCTTTCTTATGGGTGAAGGCGTTGCATATCATCAGCGTCATCGCGTGGATGGCGGGGCTGCTTTATCTGCCGCGGCTCTTCGTCTATCACGCGGGGGTCGCCGCGGGTTCCCAGGCGTCGGAGACGTTCAAGGTGATGGAGCGCCGTCTGGTGCGCGCGATCACGACGCCCGCGATGATCGCGACATACGGATTTGGTGTGATTTTGGCGGCAACGCCGTCGGCGGTCGATTGGAGCGATGGTTGGATCTATGCGAAGCTGGGCTTGGTCGCGGCCTTGACCGGCGTCCACTTCATGCTCGCGCGCTGGCGGCGGGATTTCGCCGCAGACCGCAATACGCGTCCCGCGCGGTTCTACCGCATTGTCAACGAGCTGCCGACGGCGCTGATGGTTCTGATCGTCATTCTTGTCGTGGTGAAACCGTTTTAGCGTGTGGGCGGCAAGGGACATCGGATCGTCGGAGTGAAGGGGAGAGCTGGGATGAAGTGGCTTTGGCCGCAAAAGACGCTGGGCGAGATCGAAACGACGATCGCGATCCGTCTCGGTCGTATGCTGCATTGGGCGGCGATCGTCTTCGCCGGCGTGCTGTGGTTGGGAGAATTCATCGGCATCGTTTTCGGTAATTGGTCGAGCAGCCAATTCGTGATCGGGGCGGTCATCTTGGGCGGTATCGCCATCTTTTTGATCGGGCGCGGCTTGCGCTATGTCTTCTCGAACGAATAGGAGGACTAGGGCGCTTGGGTCGGTGCCGCGGTTTGTCATTTGACTTCTTCGGAGATTTTGGGCTAAGCCTATTGACGCCTAGCGAGGCGTCCCCAATCTTCTTTATGACCGGCCGATAAACCGAACGCTCGGTTGTCCCGATTGGGCCGCTCGCTGCATCCGGCCAAGCTTCGGCGCCACAGGCCGGAGTATTCCCTGCCCTTCCCGCCAATCCGGCCTCCCCCAAGGTTGTTGTCTCAATGAACCTACAGGAACTAAAGCGCAAAACCCCACCCGAGTTGCTTGCCTTCGCGGAGGAGCTCCTGATCGAGAATGCGTCCTCGCTGCGCAAGCAGGACATGATGTTCGCGATCCTGAAGACGCTGGCCGACAAGGACCAGGCGATCTATGGCGACGGCGTCCTCGAGGTCCTGCAAGACGGGTTCGGGTTTCTGCGCAGTCCCGAGGCGAATTACCTGCCCGGGCCCGACGATATTTACGTGAGTCCCTCGCAGGTCCGCCGCTTCGGTTTGCGCACCGGGGATACCGTGGAAGGACAAATTCGCTCACCCAAGGACGGCGAGCGGTATTTTGCCCTGTTGAAGGTCAATAAGATCAATTTCGACGATCCCGACAAGCTGCGGCATCGCATCAATTTCGACAATTTGACCCCGCTTTATCCCGACGAAAAACTGGCGCTTGAGCTGGGCGATCCGACCAAGAAGGATCTGACGACGCGGGTGATCGATCTGGTAACGCCGCTCGGCAAGGGTCAGCGCGCCTTGATCGTGTCGCCGCCGCGCACCGGCAAGACCGTGATGATGCAGAATATCGCGCACGCGATCGCGGCCAATCATCCTGAGGTCTATTTGCTGGTTCTCCTGATCGACGAGCGCCCGGAAGAAGTGACCGATATGGCGCGGACGGTGAAGGGCGAGGTCGTGAGTTCGACCTTCGACGAGCCGGCGGTTCGCCACGTGCAGGTGGCGGAAATGGTGATCGAGAAGGCCAAGCGCCTTGTCGAACATAAGCGCGATGTGGTGATTTTGCTCAATTCGATCACGCGGCTGGCTCGCGCCTACAACACGGTCGTGCCCTCTTCGGGCAAGGTGCTGACGGGGGGCGTCGACGCCAATGCGCTGCAGCGGCCGAAGCGGTTCTTCGGCGCCGCGCGCAATATCGAAGAGGGGGGCTCCCTGACCATCATCGCGACCGCCTTGATCGATACCGGATCGCGCATGGACGAAGTGATCTTCGAAGAGTTCAAGGGCACGGGCAATTCGGAAATCGTGCTCGACCGGAAGATCGCCGACAAAAGGACCTTCCCGGCGCTCGATATTACGAAATCGGGCACGCGGAAAGAGGAATTGCTGGTCGAAAAGGCCACCTTGTCGAAGATGTGGGTGCTGCGCCGCGTGCTCAGCCCGATGGGCCCGATGGACGGGCTCGAATTCCTGATCGAGAAATTGCGGCATTCGAAGACCAATGCGGATTTCTTCGAGGCGATGAACACCTGAATTTGGCCGGCGGCCACGGACGGACCGTGGACCGAATGCCTGGCAGGTCAGTCGGTGAAAGACGGCGGCGTTTTAGAAGCGCCGCCATTTTTTTGCCGGGCTGCTCAGAGTATCGAAACCGGCGAGTTTATATTCAGGTCTCTCTCGTTTAGATGAAATGAGAGGGGAGCGGCGCGTCGGAATGACCGCTCAAAATTAATAGGCATAAGATTTATACGAATATAATTAGTTGTAACTGCCCTAAATTCATTTGGCCTTGAAAATATTCGCGTTGATGAGATTGACTTGAATAAAGACTTCGTATTAATCTTCATCATATGAATGCCGATGCGCGATCATACTCGATGGAGCGCCGCGCGGCGCAGGCGGCGGCGACGAAGGCGCGCATAAGGCAAGCCGCGATCGCGCTCTATCGCGAAAAGCCCGAAGATTTCACGCTGAAGGCGGTCGCGTCGGAGGCCAAGACCACCGTCCAGACCGTTTTGCGCATCTTCGGCAGCAAGGCCGCGCTCATCGTCCTCGCAAACGAAGCCGCGCCGGCGCGCCCGCACCGGACCGGATTGGCGCCGGATCAGATCGCGGCCGCCATACGGACGCGCTACGACGATTATGAGCAGCGCGGCGATACGGTGGCGCAGCAGAGCGAGGCGGAGCACCAAGCCCATCGGAGCTGGGTCGAGCAAACTTTCCTGAGGACAACAGGGTCGCAGTCGGGGCCCAATGACCAGGCGCTGCTCTTCGGCCTCATCGTGGCAACCGATCTTTCGACCTGGAGGCTGTTGCGGCGGGAGTTTGGGCTTTATCGCCGCGTCGCCGAGGCCGTGGTCGTCGAAATGATCGTCGCGCTGACCGGCCGCTAGAGCGTTTTCGAGCGAAGTGGATACCGGTTCGCGTGAAGGAAACGCGACAAAACAAAAAGCGAGAGCCCCGGCTTTGATTCCACCAAAGCCGGAAAGGCGCTAGACGGTCAGCACCGTCGAGCCGGTGGTCTTGCGCGCTTCGAGATCGCGATGCGCCTGCGCGACGTCCTTGAGCTTGTAGCTCTGGCCGATCTCGATCTTGACGATACCGGCGGCGACCAGATCGAAAAGCTCCTTTGCCATGGCGCGCAGCTTCTCGGTCGTGCTTGCATAATGCGCGAGGGTCGGTCGAGTCATATAGAGGGACCCTTTGCCGGTAAGGATATTGATGCTGAACGGCTCGACCAGGCCCGAGCTCTGGCCGAAGGAGACCATCAATCCCAGCGGCGCGAGGCAATCGAGCGACTTCATGAACGTATCCTTGCCGACCGAGTCATAGACCACCGGCACTTTCTTGCCCTGGGTGATCTCGACCACGCGCTTTTGGAAATCTTCTTTCGCGTAGTCGATCACGTGATCGCAACCATGGGCCCGCGCGAGCTCTGCTTTCGCGGCGCTTCCGACGGTGCCGATGACGAGGGCGCCGAGATGCTTGGCCCATTGGCAGGCGATGAGACCAACCCCGCCCGCGGCCGCGTGAATGAGGATCGGATCGCCCGGTTTCACGCGATAGGTCTGGCGCAAGAGATACTGGGCGGTCAGCCCCTTGAGCATCATGGCGGCCGCCTGTTGGTCGGTGACGCCGTCGGGCAGCTTGACGAGCCGGTCCGCCGGGATGAGACGCGCCTCGGCATAGGCGCCGATCGGGGCATTGCCATAGGCCACGCGGTCGCCGGGCTTAAGGTCCGTGACGGCCGCGCCGACCTCTTCCACCACGCCGGCGCCCTCGCCGCCAAGGCTCGAAGGCAGCGGCAGCGGATAAATCCCGCGGCGGTTATAGGTGTCGATGAAATTGAGGCCGACGGCCGTATGACGGATTCGGGCCTCGCCGGCGGTGGGCTTGCCGAGCTCGGTTTCTTCCCAGGTCAGCACTTCGGGGCCGCCCGTTTTGTGAATGCGAACGATATGGGTCATTGCGGTCTCCTTTGGCTCAGCCGCCGAGCGCGCGGCGGAAGAATTCGGCCGTGCGCGCATTGGCGAGATCGGCGGCAGGTTTTTGAAACGCGTGGCTTCCGATGCGCGCGAATCCGTGATCGGCACCGGGATAGGAATAAATCGTGACCCGCCTGTTATTCTTCAGGCCTCCGGCGATCTGGAGCTGGGCTTGCCGCGGCACGAATTTGTCGTTCTCGGCGATGTGCAAGAGCAAGGGCTTGGTGATGTTTGCGGCTTCGCCGAGCGCGGCTTGGATGTTGACGCCGTAATAGCCGGCATTGGCGTCCGTATCGGAGCGGCAGGCCATGAGATAAGCGAGTCTGCCGCCGATGCAATAGCCAAGGGCGCCGACCTTGCCCGTACAGGCGGGATGCGCGCGCAGCGCGGCGACCGTCGCCTTCAGATCTTCGATTCCCATGGCCTCATCGAAGCGTTGCAGATAGCCGACGCCCTTCTTGAACTCGTCTTCCTTGTCGGAATCGAGCTCGATTCCGGGCTTCAGCCGCCAGAACAAATCGGGCGCCGTCGCGACATAGCCTTGGGCGGCGGCGGCATCGACGACCCCGCGCAGCCAGCGATTGACGCCGAAAATCTCCTGGATCACGACGAGGCCGGGTCCGGATCCGCCCCCGGGCAGGGCGATATAGGCCTTGAAACTCCCGCCATCCGGCGAACGGATGGATTGATCGGCCATGGGCGCGTCCTTCCTGCGCTTTTGCAGCGACTCTAACCAGCATCCAAAAGCTTGTCACGCCGGCCAAAGATCGGCAAAGTGAGCGCGCGTCGAAGATCACAAGCCAGCTCGCGATCAGGAGCGGCGAACGGGAGGAAACCATGACCCACGAGAATGGACTCAACGGCTCGAATCGCCGCCAATTCCTGACCGGCTTGGCGGTTGCCGGTACCGCCGCGATGCTTCCGCTCGGTGCGGGCTTTGCGCAGACGTCCCAACCCAGGCATCACGGCGTCGTCGACGTGCATCATCATTTTTGGGCGCCCGAATATTTGAAGGCGCAGGTCGGTTGGGAGGACGCGCATCACGTTCCTCATTTCCCGGGAATGCAGGAATGGACGCCGGAAGTGTCGCTCGCGGAGATGGACAAGGCCGGGGTCAAAACATCGGTGTTGTCGCTCGCCTCGATCAGCCAAGGCATGTGGGGCCTCGACGCCGCGGCCGCGACCCGGGTCGTCCTTGCGTGCCACGATTACGGGGCCAAGGTGATCAGCGATCATCCCGGGCGGTTCGGGCTCTTCGCGCCGCTGAACATGATCGACGTCGCCTCGTCGCTAAAGGAAATCGAGCATGCCTACGACCAGGTGCATGCCGACGGGATCGGCGTGCAGTCGAGTTACAACGGGGTCTATCTCGGCGACCCGATGTACGACCCGATCTGGGAGGAGCTCAACCGGCGCCACGCGGTGGTTTTCGTCCACGGTCCGAACAGCGCGTGCTGCAGCCAGATCAAAGACGGGCCGGGCATGTATACGTCGATCGTCGAAGTGACGTTCGACGTCACGCGCACCTGTGCGAGCCTTCTCAGCAGCGGCGGGCTTCAGCGTTACCCGAATATCCAATGGATCATCGCCTATGGCGGGGGCACGCTGCCTTTCGTCGCCGGCCGGATCAATAATTTCTTCAAGAACGCGAAGAACCTCAAGGACATCGCGCCCAACGGCGTGACCGCCGAGTTGCAGAAATTCAACGTCGATACGGTCAATGTGACGAACGCTTCCTCGATGGCGGCGATCCTCAAATTCCTGCCATCCTCGCACGTGCTGTACGGCACGGATTTCATCTATTTCCACAACGACCAGCTGGATGATCTGGATCGGCGCGCGCTGCCGGCAAAGGAGAAGGCGGCGATCTTCTCGGGCAACGCCAAGCGCTTGCTTCCAAGGCTCGCAAAGGCCTGACAGCATGGTGAGCCGCAGGGAGTTTATCGGCGGGTTGGCGGCCGCCGGCGCCGCGACCATGGTCTCAGGGTCAAAGGCCGTGGCGCAGGCGCCGATGCATCGCGGGATCATCGACACGCACCATCATTTTTACGCGCCCGAATACAAGCAAGCCTCGATCGATTGGGCCGAGCCCAAGCACATTGGGACGAGCCCGCTGATCAAATCCTGGTCGCCGGAGCAATCGCTCGAAGAGATGGACAAGGGCGGAATCGAAACCGCCGTCGTCTCGCTGCCGTCGACGCCGGGCCTGTGGTTCGACAAGGGGCCGGAAATGGCGGTCAAGATGTCGCGGATCGTCAATGATTACGCGGCGGGCATGGTGCAGAAATATCCCAAGCGTTTCGGCTTCTGGGCGGCGCTGCCGATGCTCGATATCGATGCGAGCCTCAAGGAAATCACCCATGCGCTCGACGAGCTGAAGGCAGACGGCATCGGGCTGCAGACCAATTACGGCGATAAATGGCCGGGTGATCCGATCTATGCGCCCGTGTTCGAGGAGCTCAACCGCCGCCATGCGGTGGTCTATTTTCATCCTCTGACGCCGGCCTGTTGCGGCCGCATCCATGACGGCGCGCCCAATCCGGCGGTGCTCGAAGTGCCGTTCGATACGACGCGCGCGATCGTCAGCCTGTTGATGAGCGGCAGCTTCGTCAAATACCGCAACATCAAGTGGCTCTGGTCGCATGGGGGCGGCGATATCCCGATGCTGTCGGGGCGCATCAATGCGTTCGTCAGGCGCGACAAAAACCTCGCGAGCTTTGCGCCCAATGGCGTCTATGCCGAGCTTCAACGCATGCATTACGACACCGCCAACGCGGTGTGGAAGCCCAGCTGGGGCGCGGTGCGCAGCCTCATTCCGGTGTCGCAGATCGTGTTCGGCACGGATTATCCGTATTTCTTCGTCGATCAAGTCGGCGAGCTGGCCAAGCGGGGGCTTTCGGCCAAGGCTCTCGAGGCGGTCTATAGCGGCAATGCCAAGAAACTGCTTCCACGGCTTGCGAAGCTTTAACGGCGGCAGCCAAACGACGCGGCGCGGGCGGCGGGCCGTGGGCCCGCCGACGCCGGTTCAGGGGGGGTCGGAGTCCATGAGATGGAATCATGTCGGCGCTGCGTTCGGGATGCTCGTAGGAATGATGACGATGCCCGCGCTTGCCGCAACGACGCTTGAAGTCAGCCTCTTCCCCAGTGCGGGATGGGTGCTCCATATCGGCATCGCCGAAGGATATTTTGCCAAGGAAGGGCTCGAGGTGCGGCCCAATCCGATCACCAGCTCCGTCGCGCAAATCACCGGCATGATGGATGGAAAATTCGATCTCGGCCTGACCGCGCTCGACAACGTCATCGCCTACGATGCCGGCCAAGGCGCCGCACCGCTCAAAGAGAAAGCCGACCTCTTTGCGTTCATGGGCGGCGAAGGCGGCGGGCTCCATCTCATCGCGGCGCCCGAGATCAAGACGATCGAGGCGTTGAGAGGAAAGCCCTTGGCGGTCGACGCCAAGACGACCGGCTTTGCCTTCGTGCTCTATCACATTCTCGAAACTCATGGGGTGAAACGGGGCGATTATGAGCTTGTCGCGGTCGGCAGTTCCCAAAAGCGGTATGAGGCGCTGCTCGAGAAAAAGGCCGTGGGCGGCCTCCTGGACCGGCCGTTCGATTCTTTCGCCAAGGCGAAGGGGTTCAACGATCTCGCCGCCATGAGTCAGGTCCTCCCGCATTACCAATCGAGCGTCGGCATGGCGCGCCGCGCTTGGGCGAAGGATCATCGGGACGCGCTGGTCGGTTTCATTCGCGGTTATGTGCAGGCGAGTCTGTGGTTGTTCGATTCGCGCAACAAAGAGGCCGCCATCGCCGTCCTCGTGAAACAGACGCCGAACCTCACGCATGAGGGCGCGGAGCATATCTACGCGGACACGACGGGCCGCAACACTTTGACCTCGCCCATGGCCGCGATGGATCCCAAGGGCGTCGCGACGGTGGTGGCTTTGCGCAGCCAGTATGGCGAACCGAAGCGCAAACTCGATGCGCGGGAATTCTATGATCTAAGCTACTATCGCGCGGCGCTGGGCAAGAAATAGCCGATTAGATCGATTCGACGGCTTCTGCCATCAGCCGACCGCGGCAGAACATCAAATCAGGAGTGCGCCTTCGAGGAGCAGGAGCCGGCGTTTCGTCTCGACGCCGCCTTCGCCGCTATAGCCGCCCAGCTCGCCTTCGGCGCCGGTGACGCGGTGGCAGGGCAAGAGGATCGGTAGAGGATTGCGGGCGCAGGCGCGGCCGACGGCGCGCGGACTGAGCTTCAGCGCCTTGGCAAGCTGCCCATAGGAGCGCGTCTCGCCATAGGGGATCCTTGCCATCAACGCCCAGACGCGCCGCTCGCTGGGCGATCCGTCGGGAGCCAAGGGCAGGTCGAAGCTCTGGCGCTGTCCGGCGAAATAGGCGTCGAGCTGGCGCTTCGCGGCTTGCAGCAAGGGCGATGCCTTGCCCGCGGATTTTCCGCCCCAGATCAGCGCCGTGATCGCCCCGCCCTCCTCAAAGAGCGTCAGGCGGCCCAGCGGACTGGCGAAGGAAAGCCGCGCCATGGCTCAGCCTCGCTGCGCCAGATTCGCAGCGAACAAAGGGGGATCGACCAGCGGCAGCGAGCATACCGGTCCCTCGCAGACATAGGCCGTCGCACGGCCTTGGACTTGCTGCTTGCCGGAAGCCGGGTGGCCTTGCGGCAGCGCGGCGCCGGGCGCGATGACGCTCAAGATCCGGTTCGGCAGGCTGGCGGCGAAGACGACACGCAACAGGGCTTCGGTATCGGCCGCGCCGCACGTCCCGATGACGGCAACCTGCACCGCTTTCGCCAGCAGCTCGGCCGCATTGAGAAGCGTTGCGTGGCTGAAAAGATGGCGCCGCACCTCGCCGCCGAACGCGTCGAGAGTCGCCTGCGCGCGCTGCCGATAGTCTTCATCGCCCGTCAGGTAAAAGAGTCGCGCTAATACTGCCGCCAAGGTGCCATTGCCCGAGGGATTGGGCTGGTCGAGCGCGTGTTTGGCGCGCGCGATCAGATGTTCGGCATCGTCGGCGGTGAAGAAGAAGCCGCCGCGCGGATCCCAATAATGCCGGACCGCGACCTCGACCCAGCCGCGGGCACGCTCGAGATACCGGACATCCCCGGTCGCCTCGTGCAGGGCGAGCGCCGCGCGGGCCATATTGGCGTAATCATCGATGATGGCGCGATGTTGGGCGCGCCCGCGCCAGGAATGATGCAGCCGCCCGTCGCCGGTGCCGAGCGCTTGCGTGATGAAGGCGAAGGCCGACGCGGCGAGATCGAGCCAGTCCGGCCGCTCGAAGACTTTTGCCGCGTTGGCGAGCGCCGCGATCGCAAGACCGTTCCAATCGGCGAGAACCTTGTCGTCGATCCCGGGCCGTATGCGGGCGGCGCGCGCAGCCAGCAGCTTTGCCCGATCGGCGGCGAGCGCGGCCTCGATGTCCGGTGCGGCTGGCGCGAGGTGGCCGAGGCGATTGAGAATAGCGCGGCCTTCCCAATTGCCGGCGGCGCTGACGTCGTAGAATTCCTTGAAGCGCGGCGCGTCCGCGCCCAGCACCGCGTCGATCTCGGCTTCGCTCCAGACGTAGAACCGGCCTTCCTCGTGCTCGCTATCGGCATCGAGGCTCGAGGCGAAACCGCCCTCGGGCAGGCGCATTTCACGCGTGAGCCAGGCGATGGTCTCGGCGACGCGTTCGGCGTAAAGCGGATTTTTGGTTTCTTGCCACGCCGCGCTCAGAAGATCGATCAACAGCGCGTTGTCGTAGAGCATCTTCTCAAAATGCGGCACGAGCCAGCGCGCATCGACCGAATAGCGCGCGAAACCGCCGCCGAGATGGTCGTAGATGCCGCCTTGCGCGAGGTGGTCGAGCGCCAGGAGAACAGCATCGCGCGCCGCGCCATTGCCGCGCCTTCCGGCACGCCACAGCAACTCGAGCAACGGGACCTGGGGAAATTTCGGCGCCGAGCCGATCCCGCCATTGATGCCGTCGACCTCCTGCACCAACCGGTCCGCGATGCGATCGATCAGGTCGAGGTCGATCGCTTCGCCCGGCTGCGGCGCGCCGAGCTGATTGAGGCCCTTGCGCAAGGCCGCGATGTTCTTGGTTACCTGGTCGCGTTGCGTGCGATAGGCGTCGGCGATCGCCTGGAGAACCTGCGGAAAGCCCGGCCGGCCCCAGCGCGCGGTGGGCGGAAAATACGTGCCGCCCCAGAACGGCTCGCCCTCGGGCGTGAGGAACATGGTGAGCGGCCAGCCGCCCTGCTCGCCCATCATGTGAAGCGCATGCATATAGATTGCGTCGATATCCGGGCGCTCTTCGCGGTCGACTTTGATGTTAATGAAATTCTTGTTCATCTCCGCGGCGATCGCCGGATTGGCGAAGCTTTCCGCCGCCATGACGTGGCACCAGTGGCAGGCGGCGTAGCCGATCGAGAGCAGGATGGGTTTATCGGCGTTCTTTGCGTCCTCCAGCGCGGCGGCGCCCCATGCCCGCCAATGCACCGGATTGTCCTTGTGCTGCAGCAGATAAGGGCTGGTTTCGTCGCCGAGCGTGTTGCGGGTCATGGAGCCAGTTTAAGGCTTTTTTCACTCTGCCGTGAGCACCAATCCCATCGCCGGAATTCGCGTCTGGCCGCAGGCGAGTTCAGCCGGGCTTGCGCGCGACCGCGAAGATCGAGGTTCCGAACGACGCCTGCGGGAAAAGCTTCTCGATCGCAAGTGCCCTCGACAGGAGTGCCGAAGCGAGGCGGTTCGGCGGATTGAAGCCGGTGCGCATGATATCGGTAGCATTGTGTTTGCGGTCGACGAAGAACTTACGCACGAGCGCGGCGGGGAGCATCGACCAGCCCCAATAACGGAGGGCCAAGATCGCCAGCCCAGCTTTGGTTATATGTTCGTGCAGCAAGGGACGATTATAGCGTCGATAATGCCCGAGGATCGTATCGTAGCGTGAGTAGAGGTACTGCCCGGCGGGCACATTGATGAACAGATAGCCGCCAGGTTTGAGATGGTAGGCCGCCGCTTCAAGAAATGCTTTGGCGTCTGCCACATGTTCGACCACATCCAATAAGATCACGAAATCGTATCGAGCATGAAGCTCAGGCCACCTCTCGGAAATGTCGTAATAGAGCACCCTCCCGCTAACCGACGAGTGCTTTGCCAGGGCGGTACGATTGAGTTCGCAGCCATCTGTTCGCCACGCCGTCATCGCGGCGAATTGGCGCTGAACGACACCTTCGCCGCAACCGATATCCAGGCCGCGCATCGGCTTTCTGTGATCGAGGCCAAGCTTTCTCGCAGTGCGCAAGAGCACATTGAATCGGCCGCGCACCCAGAAATGGTTTACGTCCGCAAAATCATAATAACTTTCGGCGAAATTGTTTGTTCTGTGCGACATGGCCTCTGCATCGGCCATTGGATCAATCCCATTGCTGCGCCGTGCGAACCCGGCCGAACCTTGGGCCAGCGGTAGAGTTTCCTTAACGCGCCGCATGCTAAGAGGAGATGTTTAACAGGCCGTGAGTATGGAGGCGGAATGCTGGCGGCGGGATGCGATCCATTCGGCGCCGGCCAAAGCCGCGAGACCAGCGTCGTGCGGCGCTTATCTGTCGTCGCCCCGTGCTTCAATGAAGCAGAGACGCTTTTTGAGCTGCATCGGCGTGTTTCATTGGCCTGCCAAGCGGCAATCGGCGCCGATTACGAAATCGTCCTCGTCAATGACGGTTCGCGCGACGATACGTGGAGGATGATGGCGCTGCTGGCGATGCGTGATCCCCATGTCATCGCCATCAATTTGACACGCAATTACGGCAAGCAAAGTGCGCTAACGGCGGGTCTCGATCATTGCTGCGGGGAGCGCATCTTAATCATCGATGCCGACCTGCAGGATCCGCCGGAGCTTCTGCCGCAAATGTTAGCGCTCATGGATCAGGGTGCGGACGTGGTCTACGGCCAGCGCCGCAATCGCAGCGGCGAGACCCGGTTCAAAACTGCGCTGACCTGGCTCTTTTACCGGCTGTGGCGCCGCTTGGCCGATATCGACATCCCGCTCGACACAGGTGATTTCCGACTAATAAACCGCCGCATCCTGACTGTGCTACGCTCAATGCCTGAACAGACCCGTTTTATTCCCGGGATGGTGAGCTGGGTGGGGCTGAAGCAGACGCCGCTCGTTTACGATCGCAACGCACGCTTTGCCGGGGAGACCGGTCTTCCGCTGAGAAAGCTCGTGGCGTTGGCGCTTGATGGCATTACGGGCTTTTCGGTGGTCCCGTTGCGTATCGCCTCTTATATCGGCCTCGCCACCGGGGCGCTCGGCTTAAGCATGTTGTTCTACACAATCGGTGGCTGGCTGTTCGGCAAGGCCCCCCTGGGCTGGGCCAGCACCAATACGATCATTCTCGTCATCGGCAGCGCTCAACTCATGGTGCTGGGCATTGTCGGCGAATATCTCGGCCGGCTTTACATGGAGTCAAAACGCCGTCCGCTTTATCTGATCGACACCATGATTGCACAAGCCCCCGCGCTTGCGCGGAGCGACGAGGCCCAGGCCACGGTCGAACGGCCCGCAAGCGCGAGGAGCCGCTGACCGGCCCGAGAAAGCGCGCTGCGGCTCGCTCCAGGGCTCCCCTGCCGCCTAGTTCTGTGCCGCGGCGTAGGGGTAAATGAGATTGCCGGACTTCATGTCGTCGGGCCAAACGATGAGCTCGTGTTCGGCATTCTTGAACTCGTCGAGATCATGGCCGGTGACATGCTGAAACTGGGTAAAGACGGTGCGCGACTTCGTCCATTCGCCGTCCTTGCCGAAGCTGATCTCGCCGACGACCGTATGGAAGGCGTGCGCGTGCATGTATTCCGCGAGCTTTGCCTGATCGAGAGTCTTCGCGCCTGTCACCGCGTCGGCCAGAACTTGTCCCGCGGCATAGCCCAAGGGCGCGAAGCCCCAGCCGAGCGGATCGAGGCCTTCGGTCTTGGCGACGGCTTGGTATTTCGTCAGCAGCTCGAGCGTGCCGGGGAAAATGAAACTCTTGGCCGGCAGGAAGACCTCGTTGTTGATGATGCCGTTCATCAGCGGCCCGAGCTGCATCTTGATGGGGGTGACCAGGAGGCCGATGAACGTGCCGCCGAACATCTTGGGGCTGAGCCCGATCTCCTTGGCGGCGCGCACGAGGCAAACCGAATCCGGCGGATAGGCGGCGACGAACACCATATCGGGATTGACCGCCTGGACGGAACGCATGATCGGCGCGCAATCGGCGATCGAAGGCGGGTAGCGTGTGTCCAGGACCTTCTGGAATCCCATCTCCGTGATGTTCGCGCGTGCGCCATCGGCGGCGTTCTGGGCGAACTCGGCGTCGGCGGCCACGATGGCGACGGTCTTCGGCCGAGGCTTCTGCGCCGCGGCCAATTCGAAGAAGCCGGTCGAGAAGGCTTTTTGCGGCTCCGGTCCCGTCGGCAGCATGGAGAAGTATTGGTCGTAATGGAATTTGCTGTTCGCCGCATTGGCGAGAATGCCGATGGTCGTCTTCTTGAACTGCATCATCACCGGTATGGCGGGCGCGACCATGTTGGTGGCGTAGGGACCGATGAGAAGGTCGACCTTGTCGACGTCGATCAACTTCGTATAGATCGGCGCGACATTCGATGGATTGCTCTGATCGTCGTAGTAGACGAGCTGGACCGGGCGTCCCAACAACCCGCCTTTGGCATTGACGTCGTCGCGCCAGATCTGCAAGGCGGTGAGCACCTGCTTGCCGATCGACGCGACGCCCCCGGTCAAGGCCATGCTGAAACCGACTTTGATCGGGTCTGCCGCCTGGGCGGGCGCGGCGAGAATCAGGGCGAAAAGCAGAGCCGCAGCGGCGAAAAGTTTACGCGTGACGCTCATCGGCGTTCTCCCTCAATAGAGCGATTGATCGGACGTTCTTATTTCTTGGCGTCGGCATAGGGGTAGATCACGTCTCCGGTCTTGTAGGCGGGCGGCCACAGGATCGGTTCTTTGGCGGGGTCCTTGAACTGAGAGACATCGTTGCCGCCCGCGACGTGCCGAAATTGCGTGAAGACGATGCGGGCCTTGGCCCACTCGCCGTTCTCGCCGAAGGCGATATCGCCCATCACGGTCGGGATCGTATGGCCGTGGATGTAGGCGGCGATCTTGTCGTGATCCAGGCTTTTGCTGCCCTCGACCCCCGCCGCGATCACCTGCGCGGCCGCGTAAGCGGCGGGCGCGTAGGAATAGCCGAGGGGATCGACGCCTTGCGCCGGGGCCTGGGATTGGTACTTGGCCATCAGCGCGTCGAGGCCGGGGAAGTTGAAGCTTGGCGCGTGCATGAAGGTTTCTTGGATGACGATACCGTTGATGAGCGGACCAAGCGACGCTTTGGGGCCGCTCGCCAAGAGACCGATCAAGGCGCCGCCGAACATCTTGGGCGTGAAACCGACCTCGTTCATCGCTCGCACCAGCCCGATCGTGTCGGGCGGATAGGCGGCCGCGAAAACGATGTCGGGATTTGTCGCCTGGATGGCGCGGATGATCGGGGTGTAATCGGTCGTGCTCGGCGGATAGGTCCGATCGTAGACGACCTTGAAGTCGGAGTTCTTGACGGCTTCGCGCGCGCCGTCGGCGGCGTTCTTCGAGAACTCGGCGTCGGCGGCGATGATCGCGACGGTCTTGGGTTTGGGCGTCTGTTGCTTCGCGAGCTCGAAGAAGCCTTCGGCGAAGGCGAGCTTCGGCTGTTGTCCGGTCGGAAGGATCGAGAAATAGCGCGGGTAATGGAACTCGGAATTGACGTCGAGTGCCTGGATGCTGACATCGGTCATATGGTGCTGAATGATCACCGGCATGGCGGGTGCCACCATGTTCGTGGCGTAGGGCCCGATGACGAGATCGACCTTGTCGACATCGATGAGCTTCGTATAGATGCCGGGCACGTTCGAAGGATTGCTCTGATCGTCGTAATAAACGAGCTCGACGGGGCGGCCGAGCAACCCGCCCTTGGCATTGGTGTCGTCGCGCCATATTTGCAGCGCCAGGAGACATTGCTTCCCGTTAACGGCGATGCCGCCGGTCAAGGCCATGCTGAAGCCTAGTTTGATCGGATCGGCGGCGCGTGCGGGAAGTGTCGCGAACACGCAGCAGGCGAGCGCAAGCGCGGTGATCACGTGACGGGCTCGGGTAAAACTCAACATGGCGTTATTCCCCCCTTGTCGATTTTGTTCGATTTTGATCGATCAGCTCCGGTCTTCGACGAATCGGTTCCGCATCTTGCCGAGGCCCTCGACCTCGGTTTCCATCACGTCGCCCGCTTTCAGGAAGGTGTTGGTTCCCTGGCCGACGCCACCGCAGGTGCCACAAACGAAGAGATCGCCGGGATCGAGCGTCAGAATGCTCGAGGCATATTCGATTTGTTCTTCGGGCGTGTAGATGAATTGCGACGTATTGCCGTTCTGCTTGACCTCGCCATTGACGGTCAGGCGGATGAAGCGGTTCATATGATCCTTGATGAAAGCCGCCGGAGTCAAAAACGGCCCGGTCGGCGCGAAATTGTCATGGCTCTTGCCGCCGAGCCAGTCGGAGCGCAGGCCCGGCCGGTCGGGGCGGATCTGGATGTCGCGGCAGGAAACGTCGTTGGTGGTCATGAAGCCCGCGACGTGATCGAGGGCGCGCGCGGCGGGGATGCGCTTGCCGGGCTTCCAGATCGCGCAAGCGATCTCGGCTTCCCAGTCGATCTTGGCCATGCCGCGCGGGATCGCGATGTCGTCGTAGGCCCCGGCGAGCACGCTGGGCGCCTTCAAGAAGAGGTAAGGTCGCGAGGTCGCTTTGTCGCCGGTGAATTGCGGTCCGCCCGCAGGGGTCATGCCGGCGCGCAGCATCTCGTTGACATGCTCTTGGAAATTCTGCGCGGCGTTGAAAATCTTGCCGGGACCGATGATGGGCGGCAGGACGCGCAAAGCCGCGATCTTCGCGGTGGCGCCCCGGAAGCGATCGCTGCCCAGGCCCTCCTGCTCGATGAAAGCGACGATTTCCTGCAGAACCGGGAAATTCCGATCCCATCCTTCCATCATGTCGAGGAGGCAGTCCCTCGCGGTTAAGGGCCCCGCCTTGCCGCGCGGCGAGGCGCGGTACGCGGGATAAACGGCCGCGATGTCGATCGCGGTATCGCCGAGGACGATGGCGGCAAAACGTCTTCCCGGATTTCCGGCATAGGTCGCGAGCTTGAATTCGGTACCGTTCATTCGTTCCTCCCTGCGACCGCGATATCTCCCGCGAGGTCGCTCGATTTCCGATGATCTTACGCTGCTCTTTTCATTCCATCCACTGATGCGAACACGGAGCCGCCGGAGTTGCTAAACTCGGCGCCGATGAGCGATACGATTTTTGCGCTGGCTTCGGCGCCTGGCAGGGCCGGGATCGCCGTGATCCGGATCTCTGGTCCTGGCGCAGGCGCTGCGCTGCGCGATCTCACCGGTAGCCTGCCGGCGCCCCGGCGTGCCGTTCATAGGCGGTTTCGCGATCCCCGAACGGATGAGACCATCGATGAGGGTATCGCGGTTTATTTCAAGGCGCCAGGTAGCTTTACCGGGGAAGACATCGCCGAATTTCAGTTGCACGGGGGGCGGGCCGTGCTGCAGGCGATCTTTGCTCAGCTCGGCGCGCGACCGGGGTTTCGCATGGCCGAGCCCGGCGAATTCACGCGCCGGGCCTTCCTGAATGGCAAGCTGGATCTCACGGCGGCGGAAGCCGTGGCCGACTTGGTCGCGGCCGAAACCGCGGCGCAACGCCGGCAAGCGCTTCGACAGCTCGGTGGCGAGTTTGGACGATTATGCGAGGCGTGGCGGGAAAGATTGATCAGGGCCCAAGCGCGGCTCGAAGCCGAAATCGATTTTCCCGAGGAGGATTTGCCGGCGGCGCTCTGGTCGAGCGTGCGTGGCGAGGTAGGAAAATTGCGTGACGAAATCGGCGCTCAGCTCGCCGATGAACGGCGCGGGGAACGCCTGCGCGAGGGTGTCTCGGTTGCCATTCTGGGCCCGCCCAATGCTGGAAAATCAAGTCTAATGAATGCATTAGCCAGACGAGAGGTGGCGATTACCTCCCATATCGCGGGCACCACCCGGGATGTCATCGAGGTCCAGCTCGATCTTGGCGGTTATCCCGTCATCCTCGCCGATACAGCGGGTTTACGTCCGCCCGGGGACGCGATCGAGGAAGAGGGGTTGCGTCGGGCTCGGGCCCGCGCCGAATCGGCCGATTTGCGTCTGGTGGTGGTGGATGTGTCAAAACCGGAAGAAATCGAGGCCGTCGGTGCTTATCTCGGTTCCGGGGCGATCCTGGTCGCAAACAAGATCGATATCGCCACTCCCGGAAATGGCTTGGACGGTGTCGGGCGTGGTGGTTTAGCCGCCCTGCCGATCTCCGTCCTGAACGGCACCGGAATGAGCGAATTGATCGATCATCTATTGGAAAAAGTGGAGGAATCTCTGAGTGCGGAGAATGCGCCGCTGGTCACGCGGGCACGTCACCGCGCAGCCCTGGAAGCGTGTCACGCGGCGCTAAAGCGATTCGATGACGCGCGCTTGCCGGAATTGGCGGCAGAGGATTTGCGCGCCGCCGCGGCATCGCTCGGCCGGATCACGGGCCGCGTCGATGTCGAAGTGATGCTCGATGCTTTGTTCAAAGAATTCTGCATTGGCAAATAAGAAAAAGGAACAAAACAAGAAAATAGCATATTCCAAACACATCCCGTAGTATGAGTTCTTGGAACGTTCCAAGGTCGAATCGGTAGACGCGATCTATATATTGATCGAATCTGCTATTCTTCTGAAAGTTGACAAATTTCAATTATAGAGGACGACGTTTGTCCGGCACGACAACCTGAAGTAGTTGACGTGCGTTCCTTTCGGCTAATGCTGTGTCCGTTTGTTTCACGTGAAACATTACGGTGGATGAGGCGCGCTCGGCAGTTTACACAGGCTGCAGCGCTTTATAGAGTCCCGCTATGCGGCGATGGGACGTGATTGTAATCGGCGGCGGGCATGCGGGATGCGAGGCTGCTGCTGCTTCCGCACGGCTTGGCGCTCGCACCCTCCTATTGACCCATCAGCGCTCCACGATCGGGGAGATGTCGTGCAATCCCGCGATTGGCGGCCTCGCCAAGGGTCATCTGGTGCGGGAGATCGATGCGCTCGATGGCCTTATGGGCCGGGTGATTGATCGTGCCGGCATTCAGTTCCGGCTGCTGAACCGGAGCAAGGGTCCAGCGGTGCGTGGACCTCGCGCGCAGGCCGACCGCAAGCTTTATCGGCAAGCGATGCAAGCCGAACTTGCGGCGCAGCAAAATTTGGAAATCGAGGAAGCGACCGCCGAGGATTTGGTCCTCGACGGGGTTGGAAGGGTGAGGGGCGTTATCACTGGCGTCGGGGAGGAGTTATGTGCGGGCTGTGTGGTTGTGACCACCGGAACCTTCCTGCGCGGCTTGATCCATTTGGGCGAGGAGAAGATCCCGGCCGGACGCGTTGGTGAGGGACCTGCGGTAGGGCTTGCCGAAAGCTTGGACCGGCTTGAGTTCCGCTTGGGCCGGCTTAAGACGGGAACGCCGCCGCGGCTTGATGGCCGAACCATCGATTGGTCGGGGCTCGAAATTCAGCGCGGTGACAATCCGCCGCCGCCGTTCTCGTTTCTGACGACCCAAGTGGCGACGCCACAGATCGTTTGCCATATCACGGGAACGACCCGGGAGAGCCATGAGCTCATCCGCGCGAATCTCCACCGGGCGCCCATCTATTCGGGGCAAATCGAGAGCGTCGGCCCGCGATACTGCCCCTCGATCGAGGATAAAGTCGTCCGATTTGCGGCGCGCGACCGCCACCAAATCTTTCTCGAGCCGGAGGGAATCGACGACGACACGGTCTATCCCAATGGAATCTCGACATCTTTGCCGCGCGAAATCCAGGCGGGCCTGCTGAAGACCATTCCCGGTCTCGAGAACGCGGTGATGAAACGGCCCGGCTATGCGATCGAATATGATTTCGTCGATCCGCGCGAGCTGCGGCCCACCTTGGAAACCCGCCGCGTTCCCGGGCTCTTTTTGGCCGGCCAGATCAACGGGACGACCGGCTATGAAGAAGCCGCCGCGCAAGGGCTTATCGCGGGGCTCAACGCCGCGCTCCTGGCTGGCGCTGGCGATAAGGAATTTGTGCTCGACCGCGCCACTTCTTATATCGGCGTTCTCATCGACGATTTGGTGACCCGCGGCACGGAAGAACCCTACCGGATGTTTACCTCGCGCGCGGAGTATCGGCTCGTTCTACGAGCCGACAATGCCGATCAGCGCTTGACGCCTCGCGGAATTGCGTTGGGCTGCGTTTCCCGTCGGCGCGAGACGATCTTTCGGCGGAAATCTTCCGCTCTGGAAACGGCGCGCGCACTGGCTGGCCGCTTGAGCATGAGCCCTTCCCAGCTTCGCGCTCACGGGCTTGGTGTCAATGCCGACGGAATCGCACGCTCGGCCGCCGATCTATTGCGCTACCCGGAGATCGATTTCAAACGCTTATCCGCGATCTGGCCGGAATTGGCGGAAATCGAGCCTGATATTGCCGAGCAAGTTGAGATCGATGGCCGTTATGCAGGCTATCTCGACCGCCAAGAAGCTGATATTCGCGCTTTCCGCTGCGAAGAAAATCTCGTTTTGCCGCGCGATCTGGATTACGCGGCAATCGGCAGTCTTTCCACGGAAATTCGCCAAAAGCTTGATGCTGCGCGGCCGGAAAATCTTGGGGCTGCGGCCCGCGTTTCGGGTGTAACGCCTGCAGCGCTCATCGCGCTTCTACGTCACGTTCAGCGGGGCGAAGCCGCGTGAGCGCCCGCGCGGCGATCAATCAACGGCCTGTTCGCCTTTCGCTGGGACCCGCCGGATTTGCTCGGGTCACCAATGTTTCACGTGAAACACTTGAACGCCTCGCTGCCTATGTCGAATTGCTCGGCATGTGGAACAGCCGCATCAATTTGGTCGGCCGTCATACGATGGGAGACATATGGCGTCGGCATATTCTTAACTCGGCGCAGCTCTATCCGCTCTTGCCCGCACGTACGCGAATCCTGGTCGATCTCGGTTCAGGGGCGGGCCTGCCGGGCCTGATTCTTGCTGTGATGGGAGTGGCCGAAGTCCATCTTATCGAAGCCGATCAGCGGAAAGCCGCATTCCTGCGCGAAGCGATCCGTGTTACGGGTGTCTCGGCTTTCGTCCACGCCGACCGGATCGAGAAAGTGCCTGGCTTCTTTGCCGATGCGATTACCGCCCGCGCCGTCGCGGATCTAAGACAACTCATTGAAATTTCAGAGAAATTTAGAACTTCCCGGACGCTCTGCTTGTTTCTCAAAGGCGAATCCGCAGCTGAGGAACTCGCGGCAGCGCAAAACTCCTGGCGCATGCGCGCGACATCGCTGCCCAGTCGCTCGGATCCGAGAGGTTCGATTCTGAAGCTCGAAGCGCTTCAGCGAGGAGCTTCGAATGAGCTTGGCTGAAGACGCGCCGCTCGCAAGCCCCGTCCCTCGCCGGACGCGCATTATTGCGATCGCCAACCAGAAGGGCGGCGTTGGAAAAACCACGACCGCGGTCAATCTTGCGACGGCGCTGGCTGCGGCGGGCGAACGGGTTCTGCTCATCGATCTCGATCCGCAAGGCAACGCCTCGACCGGGCTCGGCATCATGCCGGCGGCTCGCACGGTGACGAGCTACGAGGTCTTAGCGGGCGAGCAGCCCTTGGCGGCCGCGGTCGTGCAAACGGTCGTGCCGCGGCTCTCGATCATACCGTCTTCGGTCGAACTCGTCGGCGCCGAGCTCGAACTCGTGGTCGAAGCTCGACGAGAATATCGCTTGGCCGACGCGCTCAAAGCGGGACGCTTGGAATTCGAGCATATCCTGATCGACTGCCCGCCCTCGCTGGGTCTCCTCACGCTCAATGCCCTGGTTGCCGCCAATAGCGTGCTGGTTCCGCTGCAATGCGAGTTCTATGCGCTCGAGGGGTTGTCTCATCTCATGCGCACGGTCGAGCGCGTGAAGCAGCATCTCAATCCGGGGCTTGAGATCCAGGGCGTGGTGCTCACCATGTTCGACAAGCGCAACAACCTGTCCGAACTCGTCGCCGCGGATGTCCGAAACCATTTCGGCGACAAGGTCTATGAGACGGTAATCCCGCGCAATGTGCGCATTTCGGAATCGCCCTCACACGGCAAGCCGGTGCTGCTTTACGATTTTCGCTCGCCCGGCGCCCAAGCCTATGTGCATCTGGCAAGCGAAATGCTGAAGCGCGAAAGGAGGATGACATCATGAGCGACGAGCCTCGTCCGCGAATCATGGGCCGCGGTTTAGGCCGCGGTTTGTCGGCGCTCTTGGGCGACGGCGATGACGGGCCCAAAGCTCTCCGTCATATCGCGACCGAGTTGCTGCAGCCCGGACGTTTCCAGCCGCGCCGTCATTTCGACGAGGAGAGTCTCGGAGCGCTCGCGGAATCGGTCCGCGCTCAAGGGATTCTTCAGCCCATTCTTGTGCGTCGCAGTCCGGAGAACCCGAACACCTACGAAATTCTGGCGGGCGAGCGGCGCTGGCGCGCCGCGCAGGTCGCGCAACTGCACGAAGTGCCGGTGCTGGTGCGCGAGCTCGGCGATCGCGAAGCCTCGGAAATCGCGCTCGTCGAGAATATTCAGCGCCAGGACCTCAACCCGATCGAAGAGGCCCAAGGCTATCGCCGCTTGACCGAGGAGTTCGGCCATACCCAGGAGGCGCTGGCGACGGCATTGGGCAAAAGCCGTAGCCACATCGCGAATACCTTGCGGCTTCTCAATTTGCCGGAGGAGATCCAGACCATGATCGCCGACGGGCGCCTCACCGCCGGCCACGCGCGCACGCTCGTGACGGCCCAAGATCCCCTCGCGATCGCGAGAGAGATCATCGCGCGCGGCCTCAGCGTGCGTCAGACCGAAGCCCATGTGCGCGAGCAGGATCGTTCGCGCGGCGGGAAGGCGAGCGGCCGGCGATCCGAACAGCATAAAGATCCCAATGTCGCGGCGCTGGAACAGGAACTCACGCAGAACCTGGGATTAAAGGTCGCGATCCGCGCCGATAGGGAAGGCGGCTCTCTGTCCATTCGATATAGAACGCTGGATCAGCTCGACGCCGTTCTCGCCAAACTGCGCGGGCGCCAATAAACGTGGCGCGCGCCGCGCCGGTCGCGGCCAATTGATTTGCGGCGCGGCTCGGTGTCGGCGTTAGAATAAACAATGCTTGGCAGAACCGCCCTTTTCGCACTCATCGCCTTCGGCTTGACGGCGTGCGCGGGATTCCCGGCTCAACGCCCGGTCATCAATAGCGGAAGCTATGACTGGACCGATCAGGTGCGCGACGCGCAGGGGTTTCCTCTGCCTGGATGGGCCGACGCCATTGCCCCTGATGGCGGCGGGAGCGGGCCGTAGCAATCCGGGGAGTGGGCTCGCTCTCCGCCGCTCGGTCGTCGGTTAAGCGGCACGCATCTTGTTGAGGAACGCGTTGACCTGGGCGCGGAGGCGATCAGCCTCGGCAGTCAAGGTGTTGACACTGGCGCTGACGCCGGCTGCGGCAGCGCCCGTCTTCTCGGTCCCCGTTGCGACGTCGGTCATATTTCCCGAGACCTCTTCGGTCCGTTGCGCCGCCTCATGGGTGCTGCGCTTGATTTCCTGCGTGGCCGCCGCTTGCTCTTCGACCGCCGATGCGATCGAGGTCGCCACCGCGCTCACCTCCGAAATCGTGCCGCCGATGCGTTGGATCGCCTCGACGGCCTCCTTGGTGACGTTCTGCACCGCAACGATTTGCGCCGATATGTCCTCGGTCGCTTTCGCGGTCTGAGTGGCCAGCGATTTGACTTCGCTTGCCACCACGGCAAAGCCTTTTCCTGCCTCGCCGGCTCGCGCGGCTTCGATCGTCGCGTTGAGGGCCAAGAGATTGGTCTGACCCGCGATGCTCGTGATCAGCTCGACGACTTCGCCGATTCGGCTGGTCGCGCCGAGCAGGCCCTGGATCGTGCTGTCTGTTTGCCTGGCCTCTTCGACCGCGCGACTGGCGATCGTCGTGGCACGCGTCACTTGGCCGCTGATCTCGGTGCTCGACGCGCTGAGCTGTTCGGTCGAGGCCGCGACACTCTGCACATTCTTCGAAGCCTCGACAGCGGCACCGACAACAGTGTGCACCCGCCGATCGCTTTGCGCTGCCGTGCCGGCGATGTCCTCCGAGGAGCTACGCATCTGGACGGAGGCGGCATGAAGGGCATCGAGCGCGCCGCCGACCTCACCTTCGAAGACGTGGATGGCCGATTCGATTGCCTGCTGCCGCGCGGCAGCTTCGGCATGGCGGCTCTTCTGTTCCTCTTCGATGCGCATCTTCGTGATCGCATTGTCCTTGAAGGTTGCCAGGGTGCCGGCCAGCGCGCCGATCTCGTCCTTGCGTTCGGTGAAGGCCACATCGACCGCGGTATCTCCGCTGGCGAGTTTCAGCATGCGATCGCAAATCGCGTGAAGCGGACGGATGACGCGCGAGCCGACGGCGACGAAACTGCCGACACCCAGAGCGAGCGCCAGGGCCAGCAATCCGAACTGCGTCGCCAAGTTGCCGATCGCGGCCCCGCGCAGTTCAGCGGCGCGGTCATTCGCGGCGTCGAGCGCCGCGATGATGACGTCGAGCAGCGTTTGAATCGACGGCACCGAACGCCCGGTCCAAGCTGAAACCGCGATATCGGGTTTCTGACCCGCAAGGAGCTCCTTGAAGATCCGGTCGCGCGTTGCCACGAGGTCGGGCGCGAAATAGGAATCGTTTGCCTTCTTCACGGCGGCGACATAATTCGCGGGGAGGGCAGTGCCGTAGCCGACGGCCCCGAGCGCTGCCCAGGCGGTATCAACCTGTGCTGCCGCGCGCGTATAAATGCTTTGGCCGTTCGGGACCAGCTGTCCGCCGATGATGCTGTTCGAGATCGTTACCGACGCGTCGCCCGCCGCGCTGCGCGCGATCCAGCCGAGCTGTTTCAGCGTGAGCATCTCATCGACGAATGCGTCTTTCAGCTTCACTTCGGCGGCAAGTTGCACCCCGAGCTTATCGAGCGTGTCAATGAGATCGGTCTCGATCGCGACGAAGCTACTGCCGAGATCCGCGCGCCGATCCGCCTTCGGCTTGTCGAAGGCGGCGGCGGATTCGGCCTGGAGCGGCTCGAGTGCGGCAACCGAGCGCTGCAGCGAAGCGATGTAGGTTTCCTGGCCGACGAAATCGATTCCGCGCAACGCCGTCAACGCGGCCTTGAGCGCAGGCATCTCGCCCGCGCGCGCTTGCGAGACTTGCTTTCGGTCTGACGGCGCCACCGTCTCGGCCTTCAGCGAGCGATCCGTGAAGGAGCGATCGAGGCGCAGATTATTCAGCGCGCGGAATACGGAGCCCGACGCGTCGGTGAGTACCGCGACGCGATTGGCCAACTCCAAGCGCCGATAGGCGCTCCACGCGCCGATCGTCAGCATCGTTATCGTGACGGCCGACATGACCGCGATCACGGATTTGAGGAGAAAATTGACCGACCAACGATTAAGCATTTTTCATTCTCCGGGAGCATCGAATGGCCGATTCGAATCAGGGATGCCCGCCGCATCGCTGTACCAGAGCCGCCTCTCCAATCCGTGAACGTGTTATCCGAACCCAATCTCCGGCTCGGATGCGTCGCGCCTCGCCGGTCAACGGCCTCATCGGACGCGCGATCGGCCTGCCCTGGCGTTTTGCGCAATGCCCATCAGCGCTTCGCGGCAGATGGTTTCGGCCGGCAAGCCCGTGGTCTTGGCCGCGGCCTCGGCTCCGTGGAGGGTTTCGAGCGCAACCTCGGTCTGCAGCGGCTGCCACAACCGCAACTGGCGCTTGAAACGGTCGACGAGCTTAAAAAAGACGGGCGGACGAAGCTTCAACGCATCTTCTTCGCTGCTGCCCGAGGCCAAGCGCGAACCCGCCAAATGGAGACGCTGGAAATGGCGCAGCGCCGCTCGCAAAAGCGTCACCGGCTGAGCTCCCTCGCCGAAAGCGCGGCTGAGTGCACGCTCCAGCTGCGCGGCGTCGCCCTCGGCCGCGGCCAATGCAACCTCGTCGAGCGAAAGCTCCGCGCTATCGCCGATCGCTTGCGTGACCTCGTTCTCCCCGACCCTGCCGCCGTCGCCGACGTAAAGCGCGAGTTTTTCCAATTCGCGCCGGCTCACCTGCCGATCGCCGCCGAGATGCGCGATCAGATATTGCGTCGCCTCGGGCCGAAGCTGGATGTTGCGCGCGCCGAGAACTTCGCGCGCGAGTTCGCCGATCTCGTGCGGGCCATCGAGATAGCACGCGATCGCCGCGGCCGATTTCGCGCTTTCGAACGCGCGGCGCAAACCCGATCGCGGGCCGAGATCGCCGGCTTCGACCAGGATGAAGGCATCGCCGGGCGGCAGGGCCTTGAAGAAGCGGTCGAACAGGCCGCCGATCTCCTCCTCGGCGCCGCGCACGCGCACGAGGCGCCGCCCGCCCACGAGATTGAGGCTTGCCGCTTCGTCGTTAAGCCGAGCCGGATCGCTTGCCAGCGATCCGCTCTCGAGCTCGGCGACGCGAAACGCATCGTTGAGATCGGCGCAGATCGCGGCCGCCAGCCGGTCGGCGCGCTCGCGCACGAGTCCGGCATCGGGGCCGTAAATCAGCGCCGCGCGCATTCCGCTATCGGGCGATTTGAGAAAAGCGGCGACGCGTTGCGCCGGCAGCTTCATTGACCGGCCGGTTTGTCGTGCAATTGGCGGACGAACACGGCCATGCGCATGGTAATTTCTTCGGCGACTTGTTGGAGGGCGCGGTCGCGCGCGTTCTCCGCCGCGACCTGCGTCGCATATGCGTCGGTAAGCTGGTTGAAATCGCTGATCGCACGGCTTGAATTCGCGTAGACCGACTTGCCGCTCCTGGCCTCCACGAGCGTGTAACTCGCGCTGACGGTGATTTCGCTGCTGGTCGCCGTCGCGTTGCGCTGAATTCCCAGATCCGATCGCGCCACGGTGAGGATGGTTCGGAGACGCCACTGTGCGGCAACCGATCGGCCGCCCGGATTGAGATCCTCGCGCAGCGCAAGCTCGAGGATCTGGCCCGGGCGGTCGCTGATGGGCTCGACCGCAATCGCCGCGAGATCGGGATCCCAGTCCCGCGGACCGTGCGGCGCATAAAGCGGGCGAAAGCCGCAGCCGCTCAGCGCAAGCGCGAGCAGCAGGAGGAGACACCGCCGTGACAGCGCCGCGCTAGAGCACGACATTGACGATCCGATTAGGCACGACGATCGTCTTGCGCGGCGCTTTGCCGCCAAGCGCCTTGATCACGGCCGGAAGTTCGAGCGCCGCGGCGGTCGATGTCGCCTGTGACGCGTCGCGCGGCAGATCGACCGTGCCGCGCAGCTTGCCATTGACCTGCACGGCCAGGGTGACGGTTTCCTCGGCGGCCAATGCCGGATCGTAGCTCGGCCACGGCTCGTCGGCGAGGAGCCCATCCGGCCGCAAAACCTGCCATAGCTCTTCGCACAGATGCGGCATCATCGGCCCGGCGAGCCGCACGGCGGCTTCCAGCCCCGCGCGCAGCACGGCGCCCGCGCCTTGCGCGTCGGCGCCATCAGGGGTGATCTCCTCAAGGCGGTTGGTCAGCTCGCGGATACGCGCCACCGCGCGGTTGAAACGGAATTTGTCGAGATCGTCCGTCACATCGCGGATCGTGCGGTGAATGGCGCCGCGCAACTCGGCAAGCGCGTCGTCGAACTTGTCGGGCGCCGGGGCCTCTGCGCGCCCGAGCGGGACCGGAGGTTCGCTCACGAGCCGATGCAGGCGGTTGACGTAGCGCCACGCGCCCTCGATGCCGGCATCGGTCCATTCGAGATCGCGCTCCGGCGGGCTGTCGGATAGGAGATAAAGCCGCGCCGTGTCGGCGCCGAACGCGTCAACGATCGCATCGAGGCCGACGAGATTTTTGTGCGATTTCGACATCTTTTCGATGCGGCCGACCCTCACGGGCCTGCCCTTGGCGTCGGTGGCGTCGCCGCCCGCCGATTTGGTCACTTCCTCGGGAAAAAGCCACTCGCCCTCCGCGCTCTTATAGGTCTCGTGGCAGACCATGCCTTGCGTGAAGAGTCCGGCGAAAGGCTCCTTCACGCCGAGATAGCCACATCGCTGGAGTGCGCGGGTAAAGAAGCGCGAGTAGAGCAGATGCAGAACCGCATGCTCGATACCGCCGATATATTGATCCACCGGGAGCCAGTAATCGACCTCGTCACGCACCATGGCAGTCGGGGCGCGCGGCGAGCAAAACCGCGCGAAATACCACGAGGATTCAAAAAACGTATCGAAGGTATCGGTCTCGCGCTGTGCGGCGGCGCCGCATCGGGGGCAGGCGATATGCTTCCAACTCGGGTGATGGTCGAGCGGATTGCCCGGCTGATCGAAATTGACGTCTTCCGGCAGCTTCACGGGCAGATCCCTATCGGGAACCGGCACGATGCCGCATTTGCCGCAGTGAATCACGGGGATCGGACAACCCCAATAGCGTTGCCGCGAAACGCCCCAATCGCGCAGCCGGTAAGCGATCGTCCGCTCGCCGGCCTTCAACTCGACCAGTCTTTCCGCCGCTGCGCGCTTGGCCGCGGCCACGTCAAGGCCGTCGAGAAAATCGGAATTGAATATCGTGCCTTCCGTTTCGGTGTAGGCCTGATCGCCGATCGCGAAGCTTCGCGGATCGACGCCGGGCGGCAGCACGACCGGTTTCACGGGCAGCTCGTATTTTCGCGCGAAATCGAGATCGCGCTGGTCATGCGCGGGACAGCCGAAAATCGCGCCACTGCCATATTCCATCAACACGAAGTTTGCGACATAGACCGGCAGATCCCAACCGGGAACGAAAGGATGAAGCGCCTTGAGGCCGGTATCGAAGCCGCGTTTCTCCGCGGTTTCCAATACGGCTTCGCTGGTCCCCATGCGATTGCACTCGGCGATGAAATCCGCGAGCGGCTTGTTGCTTTGCGCCAGCGCCGCCGCCAGCGGATGGTTGGGCGCGATGGCGCAGAACGCAGCGCCGAAAAGCGTATCGGGTCGCGTCGTGAAAATCTCAAGCCGCTCGCTGCGGCCCGTCAAAGCGAAGAAGGCGCGCGCGCCCTCGGACTTGCCGATCCAGTTCTCCTGCATCACGCGCACCCGCTCGGGCCAGCGGTCCAGCGTTTTCAGCGCGTCGAGCAGATCGTCGGCATATTCCGTGATCTTCAGGAACCATTGCGAGAGCAACCGCTTCTCGACCGGTGCGCCAGAGCGCCAGCCGCGGCCATCGATCACCTGCTCATTGGCGAGCACGCTGTGCTCGGCCGGATCCCAGTTGACCCAAGATTCCTTGCGATAGGCGAGGCCCGCCGCGAGAAAATCCAGGAACATCTTCTGCTCGTGCCGGTAATAGTCGGGATGGCAGGTCGCGATCTCGCGCCGCCAATCGTAAGCCAGCCCCATGCGCTTCAGCTGCGTGCGCATCACGGCGATGTTCTGCATCGTCCAGCTGGCGGGATGGACTTTGCTCGCGATCGCGGCGTTTTCGGCGGGCAGGCCGAACGCGTCCCATCCCATCGGGTGCAGCACGTTGAAGCCTTGCGCGCGTTTGTAGCGCGCGACGACGTCGCCCATGGTGTAGTTGCGCACATGGCCGACATGGAGTTTGCCCGAGGGGTAGGGGAACATCTCGAGCACGTAGTATTTTCGCCGCCCGGGCGCGGCCTCGACGTGAAACACGCCGCGGTCGCGCCAGACTGCCTGCCACTTCTCTTCAGTTTCCTTGGCGTTGTAACGCGCCATTCGGCGAAGCCCGTCCGGCTCCTATAAATTGTCGCGCACTGAACCGCTTACTGCGCGACCGTGCTCATGCGGATCTGGCGCGCGCGCGCCAGAATGGCGTTCTCGATGCCGGTTCCCGTGGTCTGATCGATGGGCGCATCGACCCACTGGCCGGTTTTATCCTTGTCCTGGCGGAAGACGCGCGCACGCACACCATCGGCACGGAGGTCGCGGCCGAGGATGAAGATGTTAATCTTGAAACGTTCATTGGGCGTTTCCGGCGGGCTGTACCAATCCGTAATGATGGTGCCGCCAAAAGGATCGGCCGAGGCCAGCGGCATGAACGAAACGGTGTCGAGCGAAGCGTGCCACAGGAAGCTGTTGACGCCGATCGCGCTGCCGCCGCCGCCGGAATTGTCGTTTTTGTCGGGCGCGAACAGCGTGTCGAGAAGTCCCGTCGGCTTTCCTTCGGGCCGATTGCGATAATCAGAATAGACATCGGGGTTGCTCCAGCGCGGATCGACGCCATAGGGATCGGCCGCACGGCGCTGCGCGTCGGGATCGTTGTTGCCCCAGCGATTGGGGTCGAACCAACTGCCGCAGGCGCCGAGGAGACTTAGCGCCACGATACACAGTCCGATGCGGTACCCGACCCGAGCGGCTCTGACCGACATGTTGAACTCCCTGAACCTCCGACGCGACGCGATCGAGCCCTGCGAAACCTTGCGGCCTCGCCTTATCCAGTCCCCGGCGCCAAAGTCTGACCACAACGTAGTCCGATGGCGCGGCGATGGGCCTGACCGACCAAAGCAGCTTAGCCTAGAGCTGCCGTGCGCGCAAAGCCGCTCGCCTTCGGCGCCACGGTGGGCGCGCCGAACGGTCGCGGCCCAAAACGCGCCGCGCTCCTTGACCTCGATCCCCCGGTCTTGCAGCCTCGATAGCGGAGGCGCCGCTATGACGATGATCCGGATTTGATCCAAGCCAGCATGATCGCCGTTAATCTCGTTGCGCTGCGCCAACGCATGGCGGCGGCGTCGCAGGCGGCGTCGCGAGATCCGGCCGCGGTCACGCTGGTCGCGGTGTCCAAGACCCATCCGCCAGAGGCGGTCGAGGCGGCGCTTGCCGCGGGGCAGCGCATTTTTGGCGAGAACCGCGTGCAGGAGGCGCAAGCCAAATTCCCGGCGCTGAGGGCACGGTTCCCCGATCTGCGTCTTCACCTCATCGGGCCGCTGCAAACCAACAAGGTCCGGGAAGCGGTAGCCCTCTTCGACGTAATCGAAACGGTCGATCGACCTCGACTCGCCGAAGCCCTCGTCCGGGAAATGGAGCGCCAACACCGCCGTTTGGCGTGCCTCATCGAAGTCAATATCGGCAATGAGCCGCAAAAAGCGGGCGTGACGCCCGAAACCGCCGACGCTTTCATCGCCGATTGCCGCACGCGCTGGAAATTGGATCTGCGCGGCCTGATGTGCATTCCGCCCGAGGGACGCGATCCGGCGCCCTATTTTGAGCTTCTTGCCGGCATCGCCAAGCGCAACGGCCTGTCTGAACTCAGCATGGGCATGAGCGCGGATTTCGAGGTCGCTATCGCTTGCGGCGCGACGCTCATACGGGTCGGCACCGCGATCTTCGGGCTTCGGCAGTAACGCGCTCTCGCGCCCTACAATAGAACGACCACCCGCGAATCCGCATTCGCCTCGGCAAGCACGGCGAGCAAATCCGGTCGCGACACAGCAATGCAGCCCGACGTAGGCGCAAAATCCGGCGCGGCCAGATGGAGAAATATCGCACTCCCCATTCCGGGCACGACCGGCATGTCGTTATAGCCGAGCGGCACGACCAGGTCGTAGAGTGCATCCGCGCGCCACAGCGCCTCGGCGCTTGCCGGATAGGGCAAACGGATCAAACGGTTATAAGCCCGATCGGCAGGCCCATCGCACCAACCGTCATCGCCAGCGATCGGGCGGAGCGGCAAGCCCGTCCGCGGCGCCGGGACACGGTCCGGCCGATAAAGCAGGAAGCGCATGGCGAAACTGCCTGCGGGGGTCGAGCCATCGCCTTCTCGCTTGGCGGCGCTGATGCCGCCATGGCCGATCGCGCAACGCAGCTGCCGCCCGTGCCAGTGTGCCGTGCCATTGCCTTCGACCAAAAGGTCCATGGCGTCAATTTGCTCCTTCGCCGCCCTGGCGTGTGAATAATTTCAGAGTATTCGCGCCTATATATGGTGCGATGAGCCTAGCAGCCGAGATACAGCTCCCGCTGCCGGTCGACCCCGGGTTTCGCGAGGCGCGGGATCGCGACGCTCGATTCGGGCGGATGCGGCGCGGGCCTATCATTGCCGCCGCGCTGATTCATGCCGCCGTGATCGCGGTCTTCCTTATCCACTGGCCGGCGTTCTGGGCGCCCAAGCCGTCCGAGCAACCGCCCATTCCCGTGGCGCTCGTCATCGAAGTGCCCCAACCTCCCGCGCCGCCGAAACCCGAACCGCAGGCGGCCGCGCCTCAGCCGCCACATGAGCTTCTCTCCGGTCCCGATCAGAAGACGACAGCTCCACCGCAAGCGGAGGCCAAAGGCCCGCAAGCGGCGCCCAAAGCCGAGCCGGATCAGGATAAACCCGCGGCCCTGGGGCTGGCGAAACCCAGGCCAACGCCACCCTCGGCGCCGAAGCCGCGCGAGACGCGCAAGGAGGCTGCTCGAGAGACGGCGCCCGAGCCGCGCAAGCGAGGCTCGGTCGACCGCGCGCCCGGCGAGACCGAGGCCGAGGGCGATCCTTATCTCAATCGGGTGTGGTCGATGATCGAGCAGCATCGCAGCTACCCCGCCAACGCCGTTGGTACGCTCGGCCTGCGTCTCGAAGGCACGGTGGTCTACCTGATCGCGCTCTCGCCCACCGGCGCGCTTCAGGCCATGCGGCTCGAGCGCTCCTCAGGCGCCCCCGTGCTCGATGATACGGCGCGCAATATGATCCAACAGGCCGCGCCCTTTCCGCCCTTGCCCAGCTATTTCCCGCATGACGGCACGACGCTGACGGTCACCATCCATATTTTTCCCGGTGCCTCGTGACACGTACTCTGACGGCGATAGGGTTCTCTTAAACCGCCGGCGAGGGCCGAAGAACCCTGCCGCTCTCATCGGCGTCGCACTCTATGCGGCGCTGCACGTCATGCGGTTCTTGGTGGCTCGAGCACCGTCAGCCTGGCTTTGCCATCTTGTGATCGATGGCGCCGAAAATCGACGCGCCTTCGGCGTCGAGCATTTCGATTCGCACGCGGTCGCCGTATTTGAGAAACGGAGCCTTGGCAGCGCCGCTGTTCATCTCCTCGACGGCGCGCGCCTCGGCGATCGTGGCGTAGCCGCGCTTGGGGTCGTGATTCGAAACCGTGCCGCCGCCGACGATCGTTCCGGCGCTCAAGGCTTGGGTCAGCGCGCAGTAAGAGATCATTTTGTCGAAACCGTGCACCGCCTCGCCGGCATCGGGATCGCCAAAGAGCTTCCCGTTGATCGAGCAACGAACCGGCCGATGCAGCCGCGAGTCGCGCCATGCGGCGCCGAGCTCGTCGGGCGTCACGCAAACCGGCGTGAACACCGAAGCGGGCTTTGAGCGGGTAAAGCCGAACATGCGTTGCAGCTCGACCGCCTGCAAATTCCGCATCGAGACGTCATTGACGAGCATGACGAGCTCGATCTTCGAGGCCGCGATCTCCGGGCTTGCGCCATAAGGCACGTAGCTCGTGACGACGGCGACCTCGCCCTCGAAATCGATACCCCAATCTTCGCTGCCGATCGGCACATCCTGGGTCGGCGCCAGAAATCCGTCGGAGCGTCCTTGATAGACGCTCGGCTCTTTCTGGAACCATTCGGGGGCAGGCCGTCCCTTGGTCATGCGATAGCGGTGCGATTCGTAGGCCGTGCCATCGAGCCATTGGAAGGAGCGCGGAAGAGGCGAATGACAACGCGCCGGATCGAATTCCAGCGCATTGTGCAGGCCGTCCATCAGGCGGCGGTAGCGCGCCTCGAGCAAGGGCTTGCATTCGTCCCAGCGATCGAACGCCTCGCGCAAGGACGGAGCGATGTCGGCAGCGCTCGTCATTCGCTTCAGGTCGCGCGAGACGACCACCAACTCGCCGTCGGGGTCGTCCGTACGTAAGGTTGCGAGCTTCATGCCACCCTCCTCGTCAAGGCGCGTCGCGAAAGATCCGCCGCCACGTCAGGCGGCGAAAATCTCGCCGAAGAAATCCCGCATCGCCTGCCAGGAACGTTTGTCGGCCTTTTCATTGTAGGCGGCCGGCAGGCCGGTGGTCGGCAGGTTCCAATTGGTGAAGGTATGCACCGCCCCGCCATAAGAGACGAGCTGCCAATCGACCTTGGCGTCCTCCATCTCTTTTTCGAAGGCGGCGATTTCGGCGGGCGGCACCACCGGGTCGATCGCACCGTGCAAGACAAGCACCTTGCCCTTGATGTTCTTCGCATCGGCCGGGCTGGGCGTGTTGAGCTGGCCGTGGAAGCTGACGAAGCCGGCGACATCGGCGCCGCTGCGCGCGAGCTCGAGCACGACGATTCCGCCAAAGCAATAACCGATGGCGGCGATCTTCTTGGTGTCGACCAGGGGCTGCTTCTGCAGAACCTCGAGCCCGGCCTTGGCGCGTGCGCGGGTCAGGGCGCGGTCCTTGTAATAGGGCGCCGAGATCTGTTCGCATTCGGGAAAGCTTTTGGCGCGTACGCCCTTGCCGAAGATGTCGAGCGCGAAGGCGACGTAGCCGAGCTCGGCCAGCATCTCGCAGCGCTTGTGCATGTATTCTTGGCAGCCGTTCCATTCATGGGCGACGAGAATGCCCGGCCGTTTGCCCGGTTTTGCATCGTCATAGGCGAGGTAGCCCTCGCAAACCGTGTCGCCCTGTCGATATTCGACGAATTGCGTCTTGATCATCCGATCCTCCCGCCTTTGCTGGCTTGGCCGGTCGCGGCCTTGCGCCTCTCCTAGCATTGGGCGGGGTCGATCGGCAACCCGGACCGCCCGAGCAGCAGCAAAAGGGGGCGCGCGGGCCTATCGAGGAAATCGCGCTCAAGCGAGCCGAGGCCTATGCTTTGAAGGCTCCAAAGTGTTTGATCCTGGCGCAAGCGCGCAAAGGAGGCGTCGATGCCGCTCTTCCGACTTCCGCTATCGGGCAATGTCACGCAGTCGATCCTTCCCTGGACCTGGCTCTTCAATCCGGTCGGGAGCCAGTTTGGGCTGGTTAATATCTCGCTTGGACAATCATCCAATCCCGCCATCGAGGAAGAAGTGCTGACCGATGTCGCCGGCTATGGCAAGCAGCTCGGGCGGATCGAAGACGTGCTCCAGGTTTTGCTGGATCATTTCCGGCCGGAGCGGAAACTGACCGCGGCCGAGGAAAAGGCGATCGACGATCTCAAATCGATGCTGAAAGACGTGGCCGCGGTGAAGGCCAAGCACGGGAGCGCGAGCTGATCCTTCGGCGCGCCGCCTTGCCGGCTTTGCCGCGGTCGATCCACTCGGATTCGACGGTTTGGCGTTGGTCTCCATAGTGGACGCAGTACGGCGTGAGTATCATGCCGGCCGGCATCGCCTGTTTGCGTCCATGCGAAAGGTACCTTCGTGAGCGAGAAAACTGCCCCCCCTTCGGCCGCTCCGGCCCGAGTCCCGCCGCCGGCCCATCCGCGCGAGCGCCGCGAGCCCCTGCCATGGCAGCGCCCGAAACCGGGCGAAGAAGATCCGGGCGCGCCGGCACGCGTCAAAGCCATCCTCGAAAGCCCGAGCTACCGTCAGGCCGATCAGGATGTCGACTTTCTGAATTGCGACGACGCGCGCGGATTGAGGCTTCAGCTGGATTATCGCAAGGCGGAGCATTTGCTCGAGCAGGAGGGCATCGCCCACACGATCGTGGTGTTCGGCGGCACGCGCATCCGCGAACCCTTGTCGGCGCGACGCGAGGTTGCAACGCTTCGCGCCGCGAGCGCCGCTAATCCCGGCGATGCGGCGCTGCGCCGCCGACTGGCGGTCGCCGAGCGGATCGAGGCCAAGAGCCATTATTACGACGTTGCGCGCGAATTTTCCCGCATGGTCAGCACGATGTGGCTCGCGCAGCAGCGCGAGCGGGTCGTCGTCATGACCGGGGGCGGGCCCGGAATCATGGAAGCCGCCAATCGTGGCGCGCACGATGCCGGCGCGAGGTCCGTCGGCCTCAACATCACCCTGCCTCATGAGCAATACCCGAATCCCTATGTAACCCCGGATCTTTGCCTCCGATTCCATTATTTCGCGATCCGCAAGCTGCATTTCCTCATGCGGGCGAGGGCCCTTGTCGCTTTTCCCGGCGGATACGGAACGCTGGACGAGCTTTTCGAGCTTCTGACCCTGGTTCAGACCAGGAAAATGCCTCCTCTGCCCATAATCCTGGTCGGCGAGTCCTATTGGCGGCGGGTTTTCAATCCGGAGTTTCTCGTGGATGAGGGCGTCGTCGATCCCGAGGATCGCGACCTGTTCTGGTTTGCCGAGACCGCCGAGGATATCTGGAACGACATCCTGCATTGGCATGATCTCACGGGCGGTCCGCTCGGCTCGAAGAATCGGGGGCAACCGAGATGAAGCTTTCCTTTCACGGCGCGGATCGCGGCGTTACGGGCTCCTGCCACATGATCGAAGTGGGGGGATGCCGCGTCATGATCGATTGCGGCATGTTTCAGGGTAGCCGGGAACTCCATGAAGAGAATGCCGGCGCGTTTGGCTTCGACCCGACGACAGTGGACTTCCTGTTGCTGACCCATGCCCATCTTGATCATTGCGGCCGGCTGCCGCTGCTGGCGAAGCGGGGTTTTCGGGGCGAGATCATCACGACCGCCGCGTCGCGCGAGCTCATCCGACTGGTCCTGCTCGACGCCGCCCATCTCCAGGAAGAAGAAGCCCGCCACCGCGCGCGCGCCGCGTCGCGAAGCGGTCGTAGCGAAAGCAAGCCCGAGCCGCTCTATTCGGTGCTCGACGCGCTCAACAGCCTGGACCGCTTCGGCCGCACGGCGGCCTATGGCGAGCCGCTCGAATTGCGGCCCGGCCTTCGCGCCACCTTTCTCGACGCCGGTCATATCCTTGGCTCGGCCAGCATCCTCATCGATGCGGAGGAGCAAGGACGGTCCCGCCGCGTCCTCTATTCCGGCGACATCGGGAATGCCGGGCGGCCGCTGCTGCGCCCTCCCGTCACGCCCCCGGCCGCCGATATCGTGGTGATGGAAACCACCTACGGCGATCGATTGCACCGCTCGCTCGATGCATCGGTGGACGAGCTCTATCAAGCCGTCGAGGACGCATTTAGGCGCGGCGGCAATGTCATCATCCCGACCTTCGCGCTCGAACGCGCCCAGGAAATTTTGTTCTTTCTGCGTATGGGCATCGAGCGGAACCGTCTGAACCCGTCAATGCAGGTCTTTCTCGATTCTCCGATGGCGATCTCGGCCACGGAAATCTTCGAGCGCCATCCGGAATGCTATGAGCCCGCCGTTGCGGCACTTTTCAAGGGCGGCCACGACCCGTTCTCTCTGCCCGGACTGCACCTGACGCGCGAAAGTGCCGACTCGATCGCGATCAACAAGATCCGCGGCGGGGCTCTCATCATGGCGGGCTCGGGCATGTGCACGGGAGGGCGCGTGCGGCATCACCTCCGGCACAATCTCTCCTTCGCGGATTCGAGCGTCATCTTCGTGGGCTTTGCCGCCCAAGGCACCCTTGCGCGCCAGATCATCGATGGTGCCGAACGCGTGCGTCTCTTCGACGACGAGATTCCGGTACGGGCCCGCATTCACACGATCAACGGGTTCTCGGCGCACGCCGATCAGCGCGAACTCTCGAACTGGTTGGCGCGAATCGGTGGCGTGACGACGGCGATTCTTGTCCATGGAGAGGAAAGCGCCATGCGCGCCTTCGCGCAGCGCCTCGACGGCGTTCGCGTCGAGATGCCGAATGTCGATGACGAGATCGAATTCTGATCCGCCTTTCTGTCCGTCCTGCCGTGTCCCGGGAATCGACGCGAATTCACGTTCGGTTCAGCGCGGTTCGCGCAACCCGGATGGTGCCGCGGCGCGAAGCGGGGAGCCGATCCAGGTTTTTTCGATCATGAACCCATTCATCTCGTGCCGATATCGCCGTGGATAGCCGGCGATGACGGGTCGCAGATTCCTCACGCGACTTCCGCAGTCACGGCAAAGGATTCCGGCACGCCTCCGGCACGCCAGATATCCCGCATATGCGTGTACGCGGCTTCGATATGGCGCGTGAAGCGAGCCGCATCGAATAACGGCGCGGTTGTTTGATTGCGTGCCAACCGCTCCTGGAACGCGCTCAGCTCCCGCGGCCGTGCGGCAAGACGCAGGGCAAGATTCTCATAGTCGGCGAGCGATTCGGTCACCAATTCGGGCAAGCCGGCGGCGCGGAGAAGGCTGGCACCGACGCGACCGGCGAATGTGTCGCCCAGACAGGTCACCGCCGGCACGCCCGCCCATAGCGCGTCGCTCATTGTCGTATGCGCGCCATAGGGCAGCGTGTCGAGTGAAAGATCGGCAAGGCGATACCGCGCCCGATGCTCGGCCAGGGGAAGCGATGGTGCGAATACGAGGCGCTCCGGTGCGATGCCGCGCGACGCCGCTTCGCGGCGCAGATTCAACTCCGCAAGGGCGTTGCCCTGTAGCCATAGGACGCTCTCGGGCTGAGCATGCAGGAATCGCATCCACAGCGCGAAGATGGGCGGCGTGATTTTGGTCGGGTTATTGAAGCAGCAGAAGACGAAGCCGTTCTCGGGCAATCCGCAATCCGGACGTGACGGGGTCGCCTCGGCCGATGCGCGACGGGAGTCGTTCGCCTGATAGCATTCGGGCAGGTGGACCAGCCGTTCCGTGAAGAATGCCTGCTGATCGAACGGAACGATAACAGGATCGACGATGATGTAGTCGATAAACGGCGCGCCCATCGTGCCCGGATAGCCCAGATAATTCACCTGAACCGGCGCCGGGCGCATGGCGGCGATTTGGGGCCGCCCCTGCTGCGCATAGCCGTTCAAATCCACGAGGATCTCGACGCCGTCCGTGTGGATGCGTTGGGCGGCCGCCGATGACGAGAGTCGCGTGAGATCGACGAATCCGTCGAAGGCGTCGACGAGACGGCGCCGTATCGCGCTGCCGTCATCGGCTCCCAGAGAATAACCGAGGACATCGAAGCGGGACCGGTCGTGCCGCTCGAACAATTCCGCGGTCAGATGGGCCGTGGCGTGATCGCGAAAATCGGAGGAAAGATAGCCGAGGCGAATCTTCGCCGCCGAAGCGCGGGGCCATGATGAGAATGAGGGTGTTGCCCGTATCGCCGGTCCTTCCGCCACCTGGCGCGCGCACCGCAACTGCTCCGCGGCGCTCGCGGCGATGTGCAGGAAAGCGAAGGGGGGAACCAAGCCCGTTCCCGCGCCGACTTCGTGTCGCATCAACGCCTGATGGGCGTCGAACCCCTCCCAGTCGCACGCATATTTTTTATAGATCCCGAGATTGACGGCCGCGGCCCTCAATGTCGGATCGCGCGCCAGCGCATCCCGGCAAAAACGGATCGCGTCCCCTAAGCGGCCTCCCACGAACGAGGCTGCGCCAAGCGCTAAAAGCGTTTCGGAGGAATCCGGCCGCAACGGCAAGGCGTGCCGATAATGGACCATTGCGCTTTCGACCTCGCCTTGCTGCAAGAGAGCGTTGCCGAGACCGTAAGCAGCCGCCCATGAGTTGGGCTCGACGCGCAAAGCCTCGCGAAGCTTCGTTGCCGACTTCTCGTACTCCCCTTGCTCGAAATGGGCGGCGCCAAGGCCGCAGAGAGCCTCGAGGGCGGCTGGTACGATCGCCAAGGCTTGCCCGAAAGAGGCGATGGCTTCGTCAGTTTGGCGCGCGCGCGCGAGGACGCGGCCCAAATTGATCCACGTGCCGGCAACCCCGGGCTTTAACGCGATGCTTCGCCGATAGGCGGCAATGGCGGCATCAAGCTCGTCCAGCTGCGCCAAGGCCAACCCCAAATTCGCATGGGCCTCGGGATGATCAGGCTGACAGGCAATGGCGCGGCGGAAATAATCGGCACCTTGTGCAAGCTCTCCCTGTCCGCAGGAGATCAGGCCGAGCGTGTGCAGCAACAGCGGGTCGGCCGGACGCAACATGAGCGCACGCGTCAGAATGCTCGCTGCCTCGCCCAGCTGCCCGCTTCCGATCTTCTGCCGCGCCAGGGCAAGAAGGAAATCCGCCGTCTCGTTGCTCTGGTTCATTCCGACATCGGAATCGATTCCAGCGCGCACTCTAGCATCGATCGGCGGGCCCTTCGATCCGGCGCGCGATCTTCGGCAGGTGCCAGCCTGACGGCTGGAATTTCCGGTCGCTAAAGACCGGCCGTCAGTCGCCATGCGATGGGGAATACGAACAACAACATTCCGGCCACGAGGCCAAGCACCGAGAGACCGCCGGCGTGACGCAGATAGCTTGCCCGCTCGGCCCCGGTGAGGCCGCGCCGATCCGCGATGCCGGTCGCTTTGAGCGCGCGATCCACATAGAGGCGTTTCCCGTAGCGCATGACGAGGGCGCTGATCGCAATGCTCACGATGGCGCTCACGATGTCTGGCGCGAGGAGGGCGCTGGCGAGGCTTACCGTGAGCGCCGCGGCGCCATGGCCGTAGAGCTTGCGGTAGAAGAGCCAGGGCACCGGAAATAAGCACGCAGCCCAGAGACGATCGCCGCGAAGAGGCCCACGCCACGAAAGAAGGGGGTGCGCATCTGCTGCCCCGCTGGCTTGCCAGGCACGATAGGTCGCCAGGTAAGCTTCCGCATGTGGCCCGAAGAAAGCCGCCAGCTCGTCTTCGCGCGGTAGCGCGGCGGGCAGGGCCTGGAAATCTTGTCGCGGAAAGAGAGGCTTCTCGGCGCGCGGCGAAGATTCCGGGAGGCTCGCCGCGCGCGCGGCCGGACGCCGCCCGAACGCGACGGGCGCCTCGGCGGGCGCGGCGGAAATGACCTCGCCGCGTCGCCCGAACCGAGCCGGTCCGGGCCCGGCTCGCCGATCGTCGCCATTCTGCATGTCAGGGCCGCCGAGCCAGGTCAGGAGGCGACCGTAAGGCGCAGATGTTAAATCTCGCTTATGCGACCGAACAGCCGCGGAACGGGCCGGTCGGACGCATAATCGACAAAAATATCGGTTTTCCGAGAGTTTCATTGGAGCGGGCGAAGGGATTCGAACCCTCGACCCCAACCTTGGCAAGGTTGTGCTCTACCCCTGAGCTACGCCCGCATCCAAGGGGCGCGATCATAGGAGGCCAAGGGTTGGTTTTCAATTACCCGGTGATCTTCACCGCCGGCACCCGATCATGGCCTCGCGTTCGGATCGGACCCGCCAGGCGCGCTGCGGCGCGGCCACTTGCGCCGGAGGGAGGTTCTCCTGCCGCCCTTGCGCTTAGCGCCGGGGACCGCCATTTTTAGGGCAGGGTCAAAGGGAAAAGCATATGGAAGCGATCATTGGAGGCGGCGCCGCGGCAGCGGGCGACGCCGATCTCGTCAAAAACGGCTCGACCGCCACCTTCATGGCGGACGTGATCGACGCATCGCACGATGCCGCGGTGGTGGTCGATTTCTGGGCGCCTTGGTGCGGACCCTGTAAGCAGCTTGGCCCGGCGCTCGAGAAAGCCGTGCGCGATGCCAAGGGCGCGGTGCGCATGGTGAAGATCAATATCGACGAAAATCCGGATCTGGCGCAGCAGATGCGGATTCAATCGATTCCCGCGGTCTATGCCTTCAAGGATGGCCGCCCGGTGGATGGTTTCGTCGGCGCGCTTCCCGACAGCCAGGTGAAGCAGTTCGTCGGCAAACTCGCGGCCGCGGCGGGTCCCGCTGCCTCGCCGGTCGCCGAGGCCGTGGCCCTTGCCAAGGAAACCTTCGCGTCGGGCGATCTCGCGCGCGCGGCCAATATTTTCGCGCAGGTGGCCCAGCACGATCCGGGAAATGTCGATGCCATGGCCGGTCTTGCGCGAATCGCGATCGCCAAGAAAGATCTCATGCAGGCGAAGGAGATTCTAGACCAGATCCCGGCCGAGCACGCCGCCCATGCCGATGTGACGGCGGCTCGCGCCGGGCTCGAGCTCGCCGAAGCCGGTGCCAAAGCGGAGGGCGCGGTTGGCGAGCTGCGCGCGCGGCTCGAGCGCAACCCCGCCGATCATCAGGCGCGGCTCGATCTCGCTTCGGCGCTCTTTGCTTCGGGCGAACGCGAGGCGGCGATCGACCAGCTTCTCGAACAGGTGCGCCGCGATCGCGAATGGAACGAGCAGGCCGGGCGCAAACAACTGGTGAAGTTCTTCGAGGCGATCGGGCTGGGCGATCCGCTCACGGTCCAGTCGAGGAAGCGGCTTTCCTCGATTCTCTTCTCGTGAACCTGCGGCATGAGCTTCGAGCCGCGCTTTGAAGATCTTCCGGCCCTGCTGCCGATCTTTCCTTTGACCGGCGTCTTGCTGCTGCCCCGCGGGCGCCTGCCCCTCAATATCTTTGAGCCGCGTTATCTCGCCCTGACACAGCACGCTTTGGCCCACGGCCGTCTGCTCGGCATGGTCCAGCCCCAAGAAGGCGCGGGCGATGCCGGCGATCCCCTGGTCTATCGTACCGGCTGCGCTGGCCGAATCGTCGAATTCGCCGAAACGCCGGATGGACGGTTCCTCTTGACCTTGAAGGGGGTCGCCCGTTTCGACATCGTACGCGAGCCGCCGCGCCAGGATCTGTTCCGCCAGGTCGTGCCCGATTGGCAGGCCTGGCGCGGCGATCTTGAAGAAGACGAGGAGAACGTCGATCGCGACCGCATGGTCGCGGCCTTGGCGCCGTTCTTCGAACGCCACGGCATTACCCCCGATTCCGATGTGCTGAAATCGGCGCCACTCGAGCATCTCGTCAACTCGCTCGCTATGGCATGTCCGTTCAGTCCGCGCGAGAAGCAGGCGTTGCTCGAGGCGCGCCGCACGGCCGAACGCGCGAAGATCCTTACGGCGCTGGTCGAAATGTCGGTGGCGAGCAATGTGACGCCCGGCGGCGCCACGCCCAACTGACGCCCCAGCTGTTTGGAGATATGGCAATGGCCGATCCCGCGAGCGAAATCGATCCAAGGCTTCTCGAGATCCTGGTCTGCCCGCTGACCAAAGGGCCGCTGACCTATGATCGCGCAAAGCAGGAGCTGGTAAGCGCGCAGGCCGGTCTCGCCTATCCGGTCCGTGACGGGATCCCGATCATGCTGATCGACGAGGCACGCCCCTTGGGCGACGCCGAAAAGGCGGCGCTCGCCGGTAAGTCCTAGGCCGCGTCATGGCCGGATTGGGAACCCAGAGCTGGCCGGCCGAGCTACGCTTGAAGCAGGCCGAGAAAGTGCTCGAGATCGTCTTCGAAGATGGGTCCCATTTCCGCTTACCGGCGGAGTATCTGCGGGTCGAAAGCCCGTCCGCCGAGGTTCAAGGCCACGGGCCCGGCCAGAAGCAAGTCGTGCCCGGCAAGGCGGGCGTCGGCATCGCGCGCATCGAGCCGGTCGGTCACTATGCCGTGCGCTTGATCTTCGACGATCGGCACGACACCGGAATTTATTCCTGGAGCTACCTCTATCAACTCGGAGTCGAGCAGGCGCGCCGTTGGCCGGCCTATCTTGCCGCGCTCGATAAGGCCGGGCTCAGCCGCGAACCCAAGGGCTGAACCCGTAAGCGAAAGGTGCGCATGGAGCAGATCGCCATGAGGATCGGCGCTGCCCTTTGGCTTCCTGGGCGATGCGCCCCCGCTGTTTCCTCGCCTTTCGCGTCGTGCCGGTCTTCGCGTGGCGCCGGCGTGACTTACCGGTGTTGCGCTGACGCCGCCCGTCGGCGCGGCCCGGTCTGCCGTTGCGGCAGGGACCGTGAGAGCGAGGCGCGAACCGCCGCCGCAACGGTTTGATCGCCACTCCCGGCGGATTATGATGCATGGCCAAGCCGAGGCCGGGGCGCCAAGCCTTCGCCGATGCGATGCGGGCAATCAGAGCGAGGATATGGCCATGACTCTTCCGCCTGCGAAACCGACGCGTCCCGGGACCGATATCAACCATTCGCTGGGCACGACCGGTCTCGTCGTCGTCTGCAAGCGCGACGGTTTTGTCGAATTTCACGACGCCAAGAATTACACGCTGGTCGAGGAGATCAAGCTGCCCGATTTTCCGCATGAGGTGGTGCTCTCGCCCGATCGCAAGAAGGCCTATGTCTCGATCTATGGCAACGGCCAGGTCGGAACCAATACCGAGCCGGGCACGCGGATCGCGGTTCTCGACCTCGCGACGAAGAAGCTCGACGGGTTTATCGAGATCGCGCCTTTCCTGGCGCCGCATGGTCTGATGTTCGACAAGAACGGGCTGCTCTGGGCCACCGCGGAGTCGAGCCACGCGCTCGTCTATATCGATCCAGAACGCGGCGCGGTACTGGGCCATGTCGAGACCGGCAGCCTGCGCACGCATTTCATGGCGGCGACCGCCGATGGCACGAAAATCTATGTGCCGCACCGGCAGCTGAGCTTCATGAGCGTGATCGATACCGAAACGCGCCAAGTGATCAAGCGGATCCCCGATTTCCGCTACGAGTGCCAAGGCGTCGCCACCGCGCCCGATGGCAACCGCGTCTATCAGGCATCGAGCGCACGCCCCGAGATCAGCGTCATCGACCCGCGAACCGACGCCGTCGCCGGCCGCATCATGGTCGAGGGGCTCGGCGATTTCCCGCCGCAGCTCAACCGGTTGCGCGTCAGCCCCGACAATCGCTATCTCGTGATCTCGTTCAACGTCTCGCGCATGGCCGCTGTGATCGACACGGAAGCGCCCGAGCGCCAGCATCTCTTCAAGCTTGGCAAGGGGCCAATGGGCATCGCGTTCGCCGAGGATCTCAATCATGCCCTCGTCACCAATCACGACGACGGCACGATCGCGGTGATCGATCTGAAGGCCGTGCAGGTCGCCGGATCGATCAGGACCCATCTCGGGCCCGAGACCATGGCGTTTTATTGACGCGTGGTGTTGTTCGCGACGCGCTGTTGCGGCTCCGGCCTGGCGGGATGATCGGTCGGGTCCGCCATCGCTCCATCGGTATCGCTGGCTAAAGGGCCTCGCCGCGCACGAGCCGGGGCAGATCGCCGACAATCCCCATCGCATGCCGCATGAGGAAGCGCTTGGTGCGCGGCGCGCGATCGATCGCCGCAAGACCAAGATCGCGAACGAGCCGGACCGGCGGCAAGGTGTTCGAGAACAACCGATTGAGTCCGTCCGTGACCGCGGTCAAGGTCAGATTGTCGATCCGCCGCCAGCGCTCGTAGCGCTCGAGCAGCAAGCCGCCGCCGAGATCCATTCCGAGCCGCGCCGCGTCAACGAGGAGTTCGGCCAGCGCCGCGATATCGCGCACGCCGAGATTCCATCCTTGGCCGGCGATCGGGTGAATGACATGCGCGGCATCGCCGATCAGGGCGAGGCGCGGTGCGGTGTAGCGCTCGGCATGCAGCAGGGTCAGCGGATAGGACCAGCGCCCACCCTCGATCTCGAGCGCGCCGAGGTGATCGCCGAACCGGCGGGCCAGCTCGGCCGTAAAGCTTTCTTCATCGAGAGCGAGGAGCGCCGACGCGTCGGCGCTGCGCTCGGTCCACACGATCGAGGAACGCTCGCCCTTCATCGGCAGAATGGCGAAGGGGCCGGCATTTCGAAAATGCTCGACGGCGGTCCCGCGATGCGGAATCTCGTGTCGCACGGTGCAGACGATCGCGGTTTGGCGATAGGCTTTATAATAGATCTTGATACCGGCCGCTTCGCGCAAGGGCGAATTTCGCCCGTCTGCCCCGATGACGAGCGCGGCGCGAACCACGCGCCCATCCGATAAACGCAAGCTGGTGCTGGCCGCGTTCTCGTCGCGCGCTTCGACGCCCAGCGGCGCGAGAATGGTGAGCGCGTCGAGCTCGCGCGCGCGCGCGAACAATGCGCGCCGTAGCAGCCGGTTTTCGACGATGTAGCCGAGCGGTTCGGTGCCGAGATCGCGGTGGTCGTAATGCAGAAAGAGCGGCGAATCGCCATCGGCCACGCGGATTTCGCGAATGGGCTCCGCTTGCGCCGCGAGCGTCCGCCAAACCCCGATCCCGCTCAAGACTTGCTGCGAGCCGTAAGCGACAGCGGTGGTTCGGCCGTCATAGGGCGCTGCCAGCATCGCCGCCGGGTCGTCGCGGTCGATCACGACGGTCTTGATTCCAGCGCCCGCACAGGCAATCGCCAGCGAAAGGCCGGAAAGCCCCCCGCCGGCAATCGCGAGCTCGCTTTCCATGACGGCGCTCGACAAGGATTTCTTTAACTTCACCATGGCCCGCAACCTGAAACGGTCCGACAACAAAGACAAGATGCGGCTCGATTTTGTCGCTTTTACAGGCCCTTCGGCATCCAGTGATCATTTATCAGGCAGCTGCAAATTTTTTGTCCAATATTTCAGCAAATTTATGGTGCAATGCACAGGCCGGCACCAAAAAGCCATGATTTCTAGAGGAATCCGTGTTTGGCACGAATCTTGTTCTTACGGTGCGAGGCGCCGGTCGGGCGTGGTTCGGTCGCGCGCGTGGTCAAACGGGAGGTTTCTAATGACATTTCGGAGGTTATGGTCAATCGCGGCGCTAATTTTGCCGCTCGTTCTTGTTACTGTCGCGGTCTCAACCGCCGTTTCCTACGCCCAAGCTCCCTCGGCACCCGCCGCCGCTCCTGCCGCTCCGGCGGCGGCCGCGCCGGCCGCACCCGCGGCGGAAGCGTCCCCGCCGGCTTGCGACGCCAAGACGCTTGAGGCTTGCACACCTAATTCGGGCGACACCGCCTGGATGCTGACCTCCGTCGCGCTGGTGCTCATGATGACCGTGCCGGGCCTCGGCCTCTTCTACGGCGGCCTGGTACGCAAGAAGAATGTCGGCGATACGGTCATGACGAGCTTCGCGATCACCTGCCTCGTGACGGTGCTCTATACGGTCTGCACCTACAGCATGGCCTTCACGCCGGGAACGCCCTTCGTCGGCGGCCTCAGTCGCGCCTTCCTCCAGGGGATCTTGAGCGACGTCGGCAAGGGCGTCGGCAACCCCAACCCCTTGGCGGCGACGATCCCCGAGACGGTCTACAGCATGTTCCAGTTGACCTTCGCGATCATCACGCCGGCACTGATCGCCGGCGCCTTCGCCGAGCGCATGAAGTTCTCGGCGATGTTGTGGTTCATCGGCTTGTGGTCGATCTTCGTCTACGCCCCGGTGGCCCATTTCGTCTGGGGCCCAGGCGGAATTCTCAACAGCGGCAATGACGATGCGTGGGTAAAAGTCCTCGACTTCGCCGGCGGAACGGTCGTGCACGTCAATTCCGGGGTTGCCGGCTTGATGTGCGCGCTCATGCTCGGCAAGCGCAAGGACACCGGACCCGCGCATAACGTTGTGCTGACCTTCATCGGCGCCGGCCTTCTCTGGGTCGGCTGGTTCGGGTTCAACGCCGGTTCGGCGGTCACCGCTGGCATCCAGGCGGGCATGGCGATGGCGGTCACACAAATCGCGACCGGCATGGCAGGGCTTACCTGGATGTTCGTCGAATGGATTCACCGCGGCAAGCCCACCGTCGTCGGTGTCTGCTCAGGCGCGGTTGCCGGCCTCGTTGCGATCACCCCGGCATCGGGTTTCGTCGGCCCGGCGGGCGCGCTCGCGATCGGCATCGCCGGCGGCGCCGTGTGTTATTCCGGCGCGGTTTGGGTCAAGCACCTCTTCGGCTACGACGACGCGCTCGACTGTTTCGGCGTCCACGCGATCGGCGGGGCCACTGGCGCCATCCTCACGGGTGTCTTCGCCATCAGCGAATATGGCGGGACATCCGGTTGGATCGAAGGCAATGGCGGTCAGGTGATCAATCAGATCGAGGGCGTCCTCATCGTCATCATCTATGACGTCATCGTGTCGCTGATCATTCTCAAGCTTGTCGATATCATGGTCGGCCTGCGTGTCGATGAAGAGATCGAACGCGACGGCCTCGATCTCGCTCTTCACGGCGAGACTGTTCAATAATCGTGTTTGTTGTCCAAGCGTAGTACCGCGTAGTACCGATCGTTTCTCCAGAGCCTTGAGGGTGCCGTTCGCGGCACCCTCTTTTCTTTGAGGCGCGCCGCGCCGCGGAACGGCATTTTGCCCCGCGGCCCGCCTCGGTTAATCTCGCCCTTCACGAGGAAGGGCGCATGACCGCACATTCGGACCGCTTTGCCAAGATCTTGGCCGTCATCCGGGTCTCCAGCGGCAATTTTCTGGAGATGTTCGATTTTTTCGTCTTCGGCTATTACGCAGCCGCCATCGGACATACCTTCTTTCCGAGCACGAGCGAATTCGCCTCGCTGATGTCGTCTTTCATGACCTTCGGCGCGGGCTTCCTGATGCGCCCCTTGGGCGCGATCTTTCTCGGCGCGTATATCGATAAGCATGGGCGCCGCGCCGGTCTGCTCCTGACGCTTGGTTTGATGGCGGCGGGCGTGCTGCTGATCGCGTTGGTCCCGGGTTATGCGAGCTGGGGCTGGTTCGCGCCGCTCGCCGTCGTCCTGGGGCGGCTGGTTCAGGGTTTCTCGGCCGGCGCCGAACTCGGCGGAGTCTCGATCTATCTCTCGGAGATCGCAACCCAAGGGCACAAGGGATTTTATGTCAGCTGGCAATCGGGCAGCCAGCAAGTCGCGGTGATGGTCGTCGCCCTTCTCGGCGTCATGCTCAATTCCTATCTCGAGCCCCAACAGATGACGCAATGGGGCTGGAGGATCCCGTTCCTGATCGGCTGCCTCATCGTCCCGCTGATCTTCGTGCTGCGCCGCGGCCTCGTTGAGACCGACGCATTCCTCCAAGGTCGGCGACACGCGACGGTCCACGAAATCTTTCGCGCCGTGGCGAGCCACTGGCGCCTGGTTCTCACCGGGACGCTGATGGTGACGATGACGACCGTGTCGTTCTATTTCATCACCGCCTATACGCCCACCTTCGGCACCACCGTGCTGCATCTGCGCGCGACCGACAGCCTCTTCGTCACGCTCTGCGTCGGCGTGTCCAATCTCTTCTGGCTGCCGGCGATGGGCGCACTCTCCGACCGGATCGGTCGCCGGCCCCTTCTCATCGCCTTTACGGCGCTGACGCTCGTGACGGCCTATCCGGCGCTTTCCTGGCTCGTCGATGCGCCTTCCTTCGCGCGGCTCCTGACCGTCGAACTCTGGCTGTCTTTCCTTTATGGCAGTTACAACGGCGCCATGGTCGTGGCGCTGACCGAGATCATGCCGGCCAGCGTGAGGACCTCCGCCTTTGCCGTTGCCTATAGCCTTGCGACGGCCGCGTTCGGCGGCTTCACGCCGGCCATCAGCACCTATCTCATTCACGTGACCGAAAATCCTGCGATGCCAGGCATTTGGCTTTCGGCTGCGGCACTTTGCGGACTCGCGGCGGCGCTCCTCATCGGGCGCAAGCGCGGGGTCCCGTCGGTACAGGCCGCCTAGCGCCCGCGCTCTGGTTGCCCGCGGGGCCGCTTCGGCCGGCGCTTGGCGGCGGCCGTCCATGCGCGTATCATGTTCTCGTTGAGTGCCCGTAGTTTACGAGGTTGTTTTATACTTGCCGATCAACCTGCGCCTCGAACGGCTTGCCGATAATCCGTTCTCGAAGCTCCGCGAGCTTTTTGACGGCGTGCAGCCGCGTTCCAACGAAACCGTGCTTCCTTGGGCGGTGGGCGAACCGCAACACGCGCCGCCGCCCATGCTGGCACGCATCCTGGCCGAGAAAGCCGATCTCTGGAATCGCTACCCGCCGCCTGCGGGGACGCCGGAATGCCGCGCCGCTTGCGCGCGCTGGCTCGCGGGACGCTACCGCTTGCCCCCGACGATGGTGACCGGCGAGCGCAACGTGCTGATCGTCAATGGCACTAAGGAGGCCCTTTTTCTTTGCCCTCAAATGGCAGTGCCGCAGGAAAAAGCCGGCGGCGTCCCGACCGTGCTGATGCCGAACCCTTATTACAACGTCTATGTCGGCGGCGCGACTTTGGCAGGTGCCGAGCCGGTCTATCTCGACTGCACCAAGGAAACTGGGTTTCTACCTGATCTCGACGCCATCCCCGAGAGCGCGCTGGCACGCTGCGCGCTGTTCTATTTGTGCAGCCCCGCCAATCCGCAGGGCGCAATCGCCGACATGGCCTATCTCAAAAAAGCGATCGCCCTCGCGCGCGCCTTCGATTTCGTGCTCGCCATGGATGAGTGTTACGGCGAAATCTACGACCGCGTTCAACCCCCCGGCGCGCTCGAGGCCTGCGCCGAATTGGGCGGCGCGCTCGACCAGGTTCTGGTCTTCCACTCGCTCTCCAAGCGCTCGAATGCGGCGGGTTTGCGCTGCGGCTTCGTCGCCGGCGACGCGCGCCTGATCGAGCGCTTTGCGCATCTGCGCTCTTACGCGGGCGCGCAAGTACCGTTGCCCATTCAGGACGCCGCGATCGCGCTCTGGAGCGAGGAGTCGCACGTCGAAGCCAACCGCGCGCTCTATCGCCGAAAATTCGACGTTGCGGAAAGCCTGCTGGGCGGCCGGTTCGACTTCTACCGGCCCCAAGGCGGATTCTTCTTGTGGCTCGATGTCGGCGATGGCGAGCAAGGAGCCTTGACCTTGTGGCGCGAGGCCGCCTTGCGCACCTTGCCGGGGGCCTACACCACGCGCACGAATCCGGGCCATGAGAATCCGGGCCGGCGTTACATCCGTGTTGCGCTGGTCCATGACGATGCCACGATCGAAGCCGGCATGCGGCGCATGCTGCGCGTTCTCTGAAACGAGGAAAGCATGGCGAGCATTACCGAAGCCGACCGCAAATTTCCTGCATCGCCGCTCCAGGCTTGGCGACGCTTCTTCGCCATCGCCTTCGGTTTGGCATTCCTTGCGGCGGGGTTGTGGCTCCTCGTGGCGCTTGCGACCCATGACCGGGGCGATCCGTCCTGGAACCAATCGATCAGCGCCTATGTCAAAAACGGGATGGGCCTTCCCGGCGCCCAAGCTTCCGATGTGCTGCTCCAATGGCTGGGGCTTGCGGCCTGGCTGTTGCCGATCGTGCTGTTCGATTGGGCGCTTCGTCTCGTGACAGGACGCGGGCTCAAGCGCCTCTGGCTCAAAATCGCGGTGCTGCCGTTCTTGCTGATCGCAGCCTCCTTCGCGATCTCGATCGTGCCGCCCTTTTCGAGCTGGCCGCTCAAGGTCGGGCTCGGTGGCGTCCTCGGCAAGCTCGGCCGCGACGGCGTCGCCCATATCGACGTGGCGCCGCCGCTTTCGGCCATGGCGGCGGCCCTGCTCGTTGCCTTGATGCTCGTCTACGTCTTGGGCTGGTCATTCATCGGATTTACGCCGCGCGCGGAGGAGAAGCGGCGCTATGTGCGGCCGGGCGCGCGTCGGCAGCAGGAACCCGCACCCGGGCTCTGGGCGCGCATCGCCGCGCGGCTGCCATCCTTGCCGCGCTGGCCCATGGAACGGGCCGAAAGCGCCGGTCTCCAGGATGAGGCGCGCTTGCGCCGGGAGCCGCGGCTCGGCCCACCACGATCCTCTCCCGAGGAGCACGAAGAGGAGGAAGAGGAAGCGATCGCCGTCCCGCTCAAACGCGTGGCGAAGGTCGATCTGCCGCGCCGCGCCAAGAACCGCGAAAGTCAGCGCCAGGCGCTTCTCGATCTCGTGCCGGCGGGCGAGCATTTGCTGCCGCCGCTGGATTTGCTCGACGAGGTGCCGCCCTCGCGCTTCGCCCAGATCAGCGCCGATGCTTTGCAGCAGAATGCGCGGCTTCTCGAATCCGTGCTCGCCGATTTCGGCATTCAAGGCCAGATCGTCAAGGTGAGGCCCGGACCCGTGGTCGCGCTCTACGAGCTCGAGCCCGCGCCGGGCATCAAGGCCTCGCGGGTCATCGGCCTTGCCGACGACATTGCGCGCTCGATGAGCGCCATCTCGGCGCGTGTCGCCGTCATCCCCGGGCGCAACGTGATCGGCATCGAGCTGCCGAATTCGCGCGCCGAGGTCGTCTATCTGCGCGAGCTTCTCGCATCGGAAGATTACGAGCGCACGGCCGCCAAGCTCGCCCTCGTGCTCGGCAAGGATATCGGCGGCACGCCCGTGATCGCCGATCTCGCGCGCATGCCGCATCTTCTCATCGCCGGAACCACCGGCTCGGGTAAGTCGGTTGGCATCAATACGATGATCCTCTCGATTCTTTATCGCATGCCGCCCGACCAGTGCAAATTCATCATGATCGATCCCAAGATGCTCGAATTATCGGTCTATGACGGCATTCCTCATCTTCTCGCCCCGGTCGTCACCGAAGCGCGCAAGGCGGTTGTGGCGCTCAAATGGACCGTGCGTGAAATGGAGAACCGTTATCGCGCCATGTCGAAATTGGGCGTGCGCAACATTGAGGGATACAATCAGCGGCTCGCCGAAGCGAAGTCCCGCGGCGAAATCCTGAAGCGCAAGGTTCAAACCGGCTTCCACGAGGAAACCGGCCGGCCGATCTTCGAGGAACAGGCGCTGGCCTCGACGCCGCTGCCGCTTATTATCGTCGTCGTCGACGAAATGGCCGATCTGATGCTGGTCGCGGGCAAGGATATCGAAGCCGCGGTTCAGCGTCTCGCCCAGATGGCGCGCGCGGCCGGCATTCACATCGTGATGGCGACGCAGCGGCCCTCGGTCGATGTCATCACCGGGACGATCAAGGCCAATTTTCCGACCCGGATCAGCTTTCAGGTCACCTCGAAAATCGACAGCCGCACCATTCTCGGCGAGTCGGGGGCTGAGCAGCTTCTGGGCCGCGGCGACATGCTCTATATGGCGGGCGGCGGACGCATCACGCGCGTTCACGGGCCCTTCGTCTCCGACGACGAGGTCGAGCGCGTCGTTCGCTTCTTGAAGGAGAATGGCGGACCGCCCACCTATATCGAAGAGGTGACCGAGGATGCGGATGACGAGCTGGGCATGAGCTTCGGCGCGGATTCAGTGGGCTCGGGCGATCAACTCTACGATCAGGCAGTGGCGCTCGTCTGCCGCGAGCGCAAGGCGTCGACCAGTTTCGTGCAACGCCACCTGCAGATCGGCTATAACCGTGCCGCGCGCATTATCGAGCGCATGGAAGCCGAAGGCGTCGTGACGCCGGCTAACCATGTCGGCAAGCGCGAGGTGCTTGGCCGGAACATCGACGAGGAATGAAAAAACTTTCATCGTGCTTGCCCGTTTCCCGCCGGGGCGTTCTTGCGGCGGTGCCCGCTTTCGCCGCGTTGAGCTTGCTGGCGACTTTTTCGCGCGCCGCGGTATCAAATGCGGATAATGCGGATCTGAAACGCGTGCAGGAATATCTCAACGGTATCCATACCTTGCAGTCGCGTTTCGAACAGATCACGGGCGAGGGCGGCATCGCGACCGGTACGCTCTATCTCTCGCGTCCCGGTCACATGCGGGTCGAATACGATCCGCCCGTGCCGATTCTGTTGGTCGCGACCGACGGCCGGGTCTGGTATTACGACAAGCAGCTCGAGGAGATCAGCTTCTTCGCGCTCAAAGATACCCCCGCTTGGTTCCTTCTTCAGGACAACGTCACCTTCGGCGGCGATCTTAGCGTGAGCAATCTTGAGCGCGATCCTGGGGCGCTGCGCGTCACCGTCACCGAGACCAAGAACCCCGATCTGGGCAAGGCGACCCTGGTGTTAAGCGATCACCCGCTCGAACTGAAGCAATGGCATCTGGTGGATGCCCAGCAAAGGGCCGTTACCGTCACGCTCGATGATCCGCATTACGGTGCGTCGCTCAATCCCAGCCTGTTCTATTGGACCGATCCGCGGCCGCCGGGAGCGCGCAATCCCAACTGAGCCGGGCGGCATCGACATCGCCCCCCCGTTTTATCGAGCTATTAGCGGGCCGTTAATCAGCCTTGAGTTTACTGCTGTTGCAACCGTTACGCTCTCAGTCCATCGTCTTTCCATGTCGATGATCGCCGCGCCCATGCCCGGCTCTGCTCCGCGAGACCAGGCTCGTCCCGTTGCCGTCATCGGCATCCAATGCTGCCGACGCGAGATTATGACGCCGGGCGGCGGCCATCCCGCTCACGCCGTCGTCAAGAAATACGTCGATGCCGTGGTCGAGGGCAGCGGCGCAATGCCGCTGCTTGTCCCGGCCGAAGGCGAGGCCGCCATGGCCCAGGCCGCAGTCGCCCGGATCGACGGGTTGCTCGTGCCCGGATCCCCGTCCAACGTGGAACCACACCATTATGACGGATCCCCGAGCCTGCCCGATACGCTCCACGATCCGGCTCGGGATGGGGTCGTATTGCCATTGCTGCGCGCGGCGATCCAGGCCGACTTACCCGTCTTGGCGATTTGCCGTGGCATTCAGGAATTGAATGTCGCTCTCGGCGGAACGCTGCACCAGCGGGTTCACGAAGTACCCGGGCGGCTCGATCATCGTGCGCCCAAGCTCGACTCCGTCGATGAGCGCTACGCCCATCGCGCTCACGGCGTGGAACTGACCGCAGGCGGGTTGTTCGAAGGGTTGGCAGGCAAACACGCGTTGACCGTCAACTCGCTTCACCATCAAGGCATCGACCGGCTCGCACCGTCCCTCGTCGTGGAGGCGCTCGCTCCCGATGGCCAGATCGAGGCGGTTCGGCTACCGGCCGCGCGTTTCGTCGTCGGCGTGCAATGGCATCCGGAATTCCGCTTTGCCGACGATCCGTTCTCGGTACAACTCTTCGCGGCCTTTGGCGCCGCCTGCCGCGCCCGTGCCCGGGCGCGCTCGGCCGTCGAGCGCGCCCTAGCCGATCCTCTGCGATAACCCGATCACCAACCGCCGCTCGCGCGTCGGTAGCCGCATCGCGATGTGGTGGTCGCGCCCCCGATCACGACCGCGCACGGAAGCGTGAGGGTGATTGACGCGCGTCCCCCCAGTTCCCACCTACATGCACAGAAGCGCGGCGGGTTCGCCTGCCGCCGGCCCGTCGGGCGTTCCCCCGAGCCCCAACGGGTCCCCCCGCGACGGGGCTTCGGGCGCTCGGCTATCCCCCTAGCCGGGCGCCTTTTTTTGGCGCTCCCAAATTGGCCTCGCCATCGCCGAACGGCCGTGTGATGAAGGCGCGTCGGTCGTCCTCGCGGATGGCGGCCCGGCGCTGGCTGGTGGGCATTGCCGGAGGCCGCTGCTTCCTCTTCTAGCCTTGCCGCTTTTGTGCTTCAAACAAACGGCTCGAATGCGGAGGCTTGGATCAATGGCAATGCCGGAACCTTTGATGATCGCGCGCCAGGGCTACCTTTTCGCCGGCGGTCATTACGCGACCATCGGCGGTAAGCGCGTCATGAGCGGCCAGCTTTATGCGGAGTTTCAGATTCCGCAAAATCTCGCGCACCCCTATCCCGTGATCATGGTCCATGGCGGCAGCCAATCGGGCACGAATTATACCGGGACGCCCGACGGACGCGAAGGCTGGGCCCAGCATTTTCTACGCCGGGGCTACGCCGTTTATGTCGTCGATCAAGTCGGCCGCGGGCGTGCGGCCTATCGCTCGGATTTGTACGGACCGGTCCGCGATCCGGAGGTCGAAGGCGCGCAGCAGCGTTTCGTCGCCATCAAACGGCAGCAGCTTTGGCCGCAGGCTGCCTTGCACACGCAATGGCCGGGCGGCGATGAGCCCGGCGATCCCGTCTTCGATCAATTCTTTGCCTCGCAACTGCCGACGATCGCGGATTTCGCGCGCCAACAGGAACTGAACCGCGACGCGTTGATCGCGCTGATCGATAAGATCGGGCCATCGATCTTGCTCACCCATTCCCAATCCGGCGCTTTCGGCTGGCCGGTCGCGGATGCGCGTCCCGATGCCGTCAAGGCGTTGTTGCAAGTCGAACCGAGCGGCCCGCCCTTTTACGAGATCGGCCTGGAGCATGTGGGACCGCCGGAATTCTATCACGCGGGCGGCAAAGCGCGGCCCTGGGGCCTGACATCCGTCCCGCTGGCCTATGATCCGCCGGCGTCATCGCCCGAGGAGTTGGTTCCGGTGCGGCAGGGCGCGCCAGACGGGCCGGGCCTCGCGCGCGGCTGGCTGCAGCAGGAACCGGCGCGCCAACTTCCTAATCTTCGGAAAATGCCGATTCTGATCGTCACCGGCGAAGCCTCCTATCATGCCGTCTATGACCACCTGACCGTGAAATTCCTCGAGCAGGCCGGCGTTCATCCGAGCTTCATCCAGCTCAAGGATGTGGGCGTTCGCGGCAATGGTCACATGCTGATGCTCGAGAAGAATAATGCGGAGATCGCGGCGGTGATGTTGAACTGGCTCGATCAAGCCATGCCGGCGAAGGCGTAACCGGAGGATGGCGCTCACCCTCGTCACCTGGAACATCAACTCGGTTCGCCTGCGCATCGATCTCGTCAAGCGTACGGTCGCCGAATTGAACCCGGACGTGTTATGTCTTCAGGAAACGAAGACGCCGGACGAGTTCTTTCCCCGCGAGGCGGTCGAGGCACTCGGCTTTCGGCACATGCTGATCCACGGCATGAAGGGCTATAACGGTGTCGCGATCCTGTCGCGCGTCAAACTGGAAAACGCGCGCAGCGAGGGCTGGTGCGGACGCGAGGATTGCCGTCACGCGATCGCAGAACTGCCCGGCGGCATCGAACTCCACAATGTCTATGTGCCGGCCGGCGGCGACATTCCCGATCCGGACGAAAATCCGAAATTCGCGCACAAGCTCCGCTTTCTCGACGAAGTCACGGGCTGGTTCAAGGGCCGACGACGCGCGAGCAAGCCCACCATCCTGGTCGGCGATCTGAACATCGCGCCGCTCGAAACCGACGTCTGGTCCCACAAGCAGCTCTTGGACGTGGTGAGCCACACGCCCCTTGAGCTCGAAAAGCTCGGCCGGCTCCAAGACGCGGCCAAATTCGTCGACGCCGTCCGCTATTTCATTCCGCCCGAGCAGAAGCTTTATACGTGGTGGAGCTACCGTGCGCGCGATTGGGCGGCGTCCGACCGCGGCCGGCGCCTCGATCACGTCTGGGTGACGCCGGTATTGAAGGACAGACTCGCCGGGGCGGCAGTGCATCGCGCCGCGCGCGATTGGGAGCGCGGCTCAGACCATGTTCCCGTGCTGGTGCGGCTTTACGACTGAGCCTTCGGCGGCGGCCCTCACCTTGTCATCGCCGGCTCGCGCCGCTCTTGCGGGCTCGAGCCGAATCACTCATGCGCCGCCTCGACGGCCACGGACCCGGTCAGGCCGCATTGACCTCGGCGATGAAGTTGTTCACCTCGTTGCTGAGGCCGGTCGCTTGCTTTGAAAGCTCGTCCGCCGCGACGAGCACCCGGTTGGCCGCCGTGCCCGAGGCGGTCGAGGATTCCTTGACGCTGGCGATGTTGCGAGTCACTTCCTGCGCCCCCTCCGCCGCACGCTGGACATTTCGCGCGATCTCCTTGCTCGTGCCGTCCTGTTGCTGGATCGCCGTAGCAATCGCCGCGGCAATGCCGTTGATCTCTCCGATCACCTCGCCAATGCCGCGGATCGCGTTGACCGCCTGGCTGGTCGCGGTACGGATCTCCTCGATTTGGCTGGCGATCTCCTCGGTCGCCTGCGCCGTCTGATTCGCAAGAGACTTGACCTCGGACGCCACGACCGCGAAGCCCTTGCCCGCATCGCCGGCGCGTGCCGCTTCGATGGTCGCGTTCAAGGCAAGCAGATTTGTCTGGCTCGCGATCTGCTGAATGAGGGTCACCACTTCGCCGATCTTTTGCGCTCCGGTAGCCAGCGACTGGACGGTCGCATCGGTATGCTTGGCGTCTTCGACCGCCTTGCCCGCGATCTTGGTTGACTGTGCCACCTGACGCGTGATCTCCGCCACGGACGTCGAAAGCTCTTCCGCTGCCGCCGCCACCGTCTGTACGTTGTTCGACGCCTCCTCGGCCGCGGCCGCGACCGTGACCGACCGGTCGCTCGTATCGCCCGCCATCGAAGACATCGACTGCGACGTTGCCTGCATCTCCGTCGCCGCCGAGGACAGTGTCGACACCAGCCGCCCGATCTTCGCTTCGAAGTTCTGCGTGAGGGATTCCAGCGCCGCCGCCCGCTTCTCTTTGATGGCGCGATCCGCTTCTTGAGCGGCGGCAAGCCGCTCCCCTTCAATCATGCTGTCTTTGAAGACCTGGACGGCTTCCGCCATGGTCCCGATCTCGTCCTTGCGGCCGATCCCGGCAATCGCCGCGGTAAAATCGTGCTTCGCCAGACGCCGCATGGCCTCGGTCATCGCGGCGATCGGGCGCGACACGCTGGCGACGATCGTCAGCGCCGCTATCACGCACAGCGCAGCCGCTAAAGCGATCGCGCCGACGATCAAATAGCGGGCCAAATCAAAAATCGCGGCACCGTTGTCCGCCGCGAGGCGGCCCCCACGAAGATTCAATTGCATGTCATCGGTCAGATTTTTCAAGGTCGCGTTGAAGAAATCGCGTTCCTGACCGGTAAACAGACCGGCCGCTCCGGGGGTATCGTCCTTGCGCTTCATCGCCAAGAGCGAATTGTGGACGCCCATATACTGCACCCATTGCTTATCGAAGGCGTCAATCAGCTCGCGCTCCTCGCCCGGCGTCACCATCGGCTCTTAATCGTTGCGCAGCTTCTGAATGAGACCCTGCTCATCGCGCATCGCCGCCTCGTTCCGCTTTCGCGTGTCGGCATCCGATGCAGATAAGAGGTAGACCGATTCGAGAATGCGATATTGCTCGACGGCCGAAGCGAGCTGGCCCATAAGCGCGGTACTCGGCAACCATTCGTTACGCACCTCGGTCGCCGCAGCGTTGACCGCGCCGAGACGTTGGATCGAAAATGCACCCAATCCGACCGTTACGATGAGAGCGGCACCGAAGGCGAATGTCACCTTGGCGCCGATGGAATTGGTTTGGATCCCCTTTATTCGCGCGTAGAGCCGCGAGATAGAAACGCCGCGAAACTTCCGAATCGTCAACGTCCTCCTATTTTCAATGCCGGTGTAAAAGGCGCAGGGCATGAGCATCCCTGCGCTCCAGGAATGAGATGGAACCCATCGCATGACGCCGACGCAGTGTGCGGAGCGACGGCAGACACCAACTCGTTGTCTAATGAAATACGAAAAGGCATGCGCTCAAAAACCAATTCGCGATTCGTGCAGGTGAGCCCAAATTGTCGGAGGAATTGCCGCCGCGGCCGCTTCGCATGAAAATAAGCAGAATTCTTGAAGAGTTGGTTATTCGCGCACATTGCGGTCTCGCGTCAGCAAACAAAATCTTTACCGCGTTCTGGATCGCCGAATGCGCGGGGCTGCCAAAGCGGCAATTCGCCGCGCGAGGCATCGCGACGTTTCAACGCCTATTCCGTCGCTGAGTGCGCAGCGGTCGCGGCATAAAAAGATTCGATCAACCTTAACCAAAAATATCCGACCAAGAAAAAGACCCGCGAAAACAAATCGCGATCCCGACGGACGCGCCGAATTCATCGCGCTTCGCCATCTTGTTACGCGGACAAGGTGCGCCGCCAATGTCGGACTCTGCGCCATGAGCCAGTTTCAAGCTTCGGTAACATGTCGGCGTGATAATGCGACTGCGGCGGGCAAAACGCGGGTCATGAAATCTGCGATGCGTCGATCCGCATGTGTCGCTGCGACGACGTGGCGTTCAGCGGCCGTACCTCGGGGTCTTCATCAACACTCGAACGGAAGTAACGATATGACAGCGCTCACCCAACCGGTCCTCGTGGTCGATGACTACAGCACGATGCGCCGCATCCTACGAAGCCTCCTCGAGCAGATCGGCTTTAAGAACATCATCGAGGCCGAAGATGGCGGCTCGGCACTCAACAAGCTTCGCGCCGAGCCGTTCGGCCTCGTTATTTCCGACTGGAACATGGAGCCAATGTCGGGGCTGCAGCTGCTGAAGGCGGTCCGCGCCGATGCGCAACTGAAAGCCTTGCCGTTCATCATGGTGACCGCGGAAAGCAAGCCTGAGAACGTCGTGGCCGCGAAGGCCGCCGGCGTCAACAATTATATTGTGAAGCCGTTCAATGCCGAGACCCTCAGCAAGAAAATCGAAACTGTTCTGGGCGCGCTGAAATGACGACTGTTCCCCGCCTGTCGCGGAAAGAATATTTGGCCTTCGAGGAATTGATCGCCTCGACCGCAGAAGGCCGCGCATTTCTGCGCCACCGCGATTCGCTGTCACGCGTGGTTGCCGCTGAACGCGTGCGCCGCATGATGAAGCAGCTGATGATCATGCCGCCCGCAAGCTCGGGCGCCAATCCGCCCGCCACCGAACATGTGCGGATCCTGCGCAAGGAATTGGTCGAGATAAGCGCCCACATTCAGCAGACCCGTAATGAAATCGCGGCGCTCCGCCCCGAACAACAGGGCGCCAGCCCGCTCATCCAAGCAACGAGCGAGCTCGACGCGATCGTATCCGCGACCGAGCGCGCGACTTACGACATCCTGAACGGCGCCGAACGCATTCAGGCCGCCACAGCCAAACTACCGGCCCTGCCGGAAGTGGCCGCGGTCGCCTCCGAAATCAGCGGCCAGGCGGTGGAGATCATGACCGCATGCTCGTTCCAGGATCTTACCGGTCAGCGCATCAGCAAAGTCGTCAATGCAATGCGCTACATCGAAACCCGGATCAACGCGATGATCGAAATCTGGGGTATCGACGAATCTACCCGGCCCGCTCCCGCCGCCCCCACGGACACGAGGCCCGATGCGCACCTCCTTAACGGGCCACAGCTCGAAAATGCGCCCGACCAAAGCGAGATTGACTCGCTGTTCGATGCGGCGCCGGCTGCGCCCATCGATCAGAACGCTATCGACGCGATGTTCAAATAGACCAGAGAACGATCGGAAATCGAGATGGATGATCTCCTGAAAGAATTTCTAACCGAGACCCTCGAAAATCTTGGGATTCTCGACTCCGAGCTCGTTCGCCTGGAGCAGAATCCGCAGGATCCGACGCTGCTTCAAAACATCTTCCGGATCGTGCATACGATCAAGGGAACGTGTGGTTTCCTCGGCCTCCCGCGCCTCCAAAAACTCGGGCACGCCGCCGAAAACGTGCTCGGCCGCTTCCGTGACGGCACCTTGCCCGTGACACCCGACGCGGTCGGGCTCGTGCTCGCAGCCATTGACGGAATCAAAAACATCGTCAACGTGCTCGCGGCGACTCAAGCAGAGCCGCCGGGCGACGACGCCAAGCTGATCGAGGAACTCGACCACCTCGCCGAAAGCAACGGCGAGACCATCGAAGCGCCCCCGCCCGCCGTGGAAGCGCTCGCGGCGGAGACAGGGCCGACAAGCGCGGCCCAGGCGGAGCCGATCCCGGTGGATCCAGGCGAGGTCGACCATGCCGTCGCCGAGAAGGCGATCGAGCCGGCCAAGACCGTTGATCCGGCGGCCGCGCCCGCGCCCGCGCAATCTCAGGCGGCGGATATCGGCGCTCAAGCGATTCGCGTCAATGTCGATCTGCTCGAACATCTGATGACGATCGCCAGCGAGCTTGTGCTCACCCGCAATCAGGTGATGCAGATCCTGCGCACGCAGAAAGACAGCGTGTTCGCCGCGGCTTTGCAGCGGTTGTCGCAAGTAACGACCGAACTGCAGGAAGGCGTCATGAAGACGCGCATGCAGCCGATCGGAAACGCTTGGGCCAAACTTCCGCGCCTTGTGCGCGATCTCGCCCGCGATCTCAGCAAGAAGCTCGATCTGCGCATGATCGGCGCCGAGACCGAACTCGATCGCCAAGTTCTCGAGATGGTCAGGGATCCGCTCACCCATATGGTGCGCAATTGCGCCGACCACGGCATCGAGACCCCGGCCGACCGCGTCGCGGCCGGAAAGCCCGAGACCGGCACGATTACGCTCAACGCGCATCACGTCGGCGGACACATCGTCGTCGAAATCGGCGATGACGGTCGCGGAATCTCGAGCGAGCGAATCCGGAAGAAGGCCCTTGCCAACGGGCTCGCCACCGAGGCCGAGCTCGCGGCCATGAACGACCAACAGATCCAACAGTTCGTCTTCCGGGCCGGGTTTTCGACTGCGGAGGCGGTGACCAACATATCGGGCCGCGGCGTCGGACTTGATGTGGTGCGAACAAACATCGAAAAAATCGGCGGCACCGTCGAGCTCCGCACCGCGCCGGGAAAAGGAACGAAGTTCGTTATCAAAATCCCGCTGACGCTTGCGATCGTCTCGGCGCTCATCGTCGAATGCGTGAATGACCGTTTCGCCATCCCGCAAATCAACGTCATCGAGTTGGTCCATACGGCCGCGAACAGCGAACACCGCGTCGAACGGCTGAAGGGCGTCCCGGTACTGCGGCTCCGCGACAAGATCCTGCCGCTCGTCTCCTTGCGCAAGATGCTCGGTCTCGGCGGCGAAACCGCCGAATCAGGCGAATCATTCGTCGTCGTCACGCAGGTGGGCGCGCAGAGTTTCGGCATCCTGGTCGATCGGGTGTTCGATACAGAAGAAATCGTCGTGAAACCGGTCTCCCCGCTGCTCCGCGACCTGAGCGTTTACTCGGGAAACACCATCCTGGGCGATGGCGGCGTCGTGATGATCCTCGATCCCAACGGCCTCACCGCGTTGGCCAATATCACCACCGAGGAAAGCGACGAGAAGACCGCGGCACAATCCGAGGAAAAGGGCAGTAAGCGGTCCGAGAACGTCATCCTCTTCCGCGCCGGCGGCGGCGAACCGAAGGCCCTCCCACTCGAGCTCATCGCGCGGCTTGAAATGCTCGATGGCTCGGCGTTCGAAGTCGCCAATCACCGCCCAGTCGTTCAATATCGCGGCGCGCTCATGCCGATCTTGTCGCTCGATCCCACGAGCCCGTTCACGCCGGCCAACCGGCAGCCGATCCTGGTCTTCTCGGAGAGCGACCGCTCGATCGGCGTCGCCGTCGACGAGATCATCGATATCGTCGAGACAGTCTACTCGGTCGATTTGCTCAGCGAGCGGCCGGGTATCCTTGGCAGCGCCATCATCGCGGGCAAGGCGACCGACCTCATCGATATCTCTCACCATTTGTCGGCGGCGGGGAATCACTGGTTCAAAAAGGAGACCCAGATTCCCTTCGGCGGCGACGGCCGTGCCCGGCGCATCCTGCTTGTCGACGACAGCCCGTTCCTGCGCAACATGCTGCTGCCGCTTTTGACCACGGCGGGCTATGAGGTCGTGGGTGCTGAATCCGCCGAAACGGCGTTGAAGCTGTGCGAGAATGGCGAACGCTTCGATCTCATCATCAGCGACATCGAAATGCCACGTACCGACGGCTTCGGCTTCGCGATGAAGGTGCGCGAAAGCGAAAATTGGCGCGAAACGCCGCTGGTCGCGCTGACCTCGCATGTCAGCCCGAAAGATGAAGAGCGCGGCCGCAAATCGGGCTTCCAGCGCCACGTGCCGAAGCTCGATCCCGGCCTTCTGCTCCAGGCAATCTCAGAGACACTCGCGCCGCATAAGGACGCCGCATGACCCAGGAAACCCAAAAGACCCCGAAAACCGGCGGCGAGCCCGCCGCTACGGGCGGCGACTTCGTGACCTTCACGATCGCTGGCCAGATGTTCGGCGTGCCGGTACTCGCCGTCCAGGACGTGCTGCGTCCGCAGGCCATCACCCGTGTTCCGATGGCGCCGTCGGACATCTTGGGGTCGCTCAATCTGCGCGGGCGCATCGTCACGGTGGTCGACACGCGCCACCGGCTTGGCTTGCCGAAGGCTGATTCGACCGAACAGCCGATGAGCATCGTCGTGCCGCATCGCGACGACCTTTATGCCTTGGCCGTCGATCGCGTCGGCGAAGTCCTCAGTCTCACCGCGGAAAATTTCGAGTCCAACCCAGCCACTCTCGATTCGGGCTGGCGCGAGGTCGCGAGCGGCGTCTATCGCCTGAAAGAGGGACTTCTCGTTCTGATCGACGTGGCCCAGCTCTTGCGCCTTGGCGCCGCCGCGCACGCTGCATGAGTACGGGAGCATCGCTTGAAGAAGAGCTGGCTTATCGTCGATGATTCACGCGTGATACGCAGTATCGCGCGCGGAATCCTTCATGACCTTGGCTTCGACACGGATGAGGCCGAGGACGGGAAACAAGCGCTTGCTGCTTGTATCAAGCACATGCCCGACGCGGTTCTCCTCGACTGGAATATGCCCGTCATGAACGGCATCGACTTCCTGCGCGAATTGCGCGCCATGCCGGGCGGGAAGGAGCCAAAGGTCTTTTTCTGCACCACCGAAAACGATATGAGCCATATCACACAAGCCCTGGAAACCGGTGCCGACGAATTCATCATGAAACCGTTCGACGCCGAGATTTTATCGTCCAAACTCGCGCTGCAAGGCTTGACCTGAGGCGGCGGGTCCAGCGATGAAGGATGAAATTTTTACATTTCTCGCGAAGCTGCTGCGAGAGCAATCCGGTCTCGCCTTGCCGCGCGACAAGGAGTATCTGCTCGAATCGCGCTTGACGCCCGTCGCCCGTCGCCATGGACATCAGACCATCGAAGCGATGTGGCCCGCGATCAAGGGTGGGCAAAACCGCGCGATCGAGCGCGACATCGTCGAGGCGATGACCACCAATGAGACGTTCTTCTTCCGCGACGCCGGCACCTTCGACACTTTTCGCAAGGCCGTTCTGCCGGCCATTCTTACTGCGCGCGCCGCCGCAAAGACGCTGCGTATCTGGTTTGCGGCGTCTTCGAGCGGCCAGGAGCCGTATTCCGTGGCCATCATCCTCGAGGAAGAGCGCGCGCGCCTTGCCGGCTGGAACGTGGACATGGTCGGTACCGATATCTCGAATGAAATGGTTCAGCGCTCGCGCGACGGCCTCTACACGCATTTCGAGGCGCAGCGCGGCCTGCCCATCCAAATGCTTGCCAAGTATTTCGACAAGGAAGAGCAAGGTTGGCGCGTCAAAGCGCCATTGCGCGAACGCATCAAGTTCAAGACCTTTAATTTGCTGGAAAATTTCGCGGCGCTCGGTACTTTCGATGTCATCTTCTGCCGCAACGTGCTTATCTATTTCGATCTCGCGACAAAGCGCGACATTCTGGACCGAATGAACCGCCAGATGGCGAAGACCGGGGCCTTGTTTCTCGGCGGCGCCGAGACCGTTATCGGCGTGAGCGACAAGTTCATTCCCCATCCCGGGCATGCCGGCATCTTCGTCCCGGTCCAATCCGTCGTACTCGATCGGGCTGTGGGACAGTAACGTGATCGACGCCGCCGCCTTCGAAAGCGAAGCTGCGGATCCGCTCGCCTCTCCACCGGAGGCGCAAAAATCGGTCGACGAACTGATCGCGGCCACCGGTGGCGGCGCGAACGCGATCTTCGATTTCCGGCACAAGGTATTCGCCCTTCCGGGCGCACGCTTTGCGCTCGATCAGCATAAGCAGGCGGCGATGTTCCACATCTATCTCGGCAATCTCGCGGTCTCGCTCACGCCCCTGGTGTTGCGCCGCGAGTTCAGCATCGAGGTGAGTTCGCTCGACAGCCAATTGATCGAGTTGGCCAGCCAGGCGCTTCGCCACGTAAAAGAGGTTCGGCCGGGCGATTCGATTCCAAAGGAGCTGGTTGACGGCAGCGCCTCGTGGTCCGTCGAAGAGCGCCACCGCTTGCTCGCGAAGGCCAAGCTCTTGGCACAGGTTGCGACCTGGTTTGCTCAGGACGGGGCCGCCGCCTCCGTCGAAGACCTTCTGGCGGTGACAGAGGATGACCTCGTCGCCAAAGAAGAGTTTCAGAACGCGTTCGCCCAGATCGCGCAATCGCTCGGCCTCGATCGAAGCCGCAGCCAGGAGATCATCGACCATATCGATTCGATCGCGCGCGAGTTATGCTATATCGAAGCATTGCGCGATCACGCTGGCCAAATGCGCTCGATCCACGAGAAGGTGCTTCAGCTTTCGCGCATGGCGAAGGGCGACCCTGAAATCAGCGAGGGGCTGAGGCGTGCGCAGACATTGCTCAAGCAGCCGGTGGCGGAATTCTCGAATCGATTTGCCCAGGTCGACGCACAAACATCGGATTTGCTGGCGATGCTGCGCAACCCGCACGGCCAGATCAAGATCATTCGCGAGGCGCGCGACGATATCCACTCGAACCTTTTGCCATGGAACGATATTTTCGATCGCTGGCGTGATCAGCAGCTCATCCTCAATCACAGCACCGATGAAAGCGTGCATGCGCTTTACCACTGGCTTGCGGCAAAATACGCGCCGTCGCGGGTCTGGCGCTGAGCGCTGTCGCATGGATAGAATCTGGGCCCATCTTTGAATTGCATATTGCCGCCACGCGCCGTTGCGCGCGGCCTGCCGAGGGGAAATAGATCGTCGTGAGCGACCCACGAACATCGAATGCGGGGGAAACCCAGGGATCGCGCCGTGTGCTCTTATGCGACGATAGCGCGGTGATCCGCAGCTTTTACCGCCGCGCGCTCGATAGCGATCCGGGCATCGCCGTGATCGCATCGGTTGGCAATGGCCAAGCCGCGATCGACGCGCTGGCGCAGTACGAAGTCGATGTCGTCGTCCTTGACATCGAAATGCCGGTCATGGACGGGCTGACCGCGCTGCCGCGCCTGCTCGCGGCACAGCCCGGGCTCAAGGTTCTCGTCGTTTCCGGCCTGACGCCGCGAGGCGCCGATATCAGCTACAAGGCCCTGGTCGCGGGTGCGGCCGAATGCGTCCTGAAGCCCGGCACCACCGATCCTGGCGCCGCGAGCGAATTCCAGCGCGAGCTGGTCGCCAAGGTCCGTGCGCTTGCCGACGCGCGGCGCAGCAAGCTCGGCAAAGCCACCGCCGTTGCCAAGCCTGAAACGCGCGCGCCGAGATTGGCGCTGGCGCGCGCCGGTGCGGCACCGGTGCGCGCGATCGCGATTGCCTCATCGACCGGCGGCCCGTCTGCCTTGCTGCAACTCATTCCCGCGCTCAAGGATGGTCCCAAGCAGCCGATTTTTATCACGCAACACATGCCCCCGCGCTTCACCACATCGCTTGCCGAGCATCTGTCGCGTGTCGGCGGCCGTCCGGCCGCTGAAGCCGTCGATGGCGAGACCGTCAGCGAGGGCCGTATCTATGTCGCACCGGGCGATTGGCACATGACCATCGAGGCGTCAAGCACGCCCAAGCTGCGCCTCGTGCAATCTCCGCCCGTCAATTTCTGCCGTCCCTCCGCCGATCCGATGTTGCAAAGCATGGCGAAGGTCTACGGAGGCGGAATCCTATGCGCCGTGCTGACGGGCATGGGCTGCGACGGATTGGCTGGCGCGGGTGATGTGGTCGCCGCGGGCGGAACGGTCATCGCGCAGGATCAAGCGACGAGCGTCGTCTGGGGCATGCCGGGTGCTGTGGCAAATGCCGGCCTCTGTAGCGCGGTCCTGCCATTGGACGCGCTCGGTGCCTATATCCGTAAGGCGACGATGCGCGCTTACGCCTAGCACGGCGCTGCCGGTTGCGCCCCTGCGCGGCTTCGCCTATCGTCTCCCACCAAGCACCCGTAGCTCAGCTGGATAGAGCGCTGCCCTCCGAAGGCAGAGGTCACAGGTTCGAATCTTGTCGGGTGCGCCAGAATTCCCGTTGAATCACCGAGTTTTGTCGGCGGCTCGACCGGGGTCGGCGCAACACACCGCGCCAACCCGTGAAGCTCGAAATGTAAAAGCGAACGGGAACTGGCTTTGCCAGAACTGTGGAAGGCTTGTCGACGCCGACCCGCAGAAATTTGTCATCGAGCCGCTCGCCGACTGGAAACGCGACGCACAAGAGCGCGCATTGCGAGAGCGCGGATCGCGGACATCAATTGGCGGCCCCGCCTTGCGCACCCCCTAAAAGCCGTATCTAATGCCGCCATAGAGCGTCGGAAGCGACGACCAAGAAGCGGCGGCGCCGGCATCCGGCAAGAACAAGAAAGTGCCGCGGGCGATTTTGATGGGGGAGGAAGGAATGAAGAAGCTTTTATTGTGCGGTCTCGCCATGGCTGCGCTCGCCGGGGCGTTTGCGTTTCCAGCGCAGGCCAAAGATGTCGTGAATGTCGGTAAGGCGGATCGTGCCGCGACGCCGATCATTCCCGTCGATGTCGGGGTCAAGACCGGCATTTTCGCCAAGCACGGCCTCGATGTGCAGATCTCCAATTTCGGCGGCGGCGGCAAGCTGCATCAGGCCATGGCCGCAGGCAGCATCGATATCGGCGTCGGCGCCGGCCCGGAAATGGCGCTCATCGCCAAAGGCTCGCCCGAGCTCGCGATCTGCGACTGTTTCCCCTCCGTGCGCTTCATCGGCATTGCGGTGCCGGACGGCTCGCCCATCCACACCGTCGCCGAGCTCAAGGGCAAGCGGATGGGCGTCTCCAGCATCGGCTCCCTCACCTATTGGCTCGCGCTTCAGCTCGAGAAGACGCATGGCTGGGGCGCCGACGGCGTCAAGATCGTCGCCATCGGCAACGGCGCGGCGAGCATCGTCTCCGCCTTCCGCACCAATCAGGTCGATGCCGACATCTCCGCAACCTCCGTGCTCTTCAATATGCAGGCGGAACACGTCGCGCATCTCCTCATTCCGGTGTCCGACTATGTCGGCAATCTCGCCGGCGGCGCCGTTTTCGCGACGAAGCATGTCATCGACACCAACCCCGCCACGCTGCGCCGCTTCCTCGCCGGCTGGTTCGATACGGTCGACTTCATGCGCAAGCATAAGACCGAGGCGGTCAAGATCATGAGCGAGGTGACGGGCTTCGCGCCCGCGGTCGAGAGCAAGGAATACGATCTGACGATCAGCGGTTTCAGCAAGGACGGCAGATTCGACGCGGAATCGCTCAAGAACCTCGAGCAATCCTTCACCGATCTGAAGCTGGTCGAGACGCCGCCCGACATGACCAAGCTTTACACGGAGGCATTCCTGCCGAAGCACTAGGCGATGCTCGAGATCCGCGCCGACCGTGAAGTCATCAGGAAGGATGTGAAAGCGATGCCCAGGACCTCACATGCGACCGCTACCCGGCCTCGTTCGAAGGCCGACGCGGCCCAGACCGCCCCGCGCGGCGACGGCGTGGTCGCGCGCCTCGACCGCGAGGTCGACGGCTTCGTGCGCCGCGTGCGCTTCTTCCGCGAGCCCTTGACCAAGGGCCGCGCGCATATGTTCGTCTTGCAGCACCGCCAAAACACGCGGCAGCGCAATTCGGTCTTGAAGCTGCGCGTTGCAACCAATTGTCCCGATTGGGACGTGCGCATGCGCATCATCGGCGCTTGCACCGAGGAGGTTATCGCCGATCACGAGCATGGCGGCGGTCATCCCCATTGGGCGATCCTCGAGGAACTCGGCACCAAGGTCGGGCTGAAACGCGATGCGATCCGAAACGCGAAACTCCTCTCCTCGACCCAACTCTGCTGGCTCGCCTGGGAAGCGCTGATGTCGAACCGGCACTGGCTCGAAGGGCTGATCGCCAATACCTGCGCCGAGCGCACCAACATCCCGGGCTATGGCGAAGGCGCGATCAGGAAGCTCGGCTGGTTCGGGATGGAGCGCGGGCGCTGGGGCAAGCTCTTCGGCCTCAAAGACGACGACCTCAATTTCTTCGAGCTTCATACCGCGGCCGATATCGCTCATTCGGACCTGGGCTGGCGAACCGTCGCCGAGCATGCCGACAAGCTCGGCCTCGCCGATCAGATCGTGCGCGCCTGCCACGTCAATCTGCGCGTGTGGGAGACCTATATCGACGGCATCGCGGCGGGCGGCGACGCGCTCGACCGCGGCGAGACGCCGGACTGGGCCTGAGCGCGGCAATCACATCACACAAAAGAAAGGCATATCTCGATGGCGAATATCCCGCTCACCTTCGCTTGCGGCTTCTATGACCGCATGCACGCGCTCTATACCGGCGACGTCAAGCCCGCCGGCGTCGATCTCACCTTCATGCCGATCGACGACCCGCGCCAGATCTTCGACCGGATGGGCGGCGGGCTCGAATTCGACGCCTCCGAGATGTCGCTTTCCGAGCACGTGACGAAGCTGATCGCCGGCAACTCGCCCTTCGTCGCCGTGCCGGTCTTCATCTCGCGCGTCTTCCGTCACCAATTCGTCTTCATCAACAAGAAATCCGGCATCAAGCACCCGAAGGATCTCGAAGGCCGCAAGGTCGGCGTGCCGCTCTATGTCCAGACCGCGGCCGTCTATATCCGCGGCATGCTGCAGCACGAATACGGCGTCGATCTCTCGACCATCCATTGGATCCAGGGCGCGATGGAACATCCAGGCACTCATGGCAAGCCCAGTGTTCTGCCGGTCCTCAAGACGATCGATCTCAAACAGAACGACAGCGGCAAGTCGCTCAACCAGCTGCTCGAGGATGGCGGGATTGACGCGATGATCACCGCCACCATTCCCGAGCCTTTTGGCCGCAATCCCGATATCCAGCGCCTTTTTCCCAACTTCCGCGAGGTCGAGGCGGACTACTTCAAGCGCACGAAGATTTTCCCGATCATGCATGTGCTTGCGATCAAGCGCGCGGTCTACGAGAAATATCCCTTCGTCGCGACCAGCCTCTACAATGCCTGCTGCAAATCGCGCGCGATGGCGATATCCAAGATGCGCGACGTCGGCGCGCTGCGCTACATGCTGCCCTGGCTGGTCGATGATTTTCACGAGATCGATCAGGTCTTCGGCAAGGATTTCTGGCCCTACGGCGTCGAGGAGAACCGCCCGACCCTCGAGGCGCTGATGACCTATCTCCACGAGCAGTCGATGATCCCCAAAAAGCTCCCGATCGAGGAGCTTTTTGTGCCGACCTATGGTTATCCGAATGTCGGCGACCATAGAAGCGGCCGCGAGGGCTGGAGCACGGTGCGAAGCTGACCGGAGCAGCGCTCCCGGCAAAAAGCAACGCGGCGCCCTTAAAAGAAATCCCCTTGCTCGGTCCATCGACTGAGCGAGGGGATGCATGCGTGGCGCGACGATCTTGGAAGAGCTGATTGTACTTCACGCTATTCGACGCGGTCGTCGACGTCTGCGAGGCGTTTCCGGCTCCTGAAGAATGAGCGGGGCTCGGATCGCATCCGATCCCTTAATTGGTCATCGCCAGTGAAAGGAGCTTCCTCAACTCGGCGGCGCGGACCGGCTTCGAGATTGTGCCGGCGACCGCAAGGCCGCCGCTTTGGCCCAATTGCCGAGCCATCCTGAGGTACACATCCCCGAAGCCGCTTATGATGAAGATCTTCGCCCGTATTCTCATCGCGCCGATCAGGCGAATCAGTTCGAAACCATCGCGTTCGGGCATGTTGAGATCGAGGATGACGACATCGGCCTCGGCCTTATCCTCGGCAAAAGCGGTCTCGAATCCTTCAGGGCCGGTGTAGGTCTCCACGGCATAACCGAGCAGCTCGGCGACGGCGCGGACAAAGTCGCTGAATGCGGGATCGTCGTCGAAAACCACCAGACGCGTGGACGGCATCGCTCATCCCTCCCCACATTCATCCTACGCCGGATCGCCCCGCCTCAGGGGGGCGGAATCGAGTGCCGCGCGGATCGTGCTTTCCAGTTCGCTCATGCGGTAGGGCTTGTTCAGCAGCCTCAGACTTGCCACATGGTTGCCGTTGCGCCGCAACGCATCCCCAGGGAAACCCGAGGTCACCACCACTTTGATCTCCGGCCGCAGCTCCATCGCGCGCCGTGCCAGCTCGTAGCCGTCGAGATCGCCCGGCATGACGATATCCGTGAACAGAAGATCGATTGTCGGGTCGCCGCTCTCCAGGATTGCCAGCGCGGCCCTGCCGTTCTCCGCTTCGGTGACCCGATAGCCGAGCGAAGCAAGCTGTCGCGCCACCGTCCGCCGCATCACCTCTTTGTCCTCGACCACGAGAATCAATTCCGTTCCGCCGGCAGGCCCAGCGGCCTGAAATTCGGTCGTGGCAGTGGCTTCGCCTTCGGCTTCGCGGTTGCGGGGCAGATAAATTCGCACGGTCGTCCCTTGGCCGACCTCGCTGTAGATCGTGACGTGGCCGCCCGATTGTTTGACGAAACCATAGACCATGCTGAGGCCCAGCCCCGTTCCCCGTCCCGTCGGCTTGGTGGTGAAGAAAGGCTCGAACGCGCGGGCGATTGTGTCGGGCGCCATCCCGGTTCCGGTATCGGATACCTCGATCATGACATACTCGCCAGCGGCGACTTCGAGATGCGTCTCGGCATAACGCGCGTCCAGCACGATGTTGCGGGTCGCGATTGTCAGCGTGCCGCCGCGCGGCATGGCGTCGCGGGCATTGTTGGCGAGATTGACGACGCAGCTATCCAGTTGGGTGGTATCGACCCGTACCGGCCAGATATCCCGCGCGAATGACGTGACCAACGTGATATCTTCGCCTACCGTGCGGTTGAGCAACGTCGCGACCGAAGCGAGACTATGGTTCACATCGGTGCGCTGGGGATCAAGCGGCTGTTGGCGCGAAAAGGCGAGCAAGCTTCGCGTCAGTTGGGCGCCGCGCAGCGCACCGCTCAAGGCGGCATCGACCAGCTTCCTCACCTCAGGATCGATCGATTTTTCCTCCATCGCCAGATCGAGATTGCCGACGATCACGCCGAGATAGTTGTTGAAGTCGTGCGCCATTCCTCCCGTGAGCTTGCCTATGGCTTCCATTCGCTGCGCGTCGCGGAGCCGTTGCTCGGTCATCAATTGATCGGTCACATCGCTCCCGATCGTGATGACGCCGCCATTGCGTGCCGGACGCGTCACGAGCTGGTAGACGCGACCGTCGGTGCAACGGATTATAACCGGCTCGGGAGCGGCGCGCCGATGCCGCGCTGGATCTCGGCAATGAATGTTTCCGGGTCCGCGCCGGGCGGCAGGGCGATCATTCCCCGCTCGATCGCTGCGCGGCCCACGTCTTCGAAGCGGGCGCCGATCTTGACGATATCGGCGAGCCTTGGATCTTGAAGAACGAGACGGTGATTGAACAGGACGAGCCGATCGTCCCCATCATAGAGCGCGATGCTGTGCTGAATGCTCTCGAACGCATCGGCGAGAGTATCCCGAGCCGCAGCGAGTCCTTGTTCGGCCACGACGCGCGCGTTGACATCGCGCCACAGAAAATAGAGCAGACTCGCCACCAGAATCAGAAGGAACAAACTCGACGCACCGATCGCCAGCGCACGCATGCGCCAGCCCGCGAGCACGTCGTCGCGCGCCAGACCGACGGTGACATAGAAGGGGTAGCGATCCAGGGCTTCAAAGCTGAAGATACGTACGATGCTGTCGAACGGCGCTGCAACCTCGGCCGTCCCCCTCTTTGACCGGACCCAAACGCCCTCTGCGCCGGAACGCCCAGCGGCAATGTTCTGCCGGGCTCGGCCGCGCTCAGAGGCGGCCAGCGCGAGACCAAGTGGAAATTGTCGCTTCGAACGACAGCGATAACGCCGTGGGGGCCGATGTCGAGCGACTGGAACAGTCGCTGGAAATACTCGAGCTCGATCGCGGCATCTACAATGCCTCGAAAGGCGCCCCGCTCGTCCCGCACAGCTCTCGCGAGGATCAGGGTTGGCCGCCCCAAAGTGCGGCCGGTGATTACTTCCGAGATCGCGAGGCTGTTCGGGGCGCCGTCGCGCGCCTGACGGAAGAACGCGCGATCGGCGATGTTCACGCGGGGCGTCGCTTTATTGTCCGTCGTATAGAGCAGATCTCCATCGGCATCGTAAACCCGGAGACCGGCCAGTTCCGGAAAATTGAGCAGCCGTAAATCCAGCTCGGCATCGAGCTCGCCGCCAAAGTCGGCGAGAGCCTGCTTGCTTAGCGCCGCATCGGGAAGATCGCGCGTCAGATCCAGCAGGTCGGCATCGGTGCGGCGCAGCGCGGCTTCGAGCCGAACTTCGATGGTCGCCGCATAATTGCGTGAAATCGTCTCGGCGGTATGTCTGGCCTCCTGGTAGCCGGACCAGATCAGGTAACCCGTCAGCGCCGTCATGGCGACCAAGACGAAGCCCAGAAGGGTCGCGATTTGCCCGGACCACCGGCGAGATCGGAAGGGAGCAAAGCCGTTTGCGACAGTCATGGCATTCGACCGCCGATATGAAGAGGCAATCCGCGATAGCCGGGAGTATGCGATGTTAAACTTATCCAGAGGCATTCACAATTGTCGGGCTCCGGGGGGTGACCACACTTTGCGGCGAAGCGTCAAACCGCATCGCTGCCCGAGTGGCGCAAGCTCTAAGAATCGCCGGGCGCGGACGCGGCCGCCGTCGGAGGCGATCGGCTAGTGAAGCATCAGGCGTAGCGCCTGAAAGGCGGCGAGCGTGATGCCGATGCCGACGGCAAGCTTCAACGCGAAAAGGAGATCGGCGAAGCGGCCCTTTTTGGGCTGGGCGAGGTGAGCTGGCGACCCAAGCTTGAAATCTCGCTTTTCCTGCGCTGGCTTTGCCGTGCTCACGACTTTGGACCTGAGTGTCCCCGTCTCGCTGCCAACCGGTTCGCCCGGCGTGCGGCGGAAGATCGTGATCTGACTGAATTCGCCGGCCTGGTTATGTTGGACCGACATCACCCGCACGCCCGAAGGCGCCCGGCCGCTTGCCATCAGCGATTTCGCCATGGCGATGGCGACGTCCTTGTCGTCCGACACGCTGTCGAGCATCCATCGGCCGCTCGAGAAGCGTTGGATCTCAGTAACTGCGCGTCGTGGCGCGGCCGAGATTCTGTCATCGCGGGCGCGCGCGCAAGCGGCTGCGTCGGCGATGCCGTCGCGCCGCGCTCATATGATGGGACGGCCATCCTGTTCCTCCACCTTCCGCCAATTGGCGGCGCCCATGATCAGCGAGATACCGCCGTTCGGATCGACAAGCGGCACCATGATGCTGCGATATAAGACCGGTCCGCCCTCATGACGGCCGATGCCGCCGCGCGTTACCGGGACGCGACGCTCGATGATCTCGCGCCAGTTGCGGCTGCTCAGGCCGAGTACCGATTCCACGGGACAATCGGCAAGAGGCATTGGTTCTCCTTGGGCCCAATCCGCGCCGCGAAGCGCCTCGCCAATATGCGTGAAGCATGGGCCGCCGGGATACACGACATCGATCATGTACACGTGATCCCTATCGGCGCCGGTATCCGCGGTGCTCAGCGATGCTGCCGAGGGCAATTCATCGGTGTGGTGGGCCCGGCGCCATAGCTCGAGGATGCGCAGCACGAGACGCTTTTCGGGTGCCGGCGCAGGCGAGTTCGGCGCAAATGGAATGACGCTGGACACGCGGGATCCTTTCTCGCGCGCGAGCCCGATCGCAGCTCGCGCCGGGCCGCCGCTCCCGTCATCGGCCGTTAGGCGGCGGTCCGTGTTAAGATTATTCTGAGCGGAGATGGTTGAAAAAATCTTACGCCGCCATGGCCGGCGATCATCATTATAAATTGTGATCTATCAACGAATTAGAGCCCAAAAAACCGCCGAATCCGATTGCCGGCCGCGGGCTGCAAGGGGGCTCCCTCGCCGCCGCCTAGGATTCCGCGGATAGGGGCAAGGTGATGCAAAGCGCCAGCTGGCCGTTGACCATGCTCAGCGTCTTACGCGCGGCAACCGGAACGGGGATTTTTCGTGTCATGCAGTAGAG
>CAVSPW010000003.1:0-31312 GCA_963729935.1 uncultured Alphaproteobacteria bacterium
CGTGCCGAAGCCCGTGGTGATGCGGGTGATGGCGCTATGGCATGAGGGCGGATGGGTCGCGCTGCCGGGCGGCGTCGCGCGCATCGTCCCCGACCACTCGGTCTATCGCAGCGCCTTGCGTCACGGCGCGGTCGCGAAGGATGTCTGGATCATCGCCGGCGAGCCGGCCTCGGGCGCAAGACCGGCCGCGGTCGCAGCGCGGTCGGTGCGGATGGAGCGCTGGGCGTTGCGCAGCCGCACCGCCGATGATCTGTTCTGGCTAGGGCGCCATGTCGAACGTCTCGAGAATGGCGCGCGGCAATTCCTCGCGACGCTCAACCGGCTCACCTCGGGTACGATGACCCCGCGCCATCGCGCCGAGCTGGTGCGTCTCGCCGAGGCGCTGAAGCGCACGGGCTGGATCGGCCCCGCGCTTGCCGCGTCGCCGGTCGACAGCGTCGTCTTCTTCGACGGCATCGCGGAAGCGGTGAGCGTCGGCGCGACCATGCGGAACGCGATCGATGCAATTCACCGTCTCATGCATTCGGCGCGCGACCAGCTCTCGATCGATATGTGGCACACCTTGCGCCGCCTCACCCTGTCGGCCTTGGCGCGGTTCGGCGCCGAGCCACGCGAGCCCGACGAGCTTCTCGAATCGCTCGACGGCACGATTGCGTCCTTGGCGGCCTTCGGCGGGCTGGTGGCCGAGAATATGACCCGCGGCGCCGGCTGGCTCTTTCTCGATCTGGGCCGGCGGATCGAGCGCGGCATCGGCACCTGCCAGGCGATCGGCGGCGTGATGACCGGGCGGCCCGAGCAGGTCGAGGCCGGTTTGCGCCTCGCGCTCGACCTGACCGATTCGACCAGCGGCTATCTGCTGCGCTTTCCGCTCGAGGGGCATTTCGTTCACGCCTCCAACTTCGTCCTGGCCGACCGTAGCAACCCGCGCGCGCTGCTCTACCAGCTCGATCACATCGAGCGCCATCTCGGCGCTCAGGCGTCGAATTCGGGGATTTCGCCCGACACGACGCTGGTTCCCGCGCTGATGGAGGCGGTCGAGCTTTCATCCTTCGAATTCGGCGGCGACGACGAGCGGAACGACGCGCAGCTCGACCGACTCTTCGCCCTGCTCGATCGCGGCGCGCGCGATTTGATGGCGTTGTCGCATGTCGTGACGCGCACCTATTTCACCCACACGGCGACGCAGCACCTGATGGGCTTCGCGAGCCGCCACGTCGCGGCGGAGGCCGCGACGTGATTAGGAATGCGGCGGAGGCCGCGACATGACGCGCTATGCGGTGCGGCACGAGACGCATTACGCCTACGCGGCGCCGGTCGATCTGGGCTCGCATGTCTTGCGGCTGACGCCGCTCGACGTCCCGGGTCAGCGCGTGCTGCGCCAACAGCTGACGATCGATCCGCATCCCGACCAATTCGTCGCCTTCATCGATCATTTCGGCAATGCGGTGCATCACATCGCGGTCGAGACGATCCATGACCGTTTCTCGGTCACGCTCGACGCCGAGGTCGAGATCGCGCGGCCGGGCGGGTTGCGCCAGGGCCCGCCTTGGGAGGCGATGGGCGCGGCGATGCGCGGGGACGGATTCCCCGTTCTGCCCGAGATCGCCGAATTCATCTATCCCTCGCCGCTGGCCGCGTTCGACCGGGACGCGACCTTCTACGCCGCGCAATCCTTCGCCGCCCAGCGGCCTCTCATCGACGCGCTCGCCGATCTCACCGCGCGCATTCACCGCGACTTCGCCTATACGCCCAATGTGACGACCGTCTCGACCAAGGTGTCGGAAATCATCGCCACCCGGCGCGGCGTGTGCCAGGATTTCTCGCATCTCATGATCGCGGGGCTGCGCGGGCTGGGCCTGCCGGCGCGCTACGTCTCGGGCTATATCCGCACGCGCCCCCCGGCGGGCGGACCCGCGCGGCTCGGCGGCGATGCGAGCCATGCCTGGGTCTCGGCTTGGTGCGGCGAGGAGCTCGGCTGGATCGAGTTCGATCCGACCAACGATCTCATCGTCGAAAACGAGCACGTGGTGGTCGCCTATGGCCGCGACTTTTCCGACGTGACGCCTTTGCGCGGCGTCATCCTCGGCGGCGGCAGCCACCGCTTGACGGTGAGCGTCCAGCTGACCGAGCTGCCGGCCGAGTTCGGGGGCGAGCCTCCCGCTATTTCGGCGGGTTGAACTCCTTCCACGGATCCTTCACCGCCGGGATCGTGTCGAACTCGACATTGGCGAGCTTGCCGCCCTGTTTCTCGACCCGCCGGATATAGATGTTCTGCACGATGTCGCGCTCCTTGGGGTCGATCGAGATCGGCCCGCGCGGGCTCTGATCGGTCTTCCAGTTGCGCAGGAACTGCATCGCCTCGTCGGTCGTGAACTTGCCCTTGGTCGCCTTGATGAGGTCGAACACCATCGCCATCCCGTCCCAGGCGCCGACGGCGACATAGTTGGTGATGTCCTTGTCGCCATAGGCCTTCCGCCAAGCCGCGAGATAGGCGAGGCTTTGCGGGCGCGTCGCCGCGTTCGAATAATTGCCGGCGGTGACGATGCCCAAGGGCGCGTCGCCCATATTGGGCAGCTCGTCCTCGATGACGAGGTCCTGGGTCGCGACGATCTTGATGCCGGCCTGATCGAGATTGAGCGTCTTCCACGCCTTCATGAACGCGGTCGAGCGCACGCCGCCGGGCACGAAGTTGAACACGACATCGGGTTTCGCGTCCTTGATGCGCTGGACATAGGGCGTGACCTCCTGATCGGCGAGCGGGATGCGGACCGAGCCGACGATCTGCCCGCCGGCTTCGGTGAAGCCCTTGATGAAGCCGGCTTCACCGTCATGGCCGGGAATGTAATCGGTGACCGCGGTATAGGCCTTCTTGTAGCCGTGCTGCGCGGCCCATTTCCCCAGCGGATAGGCCATCTGCCAGATGGTGAAGGAATTGCGCACGATATAGGGCGAGGCGCGCGAGATCGCGGAGCCGGCGGCGTTGGTGATGATGAAGGGGATCTTCGCCGCGGTCGCGACCTGCGCCACGGCGACCGCGTTGGGCGAATAGATCACGCCCCACAGCATCTGCACATGGTCGCGGGTGACGAGTTCCTGGGCCACGCGCTTGGCGACCTCGGGATTGGGGCCGGTATCGTCGCGCTTGACGATCTCGAGCTTGACCCCCGGCGGCAATTCCTTCGAATGCAGCTTGACGTAAAGGTCGAGCGCCTTTTCCTGGATGATGCCGGGCGAGGAATCGGGGCCCGAGAGGCTGAGGATGACGCCGAGTTTGACCGTCTGCGCCGAAGCCGGCAGGCATGACAACGCCGCCAGACCGAGCGCGGCAAGGAATGTCCCTCTGGCGCCAAGGTGCCTTCTCATTGCGTTTCTCCCCCTTTTGAGGGCAAGCCGGTGCTTGCCTCTGCCTTGTTCGCGCGGCCAGAATAGTGGGAATGCCCCCCAGGAACAACGCCATCAGAGGAAGCGCCATGGCCCCGGCCTCGAAACCGCCTTTCCGCGCCGATCATGTCGGCAGCCTCTTGCGCCCGCCCGAGATCCATGCGGCGCGCGCCAGGGCGGCGAAAGGCGAGATCGGCGCGGCAGCGCTGCGCGCGGCCGAGGATGAAGCCATCCGCAAGGTGGTGGCGTTGCAGGAATTGGTCGGGCTCCAGGCCGTCACCGACGGCGAGTTTCGCCGCGGCTTCTGGCATGTCGATTTCCTCACCGGCTTTTCCGGCATCGTGCCGACGCAATCGAATTGGGCGGTGAAATTCATGGGCGAGGGCGGCGCCACCGCCGAGACGCGCTCGATGCTCGCCGTCACCGACAAGATCGCGCGCCCGCGCCCGATCGCCGGGCCGGATTTCGATTTCCTCAAATCGGTCACCGAGCGCACGCCCAAGCTCTGCATCCCGGCGCCGACCTATCTCCACATGCGCGGCGGCCGCAACACGGTGAGCAAGACCGCGTACCCGGCGATGGCGGATTTCTGGACCGACATCATCGCCGCCTACCGCGCCGAGATCGCCGATCTGGCGTCGCGCGGGCTGACATACTTGCAGCTCGACGACGTGACGATCGCCTGTTTGTGCGACGAGGACGTGCGCGCGCAGGTCAAGCGCGACAGCGAGGATCCGGAAAAGCTCCCCGCGCTCTATGTCGACGTGCTGAACCGCATCGTGAAAGATCGGCCGGCGAACCTTGCCATCACCATCCATACCTGCCGCGGCAACCATATGAGCATGTGGATGGCCTCGGGCGGCTACGACGCGGTGGCCGAGACGATCTTCGGCGGGCTCGAGCTCGACGGCATCTTTTTGGAATACGACACGGCGCGCGCCGGCGGTTTCGAGCCGCTGCGCTTCGTGCGCAAGGGCATGCGCGTGGTGCTGGGCCTCGTCAGCACGAAAATCGGCGCGCTCGAATTCAAGGACGATTTGAAACGCCGGATCGATCAGGCGGCCAAATACGTTCCGCTCGAAAACCTCTGCCTCTCGCCGCAATGCGGCTTCGCCTCGACCGAGGCCGGCAACGCGGTCAGCGAAGACATCGAGCGCCGCAAGCTCGCCCTCGTCGTCGAGGTCGCGAACGAGGTTTGGGGCGAAGGGTAAGGCGGCGCGATTTACAAAAGAATTGTGCGGCAGATTGTGGACATGATCGATGCGCGGGCGGCCAAGCCGAACCGCCCTGCAACCTCCCGGAAGGGGCGGCGTGATGGAGTTTCGATCTAACGAGGAACTTTTCTCTGCCCTCCGCGCTATGATTGATCGTTGGTGCGACGATCGACGCTTTGGGCCGCTTTCAACGCTTCTGCCGGGATATCTAGCTTTCAACGGTCTGACGGATGGATGGGCCACGCTATACGAATCCCTATGGTCCCTGCGCGCCTATGGTCCGGACAGCTTTAGCGAATCCGATTGGGAACTCATCCACGATTTGACCGTGGTAGCCGACAAAGCCGCTCACCGCTAAATTTCAAACCCAGACACCACTACACCATTAGCGTTCGCGAAAAAGGCCGGATTAGCTTAAGCTTCCGTCGTCCACATCGGGGCAGGCTAGATGGGCGCTGCTTGAACCGGCGCAGGCGACGAGACTTGGAAATAGACGCGATACGGTTCCAGGGGAGGGGACCACATCATGGCAACGATGACCGCGGCGCGACTTCACGCCTATGGCCAGCCCATGCGGCTGGATGTCATTCCGATCCCGGAGCCGCGGCCGACCGATGTTCTCGTCGAGGTCAAGGCCTGTGGTGTCGTGCCCAATCTCGCGCGGGTGATCGCCAATTTCTTCGGCACGCAAACATCGGACCCCAAGCTCATGCCGCCGCTGCCGGCGATTTTCGGCTTGGACCCGACCGGCGTGATCGCGAAGGTCGGCGATCAGGTCCGCTCCGTCCAGCCCGGCGACCGGGTTTATGTCAATCCCGCGCGTTCCTGCGGATCGTGCCGGATGTGCCGCAGCGGCCAGCCGCTCGATTGTCCCGTCTTCTCGTTTCAGGGTTATTTCGGGCGATCTCAGGAGATCATGAAGGCCTATCCCTATGGCGGGCTGTGCCAGTACATCACGGCGCCCCAGGATTCTCTCGTCAAGTTGCCCGCCAATGTCAGCTTCGAGGCCGCGGCGCGGTTCGGCTATTTCGGCACCGCCTATTCGGCCATGAAGAAGTTCGGCGTCGGGCCGGGGCACAGCATCTTGATTAACGGCATCAGCGGCACGCTCGGCCTCAACGCGGCGATGCTCGCGCTGGCGATGGGCGCGACAAAAATCCTCGGCACCGGCCGCAACGCGACGCTGCTGAACCGCGTGAAGGCGCTGTCGCCGGGCCGGATCGAGGTTTTCGCCGCCGACGACACCAAGGCGCCATTCGCCGCGGGAGAGGATCCACTTATTGCGTGGGCGAAGTCGATGACGGAGGGCTACGGCGTCGACGGCGTGCTTGATTGTCTGCCGCCCGGCGCGCCCGCGAGCGCGATGATGCGGGCCATCTATTCGCTTCGTCGCGGCGGACGCGCCATCAATGTCGGCGCGGTCATGGACAAGCTGTCATTCGACTCCTTTTGGTTGATGACCAACCGGATCGGGTTGCAGGGCTCGGTCTGGTTCACGACCGGCGAAGGCGAGGAGATGGCGGCCATGGCGGCGGCGGGCACGCTCGACGTGTCCGTCCTGGACCATCGCATTTATCCGCTTTCCCAGGTGAACGAGGCGCTCGCCAGCATGGATAACCGCGATGGCGGGTTCACGAATTATGTCATCGACCCCTCGCGCGTTTCGTGAGGACCGAGGCCGGCAACGCGATCAGCGAGGACGCGGAGCGGCGCAAGCACGCGCTCCTTGATTGCGCGGTGTGGAGGCCTACATCGTTGTGAGCAAGCAAGGCGTACGGCGCTCAAATGCGCGAAGCATGCGCCGCGCAAACCTTAAAATTACGAGACGAACCCAATCGTTCCATAAAAATCAATCGCGTAGAATTTTGGCCCTCTAGGACCGGAGCGTCCAGCCGAGCGTCTGCCCGCCCAGGAACGGCCTCATCGCCCCCGCCGCGCCGGCGATGATCTCGGGCACGACGTAGGGCGTGCGCCGCAGGGTCACGCGCGTCTCGTTCAGCGGCAACCCGTAGAATTGCGCGCCATGGATCGACGCGAAGGCTTCGAGCTTGCCCAGCGCCTTCTCCTGGTCGAAAACTTGCGCGTAAATCTCGAGCGCGGCGGGTGCCGAGAAGATGCCGGCGCAGCCGCAATCGCGCTCCTTGTCGTGGACGGGATGCGGCGCGCTGTCGGTGCCGAGGAAGAATTTCGGGTTGCCCGAAATCGCGGCCTTGCGCAAGGCCAGGCGATGAACCTCGCGCTTGGCGACCGGCAAGCAGTACATATGCGGCCTGAGGCCCCCGGCGAAGAGTGCGTTGCGGTTGATGACGAGGTGATGCGCGGTGATGGTCGCGCCGAGCCGGGCGCCGGATGAGGTCACGAAATCCACGGCCTCCTTGGTCGTGACGTGCTCGAGCACGATTTTGAGCCCGGGGAAATCGCGCATCAGCGGCTTGAGCTTTTGCTCGACGAACACCGCCTCCCGGTCGAACACGTCGATTTCGGGATCGGTCACCTCGCCATGGATCAAGAGCGGCATGCCGATCCGTTCCATCCGCGCCAACACCTTGCCCAGTTTGCCAATATCGGTCACGCCCGAGGCCGAATTGGTGGTGGCGTTGGCGGGATAGAGCTTTGCCGCCATGAAGACCTTCTCGTCAAAGCTGCGCTCGATTTCGCCGGCATCGGCGTCATCGGTCAGGTAGCAAGTCATGAGCGGCGAGAAATCGGCGTTCTCGGGCAAGGCCGCCATGATGCGCGCGCGATAGGCCAGCGCCGCGGCGACGGTGGTCACCGGCGGCACCAGATTGGGCATGACGATGGCGCGGGCGAATTGGCGCGCGGTGAAGGGCAGCACGGCGTCGAGCATCGCCCCGTCGCGCAGATGGACGTGCCAATCATCCGGCCGCCGCAGCGTGATCCCGTCCTCAGCCATGTCCCGCCGACCTCGCTATCGCCCCTGAGCCCGGCATCCACTATATCCTAAGGGAGCAGAGGAGATGAGCCATGACCGCCTGCATGATCGGCTGGGCCCATTCGAGCTTCGGCAAGCATGAGGGAGAGGACATCGAATCCTTGATCCTCCCGGTCGCCGCGGCGGCGATCGCGGATGCCGGGCTCGCACCCGCCGATATCGATGCGATCTTCCTCGGCACCTTCAATGGCGGCTTCGTGCGCCAGGAATTTCCCTCCTCGCTCGTCCTGCAGCTCGACCCCGCTTTGCGCTTCAAGCCGGCCACGCGGGTGGAGAATGCCTGCGCCACCGGCTCGGCCGCGATCCATCAAGGCTTGAACGCGATCGCCGCGCGCCGCGCTCGGATCGTGCTGGTAGTGGGTGCCGAGAAGATGTCGGAGGTCGCCGGCCCGCAGGTCGGCGATCTGCTCATTCGCGCGGCCTATCTCAAGGAGGAGGGCGAGATCGAGGGCGGGTTCGCGGGCGTCTTCGGCCGCATTGCTGAGGCCTATTTCCAGCGCTACGGCGACCAATCCGACGCGCTCGCGCTCATCGCCGCTAAGAACCATAAGAACGGCGCCGCCAACAAGCTGGCGCAGATGCAAAAGGATCTGGGCTACGAATTCTGCCGCACCGTCTCGGAGAAGAATCCGCTGGTGGCGGGCCCGCTGCGGCGCACCGATTGCTCGCTGGTGTCGGACGGCGCCGCGGCGCTGGTCCTGGCCGATGTCGAGACCGCGCTCAAGGCGAAGAAGGCGGTGGTGTTCCGCGCCGCCGAGCAGGTCAATGATTTCCTGCCCATGAGCAAGCGCGATATCGTCGCCTATGAAGGCCCGGCCCTGGCTTGGCAGCGGGCACTCGACAGCGCCGGCATCGGTCTGGCCGATCTCTCCTGCGCCGAAGTGCATGATTGTTTCACCATCGCCGAGCTCATGATCTACGAGGCGATGGGTCTGGAAAAGCCGGGGCAGGGCGCGCGCGCCATCCGCGACGGCAGAGTGGCGAAGGATGGGGAGCTGCCGGTCAACCCTTCGGGGGGCTTGAAAGCCAAGGGTCATCCGATCGGCGCGACCGGCGTTTCCATGCACGTCCTCCAGGCGATGCAGCTCACCGGCACGGCGGGCGGCATCCAGGTGAAGAACCCGCAGCTTGCCGCCATCTTCAACATGGGCGGCGCGGCGGTCGCGAATTATGTCAGCATTCTTGAAAGGTTACGTTGATGGCCGATTTCAAAGCACTGCTTCTGGAAGAAACCGACGGCAAGGTCGCGGCGCGGATGGCGACGCTCGACGAGAGCCAATTGCCGCCGGGCGAGGTCACGGTCGACGTCGCCTATTCGACCCTCAACTACAAGGACGGGATGATCCTCAACGGCATCGGCCGGCTCGTGCGCAAATATCCGCATGTGCCGGGGGTCGATTTCGCCGGCACCGTGGCGCAATCGGACTCGCCCGATTTCAAGCCGGGCGATCCGGTGATCTTGACCGGCTGGCGGGTGGGCGAAGCGCAATGGGGCGGCTATGCCGGCAAGGCCAGGGTCAAGGCCTCCTATCTCGTGAAGCTGCCGGACGGGCTCACCCTGAAGCGCGCCATGGCCTTGGGCACGGCCGGGTTCACCGCGATGCTGGCGGTCATCGCCCTCGAAGAGCATGGGCTGAAGCCGGGCGATGGCGAGGTCTTGGTGACCGGCGCCGGCGGCGGCGTCGGCAGCGTCGCGATCGCGGTGCTGGCGGCGCTGGGCCACAATGTCACGGCCTCGACCGGCCGGCTCTCGACTCATGATTATCTGCGCGGCCTCGGCGCCAAGACCATCATCGAGCGCGCCGAGCTGGCCAAGGCGCCGACCCGCCCGCTCGAGAGCGAGCGCTGGGCGGGGGCGATCGATGCGGTCGGCAGCACCACTTTGGCGACGATCCTCACCCAGCTGCGCTACCACGCCTCGGTCGCCGCCTGCGGCTTGACCGGGGGCAATGATCTGCCGGCTACGGTAATCCCTTTTTTACTCCGCGGTGTGAACCTCTTGGGGATCGATTCGGTCATGTGTCCGCTGGCGCGCCGGCGAGCCGCCTGGGCGCGGCTTGCGCGTGATTTGCCAATGGATAAGCTCGACGCGATGACCCAAACCGTCGCTTTGAGCGCCTTGCCCGATCTGAGCAAGAATATTTTAAAAGGCGAGACTCGGGGTCGAATCGTGGTCGATATTAACGCATCTCGAAATATTGACGTTGATTAACAGATAGATATAGACTGAAGTTCATGTTTCATCTAGATTAAGCGCCTGGCGCTGCGTACCGCTTGGGGAGGTGCGGCTTGCGGCACGGGGAAATGACGATCGAGTGACGGGGCGTAGCATGGATCGGCGGCGGTTCCTGAAGAGTTTGAGCGGCGCGGCGGCGGGCGCCGGATTGGCGCCCATGCAGACGGCCTGGGCGTTGGAGGCCCGCGCTTCGGTGCCGGCGGCCAAGCGGCGCGTCATCGTGGTCGATGCCGGCCATGGCGGCGTCGATCCCGGCTGTATCGGCTGCAGCGGCACTTTCGAGAAGGACATCGTGTTGTCGACCGCCCTCGATCTGGCGCGCCAGTTCGAGGCCAGCAAGCGCTACACGGTCCATCTGAGCCGCAAGGACGACACCTTCGTGACGCTCGAGGATCGCGTCGCGCGCGCCCGGGCCCAGGGCGCCGATCTTTTCCTGTCGGTTCACGCCGATGCCCTGCCCGAGCCTTCCGCCCGGGGCGCTTCGGTCTTCACCCTGTCGGAGAAGGCCTCCGACAAGGAAGCGGCGGCCGTCGCCGACCGAGAGAACAAGTCCGATATCGTCGCCGGCATCAATTTCGGCAGCAAGGACCCCGAGGTGAACGAGATCCTCTTCGATCTCACGCGCCGCCAGACCAACAACCTCTCAATCCGCTTGGCGCAGCGGGTCGTCACGGAATTGGGGCGCCGGGTCAGGCTGCTCAATCACACGCACCGCTCGGCGGCCTTCGTCGTTCTAAAGGCGCCGGACATTCCCTCGGCTCTCGTGGAGATCGGCTGTCTCTCGAACCGTCTGGAGGAGCGCGCCTTGCGCCAGACCTCCTATCAGCGGGCGGTGGCGACCGCGCTCGTACACTCGGTCAACGATTACTTCGATTTCGTCGCAAAAGCCTGATAGCGGGCGCCTCCGCGGTTCGCGTTAACCGTTTTTTCACCCCTGCGGCGCGAAGATGGCGATGCAGCGCGAAGGCTAACCCCTTCGCCTCGCTGCAAGTCCTTCGGGCTTTTCCTCCCTGAACTTGGGCCGCGCCTCGTGTGCGGCCCATTTTCGTTGTGCCGTGCGATCAGCGCGATCCGCTGCCCGGCCGCGCTGCCTTGGGCGGGTCGCCCAGGAGATCGGCGACCCCGGCGCGCCTTGCCCAATATTCCCAGGCCCGCCACATCTCGGCGGTGTTCGGATTGAAGAGGTCCGTGCGCGCCTCGATCTCGCCCGGATAGAGCGTCTGCGGCTCGCCGAGGCGCATCGCCGTCGTCAGGACCCGGGCGTTTTTCGGCGCGTAGACGCCGATCCGCACCGCATCCATCAGCGAGCGGCCGGCAGCCGCGAAGCCGTGGCCGCGCATCAGCGCAAGGCGGTTGCCGCCCAGGCTCTGCGCGAGGTCGCGGCCCTGCTCCATGTTGCGCACGAGCAGATTGGTGCTCCGCCCGAACTTTTCGGCGATGTCCCAGACCGGCACGTCGGTGCCGATGATGCTGCCGGAATGGATGATCGGCACGAGTTTCGTTTTGGTCACGCCATAGGCCAGGAGGTCCTCGGCATGGCTGTGGATCACGGCCTGGACTTCCGGTCTCGCCTCGTAGATCGCGCCGTGGATGAAGCGCTCGAGATAGGGCGGCCGGCCGTCATCTTTCACCGGCTTGCCGTCGAGCGTGAATTCGACGATGTCGCCGCTCTCGACGAGCTCCGGGCTGCGCGACCAGGACAGGAGATACCGCCCGGGGTCCTGCGGATGGCGTATGCTCACATGGCCATAGGCGTCGACCACCTCCTCGCGGGCGAGGATGCGGTTGGCGATGACGAGATCGCGTCGAGCTTGATCCAATTCACTCATGCGGGGTTCCTTCGAAAAAATTCCGTCGTCGCGACGGGGGTTCAGATCTTTCCTTGCCGGTGCGGCGTATCCGGCCGCGAATGGTCGAATTGCCGGTAGTGTTGCCGCAACAGGTCCCTGCCGTAATCATTGCCGTTGGGCGTGCGCACCAAGGTATGGGTGTGATTGCGCGTCGGCTCGTCATTGTCCAGAGCGATGCCAGGCTGATGATCGAATTCGATCAGCAGGACCGGGTTATGGACGCGGTAATAGAACGGGTTCACGACGTCGCACGGCCCGATCCACGCAAAGCGAGTCTCGCCGATGTGGCGCTCGACCTCGTCGAGCCGGATCGCGGCATGGCCGGGGCGGATCCGCTCGACATAGAGGCTGATGAGGTGCAACAAGCGCTCGCGCTGCTCCTTGGTCATGTCGTCGTAATGGATGCCTTGATAGGGCATGACGAGATTGTCGTTGAAGGCGGTGGCGTAGACGTCGAAGGGCAGCTTCATGCCGATCGTCGCCTTCTGCTGCTGCTCTTGCGTCAAAGCGCTCATCATCGCATAGCCGCGCGATTCCTCTTCGGCGAAGACGCGCGTGCCCTTGTATTTGCCGAACTTCGCCTCGACCGGCTCCGAGCCCATGAATTGGGGCGTCAGCACCATCTGATCGCCCAGAATGAAGCAATTGACGATGAGATGATGCCCGTCGATCTGCCAGCCCCACGGTCCGGTCGCGGAGGGGGTGCCCATGATGCTGATCCAGTAATACCACTCGCCGTATTCGGCCGGCCGCTGCGTGATCTCGCAGATATGCTCGTTGAGCTTCATCACATCGCGCGCGGTCTGGAATCCCGCGGCGCTCAAGCTCGCCCGCAGCAGATCGAGCGCGCGCTCGCGCTGATCGGTGCCGAGATTTTCGAGAAGGCACCCGTGTCGCGCCATGAAGATGTGCATGTTGTGCCAGGCCCGCCACGGCCCGTTCTCGAGATCGAACACGGCCGAGCCGCGCTGCTCCGCGCTCAGGCAGGCAAGGAACGCCGTGGCGGCGTCGCTCACGCCTTGCAGCGAGAGGCCGGTGCGCATCACCGGAAAGAGATCGGGGATGAGCGCGCCGTCGGTGGTGATGCCCGTCATCGGCTTGGCCATCTCGGCCTTGCCGCGGTCCAGCATCTTCTGCAGGAATTCGGGCAGAGGAAATGGCGCTAAAGCTTGACCGGGACGCCGCTGCCGCGGCCTGAACTCGCGCACCTCGTTCGGCATGAAAGCTCCTCCCTCGCGGCACGGCAATCTTGACGCGATGCTATCACGCGCGGCGCGGCCTGTCTGCGGGGCGCGGGCGGGATGTCGCCGGCGCTGCGGGCGGGTTTCGGGAAGGATTGCCATCGCCGCGGGATGGCGGCATGGTGATCTCGAAGCCTCTCGCGAAGCGCGCGGAACGCGGGCGCATGAAGGGCGAGGCAAGGGGAGGAGGACACGATGGCGGACACGATCGGGGTGTCGGGAAGGCCGCGCTCGGCCGCCTTCGCCGATCTTCGGCGGTCGGTCGAAGAATTGCTGCCGCTCGTCGAGGCGGAAGCGGATGCGGCCGAACGCCAATCGCACCAGAGCGATCGCGTCGTCGCCGCGCTGCGCAAGTCGGGCATCTATGCGATGCTTCTGCCGCGCGTGCTTGGCGGCTCCGAGCTGCCTTTCGTCGAGGCGATGGAAATCATCGCGCGGCTTTCGTGGGCCGATGGCTCGGCGGGCTGGTGCAGCATGGTCGCGGGCGTGATGAGCGCTTCGCTGGGCGCCTTTGTCCCAGAGGAAGGCGCGCGCACGGTCTATCGCAATGGCCCGGACGTGACGGTTGCCGGCAATGGCGTGCCGCGCGGTTATGCGCGCCGGGTTCCCGGCGGCTATATGATCCGCGGACATTGGGCCTATGGCAGCGGCATCTATCACGCCGAGTGGGTCCATTCGGGCTGTTTCGTCATGGATGGGGACAAGCCGCTGCACAATGCCGACGGCGCGCCCGAAATCATTCTGGCGCATCATCCCAAGGCCAGCATCGCGCTCAAAGACAATTGGGACGTGCTCGGGCTGCGCGGCACGGGCAGCTTCGACTACACGCTGAAGGAGCCCGAGCTCTTCGTCCCCAATGAGCTGTGCTATTCCTTCGACGCCGCCAGCGTGCAGCGCGGCGGCGCGCAATATCAGATCGGCCTCGTCGGCTTGACCAGCTGGGGCCATACCTCCTGGGCGCTCGGCGTCGGGCGGCGGGCGCTGGACGAACTCGCCCGGATCGCGCGCGAGCGCGCCGACGTATTCGGCAAACTGACGGAGAGCCCGAGCTTCAAGAAATCCTTCTCCGATGCCGAGGCGAAGTTCCGCGCCGCGAGCGCCTTCGTCTATCAGAGCTGGAACTCGCTCTCCGATACCATCGCGCAGGGCGGTGCCGCGAGCGTCGAGCAAGTGGCGCTGATAAGGCTGGCGATGCGCCATCTCCACGACGCGCTGTCCGATGTCACGACCTTCGCGCACCGCACCGCGCGCGGCGCTTCGCTGCGCGCCGGCAAGCTCCAGCGCTGTTATCGCGACGCTCATGCCGGCACGCAGCATCTGCTTTTGGCGGACGAGATCGCGATGGAATGCGGGCGCGTGCTGATGGGCGCAACCGGTCCCGGCGCCTACTGGACGATGTTCGGCGTCAAGGGCTAAAGCCGGCGCCGCTCGCTTGGATGACCGGGACAGAAACGGAGAGGATCGTCATGCCGGATCACAATGAATTGGTGGCGCGTGCGGCAGGACTCGTGGCCGCGCTCCGTTCGCGCGCGACCGAAGCCGAGCAATTGCGCCGGCTGCCGGATGCCAATGTCGCCGCTCTTCGGGAAGCGGGCTTGCTCAAAGTGCTGCAGCCGCGGCGCTACGACGGCTATCAGCTGTCGTTGCACACGCATGTCGACACCGTTGCTGCGATCGCGCGAGGCTGCGGCTCGACCGCTTGGTGCATGGGCGTGATCCATGCCCATAGCTGGCTCATGGGTTCTTTTCCGCAGGCCGCGCAGGAAGAGACCTATGGCGCCAAATCCGACACCATCATCTCCGCCGTCATCGCACCGCGCGGCAAGGCGACGCCGACCGATGGCGGCTATGTGCTGAATGGGTTCTGGCCCTTCGCGTCCGGCTGTCAGCATTCAAGCTGGCTGCTGCTGGGCGCGCAGGTGCTCGATCGCGGCGGCGCGACCGTGGACGAGGCAGATCTGCTCGTGCCGACGGCGGAAATCGCGATACGCGACGATTGGAACGTCGTTGGTCTCAGGGGCACGGGCAGCTGCAGCATCGTGGCCAAGGATGTCTTCGTTCCGCGCCATCGCTACCTGTCTTTGCCCGGGCTCATCCAGGGCAAGACGCCGGGTGCGGCGTTGCACGAGGGCAGCCTCTACAAGAGCGCCGCCGTGCCGGTCCTGGTGCTCGCGCTTGCGCCGGCGGCGCTCGGCATGGCCGAAGCGGCGCTCGAAGCATTCCAAGAGCGCCTCCCCGGCCGCGAGATTGCGTATACCAATCACGTGATCCAGCGCGAGAGCCCGACCACGCATCGCCAGATCGCCGAGGCGGCGACCAAGATCCATGTCGCGCGGCTGCTGCTTCATCGTTGCGTCGACGATATCGAAGCAGCGGCCGAGCGCGGCGCGATGATGGAATTCGCCAGGCGCGCGCGCATCCGCATGGATTGCGCTTACGCGGTGCGCGAGTGCCTCGACGCGACGGAGGCCCTCTTCCTGGCTTGCGGCGGCTCGGGCATCGGCGAGGCCAATCCGGTTCAGCGCGCCTGGCGCGATCTTCACGCCGTCAACATGCACGGGGCTCTCGCGCTGGAGACCAACGAGGAAATGTACGGCCGCGTGCTTTTGGGGCTGGAGCCCAACACGACGCTCATCTGAGCGGCGCGGATCGGCCCGGCCTAGAGCCTTTCCGGCTTTGATGGAATCAAAGCCGGGGCTCTATCTTTTTGTTTTGTCGCGTTTCCTTCACGCGAACCGGCATCCACTTCGCTCGAAAACGCTCTAACGGGTCAGGTGACGGCGTACCGAAAAGAGATGCAGGTTGAAGCGCCGCGCGACGAGGCCCCACAGCCCCTCCCGTGCGGTGAGCATGATCGCGACCGCGACCGCGCCCAGCAGGATCAGATACCACGTGCCGTAATCGGCGAGCAGCTCGCGCAAGCCGAAATAGACGAGCATGCCGATGATCGGACCTTCAAGCGTGCCGATGCCGCCGATCACGACCATGAAGATCACCACGACCGTCCAATCGTTGACGCTGAATCCCGCCTCGGGCGAGAGGCGCAGCTTCTGAAGGAAGATGAACGCGCCGACCACGCCGGTGCAGGCCGCGGTCACGACGTAGATCATCAGCTTGGTGCGGAAGGTGTCGACGCCGAGGCCGTCCGACGCGGCCTCCGAATCGCGGATGGCGGTGAGCGCCAGCCCGTGGCGCGAGCGCAGCAAGAGATAGACGATGCCGCACACGATCGCGACGATGGCGAGCGAGAGCCAATAGAGGATCAACTCGCGCCCGGCGCGGTCGGGCGCGATCTGGTTCATGATCGCGGGGGTGAGGCTCATGCCCGAACCGGCGCCGAGCGGCGTGATCAGGCTCACGCCGAGCGCGAAAGTCTCGGCGAAGACCCAGGTGCCGATCGCGAAATAGGCGCCGCGCAGCCGGAACACCGCCACCGCCATCGGCAAGGAAATCGCGGCGGTGATCGGAGCCGTCAGCGCGAGCGCCAGCAGCGGATGGATGCCGAACTGGCTGGTCAGATAGAACATCGCGTAGGCGCCGAGCCCGACGAAGGCCTGCTGTCCCACGGAGACGAGCCCGGCATAGCCCGCGAGCAGATTCCACAGTTGCGCGAGCGCCAGATAATAGGCCATCTCCGAGACGAGGCGCATGTCGCCGGGCCCGCCCCAAGAGGGCAAACTCGCCAGCGCAAGCAGGACGAGTATCAGAAAGCCGGCGAACCACCGGCTTTCCCGCGTCGAACGGTCAACTCGAAAACCGGCCATCAATCCCTCGTACGCGGGAAAAGCCCGCTCGGGCGGATCACGAGGACGATCAGGAAGGCGATATGGCCCGCGAGAATCTGCCAGGTCGGCGACAAGGCCGCGCCGATCGCCTGGGCGATTCCCAGAACCATGCCGCCGATCAACATGCCCCATAAGCTCCCGAGGCCGCCGATGATCACGGCCTCGAAGGCGAAGATTAGGCGAATCGGACCCGCCGCCGGATCGAACGTCATGCGGATCGCCATCAGCACGCCGGCGAGAGCGGTGAATCCCATGGCGATCGCCATAGCCATGGCATAGAGGTGGCGGTTGTCGATGCCCAGCAACTCGGCGGTGCCGGCATCGTCCGAGGTCGCGCGAAAGGCGCGGCCGAGCGCGGTGCGATAGAACAAGAACTGCAGGCCGGCGATCGCGACGATGGCGACGACGAAAACCAAGAGCGGATAGACGCCCACGGCGATGCCGCCGAACGCAAGGCTGTTGGTCTCGATCGCGCCGGCGTGGAGGCGGCGGATATCCGCGCCGAAGATCTGCAGCAGAACGTTCTCGATGATCACCGAAATACCGAAGGTGACCAAGAGCGGCGACAGCAGGCCCCCGCTCAGGGTGAAATTGAGAAGGCCGCGCTGCAACGCGTAGCCGAACGCGAACATCACCGGCACCACGACGACGAGACTCGCGATCGCGTCGATGCCGGTCGCCTGAATGATGGCAAAGGCGAGATAGGCCGAAAGGACGATGAAATCGCCATGCGCGATATTGACCAATCGCATGATGCCGAAAGAGAGCGACAGACCGATGGCGAAGAGCGCATAGAGCCCACCCAGCAGCGCGCCCTGGATCAGAATGTTGAGCCAGTCCATCGCGCTCGTCCTAGAGGCCGAAATAAGCGCTGGTGATGGCCGCGCGGTCGAAGCCGCGGCACGAAGCGGCGAGCGCGACGCGGCCCTCCTGCAAACAGTAAAACCGCGCCGAAGCGTCGAGCGCGCGCTCGATGTCCTGCTCCACGATGACGAGCGTCGTGCCTTCGGCGGTGATCGCGCCGAGACAGGCATAGATGTCGCGGATGATGACCGGCGCCAACCCCAGCGAGAGCTCGTCGCACAGCAGCAGGCGCGGATTGGACATCAGCGCGCGGCCGATCGCCGCCATTTGCTGCTGCCCGCCCGATAGCGACGTCGCCGGCAGGCCGCGAAGCTCGCTGAGTACAGGAAAGAGTTCATAGACACGGGCGAGGTTCCAGGCCCCCGCGCGACCGCAATAGGCGCCGAGCATGAGGTTTTCCTCGACCGTGAGGCTGGGAAAGAGCTTGCGGCCCTCGGGCACCATGGTGATGCCGCGATGCACGACCTCATGCGCCGGGAGCCCGCCGATCGCACCGTCATCGAACTCGACCATCGCCTCATCGCAGGCGAGCGCTCCTGCGATCGCGCGCAGCAAGGTGGTCTTGCCGGCGCCGTTCGCGCCGATGACGGCGACGGTCTCGCCTTCCTCGACCGTGAGGTCGATGTCGAAGAGTGCCTGGAAATCGCCGTAAAAGGCGCGCAACCCGCGCGTCCGCAACAAGGTCATGAGGCCGGAATCCCCATATAGACCTCCCGCACGCGCGGGTCCGCCATCACGTCATGCGGTTCGCCCTCGGCCAGAATCTGGCCCGCGTTGATGACCATCAGCCGGCTCGCGACGGTCACGAGCGCGTGCACGATATGCTCGATCCACACGATCGTTGCGCCGCGCGCGTGGATCGCGCGGATCGTCGCGACCAGCTCTTGGCATTCATGGTCCGTGAGTCCGCCGCCGATTTCGTCGAGCAGCAGAAGCTTGGGCCTCAACGCGAGCGCGCGCGCGAGTTCGAGACGCTTTCTTTGCAACAGCGTGAGCCGGTGTGCCGGCTCGTTGGCGCGTCCGATCAATCCCGTCAGCTCGAGTACCTCGGCGCAGCGCTGATAGCTCTCGCGTTCGCTCTGGCCTGCGCCGAAGATCGCGCCGACCAGCACGTTCTCGAAAGTCGTCATGTTCGCGAACGGGTGCGGGATCTGGTAGCTGCGTCCGATGCCGAGACGCGAGCGCCGATGCGGCGGCATCCGGGTGATTTCGACGCCGCCATAGACGATATGCCCGGAATCGCAGGCGACGTCGCCGGTGATGAGGTTGAACAAGGTCGACTTGCCGGCGCCATTCGGGCCGATGATCGCCAGCACCTCGCCCTCCTCGACGGCGAGGTCGAGGCGGTCCGTCACCTTGAGCGCGCCATAGGATTTCGAGACGCTGTCGAGCTCGAGCAGGACCGCCATGTCGACCGGTCAGTATTCGATGGCGTGGAACTTGCTGTCGAGCGGGATTTCCGGCGCCGTCTTGTTGAAGACGATGTGGAGGTCGTATTTGAACCGGGTCCCGTGCTCCCACTGGCCGCCCACCAGCGGCGTGGTGCACACATTCTTGACCGGGTTCGTCGGTCCGCCTTTCCAAGTGATCGGCCCGACCAGGGAGTGATAATCGGTTGTGGCGATCGCGTCGCGGATCGAGGCCGCGTCGAGCTTCTTTGCCCGCTTCAACGCGTCCACTGCGAGTTCGAGGCAGGCGTGTTTGAAGCCGATCGGCTGGGTCCATTGCTTGCCGGTCGCGGCCGTATAGGCGTCGCAGAATTGCTGCGCCGTCTGCCCGGTCAAACCCGATTTGAACGGGTGGTGCGCCGACCACCAGATCTCGGTCGTCAGGCCGGCGCCGCGCGAGCCCAGTGCTTCGACCGCCGACGGGAAGAGGAGCGCCTTGGGCGGCGTCACGATCTTGGGCCGGTAACCCTGCTGGGCGCATTGGGTCCAGAAGGTGACGAATTGCGGCGGGTTGAAAATGCCGCAGCAGATATCCGCGTTGGCTTCCTTGAGCTTGGTGATCTGCGCCGTGAAATCGTCGCTCAAGGGCGGATAGAGGCCGAGATCGCGGACATCGAATCCGCCCGACCGGAACATCGGCGGCAAGCCGTTCTTGTCGTCATTGGCCGCGATGCCGTCCGGGTCATTGGTGAACATCACGCCCGCGATCTTATTGGTCGGCAAAGTCGCCCACATCTGGGAAAAGAGGTGACCGAACTGGTCGAAGCCCCAGAAGAAGTGATAGGTCCAGTCGAATCCCTTCGCCGGATTGCCTTTGCGGCCGAAGAACCACGATTCCCACGGGTCGTCGGCGGTGATGCAGGGCACGCCGTTCAACTCGCACTGATCGGATACCGGGTTGACGGTGTCGGAAGTCGAGGAGGCGACCATGATGTCGACCCGGTCGTTGTTGATCAGCTGGGCCGCGACTTCGGACGCGCGGTTTGGGTTCGACTGGCTGTCCCGGTAGACGATCTCGACCGGATGCTGCTCGCCGGCAATGCCGATGCCGCTGGCGAGCGCCTTGCGCACCTCGCCGAGCACCCAATTATCGGCTTCGCCGAAGGCGGCGATCGGCCCGGTTTGCGGGCTCACCATGCCGATCTTGACGGTGCGGCCGGCGGCGCGGGCCGCGCTTGTCAGCAGACGGGGCGCGGCAAGCGCGCCCGCGGCACCGACCCCCAAGGTCTTGATGAGTTTACGACGTGACAGGTCTTCGCGATCGCCGGCCATGGCTTTGCCCTCCCTGAGATTATTGGGGCAACTCTATCGGTGCCGGGTGGGGGCTGGCAATCGTCGTCGTTCGTTTGCGGGGGGACCGGTTTGCCCGGCGCGGCGCAAGCAGGGGGCTCGGGCCCGGCATTCGTCGCTGACCGCTTGCTGCCGAATGCCCCAGCGATCGAGAGGTAAGGCCCGTCTTACCGGAGTATCGACCGTTTCACAGGGCGAAGGTCAGCATTGGCCGGCACGAGCCTATCACACGGCGTTCTTCGCGTGGCTTTTCTCCGCCTTGGTCAGATAGAGCGCAATCTGTTTCAGATGCAGACGTTGTTCGGCGGCGAGACGGCGCAATTCCAGGAGGGACATGACCTGGCGCGACAGAGCGGTCAAGGCGCGCGTCTGACCTTCCGTCAGTTGTCGCGGTACGCGGTCGATCACGCACAAAGTGCCCAGCGCCTGGTTGTCCGGCGTGACGAGCGGCGCGCCGAAATAGAAACGGACATTGGGCGGGCCGAAGACGAGCGGGTTTTTCGCGAAGCGCTCATCGGCCAGGGCATCCGGGACGACGAAGCAGCTCTCTGGGCTCAGTATGGCGTGGGCGCAAAAGGCAAGCTCTCGCGGCGTTTCCGAAACATCGAGGCCGACCTTCGATTTGAACCACTGGCGCTTACTGTCGACCAGGCTGATCAGCGCGATCGGCGACTGAGCAATGTAAGCCGCGATCTCGGTCAGGTCGTCATAAGCTTGCTCGGCGATCGTATCGAGTATGTCATACTGATGGAGAGCCTTGACGCGCGCAGGCTCGTTTTCGGGCAATTTCGCGTTCACTGTGCACTCCTCCTCGTCCAGCGCGCCGATGATCTCAGAAATGTTTGAAAAAAGGTTTGTCGCATTGTCACGGGTCGCGATGAATGAGATTCACGCAAGCATGTCCGCATCGCAATCGCTTCGGGCAAGCACTCAACACCTTCACGCCACAGGGGGTAAGTAAACCACTTCGACAACTCAGGCTGTGAACGCGCTTGAAATAATTCCGCTCTAGCCTCGTCCCGTTTGCTTTGTGATCTCGCGGCGCACGCTAAGTTCTCTCTCGTGCGAGATTCTGGGTATCCGCCGTGCGGCCCGGGTGATCGAGTCCGTTCAAGAAAGCGAATAAAGATCGGCCTGCTCCGCGTCGATATAACGCGGTCCGGCAGCGCCGCGGGGCAGATTCGGTTCCATTTCATATGCAGTTGCGCCGAATATGCCGTCTCCATGTACGCCATCGCCAGCGAGCGGCATGGTGATCCGCTCGCCCTTGCCATATTTGTGGGAAAGAATGAATACGCGGCCGTGACTATGCGCGAATGCGGACTCGACGACGACACGCTTATGCTGAGCGAATACCGTCGGATATCGGTTCGGAGGAAAGAAATTCTTCATCCGCATGCCGAAGTAGCTCTCGCCGAAGAATTCCTTGATGGCCTCGCCAACCAGCTGTCCGGTGAAGCCATCGGTGTCCCTGTCGTATTTCCATGACCAGGCGATGGCAAGATCGGGCCCAATCGCAACGGGATTAATGTCGCCCCTGCCCGGCATCGGTTTTTTGTGGCGGGCGGCTTCCCAGTACATCGCGATGCGCTGCAACTTTGGCGACTCGATCACCGCCAGAAAGTCTTTGAAGCTCATTGAATTTCATCCCTCTGACGGAAGCGGACAATCGCAACCAAACGGTAGGCGACATGGGCAACATCCAGGCCATCGGCGTTGCCCCGGTTCTCTTGTGCTGCGGTCATCGGGCATTTTGGGAAGCGCCGTAAAAAGCATGGTGCCGCGCCCTCGTTGCCGCCGTCCGCGTGCGCAGAGCCGTTGTCTCCCAAGGCCGGGCCGGAAACAGGGCAATACCGCGACACGCCCAGGCTCGTTCTCGGGCAATTTCGCGTTCACTGAGCAGTCCTCCTCGTCGAGCGCGCCGACGATCTCAGAGATGTATGAAAAAAGGCTGTCGCATCGTCACGGTCCGCGATCATCGAAATCCACTCGAGCTTGCCCGCATCGCGACCGCTTTGGTTAAGCGGCGCAGCGGCTTTTACTTCGGCATCTTGGCTCCGGTGAGAGTGGCCCCCTCGAAGGTCGCGCCGTCGAGATTCGCATCGAGCAGCGTCGCATCGGTGAGCGTGGTGCCGCTGAAATTGGCGCCGATAAGGTTGGCGCCCGTCAGATCCGCATTCAACAGATTGGCCCCGACGAATTGGGCGCCGGCGAGATTGGTGGACCATGACATGCCGGCCGAAGAGCCGTCGCTGCGCGTGACCGACGCCGAGCGGAAAGACGTCCGCATCAAGATCGCGTTCGACAGGTTGGCGCGGACCAGGTTGGACCCGTCGAAAGTGGCTTCCACCAGATCGGCGCCTTCGAAATTGGCGTCTGACAGCGTCGCGAATTGCAGGTTGGAGTTGCGGATCTGGGCTTTCGCGAGGTTGGCCCCGGGCATGTTGATGCCGCTGAGCTCCATGCGTATCAGCGAAGCGCCGGAAAGATCGACGCCCTTGAGATCGGCCCGCTCGCCGCGCTTGCCCGCCGAGCGCACCCACTCCCCGTGCATCGTGAGCGTGTCCAGGAGCGCTTGCATGTTGTGCTCGCGCGCCACCGCCTCGAGGTCGATTCCGCCATCGGCGAGATTCACCCCGTCGAGGACGGCGTGAGCCAGTCTCGTTCCATCGAATTTGGTGCCCTGGACATTGGATCTGCTGAGATCGGCGCGGGTCAGATCCGCATTGCTCAAATCCGCGCCCGACAGATCGCATTCCCGGAGCTCGGTACCGATCAGCTTCGCGTTCCGCGGATCCGCGCCGGTGAATATGGCGCCGTGGATCCGGGCGCCCGACAGATCGACGCCCTGCATCCGGGCGTTGGTGAAATCGACGCCGCCCTGACCGGCAGTGCCGCGCTCCACTCCCATGAGCTTGCCCGGGCGCAGATCGCCCAGCCGCAGGCTCGCCTCGGTCATGCGCGCGCCGCGAAAACTGGAGCCGCGCATATCGGCCGCGTTCATTTCGGCACGGCGGAGGTCCGCGCCGCTAAAATCGACCGCGTATAAATCGGCCTCGGCCAGACGGGCCCCCGCCAGCATGGCCATCGACATATTCGCGCCGGTCAGGATCGCGCGGCGCAAATCCATCGCCGTCAAGTCGACTCCCTGCAGGTCGATCTCGTGCCGGTTGAATCGGATGCCGCCGCGCCGTTGGCCGAGCCACGCGGCGTGCAGCTGTAGGCTTTGCTGCAGTTTTATCGCCGCGACCACAGTGCCATATCCCCAACGCTCAGATGCAGTGGTGAACTCGCAAAAACGCTAATCGAATGATGGTAGGACAACAATCTAAAGTTTAGGTGAAAACCATTCATCCCCTATTGAGAGTGTTTGAACCCTGATTTCCTGAAGAGCCTATCCGGAACTGCGCGCAATCGAATTGCGCGGATAGGCGGATCGAAGAGGGCATCCTCCCTGAGCACGCTGTGCGGAGCAGGATCGGTGCCCGAGCTCGGGTTGCGCCGTGACAGGGCTCAAGCCGCTTTGGCGCGAAAAACGTGAGAAAGGCCCTCGGGGATCTCCGCGACTGGCCGGCCGATCGCGGCGGCTTTCTTGTGCTGCAAAAAACGGGGCGCCGGCGTGAGCGGCCGCAAATGGCGGTGATCCGCCAAACGGGGGATTCGCCCGATTTTGTCGCACAGGCTGCGCCGGTTCTCGCTTCATTGCACCCGATGCGGCCCGGCCCCGGAATGCGCGAAAAGCCTAATATTACGGCGGGTTTTGTGGTGCTGCCGGAAAGGATTGAACTTTCGACCTCTCCCTTACCAAGGGAGTGCTCTACCACTGAGCTACGGCAGCGCCCGCGGCGGAGATACACGAGGGGCCCTGCCTTGGCAAGGTTCGGCGTCCGGGCGCCTTCGCGACGCGCTCGATCATACGCATGAGAGATGCCGCGTGGCTTCGGCGACGGATGCCCGGCAGTCTTGACGGGTGCCTTCGTCCCGGCCACGCTTCAGCCATGAGCAAAGGCGCTCCGGACGAACCGCACTTGACCCCGGAAGGCGAGCGCGCCGCCCAAGCGCGCGAGGAGCGCCAGGCGGCGGCGCTGCGCGCCAATCTCGTCCGGCGCAAGGCGCAGGCGCGTGAGCGTGCGGCGCCACCGCCCGAGAAGAAGACTTGAGCCGCCAAGGGGTTGAGCGCTCGGGGCGCATCCCCTAAAACCCCTCACACCCGCCGCCCGCAATCTCCCCGGACGGGGGCAAGGTCAGTGATGGATAAGATTCGCATCCGTGGCGGCAAGCCGCTTTCCGGCACCATCCCCATCGGCGGCGCCAAGAATGCGGCGTTGCCGCTTATGACGGCGGCGCTCCTCACCGAGGAAACGCTCCTCCTGCGCCATGTTCCCGTTCTCGCCGACATCACGACCTTGTCGCATCTCCTGGTCCAGCACGGCGCCACCATCACCATGGCGGGCGCGCAAAGCGCCAACGAGCACGGCCACGCGCTTCAGATCAATGCGCGGCGGATCGTCTCGACCACCGCGCCTTACGATCTCGTGCGTAAGATGCGCGCCTCGGTCCTGGTGCTGGGGCCGCTACTGGCGCGCTGCGGCGAGGCGCGGGTCTCGCTGCCGGGCGGCTGCGCGATCGGCACGCGGCCGGTCGATTTGCATATCAAGGGAATGGAGCGGCTGGGCGCGCAGATCGAGTTGCGCCAGGGTTATATGGAAGCCAAGGCCCCTCAGGGGCTCAAAGGCGCGGAAATCGTCTTCCCGATCGTTTCGGTGGGGGCCACCGAAAATCTCTTGATGGCGGCGACGCTCGCCGAGGGCGAAACGACGCTCGTCAATGCCGCGCGCGAGCCCGAGATCGTCGATCTCGCCGCGTGCCTCGTTTCGATGGGCGCGAAGATTTCCGGTGCCGGCACCGATCGCATCACGATCAGCGGCGTCAAGCGTCTTCATGGTGCCGAGCACAGCGTCGTGCCGGATCGCATCGAGATCGGCACCTATCTGATGGCGACCGCGATCACGGGCGGCGCGGTCGAACTCGTCGGCGCGCGCTACGATCTGGTCTCGGCGGTCGCGCGCAGTCTCGAGAGCGCCGGCGTCGAGATTTCCGAGACTCCCGGCGGTATCAGCGTCCGACGCAGCAATGCGCGGCTCAGCGGCGTCGACGTGATGACCGAGCCCTATCCCGGTTTCCCGACCGATCTTCAGGCGCAGATGATGGCGTTGATGGCCACGGCCGATGGCGCCGCGATGATTACGGAGACGATCTTCGAAAATCGCTTTATGCACGTGCCGGAGCTCTGCCGCATGGGCGCCAACATCAATGTCCATGGCGCGTCGGCGATGGTGCGGGGCGTGCCGCATCTGAACGGCGCGCCGGTGATGGCGACGGATTTGCGGGCTTCGGTTTCGCTCGTGCTGGCGGGGCTGGCGGCCGAAGGCGAAACCACGGTCAATCGCATCTATCATCTCGATCGCGGCTATGAGCGCCTCGAGGAAAAACTGGCGGCTTGCGGCGCCGAGATCGAGCGCCTGCCGGGCGACGATTAGGGGCGGGCTCGTGGCCGGGCTCAAGCTGCGTGCGGGCGACGCCGAGGATCTCGCCGTGATTTCGGCGATCCTTCAAGATGCGCTGGTGAGCGTGGGCGAGATGATCTATCTGCCCGAGGAGAGCCGCTTCGTGCTGGTGGCCAATCGCTTCCGCTGGGAGCCCCAGGCGCCCGGAACGCGGAAAGATTTCGAGCGCACCTTGTCGGGTCTGCGCTTCGACGGCGTCACGGGCGTGCAACGGCGCGGCTTTCACCCCCGCGAGGAAGAGCGGATCCTTTCGCTTCTCGCCATCCGCGTGGAATTGACGGACGGTCCGGAGGGCAAGCCCAAGGCCGTCATCCTCGAATTCGCGGGCGGGAGCAGCGTCCGGCTGGAAGTCGGCGGACTCCTGTGCCATTTAGATGATCTCGGCGAGCCGTGGCCGACGCGGTGGCGGCCGAAGCATCCGGTCGCGGAATCGGACTAGTCTTCCGGCAATTCGAGGAGCGAATTTTCTTGCGCGGCAACGAGACGCTGGTATTGGCGCTGCCCCGGGGACGCATATTGGGCGAGGTCGCGCCGCTCTTGAAGCGGGCGGGCATCGAGATCGAGCGCGCCTTCGACGACCCGGATTCCCGGCAGTTGCGTTTCAACACCAACCACGACGGACTCGACGTCATTCGCGTGCGCAGCTTCGATGTCGCCACCTTCGTCGCCTTCGGCGCGGCGCAGCTCGGCGTCGCCGGCAATGACGTGCTGATGGAGTTCGACTATCCCGACATCTATGTCCCGCTCGACTTGAAAATCGGTCGCTGCCGGCTCGTGGTCGCCGCGCCCAAGGAGGATGCCGGACGCGACGATCCTTCGCGCTGGAGCCATGTGCGCATCGCGACCAAATACCCGGAGGTGACGCGCCGGTATTTCGCGCAGCGCGGCGTCCAGGCGGAATGCATCGTGCTGAACGGCGCGATGGAGCTGGCGCCGAGCATGGGGCTGTCGCGCGAGATCGTCGATCTCGTTGCGACCGGGAGCACCTTGCGCGCGAACGGGCTCGTCGAGATCGAACACATCGCCGATATCACGTCGCGCTTCATCGTCAACCGCGCGGCGCTGAAGACCCGCGCGCTGGACATGGGGTCTTGGATCGAGCGTTTCCGCGAGGCCGCCGATGCCGCTTGAGCTCGACGCCCAGGCGCCCGGCTTCGCCGCGGAATTCGCGCGCTTCCTCGATGCCAAGCGCGAAGTTGCGGCGGATGTCGATGCCGCCGTCGCCGCGATCCTCGAGGATGTGCGCTCGCGCGGCGATGCGGCGCTCATCGAACACACCAAGCGTCTCGACCGCCTCGATCTCGATGCGGCGACGATGCGGGTCGCCGCCGCGGACATCGCCGGCGCTGCGAAGGCCTGTGCGCCGGCAGCGCTTTCGGCGCTGCGTTTCGCGCAGGAGCGGATCGAGGCCTATCACCGCAAGCAGCTGCCGCAGGATCTCGATTACACCGACGCGGCCGGCGTCCGGCTGGGCGCGCGCTGGCGGCCGATCGCGTCGGTCGGGCTTTACGTGCCGGGCGGGACCGCGTCCTATCCGTCTTCCGTGCTGATGAACGCCATTCCCGCCAAGGTCGCGGGCGTTCCGCGCATCGTCATGGCGGTGCCGGCGCCCGGAGGCGTGCTCAACCCGCTCGTGCTCGCCGCCGCTGAGATCGCCGGCGTCGGCGAGATCTATCGCATCGGGGGCGCGCAGGCGGTCGGCGCGCTCGCCTATGGCACGGCGACGATCGCGCCGGTCGACAAGATCACCGGTCCCGGCAACGCCTATGTCGCTGCCGCCAAGCGGCGCGTTTTCGGCACGGTCGGCATCGATATGATCGCCGGGCCGTCGGAAATCCTGGTGGTGGCGGACGGCGCCAACGATCCGCAATGGATCGCCGCCGATCTGCTGTCGCAGGCCGAGCATGACAGCGCCGCGCAGGCCATCCTCATCACCGACGACAAGGGTTTTGCGGGCGCGGTTCGCGATGCGGTTGAGCGCGAGCTCGCGGCATTGCCGCGCCGCGCCATCGCGCGCGCGAGCTGGGAGAAGCACGGCGCGATCATTCTGGTGCGGGATTTCGCCGCGGCGCTGCCCTTGATCGACCGGATCGCCGCCGAGCATATCGAACTCGCCATCGAGAATCCGATGGAATTCGCGGCGCGCATCGATCATGCGGGCGCGATCTTTCTCGGCCGGCACACGCCCGAGGCCGTCGGCGATTACGTGGCCGGGCCGAACCATGTGCTGCCGACCGCGCGCAGCGCGCGGTTTTCCTCGGGCCTCGGCGTGCTCGATTTCATGAAACGGACGTCGCTCTTGAGCTGCGACGCGGCAAGCCTCAAGGCGATCGGGCCGGCGGCGATCACGCTTGCCGAGGCCGAAGGGCTGGACGCCCATGCGCGCTCGATCGCGATCCGCCTGAATCTCGGCGATTCATGACCAAAGCGCGACGCGTGCATCGCATCTCAAAAATCACGCTCGACGAGCAATCCGTCGTCCGCCGCAACGCCGATGTCGAGCACGAGCGAGCGGTCGCGATTTCGGATCTGCTTGCCGAGAACAGCTTCATTCCGCGCTCCTCGCTTGCCGGGCCGTTCCACCTCCATCTGGGTGTCGCGGAGAATCGCCTCCTGCTCGATATCCGCGACAAGTCCGGCACGTCGCTCGAGCAGGTGGTGCTGCCCTTGTCGGCCTTCCGCAATATCGTCAAAGACTATTTCATGATTTGCGGCAGCTATTACAGCGCCGTGCGGGAGGCGAGCCCGTCGAAGATCGAGGCGATCGATATGGGGCGGCGCGCGCTCCATAACGAGGGGGGCGAGAAATTGCGCGAACGCCTGGCCGAGCATGTCGAGGTCGATCTCAATACGGCGCGACGCCTCTTCACGCTGCTCTGCGTCCTGCACATCCGGGGCTAGGATGGCGCGGCTCCCGGGAAGCGTGCTCTTCGCCTGCACCTTGAATTCGATTCGCTCGCCGATGGCGGCGGGGCTCATGCGCCAGATTCACGGCCGAAATGTGTTCGTCGATTCGGTCGGCGTGCGGACCGCGCCGATCGATCCGTTTGCCGTCGCGGTGATGGCGGAGATCGGCGTCGACCTCGTCGCGCATCAGGCGAAGAGTTTCGAGGATCTCGACGACACGTCGTTCGATCTGGTGATATCTCTCTCGCCCGACGCGCAGCACGCGGCGGTCGAGCTCACGCGCGCCGCGGCCTGCGAGGTCGAGTTCTGGCCGGTCTTCGATCCGACGGCGGCCGAGAACAGCCGGGCGGAAAGGCTCGCGGCCTACCGTCTCGTGCGCGATCACCTGAAGAAGCGCATTCTCGACCGCTTTCCGCCGCCATCGTCATGACGGTGCGCCTTATTCTTGCTTCCGCCTCGCCGCGCCGCCGCGAATTATTGGCGCAGGTCGGCATCGTGCCGGATGCGATCGATCCCGCCGATATCGACGAGCGGCCCTTGCCGCGTGAATTGCCGCTTCCCCATGCCGAAAGGCTGGCGGCCGAAAAGGCGCGCCGCGTCGCCGAGCGTCACCCCGGCGCGTTCGTGCTCGGCGCCGATACGGTGGTCGCTTGCGGGCGGCGCATTCTCCCCAAGGCCGAGACGCCGGAGGAGGCGCGCCACTGTCTCGAACTTCTCTCCGGCAGGCGGCATCGCGTTCATGGCGGGATTGCCCTGGTGACGCCGCAAGGCAAACTGGTCGGCCGCCGCGCGACGACCTTGGTGGCGATGAAGCGGCTGACGCCGCGCGAGATCGAGGATTACGTCGCGAGCGGCGAATGGCGGGGCAAGGCGGGCGGCTATGCGATCCAGGGGATCGCCGCGTGCTTCGTGCGCGGCATCGTCGGCTCCTACAGCAACGTCGTCGGCCTGCCGCTCTTCGAGACGGTCGCCTTGCTCGCCGGTCAGGGCTTTGCGCGGTGAGCCGGACGCTCTTCGTTTCGGTCTCGCCCGGCGAGATCTGGGCGGCGCTCGACGTGAAGAGCGAACTCGCCGCGTTGCGCCTTCAACGCATGGCCGCGCCGAGCCGGGCGGGCGAGATTTATCTCGGCCGCGTCGTCGCGCTGCGGCCCGAGCTGCCGGCGGCATGGATCGAGATCGGCCTCGATCGGCCCGGCTTTCTCGACGCGCGCGACGCCGATCCGCGGCGCGGTCTCGCGGGATTGACCGAAGGCGAGGCGCTCATCGTCGAGGTGGTGAAGGAAGCGCGCGCCGACAAAGCGGTCGGGCTTCGCGTGCTGCGCGCGAAGGACGCGCGGCGCGCGGCGGTCGAAGCGGCGGCGCGGGCGGCCACGCCGCCAACGCGCCTCGATACGCCGCAGCCGCCGATCCTGTCGCTGCTGGCCGCGTTTTCGAAACCCTGGCCCGATCGTATCGTGATCGACGACCGGAGCAGCTTCGCGCAAGCGCGCGGCTTTCTGGCGCGCCAGAATTCCGATCTTTCCGACCGCCTCGTGCTTTACACCGGGACGGCGCCGCTTTTCGATCATGCGGGACTGATCGGGGCGATCGAGAAAGCGCTGCAGCCGCGCGTCGCGCTTCCCGGCGGCGGCGCGCTCCATATCGAAGCGACGCATGCGGCGACCGTGATCGACGTCGATAGCGGCAAGGCGGCGGCGCTCGCCGCCAATCTCGAAGCCGCGCGCGTGGCGGCCCGCCAGATCCGCCTGCGCAATCTGGCCGGTCCGATCGTGGTCGATTTTGTCGGCATGAAGAAGCGCGGCGACCGCGAGAAGGTCCTGGCCGCGTTCCAGGAGGCGCTCGCCGCCGATCCCGAGAAACCGGAATTGTTGGGCTGGACGCGGCTCGGCCATGTCGAGCTCGTGCGCCGGCGTCGCGAGGCGCCGCTGGCCGAGATACTGTTCGAAACCGTGCCGGGCGGACCATTGCGCAAGACGGCCCTCACCGTCGCGCTCGAAGCGTTGCGCGCGGCCGAGCGCGAAGCCTTGGCCCAGCCGGGACGGGCCTTATCGCTGTCGGCGCACCCGGATGTGATCGCGACGCTGGCGGCGGGCGAGGGGCGGGCGGCACGCCAAGCCTTGGAACTCCGTCTCGGGCGCGCGCTCGCTCTCGCGGCCGAGCCGCAGCGGACACGCGAGAGCTTCGATATTCGCGCCCCATAGTCTATTGATCTTCGCATGAGCGCCGCCCCGCCGAAAATTCCGGTCGCCAATTGCCCGATCTGCGGCAGGCCGGCCGTCGAGCAGCACCGCCCGTTCTGCTCGCGCCGTTGCGCCTTGATCGATCTCGGGCGCTGGGTCGGCGGCAATTACCGCGTGCCCGCGCATGGCAATGACGACGCGGAAGAAGACTCGCCGGCCGCGGAGGACGAAGAGCCGGATTGACGGGGGAGAGCCGGGCGCGGCCGGGCTGGACACTCCGGCCGATTTTTGCGATAAGCCACGGCCCGCCGGTGGCGGCGCCCAGGTAGCTCAGTTGGTAGAGCACGTGACTGAAAATCACGGTGTCGGTGGTTCGATTCCGCCCCTGGGCACCAA
>CAVSPW010000004.1:0-757625 GCA_963729935.1 uncultured Alphaproteobacteria bacterium
CTGCCGGTTTGAATGACTCTCTGTTAAGCGAATCCGGCCTTCATTTCGAACTCCATAGGGCTTAGGTAGCCGATGGTCGAGTGCCGACGCTTGGTGTTGTAGAAGCGCTCGATGTAGTCGAACACGTCTGCCCTGGCCTCGTCGCGTGTCCGGTAGACCTTGCGGGCCGTGCGCTCGGTCTTGAGCGACGAGAAGAAGCTCTCCATCGCCGCGTTGTCCCAGACATTGCCGGAGCGGCTCATCGAGCAGGTGACGCCGTGATCGGTCATCAGCCGCTGGAACTGGTCGCTAGTGTACTGGCTGCCGCGATCGGAGTGATGCAGCAGCGCATCGGGCCTGCCGCGTCGCCAGATCGCCATCACCAGGGCATCGGTGACGAGCTCCGCTGTCATCGCCGCGCTCATCGACCAGCCGACGACGCGCCGGGAGAAGAGATCGATCACGGCGGCGACATAGAGCCAGCCCTCCGCCGTCCAGATGTAGGTGAAGTCGGCGATCCAGCGGCGATTGGGTGCCGGCGCTTCGAAGCTGCGGCCCAAGACATTCGGAGCGACGGCGCCCGCCTGCCGTTCACCTGAATCCGACGGCAGGCGGCGCCGTCGTGGCCGTGCCCGCAGGGCCTGTTGCTGCATCAAGCGCTCGACCCGATGCAAGCAGCACGACGCGCCCTCGGCGAGAAGATCTTTCCAGACACGGCGCGCGCCATAGGTTCGGTCGCTGCCGATAAAGCTCGACCGTACCTTTGCTGCCAACTCTTCATTGATCATCGAGCGCCGGCTTCGTGGTCGCGTGAGCCAGGCATAGAACCCACCGCGCGAGACACCGAGCGCCCCGCACAACCATCCCGCCGGCCATATACCCCGGTGCTTCGCGATGAAGCTGAACTTCACAGGTTGTCCTTCGCGAAGTAGGCCGCGGCTTTTTTTAGGATGTCCCGCTCGGCTTTGAGCTTGGCGACTTCCCGTCTCAGCCGGGTGATCTCGGCCTGGTCCGCCTTCTGCTGACCGTGACCCGGAAACGCCTGCTCCGGGTCAGACCCGAACTCCTTCACCCATCGCCGCAGCACCGTCCCGTTCACGTCGAGATCGCGTGACGCCTGCGCGATCGTCACGCCGCGATCCGTCACCAGCTTCACCGCTTCGAGCTTGAACTCCCGCGTAAATCTCCGTCGTTCCATCTGCCACCTCCGGTTCCATAAAACACCTATCTCGGTGTCCACGAAACCGGCAGCAGCTCAAATATCGTCCACGTTCCTTTGCGTTTTGATTTTGATATAGGCGATAAGACGCACATCGACGTTAAGCATCCAAAATCTCATCTTACGCTAGGTCAGTATCCGAATTGCCGAATTCCAGTCAGCGCGCCTCTCAGTCCAGCTCGGTTCATTAAGTTTGTCTTGCGTAATTTCTATTTTACCGCGTTTCACGCTGCAAATCTTGATGCGCTCGATAGTACCTTTAGATTTGCTGAGACCCTAACTGCGGCGGAACGGGCGATTACCCATCTTGCTTGCTAAAGTAGAATGCGCCGGCACGCAACCGGCGACAACCGTTGCCAAAAGCGTCAGCTAGTGTCCCTATCCCTATACCCCCGCTCAAGGGGGAGGGTTAGGAAGGGCGCGCGATCGCGCGCTCCTCGCAATGACGAAGAAAAAATCGCGCCCGCCGTTGCGGCCAGCCCGAGACTTACGTCGCCGCCGCCTCGGGCACGGCCATGCGGTCCTGCGGCTTGGCCGGGCCGCCCGCCAGGATCTGCACGACGCCGGCGCCGAAGCCGATGAGCGTGCCGATCTGCCAGGCGGGGCCGTAGGAGCCGGAGAGATCGAAGATCACGCCGCCGCCCCAGGCGCCGAGCGAGGAACCGATCTGGTGCACGACGAAGGACATGCCGAGCAGGGTCGCCATGTAGCGCGTGCCGAAGAGCTCGGCGACGAGGCCGCCGATCAGCGGCGCGAGGCCCGGCCACCACAGCAATCCCATCGCCGCCGCGAAGAGAAGCGTGCTCGCCGGCGTTGGCGGCATCACGAAATAGATCGCGAACATCACCGCGCGCAGGATGTAGAGGAGCCCCAGGAGGACGTGCTTGGGATATTTCCCGCCGAGCCAGCCGGTCAAGAGCGAGCCGAAGCAGCTCATGCCGCCGATCATGGCGAGCGCCTCGGCGCTCAGCATCGGGTCCTGGCCGCAGATCGCGAGATAGGCGGGCAGATGCGTGGTGAGGAAAACGAGATTGAGGCCGCAGACGAAATAGGCCCCCGACATCACGAGAAACGGCCGGTTGCGCAGCGCCTGGCGAAGCACGCCGCGCATCGAGCCCGTCGCCGTGGCGTGCCCCGGCATCTTGTCGGCGCCGCCGGCCCAGAAGGCGGCGGGCAGCATGGCGACGCCCAGAGCCACGAAGAACAGCACCGCGATCTGCCACGGCCGGTGCGCGAGCAGCCCCTGGGTGGCGAGCGGCACGACGAGCGTGCCGAAGGATCCGATCGCCGAGACGATGCCGAGCGTCTTGCTGCGCGCCTTCTCCGAGACGGCGCGCGCGCAGGCGGTCATCGCCAAGGACGTCGCCGTGCAGGACAAGGCCATGCCGATCAAGCCGCCCGAGACGATCAGCGCGAGCGCGCCCTGGGCAGCGGCCATGATGCCGAGGCCCAGCACATAGATCACGGCGCCCGCCATCATCGTGACGCGCAGGCCGAAGCGGTCGGCGGCCGCGCCGACCAGCGCCTGCGACAGGCCCCAGACGATGTTCTGCACGGCGAGCGCCAGGGTGAAATCCGCCGCCGTCACCGCGAGGTCGCGCGTCACCGGCGTGAGGAAAAGCCCATAGCTCTGGCGGATCCCCATGCCGAGGGCGAGCAAGAGCGCGGTTCCGATCAGAATGAGCCGCGCCTGGCGGGCGCTCGAGACGGTCGTTGCTGACATTCGCGAGGCGCTCCGCAGGAGAAGGGACGAGGGCGGCAGTTTAGCCGAGCCGGGACGCCAGCCAAGCCTCGATGACGCAATCCAACGACACCCGGATGCGTCCCCCTCAAGGGGCGGGGGTGAGCGGGCCGGGCCGCGCCGTCATGCGAGGCGAAATCAAGAACCCCGTAGCGCGGCAAATCTCGCCGCGCGAAGCAAAGCGAACTCCCAGCGCGGCAAAGGCGAGCCTCCGCAGGGCGGGACGTTTCGCGTGGCCAGGCCTGCGAACGAGACCTGGCGGCGACGAGGTTCGCCGGGCTACAACCGGCATGTTCGGGACGCGCTTGAAAAGCACCGCCGAGGCCCGAAAGATGGTGCCGGCAACGGCAACCACTAAACCGAGGGAGATCGTGCGATGCGCTATTTGCGGCGCGGCGTTACCCACCACGACCGGCCGAAGGCGGCGAACGGGTTTACCTTGTTCGCGCCCTTGCTGCAGCGCCAGGTCTTCTCGTCGACATGGCGGGCGAGGTGGTCCATCGCTGGACTCTGCCGGACCAGCCGGGGAATTACGGCTATCTCCAGCCCAACGGCAATCTGTTGGTCGCGACCAAGGCCGGCGACGGCCCCGAGGGCCTCGCCGCCCGCGGCGGCCTGATCGAGGAATATGACTGGGACGGCAAACTCGTGTGGTCGCACCGCGACGCGCGGCAGCATCACGATTTCCGCCGTTGTCCCAACGGCAACCTCGTCTATCTGTCCTGGGCGCTGATGCCGCCAGACGCCGCCGCCCGGGTGCGCGGCGGCCGGCCCGGCAGCGAGCACAAGGATGGCGGCATCTGGGGCGATTATGTTTGCGAGGTCGATGCGCAAGGAAGCAAGGTTTGGGACTGGCGCATCTGGGAGCATGTGGAGATCGAGGATCATCCGCTCACCCACACGCATGAGCGGCACGAATTCGGCCATGCCAACACGATCGTGCCGGTGGGAGCGGACCGGTTCGGCATCTGCTGCCGCCATCTCGATTGGGTCGGCGTGATCGACCGCGCGAGCGGCAAGCTCGTCTATGAGCGGCACGAGCCCGATTGGGGCGGCCCGCATGAGTTTCAGCCGCTCGACAACGGAAATTTCATGGTCTTCGCCAATCGCAACGCGCAAGCGCCGCGCGGCTCGAAAATCGTCGAATGGGATCCGCGCTCGAACGAGACGGTGTGGGAGTATCGCGGAAATCCGAGCCACACTTTCGACAGCCACTACATCTCCGGGTGTCAAAGGCTGTGGAACGGCAACACGCTGATTTGCGAAGGGCTGTGGGGCCGGATCTTCGAAGTGGCGCCCGACGGCGAGGTGGTGTGGGAATATATCTCGCCCTTCACGAGCCGCGAGGCGAAGGGCGCGACCGTGGGCGACCAGTCGACGATCTTCCGCGCCTATCGCTACGCCGCCGACGGCCCGGAGCTGCGCGGCCGGGTGTGAGCGGCGCTCGGCCGGGTGCGGCCGGGATGTCGCGCCTTTCCGCGCGGTCACCGGCGCCGCCATGCGCGGAGGGCGCGCCGAGCAAACCAATCCCGTGGCGCAGGCGCGGCGCGCTTAGGCGAGCATTGCTGGCCGGGCGCAGCGCGAGGCTGAGTGTATCGGTCGCGTCTCTCATGACGAGGCGCGATTTCGGCGCCGCGCGCCCATCGCGTTGCCCGGCCTCGGCGAGGATGTAGAATAATTCACGAGGAAGAGGCCCCGAAATGCGTAGCATGAGGGGGATGCGCATATCGCCCGTCCGAGCGCGGAGAAATGATGAAGACGCATAGATTGCTGCCCGATTTGTGCTTGGCGGCCTTGATCGCCGCGAGCCTCGGCGCGGCGCTCCCCGGCGCCGCGCAAGCGGCGCGTCGCGCGCCGCCGGGTTGGATCGCCGATGCGACGACGGGATGCAAGGTGTGGGACCCCGCGCCGCAAGCGGGCGAGTCCATCCGCTGGTCGGGCCCGTGCAAGGAGGGTCTGGCCGATGGCGAGGGCACCTTGCAATGGTTCGTCCACGGCAAGCCGGGCGACCGCTATGCCGGCGCCTATCGGCACGGCAAGCGCAACGGCTACGGCGTCGTCACCTACGCCAATGGCGAGACGGTCAAGGGCACTTGGTCCGACGACGAGCTGATCCAGCTTCCCGCCAACGAGATCGATTTCATCGAGCGCCGGTGAAGGTCACGCCGTCCGCGCGCGCGGACGCGCGGCGGCGCCTGGCGCGGCAGACCCATCCTGCGTCCTTCGACCGGTCGCCTGCGGCTCCCGCTCGGGATGAGAAATAGTTCTCGTGGCATCGCTGGGCGGTGCCGTCTTTCGGTTGCGCCTCGTCCCGCGAAGCGGTGCGATGAGAACCGGTGGCGCGGCCCATCGGGCCATGCGAAGCTGGACCGAGAAACGCGTCGTAGAAAATCACGGGGCGAAACCACGGGAGGACCATCCATGCTTCGCATCATCGACACCCATCATCACATCTATCCGCCGCGCTATGTCGCGCAGAATTTGCAGCGTCTGCTCGACGATGCGAGCTTGCTGCCGGCCTCGGCCTATCAGAGCTGGACGCCCGGTCTCGCGCTCGAGCACATGGACAAGGCCGAGATCGAGAGCGCGGTCACCTCGATCACCAGCCCCGGCATCTGGTTCGAGGGCGATAATGGCGCGCGCGCCCGCGCGCGAGACTGCAACGAATTCGGCGCGTCGATGATGCGCGACTATCCCGGCCGCTTCGGCATGTTCGCGGCCATCCCGGTGCCCGACATCGACGGCAGCCTCGCCGAGATCGCCTATGCCTTCGACGTGTTGAAGCATGACGGGATCGGCGTGCTGACGAGCTATGCCGGAAAGCTCCTGGGCGACCCGGCCTTCGACCCGGTCTTCGACGAGCTCCACCGGCGCAAGGCCAAGGTCTTCGTCCATCCGACGATGTCCTGCGGGAACGTCTTTCCCGGCGTCTCGGGCCCGACCATCGAATTCCCGGCCGACACGGCGCGCGCGATCGCGAGCCTCTTGCTGCGCGGCACTTTCGCGCGCTGTCCCGGCATCACCTTCATCTTCTCGCATGGCGGCGGCATTCTGCCGTCCATCGTGCAGCGCGTGCTCGGCAGCCTGCGCCACATGTCGCCCGAAGAGCGCGCGCACACCGCGCCCCAAGGCGCCGAGCACGAATTGCGCCGCCAATATTACGACGTCGCCAGCGTCGCGGTGAACCCGGCCGGCATGGCCGCGGTGCTGAAGCTTTTCCCCGCGAGCCAGATCACCTTCGGCTCCGACGCGCCCTTCGGCTCGACCACGCAGATCGCCGAGGCGCTGACGAAGCTGGAGCTCAACGCCGAAGTGCTGAGCGGGATCCGGCGCGAGAATGCGTTGCGGCTTTTCCCGCGCTTTGCGTGAACGCCTGTGTCCGGCCTTCGTGGCGGTGACGGTGACGACGGCGGACAGCGCGCCGATCGCAGGCGCCCCGGATCCGGGAACCGCGCCGGCAAATCTTGCGCGACGGAGGCGGCGGAATAAGATAGATTTCAGACCGAGCGCGCCGCATCAAGGGCGCGCGCAACAGGGAGGCAGTTTCATGATCGCATCGCTCCGGCTCGGCCCTCGGGCCGCCCTCGTCGCCACCGCGCTGGCCCTCGCCGCCGCGGCCTGGGCGCCCGCTCACGCCGATACGACCCTGACCGTCGGCAAGGCCAATGCGACCTCGGATGCGATCATTCCCGTCGATATCGGCGACCGTCTCGGCATCTTCAAGAAGCACGGTCTCGATCTGAAGATCATCAATTTCGGCGGCGGCAGCAAGATGGCCCAGGCCATGGCCGCGGGCAGCATCGATATCGGCGACGGCGCCGGCACCGAGATGGCCTTCATCGCCAAGGGCGGTCCCATGCTCGCCGTTTGCGAGAGCACCGGCCCCGCGCCCTTCCTCGGCATCGGCGTGCCCTGGGATTCGCCGGTCAAGACGCTCGACGATTTGAAGGGCAAGCTCATCGGCGTCTCGAGCCCGGGCTCGTTCAGCGACTGGTCCGCGCATCGGCTTGCGGCCTTCAAGGGCTGGGGGCCGGACGGCGTGAAGACGGCGGCGATCGGCGGCGGCTCCGCGCCGGCGGTGGCCGCGTTCCGCACCCATCAGGTCGACGCCGATATCGCCGGCACCTCGCTCTTCCTCGCGATGGAGGAAACCAAGACCGGCCGGCTCATCGCGCCGGTCTCGGTCTACGAGGGGAACGTCGCCTCGGGCGCGATCTTCGCCTCCAATAATCTGATAAAGACCAATCCCGACGCGATCCGCGCCTTCCTCGCCGCCTGGATCGAGACGGCCGATTACATGCGCGCGCACAAGGCCGAGACGGTGAAGATCACCAGCGCCATCACCCATTTCAGCGAGAACGTGATGGCGCGCGAATACGATCTCACCATCGGCATGCACACCAAGGATTGCCGGTTCGACGCCGAATCGCTGGCGACCTTGAAGGAGTCGTGGGTCGAGCAGAAGGTGCTTCCCACCGCGCCCGACATGTCGAAGCTCTATACCGAGGCCTATGTGCCGAAATGAGCACAAGAGCGGCATGCGCGGCGGCGGCGTGAGGGCCCAAGCGGAAGAGCGTCGATAGACCGCGGCGCCTTGGGGTTCGCGCGCCGCGGCCTCTCTCTTTTATGAGTCGAGCGCGTTCGGCGCGAAGAGCTCGTCGAGCGTGACCACGCGCGCCGTCAGGCCTTGCTGGTTGGAATAGCGCGCCGCGGTTTCGAGCGTCGCGCGATTGACCTTGATCCCGTGCTCGACGATCCGCGTCGCCAGGGCCTGGCGATGCTCCGGCGGCACGAGGCCGGTCTCGAGATGATAGGCGACATGCTCGCGCCGCTCGCTGTCGGCGATGTCGTTCGCCCGATTGAACGCCTCGAGGATGTTGATCACCACCCAGGGATCGCGCTCGAACGCCGCGCGCTTGACCACCATGCCGTGATTGATCGGATAGATGCCGGTCTTCTTGTAATAGCGGATGGCCTCGGCGGCGGTGTCCGGGAAGAGCGGCCTGATATCGGGATGCGCCTCGAGATCGACATCGCTGCGGTCGAGATGGCCGGGGACGCCGACATAGGACATGCAGGCGTCGAGCTCGCCCGCGAGGATCATCGAGGCAATGCTTTTCTCGGGCGGAATCGGATTGACGGCGACCCCCGGCGGCGCCTTGAAGCCGATGGCGCCGCCATGGCTGCGCGCCGGCAGGCGCTCCATGAAAAAAATCATGTCCTTGGGCACGACGCCGAACTCGTTCTCGAGAACGCCGCGGGTCCAGAGCGCCGAGGTCTGCACATATTCCGGCACGCCGATGCGCTTGCCCTTGAGATCGGCGGGGCCGGCGATCTTCGCGTCCCGGCGCACGAAGATGCCGGTATGGTAGAAGCGCCGCGTCGTGAATACCGGGATGCCGATAAACCGGTCGTCGCCGCGGGCGCGGATCATCATCAGCTCCGACATCGACATTTCGGAAACGTCGAACTCGGCGGCGCTCAATTGCCGCCAAAAGATCTCCGGCGGCCGAAGCACGGTCTTGGCGAAGTCGATGCCCTCGGGCTTGACGCGCCCGTCGATGACCGGCCGGGTGCGCGGATTGCTGGTGATGGCGAGGCTGAGCTTCAGATCGGCCATGTTTCCTCTCCGCCCTGGCGGGCGATGATCGCGGCGCCGGCGCGTGTGGGCCGAAGCCTTCGTCAACAGCGGCGACGCGCGGTGCCGTGGGCGGCGTTGCGCCCCCTCTTGAAACTATGGCGAAGGATCGCGCGGCGCACAACGGGTGAGCCCTGACGACATCCGCGCCGCGTCCGTGGCCGGCGCGACGGTCCCGCGCAGCGTTGCCGTCTCGCCGACGGGCCTCGAGGGTTCCTCGCGCGTGAACGCCGCGGCGGGCGCGATTACGACCCGGCGCGGATGGCGGCGATCTCCTTGCGGAAAGCGGCGAGTACCTTCGCGCCGTTGGGCGTGTGCTTCTCCCAATCGACGATCACCGGCTGGATCCGGGCCTTCCACGTCGCGAGCTCTGCGGGCGGCAGCTTGTAGATCGACTGGTTGCCCATCTTCTCGGTGATCGCGATGTTCTCGGTCTCGGTATCGTCGATCACCTTGTTGAACCAGTTGGTGTAGACCGTGCCGATATTGGCATCGATCGCCTTTTTCGCCTTGCCCGACAGCCTCGCATAGCTCTTGTTGTTCATGATCATGATCGCGGCCTCGCCGCCGAGCGAAGCCCGCACGTGATTATGCGCGATATCGGTCAGCTTGAACGAGACGGTGGCGGGCCAGCCGATCGTCGCGCCCTGGATCGTGCCGCGCTGGAGCGCCTGATAGACCTCGTTGATCGGCAGCGAGATCGGCGTGCCGCCGAGCGCGTCCAGGGTCTGTCCGGCGAGGCGGCCCTGGACGCTGATCTTGACGCCCTTGAGATCGTCCAGGGTCTTGACCGGCGCCACGGTGTGGTAGGAGGCGTTGGCGAACACGCCGAAGGCGACCGGCTTCACCTTCGTCCACTCATGGGCGATGACGCCCTTGTCGTAAAGCCGCTGCAGCGCCAGCCCCGCCTCATGGGCGTTTTCGGCCTCGAAGGGCAGGGTGGCGACCAAGGTCTGCGGGAATTGCGACGACACGGGCCCCAAGATGCAGAAGGCGAGATCGGCGACGCCGTTCTGCACGCGGTCGAGCGTGTTCCGCATATCGACAAGCGTGTAGCCGACATAGACCTGCACATGAAGGGTGCCGCCGGATTCCTTGTCGATCTTCTCCGACCACGGCTTGACGAGGTCCGTGTGGATCGACGCGTTGGGCGGGCCGGGATCGCCGTATTTCAGCAGGATCGGCTCGTCGGCGAAGGCGGCGGCGGAAACGGCCGTCATCGCGGTCGCGGCGGCGAGGAAGGACAGTGTGCGGCGTTTCATCCGATGTCTCCCTGGTTCGTTGTCGAGTATCCCGCGGCCGTTGTCCGGCACGCGCTTTGCAGCGTGCCCCAGAGACTCCCGCATGGGGAAAACCGAGTCAAGCGCGGCGCCGCCGCGCGGACGGCGCTCGAGATCGACGCGGGCGCGCCATACCGGATCAGGCGCGCTTGATGAGCCGGATGATCGCCAGAAGGATCACCGCGCCGACGGTGGCGCTGATTACCGCGCCGATGATTCCCATGCCGATGAAGATGCCGAGCGCGCCGAAGGTCCAGGCGCCTATGAAGGCACCGACCACGCCCACGACGATGTCGCCGATCAGGCCGAAGCCGCTGCCGCGCACGATCTTGCCGGCGAGCCAGCCTGCGATCACGCCGACCAGCAGCAAGACGATGAGACTATCGATGCCCATGATGGTTCTTTCCCTCGAGGAATGCTGTTTATTGCGCCGCCCGCGGCGACGCGTGCGCGCCAAGCTCTTATGACGTCGTCCGGGGATGGTCAATCCGATCGTCTCGGCGGGGCGCGCAACGCGCGGGATCGCGGAGAAAATTCCAGAACGGCACCGCGGTCGTCGAAACGCCGGCGCAGATCCTCCGCTCCCGCCATAAACGCGACTTGCGCCCTCGCCGGGCGCGAATCCGAATCAAGCGGGTAGAGCGGCCGATGCCGATCGGGCACATCGATAGCGGAAAGCCTCCCGGCCGGAAGGCGGCAATGCTAAGCTCCGCTTCTTCTTGCGACGAGCAATTCGCGCGGATCGGGCCGGATCGGGGAACCATGGGGAAAGATCGTCTCGCCGCGTTCAGCGACGGCGTCATCGCCATCATCATCACCATCATGGTGCTGGAGCTGAAGGTGCCTCACGGGGCGAGCTGGAGCGTGTTGGCTTCCGTCGCGCCGCGTTTTCTCAGCTATGTGTTGAGCTTCATCTATCTGGCGATCTATTGGAACAACCATCACCATCTCCTCCATACGGTGACGCGGGTCGACGGGCTCATCCTCTGGGCCAATTCTCATCTCCTCTTCTGGCTTTCTCTCATTCCGGCGGCGACGGCGTGGATGGGCGAAAATTATTCGGCTTCGATCCCGATCGCGGTCTATGGCGCGATCCTGCTGATGCCGGCCATCGCGTATTATTTGCTGCAGAGGGCGATCATGCATAAGCAAGGGCCGCACTCCGTCCTTGCGGCGGCGCTCGGCGGCGACATCAAGGGCAAGATATCGCCGGTCCTTTATGTCGCGGGCATCGCGCTCGCCTTCTTCAACACGTGGTTCGCGATCGCTCTTTATGTACTCGTCGCGATCATGTGGCTGATTCCCGATCGGCGGATCGAGAAGGTCCTGCGCGAAAGCCGATGACGGGCGGCTCGGTCCGGCGATCCGCAGCGTAGTGTGCGCCGATCGTGAAGAGGAACGGGTTGCCGCCTTGTAAACCCGGCTCTTCGTCCCCACATCTTGAAGTATCGCAGGATAGAAACAACCTAGGCAGCTGCGGCAGAGAGGGACGCGCACTCCCGCCTGAAAGGCGAAGATGCGTCCCATGAAATCCCTGTTCCTTTCCCCGATCGTCGTTCCCGTTTTCCCGCCGCTCTCATCCCCGGCGATGCGCCTTGCCGCGCCAAGGTGTGTGCGATGAGCGGATCCGCGGCGGCAGCGCGTTCGGTGTTCTCCCTCCGAACTTCCATCTTCAACGATTTCCTTTTCGCGCCAGTGGGAGAGGAGGAAAACGGCATGGTCCTCACCGCGCTCTCCGCGCTCGCCCGGTCCGGCGTCGATCCCTGGGATGAAGCGGACCGGCTGAGCCAGTTGCCGCGTGAAACCGCGACAGCGAATTTAACATCGGTGATTTCGAAACTGCCGAACGGGCGATGGGCCCCGTCGACGACGGGAAACATCGCCGCGCGCCTGATCGCCCTCCTGCCGGCCAAACGCGATCCCGAGACGCGAGCGAAGCCGAGCGGACCCGCGATGAATCCGCTGTCGGGCCGCATGGTCATGTTCGCGCTCATCTTTCTCGTCAACGCCGTGGTGTTCTCGGTTCTGAGAAACCACGAGCCGCAACCATCCTTGGAGCAGAGTGCAAGCACGAGCGCGAGCTCGACCATCGCGCCGCCGCCAGTGCCGCAAGTCGATTCCAAATAGAATCGAGATGAACCTTTGGACGGCGATCAAGCGTTTCGACAAGCGTTCCGACGAATGGGCGAGGGCGGCGGTCGAAAGAACCATCGCCCATCTCGACCGGCCCCAGGATCGAGCGGCGCAGCCGGGCAAGAAACATCTCGCAATCTGGGACCTGCTCGCGCGAGGCCTGAGCGCCGGAAAGAAATCGGGTCGATAGACGATCGAAAAAATAACGCGGCACGAAAGCCCGCTCGGCTCGCCCGCGCGGGCTGTTTGATTCGCGGGTGGCGGCCCCCTCGCGCCCTGCCTCAGACGGTCCCGCCCTTGCTCGATCGCATGCCGTCGACGCTGTAGCTGCCGGCGCCGGCGACATAGACGAGGAGCAGCCCGCCGAGAATGGCGAGGTTCTTCGAGAAGTTGGTGTATTGCCCGACGAACTGCGCTTGCGGGACTTGCCAATAGCGGTGCGCGAGCGCGGTGGCGATGACGACGTAGAGAACGCCCAGCAGCGCGCCCCACCGCGTCTCGATCCCGAGGATCAAGGACAGTACGATGAGCGCCTCGGCGATGATCGCGACCCAGCTCAAGATCGCGGGCGCCGGCAGGCCGAGGCTTCCCAGATAACCGGGATTGGGCGACCCGAGCCACGCCGTCATCAGGAACACGAGCGCGATCAAGGTCCGCCCGACGAGCAAAAGCAGGTTGTTCATGGCTTCCCCCCAGAGCAAGTTTTCGTTGTTCGCAAAGCTTATGACAGCGCGCCTTCCGCGCCAACAGAAGCCTTGCGCAAGACGATCGCACCGCAAAGAGCAGCGCGACCGGGGGGCGTGGCGACTCACGCGAAGGCCCGGCCCATGATTGAGACGCGCGTTGATGTTCTTATTTTGTTCTTGACTAGTCCGGATGGTGCTGTCCGTTTTAGGACACCCCTAGCGGTAAATTAGGACATCTTTCCCGATAGCGCGCGTAGCCGCTGGCTGGTTTGGCGGCACTCATACTTAATGTCAGCCACCATGGCCCACATGCCCAGGCCCCACGCAGCGATAAGCAACTCAGTTAGGTGATTCCATCCCCATTCGATAACTGCGATAGTCACCTGAACCGCAAAGACCACCACAAAGGCGGCGACCTGCAACGCGGACAAAAGAATCCCTTCCATTTCCCCTCCTAAATGCGGTTCCCGTCGATTACCCGGAACCGGCCATGTTGCCGCCCCTGCGGGCGTTCGAACGTTTCTTCAAGTGCAGCCGCCACCAGCTCGCGCACCGTCCAGACATGATCGGCGACGCCGAGTTGCATTGCAGGTGTGACCCGATGCGCTTCATGCACGCGGCACAGATTGTACCAAGCGGCATAGAGCGCCGTCGCGGCGATATGGTTCTCCAGCTTCTTTGAAAAGGCATTCGTCAACCGCGTGAAGCGACGTTGCTGCATCCGCAACGTGAGATTCTGCCGTTCGACGTAGCTGGTCGAAATAAATTGCGGATCGCCCAGGACGGCCTTGCGGCTTACCGATACTACATGGCCTGGCGAGTACCGGCGCGCGGCTTCGCTCCCGGCAGTTACCTTGTAGTTCTTATCGATCGTGCCGTAGTCGATCTGCCAGCCGAATTCCTGTTCGATGGCGAATGGGTACGCGCGAAACGCATCCGACGAAATCTCGGGCGAGCCGATGACGCGAGCGCGAAGATCGGCGAGAAAGATTTTCGTGTTAGCCGAGTCACGCTTACCGGTGTGATGTGACAGGATCGCCTTGCTGGTCCCGTCGATGGCAATAAACGTGTACTGATCGCCGATCGTATCGGGGTCGCTCGCGGTGATCTTGTTCCGCTTCTTGCCGACGTATTGCCAAATCTCGTCGAGCTCGATCCGGTTGACGCGCAGATCGCGCATGAGGCCATCGTGGAGCTTGGCGCAGCCCACGCCGACATCATGGCCAAGGCGCATGATGGTGTCGCGGTGAACGCCGGTCAGACGTTCGACCGCTCGGATTGAGCAGCCCTCGGTGAGGGCGGCGACGATCTCAACTTGCTTGTCGCGGGGTAGAACATTCATGGGGCCAATCCATGGGTTGGGACTGGCCGTGGCAGATGCAGCCGCAAGACGCTATATTACGCCAAGCGGTCATAACCTGGGGGCCAATCCTGGGTTTGTGATCCGGGGTCGGCGTTGTTGACGCAACGTCGGCCCCACTGATTAGATGGCGGAAACGAGGGGATTCGAACCCCTGGAGCGCTAGGAGGGTTTTGGACGCCCAAGCACTCGCCGGAGTGTAGGTCCGGTGCAATAGGCCGCTCTGCCACGTTTCCGCACGCAAAAACGCCTCGCCAGCTAAGTCACTGGCGGGGCGTTCTCTTTCGGCTGCTTCCTTAAGCATAAGGCCAGTTTAGGACACCCGGCAGCGTCTCGTCAACGGAAATCGCTTTTTCCGCTTATAAAATCGCTTTAGAAATTGCTTTTATCGGAGCGGCACAATATAAATGCTTCAGGCAACCATGGAGCAAACCAATGACCGGCCGAGCCAAAAGCCCGATGTACCCCAATTATTCACTGCGGAAGGCAATCGGAAATGCGCAAACGATATTTAACGCTGATCGTCGCAATCCGATAGATCGAGAAGTCGCTGTTAAGCATATGGGTTATACTGGCCTAAGTGGCGCGGCCGACAAAGCTATTTCAACAATGATGCAGTACGGATTGCTTGAGAAATGCGGTAAAGGCGAGGTCCGAATTTCTCAACGCGCCATCGATATACTGCATCCAGACAATGAGAGCGACCGCAAGCGGGCCTTGGCCCAAGCAGCCTTTGCGCCCCCTCTGTTTAAAACGCTTAAGGCCCGCTTCACGGATGATCGTTTTTCAGAGGAAGCTCTCCGGTCCTTCCTGATGCGGGAAGGGTTTTTAGAGCGAGCGGTTTCTCCAGTTGTGAGCGCCTATTCCGAAACAACGGCTTTCCTGGCGCAAGAGAAAGCTTACGAAAGCGGTGGAGCGCCGGGTGCAGGACGTGAAGAATCAGAGCTGCCGGACGATGAAGAAACAAAGTTCGGTGGCGCGTCTATCGGCGACCTCATTCAATGGGAGTTTGGCGGTGCACTTCAACTGCCGGAACCTCGCCGGGTTCGCGCCGTTTCCGACGATGGGCAATGGGTGTTCATCGAACAAAGCGAAACGGGAATCCCGATGGACGAAGTGATCGTTGATCAAAAAGGTGTCGCACCGAAAGTTGTACCAAAGCCACCAGTGCTACCGTTGGTCGAAGAATCGACAGCGAAAGGCACGCGCCGCGAAGTGTTTGCGCTGGACGAAGGGGACGTTGTGCTGACGTTCCCTGCCGATCTGTCGTCAACCAGCTTTGAGGACTTGGACGCATACCTAAAGGTGTTCATCGCGAAGATGCGCCGTCGTTCCGGCATCGCGGAAAGCAAGTAGCAAATTCAAATCAGGACACCCGCTCCCTCAACCTAGGACACTGATCCTGAAATCCGGACAGCACCGTCCGGATCGATATGCTATAAAAATGTTATTCTGAAAGAATGTCCTCACAGCCCGCCCGCGCGGGCTTTTTGATTCCGGGGCGGTGTCCTCCGCCGCCGCGCTCTCGACCGCCATTTCACGCGATCCCGAAAGATCCGCCCGATGCGCGAGCGTCATCGCCGCTTCGTCCTCGAATATATGATCGACCTCAACGGCCGCGCCGCGGCGCGGCGCGCGGGCTATGCGCCGGGCAAGGCGGGGGCGCGCGCCTGGGAGCTGCTGCAGCGCGCGGATGTGCAGGCGATGATCCGAGCCGAGATCGCCGCGCGCGACGAGCGCCTGCGCGTCTCGGGCGACAAAATCGCGCTCGAATATGCGCGCATCGCCTTCATCGATCCGAGCCGCATCGCGCGCTGGGGCCCCGAGGGCGTTGAACTCGTGCCGTCCGAACGATTGAGCGCGGACGAGAAGGCGGCGGTCAAATGGGTCTCGGTGGGCGGGCGCAAGGGCAAGCGCGCGCAGCGTTTTCTCCTGCACGACAAGCTGGCGGCGCTCGAAGCGCTCGGCCGCTTCATGGGGATGTTCACGCGCGGGCCGGGCGGGCGCAACGCGCTTCCCGACCATCTGGCCCAGCCGAGCGCGGCCGAGCGCGACGCGGCCTATCGGAAGGTCCTGCGCATGATCGAGGCCCGCGCCCAGGAAATCGCGGCGAAGCGAATCGCGGCGATGAAGGCGGAAGAAGGCAAGGCGGCATCGGACCAGGCTGGCCGCGCAAGCAAAGAGGAGCCGGATGAGAAAGTCGGATGAGAACGGCCGCGCGCAGCGTCGTCGCCCAGCCTTGGCAAGCGCGCATGCCGCGCTTGCTTCGGGCCAGGATTGCTGACAGCGTGCCGCGCGAACGCGCAATGCGGTTTCATCGAGGGGGAGAATATTGATGCGCTTTGATCGGTTTGTGCTGGCGGCTTGCGCGGTCGCCGGTTTATGGGGGGCGACGCTCCATCCCGCTGCGGCCAGCGCCCAGACGGAACGGGGCAAATATCTCGTCACGCTGGGCGGCTGCAGCGACTGTCATACGCCGGGAAATTTCCTGGGCCATCCCGACAAGACGAAGTTTCTGGGTGGCTCGGATGTGGGTTTCTCGATCCCGGGCCTCGGCGTTTTTGTCGGCCGCAACTTGACGCCCGATAAGGAAACCGGCCTGGGCAAGTGGACCACCAAACAGATCATCACGGCATTCACGACGGGTGTGCGGCCTGACGGCCGGGTCCTGGCGCCGATCATGCCTTGGGAAGCCCTGTCGCACCTCACCAAGTCCGACGCCGCTGCGATCGCCGCCTATCTCAAGAGCCTGCCGCCGGTCAGCCATGCCGTGGCCGGGCCCTTCGGTCCGAGCGAGACGCCCACGGTCTTCGTCATGACCGTGCTGCCCGGAAAGGTCTATGCCGGGCTGCCGAAGCCGGGCGGCCCGCCGCCGCAAAAGTAACCGCGCCGCGAACGGCCAAGGCCGCGATGGCGAAAGCCCTCGCGCGCTTTGGCCGTGACGGCGGGTCGCTTCCCGCCTGGGCGGCGCGCATCGAGAAGCTGCGCGCCGCCGATCTTCGCGAGATCTTGCGCTTGGCGCGGCGCGGCGCAATCATTCCCGACGATATGGACGAGGGCCGCGCGCTCTTCCCATCCGTGTCAAGCGCGCGCTCGATGCGACCGACTATGCCGATGTGATCGAGCGCGGGCGGATCGTTCATCAAGGGCCGAGCCGCCAGCCGCAGTCCGATCCGGTGGTGATCGAGCACTATCTCGGGCAAGTCACGGCCCAACATCCGAACTGAAGGGAGCCCATCGAATGAGCATGAAGCGAAGCACCGACCATCTTCGGACGACCCATACGGGCAGCCTGCCGCGGCCTCCGGAAATGCTCGAGACCATGCGGGCGATGGCCACGGGCCGGCCCTATGACAGCCGCGCCTACGAGGCGGCGCTTACCCGGCACGTCGCCGAGATCGTGAAGAAGCAGGTGGCAGCCGGCATCGACGTGGTGACCGACGGCGAGTGCAGCAAGCCGAGCTTCCAGCACTACGTCGCCGAGCGGCTCGACGGTTTCGAGGCGCGCATGCCGCCCGGCGGGCTGCCGGTGCCGACCGGGCCGATGGGCGTGGGCGGCCGCGACGCGACGATGTTTCCGGATTTCTATCAGAATGTCCTCGAGAACAACCCGTTCAAGGATACGATCCGCATCGCGCCCCGCGTTTGCGTCGGCCCGATCCGCTATGTCGGTCAGGAAAAGCTTCAGCGCGACATCCAAAACCTGAAGACCGCCATGGAAGCGGCGGGCGCCGACGAAGGGTTCATGCCGTCTTTGGCTCCGACCCTCACGCTCAAGAACGAGCATTACAAGAGCGACGACGAATTCCTCGCCGCTTACGGCGAGGCGATGCGCGAGGAGTACAAGGCGATCCTCGATGCCGGGCTGCTGTTGCAGATCGACTTTCCGAGCCTGGTCAGCGCCTGGGATACGGCCAGCAACAGCATGAGCTTGGCCGAATACCGCAAATGGACCGAGGCGAGGATCGCGCATCTCAACCACGCGCTGCGCGGGCTGCCCGAGGATCGCATTCGCTTCCACACCTGCTATGGCGTCAATTTCGGGCCGCGCGTGAGCGATCTCCAGCTCGAGGATATCATCGATCTCATCTTCACGATCAAAGCGGGCGCTTACTCTTTCGAGGCCGCCAATCCGCGTCATGAGCATGAGTTCCATCTGTTGGAGCGGATCAAGCTCCCGCCGGGCAAGATCTTGATTCCCGGCGCGATCACGCATTCGAACGTCATGATCGAGCACCCCGAGCTCGTCGCCGACCGCATGCTGCGCTGGGCGCGCGCCGCCGGAGAGGAAAACGTGATCTTCGGCAATGATTGCGGCTTTCAATCGACGGCCGGCAACAGCGAAATCCCCATGACCGTCGCTTGGGCGAAGTTACAGGCGCTCGGCGAAGGTTCTCGAATTGCTTCGAAGCGCTTGCGGCAAGGGTCTTGAGCTGAGTTCTTCGCTCGAACGTTCCTTGTCAATGTCCGCTCAGGGTCAAACGCGGTATGCGGTATGAGGTGTTTGGTCCCGGAGTTTGATGGCGCATCTTGTCGTCGCACGGAGAGGATGCGCTGTGGGACGGATTCTCCGCGGCAGCGCTCGGGCTTGCCCGGCGGCGCCGGGCGGACTTTAAGGGTCGCCGCCGTAATCCCGCACCGGCACGGCCAGATCGGCGACGTTCATCGTATGCGCCAGGGTATAGGCCGTGTCGCGGTCCGAGAGTTTTGCGACCAAACGGCCGGTGCGCGATTCATAGATCATCCAGGCGGCCTCGTGGCGCCACATGAAGGCCGTGACGACGTAGCTCGGCTTGCGGGCGAGATCGCCGGATCGCTTGATCATGATATTAAGGCTAACACGAAGCGGCCGCGGGACGCCATGCGGCACGCTGGCCCATGAAAACCGGCGCGAGCCGCTTGCCCGCCGGTCGCGCCAGAGCGTCGTTCGCGACCTTGCCGAGCGGGACGTAACCGAATCTTCAGCTCCGGCAAATATCTTCGAGCCCCTGCCGTCGCGGCGGAGATGCGGCCCATGCCGGGATCGCGCGCCGTCTTGGAGGGTTCGATGGCCGCGATGCGGTCGATCAGGGAGCTCGCGCTGACGGCCTATCGCGGCTTTTGCAGCCCGGCCAACACGCAACTCGCCGTCATTCTCATCTTCGCCGAGCTCGGGCTGATCGCCGCGACGTTGGTGGTAGCGCCCGGTTAGCCGGAGCCAGCCGCGCGATCGACGGCGATTGCGCCGGCCAGGTGGTCATGACCTCCGGTCATGGTCTTCGAGGCCGCGCAACTCGCTCTCGGCCTCCATGATCTCGCGAAGATGGTAGAGAGCCATGTCGGCATCGAGGCCTTCGCGCAGATAGCCATGCAGAAGCGCGATCTTGCGGCGTAAGGCTTTGGCGCGTTCTTCCATCGATTCTCACGGCAGGAACTCGGGCCGCGGGCAACCGCGCCGCTCGAGCGCGGCCGATCCCCCGGAGTCCTTTTCGGGCGCCACAATCACGCTTTCGGGCAGGAAGCGCAAGCTTTCCCATCCCACGAGCCGGCCCCGTCGCGACCCTCGAGCCGTCGCGCGGATGATGGTGTATAGAAGCGGCTTGGTCGCCGGTTGCGCGGGGGAGGGAGACAGCACATGCCGTGGAAGTATCTGTGGCACGCTTGGTTGACCCGGCATTGGGAGGAGGATCAATGGAACGGGTGGGAGGGTACGCTGCTGCGCTGCGTCTACCTGACCGTCGCGATGTTCGCCACGCTTCTGGTCTCGCCGTCGCTGCTGACGCTTTTCGTACATAGTTTCACGATGGGAAGCCTGGTCGCGCTCGCCGTGTTCGGTCTTTATTCCTGGATCATCGTCGGTCACTACCCCGAACCGCCTCTGCAAGATCGGTGATCGCCCGGTATCGGCCGGATGGGGCCGGGTTTACGGCATCAGATCGAAGACGAGCCGGCCGAGAGCGATGAAGACCACCCAGGACGCGGCCGTCGCGCCGATCCAGGCGAGGAGCTTCAGATAATCGAACGAGGGTTGGGCTGGGGTGTCGAGGGATAGCGTCAAAGTCTCGGATTGCGCCGCACTGTCCAATCTCTTCCCTCCAGAGCCCGGGGATCGATCGAGGAAGGGGGCTCCCCGGCCTGATAACCCGGCAGTGGGAAGAAAAGTTGTGACATTTCGGTGATCACCGCCGCGATTGAGGCCCTGGGCAGGCGGATCGCCACCGGCGGCGGCGGCCAAACGGCTTCAGTGGGGCGCAGAGATCTCGACCGGCCGCAGCGTCACTTGCGACAGGTAAACCGCCATGCCGGGGCAGGATTTGCGCGCGGCCTGCATCGCGTCGTGCAGCGCCGGTTCGGTGCCGTCGGCTTCGTGAACCGCCTGGTAAACCACTTCGCGATCGATTTGGATGGTGACCTCGAACCGCATTCTGCCCTACCTTGCCGCGGGTTCGTCGGCCCGACATTGCGCCAAACCATGCGACGCACCCGTCAAGCATCAGATTGAAACGACAAAAAGAACCATGGCAGATCGGTGGCGGCCCGATCTTGACCTGCATCAAGGGCGGCACGTCCAGCCGAAGGCCTTGCGCTCAAGCCGCGGAGCCGTCGCCGCCGCGTCGCGCGCTCACAACTCCTTGCCGAGGAGGCGGTCGACCGAGATCGCGCCGCCGCCGCGAAAGAAGATGGCGAGGCACAGAAGCCACCATAGCAGCGCATATTCGACGCCGCGATCGGTCCAGAAATAGCCGTACTGCCATTGGAAGACGACGATGTCGACCGACATCTCGATCCCGATCAGCAAGGCCGCGAGGCGCGTGAAGAGGCCGATGGCCAGGCACAGGGCGCCAACCGATTCGACGAAGAACACCGCCACGGCCAGCGCGCCCGGCATCGGAAATCCGGCCTTGCCGATGACGCCCGCATAGGCGCCGATCGATTTGAAGAAGATCTTCTGCACGCCATGCGGCACCAGCACGGCGCCGGCGCTGAAGCGCATGAAATCATAAGCGTAGGGCGAGAGGCTTTGGTAGAGACCGGCGAGGCCGGGAAAGACCAGCCGTTTGGGATCGATGGTCGCGTCTGCCATGGTTCCTCCTCTTGCACCAGCGGCCTCTCTTGCCCTGGTGCGCGGGCCGCAGCTCGCCAAGCTAATGCCGGCGCGGCGGGTCGCGGCGGGATTTCCGCGACAAGATTTCGTGAGGCCGCGCTGGCCGCGATAGGGGCGCCGACGCTAAGCTTCCCCGCAAGAGATGACGATCGCGGGTCCCGGGAGGAGCGGCATGAGCAGCCTGATGTTGCGGTTGAACGCGGATTTTCTGCCCGATTCAGGCGATCCGGTCTTTCTTCCGGCGGCCGAGCGCGCGCTCTATGTCGCCGAGGGCGCGGTCACCGTCGAATGGAATTCCGGCGCCAGGCTGCACGAGGAAGGCTCGGCGTTTCTGGGCGATGACGCGGTTACGCTGCAGCCCGGGCCGGCGGGCGCCAGGCTGCTGCGCTTCGAGCTCGCGCGCGCCGAGGCGATGGATCGCGGCGCGCTGCGCGCGGCGCCCCATGCGGCGTCGGAACAAAAGCTCGCGGTCGATGTCGCACTCGATCCGGGCTTTCCCTGGCTGATGCGCTGCGACCTCGTCGGCTTCCCCAAGGGCGGCATCGCCGAGACGCATATCCATCAGGGGCCGGGCATCCGCTATTGCCTCGAAGGCGGCATCACGATCGAGAGCGAGGGCGCGGCGCATCATTACGGCGCGGGCGAGGCATGGTTCGAGAGCGGCGCCGTGCCCGTGCGTGCGCCGACTTCGCTCGACAGCGAGACGCGTTTCCTGCGCTGCTTCATCCTGCCGCGGCTGTGCAAGGGCCGCTCCTCGATCCGCTATCTGCGGCCCGGAGACGCCAAGGGCCCGAGGCCGCAGCGCTATAAGGTGCTGGGCGAGCGGTTCATCGCGCTGCCGGGCGGTTGAGCGCGCCGCGCCGGCCCTCAAGGCTTCATAAAGGTTTAAGGCTTAGGATCGGGGTTTCCCTCGCGCGCGAAGGCCCGATCCGTCATGGCCGTTGTTTCGGCGCCTCATCATCTCCTCCGTCCCGGCAGCGGCGTCGCGGTCGTCGTCGTCGCGATGCTGTTCGCGGTAATGGCGATCGTGGGCTGGGGCCTGTTGCATCGCGGCGGCGCTTACGCGGTGGTGCTGGTCTCGATCGATGATTGCCGGCGGGCTTTCGACGATGCGGGCTGTCGCGCCATCGTCGAGCGCGCGCAAGCCGTTCAGGCCTCGACCGCGCCTTCCTTCGAGCGGCTGGACACTTGCGAACTCGTCTTTGGCACGGGCTCCTGTGCCATGCTGAAGCAGACGGTGATCGAATTGAACCGCTATGCGCCGAGCATCGCCGCGATCGCGCTGACCTCCGACCGCGACACGGTCCTGCCGCTCTATTACGGCAAGCCGGAGGAGCCAAATGCCGATCCGGCGCGCGTGGGGCGGCCGGTCTATTTCCACGGCGCCGTGGTGGGCCGGCTGATGCAGCCCAAGATCGGCGGCGCCGACGCGCCCTTCATCGCCGGCAAGGACGGCAAGCCCATGACCGCGGACGCGATCCGCGGGCTCGGGCGGAAGTAGCGCCGAGGCCCGTCTCCGGCTATATCCTTCGCCGCCAAGGGCCGAAGCGGGCAGCGGGCGAGGGGGAAGCGATGGTGGCGTGGCAGAGCGAGGCGGATGTCGTGGTCGTGGGCTCGGGCGCCACGGGCATGCCGGCGGCGATCGTCGCGCGCGAGGCGGGGTGCTCGGTCATCCTGGTCGAGGCCGAGGCCGATATTGGCGGGCATGCGATGGTCTCGGGCGGCAATGTGCCGCTGGGCGGCGGCACATCGGTGCAGAAGAAATACGGCATCCCCGACACGCCCGATCTCGTCTTCAAGGACCTGACCGACTGGTCGGTGGTGGAGACGAATGGATTTCCGGATTACCGCTACAACGACCGCGAGATCATCCGCGCCTTCGCCGATTGGAGCGCGCCGACCTTCGAATTCCTCTTGGCGCATGGCGTCGTCTTCGCCGACAAGGCGCCCGATCAGCGCGGCGGCGGCGCGATCGGAAATTCGGTGCCGCGCGAGATGCACGCCGTGCCCATGGACTGGCCGCTGGCGCAGACCGGCGCGATCGCCACGCCCGAGGAGCGGACGAGCTATTCGACCGGGAACGGCTTGATGCGGCCCCTCGAAGCGGCGGCGCGCAAGGCCGGCGTCGAGATCCTCTTGGAACATCGCATGACCGCGCTCCATCGCGAGGGCAGGAAATCGGGCGGCCGCGTCGGCGGCATCGCGACGATCCATCGCGGCCGCGCCCACGACATCCGCGCCCGGAAGGCGGTCATCATCGCCACCGGCGGATCGAGCGGGAACGTCAATTTCCGCCGTATGTTCGATCCGCGCCTCACGGAGGAATATTGCGGCCTCGCCGGCATGCCCTGGTCCGACCAGGATGCAAGCGGCGAGCTCGCGGCCATGGAGGTCGGCGCCTCGCTCTGGGGGCTCTACAACCATGTCGGCGAGTTCGGCGCGACCATCACCAAGCCCGGGCGCATCGGCACGCAATATGGCTATGTCAATCTGAGCTGGATGCCCGGGAGCAAGGTGTTTCACAAGGCGCGCGCGACGGGCTTGCGCGTCGCCGATTGGCAGGACGTCATCCTCGTCAACATGTTGGGCAAGCGTTTCTACGACGAGACCGGCAAGCAATTCACCGCCAACAATTACAACGTCATCCGCCCCTATGTGCACGGGCATTGGCTCAACGCCAAGAACATCAAATACGAGCCCAATAATTGGCTCAACGCGGCGATGGCCGGGATCGACGACGGCAAGAATGGCGGCGGGCCGATCTGGGCGATCTTCGACGGCGACGCGGTCAGGCGGGAGAAATGGAATCCCGCGCCGCCCGATGTCGACACCGATGCCGGGTTCTTCTTCGAGGCCGGGACGATCGAGGAGTTGGCCGCCAAGATCCAGATGAAATATCAGCGCTTGCCCATGCCGCCCGAAAATCTTTCCGCCACCGTCGCGCTCTACAACAATTTCGTCGTCGATGGCGTCGATTCCGATTTCGGCAAGCCGAAGCCGCTTTATCAGATCGCGAGGCCGCCCTTCTATGCCGCCTGGGCGACGCCCGTGGTGCACGACACGCGCGCGGGGCTTCGCATCGACGCGCAGTGCCGGGTGGTCGACATGAGCGGGGCGGTCATTCCCGGGCTTTATTGCGGCGGCGAATCAGCGGGCGGATTTTCGATGCACGGCCTGGCGCGCGCGACCTGCCAGGGCTTCATCGCCGGAAAATTCGCCGCCGCCGAAGAGGGGCGGTAGGGCCGGGGCCGCAAAGGCCGCTCGTCGGCTTTTCGCCCGCATCGGCCATTCCGCGGAAAGAGCGAACAGGGACGATCGACGCCGTCGAGGCGCAAGCGCCCCGCTCGACATGAAACATCCGGCCTTCGTGTTCTTGGGGCCGTGCCTTATCGCATCTTCAGGATAATGACCCGGTCGCTGCTGGGATCGGTGACCGGACGCAACGCCTTCACCTGATCGGCGGTCACCGGCGCGGCGCCGTTGCCCCAGCCGTTGCGCACGAAGCTCAACACGCCGGCGATCTCGTCATCGGTCAGTTGCACGCGGTATTGCGGCATGCGGTAGGCGTCGGGCGCACCTTTCACCACGAGCGGCTGGGCGCCGTTCAGCACGAGATTGATCAGCGACGAGGGATTGCCGTCGAGCACGATCGGATTGCCGGCGAGCGGCGGCATATAGGGGGCCTGGCCCTTGCCGTCGGCGCCGTGGCACGAGACGCAATAGCCGAGGTAAATGGTTGCGCCCGGCTGTTGCGCCTTCCCGGCGCGGAGCGCCGCGGTCGTGGCATCGTCATAGGTGAAGGCGGCCTGCTGCGCGCTGGCGGGCAGCGATTTCAGATAGGCCGCCATCGCGTTGAGGTCGTCGTCGCTCAGATAGGGCGTGCTGTTGTTGACGACGTCGAGCATCGAGCCGAAGGCGACGGCCTGCGCGTTGTGGCCGGTCTTCAAGAAGGCCGCGAGATCTTCCTGCGACCAGGAGCCGAGGCCGGTGCGCCTATCGCCGCGCAGATTGGGCGCCGACCAGGCATCGAGTTCCGCGCCCTGGAGATAGGCGCCGCTGCCGGCGTCGAGCGCCTTTTCCTGAAACGCCCAGCCGCGCGGCGTGTGGCACGCGCCGCAATGGCCGAGGCCCTCGACGAGATAGGCGCCGCGGTTCCAAGCGGCGTCGTGGCCGGGCTTCGGGACATAGACGCCCTTGTCCATATACAGCCAATTCCAGATCGCGAGCGGCCAGCGGATGCTCTTGATGCCGGTGATCTCGCTCGGCTTGTTCGCCTGTTTGACCGGCGGCACTTCCTTCATGAAAAAATTGTAGAGCGCGCTGAGATCGTCGTCGGTGATCTTCGCGTAGGAGGGATAGGGCATCGCGGGATAGAGGCGGTGCCCGTCCTTGGCGATGCCGCTGCGCACGGCGCGGTCGAAATCCTCGAGCGTGTAGCCGCCGATCCCGGTCTCCGGATCGGGCGTGATGTTGGTCGAATAGATCGCGCCCAGCGGCGTGCCCATTTTGAGACCGCCGGCAAAAGGCTTGCCGCCGGGCACGGAATGGCAGGCGATGCAATCGCCGGCGCGCGCCAGGTATTCGCCTTTGTCCGCAGGGGCCGCCGGTTGCGCCTGCGCGAGCGGCGCTGCGCCGAGCACGAGGAGCGCCGCGGCAAGAAGTTTCATCCGGTTCATGTTTTCCGCCCGATCGTTTTTGTTATGAGCCCGATTGCTCGCCCGATTTCTTGCAAGTCCGACATACACGCGGGGCCGTCAGCTTGCTGACGGCCCCGCTTCGTTCAAGCCCGCATCGACTCAGGTCGATGTCGACGATAGATCGTGATCCATGATCGGCAGGCTGCGGATGCGCTTGCCGGTCGCGGCGAAGATCGCGTTGGCGACCGCGCCCGCGATCGGCGGCGTCGCCGGCTCGCCGGCACCGCCCCATTTCTCGCCGCCGCTTGCCAAGAGATGAACGTCGATCTTTGGGGCCTGGGCGAGGCGCACCATGCGATAGGTGTCGAAATTGCCCTGCACCGGCACGCCATTCTTGACCTCGATCTTGCCGTAGAGCGCGGCGGTGAGGCCGAAGATCACGCTGCCCTCGGCCTGCTCGGCGATGGTGAGCGGATTGACCTGGTAGCGCGTGTCGAGTGCCACGGTCACGCGGTTGACCTTCAGCTCGCCCTTCGGGCTTACCGTCACCTCCGCGACCTGAGCGCAAAGACTGTCGGTATCGGTGCAGATGGCGATGCCGCGCCCGCTGCCTTTCGGCAACGGCTTGCCCCAGTCGCCCTTCTCGGCCGCGGTGTCGAGCACTTTCAGCCAGTCGGGCTTGCTCGCGAGGAGCTTGCGCCGCATCTGATACGGATCGATCCCGTTCGCGGCCGCGATCTCGTCGATGAAGCCCTCGATCGCGAAGACGTTCTGGTTCTGCCCGGGCGCGCGCCACCACCACACCGGAAGATGCGTGTCCTTCACGATGGACTCGATACGCATGTTGGGGATGCCGTAGCCGTTCGTCGCCAGGCCCTGGATCGAGACGAAGTCGAGGCCGTTCGGCGGCAGCTTGCCCAAGGAGTTGAGGACGACCGAGCCGGCGACGGTGCGAACCGCCAGGGCCGTCGGCATGCCGTCGGCGCCGGTCGCCGCCTTGAAGCGCGTGACCGACATCGGGCGCATCTTGTCGTGGCGCGTGTCTTCCTCGCGCGACCAGATCAGCTTCACCGGCTTCCGCACGGCCTTGGCGATCGAGATCGCCTGGATCACCTCGTCGGCGGCGTCGCGCCGACCGAAGCCGCCGCCGCAATAGGCGTTGTGGAAATAGATGTTCTCGGCCTCGATCCCGAAGGCCTTCGCCACCTTCTCGGTCTCGTCGAGCGCGTCCTGGGTCCCGACCCAAACATCGATCCGGTCGCCTTGCAGCTGCACCGTCGCATTCATCGGCTCCATCGGCGAATGCGACAGATAGGGCGTCTCATAGACCGCTTCGAAGGTCTTGCCGCCGCCCAGCGCCTTGTCGGTGTCGCCCTGGTTGCGCGCGGTCACCGCTTTGCCGGTGTCCAGCGCGGCGCGATACTCGCGGAAGAACTGCGCGCTGTCGGTGCTGCCGGCCGCGCCGACATCCCATTCGGGCTGCAGCTTCGCGAGCGCTTGGCGCGCGCGCCACCATGTCCCCTCCGCGGCCACGGCGACCGCGTCGTCGAGCTTCACCACTTGGGGATTGCCCGGCATGCCCGCGACCACGGAATCATCGACGCTCTTCAGCTTGCCGCCGGGAACCGGGCATTGGAGGATGGCCGCGAAGACCATGCCCGGAACCTGCGCGTCCATGCCGAACTTCGCCGTGCCGTTGATCTTGTGCACGACGTCGAGACGCGGCATCGGCTTGCCGGCGAAGGTCCACTGATCCGGGGTCTTGATCGCCGGTTCCTGGTTGAGCTTGATCTGCGCCGCGTCGGGCGCGACCTCGCCATAGCGCAGGGTCCGGCCGCTCGACGTGTGGGTGACGACGCTGTTGGCGGCGCTGCATTCGCTCGCCGCCACGCCCCACTTCGCCGCCGCCGCCGCGATCAGCCGCGTGCGCGCGCTGGCGCCGACCTGCTGCACCAGCTTTTGCGATTCCTTGATCGAGCGGCTGCCATTCGAATACATGTTGCCGTAGATCTTCTTCTCGCGAAGATTGCGGTTGGCCGAGGCGAACTCGACCCGCACCTTCGACCAATCGGCCGCCAGCTCTTCGTTGAGCATCATCGGCACCGCGGTCATGCTGCCCTGGCCCATCTCCGCGCGCTGATAGCGGATGAGGACCGAATCGTCCGGATCGATCACGATCCAGGCGTCGATCTCGTGGGGGTCATGCGCTCCCTCATCGCCCCAGGGCTGCGCCGCGACGGTGGCCGAATGCGCGAGATGCGGCAGGCTGCTGATGCCGATGACAAAGCCGCCAGCGGCGGTCACGCCGGTGACGAGAAAGCGGCGGCGGGAAAGAACCGGGGTCTGATTTCCGTCCATGATCGTCCTCCTCCGCTCAGGCTTTCATCAACTGGGCAGCGCGATGGATCGCGCGGCGCAGCCGCTCATAGGTGCCACAGCGGCAGATATTGGTGATGTTGGCGTCGATATCCGCGTCGGTCGGCGTGGGATACTCTTTGAGGAACGCCGCCGTCGCCATGATCTGACCCGACTGGCACCAGCCGCATTGCGGCACGTCCTCGGCGAGCCAAGCCTGCTGCACGGGATGCTTGCTGTCGGGCGACAGGCCTTCGATCGTCGTGATGCTTTTGCCGGCGGCGGCGGCGAGCGGCACCGAGCAGGAGCGGATCGCCTCGCCGTCGATATGCACCGTGCAGGCACCGCATTGCGCGATACCGCAGCCATATTTGGTGCCGGTGAGGCCGACAGCGTCCCGCAAGGCCCAGAGAAGCGGCGTATCGGGTTCGAGATCGATCTGGTGCTGCGTGCCATTGACGGTGATCGTGATCATCTCCGGGGCTCCCGCAAGAATGTGATTCGTCCGAACTCTACCACAATTGCCGGTGGCGACAACGCCATCCTGTTTCCACTTGCGGAGGATCGGGATGCCGGCTCACAGGCCTATTCGTGGCTTGGCAAGCCGGGGCGGCGGTAGGCCTTCGATCGGCCACCGCGGAAGCGCGAAGCGGCGTCAACCCTCCGTCCGTGTCTCGGGGATGTGGCGGATGAGGACGAAGGCCACCACCGAGGCCGAGGCCGCGATGAAGAGGAACGAGGAACCGTAGCTCACGCGATCGGCCAGGAGCGCGAAGACGATCGGGCTGAGCGCGACGCCGCCTTGCCCCGTAAATCGGAAGAGGCCGAGGAAAGTGCCGCGGGCTTCGGGCGGCGCCACGTCGGTGCCGACCGTCTGGATCGAGCCGCCGGTCATGGCTTGGAGCGCGACGCCCACAAGGAAGAGGGTCACATACCAAGCGAGCGAGAGATGGGCGAAGGCCGATAGGGCGAGCGCGGCCATGGCGACGGCCACGCCGAGGAAGCCCGGAATCATCGTCCGCTTGCGGCCGAAGCGATCCATCATCCAGCCCGAGACGAAGCCGATCGGCAAGGAGACGATGGCCGCCGCCGTGGCGAGGTAGCCGATCTGTTTGGGGCCGAGCTGATAGGCGAAGGCGGCGTAGAGGTGCAGCAAATCCGCCTGCACCGGTCCGCGCGTCAATCCCGCGAAGAGCGTGAGAACGAAATAGACGAGGCGCGGCATCACGATCTGCCTCAGCGACAGCGAACGCGGCGCGGCTTTCTTGGCGCGAGCGCCGCTCTCGCGCCGCGCCACATCCCGGGCGAGCGTCGAGGTGGGAATGAGCGCGACCAAGGCGAGAACCGCATAGATCACGAAGGGCGCGCGCGGCCCCCAGCTGCTTGCGACGAAGCCGCCCAGCATCGGCCCGGCGAGCCGGCCGGTGCTGTCCATGCCGAACATCCAGCTGACCAGCCGCCCGCGTTGCGCGGGAGCGGCGCTTTGCGAGATCGCGGCCAACCGGCCCATCACCCACATCTGCGCCGCGCAGCCGCCCAAGAAGCGCAACACCAGCAATTCCGGAAAGGAGTGGACGAAGGCGACCGCGAAGCTCACCGCAGCGGTCAAGAGCGGTCCGGCGATCAAGACGACGCGGCGGCCATAGCGGTCGATCAGCCAGCCCGACGGGATCGTGCCGGCGAGATTGCCGAGCAGAAATGCCGTGATGACGCCGCTCGCGACGCCAAAACTGACGTTGAAGGATTTGGCGAGGGTCGGCACGGCCGGTAGAGCGACGCCCGCGCCCACCGCCAAGACGAGCGCGGGTAAATAGGTGGAAAGGAACGCATCCCAGGACAGCGCGGCGCCTTGGCGCGGCTTCTCCGCGGCCGCCGGTTCCTTGTCATTCTCGCGCGGTCGCGCTTCCGCCTCGCTCATCGCCGGCATCCTCGGTCAGCCGGGCGGGTTCTTCAACAGAAGTTCCTCGAGACCCAAGCATGGCACCCAAGCGTTCGGCCGCGGCCGCCGAAGAAGGGCGCCCGGGCTTCAAACGGCTCGATCGGCGCGCTCCCGATGGCGTAAGGTGCCAGCTCCACCAACCCGAGCAGAGCAATGCCGAAGCCACGAGAGCCTTTCGCGCCCGCCAAATTCTTCACGCGGATCGGCGCGCGGGGCTGGCGCCGCAGCGGCTACGACACCTTCGCCTATTCCTTCCCCTTTTTCCGGCGATGGGTCGCGTCGCAATTCGCCGCCGAGAGATTGGAGACGCTCTCTATCGGATGCGGGAGCGGCGAGCTGGAACAGCATTTGGCCGAATGCGGTCACGCGGTCATCGGCCTCGATCTGTCGCACACGCTGTTGAAGCGCGCGTCGCGCAAGGGGCTCGAACTCTTGGTCCAGGCCGATGCCGGCCGGCTTCCCTTCGGCGCGGCGCGATTCGATCTCGTCCTGATCATGGAGACGATCGGTTATTTCGCGCTGGACGCGGTCTTCGAGGAAGCCCGGCGCGTCTTGCGAAGGCGCGGCCGGCTGGTGATCACGAGCTACGGCGCGCTTGCGGAGGTTCACGCGCTCTATCGGTGCTGGACGATGGACGAAATCGCCGATCGGCTGCGCGCCGCGGGATTTCGGATCGAGGCGCAACGCTATTTGGATATCAAGCGGCGGAGCGTGCGCGACGCGCCCTCGGCCGAGCGGTCCAATCTGCTCTACCTGTCGGCATCGGCGAGCAATCGGCAGGTCGCCGAAGAAGAGCCCATCCCCCGGTCGCGGGCTCAGGGCGCTTCGTCGCCAGCAGGATCGTTAATCGGCAAGGTTGCGGATTCTGATTAACTGAGGCGACCTTGCATGGGATTAACCCGTCGCGCCGCCCGTGCCATCCGCGCTCACGCTTCCTGCTTGTCAGAAACGCCCGGCCGGCGCTAGATGGGGGCCGAAATCGGGCGATAGAAGGGGCCTGCCGTGTTGGACCGGCTTGCCCGGTCGCCGTCCCGGCCGCGCGCCGGCGCGGCGGAGGAATTCATAGGGAGATCGAGATGAAACCGACCGTCACCATCATGAGCATCGCCGATGTCGAACTCGTCCAGGCGGGCATCGGCCGCGAAGGCAGCATGGCCGTGAAGCAATTTCCGCTCGATAGCGGCGTTCCCGGCATCCAATTGGAATTCTCGTGGAATTCCTACGACAAGGGCTATGGCACGCCGCGGCACCGGCACACCTTCGATCAGTATCGCTATGCGCTGGAGGGAAGGCGCATGATCGAGGACGGGTTCCTGGAGCCGGGCGAGTGCGGCTTCTATCCCGAAGGGATCTATTACGGGCCGCAGATGCAGGAAGAGGCTACCATCGGCCTCGGATTGCAGTTTCAAGGGCTGAGCGGCCTGCCTTACCTGACCCATGTCGATCTGCGCAATGCGCGCAAGGCGCTCGCGGCGGAAGGCGGCACGTTCAAGGACGGCATCTATACCCGCGTCTTTCCCGACGGCAGGAAGATCAACAAGGATTCCCACGCGGCCTGCGTCGAGTATTTGACCGGCCAGAAGATCGAATTCCCCGAGGGCCGCTTCGAGAAACCGATCGTGATGCGCCCGCAAGGCCATCCCTGGATCGCCGACCGCAGATTCGCGGGCGTCGAGCACAAGCGGCTCGGCACGTTCGGCGGCTCGGGGATCCGGCTGACGCGGCTCGCGCCCGGGGCGAAGATTCCGGCGCATCGCCTCGAAGATGCGGAAATCCGCTATCTGATCGAGGGCTCCATCACCTATGAGGGCAAGACCTGGCAAGGCGGCAAGACGAAGGATGCCGGCACCTACATGTTCGTTCAGGCCGGTGCCGATGTCGGCGAGATCCAATCGCCGGCGGGCGGGACCTTCTTCGTGATCGAGCTTCCCATGCTCGCCGATATCGCGGCGCAGAGGGCTTCGGCCTCCACGACGGCGAAGACCGAATCCCGATCGGCAAAAGTGGACGCCTGAGCCGGGCGACAGGCCGGCGGCAAGGGCCTCGCGCCCGACGGCGCGAGGCCTCATCGACCTAAGGCAATCCGGCCGCGGGCCCGTCACCGAGAGTTCACTTAGAACGGTGCGATGCCGGATATCCCGCCATAGGCGCCGAGGCCGGCCGTGAGCGCCGAAACGGCAATCACGACCCAAAGGTAAACGCCGCGCAGCCGGTGCTCCTCCGGGAGCGCGCGGACGGCCAGCAAGACCAGAAAGCCGAGCACGAGCGGCAACAGCAGCGCGTTCATCACCTCGACGCCGATATTGAGCGTGACGAGATCGGGCACGACCGCCACCGCGACCGCGCCCCCGATGACGGCAGCGGCAAAGACGGCGTAGAACCAAGGCGCCTCGGAGGGGCGGTAGGCGAGCGAGTGCTTGTAGCCGGTGACTTCGCCGAAGGCCCAGGCCGATGCCAGGGAAACGACGATCGCCGCGACCATCGCCGCGCCGATCGTTCCCATGCCGAAGACGACGCGACCGATGTCGGGCCCGAGAAAAGGCGTGAGCGCGTTGGCGATGTCGCCAATCGTGTTCAGCTTCGCGTTCGCGTCGGCTTTGCCGATCGTGGCCGCTGCGGCCACGAGGATGGCCGCCATGACGAGTTGCGTGACGATAGCGCCGAGCGCGGTATCCCATCGCGCGTTGCGGTAGTCCTCGGGCCCAAGCTTCTTATCGGCGATCGCCGATTGCTGATAGAAAATCATCCAAGGCATGATGACCGCGCCGATGTTTGCGGCGACAAGGTAGAGATAGTCCTTGTTCCCGATCGGGACGTGCATGAGCCCGTCGACGATTTCGCCCGGATGGGGATGAGACGCGTAAGCGACCCAGAAGAAGGCGAATTCGAAAAGGCCCAGGGCGATGGCGATCCGCTCCACGCGGCGGTACGAGCCCGTCCAGACCACCACCAGGAGGAGACCGGCGGCGAGCGTCAGGCTCACCGGGCGCGGCACGCCGAACAGCTCGCCGATGCCGGCGACGCCGGAGAACTCGGTGAGAAGCGCCCCCGCTGTCGCAACCGCCAGCCCCGCAACCGAAACCCAGGCCCAGCGCTTTCCGAACGTCCTGCAGATCAGCTCGCCATGTCCCTTGCCCGTGAAGATCCCGAGCCGCACGGTCAATTCCTGGACCACGTAAAGGATCGGCATCAGCACGATTTGCAGAAGCAGGAGACGATATCCCCATTGGACGCCGCTTTGCGCCGCCGTGATGATGCTGCCGACGTCGGTGTCCGCGAGCATGACGACGAGGCCCGGGCCAAGCACGATGAAGAATGTGCGCCAGCGCGTGGCGCGTGACCGGTGCTTGCAAGCCACCTCGCTCGTCATCGATGGCGAGCGCCGGGCGCAATGATGCAAATGATACTCATTCTTGTGCAAATACTCCCCTGGCCAAGCGGTGTCGAGCGCCTTGCCTCGTCCGTGACGTGCTGCCGTACCCTGTGAGCATCCCTTGGCAACGCGCTGCGCAGGACGGGATTATCCGATCCCAGGGGGGCTGCCCTCTCAAAGCTTTAATACAAAAAATCGAAATTATGCGCTTGCCAATTGGTGCCGCTCGACATCGACACCAACCCGTCCTTCCTGTCCCCGGGCGGGCAGCACCACGAGCATGGACGGACGGCGCGGTTCGTCTCAGTCGAGCGTTTGGCACGGTGGCTGCGCCGGCAAGCTCAGCGATTACGTCAGCACGCTTTTCAGCGCGCTTTAAAGCCAGAGCAACACCGGCTTCAGCTCTGCCACGCCGGGCCCCGATCAATTCAGGCATTGGCAAATGCGAGAGCCTTGCCGCTTTCGCCCGGCGCTTGACGACCGGCGGCATCGCGGCCGATGCTGTGGCAAAGACCGGGGAGAATTCGCCATGGCATCGTCGAACGCCGCGCCGCCGTTCCGCGCCGAGCATATCGGCAGCTTTCCGCGTCCCGAACGCCTGTTGCGCGCGCGCGAGGATGTCGCGGCGGGGAAGTCCACCAAAACCGAGTTGAAGCGCATCGAGGCGGAATGCATCCGCGACATCGTCGCCATGCAGGAGCGGGTGGGGATCGGCGCGATCACCGATGGCGAGTTCCCCAAGACCGGCTGGCGCGAATTCCTGTTCGAGAAATGCGACGGCTTCGCCAAGGAGCCGGGGCAGCCCGCCTTCACCTTCACCCTGTTCGACGGCGCGAAATGGGCCGCTATCGGCGAACCCAAATGCGTCGGCAAATTGCGGCGCCGCGAGCCGCTTTCCGCGGAAGATTTTTCGAACCTGAAGGCCATGACGAAGCGGCCGATCAAGGCCAATCTGCCGACGCCCTCGATCGCGCATTTTCGCGGCGACGCGGCCTTCGATCGATCCGTCTATCCCGATCGCAAGGCCTATTTCGCCGATCTCGCCCGGATCATGCGCGAGGAGATCGCCGACCTGGCCGCGCGCGGCTGCACCTATCTGCAGATGGACGAGGTGCCGCTGGCGGTGCTGTGCGATCCCAGGAACCGCGATGCCGTCAAAGCGCGCGGGGAGGACCCGGACCAGCTCGTCGATACCTATATCGACGCGATCAACAATTCGCTGGCGGGACGCCCCGCCGCCATGACCGTGTGCGTGCATATGTGCCGCGGCAATGTCGGCCACGGCATGGCCGATGGCGGTTACGAGCCCATCGCGGAGCGCATGTTCAACCGGCTGAAGGTGGACGGGTTCTTTCTCGAATACGACACGCCGCGCGCCGGCGATTTCAAACCGCTGCGCTTCCTGCCCAAGGACAAGAAAGCGGTGCTCGGCCTGGTGACGACCAAGGTTCCGGAAATCGAATCCGCCGATCTTTTGATGCGCCGCTTGGACGAGGCGGGGAAGATCGTGCCGCTCGACCAGATTTGCCTTTCGCCGCAATGCGGGTTTTCGAGCGCGGCCCGGCCCGGACGCCTCGCCATGGACGTGGTGGAGCGCAAGCTCGCCCGCATCGTCGAGGTGGCGCAGCGCGTCTGGGGCTAAGGAAATCCATAGATCGGGGGGCTAGCCGAGTGCGGTGCGGCCCGGTTCCGATGGATGCTGTCGGCGGCGCTTTACGTCTCGAGCGCGTGGGGGAAGAAATGGCGTCTCTTGGGTCGCTTTCGGAATTTCATCCGGAGCATAGGATTTAAATCGTTTCCGTGTGGCGAAGGCGTCTAGGCCGGCACGCTCGCCGCCGCGCGAAGCCGCGCCACCGCGTCGCGGTGAAGTTGCAGCCAGTCGCCCGTCTCGGTCGTGGTGTAATAGCCGCCGCGGACCTGCGCATAGAGTTCCGGCCGATCGGCGGCCGGCGGCCTGACGCCCGTCTTGAGCGCTTCGGCCGCGTTGAGCAGCATGCGCCGGTTGCGCGCGATCGCGATATCCGAAGGCGCAAGATTCTCGAAGGAGCGATCGACGATCGCGCCCATGCTCTCGGTCACCGCTTGATCCTGGGTGTGGATGCCGCCGATGCCGGTGTAGCTCTTCTCGCGCTGCTCGTCGCGATCGATCTGATAGTCGTTTTCCTCGCACTCGACCATGCGATAGCGGCCGTACCAGCCGGTCGTGTTGGGAAGGAGATTGTCGCGGACATAAGAGCCCGAGAGCCTGATCCGATCGTCGCTCGGGCGCTGATAGGATTGCGATTCGAATCCGACGAACATGCAATGCTCGTCGTCCATCGGGATGAAGGAGCGAACCATGATGTTTTGCTCGAGGCTCGCGACCGGCGGCATGATCCAGAACGGAAAGAGGAAATGCGCCACGCGCCAATAGGTGCCGCCCGGAACGGTGGGCGACGGGCGATGCGCGCCATAGGTCAGACCGAAAGGCGTCTCCGTCACTTTGTATTCGGGCGCGCGATTGGCGACGAGATCGAGCCGATTGTTGTTGAGCTTCTGCGTCGGGGTGGCGGCGCCGAAATGAAGCAAGCCGACATGCGAGGTATCGAGATCGCCTTCGAGGGCCTGCAGCCAATTGCAGCGCCGCTGGACGAAGCGGATGCCCGCGCCCTCTTTGGGCTGAAAACAGGCATCGAAAGGCGGCAGGGCGGGCGCCTTCTCGCGCTCGCCCATGAAGGCCCAGACCACGCCGTTGCGCTCGGCCGCGAGATAGGCCTTGGCGTGAATTCGGTCCTTGAATTGCTGTCGCTCGGGCAGGTTCGCCTGGTCGACGCAATGGCCTTGCGCGTCGTATTTCCAGCCGTGATAGACGCAGCGCAGGCCGTTATCCTCGTTGCGGCCATAGAACAGCGAGGCGCAGCGATGCGGGCAGCGATGATCCATGATGCCGACCCGGCCCGATAAATCGCGGAACGCGACGAGCTTTTCCCCGAGGAGCATGAGCCGCACCGGCGGCCCATCGGCTTCGAGCTCGCTCGATCGCGCCGCGGGAATCCAATATTGCCGCATCAGCTCGCCCATCGGCGTGCCGGGCCCGGTGCGCACGATCTCGTCAAATGGATCGGACATGGCCGTCTCCTCCCGCGTTTCTTCCCGGAGGAAGCCTAGTCCGGCACAGCGAAGCTTGGCAATGCGCCGGAAAGCATGCCCTGCAGGGGTGCCGCCTTCGCGCGTCTTTTCGAAGCGAAGGAAAAGCGCGGTCTTTTGCGCCGGTTCGGGACCCATGCCCCAAAAGCGTAACGCGCCTTCGCGACCGGAACCGACATTGGGCTTCAGGCCGCCTGAGCAGAATGCTATCCTTCACCGCAGGCTTCTGCGTCGTCGGGCGGGCCCGATTCGGCCAGTTCAACGGCGTCGCCGTCGATGCGTTCCGCAGGGAAGGGTGATCGCGCGTGATTTTCGAGCAAATCGCCACGGGCGGCTGTCAATCCTATCTCGTGGCCTGCCCTGATACCCGCGTTGGCGCGCTGATCGATCCCGAAATTCGTCAGGTCGACCATTATCTCGCGCTGGCGACGCAAGCGGGCATACGCATCCACTATGTCATCGACACGCACACTCATGCGGATCACTTTTCCGCCGCCAAGCAATTGGGCGGGTTGCTCAACATTCCCGTGGTGATGCATCAATCGAGTCCGGCGCCCTTCGCCGGGCTTCGGCTCGATGATGGCGAGTTGCTCGCGCTGGGCAAGCTGCGCCTGCACGCCATCCACACGCCCGGCCACACGCGGGACTCGATTTGCCTGGCGATGGAGGACCGCGTCTTCACCGGCGATACCTTGTTGATCGGCGGCACGGGCCGCACCGATCTTCCCGGCGGCGATCCCGATCAATTGTATGACAGTCTGTTCAACAAGCTGTTGACGCTCGATCCGGCGCTCGCGGTGTATCCGGCGCATGATTACAAAGGGCGCTCGCACAGCACCATCGCCGACGAGCTGGCGGGGAATCCGCGCCTGCAGAAGCGCGATCGCGCCGCGTTCACCGACATGATGCGGCATTTGAACCTGACCGCGCCGGATCATATCACCGAGGCCCTGCGCACCAATATGAGCGGCGGCAAGACCGTCACGCAATTGCTCGCCGAAGCGAGCGCAATCGTGCCATTTATGGGGCTCGGCGAGCTGAAATCCCGGCTGGCCACGCGCGCCAATGATCTCGTCGTGCTCGACGTGCGCGAGAAGGGCGCCTATGACAGCGGTCATATTCCGGGCGCCCGGCATCTTCCCCGCGGACAGATTGAGCTGCGCGTCAACGACGACCTCCCCGATCCGACCTTGCGCATCGTGGTGTGCTGCGAATTCGGCAAGATTTCGACGCTTGCCGCCGCGACCTTGCGCCAGCTCGGCTTCATGCGCGCGACGGCGCTCGATGGCGGGATGAAGGCGTGGCGCGATGGCGGCTTCCCTCTGGAGCAGGGCTGAGGGCCGCGTCTATCATCTCTCTTGCGGGCAGGACGGGCGCCATCGACGCATAGGCTTGTGCCGACGCAGTCCTGCGGCCACCACGAACGAGAGGACCCAAACATGACCGCCTATGTGATCGCGGAAGTCGAGATCAAGGACCCGGAGACGTTCAAGGCCTATGGACCGCTGGTTCAGCCGACGCTCGCTCAATATGGCGGAAAGATCGTCGTGAGCGGACGCGCTTCGGTTACGCCGCTGGAAGGCGATCCGCCCAAGCGCTACGTCTTGATCGCATTCGACGACACCGCCGCCGCCAAGCGTTGGCACGATTCACCCGAATATCGTGAAGCGAAGGCGATCCGCATGAAATCGACGGCGAGCCGGCTTTTCATCGTCGAGTGAGCGTCGGCGCGCCGCCGCCCGAACGCGACGTCCTAGAACCCGATTCGCGATCCCTCGAGATTGACCTGGACGTCGGGATTGAACAGTTCGGCGATCGTGTAGCGGTCTTTGCGGGCCGGCATTTTCAATCCCGCAACCTTCGCGGCCCTTGACGCCTCGTCGTAATCGAGCGCGCGGCACTTGATCATCCCGAAACACCGGCCCGGACGAAGCAGCGCTTCATCGACCTTCTTGAAGTCGTCCAGGTTGGTCGTGAAGATGACTTTCTTGTTCGGGAACTTGATCAGGCCGTCGGATACGTTCAGAAAGCGCGCGATCATCTTGTTTCCTTCGCGGCTGCGGCTTCCCAGAATGGTGTCGGCGTCCTCGATCACGAAGACGTTCTGGGAATTGCCGGTCAGGAAATCGACGAACATCGAATCCGAGCTCAGCAACTTCTCCTCATAGGTCACGGCCGCGTTCATGCTGTATTCGTGAAGCAGCCAGCGGATCAACGAGGTCTTCCCGGTTCCGGGCGGCCCCGACAGGAACAGCAAGGACGTCCTGCTCTCGATGAAGCTGTCGAAGTACGGGCGGATGCCGCCGTTGATCCAAGGATAGAACTCGTCATAGACGGGCGGCGCGGGATCGAGGATGACGCTCGACGAGCGGCTCTCGTCGCCGAACATGAAGTGCCAGGTGACGGTCGCGAGATGATTTTTGCCGATTTTTTCCTCGAGCACGTCGCGCAGCATTTTGACCTTTTCTCGATCGATGCCGTAAATCGCCACCGTGAAATAAGAGCGCTTGGCGGTGAAGGGATCGCTGTGCGAGGAGCATTTCACGCCGACCAGCATCTCGACCGTTTGGGGAAGCCGTCCGATGCGGAGAATGCAGGTCTTCGCGTCGACGTCGGTGGCCCAACAGACGCGTTCGGGGAGGCCGTGAACGGCCAGCGCCGCCTCTTTGACGATATCGGTCACCTCGACGCGGGAGGATTCGAGCGTGTAGCTGCGCTCGACGATCGAGATATCGCTGTCGGCGCCGTTGATGAATTCGAGCGCAGCGGACATGCCGAGTTCGTGAAGGCGGGTTTGGATGGATTGATCGGGAAGGAATTTGGTCATCGCGCCACTATAGGGGGCGGCGGAGATGCTTTCCATCGAGCAACTGTTATCGGCCGGCCGCGCGGGAATGGAGGAAGGCCCGCAGAATGCGGGCGCATGGCCGCGCATGAGAGAAGGGAAGCCCGTGGCGCGCATGGCCGAAGACATTGAGCTCCGCCCGGGGCAGGAGCCGGTGGAGTTCGGCGGCGATCGGCACCGGAATGAACGGGCTGCCGTCGGGATGCAGCAGCAGCGTCGGACAGGCGATCTCCTTAAGCCTCGGCCCGAGATCGGTGCCGATCAGGACGGCGAGCGCGTTCAAAATCGATTCGCGCGGCCATTCCTCCTGCCGGGCGGCGAACCAGGCCCGCCGGTCGGGCGCGAGTGCGTCGTCGTGAAAGCGATCGCGCATGAAGATGTCGGACCAGCCCTTCACGCCGCCTTCGTCGAGTTGACGCCGCCAGGTCTCGACCCGCTGGATCGATGCGCCGAGATGGGCGCCGTTGCTCACGGTGAGCGTGGCAATCCGATCCGGGCGGGCCAGGGCGGCGGCCAGGGCAATCGTACCGCCGATCAATTCGCCAACCAGGTGGAAGCGCGTCAGCCCCGCCGCATCGGCAACGGCAAAGACATCCCCGACCAGCATGTCGAGCGACCATTCGAAATCCGCGGCGGGGATGTGCGACCGGCCGTAGCCGCGCATGTCGAAAGCGACCTGCATGTGGCGGTCGGCCAGCGCCACCTGCCAATCCGTCCAAATCCCGGCGCAGGCCCCGATGCCGTGATGGAACAGGATCGGATCTTCCCCGGATTGCCAGGGCGCGACATGGTCGAAGACGTCATAGTGCAACGCACCGTGCTTGGTCATGGCGAGAGGCATGAAAACACCTTTCCGTTTCCTCGCCGGCGCGGATGCCGGCGGCGCGATCTCCGAGGGGCCTTCCCGGCGAAGGACGACGATGCTGCTGTTTGGCTCCGAGATCAAGGCGATCGCCCGCTCTCTCCGCGCGTGATGTCGGGGCTGGGACGAAAGCGAAGGCGGATCTCGGGCATTCCGGCTTCGGCCGCCTTGCCGATAGGCGCCGAAAGCGCGATGCTCTGCGCGAACGTCGCCACAAAGCGCGAGACACGCCATCTGCCATGAAATTCGGCCTCAATTTCTTTCCCTGCCTCGATCCCGCGCAAAAGCCGGCGGACCGGTGGTTCGCCGAATGCATGCATCTGATCGGGCTCGCCGACGATCTCGGCTACGACCATATCCGGCAGGTCGAGCATTATTTCGGCCCCTATGGGGGCTACAGCCCCAACCCGATCGTCTTCCTCGCGGCGGCGGCGCAACGCACCGCCCGGGCCCGGCTCGTCACCGGCGCCGTGCTGCCCGCCTTCAACAATCCTTTGAAGCTCGCGGGCGAATTGGCGATGCTCGACGCGGCGAGCGGCGGCAGGCTCGATGCCGGCTTCGCGCGCGCCTTCCTGCCGCATGAATTCGTCCATTTCGGCGTGAGCCTCGACGAAAGCCGCGCCCGCTTCGCCGAAGGCCTGGCGCAGGTGAAGCTCCTGCTCGCGCGCGAGAACGTCACGCATGAGGGGCAATTTCATCGCTTCCGCAACGTGACCTCCTATCCGCGTCCGACCCAGAAGCCGCATCCGCCGATCTGGGTCGCGGCGACCGCGACGCCGCAGACTTTCGAGGAGAGCGGGCGCGCCGGCTACAATCTCATGACCATCCCGCTCGAGCCCAAGCGCATGCGCGAGCTGATCGGGATCTACCGCGAGGCCTGGCGCTCGGCGGGCCATCCGGGCCGCGGCACCGTGATGAGCAATTTCATCATGTGCTGCCTGCCGGAGCGCGAGGAGGCGTTCGCCTTGGCGCGCGAGCCGACCAACGGCCATCTGCACGGGCTCGCCGCCGCGGCTTCGGGCTGGCTCGAAGGCGCCAGCACCAAGGATTATCCGGGCTATGACCGCATGATAGAACAGCTCAGCCGCGAGAGTTTCGAGGATCAGATCGAGAAGGGTATCGGGCTGGTCGGTACGGCGGCGGAGGTGATCGAGATGGTGCGGCGCTATTGGGACGAGGTCGGCGGGTTCGAGAGCGCCTCGCTCCATGTCCTACCCTCGACCATGACGGTCGAGACCGCCGAGCGCGCCATGCGCCATTTCGCGGCCGACGCGATGCCGAAACTCGCCGCGCTCTGAGAGGGGGCGGGTCACCTGTCCCCCCGCCTAGGGCAAGGTGCCGCAGCCCCACGGGCACTTGATCCAGATCAAGGTCCCGAATTCGGGCTCGATGGTCCTATTGCCCGCAGCGCTCCGGCGCTGAGGGGGACCGTCGAAGGCCGATCGCGAACCTATCCGCCGAGGCTCGACGGATCTCAAGCGTTAGTAGAAAGGAGCGAAGGGATGGACGACGCGATGATGGGCTATCACCGGGAGGAGGCGCAGGCGCGCAGCGACGCGCAGGCACAGGCCTATCAGGGCGGATCGCCGATCCGGGTGAAGAAGCTCGGGCATTTCGCCTACGAGGTCAGCGATCTCGATCGCTCGATCCGATTCTGGACCGAGATCATGGGGTTTCAGGAAGTCGAACGCAACGAAATCGGCATGGTCTTCCTGCGTTATGGCGCGGATCATCACACGATAGGCCTCGTTCCATCGAAGACGAAGGCTCGTCCCGCGAAAGATGCCGGTCTGCAATTCAACCATCTGGCGATGGAGGTTGAAAACCTCGAGGTTCTGCTGAAGGCGCGCGATTATTTCATCGCCAATGGCATCCCGATCGTTTTCGAGGGGCGCAAGGGCCCGGGTTGCAATTACGGGATCAATTTCCTCGACCCGGACGGTTACGAGCTCGAAGTCTACTGCGACATGGATCAGATCGACGCGAGCGGCCGCCGGCGCCCGGCCTCGCAATTTCGCCGCGCCGGCACGCTCGCCGAGGCGATCGCCAATCCCGTACCGAAGACGTGGTGAGGGGCCGGGCACGTGGGTCGTCAATACAAGGTGCTCATCGCCGGGGCGGGGATCGGCGGACTGGCTGCGGCGAGTTGCCTGAAGAAGGCCGGCCACGCGGTCGAGGTTTACGAGCAGGCGGCCCAGCTCGGCGAAATCGGCGCCGGAATCCAGATCAGCGCCAATGCGATGCACGTTTTGCGCTATCTCGGCGTCGATGCCGCGATTACGAAAGTCGGCGTGCGTCCCGGCGCTTATGTGTTTCGCTTGCACGATACCGGCGAAGTCATTCAGCAATTCTCTCTCTCCGACGAGCATGAGAGGCTGCACGGCGCGCCCTATACCCAGCTTCATCGCGCCGACCTGCACGACATCCTGGCGGCCAAGGCGCGCGCGTTCGACCCGGACATCGTGCGCCTCGGCCGCAAGGTCGTCGGATTCAGCGAGAGCGCCGAGGAGGTCGAGCTGCGCTTTGCCGACGGCGCGACGGCGCGCGGCGATGTGCTGATCGGCGCGGATGGGTTGAAATCCGCCGTGCGCGCTCAGATCGCGGGCGAAGTGCCGGCCACTTACACGGGTGACGCCGCGTGGCGCCTGACCGTGCCGGTCGAGCGCCTGCCGGCCGGGCTGCTTGCGCCGGTCATGTCGGTCTTCATGGGACCGGCCGGGCACGTCGTTTGTTATTACCTGCGCGCCGGTGCCTTGCTCAATTTCGTCGGCCTCATCGAAACCGACGAGGTTTCGGAGGAAGCCTGGACGATCAAGTTTCCCTGGGAGGCTCTAAAATCCGATTTTCGCGGCTGGCATCCGATCATTCAGACGGTGATCGATGCGGCGGATCACGACCAATGCTATCGCTGGTCGCTGCACAATCGGCCGCCGATCATGAATTGGAGCACGGGCCGGGCCACCTTGCTCGGCGATGCGGCCCATCCGACCTTGCCCTATCTGGCGCAAGGGGCCGTTATGGCCATCGAGGACGGCGCGGTGCTCATGCGCGCGCTCGACCGGGCGGCTTCGATTCCCGAGGCGCTGCAACTCTATCAGCGCAATCGGGTCGATCGCACCGCGCGGATCGTCATGCAATCGAGCGCCAATCGGGCGCTCTTCCATATGCGGTCGGTGGCGGAGATGAGAGCCGCTTTCGCCCGCCGCGACGAAGGCGCGGAGCGGAACGCCTGGCTCTATTCCTACAACCCTTTGACGGTGCCCTTGACGTGAATTCGTCGCCAACAGCGCCGATGATCGCGGGGGCCGCCGCACGGTCCCGGCTTTCTCGCGGGAGGAGATGACGTGGCTTCGATCGTCCTCGGACTGGGAACCTCGCACACGCCCATGCTGAACGCGCGCTGCGAGGATTGGCCCCGCTTCGCCGAATCCGATCCTGCGATTCCCCGGCAGCAGGATCGGGAGGGCCGGCCTCGAAGCTTTGACGAGTTGGTCGCTCTTGCCGATCCCGCCATTCGCAGCTTTCTCGATCCCGCCTCGTTTCAGGCACGCTTCGCGCGCGCCGAGGAGGACATCGAAAGGCTGCGCGGCATTCTGGCGCGCGTCGCGCCGGATGTGGTCGTGATCATCGGCGACGATCAGAACGAGCTGCTGCATGGCGAGAACATGCCGGCCTTCCTCGTCTATTGGGGGAAGGAGATCGAGAGCCGGCAGCGTTCGCGGCATCTTCCCTGGGATTGGTACAACGCGGCCAATACGCGCTACTACGAATCCGTACCGCGCCGCTTTCCGGTCGCAGACGCGCTCGCGCTCCACGCGATCGAGAGCTTGATGGACGAAGGGTTCGACCTGGCGCAGTCTTCGCATTTGCCCGAGGGAGAAGGCGAGGGGCACGCGATCGGCTTCGTGCGCCAGCGCGTGATGCCGGACAAGAACGTCCCGATCGTTCCCATTCTCATCAACACCTTCTTTCCGCCCAATCAGCCACGGCCGCGGCGCTGCTATGCTTTCGGCCAGGCGTTGCGGCGCGCGATCAAAAGCTGGGATCAGCCGGCGCGGGTCGCCGTCATCGCTTCGGGCGGGCTCAGCCATTTCACCGTGAACGAGGATCTCGATCGCGGGTTTCTCGACGCCTTGCGGCGGAAAGACGCGGCGGCGATCACCGCGCTTCCGCTCTCGAAGCTCAACGCCGGCAATTCCGAAATCCGCAATTGGATCGCGCTCGCCGGCGCCGTCGGCGATTTGGATATGAGCTGGTCGGACTATGTCCCGGGCTATCGCACGCCGGCGGGCACCGGCACCGGCATCGCTTTTGCGGCATGGGAGTGAAGGGTTCCAAAGATGGCGAAAACCGATCAAACGAATGGCGCGGCGGCGGGTTCGGCAGCGGCCAAAGCGGGCAAGGCCCTGGGCTCGATGACGGGCGAGCGATACGTCGCCAGCCTGAAAGACGGCCGCGAAGTCTGGATCGACGGCGCGCGGGTGAAAGACGTGACGACCCACCCGGCCTTCAAGGACATGGTCGGCGAGCTCGCCCGCGTCTACGACCTGCAGAACAGCGAAGCCTATCGCGATGCCATGACCTTCGTCGATCCGGATACGGGCATCCGCACGAGCCTCTCCTGGCTGCTGCCGCGTTCCGCCGACGATCTTGCCCGCAAGCGGCGGAACAGCGAGCTATGGAACGAGTTCACCTGGGGCCAGCTCGGCCGCAGCCCCGATATCCTCGCGCCCTACATCATCTCGGCGCTTCATCTCAAGGACGCCTTCAGCGCGGTCAAGCATCCGCGATGCGATTTCGGCGAGAACCTCGAGAATTATTACAAGCATTGCATGCGGAACGATCTGTTCCTCACCCACGCCCTGGGCGATCCCCAGGTCGATCGCAGCGAGCAGCCGCAGAACGAGCAGCGCAAGCGCCGGGAGGATGAGGAAGTCTCGCTCCACGTCGTCGAGGAAACGAAAGACGGCGTGATCGTCACGGGCGGAAAGCAGCTCTCGACCGCGGCGCCGCACAGCCACGAATGCTACGTCTCGCTGTCGGCCACCTTTGCGCGCCGCAACGATCCCAAATGCGTGCTGGCCTTCGCCATTCCGACGAGCGCGCCCGGGCTGAAGATTCTGGCGCGCGAGCCGGTGTCGCGCTGGTTCGGTTCATGGGGGCACCCGCTCCAAATGCTCGACGAGCAGGATTGCATGCTTTTCTTCGATCGCGTTCTGGTGCCGTGGGATCGGCTTTTCATGCTCTACGATCCGACGCCCATGGTGAAGCTGATCGTCGAGGCCGGCGGCAGCGTCAATTTCAATTTCCTCGGCTGGGCGAATCTGTGCCGCGTCCATGCCCGCATGCGCCTCATGACCGCGGTGGCCACGATGGTCGCCGAGGCGATCGGCGTCATCGAATTCCGCGAGGTCGCGGCCAAGCTCGGGGAAATGGCGACCTATTGCGAAGTCTGGCGGCATGCGATGGACGGCGTCGAACACCGGGCGGGTCCGACGCCGACCGGGCAATGGACCTTGGGGCCGGGGCGCGGGCTCCATATCTGGTTCGCGCAGACCTCCGGCCGCATGGTCGAGATTCTGCGCGAGATTTGCGGCTCGGGCATCATCATGCAGCCGAGCGAGCGTGACCTCGCCAATCCCGAGATTCGCAAATATCTCGACCGCTACATGCGCGGCAAGGACGTCGACGTCGAGTACAAATCCCGGCTCTTCCGCCTGGCCCACGATCTCGCGGCGTCGTCCTTCGGCATGCGACAGGACATCTACGAATACTGGCATGGCGGCGATCCCAATCGGAACCGGATCAATCTTCTGCGCGGCTTCGATCAAAGCGCGATGAAGGGGCAGATCCGAGAGCTGTTGAGCCGCCCGCTTCCGCACGGCGAAACGCCTTAGCCGGCCGCGACGGTTCTGGCGCGGGAGCGGTCGGGACCGAGCCCGGTACCCTTCGCCGATCACGGAAAACCCGCCCGGTCGATTGGCCGGGCGGGCTGTTGAGGCTCGCTAATCCGCGTAAGCGACACCGCGATAGACCGTGCCGTAGCTCGGCCCCGCGACTATCTTGAAGCTCTCCTGCGTCACCTTTCCGGTCAAGCTCGTGGCCGCCAGATCGTCGATGATCGTGACGACCTTGTTCGGGTCGGCGCCGTTATCGCCCGAGGCGCTCGATGTCGAGGTCGTGGCCCAGAGCGTCACCTTGCCGTTGCGATGGACCACCCCGGTCAAGTTGCGCAGGCCGACCGTCGTCACATCGGGATATTGACCGTCATAGCCGGTCAGGTCGGTGTCGACCGCGCCGATCAGACCCCGGGTCAGCACGTAATCGAGCTGCCAGGTGCCGTTGACCAGGCTCCACTTCTCGAGACCGGCATGGCTCGTCTTGTCGGTCGCGTTGCCCGAGCCTTCATCCGTCACATACATCGTGGTCGCGTTCGCGAAAAAGACGGCGAAGGGGGTGAAGTTGCCGCCCGTCGCCTTGGCCGAATCGGTGGGGAAGCCCGGCACGACGCTGATCAGGCTCGAAGGCGCGTTTGCCACCGTCGGGAGCGAAGAGACGGTATAGACCGTATCCATGCCGTTGCTGCCGCTGCCCTTGGTGAAATAGAGCGCGCCGCCATATTCGGTCACGCCGCGGTAATTGTTGTCCTTGCCCGCCTTGTCGGTCTTGGTGCCGAATTGGTACTGGATCAGGGGATCGACTTCGGCCGAATTGCCGGTCGGGACCGGCACGCTCGACCACAGGCCGTTGATCGGGCTGACGACTTCGAGACCGGTCGTTTCGGTGACGTCGGGATTCGTTCCGTTGCTCGGGCCGAAGGCCGCCGCGTTGCCGTTGTTGGAATTGCCGACCGTGTAATAGAGCCCGTTCGAGCCCAGCAGCGCCGAGCGGCCGTTATTGCCGCCATAATTGATCGTCGGCGTGTAGGAGAAATGTCCATCATCGTCCATCGAGACGATCGTGCGGTGGAATGCGTAGCCCGATCCGAAAGCGAAGGTCACCGGGTTGGTCGGGTCCTGCCCGGCGACGGCATCGGCGTTAGACACGTCGAGCGCGCCGACGCCGGCGCCGGCATAGCCGACGAAGACGAGGTGAGAGCCGTGCCAATCCTTGGCGATATGGAGGCCCAGCTCCGATTTCGAGGGGAAGCTGGTGACGACTTCGCCCGTCGGCACCACAATCGTGCCGAGAACGCGGCCGCTGCGCGGGTCGAGATCGGTCAACCGGATCGGCGAGGTCACGCCGAAGCTGCCATCGACCGTTCCATTGTTCCAAACGGTGACATAATTGTTGCTCGCGACGGCCTGAGTGGTCGCCGTGGCCGAGTTGGGCAAAGTCGTGCCGATGGTCAGAAAGGAAATGGCGCCTTGAGTCCGGTCATAGGTGCTGCTGCTGATGACCAGGGAATCGTGTCTGAGATGGAATCGCCTGTCGTCGTCCCTTGCGGCGGCGGTTCCGGCGAAGATGCCGAGTGCGAGAAGGCTGCAGCCCGCGAGAAGCAGGGCGCGATGGGTTGGCCGCGAAGAGGTGCGCATTTTGCCTCGTATGGATGAAAGGGGTGAACATCGCTGCTGGATAGCGGGGAAGAAATTATCCGGCGAAGATTTCATTGCGGCGTCGGAAGGATTGCGTTTTGGTGACGGCCGGTCCGGGCACTCGACGGGGAATCGGACTTGCCGGGGAGCGCGGCCGAGCGGGAGGGTCGGCGTGACCAGGGCTCGGGCCGCTTGGGCGCGCTCCGCTTCCGGTTTGGCGCGCAACGCGGGCCTCGATGATCCAAATCAAGGAGTTGTGGCCCGATCCGGCGAGAAAGGGCGTAAGATAGGGCGAACGGTCCCTCGTATCCGTCCTGGTATCCGTCCATGCCCGTTCCACCCCCTGCCAAGCCGAGCGTGGTCTTCCGCGCCCGCGGGCTGTCGAAGGTCTATGTGATGGGCGAGGTCCTGGTGCATGCGCTGCGCGAGATCGACCTCGACATCTACGAGCGCGAGTTCGTGGTGCTGCTCGGGCCCTCGGGCTCGGGCAAGTCGACGCTGCTCAACATCCTGGGTGGGCTCGATGCGCCCACTTCCGGCGAGGCGATGTGGCGCGACCACGATCTGGTGAATGCCGGCGATGCCGAGTTGACGCGCTACCGGCGCGAGCATGTCGGCTTCGTCTTTCAGTTCTACAATCTCATCCCGAGCCTCACCGTGCTCGAGAACGTGGCCTTGGTGAACGAGATCGCGGAAAAGCCGCTCGATCCGCGCGCGGCGCTGGCACTTGTCGGGCTGACCGAGCGGCTCGATCATTTCCCCTCGCAGCTCTCGGGCGGCGAGCAGCAGCGTGTCGCCGTCGCGCGCGCGATCGTCAAATCGCCCGATGTGCTTTTGTGCGACGAGCCGACCGGCGCGCTCGACTACGACACCGGAAAATCCGTGCTTGCAGCCATAGCACGCGTGAACGAAGAACTCGGCACCACCACGGTCATCATCACGCATAACGCAGCGATCGCCGGCATGGCCGACCGCGTGCTGCGGCTCGGCGGCGGGCGCATCGTCGGCGAGCAGCGCAACCCGCGCCGGCTTTCGCCCGAGGAGGTGCGCTGGTGAGCCTGCTCGACCGCAAGCTCTGGCGCGACATCGCGACCTTGCGCGGGCAGGTCGTCAGCATCGCGCTCATCGTCGCGGCGGGCGTCGCGGTCTTCGTCGCTTCGGTCTCGACCTACGAGTCGCTGCAATCGGGCCGCGACCGCTTTTATGAGAGCGCGCGTTTTCCGCAGATCTTCGTCGGCCTCAAGCGCGCGCCCTTGTCGATCGTGGCGCGGCTGGCCGCGATCCCGGGCATTGCGACAATCGAGCCGCGCATCGCGCGCGACGTGATCGTCGATTGGCCCTCGGCGATGCTGCCGGTCTCGGCGCGGATGGTGTCGTTGAGCCACGCGGGCGAGGAGAGGCTGTCGCGGCTCTATATGCGGCGGGGTTCGGCGCCGGAGCCGGGCGATACGCGCGACGCCGTCATCAACGAGGCCTTCGCCGAGGCGAATGGGGTCGCGCCCGGTATGGAGATTCGCGTCGTCCTCAACGGTCGCGTGCAGCCCTTTCGCATTACGGGCATCGCGCTCTCGCCCGAATACATCTACGCGGTGAAACCGGGCGTGCCAATTCCGGACGATCGCTTCTTCGCGGTTCTCTGGGTCGATCGCAGCGCGGCCGAAGCGGCCTTCGACTTGAAAGGCGCCTTCGACGACCTCGTCGTTTCGCTGGCGCCCCGCGTCGACGCGCAACCGGTCATCGCCGAACTCGATCGGCTACTCGAGCCCTATGGCTCGGTCGGCGCGGTCGAGCGCCGCGACCAATCCTCCAACCGCTTTCTCGAGGACGAGCTCAGCCAGCAAAAGGTGATGTCGACGACAATCCCGTTCATCTTCTTCGGGGTGGCGGCGTTCCTCCTCAACGTCGCGCTCGGCCGGCAGGTGGCGGCGCAGCGCGAGCAGATCGCCGCGTTGAAGGCGCTCGGCTTTCCGATCGCGCCGCTGGTGCTGCATTACCTAAAATTGGTGGCCGTCATCGTGCTGATCGGCTCGGCGCTGGGCGTTGCCGGCGGCGTAGCCTTCGGCCATGCGATGATCGCAAGCTATCAGGGTTTCTTCCGCCTCCCTGCGCTGCGCTTCGCCTTGACGCCGTGGTCGGTGGTGGCGGGGATCGCAATCAGCCTCGCCGCGGCATCGCTGGGCGTCGTCACCGCGCTTCAGAAAGTCGTCGGCCTCGCGCCCGCCGTGGCGATGCGACCCGCGGCGCCGCTGCGTTTTCGCCGCTCCTGGGCCGAGCGCCTTTTCTCGGGCGGCCGCATGACGCCGCGGCGGAAGATGGTTTTGCGCAATCTTGCCGGCCGTCCGCTGCGCGCGGCGCTGACGACGCTCGGCATCGCCTTTGCCGTGCCCATGGTCGTGCTCGGGCTGTTCTGGCGCGACGCGATCGACCGCATGATCGAGATTCAGTTCACGCGCGTGGAGCGCGGCAATGCCGCGATCACTTTTTCACACCCGCTCGACCGCCGCATCATCGGCGATCTGCGCCGCGAGCCGGGCGTGCTCGCCGTCGAGGGCGAGCGGATCGTTCCGGTGCGGCTGCGCGTGGGACAGCGGAGCTATCTCACGGCGGTGATCGGCCTGCCGCCGGGTGGCGAGCTGCGCCGGCCGCACGACGCCGCGCTCAAGCCGATCGAGATCGCGCCCCAAGGTATCACCTTGACGCGCCGCCTCGCCGAGCGCCTGGTTGTCGCGCCGGGCGATTCGATGACCGTCGAAGTGATGGAAGGAAAGCGCTTCAAACGCAATCTTCCGGTGAGCGCGATCGCCGACGAGGTGATCGGCATGAGCTCCTATATGGATCTCGGCGCGCTCAATCGTCTGACGGGCGAGGGCGATGTGGTATCGGCGGCGGCCCTTTATGTCGAGCCGACGACGTTGCCGGCGCTGTCGCGGCGCTTCAAGGATCTGCCGGTCGTCGAGTCCGTGACGATGAAAGCCTATACGCTGACCTCCTTTCTCGACAAGATCGCCGGTCTGGTGCTGGTCAGCGCGGGCATTCTCACGGGCTTTGCGGTGATCATTGCGGCGGGGGTGGTCTACAACAGCGCGCGCATCGGCCTGCAGGAGCGTGCCTGGGAGCTCGCGAGCCTGCGCGTGCTCGGCTTCACCCGCGCCGAGGTCGCGCGTGTCCTGTTCGGAGAATTTATGATCGAGATTCTGCTCGCCATTCCGATCGGCATCGCGCTTTCCCAGGGGGCCGTCAGTCTCATCGCCCGTTTTCAATCGAACGAGAGTTTCCAGATTCCAGGCGTAATCGGCGCGCGCAGCTTCGCCGCCGCCGCGCTGGTCGTGGTCGCGGCTGCGGCGGCGAGCGCCTATATCGTGCGCCGGCGCATCGACCGGCTCGATCTGGTCGCGGTCTTGAAGACGCGGGATTGACGATGAAAATTACCGCGAGCCGCGTCTTATGGAGCCTGGGCGCCATCGTGGCGGTGGCGCTGGGCGTCTGCGCGCTGATGCCGCGCCCGGTTCCGGTCGAGACTGCGCCCGTGACCCGGGGCCGGTTCGTCGCGACCGTCGATGAGGATGGTAAGACGCGCATCCGCGAGCGCTATGTCGTGGCGGCACCGCTGCCGGGAAGGCTCACCCGCGTTCAGTTGAAGGCCGGCGATCCGGTGACGGCCGACGAAGCACTCGCCTCGATCGTGCCCGCGCCCGCGCCCTTGCTCGATCCGCGAAGCCGCCGCGAGGCGGAGGAGCGGCTGGGCGCCGCCGAAGCCGCGCGCGAGCGCAGCAAGGCCGTCGTCGAGCGCGCGCAGGCCGAAACCGCGCAAGCCAAGGCCGATCTCGATCGTGTTCGCACCCTGGCGCAGCGCGGCGTCTCGTCGGCGCAGGCGCTCGAGCATGCCGAGCTCGCGATGAGCGTGGCCGAACGCGATCTGCGTGCGGCGGCGTTCGAGGATCATGCGGCCAAGCACGAGGTCGACGCGGCGAAGGCGCTGCTGGCGCATTACGACAGTGGCGGCAGCGCGCCGCCCGAAAGCTGGACCGTCGCCGCGCCGGTCTCGGGCGAGGTGTTAAAAGTGCTGCAGGAGAGCGAGACGGTGGTTCAGGCCGGCACGCCGATCCTCGAGATCGGCGACCCGCGTGACCTCGAGATCGTGACCGACGTGCTCAGCACCGACGCGGTCGAAATTCACCCCGGTGCGGCGGTGGCGATCGACCATTGGGGCGGGCCAGGCGTGCTGGCCGGGCGGGTGCGGCGGGTCGAGCCTGCGGCCTTCACCAAGATCTCGACCCTGGGCGTCGAAGAGCAACGCGTCAACGTGCTGATCGACATGGTCTCGCCACCGGGAGAATGGGCGGGCTTGGGCGATGCCTATCAGGTCGATACGCGTATCACGGCGTTCGCCCAGGACGATGCCACCATCGTTCCGGCGGGCGCGCTGTTCCGCACCGGCGAGAGCTGGAACGTCTATGTCGTCAAGGACGGGCGGGCGGAGCGCCGTGCCGTCACGCTCCTGCGGCGCTCGGGCAACGCCGCCGCCCTGATCGCGGGCGTGCAGCCGGGCGATCAGGTCATCCTCTATCCGAACGACCGCGTCGAGCCGGGCATTCGCGTTGAAACGCGATGATCGCGGTATCGCGGCGGATCAAGGATCAAGAGGTCTTGAAAAAATCTTCCGTCGCCACCGGTTTCGACCACTCGGTCGCCAACATGTACCTCATCCCCTCTGGTCTCTTGGTCAAGCATTTCGCGCCGCCCGCGCGTTGGGCGAGCATCGGCACCACGCCGGACGCGTTTCCGGCGCTGACGATCGGCAACGTGATCGGCGGCGGGGTCCTTGTCGGTGTGGTCTACTGGTTCGTTTATCTGCGCAAGCGGGCGACGCCGCCCCGATGACGGAATCCGGGTCGCTGGCCTGGCGCGCGGAGTCGTCGGCGCACCTCGTCATCCGGTGCGAACGATCATTGATCGAGATCGACAAAAATGGCCAACCCAAACGATGACCGCACCCCCCCGGGCCTGAGCGCCGTCGAGGCCGCCGCGCGGCTGAAGGCTCACGGATATAATGAGCTGCCGTATTCGGACCGGCGGACCCTTTGGCGCATCGTGCTCGACGTATTCCGCGAGCCCATGTTCCAGCTCCTGGTCGCGGCGGGGCTCCTCTATCTTGTTATCGGCGACTTGGCGGAGGCTCTTATGCTTCTCGCCTTCGCTGCGATCAACGTCGCGATCGCCGTCTATCAAGAGAATAAGACCGAGCGTGTTCTCGAGGCCTTGCGCGATCTGACGAGCCCGAGGGCTTCCGTCATCCGAGATGGTCAGCGCGTGCGGATTGCCGGCCGCGAGGTCGTGCGCGGCGATTTTGTCGTGCTCTCGGAAGGAGATCGGGTGCCGGCCGATGCCGTGCTGCTGTCGGCGCAGGAGCTTCAGGCCGACGAATCCTTGCTCACGGGCGAATCGACGCCGGTCGCAAAGCTTGCCGCGGAACCGCCGGCGGGGCCGCTGCCGCAGGGCGCGGAGCGTCTAGCCTCGGGCGTCGTCTATTCGGGGAGCCTGATCGTCAGGGGGCATGGAATCGGAGAGGTGTGCGCGACCGGGCCGGCAACGGAGATCGGGAAAATCGGCCGCGCCCTTCATGAGATCGAAAGTGAGCCTTCGGTGCTCCATCGCCAAACTCGACGTCTGGTACGGATCTTCGCCGCAGTGGGGCTTTCGTTGAGCGGGCTTGTCGTCGCGCTCTATGGTCTCACCTACGGATCCTGGCTGCGTGGCGTCTTGGCGGGAATTACCTTGGCGATGGCGACACTCCCGCAGGAGTTCCCGCTCGTGCTGACGGTTTTTCTCGTCATGGGAGCGTGGCGCATTTCGCAGCGGCGCGTGCTGACGCGACGTTCATCGGCGATCGAAGCGCTGGGCGCCGCAACGGTGCTGTGCGCCGACAAGACCGGGACGCTGACGCTCAATCGCATGGCAGTTGCGGAGCTGCAAGTCGGCGCCGAAGTCTATTCCGTCGCTGACGATCGCGGCCGAGAGCTTCCTGAAACGTTTCACGCGCTCCTGGAGTTCGGAATCCTCGCCAGCGCGCGGGATCCCTACGATCCGATGGAGAAGGCGTTCCTGGAACTCGGGCAACGCTATTTGGCGCAGACCGAGCACTTACATCGGGACTGGTCGCTGGTCCGCGAATATGGCCTGCGGCCCGAGCTTTTGGCGATCTCGCATGTATGGAAAGCGACAAATCGGTATGCTCATGTCGTGGCGGCGAAGGGCGCGCCAGAGGCCGTCGTCGATCTCTGTCACCTCGATGGGGAAGGCATCGCCAGGGTGCGCGAGCAGGTCACGCTCATGGCACAACGCGGACTCCGCGTGCTCGGCGTCGCTAAAGCTTCCTTCGAAGGCGATGAGTGGCCGGCGAAACAGCACGACTTCGCTTTTGAGTTCCTCGGTCTGGTCGGCCTCGCCGATCCTTTGCGTCCGGGCGTCCGCGACGCGATCGGCGAATGCCGAAAGGCGGGGATCCGCGTCATCATGATAACCGGCGACCATCCCGTAACGGCCCGTACGATCGCCGTTCAGGCCGGGCTGAGCACGGATCAGGGACTCATCATCGGCGATGAATTGGAGCGGATGCCGGACGCGGCGCTCCAGCAACGCATCAAGGATGTCGCCGTGTTTGCCCGCATCATGCCGAGTCAGAAGCTGCGGCTAGTCAATGCCTTGCAGGCGAACGGCGAAATCGTGGCCATGACGGGTGACGGTGTGAACGACGCCCCCGCGCTCAAAGCCGCTCAAATCGGGATCGCCATGGGCGGGCGCGGGACGGATGTGGCCCGCGAAGCCGCCTCCCTGGTCCTGCTCGACGACGATTTCGCTTCGATCGTTGCCGCGATCCGTCTCGGGCGGCGGATCTACGCCAATCTCCAGAAGGCGATGGGGTACATTCTGGCGGTTCACGTCCCGATCGCGACGCTTTCGATCCTGCCGATTGCGATCGGGTGGCCGCCGCTGCTCGTTCCGGCCCACATCGTGTTCCTCGAGATGGTCATCGATCCGGTCAGCGCAATCGTGTTCGAAGCCGAGCCTGCGGAGCAAGAGTTGATGTCGCGCCCGCCGCGCGATCCCGAGAGCCCGCTGTTTTCCGTCGGCATGATGGCGTGGAGTGCACTGCAAGGCGTGGCGGCATTGCTTGCGACGCTCGTGGTCCTCGTCATCGCGCGCGACCGGGGCGATTCCGACGCGGAGATGCGCGCGCTTGGATTTGTAACGCTCGTCGTCGAGAATTTCTGTCTGATCATTGCCAGCCGCTCGATATCGGGCGCCCGCGTCTCGTCGCTTTGGCGCTGGAACCCGGCGTTGTGGTGGACTGGCGGTGCGACCTTTATCGTCTTGGCGACCGTGCTTATGACTCCGCAGCTGCGGAGCCTATTCTTGTTCGGCTCGCTGCACGCGGATGATTTGGCGGTGTGTGCGCTCGCGGGGGCGGGAACGTTCTTCCTGCTCACCGTCCTCAGGCGCGTGGCCGCGATTCGCTCGACCACAGGCTAGTCGAGTGGCGGCAAGCGCCTTGGGCGCGTCGGCGACGCATCGTCTTGGGCCCGTCGCTTTTTGCCCGCCGGGCACCTATAAAGACCGGGAGGAATCGCGGCCTCCGGTTTGCGGGCTTGTCGCGAGCGCCGGGAGGATCGGCGGCAGGGTTGTCGATGCGCGTCACAGATTTGCTCCGAATTGGCGCGCCGGCGCTGCCTGTTCATGAACCGCGCGGGGCGGGGGCGGTCGTCTTTGGTCCGGGCGCCCGTTATTCGGCCAGGGTCCGGCGATGAACGACGTCCAAGCCAAGCTGAAGGACAGGAGCGCCGTCTTCATCGGCCTCGCGCGCGATTGCGCGCGTCACTTGCCGCTCGTCCTGCAGAACATGCAGAACATCGCGTCTCTCTTCGGACGCGCCGGTTTCGTTCTTGCCGAAAACGATTCGCAAGACGCGACCGCGGATATTCTGCGCGCGTTCGGCACGCGACGGGCCGAGTTTCATCTGCTGAATTTCGACGGGATCGAGCGCAAGCTGCCGCAGCGGACGCGCCGGCTCGCCTTTCTGCGCAACCGCTGCCTCTCCGTCATCCGCGCGAACGCGCAGCTACGCGCGAGCGATTATCTGATCGTGATGGACCTGGACGACGCGACGATCGAGCCGCTGGATCGCGATCGGCTTCTGCGCGCTTTCGCGTTTCTCGACGGCCAGGCCGACGCAGCCGGCGTCTTCGGCAATTGCCGCGGCCTCTATTACGACATGTGGGCGTTGCGCAGCGATCGGCTTTGTCCAGGCGATTTCTGGGAAGAGCAATACGACTACGTCATCGCTCACCGGGTCGACGACGAGACGGCGTTCGCGGAAACCTGCGCGAAACATCTCGTCACGATTCCGGAAACCGATCCGCCCATTCCCGTGACCTCGGCCTTTGGGGGGCTCGCGATCTACAAGATGCCCTGGACGGCCCACGCGAGCTACAAGGGTTACAAGACCAAGGATGTCGCGAGCGACGGGAAGCGGCGGAACATCAGGTGGCAGGTTTGCGAGCATGTCGGCTTCAACGAGGAGATCAGCCGGCGCGGCGGGGGGCTCTATGTCCTGCCCGACCTGATCGTTCGCACGACCGAGGGAATCGAATTCGTCAAATTCTTCTACCGGGAACTCATCTTTTAGAGCGGCATGCTCTTCGGTCGCCTGGATACCGCACCCATGAAGCGGCGCGAAGGGCGCGGATCGCGAAGCTGGATCTTCTGCGCATCGGTGCCGGCCGCCATGAGCCCGGCCTCGATCTTCGGCGGCAAATCCGAGCCGGCATAACGATCGTGAACCGGCGCTTCGAACTCGCCGTAACGAGCCTCCCTTATGGGTTGCACGCGATGCCCCAGCCGCATGCGGCTTTGCCTCGAACGCGCGCGTCAATCGCTTTACGAGCGGGCCATAAGCGCGCAAGCTGAGCTTGAGCGTTGACACGGCGCCGGCAAAAAAAGGGGGAGACGACGATGGCTCGACAAATGCGCGCGGCGCGCCTCCATGAACCCGGCCAGCCTTTCCGCATCGACGTCATCGATGTGCCGGTTCCGCGTCCGCAGGACGCGCTCGTCCAGCTCAAGGCCTGCGGCATCATTCCCAATATGAACACCATCGTCGGCGGCAAGCTATGGCATCACCTGCCGAAGATGCCGGCGATCATGGGGCTCGACGCCGCCGGCATCGTGGTGACCGCGCCCGAGGGACGCTCGGCCGTCAAACCGGGCGATCGCGTCTATATCAACCCGTTCCTTTCCTGCGGGGTTTGCATCCATTGCCGCGCCGGCCGCCCGCTTTTTTGCGGCGATGCCGCGCTCCGGGGCTATTTCGGCTTCTCGGCCAAGGGCGCCGAGCTGCTCGACGACTATCCCTATGGCGGCTTGAGCGAATACGCGACCGCTTCGCCGGCCAGTCTCGTGAAGCTGCCGGACGAAGTCACCTTCGAGCAAGGCGCGCGCTGGGGTTATCTCGGCACGTCGTTTTCGGGGTTGCGGCGCGGCGGGGTGGGCGCCGGCAGCTGGATCGCGATCAACGGCATTACCGGCACCTTGGGGGTCGGCGCGGTGATGCTGGCGCTGGCGATGGGCGCCACGCGCATTCTCGGCTGGGGGCGCAACCGCGCGGTGCTCGAGCGCTTGAAGCAATTGGCGCCGCGCCGCGTGGACACGATGGCGCTCGGCGATCACGCGATCGCGCCCTGGGTGCTCGAGCGCACCGAAGGCGCGGGCGTCGATCTGCTGCTCGACTGCACGGGGCGGGGCGGGCCGGCCGCGCCGGTGCTTGAGGCCCAAGCCGCGGTGAAGCGGGGCGGCATGACTGTCAATATCGGCGCGCTCGCCGAGCCCTTGCCGTTGGTGCCGACGCAATTCATGACCGCGGGCAAGCAGTATCGCGGCTCCAACTGGTTCACCAACGAGGAAGCCGCGCTGATGGCGGACATGGCGCGGGTGGGCGCGCTCGATCTCGGCGCCTGGGAGCCGCGCGTCTATCCGCTCGCCGGCATCAACGACGCGCTCAAGGATATCCGCGAGCAGCGGCCGGGCGGCTTTGCCAATCTGGTGGCGGCGCCCGACCAATAAGCGCAAGCCACGTCAAACAGAATCCTTACATCAGGGAGAAACGCCATGCTTCGAATGAAAGTTGCGGCCGTCGCGGCCGCGATGCTGGCCGCAAGCTTCGCGACCGCCAAGGCCGAACCGCTCAAGATCCGCGTCGATTGGAACATCGTGCCCGGCCAGTTCGGGCCGCTTATCCCGACCCTGCCGAAATACGCGCCCGACGTTTACCGCCATTACGGCAAATCCTATGTGGTCGAGCCGCTTCACCTGGCGGGCGGCGGCGCGACCCTAACCGCGCTCGCCGTCGGCGAAACCGATCTCAGCACCTTGAGCCCGCAGGCGCTGGTCTTGGGCGTGACCAACGCCAAGCTCGATCTGCGCGTCGTCGGCCAGCAGATTTCGACCGAAGTGCCGGGCTATCTGCACACGTTTTTCTGGGTCAACAAGAACAAGGTCAACACGATCGAGGATTTGAAAGGCAAGGTCATCGGGGTGAGCGTGCGCGGCTCCAACGTCGATTCCGCCGCCGAGATGGTGATGGCCAAGCACGGCATGACATTGCCGCGCGATTATCAGATCATCGAGGTGCCGTTCCCGGCAGAACTGCCCGCGCTCGAAGCGGGCAAGATCGACGCGGCGGTGCTGGTGCCGCCGTTTCATCTGCGGGCGCTCGCCAATCCCGATCTTAAGCCGATCTTCAGCGTCGGCGATGCGTTCGGCCCGGTCGAGACCTTGATGTGGATGGCGAAAGCCGATTTCGTGAAGAAGAACCGCGCCGCGCTGGTCGATTTCCTCGAAGACAATATGCGCATGCGGCGCTGGATGTTCGATCCGAAGACGCATCAGGACGCGGTGAAGCAGCTCTCCGACCAGACCAAGATCCCCGAGGCGCAGCTCGACTGGGTCTACACCAAGGGCGATTATTATTACGATCCGCACGCCATGGTCGACGTCGCGCGCCTGCAAAAGAACGTCGAGACCATGAAGGAGACCGGCATCATCCCGACCGCCATCAACGTCGCGCCTTATGTCGACATGTCGCTGGTCGAAGAGGCGGCGGCGCGGCTCGATAAATAGGCGGCAGGTTCCCGAGCGCCCCGCGGCGCGGGCAATCAAAGCGCCGCGTGCGGGCGAACGCGGCTCAAGCGCCCATGCGCGGATACATCTGGCCGGCGATCATCGTGAAGACGAGGGTGATCGCGGCCAGCACGCCGAAATCCCATCCGAGGCCGAGGACGCTCGTGCCGCCCTTCAGCATCAGCGCCCGGATCGCGTCGACCTGATAGGTCAGCGGATTGCCGTGCGAGATCACCTGCAGCCAGGGTGGCATCAGGTCGATCGGGTAGATCGCGTTGCTTGCGAAGAAGATCGGCATGGTCAATACCTGGCCCATGCCCATGAAGCGCTCGCGCGTCTTGACGATGCAGGCGATGATCAAGGAGAAGGTCGAGAACAGCGCCGAGCCCAGCGCGATGAAGAGCGCGACGCCCAAGACATCGAGCGGATCGAGGCTGATATCGGCCCCCATCACCAGGGTGATCGCGTAGACGATCGCGGCTTGCGCCAAGCCGCGAATGGCCGACGAAACGGCCTTGCCGGCGACGAGCGCGCTGCGCGGCGCGGGGCTGACGAGATAACGCTGCAGGATACCGAGGTCGCGTTCCCAGATCGCGGCGATGCCGTAGAAGATCGCGGCGAAGAGCACGCTCTGGGAGAGGATGCCGGGGGCGAGAAAATCCTCGTAAGAAAGCCCGCCGGTGTTCATGCCGCGCACCCGGCCCATGACCTGGCCGAAGAACAGGAGCCACAGCACCGGCTGCACCGCGCGGGTGAAGAGATCGAGCGGGTCGTGGCGGAGCTTCGCGATCTCGGCGCCCGCTACGGCCCAGAGCTGGATGGCGTAATCGCCGAGGATCGCACGCCGCGGCGTGCTAGCCGTGTTTCGTGACGGTGCGCCGCTCGCGCCGGACATCGCTGAATCCTCCCTTGGCCATCTCCGCGCTTTCGCGGCCGACGACGCTCGCCATCACCTGATCGAGCGTCGCCTGCGGGCCGACCAGCGCCTTGAGCTCGCGCGGCGAGCCCATCGCCACGATCCGGCCGCGATTCATGATCGCGATGCGGTCGCACAGGCTGTCGGCCTCGTCGAGGTAGTGGGTGGTGAGGAGCATCGTCATGCCGAAGCGATGGCGCAGATCGCGCACATGCTCCCATACCGCGTCGCGCGCCAGCGGATCGAGGCCGACCGTCGGCTCGTCCATGAAGAGCACGGTCGGGCGATGCAGCATGCTCTGCGCGATCTCAAGCCGGCGGATCATGCCGCCCGAGTAATTCTGCACCAGCCGGTCGGCCGCCTCGGCGAGCCCCATGGCGGCGAGCGCTTCGCGGATCCGCGCCTCGCGATCGCGATGGGGGGTGGCGTAGAGCCGGGCCGAAAGCAGCATGTTCTCGTAGCCGGTCAGGCTGCCGTCCACCGAAAGCAGCTGCGGCACATAGCCGATATGGCGGCGAACCTCCGCCGCCTGGGTCACGATGTCGAAGCCGGCGACGAACCCGCTGCCCGAGCTCGGCGGCAGCAGGGTCGTCAACATCTTGACCAAAGTGGTCTTGCCGGCGCCATTCTCGCCGATCAGGCCAAAGACCTCGCCGGCCGCGACGGTGATGGTGACGTCCGCGGCGGCGAGCACATCGCCGAATTGCTTGGTCAATCTCTCGGTGCGAATTGCCGCCGCGGCAGGCGCGGGTGCGGGTTCCGGGCTTTCTTCGGCGATCGCGCTCATTCGTAGCGCAACGCTTCGATCGGATCGAGGCTCGCAGCCTTGCGCGCGGGGTAGTAGCCGAAGAAGATGCCGACGGCGGCCGAGAAAAAGAACCCGCCGAAGATCGCGGCCATCGACAATTGCGTCGGCCAGCCGGCGAGGCCCGAGATCAGCTCCGAGGCGACGACGCCCATGAGGATGCCGGCGACGCCGCCGCTCAGGCTCAAGAACACCGCCTCGGCCAGGAATTGCAGCAGTACCTGCAAGCGGCGCGCGCCGATCGCCATGCGCAGCCCGATCTCGCGCGTGCGCTCCGTCACCGAGACCAGGAGGATGTTCATGATGCCGATGCCGCCGACCAGCAGCGAGATCGAGGCGACCGTCGCGAGAAGGAGCGCCATGATCCGGCTGCTGCCTTCGGCGGCGCTGGCGATCTGGCTCAGATTGCGGATGTCGAAATCCTTGGTGTCGCCGGGCTGGATGCGATGGCGACGCAACAAGGTCCGCGACACCTGCGCGATCGCGGTTTGAACCAGTTCGGGGCTCGCCGCCTGCACATAGATCTGATTGACGTAGCCCGTGAGCCGCGGCGTCAAGCCGTAGGGATTGGGCGGCGCCGGATAGGCGGCTGCGATTGCCGATTGCGCCTGGGTGGGTGCGGCGACCCCCAGCACGCGCCGCTCCGCCGTGGTGAAGGGCACCATCAGAAGATCGTCCTGATCCTGGCCGAAGGGGGTCTGTCCTTTGGCGGCGAGCACGCCGGCGACGCGCAGCGGCACGCCCCGGACCTGAATGGTGGCGCCGACCGGATTTTCATATTCGCCGAAGAGCTGGCGATAGACGGTCTGGCCGATGAGGCAGAGCATCGCGCCGCTGGCATCGTCGTCGCTGGTGAAGGCGCGGCCGGCGGCGATCTGCCAATTCGCGGTATCGAGATAGGTGGCGGTGATGCCCTGGATGTTGGTCGTCCAGTTCTGATTGCCGAACTGGACCTGTCCGAGCTGGCGGATGAGATAGCTCACTTGCGCGACCGCGGCATCCTCGCGCTTGATCGCTTGCGCATCGGCCACGGTAATCGTCGAGGCGCTGCCGAAACCGGCGCGCACGCCGTTCGCCGTCACGGCGCCCGGCACCACGACGACCATGTTGGTGCCGAGGCTCTGGAGCTGCTTCTGTACCGCCTGATTGGCGCCCTGGCCGACCGCGACCATGGCGATGAGCGCGGCCACCCCGATGAAGACGCCGAGCATGGTGAGCGCCGAGCGCAGCCTGTTGCGGCCGATGGCCTGGGCGGCGGCGCCGAGGATCATCAGGCCGAAGCCCAGGGCGCTTGCCGAAAACGCCGCCGACTTCTGCGCGATCGCCGGTCGCGGTCCTGCTTCGGCCCCGCCGGTGCCCGCGGCGCGATTTCCCGCGTCCGATAGAATCCTGCCGTCGCGCATGGTGACGATGCGGTCGGCGTAAGCCGCGATGTCGGCTTCATGCGTCACGATGATGATGGTGACGCCGCGCTCGCGGTTGAGCGCCCGCAAGGTCTCCATGATCTCGTGCGAGGTGCGCGAGTCGAGATTGCCTGTGGGCTCGTCGGCCATCAGCACCGCAGGCGCGTTGATGAGCGCGCGTGCGATCGCCACGCGCTGCTGCTGCCCGCCCGAGAGCTGCGACGGTGTGCTGTGTTGCCGGTCGCCGAGGCCGATGAGATCCAAGGCCGCGCGCGCCCGCGTCATGCGGGCCGAGCGGCGTGGCGGGCCCGACGCCGCGTAGAAGAGCGGCAGCGCGATGTTCTCGATCGCGCTGGTGCGCGCGAGCAGATTGAAGCTCTGGAAGACGAAGCCGATGCGCTCGCTGCGAATGGAAGCGAGGGCGGGCTCGTCGAGGCCGGCGACGTCGACGCCTTCGAAGAGATACTGGCCGCTCGACGGACGGTCGAGACAGCCGAGCACGTTCATCAGAGTCGATTTGCCCGAGCCCGAGGAACCCATAATGGCGACGAACTCGCCGCGCCGGACGACGAGGCTGACGCCGTCGAGCGCGTGCACCTCGCTGTCGCCCAAGCGATAGAGCCGCGTCACGTCGCGGATTTCGATGACGATATCGGCGACGTTCAAAGGGAATGTCCTAGAAGAAGCCGAAGAGCCGCGGGCGCGAGCCCGATGCCGCTGCATCGCGCTGCTCGCCGGTGATGAGCTGATCGCCTTCCTTGATGTCGCCTTCAAGAATCTCGGCGTTGGTATCGTCGTCAAGGCCCGGCTTCACGGCAATGGCGACGGGCTGACCGGCGCGCAGAATCCAGACGCGCGGTCCCTCGCCGGCCTGGTTGCCGGCGCCGCCGAGGCCGGAGGGCGAGAAGCGCAAGGCCTGATCCGGCACACGCAGAACGTTCTCGCGCTCGTCGGTGAGGACGCGCATGGTCGCGGTCATCCCGGGCTTCAGCGTGAGGCCGGGATTGTCTGCGCCCACGACGACATCGTAGGTGACGACGTTTTGCACGGTCTGCGGCGCTTGGCGGACCTGGATCACTTGCCCGGCGAATTTCCGATTGGGAAAGGCTTCGACCGTGAAAATCGCCTTGTCGCCTTCCGTGATGCCGCCGATGTCGCTTTCGCTGACATTGGTGTCGACCTGCATCTTGGTCAGGTCGGTGGCGATGAGGAACAGGGTCGGGGTCTGGAAGCTCGCCGCGACCGTCTGACCGATGGTGACGTTGCGCGACACGACGGTGCCGTCCACGGGCGAAACGATCCTGGTGTAATCGAGATTGACCTGCGCCGCCTGGAGCGCCGCCTCGCGCTGCGCGATCGAGGCCTTGTCGAGATCGATTTGTGCTAGCGCCTGGTCATAGGCGTTCTTGGCGTTGTCGGCGGCGTCGCGCGAGGCCGAATCCAGCTTCACCAGCCGGGCGAACCGGTCGGTGCTCAGCTTCGCATAGGCGAGATTGGCCTCGTCCTTCTTGAGTTGCGCCTGCGCCGAGGCGAGATTGGCTTTGTTCTGGTCGACCACCGTCTGATAGGGCCGCGGATCGATCGTCGCGCAAAGCTGTCCCTTCGCGACCTTGGTGTTGTAATCGCAGGTGATGTCCTGAATCACCCCCGAGACATAGGAGCCGACGATGATGGTGAGCATCGGATTGACGGTTCCGGTGGCGGTCACCGCGCGTGTCACGCTGCCGCGGCCCGCTGGCACGGTCGTGTAGCGCCGCGGGGCTTCCGCGCGCGTCGCCCAATAGGCGATTCCGCCGAGGATCGCGAGCCCGATCAAGCCGAGCGACAATGCTCGCCCGATGCGAATGTTCTTGTGCCGCGGCGCCGCGCCTGCGGGCGTTCCCGGCGCCGCCGCTCGTGCAGCCATTCCCGCTTGCGTTGCCATGATAGAAACGTCGCTCGCCTTCAATGTGGCGCGATCTCAAAGCCCTAGGGCCCGAGCGGCACGGTGACGAGACTACGGGCGGGCGCGAAAGACGGCCTTGATATAGCTCAATCCCTCCGCCGCAAGCGTCTTCAAGCGCTGTGGCGGCGGCCTTCGGCGCGTTCTTCCTCGCGCAAGCGCTCGACGATCCGCCGCGCCTGAATGAGGGTCGCGTCGGCGCGGATCGCGACCGGCTGGAAATCGCCCGCGCGATCGAGGCCCTGCTGCTGGATCTCCATGAAGCTCACATCCTCGGCCATCACGGCAAAGCTCTGCTCCTGGAAGCGCAGCGCCATCGCATCGTCGTCCGAGGGCGAGCCGAAATTGCGCGACCAGGCGAACCACACATGGGTCGTGCGCTCGGTCTCGGGCGTCACTGGGTTGGTGAGGCGCAAGGTGATGCTGTTGCCGGCGTCCTCGTAAAGCAATTCGGCGTTCATGTTGGAGGCCGGTTCCCAGATCACGGTGGCCCGCCGGTCGATCCGGCCCTTGAAGCTGCCCCATTCGGCGACGAAGGGGCTCGGCACCACCTGGGTCATCACGCGCTGCTGGAAAACGCGGTTGCCTTCGACCCAGGTTTTGACCGGGATCGTCGCCATTTCGGGCACGCCGACGGTCTTGCGGTGAATGAACGGCGTGTGACTCAGATCGAGCAGATTGTCTGCGCAGATTTCCCAATTCGCCTTGACGTAGTAATGCCGCTGAAAGTTCCGCCAGCCCGGCGCGCCGAACCATGCGTAATCGGGGATGGTTGCCGGGTCGGCGCGCAGCGGATCGCCGAGCCATACCCAGGCCCAGCCCCAACGCTCGACGAAGGGGTAGGAGCGCACGCGCATCTTGGGCGGAATATTCGGCTGATGCGGGATCAGGGCGCAGGCGCCCGACGCGTCGAATTCGATGCCATGATAGGCGCAGGCGATGGTCTCGCCTTGGCATTGCCCGGCCGAGAGCGGTGCGTAGCGATGCGGGCAGCGATCCTCCAGGGCGGCGGCCTGGCCGGACGCGGTACGGAACATGACGACCGGAATGTCGCAGATCGTGCGCGCGAGCGGCTGCTGCCCCAGCTCGTTGCCCAGCGCCGCAGCGTACCATTGATTCATGAGAAACATGCGTGTCTCCCCCGGGGTCTTTGAGATCATCATAAGCGCGCGGGCATTTGCACGCAAATGTTGCGGCGGCGCGCAAGCAGCGGCTGTCTTGCAGCAACCGAGAAAAGCATGCATGCTGAATGTAACTCCGCGCATCGGCGGACCAAAAGGGGGAGGGCATTCGGGATGAAGACGGGTGATTGCTTGCGCCGCGCGGCGATGGGCGCGGCCCTGGCGGCGGCTTGCCTCGCCGGCGCCGCGCCGGCCACGGCCGAGGACACGATCAAGATCGGCGTCATCGCGCAATTCTCGGGCATGTTCGCCGATTTCGGCCAGCAGATCGGCAACGGCATCGAGACCTATGTTCGCGAGCACGGCGATCATGTCGCCGGCAAGAAGATCGAGATCCTGAAGCGCGATCAGGCCGGACCCAATCCCGAGCGCGCCAAGCAGATCGCGCAAGAGCTGATCGCGCGCGACAAGGTGGATTTCATCACCGGAATCGATTTCAGCCCGACGGCTTTCGCCATCGCGCCGCTCATCACCGAAGCGAAGAAGCCGGCGATGGTGATGAACGCGGCGACCATGTCGATCACCGACAGCTCACCCTATTTCGTGCGCGTGGCCTCGACGCTCGAGGCGCTCGAGACGAAATTCGGCGAATGGGCCGCCGCCAACGGCATCAAGGATTGCTATATCGTGGTGGCCGATTACGTCGCGGGCCACGCCGCGGGCGACGCTTTCAAGGCGGCCTTCACCAAGGCCGGGGGCAAGATCGTCGGCGAGACGGGCGTCCCGCTGCAGGAGCTCGATTTCGCGGCTTACGTGCAACGCATCGCCGACGCCAAGCCGCAGGCGATCTTCCTCTTCCTCTCCAGCACCAAGCAATCCGAATCCTTCGCCAAGCTCTACGTCCAGACCGGGCTCAAGGCGGCGGGAACGAAGCTTCTGGGCGCGACCGACCTCTTCGGCGCCTCGCCCGAGGCCGCGCGTGCGACGAGCGACGCCGAGATCGGCGCTTATTCGGTGCAGGACTATTCCTGGACGCTCGATAATCCGGTGAACAAGAAATACGTCGCCGATTACACCAAATATTTCGGTACCGCGCTGCACCCCGACTTCATGTCGGTCTCGGGCTATGACGGCATGGCCGGGATCTATCGCGTGATCGCCGAACTTCACGGCAAGATCGACGGCGACAAGGCGATGGCCGCGTTCAAGACCCTGTCGCTCGACAGCCCGCGTGGCAAGATCCGGATCGATCCCGCGACGCGCGACGTGATCCAGCCGATTTATATCCGCCAGATCGAGCGCCGAAACGGCGAGCTCATCAACAAGGAGATCTACACCTTCCCCGAGGTCCACAATCACGTGAGCAAATAGGCGCGGGCCCCGGTAAAGCTTTATCCATCATTGCGAGCTGCAGACGAAACAATCCGCTTCTCCGGTTCGGGGAGGCGGATCGCATTGTCCCGTGCCGCGCGCGGTGTCCTCCGCAGCGCCGCTTTCGCGCTAAAGCGGAAAGATCAGGCTGTTCGGCACCAGCACGCTGTCGAAGACGCAGATCTTTTCCTTGAATCGCGGCCGGCCGGAATCGAACACGATCCGGTCGTGATAGACGCCGACATTGAAGACGCGGGTCACATCGTCGAGGAGCGTCTCGAAGGCCGCGTAATCGGCGCGCACCGCGAGCGCGTCGCCTTGCCAGCCCCTTAAGCGAATCCCCGAAACGAGGCGCCGGATCGCGCGCGGCGCATAGACCGAGGTCTTGCGGATCGCCGTGACGCGGTCGAGGAGATAGCCCCGGCTTTCGCAGAGCCAGGTCGCGAGCGGCAGGCCGCGCTCGAAATTCTCGCGCGGCACGATCTTATAAAGGCAGTGTTCGGTGAAGAAATCGGGCCATTCCTCGAAGCGCTCTTCGTTGAGACAGCCCTGATACTCGGCATAGAGCTCGGCGAGGATAGAGCGCAATTCGGCCGGCGAATGTTGGCGTGGATCGATCGTCGCGCTCACGGCTCGATCCCCATCACTTTGCGATAATGCGCGTACATGGCGCGGATCTCGCCCTCGGTGACGGCGTGGAGCGTCTCTTCATCCCACCCGCTGCCATCCATCTCGATCACGCCGGCCGCATCTTGCGCCTGGCTGACGCCCTGCTGGACGAAGCCCAACACCTCGCTATCGTCGATCGAAACGAAACCCGCCGGACCCATGAGATTCGCTTGGCGCAGGCGGCGCTGCGTCATCGCCTCGTCGTCGGTGCCGTAGCCGAAGAAAGTCCAGGCGAGCTCGAAGGCGCCCGGCCCCTTGGGGATCACCTGGCGCATGGCGAGCGTGTTGGATTGCTGCTGCATCACGAGATTGGGCCAGATCGTCATCAGGACGATGGTGTAGCGCTCGAACTCCTTCACCGGCTCCAGCATCGAGGGATCGGCGAGCTTCAAATCCTCGATCAGCGAGCGCATCTCGGCATTGTCGCTCGTGCGCTTCTGCTCGCCGCGCCAGGTCATTCCGGCGGCGTGCCTTCCGCTCGGATCGATCACGAGGCGGTTGGGCTGGTCGGCGCGGTTGAGCCCGAATGACAAGAGAAACACGTGCAAGAGGCTCGCGTGATAGGGATCCTTGATGTTCTCGATCACGAGCTTCCAATTGGCGGGCGTCAATTGCCGCGAATAGCCCAGGATCGTGAGCGCGCGCCCGTCGAAAACGCGATCGAACAGCGCGAGGATTTCCGCGCCGAGATAATCCTCGAAGGGCTCGATCGTGTCCGCGAAGGAAGCGAAGACGACGCCGTGGCGGCGCGCGACCTTGAGCGCGCGCAGACCGTGCGGCTCGAGCGCGAAATCCTTGGGCATCCCGCCCTGGCCCTTGACGCCGCGCCGGAAGGGCACGCCCTGCAAACGGCCGTCGAGCCGGTAGGTCCATTGGTGATAGGGACAGATGAATTCCTGCGCCTTGCCGAGATGCTGCTGGCAGAATTGCACGCCGCGATGGGCGCAGCGATTCTCCAGCACGTTGATGCCGCCTTCGCCGTCGCGCACGACGACGACCGATTTATCGCCGATGAAGGTGCGCTTGAAATCGCCGGGCTCGGGAATTTCCGCTTCGAGGGCGACGTAATTCCATGTGGGCCCCCAAAAGATGCGCTCCTGCTCGAGCGCGTAGAGCGCGGGATCGGAATAGACCCAATAGGGCAGGCGCGTGGCGCCCGGCTTGGGCCATGTGCGATCCGAACTCACCGCTCCTCCTTCGCGAAACCGCCGCGGATTGCGCCCGTGCATCATAAGGAGCCCGGTCGCGCGCCGTCAAACGGCGGCCGCGTCCGCATCGGCTCAGTCGCGAGGCCCTCGCTTGCGGAAAAGCCACGGGACGGGCGACGAGGCGCCGCCGCAGGAACCTGGAGGCTTGAGCGATGAAGCTCTATTTTTCGCCCGGTGTCCGGGCGCGGCGCGGCGGTCAGGATTTCGCCGCGTCCGGCATCAGATTCGCCGAAAGGTGTTCCAGCACCGTCAGCAGCCTCGCGATCTCCTGCTCGCGCAGCATGTCGATCTTCTGATGCAGCAGCTCGATCTCGAGCTCGGCCTTGACGTTCACGTGGTAGTCGTGCTCGGCGTGACGGCGGTCGACCTCGTATTGCCGATTCTGGCTCATCATGATGACGGGCGCGGTATAGGCGGCCTGGAAGGAGAGGATGAGGTTGAGGAGGATGAAGGGGTAGGGGTCCCAATGATTGACGATCGCCGCGACGTTGAGCGCGATCCAGATGGCAAGAACGATCGACTGGATGATGATGAAGTGCCAGGAACCGACGATCGCGGCGACGCGGTCGGCGACGCGCTGGCCGAGGCCCGGATGCGGCCGCGGCCTGCGCTCGGCCGGACGCAGATGGCGCAGTTCGGTAAGCCGATGATAATCCTCGGGGCTCAGATGAACCTTGTTGACATGCTCGACGGCCATAGACGGCGCTCCTCATTCGCATCGCGGATGCGGCGATCCTAGGCGTTTACCGCCCCGGATTGAATCGCGATAACGCTCCCGGCCAGGAACCCTCAAAACGGCACCGAGAGGGGCCTGCGCGCTTTTTGAGCGCCGTGCGGAACGTGCCGCCGCACCTCGATCCCGACTATGCTATTATTTTGCGGCAAACGTAGGTTCGACCGGGGAAGTTCGAATGCCACACGAAGACATCGTCATCCAGGATCGCGAGGAGCTGTTCTACCTGCTCGCGGAGGCTGCGGAGTTCGAGCACTCCGTGATGTGCACCTACCTATATGCGATGTGGAGCTTGAAGCGTGACCTCGGCGAGGGCGTCACGGTGGAGGAACTGGCGGCGATCGAGCGCTGGCGGCGCTCTCTGCGCCAAGTGGCGCTCGAGGAGATGCTGCATCTCTCCCTCGTCAACAACATCCTCGCCGCGACCGGCGCCTCGCCGCATCTGTGGCGGCCGGAGTTTCCGGTGCGGCCGGGCTGGTTCCCGACCGATGTGGTGATGCGCCTTTCACCCCTCACCGAGGCGACGCTCGACCACTTCATGTATATCGAGCGGCCCGAGGGAATCGACATGGTCGATGGCGCGGGGTTCGATCATCCCGCGCATTATTCGCGCGCGGCGCGCCCCGATCTGCTCTCGCCGACGCCGCGCGACTACGCGAGCCAGGGACAGCTCTATCACGGCGTGCTTCGCGGCCTGGCGAAGCTCATCGAGGACAGCGGCGAGGAGAGCGTCTTCGTTGGCCATGGCGAGGCCCAAATCGGCGCCAGCGAATTCGGCCTGCCCGGGCTGTTCAAAGTCGACAGTCTCGAGACCGCGCGGCGGGCGGTCGAGGAGATCGTGCTGCAGGGCGAGGGCGCGCCCGCGCATCGCGAGGGTTCGCACTATCAGCGTTTCGCGGCGATGAAGGACGAGCTCGCGCGGTTGAAGCGTGCGCGTCCCGCCTTCGAGCCGGCGCGGCCGGTGGCCGAGAACCCGAATCTCCACAATCCCCGCGGGCGGGACGACGTGACGCCTATTACCGATCCGCTGACCGCCAAGGTCGTCGATCTCGGGAATGCGCTTTACGCCTTGATGATGCGCACCTTCGCCCAGATATTCTCGCCGGCGCCGCTGCCGCGCGATCTCCGGATCGGGCTCGCGGACGCGGCGGTCGAACTCATGTACATGATGAGCTCTATCGGCGAGACGGTGACGCGGCTTCCGCTGAGTCCAAGCCGACCGGGCGTTACCGCCGGCATCACCTTCGCGCTATCGCTCTCCTCGGGTCAACTCGTGCAGCGTTGCGCGGCGCAGATTCTCGGCGAGCGTGCACGCGCGCTCGCGGGCGCCGCGGCGAAGCTCGATGCGACTGTGCCCCTTCCCGACGTCGCCAAGCGCCTCGGCGCGGTGGCCGATCGCTTCGCCGAACTTCACGTCCAATTCGAGGAGCATCTGACCGTCGCGGTCGACACCGTGGCGCAGGTCGGTGGCGCGCGAAGCGCCGCGCCATCGCCGCCGCCGGCGCAAGCGGCGTTATCGGGCGACGACCCCAACGTCGCGCGAACCAAGGACATCACCCTCCGCGTCGATGCCGCGCGCTGCATTCACTCGCGCCACTGCGTGCTCGCCGCCCCCGGCGTCTTCCTCGCCAACGTCAAGGGCCCGTGGCTCCATCCCGAGACGGTGCCGGTGGAGCGATGCGTGGCGATTGCGCAGGACTGTCCCTCGGGGGCGATCACCTATGAGCGCCACGATGGCGGCGCTCAGGAGGCGCCGCCGCCCGTCAATGTGCTGCACATCCGCGAGAACGGCCCCTACGCGGTTTGCGCCGAGCTCGAACTGGCGGGTCATGGCGGCATGATTCGCGCGACGCTCTGCCGTTGCGGCCAATCCGCCAACAAGCCGTTCTGCGACAACAGCCACCGCGCGGCGAAGTTCGCCGCCACGGGCGAGCCGCCGACGATCGCGTCCGATCCGCTCGACAACCGCGGCGGTACGGTCCGCATCATGCCGCTCCCGGACGGGCCGCTGCATGTCGTCGGCAATCTCGAATCCTGCTCCGGCACCGGTCGCACGGTCTTTCGCGGCCAGAATGTCCGCCTCTGCCGCTGCGGCGGCTCGGGTAACAAGCCCTTCTGCGACGGCACCCATGCGCGCATCGGCTTCCGGTCTGAGACACGGCCCCGGGTTTCGCCGGTCACGCGCCCAGGCCCATGAGATCTGCGGGCCGGAATCGCCGAGGCGGTGAATAACCGGGCTGGAAGAACTGCGACCCATCACGGGCACCGGTCCCGGGATCGGCGGGAGATGAGGCATGCGCACCAATAGCGAAACCCTTCTTGCTGCGTCGCTTGTGCCCCGATTGGCGCGTTGCCTCTCGCGCCTGCTTCTGGTCGGGCTGGTGACGCTCGGCGCCTCGGTCGCCGTGATCGGCCAAGCCGGCGATGCTTGGGCGCAGCGTCCGCAACGCCCGGCCGCGCCCGGCGCTCAGTCCGCCTCATCGGCGTCGGAGAGCGCGGGCGACAAACCGGCTCCGGCCGCGGCGCTGCCGGCGCTGCCGCCCGATGCGGTGACGACGCACACGCTGACTTTGGCCGGCCAGAAGATCGCCTACACCGCGCGCGCCGGCACGCTCAGCTTGACCGACAAGGGGCAGAAGACCGCCGAAGTGTTCTACGTCGCCTATATGCGCGACGGCGAAGACAAATCGAAGCGCCCGATCACCTTTGCTTTGAATGGCGGGCCGGGTGCGGCCTCGGCCTATCTCGACATGGGCGCGATCGGGCCGCGCATTCTCGATTTCGGCGGCGGGCGCGAATTGCCGCGGGCGCGCGCGCCGCTCATCGACAATCCCGACACTTGGCTCGATGCGACCGATCTCGTGTTCATCGATCCGGTGGGCACCGGCTACAGCGCCGCGACGACGAGCGACGCGGACGCGCAAAAGGATTTCTTCGGCGTGCGGCAGGATCTCGACGCGCTGGGCTCGGTCATCCGCCTGGCGCTCTTGAAGCTCGACCGTTACGGCGCACCGGTCTATCTGGTGGGCGAAAGCTATGGCGGCTTCCGCGCCGCGCGGCTGCCGCTGAGCTTGGCGAATGACGAGGGCATCGCCGTCAGCGGCACGATCCTCATCTCGCCGGTGCTCGATTTCTCGCTGATGGAGGGCGACGATTTCGATCCGCTGCCCTGGGCGCTGAGTCTGCCCTCTTACGCGGCGGTCAATCTCGAAAAACGGGGCACGGTGACGCCGCAGGCGCTCAAAAGCGCCGAGAGTTTCGCGCTGGGCGATTATCTTTCGGCGCTGGTGGCGCCCATCGGAGCCCCCGGCGCCGACGCCAAGATCGACGCGGCGGTGGCGCAGCTCATCGGCCTTCCCGAGCCGGAGGTCGCGCGCTGGCGCGGCCGGGTGCCGACGGGCGTCTTCATCAAGAGCATTCACCATGATCAGGGCGAGGTGGTGAGCCGCTATGACGGGTCGGTGGCGGGGCCCGATTCCGATCCGTCGCCCTATTTCGCAAACCGGGACGACCCGATTCTCGCCGGCATCACGCCGCCGCTGACCAGCGGCTTCGTCGCCTATCTGCGCGACGAGCTCAACTTCAAGACCGACCGGCGCTACGCGCTCTTGAACGGCGAGGTCAGCCGCAAATGGCAATGGGGCAATCGCGGGCCGAGCAGTTCGGCAGGCGCCGCGTCGGAGTTGGCGCGCGCGCTCGCGCTCAATCCGAAGCTCAAGGTGATGATCGCGCACGGCATGACCGATCTGGTGACCCCTTACCTGATGAGCCGCTATGTGGTCGATCACCTGCCGGCGACGATCGGGCGCGGCCGCATCGAACTCACGCTCTATCCGGGCGGGCATATGATGTATCTCAGACCCGGCTCGCGCGCGGCGCTTCATGCCGATGCGCGGCGGCTCTACGGCGCGGAGTGAGGGTGGGCGCTGCGCATTCGCGGCGCGCCCTTGATTGACACTGCTGTCACGGTCCCATATCCAATGGTCTTCGCGCACACAACATCGGCTGAGCCGCCATGGGCACGATCATCGCTGTCGACACGGGTGGCACCTTCACCGATCTGGCCGCGTTCGATCTCGACACCAATCGCGTCTCGTTCACCAAGAGCCTGACCAATTACGCGGATTTCGTCGCGGCCGTCGTTGATTGCCTGAAGAAGTCCGATATCCGCCTCGATCGGGCCGAACTCGTCAAATTCGGCACGACGCTTGTGATCAACACCTTCATCCAGCGCAGCGGCGCGCGAACGGCGCTGGTGACGACCGAAGGCTTTCGCGACGTCTTGGAATTGCGCCGCGGCAGCCGCCCGGTTCCGCTCGATCTGACCTTCGCCTACGACCCGGTGCTGGTGCCGCGCCGGCTGCGCTTCGAGGTGTCGGAGCGTATCTCCGGCGACGGCAGCGTGCTGCGGCCGCTCGATCTGAGGGAACTCGAGACGCTCGCGCAACAATTCCGTGCGGAGAAAATCGAGGCGGTCGCGATCTCCTTCTTGAACGCCTATTTGAATCCGGCCCATGAGCAACACGCGGCGGCGTTCTTCCGATCAGCGCTGCCCGAGGTCTACGTCACCGCCGGCACCGAGCTCTCGCGCGAATGGTATGAATACGAGCGCACATCGACCGCCGCGGCCAATGCCTATGTCGGGCCACGATTGCAGGACTATGTGCGCCGCCTCGACGAGAGGCTCAGCGCCGACGGGCTGAAGCGGAATTTCTACCTGATGGGTTCGAATGGCGGCGTCTATTCGGTGCGGCGCGCGGTCGAGCAGCCCGTGATGCTGGTCGAATCGGGTCCGGTCGGCGGCTGCATCGGCGCGAGCGCTTATGCAAAGGCGCTGGGGCTCGACAAGGTGATCGCTTTCGACATGGGCGGCACGACGGCGAAATGCGCCATCATCGCCGACGGCGCTTACGAGGTGAAGTCGCCCTATTTCGTCGGCGGGCCGCTGCATGGGTTTCCGGTGCGCGGCGCTGTCGTCGATATCGTCGAGGTCGGCGCCGGCGGCGGCTCGATCGCCTGGCTCGATGCCGCAGGCCGCGCCAATGTCGGGCCGCGCAGCGCGGGATCGAGCCCCGGTCCGGTCTGCTATGGCCGCGGCGGGACCGAGCCGACGATGACGGACGCCAATCTCGTGCTCGGCCGGATCGACGCCAACGCCTTTCTCGGCGGCGAATTCGTGCTCGACGCCGCCGCCGCGGCCGAGGCGATCCGCGCCAACATCGCCGCGCCGCTCGACTTTCGCGGCGCGAGCGGGCTCGATGCCGCGGCGCAGGGCATCATCGATCTCGGCACGACCATCATGGCCGGCGCGATCAAGCAGATCACGGTCGAGCGCGGCTACGATCCGCGCGAATTCTCGCTCTTCGTCTTCGGCGGCGGCGGGCCCTTGCACGGCGCGGCGCTTGCCCGCGAGCTCGAGATCCCGCGCGTGATCGTGCCGCCGGAGCCGGGCGAATTCGCGGCCCTCGGCATGCTGCTGGCCGATATCCGCGTCGACAGCACCGAGACCTTTCTGCGCGAGCTCGACGAGGAAGCCGCGCGCGCGATGAACGAAGCTTTTGCGCGGATGCGCGCGGCGACGACGGCCTCGCTCGCGGGCGATGCGCCGGCCGCGGCGATCGCCTTCGAGCAGCAGGCGGAGATGCGCTTCAAGGGACAGCGCCAGTATATGCGCGTCTCGCTCGGCGAGGCGCAATCCGCCGCGTCCATCCGCGCGCGTTTCGAGCGCGACTATCGTCTTCGCTACGGCCATGTCGATGCGGGCGCGCCGCTCGAGATCGTCAATCTCATTCTGATCGCGACGGCGGTTCGAAGCCGGCCGCCGCTGCAACATTTCGCGGGCCATGCCGCGGCCGATCCCAAGCCGGCCGGCTCGCGCCCGGTCTATTTTTCGGGCGCCGGGCGCAGGCTGCCGACCGCGGTTCATCGCCGCGATGCGCTGAAGAGCGGATTCTCGGTTCCGGGCCCGGCCATCGTCGAGGAATACGGCTCGACCACGATCGCGGGTCCTGGAGACCGGTTGAGCCTCGGCGAACTCGGCGAGCTCGTCATCGAAATCGGAGGCGGAGGAGACGATGCCTGACGACATCGCGCAACAGGCGGCAATCAATCCGATCACGGCGGAGATCATCCGCCATCAGCTGCTCTCGATTCCCAAACAGATCGACGTGAACATCACGCGCACGGCCTACAGCCCGCTGGTCTATGAGTACAAGGATTATGCGGTCGGCATCGTCGATCCCGACGGGCGGCTCATCGCGCAATCGGATGGCGGCATTCCGCTCTTCTTCGCCAACGCGCTGGGCGTCGCCGTGCGCGACGGGATCGCGGTGCACGGCGCGGGCGGGATCGAGGACGGCGATATCCTGTTCTCGAACCATGCCGCGACCTTGGGCCAACATCTCAACAACGTGGTGATGTACACGCCGGTCTTTGTCGAGGGCAGCCTCGTGGCCTTCATGGCGGTCCTGGTGCATTGGATCGACATCGGCGGCATCGTGGTCGGCTCGTGCATCTCGCATACGACCACCGAAATCTTCCAGGAAGGCATCCAATTCCGCAGCGTGCGGCTTTACCGGCGCGGCGAGCTCGTCGAGGATATGCTGCGCATGATCGAGGTGAACTCGCGCTTTCCGCGCATGCTCTTGGGCGACGTCAATTCGCAGATCGCCGGCTGCGTGCGCGGCAAGGACATGATCAAGGAGCTTTTCGCCAAGCACGGGCTCGCGACCATGCGCGCGGCGATCGCGGCGCTGTGGGACCGTTCCGAACACGCGGCGCGCGCCGCGATTGCGCGGATCAAGGACGGCGTCTACGAGGCGAGCTCGTTTCTCGACGATGACGGGATCACGCGCGGCGAGCGCATCCCCATCGGCGTCACGGTCCGCATCGAAGGCGATGCGATCGAGGTCGACTTTTCAAACGTCGCGGATCAGCTCAAGGGGCCGTTCAATTCCGGGCGCGAAGGCGGCGCTGAAACCGCGGCGCGCATCGCGTTCAAATATCTGGTCTCGCCGCAGGAGCCGGCGAATGAAGGGACGTTCCGCCCCTTGCGCGTGACGATACCGGACGGAAAATTTCTCAATGCGAGGCCCGGCGCGCCGCTCGGCTGCTACAGCTTCCCGCTGCCTACCGTCATCGACACCATCGTCAAGGCTTTCGTCGACGCGGCGCCCGAGCTGGTGGCCGCCGGTCATTACGGCACCTTCGGCGGCCACACGATCTATGGACGCCACCCCAAGACCGGCGAGCTCTACCAGAATCTCGGCGCGATCGCCGGCGGCTGGGGTGCGATGGCGGGGCGCGACGGCGGCGGGCCGTTCAAGACCATGGCCCATGGCGACACGCTCGACGTGCCCGTCGAGGCGCTCGAAGCGCTCTATCCCTTCCGCGTCGATCGGGTGCGGCTGCGGCCGGATTCGGGCGGCGCGGGCGAGTTTCGCGGCGGGCTCGGGGTCGAGAAGCTCTATACGATGCTCGCGCCCGGCATTGCGCGGGCGAGCATGGACCGCACGCAATGCGCGCCCTGGGGAATTCGCGGCGGCAAGGACGGCGCGCCGTCCGAAACGCGCATCGAGCGTCAAGGCCAGGCGCCGGAGGTGATCCTGAAAGGCGTCTCCGAGTTGCAGGAAGGCGATTCCGCCCGCACCTTGACCGGCGGCGGCGGCGGTTACGGCGATCCGATGAAGCGCGATCCGGCGCGTGTCCTCGAGGATGTGCGCGAGGGTTATGTGAGCGTCGCTGCGGCCTTGGCCGAGTACGGCGTGGCGATCGACGCGCAGGGAAATCTGCTGAACGAAGAAACCGCGCGCCGGCGCGCGCAGCAATCGAAGGCGGGGTGAGACCTCGACTGCTCGCGCTCAAGATCGGCGCGTACCGGGCCCACGGCCGAGACCTTGCGTTGCAACGCGACACGGCCGCCGCGCCAAGTGGTAAATCCGTGGACCGGAGGCACGCGAGCGCGTAGGCTCGACGCATCAAAACGATCATCGGGAGGTCGCCATGGCAGAAGCATCATCCTTGGGCGCGCTCGCCTCGCGCTTCGTCAATATCGACGCCGTTCCCTGGATCGATACCGCGCCCGGCAACAAGATGAAGGTGCTCTATCACGATCCCGCCACCGACATGCTGACCATCCTGACGAAACTCGAGCCCGGCGCCGGCATCCCCGAGCATTTGCACGAGGATCTCGAACAGACGCTCGTTCTCGAAGGCTCGTTGGTCGATCAGGAAGGCGCCTGCACCGCCGGAAATTTCGTCGTCCGCGCCAAGGGCAGCCGCCACGCGCCGGTCGCGCCCGAGGGCTGCACCATGCTGGTCTTCTTCATGAAGCCGACCGCGTCGCTCAAGAAGGCGCTGACGAAGCTCGCCTGAGCGCGCGGCCGACGCCGAGACGGGGAGGAGAGGGCGAAGATGGCACTCGAAGTGCGCCGTGTGATCACGGGCCACGACAAGAACGGCAAGGCGATTGTCACCCGCGATGAGACCCTGAAAGCCGTGCAGCGGCGCGGGCCTTATCTCACGGGCTGCGAGATCTGGTCGACCGACCGCATGCCGGCCGACAATTCGGCCGAAGGCGAGGCGGCGCAGCGCGAAGGCTTCGTCACGCGCTTCAATTACGTCGGCAACGGCCAGGGCACGACCATCCGCATCACGCAGCTCGAGCCGGGCGGGCCCAAATTCATGCATCGGACCGAGACGGTCGATTACGCGATCGTGCTTTCGGGCGAATGCGATCTCGAGCTCGACGACGGTAAGACGGTGCATCTCAAAGCGCGCGACGTCGTGATCCAGCGCGGCACGATGCATGCCTGGGTCAATAACGGTTCCGCGCCTTGCGTCTTCGCCTTCATTTTAATCGACGCCGAGCCGGCCGAGGCGGCGGGCGAGAGGCTGCGCACGCATTATCCGGCGCCTTGAGGGCCGTCGCGCCGCTCGCAATCGGCTATTTCTGAATCTTCAGCCCGGCCTCTTGATAATAGCGCGCGGCGCCGGGATGGAGCGGGATGGTAATCCCCTCGAGCGCATTCTCGAAGCGGATGCGTTTGCCCGCCGAATGTCCATTGTCGAGGATGCGCCGGGTCGCGTCCTGCCATAGCGCCTTGGTGATGCCGTAGACGAGCTCGTCCGGAACCGTGGCGCGGACGACGAAAAGCGCGGTCGTGCCGACGGTCTGAGTCTCGGCGTCGATCCCGGGATAGGTCGCGCCCGGAATCGCCATGGCGTCGAGACCATATTGGCGGATGAGCTTCTGGCGTGCGGCGCCGGCCACCGGCACGAGGCGCACGGGCGTCATCGAGGCGACGTCGTTGACCGCCGGCACCGGATAGCCGCCGATCACGAAAAATGCATCGAGCGCCCCGCGCTCGAGGAGCGAAGCCGATTCGGAAAGGCGGGGATATTGCGGCTTCAGCCGGCATTCCGAGAGGTTTGCCGCTTGGAGCACGAGGCGGGAATTGGCGAGCGTGCCTGAAACGGGCTCACCCATCGCGACGCGCTTGCCCTTCAAATCGCCGAGCGCGTTGATCTTCGCGTCGGCGCGCGCGACGAGATGGATCGCTTCGGGAAAGAGCGCGGCGATCGCGCGCAAATTGCCGATGGCGCCGGCCTTGGCGAGGAGGGCCGTGCCGTTCTCGGGTGCCGCGCCGGCGCGGCAGGATTTCACCGTGGGCGAGCGGCCGCTATAGGCCCAGCGCGCGATATCTGCCTGGATGAAAGCGGCTTCGAGCTGGCCCGACCCAACCGCCAGCGCATTCTCGATCGAGCCCTGGGTCGCCTGCGCCACCGCGACCAGCCCGTTGACGCCGCAGCTTCCGCCATGGGCGCAGTCGCGGGCGCCGGGCGGCTTGCTGATCGCGTTGGCGATTTCCGCGCCGATGACGAAATAGGTTCCGGTCGTGGCAGCGGTGCCAATGCGAAAAAATTGGGGTGCAGTCTCGGGCGCGGCTCGTGCTGCTGCGACAAGCAAGCAGCCGGCCAGGGCCGCAAGAGAGACCGCGCGCAAAACCGCGACGGCAAACTTGCCGCGCCGATGCCCTTCAAGCCCGCGTCTTCCTCGATCCATCCGGCGATCATCCGCCTTTTTCGTTAAGACGATTTGGGAAGCTGGTTTATTCCGTGCCGCGGACTTGATGAAGCGGGCTTCGAGCGCGCGCCGGCATCGCGCGATCATCGGCCGTCGGCGCGAAATCCGCCCAGCATCGGTCCGGCGATCCCGGAAAGGACCCTGAAATCGGGTGGCGAACATTTCGAATCGGATCTCCAAATGGAACGACCGGCCCATTCATGCATTGTTAACCGTAATTCGCCCAAAGTCAGTTGCGCGATTCATTAAATCGCTTTCGCCGCGACCCGGCGTAGCGATTGCAGAAGTCCCGCCGTGAGGGCGCTGCGCCCTCGGGCGGTCGGCTCGGGTCCCCACCGCACGCGGAAGGAGTCTTTCTATGGCCGTCGACGCGCCGATGCACGAAGCCCCGTCGATCCGCAGGGATGAACTGGCACTGTGCGACCGCCTGCTCAAGCGGTTTGAGCGGCTCGCCATTATCGGGATCCTCGTCGGCCTCGTCCTGATCGGGACCGCGCTGCCTTATCTCTGAGCACGCTCCCCGGCGTGGGCCCGGCCGGCGCCGCCCGCACAAGTGCGGATATGGGGGTATGAAGGGATATACGTAGTGTTCCGAATTGCTTTGGCGGTTTCGACGAATGACATAATTTCGGCATGTCTGAAACCGGCGATAGGCTTCGGCAGCGGATCGCGCTCTACCGCCGCTATCTGCGTGACGGGGTTGAGGGCGAACTCGCCGCCGAATATCTTCGAACCATCGCCGCCGACGAGGCCGCCCTGGCAGCGATCGCACGCCAAGACACGAAGCCCTGATCCGGCCCGCCGCGAAAAGCCGGCCCACATGCCGCCTATTTCGGCGGCCAGCGCCGGTCTTTGCTCACCGCGATCGAATTGGCCGTCAAGATGCCGTTCTCTTGGGTCACACGCGTGAGAGAGACATAGGCGCCTTTACGCACGAGCCGACGCGTGCCGGGATTCATCGCCACCACCGGGGTTCCTCGCGGCACCTCGATGACGTAGCGCCGTCCGCCCGTGCTGAGCGTCAGCTCGCCCTTGCCGGCGCGAACCAACGCGGCGCTGACATCGGCATTGGTCATGGTCGCGCCCGGCTCAGGATCCCAAGGCCGGTGGCCTTCGCCCAGACGCGAGCCCGGCGGAAAGATGTGCACTTCGATGGCCCGCCACTTGTCGCCGTCGGGCCGCGCCGCGGTGCCGACGAAACGCCCGGGCTTGATGTCGGCGAGCCGCGCCGGAACGATCGCGAGCACATGGGCATCGGGCGTCAGCGTGATGCGCAGGATCTTGCCGTCGGCGGATTTGATGGTGAGGCGATCGCCCGCAATCGCCGCGATCGTGCCGCGCACGCGCAAAGCCGTCTCTTGCTGCGCCCGCCCGGGCGCGGCAAAGCCCGCCGCGAGCACGATGAGCGCCAGCACCGGCGCGAGGCGGCGGGTCAACGGTTTCGGCATGGTCCCTCTCTCAGAGTTCTCATTCGGGCAGCGGGATGATGTAATCCTGGGCCATCGCCGCCTTGGGGTCGAGATCGTCCTTCAGCATCTTTTGCGATTTGAACCACATCACCTGACGCAGGATGTCCTCGACGTTGAGCCGCGCATTGGCGTCGACATAGGCGATGCCGAGCCGCACCTGATCGGGCGGCTGATGGGTGTATTTGCCGATGATGGCCAGCGCTTCGGCGGCCGTCGGCCCGTCCTGGCGCTTCTCGCCGGGGCCCGTGAAGGCGTCGTGGTAATCATGCGCACCCTTGCGAAAGGCGCGCAGGAAGGCCTGAACCATGTTGCCGCGCTCCCTGAGCGTCGTGGTGGCCGCGAAGGTGACGCCGGGCTGCCAGGGCGTTTCGTCGCCGACCCAGCCGAGCAGCTTGACCTGTCCGGCGTGGAGCGCGGGCATCACCGCCGATCCCGCGATGATCGCCATGTCCGCCGCGTTGTGCAGCAGCGCGTTCAGCATGTCCGAGCTGCTCGCGAGCTCCATCAGCCGCATGGTTTTGAGATCGAGGCCGTATTTGTCGGCGAGAAGGGCGAGACTGTAATGGAGTGGCGACCCGGCCGCCAAACTGGCGACCGAGTGGCCGCCCATATCCTTGTAGCTCCTTAACCCCTGATCGTACGCACGGTCCGAGGCGACGATCGCCAAATCGTGGAAGCCCGGCCGCTCGCTATAGAGTCCGCTGATGATCCGCAGAGTTCCCTGGCCGGTAAGGTTGTAGAAACCGGCTGAGGTCGAGGTGACGCCGAAATCCAGCGCGCCCGAGGCGACGGCGGGCGCAATGGGCTGCGCCGCGTCGAAGGTCACGATCTCGACCATGAGGCCCTCGGCGCCGAAATAGCCCTTCTCCTTCGCGATGAAGACCGGACCGACATTGGCGACGCGTAGAGCGCCGATCTTGATCGCCGCCGCTTGCACCGTAACCGGCCATAAAGCGAGAACGGCGATGGCGAGCGCGCGAAAAGCAACCGGCACGGCATAAGCGCTGCGCCGGCCGCGATCCGGCCTTCCCCATCCCGCCATGGCCTTGCTCTCCCGCGCAACGTGCTTATGCGTGGCACAATATTCCCGGTGAGGCGGGCAAGAGCAAGGGCGGCGCCCCGCGCCCTCCCGCCTAAGCAAGTCTTAACCGAGAGCCCTCACAATCGCCATTGCCGGACATCCGCCCCGGCGCCGCAAATCTTTGCGAAAGCCCTCGATGACCGAGCGACGCGCAGCACTTTCATTGCCTCGGACCAAGTTGCTGCTCCTGGTCGCGGTGGCGATCACGCTGGGCGGGATCGCGCTCATGGTGTGGACGCTTTCAGACGAGCGCCGGGCCGCTTGGGAGCGTGCGATCGATACTTCGCAAAATCTCGGCGCCGCGCTCGCGCACGACATCGACCGCAATATCGAGATCTACGATCTGTCGCTGCATGCGGTGATCGAAGGGATGGCCTTGCCCGACATCTGGCGCGTGTCGCCCGAAATGCGCCGCAGGGCGCTCTTCGACGGCGCGGCCGGCGCGCAGGATCTCGGCGCCATTCTCGTCCTCGACGCGGCGGGCGACGTGATCATGGATTCGCGTTCGATCACGCCGTCGCGCATCAATTTCGCCGACCGCGATTTCTTCCGTGTTCATCGCGAGAACGCGCGTGCCGGTCTCTATGTCAGCGAGCCGTTCAAGGACGCGCGGACGGGCGATTGGATGCTGGCCTTTAGCCGGCGGCGCGACGCGGCCGATGGCAGCTTCGCGGGCATCGTCGTCGGCTCGATGCGGCTCGCCTATTTCCGGCGGATTTTCGGGGCCGTCGATCTCGGCCAAAACGGCGTCATCACGCTGATTCGTTCCGACGGCACGACGGTGATGCGTACGCCCTATGACGCGAACAATATCGGGCGCAAGCTGAGAGACCGCGTGATCTTTCGCTATTACCCGGCGACGCTCGCGGGGCATTTCGAGACGACCGCGGTCGTCGACGGGATCGACCGGCTCTATGTCTACCAGCAGGTCGGGAATTTTCCGCTGGTCGTGTCGGTCGCGCAGACGCCCGATGTCATCCTGGCGGAATGGCGGCAGAAGACCCTCGTCTTCGCCACGGCTCTGCTGGCGCTCCTGGGTCTTGCCGGCTGGCTCGCGGTCGCGTTGATCCGCGAATTGCGCCGGCGCGGCCGGGCCGAGCGCAATGCGCGCGATAGCGAACAGCGCTTTCGCCTTCTGGCCGAGCATTCCTCGGACATGTTGGTGCGTTCCAGCCCCGGCAACACCCGTCCGCTTTATGTCTCGCCGGCTTGCCGCCAGCTCTGTGGCTACGAACCCGAGGAGCTGATCGACGTCAGTCCCGATAAGATCATTCATCCCGATGACGTGGAGGCCTTCCTCGATTCGACCCGCAAGCTCGACGATGCCAAGCAAGCCTTGGTGACCTACCGTATCCGGCGCAAGGACGGCAGTTTTGTCTGGGTTGAGTCAAGCCGGCGGCGAGCCATCAATCCAGAGACTGGCGAGCCCGAAAACATCAGCATCGTACGCGACGCGAGCGCGCGCATGCGCAACGAAAACGAGTTGCGCGTCGCCAAGGAGCGTGCCGACGCGGCGAGCAAGGCAAAATCGGAATTCCTCGCCAGGATGAGCCACGAAATTCGCACGCCGATGAACGGCATCATCGGCATGAACGATCTGCTGCTAAAGACGCCTTTGAACGAGCGTCAGCGCGAATACGCGGAGATCGTCGGCCAATCCGCGACTTCGCTGCTCGGGATCATCAACGACATCCTCGACATCTCGAAGCTCGAGGCCGGCAAGGTCGAGCTCGAGAACGTCTCCTTCGATCTCGCGGGGCTGGTCGAGGACGCCGTGCTGATCCTCGCGCCGAAGGCGCGGGAGAAGCGGATCGAGATGGGCATCTTCATCGAGCTCGCCTTGCGCGGGAGCTATAACGGCGACCCCGCCAAACTGCGCCAAATCCTTCTCAATCTCGTCAGCAACGCGCTCAAATTCACCGAAAAAGGCAGCGTTTCGATCGAGGTGTCCGGAGTGAGCGCGCCGCCGGGCCGCACTGGCGGGGTGCGCTTTGCCGTGACCGACACCGGCATCGGCATGGGCGAGGACGTGCACGCGAAGCTGTTCCAGAAATTCGAGCAGGCCGACAGCTCGATGGCGCGCCGTTTCGGCGGCACCGGCCTCGGACTCGCGATCTGCCATCAACTCGTCGATCTCCTGGGCGGCACGATCGGCTTTTCGAGCAAGCCCGATTTGGGCTCGACTTTCTGGTTCGAGGTGCCGCTCCCGCGCATGACCGCTGGCTTGCCGCCGCCGCCGGTGGCGGCGCGCTTCGAGCGCGCGCTCATCATCGCCAAGGCGGAGGTTCTTCCAGAGATCGTGTCGCGGCACCTGCAGACGCTCGGCATCGCCGTCACGGCAAGACGCGATCCGCTGGCGGGCTTGGCCGAGCTCGAGCGCGCCAGGCGCGACGGTGCGCCCTATGCGCTCGTGCTGCTCGACGAAGCGGTTCCGGATTCGAGCGTCGAAGCGCTGTCGACCAGCATTCACACCTTGGCTCCTCGCGATGCACCGCAGCTCGTACTGATTGCCTGGGCGGACGCCCAGGAGACTCGTGGCGCGGCCGGCCTGGTCGACGGGACGATCGAAAAGCCGGTGCGCCTCCAAGGCCTCGTCGATTGCCTGGCAAGGCTCGATGCGCGCGTAACGGCAGTGGCGCCGAACGTCATGCCGGTGAGCGTGCCGACGCCCGAGGCTGAAAGCCGCGCGGAGGGTTTGCGCATCCTTCTCGCCGAGGACAACAAGATCAATCAGCGTCTCGCGGTCGCGATCCTCGAACATGCCGGGCACCGGGTCGAGGTCGTGGAGGACGGTCTCGCGGCAGTCGCAGCGGTGCGCGCGAAGGATTTCGACCTCGTGCTGATGGACAGCCAAATGCCTGGCGCCGACGGGGTCGAAGCGACGCGTCAGATCCGCGCCATGGCGGCGCCCAAGGGCGCAATCCCCATCATCGCCCTGACAGCGAACGCGATGGCCGGGGCGAGCAAGCATTATCTTTCGGCAGGTATGAGCGATTATCTGGCGAAGCCGATCGACGCAAAACTTCTGCATGCCAAGCTCGACGCGCTGGCCGCTTCCCTGCGGGCGGCCCGACGCGGCGATGATCCGGCCGTCGAATTTCGCGCGGCGGGAAGCTAAGCCGCCGCAACTGCGGCGATCATTGCGCTGGTGGTTGACGACCGATGCGCGAAATCGGCCGCGTCAAGCTTGACCGCGCGCTACCGAACCCGGCCCGCGCGACAAAAAACCGTCGATGGGACCCGCGCGTTAACGTCCAATTCAAAGTCGTTTGAATAAGCTTTCGGCGCGTCCTTCGCGTGCAGCATTACGGATTTCGCCGGATGATCAGAAAGATCGTTGCCGTTGCCGAGCTCGAGGAGATTCTTCTCGCCGAGCTGCGCAAGGAAAAGGGGTGTGCGGGGGCCGAGCAGGTCACGATCGTTCCGCGCGCCAGTCAGGAATGGATCTGCGGCTCTTTCCGTGCCGGAACCGCACAGCATGCCGATTGCCGCGCCGCGCTCAATGCGCTCGAAAGAAGACTGCGCAATGTCTATGGCGTCAAACCTTAGGGCGGCGCTCAGCCGAGCAGGAAATAGAGCAGCGCGGGGGCGGTGACGATCGAGGCCAAGGTCGAGACCACGACGATGCCCGCGATCTCCTCTGGCTGATTGTTCCAGCGCAGCGCGAAGAGATAATTGAAGACCGCCACCGGCATCGCGCTTTGCTGGATGAGCGCGGCCTTGGCCGCGCCGCCGAGGCCGAACAGCGTGGTCACCGCAAAGCCGATCGATGCTCCCATGAGGATGCGCAGCATCGCCAAGCCGAAGGCGCGCGGAAAGGCCGCGACCTTGAGGCTGCCGAGCGAGACGCCCAGCATCAGAAGCATCAGCGGCACGGTGATGCTGCCTAAGAGCGCGACCGTGTTGGCGAGCCAGAGCGGCGGCTGCCAATGGAGCGCCGAGACCGCGAGTCCGAGGATCACCGCATAGAGGATCGGCATGCGCGCGATGGCACGCCCATTGACCGTGCCCGCGGCGATCGCCTGGCCGAAGGTGAAGTTGCTGAGCGAGCAAAAGGTGAAGAAGACGATGGCGTAGGAGAGCCCTTCAGGCCCGAAGGCGTAGAGTGCCAGCGGCAGGCCGAGATTGCCGGTGTTCGGGAAGGACATCGCCGGCAGATAGGTGCGCAGGCTCAAGCCCGCGAGCCAGAGGATCGCGCCCGCCACCAGCATGAAACAGACAAGGATCGCGACGACGGCCGCTGCGCTTGCGGCCAAGGAGGCGGGCGGGACCGAGGTCTTCGCGAAGGTCGAGACGATGAGGCAGGGCGTGCCGATATCGGTGACGAGCAGCGTGAGCGCCACCCTGTCAAAGCCGCGGCCGGCGCGCGCCCAGAAATAGCCGATCGACGCGGTGAGCAGGACCGGCACGACCGCGCCGAGAATCGTGTCGATCATCGGCGCGATATCACGCGGTAAGCGGAGGCGGCGAGGGCGCGGGGCGGACCATACGGGTCTTTAACAGCCCGTTCGGCGCCTGTCTGCCCTCGATCCTGGCGGTTCCCATGCGGCAAGCCGCATGGGCAGGCGCGCGCTCAGCCTTGCGAGGCCGAGACGCCGCTTCTTTGGCCGCCCGGTGCGGATTTGTGACGCGGTCCAGCGCCATGACGATGCGGGCGCCGCGGTTGTTCGTGGCGACCATGGGATGCTGGGCGTCCCGAACGTTGAGGCTGGGTTGCACTCGCGGCTTGATGAGCGGCGGAAGAATGGCCGGTGGGGCGGAAGCGATGCTCGGCGACCACGGTCAGGTTCTGGCGCGTCAGCTTCTCGATGTCGCGCAGAAAGGCGCGCTCGGAGGCATCGCAAAACGCGATCGCGATGCCGTCGGCGCCGGCCCGCGCGGTGCGGCCGATGCGGTGGACATAGCTCTCGGGCACGTTGGGCAGCTCGTAATTGATCACATGCGTGATGCCGTCGATGTCGATGCCGCGCGCGGCGATGTCGGTGGCGACCAGGACGCGGGCGTTTCCGTCGCGAAAATTCGCGAGCGCGCGCTGGCGCGCGGCTTGCGATTTGTTGCCGTGGATCGCCTCGGCGCCGATCCCGCCATGCGCCAATTGCTCGGCGACGCGGTTGGCGCCGTGCTTGGTGCGGGTGAAGACAAGGGCGCGCGCAATCGCCTGATCCTTCAGGAGATCCGCCAGAAGCGCGCGCTTATTGCCCGCATCGACGAAATAGACGCGCTGCTCGACGCGCTCGACCGTCGTCGCCTGGGGCGTGATCGCGACCCGCACCGGGTCCTTGAGCATGCCGTCGGCCAGGCGCGCGATCGGCTCGGGCATCGTTGCCGAAAAGAACAGCGATTGACGCGCTTTCGGCAACGCCGCGATCACCCGCTTGATGTCGTGGATGAAGCCCATATCGAGCATGCGGTCCGCCTCGTCGAGGACGAAGACCTCGACCTGGTCGAAGCGGAGATGGCGCTGCTCGACGAGATCGAGGAGCCGGCCGGGTGTCGCCACGAGGATGTCGAGGCCGCGCATCAACGCGTCGACCTGCGGCTTCTGACCGACGCCGCCGAAGATGACGGCGGTGCGCAGCGAAAGATGGCGGCCATAGCGGCGGAAGCTGTCGTCGATCTGAATCGCCAATTCGCGCGTCGGGCTCAAGATCAGCGCGCGCACCGTGCCGCGGCGCAAGGCCACGCGCTGTGCGCTCAGGCGCTGCAGGATCGGGAGCGCGAAGGCCGCGGTCTTGCCGGTTCCAGTCTGGGCGATGCCGAGCAGATCCCTGCCCGCAAGGAGATGCGGGATCGATTGCGACTGGATTGGGGTGGGATGTTCGTAGTTCTCAGCACGCAGGGCGCGCTGCAACGGCTCGACGAGGTCGAGCGTAGCGAAAGAGTGAGTCACGTGTTTATTGCTTTCTTTGAAAGGCAAACCGAAAAACGATCACCGCGTCAATGGCACGGATGGCCGGATTGCTTTGTTGTTTTTTGCGGCCAGCCCGTGCGCGCCCGGGTGCCTTCGTACCTATCAGGGATTTTCTCGAAATGCCGCCGCGTCGGTTTGGGATTCCGTCGGGCTTCGCGCGATCACGAGCAAAGATAGTAACGTGACAATGGCCCTTCTTCGGACCGAAATCAAGCCCGCGCCTAAAGGAGATCGCTTTCGATGACCATGCGTTCATGCCCGTCGGTCACGGATTTGATGCGGTATTGCTGGATGCCGCGCTCGCTCGGCATGACGCGCACGACTTTGAAGACGCCCAGGGGCTTGGGATGGATGCCGCCGCCGGCGAATTCGACCGATTGCCCGACCTTGAATTTGTGCAGCTCGATCACGGGGCCTTGCTCCTTGGCGCTGAGAGTGGAAAAAAACGAAACCTTAACGCGCCGCGGAGCGCTTGCCGCCTGCTTCGCCTCGCTTGGCGAGGCGCTCCGCCTCGCGCGTGCCCGAGCGCGTGATCGATACGATCGCGCCGCGCGGCTTGCCCGAGCGTTCGCTGATCTCGCGGTCCTGAGCCTCGATCGCCGCGCGCACCGAGCCGTCGAAATCCCATTCGTTGAGTGCCGTCGTCGGCACTTTTCGGTTCGATGTGCGCGTCTCGTCGTCGTAAAGCACGTCGAAGAGGAGAAACCCGCCGAGCTCGATCGGCTTTTTCTTGCTCATGATCCCCAACTCTTGTTGGCGCGCTGCGCGGCTCAAATGACGACACCTTCGGCAAGGATGCGGTACGCGAAGGGAAGGTAGGAAAGCGAGTGTCGACGCCGAAACCGTACGCGGTCCCGGCGTAAAACCTTTGGCAGGACGAAGACAGGCGCCGGTCCGGCGTTTAATCGATATGCACTATGGCGGTTCGGGACGCCGCTTTCAAGCGGAGGACGGCGAATTGTCCGCGTTCTTCATTCAATCGGCACGGTGGGCGGCGCGTCTTCTGCGTCATCCGCGTGCCGGTTTTTGCCGCGCGTGACCTCGCTCTGCAAGCCGAGGCGCGCTTTGATCGCGGCTTCTTCGAGAAAGACCGTGCCCAGGGGGCCGCGAATCTCGTAAACCACGAAGCCCATGCGGAGCAGATGCTTGGCGCGATCGAGCGCCGAGGCCTCGAATTTCTCGACGGCCGTGTTGCGGCCATCGCTTTCGCCGCGCCGCTTCGTATCCCAGATGATGCTCCAGCGCTCGCCCGAATCCGCAGTTTCCTTGGGAAGCGAGTGCCAGTTCGTCTTGGTGTGAAAAGCCATAGGTTTATTATATAGGAACGATCGCGCGCGATTGCGACCCAATTCGCCTGCCGAAGTCTCGACCCTCGGCGAATTTCTTGCGGCGCCCGGTTAACCTAAAGACGCGCCCAGCACGATCCGCGTGACCGGCGTGCGGCGCGACGCCACTTCTTGTTGTATCGGGCCTATGGCATCGGCACGATGTAGCGCTTGTCCATCACGCTCGCGCCGTCGATATCGTCCTTTAGCATCTTCTGCGATTTGAACCAGGCGATCTGATGCAGAATGTCCTTCACGTCGATGCGCGCGTCGCGCTCGACATAGGCGACGCTCAGATGGATCTTCTCGGGCGCCTGGCCGGTATATTTGGCGAGGATCGCCAGAACCTCTTGCGCGTTGGGCCCGTCCTTGCGCGTCTCGCCCGGGCCGGTGAAGGCATCGTGATATTCGCGCGCGCCCTTCTTGAACGCGCGCAAGAAAGCCTCGACCAGTTTCGGGCGCGTCTCGATCGTCTTGGCTGCGGTCAAGGTGACGGCGGCCTGCCACGGCGTCTCGTCGCCGATCCAGCCGACGAGCTGCGCGGTGCCGGCGAGCAGCATCGGATTGACCGCCGTCGCGGTGGTCACCGAGGCGTCGACCTGATTGCCCTGGATCGCGGAGACGATCTGAGGCACGCCCTGCAAAGGCTCGATGCGCATCGATTTGAGATCGAGATGATATTTCTCAGCGATGAGGGCGAGGCTGTAATGCACCGGCGAGCCGACCTGGCTGATCGCGACCGAATGGCCGGGCAGGTCCTTGTAGCCTTTGAGGCCGGCCGCATAGGCCTTATTGGACGCCATGATCGCGAAATTATGAAAACCCGGATGCTCGCTATACATGCCGGATATGATGCGCAGCACGCCCTGGCCCGCGAGCGCGTACATGCCCGCCGAAGTCGAGGTACAGCCGAAATCGAGCGAGCCCGACGCGACGCCGACCGCGACGGGTTGAGCTGATTCGAAATAGGAGAAGTCGACGTCGAGGCCTTCAGCGGCGAAATAGCCTTTTTCCCTGGCGATGAAGGCGGGCCCGACATTGGCGGCCTTGAGCGAGCCGATCCTGATCTTGACCATCTCCGCCCGCGCTTGCGGCGCCGGCACGACAAGCGCCGCCAGCGCCAATCCCAATAGCGCCGCCGCGAGCGAAGCGCGCCCACCGCGATGAAGGCCAAAGCTTGAAACACCCATCGTCATCCCCCCAAACGAATAATCCTCGCGGCGCGCCATCATTCCCGCCATCGGCGCGCAGAGCAAGCACGAGCAACGGGACGCGGGCAAGGCGCGCGCAAGACAAGACAAGACAAGACAAGACAAGACAAGACAAGACAAGACAAGAAAGGCGCCGCCCGGCGGGGCGGCCGGGGGGAGGGGCCGGTGCACGCCAATCCCCTGCTGCAGGCAAGACGGGCGGGGCAAGGCTTTGTTAACCACGTTGCAAGAGGAAGGGAGGGAGGAGCCGGGAGTTCAGCCGCGGATCCCAATCCGCTTGCTCCGATGCGTTACGCGCTGGCCCTCGATCCCGGGATCGAGACCACTGTCTGGCTGATCGTGGCGGCTTTGGGCTGCGCCCTCGTCCTGATCCTCTCGGAGATGGTCCAGAACCGGAAGTAGGCGACGCGCCGAGCAGCCCCGGCGGCCTCTTGCCAAACTCTTCTAATCCCACTATTTAAGGCGCCGTTCTCACTTTAACCCCACACGCGGGGATGCGGCGCCTCGGGATACCGAAACGCTGCCCCGGTGCCGGCCTGGGCGCAATCCCGGCCGGTAAGCTCCCGCGGCGGATCAACCGGAAAAGGAACTCCCGATGGCGATTCCCAATTTCACCATGCGCCAGCTCTTGGAAGCCGGCGTGCATTTCGGCCACCACACGCGACGCTGGAATCCGAAGATGAAGTCCTACATCTTCGGCGTGCGCAACGGCGTGCACATCATCGATCTGGAACAGACCGTGCCGCAATTGGCGCGCGGACTGCAGGCCATCCGCGACGTCGCTGCCGCTGGCGGGCGCGTGCTCTTCGTCGGCACCAAGCGCCAGGCGCAGGAGGCAGTCGCCGAGGCGGCCAAGCGCTGCGGCCAATATTACGTCGATCATCGTTGGCTCGGCGGCATGCTCACGAATTTCAAGACCATCTCGCAGTCGATCAAGCGGCTGCGCGAACTCGACGAACGCATCAGCCAGCCCGAAGCCGGGATCACCAAGCGCGAACTCCTGGAATTGACCCGCGATCGCGACAAACTCGAGCGCGCGCTGGGCGGCATCAAGGAGATGGGCGGGCTCCCCGACATCCTCTTCGTCGTCGACACCAACAAGGAAGCGATCGCCGTGCTGGAGGCGAACAAGCTCAAGATCCCGGTCGTCGCCATCCTCGACAGCAATTCCGATCCCGACGGCATCGCCTATCCCGTGCCGGGCAATGACGACGCAATGCGCGCCGTGCATCTCTATTGCCAACTCGTCGCGGATGCCGTGCTCGACGGGCTCCAGGCCGAGGCCGCGGCCTCGGGCGTCGATATTGGCGCCGCCGCGCATGGCCCCATCGAAGTGCTGACGCCCGTTGCGGCGCCGGCCGAAGAGCAACCCACGGCCTGAGCGGAGACGAAGATGGCAGAGATTTCCGCCGGGCTGGTCAAGGAGTTGCGGGAGAAGACCGGCGCCGGGATGATGGATTGCAAGCGCGCCTTGAGCGAGTCGCAGGGCGATCTCGAGAGCGCGGTGGACTGGCTGCGCAAGAAGGGCCTCGCCGCCGCCGCCAAGAAGGCCGGCCGCGTCGCCGCCGAGGGCCTTATCGGCGCCGCGGTCAAAGGCAATGTTGGCGCGCTGGTCGAGGTCAATGCCGAGACCGATTTCGTCGCGCGCAACGATGTGTTCCAGAAATTCGTCGCCAACGTCGCCGAGCTGGCGCTCAGCCATGTCGATCTCGACCGCTTGAAGGCTGCGCCCTATCCCGGCAGCGGGCGCCATGTCGCGGACGAACTCGCGCATCTGATCGCCACCGTCGGCGAGAACATGTCGCTGCGGCGGATGGCGCGGCTCCATGTCGCGCATGGCGCGGTCGCTGCTTATGTCCACAACGCGGTCGCGCCCAATCTCGGCAAGATCGGCGTGCTGGTCGCGCTCGAATCGGCAGGCAATCCCGACCATCTTGCCGGCGTCGGCCGCCAGCTCGCGATGCATGTCGCCGCGGCGAAGCCCCAATATCTCGACATTGCCTCGGTCCCCGCCACCGATCTTGCCCGCGAGCGCGACGTGCTCCGGGAGCAGGCGAAGGCGAGCGGCAAGCCCGACGCGGTGATCGACAAGATGGTCGAAGGCCGTCTGCGCAAATTCTACGAAGAGAGCGTCCTCATCGAGCAGATCTTCGTCATCGACAACGAGACCAAGGTGGCGAAGGTGCTTGACGCTGCGGCGAAGGAAATCGGCGCGCCGGTCAAGATGGCGGGTTTCGAGCGGCTCGTTTTGGGCGAGGGCGTCGAAAAGGAGCAGACCGACTTCGCCGCGGAGGTCGCGGCGACGTTGAAACACTGAGCGCCGCGCGCTCAAGGGGGAGACGGCGGCCCATCTCTCCTGTATGATTCGCGGCGCTCGAGCCCCGGATGTGACGTGATGCCAGCGGAACCGAAATACCGGCGCGTGCTTCTGAAACTCAGTGGCGAAGCGCTGATGGGCGAACAGGGCTACGGGATCGATCCCGAAATGATTTCCCGCATCGCCGCCGAGGTGAAGAGCGTCCACGCGCTCGGCGTCCAGGTCGCGCTGGTGGTCGGCGGCGGCAACATCTTCCGCGGGCTTTCGGGCGCCGCGGCCGGGATGGAGCGTGCGACCGGCGACTACATGGGCATGCTCGCGACCATCATCAATTCGCTGGCGCTGCAGAGCGCGCTCGAGCGGCTGGGCGTGCAGACGCGGGTGCAGAGCGCCATTCCGATGCAGACTGTGTGCGAGCCCTATATCCGCCGCCGCGCCATCCGCCACATGGAAAAAGGCCGTGCCGTGATCTTCGCCGCTGGCACCGGCAATCCCTTTTTCACCACCGATACGGCGGCCGCGCTGCGGGCCTCGGAGACCGACTGCCAAGCGTTGTTGAAGGCGACAAAGGTCGACGGCGTCTACAGCGCGGACCCCAAGAAGGACGCGAAAGCGCAGCGCCACGAGGCGCTCACTTATCTCGACGTGCTGACGCGCGACCTGCAGGTCATGGATGCCGCCGCGATCTCGCTCGCGCGCGAGAACCGGATTCCGATCCTGGTGTTCTCGATCTACGACAAGGGCGGCTTCGCCGATGTCGTATCGGGCAAGGGACGCTTCACGATCATCAGCGAGGAGGGGGCGCGGGCATGAGTGAAGACAAGATCATCGTCGATCTGCGCCGGCGCATGGATGGCGCGATCGATGTGCTGCGCAAGGAATTCGGGGGTCTTCGGACGGGGCGCGCCTCGGCGGGGCTGCTCGATCCCGTCCAGGTCGAGGCCTATGGCAACAAGATGCCCTTGACCCAGGTGGGCACGGTCAGTGTCCCTGAGCCGCGACTCATCCTTGTGCAGGTCTGGGACAAGGGCAACGTAAAGGCCACGGAAAAGGCCATTCGCGAGGCGGGTCTCGGCCTCAACCCGCAGGCCGACGGCCAGACCGTCCGCGTGCCGGTGCCCGATCTCAGCGAGGAGCGGCGCAGGGAATTGACCCGCGTCGCCGCCAAATACACCGAGCAGGCGCGCGTTTCCGTGCGCAATGTGCGCCGCGACGGGCTCGATCTCCTGAAGAAGCAGGAAAAGGACAGCGTCATCACCCAGGATCAGCACCGCAAGCTCGACAAGGACATTCAGACCTTGACCGACGCGACCATCAAGAAGGTCGACGAGATGCTGGCGGCCAAGGAAAAGGAGATTCTCCAGGTCTGATGTCGGCCGGTGCGAATTCCTCGCGGCCGGCGCCGCCGGCCCATGTCGCGATCATCATGGACGGCAACGGGCGCTGGGCCCGGGCGCGCGGCCTGCCGCGCATCGCCGGCCATCGCCGCGGCGCCGAATCCGTGCGCCGCACCGTCGTCGCCGCAGCGGAACTCGGGATCGCCTATCTGACGCTGTTCGGATTCTCATCGGAGAATTGGAAGCGCCCAAGCGGCGAGATCGACGATCTGATGTCCTTGCTGCGCGTCTATCTGCGTGGCGAGATCGCCGAGCTCCACCGCCAAGCTGTGCGCGTCCGGGTGATCGGTGATCGCACGCGGCTTGCGCCCGATATCGTGACGTTGATCGACAACGCCGAAGACCTCACGCGGGCCAATACTCGGCTCACTCTGATCGTCGCGCTCTCCTATGGCGGCCGCCACGACATCGTGCAGGCGGCCCGGCGTCTCGCCGCCGAGGTCGCGGCAGGAAAGCTCAACCCAGAAGCGATCGACGAGGCGCGCTTCGCCGCGCATCTGTACACGGCCGGCATCCCGGACCCCGATCTTCTCATCCGCACCAGCGGCGAGCAGCGCATCAGCAATTTCCTGTTGTGGCAATCGGCCTATACCGAACTCGTCTTCGTCGACACGCTGTGGCCCGATTTCGGCGCGAGCGACCTCGAAAAAGCGGTGAGCGAATTCCACGGGCGCGACCGCCGCTACGGCACTTCGCTTGGCTCAGGCTAGAGAGGCGGCCGGAGACGCGGTGCGGGCCCCGGCCGCGGGCCTTGGCGCCGGCGGCCTGAAGCTGCGATTCCTGTCGGCGTTGGTGCTGGTGCCGCTGGCGCTGGCCGCCGCTTGGTTCGGCGGCTGGTTTTTCGCGTGCTTGGTGGCGTTGGCCGCCGCCGGCATGGGTTGGGAATGGGCCAGGCTTTCGGGCGCCCGCGGCGGCCTTGCCAAAGCCGCCGTCATCACGACGCTTTTGGCCGCCGTCGCCGCCGCGTCCTGGGACGCGCCTTTGTCGGCAATTCTGCTCGCCGCGGCAGGCGCCGCCGCGGTCTGGGCCGCGGCCGGCGCGACGGCCGCGGCGTCGCCGCTCTGGACCGCCGCGGGCACGCTTTGGCTCGGCCTTCCCTGCGTTGCCATGCTGTGGATCCGGTTGGGCGCGGATGGGCGCGGCTTGGTCCTGTGGCTTTTTGCCGTGGTGTGGGCAAGCGATGTCGGCGCTTATGCCGCAGGCCGCACCCTAGGCGGACCGCGCTTGGCGCCCCATCTCTCGCCCAACAAGACTTGGTCGGGCGCGGCGGGCGGAGCGGTCTGCGCCGCATTGGTGGGGCTGGGCGCCGCGCTGCTGACCGGGGCACCGGCCGCGGGCCTGATGGGGTTGAGCCTCGCGCTTTCGGTCGCGGCGCAGGCGGGCGATCTGATCGAATCGCTCGCCAAACGGCGTTTCGGGGTCAAGGATTCGGGTGCGCTCATTCCCGGCCATGGCGGGCTGCTCGACCGGCTCGATTCGCTTTTGACCGCGGCCGCCGGACTCGGTGCCCTCATTCTGGCCGGTTTGGGTCCGTCCTTCGCGCTGCACCCCTAAGCTGCTGCCGAAGCTGGAGTTTTTTTCATCAATCGGGCAGGTTTTTTTTGCTATGGTGGAACGTATGCGCTCACACAGGTTGGATCCATGGGCTTATTGACCGGCGGCCTCGACTATATCGTTCCCTTCATCATCGTCTTGACCGTGCTCGTTTTCGTGCATGAGCTCGGCCACTACTTGGTGGCGCGCTGGAATCGCGTGCGCATCGAAGTCTTTTCGATCGGGTTCGGACCTGAGATTTTCGGCTGGAACGATCGCGCCGGCACGCGCTGGAAATTCAGCATCGTGCCGCTCGGCGGCTACGTCAAAATGTTCGGCGATGCCGATCCCGCCTCGATGCCGGCCGGCGAGCTCGCGGCAATGACGCAAGAAGAGCGCAGGGTCTCTTTCCATCACAAGCGCCTGCCACAGCGCGCCGCGGTCGTGGCGGCCGGTCCCATAGCCAATTTCCTCTTCGCGATCGTGGTGCTCGCCGGACTTTTCGCGACCGTGGGCCAGCCCTTCACGCCGCCGCAAGTCGGCAAGGTTCTGCCCGGCAGCGCGGCCGAGCAGGGCGGGGTCAAATCCGGCGATATCTTCGTGGCCATCGATGGCGAGCCGATCGATCGCTTCGAAGACGTGCAGCGCCTCGTTCGCCTCAATGCCGGCGTCGCGATGAAGCTCCTGGTGAAGCGCGGCGACGGCGAAATCGCGCTTGAGGTGACGCCCAAGAGCAGCACCATCACCGACCGCTTCGGCAACACCCATCAGCTCGGGCTCCTCGGAATCGAGGGGGGCGGCGTCAAATACGTGCGGCGCGACCCGCTGAGCGCGGTATGGCGCGCCGGCGCCGAGACCATGAATATGACCACCGGCACGCTCGTCGCCGTGTGGCAGATGGTGATCGGCGCGCGCACCGCGGACGAATTCGGCGGCCCGTTGCGCATTGCGCAGATGTCGGGGGAGGTGGCCCAAGGCGGCGTTGTCGCCATGCTGTGGTTCATGGCGGTGCTCTCGATCAATCTCGGCCTGATCAACCTCTTCCCAATCCCGGTCCTTGACGGCGGACATCTTCTGTTTTATGCCGCTGAGGCTATTCGCGGTAGACCGCTGGGCCAGCGTGCGCAGGAATATGGCTTCCGGCTCGGCCTGGCGCTGGTGCTGACGCTCATGGTCTTCGCCACCTGGAACGACCTCGTTCACCTCAGAGTTGTCGAGTTTCTGAAAAGCTTGGTGACCTAGGTCTGCGGCGGCCTGGGATTCGTCGAAGAGGAACTCGCTCGGGACAGGGGGACGTGTTGCGGATTTTCTTCGGAGTGGCGCGCCGCCTCGTCCTTGGGATTGCTCTGCTGTCGATCGCCGGGATGGCGCAGGCGCAAACCGTGCCGCGGCCGCCTGCGGTCCAGGCACCGGTCGCTGCAGCGACGCCGCAAGCGGTCCCGGCCGCGCCCGATATGGCGGGCGGGAAGATCGAAGAAATCCGCATCGAAGGAACGCAACGGGTCGATCCCGATACGGTCAAATCCTACCTCCAGATTCAACCCGGCGACGTCTACGACACGCAGAAGGCCGACGCCTCGTTGAAGGCGCTTTATGCGACCGGCCTCTTCTCCAATGTAGAGCTCAAGCGCGACGGCTCCGCGCTCATCGTCAGCGTCACCGAAAATCCGGTGATCAACCGCATTCAGTTCGAAGGCAACAGCAAGCTTAGCGACGATAACCTCACCAGCGAAATCCAGCTCCGGCCCCGCGTCGTCTTCACGCGCGAGAAGGTGCAGAGCGATGTGAGCCGTCTACTGGAGATCTATCGCCGCTCCGGCCGCTTTGCCGCGACCGTGCAGCCCAAGCTCATCCAGTTGCCACAAAACCGCGTCGACGTCATTTTCGAGATCGACGAAGGTCCCTCGACCGGCATCCGCGGCATCACCTTTCTCGGCAATCACATCTTCAGCGAATCGACTCTCAAGGACGTGATCTCGACCAAGGAATCGCGCTGGTATCGGTTCTTGAGCAGCGACGACACCTACGATCCGGACCGCCTGACCTATGACCGGGAGCTGTTGCGCAAATTCTATCTGTCGCAGGGCTATGCCGATTTTCGCGTCGTGTCGGCCGTTGCGGAACTGACCCCCGACCGCTCCGGCTTCATCATCACCTTCAGCATCGAGGAAGGCGCGCGCTACCATTTCGGCAAGGTCGCTGTTAGCAATGAGTTGAAGGACGTCAGTCCGGCGTTGCTGCGCGCGCTGCTGACGATCAAGGAAGGCGATTGGTACGACGCCGATCAGGTCGACAAATCGATTACGGCGATCACCGACGCGCTGGGCAACCGCGGCTATGCCTTCGTCCAGGTGACGCCGAACGTCAGACGCAATGTCGATACCAAGACGATCGACGTCAGCTTCACGGTCAAGGAAGGTCCCGAAGTCTATGTCGAGCGCATCGACATCACGGGCAACGTGCGCACCCAGGACAAGGTCGTGCGGCGCGAGTTCCGGCTGGTCGAAGGCGATGCGTTCAATTCGACGAAGCTGCACCGCTCGGAGCAGCGCATCAACAATCTTGGCTTCTTCAAGAAGGTCGACATCACCAACACGCCCGGGAGCGCGCCCGACAAGACGGTGATCCACGTCAATGTGCAAGAGCAATCGACCGGCGAGTTCCAGGTCGGCGTCGGCTATTCGACGTCCGACGGCCCGTTGGCGAATATCGGCATCCACGAACGCAATCTTTTGGGCCGCGGCCAGGATCTGCGCATCGACACCACGATCGCGTACCTGACGCAGCAGGTCGATCTGAGTTACACGGATCCCTATTTTCTCGATCGCAACGTCGCCGCCGGCTTCGATATTTTCGCTCTGCAGCGCGACAACACGACCTATTCGGGCTATCAGCAGCAATCCTTCGGCGGCTCGCTGCGCGCCGGCTATCAATTCACCGAAGCTTTGCGCCAGACCCTGACCTATACGATCCGCGAAGACACCATCAAGGACATCGTCGCGGGCGCGTCGCAATACATTCTCGATCAGGCGGGCTCGCGGCTCGCCTCGATCGTCGGGCAGTCATTGCTCTACGACAAGCGCGACAGCCGGTTGAAACCGACATCGGGCTATTACTTGCAGCAAAGCACCGATCTCGCCGGGCTCGGCGGCCAGGTCTACTTCCTGCGCAACGGCGTGAATGTCGGCTACTACTATCCGGTGGCGACGAATTGGGTCGCGCAGGCGACCGGGGAGGCGGGTTATATCTTCGGCCTCAACGACAAGGTCCGGATCGAGGACCGCTATTTCATCGGCGGCGACAATTTCCACGGTTTCGCCACGGGCGGCATCGGCCCGCGCGATACGGCGACCAACGACGCGCTGGGCGCCAATGCCTATTGGCTCGGTGCCCTGCAGCTGAGCATGCCCTTGGGTCTGCCCAAGGAATTCGGCCTCAGCGGTCACGTCTTCACCAATTTCGGCAGCGCCTGGTCGGTTGACGCCGGCGGTCCGACCGTTGCCGATGTCAACGCGATCCGAGTTTCGGTCGGCTACGGCTTCGCCTGGGATTCGCCGGTCGGTCCGGTGCGCATCGATTTCGCCCTCCCGATCGTGAAGCAGCCCTCCGACAAAAAGGAGTTCTTCCGCGTCGGGTTCGGATCACAGTTCTAGATGCCGCGTGGCCGCCGCTTCGGCCTTGCCGCCGCGCTGGCGCTGAGCGTCCTTGCAGCCGCGGCCCCGCTTCGGGGGCAAGAGGTCGCCCCGCCGGTCATCATCATCGTCGACGTCCAGCAGATCCTGCGCGACTCCCTCGTCGCCAGGAACATTCAATCCCAGATGTCGCAGCGCACGGACCGCTATACCAAGGCCGTGACCACGCAAGAGAACGAGCTGCGGCGCATCCAGGACGAGCTCGAGCACCAGCGCAACGTGCTTTCGGCCGATGTGTTCAATACGAAGATGCGCGAATTCCAGCAGCGCTACGACGCGCTCGACCACGGCGTTCAGGCGACGCGCCAAGCCCTTCAGCAGGCCTATAATGATGCCATGACCAAGATCGAGAACACGGCGCTGCAGATCATCTCCGACATCGCCGCCGAGCGGAAAGCCAACCTCGTCGTGACCAAGGCCGCCGTGTTGTTCGAAGCGCCGGGCCTCGACATCACCCAAGAGGTGATCCATCGCCTCGACGTGAAATTGCCGCTGGTGAGCCTGGCCGTACCCGCCGAGCCCGATCTCGCCGTGCCGGCGCCCGGTCCGGTGACCCCCGGCCAGCCCGCCTTGGCGCCGATCCCCTTGCCGCGCTGAGCCATGGCCGACCCCCGCTTCTTCACGCGTGCCGGTCCCTTCAGCGTCGAAGAGCTCGCGCGGCGGATCGGCGCGGAGATCGCGGGCGCGCGCCAAGGCAGCCGGCTCTTGCGTGACGTGGCGACGCTCGAGAGCGCGACGCCGGACGATGTCTCTTTCCTCGACAACCGACGCTATCTCGATCCCTTCCGCAAGACGCGCGCCGGCGCGGTGATCGTCGCCGCCAAGTTCGCGCCCGAAGCGGCATCGGCCGCGACCCTGCTCGTGACGCCCTCACCCTATCGCGCCTACGCGCGCGCCGCGCAAATCTTTTACCCCGAGCCGCCGCTGGTTGCGGGGCTGGCACCGAGCGCCGTGATCGATCCCAGCGCCGAGCTTGGCGAAGGCTGTGCGGTCGAGGCCAACGCCGTGATCGGCGCCAAGGCGCGCATCGGCCGGCACTGCGCGATCGGCGCCAATGCGGTCATCGGTGCCGCCGCGGTGCTGGGCGACGAGGTCAGGGTCGGCGCCAATGCCAGTCTCAGCCATTGCATCATCGGCGCGCGCGTGCGGATCTATCCCGGCGCCCGCATCGGCCAGGATGGCTTCGGCTTCGCGCCCGATCCGGACGCGCCGGTCAAGGTGCCGCAGCTGGGCCTCGTCATCGTCGGCGACGATGTGGAAGTCGGCGCCAATAGCACGATTGATCGCGGCGCCGGGCCCGACACGATCATCGGCGCGGGCACCATGATTGATAATCTCGTCCAGATCGGGCACAACGTCCAGATCGGTCGCGGTTGCGTGATCGTCGCCCAAGTCGGTATATCCGGCAGCACGCGGCTCGGCGACTTCGTCATGATCGGCGGCCAAGGGGGGGTGACAGGCCATCTCACCATCGGCGATGGCGCACGCATCGGCGCCCAGGCGGGCGTGATGCGCGATCTGAAGGCGGGCGAAACGGTCCTGGGTTCGCCGGCCATGCCGATCCGCGAGTTTCACTATCTGACGGCGTTCATCCGGCGTCTCGCCGCCAGAAAGAAGGGTGACTAGCATGGACAAGACGGAACGGCCCGAAGTCACGCCGGAGATCGATCTGAAGCAGATCATGCAGATGATTCCGCATCGCTACCCGTTTCTGATGATCGACAAGGTGATCGACGTGGTGCGCGGCACGAGCGCCACCGGCGTCAAGAACGTCACCATCAACGAGCATTATTTCCAAGGCCATTTTCCGCGCTGGCCGGTGATGCCGGGCGTCCTCATCGTCGAGGCGATGGCCCAAACCGCCGCCGTGCTCGTGGTCGATGCGATCGGCGACCAGGCGGCGGGCAAGCTGGTTTACTTCACCTCAATCGATGATGCGCGGTTCCGCCGCCCGGTGGCGCCGGGCAGCACGCTCTACATCCACGTCGAGCGCAAGGCCAGCCGCGGACCGGTCTGGAAATTCCACGGCCGCGCGATGGTCGATGACAAGCTCATGGCCGAGGCGACCTACGGCGCCATGATCATGGACAACAACATCAACACCGATGCCTGAGATTCACCCGACGGCCGTCGTCGAAAAAGGCGCCAAGCTCGGCGCCTCGGCCCGGATCGGTCCGTTCTGCCATGTCGGCTCGCAGGTCGAGCTGGGCGAGCGGGTCGAGCTCATCTCGCATGTCGCAATCGCCGGCCGCACCGCGGTGGCCGAGGGCACGCGCGTCTTTCCTTTCGCCTCGATCGGCCACGCGCCGCAGGATTTGAAATACAAGGGCGAGGACTCCCGCCTCATCATCGGCCGCGACAACATCATCCGCGAACAGGTGACGATGAACCCCGGCACGGCGGGCGGCGGCATGGTCACCCGCATCGGCGACCGTTGCCTCTTCATGGTCGGCGTTCACGTCGCGCATGATTGCATCATCGGCAACGATGTGATCATGGCCAATAACGCGACCCTGGCCGGTCACGTCGTGATCGGCGATTGCGCGGTCTTCGGCGGCCTCTCGGCGGTTCATCAATTCGTGCGCATCGGCCAATACGCGATGGTGGGCGGCGTTACCGGCGTCGAGCGCGACGTCATTCCCTATGGCTCGGTGATGGGCGACCGCGCGCGCCTGAGCGGTCTCAACATCGTCGGTATGCAGCGGCGCGGCTTCACGCGTGACGAGATCCAGGCCCTGCGGCAGGCCTATCAGATGCTGTTCGAGGGCGAGAACGGCACTTTCGCCGAGCGTCTCGAGACCGTGACGGCGCGGTTCCCCGGCATTCGCCCGGTCGAGGACGTGCTGCGCTTCGTGCGCGCCGAATCCTCGCGCGGCCTCTGTCAGCCGAAAGCCGGGAATGGCGGCTAGCCTCGGCATCCTCGCCGGGTCCGGCGAGCTGCCGCTGCGCATGATCGAGGCCTGCCGCTCTCGCGGGCGTCCATTCTTCGTGATTGCGTTCGAAGGCTCCTGCGATCCTGCAACCATCGCCGGCGTGCCGCATGCGTGGGTCCGTCTCGGCGCCGCCGGCGAATGCCTGCGCCTCCTGCACGCCCACGGGGTCGATGAACTCGTGATGGCGGGCGGCGTGCGCCGCCCCTCGTTCGCGGCGCTCCGGCCCGATTGGCGCACATTGCGCTTCTTCATGAAGATCGGCCTGCGCGCGCTCGCCGATTTTGGCGACGACGCGCTCTTTCGCGCCATCATCAAGGAGCTCGAAAGCGAAGGCTTTCGCGTCACCGGCGCGGACCATCTGCTCGGCGAATTGCTGGCGCCGCTGGGTCCGCTCGGCCGCGTCGCTCCGGATCCGGCGCAAGCGGCCGACATCGCGAAGGGGCTCGAAGCGGCGCACGGCCATGGTGCGCGCGATCTCGGCCAGGCGGTGATCGTCCGGCACGGCCAGGTGCTGGGCGTCGAGGGTAAGGCGGGGACCGATGCGCTGATCCGGCAATGCGGCGACGCGGTCGGCGGCGCGTCGGGCGGCGTGCTGGTGAAGACCGCAAAGCCCGGCCAGGAGCGCCGCGTCGATCTGCCGGCGATCGGCCCGTCGACGATTGCCGCGGCGGCGGCGGCGGGCTTGCGCGGCATCGCCGTCGAGGCGGGCGCCGCGCTCGTGCTCGACCGCGACGCGGTGATCGAGGCCGCCGATCGCGCCGGGATTTTCGTCGTCGGGGTGAAGGCGGCGTGAGCGCCGCACCGCCGCTCATCTATCTCGTCGCCGGTGAGCCCTCGGGCGATCTCTTGGGCGGCCGGCTGATGGCGGCGCTGCGCGAGCGCATGGACGGCAAGGTGCGTTTTGCCGGGATCGGCGGCGAGACGATGGCGGCGCAAGGCTTGGCCAGCCGCGTGCCTCTGTCGGAGCTCGCGATCATGGGTGTCGCCGAGGTGTTGCCGAGCGCGCGCCGCATCTTCCGCCGCGTCGCCGAGACGGTGGCTGACATCATCGCGCAACAGCCCGTCGCGCTCGTCACCATCGACAGTTCGGGCTTCACTTGGCGTATCGCGCAGCGCCTGCGCCGCCAGGGTCAGACCCTGCCGCTCATCCACTATGTCGCGCCGATGGTCTGGGCGTGGCGCGCGGGGCGCGCGCGGCGCATGGCGCGCTGGTACGATCATCTGATGGCGCTCTTGCCGTTCGAGCCGCCTTATTTCACCGCCGTCGGGCTCTCTTGCTCCTATGTCGGGCATCCGGTGGTCGAAAGCGGCGCCGATCGCGGCGACGGAGCCGGATTTCGCCGCCGCCACGGGATCGCGCCCGAGGCGCCGCTCGTGACATTGCTGCCCGGCAGCCGACGCGGCGAGGTCGCAAGCCTATTGCCCATCTTCAAGGAGACGGTCGCGCGCCTGATGCCGCGCCACAAGGGCTTGCGCATCGTCGTGCCGACCACCGAGACCGTGGCCGCGCGCGTCGCGACGGAGGTCGAGACCTGGCCGGTGCCGAGCATCGTGCTGCGCGGGATCGCGGAAAAATACGACGCCTTCGCCGCGAGCAACGCGGCGCTTGCGGCCTCGGGCACCGTCGCGCTCGAATTGGCGATGGCGAAGCTGCCGGCGGTCGTCACCTATCGCATCAATCCCCTGACCCACGCCTATGTCAGCCGCGTCGTCAAAGTCGCCTACGCCAACCTCGTCAACGTGATCCTGAAGCGCGAGGCGGTGCCGGAATTGTTGCAATATGATTGCACGCCCGAGAAACTGGCCTCCGCCTTGGGCAGGCTCCTCGACGACGAGGCGGCATCGTCCGCGCAAATCGCCGCTTGCCAGGAGGCGCTGCAAGTGCTCGGCTATGGCGGGCTCTCGCCGAGCCTGCGCGCGGCCGACGAGGTGCTCGCCGCGATCGCGCGCAAATCGGCGGTACGTTAAGTGAAGGAGGATTCGATGGATACCGCGACCAGCTCGAAGCCGGCGACCGGCATCGACACCAGCCGCTTCCGTTTTTTGCACACGATGATCCGCGTCTTCGATCTCGACCGCTCGATCGATTTCTATTGCCGTCTTCTGGGCATGAAGCTGTTGCGCAAGCGCGAGGTCGAGGCTGGGCGGTACACCATTGCCTTCGTCGGCTATGGCGACGATGCGAGCCATACGGTGGTCGAGCTCACCTACAATTGGGATCAGAAAGAGCCCTACACGATCGGTTCGGGCTTCGGCCATCTCGCCATCGGGGTTTCCGACATTTACGGCACCTGCAAGGCGCTCGAGAAAGAAGGCGTCAAGATTCCGCGCCCGCCGGGACCCCTGAAGTTCGGCACCGTCAACATCGCCTTCATCGAAGATCCCGACGGCTACAAGATCGAGGTGATCGAGCGGGGGTGAGGGCACCCCTCCATCAACGCCTTTCCGCCAGAGCCAAGTTCTCGATACGAATTCGCCAGCCAAGGAGGGCGAGGTTGAGCGCGGAGAAGACGAGCGCCACGCGGTACTCGCGAAAGGCCAGAGGCAGAACGGCGATCTCGGCCGCGACCACGGCGTAGTTCGGGTGTCGCAGGAAGCGATAGGGCCCCTTACGGACGAGCGGCGCGCCGGGTAGGGTGATAATTCGCGTCGTCCAAGAGGGGCCGAGGCTGGACATCGCCCAGTAGCGCGCGCCTTGCAGCGCGAGATAAAGACCGAGCCAGCCCCAGACCGGCGGCGCGTTTTCGGATGCGAAGGCGACGACCGCGACGAGCCAGGCCCCGTGCAGAATGACGATCAGCGGATAATGGCCGGCGCCGCGCTCGATCCCGCCGCCTACGCGCAAGCGCGCCTCGTTGCGCCGCGCGTGGAGAAGCTCGAAGACGCGCTGGACGGCGACAAGCGCGACGATGATCGCGACCCAATTCATGCTTCCAAGAGTTGAAAGCCCGCGGTGAAGCCCGGCCCCAGCGCCGTCATCAGCATCGTGCCGCGCGCGCCGGCTTTGAGCGCGCGCTCCAGCACGAACATCACCGTCGCCGCCGACATGTTGCCGTAGTCGTTGAGCACGCCGCGCGCATGCGAGAGGCTGCCGGCGGCGAGACCGAAAGCCTGCTCAAGCGCCGCGATCACCTTGGCGCCGCCGGGATGGCAGATGAAATGGCGAATGTCGGCAAGGGATTTGCCGTGGCAAGCGAGAAAGCGCTCGGCCGCTTGGCGCAAATCGCGCTCGACGAGCGAGGGTATGTCGCGCGAAAACACGGCCTTCAACCCGTCCTCGGCGACGTCCCAGCCCATGATGTCGAGCGAATTGGGCCAGGTGAATTCGCCGCCTTCTTGGAAGGTCGCGCCCTCGCCCTGACAGGAGATCACGGCCGCTGCCGCGCCGTCGCCGAAGAGCGCGGTCGCCACCAGATTGCTCTTGGTGAAATCGCCGCGGCGAAAACACAAGGCGCAGAGCTCGACGACGAGAAAGAGGATGCGCGCGCGCGGCGCCGCCCGAGCGAGATCGGCGGCGCGCGAAAGGGCGAGCACACCGCCGGCGCAGCCAAGCCCAAAAATCGGCAAACGGCGCAGATCCGTGCGCAGCTTCAAGCGTCCCATCAGCATGGCGTCGAGGCTCGGCGTGGCGATGCCGGTGGTCGAGACCGTTACAACCGCGTCGATATCGGCAGCATCGAGATCGGCCGCTGCGAGCGCCTTGCGCGCGGACTCTTCGAGGAGGGCGACCGCGTGTTCGAGATAAAGCGCGTTGCGCTCTTCCCAGCCGTGCGGCCGCCCATACCAGTCGACCGGCACGGTCGAGTAGCGGGTTTCGATCCCGGCATTGGCGAAGACCGCGACCATGCGGTCGAGATCGCCGACTCCGGCGCGGCCGAAGACACGGCGCGCGCGCTCCGCGACCTCGCGCTGGCCGAGCATATGCTTGGGCACCGCCGTGGCGATCGCGAGGAGATGCGGCGTGTTCGTCACTGGCGGCGATCCCTTGGCGCGGTTACAGTGCAAGGCTGACGTATCGTCGCCGTCAAACTAGACCGAAGGCCGGCTCAATTTGGATCACATATTCGAGCGCAGCGTAGCAGCTTGTTACGGAAGATACGATGACGCGGGTGTGTCCGCCCCGGGCGGTGGACGACGCGGCGCCGCCGTAAGGGCCGTCCGATGAGCGAAAGCGCCCCGCCGCAAGCGCCCCGCCGCAAGCGTTGGCTGCCGCTGGTCGAGCATCTGCGCGGCTATTTCATCGCCGGTATCCTCGTCACCGGCCCGACCGCGCTGACGCTTTATCTCACCTGGAGCCTCGTCCGCTTCATCGACAATTCGGTCGGCTCGATCCTGCCGAGGGAATACGATCCGCAGACCTATCTGCCCTTCTATATCCCGGGCATCGGCCTCGTCGTCGCGGTGGTGGGGCTGACGCTGATCGGCGCGGCCACCGCCGGCGTACTCGGGCGGGTCTTGTTGCGCTTGAGCGAGCGGTTCATGGCGCGGATGCCGATCGTGCGCGGCATCTATGGCGCGGTGAAGCAGATTTTCGAGACCGTGCTCGCCAAGCAATCGACCAGCTTCCGCGAGGTCGTGATGGTCGAATGGCCGAGGCGCGGCGCCTGGACCGTCGGCTTCGTCACCGCCACGGTCGAGGGCGAGATCCGGGATATCGCCGGCGACGACGCGGTGTCGATCTACGTGCCGACGACACCCAATCCGACCTCGGGCTATATGGTCTTCCTGCCCCGCAAGGAGGTCATAACCTTGGCGATGTCGGTCGAGGACGCGATAAAATACGTGATCTCGACCGGCATCGTCACGCCCGCGGAAGCGCGCAAAGCCAGGGAATACCCGGCGAAGGTTTGAGACAGCTTGGCATGGCGCTGCTGCGTGCCTTTGCTAAGCCCGTTTCGTCTCCGGCAGGATAAGCGGGCCGCGTTTGCCGACGAAATCGGCGGGCGTGACAAGGCTTCATCGAACGCATGCTACTTTCGCGGCTCGCGTCTGTTTCCCGAGGCTCACTTGCCTGGAGTCATTGGAAGCGCGTAGCGCGCGTCGATCAGGGCCTTGGCGTCGACATCGCCCTTCAGCAGGTTTTGCGATTTGTACCAGGCGATCTGGCGCGCGACATCGGCCGCGTCGACGCGCCCCTGCGCATCGAGATAGGGGATCGCCTGCTCGAGCTGGCTGGGCGGGACGCCGGTGAATTTCGACATGATCGCCAGGATCTCCGGCGCCAGAGGCCCGTCCTTGCGCGTGCCGCCGGGGCCGACGAAGGCGTCGTGGAAGTCGCGCATGGCTTTGCGATAGGCGGCGAGGAACCGCTTCACCAGGCCCGGATCGTCGTTTGCGATCTTGGTCGCGGTGAAAAGCATGGCGCCCGAAAATCCATCGCTGATCTGGCCGATATAGCCGAGGCGATGGATCTCGCCCTTCGCGACGAGCGGGATCACCGGGCTCGTCGGCATCACGGCGGCATCGATCGTCCCGCCCTTCAGCGCTGAGACGACGTTCGGGTTCGATTGCAGCGGCTTGACCCGCACGGCGCTCATCGGAAAGCCATAGCGCTTGGCGAGGAGGCCGATGCTGTAATGCAGGCTCGTTCCGATCTGGGTGATGGCGATGTCGTGGCCGGGCAGGTCCTTGCCGGATCTGAGGCCCGCGTCCCACGCCTTGTTCGCGACGACCGCGACCAAGGTGTAGAAGCCGGGATGATCGCCCGAGGCCGAGGCGATGATCCGCAGCTGGCCTTGGCCGGCGAGATTGTAGAAGCTCGCCGACATGCCGGAGATGCCGAACTCGACATCGCCCGAGGCAACCGCCACGCCGATCGGCGCGGCGGAATGGAACTCGATCATCTGCACGTCGATGCCTTCGGCCTTGAAATAGCCGCGCTCGACCGCGACCGGCACGCCGGCATAGCCCAGCAGCCTCGAGATCCCGACCTTCACCGTCTCGGCCTGCGCGCCGGCCGCAAGACCGGCGGATAGTGCGAGCGCGCCCATCGAACGCAGCGCGTTGCGTGTGATCCGTCCCATCACAATCCTCCCTTCCGCTCTTCGTTTCGCGTGGCGTCGACGCGACGCCGCCGCGTTGCCGGTCAATGCGCCGGCATCAGCGCCGCGTAGCGGCTGTCGATCAGTTTTTTCGCATCGACCTCGCCCTTCAAGAGGTTTTGCGATTTATACCACGCGATCTGCTTGGCGATATCGGCAGCATCCAGCCGGCCTTGCGCGTCGACATAGGGCACCGCCTTGTCGATATTCTCGGCCGGAATGCCGGTGTATTTCGACAGGAATTCCAACATCGCCGGCGCTCCGGGCCCGTCCTTGCGCTTGCCGTCGGGCGTCGTGAACGCTTCGTAATAATCGTGGATCCCCTTGCGATAGGCGATCATGAAGCGCTTCACCAGATCGCCGCGCTCATTGGCCGTCTTGGTCGCGGTGAAGCAGGCGCTGCCGGTCCAGCCCGGCGTGAGATCGCCGACCCAGCCCAGCCGCTTGATCTCGCCCTTGGCGACCAGCGCCAAGGTCGGCGTTCCGGGCATCATCGCGGCCGAGATCGTGCCGCCGCGCAGGGCCGCGATCACGTTGCTGTTGGATTGCAGCGGCTTCACTTCGATGGCGCTCATCGGAAAGCCGAATTTCTGGGCTGCCAAGCCGATGGCGTAGTGAAGGGTGGTGCCGACCTGCGTGATGGCAATATCGTGTCCCGGCAATTGCTGTACCGATTTGAGGCCGGCGTCATAAGCCCGGTTCGATGCCAGGAAAGTGAGGTTGTAAAATCCGGGCGCCTCGCTGGAAGACGAGGCGATGAGGCGAAGCTGGCCCTGGCCGCCGAGGGTGTAGAAGCCGGCCGAGAGTCCGGAGACGCCGAAATCGACGCCGCCCGAGGTGACGCCGATCGCGATCGGCTGCGCGGAATCGAAGAACACCATTTCGGCGTCGATGCCCTCGGCCTTGAAATAGCCGCGATCGATCGCGATCGGCACAGCGGGATAGGAGAGGAGCTTCGAGATCCCGATCTTGACGGTTTCGGCCCGGACGGGCGCGGCGCCGAGCCCGCTCAGCGCGGCGGCGACGCCGCCCGCCAAGAAGCCCAGCGCAATGACGCGTGCGACCCTGGCGGGGCCAAGACGGTTCTTCATCGGCACTCTCCCTGTTTACGATCCACAAGCTTGGGGCATCGCCCTCAACCCGACCTGATGTAGCGCACCGCGTGGTCGCGGCCAAACAGATAAAGGAGCGTCCGGAGCGCCACCCCGCGCGGGCTCGCCAAGCTTGGATCGCGCGTCAGGATAAGCTGCGCGTCATCGCGCGCGGTCGCGAGCAATTCGCCGTGCACGGAGAGATCGGCGAGCCGCATCTGGGGCATGCCGCTTTGCCGCGTGCCCAGCACCTCGCCGGCGCCGCGCAGGCGCAGATCCTCCTCGGCGATGCGAAACCCGTCATCGCTCTCGCGCAGGATGGCCAGCCGCGCCTTGGCCGAGGCGCTCAAGGGCGGGGTGTAGACGAGAAGGCAGGTGGAAGGCTTGTCGCCGCGCCCGATGCGGCCGCGCAGCTGGTGGAGCTGGGCCAAGCCGAAGCGTTCGGCATGCTCGATCACCATGATGCTGGCATCGCGCACATCGACGCCGACCTCGACCACGGTGGTGGCGACCAGGAGATCAATGCCGTCATGCGCGAACTGCTCCATCACGCGATCGCGCTCGGGGCCCTTCATCCTGCCATGGACGAGGCCGACGCGCGCGCCGAAGCGCCGGTGCAGTTCATCATAGCGATCGGTCGCGGCTTTGAGGTCGCTGAGCTCGGATTCCTCGACCAGCGGACATATCCAATAGATCTTGGCGCCGCCCTCGAGCGCGCGCTCGACGCCTTCGATCACTTCCGCGATCCGCTCGGACGGCACGGTGCGCGTCGCGATCGGCTTGCGCCCGGCGGGCTTTTCATCGAGGCGCGAGGAATCGAGATCGCCATAGGCCGTCAGCATCAAGCTGCGCGGGATGGGCGTCGCCGTCATCACGAGGATGTCGACGCCGCGGCCTTTCTCGGCGAGCGCCATGCGCTGCTCGACGCCGAAGCGGTGCTGCTCGTCGATGACGGCGAGCGCCAGATCCTTGAACGCGACGTCCTCGGAAAAAAGCGCATGGGTTCCGATCGCGATGTGAATGGCCCCGCTCGTCAAGCCCTCGAGCAGCGCCGCGCGCGCGCGGCCCTTCTCGCGCCCGGTCAGCAGCGCGATGGCGACCCCGGAATTCGCCGCGAGCTGGGTCAGGGTCGCGTAATGCTGGCGCGCGAGGATCTCGGTCGGCGCCATCAGCGCGGCCTGCGCGCCGGATTCGACCGCATCGAGCATGGCGGCGAGCGCAACCACGGTCTTGCCGCTGCCGACATCGCCTTGCAGGAGGCGCATCATCCGCTGCGGCAGCGCCATGTCGGAAGCGATCTCGTCGATCGCGCGTTTCTGCGACTTCGTAAGCGCGAAGGGCAGGGCGGTCAGCACCTTGGCGCGCAGCGCGCCCTTCGCCGCCACGGCGCGGCCGGCGACGCGCTTCACATGCTCGCGCATCAGCCCCAGCGCGAGCTGATTGGCGAGGAGCTCGTCGAAGGCGAGACGCTGGCGCGGGATCGTCGTGGGGAGAAGATCCTCTGCCCGCTCGGGCGCATGCGCGGCCTTTAGCGCCGCGCGCCAGGCGGGCCAGCCCTGACGCTGCATATAAGCGGGATCGAGCCATTCGGGCAATTCGCGCGCGCGACTCAAGGCGGCCTCGACCGCCTTTTGCACGACGCGCGGGGTCAGCCCGGCGGTCAGGCCGTAGACCGGCTCGATCAGCTTCATCTCGGAGGCGTCCTCGGGCGTGATGACGTGATCGGGATGGGTGATCTGGATCTGGTTGTTGAAATGCTCGATCTTGCCGCTGACGATGCGTGTGGCGCCCAGGGGCAGGATCTTCTCGATGTAGTCGGTCTGGGCGTGGAAGAAGACCAGAAAGAGAAAGCCGGTCTCGTCGCGGCAGCGCACGCGATAGGGCTGGCGCCGGTTCTGCGGCTTTTGATGCGCGTCGACCGTGACCGTGATGGTGGCGATTGCGCCGTCCTGGGCTTGCGCGATCTTGGGCTGGAAGCGCCGGTCGATGATGCCGACCGGCAGATGCCAGAGCAGGTCGACCACTTGCGGCGTGCCCAGCCGCTCGAACAGCTTGCCGAGCCGCGGCCCGACGCCTTTCAGCGCGGTGACCGGCGCAAAGAGCGGATAAAGGATTTCAGGTCGCAAGCGCCGGCCGCTTCTCTCTCGTTCGCGCTGTCAGCTTCGCCCGCTTTCTAACAAGCGGGGGCGGCCGAGTCACGGGCGCGGACCGGCCCGCGCGGCGGCGGGGCCCGTTCTTCAGCGGCCCCAGAGGCTCTTGGTCGCGAGCGCGGCGCCTTCGGCGAGGGCTTTGAGCTTTGCCCACATGATGGTCCGGTGCACGCGGCCGGCCAGCGGGCTCTGGCAGAAGCCGCAATCCGTTCCCGCCATGACGTTCTCGCGTCCGACGATGTCGGCAAAGCGCGTCAGGCGCTCGGCCACGAGCTCCGGATGCTCGACGACATTCGTCGCATGGCTGATGACGCCGGGGATGAGAGCCTGGCCGGGCGCGAGCTTGACGCCGCGCCAGACTTTCCATTCATGCTCGTGGCGCGGATTGGCGGCCTCGAAGCTGTAGGCGCCGACCTTGACCTTGGTGACAATGTCGACGATGTCCTTCAGGGCCACGTCGAAGACGTGCGGCCCGTTCCAACTGCCCCAGCAGATATGGTAGCGCGTGCGCTCGGCGGGCAGACCTTCGAGCGCGCGGTTCAAGGCGGTGATCCTGAGCTCGGCCCATTGCCGGTATTGTGTCAGGGTCATGGGCGGAACGAGCCGCTCATACATATAGGGAAAGAACGCATCGTCGACTTGAAGGTCGAGCCCGGCATCGATGATCGCGCGGTACTCGACCTTGAGCGCATCGGCGAGCGCGAAGAGAAAGCTCTCCTCGTCCTTGTAGTGTTCGATCTTGGCGTTGGGCAGAGCGCTGGCCGGCGCGACGACGGGCAGGAACCCGCCGGTCACGCGCGTCTTGGCGAGGCCCGCCTTGAGATTGGCGATGTCGCGCTGCAGTTCCGCCTGGCCGCAATAGGTGATGGCGCCGCTCACGACCGGGCGGATTGGCGCGGCCGCGTTGCGCAGCACGCGATTGTCGTATTCGGCGTAGAATTCGGGGAAGGCTTCGCGGTCGCGTCCGCCCAGCGGCATGGCGAGCGGATCTTTGGCCTCGGCCGCCGTCATCGGGCGCTTGGTGATGCCGGTGAGGCGGTTGTGGATGTAATAGGCCCAGTTGATCGCCTTGCCGTATTCGCCGTCGCTGACGATGTCGATCCCGGCTTCGGCCTGGAGCCGGACCACCTCGATCACGGATTCGGTGAGGCAGGCGGCGAAGGCCTCCTTGTCGTAAGGCGCGCCGCCCTGCATCGCTTCGAGAAAGGGCACCATGCGCGGCGGGCGTACCAGGCTGCCGACATGGGTTGCATAGATCCGGTCGGTGCTGCGGGGCATGATGGTCTCCTCTTGATTCGCGTTCAGGCCGGGAGCTCGACGGCGCGGCGATGCGCGGCGAGGAGCGAGGCGAGGCGCGCTGGATCGCCGCGCGCCATGCCGCATTCGGTGCCGATCCCGTCGATGCGCGCATGGCGGCGCGCCGCGGCAAGCCGTGCCGCATCGCCTTCGGCGTCGTTGTAGTGGATGAGGCCGAGATAGAGCTCGGTCTCGGGTTTCAACTTCAGTTTCTCCAGCGGCGCGAAATAGGCGTCGTCGGTGCGCGCCTTGATCACGGGCAGATGGAAGAACTGAATCGGCCGCTTCACGCTTGCCACAACCGCGTTGGTCATCTCGACCATCAGCCCAGAATCCTTGGGCAGCACCATGTGCTCGTCGGCCGGGCTGCCATAGCAGAGGTGATAGCCGAGCTCGACCGCCTGCGGCACGGCATCGCCGATCTTGCTCAGCACGTCGATCGCCTCGGTGCGGAAATCGACCGGACCCTTGTCGTAATAGCCTTCCCAGGCCAGCACCTCCTGGCACACATCCCATTGGATCGCGAGACGGTCATTGGGGATGGCCTTGGCGATCTGCTGCACCTCGCCAATGAAGTGCTGCGTCAAGGCGGGCAGGAGCGCGGGCCGGTCGGACGGCACCATGTTGTTGTAGGTGGGCGCGATCGGCGTCGGGATCGAGACCTGGAACTTGACGCCCGGCGGAATGACCCCCGCCTTTTGCAGGCGCTCGAACAGGCCCCAGGACGCGATCGCCATCTCGGCATAGCCGGTCTTGAAGGTCTTGGCGTCGGGCTTCGCGCCGGGTTTCAGACGCAAGCGCTGGATCTCGCGCACGACCTTGCCGTCCCATTGGGTGAATTTGAAAGGCGGCACGTCCTTGGCGAACTCGATCGCCGGGTTTTCCGCGAGCACATCCTGGAGGAAGCGGATCCAGCTCTTGCGGATGCCGGTCTCGCCGTCGGGCAGGCGCAAGAGATGCGGGCCGATGGCGGCGGGCAAGGTGCGGAACACGCTTTCGGCATCGGGCAAAGGGATGCTGCCGACGAAATGGACGATGGGATGCTTGCTGCGATCTGCGGGCATGGCGCGGTTCCTCCGGATTTGTTTCTTGCTGATTGCACCCATTCTAGCGCGCCGTGGGCCAGGCGCTCACCCACAAATCACGTGGGCAGGGTTAGAGGGCCGGGCTTCAGGGATCTCCGGCGGCGGGCACGCGGCCGGCCTTGCCGCGGCGCCCAGCGCGCGCCTAGAATTGAAAGTTCGAGCGCCGATCGAGCAAAAGGCGCGGCATCAATGACAAGGGGGGACGGCCCATGGCGGGAACGCCGCATTTCATCAGCCTCGGGAAACGGGTTGCCGGATCGGCCACGAAATTGTGTCGCGCCGCGGCGATCGCGGCCGGCGTGCTTTGCGTGCTTTTGGGCGCGGGGCTCGCCAGGGCCGAGCCCTTGAAGATCAGGCTTTCCTATATCGTGCCGGTCTCGAACTGGGCGACGATCCTTTTTCAGAAGCCCGAGCTCGCCAAGCATTTAGGCAAATCCTACACCTTCGAGGCGATCCATTTTCAATCGACGCCGACCTTGATCCAGGCGCTCGCCTCGGACCAACTCGAGATCGCGAATTTCGGATTCACCACCTTCCCGCTGGCCGTGACCAATGCCGGGATGAAGGATCTTCGCATCATCTCGGACGAGTTGCAGGATGGCGTGCCCGGCTATTACAGCGACGAATTCATGGTGCGCAAAGACAGCCCGATCAAAACCGTCGAGGATCTGAAGGGAAAGGTGCTGACGAGCAACGGCTATGGCAGCGGCACCGACATTCCGATGCGCGTCATGCTGGCCAAGCATCATTTGAAGGACAAGGGCGACGTCACCGTCATCGAATCGCCGATCCCGACCATGCCGGCGATGCTGGCCGAGAAGAAGGTCGACCTGATCGCGTTGCCGCTGCCCTTTACCGCCAATCCCAAGGTGCGCGAGGCCAATCGCACGCTCTTCACCCAAGGCGACGCGATGGGCATCACGCAGCTCGGCATGTGGGTCGCGCGCGAGGGGTTCATCAAGAAGAACCGCGCGGCGATGCTCGATTTCATGGAGGATGCGCTGCGCGCCGAGCGCTGGTATCTCGACCCCGCCCATCACGAAGAGTCCGTCAAGATCGCGGTCGCGGTGAGCAAGATCCCGGCTCCGGTCTGGGACAGCTGGCTCTTCAAGAAAGACGGCATGCGCGGCGACTACTACCGCAACCCCAAGGGCGAGCCCGACATTGCCAGCCTGCAGAAGGCGATCGACCTGCAGGTGAAATATGGCTATTTGAAGCAGAGCATCGACGTGAAGAAATACGTCGATCTATCGCTCGTCGAGGACGCTGCGAAGCGGCTCAAATAGAGCGGGCGCGCTTATGCCGCGGCGAGGCCGGCGCGCGCGTAATCGAAGCGCGCCGGCTCGATCTCGCCGCGGAAGATGGCTTCGATCCTCGTATCCGGCAGAGGAAAGCTGAACTGCTCGTTGCGCATGCGGATGCGGTGGCGCAGCTGATCGATCACAAGCGAGCGCATCAGCGCCCAGTCATCCTCGGTGAAGCCCTCGGCGCCGATATCGACGATGCCGCGCAGCATGTGGTCGAACTCGTCCTCATAGACCGCAGCGCAGGCTGCGGCGATCTTGTCCTCGACGCCGCCACGTCCCTTGAGCTTGCGGCCTTCGTCGAAAAGCGAGCAATAGCCGCCTTCGGTGAAGTTGCAGGCGCGCAAGCCCACCATGCCGTGGCGGTCCTGGTGGCCGTGGCGCAGCGCGGCGAGCGCGTCTTCCGCCGGCCAACTCGCGAGCGCTTCGGGATTGATCGGCGTCGTCCCCGCGGGACGGATCGCGTCATAGACATCGGCGAAGGCGCAATAATGGGAGAACTCCGCCTTCAACCCCTCCAGCACGTCGAGGACCTCGCCGCGCGGAAAGCCGCGATCGATCTCCGGCTGCCGGCCGAGCAGATATTTCATCACCCCGGCGAAGGCGCCGCCGCGGTCGTATTTGTTGGCGCCGGTGCCCCAGAATTCCTTGAAGCATTGCCGCTCAAGCCAGAGGAGATCCGTGGCGCCCGTGCGTATCGGTGACGTCCAATAGCTGCGGACGACCTCCGCCTCGCCGGCCCAATAGGGTGCGGCGGCGGCGACCAAACGCTCGATCTGTGCGGCGGCGCTCATGGACGATCCTTCCCTCCACGCGTCGTTCCGGGAGACGTTTGCGGTTTAACGCGATTTCGCCCCCGTGTAAGGTGTTTGCGCAACTATGGCCGAAACGGCCCGAGACGTGCAAGGGAGGTACGCCGATGTCGATCGCCGCAAGAAATTTCTCGATTTTCGCCGCCGCGCTGGCGCTCATGGCCGGCGCATTCTGCTTTGCGCCCGGCGCGGCGGCGCCGGCGCGGGCCGAGACGCTGCGCGTGGGCAAGGTCGTGGCGCAGAATTTCGGCTTTGTCCCGCTGAATGTCGGCGTCGCCCAGGGCTATTTCAAAAGGCAGGGGCTCGAGATCAGCGAGACCGATTTCGGCGGCGGCGCGAAGCAGCAGCAGGCGGTCACGGCGGGCGCCATCGACATCGCGATCGGCGGCGGCACCGACATGGCCTTCATCGCCAAGGGCGTCCCGGATATCGCGGTGGCGGCGATCACCACCTCGCCCGCCTTCATGGGCTTCATCGTCGGCGCGGATTCGACCGCGCGGAGCGCCGACGATTTGAAGGGCAAGAAGATCGGCGTCACCACCGCGGGCTCGCTCACCAAATGGCTCGTCGACGAACTCAACCGCGTGAAGGGCTGGGGCGCCGCCGGCGCCGTGCCGATCGCGATCGGAGGCCAATTGTCGGCCGAGGTCGCCGCGCTCAAGACCCACGAGGTCGACGCCTTCGTCGACGCGCCCGCGATCGGTTATCAGCTCGAGACGGAGCACGCGGGCCGGCTGTTGTTTCCGATCTCGGATTACGTTCACGCCTTCGATCTCTTCATCATCTATGCGACCGATCCGCTGGTGAAGAACAATCCCGACGCCATCCGGCGTTTCCTCAAGGCGTGGTTCGAGACGGTCGCGTTCATGAAGACGCACAAGGCCGAGACCGTCGAGATCGCGCGCAAGATCACCGGCTTCTCGAAAGAAGTCGAAGAGCGCGAATACGATCTGCTGATGCCGCAATTCTCGGCCGACGGGAAATTCGACCGGCAAGGGCTCGCCAAGCTCGAGGCCTCGTTCACCGATCTCGGGATCCTGACGAGCGCGCCCGATATGAGCAAGCTCTATACCGAGAAGTTCCTGCCGAAGATGTAGCGGGAGCTACTCCGGAACCGTCTCGCCCGAGCCGCCGAATTCCTTCGGGAAGTCCTTGAGCTTCGGCAGCCCGTCGCGCATGGGCAGGACGGTTTCGGCATAATTGACGTGGACGCCGGGGCCGAATTTCAGCGTCGGCAAGGTCGCGGCAAAAACGTCGACCAATCCGATCGACGGATGATTGGTCATGAGATGCCCGCCGCATTTGCTGCAATATCGGCGCTCGCTGAACGGCGTCTTCTGAAAGGTGGCGAGATGCTCGGCGCCGGCCGTGACGCGAACGGCGTCGGGCTTCCACAAGGTGAAGGCGTTGACCGGGCCGCCCGACCAGGAACGGCAGGATCGGCAATGGCAATAGCCCATGGCTGCGGGTTCGCCCGAAACCTCGAGATGAACGGTGCCACAAAAGCATGCGCCTTGGTGTGATGCGGCCATCGTTGGGTTCTCCCCCTTTGCTTTGCACGCGATGCGCCACTGCGCAGCGCCACGACACAGTCGCGCGATTTTATCGCGGCGAGGAGAAGGGAGAAAGCCGATTCATGTAAAAGTGTCTATGAAGGGGCGAGCACTCCCGTGCCCCAAGCCGTTTCGCAACGCGCAGGATCGCGCGCGCGGAGTCCTGATTTGGTCGCATCGCGGCGGCGAAAATCTGCGCACTTCGCCGGAAAATGCTTCCGCGCTTACATCTTCAACAGCCGCTTGGCGTTGCCGCTCAGGATTTTTTCCTTGTCGGCGGCGTTCAAGGAAAGCGCCTCGATCCATTGCGTGCCCGGCTTGTTCGGGACGAAGGGATAGTCGATCGAGAACATGACCCGGTCGATCCCCATCTCGGTGATGCAGCATTGCAGCGCCGGATCGGAGAAGAAGCCGCTGGTCGTGATGTAAAAATGCTCGCAGAAGGTGTCGCGGAAGGCGACGCTCTTCTTCATCGGGCCGCCGCCGGCCATCTCGCGCGACAGCGCCTGGTTGATGCGCCAGAGAAAGAAGGGCAGGCCTTCGCCCAGATGCCCGAGGATGATCTGCAGCTTGGGATAGGCGTCGAACACGCCCGAGAGCACCATCCGAATGCCCTGGGTCGCGGTCTCGACGGTGAAGCCCCAGCCGGCGGTAGCGATCGCCGGAAAATCGGCGACGTAATCCTTGTAATAGGCGTCGAGCACCGCCTTGTGCGGATAGCCGGGATGAAGGTAGATCGGCACGTCGAGCGCCTGCGCGCGCTCATAGATCGGCCAGAAGCGCTTGTCGTCGTGGAAGACGCCGTTGGTGAGGCCGTGAATCATCGCGCCCTTGAAGCCGTATTTGGTGACCGTGCGCTCGAGCTCGTCGGCGGCGGCCTTCGGGTCGGGCGTCGGGCAGACGCAGAAGGCGGCGAGGCGCTTGGGGTTGGCGCGGCAGGCCTCGTTCAAGCGGTCATTGGCGCGGCGCGCGATCGCGACCGCGGTTTCCGCATCGAGTTTCTGCACCGAGGGCGCGCCATGCGAGAGCACCTGAAGATCGACGCCGGCCTCGTCCATTTCGCGGATGCGCAGCGCGCCCACATCGTCGAGCCGTTCGGCGAGATGCGGGGCGCGACCCAAGGCCGCGTCTGCGCCGGCGAACTGCGCCTTCACCTCGGGATCGTAGAAATGCTCTTCGAGGGCGATGACGAGGGGCTTCTGGGCCATGATTCCTCCGCTTGGGCTTTGCCGCCCTTTCTATCAGGGGAACGCAACCCTGTCATCCCGCCCGGGCGGCCGCCCAAGGCTTGCCGAGCCGCCGTCCGGGTGCCAAATTCGCGGCCCGGAAAGGATGGCGCCGCGCAGCTTTGCTGACGCGGCTGGGGTTGATTCATGGATGAGGCGTTGGAGACGCGGCGCAAGCGGCTCCTCTATCAAAGCGGGCACCGCGGCACCAAGGAGAGCGATCTGCTTCTGGGCGCCTTTGCGGCCGCGCATCTCGCGGGCTTCGACGCGGGACAGCTCGCGCGTTACGAGGCGCTGCTGGCCGAGAGCGATGGCGATCTCTTCGACTGGATCTCCGGCCGCGCCACGCCGCCCGAAGACAAGAGCACCGACGTGCTGCGCCTGCTGCTGTGCTTCCGTTATCCGGGGCCGGCGTGAGCGAGATCGACGCGTTCTTTACGCATCCCGGCCGGATCGAGATCGCCGCGACGCCCGAGGGCCACGATGCGTTTGTCTTGGGCCGAGTGGTCGCGCGCGGCGCCGCCAAGACGGTCTTGCATATCTGCCGCGACGACGGGCGCATGGCGCGCACGTTCCAGGCGCTGCAATTCTTTCATCCCGAGATCGAAGCGATCGCGCTCCCGGCCTGGGATTGTCTGCCCTATGACCGCGTCTCGCCCAATGCCGAGATCACCAGCCGGCGGATCGAGGCGCTGACGCGGCTCTGCGCGCCCGAACGCGCGAGCGATCAACGCATCGTGCTGACGACGGTCAACGCGGCGACGCAGCGTATGCCGCCGCGCAAGCTTTTCGAGGGCCGCGTGCTGCGCCTGACGCCCGAGGGCGAGTTGCCGCGCGACCGCCTGATCGGCTTCCTCCTGCGCAACGGCTACAACCGGACCGACACGGTGCGCGAGCCCGGTGAATTCGCGGTGCGCGGCGGCATCGTCGATCTCTTTCCCTCCGGCACCCGCGCGCCGGTGCGGCTCGATTTCTTCGGCGATACGATCGAAGGCATGCGCCTCTTCGACGCGCTGACGCAGCGCACGACCGGGGTCGCAACGGAGCTGACCGTGAAGCCGGTCAGCGAGGTGCTGCTCGACGAGGCCGTGATCCATCGCTTCCGCACGCGCTATCGCGAGCAATTCGGCACGGTCGCCGACGACGATCCGCTCTACGAGGCGGTGAGCGCGGGGCATCGCTATATCGGCATGGAGCATTGGCTGCCGCTTTATTATGAGAGCCTGGAGACGATCTTCGATTACTTGCCCGGCGCGGCCATCGCCCTCGACCATCAGGCCGAGGAGGTGCGCGCCGACCGCCTCGCCACGGTCGCGGATTTCTATCAGGCGCGGCGCGAGGCCGGTGGGGTGAAGGGCGCCGCGGTCTATCGCGCGGTCGAGCCCAAGCAACTCTTTCTCGACGATGCCGAATGGACGAAGAATCTCGGCACGCGGGCGGTCGCGCAATTCTCGCCCTTTGCTACGGCGCCGGCGGATGCGGCCGCCGCCGATGGCGGCGCGCGTCCGGGCTTCGAGTTCTCGGCGGCGCGCGCCGATCCGCAGCGAAATTTGTTCGATCTGGTGCGCGAGCGGCTCGACGAGGAAGCCCGCGCCGGCAAGCGCCTGCTCATCGCCGCCTATAGCGCCGGTTCGGCCGAAAGGCTGGGCTCGCTCCTGAAGGAGCATGGTGCGGGCGAGGCGCGGGCGGTCGCGCAATGGGATGCGTTCCGCGCGCTGCCCGCGAATACGATCGGGCTGGCCGTGCTGGCGATCGAGCATGGCTATGGCTTCGATGACACCCTGCTCGTCACCGAGCAGGACATCTTGGGCGACCGGCTGTCGCGCCCGGCGCGGCGGCGCGCCAATTACGATCAATTCGTCGCCGAAGTCTCGAGCCTCGTGCCGGGCGATCTGGTCGTCCATGCCGAGCATGGGATCGGCCGCTATGACGGGCTGGTCACGCTCGAAGTGGCGGGTGCGCCGCATGATTGCCTGCGCGTCATCTACGCCGGCGACGACAAGCTCTTCGTGCCGGTTGAGAACATCGAGGTGCTGTCGCGCTACGGCTCGGAGGATTCCGCGGCCCAGCTCGACCGCCTCGGCGCCGCGTCGTGGCAATCGCGCAAGGCGCGCGTCAAGAAACGCATCAAGGACATCGCCGAAGAGCTCATCGCCATCGCCGCGCAGCGCCAGCTCAAGGAAGGCGAAAGCCTGGCGCGGCCGGAAGGCCTCTACGAGGAATTCGCCGCGCGCTTTCCCTATGCCGAGACCGAAGATCAGGACCGCGCCATCCTCGAGACCCTCACCGACATGGCCTCGGGCAGGCCGATGGACCGGCTCATCTGCGGCGATGTGGGCTTCGGCAAGACCGAGGTTGCCTTGCGCGCGGCCTTCGTGGCCGCGATGAGCGGGACCCAGGTCGCCGTGGTTGTGCCGACCACCTTGCTTGCGCGACAGCATTTCCACACATTCAAGGAGCGCTTTGCCGGCTTGCCCCTGCGCGTCGAGCAGCTGTCGCGGCTGGTGACGGCGAAGGACTTGGCCGTGATCAAGAAGAATCTCGCCGAAGGCCGTATCGACATCATCGTCGGCACGCATTCGCTTTTGGGCAAGGGCATCGGCTTTAAGCATCTCGGGCTTCTCATCGTCGACGAAGAGCAGCATTTCGGCGTCAGCCAGAAAGAGCGCTTGAAGCAGCTCAAGGCCAATGTGCATGTGCTGACCCTGACCGCCACGCCCATTCCGCGCACCCTGCAGCTGGCCTTGGCCGGGGTCCGCGAGATGAGCGTCATCGCGACGCCGCCGGTCGATCGCCTCGCCGTGCGCACCTTCGTTCTGCCTTTCGATCCGGTGGTGGTGCGCGAGGCCGTCTTGCGCGAGCTTCATCGCGGCGGGCAGTGCTTTTACGTGGCGCCCCGCATCAGCGATCTCGATGCGGTGCAGGCGCAGTTGAAAGAGCTGGTGCCCGAGGCGAAGGTCGCGGTGGCGCATGGTCAGATGTCGCCCACGCGCCTCGAGGACGTGATGACGGCCTTCGACGAGCACGCCTATGACGTGCTGCTCTCGACCAACATCATCGAATCGGGCCTCGACATCCCGAGCGCCAACACCATGATCGTGCACCGCGCCGATATGTTCGGCCTGGCGCAGCTCTATCAGCTGCGCGGGCGCATCGGCCGCAGCAAGCTCAGGGCCTATGCCTATCTGACCCTGCCGGCTGGCAAGATGCTGACCGAGACCGCGCAGCGTCGCCTCGAAGTGATGCAGACTCTCGACACTTTGGGCGCGGGCTTCGCGCTCGCCAGCCACGATCTCGACATTCGCGGCGCCGGAAATCTTCTCGGCCAGGAGCAGTCGGGCCATGTGCGCGAGGTCGGGATCGAGCTCTATCAGCAGATGCTCGAAGAAGCCGTGATCGCCGCGCGCAGCGGCGACCATGGCGTCGGCGAGGCCGGCGCGGATTGGACGCCGCAGATCACCATCGGCACGCCCGTTCTCATTCCCGAGAGCTATGTCGCCGATTTGCCGGTGCGGTTGGGGCTCTACCGGCGCATCGCGCAGCTCCTGGACCGGCGCGAGATCGACGCTTTCGCCGCCGAGCTGATCGATCGCTTCGGCCCCTTGCCGCAGGAGGTCGATAATCTCCTGGAGATCATCGCGATCAAGCGGCTGTGCCGCGATGCCGGCGTCGAGAAGGTCGATGCGGGCGAGAAGGGCGCCTCGCTCGCCTTCCACAACAACCGTTTCGCCAATCCGGCCGGCCTCGTCGCCTTCCTGCAGGAGAACGCCGCGACGGCGAAGCTGCGGCCCGATCAGCGCCTCGTCGTCATGCGCAGCTGGGAAGATGCGTCCGAGCGTCTGCGCGGGGTCGGCGCGATCCTGAAGCGGCTGGCGGCGATCGCGGCGGCGCCCCAAGCCGAATTCGCCAAGGCGCGCTGAACGCCGCGGCGCTATTTCGCTTCGGCCGGCGCGCCGTTCTGCACGAGGTCGAAGACCGGCAGGAAGAATTCGGGCTCCTGCGCGCCCGAGACCGCGTATTGCCCGGCGAAGATGAAGCAGGGTACGGCGTTGATGCCGAGGCGGCGCGCATTGCGGTCCTCGGCGATGACTTCCTCGCGCTCGGATTTGCTCGCGAGGAAGGCCAGCGCCTCGTTCTTGTCGAGCCCGGCCTCGGCGGCGATCTCGGCCAAGGTCGCCGGATCGCCGATATCGCGCCCCTCCAGGAAATAGCCGCGAAACAGGCGATCGACCACCGTATCGCCAAGACCCGCCCGCGTCGCGTGGCGCACCAGGCGATGCGCGGTACGCGTATTGGGGCTGCGCTTGATGCGCTCGAAGGCGAAGTCGATGCCGACGCTGGCGCCGGCTTCGGCGATCGTCTGATGGATGCGGCGCGAATGGGCGCTGTCGCCGAATTTCGCCGCGACGTAGTCGGCGCGCGCCATGCCCTCCTCGGGCATGTCGGGATTGAGTTGGAACGGCCGCCAAGTGATCTCGGTGTCGAGCCCGGGCCGGAGCGTCAGCGCCTTCTCGAGACGGCGCTTGCCGATGAAGCACCACGGGCAGACCACGTCGGAAATGATGTCGATGTGCATGAGAATAAATATAGCACGCCCTTGACCTTGCGCGAGGCGCGGCGAAGGATGCCGCGCATGGCGGATTTCGATCTCACGGGGCGCGTGGCGCTGGTGACGGGCGCGTCGCGCGGCCTCGGGCGTCATTTCGCGGGCGTTCTGGCCAGGGCCGGGGCTTCGGTCGCGCTCGCCGCGAGGCACGAGGATCGGCTCGCCGAGGCGGTGGCCGAGATCGGCAAGACCCCGGGCGGCGCCGTCGCCTTGCCGCTCGACGTGACCGACGGCAAGAGCGTGCGCGATTGCGTCGCCGCGGCGGAGCGCGCGCTCGGCCCGATCGACATCTTGGTCAACAATGCCGGCATCGCGATCTCGAAGCCGTTCTTGGAGCACAGCGAGGAGGATTGGGACCGCGTGCTCGACACCAATTTGAAGGGCGCGTGGCTGATGTCGCGCGAAGCCGCGTCGCGTTGGATCGAGATGAGGCGGGGTGGACGCATCATCAACATTTCCTCGCTACTCGCGCTCCGCACCATCCGCAACGTCCCGAGTTACAATGCGGCGAAGGCGGGGCTCGATCACCTGACGCGCACTCTCGCTGTCGAGCTCGCGCGCTACGGCGTCACGGTCAACGCGATCGCGCCGGGCTATGTCGAGACCGACATGAATTGCGGCTTCTTACGCAGCGAGGCCGGGAAGGCGCTGATATCGCGCATTCCGATGGGCCGCGTCGGCGCGCCCGAGGATATCGACGGCGCCTTGCTGCTTCTCGCCTCGAAGGCCGGCGCCTACCTCAACGGCGTCGTTCTGCCGGTCGATGGCGGGCATGCGGTGAGCGTGGTTTAGCGTGCCGCGCGATCTGCCGCTCGAGGCGGGCAATCTCTTTCGTTTTATCATCGAGAAGACCGGTGCCGATTTCCTGACCGGCGCGCGGGTGAGCGCGTTGCCGGGCGGCGCGGTGCTGCGCCATGAGCGCCTCGATTTCCAATTGTGCGGCGGAGCCTTCGCCGGACCGCAAAGCTGGGTCCTGCGCACGGAAGGCGCAACCAGGCTCGGCATCGGTCTGACGCGGGCGCAGGAATTCTCCCTCCAGCGCACGCTCTTCAAAGCGGGGCTTGCCGTGGCCGAGCCGCTTTTCATGTGCTGCGATGAAGAGGTGCTGGGCGCGCCCTTCTATCTGATGCGCCGGTGTGAAGGCGTTGCGTTGGGCGATGCCATCGTGGGGGAGGGCGAGAACGAGGCGCTCGCGACGGCCTTGGGCAAGGAATTGGCGCGCCTCCATACGCTCGATCTTCGGCGCGCCCTCCAATTCCTGGGCGTTCCGCCCGGAGACGCGGCGGCGGCGCGGCTGACGGAACTTGAGCGCCATCTTGCCGCGGACGATGATCCGCATCCGGCCGCCGAATTCGCGCTGCGCTGGCTCGCGCGCGAGAAGCCCGCGCCAGCAAAACCGGTCCTGTGTCACGGCGATTTCCGCACCGGGAATTATCTGGTCGAAGCCGGCGCCCTTGCCGGGGTGCTCGATTGGGATTTCGCGCGATGGAGCGATCCCGATGAGGATATCGGCTGGTTCTGCTCGAAACATTGGCGTTTCGGCGCGCGTGCGCGCGAAGCCGGCGGGATCGCGTCTCGCGCCGCCTTTTATCAAGCCTATGAAGCGGTTGGGGGGCGCTCGATCGTTCCGAGGCGAATCCGTTACTGGGAGGTGATGGCGTCCTTGCGCTGGCTCGTCATCGCTTTGAAGCAGCGCGACCGGTTCTTGAGACAGGGCGAGCGCTCGCTCGATCTCGCGCTGACCGGGCGGCGCGTCGCCGAATGCGAGCTTGAGATCCTGGTGCTGACGGCGGGCGGGATGAGCAGCCCTCCGCTTTTGTCACAGGCTCCGGCAACCGCGCCCGGCTCGCTCGGCGGGGAGGGCGCAAGGCGAAGCGACGCCCTGCGCGACCGCCCGAGCGGCGTGGAATTGTCGATGCTGGCGCGCGAAATCGGCGGCGGTGATCCGTTGGCGGCGCGTTGTGCCGAGATCGCATCGCGCGAGCGCGAGGGAGAGGCCGCGGCATTCGCCACTTGCCGCGCCCGGCTCGCCGCGCGCTATGAGGCGGCCGACGATCGTACCTTGCTCGCGCGCTTTGCCGACGATATCCGCGCCGGCGCTTTCGATGCCGCGGGCGCGGCGCGGGATTGGGCCCGTGCGGTGATGACGGACATCACGGTGCAGAAGCTGCGCGAAAGCAACCCGGAATTCCTGGCCGCGAACCGGTTCGAGCCGACGGCACCTCAGGATTGAATGTCGTAGCGGGTCTCGGCTTCAGGATGCGCCTTCATCAGGGCGCGGAATATCGTCGTAAGGGCATCGAGAGACGTCACGCCACAGCCATCGTCACTCGGCCGCAAATGGAGCGCTGGCGGATCGATGCCCGGAACGCCGCATTGGCTCGATTGATCGTCGAAGCCGTATTCGTAGATGCGGTGTCCTTCGACCACGATCAGCCCATAGACATAGGTCGGGTGCGCCTTGTCGCTCAGATCTTCGGCTTGCGCGATATAGCGGTCGGGTCCGATGTGGTGGAGGAGAAAGCGCATGGCTTCGTCGGAATCGTCACTCTTCAGCACGTAATAGGCGCCCTCGCGGCTCAAGCTCACGGCGCCGTGCAGCTTCCACTTTCCGTCTTCCCAATCGAAATGCTGCCCGCGCAGCGCGGCCCAGGGGTGATCGGAGGCCGCCGGCGAAATAAGCGGATCCGTCGAGACGAAGCAGCCGCCGAGGCCGAAGGATAGGATGGCGGCGAGGAAACCCGCTATGCGTGGCACCAAACCGTTCCAGGCCAAGGCGCTACTCCCTCGCGTGACGCGCCGCGATCACGCGCCGCAATTGTCTATTCTTCTTTCCAGAATGGCGTCGCCTTGCGCAATTTCTTCGCGACAGGTGGAACGCGCTGTCGGCGGGCTTCGATCTCATGCGCCAGCCAACCATTGGCAAGGCCTTGCGGCCGCGAGGAGAGCGGCAATTCTGCAATGAGATCGCGCGCCACGAGCGCGTCATTCAGGTGGCCAAGCGCATCCTGCACCGCGATCACGTGTTCGAGATAGTCATCGACGCGCTCTTTATCGAATAAAGTTTCAAACATTTCAATCGGGTATCGAATTTTCTTCGCTTGAATCCTAAGCTCATGAAAGGATTCCTGGTGGTCGAGATCCATGGCCTTCAAACGCTTTCGCAGCCGGCGGTGATGTTTTGCCAGAAGTGCGATGGCGAAGTCTTTGAGATTACTGTGCCACGCGTCAGCGAATTCCGGTCGCGGATGGTGCAGCCACGCGGCGGCGTCGATCGCCGCCGCAACTTCGTTGGCCTCGGCATGGAAGTTGACCGGATCGGGCAGGGCGCGTCGCCTTGCGTCGCGAGCACAAGCCTCGAGCTCCAGCAGTGCCGGCTCGTCCGGCAGCGAGGCTGCCATCGGCCGCAAGGTTCCTGTAAGGAAAACGTCCCATTCCCGCACCCGGCTGTAGCGTTTGCCGAGCGCGGAAAGCCGCGCGCCCAGAACCCGTCGCTCGGCATCGGGCAGAACCTCCCGAAAAGCGGAGATGAGCGAGCGCAAGCGCCGCAACCCGACGCGGAACCGGTGCACGGCCTCGGGTCGGTCCGATTCGCCGCGATGGCTGGGATGGCGGAGGCTGCGCAGAGCGGTCGCCAGCATCAACTGAACCCCGGCGCCGACCGTCGTATGGGAGGAGATCGTTGGCGACGTGCTCGACCCGATCTCGATGACGGGAGCCGTCGCCAAGTTGCGCCTCGCCGTCTCAGTCATTTTTTTGCCTCCGGGGCTTGCTGCTCTTGTACCGTTTCGAGTTGTCGCGCGGCAAGCCAGCGAATTTGAAATCCTGTGGATAACTATTGGGCCGGCAGAGGCGCGTGCTAGATTAACAACTTAGAGCTGAAAGCCGAGGTCTTAAATGAAGCCGGAGATCGTGGTCGCGCCGCGCCTTCTGGAGCCCGTGATGGCGGGGCTAGCAGAGTTCTTCACCGTCCACGCCTTGTGGCAGGCCCCCGATCCGGTGGCTTTCCTCGCCCCGCTCAAGGAGAAAATCCGCGGCTTCGCGAGTTTCACGGGCTATCGCATTCCTGCAGAGCTGATCGCGGCCTTGCCGCGGCTCGAGATCATCGCGACGATGAGCGTCGGCACCGACCATATCGACTTGCAGGCGGCACGCGCGCGCGGCATCGCCGTCACCTATGCGCCCGACGTTTTGACCGATTGCGTCGCCGATATCGGAATGGCGCTGGTGCTGGCGGTGGCGCGGCGCATCGTCGTCGCCGACCGATTCGTGCGCGAAGGCCGCTGGCTCGAGGGCGGATTTCCGCTCGCGACCAAAATCGGCGGCGCGACCATGGGAATCCTGGGTCTGGGGCGCATCGGCAAGGCCATCGCCAAGCGCGCCGAAGCCTTCGGTATGCGCATCGTCTATTTCGGCCGCCACCGCCAAGCCGAGGTGCCTTACCCGTTTTTCGAGGATTTGCGCGCGATGGCGCGCGAGAGCGACTACCTGATGCTGACCGCGCCCGGCGGGCCCGCGACGCGCCATCTGGTCGATGCCGCGGTTCTCGAAGCGCTGGGGCGCGAGGGCGTGCTCATCAACATCGCGCGCGGCAGCGTGGTCGATGAGCCGGCGATGGTCGCGGCCCTGGTCGAGGGCCGGCTCGGCGGCGCCGGGCTCGACGTCTATGAAGATGAGCCGCGTGTGCCCGAGGCGTTGATGAAACTCGACAATGTCGTGCTGCTGCCGCATCTCGCCAGCGCAACCATGGCGACGCGCCTCGCCATGGGCCGGCTCATGATCGAGAATTTGCGGGCGCATTTCGCCGGCAAGCCGCTGCTCACCCCGGTGGCGTAAGCGCGGTCGAGTATTCGGGGCGCAATGATCTTCAGGATTCGGTGATTTCGAGAACCGTGATGCGCCGGTCGCCTTCGAGAAGCTCGAAACCGCGAGCATAGACCTTGTCCGCGAAAGACTTTCGCGCGAGCGCCACCGCTTCGTCGTCATCGTCGCAATGTAGGGTCTCGGCGCCGACGAGCTGGCCCTCCGATCCGAGGAAGTAACAACGATATTGAGCCATGACGTCCTCCCTTCGGCTCAGCATTGGATCGAATATTGCTTTGATCAATCGCTCGGCATTTTGAATATCATGCCACATCGCCATCGGCCGCGCCAATGACGCCGGCGTGATCTCCGACTCGGGCCGTGCATCAAAGCGGCGAGAGAGTTGCTTCGGCTGCTTCGGTCTGCAGCGACGAGAGATTCTCGTTGGCGACGCTCACCGCGATCTCGGAAAGCTTCCCGGCTTCGGCGAGGTATTGCTCGGCAGCCTTTTCGGCGTAGCGCCGCTGGCATTCGAGCGCATCCATCGGGTTGCGGCACCCGACAAGCACTTGCCACGTCTCCGTGTCCTCGCGCAGGCGCGCTTGGGTGAAGCGGCTCATCTCCTCGGTGAAAGCGGAAATCCCGCGCGCCCAGGAGCGGAACGCTCGCTCGTTGATCGCCAAAAGCGAGCTGAGCTGTCCATCCCATCCTTTGGCGGGCGCGTGGAGCGGGGACCTGGACGATGGTCTTGCGCGGGGTTGATCGGGCATGAGGGCCTCCCATGTTTCAATGCACTTGAACAGAGCATGTTTGAGGGAAGCACAGCTTGATCTGAATCAAGAAGGCTGCACGCCGGCGCGGCGAAGTTTGCGCTCAGGCGGGACCGAAGAGCGTATTGTCGCGCAAATCCCCGGCACGCGCGCGCTCGAGCTCCTGGCTGTAACGCCTGAGCGCATAGGCTTCGGTGACGAAGCCGAGCAGGCTGTGATCGGTCGCGCTGGCGACGACTGGCAAGGCTTCGAGCTCGGCGGTGAGGAAAAGATCGAGCGCCGCGCGCACGTTTTGTTGCGGCAGCAAAAATTGATTTGCGCCCTGACGCAGGTCGCCTGCGGTCATGGTGGCGAGTTTGTCGTCGAGGTCGGGATTATGCGCGTCGGCGGTGAGAATCATGCCGGCGTAATTCCCGGCTTTCGTCGAGAAGGAAAGCGCGCTTCGTTCCGCCCAGGGGGAATTGCCGGCGCAGCTCGGCGAGCGGCAGGTCCTCGGCGACGGTGTGCACGTCGCGTCGCATCAGCTTGATCGCCGTCATATCTCGCACCCAGCCGATATCGGCGGCGCCGCGGATCGGAACGCCGCGGACGTGGAAGCGCCAGGTGGCGAAGGAATAGCCGAAGCCCACGCGCACGATCATCGAGGCGACGATGACACCGACCATGACCCCGATCGAGGCGTAGAAATTCGCGGTGAGCTCGAGGATCAGGAGGATCATCGTCACCGGCGCGCCGACGATGGCCGTCGCCATCGATCCCATGCCGACGAGCGTGTAGGCGATCTGATCGGGTGGATGGAACGGCGTCAAACGCTGCACGATCACGGCGCAAGCGGCGCCGAACAGCGCGCCCAAGAACAGCGACGAGCTGAACAGGCCGCCGCGAAATCCGGAGCCCACGGAAATCGAGGATGCGAGCGCCTTGGCCGGGATCAGCAGAAGCAGAAAGAGCGGCGGGATCTGGCCGGCGATGACTTCCTGGATCGCGCCATGGCCGCTGCCTAGAACCTGCGGCAGGAAGAAGGCGATGGCGCCGACCACCAATCCGCCCAGCATCGGGCGCGCCCAGACCGGCACGGCATAGCGGCGGATCACTCGCTCGATCCAGGTGACGCCCAGCATGGTGACGATGCCGATCCCGGCCGCGATCGCCCCCATGAGCGCGAAGATCACGAAGTCGCGCCCGTGGATCTCCATCGCCTCCGAGACGAAAAAGAGCGGGTCCGATCCAACCGTCCATCGCGTGGCGAAGGTCGCGGCCAGCGCGGCGACCGTCACCGGCGCCAGCACGGCGGTCGAATAATTGCCGATGATGAGCTCGAAGGCATAGAACGCACCGGCCAGCGGCGCGTTGAAGGCAGCGGCGATGGCGGCGGCCGCGCCGCAGCCGACCAGCGTGCGCAGATCGTCGCGCCGCACCCGCAAGGCTTCGCCGAGATTCGATGAAAAGCCGGCACCGAGCTGGGTATAGGCGGCCTCGAGCCCGACCGACGCGCCGAACCCGCCCGAGAGCACGGTGAGCACGGTGAGATTGATGCTGTCGATCAAGGACATCTTGCCGCCGTAAAGGGCATTGGCCTCGATCGCGTCGACCACTTCGCGCGGCCGGACGCGGCGGATCGCCAGGGTGACCGCGCCCACGGCCAGACCGCCGATGCAGGGAACGACCAATACCTTCCACCAGGTGAGGTCGATGCCTTCGCTCAAGAGCCGGTGGGCGGACAGGCCGAAATTCACCTCGTGCAGCAGCTGCATGGTCCCGCGCACGGCGACGACGCCGAGACCGACCGCCAGGCCGATAAGCCCGCTGAAGATGGTGAGCACCACCTCGTTGCTGCGCAGATGACGGCGCTCGAGTTGGCGCAGCAAGGCGCGCCAGCGCAGCCGCAAAAAGAATCGCGCAGCCCGCCAATCGACCAAAAATCGGCTCCAGGGCAGGGCGCGCGAGTAGGTCGCGGGCGGCGATTTCCTGGGCTCCGAATCAAGCGCCATCTTCATGCATCCCAATCGCGGCGCGGAGTTGGTGATGCGCGCGACCCACATTCAAGCCGGGTTTTTTCGCGGGCAAGCGAACCAAGCCAAGCATAGAGCATAGATATGTAACGTTTTCGTTTCCGTTGAAATTCCTTTGTGCCGCGACAGGCCGTCGCGGGTCGCAGCCATGCCCCAAGCGCTTGGCAAGGCCTTTGGCGCGGGACCGGACAGCCCTTTGCTACCGTCCCCCGGGCGCGGCCGCCAACGGGCTTTCCCCCGGCCGCTTCCGGCGTCTAGGCCGCCTTTTCGACGATCGACCGGCCGCGTCGGCGTTGTTTGCGGTCGGCGATCGGGTAACCTTCGGCGGTCAAGCCGATGAACAGGGAGCGCGCCGTGATCACCTTTTCTCTGAGCCCCATCAAACTCTTGCACCGGCGCTGCTACGCGCTGCTCGTCGTCGCAGCTTTGCTCGGCTTCTGCGCCAAGCCGGCCCTCGCGGACGACGTCGGTGATTTCTATGCGGGAAAGCAAGTGAGATTGATCGTGGCGACGCCGCCGGGCGGACCCTATGACAGCTATGCGCGCCTGCTTGCCCGCCACCTCGCCAAGCACATCGCCGGCAGCCCGGCGATCGTGGTCGAGAACATGGCCGGCGCCACCGGCATGCGGGCCGCGAAATACCTCTACGACATCGCGCCCCAGGACGGGACGGTGCTCGGCAATCTGCACAACATGATCGCGCTGATCCAAGCGCTCGGCCAGTCGACGGTGAAGCTCGATCCCGCCGCCTTCAATTGGATCGGCAATATGACGCGGGAAGTCGGCGACGTCATCGTATCGGCCACGTCGCCGATCAAGACCATCGACGACGCTCGGCGCGTGGAGGTCACGATGGGCGGGGCGGGGCCGATGTCCCTCGGCGCGATCTATCCCCGCGTGATGAATCGCGTGCTGGGTACGAAATTCCGGCTGATCACCGGCTATGACGGCGCCAACGGCGTCGCGCATGCCTTGGAGCAGGGCGAAGTCCAAGGTGATGCCGGCGACACCTGGTTTGCCGGTTGGGGACGCACCTATGATTGGTACAAGGCCGGCAAGATCCGGGTCATCGTGCAGATCGGGGCGCGCTCCCCGGATCTTCCCGGCGTGCCGCTGTTACCGGAACTGGCCCGCAATGACGGCGAGCGGCAACTTCTCGAGCTCTTCTCGACGCCCTACGTCATCGGCAAGCCGACGGCCGTCGGTCCGAAAGTGCCGTCGGCGCGCGTCGCGGCGTTGCGCGCGGCCTATGCGGCGACGATGTCGGATCCGGATTTCCTTGCCGATGCCAAGCGACTGGGGATCACCATCACCCCGGTCTCGGGCCCGGAGCTGACGGCCGTGATCAAGCACCTGATGACGCTTTCGCCGGCCACGCTTCAGCGGGCGAAGGAGATCGCCGCGCCGTGAGCCAGAAGCAAGTCATTCGATTTGGTTTCGGAATCGGCTAGGATTACCGACGCGATCTTTCGGGAGGATCCGCAATGCTGTCACGCGCCGACAACGAACGCTTGGTGAGGGTCGGGCAGGGAACACCGGCGGGCACCTTGTTTCGCCGTTACTGGCAGCCCGCCTGCCTCTCGACCGAGATACCGGAGCCCGACGGTCCGCCGGTCCGTGTCCGGCTCTTGGGCGAGGATTTGATCGCCTTTCGCGATACCGATGGCCGGGTCGGTCTCGTCGATGCCTATTGTCCGCATCGTCGGGCGCCATTGTTTTTCGGCCGAAACGAAGAATGCGGGCTGCGTTGCGTCTATCACGGCTGGAAGTTCGACGTCGCCGGGAATTGCGTGGATCTTCCCTCCGAACCCGAAACCAGTCCGATGAAGGCGGGGATCAAGCTCATCGCCTATCCGACGCAGGAGAAGGCCGGAATCGTGTGGGCGTATCTCGGGCCCGTCGAGACCATGCCGGAACCGCCCGACTACGAATGGACACGGGCGCCGGCGACGCATCGCTATGTCTCGAAGACCTATGAGGCCTGCAACTATCTCCAGGCCCTCGAGGGCGGTCTCGATACGGCGCATTCCTCCTTTCTCCACAATCTCAGGCTCGGCGACAAATCCTTGCCGCGGCTGCGCGACCGCGCGCCGCGCCTCGATGTCGAGCGAACCGATTACGGATACTCTTATCTGTCGACGCGCCAGCTCGGCGCCGAGGGAAGCTACGTTCGTCTCTATCACTATGTGATGCCGTATCAGCAGATGCGCGGCGGCATCAACGGCGTCCTCGGGCGCAACGACGTGCCGAAGCTCGACGGCCATATCTGGGTCCCGATCGATGACGAACAAACTAATGTCTATAACTGGTGCTATAGCGCCGACCCGTCGGTCTCGATTCCCGAGGAGATCGCGGAAGCGCATGAGCACCATTCCGGCCGCGGCAAGGACGATCTCATTCCGGGAAGCTTCAAGCTGAAGCGGAACCCGTCGAACGACTATTGGATCGACCGCGACGTGCAACGGACGAAGACCTTCACTGGCATCGACGGCGTCAACACCCAAGACTTCGCCATCCAAGAAGGCATGGGGCCGATCGTCGACCGTTCGCACGAATATCTGGGTTCTACCGACCGCGCCATCGTGACATTGCGCCGGATGCTTCTCGAAGCGACCGCTGCGGTCGCGCGCGGCGAAACGCCGCCCGGCGCCGATCCCCGGACCCATCGCGCCATCCGGCCTTATGACGGGCTCGTCCCGCCTGGCCGCAGCTGGCGCGAGACCTTCGCCGACGATCTCGTTTGCAAGTGGTAGCGGGCGTCGACGCGCGACGAGAGCGGGTCTAGGGCAGCGTGCCCCGGTCGGGCCCGGTGCCGAGCCGCGCCGGCGCGTTGAGGCGCTCCAATTCCAAGAGCAGCGCGTTCTGATCCAGCTCGGCGCCGCCCTGAGCGACGAGATCGCGATAAAGCCCGGTGACGCATTCGCTCAAGGGCAGGCGCAGCTTCGCCGCCTTGGCGGCGTCGAGGATCGTGTCCTGATCCTTCAACTGCACCCGGGCGCGCCCGCCGGGAAGAAAATCGCGCTCGATCATGCGCTTGCCGTGAAGTTCGAGGATGCGGCTGTCGGCGAAGCCGCCGCGCAGCGCCTCGCGCACCGCCGCGGGATCGGCGCCGCTCGCCGCCGCCAGCAGCAAGGCTTCCGATACCGCGCCGATGGTGATCGCAACGATGGCCTGATTGCAGCATTTGGCGAGCTGGCCGCTGCCGGCGGGCCCGACCAAGGTGGCGCGGCCCACGGCGGCGAAAACCGGCGCGGCGCGCGCGAAATCGCGGCGCTCTCCGCCCACCATGATGGCGAGGCTGCCGGCTTGCGCCCCCACGATGCCGCCCGAGACCGGCGCGTCGAGATAGGCGATGCCGCGCGCGGCGAAACGCTGCGCATGGTCGCGCGCCAAGGGCGGCGGGCTCGAGCTCATATCGATGACGAGGGCGCCGGGCTTCAGCGCCGCGGCCGCGCCGTCGGGCCCGAACAGCACGGCTTCGACCGCCGGGCCGTTCTCGAGCATGGTGATGACGAGATCGGCGCCGGAAGCGGCCTCGGCCGGCGTGGACGCGACGCGGCCGCTGGCCCCGCAGGCGGCCTCGGCCTTGGCGCGGGTGCGGTTCCACAGGCTCAAGGGAAATCCGGCCGCCATCAGGCGCCCGGCCATGGGCGCGCCCATCAAGCCGATGCCCAGGAAGGCGATGCGCTCGGTCATGCTAGTATCCTTCTCAAATTCCGGTCATGGCGCGCGCGCCGGGCCGGCGTCAACCCGGAGGAGCCTGCCATGCCCGATGAAACGCCGAAGAAGACCCTGCGCAGCGCCGCCTGGTTCGGCAAGCAGGATCGCGACGGCTTCAATCATCGCGCCTGGATGCGCAATCAGGGTTTGCCCACGCATCTCTTCGACGGCAGGCCGGTGATCGGCATCTGCAACACCTGGTCCGAGCTCACGCCCTGCAACGCGCATTTCCGCGACATCGCCGAGCATGTGAAGCGCGGCGTCTACGAGATGGGCGGCTTCCCTTTGGAATTTCCGGTGATGAGCCTGGGCGAAACCCTGATGCGCCCCACGACCATGCTCTTCCGCAACCTCGCCAGCATGGATGTCGAGGAATCGATCCGCGCCAATCCCTTGGATGGGCTCGTGCTGCTGGTCGGCTGCGACAAGACCACGCCCGCCTTGATGATGGGGGCGGCGAGCTGCGATCTGCCGGCGATCGTGGTCTCGGGCGGACCGATGCTCGACGGCAAGTTCCGCGGCAAGGATATCGGCTCGGGCACGGATGTCTGGGCGATGAGCGAGCAGGTGCGCGCCGGAAGCTTGACCTTGGCCGATTTCATGGAGGCCGAGGCTTGCATGTCGCGCTCGGCCGGGCATTGCATGACCATGGGCACGGCCTCGACCATGGCGAGCATGGTCGAGGCGCTCGGCATGGGCCTGCCCGCCAACGCCGCGATCCCGGCGGTCGATTCACGGCGCTATGTTCTGGCGCATATGGCGGGGCGGCGCATCGTCGAGATGGTGCGCGAGGATCTGCGCATGTCGAAAATCCTGACGCGGCAGGCTTTCGAGAACGCGATCCGGGTCAATGCCGCGATCGGCGGTTCGACCAACGCGATCGTCCATCTCTTGGCGATCGCCGGGCGCATGGGGGTCACGCTCGAACTCGAGGATTTCGACCGGCTCGGCCATGGGATGCCGTTGCTGGTCGATCTCCGGCCCTCGGGAAGATTTCTGATGGAGGAATTCTTCTATGCCGGCGGGTTGCCGGCGGTGATCGCCGAACTGGGCGGGCTTCTTCATCGCGACGCGCTCACCGTCACCGGCAAGAGCCTCGGCGAGAACAACGAGGGCGCGCCGTGCTGGAACCGCGAGGTGATCCGGCCGCTCGACAAACCCTTGCAGAAGCATGCCGGCATTGCCGTGTTGCGCGGCAATCTCTGCCCGGACGGCGCGGTCATCAAGCCCTCGGCGGCGACGCAAGCCTTGCTCAAGCATCGCGGCCGCGCGGTCGTGTTCGAGACGATCGAGGATTTCAAGGCGCGCGTCGACGATCCCGCGCTCGATATCGACGAGAGCTGCGTCATGGTGCTGAAAGGCGCGGGGCCACGCGGCTATCCCGGCTTCCCCGAACTCGGCAATCTGCCGCTGCCGAAGAAGGTCTTGAAAAAGGGCATCACCGACATGGTGCGGATCTCGGATGCGCGCATGAGCGGCACCGCCTATGGCGCGGTCGTGCTCCATGTCTCGCCGGAATCGGCAGCCGGCGGCACGCTCGCGCTGGTGAAGGACGGCGATATGATCGAGCTCGATGTCGAGCGCCGCCGCCTTCATCTCGATGTGAGTGATGCCGAGCTGCAGCGCCGGCGCGCGGCCTGGAAGCCGCCCGCGCCGGCGGCGGAGCGCGGCTGGGTCAAGCTCTACACCGAGCATGTGATGCAGGCCCATCAGGGCTGCGACTTGGATTTCCTCGTCGGCAAGAGCGGCGCCGCCGTGCCGCGGCCGGCGCATTGAGGTGGTAGGCTGATGCGGCATCTGTGCAGCTAGTATCGCCTTTTTAGGAATGGCGTCACCGTGAACTTCGCGAAATAGGGCTCTGATCTCGCCATGTTCATCAGATCCCAATACATCTGGCGCGCCAGAGGGTCGGCCAAGCCCACAGGGTAGCTGAATTTATATGCTGGGTGCGGCTCGAGCCACTCGAACGATCGTTCAAATTCCGGTTTCAGATAATCGTAAATGCCCCAGCGAATATTGTTCAAGAATTCGGCAATCGTACTGTAGTGGTAGCCAAAGACATGTCGATGGAACCAGTCAAAGAACTCTGGCAGCACAGTGTAGCCGCTCCCTTCGTTAATCGGATGACCGTGACCGGCAAGAATGCGACAAATTCGCCGTACGTTGCCCTGGAGGCGAGCGAAATTGTGCTTACCAATATCGCCACAGATTTTCAGGTAGGTGATGCGCTTGATCCGCATGTCCAACTGAAGAGAAATAGACGGCAGCCACACTTTTTCGACAAATGATTCGCCCTCAAGCCAATCAATGAAAGCGTCAACGGGCTTTAGGATAGCGGTTGCGTTGGTATTGAGCGTGGGACTCTTGCAAATTTCCCGCATGTAGAAGAGAAAAGTGAGGTTTGTTTCGTGGCTGCCGCTTGGTGGCTCGGGTAAGTCGAATGGCAGTGCGTTCGAGCGTCGCCTTTGAGGAATTGAAAGAAAGTCGCCGAGGAGAATATTGAATAGCCGCATATGCGTGCCGGTCTCGAACATCAAAGTGATATCTTCGACGTTCTCGTTCTTCACGAACATCTCGTAGTTGACCATATCATCGATCATCTCCCAGACGGCTTTGAGGATGATCGCTTCCTGTTCGATCTTCGTGAAGGCTGCCATTGTTGCTTCTTTGGGTCTCACCCCGCTGCCACCTTCCGCTTCAGCCAATCGAGGGTGATCGCGATCAGGGTCGGATCGCCGGAGCCGAAATGGTTGCGGCTCTCGGTGATATGCGTCTCGCACTGGGCGCCCGCGGCGGCGGCCATCGATTCGGTCTCCGACACCGGCACGACCGCGTCGGCGCGCGGGTGAATGAGCAGCAGCGGCCGCGGCGCGATCTCGGCGATCGTGTCCTCGGGGTTGAATCCCAGCATGCTCATCGCCGTCTCGGCGGTGAATTCCATGGTCGCCCCCGGCGGCAGGCCGCCGCGATTGCTCTCAGGGATGTACACAATGTCGAAGCGGTTCAGCATCACGGACCGGCCGGTCTCGGCCTTGACGCGCTTGGCGTCCTCGAGGCGCTCGAGGAAAGACCGCCATTGCGCCGGATCGCGATATTGGAAGCGGAAACGGCGCTCGCCCCTGCCGATCGCGCCATTGGCCGCACAGAATTTCAAGCGCTGGTCGTTTGCGGTGACATGGAGCGCGACCGAGCCGCCGAGGCTCGCGCCGATCACGCCGATGCGGTCGCGATCGATGCCCGGCTGGGTTTCCAGGAAATCGATCGCGTGGTGCAGATCGCGCGCCTCTTCGAGGCAGATGACATTGGCGCGCTCGCCCTCGCTCTGGCCGCAGCCGCGAAAATCGAAGCGCAGCACGACATAGCCGGCGAGGGTCAGCGCTTGCGCCAGCTCGGGATGGCCGGCGCCGCGGCAGCTCCCGCCGAAACCGTGGCAGAGAATGATCGCCGGACGCGGTTTCGCTGGGCCGTCGGGCACGTGCAGCACGCCTTTGAGGGCGATGCCATCCGAAGGAAAACTGATCGCCTGTTCCATGATGCGTTCACCCCTTGGGACTGAGCTTGCCGAAGCGCGTGCCGTAATCGATCGGCAGCACTTCGCCGGTGATGAGATCGGGCCCGTCGATGAACCAGCACACCATTTGCGCGATGTCCTCGGCGAAAGCGGTCTTGCCCACCGGCGTGATCTTCGCCATCTCGGCGACGCGCTCGTTGAAGCGTTGCTCGCCCAAGAGGTTCTTCATCCAGCGGGTGGCAACGAAGCCCGGCGCTACCGCGTTGACGCGGATCGCGGGCGCGAGCTGGCGCGCGAGCGCGATGGTCATCGAATTGAGCGCGCCTTTCGAGGCGCCATAGGCGATCGAGCTGCCTTCGCCGTCGAGCGCGCCCAAGGCCGAGACGTTGACGATCGCGCCGTTGCCCTGCTTCTTCATTTGCGGCACGACGGCGCGGATCATCTGATAGGTGCCGACGACATTGACCGCGTAGATCTCGAGAAAATCGGGGCCGTTGAGCGCATCGAGATCGCCCGGGCGCGCGGGCTTGGTCTTGCCCGCGCTGTTGACCAGCGCGTCGATCCGGCCCCAGCGCTCGATCGCGGCTTGGGCCATGCCGCGGCAAGCCTTGTCGTCCGCGATGTCGGCCTGGTGCAGGAGCACATCGACGCCGAAAGCACGGCACGAAGCGGCGGTTTCCTCGGCCTCGGCGCGGCTCTTGGTGTAGTTGACCACGACGCGGCAACCTCTCGACGCCAGAAGCTTCGCGGTCTCGGCGCCGATGCCGGTGGCGGAGCCCGTAACGATGGCGACGCCGTCCTTGATGTTCACGCTTTCCTCCCTTGCACGCCCGAGGCCTTGCTCGCCCGAGTAAGGCGAGTGTGGCGCGCGAGACCCGCTCGCGTAAAGCCGGTTCCGCTTGCGCCCATGAGGGGCGCGGTTTAGAGAGCCTTCGCCGGCGCGGCTTTTAAGGGAGGAGGCGCTCCATGGCCGATCTTCAGCTCAGCATCGCGATGCAACCCAATGCGCGCTCGCGCGCGGTCCTGGACAGCGGCATCAAGCCCGAGGGGATCGAGCTGCAATTCACCGCGCTTCATCCCTCGGAGATTTTTTGGCGCCAGCTGCGTTTCCAGGAATTCGACGTCTCGGAAATGTCGATGTCCTCGCTCTTGATCACGATCGCGAACGGCAATCGGGATTGGGTGGCGTTCCCGGTTTTCACCACGCGGCGCTTCTTCCACACCGGTATCTGGGTGCGCAACGATCGCGGCATCGAGAAGCCGGCCGATCTCAAGGGCAAGCGCGTCGGCGTGCCCGAATATCAGCAGACCGCCGCGCTCTGGGGACGCGGCGTGCTGCAGCATGAATTCGGTGTCGCGCCCAACGACATCGAATGGTTCATGGAGCGGACGGAGGAGGTGAGCCATGGCGGCGCAACCGGCTTCCGCCCGCCGCCCGGCCTGAAGTTCAACCGCATCCCGGCGAATGAGAGCATCGGTTCGATGCTGCTCGATGGCCGCCTCGACGCGGCGCTCCATTACATCGTCGGCAACAATGTCGTCGACCGCAGCCAGGCCAATCTTGCCGACCGGCCGGAGGTGCGTCTCCTCTTTGCCGATCCCGCGGCGGAAGGGCGGCGCTATTTCGCCAAGACCGGGATGTTCCCGATCAATCACGGCATGGTCGTGCGCCGCTCGATCGCCGAGCGCCACCCCTGGGTGGTGCTCAACCTCTACAACGCCTTCCGCGCGGCCAAGGATCGCTGGCTTGCCCGGGTGAGCGAGGCGGTGCAGAGCCATGTGCAGTTGGGCATGCTGGCCCCGGAAGCGGCTGCCGGCTTGCTTGGCGACCCGTTCCCCTATGGCGTGGCCGCGAATCGCCGCGTCCTCGAGACCATTGCGGCCTATTCTCACGAGCAAGGGCTCACGCCCCGCACCCTGCCGCTCGACGCGATTTTCCCGCCTAACACCTTGGCACTTTGAGGTTTTTGGGCGCCGGAGCGAGTCGCAGGCGATTCGCGCGGTGACCGCCGTTAACGATTCATTAACCATTCTTAGCGCATTCCTACCCGCTCTGCGGAATAACGGTCGAACCTTTTCAGGGGGTTGGAGCCATGCGTGCAAGTATCACGGCAAGTACTGCCGAAGACATCAGCGATTCTTGGCCGGCTGCGCGTCCGGCGAGCCCGGTGCGCGAGGAGCCTCAATCCTGGCTGCAACGCCTCATCCGGCGGCGCGAGCCAACGCTCTATCAACGCTGCCTTGCGATCCATATCGTCGCAGCGACCGATTGCGATTCGGTCTCCGATTCACCGATCTCGCAATCATGAGCGCGCGCCCGGAGACGCGGCGGCGCCGGCCGGATACGGGGTCACGCCCGGATGGTATCGACGAGATATTCGAGTTGCGCCCGCGCTCGCCCGCTTCGCGCGCGCTCGAGCCGGTTCTGATCGAGGATGACAGCGAGACCGCGATCCCGGCGCTCATCCTCTTTTAGCCCGTCGCTGCGAGGCGCGGGGCGGCGCGGCGGTCAGAGCGCGCGCGTCGGCATCATGATCGTGCGCCACATATGGGCGGACGGGCTGTCGTCCCATCCCAGCCCCTCTTCGGGCTGCCGGAAATTGCGCCCGATGATGTCGACGAAATCATCCATGCTCGGATTGGCATTGGGATCGAAGGCATAGATGTCGTTGACGCAGATCAGCCGCGCGGTCATGTACCATTTGTGGTTCCGCGCCTTCTCGTAGTCGCGCTTGATGTAGGATTCGGGCTCGAAATCCTCGCCGAAGAGCCGGATATACATCTCGGGATATTTGTAGCCGACCGATTCGTCCGGAAAGAAGCGCAGCGCCTGATGCGCGCGAATGGCCCAGCTCACTTCCTGGTCGACATAGGGCGCGATGAGCTGCGCGCCCCAATAGCCGTGATCCGAGCGGATGAAGCCCATCACGCCGATGTCGTGAAGCAGGCAGGCGAGGATCACCTTCTCGTTATGCCCGGCTTTCTTCGCCAGCGCCGCGCTTTGCAACAGATGATTGGCGGGCGCGAAGCGGCATTCGAAATAGTCGAGCAAGGTCGGCTTTTTCGGCATCGGCTTGAGCCGCGGATCGGGTCCCTGCAGCACATGCTTGCCGGCCGGCAACGGATCCTGAAGCGGCCCGGTCGGATCCTTGTCGCCCGAGGTGAAGAGCACCGAGCGCAGGATCACCTGATCGAGATCCTTCATCATGCGATGCTCGAGCGCGTCGGCGCGCTCGGACGCGCTCATGGTCGCCGCTTCGTTTGCCATGGTTTCCTCCGTGCCGGGCTCATCCCTGCCGGCTGATCGATGTTGCGCCGGGTGTGTGTTGAAGGCAAGACGAGCCTAGCCCAACGGGGCCGCGCGGCCCAAGCCAGTCCGCCGTTTCGGCAAGGCAAAGCCTGGCCGATGCGCCGGAGCGGATCGCCGGCCTCGCGCCATCGCCTCCCGCGAGGTGATGTCTTTGGCCGTTCTGCGCGCCCCCGCCCATCGCCGAAGCTTAAGTTACACGCCTTCACGTCGAGGTTGTCATTTCGGCATGACTACCCGTTTCTATAAAATTTGATTATTAATTTCTACAATATAAGGTATCGTCTTCCCTTCTCACTAGAATGGTGGGGTGTAACGGCGATCCTCGGCGAAAGCCTAATCGACAGATCCTTCGTGGCCATGACAAAAAATGGAGCAAATAGGGTGGAGCCGCCGAAGGCCGAGGAATGGCGACGCGAGAATTTCTTTGCGGACGACAACTATATTAGCAGTCATACCGTCCTGGGCGGAGTTTTCCTCAGACGGAAATGTAATCTTCTGTGGATACTGATCGAAAACGAGGCGACGGGTGAAGATCTTGTTCGCTGCTTCGCCGATGGGCTCAGCGCCGGGGTGGTCGAGCCCTCGATTCCCACTTTGGTCGATCTGACGCGCTTTACCGGCGCGGTCGATTGGACCGCCATTCGCGCGGTGCGCGATCTTGCTGCGTGGGGAAGGGGTGTGAAACGCAATTCGCGCATTGCTTATGTGGTGCGCGACGGCCAGTTCGCCGCGCTGGTCAAGATCGTCGCCGCGCTCTTTCCGCGTTCGGTTCACCGCGCGTTTTATAAGCTGGATGATGCCGTGTCGTGGCTCTCCGGTTCGGAACTTCGCGAAGCGCGTTCGCGTTGATCGGGCGCGGCTTGAGCCCCAACGCAGCGCCGTTGCGGGTGCCCGTCGTCATCGACAAGGCCTGCTTCCTTCAATCGCGCGAGCACGTTCATGAAATGCGCGGCGGCGCCGGCCCTGCCGGCGCCTTCGAGCCAATTCTGGTCGAGGAAGGAAGCCAGGGCGGGCTGCCCGAGCTCGACCTCCCACAGAATGCCGAGGAGCGAGGCCATCGCCTCTTCCACTTCGCGCGCGATGCCGAAGAGGCGGGCTGCGCGCTGCGCCGTCGCGCAATCGCTGGTTTCCGGACCGGGTCCCAATGCGAAATCGACACGGTGCCGGCGCTGCGGCGGCGCGATCTGGAAATGCGCGATCTCGTGCAGCAAGACATAGGCCTCCGTCGCTTCGCGCAGCGCGCGGCCATTCCAGCCGAAATCGAGCGCCGGGCTTCCGGGCAGAATTTCCATGCCGAACGCGCGCGCGAGGTCGAGCGCGACGCCGTGATGCGCCGCTGCATCCGCGCCGCATGCGCGTTGCGCCTTGCGCGGGTCTGCGATGCGGCAGAACACGGTGCGGGCCGGCGCGTCGAGGCCGGTAGCGAAGCGCGCCAGCACCGCGGGAAGTTGCGCTGCTTCGATCGGCGTCAGGATCATGGCGCAAGCCTCGAAGGGCGGACGATCATGAATTTGCTGAAAGCTCTCATTTCGAAAGCTAGAACAACGCTTTGGCCTTGCCTGTCAAGGGGCGGTCACGCCGAAGCCGAAGCCGGCAGGCTGGTTTCGCCGCTTTTGCAAGAAGCAGCCGGGCATTGATGCCGCATCGCAGCAACGCGGTTTTCCGGCAGGCGAGCTTAACCGCGCCGGCGAAGCCCGCGGCCGGTGCTTCGCCCCTTGCGTCAAAATCAAGAATCCATAGACCATCTATGGTCTTGCGACAGTTGCGAATTCACAGTCGATGGGGCAGAGTTACCCGCCCTCAAGGTTTGGCACCGCGTGTGTCCCGGCCGGGATTTGTTAAGCGGTTCCGGTCGTTGCGTGCGCGTGGGGGAAGCGCAAGAGAAGCGGCCAGCCGTGATCGCAAACGGACGCGCCGACGCAAGCCAGAACCTTGTATGGCGCAGGGGGGCGGAGCGGTTTAAGGAGATTAGGCTTTGGAGCCCACGAATATCGCGGCCCCTGATTACTTCCATAAAGTCGTCGATTGTCAGTGGGCCTGTCCGGCGCATACGCCGGTTCCGGAATATATCCGCTTGATCGCGGCCGGGCGTTATACCGACGCCTACATGATCAATTGGAAGTCGAACGTGTTCCCGGGCATCCTCGGGCGCACCTGCGACCGGCCTTGCGAGCCCGCCTGCCGGCGCGGCCGCGTCGAGAAAGAGCCGGTCGCGATCTGCCGCTTGAAGCGCGTCGCCGCGGACAACAAGGACGACATCCGCGACCGCTTGCCCGGTATTCCGGTACAGAAGAACGGCAAGCGGATCGCGCTCATCGGCGCGGGGCCGGCCTCGCTCACCGTGGCGCGCGATCTGGCGCCCTTGGGCTATCACCTCGTGATGTTCGACGCCGATCCGAAGGCCGGCGGGATGATGCGCACCCAGATCCCGCGCTTTCGACTGCCCGAATCAGTCACCGACGAGGAATGCGGCTACATTACGGATATGGGCATCGAGACGCATTTCGGCGAGCGCATCGACAGCCTGAAGAAGCTTTTGACGCAGGGCTATGACGCGATCTTCGTCGGCTCGGGCGCGCCGCGCGGCCGCGAGCTCGACATCCCCGGCCGCAAGGAAGCCGCGGCCAATGTCCATATCGGCATCGACTGGCTCTCAAGCGTCTCCTTCGGACATATCGACAAGATCGGCAAGCGCGTGATCGTGCTCGGCGGCGGCAATACCGCCATGGATTGCTGCCGCACCTCGCGGCGCCTGGGCGGCGAAGACGTGAAGGTCATCGTGCGCTCGGGCTTCGAAGAGATGAAGGCGTCGCCTTGGGAAAAGGAAGACGCCATGCACGAGGACATCCCGATCCTCAACATGCTCGTGCCCAAGGAATTCACGCACAAGAACGGACGCCTGACCGGCGTCACCTTCGAAAAGGTGAAAGCGGCCTATGACGCCAAGGGACGGCGCTCGCTCGTGCCGACGGGCGAGCCGGACCAGCATTTCGAATGCGACGATGTGCTGGTCGCGGTCGGGCAGGAGAATGCCTTTCCCTGGATCGAGCGCGACATCGGCATGGAATTCGACAAATGGGACATGCCGGTGGTCGATCCGGCGACGATGCAGTCGACGATCCCGACCGTGTTCTTCGGCGGCGACGCGGCATTCGGGCCCAAGAATATCATCTGGGCGGTGGCGCATGGCCACGAGGCGGCGGTCTCGATCGACAAATTGTGCCATGGCGAGGACGTGAAGAAGCGCCCGCCGCCCGATGTCGCGCTCATCAGCCAGAAGATGGGCATCCATGAGTGGAGCTATGACAACGATATCTCCAACGATGCGCGCTATCGCGTGCCGTTGCAGGACAAGGTGATCGCGCTCAAGGACGTGAAGCTGGAGGTCGAGCTGGGCTTCGACCGGAAGCTCGGCTATGCCGAGGCCGAGCGCTGCCTCAATTGCGACGTCGAGACCGTGTTCACGCCGTCTTTATGCATCGAATGCGATGCCTGCGTCGATATCTGCCCGATGGACTGCATCACCTTCACCGCGAACGAGGATGAGGAGCATCTGCGGCTCCATCTGAAGGCGCCGGCGAAGAATCATACCCAGGACATCTACGTCTCGCCCGAATTGAAGACCGGCCGCATCATGGCCAAGGACGAGGATGTGTGCCTTCATTGCAGCCTGTGCGCCGAGCGGTGTCCGACCGGCGCCTGGGACATGCAGAAATTCCTTCTTGATATGACGGTGGCTGGACCCGCATGCCGAAGCAAATAGAAGCGATCAACGATTTCGTCGTCAAATTCGCGAACGTCAACGGTTCGGGCTCGGCGAGCGCGAACGAGCTGTTCGCGCGCTCGGTGCTGCGCATGGGCGTACCGGTCGCGTCTCGCAACATCTTCCCGTCGAACATCCAGGGCCTTCCGACCTGGTACGAGGTGCGCATCTGCGAGGCAGGCCATCTCGGGCGGCGCGGCGGCGTCGATCTGATGGTGGCGATGAATCCGCAGACCTGGGCCGCGGACGTGGCCGAGATCGATCCCGGCGGCTATCTGTTCTACAATTCAACCAAGCCGATGCCGCCGTCGAAATTCCGCGACGACATCAACGTCATCGGCGTGCCCTTGACCGATATCTGCAACCGCGCCTTCACCGATCCGCGCCAGCGCCAGCTCTTCAAGAACATCATCTATGTCGGCGCGCTGGCCGCGCTCCTCAACATGGACGTGCTGGCGATCGAGAAGCTGATCGCCGATCAGTTCCAGGGCAAGGACAAGCTCATCGCGCCCAATGTGAAGGCGCTGCATATGGGCATCGACTACGCGAAGGCCCATCTGGCGCCGCTCGGTCTGCGGGTGCGCCAGTCCGACAAGGTCGGCGACCGTATCTTCATCGACGGCAACAGCGCCTCCGCTCTGGGCGCGGTCTATGGCGGCGCCACGGTCTGCGCGTGGTATCCGATCACGCCCTCGACCGGCGTGGCCGAGGCCTTCATGCGTTATTGCCGCAAATACCGCCTGGACAAGGAAACCGGCAAGGCGAAATACGCGATCGTGCAGGGCGAGGATGAGCTCGCCTCGATCGGCATCGTCATGGGCGCGGGGTGGAACGGTTCGCGCGCCTTCACCTGCACCTCGGGCCCCGGCGTCTCGCTGATGACCGAGTTCCTAGGGCTGGGCTATTATGCCGAGATCCCGGCGGTGGTGATGGACGTACAACGCGGCGGGCCGTCGACCGGCATGCCGACGCGCACGCAGCAAGCCGATCTCATCGGCGCCGCTTATGCCTCGCATGGCGACACCAAGCATCCGATGCTCTTCCCCGAGGATCCGGGCGAATGCTTCGAGATGGCGGCGCTCGCCTTCGACATGGCCGACCGGCTGCAAACTCCCATCTTCCTCATGCTCGATCTCGACATCGGCATGAATGACTGGCTGACCAAGCCCTTCGCCTGGGATGACGCCCGCCAGCTCGACCGTGGCAAGGTCCTGTCATCTCAGGATCTGGAGGCGGGCAAGGAGTTCGCGCGCTACACCGATTTCGACGGCGACGGCATCGGCCATCGCACCTATCCCGGCACGCATCCCACGAAGGGCAGCTATTTCACCCGCGGCTCCTCGCATGACCGTTTCGCCAAATACAGCGAGAACGGCACGGTCTATGTCGAGAACATGCAGCGCCTGTTGCGCAAATTCGAGACCGCGAAGAAGCTCGTGCCGGCGCCGCTGCGGCGCGATGCCAAGGCGAAGACGAAATATGGCGTGCTCTATTTCGGCTCGACCACGCCTTCGATGCACGAGGCGCTCGAGGCCTTCGACGCGCAGGGCATCCATCTGAACGCGATGCGGGTGAGGGGATTTCCCTTCAGCGACGAGGTGGTCAACTTCGTGCTCGAGCACGAGCAGGTCTTCCTCGTCGAGCAGAATCGCGACGCGCAGCTTCGGACCCTGCTCATGGCCGAGTGCAATCTCGATCCGGCGCGCATCGTGCCAGTCTTGCATTACGACGGCACGCCGATCACGGCGCGCTTCATCATCGACAAGATCGGCGGCCTTCTGAAGGCGCGCAACATCGCGCCGCTTCGCGAAGTGGCCCGGTAAAGGACGGCGGAACACCATGACCTATATTCCGAAACCGAAGCTCCACCATCCGCAGCTGCCGACCAACAAGCTGGGCTTCACGCACCGCGATTACGAGGGCTCGATCTCGACCCTCTGCGCCGGCTGCGGCCATGATTCGATCAGCGCCGCGATCATCCAAGCCTGCTTCGAGCTCGATCTCCAGCCGCACCGCATCGCCAAGATGTCGGGCATCGGCTGCTCGTCCAAGACGCCGGATTATTTCCTCGGCAATTCGCACGGCTTCAATTCCGTGCATGGCCGCATGCCCTCGGTGCTGACCGGCGCCAATCTCGCCAACAAGGATCTGATCTATCTCGGCGTCTCGGGCGACGGCGACAGCGCGTCGATCGGCTTCGGCCAGTTCGCGCACAGCATCCGCCGCGGCGTGAACATGCTCTATATCGTCGAGAACAACGGCGTCTACGGGCTCACCAAGGGTCAGTTCTCGGCGACATCGGACAAGGGCTCCAAGAGCAAATACGGCGCCACCAACAACGACAGCGCGATCGACATGGTCGCGATGGCGCTCGGGCTGGGCGCGACCTTCGTCGCGCGCGGTTTCTCGGGCGACAAGGCCCAGCTCGTGCCGTTGATCAAGGCCGCGATCAACCACCACGGCGCGGCTTTCATCGATTGCATCAGCCCCTGCGTCGCCTTCAACAACCATGTCGGCTCGACCAAGAGCTTCGATTATGTGCGCGAGCACAACGAGACCGTCAACCGGCTCGACGTAATGGTCGAGCACGAGCCGATCGTCGCGGATTACGCGCCCGGTACGGTCGAGCTCGTGACCCAGCATGACGGTTCGGTGCTGCGCTTGAGGAAGCTGGCGCCGCATTACGATCCGAGCGACAAGATCGCCGCCATGACCTATCTGCAGGAGCGCGCGGCGGCGGGGAGATCGTCACCGGCCTCCTCTATGTCGATCCGCAAGGGCAGGATTTGCACGACTATCTCAACACGTCGAGAAGCCCTTGAACGAGCTCGGCACTTCGGATCTCGTGCCGGGTACGGCCGCGCTCGAAAAGCTCAACCAGTCGCTGCGGTAAAACCTGTCCGTGCGCCGGCGGAAAAAGAAAAGGCCGCGGTCAACCGCGGCCCAAGTTTAGGGAGGAACGCCCTGTGCAGGGCGTGCTCCCATAACGCAGGAAGCCTAATCCCTATTCCCAGGCTGCGCCGGCCGCCGCGGTGACTTTTTTCGGGCGGGTCCGTGACACGGCAGCTTTATTGCAGGCGGCCGTTCCACCGGCGCCGCGAACTATCCGCCGTAGAACACGTTGTCGCCCAGATCCTTCATTTCGAGAATCGCGGCGTCCGGACGACCGACGGGCGGCTTCATCACATGCGCCTCGACCACTTCGGCGACGACGATGTGATGGTCGCCCTGCTCGACGACCGCAGTGACCTTGCATTCGACGGCGGCGAGCGCCTCGGTCAGGATCGGCGCGCCGGTGACGCCCTTGTGGAAGGGCTGCCCGCTGATCTTGCCCTCGGCCAGGGTCGCGTTCTTGAAGAAGGTGAAGGCGAGGCCTTTTTGATCCTTGCCGAGCATGTTGAGCACGAAAGCCCTCGTGCTCTTCACCAGCGCATAGGCGCCGGAATCCGTCTTGACGCCGACCACGACCAGGGGCGGCGCGAAAGCGGTTTGCGTCACCCAGTTCACGGTTGCCGCGGCGATGCCGCCTTTGCCGTCATCGGCGGTCATGACGTAGATTCCGTAGGGGATCATACGGAGCGCGGTCTTCTTGGCGTCGGCGTTCATTGTTTCCTCCTCTTCAAACGGCGAGCGAGCGTTGTTGTAGCACGTCGTGCCGATCGTGCCAGACCCCGCCGCTCTCCGCTCGCCGCCCTCGCGCCCCTCTTCAATCGGTTTTGCGGAGCCGCAATAGGGCTACGCCGCTGCCACGCTGATGACCGACCTGTCGTAATCGCCCGTGCCCAGATTGCCGTCGGGGAAGATGCCGCGCTCGGCGATCCAACGCTGCAATTCCTCGAACACTTCGCGCGTATAGGGTTCGAACACGACGCGCTCGCCCGGTCCCCAACGCCGCGTATCCATCTGCGCATGGAAGCGCGCGGGGAATTCTTTCTTATAGTAATGGGTGTAGAGCTCGGGGCGCAGATCGATGTCGCGCTGAGCGTTGCGCAGCGCCGCGAAATATTTGCGCAGATCGGCCGGATCGGGATTGCCGTTGACGGTCGCGGCCATCATGAAGGTGCAATCGAGCACCTTGCGGAATCCCAATTGCTCGAGAAAATAATAGGGTCCGCTGAACACGGTGACGGCCGGGGACTGGCCGTCGAACAAGCGCTCCATGCGGCTGAAGAGAAGCCCGTCATTGAAGTTGAGCTTGATCTCGGCCAAGGGCATGAACTGCTCGAGCGCCTGGATGGTGGCGTAATGGCTGCCCGATTGATAGCCGACCGAGATCGGCACGCCGGCCAGATCCTTGGGCTCTTTGATCGCGGAATCAGCCGCGACGAAGACGCCGGCGGGCGAGATCGAATAGGCGTCGGCATAGAGCTTGCCGTGGCCTTGGCTCGCCGCGACATTGACGGTCCAGTGGCAGGCGCCGCTGACATCGCAGGTCCGTCCGGCCTCGATGGTCTGAAACGCGCCCACCTTGTTGCCGAGATGGTGCGCCGCGCCCGTGCTCGAAGGCATGGTTTCCTGGAATTCATAGTCCAAGCCTTCGGCGGCGAAATAACCCTTTTCTTCGGCGACCCATTCCTGCAGCCGGAAATGCGGCCCGATGACGAATTTGCCCATGCTTTCCTCCTTTTCCTCGTTCCTCGTTCGCCGTCGATCAGCAACAGGCGCCGATCGTTCGGCCTTCATCCTGCTCGGCGATGCGCCGGGCGCGGATCATCTTCACATGCGCATCCATGAGCTGGCGCGCGGCGGTGGGGTCGCGGGTTTCGATAAGGCGTAAAAGCTCGCGATGCGCCGTCAGCACATGCTCGGCCACGTCGCGCGTGAGGGTGGGGTTGCGCGACGGCCAGGAGACGTGCTGAAGCGATTGGAGCTGGACGACGAGAACGCGGTTGCGGGACGCTGCAGCGATCGCGAGATGGAACGCGGCGCCGTTGCGGGTGAAGCCGGGGATGTCGTCGAGAAGGCGCTCGGCCTGAGTGTTGAGCGCCCGCAGCCGCTTGAAATCCTCTTTGGTGCCGTGCTCGGCCGCGAGTTCCGCGGCCAGGCATTCGACCGCGCGCTGTGCGTCCATGATTTCGGCGACATCGGTGCCGGCGAGCTCGAGTTGCACGGCGAGCGCCTCGGCGAAGCGATGCGGATTGCCGCGGGCGATCCGCGCGCCGCCGCCCGATCCGACCTTGATTTCGACGATTCCCATCGCCTCGAGCGTCCGGAGCGCGTCGCGCGCGACGATCCGCGAAACCCCGGTCCGCGCCGCGATATCCTTCTCGCCGCCGAGATGATCGCCCGGCTTCAGGCGACGTTCGAACAGCGCCTGGCGGATTTCGGCTACCAGCCGGGCGGATAGCGTCAGACCGCGTCCTTCGCGTGGAAGTCCTTGGTCGTCCTCGCCGGTTCCGAACAGCGCGTGAATCGACATATTTGTTATTTTAGCGCGAACGAAGAAGATAATAAAGATAATATCTTTCGCCGGGCTTGAAAAGGCAGCCCGCTTCGTGGGAAATTGGTTGCTGTAATTAATGAGTAACAAGAACATCACGGAGTCATCATGGCGACTTCATCCGGGGTAGAAGCCCCAACGGAGCAGGCAGAAGCCGAAAAGCCGCAGCGTTGGGAACGACCAATTGTCAGAGTTATTGTCTGGACCACGACATCGTTCTTCTGCGTACTGATTTGGGTCGGACTCAGCCGCGTTGTATTATCGTTGTTGCGGAATCATCTTTAAGCGCCGATTCTCATTTCGATTTCAACTCGTGGCGAATCGCGTGCGCGAACATCGCAGCGATTCGCACGTGTAAAGTAAAAAGCGCGTAATCTCGATTTGGTCACAGATTATCACAGCGCGCTCGGTCACGGATCGTCATAGCACTGCAAAGATAAATCCGCCGGCGACGACGTGAATTCGGCTCAGGCGTCAACGAGCGTCGTCGCGCGGGGTTCTGCGCGTCCATCCTCGATCGGTTCATTCACCACATGTGAACGATAAACCGGCGTTGGCGGATTTTCCTTGAGTGCGTCGCGCGTCGCCGCGCGCAATGCCGATCGGGCGCCGCCGCAGTCGCTTTCTCCATCGCGATGGACGCGATCTCGTTGTGCTGTGATCGAGCTTCGCGCGACCGCATCACGTTCTCGATCTTTGTTGTGTCACGTTTTCGACGCCGAACGGGCAATCGCTTCCGCAGAAGCCGCGCCCGGCACTTGCCTCCGCTATGGCACGATCCGCGCGCTTAAGCCACGCCGCGCCGCGCGCGTGCCGGCGATCTCGTAGGCGACGAGCGCAACGCCGGCCGCCAATCCGATGATGTCGGTCCAAGGCCCCCACCAGGCGACCCCGCCCGGGATCATCAGAAGGAGTCCGGCCGCGGCGAAGGCCAGGCGTATCGCGGCGATGGGCCGCATGAAATAGCCGGTGAGCGCGATGGAGACGAGCCACACGCCGCCGACCGCAGTGGCCACCGCGATGGCGACGTCGAACGGACTGCCTTTGAGCAGAAGAGCCGGCGAATAGACGAAGAGGAACGGCACGATATAGGCTGTCCAGCCGAGCCTGGTTGCGCTCCATCCGGTGCGCATGGGATCGGCGCCGCCGATATTGGCGGCGAAGAACGCGGCGATGGCGACCGGCGGCGTCACCAGCGACATCATGCCGAAATAGAACACGAACAAATGCGCCGCCATCGGATCGACCCCAAGTTTGACCAGAGGGGGCGCGAACACGACCGCGACCAGGATATAGATGCCGATGGTTGGCATGCCCATGCCGAGGAAGATGCACAACACCGCCGCGATCAGGAGCAGAAGCGGCAGGCTGTTCTGACCCAGCGATACCAGCGACACGGTCATCAGAAATCCGATGCCGGAGATGTTGAGAACGCCCAGGATAAATCCGGCCGCGGCGACGATCATCATCACATCGAGAATGCCGAGTCCGGTGGTGACCAGCGCGTCGAAGATGTCGCGCAAGGGCATGCGCTTGCCCTTATAGCCGAACACCCAGGTGATGCCGATGACCGAAACGCAAGCGTAGAGCGCGGCGGTCTCCGCCTCGACGTTGAGCTCGAACAGCGCGTAGACCAGGACGACGATCGGCACGAAGAACGGCCAACCCTGCTTCATCGTGCGAAGGAAGCTCGGAATCATCGCTTCCTCGACGCGCGTGATACCGAGCTTGGCGGCTTCGAGGTCGGCGATGATGAACAGCGCGACGTAATAAAGGACCGCGGGAATCAGCGCCGCGAGCACCACCGCCGAATAGGGCACCGCCAGGAAGTCGGCCATGAGGAAGGCGACGGCGCCCATCACCGGCGGCATGATCTGGCCGCCGGTGGACGCCACGGCCTCGATCGCCGAAGCGGTGTGGGGCGGATAGCCGGACTTCTTCATCATCGGAATGGTGACGACGCCGGTAGCGAGGATATTCGAGGCGGCGAGGCCCGAGATCGTGCCGAACAGGCTCGATGCCGTGATCGCGATCTTGGCCGAGCCCCCGCGATAGCGGCCCATGAGCGACAGCGCCACGTCGTTGAAGCAATCCGATCCGCCCGACCGGCCGAGCAGCTGGCCGAAATAGACATAGGCGAAGACGATGGTGCAGGCGACCGACAGTGTGAAGCCGAACAAGCCGTTCGTGTCGAGCGAGAGGTAGAGCAGCAGGTTCTGGACCGACAGATGGCGTGTCTGAAATTGTCCGGGCACGAGGTCGCCGACCAGCGCATAGACCACGAGCACGAGCACGATGGCGACGAGGACGTTGCCCGAGGTTCGCCGAAGCCCCTCGATGCAGAGAAGGAAGAAGATCGCCGATACGATGGTCGCGTCGAGCGGCTTGTCGATCAGGCGCGTGACGAGGTCGGGATAAACGAAGGCGACGTACCAGCCGGCGGCGAGCCCGGCGATGGCGGCGAGCGCGTCGTACCAGGGCAGTTTGCCGCGCACCGTCCCGCGCTTCGCCGGGTAGTGCAGGTAGACGAGGCAAAGCGATACGCCGAGCATGGCGGCAAGGAACTGCTCGGTGTAGAGCAGCATTCCCGCCATGCGGTAGAGATCGGCCGCCCAGGCGAGCGAGGCGACGGTCATTCCGCCGGCGAGGATCGGGCGCAGCACCCGCACCACCGGGGAGACCGGCGATGCGGGCGCCATCGTCGCGTTCGGGTCTAGGCTCGCGCCCGTGGAGGTATCGGCCATGTCGTCGCCGTCACGATTTCGGCCAGATACCGATCTCCTTGTAGTATCGGATCGCGCCCGGATGGTAGCGCAGCGTGCTGAACGGCTTGGCCATGTCGTTCGGGTCCAGACCGAAATAGGTGGGATGGCCTTCCGCGAGCTCCTTCTTGTGTTCATGCACCGCCTTCGCGATCTTCGCGACCACCTCGTCCGGGACTTTGGCGTTCGTTGCCAAGGTTTGGTCGAAGGCGAGGAGATTCATCGGCTGCGTCACGCCGACATTGGCCGGGCTCGGCTTGACCTCGGCGAGGTAAAAGTCCGGACGCACCTTCTTCACCGCGGCGAGCGTCTTCTCGTTATATGGGATGGGCAGGAACCGCAGCCCGCCGATCGCCGCGTCGACCTCGCGCACCTTGGGTGCGGCGACGGCGATCAGCGCCGCGTCGAGCCGGCCGGCCTTGAAGTCGTCCATCTGCCGGATGATCTCGGGTTCCGGCACGGGCTTGAAGTCGTGCATGGTGAGCCCGGCGGTTCCCAATACCGCTTCCTCGAGGGCGATGCTTTGGCGAAACGCGGTCCAGCCGGAGGGCAGGCGCTTGCCCTTCAAATCGGCGACCGATTTATACGGCGAATCATTCTTGACGACGAAGCCGATGAAGAAGGGCATCAGCTTCGCGATCGCGCGCAGCTCCGTCTGAGGCCGTCCCTTGAACGTCTCCTGGCCGTTGATGGCGACGCCCGCATTGGTCGCATCGATCAGCATGAGCTGCGCGTCGTTGATATCGACCGAGCCGATCTGCGCCTCGGGGCCCTGCATCGGCGTGACCACGATCTTCAAATCGGTATTGTCCAAGAGGACCTTGGCCATCACCGTGGTCTGAAAATAGGTCAGGCTGCCTTGCGCCAATGACGCGAAGGTCATGGTCTGGGCGTTCGCCGTGCCCGCGGCAATGCCGAGCGAAAGCGCGATGGCTCCAAATAGGCGTGGAAATCCGTTCATGGCTGGCGTCCTCTCTGTTCGTGCCGTCTTGGCTTTTACGATGGGTCGGTCCGACGGGTGACGGATAGGTTGCACTGGATTCGCCGTCTTCACAAGTCTTGCGATTGCGCCGCGCCGATCCACCGCCCATGGCCGAAGTGGGCAAAATTGTGGAAGCGGCGTCGCGCGTAATAATCCTGACACGCAAAGACGCTAAATCTCCCGATCGTCGTTGCACGTCCACGCGCGCGACGGCAAAGGGTGCCGCGAGCGTCGAGGACAATGCCGGTTCAACACGAGGTCGGGAGGGTGCGCGTGATGGACGCAAAGCAGATTGGTGGTCGCGAAAATCCGCAGCGATTCTGGCACGCTACGCGCCGAGCGCTTTGCGGCGCGGCGTGCCTCGCTTTGCTCGCGAGCGCGGCCGCGGCGGCCGATTCGGTTACCTTCGAGGGCCGGACATTCGTCAATCAAGGTCTCGTCGGCGTGGCGCGCGTGCCGTCCGACGCGGTCGACCGGTTCGGCGACACGCTGGGCGGCTTCGGCTCGGCGATGGCGATGGATCTCGACAGCTGGCGCAAGAATTGCGACGGCTCCTACAGCGGGACGCTCTATATGTCGCCGGATCGCGGCTGGAACACGCAAGGTACGATCGATTTTGCGGGCCGCGTGCATCGTTTCGCCATCACCTTGCATCCGTTCTATGGCGCGAGCACGACGGCGCAGAACCAGCTCGCCATGCATTATGTAACCTCGGTGATGCTCCACGAATTGACCGATTCCGATCGCGATCATGACCGCCGCCGCGATTTCACGCCTACCACCGGTCTCGACCCGGCAAGCGTTCGTCCGGCCTTCCTGCATTTCCCCGATCTGCCGGTCGCCGCGAACGGGCATATCAGTCTTGACGACGAAGGTCTCGTGCTGCCTGGCGACGGCACGATGTGGGTGAGCGACGAATACGGGCCCTACATCTATCATTACAATTCGAGCGGCCGCCTCATCGGCGTCATCCGCCCGCCTGACGCCTTCATTCCGATGCGTCCCGACGGGCAGGGGCATGTGGTCGAGAATTTTTCGGCCGACAGCCCGCCCATCGGTATCACCTACAATCCAGATCCCGGCAATCCGGTTTCGGGCCGGCAGAACAATCAGGGCTTCGAGGGTCTGGCGATGAGCCCCGACCGGCACACGCTTTATGCGCTGCTGCAGAGCGCGACGATCCAGGATCTCGATCCCCCCAACATCAAGACCACGCGCCGCAACACCAGGCTTCTCGCCTATGATCTTCGCGGCTTCGAGCCCAGGCTGGTCGGCGAATATGTCGTGCAGCTGCCGCTTTATCAGGATCAGACCACGACCAAGACGAAGCTCCTGATCGCGGCGCAAAGCGAATTATTCGCGCTCAACGATCATCAGTTCCTTGTCCTCGCCCGCGACAGCAATGGCGGCTTCGCCGATCCTTCGCCAGGTTCGGTCTATCGCAGCATCGACCTGATCGACATTTCGGGTGCGACCAATATCGCCGGCACGGCCTATGACGAGCCCGGCGCGCCGATCGCGCCGCTCGGCATACTCAACGGTTCGATCACGCCGGTCGCGTATCAGAAATTCCTCGACATCGACGACAATGCGCAGCTCAACCGCTTCGGTCTGCATAACGGCGCGCCCAGCGACAGCGACGATCTCTATGAAAAATGGGAGAGCATCGCGGTGGTGCCGGTCGGCGACCCGAGGGCGCAAGACGACTATTTTCTCTTTGTCGGCAGCGACAATGATTTCGTCACCCAGAATGGTCACATGGCGGGGGCGCCCTATGCCGATGCGTCGGGGGCCAATGTCGACACCTTGGTCCTGGTCTATCGCGTGACGCTGCCGGGCTATGTGCCGCCGCGGCATTTCCGGGATTTCGCGTTCGACCGGCACTGAAGCCGGCCGGATGCCGGCGCAGACCGGAACGCGCGAAGCCTCGATAACAAAAAGGCCGCGCACAAAAGGCGCGGCCGAGTTGTCTGTGAGGATCACTGGCGTGGGAGGGAACGCCGGTGTCGGATTGATAATCGCCGAATATGGTTAACGAGTGGTTAACGCCGCAGGCGAAGGGCGGGCCGGATTGCCGCGGCTAATGCGCGTCGCGTAACCGTGGCGGCGGCGCGCGCGACGGGTCGCGCAGGTAGCCGATAAAGGCAATGCTCATCGCGAGCAAGCCGAGGAACATGCTGATCGGGCAATTGCCCAGAAGGCCCCAGAGGCGGTCGAGCGCGGGCTGAGCCTGGCCCCAGACGATCCTCGGCGGCTGCTCCCATCGCGCCCAGATCAGCAGCAGCCACATTTGGTGCGGAACCCAGGCGCCTTGCCGCAACCACACCAACGTCTGGTAGCCGACCAGGGCGATCGAGCCGAGGGAAAGATAGAAAGCCGCGTAAAAGCATCCGCCCGAAAACGCGGAATGTCTTCGCTCCTCTTGCATATGCATGCCCGACCTCCGCCCTCGCCATTCGGGTTCCGGCAAGGGTCGCGCGGCCAGTGTCGGGCGCAACAGGGGAATGAATTATTAATGCCCCGAACGGGAGCACCTGTTCAGGCGTTATGACACAGTTTCGTCACAACATGACGCGGCGTTATCGACGCTCAGCCGAGCAGAGAAATCCAAGGCTCGGGAATGGTGCGGCCGGCGACGCCCTTGCCGAGATAATAACTCCAGAGCTTGGCCGCGTGATGGCCGCGATGGAAATCCTCCCGGAATGCGTCCATCTCCCGGGGTGTCAGCGGGATCACCGTGCCGAGCATCGCAGCGCGATAGAGCGCCTCGGCATTTTCGACGAAATGAACGCAATCGGCGAGCAGGCTCGGCAGATCTTCGGCGACCACGACCTCGCCATGGGCGCGGATGAGCAGCGCGTGATGCGGTCCCAAAGTGTCGGCGACGGAGCGGCCGAGTTCGGGGCTCGAGACATGGCTCGGATCCGGATGGGTCGGGATGCCGCTTTCCCAGCGCATCGCATGATTCTTGACCGGTTGCAACGCGACGCCTTCGACCAAGGAGAAAGTCGTCGTCAGATCGTGATGGAAATGGGCGATCGCGTTGACATCGGGCCGTACGCGGAAGATCTCGCTGTGGATATAGACCTCCGAAGGCGGTTTGGCGCTGTTGGAGCGCTCGCGCGATTTTCCGTCCATGCCGCAGACGAGGAGATGCTCGGGCCGCAAGCTCGCGCGGCTTTGATCGACCGGCTGGATCAGGAATTCGTCTCGCCCGGGCAGACGCACGCTGACATGACCGCTATAGCCGAGGATGTTCTCGGCGTTGAGCAGCAGACTGACCGCCGCGACCCGATGGCGCAGCTTTTCCTCGACCGCGTCGCTCACTTGTAGAGTTCCGGCCATTTGGCGCGGATCCTGGCCGCGAATTCGGGCGAGGTCATCGCCACCTTCGGGAAGGTGTCGAGATGCTCGTAGGGGCGGCAGGCGTCGATCACCATGCGCGAATTGTAGAGCTTGGAATAATCGAACACCATCGTGTCGAGCCGCGACGACCAGCAATGATCGAGGAGCGTGGTGCGGGTCTTCGGATCGCAGCGCGTTCCCATCGCCCAGATCACGTCGTGAATGTCGGTCGGGTCGACATCGTCATCAACGACGACGATCCAGCGGCTGATATAGCCGACCGAGGCCACCTGGGAGGCGACCAGCCCCACCTGCGTCGAATGGCCGAAATAGCGCTGCTTGACCGAGACGGCGCAGAAGGTCCGGCCGGCGCCCGCCTGATGGAGCCACGCACCTTTGACGTCGGGGATCCCGGCGCCTTCGAGCGCGTCCAAAAGCGCGGCCGAGCGCAGGAAGCAGCGCTCGAAGAGATGCGAGTGCGGTGGCTTGTTCGAGGCCGCGCAAGTGAGGATCGGATCGTTGCGATGATAGATGCGCTTGATGCGGATGATCGGCTCGTCCTTGGCCTCGCCGGCGTAATAGCCGTGCCATTCGCCGAACGGGCCTTCGAGCGTCGTCTCGTCGGGAAGGATCTCGCCCTCGAGCACGATCTCGGCGCGAGCGGGGAAGGGCAAGCCTGTTACCTCGCCCTCGACCAGCTCCATGGGCCGGTCCATCAGCCCGCCGGCCCATTCATATTCGGGCATGCTGTCGGGCATGGTGTAGCCCGCGGCGAGATAGGTGATCGGATCGCAGCCGACGATGATGACGATCGGGCAGGGCTTGCCGGCCTTCAGGTATTTGTCGCGGTGGATGCGGCCCTGCTTGCCGTTGGAGATATAGGAGGCGCAGGTGTTGGCGCTCTTCACCTGGACGCGATAGGTGCCGACATTGACGCGGCCGGTGTCGGGATCGCGGGTGACGACCCCGCAGGCCGTGCCGATATAGCGCCCGCCGTCATGCTCGTGATGGATCGGCACGGGGAATTTCAGCATGTCGACGGCGTTGTCCCGCACCACGTTCTCGAGCACGGGCGCGTCGGTGACGATCTTGGGTGCGATACGCTTGAAGCCCTTTTTGATGTTCTTGCGGAAATGGTCGAGCATCTCCTTGCGATCGTCCGAGAGGGTCGGCTCCATGCCGAGAGCCAGGGCGAGACGGAAAGGCGAGCCGAACATGCCATAAAGGCAGCGGTAATTCGCCGGATAATCGGGGATCTCGTCGAAGAGCAGCATCGGCGATTTCTCGACCTTCTGGCGGTAGAGCACCTCGGCGACCGCGCCCAATTCGCGGTCCCAATGAGCGTCCTTCACAACGGCCAGCTCGCCGCGGGCCTCGCAAGCGGCGATGAAAGCGCGCAGATCGTTCTGGGGAATGGCTTCGCTCGTCACATTGAACTCCTTGAGGCTCAGCTCGCGCTGAGCACGCTCTTCCATTTGTCGTAGAATTTTTGCTGATCGGCGAGGATCTTGGCGGCGCCCTCGGGCGTCTCGATCACAAGATTGGCGTCGGCCTTCCGCGCCCAGGCGACCACTTGCGGGTCGGCGAGTGCTTTGGCCAGCGCCGTGGACAAGGTCGCGCGGATCGCAGCCGGCAATTTCGGCGGCGCGCCGACCAGGCGCTCGAGCACGATCGAGCTCAATTCCGGTTGCTTCAGGGAGGTTGCGTCTTCCGCGCCCGGCACCGAGGATTTCTGTTCGAAGGTCGCGACGATGCGCAAGGTATTGCCGGCGGCGAGGCGGCGCAGCAGCGGCAGGGCGGTGACGACCGCGTCGCCGTCGCCGCGCGCGGCGGCGATCGCGTAATCGTTCGAGCCCTTATAGCCGGTGATGATCTGCGGCTTGATCCCGAGCAGATGGCTCGCGATCAAGGTGGCGGCATAGGCGGTGCCCTCGGGACCGGTCGAGGTGAATTTGACCGGGCGGGTCTTCGACAGCGCCTGTAGATCGGCGATCGTCTTGATCGGCGAATTGGCGGCGACCGCCAACGCGTAATCGTCGCGTCCGACGCTGCCGAGCCAGCTCACTTTGCCGAGGTCGAAATCCGCGCGGCCTTCCTTTTGCAGCACGAACATGCCCGGAATGTTGAAGATCGCCACCGTGTAGCCGTCGGGCTTGGCGCGATAGAGCTGGGCGATGCCGCGGCTGCCGCCGCCCGCCGGTACATTCACCGGCACGATCGAGACCTTGTGCGGCAGATAGGTCTCCATCGCCGGCACGACCGCACGGACATAGACGTCGAAGCCGCCGCCCGCGCCATAGGGAATGACGAAGCTGATGTCCTTGGTCGGATAATCGGCCGCCCAGCCCGGGCGCGCCAGCGCCAGGGCCGGAGCGGCCAAGGCGCCCGCGCGCAGCAGATCCCGGCGTGTCAATCCAGTCATTGAACCTTCCTCGCTTGTCTCTTGCGTGGCGGCCGCAGCATACAACGGGCTCAGGGCCCGATCCATGATCGGTACACGTGTAGCCGGTCGAGCCGCGCGGCTTGACCCAGGTCAAGGCCGTCCGCGGGGTCTTGAACGATTATTCCTTTTAATGCCTCGCGGGGAAGAAGGCGGCGTCACGGAACGGAAACGTCGAACAGGTAATCGCCGGTAGGGAAATGGCGGAGGCAAGGCATGGCGGAAGATCCGTTGGAGACGGAGCCCGTGGCGGGTTCGATGTCGCACGGCGAAGGCGCGCTCGTTGCGGCGCAGCCTTTCCCGGCGCCGCGCTTGGCAGGCGCGGCGGGCGGCCGCGCGGCGCCGGCGGCGTCGCCGCTCGAATGGTTCGGCACGGCCGCGCTCGAGGCGTACCGGGCGTGGCTGCGCGTCCCCGGTCTCGGCCTCGATGGCGGTTTCGAGCCGACGCACCCACCGGGCCCCGCGCCGCGCTGGTCTTCGGCTACGCCGCGCGAAGAGGTCGACGCACCGAACAGTTTCGATCGTTTGCTGCACGCCGCGATGGGCCGCGCGACCTTAGGGATCTCGCCCGCCGGAATGGCGCTCGCCTATTTCGATTGGGCGCTCCACCTCTGCATGTCGCCGGGAAAAATGCAGCAGCTCGGCGAGAAGGCGGTGCGCAAGGCGATCCGGCTCGGGACTCATGCGCTACGCCACGGGATTGATGGCGATTACCCGCCCTGCATCGAGCCCTTGCCGCAGGACCGGCGCTTTCGCGGCGAGGCTTGGCGGCGCTGGCCTTTCAACCTGATCTATCAAGGCTTTCTGCTGAATCAGCAATGGTGGCATAGCGCGACGACCGGGATCGGCGGCGTGGCGCGCCATCACGAGCAGATGGCTTCCTTCACGTCACGGCAATTGCTCGACATGGTCTCGCCGGTCAATTTCGTCGCGACCAATCCAGACGTGCTCGAAACCACGCTGCGCGAAAGCGGGCAAAATCTGGTGCGCGGCGCCATGAACTTCGTCGAGGATTGGGAACGTGCGATCGGCGGCAAACCGCCGATCGGCGCCGAAGCCTTCGAGCCCGGCGAGAATCTCGCGATCACCAAAGGCGAAGTGGTCTTCCGCAATCGTCTGATCGAGCTGATCCAATACGCGCCCGCGACCGAGCAGGTCCGTGCCGAACCGATGCTGATCGTGCCGGCCTGGATCATGAAATACTACGTTCTCGATCTTTCGCCGGCCAACTCGCTGGTCAAGTACCTTGTCGAAGACGGGCACACCGTGTTCATGATCTCCTGGCACAATCCCGGCGCGGATGATCGCGATCTGGGGATGGAGGATTACCTCCGGCTCGGCGTGCTCGAGGCCCTGACCGCCATCGCCGCCATCGTGCCGGACCGCAAGATCGATGCGGTCGGCTATTGCCTGGGCGGCACGTTGACGTCGATCGCGGCGGCCTTTCTCGCGCGCGAGGGCAATCCGATTCTCAATTCGCTCAGCCTTTTGGCGGCGCAGACGGATTTCAGCGAGCCGGGCGAGCTCTCGCTCTTCATTGACGAGGCGGAGCTCGATTACCTCGAGGACATCATGTGGGATCAGGGCTATCTCGACACCAAGCAGATGGCCGGCGCGTTCCAGATGCTGCGCTCGAACGATCTCGTTTGGTCGCGCGTCGTGCACGAATATCTGATGGGGAGGCGAGCGCCGATGACCGATCTCATGGCGTGGAACGCCGATGCGACACGGATGCCCTATCGTATGCACAGCGAATACCTGCGCCGGCTGTTCCTCGGGAATGATCTCGTCGAGGGGCGCTACAGGGTGCATGATCGGCCGATTGCGCTCGCCGACATCCGCACGCCGATCTTCGCGGTCTCGACTGAATCCGACCACATCGCGCCCTGGCGCTCGGTCTACAAGCTGAATTTGTTCAGTGAGCCCGAAATCACCTTCGTGCTCACGAGCGGCGGTCACAACGCCGGAATCGTTAGCGAGCCGGGGCATCCGCGGCGGCGTTATCGCATCGCGCATCGCGCGTCCGGCGGACCGTATATCGAGCCCGATCTGTGGCTGGCGATGACGGCAAGCCGCGAAGGATCGTGGTGGCCGGAATGGGCGGCGTGGCTCGCGCAAAGGTCGTCCGGCCAAGTCGCGCCGCCAGCCATGGGGGCGGCCGGGAAAGGCTATCCCCCGCTCGGCCCCGCGCCGGGCACCTACATCCTCGAACGCTGAGCCGTCAGGTCGCGGCGCTCAGCGCGAGAACAGGAAGCGCGTGGTGTATTCGAGCGCCGGCTGAGCGACGCGGCCGACCGGCGCACTCAGATCCAGGGGCTTCAGGATCATCTTCACGGCCATGGTGTAAGGGAAGGCGTCGCGGCCGATGCGCCGGAAGCTGGCGCGGAACCGGTCATATTCCTCATCGGTGAAGGGCGCCTCGGGGTGGGCGACGAGGAAGACATGCTTGAACGCGAAATAGGCGTCCTCGTCCTTGACCCCGGCGCCCCGGCGCCACAATTCGCGCAGCACGGCGAGCTTGGTCGGCCGGTCCCGCTCGCGATAGCGGCGGAAGAAATGATAGAAGTGCTTGTAATGGCGCACCTCGTCTTCGCTGATCTTGGCGGCGATCTCTTTGAGCACCGGCTCGGGCGCGGCCTCGGAAAGCGTCCGGTAAAAGACCGATGTGCCGGTCTCGACGACGCAGCGCGCGACCATTTCGAGCGCGCGGGTCTCTGCCAGATTGTCGACCAGGCAGACGCGCGAATACTCGTCGAAAAAGCCGCGATAGGCCTTCTCCCAATCGAAATCGGGCCAGGCGGCTTGAACATAGAGTTTCAGGGCGAAGCCGTGCTGAACCTCTTCCTGTTCCCAACAATTTCCGAGCCAGTGCGCGATATCCTCGTCGCCGCGGTAGAATTCGATCAGATTGCGGGTATAGAGGTCCGAGGTGATTTCGATGAAGGATGCCGCCGTCACGATATAGAAGAGTTCGGTTTGATCCCGCATCACAGCCGGATCGACATCGCCATAGGGGATGTCGTTGACCGTCCAGCTGGCCTCGCCCACGCGATAATTTTTCCGACCAACCATCGAGATCATCGAATCGACGCTCCTTCCGCCGCTCGTCGTTCCTACATGAACTATTCAATCATAATATAGGCAAGCTCCAAGGAAATCCGCCCCGTTGGGGCTTGCGGGCGATATGTGGCATGGCCACCATGCCCAAAACGCATTACCTCTGCGGGGACCGATGGCGGCAAGCCGGATCGCGACCTATGCCGAATTCTGGCCCTATTACCTGCGCCAGCACGCGAAGCCAGGGACACGGGCCTGGCATTACCTCGGCACGAGCCTGGCCCTGCTATGTCTGGCTGGCGCGGCGCTCCTGGCCGAGCCGCGGCTGCTGGCGGCGATGGTCGTTTTGGGCTACGGACCTGCCTGGATCGGGCATTTCACGGTGGAAAAGAACCGGCCGGCGACCTTCCGCCATCCGCTCTGGTCGCTCGTGAGCGATTTCCGGCTTTATGGCGCCTGGATCCTCGGGGCCCTGCCGCGCGAATTGGCCAAGGCGGGAATCGAGCCCTGATCGGCCCCGCCGGTCTGTCGAAGGGCGCGGAACGGGTCTAGTATCGCGGCCTTAACGGAGCGGGTGCGCGGATGGAATTCGGCTATTTTACCCTGAGCGACAACAACTACCGGGGCAATCCGCGTACGCCCAACGAATTCGTCGCCACGATCGCGGAGGAGGCGATTTACGCCGAGAGTCTGGGGATGCATTCGGCCTGGATCGGCGAGCATCATTTCAGCACGCTGGGCGTCAATTCGGCGCCCGAATTGCTGCTGACCTACGTCGCCGCCAAGACCCGGCGGATCCGCCTCGCCCCGGCCGTCACGGTGCTGCCGCTCCATCATCCGATCCGAGTCGCCGAGCAATGGGCGACGCTCGATCTCTTGAGCGGGGGGCGCGTCGATTTCGCCGCCGGGCGCGGCTACGACCGGCGCGAATACGCGCCCTTCGGCACGAGCTTTGAAGACAATGCCGAGATCTTTGCCGAGGGTCTCGCGATCGTCGACCGGCTGTGGAGAAGCGACGCGCCGATCGCGCATCACGGCAGGCATTACCATTTCGACGATGTGTGGATCACGCCCAAGCCGGTACAGAACCCGCTCCCGATCCACGTTGCCTCGTTCTCGCGGCCGTCCATCGAGTTGGCGGCCCGGCTCGGCGCGGGGCTCGTCGTGGCGGCGGGCGCCGCCGCTTCGGTCCACGGCAGTCTTGGCGAGGTCGCGCGGCTCTACCGCGAGGCATGCGCCAGCCAAGGCACGACGCCGCGCCGCCTCGTCACCAGCTACTTCATCCATTTCGCCGATACGCCGGCCGAGGAGCGCGCAGCGCGCGAGCGGCAGCTGCGTTATCACCAGGAGTGCACCTCGCCCGCTTTTCCCGGCGATCCCAAGACCGCACCCGAGAACTATCGGTATTTCGTCAAGATCGTCGAGCGCTATCAGACGATGAAGCCCGAGGATTTCAACAGCAATGCCGTGCTGCTGGGCTCATCGGCGCAGATCGCCGACACGCTGAAAACCAAGGTCGAGGCGGCCGGGTTCGACGAGGTGATCCTCTATTTCAATCTCGGCCTCAAGCCGCATCAGCAGGTCAAGGACGAAATGGCGCGCTTCATGGCGGAAGTGGCGCCGGCGTTCCGCTGAGCCGGGCGCGTCAGACGCGCGCGGCCGAGGGAGCGGGCGCGAAATCGGGCCCGAGCGTGCCCAGCACCGCGCCATAGATCAAATGGCCGATCAATGACGCGATGACGGCATCCAGGCCGACCATGTTGGACATGAACAAGCCCGCGCCGGTCGCCGGGAAGACCACGAGCATGGCCACGAGCCACACGGCGACGCCGTAGGCGAGGCCTTTGACCGGAAGCGAGCCCGGCAAGACGGGGCCGATCACGACATAGCCCAGGGGAAAGGCGATCGTGCCCGCAAGGTAATGGAGCATGGCGCCGAGCATCGCGTTGCCGCCGAGCTTATCGGTAAAATAGGCGCCGATATCCAACGGAAATCCGGTGAGGAGGGGGGCGGCGTAATAGGTGGCGAGGGTGAAGACGATGGTGGCGGCAAAGCCGGCGGCCATTGCCCGCGGAAAGAGGGGCGAGGCGCCGGCACGAAAGAGTTGAAAGGCGGTCATGCAGAGCGGGCACGCGCCTTCGGCCATCAGCTTTTCGCTCATCGTCGATCCTCGCCTTTATCGAGTGCAGTCTAATGCGCGAAAGCCGGCGAAAGAAGCGGCGTCCGCGCCGCGCGGCTCGTGGTGCGCGGTCGTTCCCGGCGCGCCTCGGCGTCATCGAGAATGCGCTCGAAGGTCCGGCGCTGTGCGCGGCTCCCGCCCAGCCGCGCAATCGCGCCGCGCAGCCGCAGGACCGTTTGGGACGCCGGCGCATCGCCGCTTTGGGCCGCGGCCAGCATGATCTTCGCCAGAGGGACGCCGATCTCGCCCAGGAGCCGCGCCTGGCCGCCTTCGCCGCTGCGCGCTTCGAGATCCATCGCGGCAAAGCTGCGATAGGCGGCGTCCCAGCGCCGGGCGCCGATGAGGCACATCAGATAGTGCAACTGGGCAAAGGCGAGCGCATGGTCGCGCGCGCGGCGCTCGGCGATATCGGCGAGCTCGTCCCAGCGCGCGCCGACCGCGTGGCCCCTGCTTTCGAGCCAACGCAACAGACCGGCGGCGTTGGTCACGTCGCGATAATCATCGCTTCTCACATGGCGAATCGGGCCGTCATAGAGGGCGAAGACGGCGTCGATTTCGTTACGCGCGAGATGAAACAGCGCCTCGTGCCAGGCCATGTGCCGGGCAAAATTATTGACCGCGCTCCATCGTCCGGCATGCGCGCGGAGCCAAGCGATGCCGCGCGCCGGCTCGCCGCGGATCTCGTGGACATGCGCCACCGCATGGCAGCCCCAGACATCGTCGGGCTCGAGCGCGAGGGCGTTGCGGCCGAGCTCTTCGGCGGAGGCCAGCGCGTCGGTCTCTTCCAAGGCGAAGGCGTGACAGCCGAGCATGAAGCCGAAGCCGGGAACGGTCCTCGACCAAGCCGGCAGAATCCCTTCGAGCGAGCTTCGCATGCCCGCGGCGTCGCCCGCCATGAAACGGATATTGTGGACGAGCTTGGCGGCCATCGCATCGAGCGGAGCAGCGGCGAGGCTCGCGTCGAGGATGGCGGCGGCGAGCGCCATCTCGCCGCTGCACCAAGCGTCGAGCGCGGCCAAGAGCGCGCGCTCGCGCGCCGTGCCACCACGACGCGCGAGCGACGCCCTTGCCATCTCCAGGGCGCGCCGCGCTGGGGGGAGCAGCTCGGAACGGCCAAGCAGGAGATGGAGAAAACCCGTCAGACAATGGGCGGCCGCGAACGCGCCGTCGGCCGCCAAGGCGGCGGCGAGGTGATCGTTGGTGTCGGCGCGATGGGCAAGAAAGCTGGCGACCGCGTCATCGAGATGGCCGACGGCGATCGCACCCGAACTCGTGACGGCAAGTCCTCGCCGATCATGGTGCATGGCCGTATTCCTTTCCCAAACCGCTCGCGCTCTTACTTGTGTGTTCGCGCGAGCGGGCCGGCGGGTTACAGCACGGCCGAATTATTTTTCGGATGGTTTCGGTGCGGAGCCCGGTTCAGCTGCCGAGCAGGCGCGGCGCGCGCGACGCTGTCAGCGAGGTGACCAGCACGACGGTGCAGACCGCCGCGGCATGCATGCCAAGATCAAGGAACGAGGCGTCGATCGGATGATTGAACTGCAGCAGGAAGGCGGAAATGCCCGCGATGCCCAACCCGCCCAAAGCGGCGGCCGGAACCGGCGCGATCGGGCGGGCCCGGCGCAGCACGAGAAAGAGCGCCAAGCCCAGGGGCACGCTGAAGGCGAGAATGGTGCCGAAGCAATCCGAGGTCTCGCCGAAGCTCCAGCCATTGGTGCCGATGGTGATCCACTCGCGATAGCAGTTGTAGCCGCTGGCGGCGAGCCACAGGCCGAGCGGCGGTAGCGGCAGCAGAGCCCACAAGGGCGAGCGGTCGGGCAGGCTCAGATAAAAGGCGGCGACAATCGCGGCGATCCCGGTCAGCAAGGTGCCGGCGAGCTCGATCACGAATTTCGGATCCGCGCATTTGCGGTCGAAAAGCTGAAAATCGGCAAAGAACGGGAGGAAGATCGCCGCCGCCGCCGCGATCGCGAGCAGCCAGAACGTGGCGCGCAGCAAAGGCGGCCGCAGCCTACGGACCGGTCCCGCGTCCGTCGCAAGCCGCTCGATCAACTGATCGGTCGAGGGCGGCATCGTCCTAATCTCCTTTCAACTGCGCCCGGAGCGATTTGATCGCCCGGTGGACATTGACCTTCAACGCGCTGATCGACTTGCCGGTCACTTTCGCCGCCTCTGCCAGTGACATCTCGCGTAGTTTCAGGAGTTCGAGCGCTTCGCGCTGCCCCTCGGGCAAGGCGGAGATCGCAGCGCCAAGCCCCGAGGCCTGGTCGCGGGATGCCAATTCCTTGTTCGCTGCCGGGTCGGCAAAGGTTACATAGGACTGCTCGTCGATGACCTCGAATTTCTCGGTCCGGCCATGCCGGCGTAGTGCGTCGATGGCGCGCCGTTTGGCCAGGGTCGCCAGCCAATGCGAGAAGGGCCGTGCGGGATCATAGGTGTGGCGGACGCGATGGATGGTTAAGAGGATGTCCTGCACGACATCCTCGGCCCGGTCGGTGCGCCGGTGCCAACGCCCGGCAATGCCGCGGATGAAGGGCAGGATGTCGCGCAACAGGCGCTCATAGGCGGCGCGGTCGCCATCCTGCGCGGCTTTCATCAGGCGCGACCATTCCTGATCCTGGGCAAACTCTCGATCGTCAGCCATCAACATTTCTTCCGGCCGCACTGTAACCGTTTCGGCGCAGCCACGAACAATAGGTCACGGGCGATAGGAAATCACGCTCGATCGACCCGACCCCAACCCGAGACGTCAAGGAGAGACTAAGATGAAAACCCGTTCCAATAAGACCGCTTTGATCTTCGCTTCCGCTCTCAGCGCGGCATCGTTGCTTCCTCTGGCGGCTGCGCTCGCCGGCACGGCGCCGAATGCCGCGACCAACGCGACGGTCGCCAGCGACACTTCCCACGGCATCTATGACGGCGCGGACCGCTTCCGGGACGCGATGGGCTATGCGCTCCCCGGTTGGGAGGTCGTGGTTTACGGCCCCAATGCCTGATCGGCGCGGATCGCGAGCGCGCGCGGAGCGGCGTCCGTTTCGGACGCCGTCTTCGGCGCCTTGCGATGTCTCGATGCCGTCGCGAAAACGCAGTAAGCTCAACCGCGTGAGCGCAGCCCCGTTGCACGGAGGATCGTCATGAATCGGATCTTGGACTGGCTCAGCTGGGCGTTGTCCGCATGGATCGCCTTCGTCTTTGTCTGGTATCTGCAATTCAAATTCACCGGCGACGACGGGAGCGTGTGGCTCTTCACCGTGCTGACGGATTGGCTCGGGTTTCACGGGCATGAGAAGATCATGCGCATCGGTACCGGCTCGGCCGAGCTGATCGCCTCGATCCTCTTGTTCGACCGGCCCTTGCAAGCGCTGGGTGCTTTCCTCGCGCTGTGCATCATGAGTGGGGCGATCTTCTTTCACCTCCTCTCGCCGCTCGGGGTCGATCCCTACGGTGATGGCGGCGTTCTTTTCAAGCAGGCTTGCTCGGTCTGGGTCTCGGCGCTCGCGATCCTGGCGATCCGGCGCAAGGAGATGATCGCGCTGATCGACCGCTATCTGCCCTTCGTGCCGGTTCCTGCGAAGTTGCGCGGTTTCTGATCCGTCCCGGTCTCGCGTTGGCACGCCGATTGTTCTGATGCAACCAACCCCGCAGCCGCAACGCGACCCGCGCCTCGATTTTTTTCGAGGCGCGGCCATGTTCATCATCTACATCGCGCATTGCCGCGGCAATTTTCTGTGGGATTACATTCCCGCGCGCTACGGCATCAGCGATGCGGCCAACATGTTCGTGTTCATTTCGGGCATGACCGCGTCGATCGCCTTTGGCGGCACCTTCATCCGCCAAGGCTGGCTCATCGGGACAGCGCGCATCGCCTATCGCTGCCTGCAGCTTTACGCCGCGCAGATCGGCATGTTCTTCGCGATCGCCGCCGTGGTCGTGATCGGAACGCACGCCTATGGCGACACCGACTACATCGTCGAGGCCCAGCTTCAACGTTTTTTCGCGGATCCCGCCGACGCGCTCGTCGGTCTCGTGACGCTCACCTATGTGCCTCATTATGTCGATATCCTGCCTCTCTATATCGTGGCGCTGGCTATGGTGCCGGTGGCGATGGCGCTCGCGCGGATCGATCCCAAGCTCGCGCTGGCCGCTTCGGTTGCGCTCTATCTCGCCGCAAACTACTTCAAGCTCGATCTGCCGGCCAATGCCGACGATCAGCCTGTATGGTATTTCAATCCCTTCGCGTGGCAGCTCATCTTCTTCACCGGCTTCGCCTTCCGGCGCGGCTGGATCAAGGTGCCGCTCGATTCCAAGCTTTTGCTCTGGGCAAGCGTCGCCATCCTGCTCGCCGGTCTCGCGATCTCGCTGCCTTCGGTTTTCGAACACATCGTCGTGATCGACGCGCTGCGGCGTTGGGTCGACGGTCACAGCGACAAAACCTTCATGGACCCGATGCAATATGTCCACTTCCTCGCTTCGGTCTATGTCGTGCTCGTACTCCTCAAGGGTCGCGAGCGGGTGCTTCTTGCGCTGCCGCTCAAACCCTTCGTCAAATGCGGCCAGCAAGCTTTGTCGATTTTCACATCCGGCATGGTTCTGTCCTATGTTGGCGGTATGGTGTTCGATCATGAAGGCACCGGGGTGATCGCGCAGATCTTCGTCAACGGCTTGAGCTTCGCCGCGCTCTTTGCCATCGCCTATGGCGTCGCCTGGTTCAAGGCCGCGCCCTGGAAGCGCCGCGCGGTGATCGCGGTCGCGGCGGCGGATGCGATCCTTCTAATCGCGAGCGCGCCCGGCATCGCCCGCGCCGACGAAACCTATACGGCGCACACGCTCACCTGGGACAACACGGAGCGCAGCTTTCTCCTTCATGTGCCGCCGAATGCGGGCGAGGGTCCATTGCCGCTCGTCATCGCCCTGCACGGAGCCGGCGACAGCGCGCGAGAATTCGCGGAAGATTCGCGCCTCGCCGAGGTGGCCGACGCCGCGCGCATGATGGTGGCCTTTCCCATGAGCGTCGATTCGACGCCGGGAAAAGAGACTTTCAACGCCAAGATCTGCTGCGGCAGCGCGCTGGAGGCCGACGTCGACGATATCGGCTTCGTCGGCGCGGTGATCGAGTATGTCGCCGCGCATCGCGCGCTCGACCGCGGCCGGGTCTACGCGACCGGCGTGTCGAATGGCGGCATGCTGGTTTATCAGCTCGCGGCGACGCATCCCGACTGGTTCGCGGCGATCGCGCCGGTCGCGGCCGCGATCGGCGGCACGACGCCCGGCGGCGGCAGCTATCTGATTCCGGTTCCGTCCTTGCCCATGCCGGTGATGATCATGCATGGGACGCGCGACCGCATCGTTCTCTATGGCGGCGGATCCTCGCCGATCTTGAGCCTGCCCTATCGGTGGAAGACCTCCGTGGCGGACGCGGTGAGCTTCTGGGCCGCGGCCGATCACTGCGATGACACGGACGCGAAGTCCGAGCGAGTGTCGAGCCGGCTAAGCTCGACGGTCTATGCCGATTGTGACGGCGGAAGCGCGGTCGAGCTATGGACCGTCGAAGGAGGCGATCATAGCTGGCCTGGCGACATCTTTCCGGCCCGGGGGAGGCGCTCGGCCACGGCACAGATTCTCGGATTCTTTTCGCAATATAGCCGCCATGCTGATGGCGGACTTACCTTCGAGCGCCGTGGGCGATCCGCAACGGAATGACGATTGCGGACGCATAAAGTCCCCGATGGTCGCACGCTCGATCGGTGCATAATCGCCGACGATGCATTCGCAAAGAGTGTGACGTCTGCGGCTGGCGCTGCCCGATCGATCGGGGGGCGCCGATCGATCAAGTTGCGTGGGCGGCCTCATCGCAAGCGGCCTGTTTTGCGGATAAAGGCCCGCCGCGACTCCGCTCAAACGCCATTATTTATGGCATAAACTCCCCGTTTGCGGTAGGCTGTAAAAGTGAGAACGGCGCTTTCCAGGCCGGCGAGGTGCATGGGGGAGAGATGGGTGAGACGGCTGACATCGATGTCCGCAACGCAGGGGCTGCCAAGTCCGAGCTCGACAAATTCTACGACGACAAATTTTACGAACGCCAGGTCGCCACCGCAATCGAGTCGGCTGCCATCTACCTCAAATTCTTGTGGCAATTTTTCCAGCCGATGTCGGTACTTGATGTCGGGTGTGGAAGGGGCGCTTGGCTTAAGGCCTGCCATGATCTCGGCAGCAAAGTCTTGTTCGGATTCGACGGCAGTTGGAACAAACAGTCGTTGATGATCGACCCAGAGATCAAGTTTCAAAGCATCGACCTCAACAAGCCCTTTTCCCTCCCTGAAAAAGTAGACCTGGCCATCACACTTGAAGTGGCCGAACATCTCGAGCCGGCAAACGCCGCCCAATTCGTAAAGTGCATGACCGATGCGTCGGATGCGGTGTTGTTCAGCGCCGCCTATACGAACCAGGGAGGAATCAATCACATCAACGAGCAGCCCCACACGTATTGGGCGCTGCTCTTTGCGAACCAAGATTTTGTTCCCTTCGACCTATTTCGCCCGCGGTTTTGGGACAACGAGCACGTCTGTTATTGGTATCGCCAAAATACCTTTCTCTATGTCAAAAAAGCGAGTTTCCCTTACGGCCAAATCAGGGCCCGCGGATTTGAGGAGATGGAAAACGTCGGTTTTATGAATTGCATTCATCCCGATCACTTCGAATGGCATAGGACGAGCTTTAAAGAGCACGTCATCGATTTGATGCCAAGCCTGTGGCGGACGCTGAGGCGTCGCCTAAAATAGGGACTGCAACGGCCCAGACCTGAGTGCGGGATCTCGACGGGCGAGGTCGCCCAGCAAGAAGCCAAACTTGCCGCGGACTGATGAAATCTGGAGGGAGCGAATGGATATTCCTCGCGTGGAAGCAAGTTTCGATCGATTGTCGACTCACGAGGATGGGCGCGACGACGCTGCGCTCAATCGATAGGTCGACCGTGCTGACCGATCCGCGCGGGGTCGAACTCACGGCGGCGAGCGCCGCGTCCGTCGCCCGGCTCGAAGCGGCGATCACGGCCTATTGCGGCTTCAAGAAGAGCACCGGCGATCGCTTGAAGGCGGCGCTTGCCGGCGATCCCCAACTCGTCATGGCCCATCTCATGCGCGGCTATTTCATGCTGCTGATGGCCAAACGCGAGCTGCTGCCGCGTGCGCGACAGGCGGCGGACGCCGCGGATGAGGCCATGCGCGAGGCGGGTGCCACGCCGCGCGAGACTTTGCATCGCCGCGCGCTCGAATGCTGGATCGAGCGCGACGAGGTGGCGGCGATCGGCGCGCTCGAAGCGCTCCTGGCGGAGCATCCCTGCGACATCGTCGCACTGAAGCTCCTGCAATATCTCTTGTTCTATGCCGGCGAAACGGCGCGCATGCGCGGCGCGATCGGAGCCGCGGTCGCGCGCTGGGACGAGGCCGCGCCGCTCTACGGCTATGCGCTGGGGTGCCACGCCTTCGGTCTCGAGGAGGAAGGCGATTACGCCGCGGCCGAACGCGCCGGGCGCCGCGCCGTCGCGCTTCATATCGACGACATTTGGTCCGTGCACGCGGTCGCGCACGTGCTGGAAATGCAGGATCGCTGCACCGAAGGCGAGCGTTGGATCGCGGAAAGCGCGGCTTCCTGGAGCGAAGCCAACAACTTCGCCTATCACGTCTTCTGGCATCGCTGCCTTTTTCTCTTGGCGCTCGGCCGGCGCGACGAGGTCTTGGCGCGCTACGACGCCGAAGTGCGCGCCGAGCCGACCGACGAATATCTCGACGTCACCAACGCGGTGGCGCTGCTGTGGCGCCTGGAGCAGGCCGGCGTCGATGTCGGCGCGCGCTGGCAGGAACTGGGCGCGCGCGCCCGCGCGCGGCGCGACGACCATATGATGGCCTTCGCGGACGTGCATTACGCCATGGCGATCGCGGCTTTGGGCGATGATGACGAGATCGCGCGCTGGCTGGGCTCGAGCCGCACCTATGCCGCATCCGCGCGCGAAACCCAGGCCGGCGTGATGGGCGAGGTGGGGATCGCGCTGGGCGACGCGGCCGAGGCGCATCGCCGAGGCGATTTCGGGCGCGCGGTCGATCTGCTCATGCCGTTGCGCCACGCGATCCGCCGCATCGGCGGCAGCCACGCGCAGCGCGATCTCTTCGCGCAGCTGCTGATCGACGCCGCGGTGAAGGCGGGGCGTCACGAGGCCGCGCGCGAACTGCTCGCCGAGCGGCTTGCCCGGCGGCCCGGCAATCCCTGGGCCGCGAGGGAGCTGGCGCTGATCCGCGGCTGAAGCGCGCGTTCGTGCCGCTCAGCGCGGCGGTGGTGGCGGGATCGTGTTCTTGAAGGAAGCGCGCGCGGCATTGCGCTCGTAAAAGGCCGCGAGCTGCGGCGCCTGGCCCAGCGCCTCGGCGGCCTCGGGGAATTGCCGGATATAGGCGAGGATCGGCATCAGATTGATATCGGCGAAGCCATAGCGCTTGCCGGCGAGGAAGCCCGTCTCGGCGACCGCGCGGTCGAGCAGCGCGATGTGCCGGCGCAAGGCGGGGCTTGTGCTCTCGATCACGGCGCGGTCCGGCTTGCCGTCGGCGGTCTTGGGGAAGATGTAAGCGAAGAGATAGAGACGCACGAGATCGCGGTCGATGACCGTATTGACGAGCGAGATCCATTGCTCGGCGTGCGCCAGATCCCGCGGCTCCTGGGGAAAGAGCGGCGGTCCGTCGAAAATGCGGTCGATATAGGTCGCGATCGCCTTTGATTCGCACAAGACGAAATCGCCGTGACGCAACACCGGAATCTTGCCGAAGGGGTGAATGGCCAAGACTTCGGGCGCGTGCGGCATCGCCGGCGACAGCTCGTAAGCAACGCCTTTTTCCTCGCAGGCCATACGTATGGTGCGCACATAGGTCGATGCCGGAATGCCGATGATCTCGAGCTTTGGCATGGAACGCCTCCTTAGCGTTGCATCGTCGTCGTCGGGTGGTCGGTCAGGCCAGCACGCGCTCGAGACAATTGAGCGTCGAGTTCCAGCCCTGGCCGTGGCGGTCGCGATCCTCGGCCGTCTTGAATTCCTTTTGCACGATGACCAGCCTTGTGCCGCCGGGCGAGGCGGCGAAGGTCACGGTCACTTCGGTTTCGTGGCCGCGCGCACCCTGATCGTCCTCCCAGGCCCAGGTGAAGACGAGGCGCTGCGCCGGGTCGACCGCCCGATAGACGCCGCTCACGGTGAAGAGCTTGCCTTCGGGCGAGCGCATGGTGGTACGCCAATGCCCGCCCGGGCGCGCATCGATCGCGTGGGCGCTCATGTCGAAGCCTTCGGGGCCCCACCATTTGGCGAAAAGTTCGGGCTCGGTCCAAAGCGCGAAGACGCGCTCGGGCGGCGCAGCGACGAGACGCTCGATCCTCAATTCCAGTGCGCTCACGATTTCCTCCGCTTCGGGGTTTCGGCTGCCAAAACGGCATCGAGCCGGTCGAGGGCCGCGTTCCAATGCGCGCGCTGGCGCGCGACCCAGGATTCGAGCGGCACCAGAGCCTCGGGACGCGCGCGGATGAGCCGCCATTGGCGCTCGATTCGGCGCTCGATGAGGCCGGCGCGCTCCAGCACCTGAAGATGGCGCGAAATCGCCGGCATGCTGATCGAGAAGGGCGCCGCGATATCGCCGACCGAAAGCTCGCCGCGCGCGAGAAGCCGCTCGACGATCGCGCGCCGGGTCGGATCGGCGAGGGCGCCGAAGACCGATTCAAGCGAAGGGCGCGAGAGGCTCAACGGCGTCTCCTCATTATTTCACTATTTAGTTAATTAACGAGTTCGTTGAAGAGAGTCAAGTCCGGCGCGCGGATGGGGCCGGGGATTGCGCCCGCGCCTTTCTCGCCGCGCTATACGGGCCGGCGATTATGGATTATACAGTCCAGAATGAAGCGCGGCCGAGTGCGGCCTGCGGCGGAAGGACAACGCAAGGAGGACGCCATGGCGAATTCGGCCCCCGGAACGCTCGAGCTCTATCATTCGGGGCTCACGAGCTGCTCCAAGAAATCGCGGCTCTGCCTCAAGGAAAAGGGTCTGCCCTATCGCAGCCATTTCGTGCGGCTCGACAAATTCGAGCATCACGATCCGGAATATCTGAAGCTCAATCCCAACGGGCTGGTGCCGACGCTCGTCCATGACGGCAAGGTCGTGATCGAATCCGGCGTCATCAACGAATATGTCGACGAGGTGTTTCCCGACCGGCCCCTGAGGCCGGCCGATCCGCTCGCGCGCGCTCGGATGCGCGTCTTCTGCAAGATGGCGGACGAATATGGGCTCCCGGCCACGCGCATCCCGACCTGGACGCGCACCAAGGCGGCGCAATTGAAATCGATGGACGATGCCGCTTTCGCCAAGATCGTCGAGGAGACGCCGCTCATCGATCACCGGCTGAAGCTTCAGGCCTTGAAGGGCGAGGGCTTCACCAAGAAGGAATTCGACGAAGCCTATGGCAAGATGGAATACGTCTACGCACGCTGCGACGCGGCGCTGGCGGATGGCGACTATCTGGCGGGCGCGGCCTATTCGCTTGCCGATATCGCCATGCTGCCCTACGTCCACAGCTTCAAGGATGTGCGGCCGGAATTGACGACGCGCTATCCGCGCACGGCTGCCTGGCTCGAGCGGATGATGGCGCGGCCGGCGGTCAAGGAAACCTATTTCCCCTCGGCCGAGACCGCGCCGGCCTAGCGCCGCAAAAGGATTCCAGCCGCGCGGCAATATATTTGGCGGAATCGATCGCGGCGTGGCCGTCGCGTTTGATCGAAATCAAGGACGGTTGCATCTGATGCCGATTAGAATTCGCATCGCCCGGCACGAGCGAATGCGGATTGGAGGCGGATATGATTGCGTTGGAGCAAGGCTTTCCGGATAACGTCATTGCCGTCGATTGCAAGGGCCGCGTCACGCGAAGCGATTACGAGCGCGTGCTGATTCCGGCCGTCGAAGCCGCCTTGAAAAAGCACGACAAGCTGAGGCTCTATTATCACGTCGGTTCTGGGTTCGAGGGCATAGATCCGGGCGCCGTCTTCGAGGACATGAAGGTGGGCTTTTCTCACCTCACGCGCTGGGAGCGCATCGCGATCGTCACCGATGTCGAATGGATAAGATTGGCGATCCGCGCCTTCGCCTTTCTCATGCCGGGGGCGGTGAAATTCTTCGATATCGCCGAGGATAAGAGCGCGCGCGATTGGATCGCGGAAAGCTAAAGATCCGCTTCGGCGGTTTGCGGGACTGGTCGTTCGCTCGAGAGGCTCTCGCTGCCGTTCCAGGTCTGCGCGAGGAGCGCATGGATCGCAGCCGCGGCTGGCTCCATCTCCCCGAGCGGCAAGGCCGCCGCGACGTAATGGTCGGGGCGCAGCAAGAGCACCTGTCCGGCATAGGGCGCGAAAGCGTGGGCGACGCTTCCCGTCTCGTCGATGGCGAGGCTGAATTCCGCGCCGACCATCTTGGGCGTTCCCCCGCGCGGCAGGATTAGGAGGCGCCGCGCGCCGAGGCGATCCCAGACCGGCAGGCGACACGCGGATGCGAACGCACGGGGCGCGGCATCGTAAGCGATCATGGCGAAGTCGTTGCCGATGAAATCGTCGAGCAGCGCGACCGTGCCGTCGGGGCGGCGCAGTCGCGGCTGCGGGAAGAGGCGGCCTATCAAGGTTCGGCGGGCCGGGCGCCTATCCGGCACGAGGAACCCCGAAGCAAAGCGCGGCTTGGGCTTGTATTTCATCTCCGCGACGTAGTCGCGCGCCGGCGGACAGAGACGAAGCGCGAGGAAGCCCAATTGCATCGCCATCGCCGTCAGCAGATTGCGCGGCGCCATGATGTGTCCCATCAGCAGCGCGAGCTCGATCATCTGCCAGGCATGGTCGCGCCGTTCTTTCTCGTAGCTGTCGAGAAGGCGCGGACCGGCGCGGCCGCGCAGCACGGCGGCAAGCTTCCAGGAGAGATTGTGCACGTCGCGCATGCCGCTGTTCATCCCTTGTCCGGCGAAGGGCGGCGTCAGATGCGCCGCGTCGCCGGCAAGAAAGATGCGGCCCTGCGACCAGCGCGTCGCCATCCGGGCATGGAAGGTGTAGACGACCTTGCGCCGGATCGTGCTGCGCGGATCGGCGTAATGCGTGGCAAGCAGGCGATCGACCGTCGCCGGATCGAGCAGATCCTCGTCGCGTTCGTGATCGTGAAGCTTGAACTCGTAACGCCGCGTGCGATCGGGGCCGGGGAGGGCGATGCAAGGACGCAGCGGATCGCAGAAGACTTTGGTGTGATGGGTCTCGCTCTCGGAATCCTCGAGATCGACGATCAGCCATCGCTCCTTGAAGCTCGTGCCCTCGAGCGTGATGCCGAGAAGCTTGCGCACCGTGCTGCTCGCGCCGTCGCAGCCGACGAGGTAGGCGCAGCTGGTGCGGTGGGTGCTTCCGTCTTGGTCGAGGAGGTCGAGCGCGATACCCTCCTGCGACTGGGTAAATCCGGTCAAGCTGGAACAGAAGCGCGTGGCGACGCAGGGGAAACGCGCGAGCCCCTCATGCAGCTGGCCCTCGAGGATGGGCTGGCGGAAGGCGTTGCGCCTCGGGTAGCCGTAAGGCTGGCCGGTCGGCTCGACCTTGGCGAAGCAGATGCCGCCCGGCGAATAGTAATGCGAGCCATAACCGGGCACGATCGCGGAACGGACCTGCTCGACCAGGCCCGCGGCCTGCATCGTGCGCAGGGATTCGTCGTCGATCGAGACGGCGCGCGGCTCGTGCACCGTGCTTGGATTGCGCTCGATCAGCAAGACCGCGATGCCCTGCGTTCCGAGCAGATTGGCCAAGGTCAAACCGGCCGGGCCGCCGCCGGCGATCACGACCTCATAGGAGGGTTTGAGCGCGGCCATCAGCGCGGCGGCCTCTCGCGCGGATCGGGTGTGCGCCCCCAGACTTGAGCCACGACGTAGCTGGTGAAGACCGTGTCCGGATTAGCCAGATGCGCCCGGCATGAGGCGAGCGCGAGGTCGAGTTCGCTCGCTTCCATCAATCCCCGATCGACGATCGTGTTGCGCAGGGATTCGACCGTCGAGGGCAGGTAGTCGGTCATCGCATCGCAGGAGCGGACGCCGACCAAGAAGGGGCGGTATTGCACATCGGCGAGCCCCACGCCGCGGGCAAGGCCGAAGAGACGCCGCGCGAGCCGGATATCGGCGCCCACGCTCGCAAAGGCGCCCTCGAGCGCGGTCTTCAGGCGATCCCAGGCCGGATGCGGCGGATAGCAGTTGAGCGCCGCCGTGTCGGGCTCCTGCACGGCCACGATGCCGCCGGGCCGCGCGAGGCGGATCGCCTCGCGCAGCAGAGCCTCGGGCTCGCCGGCCGTGCTCGCGAGAAAGCGCATATGAACGAGATCGAAGGTGCCGCTCGGCAAATCGGGATGATAAGCGTCGCCCAGGATCAACTCGACATTTCCTTGCGCGCGCTGCCGCGCGTGATCGAGGAAGACCGGGTCGGCATCGAGCCCGACGACGCGGCCCGACGGGCCGACATGCTCGCTCAAGAGCGCGGTGATGCCGCCCGGGCCGCAGCCGAGATCGAGGCAGGCCCAGCCCGCCGCGACGCCGATCCTTCCCAGCATGGCCGCGCAGTCGGGCGCCATGGCCGCGCTTTGAATATGCAGTCGCTCGATCTCGCCGGCGCGGCGCTCGATCGGATAGCGACCGGAGCGTGCGGCGCTCATCGCGAAGTTCTCCCGCTGGAAGGGGTGAGCGAGGGAAGTCGGGCTGCGGCGGTCAGGGCTTCGGCACCAGATCCTTGACCGCGCCCGCCCAGCCATTATGGGTCAGGTCGAACACGACGCCGTCGGGATTGCGGTACTTGGCCTCGTAGAAGGAATGGGGCGAGCTCGGCCTGCCGCTCAGATAGGTGCCGCCGGCATCGACGACCTTCTTCTCGGACGCGTCGAGATCGTCGACCCACATGCCGAAATGCGCGACGCCGAGCCGTTCCTGATCCGATTCGACCTTCAACAAGGCGACATTGATCGCGCCATCCGAGACGTAGAGGCCGCGCCTTGCCTTGCCGACGACCTTCATGTCGAAGGCCTGTTCGAAGAACTTCGCGGATTCCTCGGGATCGCGCACGACGATGGCGATGTGACGAAGCTTGGCCATGGCGATGACTCCTGGTTGATGGGCTCGATCCCGGGGATCGAGCCTAGCCCTCCGGGGCCGAGCCTTGCAATCCTCGCACCGTGTCCGCATGCGCGGAAATACCGGGATTCACCGGGCTCAGACCGCCTTCATATAGCCGCCGTCGACGCGCACGACGCTGCCGGTGACATAGGAAGCGGGAACGCCGGCGAGAAAGGCCGCCATGGCGGCGATCTCCTCGACGGTGCCGTAGCGGCCCATCGGAATCGCAAGCTTCGAGGCGTTGACGACATCCTCCACGCTCGTGCCCGCGACTTTGGCGCTGTGCCGATCGATCTCGTCGAGGCGTTCGGTGTGGATGCGCCCCGGCAAGATCACATTGACCGTGACCCCGTCCGCGGCCACTTCCGCGGCGAGGGTCTTGCTCCAACCGAGCAGCGACAGCCTTAAGGTATTGGACAAGGCGAGGTTGGGGATCGGCTGCAGCGCGCCCGAAGAGGCGATGGTCAGGATGCGGCCCCATTTGCGCGCGCGCATGCCCGGCAGGAACCGGTTGGTGATCCCGATCACGGACGCGACCATGATCTCGAATTGAGTCCGGAGATCGTCGACACTCATCGCGGCGGCGGGCATCGCTGGCGGGCCGCCCGTGTTGTTGAGGAGGATGTCGACGCCGCCCGCCGCTTGCTCGACTTCGGCGATCAACGCCTCGATCTGCGCGGGTTTTGCGAGATCGGCCACGATGGGCGTCGCTTTTCCGCGCCCGCGCGCATTGATCGTGTGGGCAGCCGCCCCGAGCCGCTCGCGATTGCGGGCGACGAGATAGACGGCGGCGCCCTCCTCGGCGAGCGCCGCAGCGACGCCGAGCCCGATGCCGCGGCTCGACGACAAGATCAGTGCCCGCTTCCCCTGGATTCCCAGATCCATCATGTCCCCGTCATTCGCCCGCGCCGCGCCGTCTCAGCCCAGGCTCAATTCTCGAGCGGCGGAAAACGGCGGAAGTGGCAGGTGCCGTCACGCTCGATGCGCGGCAGGAGATCGACTTCCCAGGCGAGATATTCGGCCATCGCATCGGTCGTGTTCGACGCGCGCTCATAAGGCTTGAGCCAGACATCGACGGGATCGTCCGCCATATGGGTTTCGCCTGCCGCGAAGGCGTGACCGGCGCGCGCCCAGGCCGCGTTGCCGCCTTTGAGAACGCGCACCGGAATTTCCACCAACGACTCCGCCTCCTTGGCCGCGAGCGCGGCGATGATGCCGTCTTCCGACGTCAGCACCAAGGTTCCGCGGAGCCGGATTTTTGGCAAGGCCCGGGCGAGCCTCGAGCGGATCGCGAACCAGGCGCCGGCGATATGGCTTTTTCGAAAATTACGGCTGAGCGACAAATCGACGATCGTCGCCGCCTCGCGCGACAGCAGATCGGCGAGAACGGCGGGATCGATCGCGAGCTCGGGGCGCTCGGTCGAGCCGAGCACGACAGGCGGCTTGACGCCTTTCTCGTTGCCTTTCTCGGCCAGGACATAGACGTCTTTCCAGCCCATCTGCAATAGCCAGGAGGCCGTCATAATGGCACGAACATCGAGATCATCCGTGAGGACGATGCGGGCGCCCAGCGTGCCGACATATTGATCGGTCGCCTGCACGAGCTGGCCGCCGGGCGCCGAGATCGCGCCGGCGACATGGCCTGCGGCGTATTCCGCCGGATCGCGCACGTCGAAGATGTAAAGCGTCCGCTGCGCGCTTTCCGCCTGCCATCGATCGAGCGTCGCGCGATCGATATGCTCGACGCCGAAGCGGCGCGCGACGCGCGCCGCAGCCTCGCGCGCCTCGGCGAACCCGGCGGCGGAAACCGCCGGCGCACGCCGCTCTTTGCCTGCATCGCAAGTGTGGCCGGCCAGCGACCAGCCCATGGTCCCGTTGCGCAAGGCGACGACCTTGTTCGCGACGCCCGCGTTGATGAGCGACTGCGCGCCGATGATGCTGCGCGTGCGCCCGGCGCAATTGACGACGATGGTGGTTTCCGGCGAGGGCACGGCGTCGCGCGCGCGCAGCACGAGTTCCGCGCCCGGAACGCTGGTCGCGGTCGGGATCGATACGCGGAAATATTCGTCGAAGGGCCGGCTGTCGAGGACCGCGATGTCGGCATGATCCTTCATCATGCCCGCGAGATCGTCGGCGCCGATGCTGGGCGTGCCGCTCGCATGCTCGACGAACTCGCCGAAAGCCTTGCTTGGCACGTTGACGCCCGAAAACAATTCAAAGCCGGCGCCTTGCCAAGCCGCGCAACCGCCATCGAGGATCGAGATGTTGCCATAGCCGGCGTCCGCCAGAATCGCCGCCGCGCGCCGCGCCGCGCCATCGTTCTCGTCGCAAAGGACGATCCGCGTGGCGCGCCGCGGCACCAGCGGCGCGATCAAAAGCTCGAACCGGCTCAACGGCACCGACCGCGCGTGCAACAAGTGATTTTGCGAGAAGACGAGCTCCTCGCGCACATCGAGGATCGCGAGCTCCTCGCCGTCGTCGAGCATGGCGCGCACCGCCCGCGCGTCGATAAGGCGCGTATTTGCCGGCAATTCGCCGACCGCATCTTTCTCTGTCATGAAGGCATCCCCATCGTTGCGCCCTGGCCGCGCGGCTTTACCGCCGGATTGGCGAGACGCAACGGCTGCCCCTTTTCGAAGGCCACGATCTGCTCATAGGCCTCGCGGAAATAGAGTTCGAAATTCTCCCATTCGGCCCAGGCGCTGTGCGGCGTGCACAGGACGTTCGGCATGGCGAGAAACAGATGGTCCGGCCGCACCGGCTCTTCCTCGTAGACATCGACCGCGGCAAAACCGGGCCGGCCTTGCCGCAACGCCGCCAGGAGCGCGCCGGGCTGGATCAGCTCGGCCCGGCCGGTATTGACCAGGAGCGCGGTCGGCTTCATCCGCGCGAGATCCTCGGGCCCGACCACGCCGCGCGTCTCCTTGCTGAGCCGCACGTGAAGCGAGAGCACATCGGCGCGCGCGAAGAATTCGGCCTGTGTCGGGGCGACGGCGTAGCCAAGGTCGCGGGCCTTGGCGCGCGAGGTCTCGCGGCCCCAGACCAGGACTTCCATGCCAAGGCCTTTGCCGGCCTCGGCCACCAGCTCGCCGATGGCGCCCAAGCCGAAGACGCCGAGCGTCGAGCCGCGGAGGCGGTGCGCGATCGTGCTCGGCAAGGCGCCGCGCTTCATGCCTTCGGCTTCGCGCGTGATGTTGCGGCGCGAGGATAGGATCAGCGCGATCGTGTGCTCGGCCGGCGATTCCGGTGAATTGCTGACGCCGATGGCGACCGGAATCCCGAGCTCGGTGCAGGCGCCGAAATCGATCGTGCTGGCGCCGCGGCCGAGCAGCGCGATCAGTTTCAACTTCGGCAGACGCTCGAGCAGGGAGCGAGAGAAAGGAACGCGCTCGCGGATCGAGACCACGATATCGGCCTCGCCCAGCCGCGCGACCAGCGTATCGAGATCGCGCGGCGCGTCGGTGTAGCGCGTGACCGCGTGATGGCGGATGAGCGAATAGCATGGGAGCTTGTCCGCGATATCCTGGTAATCGTCCGGTATGACGATCTTCACCGCTCCCCCCGTTATGATCGAAAAAACGCGCTTCTCCGGCTTCGATCAGGATGCCGCCTGCGGCGTCATCTGCGTCACCTTGCCGGTCTCGATGTTGAACATCTTGCGCGAGATCCGATCCAAATTTGTGCCGGTGACGCGGATGAAGATCGACCGGTCCGGATAGTCGATCGAGTGAATCATACCGTCCTGATAAATGCCGGCGTGGCCGGGCGTGAGGCGATATTTCTTCGCCGGACGGAGCTGGCTCTTGGCCGCATCGCTGCCGTCATCGACGCGCTCCCATTCCGTCATGTCGGTATATTCGGTCGCCTGGCCATAGATCGCCCAGGACGTGCCATGGTCATGGGGTGGCGAGACCCGCGCCTTTGCATTCACGTGGGCGAGCACTTGGAAACCTAGTTTCGGATCCTCGTAAAGCACTTCAAGCCCCGGCTTCGTATCCTTGCCGTAACGGGCCATGAATTGGGGCTCGGACAAGAGCCGCTCGAGATTCTGGCGCACCTGCTCGCGTCCGGCTGGCCCCGGATCCTTGGCCAAAATGGCGCGGCAATCGGCGACGAAATGATCGAGATCGTAAGCCATGCGTTTCTCCCGTCCAAAGCTGTCTCGGCGCTCAATTCTTGCTCATTCCGCAGCCGGGCGCCAGGGGGCGTGCGTCGGCTGTCATGCGTCGCGCTAGACCGCGCTTTCGCCGCGTTCGAGCGGCTTCGGGGCGAGCCGCGCGGCATGCGGACCGTACCGTCGAAGAACAGGACGTGACTGTCATGGCGATTGATCGCCAGAATCGGCTACATGCGTGATCTTCCCCATTATTATACGAATACCGCCAGTCTGGCCGTGACTGAAGAACCGGCGCGAGCCTCCGCTACGTCGGCATCGAGGATCGATTGAAACCGCCCGATGCTTCTGAAATAACTGGCGCCAGAGATCGGCGATCGGCGGCATCGCCGGTCGAGCGGATTCGCGACGAGGGAGATCGGCCATGGGACGCGGCGCGGGCTATTCCGCATTGATCGAGGATCGTCCGGAGGAGGGGCTCTTCCGGATCCACCGCTCGATCTACAACGATCCGGAGATTCTCGAAGCGGAATATCGGAGCATCTTCGAGGGCGGCTGGCTGTTTCTCTGCCATGAATCCATCATTCCGAAGCCGGGCGATTACTTCGCCACGCATATGGGGCGTCAACCGGTCTTCGTAGTGCGGAAGGAGGATGGCGCGGTCGCGGCCTTCCTCAACGCGTGTGGACATCGCGGCTCGCTCCTTCTCGCCCGGCGCTCGGGAAACCAGCGCAGTTTTGCGTGCCCCTACCACGGCTTTTGCTTCGACACCGGTGGCCGATGCGTCTCCGTGCCGAAGCGTCAGACCGGCTGGGGTGACGCGTTCGCGCTCTCGCAGTTCGATCTGCGGCCGATCGCGCGGATCGAGACCTATCGGGGCTTCGTCTTCGGCAGCCTGACGCCGGACGTACCGGATCTACGGCGGCATCTGGGGGCCGCGACGGCGTTGATCGACATTTTCGTGGCACCGGCGCCGCAGCCGCTCGAAGTCGTCAGCGGATACAGCGTCTATCAGAGCGCCTGCAATTGGAAGGTGATGCATGAGAACGGGCCCGACGCCTTTCATGCGCCGGTCGTGCACAACAATTTCGCGGCAGCCATCGCCTTCCGCGAGCAGCGCTCGGGCGTGTCCGGCATCGAGAAGACGGACACCGGCCGTCTCACCGCGCGGATCAAATCCGCGAGCTACGATCTCGGTAACGGGCACACGGCCTTTTGGCACGAGCGCCCGTCGCCGGAGACGTTTCCGATCTATGCCGAGAGAGACGCGCTCGCGCAGCGTTACGCGCCAGGCCAGCTCGCCTGGATTCTCGGCCGCGGCCGTCACGTGACGATTTTCCCCAATCTCCTGCTCAACGATCTCGCGAGCACGCATTTGCGGGCCTACCGCCCGCTCGGCATTGAGCGCATGGAGACGATTATCTGGTGCATCGCGCCCGTGGGGGAGGCGCCGCAGGCGCGTGCGGCGCGCTTGAGAAAGTTCGAGGATTTCTTCCTGCCGAGCGGCATGGCCACCCCCGATGATGTCGCCATCGCCGAGGGTGCGCAAAAAGCCAGCTGGGCACAGGCCAGCCCGTGGAGCGTCCTCAGCCGGGGCCTTGGCGCCTGCCGGGAAGGCGCGGATGAGGCGGCGCGCGATCTCGGTTTCAGCCCGGCCGTCAGCAGCGACAGTTGGGACCATGAGATCGCGATACGAGGCGTCTACCGGCGCTGGCTCGAGATGATGCAGCGAGGCGGGGAGCGCACCGATGGTTGACCTGCTTCTTCACGCCGCGGTCTGCGACATGCTTTTTCGCGAGGCGCGATTTCTCGACGAGCAGAAATGGGCGCAATGGCTCGATCTCTATAGCGAAGACGCGGTCTTTTGGGTCCCCGCCACGAGAATGGACGGCACCTATACCACCGACCCGGAGCACGAACTCAATTACATCTACATCAAGGGCCGCGCCGGCCTCGGGGCGCGGATTTTCCGTCTCGAGACGAACGGCTCGCTCGCCTCGACGCCGCCGCCGCGAACCTGCCATCTCGTGACGGGCGTGATGATCGACGAGGCGAGTTCGAAAGAAATCCTGGCCTGCGCCCAATGGCAGGTGGTCTCCTTTAGCGAGACGGGTGGCCAACAGCTGCGCAGCGGTTCTTACGCGTATGTGCTACGGCGCGAGGCCGATACGTTCCGCATCGCCCAAAAGAAGATCATGCTGCTCGAGCATGTGATTAGCGGGTATTTCGACGTCTACGGCGTGTGAAAGGGGGTTGCTTGCCGGGCGAGCTTCCTCTTGCGCCGCGATGAGGCCGGAGTGATGATGCCGGCAACGAAGCGCTTACCGCCGGCGGCGGCGAGACAAGGGAGAGAGCAATGAGCTACGGGCTCGATGCGTTCTGTGCCGACCTCCACGGCATTCTCGAGGAGAGGGGCCAAGCGGGGCTCTCGGAGATTGCCGAAAAGCTGCGGCTTCTCTTGGCCAATCAGCATTTCGTCGCCGAGACCTTCGCCGATGTGTCGGCGCCGCAGCGCGTCCTTTACCATGACGCGGAGACGGACGCCTATGTGCTGGCGCATATCCAGCAAGCGGGCAAAAGCGGCAGACCGCACAGCCATGGCGCATCCTGGGCGATCTATGGCAATGCGCGCGGCGACACCGAGATGACCGAATGGCGGCGAGTCAACGCGGCGAGCGAGGAGCACGCCGTGTTGGAGGCGTGCGATCGTTACCTGCTGAGACCCGGCCAGACGCGCGCCTATGGGCCGCATGTGATCCACTCGACCGCGCATCCCGACGGGGCGTGGGTGATCCGCGTCACCGGGACGGACCTCGACAAATTGCCGCGCTATCATTTCAGCCCCAAGAAAGACAAGATTTTGCACGCGACGGAAACCGCATGACTGCGGGTTGCGGGGCGGCGGGCTGCCTGTGTCGTTGCGCTAATGAGAGGATAATTCATGGCTGAGCTTCGTCATATCGCGATGTCGGTGCGCGACCCCTGGCTGACGGCGGCGTTCTACAAGAGCATTTTCGGCTTCGACATGGTCGGCGAGACCGATTCGAGCCTTGCGGAAGGGGTTTTCCTGTCCGACGGCGTCTTCGGCATGGCGCTCCTCAATTACAAATCCGACGCGGCGGCGCAGGGCAAGAGCAAGGATTTCGTCGGCCTCCACCATTTCGGCATCTGGGTCGACGATGTCGAGGCGACCCAAAAGCGCATCGAGCAGGCCGGCGGGAAATGGATCATGGGCGAGCCCGATTACCGCCACAATGCGCAATACGAGGTGAAGTTCCACGACGTCAACGGCGTCGTTCTCGATCTCGTGCATAATGGCTGGGCGGGAACGCAGCGCCGGCCCGGCCAAGCCGATAACCAGGTGAGCCCGGCGCGCGGCCTCGTGCCCCGCTTCGCCGAGCGCCGCGTGCAGGCGGCGAAGACGATGGCGGAGCGCGGCTTCACGCGAGACGCCGAGCGTCGCGGCGAGATCCGTCATCTCGCCATGGCGGTTCCCGATCCTTGGGCCACGGCCGAGTTCTATAAGGGCATCTTTGGGTTCGAGACTGTCGGCGAAACGGATTCGAGCCTCGCCGAAGGTGTCTTCTTGTCCGACGGCGTCATCGGCATGGCGCTTCTCAATTACAAATCCGACGCGGCGGCGCAAGGCAAAGGCAAGGACTTCGTCGGCCTCCACCATTTCGGCATCTGGGTCGACGACGTCAAGGCAACGCATAAGCTCATCGAGCAGGCCGGCGGCGCATGGCTCATGGGCGAGCCCGACTACCGGCACAATGCTGCCTATGAGGTGAAATTCCACGACCTCAACGGCGTCGTCCTCGACCTCGTGCACAATGGCTGGGCGGGGACGCAACGCCGGCCCGGACAATCCGACAATGAAGTGAGCCCGAAACGCAGCCTCGTGCCGCGCTTCGCGGAGCGCCGTGCCCGAGCCGAGAAGGCGCGCATTGCGGCCATTGCCGACTGACTGGCGTCGAAGCCCGAGAGTGACAGTGCCGGCCGACCGCAGCAATCACCGCGTCCCCATGCCGCGTTGGTCGTCGCCGCGCTTCCCGGTGCACCTCCGGTTGCCGGTCGCCTTCAACCGGATGCTGGCACCGAGCCAAGAACCTGCGCAAAGAAAAGAGGTCGAGCGATGACGAGCCGGATCATGGCCAATGGCATCGAGGTCAACTACGAACTCGAGGGTCCGGCGGGGGCCCCGGTCATCATGCTGAGCAATTCCTTCCTGACCGATTACGGCATGTGGGATTTTCAGATCCCGGCCTTCACCCGAAAATACCGCGTGCTGCGCTACAATTCACGTGGCCATGGCGATACAGAGGCGAGCCCCGGCCCCTATTCGATAGATCTCCTCGTCGCCGACGCCGTCGCGCTGCTCGATGCGCTCGATATCCGCCGCGTTCACTTTCTCGGCCTGTCAATGGGAGGCATGATCGCGCAGAAACTGGCGGCAACCCATGCCGATCGGATCTTTTCCGCGACATTATCGGACACCGCGTGCCGCCTGCCGCCCGAATCGGCCTGGGACGATCGCATCAAATTGGCTCAGACCAAAGGCGCCAGCGCGTTCGTCAAGCCCATGACAGAGCGTTGGCTCACGCAGGCCTATCGCGAGCGGCATCCGGAGATCGTCGACAAATTCGGCGCGATGATTTCGCGGACCTCGGTCGACGGCGTGGTCGGCTGTGCGGAGGCGATCAAAAAGATGGATCAATCGGCAATTCTTTCCGGCATAACCGTCCCGATCTTGATCGTCGTCGGCGAGCAGGATTTCGGGACGCCGGTCTCGGCGGCGAAATTTCTCCACCACGAAATCAAGGGCTCGAAATTGGTGATCATCAAGGAAGCGGCTCATCTCCCGAATATCGAGCAGACGGAAATATTCAATCGAACCGTGCTCGACTTCATCGCAAGCTGCTCGACGGTGCGCTCATGAGTGAAAAAGGCGACGCGCCGGCCGACGCGCTGATGGACGGCCGCGACTATCTCGAGAGCCTGCGCGACGGCCGGGATGTCTATATTTACGGCGAGCGCATCAAGGATGTCACCACGCATCCGAGTTCGCGCAACGCCGCGCGGTCGATCGCGCGCCTCTACGACGCGCTGCACGATCCGGCGACGCGCGATGCGCTCACCCTGGTCGATCGCTATGGCATCCGCACCCATAAATTTTTCACCGCGAGCTATGCGCCGCAAGAGCTCTTGGCCGCACGCGACGCGATTGCGATCTGGGCGCGCATGACCTATGGGTTCATGGGCCGCACGCCCGATTACAAGGCGGCGTTCATGGCGTCCCTCGGCGCGAGCCCCGAATTCTATGCGCCCTACACGGAGAACGGCCTCGCCTGGTACAAGCGCTATGCGGCGAAGGGCCTCTATCTCAACCATGTGCTCGTCAATCCTCCGGTCGATCGCAAGAAGCCGGTGCACGAGGTCGGCGACGTGTTCGTCCATGTGGTGAAGGAGACGGATGGCGGCATCATCGTCAGCGGCGCCAAGATGCTTGCGACCGGTTCCGCGCTCACCCATGCGACCTTCGTCGCCCAGAACAGCGCGGTGCAGTTGGAGAAGGGCAAGGCCGAGGATTATGCGCTCGTCTTTATCGCGCCGATGGATACGCCGGGCTGCAAGCTGATCTGCCGGCCGTCCTATGAAGCCGCCGCACACAGCCCCTTCGATTATCCGCTCTCCAGCCGGTTCGACGAGAACGACGCGGTCATCATCTTCGACAATGCCTTCATCGCCTGGGAAAACGTCCTCGTCTATCGCGATATCGAGCGCGCCCGGCGCTTCTATGCGGCTTCCGGTTTCCTCAATCGCTACAATCTGCAGGCCGGCACGCGCCTGGGCGTCAAACTCGATCTGATGTGCGGGCTGCTGGCGAAAGGATTGGCGGCGAACGGCACGGATGATTTTCGCGGCGTCCAAGCAAGCCTGGGCGAGGTGGTTGCCTGGCGCAATCTGATCTGGGCGCTGACCACCGCGATGTGTCTCGATCCGCAACCGGGGCCTGGCAATTCGGTGATTCCGAAACTGGAACATGCCTCGACCCTGCGGCTCTTTTCCACTTTGGCTTGGCCGCGCGTCAAAGAGATCTTCGAGACCATCCTGGGCGGGGCGCCGATCGTGACCCCGTCGAGCCATAAGGATCTGGAAAATCCCGAGCTGCGCCCGCTGCTCGATCGCTACTATCGCGGCTCGGATAGTTCCGCCGAGCAGCGCATCAAGCTCTTCAAGCTCATCTGGGATGCGATCGGCACCGAGTTCGGCGGCCGCCACGAGATCTACGAGCGGAACTATTCCGGCAACAACGAGCAGATGCGCCTCGACGTGCTTACCTTCGCCAAGCAGCGGGGCATCATGGATGAGTGCCACAAACTGGCCGAGCAGTGCATGGACGATTACGATCTCAAAGGCTGGACGTCGCCGAGCTGGGTTTTCGGTCCCGAGAAATCGTGAAGTTTCGGCGCCCTCGGACGAGGAAGAGGGCGGCGATCACGAGCGGCGAGCTAAGGGAGCGGCCGAAGGAGGTTGCGGCCGAGAAACAGAGGCACGACCATGACCTTCTCGCCGGCGTGGAGAAGGATCAGCGGCGGCAGGGCTTCAATGCTTTCGAACATTGATCCAAGACCCGCCTCCATCCCCTTGATCGTCGCGCGCGGAGCGACGATCAAGACGTTGCGGCCGCGATATTTTGCGGCATCGTCGATGATGCCGTATTCCCGCGGGTCGCTGCACAGGCAAATCACCGGCGCGTCGCCGCCGAGCGCATAATCGAGTTTGCCCGCGTCGTTCCAGCGAATGGCCGCGACCGCCGGCGTGCCGGCATCCAAGACGTTGCGTTGCGCCAATTCATTCCGTAAGGACGTCCAATCGACCGCGGCGAGATCAGGATCCTTGCCGAGCGCGAAATGCTCGCCGATTTCCGGCAACCAGTTCCAGCGAACTTCCGACGCGACGATAAGAAACGCGGCGCCGACGACGATCGCATTGCCGATGAGCCATAGCCGCGTGACTCGATCGCGAAGCGCGAGTTGCGCCGCGACCGCGCGGCCGAGCAGGGGCAAGAACATGAGGTAGCCCGGCGCCGCCCAATGGTACAACACGCGCTCATGCGACCAGAGAGCAATCACCGAGAAGGTGAGGATCGGCACCATGCCGGCGCAGCAGAGGAGCCACGCGCCCGGACTTGCCGGTCCTTGCCGGAGCGCTTTTACGAAAACTACCGCGAGCGGGAGCCAGATCCACGGCAACAGAAACAGCGCCTCTCCCGCCAATGTCGTGAACGGCGCAAAAGGATGCAGCCGGAAGCCCTCGGCGCGGCTCCCCTGGAAAGCGAAGGAGACCCATTCGTGTTGAGCGTTCCAAATCAGAACCGGGGAGAACAGCGCCGCCGCGATCAAGGCGGCGATGTAGGGCTCGGATCGGAAGAGCCAGCGCCGATCGCGCGCCTGCGTCAACAAATAGACGCCGACACCGGCGATCGTGAGGACCGCCGTATACTTGGAAAGCAACGCCAAGCCGGCACACATGCCGACGCCGATCCACCAGCGGCGATCCAGCGAGGAAAGCGCGCGCACGAGGCAAAGGACGAAGCCCAAGAGCGCGCAATCCAATGGGCCGTCGGGCAGAACCCAACTCGCAGTCGTCACCCCGAAAACCGGCGCGAGATTGAGCAGGACGGCCGCCCACACCCCGGCGCGCGCCGAGAAGAGAGCCTCGCCGAGCCGATACATCAACCACGTCGAGAGGCAGAACAGCGCGAGGAAAGGCAGCCTGACGACGATTTCGGTTTCGCTGCCGAAGAGATGCACGGCGCCCCAGGTCAGCCACCAGGAAAGCGGCGGATGGTCGAAATAGCTGAGCTGCAGGTGGCGTCCCGCGGCAACCATGTAGCTTTCATCGACGCCGAGGCCCATCATCGCGGCGGGGATCACGCGCAACAGCACGCTCAGCGCGATAAGCGATACCATGGCATTCGGCGGAATGGCGAGCCACCGCGCGGCGTGGCGCGAGCCTTTGGCCCAGGCGACGCTTATGATCGCCGGCACGCGCGCCGCCATCGGAAGAAGCGCCGGGCGTCCGGGGCCCGCAGGGGCGAACGAGGCCGGGAAAGCGGCGAACCGTGACAAGGCGAAGGCGTGAGGTCGCCGCATCATTCCTCCTGACGCCAATTTCGAATTGGCGCGGCGCCGCGCTTGGTGCAGTTTAGCCGACTGTCATTCGCGCGCCAGCGGCAACTCGTCGCGTCTCGGAATTCCGGTCGCAGCCGCGCGACAGCTTCATGCAGGTTCTCATCCGAAGCGGTCCTCAGACCGCGGTCCAGCCGCCATCCTGGGTGAAGACTTGCCCGGTCACATAGCTTGACGCGTCGCTCGCCAGGTAAACCGCCAAGCCCTGCAATTCCTCCGGGCGTCCGCGCCTTCCCATCGGCGTTCCTTTGAGAATGACCGCTTCAAAGCGATCGATGTCTTCCCTGCTCGCCTTGGCTTTGCGTTCCTCGGCGAGACGCGTGCCGCCATGCCAGCCGGGCGCGATGGCGTTCGCGCGGATACCGTCCTTGGCGTATTCGGCGGCGAGTTGGCGCGTGAAGCCGATGACGCCCGCCTTCGCGGCGGCGTAATTCGCGCCATTGGCCGCGAAGCCCGGATAATGCCCGACCAGGCCGATGATCGAAGCGATATTGATGATCGAGCCGCCGCCGCTCGACATCATGAGCGGGATGATCGCACGGCTGCACAGGAAGACGCCGCGCAGATTGATCGCGATCAGGCGGTCCCAATCATCGACCGGCATTTCATGCGTGCGCAGCGGCGCGGTAGCGATTCCGGCATTGTTGATCAGGATATCGACCCGGCCGCAGAGCTCGGATGCGCGCGCCGCCATGGTTTGAACCGCCTCGGGCTCGGACACGTCCGCGCAGATCGATACGGCGTCGTTTCGCTTCGCGTTGATCAGAGCCGCGGTCTCATCGGCCCGATCCTGATCGCGGTCGACGCAGATCACCCTTGCGCCCATTTCGGCCAGCCCCTCCGAGAAAGCGCGGCCGAGGCCGCTTCCCGCTCCCGTCACGAGGGCGACCTTCCGCGAGAGATCGAAGACTTGTGCGACGCCGGTCACCATGAATTTTTCCCTTTCACCCTGCCGGGCTGTCCGCTCGCCCGGTTTCGATCATCCCATTTAGCAGAAATAGGCCGCCAAAGATGCAGCCGGGCTTGGGCGTGGGCCGGTCGGGGGTAAAGGCGAGTTGAGGCCCTAACCGCCTAACAGCACGCCGCGAGGCCCTTGCCTTGGCTGCCGCCGCGCGTTGAGGCGCGATGGGTGTGATGATAAGCTTCCCGGCTGAAGGACCGTCATCGAGAAGAAGAAAACGAGGGAGGCGATGCGATACGACCTGGTCAGCATCGGCGGCGGCCTTTCCGGCCTCGTGGCGGCTTGCCGTGCCGCGGAACTGGGCGCGAAAGTGGCGGTATTGGAACAGGCGAGCGAAGAGCGTTACCTTTGCAGCTCGCGCTATACGACCGGCGTCGTCAATGTGATGGGCTTGCCGATTCTCGCCGATCCCCAGACGCTTTACGACGCCATCCTCTCGGGCAGCGGCGCCAACGCCGATCCCGCCTTGGCCCGCATCGTGTCGGAGAACGGCAAGCGCGCGATCGAATGGCTCCGGGCGCAAGGCGCGCGCTTTGTTCAGCGCGGCTTGCAGCAGGATCAACCCGGTCAACAGGTTCTGGCGCCGCCGCGGCGCTTACAGGCCGGGCTCGATTGGGAGGGACGCGGCGGCGACGTGCTGATACGAAATCTCGAAGCGCGTATCAAAGGCGGCGGCGGCACGGTGCTGCGCGGCACGAGAGCCGAATCCCTGATCATGGAGAGCAGCGCCTGCATCGGGGTCGATGCCACGGCAAGCGGCAAGAGGTTTCGCGTCGAAGCAAGATCTGTCGTGATCGCCGATGGCGGGTTTCCCGCCAACCCCGAGATGATCGCGAAATACATCACGCCGCGTGCCGACCGCATGCTTTGCCGCGCGGGCACGGGCGCCCGAGGCGACGGCATCCGCATGGCCGAGCGTGCGGGCGCGGCGATCGGCGGCTTCGGCGCCTTTTACGGTCATCTTCATCATAGAAATGCCATGACCAACGCGCAGCTTTGGCCCTATCCGCATCTCGACGCGGTGGCGGAAGCCGGCATCCTCGTCGGTGACGATGGGAAGCGGTTCACCGATGAGGGTCTGGGCGGCGTGTGCATGACTAACGGCATCGCGCATTTGCCCGATCCGTTGGGCGCGCATCTCGTCATCGACGAGGCGATGTGGCAGGCCGAACCGAAGCTCACCACCACGGTCGCGGCCAATCCCGCGATGATCTCGGCCGGCGGCCCTATCACGACCGCTTCCGATCTCGCCGCGCTCGCCGCGCGAATGGCCGTTCCGGAAGACGGTTTGAGCGAGACCGTGCGCCGGCACAACGATGCGATCCGGCGCGGCAGCTTCGAGGGGCTTGCCGTGCCGCGCAGCGCGGGCAAGCACAAGCCCATGCCCATTGCCATGCCGCCCTTCCATGCGATCCCGCTTTGCGCCGGAATCACTGGCACCATGGGCGGCATCGTGATCGATATTCACGCGCAGGCGCAGACACCGTCCGGTACGCCGATCAAAGGCCTCTTTGCCGCTGGCACGCCGGTCGCGGGCCTCGAAGGCGGCCCCGGCGCCGGATATGTGGGTGGGCTCTCAAAGGCCTTCATCCTCGGCTTGCTTGCCGGTGAGCGCATCGCGAGCCAAATTTGAGCGGCGCGCGACCGGCGAAAGACCCTTTGCAAATGGCGACGAATCCGCCTCAATAGGGCTCAGCAACGCCGTCTGGGAAGGAAAGGTAAGAAGACATGATCGACCTCTATTATTGGCTGACCGACAATGGCCGCAAGGCGCTCCAAATCATCGAGGAGACCGGCTTGCCGCACAGGCTGAAGCCCGTGGACCTGACCAAGAAGGAGCAGTTTTCACCTGAGTTTCTGAAGATCAGCCCGGGCCACAAGATCCCGGCGCTGGTCGATGACGACGGGCCCGGCGGAATCCGCGTGACGCTGTGCGAATCGGGCGCCATCCTCAAATACATCGCGGAGAAGGCGGGCGGCGCGCTCTATCCTGCCGCGCCGGGGTTGCGCGCCAAGGTCGACCAATGGTTCTTCTACGGGACCTCGACCTTCACGCCGCTCGCACAGCAATACGGCCTCTTCATGTTTCGGTTTTCCGAAGACGTGCCGCAGGCCAAGAAACATTACGAGGCGCAGCTGCGCGATATGTTCGAGATCCTCGACAAGCACCTCGCCGCGAGCGATTACATGGCGGACGGCTATTCGATCGCCGATATTTCCATCTATCCCGACGTGCATATTCACGGCAAGCTCGGTATCGGCCTCGGCTCATATCCGAATCTCGAGCGGTGGCACGATGCGGTCGCGGCGCGGCCCGCGGTTCAGCGCGCCTGGGCGATAAGCTAGAGCATTTTGCGCCGAAGTGGATGCCGGTTCGGCGCAGAAAATGCGACGAAACCAAAGAATCGAGAGCGTGATCCGATTCAACCGGACCGGATCACGCTCTCGCCAAGCCGGCGGCCAGGATGACGACCGCCCCATCTCGAGCGGATGACCGCTCGGGAAGGGGTATCACGTAGCGCATGTCGATCACGCGTTTCGCGTCGAATTCGCCTTTCACCATTCCCTGCGATCGACACCAGGCGATCTGGTGAAGCACGTCGCCGACCACGAGCCGGTCCGCGCGATCGCAAATCGGACAGCCCGGGCTCTATCGTCTCGACGCGCAGGCCCGTGTCTTTGGCGAGGATTGCGCGCCCTTCCGGTGCCGCCTCGGGCCGCGTGCCGGCTCCTCGTCCGCGTTGACGAAGGCGTCGTGGCACGCCTGCGTGCCTTGGGCCCAAGTACGCGGGAACCGCCCGACCGTATCGCGGGGCTCGAGGCGACGAAAATCGCGGCCAGAGTCTCGGTGCCGTGAAGCCGGTGGCAAGGAACGACGTGCAGCCTCGGAAACATGGGTATCTCTCGGAAACGCGTACGATGCGCCGGGTGTGGGGCTCGGCCGCCGGACCTCGCTCAGTGCATCGTCTTTGTCGCGGTCTCGAACATTTGTCGCAAGGCCGCGTAATGCGCGTCATGGACCGAGGGATTGAAGAGCGACCATGATTCGGCCGCCTTGAGCGGCAGAACGACCTTTGCCAAGCGATCATCGTAGGTCTTGTACTCGGAAGCCGCTTCGTCGAAATGCCCCGCCGACGCGGCGAGCTCGATCTTGCGCAGGCTCAGCACCAGCTCTTTGAGCGCCGCGCGCGCGGCGGCGCGTTGCGCCAGCCCGCCCGAGACCGTGCGGTCCATGCGGTCGGGGAAATGCTCGATCAATTCGCGCAGCTCGTTGCCGACCGTCTCGGCGGTCAGCGTGACCGTGGCCGCGTCATCGCCGGGGATCGCCGTCGCGAGCACGCTCGAAAAATCGACGATCTCTTTCATATGCGGGTCGACCCCGTCGGGCTCATAGGGACGCACCCCGTCGCCGACGGCATCGAGATAGGCGACCAGGTCCCGGCGATCCGACGCCGAGAGTCGAAGCGCGTAGACTCGATCGAAATGCGCCACCACCTGATCGAAGCTGACGTAGCGGCCGTCGTGGAAATAGGGCGCATTGAAATCGGCGTTCATCAAGGTCGGCGTCTTGAACATTCCGCCCGAGCCCACATCGTGCTGCCGGTGATCGACGAAGGCGCTCGACGGCATATGGCACGCTGCGCAGCTGAGACTCGGGTCACGCGGAAACGGCTTCGAGAAAAGCGCCTGGCCGCGGCGCTCGGCGGCGCTGGCTTTCGCGGTCAAGCGCCCATCCGGCGCAAGACGCGGATTGGGAAGGAAGTCGATGTCCTGGATGTAGACGACGATCGCGTCGAGAATTTCGGACGTGGGTTCGGGACCGGCAAATTCGTTGACGATGACGTTGCGAATGAAGTCGTGCAGCGAGCTCATCCGCCCGTCATGGCCGTAAGGCGCCAGATAACGCGCGCCGCGCAGACTTGGAATCGTAACCGGGTCGAGCGTGCCGTTATCGGCCTTGGGATTGAAGAAGGGGCCCGTCGTGTCAAAATTTCCCGGCCGCGACGACATGCCCGGCACGTAGAGTTTGGCGTTCGAAGCCCCGTTGACGTGACAGGTGCTGCAGTTCAGCCCCGCCTTGCGCGCCGGTCCGCCCAAGATATAGGGCGAGCTGAAGGCCATGTCGCCGAGATTGATCAAATAGGATCTTCGGCCGCCCATCGCTTCGGAATGGAACAGCTCGCGCGGTTGATTGATCGCATCCTCGTCGAGCTCGGTGCCCTCCGGCAAGACCGTCTGATAGCCATTGACGGGAAAGCTTTGCGCCAAGTGGTTCGAGAGGAGAAGAAGTACGGCCGTAACGGCGATCACGCTCCAACCGCGCGCTCGCCGCCCGATCACTGCGTGAGGTCCTCGAGCGTTGGCGCGATCAAGCCGATCTTGGGCGCAGCGCTTTGCAGAGCGAGAACGAGCTCCTCGCTCTTAGCGCGCAACCGATCGGGGTCGAGGCTCTTGAGGTCCGGCGCCCGGACCAGCGCCGTCAACGCGTCGATCGTCGCTTGCGTCGTATCGGCAAGCCGCGGATCGGCGGCATGGAGCGCGGTTGCGAACACGGTCTTGTAGGCGAGATCGATGCCGAACACGTTGTTGCGCATGTCGTCGAGCGACGTGCCGCTGTACCGGGATTCGCCGCCATCCGCTTTGTTCTCGCCGACCTCATAGGCGAGCCTCGCGGTGCCATTGAGGAGGTTCTGAGCGTTCAACGGCGTGTAATGGATTTTCACGTCCAAATCGGCGAGGTGATAGACCAGCGCGCTGGTCTGACCGCCGACATCGAGGTTGTTCGCCCCGAAAAGCTTGGCCTCGATCGCGTGAAATCCCGTCTGCGCATTGGGCCAGGCATCGATCAATTCATCGAGTTCCGAAACGTAGCCGGCGGTGAAGACCTCCGCGTGTTCCCATCCGACGCGTGCCCCAATCCACGCCTTCTTTGCGCCGGGAAGATCCTTCGCGACGACGCGTTCATGCAGCTCGCGCGCGCCCGCAAGCGCCTGATCGATGTCGGCGACCATGAAAGGGCGGTAGCGTTCGGCCGCGTCGTCGAGCGTGGCGGCGCCCGCGCCCGGCGCGATGCTGCATGCGAGCACCGCCGCCGTAAAGATCAGGCGCAACGGGCGGCGGTTACCGCGCGTTCTCACTCGCATGGGGACGATCGAGTGCCGAGGCCGGCCAGCCTCGGCGCGAGCGGAGACGACATACATGCAACAATCCTCGGGCCGCCCGATGTCTTGATCGAATTCGAGCGGCGGAGATGTAGCTCTGAATCATTTCGTTTTGATGACAATGCTTGCTGCTTCTGGCTTGCATCGAAGGCTTTTCGCTGGCTGCGCCGAAGCTCGCGACGAATTCCGGTCGGATACGCGAACGGGAACATTTCCGAAAAGAAACTGTCATGGCTGCTCACTACATTCGCCCGGTCGGCGCCGTCCGAAGAGATCGGGCCGCAACCGTTGCCGTGACCGCGGGGGATATCCATCCCTTGCATGGGGGCATGCAAAGGTTCCGGGGCAGACGCCAACGATCGCGCAGATCACGTTTTTTGAAGGGGAAGAGAATGAAGGCCATACACCATTCGTCTTGGGGGGCGAGGCTTGCCGCTCTTGCTGCGAGCACGATCCTCAGCGCCGGTTTCGCGTTGCCGGTCCTTGCCCATGACGGCGACGATTTCGCTTCGAAGACGCCCATCAAGCATGTGGTCGTGATCTTCGAAGAGAACATCAGCTTCGACCATTATTTCGCGACCTATCCCGTGGCGGCGAATCCGGCTGGCGAACCGAGGTTCAAGGCCCGCGACGACACGCCTTCGGTCAACAACCTGCTCTCGGCCGGTCTTCTGACCAACAACCCCAATCTCGCGCAGCCTTTCCGGCTCGACCGGACCGAGGCCTATACCTGCTCGCAGGATCATAATTACACCGACGAGCAGAAAGCGGTGGATGGCGGACTCAACGACAAGTACGTACAGGCGACCGCCCATTTGGGTGTCGGCTGCCGGACGGACGGCTCGACCGTCATGGCCTATTTCGATGGCAACACCGTCACGGGGTTGTGGAACTATGCTCAGCATTACGCCATGAGCGACAACAGCTTCGACACGAATTTCGGTCCGTCGACGGTCGGCGTTCTGAATCTGGTCTCCGGCCAGACCGGCAACGGCCATCAGGCGCTCACCTTCGCCGCCGGTAAAGTGGCGACCTTCAACGCCGTCACCGTGACCGGCGATCCGGACCCGGCGCTCGACGATTGCGGCGCCGACAAGGGCGGCACACTCGCGAACAAAGGCACGGTGGAGCTCGAGGGCAAGAATATCGGCGATCTGCTGACTGCCAAGGGCATCAGCTGGGGCTGGTTCCAAGGCGGTTTCGCGCCGACCTCGGCGGCGGTCATCAATCCGGACGGCTCGACCGCGACGCCCGCCGTGTGCGGTGCCTCGCATGCGGGTCATCCCGGCGTCCCGAACCCGACGGCGCTCGACGGAAATCCGAGCAACGTCGATATCCATGGCGCGGTGACCGACTACGTGCCGCATCACGCCGGTTTCCAATACTACGCCTCGACGCGGAACCCGCATCACATCCTGCCGGCGTCGCTGAGCGAGATCGGGCATGACGGGCCTGCCAATCACAATTACGACATGACCGAGTTCTTCGCCGCGCTTCAGGCGGGGAAATTGCCGGCGGTCTCCTTCGTCAAGGCGCCGGCCTATCAGAACGACCACCCGGGCAATTCCGATCCGCTATCGGCGCAGACGTTCCTGGTGGACACGATCAACGCATTGCAGAAGTCGAAGGAATGGGCCGAAACGGCGGTGATCGTCTCCTATGACGATACCGACGGCTGGTACGATCATGTCGCCGGTCCGGTCATCAACCAGACCGCCTTCACCGCGGGCGGCAACAACGGCAGCTTCAACGCCAACGACTCCTACATTCCCGTGTTGCCCCTGAGCACCTCGACCGCAGCCGCGACGCCCGGAAACATCACCACGTCCGGCGTTTGCGGCACGCCAGCCGGCGGATCGGCAATGCCGCCGCGCTGCGGCTACGGTCCGCGCCTGCCTTACATCGTTGTTTCGCCCTGGTCGAAGGTGAATTTCGTCGATCACACAACGACCGACCAAAGCTCGACGATCGGGTTCATCGAGTACAATTGGAATCTCGGCTTCATCGACGGGCCGTCGGCGCCGCCGGCGGGTACCGGATCCTATGACCGTGTTGCAGGATCGATCCTCAACATGTTCGATTTCGACGATCGCCCGAATCTCGATCCGGTGATCCTCGACGATGCGACCGGCTTGGTCGTCGGTGGGCGCCACGGTCACTGACGGAAGTCAGCGATCACGATCTGTTTGCTTGGTTCCGCATGAAAGCCGCCGCCGGCATGTTTGCCGGCGGCGGTGTCCCTTCGGCAAGGCGCTCCGGCGCCGTATCGGATGGGTCTTAAGGCGAAATAGTTGCTGCGGGTCCCAGGTTAAGGGTCTATTTTGCAATTGCAGTATCATGGTATTAGCGGCGATCAGAACGTCGCAGCCGTGATTGGGATTGGGGCGGCGTAGATGCAAATGCGGGGAGGGCGGCGAAGCCGCTCGGTGATTCGAGCGCATCGGGCAGCAAGGCGCGCCGGCGTCTATGTCCGCAATTTCTCCGGCGCCGTGGTGCTGGCGACCGGGCTGATTGCGCTTTCCGGCTGCCAAGAAACCCGCACTCTGGGGCCGCTCACTCACCAATCGCCCGCGACGGAGCTGCAACCGAGCGCGCCGGGCGCTGCGGCCACCAAGGCGCCCGAGGTCGCCAACACGCCGCCCGTCATCCCGGCCGCAAAGCCGCAAGTCTTTTCCGGCGGCGGCGTCTTCGTCAATCCGACGCCGTCCGCGCCAAGCGGGGGGCCTGAGGCGCAAGCGCCGGCGGGCGATATCACGCTCAATTTCGTCGACACCGACGTGCGCGAAGTCTTGCCCCGGGTTCTGGGCGACGTGCTTCACCTCAATTTCACCATCGATCCCAAGGTGCAGGCGACGATCACGATTTAAACGAGCCGCCCTTTGCGAAGGCAGGACGTTCTGCCCGCGCTGCAGGAGGCGCTGCGCGCGAGCGGCTTGACCCTGGTCGAGACGGCGAGCGGCGTCTATCGCCTGGTTGCGACGGACGAAGCGCCGCGCACCGGCTCGTTGCCCGTCATGGTCGGCCAGAGCGGCGGCTCCAGCAGGGCCGCGCGGCCCTATAATGTCCAGATTCTGGCGCTCAAATACGTATCGGCCGAGGAGTTGCAACACACTCTCATACCCTTCTTGCCGAAGGGCGCCGTCATGCAAGTCGATGCGACGCGCAATCTGCTCATTCTCTCAGGCACGGGGATGGACCTCTCGACCGTCACCGATATGGTGAAGGCGTTCGATGTCGACTGGATCGCCGGCATGTCATTCGGCGTCGTTCCCTTGCAGACGGCTTCGCCAAAATCCGTCGTCGATCAGCTGACGCGGATCTTCGGCCCCAAGGGCAGCGTGCCCTTGCCCGGCATGCTGAGCTTTGCGCCGCTCGATCACATGAACGCCGTTCTCGTCGTGTCGCCGCAACGCGCTTATGTCGAACAAGCGCGGCAATGGATTGATCGCCTGGATCGGGGCGAAGACGAGAACCGGCCGCAGATCTACGAATATCACGTTCAGAACAGTCGCGCAGCGGATCTGGCGAAGGTTCTGACAAGCCTGTTCTCGAGCGGTCAGGTCAGCACCGTGCAGCCGCAGACGGCGCCCGGTACGACCGAGACCGCAATCACCTATCCGACTGCGGCACCCGGTTCGATGCTGGGTACTTCCTCGCTGACTGCCGGAACCGGAGGTACGGCACAGAGCCCCGGCATTTCCGCGCCGGGGGCTGCCACGACCGGCGCGGGCGGCGCGTCCGGTTTGGGCTCGCGCGCGGACACCTTCGGCGGCGCGAGCGCTCAAACCAGCGCCTCTGCGGCGAGCTCTTCGGATCTCGGCGCTCAAGCCGGCGCGCCCTCGGCGAACGGGCTCGAGCTTCCGCCGGTGCGGATCGTCGCCGACGAAAAGAACAATACGCTGGTGATCTACGCCCAGCCGCGCACCTACCGCATGATCGAGCAGGCCTTGCAGAAGATTGACATGGTGCCTCTTCAGGTGCTGATCGAGGCGACCATTGCCGAGGTAACACTGGGAAATGATCTCCAATATGGGCTGCAGTACTTCTTTCATGCCCATGAGAACCAGTTCATCTTCGGCAGCACGAGCACGGCGATCACGGGCGCGGGCATCGCCGGCGTTTTCCCGGGCTTCAATTACATCCTCGGCAGCACGAACGCGAATGTCGTGCTCAATCTTCTCTCCTCGATCACCAACGTGCATGTGGTGTCGGCACCGGAGCTGCTGGTGCTCGATCATCAGACGGCGTCTCTGCTGGTCGGGAATCAGATTCCGATCCCGACGGCGCAGATCCAGAGCACGGTCACCACGGGCGCGCCGCTCGTCAGCACCATTCAGTATGTGGATACGGGCGTCATTTTGAAGGTCTCGCCGCGAGTCAACGCCAACGGCCTCATCACCCTCGATATCTCGCAAGAGGTCAGCGCCGTTGCCAATGCGAGCCAGACCGCCGCGACCAATTCCTTGGGTCCGACAATTACGCAACGCCGCATCCAGAGCACGATCACGGTCCAGGATGGCGAGACGGTTGCGCTCGGCGGGCTGATCCAGGACACCAACAGTCTCGGCAAGACCGGCTTGCCAATCCTATCGGATGCACCGGTTATTGGCCCACTTTTCCGCTCAACCGACCGCTCGGTCCAACGCACGGAGCTTCTCGTCCTCCTGTCGCCGCAGGTCTTGCATGATTCGGGCGATGCGAGAGCGGCCACCGAGGAGTTGCGCAGTCGCTTGCGCGCCTTGCAAAGCAAGGACACACAGATACCCTAGCGCGTGAGCCGATCGTATCGATTGGATCACGCTCTCGGGTTTTTGGCTTTGTCGTATCTTCTGCGCCGAATCGGCCTCCGCTTCGGCGGAAAACGCTTTAGATCGGGGATCGTCGCCATCCGGGACCGAACGTGAAGCCATCATCGAACGAGGCCACAATGCCGTCGAGGGCCGAGCGCGGTTTCGCCCTGCTGCTCGTCATCTGGGTCGTGGCGTTGCTCGCGGTACTGGCCGCGGGCGTTGCCGCCGATTCGAGCAGCGAAGCGATGATTGCGCGTAACCGGATGGACGCCGCACAGGCGCGGGCTTTGGCGGATTCCGGTGTCACGCTGGCGATCTTGGGCGTCCTCGATCCCAATCCCGCGACGCGCTGGCCGGCCGATGGCCGCGTCAGGAAGGTCCGCTTCGCCAAGGGTTCGATCGCTATTACGCTTCAGGACGAGGGCGGAAAAATCGACCTCAATGACGCCCCGATCGATTTGATCGTCGGTCTGGCCGATGAGTTCGCGCTGGCGCCTGAGATACGCGCGGCTTTGCTCAACGGCATTGCGGAGCGGCGCGACGACTTCAAGGCGGCCGCGGCACCCCCGCCGGCACGGTTCTATCTCGGTGCCGACAGTTATGCGGCCGACATCGCGGGGTGGCCCTTTGCCGATCCATCCGAGCTGCAGCTTCTCCCGGGCGTGACGCGCGCGGCTTACGATCGGCTCCTGCCTTATCTCACCGTCTATTCCCAAAGCGCGACTCTCAATCCGTTGACGGCGTTGCCCGAAGCGCTCCTGGCGGTTCCCGGCATCAGCCCGCAAGATGTCGAATTCTATCTTGGAACACGGGACCAGGCCCAAGCGGGCATCGAAAAGCCCGCCCTCTCGGGCGCGGATCGCTATGTCCAGGTCGGGGCGCTGCATGCCGTGACGATTACGGCGAAGGCCCTTACCGAGATCGGCGCGTCGTTTACGCGCCAAGCCGTCGTGATGATCTCGCCCAATCTTCCGATCCGCCCCTATCGAATCCTGAGCTGGCGTCAGGCGCGCGAGGCAGTGCCGGCTTCCCTTGCTTCCATGCAATAATCGTCGGTACCGATGGGTATGCCGCCCCAGCGCGTTATCGGATTGAATTGAATAGTGACAATCCATCCCGTTGCGAATTGCTCGTCTTGTCGGCCGTCACGCGGTGTCCGCTTCGCCGGACAAGGCTCTAAGGAGCGCCGCGGCGCCGCGGCGGCGTATTCACGGTCGCTTGGCTGGCCGGCTTGCCGGTAAGCCGCAACTCGTGCAGCGTATCGCCGCCCACGAATACGACGCGGTCGGGAAGAATCGATCTCACGACCCAGCCCTCGATATCCTGGCCCTCGCGTATGTGAACCATCGTTGGCGGCGTCCCATGGCGGATCAAGGCCTCGCGCGAATTGGGCGCAATGATGATGCCCGCAAGGACGAAGGACGACCATGCTCCCGCCGTGTCATCCGCTTCCTGGGGCGAGGGCCGGCGGCTCTGCGAAAAAATCGGACGCTCCGTGACGGCGGCATAGGTCTGCAAGGGCGGCATCGAATATCGCGCGGCCGCCTCGTCTGTCGGCTGTCGCGCGGTCGCGGCCAACGGCGGTGACGCGCTTGGCATCGCTCCGACCGGCGCATTCGCTTCGACATAAATGATCGCCGCCAATCCGGCGCAGGCGATCGCGAGCGTGAGAGAGGCGGCCCTTTGCAGCGGAGACCATGCGCGCAAGAAGCTGCCGGCCATCTCACTTGCTCCCATGCGTGTAGCCATAGACGTCGAATTGCAAATCAATGACGTCGGTCGGGCCGGCGGCGCTGCGATCGCGCAGATCCTGCGGCCGGGCACGCAGATCGACATTGTCGATGAAAAGCAGCGGGTAGGTGGATTCGAGCCCATAGAAAAGGCGCAAGGCCCCGGGCAAGGTCGTCGAGATCTGGCCGCGCACGCTGATGCGGCGCAATTTCCCTTCGTTTTGCGGCGGCAGAACCTGCGAGCTTCGCAGCTCGCTCTTGGTCGTGTCGGCAAGCGTCTTGATTCGGTCTTGAATTTGTACTGCGATCAGCGTGTCGCTCGCGCCCTGAAGAAATCCATCTTGCGCCGATCGCCGCTGCTTGAGTGCGGCGAGCTCGGCCTGGCGGGGAGCCAAATCGCGCGCCGCGCGCTGATAGCGTTGCAAAGTGTCTTGAAGTTGCGTAACCGAGTCGCGCGTCGCCGCATAGTCTTCGATCAGCGGTGCCGCGACGCCGAGATAGAGGATGGCGATCAGACTCAAGAGAATCGCAAGCGCAAGAGCGCGGCTCACGGGTGGGGAGAGCTTAAGGTTCATGGGCCCGCCCGCGGCGCGATCCGCGCGGAGATGTCGAAGCGCTCGCGGTTCAGCCTCGAATCCTGCGTGATCGACGAACGAAAGGCCGCATTGCGGAAGCTTTTCGATTGATCGACCAGCCCCAGCAGCGCGGTCGCCGATGTGGAGGCGCCGATGAGATGGACCTCGCTCGCGGTGATCTGCAATTCGGTAAGCCAGGTATCGTCGGGCGTCAGCCGCGTGATCGTATCGAGCAGTTCGGTCACGGTGGGCATTTGGCGCCGCCGCGTGATGAGAAAGTTCTGGTCCTGAACTTGCGCCTCGATCTGCTTTTGCAGCTCGAGGCTCGTATCGGCCTCGCGGCGCGCCTCGGCCACCTGGCCGGTCAGGACATCGCGCGCATGCTGTGCCCGCATGAAGGGGATGGCGATGCAGGTGATGGCGAGGAGCACCGCGAGGATGCCGAGCGCGGCGATCGCGATGCGGCCCTGCGAATGCGTCGTCGGCCGCGCATTTCCCTCCAAAGCGATGAGCGCCGGGGGATCGGCTTGCGTCGCGCCCGCGATCTCAAGCGCCACGGCGTGAAGACCGACGCGCCGCGCCGATTGCGCGATCGCGTCGATCTCGGCGCGCGGAACGACGGTCAGCTCGACTTGGAGATTGCGTGCCGCCTTGTCGCGGGCGACGACGCGATGCGCGCAATAGGCTTCGTCGCGCTTGAACGGCACGAGACGCTCGATCTCGAAGCCGACGACTTGATCGAGATTGCGTTCGGCGGCGAGCGGGAGCGCGACGGATGTGCGCAAGGCGCGGCCGGCGGGGAGGCAGACCACCACGTTCGCCGGCCGATCGGTCCAACCTTGGGGCGCGGCGGCGAGCGCCTGCTTCACGGTCTGCGCGGAATTCAAATCGACCGGACCGAGCGGCTGGCGTTCGTCGCCGGTCTCGCATAGGAGGGAGGAGCCGAATGGGTCGACGATGAGGAGCATGCGGCTGCGCAAGCGCGCCACCCGCCGCCGCAGCTCGCCCGGGACGAAGCTGGCCAATTCGCCAAACCACCAGCGCAGCGCGCCGCGCAAGACCGGCTCGATCCCGCTCTGCCAATCGAGGATACGATCGACCCGGAGCATTGCTTCGCGTGCCTTCATCTGCGAAAATCCCTTGCCGCGCGTGCCATCGTCATTCCGTTGCGCTTACAGTTGCGGTGGGCCGGCGAGGCGCGGCGCCACGATGAGATCCGGCGCGCGCCAACCGTCGTTCATGGCGACGCGCAAGCGGACGAGTTGCGGCAATCCGCGCCGGCCCGTCCAATGATTCATCCATTCGGGCGGATGGTTGGGCTCCGCCACCCCGAAATAAGCGAATTCGACGGATCGGACGCGATCGAGAAGGAGAGAGGGCTGAAGCATCGACGGTCCGGTCGCCACGGGGCCTCGCGGTACTTGTTGCCACGATACAATCAATCGACGATTTTGTCCTTCGCCTTCCGTTGCGACATGAAGCAGTTGGAACCCGCCCAGCGCGACAGTGGCTGGCGGCACTGTAACGAAGCTGAGTGCGTCCGGCTCGCCATCGAAATTAACCGGCGACGGGGTCGAATCCGGCGCGGTGGGGAGGGGCCTTGCGTCGGTCAGCTCGCTTTGCATGAAATCGTAAGCGAGCGCGATTTGCGCGGCGTGGTCGACGCGGCTGTCCACCGCATCAGCAGCGCGCATGGCAAAGCGCAAACCGCCAAAAAGAAGGACGCTGAGCAGGGCGACGAGGGAAACGGCGACGAGAAGCTCGACGAGGGTGAAGCCCTCGGCCATCCCGGGTTTGCGCAAACGTGCCGTCACGGGTTTTGCTCCTGTGGGGGTGTCGGGCCGAGCCGAAGCGTGCGCAAGGCGACCGAACGCGTCCGCGCGCCTTCCAGCCAGCTCACGGTCACCGCCACTTCGTAGGGCACGACCGGGAGCGTCGGGCCGGCGGCCACGCTCTCGTCCTGATAGCGGCGAACCGTGGCCGCGACGCGGTACCGCCCTTCCTGCCGCGTTACATTCGCATCATCGGTCAGATCGCTGGCGGGCCCGATGCTTTCAAGCGTCGACTGCGCGATAAGCGTCGCCTCGGTGACCGCGTCGGTGCGCGAGGCGCTCATGATACCGGTCGAGAAACTGCGCATCAGCGGCAGCAGCAGAACCACCGCGATCGCGAACGCGACAAGCACTTCGATGAGCGTGAAGCCGCCCGCGTCACGGCGCCGCCGCATCGGCCCTCTCTCCGATCGATAGATGCCCGGTGAGCCAGTCGACCAATACCTCCGTATGGCTGTTACCCTTGCTCAGGCGGATCCCGCCGCCCGTCGAGCTGCCATCGGGAAAGAACCGAATGCTTCCCTCGGTCTCGCTGCGCCGTTCCTCCGTCGTCGTGATCAGGACGAGCTGGACGCCGCTCGGAACCCGGCGCGGCGACATCGTCGAGCCGGTGCGGAACGCGCCGCTCGCGGTGTCGATCGAAAACGCCTCGGAATGGCCGCGCACCATGGCGAGATTGCGGGTGGTGCGCAGCCCGGCGGCAATTTCGCGCGCGGCGACCCGCGTATCGGCCTTCGATTCGGCGCCCGCCATCAAGGGCAACGCCAGCGCCGTGACGAGCCCGAGGATCGCGAGCACCACGACGACTTCGATCAGCGTGAAACCGCGCTGTGATGTAGCCATTTCACCAGTTCGTGACATCCTGGTTCTCGCCGCTGCCGCCGGGCGCGCCGTCGGCGCCGAGGCTGTAGAGATCGTAATCGCCGTGATCGCCGGGAATCTTGTAAGTATAGGGGCGGCCCCAAGGATCGGGCGGCACGCTCTTCTGCTTGAGGTAGGGCCCGTTCCAGCTATCGAGACCGGCCGGGTGCTCGACCAGCGCCGGAAGCCCTTCGGTCTGCGTGGGATAGCGCCCGACATCGAGGCGGAAGAGATCGAGCGCGCCCGCGATGTTCTCGATCTGGATATGCGCGGCGTCGGTCTTCGCGCGGCCGAGATATTTGAGAACCTGCGGCGTGACGAAGGCGACGATCATGCCGAGGATCGCGAGCACGACAAGTAATTCGATCAAGGTGAAGCCGCCCTGGGCGTCGACGCGTCCAGCTTCCCGTGGGCGTCCGCGATCCGTCGGTATTCTCTCTGTCAACCTAATCATCCATTCCTCAAAGGGCCAAATCGTAAACGCTCAAGACCGCGGTCAGAATCGAGCCGATGACCAGGGCCACCACGACGCCGAGCCCGATCGTCACCGCGGGCACCAGGAGCGCCAGCAGTCGCTCGACGCTGCGCTTAGTCTCCTGTTCGTAGATATCGCCGATCTTCAGGAGCATCTCGTCGAGACGCGCGGTTTCTTCCCCGACGCGCGTCAGATGGACGGCGAGGGCGGGAACGAACTTGGTGCGCGCAAGGGGATCGGACAGGCCCTTGCCTTCCTTGACGCTGGCGATGACGGTCGACATGGCATCGCGCAGCGCGACGTTCGAAACCGCGTCTTGGGTGATCGAGAGCGCGGTGAGCGGCGAGACGCCATTGCGCAGCAAGGTTCCAAGCGTGCGGCTGAAGCGCGAGATCTCGCTTTTGGTGACAAGGTCGCCGATCAGGGGCAGGCGCAAGAGCCTTGCGTCCCAGCGCCGCCGTCCGTCCGTCGTGTGGACGTAGTGCCGCAACAGCAGCGCGGCGACCACGATCGCCGCCACCATCAGCCAGCCGTCCTGGCTAAAGAGATCGCTCAGCGCGAGCACAACCCGCGTCGCAAAAGGGAGCGATGCGCCGGCTTCCTCGAAAAGCGGCCGAAAGCGCGGAATGACGAAGCCGAAGAGGATGGCGATCGATCCGGCGCCTGTCGCCAGCACGAGCGAGGGATAGATCAGCGCCGATTTCACCTGCTCGCGCGCCGCCTGGGAGCGCTCGAGCAATTCCGCCAGGTGGCGCAAGCTCGCATCGAGCGAACCGCTTGCTTCGCCGGCGCGAACCATGCCGACGTAATGGGGCGGAAAAATGCCGTTCTGAGCCGCCATCGCATCGGCGAGCGAGCTGCCGCCGCGCACCATCTCGAGCACGGCGCCCACGGCTTCGCCCTCGGTCTTGCCTTCGACAATGGTCTGCGCGATGTCGAGCGCCCGATCGAGCGACAATCCGGCTTGCAGCAGCATGCCGAGCTGCTGCGTCAGGAAGACCAGATTGCCCGGTTTCCTTGCGCGGCGCAGCGTCAGGGGCTGCGCGAAGAGCCGCGACAGTAGCCCGCCTCCCGCCGTATCGGCGCGGATCGGCACATAGCCAAGCGCGTGCAGGCGCTCGACCACGATTTCCTGACTGAGCGCCTCCATCTCGCCCGTGACGAGTTCGCCGGAAGCCGCAGCCGCCTCGTAGCGGTAAAGCGTCATCCCTAGATGTCTCGCGTGACGCGAAGCACTTCCTCGATCGAGGTGCTCCCTTGGACTGCTTTCTGCATGCCGTCGTCGTACATCGATCGCATGCCTTCGGCCGCGGCTGCACGATGGATATCCTGAGCTGTGGCGCGATTGAGCACCAGCCGGCGGATTTCGTCCGAGAGCGGGAGGAATTCGAGCACGGCGATCCGACCGAAATAGCCCGATCCCTGACAGCGATCGCAACCGCGCGCGCGATAGAGCGTCGGCTGCGCGCCTTTCGCGGGCAGGCGCAAATGCGCGGCGAGCTCGGGCATGGCGCGATAAGGCTCGCGGCACTGGAGGCAGAGCTTGCGCACGAGGCGCTGCGCCAGAACGCCGTTGACGGTCGAGGTCACGAGATAATCCTCGACCCCCATATCGAGAAGCCGCGTGACCGTTCCGGCCGCGCTGTTCGTGTGCAAGGTCGAGAGCACGAGATGGCCGGTGAGCGCCGCCTGCACCGCGATCTGCGCGGTTTCGAGGTCGCGCATTTCGCCGACCATGATCACGTCCGGATCCTGCCGTAGCACCGACCGCAGGACCTGGGCGAAGGTAAGCCCGATCTGCGGTTTCACCTGAATCTGGTTGACGCCTTCGAGCTGGTATTCGATCGGGTCTTCGACGGTGAAAAGCTTGCGCTCGGGCGAGTTCAACCGCATGAGGCAGGTATAGAGCGTCGTCGTCTTGCCGCTGCCGGTCGGGCCGGTCACGAGCAGGATGCCCTGCGGATGATCGAGCACTTTGAGGAAGGGCTCGAGCGTCGCTTCCTGGAAGCCGAGCTCGCCCAGATCCAGGACGAGGCTCGAGCGGTCGAGAATGCGCATGACCACGGATTCGCCGTGTAGGGTCGGCATGGTCGAGACGCGCAGATCGAATTCCTTGCCCTGCACCGCGAGGCGAATGCGGCCGTCCTGCGGCAGGCGGCGCTCGGCGATGTTCAGTTTCGCCATGATCTTGACGCGCGAGATGATGGCCGCGCGCAGCCGCGTCGGCGGCGAGGCGAATTCACGCAGCACGCCGTCGATGCGATACCGTACCGCCATGCGGTTCTGCAGGGGCTCGATATGGATGTCGGAGGCGCGGCTGTCGATCGCGCGGGCGATAAGCTGATTGACGAGACGAATAACTGGAACCTCGCTCGCCAGATCGCGCAGCCTGTCGACGTCCTCGAGCAACTCCTCGTCGGCACCGATCTCGCCGGCGGCGCCGGCAACCTGCCCGAGGGGCACCTTCTCGGTCTCATAGAGACGCGCATAAGCCGCCTCGAAATCCGACGGCAGCGCGATGCGCGGGAGAACACGTTTGCCGCTCGCCATCTCGATAGCGCGCGCGGCGTAGTCGTCGAGCGGATCGATCATGGCGACGACCAGACCATCGCTGCCGTCGGCGAGCGGCAGGACCCCCGAATGGCGCATGAATTTGCTGGTGAGCTTGCCTTCGATCACCGGCGCCTCGGGATAGTCCGGAGGCTCGGCGATCTCGAGGCGAAGCTCGCGCGACAAGGCCTCGGCCACGTCGCGCTCGCCGGCGAGGCCGAGCTTCACGAGCAGGGCCTCGAGCCGCTCCTCGTTATTGGCCTGGAGCCGGAGCACCCGGTCGAGCGCGGCCTCGTCGAGCTTGCCGCTCGCGACAAGCTGCGCGGCAACCAGCCGCTCTACGCCCTTGCGGTCGAAGTCCTGCATCAATGCGCTTTCCTCGCCGTCGATCCGTGTACCGGGAATTTAGCACGCCGTGTCCGCCTATCGTTAAAAAGCACAAACATGACGGCTTCATGTCAAAGCGCCGCGTCGCAGGGCTGCGACGGCCGGGGAGATCCTCGCTTTGGAATGTCTTTGCCCGCGTTTCTCGCGGCTGCGGCCGCCTGGCGTACCATTCGGGGTATGCACCCCCAGAACGCCGATTTGCCGATTTCATATCCATAAATTAATTTTTTTTAACAATATTTGCTAAATTATAATTAATGGCACTTATGGATAGCTATATCTTGTCATGAATTACCACTATACAAGGAAGTGCGGAAACCGCGCCCGGGCGAGCTTTGGCGCGGCCAGAGCCGCAACAACCCCGCAGAATGCGGAAAACCCCCAAAGGAGGAAACGCACATGAAGGGTCTTTCGTTCGCGAGCGGCCGCAGGCTTCTCGCGCATCTGGCCATGGGCGCGCTGCTCGCGTCCGTCGCCGCCATCGGCATTGCAAAGGCTGACTCTGACGGCATCGCAAACACTGGCAAAGTCGCCGTGACCGGGAATCTGGTCACCTGCGGCTCGGTGACCTCGGCTGCTCCATGGACGCCTTCGGCATTCTCGTTCGACATCAGTTGGGTCGATCCGTTCCTGCGCGCCTATTTCCTTGCCGATCGCTCTCACGGCGGTCCAAGCAACACGGCGGGCGGTGATGTGATGATGCTCGATCTGAACAATTTAACGCCCACCGGGATTACCTATCTGGTGCCGCCGCCGACCGATCCGATGGCGGGCATTGCCTGCGACCAGAATGCGAATTTCGGTGGCACGGCTGGCGTCGGCCGCAATGAAATCACCGGTCCGAATGGCGCGTTCACCGTCAACCATTCCGAAGTCTGGGTTGGCGACGGTCCCTCCCAGTTCCAACCCGGTCAGACCCATGCGGCCACGGGTGGATTGGCCTCAGACTATGCGGCCGACAAATGCGACAGCTCGGTCCGCGTGTTCAATCTGGCATCACGCCAGCAGACCGACCACATCAATATCGGCGGTTGCTTCCGGACTGACGAGGGTGCTTTCGATCCGACGGACCAGGTGGCGCTTTTCGCCAATCCTTCGGATCAGCCGCTACCGGGAAATACTCACGCAACGGCAGTGGATCATTCTCCTTTTATTACCTTGATCTCGACCCTCCCGGTCGCGCCCGGCAATCACCACAAAATTCTGAAGCAGATCAACTTTGACGGGACGCACGGCACCTACAATGCCAACGGCGGCGTTGAGCAAGCGGTCTATTCTCATAAGACCGGGCTGTTCTATATCGCCGTGCCGGCAAACACCACGGATGGGAACAACGGCGTGGTTGCCGTCGTCGACCCGCGGGGCGATGCGGACGATATGCGGGTCGTGACAAACTTCCCGGTCAAGAATTGCTCTCCGAACGGTGCAGCGCTCGGTCCGGATTTCGAGCTATTCCTGGGATGCAGTGCCGGCCCCCAGCAGGTGATCGACATCCGTAACGGTCATCTCATCAAAGTCATCGCCGGAACGACCGGCGGCTGCGATGAGGTCTATTTCAACGGCGGGGACGATCACTTCGTCGGCGCATGCACCGATAGCAATACGACGGGAACGGACAATCTTGACGTAAGCGATGCGGATCCGGTTCATTTCGATCTCGCGATCGATAGCAAGACGAAGGGCGCGCATTCCGTCGCGTCCGATCCGGTGACGGTACAAGACTTCATGCCCGCGGCAGCCGGAACCGGTGCCAATGCTGGAGGTCTGTGCGGCTCCACGCCGTGCATTCTCATCTTCGGATCGACCGGCGGCGATGACAAGAGCGTCTGGCAGCAGGAGGCGCTGGAAGATCATCACCACCAGAGTAACTAATGAATAAGGTTGCCAGAGACTTCTAGAAAGACGTTCTAAAATAAGGTCGATGGGCGCCTGAATGGGCGCTCATCGGCCAATTTTTTTACGCGAATCTCTTCCGTGCCCGGGCGTTCAGCCGGGCGGGCCGTAGAGCCACACCAGCCAGGTTCCAAGGCAAAGCCCCGGCCCGAAGGCGAGACGCTGACCGAGGGTGAGCTTTCCGCCCGAGAGTCTCCCTGCGAGGGCGAGGGCAAGCCCGGCAATGGCGCCGATGAGTACGACGCTCGGCAGACCCTCCCACGAGACGAAAGCGCCCGATGCCGCGAGCAGCTTCACATCGCCGAAGCCCAACCCCTCGCGTCCGCGCAGGCCGCGATAAAGCCATCGGATCAAGGCAAAAGCGGAAAAGCCGGCGAGCGCGCCCAGTGCGTGCGGCAACACGCTTGCGGGATCGGCAAGGAAGGCGCCGTAAAGCCCGAGCGGAACGAGCGGCAGGCTGAGCGAGTCCGGTAACAGTCCGTCGCGCCAATCGATGAGGGCAAGCGCCAAGAGGTCCCATCCGAGGGCGCAGCTGACCCACAGGACCCAGCCTTGGGCCATGCTCGCCGCCCAAATCGCGACAGCGAGTGCGCCGAGCTCGGTTGCCGGATAGAGCGCGGTAAGCCTCGCCCCGCAATGGCGGCAGCGGCCGCGCGCGGCAAACCAGCTCGCGACCGGCACGAGATCGGCCAGGCCGAGGCGATGCGCGCAGTGATCGCAGGCGGAACGGCCGGCGATCACCGATCTTCCGTGCGGCAGGCGCGTGACGAGCACGCCGAGAAAGCTGCCGATGAAGGGCGCCGCAAGCACCGGCCAAAGCCACCAATCCCAATCAGGCTGTGGCATTCGGTTCCTTGCCGCGCTTCGCCAAGTGCTGGCGTGAGCGCGCCGCGACGGATTTCATCGGCGGCATCGTCGCGGCCATTGGTTCCCGTTCATCTCATTCTCTTGTCATGGCGATGCAATCGATCTGTCGCGTGTATGTCGTGGCCGACACCTATCGTCCCGCGGTCAGTTTTGACCATGAGGGAGAGATCGATGTTCAAATTTACGCTGGCGACCGCGGTCGCCACGACGGCCTTGATAGCAGCGGCCAGCCGGCCGGTCCAAGCCGATCCGCATGGCGATTCCGATCGCCGCGATAATCGCCACGTCCTGCTGATCAGCATCGACGGCATGCACGCCTTGGATTTCGCGAATTGCGCCCAGGGGCTTGCCGGCATCAATGGCGGCGCATCCTATTGCCCGACACTGACCGCGCTGGGGCAGCACGGCCTGACCTATACCCAGACATCGACCTCCAAGCCGTCCGACTCCTTTCCGGGCCTGACGGCCTTGGTGACGGGCGGCTCGCCGCGCTCGACCGGCGCCTTTTATGACGTCAGCTATGATCGCTCCCTGTCGCCGCCCGCTCAAACCACGCCCTACGGGATTGTCGGTGGGCCCACTCTGTGCCCGAGCGTCGTCGGCACTCAGATCGGCTTCGACGAGCAGATCGACTACGATTACACGAAGCTCGATGCCGGCGGCGGCATCAATCCGGCCTATCTTCCCCGCGATCCCAAAAACAATTGCGCGCCGGTCTATCCGCACAGCTTCATCCGCGTCAACACCGTGTTCGAGGTGGTGCGGGGGGCGGGCGGCTATACCGCCTGGTCGGACAAGCACCAATCCTATGAGCTGGTCAACGGCAAAAGCGGGCAGGGCGTCAATGATTTCTACGCGCCGGAAATCAATTCGATTCCGGTCGCCCTGCCGCAAGTGAAGCTGCTGAGCTGCGATCCGCTGCCCGATCAAACCGCGGTGTCGTCGAGCAATTCATGGACCGACAGTTTCACCAATATTCAATGCTATGACAGTCTGAAGGTCCAGGCGATCCTCAACGAGATCGACGGTTACGACCATACCGGCGGCCAGAAGAAGCCCGTTCCGACCGTCTTCGGCATGAACTTCCAGGCGGTGAGCGTCGGCGAGAAGCTCCACGAGAAGACGGTCGGCACGACCGGGGGCTATGCGGACAATGTCGGCACGCCGAGCCCGGCGCTCCTCAGCGAGATCGAATTCGTCGATGCGTCGATCGGTAAAATGGTCGCCGAGCTCAAGAGCCGTGGTCTTTATGACAGCACCACGATCATCATCAGCGCCAAGCATGGGCAGTCGCCGATCGATCCAAAGCGCGTGCTGCGCATCCCGGCCGATGCGCCGAGCGACTCGCCGCCCTCCGCCATCCTCAGCCCCAGCGGCGTCGGGCCGGGTTTCCCCGTCGTGCAGGCTCTCGAGGACGACGTGTCACTGTTGTGGCTCGCCACCAACGATCCGGCGGCCACGGCCAATGCGGTCTCGACATTGGAAAACAATGCCGCCGCGATCGGCGCGTCGGGCGGCGAGATCTATTCGGGAGCGCTGCTTGATCTTCTGTTCAACGATCCGGCCAATGATCCGCGCACGCCCAATATCATCGTCGCGCCCGATGTCGGCGTCGTCTATACCGGCGGTACGAAGAAGATCGCGGAACATGGCGGGTTCGCGCATGACGATCGCGCCGTCATGATGCTCGTCGCCAACCCTTCGATCGAGCCGGCGACGATCAACAGCCCGGTCGAGACCGCTCAGATCGCGCCGACCATCCTCGATGTGCTGGGTCTCGATCCGGATGCCTTGATTGCGGTTCGCCAGGAAGGAACGCAGATTCTTCCCGGCCTCCACACCGAATCGCGGTCCCGCCGTTTCTAGCCTAAGCTCATGACGAAGGAGCGGGCGTTCCATGGACGGGAACGCCCGCTCGCCTGCGGGCTTCGAACCGGTTTCCTGCGATCGCCTATCTTTCGGATCACGCGCGGCCGAACGATTCTCCGATCTTGGCGCGCGGAGATGCCGTCCGTTAATGGCGCTTTTCCCGATGTCAATCTGGGGCTGGAGCTGGGCAGAACGCCCTCGGTTGCATCGTCAAGATCCAGACCGGCGTCACGTTGTTTGAAGATAAAAGCATGGAACGATTAGTCCCGAAACCTTCGGGCTCAATCCCATGCATCACATCGCGAGACTGAACATCGAGCGCCGCATCAAGGAGGCGAGGGCTGCCTCAGCCACCCTCGCCATGGCTCGGTCCCCGCCTCGACGGCCATGTTTCAAACCGGTTGCCGGATTTCTACCCGGTCGTTACAGGCGTATCTTACAATTCAACTCTTTAGCTATGTCTTGGCGGATGGGGTGAGATTCGAACTCACGGTGGGCTTGCACCCACGCCGGTTTTCAAGACCGGTGCCTTAAACCGCTCGGCCACCCATCCGCATTGAAATCGCAGAGTTTTTCTATCGCCGCTCCGTCGCCTATCGAGTATTGGCACCGAATTGGCACCGAATTTCGCGGTCATCGTTCTAGGGACGTTCGCAGCGCGGCGTCAATCCGCTTGGCAGCGTCCTCCTGCATGCCCGGAACGAGATGCGCGTAGGTTTTCAGCGTGAAGGCCGGGCTGGCGTGCCCGACGCGTTCGGTGACAACCTTGAGGTTAACGCCCGCCGCCAGGAGTTGCGAGACGTGCGTGTGGCGCAGATCGTGAAACCGCACCTTGAGCTTGAGCCTGCGCACGAGCTCGGCGAAGCGTTTGGTGAGATCTCGCGGGCTCAAGGGCTCGCCAGCCGGGCCCGCGCAGATGAGGGTATCGGCGCCTTGGCGAATGCCGGCCTTCAACAGCGTTTCGGCCTGCTGCAGGCGATGGCGCCGTAGCTGCGCGACGGCGGTTGCGGGAAGGGAAATTTCGCGCCGGCTGCTCGCCGTCTTGGGCGCCTTGAAGGACAGGGCTGCCGCCGTCTGCTCGAGCGTGCGTGCGACCTGCAGTGAAGCCTTGTCGAGATCCACGTCCGACCAGCGCAGCGCCAGGATCTCGCCGCGCCGCATGCCTGTCGCCAGCGCAACCAGGACTGGCAGATGCAGGCCCGTGTCGGTGACAGCGCCGAGCAAGAGCGAAATCTGATTGGCGTCAAGCACTGTGATCTCGGCCTTGGCTGCTTTAGGTGCCAGCTTTTTGACCGCTGCGACGTTCGCGCGGAGACTGCCATCCGTCACGGCTTGCCCGAGCGCGGCCACAAGCAGCCGATGATGGTGGCGCACCGTTGTCGGCGAGAGCGGCGGACGAAGCACGCTCTTCCCGCGGATCGTGACCTTGCGGCCTTCGGTGCGCGCGGCCGTGTAGTATTCGCGGATCTGCCACGTCGCGAGCTCTTGAAGGCGGATCGCGCCGAGCGCCGGGATGAGGTGCTTGGTGACGATCTCGGTATAGCGCTCATGCGTCTTGGCGCTGACATCGGCCGCGACGCTCGCGAGCCAGGCGCGCAGATGCTCCTCAAGCGTGATCTTGGAACGATCGACAAAGGCGCGATCGTCGATCTCGCCGATGATCTTGGCGAGCTCGATCTGCGCCTTGCGCTTGCCGCCGCGGACCGTCTCGTAGCGGGTGCGGCGTTTGCCTGTCGCTGGATCCCGGCCGAGATCGAATTTGAGGCGCCAGCTATCCTTGCCGCGTTGCTGAATGTGGCCTTTCATTTGCGAGATCCCTTCGCACGTCGCTGATTGTGAAAATCGACACTACACTTGTCGCTGCAAAACCGAGCATCGCGGCGCCGACCGCCGACGCCGATCGTGAACCATTGGCCGCACCGCTCGCACTCTCGGAGAGAGTTGCCGGACGAGGCGTGGCGCATGAATTGTAACTTGATCGCCCCGAGCAATGATTTAGGCCTCATACCGAGCGCCGGCCTCCCATTCGGTTCACCGGCTCGCAGGCGCGCGTCGATCTCGGCAGAGCAATAATCTCCGTAGCGGACAATCAGGCTCGCGGGATCCTGTTCAAAAGCGGCAATCGCTTGGCGCAAATCCTCAGCTTCGGCGAGCCACAAGATGACACTCTCGGCGCCGTCACGCCGCTTCTGAATGCCGAGCAGGCCGAAGCGCTCGGCGAATTTCACACACGCCGCCGGCGTGCGAAGATCCGCGAACTGTCGGAACAGCGTTTCGTTGTACTCGAGCGGCCGATGGGAGCGGCGCGTGCCCCCCTTCGGGACGACGGCAACATTGTGCTTAACGTCGGCGAGCCGGTAGCCGGCATCGTCAACCTGCCATTCAAACGCGATCTCGAGCTCGGCCACGTGAGAGACCTTTACAGGGATAACATGAATTATTCCTATAAACCCTTTGACAGGGAGGAGGCAAGCGAAATATCACGGCTGGCAGCGTCTACCAGCTTGAGGGGTTTTCCATGAATGCGGATTTGCGGCGCGGCCAGGACACGATACCGGTCACGGAAATCGCAGTGCGCTTGGGAATCGGGATCAACCAGGCCTATGCCGGCCTCGCTGCCGGGCAGCTCCCGGGCAGAAAAGTCGGCAAGCGCTGGATCATCCCGCGTGCGGCGTTCGATCGCTTCCTCGCCGGCGCCGACACGAAGGCGGCGTGACGATGCCGCAATCTGACGATCTGCTCGCGCTCGAGCTTGCGATCACCGGGGCGTGGCGCCGCGTACAGCCCGCTTTCGATAATCTGTGGGCCTGCGCGGAAACTGCATGCCGGATACTTGAGCGCGGGGAGCGGCCCACGCCGGCATTGGCCGCGCGTATGCAGCGGGCCATCGACCGAGCGAAGCAGGCGATGCGCGCGACGCATGCCGCGATCGCGAAGGCGAGCAAAGCATGAGCGACGACAAGGACGGCGTCAAAGGGGTCTACCTCGTTGTTGACAACAGCGAGGAGATCGCGACGCCGAAAGAAGGCGGCGGTGATGGCGGCGAGCCGGACCTTCGCCCGGTCGAATACTCCGATGATGCGCTGGCCGCCGAGCTATCGCGAGACCTCGGCGACGATTGGAAATGTATCAGCGCCAACGAAGTGTGGCACCACTGGACGGGAGCCCGCTGGGAACGCGAAGAAACGAAGCTGATCCTGTACCGATCGCGAAAGGTTTGCCGGCGCGTCGCGGATGGCTGCGACAACAAACGCATCGCGCGCAGCGTTTCAAGCAAAGGCGTCATCTATGCCGCGGCGCGGCTCGCCGGCGAAGATCGACGCCATGCCACGACGCTCGACGTGTTCGATACCAATCCCTGGCTGCTCAACACGCCGGCCGGCATCGTCGATTTGCGCACGGGAAAAATCGGACCGCACGATCGGACGGCGCTGATCACGCGCATCACCGCCGCGGCGCCGGAAGGGGACGCACCGCTGTTCTACGCCTTTTTGCGCGAAGCGACCGGCCGCGACCAAGAGCTGCAGGGCTTCATCAAACGCGTCGCCGGGTATTGCCTTAGTGGCGACACCTCGGAGCACGCGATCTTCTTCCTTTACGGCCCGGGTGGCACCGGGAAAAGTGTCTTCGTTAGCATGCTCGCCGACCTGATGGCGGACTACGCGACCGCGGCGGCGATGGATATGTTCACGGTCGCGACCGGGGAGCGGCACCCCGCCGATCTTGCCACCCTTGTCGGTGCGCGCCTGGTGACCGCAGCCGAAACCGAAGAGGGCCGGCGTTGGGACGAGGCGAAGCTCAAGGCGATCACGGGCGGCGATAAGGTCACGGCGCGCTTCATGCGGGGAAACCCGTTCACCTTCGCGCCCGCCTTCAAACTGCTGATGGCGGGAAACTATCGGCCGGCGATGCGGAGCGCCGACGACGCAATGCGACGGCGCTTCCATCTCATCCCGTTCAAGACCAAGCCGGAGAAGCTCGATCGGACCTTGCGTGACAAGCTGCGGGGCGAGCTCGGCGGCATCCTCAAATGGGCCATCGAAGGTGCGGTCGAATGGCAGCGCATCGGTCTCGCGCCGCCGCGGGTGGTGGTCGAGGCGACGTCCGAATATTTCCAAGGAGAGGACACGCTGGGGCGCTGGATCCAGGAGCGGTGCGCAAGAGGACCCGAGCACACGGCTTCGACGAAGGCGCTCTATCGCGATTTCAAAAGCTGGGCGGCGACGACCGGCGAGTATGTGAGCTCAGAGCGTCGGTTCTTCCAGCGGCTCGAGCGCGCCGGCTTCGAGCGTTGGCGCAGCGGCCTCACCATGGAACGCGGCTTTCGCGGGCTCGCGCCGCTGCTGTCGCAAGAAGACCTGCCCCTGGCGCCTCGCGCGCGGGAGGGGGTCGGGCATCACAACGCAGGCGGGAACGACGAATGGCGGAGCGATCCCGGAGACGACTTTGCGCGGTGATGCTGCCACGGCTGCCACGAGAATTCGTTTAGCACTGTCTGCGCCTGACGCGCGCGTGGTACAGCCCCTAACCTTTTTCCGTGGCAGCCGTGGCAGCAAACATCTTGGCGAGCAGCGATCGAGCTCGCGGCGCGGCGCGCGAAGATCGGAATTTGCCCACGACGGCAATCGGTTAGAAGCGTGGGAGCGGAAACCAATAAAATATTGGGGCTTTATTCGGAGCTGCGCTCGCCAGCGGTCTGCCGGGCGGCTCAATGAGTGTGTGTCAGGCGACCGTTTCTCCCGGCGGGAGATTTTTTTCGCGAGGACGGCGACGCTCGCTGATTGGTTGTACATCCTGCCGCGCGCGGAAAATCTGAGCCATCACCTCACCCTCCACACGCGGTGCCGGCGGGGAGCGGAAGTGAAATCGGCGCGGGTTCGGTGCCAATCGCGGTGCCAATCGATCATGACGCGTGCTGCGAATGGCGGAGAGGTGCGGCATTCAAGGCGTTTCCGTACCGGTCTCTTTGTCCGTTCCAGTCGCGTCGCCGCGCGCCAGGCGGATGGTCATCCATCACGATTTTCGCGGGCGAGGGGGGGTACCCCCGGTTTCGCCGCGCCATTGTCGCGCGTTCCCCTGGCGCGCGCCATTAGTCACGTTCCGGGAGTTTTCGACGCGGCGCCCTTGGCCATGATCGCCAACCTCCCCGCGCGCGACGCATCCAGCCAGCACCCGCGCCCCGCGCCTCACACCCCTCGCGGCCGCCGATGAGCGGTCGGCCGGAGCTGCGCCCCTGGCAGTGGCGCGACGTGGCGTCAGCGGTCGCCGCCGCGCGCGAGAACCGCGTTCCCTGGAAAGAACTCGCGACGCGGTTCGGCATGTCTCGCTCTCAGCTCAACCGGCTGTGCCGGCGCCTGGGACTTGAGAGGCCTCTCAGGTCCGCCGGCGAGAAATGTTTCACGTGGAAAGATGAGACAACTTCGCAACAAGATGCGACATGAGCCCGCTTGCCCTGAGGCGCGCGGTGGTGTCGTCTCGGCAGACTTGCCGGCTGTCGGCAAGCCGAAGGACCACCTGATGATCGCTCCCGCCTTTCGCACCGCCAAGGGCCTCTTCGTCGGCGCTGTTCTCGCCACCTGCTTCGCCGCCGCGGCGTTCGCGCAGAAGTCCGAGCAGATCCAGGCGATCGCGTCACCGGCGGTCAACACCCAGAGCACGCTCACCATCCCGGCGGTCGCGGGCGAGTTCATCTTCGTCGATTACATCGCGCTCGGCGCGTGCGAGGACGCGACCGGCGGCGCGCTCTCCAACCAGAATTTCACCTCGACTAATCTTGACGGCTTCGTCTGGCAGTTGAGCGAACCCTCCTCGACGGCCTCGAGCTGCGTCGTGCCGCAGCGCTTCGAATTTCCGTTCGGCGGATTGAAGGCGGCGGCGGCCGGCGCCGCGGTCACGATCGTCTCGCCGGCCGCGGCGACGCACACCGCCTTCCCGATGCTGGCCGCGTATCACTACGCGCCATTCTAACCGAAGGATCGACCGATGAAGAAAAACTTTCCGAACGCCGAGCGCGCCCTCGCGATCCTCGTATCGAAGCGCACCGGCATGGTGATCGAGTACGGGCAGATCGCCAGCTGCACCTGCAGGCAGATCACCGATTACGGCATCACCATTGACGAGATCGCGCGCTGCGTCGAGGGCGCGCTCGGTGTCGAGCTCAGTGAAGCCGATCGCGCGGCGATGCCGAAAATCGGCGTCAACAGCTTGGCGCACTTGCTCGAGGAACGCTCCAGGGCCAAGGAGCTCGAGCGCAAGGGCGTCGAGACAGCCGGCAGCCTCGTCGGCACCGTGCCGACGATCTGAGGGAGATCGGGAATGCCGCCATCGATCGGAACGCGCAGCAAGCAAAGTTTTCGCCAAGGCCACGTCGAGCATCTCGGCGAGACGCAAGGCCATCAGCAGGATCTCGGGCTGACGAAACGCGTTTCGGCGAGCGTGACCTTCACCGCCGCCGACAACAAAGCGAGCGCAGCCAACGGCACCTTCGCTGCCTTCGCGGCCGGCGACGATCTCTTGATCGAGGGCGCCAACCTCAACAACGGCCTCGCGCACGTCAACGGCATCGACGCGACCAACCAGGCTTATCTCGTGCTCGATCAGGCGCCCAAGGACGAGGGCCCGCTGACCGTCACGCTGCGAACGGCCTAGGGACGCGCGCGATGCGGTTCGAGTTCCTGACGCGCTGCACCGAAGACGATCTCCGCGCGGTCTTGGCGACCCAGCAGCGGCGCGTCGCCGTGGCCCGAAAAAATCTCGCCGAGCGCGAGGCGCGCATCGCGAGCTTCCCGGCGATGCTGCGGCGCGCGAAGGCGGCGGGTGCGCCGGCTCATCACCTGCGCGCCACGCGCGACAGCTTCGACAACCTGCTTGCCGAGACGGACCGCGTGGGCGCCGACATCGAGTGGCGGGCCGCGCTGATCATCGATGCCGCCGAATACCTCGCGGATTTTTCGCCTGACGGGCTCGTAGTGCAATGACGCTCGCCGACACCATCGCGCAGCAGCTCGCCGCGCAGAATTTCGATGCGGCGCTCGACGGGCTCGCCGAGCTGCGCCGGCTGCGCCAGGCCGAGCTCGACGAGGTCGAGGCCGAGATCGCGACCTTGTCGAAGGGCGAAGAATTCGGCCTTCCGGGCCATATGCGACAGGCGCTAATCAGATATCGCGAGGCACGCCCGCGGGCGAAGCAGCGTGTCAAAGATATCGAGCTTCAGATCGACCAGGTCCGAGAAGGCCGCGCCGCGGCCGGCCGCTCGCACGGCGGCGCGTTGACCGAAGCGCAGCATCGCCAGCGCGAAAAGGCGGCCGCTTACGTCGAAGCGCTCGAGGCGATCGAGCACGCCGCCGCCGCGTTGGCTGCGGCGCTGCGGCGCGGGCGCGCGCTCGGCGCTGAGGCCTACGAGCTGATCGACGATGGCCGCCACGTGCGGCGCCTGTTCTCGCTCGGCAGTTTCCGCGAGCGCGTCATGGCCGGCCTCTTTCAATTCTTCGAGGACGATCCGAACGGCGCCGGGGCCTGGAACGGCGAGCGCGCGCTCCTGCGCTTCGACACCAAAGGCTCGATCGAGATCGCGCGCCGCGGGATTGCCCGATACGAGATCAAGGTGCTGCGCGACAATCTCGGGCCCGACGTGGGAGCAACGCTATGAGCAAGACGATCGCGCCGCCGCCAGTGAAGACGCACGAGACCACGTCGGCGACGATGCCGCGCTGCGCGAGCTGCGCCGGCTTCGAGCCGCCGCCGCCGCGCACCGAGCGCGAGCGCGAGGGATTGCAGCGCGGCGGCCTCGATCCCGATGCCGGGCTGTGCCATTTCGAGCCGGCGCTGCGGAAGGTGCACGCGGTTCATTGGTGCATGCAATATCGACCGCGAGGCGGATCGTGAAGGTCACCGGCTATCTCTCGGCACTCCTGATTGAGGATCTCGCGAAGATTAGCGGCATCGGCTTCAAGTATCCCGATCGCCTCACCGCTGCCGAAACGGCCAGCGTGCGGCGCTGGGCGCAGCAGCAGCCCGAGATCGCAGCGGCGGTCAATGCCGGAAAGGGAAGCGGCGAACTCAAGGCGCTGATGCTCTACAAGGACATGGTCGATCATTTCGAATACGAGCACCCGCGCGACGCGAGCGGCGAGCCCGCGCCATGGCCGGCGCGGCCGGACGAGGCGCAGCGTCCGGCGACGACGCCCGACAACCCGCTTGGCATTCTCTTCCCCGACGAAGCCGCTGCGCTCCTCGCCTGGGCCGAGACCTCGGCCGAGTATCAGGCGATCTATCACGACAAGGGGCATCCGCAACACGCAGACATCGTCGAGCGCACGACGGCGCTATACGCGCGCGCCGGCAGCGCGACCGAGGCGGCGGCGCAAGATCTCCGCGCGGAGGATGCGCGGGACGCGACGCGCGATCCGGAATTTCAGAAACGGCTCGAGGAGCTGCGCGCGGATCCCGCTTATCTCGATCCGACCAAGCCGGGCCACAAGGAAGTGGTCGCCAAGGTCAGCGCCCTTTACGAGCAGGCGGCCGCCGGCACCGTGCCGCGCGCGGCGCCGGGCGCGTCTGTGGCCGCAGTCGTGGCGCTCGCCGCGAAACCGCATGACCAGGTCGCGGCGCTCAAGGACAACGCCGCCTATTGGAACAAATCCGATCCCAGCCACGCCGCGGCGGTCGAGCGCGTGTCTCAAGCTTTTGCCGAGGCCTATCCCGAAACGCCGAGCGGCGGAGGCGCATCGTGAACGCCCGGCGGCTCATCGCGCGACAGGGCAGCCGCGAAGGCGAGGCGTGGACCTGGCAAACGGGACGGCGCTTGCTGTGCCAAGGATTTTTGATGTGCGCTGCCGCCGCGGTGTCGCGCTGTGCGACCGTGATGCTCGACATCGCCTATGCGTTCCCGCTCGGCGGCCCACGGCTTTATCGCGTCACCGCCGCGCTCTATCGCGGCGTCGGCATCCTGCTGCGGCGCGCGATCGACATTCTTCCCGCGCCATGATGCGCCGCTACGGCACCGAGGAGCTGCTGGCGCGTTTCGAGATCAGCATCTCGGGGACGGCCGCGACCCTGATCTCGGCCGGCGTCGCCGCCGCCGGCACCGCGGTCTCGGCGATCGGCGCCGCCAAGCAGGCCCAGGGCGAGCAGAACATCCTCGACTACAACGCGCAGGTCCAGCGGCAAGAGGCCGTGACCGCGCAGCAGACGGCGCAGGAGCAGGCGGCGCAGGAAGCGGTGCAGACGCATCGGACCATCGGCCAGGAAATCGCCAATGCCGGCGCCTCGGGCGTCGATCCGAGCCAGGGCTCGCCGCTGGCGGTGATGTCCGACGCCGCGACCGAGGGCGAGCTCAATCGGCAGCTCACCTTGTGGTACGGCCAGACGCAGCAGACGGCGCTCCTGAATGCGGCCAAGATGAGCGGCTATCAGAGCACGCAGGTCGGCGCCGCCGTGCCGGCGACGGTGGGCTCGACCCTGCTCACCGGGTTCGGCAAGGCCGGCGTGACGGCCGCGCCCGCGATTCAAGCCATCTACGACAAAAAGCCGATGACATCCTCGGCGCCAAGTTATTGAGATGCGCGACGATGCCTAACGCCGCGCCGCAAGCCGCGCCAATTCCCGACGACCAGATGCGCAACGATTTCCTCGCCGGACGCGGGGCTTCGGCGAGTTAAGGCGCCGCGGCACGGCTCGATGCACTTCTCGCGCCGGCAGCGCTAGAAACGGCGCCAGCGAGCGCGTCGGCGCCGAGCTCGAGCGCGGCCGAGCTGCCAATCGGCATGCGCGTGGAGCAGGCGGCGCGGGATGCTGCCGCGCCGATCGGCGCCAATGTCGCGGGCGCGTGGGACCAGCTCCGCAGCGATTGGCAAGCGTCGCATCCCGATCTGAGCAATTACCCGAGCGGTTTCTGGGACCAGATGAAGGCGCAATGGGATCGTCACCTCGCGGTCGGCAAGCTGCCGCTCGACGCCTTCAACCTGGCGATGGCGCCGGTCAGCGGCGCGATCGACGCCGGTATTTCCAAGCCGCTTGGCTGGGTGCTCGACAAGCTCACGCCGCCAGGAACGCCGGCCGGCGAGGGCGAGAAAGCGGTCAATCAGGCGTTGCTCGCGCTCGGGCCGAAAGGTGGCCTCGGCGCCGCCCTCGGCAAGACGGCCGAAGCGGGAGCCGGCGCCGAGGATCTTGCCACGCAATTCGGCCAGGAAGGCGGCGCTCCTAAAGCCGCCCCGGCGTCGCCTTCGACGGCGTCGGGGTCAACGCTGTTGACCGGGCCCGTCGGAGACGGCGCGCCGCCAGCGGCCGCGTCAACAGCGCCGGCTGCAGCGCCGAAGCCGGCGCCCTATCAGCTCATCGGCAAGGACGGTCCGACCGTCAACGTCACGCCCGAGATCCGGCAGAACGCGACCGACTGGTTGAACGGCGTCACCGGCGACAATCCGGTACAGGCGTCGCTCGGCCAGATCGCGGATCCGAAAGTGATGGACGAGGCGATACAGGGCGTCGCGTCTTTCCTGCCGAAGGACGAAGTGCGGCCCGACGAGATCGTGCGCCAGGCGGCCTATTCGATCGCGAAGCAACCCGAGGACATCGTCCAGGGCGGCTTGACCGGCAAACTGCCGAGCGACACGGAGATCGCGGCTCATGCGATGCTGATCAACAGCGGCGCGCAGCAGCTTGGCGATCTCGCCCAGAAGGCGATCGCGAGCGGCGACCCGGCCGATTGGGAAGCGGCGACGCGCGCCTTCGCGCTGCAGACCAAGATCGTCGGCGATTGGCAGGAGGCGGGCGCGGAGCAGGCGCGCGCCTTCCGCATGCGCCAGATCGCGCAAGAGGCGCGCAGCGACTATACGAGCTCGGTCTCGAGCGTCATCCAGAATGTAGGGTCGGAGAATGTCGAAGACGCGCTCCGGAAGATCGCCTCGCTCAAGACGCCGCAGCAGATCTCGGGCTTCACCGCGGCGTTGCGCGGCCTCAGCTCGCGTCATGCGATGCTATATGTCTGGTACAATTACCTGCTTGGGCCCGCGACCTTCGCCAAGAAGATCGGCACCGACGCGCTCTTCCCGATCTGGAATTTGGCGACGCGCTACACCGCCGAGAAAGCCGGCGAGCTCGGCCTGAACCAGGGCGGCGTTCCTGCGGGCGAGAGCGCGCAGCTGCTCTATGGCTATCTCGGCTCCTTCGCCGACGCGATCCGCGCCGGCTATCGCGGGCTCATGGCCGGGCGATCACAGTATGGCGAGATCTCGACCATGGACGGGTTGGCGAAGACGCGGACCTCGATCCTCGCCAATGGCGGCGAGATCGCGCAGGACGCCTCGGGCACCGGCCTCGTTCACTCGATGCGCAACGCGCTGCCCTTGATCCGCGCGGCGATGCCGACCTCATGGATGGCCGGCGCCGACGATTTCGGTTACACGCTCAATTACCGTGCCGAGCTGCGCGCGCTCGCGTGGCGCGAGGGCATGGGCAAGTTCATGACCGCGAGCGGCGATACCGACGCCGCGGCGGTCGCGCAGCATGTCGCCGAGCAGTTGGAGAACCCGAAGCCCGGCCTGTTCTCGGCCGCCGACGCCGCGGCGAAGTCGAACATCTTCGCTGATCCGCTGACCGGCAACGCCGAGAAGTTCTCGGACTGGATCAACGGCGTCAATTTGCCGATCAAGGGCACGCGCGCCGAGATCCCGCTCGGCAAGATTTTGGTCCCGTTCGTCAACCGGCCGGTCAACTTCCTGCGCTGGCTCTATCGCCAATCGCCTTTGCCGCTCGCCTTTCCGAGCGATGCCTTCAAGGCCGAGCTCGCCGCGGGGGGCGCTTCGCGCGATCTGGCTTATGCCAAGATCGGGCTCGGCACCGGGCTCGGCGCGATCGCCGCCGTGCTCGCGGTCGGCGGTCTTTATGACGGCTCGGGGCCAACGGATCCGCGGCTGCGCCAGGCGTGGCTCGCCGCCGGCCATGTGCCCTACAGCTTGCGCATTCGCGGCGCGCGGCCGGTGACGATGCCGCTCGAGCCGTTCGCGCGGATCCTCGGCGCGGTCGGCGATGCGGTTAACGTGATGCGCTTCGCCAAGGACGAGGACATCGCCAACCTTGCCGGCTCGATCATCTTCGGCCTCGGCCACGCCTTCGTCTCCACGACTTACATGCAAAGCCTCGGGAATTTCTTCGAGGCGATCCACAACCAGGGCGAAGCGAACCGCTACGTACAGCAGCTGATCGCCTCGATGGCGGTGCCGCGAACGCTGAGCGCAAGCGCTGGCGCGGTCGATCCATGGCTCAGGGCGCATTACTCCCTGCTCCAGGCGATCGAGGCGAAGCTTCCTTTCAGCGTCGGCTTCGGCAAGAGCACGGATCTGCCGCCTGCGCGCGACCGCTGGGGCGACGCGATCCCGCTGCGCGATCATTTCATGCCGCCTTTCTCGGATAGCGGCGCGGCGCAGGTGTTCTCGCCGATCGAGCTCGGGCCCGACCCGTCGAAGGTTAACTCGATCGATCAGTGGATCTGGGACCATCGGAACGATTTCGCCGGCGGCAATCCCGGCATCCCCAAGCCCTCGCGAACGCAATCCTGGCAGCAAGGCCAGGGCGTCAAGGCGAATGTGCAGCTGACGCCGCAGCAATACGATCGGCTGCAGGTGCTCGCCGGCAATGGCTTCAAGGATCCGCGCTCGGGTCTCGGCGCCAAGGACACGTTGAATGCGCTGGTCCAGGGCAAAGGGCCGGCTTTCCTGCAGAAGGAATGGGACGCGGCGAGCGACGCGCACCGGGCGCTCATAGTTCAACAAGTAGTCTCGATCTTCCGGCGCGGCGCGCGGCAGCAGCTGCTGCACGAGTTTCCCGACATCCAACAGGCGGTCACGGCGCAATGGGGCGCGCGCCGCGACCAGCTCAACGGCGCAACGCCAAGCCTGCCCGGCGGCGCGACGCCGCCGGCGCCGGCGTCTCTTCCCGCTGCGCCGCGCGCGGGCGGTGCGTCGGCGATGCCGCGCCTCGAATAGCGCCGCGCTCTGGCTCACCAGAACAGGTGCATGGCCTCTCGCAGCTGCGCGATCCGAGCAAGGCGGCGCCTGATCATCTGGCGCCCGCGCCAGCGCGATATCGGATGGCCCGCGCGATCTGTGAACCAGATGCTTTCTTCTCTCTCATAGGACTGCTCAAGGGCCTCGCGCTCTTCGCGCTCAATCGCATCGAGCGTAGATGCCGCGTTGAGCTCGCCCATATTCTCGAGTGATTTGACCGAAAGACGCATGGTAACGCTCTCCTTGAAAAGGATTGAGCCGCTGCGATGCGTCGAGAGCGGGCGACCAGGGTGCTCGCGCCTTGGTCGGCGCTGCCCGAGAGGGCGGCAAAAATACTATCCGAGGCGCGCCCAGGCCGCAACCAGACGCGCGCGGCGAGAGGGACGAACCATTCAGAGCCCGGCGCGGACCGCGCCCAGCCGCCACGCCCAGCGCTGGCAAGGTCAATCGGCGAGCAGGCGCTTTGCGTCGGCGATCGCGGAAAGCAAGAGCTTCACCATAGGATATTCGAGCTCCTCCGGGGCCGGATGGTCCTGGCGCGTCAAGGTCTCGAGAAGGCTGAGCTTCGCAATAAGATCATCTTTCGTGACGCAAGGGGTCGCGGCCACGCGATCTTCGAGGCGGATAGCCTTCGCGAGGTATGGCGCAGCGTCCTTGTCGCTCCAACCCTTCGCCTTTGGCCCGTTGCAAAGCGCATCGATCGCGCGCCACTTTTCGTAAATGACCTTTACCGTTTGCATGATTCGAACTCCATGGATCGATTGCCGGCATCCGGCCGGCGCGGGGAAACTTTCGACCGCTAGACGGGAACACTTCGCACCTTGGCCACGCGCCCGCTGCGGACCACAAGCTCGCGCTCCGGAACGCCGAAATACGCGAAGACATTTCGCTTTTGGATCGTCGCCTCCAGGCAGAGCGGGTCGCCCCGCAGATCGCCAAACCGCCGCGCAAACCAGATTGCCTTGTCGCGATCGAGGGTCCAGCTCATGCCGCACCTGGCCTTCCCGAGCGTCACGCCAGAGCAACCGCGAAAGGCGACAATCTCGAGCGGCAACCGGTTGAACTCTGCCAACTCCTCGGCGTCCATAAGATGCTCAGGCAGCGCGTGCTGAAACATCCTCGTCACCCAGGAGATCGGGAAGCCCCAGCTCGTAACCAGCGAGCCGGTCTTTGGCCGCTGCCAGCTCTCCGCGAGGACGCGGCTGAACGGGCGCCTTCCGATCGCGTCGCGGTGGTAGTAGCACCACTCGAGAAAATCCGCGCGCTCCGGATCCCCTGAGCTTATCCACAGAATTTCCGCCGCATCGGTCGCGGCGTCGCTGTCGCCCTCGGCAAGCAGCAGCGCCTTTGTTGCCGCGGTCTTGGCGCGGAGCTGCTCGTTCCGTTCTTGCATTGACGCGATCAACGCGGCGGTGTCCGGATGTATATCGCCCTCGCCGCGGTCGCCGCGCTTGAACCGAGCCGCGACATCCGCCGGCCAAAAATCCACCTGACCGCTCGGGATGAGGCCAACCCGCACCATCGCGAATTGCTCGGCCTCGCTTAGAGTGTGGCCGCCGCCGAAGATTTCTGGTGATGTCACGTCACGATCTCCACTCTCGAATTGCCGGCGATCCCGGCCGGCGCGGGGAAGCTTTGGCACCGCGATGGCACCCAACTGGTGAATTATGCCGGTGAACAGCAGCGAAGTCGCTACAACAGAACGGCGCAAAACGCGGCGGAAGTGACTAAGCGTGACGCTTAGCGCGTCTTTCAAGACCGGTGCCTTAAACCGCTCGGCCACCCATCCGTCTCAACCGTTGCAATAGCTTAGGCCGCGCGCCTTGTCGAACGAAAGGGCAACCGAGCTCGATTTGGCCTCGGCGCGGTGATCGGGGCATGCACCGGTGTCCGAGCGTTCCATGCCGCGCGAGCCAAGGGCTACCACAATAATGCCGCCGAGCTTGCGCTATGATCCGAGCGGGCGGGACCGGTCAAGAGTTTGAGAGCCGAGGCGAGCCCATAGCGATCAAGGCATGAAGCGAGCAATGCAATCGGTATCATCATCCAAATCTCAGCGCCCTGCATGTCGTCGGGGTTACACGACGTTGCAAAAGACGCGTCGCGGCAGGCCGGCGATGACGCGGTTGGTCGCGGGCATCTTGATGGTCTTGGCCTCCACCTGCCTGGCGCAAGCGCAATCGATTGAAGAGAGCCCGGATTTGATTCGCGGCGGCCAGCCGCCGCAGAAACAGATCCCCGAGCCTCCCCAAACGGCGACCCCCGATCAGCGCGGGACCGAGCAGTCGCCGCTCGTCGTCAAGGTCGTTCCAACTCCAAAATCTCCGACGGAAGCGGCCGATCAACGCGGAACCGAGCAATTGCCGGTCGTCGTCAAGGTCGTTCCGGCGGTGACATCTCCGTCGGAACGCGCCGAAGAGCGGCGCGACCGGGACGATAGATCATCTGCCAATTGGTGGCTGGCGCGACTGACCGGCGTTCTGGGTTTGATCGGGTCTTTGCAACTTGCCGTCTTTGGATTGCAAGCGCGACGGCTGCGTCAAACGGTTCGGACAATGAGCGAAATTGCCGCGGCGCAAACGCGCGATATGCATGCTTCGATCGTTGAATCCTCGCGGGCCGCAAAAGCGATGGAAAGGGTTGCGGACGGCGTTGGAAAAAACGTCGAAACAGCCCTGGCGATGGCGCAGACTCAAAGAGCGTTCTGGCAAACGCAGATGCGCGCGTATGTGTCGGTCGTGATTGGCACCGCACTTTATCAAGAAAGGGAGAGGGGTCTCAAATTCGAGGGGAAACCGCTTATCGTGAACACCGGGCATACGCCCGCTCATAACATCGGATACAGGACAAGGGCGGCGATTTTGCCGGTGGCGTTGCCCGAGAATTTTCCATTCCCTCTGCCGCAAGAAATCACGGGCGCTGCCGTGCTTGGCCCGCAGCAGAATTTTGGTATCGGCGCGGCCGTCAAGGAGTTTTGTCGCGACGACATCGTCGAGATCGTGAAGGCAGGGCTCGACCGCGCTTTGCACGTTTGGGGCGTGATTACCTATGACGACATTTTTGGAGCCCGACACCAAACGCGATTTTGGCAAATCATGAGATGGTCGCCCGACGGAATAATCTCGGGTTCCTATGGTCCCCGTCATAACGACGCGACCTAGCGTGACGCTTTCCCGATGTTTTCGGGGAGTTAGGCTTTCGCGCTCCTGAAGGCGGGAGCGACTTCTTCCATGAAGCGCGCCATTTCCTCTTTCACCCGGGCATGCGGCTTCAGCCCCACATTGAAATAGAGGATGACCTCGTCGAAGCCGATCGCTTCCATCTTCTTGAGCGTCTCGACGATGCGCGGGGCCTTGCCCAAGAGAATCGCGCGGTCGTCGAGATCTTCGGGCCGCGTGCCTTTCATGCGCTCCTTGAAATCGTGATAGTAGTCGTAACTCGCGGGCGCCGTGGCGCGGTCGCCGGGCGAGACCGCGCCGCCGCATTCGCGCGCATAGCGCATCTGCCGCTCGCGCGCCGCGCGCTCCTCTTCCGGCGTGTCGGCGAAGTGAATGAAATAGCTCGAGATCAGCTTTCCGGGCTTCTTGCCTTGCTTGGCGCAAGCCTCGCGGTAGGTGCGCGCGGCCTCGGCGACGCCGCCCAGGGTGATCGTGGCGGCGAATGCCGCGATGACGAGGCCGAAGCCGTGCCGCGCGGCGAGCTCGATCGTCGGGCGCGAGAACGACGCCACGTGGATCGGGATCGGGCGCTGAAGCGGTTGCGGCGTGATCGCCACATTCTCGAACTGATAATATTTGCCGCGATGGGAGATCGGCTCGGCACTTGACCAGAGCCGCTCGACGATATCGAGGCCCTCGGCGAAGACCGCGGCGTTCTCCGCGAAATTGGCATGGAGGGGCTTGTACTCGCCGGCGTCATAGCCGCGGCCGGTGGCGAAATCGACCCGGCCGCCGCTCAACAGATCGAGCGTGGCCCATTGCTCGGCCACCCGGATCGGGTGATGCAGCGGCAAGACGGTGACGGCCGGGGCAAGGCGGATGCGCGTCGTGCGCGCCGCGATATAGGCGAGAGCGAGATCGGGGCAAGAGAGGACGCCCAGCGAATTGAAATGATGCTCGCCGACCCAGGCGGAATGAAAGCCGAGCGAATCGGCATAGATCGCCTCGTCGACGATATCGGCGATGTAGCCGTTCGCACTGCGGTTGCTATTCGCGTAGTGATTGTCGCTGAGCGTGAAATAGCCGAAATCCATTTTCGCACGCGCCCCCTATGGCAAGAGGAAAGGTGGGATCATAACGGCATGTGCCGACGCGGTCGCGGCGCGGCGCGCGCTCAAGGCAAGGCCTTGACGTAACGCTTGTCGATGATCGTCTCGCCATCGACGTCGCTCTTCACCAGGCCGCGGGTCTTGTACCAGTTCACCTGATGGAGGATGTCCTTGACGTCGAGCCGCGCCTCGGGATCGACGTAAGGCAGGCCCTTTCCCACGGTTTCCGCGGGCTGCTCGACATATTTGGCGATGATCGCGACGGTCGATTTCGTGTCGGGCCCGTCCTTGCGCGTCTCGCCGGGGCCGGTGACCGCCGCATGATAGTCGCGCGCGCCTTTGACATAGGCGCGCAGGAAACGCTCGACCAGATCGCGGCGGTCATTGGCGGTCTTGGTCGCGGTGAAAACTGCCCCGAATTGCCACGGCGCCGCGTCGCCGACCCAGCCCAGAAGGTGCACTTTCTTCTGCGCCACATACCCGCCCATCGCTCCCAAGATCGAGGACAGCGTGAAATCGACCTGGCCGCCGGCCAAGGCGCTGTTGATGTTGGGCATGGTGTTGAGCGATACGAGCTTGATCGTGCTGAAGTCGAAGCCGAGCCGCTCGGCGAGCACGCCGCCAACGACATAGACCGGCGGTCCGCCCGGGCCGGTCACCGCGAAGGAATGGCCCGGCAGGTCCTTGAGCGTCTTGAGCCCGTTCTGAAAGGCCTTGTCGGAGACAAGAAAGGCCTGGGTCTCGAAGCCCGCATGCTCGCGATTGCCGGCGGCGATCAGCCGCAGCGCGCCCTGGCCGGCGAGGTTGTAGAAGCCGCCGGTCATCGCGGCGACGCCGAAATCGACCCCGCCGGCGACCGTCGCCACGGCCACCGGCTGCGCCGCCTCGAAAAACACGAGCTGAGCCGGTACCCCTTCGGCCGCGAAATAGCCCTTCTCTTGCGCGATGAAGACCGGCGCGAAGGCGGCGACCCGGACGCTGCCGATCTTGATCGCCTCGGCACGGGCGGTAAGGGGTGCGAATAACGTTGCCGCAAGCACGAGCGCCGCGGCGCAACCGGCGCAGGCGCTCCTGCACGCGGGTCTTCTGGTCATCGCAGGCATTCTCGCTCCCTCTCGCTTTTTTCTTTAGCCCATGCTTTTTGATCGAAGCTGCGGGCATTTTCAACCGCTCTCTCACGCGCGGCTTGGGAGCAGGGCCGCGTGCCCGCCGATTGGAACCCGTTGGCGGTGTATCGCGCGCGGCGCCGGACGGAAGTTCCCTGCCCGTTCTAAGGTTGGAAACTGTCGAGGCTTACGGGGCCGATCGGATTTTTGCGGATCAGGGCGATCGCGTAAGAGATGTTGTAAGCGATGAGAAGGTCGGAGTTGAGCTTCACCACCTCCCCGATATCGCTCAGCCGCAGGGTGCGGCCGTTATTCGTGTGCACGATCCGGTCCTTGGCGACGTCGTCGGCCGTGATCTGATCGGGGGTGACTTCCTCGCGCTTGTAGACCGGCGCGAGGTCGGCGCGGAATCCCTTGACGACGCCGGCGACGTCATAGGCGAAGCCGGGCCGGTCGACGTCCCGATAGACGAGCGGCCCGCCCGAGAAGCCCGGATTGTTGTAGCCGTCGAGCACGAACATCGTCGCGCCGTTCTCGCTCATCTCGCCCGACATGGTCGCCTTCTTCACGAAGGCGACCGGATAGCCGCCGTTCAGCGCCGGCGCGCTCGAGCGCAGCCCGTAGGGGAAGCCGGCAAAAAACATATCCTCCCCATAGCGAAGCTTCTTGCTCGTGGGCTCGAGCGGCGCACTGACGGTCAATTGCGCGGGCGGGATGAGAACCGCGATATCGACGGGATCGTCGCAGCGGAAGACGGTCACCGGCACGGCCTGCCAAGCTTGCTTCTTGTAGATCATCAGCGTGCCTTGCGCGCCGAGCGCGGCGACCACATGCTTGGCCGTGATGAGATATTGCCTTCCATCGACATCGAGGGTGAAGCCGGTGCCGGTTTCCCCGCCGACGCGGATGAGCAGCACGCGATTATAGACATTGGTCGTCAATTGGGCCTGCGCGGACGGAATGGGGGCCGAAGAAAGGAGCGCAAGCGCAAGCGCCATACCGAGGGCGCCGCGGCGCAGCACTGGCGAGATACGCGATCCGATCGCTGCAACGAAATTCATGGTCCGCTCTATCCCCGTACTCGCCCGCGCCGGTCGAAGGCGAGCATCGGCCGGCCGGTGCGGCGCCCGAAAAAGCTCCTTGTCAACGGCAAGCCGGCGCACACGCCATGTGACGCCCGGGGCGGTTAAGGATCGGGAAACGGCTCTTTGAAAACCGCACAAAATCGAAACAGGGCCGGACCGGCGCCCCGCTCGGCGGGCGCACCGTCGGCCATCGTTATCGCATTGCCTCGGCGTAGCGCTTGTCGATCACCTGATCGATCGTGACCTTGTCCTTGATCATGCCCTGCGAATGGTACCACGCAAGCTGCCGCGCGACGTCCTTTTCATTGATGCGCAGATCGGGATCGGTATAGCCGATGAGCTTGCTGGTCTTCTCGACCGGCAGCTTGATGTATTTGGCGATGATCGCCGTGATCTCGGGCGCGGTGGGCCCGTCCTTGCGTTTCCCGTCCGGCCCGACGAAAGCGGCGTCGACGTCGTGCGAGCCATGGCGTACGGCACGCAGGAAGTGTTCGACGGTTGCGCGGCGTCCATTCGCGGTTTTGGCCGAGGTCCACATCATGGCGACCTGCCAGGGTACTTGCTCGCCGACCCAGCCCAGGAGCTTCGCCTTGTCTTGCGCGACGATCGGCGCGATCTGATTCGCGGTCAGCATCGCCGTATCCGCCTGTCCGCCGATCAATGCCGCGGCGTCATTCGCAAGCGACTGTAACGGCAGGGTGCGCACCGTCTTCATGTCGACATGGTATTTGCCGGCGACGAGGGCGAAGGCGTAGTGATAGGTGGAACCGATCTGCGTGAGCGCGGTCGAATGCCCGCCGAGATTCCTGAAGGTTTTCAGTCCGGCGGCATAGGCCTGATTCGAAACCATCAGCCCGGCGGCGGGAAAGCCCGGGCGATCCTGCGTGCTCCCGGCGACGATGCGCAGCGCGCCCTGGGCGCAAAGCGTATAAAGCGCGCTGGTGACGCCCGCCGTGCCGAAATCGATATCGCCCGAAACCGTCGCCACCGCGACCGGCTGGCCGGCATCGAAGGGTACGAGTTCGACATCGAGACCCTCGGCGGTGAAATAGCCCTTCTCCTGAGCGACATAGACCGGTCCGCTTCCCGCCGTCAGCAAAAGCCCGACCTTGATGTGCTCGGCCCCTGCGGCCTCTTGGGCAGAAAGGCCAAGCGCGGCGATGAACGCCATCGCGGCAAGGCCGGCACCGTGTCGTGGCGTGAAACCGGAATCGATCATCGTCCTGCATGGCATTGCTTCATCCTCCCTGTTGCGCGGCCTGTCCCCTGACGAAGGGTCGAGCCAATTCTTTGCCCGCATGCACGTCGAGCTCGCGTGTCTCGGTTGTTTGACGTCGTGGCGGGGCTCTATTCGTCCCCTCTTTAAATGCCTTGACGCGCGCGGCGCGGCGGGGCCGGCACGCCGTCCATCGGCTCAGAGATATTTCGTCGGCCGGCGAATGGTGCGCCACATATGCGCGACGGGGCTGTTGTCGTAGCCCAGACCTTCCTCCGGCTGCTTGAAATTGCGGCCGACGATATCGATGAAGGGCTCCCAGCTCACCTTCGCGTTCGGATCGAAGGAATAGATGTCGTGCACCGTGATCATGCGCGACGTCATGTACCATTTGTGATTGCGTGCGCTCTTATAGGCTTCCTGGATGTAATCGTCAGGGACGTAATCCGCCCCGAAATAATTGGTGTAGAGCACGGGATATTTGTAGCCCACGGATTCGTCGGGGAAGAAGCGCAACGCCTGGTGCGCGCGAATGGCCCAGCTCACTTCCTCGTCGACATAGGGTTCGAGCAGTTGCGCGCCCCAGTAGCCGTGATCGCTCTTGATGAAGAGGGCGTTGGCAATGTCGTGCAATAGGCAGGCAAGGATCGTCTTCTCCGGCATATCGGCGTTGAGCGCGTGGGTCGCACTCTGCAGGAGATGCATCGTCCCGCGGGCGCGGTATTTGAAATAGTCGAGCAATGTCGGCTTGGCCGGCATCTTGGGCAGGCGCGGATCGTCTCCGATGAGGAAGAGCTTGCCGGGATGTTTCACCTGTTCGGCCATGCCCATGCCGCTGGCGCCGAGCTTGCCGTCCTCCATATTGGCGAGGGCCGATTTGGTGTAGAGGACGTCGAGCTCGTCGCTCATCTTCTGTTCGAGCACGTCGGCGCGGTCTGCGACGGATACCGGAGTATTCATGAGGCAATCCTCCTCGAAATAGATATCTTATCCATGTTAAATATCATTCTAGCCCTCGGCGCGCTGCCTCGCAATCGATCTGCGGCAGGCGGCGGGCCGGACATCGGACGCTTTCGCCGGCCAAGTAGAGGCGGCCCTTGCGACCGGCGGGCTCGGGCCGGAAATTCGGCGGGACGCGATAGGGAGAAGGCCATGGCAGAACGGATCACGCTTCAGGTGAAAGGCACTTCGATGGCGGCATTGTTCGCGATGCCCGATCGTCCAGGCCGGCATCTGGGGATCGTGCTGGCGCATCACCGTTATGGTCACGACAGCGTCGTCACGCGGGATATTCTCGATCGCCTCGCCGCGCTCGGTTGCGCTGCGATCGCGGTCGATCATTTTCACAGCGTCCCGCCGGCCGGCGATGACCTCGCGCGCATCGCGGCGATGAGGGATTCCTGGCTGTCCGCTGATAACGAGGCGGCGATCGAATTCCTCACCGATCACGCGCAGGTTCAGCCTGACAATCTCGCCGTCATGGGTCATTGCCTGGGCGGGCGCATCGCCTTCATGGCGGCGGCGCAATTCCCCGTCTTCAGGGGCGCCGTGATCTATTACAGCACCGGCATGTTCCGCGCGCCGGAGGGCCAGCGGCCGGCCTTCGATGTGTTGAAGGACATCAAATGCCCGGTGATCGGGTTCTTCGGCCTGGAGGACAAGCTCATCCCCGTCCGCGACATCGACCGGATCGAGGCCGAGCTCGCCCGCGCACGTGTCCGGCATGAATTCCACCGTTATCCCGGCGCCGGACACGCTTTCTGCAATTTCGACATGGCCGAGGATTATCGCGAAGGCGCATGCCGGGATGCGTGGGCGCATACGGTCGCGTTCTTGAGGAAGGAAATGAGCCTCGCCGCGCGGTGACGCCGGCGCTAGATTTCGGCTTCGGCCTCGTCCGGAACCGTGGCGTCGGCACCGCCCAGGATATCGATCACGGCCTCGAGGCAGCGATGGAGCTCCTGCAACCGCACGGCGCCGAGCTCGCTTGCAAGATCGGCGTAAATCGCTTCGGATTCGAAGGACAGCATCTCGAAAGCTGCGTGGCCCTTGCGTGTCAGCGCGACGGTCACGCGCCGCGCATCGTCCGCGGCCGGACGCCGCCGCACGATGCCCTTTTCATCGAGGCGCGGGATGATCCGCGACAGGCTGGCCGGGTGGATACAGCAGCGCCGCGACAATTCCAGCATGTCGATCCACTCGACTTCGGCGAGCGTGCGGATGATCCGACCCTGCTGATCGGTAAAGCCGAGCTCGTGCAGATGCGGCCGAAACCGCTGCATGACCGCCTCGCGGGCGCGCAGCAGCTGCATCGGCAAGGCGCGGCTCAGGTTTCGGGCGGGGGACTTGGCGCCATTAGCCGCCTTGGTACGGGTCTTTGTGCTCAAAGAAGGCCACCACATGCTGATCGGTCGCAAAAAACATGACGCGCGACGATAGCGGAACTTCGTCGTGGTGACCACCGCCTGCGGCCATTCGCGCCGAGAGAAGAGAATCGCCGCGCGGGCGCAATTCCTTTGGCGGGGGTCTTGGCACCGGATTCCGCGGCACGACGGAGCCTTGCGCCGGGGTAGCGCAGTGATTAACATCACAATCAATTTCTTTTGCGGCGGGTTTCGGATGTTTACCAGCAACGTCGTCTTGATGGTCGACGGCAGCCCGATGACGGTATCGATGGCGAGCCCCGACGGTTCGGGCCCGCACCCGACGGTGCTGGTCGCGCACCATCGCACCGGCGTCGATGATTTCACGCGCTACGTGCTCATTCGCCTGGCGGAGATCGGTCTCATCGCCGCGGCGCCGAATTTCTATCACCGGCGGCCTTCGGCCGAAGATCCCGTCGCTTCGATGAAGCATCTGAGGGACGGCGAGATCGTGAGCGACATCGATGCGACGGTAAAGCATCTTCTGTCGATGCTCTCGGTCAAGAAGGACCGGATCGGCACGGTCGGTCATTGCCTGGGCGGGCGCACCTCCTATCTTGGCCTCGTTTACAATCCGGTCTTCATGGCCGCGGTGCTGCTCTATCACGGCAACATCTTCGAATCGCGCGGCGAGGGCATGCCGGCGCCGTTCGAGCTAACGCAGAACATCCATTGTCCGATTTTGGGCCTGTTCGGACGGGACGACGTCAATCCCTCGCCGGCCTTCGTCGCGCGGCTTTCGGACGAGCTCGACCGGCTTGCCGTCCGGCATGAATTCCACAGCTACGATGCGACGGGCCACGCGTTTCAGGATTTCCACTCCCTGCAACATTATCGCCAGAAATCGGCCGATGATGCCTGGGCGAGGATGTTCGATTTCCTGAAACGCGAGATGTTCCGCTAGCCCCTGCGATCCTCCGGGACGCTGTTCCCGGCCGGGCGCCGATGCTCTATGGTCCGGCGAACCTTTCAAGCGGCGTTCGAGAAGAAGGATATTCGGGATGGATACGGTCAATTATCGCGATCTTTCGGTCGAGGAATTCGACACGACGACGCTCCTCAAGCATGCGAAGGAGCAGGCGATCCAGCGGCGTTACGAGGATTTCCTGATCGTCGATATCGACGGTCATCATTACGAGACGGGCTCCTTCGCCCAGATCTGCGAATTCATCGAGGACCCGGTGATGCGCGACCAGGCCAAGTATCAAGGCTATGGCGGCGCCGGCATCACGCAAGGAGCCGGCGGCTATCAAGAGCTTGGCGGGCGGATCACGCGTTATCCCGGCCGGCGCAAGGAAAAGACGCCGCAAGGCACGCCGCGCGACATCACGCTGACAAGGCGCTGGATGGACGCGATCGGCATCGACATTCTTTGTCTCTTTCCCACGCCGATGCTCGGCCTGGGCTTTACGCCGCGGGTCGAGGTCGAAGTGGCCTTGGGACGGGCCTATAATCGCTGGCTTTGCGAGGTCGTCCTCGCGGCAGAGCCGCGAATCACATCCTCGCTCTATCTTCCATTCAATGATCCCGAGGCGGCCTACAAGGTCGTCGAAGAATTCGGCGGCAGGAAAGGCGTCATCGGCTTCACCGTCTGCACCGCGCGGCACAAGCAGATCTACGACAACGCCTACATGAAGACCTACGCGGCGCTCGAGGAGCGCGGCCTCCCGCTCATATTCCACAGCTCGCTGGGCGGCGGCTATGATGCGAGCCTCAATCTCTGCAACCGGTTCCTTGCCGCCCATGCGCTGGGCTTCAGCTGGTGGAACATCCTCCATTGCACCAACTGGCTCTGCAACGGATTGCCGGAACGCTTCCCCAAGCTCAGGACCGTCTGGATCGAAGGCGGCCTGGCGTGGATACCCTTCCTGATGCAGCGTCTCGATAATGAATGGATGATGCGCAGCTCGGAAGTGCCGCTGCTGAAGCGGCGCCCCTCGGATTACATGCGCGAGATGTACTTCTCCACCCAGCCGATGGAGATGGTGCACAACCGCGAGGCCTTGGAGCTCACCTTCAAGATGATCAACGCCGAAACGCAGCTCATGTACTCATCGGACTATCCGCATTGGGACATGGATCTGCCGTCGACGATCTATGATCTGCCCTTCTTGAGCGAGACCGCCAAGCGCAACATCCTCGGCGGCAACGCCAAGCGCGTGTTCAATCTGGAGCCGGTGATCTCCGAGGTGAAGCAGCGCCGGCTCGCCGCGAGCGTCTGAGCCCGGAACGCGAAGAGCGCTTCGAAATGGCTTGGTCGCCGCCTGACGCCGAAGGCGGCGCTCAGGCGCCGACCATTTCCGCCGGTCGCACGCGTCTCACTTCATGGGCGTGGAGCAACGGCAAAACCGTTTCGCCGAAGCGGCGAATCTGCTCCATGAACATCGCGTGCGGCATGGCGCCGAGATTGACGTTCAGGAGGAAGTTGTTGACGCCGGCATGCTCGGCCTCGTCGATGAGGCGCTCGGCAACTTCCTTGGGCGAGCCCCACGCAGCGCGGTCGGCGACACGTTTTTCAACATCGCCGATGGTGAAGGCCGCCGTCTTGACCCGCTCGCCGCCGACGCTGGCGCGGTTCTCCGGCCGCACATAGTCGTAGGACGCCGGATTGCGCGCGGATCCCAGACGGCTCAACGCCGTGCTGTTGCCGTGGCCGAACAGCATGTTCTGGAAATAGACATAATAGGGTCCGTATTCCTGGATCGCCTGCGCCTTGCTGTCGGCCACCCACGCATCGGCGAAAAGCGTCAGATGGTCGGGCGTGACTTTCTCGCCGGCGCGCGCGGCCGCCTTGGCGTAGTAGCCGATCACGTCCTCGATCAGGCCGCGCGAGAATTCGGGAAGCACGATCGGGTAGTTGCGCTGCCCCGCCCAATCGAGCGTCTCTTTGGTGCCGGTGACCGGAATCCATACCGGCGGGTGCGGCTGTTGCAGCGGTCGCGGCCAGATCGCGATGTCTTTGAACGACCAGTATTTTCCTTCGTAGGAAAATTGCTCCTCGGTCCAGGCCTTGATGATGATCTCGTGCGATTCCTCGAAACGCGCGCGTGCTTCGGCGGCCGGCATGCTGAAGACGTGATATTCGCGCGGCGCGCCACGCGCGAGGCCGGCGATGACGCGCCCGTTCGAGAGAATATCCGCCATGGCGGTTTCTTCGGCGATGCGCAGCGGATTGTGCATCGGCAGGAGATGTCCCATGACGACGAATTTGAGCTTCTCGGTGTGCTGGGACGCCGCGGCCACCATCATGTTGGGCGAATTCATCAGCCCGTGGGGGGTGGTGTGATGCTCGTTGAAGCCGACACCGTCGAATCCCAAACGGTCCATCAGTTTCCACGCTTCGAAATGCTCGGCATAAGTGCGGCGCGCGAGCTCGGGATTGAAGTATTTGCGCGGGAGCGGATAGGGCAGATCCTGAAATTGGTCGAAATGTTCGGGATAAGGAACGAGATCGAAAAGGTAAACCTTCATTTCACGGTGTCTTTCACTGGGGTGATGAGAAAAATCGGCGCGGGGTTATGGCACCGTTGCGCGGAAAACAACAATCCTGCCGCGCTTTCAACGGATGAGAGAGGAACGAGGCGCCTGTCCGCCCGGTTTCGATGCCTTGTCGAGCCGGCGTCAGTTGCGGAAGGACGGGTCGCGCTCATCCAGCTTCCGCAAGATCGCGGCCCATTCGGTGCGCCCCTGGCCGGTGGCGCGCGCGCGCTCGAATTGCTGCGCCGTGTGCTCGCATACGGCGGGCGCGGGCTCGAGCAATTCGCCGCCGGTTGCCATGAGGCGCAGCTGCATGTCGGCGACCGAGATCAGGATCTTCATCGCGATGACGGCCTCGGCGATGTTGCCGCCGCAGGTGAGGAGACCGTGATTGCGCAGGATTACCGCGCGGTTCTTGGGCCCGAGATCGCGGGCGAGACGCGCGCACTCATCGGTGTCGGTCGCGATGCCCTCGAAGTCGTGATAGGAGATGCGGTTGTAGAACAGCATCGCCTCCTGGCAGAGGAATTTGAGCCCGCCTTTCAGGGCCGAGATCGCGATGCCGGGCTGCGTGTGGACATGCATGACGGCGTTGAGATCGGGGCGGGCCTTGAGCACGGCGGTGTGGATCGTCGTCGCCGCCGGGTTGATGGGCTTGTCCTCGCCGATCGCCCGGCCCTCCATGTCGAGCTTCAAGAGGCTCGAGGCGGTCACCTCTTCGAAGAGGAGCTCATGCGGCTTGATGAGGAAATGGTCTTCCTCGCCTGGCACGCGCAAGGTGATGTGATTGAAGATCGAATCATTCCATCCCGCATATTGCGCGTGGCGATAGGCGGCGGCCAGATCGACGCGCGCGGTCCATTCCGCGGGCGGAATGCTGTTGCTGAGATCGCGGTCCCTGCGCAACGGGGTCGGCGCTGCGGCCATGGTCTAATCTCCCTCGGCGAAGCCTTCTCAATCTCGTCGACTTGCCCCTACTATAAGGTGGCCGAATCCGGGCAACAATGCCGTTATCCGCGCGATCGCGCGAAAGGAGCGATGCGTCCTATGCAAGTCGTGGTGGTGGAAGCGCGCGGCGTCGATTACGCCATCCTCCCGGTCGAAGCGGCGTTGAAGCGCCTCGGGCACGAGGTCGTGGCCTATCCGGACCTTGCCTCTTTTCTTGCCGCTGCTGACGCGCTTGCCGCGGCCGATCTGCTCTATGGCAGCGGCCTCGTCGTCACCGCCGCGCTCCTGGAGCGCACGCCGCGCCTGCGTGCGGTCGTCACGCCTTGGATCGGCACGGAAAGCTTCGACATCGCGGCGGCTACGGCGCGCGGAATCGTGCTCGCCAATGGCCAAGTGCCCGAGAATTATCTCAGCATGGCCGAGGCGACGATCATGGTGATCCTTGCCTGCCTGCATAATTTTCCCGAAAAGATCGAGGCGATGCACGCCAATCTTCCGCCGCCGCCGCGCCAACAGGCCCGAATGCTGCGCGGGAGGACGCTGGGCATGATCGGTTTCGGCAACATGGCCCGCGCCATTGCCGCGCGCTTGGCCGCATGGGAGGTGCGGATGCAAACCTATGCGCCTCGGTTGAGGGCGCCGCTGCCGCAAGGCATCGCGCGCATCGAACTCGACACTCTCTTGGAAACGAGCGACATCGTTTGCGTTCTCGCCAGCCTCAATGCCGAGACGCGCGGTATGCTGACGATCGAGAAGCTGCGCCGCATGAACCCGGGCGCGATCCTCGTCAACACCGCGCGGGGCGGCATCGTCGAGGAGGCGGCAATCGTCGCGATCGCGCGGGAGGGGCGGCTCCACAAGATCGCGCTCGACGTCTTTGAGACCGAGCCCCTGCCGGCCGACAGCGAGTTGCGACGCCTGCCCAACATGATCCTGACGCCGCATTGCGTCGGCCATTCGCGCGAAGGCGCCGAGGCCGTGCCGGTGGTGGCGCTCGAGAACATCACCCGCGCGCTCGACGGCAAGCCGCCGCTTTACGTCGTCAATCCCGAAATTCTTCCCGCCTGGCAGAAGCGCTGGGCCTAGGGGGCCGCTTTCGGCTTGGCCGCTTGTGGCGGTGCCGGCATCTTGATCAGCGACGGCGAGAGCACCTCGAGGACCTGGCCGCGCGTCTCGGTTGCGAAGAAGATGACGGTCAAGCCGCCGATGATGCCGAAAATGGCGAAGACGAAATAAGCGGTGTTGAGCCCAAGGTGAGGGATCGCCCAGCCGATGAAGATCGGTCCGACGATGGCGGCGAAGCGTACCCAGGCATTGCCGACACCGACGCCAACGGCGCGCATCTCGGTGGGATAGAGCTCCGCCGTGTAGGTGCTGAGACCGAGCGCCAGGATGCTGTTGAACGCCGAGGCCAGCATCGCCATCCCCATCACCGCGTAAAGGCCGAAATTCGGCCCGCTGTACCAGGCCAAGACCAGCAGCGGCACGGCGCTGCAGAGCTGGCCGAGCATGAAGAGCGGCCGCCGGCCGTAGATATCGATGAGAAAGATCCCGGTGACGGTGAAGCACAGGCCGAGGACGCTGGCATAGAAGCCATAGGCGATCGATTGCTTGAGCGTGGCGTGATAGATCGTCCGCAACAGCGATGGCATGGTCGTATTGAGGCCATAGACGATGATGTAGGTGCAGAACCAGATGGTCCACACCGCCAGCGTTCGCCGCCGATAGACGCCCTTCAAGAGATCGAAGATCCCGGCCTTCGCGGGCTTCACCGCCGCGATATGTGCGGGGATCGGCGGCAAAGGCTTGGCACCGTGTTCGGAGATCTGATCCTCGATCGCGCTCAAGACCCGATTGGCTTCGTCGTAACGTCCGCGATTGGCGAGCCACCGCGGGGATTCCGGCATGAACGCACGCAATGGAAAGATGACGATTGCGGGAATCGCGCCGATGAAGAACATCGCCTGCCAGCCGAGATGCGGCACGATCCAATAGCTCACCGCAGCGACGAAAACGAAACTGATCGAGAACCAGAGCTGAAAGCCGAGCCCATAGCGGCCGCGATGGGATGACTTGGCAAATTCGCCGATATAGCTGGCGAGGATCGGGATCTCGCCGCCAAGCCCCAGGCCCTGGATGCCGCGCATCCACAAGAGCTCGTTGTAGCTTTGCGCGAAGCCGCAAACGATGCTCATCACGGTGTAAAGAAGCAAAGTGTAGCGGAAACACGGCACGCGGCCGATCCGCTCGCCGAGCCAGCCGAAGAAGATGGATCCGATGAGCTGACCGGCGTAGCCCATGCCGATAAGCGGCCCGATCTGTCCGAAACTCAGGTGCCAAAGCGGGATGAGCACTGGAAGCACATAGGCGATGGCAAGCGCGTCGAAACCGTCGAAGAACCAGCCGGTCGCGACAACCGTTCCCATCTTCAGATGCCAGCGCGAGAAGGGGAGGCGCTCGATGCGCGCCGCGATCTGGTAGCGATCTTCGCCGACGCCCGAAGCTGGAGCCGTAGACATGCCGTTTCCTCCCGAAAATTGCGACCGCGTTATGCCACGCCCGGTTCTATACGCGTTTCAACTCTCGGGCAAGGAACGCCGAGGGTCCTCGGCCATGCGCGCAAATCAGCGACGTTTATCCTTGGTTGGACGGGTGCGCGGCTTGGCCCGACATGCCGTCATCATGGCATTCTCTGCTCTTACGCCATTCTCGGTTGAAGGAGCGCCCGCTCGTTAATCATCAGGCCGGGGCGGAACAGCGCGTGCCTAGGGACAAGTCTCGCTGCTTATCGCGTCGAAGACGGATTTGAAGACGGGTTTAGGGCAGCCTCACGCCGAAGCGCGCGGCCACCCGGGCGATATCCGTCCAGGTCGCGGCTGGGATCGTGATGCCCGATAGGCGACGCGTCGCGGCTTCGCGCGCGCCGCGCTCGCCCGGCATCAGAATCTCGTCAACGCCCTCCTGACGCGGCAAGGCCTTGAGGTCGGTTGCGGTGCGCTCGACGCTTGCCGCGAATGAATTGAGCGCGCCGAAGGCGGCGATGTCGATCGCGATCAGAAAGGCGTTCTGGCGGTGCTTCTTGCCTTCCTCGGTGCCTTCGAGGGTCTCGGCGATCAGCGGGTTGGCGGTGACGAGGCTTGCGATGCACTCGATCATCAGGGCGAGGCCCGAGCCTTTGGGTCCGCCCAAGGGCAAGGGAAAGGCCGCGCTTTTAGGATCGGTGGTCGGCTTCCCGTCGCGGTCGAGCGCCCAGCCTTCGGGAATGGACCGGCCGCTGCGCGCGGCATGAACGATCTTGCCGAGCGCCACGACGCCCGTCGCCATGTCGAGGAGAAGCGGCTCGCCGGTGCCACGCGGAACGGCGATCGAAAGCGGATTGGTCGCGACGCCGGCTTCGCGCGTACCGTGATAGACCATGTTGGGCCAGGAGGCAGAGCCGGCGAGCGCCGCCATGCCTTGAAGCGCGGCCAGCCGCGTGTAGTAGCCGAGCGCCGCCGTATGCGTCGTGCGCCGGACCAGCGCCAGGCCGATGCCGGCTTGCTTGGCCTTGCGCGCGGCTTCGCGGGCGGCAAAGCTCATCGCCACCTGGCCGGGCGCGCGATCGGCGTCGATCAGGACCGCGCCGGGCAGTTCCTTGGTGATTTTCATCGCGGCGCGGCAATTCATTTCGCCGGCATCGATGATCTCCATATAGCGCGGAATGCGTTGCACGCCGTGCGACGGCGCGCCGCGCAGATCGGCCCAGATCAGAACCTCGGCAATGGCCGCGGCGTGCTCGGCCACCATGCCGGCGGCGGCGAAGATCGCCTGCGTCAGCGCCGCAAGATTCTCCGCCGTAACGGTGACGCCTTCCGCCATCGCATTCCCAGTTTCTGTGCTGTCGTCGCGGGGCGGGCGTTCTAGCGCGGCCGCGCCGGAAGATATTTGTCGAGCCAATCGCGAATGAGAGCGATCACCCGCGTGTTCTCCTGCGAGAACATGAAGTGATCGACGTCATTCAACAGGTGCAGCTCGGTCGTCGACTTGCCGGCATGCTGAAAGAGGCCGATCGACTGCTCGGTCGGCGTCACGGAATTGTTCGAGGCGTGCAAGAGAAGCAAAGGCCGCGGCGCGATTTTGCCGACCACTTCGTTGGCGCGGAAATCGAACATGCTTTCGACGGTCTCGAAAGTGAATTCCATGATCGAGTTCTTGGCGAGATGGGTGCGCAGATGCTCCGGGATCGGAACGATGTCGTAGCGCGGCACCATGATGGACTTGCCGCGCGCGCGTTCTTCCTTGCCGCGCGCCATCATGTCGGTGAATTTCTTCCACGCCTCGGGCGAGGCGTGCTGCTTGCGGAACTTGGTCTCTCCGTCGCCCCAGCCGCCGGACGAGATCACCGCGGCGACGCGCGGATCGACGCCGCCCGTATAGACCGCGACTGCGGCGCCGAAGCTCGATCCGGCGACACCGATGCGGGCGGGATCGATTTCCGGCCGGGTCTGCAGGAAGCTCAGCGCCGCGCTCGTATCCGCAACCTGCTCCAGGCAGATCGTGTTGGCGCGCTTGCCCTCGCTCTCGCCGCAGCCGCGGAAATCGAAGCGCAGCGCGGCATAGCCCCATTCGGCCAGCATCTGGCAGGGGAGAACGCAATTGGTGCTCGAGCCGTTGGAACCGAAACCGTGCAGCACCATGAAAGCGGGCCGGCGCTCGCCCGGCTTTGCCCCGGCGGGCCGGTGCAGCACCCCGTTGATCTTCAACCCGGCCGACTGGAATGTGACGCGCTCTTCCATGATGAAATCCTCCGTTTTCCGTTCTCAGACCTATGCCGCAGAGAGGTGCCTCCCGCAATCGGATTTGCTACAATGCAGCCATAAATTATCGGCTTGGGGGTGGATGATGTCGGGCAGGTTCATAAAAGACGCCTGGTACGTGGCCGCGCAGGCCGACGAGGTCGGCCGGGTTCCGCTGGGGCGGCTTCTCCTGGGCGAGCCGGTGGTGATGTTCCGCAAGGAGGACGGCACGGCCGTCGCGATCGAGGATCGCTGCTGCCATCGCCGCGCACCCTTGTCGAAGGGCAAGCTTTTGGGCGACTGGCTGCAATGCGGCTATCACGGCTTCACTTTCGACGGCAGCGGCGCCTGTGTCCGCATCCCGGGCCAGGAGCGGGTGCCGCATAGCCTCGGCGTGCAAGCCTACAAGCTGGTCGAGAAGCATGGTTATCTCTGGATATGGATGGGGGAGGGCGCGAAGGCCGATCCCGCCTCCATTCCCGATTTCCATCAGAATGACGATCCGGGCTGGACGGTCGTGCGCAGCCGCCTGCCGATCGGCGCACATTACTTGCTCGTCGTCGAGAACCTCATCGATCTTTCCCATGTCGGCATCGTCCACGCCAAGACCATCGGCACCGACGACAGCAATGCGGAGCTCAAATTCGAGCGCGGCGCGAATTCGCTGCGGGTGGTGCGCGCGCCCACCGAAGTCGCGACCGCGCCGCATAACCTGAAACAGGGCCTCGCCGAGCGCTGCATTTTGGAGAAAACCATCGACTTCATGCCGGCTTGCCAAGTCGCGATTGCGGTGACGACGACCGAGATTGCACCGCAGAAGGCGTCACCCCTGTCCTTGCGGCTGGTCATCCTCAACGCCTGTACGCCCGAGACCGAGCACAGCACGCATTATTTCTGGGCGAGCTGCCGCGACTATCTGCGCGACGACAAACAGGTCGATGCGTTCTTGAAGAAGGTCACGGTCGAGGCTTTCAACGAGGATAAGGACATCCTCGAGGCGCAGCAGAAATGCATCGAACTCGATCCCGAGGCGCCCACCGTCAACGTCCATGCCGATTGGGGCGGCGTCCAGGCGCGCCGCCTCGTCGCGCAGTTGATCGAGCATGAGCGGGTGGCCGCTGCGGCGGCGGCCGAGTAACGGCGGCCGTCGACAGGCTTTGGCGGCGCGCGTCGATTGCTCAAGAATACCGCATAACCAACACAGAACGGGCAGAAGCTGTTGACCCGATGGCGGGATTGGTGAGAATGGCGCAACGGCTCGGGGGGAACGAGGCATGAACGGTGGTTTGGCGACGAAGCGGATCGGCGCATGACGCTCGCTGTGGGGAATTCCACCGTTGAAGTGAACGGGATCGAAATCGAGCTTGATGTTCGCGGCAGCGGCCGGCCGCTTCTATTTCTTCATCCCGAGATCGGGTTCGACCGCGCCGGGCCGGCCTTGGATCTCTTGGCGAAAAACGCGCAGGTGATCGCGCCGACTCATCCCGCTTATGGCAAGGCGAAAATCCCGTCGGCGTTCAATACGGTTGATGATCTTGCCTATCTCTATCTCGATCTCATGGACCTGCTCGATCTGCGTGAGGTCGCGATGGTGGGCCTCGGCATCGGCGGATGGATCGCAGGCGAAATCGCGGTGAAGACGACGGCGCGGTTGTCGCGTCTCGTGTTGGCCAATGCCTTCGGCATTAAAATCGGCGATCGCGAGACGCGCGACATCTTCGACATGTATTTCGTGACCGAAGCCGATCTCGCCAAGATCGTCTATTTCGATGAGGAATGGACGAAACGCGATTTGAGCAAGCTGCCCGACGAGGAGCTCTATGCGATGGCCCGGGCGCGCGAGGCGACATCGCGCTACGGGTGGAAGCCTTACATGCATGACCCGAAGCTCAAGGGCCGGCTGCACCGGATCCGCGTCCCGACGCTCGTCCTTTGGGGCGCGGAGGACCGCATCGTCGCGCCCGATTACGGCCGCGCCTATTGTGCCGCCATTCCCGGCGCGTGCTTCGAGGCGATCGAGCGCGCCGGGCATTTCCCGCATGTCGAGCGCCCGGAGGAATTCGCGCGCATGACCCTGGGCTTCATCGAGGGGAAGGAGCGTTCGCCGCAATGAGGGTGTTTCACTTTACCGAGCAGCCCTATTCCCCGGCCTGGAAGGATCACGGCGGCGCACTGCGCATCACTATCCCGAACAAGCGGCTCGACCCCAAGCTCGCGGCCGATCTCTATCACCGCTATTACGACGAATGGCAGCTCGCCGACGAGATCGGCTTCGACATCATGGTCAACGAGCATCATAGCACGGCGACCTGCATGGCATCGACCGTGGTGGTGACGCTCTCGATCCTGTCGCGGATCACCAGGAAGGCGCGGCTCCTCGTGCTGGGCTATCCCCTGGTGCATCGGCCCGATCCGCTGCGCGCGGCGGAAGAGCTCTCGACCATCGACGTGATCTCGCGCGGCCGGCTCGAAATGGGATTCGTCAAAGGCGTGCCGTCGGAATTCACGCCCTCCAACGCCAATCCCGTCGGTGTGGAGGAGCGATTCTGGGAAGCGCATGACTTCATCATCAAGGCGATGACGAGCCATGACGGGCCCTTCAATTGGGAGAGCGAGAATTACCACTATCGCCAGGTCAATATCTGGCCGCGCCCGATGCAGCAGCCGCATCCGCCGGTCTGGAGCACCACTGGCAGCAAGCACAATGCGCAGCGGCTGGGCGAGAAGGGCTATGTCATGGCCACGCTCGGCACGGGCTACGCGACCCGGCCGCTCTACGACGCCTATCGTGCCGCCTATCGCGAGGCGCATCGGCGGGCGGCCCCGCCGGATCGTTTCGCGTATCTGGGCCTCATGGCGATCGGCGAGACCGAAGCCGAGGCGCGTCGCCGCGGCGAGCTCGTGGCCGATTACCTGCGCACTTTGCCCTTCACCCCGGCGCCGTTCCGCAATCCGCCGGGCTTCATCTCGGTCGACGATAATGTCCGGCTGATGAAGGCGGCGGGTCGTCCGCCGAGCCGCAGCCTCACCAAGGACGGGCGCGCGATCAACATGATGACCGGCAGCGTCCAGGATTTGATCGATGCCGGAATCATGTTCTGCGGCACGCCCGATCAGGTCTACGACCAGATCGTCGATTTCTGCGGCCATTGCGGCGGCATGGGCAATCTTCTCTCCATGAGCCATGCCGGCTTCATGTCGCATGAGGACACGGCCGAAAATCTGACGCTCTTCGCCAAAGAGGTTCTGCCGCGTTTGAAGGCCTATCGCCAGCCGGACGAAGCCGCGGTCGCGGCCGAATAGAGCGATGCCGACCGCGCACCGATGACATCGCGTCTGACTTTGCGCGTCGATCTGGCGCCGGGCCAATCGGTTGGGCCGGGAAAGGTGCGTCTTCTCGAGGCGGTGGCGGATACCGGCTCGATCTCGAGCGCCGGGCGCCAATTGGGCATGTCCTATCGGCGCGCCTGGATGTTGATCGAGCAGATGAATTTGGGTTTCCGCCGCAAGGTGGTCGCGACCAAGCTCGGCGGGACGCGCGGTGGCGGCGCGGAGCTGACGCCGTTCGGGCGTGAGCTCGTGCGGCGCTATCGCGCGATCGAAACCAAAGCCGCCGACGCGGCCAAGGCGCATCTCGCCTTTCTCGCGCGCGCGGCGCGGCCGCAGAAATCCGCATCGGCCAAGCGCAAACTGAGCCGCTGACGGCGCTCTATTTCAGCACGGCGAAGCCCTGTTTTTCGAAGAAGGGCCTGGCGGCGGCGGATTCGAGAAAAGCGAGAAACTTCGCGGCTTCGGGGTTCCGGCTCGCGGCGGTCAGCGCGAGCGGATAGATGATCGGCGGATAGGTTTCCGGCGGAAAGACGCCGGCGATCCTTACACCCTTATCCGCGGCCGCGTCGGTCTGATAGACGATGCCGTAGGGCGCCTCCTTGCGCGAGACATAGAGAAGCGCGGCGCGGACATCTTCGGCGCGCGCAACCCGCTTCTCGACCGTGTTCCAGACACCGAGCTTTTCGAGCGCCGCCTTGCCGTATTTTCCCGCCGGCACGGCGTCGGGATCGGCCATCGCCAAATGCCCGTCGCCCAGGAGCCCGGCGAGCGGGAAGCCCGGCCTGATGTCGACATTCGCCTTGTCGTCGGCCGGCGCCACGAGGACGAGCCGGTTGCCGAGCCAATCGGCGCGCGTCGCCGGCTGGATGAGGCCATGCTTGGCGACCTCGTTCATCCAATCGAGATCCGCCGAGATATAGATATCGGCCGGCGCGCCGTTCTCGATCTGCTTGGCGAGCGCCGAACTCGCCGCGTAGGAGACCTTCACCACGGCACCGCCTTTGTCATAGTCCGCCACCGCATCATCGAGCGCGTTCTTCAGGCTCGCCGCGGCAAAGACGAGAACGTCATCCGCGAAGGCGGGGGCCGGCGCGAGCGCAGTGATCGAGAGAACGGTCGCCGCAAGGGCGCTTCGCCAGCGGTAAGGCCGATGCATCATTGAGTCTCCAAATTATCAATGAGACGGAAAGGACGGGGGCGCGCCGTCTTGGCGATGACTTCCTCGCCATTTCGGGCAAGGTCATGACCAGCCTTGCAGGCACTCGCTCGCCAGCACGCACGCGCGGGGCTCGCCGTTTCCGTCGGCGACGCCGATCGAGACGCTGGCGCCGTCGGCGGCGACCGAAAACGCCGTCAGGCGATGCGCGCGTATGGTCGTCATATCGCTATATTTATATAAATATAACGCGATGTAAAGAGGGCTTGGAAATGGAGCGGCCGACGGCGCGCATGCCTCCACGCTATATCCGATTATATATATCCGGAAAGGCGCAGCCGGGTCTGGCGAGGGATCTTCTCAGTCGAAGACGGCGCAGCCCGAATGCCGGGATTGCAGCTGATCGGCCGCGCCTGAGGGCGTCGCGGCAAAATTCTGGAACCTTCGAAGACGCGCCGCCGGACCGAATCGAGCCGCCGCCATGGATCGCAGGTCCTTGGAAGCGCGTCGGTGATGCACGCAAAGGCCCGTCGCTACGGGGCCGCGATCGACGATACGAAGTTTGCTAAAATTCGTGCAATCTGTGCGGGCCAATCGCGCACATGTGAACCTTCCCTTAAGGAGTATAACCACAAATGAAAGGCAGACGAGCCGCGCGCCATAAAACGGCCACGGTTAGCGTCTAGAGTTCTTATTATCCGTATTTGGTAAACGAAGTCTTGTGTGGAGGCCCTAAGATGCAACGGTGGTTGGCAGGCGAACCCAGTCTCGACGAGCTTCTCGGCGACGACATCATGGGGCCGGTGGTTGCCAGCGCGGGCATGAGTCGCGAACAGCTGCGTTCAAGCCTCACCGAGATTGCGCGTCGGCTCGCCGAGGGCGGTCACGGCCGTACCGGCCAGAGCGGGAGCGTTGCGGTCCGCGCCCCGGTCCGCTGCTGAGGCGGCGGCAGCCGACGCGAGCGGAAGCTGCAGCAGGACCTTCAGTCCGGGAAACTCGCGGCCCGGCTCATTGTCTTCGAGCCACACGGCCCCCTCATGGAATTTCGCGACCGCGCGCACGAGGCTGAGCCCCAGCCCGTTGCCGGGCGTGCTGCGGCTGCCTTCCAAGCGCACGAACCGGTCGAATACGGCTTCGCGCCGCTCGGCCGGTACGCCGGGGCCTGAATCCGCGACTTCCACGCGCGCGACGCCGCCGGCGGCGCCGACGGTCAGGGCGACATAGCCGGCGGGCGTGTATTTCAGCGCATTGTCGAGCAGGTTGGCGATCGCCTGCGACAGCAAGTGGCGGTCGCCGCGCACCATGACGCTGTCGGCGATGTCGAGCCTCAGGGCGAGGCCCTGATCGTCCGCTACCGGCTCGTAAAGCTCGGCGACGTTACGCGCGATCTCGGCCAGATCGACCATTCCCATGCCGGCGCGGCGCGTCCCGGCCTCGGCCTCGGCGATGCTCAACAGCGCGTTGAAGGTGCCAAGAAGATTGTCGGCCTCGGCGATCGTATCGCGCAGCGCCTCGGCATAACGCGCCGCATCGGGCTTCTCGATCAAGGTCACTTCGAGTCGCGAGCGCAGCCTTGCCAGCGGCGTGCGCAGATCGTGAGCGATATTGTCGGTCACCTGGCGCATGCCCAGCATCAGGCTTTCGACTTGATCGAGCATCGAGTTGAGGTTTTGCGCGAGCTGATCAAATTCATCGCCGCTGCCCGTGACCGGCACGCGTTGCGTCAGATCGCCATGGATGATGCGCGCGCTGGTGCAATTCACGGCATCGACCTTCTGCAGCATGTTGCGCGTCATGAAGAAGCCGCCGACGACGCCGAGCGCGAGGGTGATGAGCGCGGCCCAGCCGAGTGTCTGCGTGATGCGCTCGCGGAAGATGCGGGCCTCGTGCAGGTCGCGGCCGACGAGGAGGTGGAAATTTCCGGGAAGGACGATGACCCGAGCCTGTGCGCCGTCCGTCTCGGTCACGCCGTCGCGGGTTTCCTGGACCGGAAAGCCGATCCAGCCATCGCCGCGCTCGCCCGCCGAAGGCCATTTCTCGAGATTGCCCGTAAGCGGATGCAAGGACGGGTCGGTGATGAGGTAGAGCGTATCGTCGATATTGGTTCGCGTATGGTGCGCGGCGTTGACCCGCTGCTCGATGATCTCGATGAGCCCGGCGAGGCCGTGCTCCTGATATTGCTCGGCAAGACCCCGGATCTCCGCATCGATCGTCGCCTCGGTCTGGCGTTCGATGAAACCGGCGGTCGAGAAGTAGATGAAGGCGAGCAGCGCCAGAACGGAGGTCGCGAACAGCGCGAAATAGACCGCGGCGATCCGGAAGGCGTTGGTGTTGAGAAGGCGCGGCACCGGCCTATGCCGCGTCGAGCCGATAGCCGGCGCCGCGCACCGTATGGAGAAGCGCCCGCTCGAACCCCTTGTCGATCTTCTGCCGCAGCCGGCTCACATGGACGTCGATGACATTGGTCTGAGGATCGAAATGATAGTCCCAGACATTCTCGAGCAGCATGGTGCGGGTGACGACCTGGCCGGCATGACGCATCAGGAATTCGAGCAGCCGGAACTCGCGCGGCAGCAATTCGATCTCGCGCGTGCCGCGATGGACGTTGCGTGCGAGGAGATCCATCTCGAGCTCGCCGACCTTGAGCTTCGTCGTCTGAGGGCTGCCGCTGCCGCGGCGGAGCAGCGCCTCGACGCGCGCCAGCAATTCGGCGAAGGCAAAAGGCTTGACGAGATAATCATCGCCGCCTGCGCGCAGGCCTTTGACGCGGTCGTCGACCGCGCCGAGCGCGCTCAGGATCAGCACGGGGGTGCGAATCTCCGCGGTGCGCAGCGCCGCGATGACGGCGAGCCCGTCCATTTTGGGCAGCATGCGATCGATGATCAGCGCGTCGTAATTGCCCGAGCTTGCCATGAAGAGGCCGTCGCGGCCTTCATGGGCAACGTCGACGACGTAGCCGCTTTCACTTAGTCCCTTGACGACATAGGCGGCCGCTTCGCGGTCGTCCTCGATGACGAGCAGCTTCATGCCGGCGACCTTAGCGCCGCCGAAGCGTCGCCGCCAAGGGCGAGGGCGGCGGCCGGACGCCGTCTCAGCTCAAGGTCGTGTAAAGCGCCACCAGCCAGCCGATCAGCAAGAGAGCGGCGCCTTGGCGGTCCAGTTTGCGGTCCATGCGAGCCTCCAGCGAATGCGAAGCGGCTCTTTTATCAGTAGAACAAAACAAGAACAAGCATAAAATGGCACCGGCGCGCCGAAACGTCGCAAATTTCCTCATTGTGGTGCCCTTGCGCTTGGCGTCGCCATGACACCGTGCCGTCATGGCTCCGCGGCGCCGTCAATCGCCTTTGCTCAGCTTCTTCTCCATCGCCCTCACTTCGCCGCGGGCGATGGAGCGCAGATGCACCTCGTCGGGACCGTCGACGATCTGCAGATAGCGTCCGTGCGTCCAGATGTCGGGCAGGGGCGTGTCCTGTGTGAGGCCCTTGGCGCCGAAGACCTGCATCGCGCGGTTGGCGATCGCCACTTCGATGCGCGGCACGATCACCTTGATGAGCGAGACCTCGCGCCGCGCCGCCTTGGTGCCGAATTTGTCGATCAGCCAGGCGGTCTTGAAGACCAGAAGCCGCGCCTGTTCGATCTCGATCCGCGAGAGCGCGATCCATTCGCGGATCGTGCCGTGCTCGTGCAGCGCCTGGCCGAAGGTGCGGCGCTCGAGCGAGCGCTGGATCATGAGTTCCAAGGCCCGTTCGGCCGCGCCGATCGCGCGCATGCAATGATGGATGCGCCCGGGCCCGAGCCGCACCTGGGCGAGCGCAAACCCGCCGCCTTCCTCGCCCAGGAGATTGTCGAGCGGCACGCGCACGTCTTCGAACAGCACCTCGCAATGACCGTTGGCGTGCACCTGGTGCATCACCGGCGGGTTGCGCACGACCGTGAGGCCGGCCGCGTCGGCGGGTACCAGCACCATGCTCTGGCGGCGATAGGGCTCCGCGCGGTCAGGACTGGTCTGCCCCATGACGATGAAGATCCGCGTGCGCGGATCGGCGGCATTGGTGATGAACCATTTGCGCCCGTTGATGACCCAGTGATCGCCGTCGCGCGCGATCGATGTCCGGATGTTGGTCGCATCCGAGGAGGCGACATCGGGCTCGGTCATGGCGAAGGACGAGCGGATCGCGCCATCGAGAAGCGGTTTCAGCCAGCGCTCCTTCTGCGCCGGCGTTGCGGCGAGGTGAAGCAGCTCCATGTTGCCGGTATCGGGCGCGCTGCAGTTGAAGATCTCCGAGGCCCAATCGAAGCGGCCCATGACCTCGGCGCAGGGCGCGTAATCGAGATTGGACATTTGCGTGCCGGGCTCGTCCGGCTTCAGCCCGGGCAGGAACAGGTTCCACAATCCCTGCGCCCGCGCCTTGGCTTTCAATTCTTCGAGAAAGGGCGGCGGGTAGACGCCCTCATGCTCGAGCCGCGCATACTCCGCATCGCGCGGCGCGACATGCTCGGCCATGAATGCTCGGATCGCGGCCTGGATACGCTGCGATTTCTCCGAGAATTCGAAATCCATGGGCGTACTCCTCTTGATACCGATACTTCTTTTGCCGCGAGTCTACAGGCCCAAAAGGGCCGGCAACTCGGCGAGGGTCGTGATCTCGCGATCGGGCGCGCCCGGCAGGCGCTCGCGCCGTTGGGCGCTGCGATTGCACCAGACCGTCTTCATCCCGAAGGCGGACGCCGCATGGACGTCCCAGGCGTTCGAGGATTGAAAGGCGATGGCCGCCGCGGGAAGGCCGAGCCGCTCGACCGCCAACTGATAGACCGCGCGCGCGGGCTTGAAGATACCGACGCTTTCGACCGAGAGAAGATCATCGAGGAATTCGCCGATCCGCGCGTGCTCGACGGTTGCGGCGAGCATGTCGGGCGTTCCGTTCGAGAGGATCGCGGTGGTGAGCCCGGCCTCCGTGATCCGCCGCAATGTCGCCGGCACCTCGGGGAAAACATCGAGCGTGCGGTAGAGCGCCATCAGGCGAGAACGCAACGCGCCATCCGCGATGCCGAGCGTCTCGAGCGCGAAATCGAGCGCGTCGCCGGTCACTTGCCAGAAATGGGCGTGACGGTTCTGCGCGGCGCGCAGCCAAGTGTATTCGAGCTGCTTGCTGCGCCAGAGCGGCGTCAAGAGCTCGGCCTTCGCGCCGATCGCGTCGCGGCAGCGCGCGACGGCCGAGCCGAAATCGAACAGCGTTCCATAGGCATCGAACACGCAGGCGCGGATGCCGGTGAGCGGCGGCGCCATCGCGTCAAATTTCCAGCAAGGTTCGGACGCGCGGCCAGGCCTCGGCGCCTTTTTCGGCCATCAGCGGCAAGTATTTCGGATTGAACTGCGCGGCCAACGCGGATTGATAGCTCGGCCGGCCGCGCATGCGTTCATACCAATCGGCGACGCGGGGATTTCGGTCGAGCAGGCCGAGGAATTGGAGATGATCGAGCCGCGTGACATAGGGCGCGTAGGCGATATCGGCGAGGGTCAGCGCGTCGCCGGCGAGCCAGGGCTTGCGCTCGAGACCCGCGTTCATGTCGCCCACCATCTTGTAGAGCCGCTTGATCGCGTCAGGAAAGGCGGGATTGTCGACGCCCTTCCTCAATTGCTCGAAGCGTTGGCGATAGGCGGGGCCGCGTTGCCGCGTCAGTTCCTCCACCACGGCCGGGTCATATTGGTGGTGGAACGCGATGCTCATGCTGACGGTGCCGGTCGCGGCGAAGATCCCGCCGTCGATTTCCTTGGTCCAAAGCCGCATGCGCGCCCGTCCCGCAGGGTCAGCGGGCCTCAGCGGCGTCGCGGGAAAGGCGTCGTCGATATATTCGTTGATGACGATCAATTCCGTCACCACGATCGCGTCGTGGACGAGGGTCGGGACCACGCCCTTGGGATTGAGCTTCAAGTAGTCGGGTTGCTGCTGATCGCCTTGGCGCAGGTTGAGATGGCGCGCCTCATAGGCGAGGTCCTTCTCGGCCAGAGCAAGCCGCACCTTCTGCGCGCAGACCGACATGTCATTGTGATAAAGCGTCAGCATTCCTTGCGCCTCCCTCTCGGTGCTTCTCGTCGCGTCGCGGCGATCTTCGTGCTTTCGCCGGCGCTGAAATCCGTCATCGCCAAGGCCGCGGCCGGGACGGAATTCACTCTATCATGGGGCATCGCGCGGAACGACAACGCGGCTCTCGGCCGAAAGCTTCGTCCGGCTGTTTCACGCGCCGCTTGGCGTCCGATAAGCCCCTGAAACCATTGCTATCGTCGCGACTCGCGAATTCGTGAAAATAATGGTTGCGAGGACTTGAAGCTTGGGGTTTAGTGCCGACCTATTGCGTACCGCAGCGGTCCTAATTGCCGAGAGCCGGCGCCAAGCATTCGATGGTCCTATGGTCATTCTGAGCAAACTCGCCGATTACGGCGTCATCGTCGCGACCCATCTCGCCGCCGATCCCGAACGGCAGATGACGGCCGCGGTGCTGGCGAGGGAAACGAGCCTGCCGCGCGCGACTGTCGCCAAAGTCTTGAAGGCGCTGGCGCATGCCGGCATCGTCTCGGGCGCGCGCGGCGCGGCCGGCGGCTATCGTCTGGCGCGCGACGCCACCGCGATCTCGCTTGCGCAAGTCGTCGCCGCGATCGACGGCATGATGGGCGTGACGCAGTGCACCGTCCATGGCCCCGATTGCAAGCGCATCCATTTCTGCGCGACGCGGCCGCATTGGCGGCGCATCAACGACGCGGTCGGAACGGCTTTGAGCGCGATCACGCTGGCCGAAATGGCGGTGCCGTTCGGCGTCCCGCTCCGCCGGGCCGCGGCATCCAAAGAGGATAATCTTTCGCTATGACGTCGCCCGAAGACGGCCTCGATCCTGTCCGGACGCTCGCCGGCGAGAGCTACAAATACGGCTTTGTCACGGATATCGAGAGCGAGAGCGCGCCGCCCGGCCTCAATGACGATATCATCCGCTTCATCTCTGCCAAGAAGGACGAGCCGCACTGGCTCTTGGATTGGCGGCTTCAGGCCTTCCATCACTGGCTGAAGATGGAGAAACCGGACTGGGCGAAGCTCCGGATCGCGCCGATCGATTATCAGGCCGCGACCTATTATTCCGCGCCGAAGACGTCTACCGGCCCGAAATCGCTCGACGAGGTCGATCCCGAGCTGCTGAAGACCTATGAGAAGCTGGGCATTCCGCTGAGCGAGCGCGCCGCGCTGGCGGGGGTCGCGGTCGACGCGGTCTTCGACAGTGTCTCGGTCGCCACCACCTTCAAGGCGAAGCTCGGCGAGCTCGGCATCATCTTCTGCTCCTTCGGCGAGGCGGTGCGCGAGCATCCCGATCTGGTGCGGAAATATTTGGGCTCGGTGGTTCCCCAGGGCGACAATTTCTTCGCCGCGCTCAATTCCGCCGTCTTCAGCGACGGTTCCTTCGTCTATGTGCCGCCGGGCCTGCGCTGCCCGATGGAATTGTCGACCTATTTCCGCATCAACGCCGCCAAGAGCGGCCAGTTCGAGCGCACGCTCCTCGTCTGCGACAAGGGCAGCTATGTGAGCTATCTCGAAGGCTGCACCGCGCCGCAACGCGACGAGAACCAGCTTCACGCCGCGGTCGTCGAGTTGGTGGCGCTCGAAGGCGCCGAGATCAAATATTCGACCGTCCAGAACTGGTATCCGGGCGACGCCGAAGGGCGGGGCGGGATCTACAATTTCGTCACCAAGCGCGGCGCCTGCCGCGGCGATCGCGCGAAGATCTCCTGGACCCAGGTCGAGACCGGCTCGGCGATTACCTGGAAATATCCGAGCTGCATCCTGGAAGGCGACAATTCGGTCGGCGAATTCTATTCGGTCGCGATCACCAACAATCTGCAGCAAGCCGATACCGGCACGAAGATGATCCATCTCGGGCGCAACACGAGCTCCACCATCATCGCGAAAGGCATTTCGGCGGGGCGCGGGCAGAACACCTATCGCGGCCTCGTGCGCATGCAGCCCAAGGCCCAGAACGCGCGCAACTACACGCAGTGCGATTCGCTTTTGATCGGCGATCGCTGCGGCGCGCATACCGTGCCTTATATCGAGGTGCGCAATCCGTCGGCGCGCGTCGAGCATGAGGCGACGACCTCCAAGATCAGCGACGACCAGATGTTCTACTGCCAGCAGCGCGGCCTGTCGAAAGAGGACGCATTATCTTTAATAATCAATGGATTCTGTAAGGAAGTTCTGAAAGAACTTCCGATGGAGTTCGCGGTCGAAGCGCAGAAGCTTCTGGCGGTTAGCCTCGAAGGTTCAGTCGGCTAGTGAGGTGTGAGTTTTAAATGTTAAAAATCAATCGTTTGCATGCAAAAATTGCCGACGGGCGCGAGATCCTGAAAGGCATCGATCTCGCCGTCGAGGCGGGCGAGGTCCATGCCATCATGGGCCCCAACGGCTCGGGCAAGAGCACCTTGGCCAGCATTCTCGCGGGGCGTCCGGGCTATGAAGTGACCGAGGGAACGGTGACCTATGAAGGCCGTGATCTGCTGCCGCTCGCGGCGGACGAGCGTGGGCGCGAGGGCATCTTCTTGGCATTCCAATACCCGGTCGAGATCCCCGGCGTGAACAACATGTATTTCCTGCGCGCCGCGCTCAATGCCGTCCGCCGGCACCGCGGCCAAGCGGAGCTCGATGCCGGCCAGTTCCTGAAGGCCGTGCGGGCGAAGTTGAAGGAGCTCGAGATCGGCGACGATCTCCTGCAGCGCGGCGTCAATGTCGGCTTCTCGGGCGGCGAGAAGAAGCGCAACGAGATCTTCCAGATGGCGATGCTCGAGCCCAAGCTCGCTCTGCTGGACGAGACCGATAGCGGCCTCGATATCGACGCGCTGAAGCTCGTCGCCAGCGGCATCAACAAGCTGCGCTCGCCCCAGCGCGCGATGGTGCTCATTACCCATTACCAGCGCTTGCTCGATTACGTCGAGCCCGACCGGATTCACGTCCTGAGCCAGGGCAAGATCGTGATGTCGGGCGACAAGAGCCTGGCGGCCGAGCTCGAAAAGCGCGGCTACGCCATGCTTGGCGACGCGGCCTGAGGCTCGGATGAGCGCGATCGCCGAAACGGCACCCTTCCGCGCGGCGTTCGACGCGCAAACGCGCCGCGCCGAGCCTTCCTGGCTCGCCGATCGGCGCGGCGCCGCGATGCGGCGTTTCGAGGAGCTGGGATTTCCGACGCGCCGTAATGAGGCCTGGCGTTTCGCCGATCTGAAGCCGCTGCGGCGGGCGAATTTTACGCCGGCCGGCGACGCCGCGGGTGTCGCGCCTGATCTGACAGCCTGGCTGTATCCCGGCGAGACCCATCGCGTCGTTCTGATCGATGGACGCTTTGTTCCTGCGCTTTCCAGGATCGGCGATCTGCCCCGAGGCGTCTATCTCGCCGGCACCGCGCGGACCTTGGCCGACCGGCCCGATCTTTTGGCCGCCGCGTTTGACGAGACCGACATTGTCGGCGGCCAGGCTTTCGCGTCGCTCAACGCCGCGCTCTTCGCCGACGGATTCGTCCTGGCGCTCGATGCCGGCGTTGCGCTTGAGCGCCCCGTCGAGATTATCCATTTCGGCCGGGCGCAAGAGCGCTCGTCGCAGCTGCGCAATCTCGTGCGTCTCGGCGCGGGCGCGCGCGCCAGCTTGATCGAGATTTTCGCCGGCGGCGCCGATCATTGGACGAGCGCGGTCGATGTGATCGCGCTCGAGGCCGGCGCCGCGCTCCGCCATGGCAAGCTTCAGGACGAGGCTTCGACCTCGATCCATTTCGCGCAAGCGCGGGCGACGCTCGCGGGCAAGGCTCGCTATGAAAGCTTCGTGCTGAGCTTGGGCGGCGGCCTCGCGCGCCACGACATCTTCGTGACCTTCGGCGGCGAAGGCGCCGCTTGCGGGCTTTTCGGCGCGAGCCTGTTGCGCGGCGGGCAGGAGGGCACGATCGCGACTTTCGTCGACCATGCCGCGCCCCAATGCACGACGCGCGAATATTTCAAGAGCGTGGTCGATGACCAGGCGCATGGCGTTTTCCTCGGCCGCATCGCGGTGCGCGAGGGCGCGCAGAAGACCGATGCCAACCAGCTCAACAAGAATCTGCTTCTCTCGCCCCGGGCCAATGTCGACACCAAGCCGGAGCTCGAAATTCTCGCCGACGACGTCAAATGCAGCCATGGGGCGACCGTCGGCGATCTCGACGAGGCGGCGCTGTTCTATCTCGAAGCGCGCGGCATTCCCGCGCCCGAGGCCCGGCGCATGCTGATCGAGGCCTTCGCCGCCGATGCGATCGGGCAGATCGTGGACGATACGGCGATGCGCGAATTTTTTGCCGCGCATCTGCGGCGCTGGCTCGGCCGTGCGGGGCTCGACCTATGAAGCCCGCCGCCCTCACGAAATCCGCCGCTTTCGATCCGCGCCGCGTCAAGCGCGATTTCCCGATCTTTGCCAGCAATCCCGGTCTCGTCTTCCTCGACACCGCGGCGAGCGCGCAAAAGCCGGCGGCGGTGATCGACCGGGTGAGCGATTTCTACCGCACGGACTACGCCAATGTGCATCGCGGCGTCTATCGGCTGAGCGCCAAGTCGAGCGAGCTTTACGAAAACGCGCGCGAGACCGCGCGGCGGTTTTTGAATGCCGCCGACGCGAGCGAGATCGTCTTCGTGCGCGGGGCGACTGAGGCGATCAATCTCGTCGTCTATAGCTGGGGCGGCGCGTTCCTCAAACCGGGCGACGAGGTGCTGATCACCGAGCTCGAGCATCACGCCAATATCGTGCCGTGGCAGATTTTGCGCGATCGCATCGGATTCACGCTGAAGCTGGCGCCCATCGATGCGACCGGCGGGCTCGATATGACGGCGCTCGCCGCTCTCGTCACCGCGCGCACCAAGCTGGTCGGGGTGACGCAGCTCGCCAATGCGACCGGCGCGATGGTGCCGGTCGACGCCGTCATCCGCCTCGCTCGTGCCAAGGGGGCCTTGGTCCTGGTCGATGGCTGCCAGGCGGCGCCAAGGATGAAGGTCGATGTGCGCGCGATGGATTGCGATTTCTACGCCTTTTCGGGTCATAAGACCTACGGTCCGACCGGCATCGGCGTGCTCTATGCCAAGAGCGCGATCCTCAACGCCATGCCGCCCTGGCAGGCCGGCGGCGACATGATCACGAACGTCACCTTCGAGAAAACCACCTTCCAGGATCCGCCGGCGCGATTCGAGGCCGGAACGCCCGATATTTCGGGCGCGATCGGGCTCGCGACCGCGCTCGACTACATCGAATCCCTGGGGCGCGACGCGATCGAGGCGCATGAGGCGGCGCTGACGGAATACGGCATCGACGCCTTGTCGCGGATGCCCGGCGTCACCCTCGTCGGCGCCGGACAGCGGCGCTTCGGCATTCTCTCGATCGAGGTCGAGGGCATCCATCCGCATGATCTGGCGACCTTGCTCGACCAGCACGGGGTCGCGGTGCGCGCCGGCCATCATTGCGCGCAGCCGCTTTTGGAGAAACTCGGGGTGCATGCGACGACGCGCGCCTCGCTCGGGATCTATAACGACGAAAGCGACATCGACAGGCTCGCCGCGGCAATCAAGGCGGCCCAAGCGATGTTCGCCCGCTGAACGAAGATTGGGCTGAGAGCGGAAATGGATTCGCGGGAACTCTACCAGGACATCATCCTCGATCACGGCCGCAAGCCGCGCAACTTCCATGCGATGGCGCATCCAAGCCATGCCGCGCAGGGGCACAATCCGCTCTGCGGCGATCGCGTGACCGTCTATCTCGAAATCGAAGGCGACCGCATCAAGGATGTGAGCTTCGAAGGCCGGGGGTGCGCGATCTCGACGGCCTCGGCCTCGCTCATGACCGAAGTGCTGAAGGGCAAGACGGTGGCGGAGGCCGAGAGCCTCTTCAAGGCGTTTCACGCCGAGGTGACCGGCGGCGAGGCGGCGGAGGTGCCCGAAGCGCTGCAAGATGATTTCGAGAGGCTGGCGCCGCTCGAAGGCGTCAAGGCTTATCCCGCCCGCGTGAAATGCGCGACCCTCGCCTGGCGCGCTTTCGAGGCGGCGCTGAAAAGCGGCGCGGTCGGCGCCACGGTAAAGACCGAGTAGCGATGATGGCGAACGACGATCCTTTCGCATTCGAAAACGAGAACGCGGCCCCGGCGACGGAAGAGGTCGAGCGGCCTGCCACGACCGACAACGATCCGGATCTCGTCGAGCGCGTGCTTGAGGCGATGAAGACGGTGCGCGATCCGGAAATTCCGGTGAACCTCGTCGATCTCGGCCTCATCTACGAGCTCATCGCCAATAAGGACGGCGTCGTCTATATCGAGATGACCTTGACGACGCCGGCCTGTCCGGTGGCGGGCGCGTTGCCCGGCCAGGTGCGCGACGCGGTCGCCGAAGTCGAGGGCGTGAACGATGTTCGCGTCAAGCTCGTCTGGTCGCCGCCCTGGGACAAAGAGCGCATGAGCGAGGAAGCGAAGCTCGAATTGGGGCTGATGTAGCCGGGCGCCGCGTGGCTAGATCGCACGCCGAACTCTCACGCAAACGTGACACCCCGCTTCCAATGCCCTGATATCATCGCCTCGGTTTAAGCGATGAGAGGGCAGATGAAGAATATCTTTCAGACCGGAATTCTGGTCGTGGGCGCGGGGCTCGTTCTCGCGGTGGGCGCGGCGTCCGTGGCGGCGCAAGACAGCAAGGAAGCGGTGATCAAGGCGCGGCAGGATTTCATGGAAGACCAGCAGCACGCGGTCAACGCGGTCAACGCATTCGCCAAGGGCAAGGGCGATCGACAAGCCGCGATCGACGGCGCGAACAAGCTCGTCGACCTGTCGCAGCGGTTGGAAACGAGACTCCCCGCTTTCTTTCCGCCCGGCACGAGCAACGCGGATTTTCCGGGCAAGACACGGACCAAGCCCGAATTGTGGCAGCACCTCGATGAGGTCAAGACGGCGCCGGCCAAGCTGCGCGAAGCCGAATTGAAGCTCGTCGCGGTGGTGAAGACCGCCGATGCGCAGACGGTGGGCCAGGCGATGAGCGCGAGCTATCGCGAAAGTTGCAATGGCCTTTGCCACAACGCCTATCGCGCGCCCGAAGAAAAGAAGCCGTAAACGCCGAGCCGCACTGTCGCCTCCTTGATCGGATTCCGCATCGCCTTTTCGGCGCAATCGGAATTCACGATTGCGCGCGTTGCTAGCCAGCCCAAACCGGTTCTTGTATGACGGTAGGTATGGCGCCGCTCCACCTCTCGTCGTTGCTCGTCTTGTCGGCCCTCCTTTTATGCTGCGGCTCGATCGCGTCCGTTTCAGCCGCCGCCACCACGGCCATTGAGCGCGGCGCCTACCTCGCCGCCATCGGCGATTGCGATGGCTGTCATACCGACAAGAAGGGGGGTGCGCCGCCGCTCTCGGGAGGCCGCGCGCTGACGACGCCCGTCGGCACTTTCTACGGTCCCAACATCACCCCCGATGCCGCGACCGGTATCGGCAAATGGAGCGAAGCGGATTTTCGCCGCGCCATGCGCGAGGGCAAGGACGAAGACGGCAATTATTTGTATCCGGTCTTTCCGTTCGGCTCGTTCACCTTGATGAGCGATCAGGACATCGCCGATCTTTACGCCTATCTCATGGCGCAGAAGCCGGTGTCGCGCGATTCGCGGCCGCATGACGTCAAGCCGCTGTTGCGCTGGCGATTTCTTCTGTTGGGCTGGCGCGCGCTATTTTTCCGGCCCGGGCCGCTCGAGCCGCTCGCGGGGCAAAGCGCGGATTGGAATCGCGGCCGCTATCTCGCGGAAGCCGTGGCGCACTGCCAGGAATGCCACACGCCGCGGAATTTCCTCGGCGCTCTCAACCGTTCTTACGCCTATGCCGGCGACCCGCACGGTCCGGACGGCAACGATGCGCCGGACATCACCTCAGACAAGAAGGATGGGATCGGCGACTGGATGCTCGACGACATCATCGAGATTCTCAAGTCCGGCATGCGGCCCGACGGCGAATTCGTGGGCAAGAGGATGGCGGATGTGGTTGATGGGACGTCGAAACTAACCGATGCCGATCGGCATGCCGTCGCCGTCTACATCAAATCCTTGGAGCCGCTTCGGCAAACCGCGAAGTGACCCAGCTGCGGCCGTGAAACCGATAGGTCGCGCGCCGCCATTCTGGTAATTTGGCGTTATCTCAATTGCCCCTGCGCGAAACCGAGCCGATGGCGCCGATCATCCGCATCGAGAAGCTTTCGAAGACCTTTGCCCGCGGCAAGAAAGAGGTCGTCGAGGCGGTGCGCTCGATCGATCTCGAAGTCGGCGCGGGCGAGATCTTCGGCCTTCTGGGGCCCAATGGCGCCGGGAAGAGCACGACGATGCGCATGCTGTGCACGCTTCTCCTGCCCACCGCCGGCCGCGCCACGGTTACGGGCTTCGATCTCGCGAACGAAGCGCATGAGATCCGCAAGCGCATCGGCTATGTCGGCCAGAAGGGCGGGCTCGAGCAGGTCGCGACCGGACGCGAGAACCTCATGCTTCATGCCCAGCTCTATCGCATGAGCAAAAGCGAGGCCCTGCGCCGCATCGATGCGCTCGTCGGGCGCTTAAAGCTCGCCTCCTTTATCGACCGCAAGGCGGAGACCTATTCGGGCGGGCAGCGGCGGATCTTGGATCTCGCCTCGGGTGTGATCAATACGCCGGAATTGCTGTTTCTCGACGAACCGACGACCGGGCTCGATCCGCAAAGCCGCGCGCGGGTGTGGGAGGAGGTGCGGGCGGTCCATGAGCAGGGCACCACGATCTTCCTTACCACGCATTATCTCGAAGAGGCCGACGCCTTGTGCGATCGCGTGGCGATCGTCGATCTCGGCAAAATCGTGGCGCTCGGCAGCCCGGCGGAGCTCAAAAAGGAGATCGCCGGCGACATCGTCACGCTCGGCTATGACGACGAGGCCCAGATGAAGGCGGCGTCGCACCTGCTCGACGGCCATCCGCTCGTGCTCGAGCGGCACGAGGCGGGCGCGATGCTGCAGCTTTATGTCGACCACGGCGACCAAGCCTTGCCCGCCGTGCTGCGGATCGTCGGGCAGGGGCATTATCCGGCGAAATCGGTGCATCTCTCGCGCCCGTCGCTCGACGACGTGTTCCTGAAGCTGACGGGCCGGAGCTTGCGCGGCTCCGACGGCCTCCAACCCTAGGGAGCGGGTCTCGTGCGCGACACCTATCTCATCGCGATGAACGAGTTACGCGTGACCATGCGCAACCCGTTCTGGAGCGTCAGCGGCCTGTTCCAGCCGATCATCTATCTGCTGCTGTTCGGGCCGCTCTTGAACGGCATTGCCGGTACCCGCGGCTTGCCCGGCGGCAACGCGATCCAGTTCTTCGCGCCCGGTCTTCTCATCATGAACGCGCTGTTCGGCGCCGGCTTCGAGGGCTTCACCCTGCGCGACAAGCTCGATTCCGGCTTTCTCGAAAGGCTGCGCGTGACGCCGATCAGTCGGCTGGCGCTGGCAATGGGATTCATCCTGCAATCCTCGGTCAATCTCGTAATCCAGAGCCTCGCGCTCATCGTCTGCTCGGTCTTCTTCGGGCTGCAGCTCCATATTCTGGGCACGGCGGCGCTGGTCTTGCTGATCGTCCTGATCGGCATCAGCATGGCGTCGGTCTCCTACCGTCTCGCCCTGGTGATCCGGGAAGGCGGAATCCTCGCCGGGATCATCAACACTTTCGTCTTGCCGGCCATGATCCTGTCGGGAATCATGCTGCCGGTGAATTTCGGGCCGCCGCTGATCCAGCTGATGGCGCGGTTCGACCCGTTTTTCTACGCCGTCGACGCGTCGCGGGCGCTGATCAACGGGGAACTCGCCGCTTCGTCGGTGGTGCTCGCATTCGTCATTTTTGCCGCGCTTGCAATCCTCACCCTGGCGATTTTCATCCGCGGCATGCGCGAAGCCGTCGCATAGCTGACATTCTGGCCTTGATCGCCGCGGAGTCTGCTTTGCGGTCGACGCTGTCGCTCCGCCCTTCTATGATGGCCTCCCAAGGGAGCAAGCCGTTTACAGGTGATGGTGACAAAGATGTTCAAGAGGCATTCAGGCGAGCAGTCCGGCGAAGAATATGGCATCGCCGCCGGTCAGCGCTTCCGCTCGCGCGGCGTGAAGTCGTTGATATGGGAAGTTAACGCGATCTATCGCTATGCCTGGGAGCCGACCCCGCATGTGCGTCTGTCCCGCGTCGGCGTGCCGAGCGATATGAAGACGATCGCGCTCGATACGCTGCAGGATGACCGCTATTTCGAGCCGGCGAATTAACCATCTTGGTCTCGCGCCAGGGTAGCGGTCTTAGCGTGTCCTAAATCAAGCGAACGGTAACGTGACGGGTTGGGCGGCATTCAAGCCCTTCTCGCCGGCGGGGTCATGATTCATGCTTTACCAAGCCTATCAAGCGCACAGCGACGCATTCGCGCCTTTTCGCCTGATCGCGCGGGCAGGGCAGGAATTCTTCAATCATCCCTGGTTCGCCTTTCGCGACCATCCGGCGCTACGGCATGCCGCCGCAACCTGCGAGATGATCTCGCGAGTCGGGATGTCGCATCGCCGGCCCGAATTCGGCATTGCCACGACTTTGGTCGACGGCCAGTCGGTCGCCGTGCATGAAGAGGCGGTGGAACAAACGCCTTTTTGCACCTTGCTTCATTTCCGCAAGGAGATAGCGGTCGCGCAACCGCGTCTGTTGCTGGTCGCGCCGCTTTCCGGCCATTTCGCCACCTTGTTGCGCGGCACGGTCGAGACCCTGCTGCCCGATCACGATGTCTACGTGACGGACTGGATCAATGCGCGCGCCGTGCCGCTGCGTCACGGATTGTTCGATCTCGACGATCATATCGATCTGATGATGGCGTTCATGCGCCGCCTCGGTCCCGATCTCAACGTCGTCGCAGTGTGTCAACCTTCGGTGCCGGTTCTGGTGGCCGCCGCGTTGATGGCGCAGGCCGACGAGCGGGCGCAGCCGCAAACCCTCGTCCTGATGGGCGGGCCGATCGACACCCACGCCAACCCGACCCAGGTGAGCCGCTTCGCCGAGGCGCACAGCCTCCCCTGGCTCGAGCGCCATGTGATCGACACCGTGCCGATGCGTCACCCCGGCGCGTTCCGCCGCGTTTATCCCGGCTTCCTCCAGCTTGCCGGATTTCTCAGCATGAATCTTGACCGCCACGTCAATGCGCATGTCGAGCTGTTCCGTCATCTCGTCGAGGGCGACGGCGAGAGCGCCACGGCGACCCGCAAATTCTACGACGAATATGCGTCCGTGATGGATTTGCCGGCGGATTTCTATCTCCAGACCATCGATCGCATCTTCCATCGCCAGGATTTGGCGCATGGCTCTTTCGTCTCGCGCGGCCGGCTGGTGGAACCCGCGGCCATCGAGCGGACCGCCGTCTTCATGGTCGAGGGCGAAAACGACGATATCTGCGCCGTCGGCCAGACCGCGGCGGCAAAGTCGCTGCTCACCGGCTTGCCGGATTCGAAAAAGCCCCATTACGTTCAGCCCGGCGTCGGCCATTACGGCGTCTTCAACGGCAGCCGGTGGCGCAAAATCATCTACCCGAAGATCCGCGACTTCATCCGCGCCAACGCCTGATCGCCGCGCGCGGGGGTTTCGCTCGCTCGCAAAAACCTCTAACAAATCCGTCGAACAACCGGGCTTCCCGCCGCAAAGGGGAGCGAGGGAGGGCGGATGGCGCGATCAGGCAAGGTCATCATCACCTGTGCGGTCACGGGTTCGATCCACACCCCGACCATGAGTCCCTATCTGCCGGTGACCCCGGACGAGGTCGCAAGCCAAGCGATCGGCGCGGCCGAGGCGGGCGCGGCGATCCTTCATCTCCATGCGCGCGACCCGACGGACGGGCGGCCAACGCCCGATCCGTCCGTCTTCATGCAATTCCTGCCGCGCATCAAGCAGGCGACCAAGGCGGTGGTGAACATCACCACGGGCGGCGGGCACAAGATGACCTTGGAGGAGCGCCTGGCCGCGCCCCTGAAGGCCTCGCCCGAAATGTGCTCACTCAATATGGGCTCGATGAATTTCGGGCTCTATCCGATGCTCGGCCGCTACAAGGCGTTCAAGCACGATTGGGAGAAGCCTTATCTCGAAGGCACGAAGGACCTCATTTTCCGCAATACATTTGATGACATAGAGCGCATTCTTAAGGACCTTGGGGAAGTTCACGGCACGCGCTTCGAGTTCGAATGCTACGACGTCGGGCATCTCTATAATCTCGCTCACTTTTTGGATCGCAAACTGATCCGCCCGCCGCTCTTCGTGCAGACCATCTTCGGCATCCTGGGCGGGATCGGCGCCGACCCCGAAAATCTCAGCCATATGAAACGCATCGCCGACAAGCTCTTCGGCGATTCCTATTACTGGTCGATCCTCGCCGCGGGCCGCCATCAGATGCCGTTCATCACCATGGGCGCGATCATGGGCGGCAATGTCCGGGTCGGGCTCGAGGATTCGCTCTATCTCGGCAAGGGCCAGATGGCGAAGACCAATGCCGAGCAGGTTTCGCGCATCCGCTCGATCCTCGAAAACCTCTCGCTCGAGATCGCGACGCCCGACGAGGCGCGCCAGATGCTCGATCTCAAAGGCGGCGATGCAGTCAATTTCTGATCCGGCATGGTTTGATCGGGCGCCATGATCGACAAGCGCGTGGAAGATTTCACGGCGGCGCTCGCCGGGCTCCAGGACGGGGCCACATTGTTGTGCGGCGGCTTCGGCTCGGTCGGCGAGCCTTTCGCTCTGATCGAGGCGGTGATCGCGTTGGACCGGCGCGATCTCACCATCGTCTGCAACAACGCCGGCAGCGGCTTGGTCGGCGTGGCGGCGCTGTTGAAGGCGGGACGGGCGCGAAAGCTCATCTGCTCCTATCCGCGCTCGACCGACCCGCAGGTGATCGACGAACTCTACGCGGCGCGCAAGATCGAGCTGGAGATCGTGCCGCAAGGGACCTTGAGCGAGCGCATGCGCGCGGCAGCGGCGGGGCTGGGCGGCTTCTTCACCCGGGTGGGCGCCGAGACCCAGCTTGCCGAGGGCAAGGAGACGCGGATGATCGGCGGCGCGTTGCATGTTCTCGAACAGCCCTTGCTGGGCGATTTCGCGCTCATCAAGGCGCATCGCGCCGATCGCTGGGGCAATCTCGTCTATCGCAAGGCGGCGCGGAACTTCAATCCGGTGATGGCGATGGCGGGCAAGGTGACGGTGGCGCAAGCGGATGAGCTGGTCGAGCTGGGATCGCTCGATCCGGAGGCGATCGCGACGCCCGGGATTTTCGTCGACCGCGTGGTGATCGCATGAAGGCGCTGACGCGCAGACAGATGGCCTGGCGCGCCGCGCAGGACATCGAGGAAGGCCAGACCGTCAATCTCGGCATCGGCCTGCCGACCATGGTGTCGGATTACGTGCCGGCCGGCCGCGAGGTGGTGTTCCACAGCGAGAACGGCATCCTCGGCATGGGCGGCGCGCCGAAGCAAGGCGAGGAGGACCGCGATCTCATCAACGCGGGCAAGGGCCTCACCACGCTGCGTCCGGGCGGCGCGTTCTTTCATCACAACGACGCCTTCCTGATGATCCGCGGCGGGCATATCGATCTCTCGATCATGGGCGCCTATGAGGTTTCCGAGGCGGGCGATCTCGCCAATTGGGCGACGAATTCCGACAAGCTCGCGCCCGGCGTCGGCGGCGCGATGGATCTGGCCGCAGGCGCCAGGCAAGTGCGCGTGCTGATGGAGCACAATGCCAAGGACGGAAGCCCGCGCATCCGCAAACGCTGCCTGCTGCCGCTGACGGGCAAGCGCTGCGTCGCGCGGATCTACACCAATCTCGCCGTGCTCGACGTGACGCCGGATGGGATCGTGGTGCGCGAGATGGTCGAAGGGCTCGATCTCGATGCGCTGCAAAAGCTCACCGAGCCCAGGCTCAGCCTCGCCAATGATTGGAAGAAGCTGACCGCGCCGGAGATCTAAGACGGTTACTGTTCATCGCGGCACGTCATTGCGAGCCGAAGGCGAAGCAATCCATGTAGCATGCAGCGCGTTCTCGATTGCTTCGTCGCGCACTTCATGCGCGCTCCTCGCAATGACGCGTTGGCTCAGCTCGCCGTCGCGCCGTTCTCCTTGAGCCAGGCGAGGAGCTTTTCCGAAAGCGGCTTCGACTTGCGCGTGGCACGATCCATGAAGACCAGCACCACTTCCTCGGTGCAGCAGCATGTATCGCCCCGGAACACAGCCTGGCCCAGGCGGAACGAGGTGCGGCCGTATTTGAGTCCGCGCAAGCCGACCTCGAAATTGCCGGGGAAGCGCAGCTCGGCCTTGTAGTCGCATTCGACGCGCACGACGTTGAAATTCTCGCCCGCATCGAGCATCCCCAGCTCGGGATTGCGCGTGATCGTGACCCGCGCCGTCTCGAAGTAATTCAAGAAGACCGCGTGATTGACGTGATTGTTGTGATCGACATCGCTGAAGCGCACATGCTCCGGAAACCAGAGCTTGTAGGCCGCGCGGTCGGCGAGGTCCGGCTTCTCGGCCTCGCTCATGCCACCCGCTCGATCACCGCGGCGATGCCCTGGCCGACGCCGATGCACATGGTGACGAGGGCGTAGCGGCCGCCGCTGCGATGGAGCTGGCGCGTCGCGGTCAAGGCGAGCCGCGCGCCCGAGGCGCCCAAGGGATGACCGATCGCGATGGCGCCGCCATTCGGGTTGACGCGCTCGTCGTTGAAATCGATGTTCATGAGCTTCAGGCAGCCGAGCACCTGGCTGGCGAAGGCCTCGTTGAGCTCGATCACGTCGATGTCCTTCAAGGTGAGACCGGCGCGCTCGATCGCCTTTTTAGACGCCGGCACGGGTCCCAATCCCATCACCCGCGGCGCCACGCCCGCGACCGCGGCCGAGACGATGCGCGCCAGGGGCTTGGCGTCGGCCTTCTCGCCGGCCTTCTTGTTGCCGATGATGAGCGCGGCCGCGCCGTCATTGATGCCCGAGGCGTTGCCGGCGGTGACGACGCCATCGGGATTGAGCGCCTTCAGCGCCAGCAGCCGCTCCAGGGTCGTCTCGGGGCGCGGATGCTCGTCCTGGGCGACGAGATTGGTCGCGCCTTTCTTGCCGCTCGGCACAGTGACCGGCAGAAGCTCCTTGTCGTAGAAGCCGGCGGCCTTGGCCTTGGCGTATTTCTCCTGGCTCGCGAGCGCGAATTTGTCGCTCTCTTGGCGCGTGATCTGATGCTCGCGCGCGACATTGTCGGCGGTCTCGGCCATGGTGTCGGCGCCATAGGCTTTCTCGACCTTGGGGTTGGGAAAGCGCGCGCCGATGGTCGAATTGAACATGCGGTATTCGCGCTGATAGGGCGCCTCGGATTTGGCCATGACGAAAGGCGCGCGGCTCATGCTCTCGACGCCGCCGGCGATGAAGAGCTCGCCCTGGCCGCTCGATGCCGCGCGCGCGGTGTCGAGTATGGCGGCGAGCCCGCTGCCGCAGAGCCTGTTCACCGTGAGCCCCGCAGTCTCGATCGGCAGGCCCGCGAGCAGGAGCGCGTGGCGCGCGACGTTGCGCGCATCCTCGCCCGCCTGGTTGGTGCAGCCCATCACCGCGTCTTCGTAATCCTGCGGCTTGAAGGGGTTGCGCCCGACCACCTCCTTGATGACGCCGGCGAGGAGATCGTCGGCGCGCATCGGCGCCAGCGCGCCCGCATGGCGGCCGATCGGCGTACGCAACCCGTCATAGATGTAGGCGTCGAGCATGGGGGAGATCCTTGTGAGCCGCTTTCGGGCGGGAAATTAGGCAATGCGGGCAGGTCCGACAAGCGATATGGATAGACATGCGCGATTTCCAGCTTCCCCGCCGTTCCGCCGCCATCGCCGCCAATGGCATGGCGGCGACCTCGCATCCGCTCGCGACCCTGGCCGCGATCGACGTGCTGCGCCAAGGCGGCAACGCCGTCGATGCCGCGATCGCGGCCGTGGCGATGCTGTGCGTGACCGAGCCGCATATGACGGGCATCGGCGGCGATTGCTTCGTGCTCTATTCGAAGCAGGGTGCTCCGCCGATCGCCTTGAACGGCTCGGGCCGCGCGCCGATGAAGGCGACGATCGACTGGTATCGCGCGCAAGGCATTCGCGCGATCGAGGTCGAGACGCCGCATGCGGTGAGCGTGCCAGGTGCCGTCGATGCGTGGTGCCGCCTGCTTCAAGATCACGGCACCAAGGAGATGGCCGCGCTTTTCGCGCCGGCGATCAAGCTCGCCGAGGAAGGCTATGCGGTGACGCCGCGCGTCGCCGCCGATTTCGCCGCGAGCTTTCCCAAGCAGGCGCATGATCGCGATGCCGCGCGCGTCTTCGCGCCTCAAGGCCGGGCGATCGGCCTGGGCGAGAAGCTCTATCAGCCGGCGCTCGCGAACACGCTCAAACGCATCGCGCGCGAGGGCAGGGCGGGATTCTACGAGGGGCCCGTCGGCGAGGAGATCGTGGCGAAGCTCAACCGTCTGGGCGGGCTCCATACGCTCGAGGATTTCGCGCAGCAGAAATGCGAATACGTGACGCCGATCGCGGCGCCCTATCGCGATCACCACGTCTATGAATGCCCGCCCAACGGCCAGGGCCTCGCCGCGTTGATGATCCTGCGCACGCTCGAAGGTTATGCGCTCGGCGAGGAAAAACTCAGCGCGGTCGACCGGATTCATCTCCTGGCCGAGGCCGTTACCGCCGCTTGTCGCGCGCGCGATGCCTCGATCGCCGATCCGCGCTTCGTCGCGGTCGATGTCGAACGGTTCCTATCCGACGGATATGCCGAAGCGGTGCGCTCGCGCATCCGTCTCGACCGCGCCGCGCCGCCCGCCTCGTGGGACGAGGTCGTGCACAAGGACACGGTCTATTTCTCGATCGTCGATCGCGACGGCAACGCGGTCTCGTTCATCAACTCGCTTTTCCATGATTTCGGCAGCGGCATCTTCGTGCCGGGCTGCGGCGTGATGCTGCACAACCGCGCCATCAGCTTCCGCCTCGATCCGGCGCATCCGAACGCGATCGCGCCGGGCAAGCGCCCAATGCACACCATCATCCCCGGCATGCTGCTGCGCGAGGGCAAGGCGGTGATGCCCTTCGGCGTCATGGGCGGCGCCTATCAGGCCTGCGGCCACGCGCATTTCCTCAGCCAGATGCTCGATCGCGGCCTCGATCCGCAAGCGGCCGCTGAGGCGCCGCGCAGCTTTGCCTTTGACGGGTATCTGCAGCTCGAATCGACCATCCCCCTGGAGATCGCGCGCGATCTGGCGCAACGCGGGCATCGCGTGGTCCGCGGCGGGCCCTTGGGCGGCTGCCAGGCGATCTGGATCGACCATGCGCGCGGCTGTCTCGTCGGCGGCTCGGACCCGCGCAAGGATGGCTGCGCACTCGGCTATTAGCGATCCGTGCTCGATCATCGTCATGCGGCGCCGGCGGCTATGTGCAAGAAATAGCCGCCGCGCGCAAAAACTAGGCAAAGATTCCCTTCGGCACCACGAAAAGGGCGCCGCGCGGAAAAGCCGCGAGAACGGGCCGGCGGCGATCGGTCTCGGGCTTGGGGCTTAGAGCGCCGCCGCGCCTTTTTCGCCGGTGCGGATGCGATAGGCGGCGTCGAGGTCCATCACGAAGACCTTTCCGTCGCCGATCTTTCCGGTCTTTGCCGCCGCCTCGATGGCTTCGACGACCTGGGTCAACTGGGCGTCATCCACCGCGACTTCGACCTTCATTTTCGGCACCAAGGTGACGGTGTACTCGTTGCCGCGATAGATCTCGGTCTGGCCTTTTTGCCGGCCGAAACCGCGGACCTCGCTGACCGTCATGCCTTGTATGCCGAGCTTGGTCAGCGCGTCGCGGACTTCGTCGAATTTGAAGGGCTTGATGATCGCAATTACATACTTCATGAGGTTCCCCACAGTTTGTTCTGAATAAAAAGCTCTCGCGGGCGTCTGGTTGGCAACGGACGTTCGAACCATGTTCCGCAAGATATGTGCCATGTCCGAAGTCCCGGCCTGGCGTCGGTGCAGGCAGGTAAGCCGGGAATCCAGCCCGCGGCGGCCTTCACGCCCGCCGAGCCGCGACGATAGCCGACTGAGGTGCGGCGCAAAACCGCCTTGGCAGTCGGAGCGGTCTCCGGTAAGACATCCGCCGCCCCGAGGGTATTCCGCGAGATTCCACAGGAAAATTAAGGAAATAGGCGCCGATCTTGAGGGGCCGTGGCGAAGGACGAATGAGCGATCTGGTTCTGCAACATGGGCTGTCCTTCGCGGATCTTCATCACCGCGAGGGGCTGGTGCGTCTCGACGCGGCCTTTGTCGAGCATCTCAAAGCGGCCGATGTCGGACTCTTCAACCGGCTTGTGACGGCGCGCCGCTCCCCGGACGCGGTTGCAGACAAAGACGAGTCTGAGCTGCTGATCGAGCTGGCGCCCCATCTCGAGGATTTCGTCACCGCGTTGTTTGGCATCCGCGCGCAGGCGAGCGCGCTGCGCAAGCGGCACGATGCGCTGGCGCCGGTCTATGCGGTGAAGCGGCTTTTTGTCCAAAGACGGGCGGCCAAAAGCGCATCGCCCGCGGAAGCGGCAGGGCTCGACGGGGCGGCGCTCGCGCAGGCGCTGGAGGCGCGGTTCGGCGAGAAGCTGACCGAAACGAGCTATGCGCGTCACGTCACGCGCTGGCTCGACGAAGAGGCGACCCATGCGGCGGCGCTCGACGAAGCCGCGCGCTACGCCGCCTGGGCGATCCATGCGCCCGCTGCCCGCGCGCGGCACGGCAAGGGCGTCTTGTTCAAGCTGCCTCACCGGTTCGACATGCAACACCTCGTGCCGGTCGAAACCATCCTCGAGCAGGGCGTCACCATGCTGCGTCTGTCCGAGCACGAGCGGCGCCACCGCGAGGGCTTCGCGCTCACCGATGCAGGCATGGATCTGACCGCCGCGCTCGACCACGCGAATTACTGCATCTGGTGCCACAACCAGGGCAAGGACAGCTGCTCCAAAGGGCTGAAGGACAAGAAGACCGCGAAGTTCCAGGACACGGTGTTTGGCGTCACGCTCGCCGGCTGTCCGCTCGAGGAAAAAATCTCCGAGATGAATCTGGTGAAATCCCGCGGCTTCAGCATTGGCGCGCTGGCGATCGCCGCGATCGACAATCCGATGATGGCCGGCACGGGCCATCGCATTTGCAACGACTGCATGAAGGCCTGCATCTACCAGAAGCAGGATCCGGTCGACATTCCGCAAATCGAGACGCGCAACCTCAAGGACGTGCTGGGCCTGCCCTGGGGCTTCGAGATCTATAGCCTGTTGACGCGCTGGAACCCGCTCGATCTGCGCCGGCCCTTGCCCAAGCCCGAGACCGGCTACAAGGTGCTGGTCGTGGGGCTCGGGCCCGCGGGGTTCACGCTCGCCCATCATCTGATGAATGACGGGCATCACGTCGTCGCCATCGACGGTTTGAAGATCGAGCCTTTGCCCGCGGGCCTCTCCGGCCCGCGCTTTCACCCGATCCACGACGCCAAAGAGCTTTGGGAAGGGCTCGACGACCGCGTGATGGCCGGGTTCGGCGGCGTCGCCGAATACGGCATCACCGTGCGCTGGGACAAGAATTTTCTCAAAGTGATCCGGCTCCTCATCGAGCGGCGCGCGCAATTCGCGCTTTACGGCGGCGTGCGCTTCGGCGGCACCATCACCATCGACGACGCCTTCGCGCTGGGCTTCGATCACGTCGCGCTCTGCGCCGGCGCGGGACGTCCGACCATCGTGCCGATGAAGAACGGGCTCGCGCGCGGCGTGCGCCAGGCCTCGGATTTCCTCATGGCGCTGCAATTGACCGGCGCCGCCAAGAAGTCGAGCCTCGCCAATCTCACCGTGCGCCTGCCCATCGTCGTCATCGGCGGCGGCCTGACCGCGATCGACACGGCGACGGAATCGCTCGCCTATTATCCGGTCCAGGTCGAGAAATTCCTCGCGCGCTACGAGATCCTCGTGGCCGAGCGCGGCGAGACGGCGGTGCGCGCGAGCTGGAGCGCGGAAGACGCGGCGACGGCTGCAGAATTCATCGCGCACGCCAAGGCGATCCGCGCCGAGCTCGAGGCGGCCAAGCGCGAAGGCGTCACGCCGCGCATCGCGCGGCTTCTCGATGAATGGGGCGGCGTCACCATCGCCTATCGCCGGCGGCTCGTCGATGCGCCGAGCTATACGCTCAATCACGAAGAGGTCGCGAAGGCGATGGAGGAAGGCATCCGCTTCGCCGAAGGCCTCTCGCCAGAAGAGGTCAAGGTCGACCGCTTCGGCCATGCCGAGGCCTTGGTTCTGTCGCGCCATGCGGTGGATGCGGCGGGCAAGCTTTCCCCGGCCGGGGAGCGCGTCACTTTGAAAGCGCGGAGCATCCTGGTCGCCGCTGGCACGCAGCCCAACACGGTGCTCGCGCGCGAAGACGCGCAGGTCGAAATCGACGGGCGCTATTTCCAGGCCTATGACGAGGAGGGCGCCAAGGTTAGACCCGAGCGCGTCGCCAAGCCCGATCAGGTGCAGGTCCTGATGAGTCATCGCGCGGACGGGCGCGCGATGAGCTTCTTCGGCGATCTTCATCCCTCCTTCGCCGGCAATGTGGTGAAGGCGATGGGCGGCGCGAAGCTGGGCTATCCGGTGGTGAGCCGTATCCTGGCCCGGCGCAAGCCCGAGGCAACCGAGCCCAAGCAATTGATCGCCCGTCTCGATGACGAGCTGCGTCCCAGGGTTCGCGCGGTGGTCGAGCTTGCGCCCAAGATCGTCGAGGTGATCCTGCGCGCGCCAATGGCCGCGCGCGCCTTCAAGCCGGGTCAGTTCTTCCGTCTGCAGAATTACGAGACGCGGGCGCTCAAGAGCGACGGCACCGTGCTGACGATGGAAGGCTTGGCCTTGACCGGCGCCACGGTCGATCGCGCGCAGGGCCTGCTTTCGACCATCGTGCTGGAAATGGGCGGCTCTTCGGATCTCTGCCGCTTGTTGGAACCGGGCGAGCCGGTGGTGCTGATGGGTCCGACCGGAACGCCGACCGAGACGCCGGGCGGCGAGACCGTGGTTCTCGTCGGGGGCGGGCTCGGCAATGCGGTGCTGCTCTCGATCGGCAGCGCGTCGCGCCAGGCGGGGTCGAAGGTGCTCTATTTCGCGGGCTACAAGAAGCCGCAGGACCGCTACAAGATCGCGGAAATCGAAGCCGCGGCCGATTGCGTCGTGTGGTGCTGCGACGAAGCGCCGGGCTTTTCGCCCGCGCGCCCGCAGGACAAGGCTTTCACCGGCAATATCGTCGAGGCGATGGCGGCTTATGCCGAGGGCAAGCTCGGCGCTCAGGCCTTAAGGCTCGACGCCGCCGATCGGATCATCGTCATCGGCTCGGATGGCATGATGGGCGCGGTGGCGCGCGCGCGCGACGGCGTCTTGAAGCCTCACTTGAAGCCGGGGCATCGCGCGATCGCCTCGATCAACTCGCCGATGCAATGCATGATGAAGGAAATCTGCGCGCAATGCCTTCAGCCGCAGAAGGATCCGGTCACCGGCGAGGAGACCATCGTGTTTTCCTGCTTCAATCAGGATCAGGCGCTCGACCGCGTCGATTTCCGCGCGCTGCGCGAGAGGCTCGGGCAGAACAGCCTCGAGGAAAAGCTCGGCGCGCAATGGATCGACCGCTGCCTCAAGGACATCGGGCGGCGCGAGGCGGCGGAGTAGGGCTGCTTCGTCGGGCTTTTCTGTGGTCGTATTGTCGGCGGCGAGCCAGCGCCCGCTTTTCCCGAACGATGCTCTAATCGAGTATCTTGCGCCAACCCCTTGGGCCGAGCGCTTCGAGCGGGCGGAAGCGCGCCTTGTACGACATCTTGGCGCTGTCGGCGATCCAATAGCCGAGATAGACGTAAGCGAGATTACGGCGCCGCGCCTCGTCGACCAGGGCCAGCACCAGCAGCGTGCCGAGGCTGCGCTTGGCGGCCTCGGGCGCGTAGAAGCTATAGACCGCAGAGAGCCCGTCATCGAGCGGGTCGTAGAGCCCGACGCCCCACAATCCGCCCGCCGCGTCGCGCAACTCCACCATCTTGGTGGCGACTGGGCTGTCCTCGACCATCGCCTGATAATCGCCGAAGGTCATCGCGGCCATGTCGCTGTCGCTGTGGCGGGAGCGCTGATAGCGCTGGAAGAGCCGGAACTGCTCGAGCGTCGCCTCGGCCACGAGGCAGCGGCTCAGCAGGTCGCGGTTGGCGTTGCGTGCGCGCCGGAGCGACCGGCTTTCGACGAAATCCGCCACGGGAATGCGAACCGGCACGCACGCGGCGCAGCCGATACAAGCCGGGCGGTAGGCGACATGGTGGCTGCGCCGGAAGCCGGCGCGCGAGAGGTCGTTGTAGAACGAGGCCGCGTGACGTCCGGCCAGTTCCGTCACCAGTTTGCGTTCGACTTTGCCGGGCAGATAGGGGCAGGGCAGGGCGGTCGTGCGATAGAAATGCTGCGGGGCAACCGAAAGCCGTTCGGGCGCGGGCCGCGCCTCGCCCGGGAAGTCTTTGCTGCCGAAATCTTTTCCGCTTCTGTGACCTTCAGGCATCGCGTTCCATCCGCCAGCCGTCCGCCGCGCCTCGATTATGACCGACGGAATGGCGCCAAGGCTAGAGGCATCGCCGCGCCTCGGTTCAGCTTAGTCCGATCATGATGCGCTTGCGATAGGCCGGGCGCTCGGCCAAGCGCTTGTACCAGGCTTCGAGATTGGCAAAGGCCTGGCGTTCGATCGGCAGCGTATAGAAGCGGTAGGCCAGGATGCCGACCGGAATGTCGCCGATCGAGAATGCGGCGCCGCCGACATAAGGCGTCTCGCCAAGATAGCGGTCGAGGATGCCCATGCAGTGATTGGCCTTGGCGACCAATTCGGCGATCTTCGCCGGATCGCGCTGCTCGGGCTTCATGCGGATCAATTGCGCGAAAGCGGGCGTGATCGCCGGCGTGAGCGTCGTCAACGCCCAGTCGAGCCAACGGTCGCCATGGGCGCGGTCATGCGGATCGGCGGGAAGGAAGCGGCCGCTCGGATCCTTCGCGGCGAGATAGCGCAGAATCGAATTCGATTCCCAGAGGACGAAACCGTCCTCGATCAAGGTCGGCACCAACTCATTGGGATTGAGCTTGCGATATTCGGGCGTGTGATTGCCGCCATGGTCGAGCCCATAGAGTTCGAGCGTGAAGGGCGTGCCCAACTCGTCGAGGAGCCACAGCACCTTCTGCGCATTGTAGGAATTGGGCCGTCCCAGAATTCGCAGCATTTCCGTTCCCCTGGTCGTTCTCGAAAGATCATGGCGCCGGGTGCCGCCATGTCAACTCGACGCGGTGACAGGATTACGGCTTGGCGGCCCCGGCGGGCGTTTCGGCCGCGGCTTGGCCCGGCGAGGCGGCGGAAGGCGATGCCGGAGCGGTAGAGCCCGCGGGCGTTGAAGACGCGGCTTGCGCGGCAGGCGATGCCGGCGCCGCGGTCGGCGTTTCGGCCGCCGCGGCCGCCGCCGGTGTCGACGGCGCGGGCGCTGCGACGGCGGTCTTGTCCGTGTTTTCGCGCAGCAAGACGATGCTGATGCGCCGGTTATGCGGCGCCGCGGGATCTTTCTTGTCCAGCGGCTCCTGATCGGCCACGCCGACGACGCGCTCGATCCGGTCAGGCGGAAGACCGTCGGCGAGAAATTCCCGCCGGCTGGCATTGGCGCGATCGGCGGATAATTCCCAGTTGGTGTATTTCGCGCTCAAGGCGTATTGCGTCGCATCGGTATGGCCGGTGATCGAGATCTTGTTCGGCAGTTTCTTGATCACTTCCGTGATGAGCGACATCAGCTTCTTGGCCGGATCGAGCATCTCGGCCGAGCCCAGAGGGTACATCGGCGTCTTGTCCTGATCGACGATCTGGATACGCAATCCTTCGGGCGTCTCGTCGATCATCAGATTGTTGGCAAGAGCGCGCAGCTCGGGCACCTCCTTCACCGCCTGCTGCAACGCGGCCTTCGCCTCCTCGAAGCGCTTCTGTTCATTCTCGGCGAGTTGCTGCTGCAACTCCTCGGCGGTGAGCTTCTTGGGCTTCTCGGCCTGGCTTTTTGGCGCACCGTTATCGCTTTGATCCGATTGATCAGAGCTAGAATTGCTGCTGTTGTCGTCGTCGTCGCTGTCGACCGGCTGACGCAGCGAGGCGCGGCTTATGTCGAAATTGGGTTGCGTCAAGGCGACGGTTTCGCTGCCCGGACTGCCGATCGTCCGTCCGCCGAGGACGCCGCCGGCGCCGCTGGTCGATTTCGAGGCGAGCGACGGGTCGAAGTAATCCGCGATGCCGCGCTTTTGCACGTCGGTAGTGACGTTCAACAGCCACAGCAGCAGGAAGAACGCCATCATGGCGGTCACGAAATCGGCGTAAGCGACTTTCCAGGCGCCGCCATGGTGACCCCCATGCCCGCCCTTCTTGATCTTCTTGATGATGATCGTGGCGTTGGTATTCTTCGCCATGGACTAGGCTGCCGCGGGCAGGCTCTCGACTGCCTCTTCGACCTCGTAGAAAGTCGGGCGCACGTCGGTATTGAGTGCCTTGCGGGCGAATTCGACCGCGACCGACGGCGCATAGCCTTGCATGTAGGCGAGGATCGCCGCCTTCATGCAGAGAAAGTAGCGCTCTTCCGCATTGCCGCGCGCGAGCACGGCGGACGCGATCGGGCCGACGAACCCGTAGGACAGCAGCACGCCCATGAAGGTGCCGACCAGCGCGCCGCCGATAAGATGGCCCAATACGGCGGGCGGCTCGGTGATCGAGCCCATGGTGTGGATGACGCCGAGCACGGCCGCGACGATGCCGAGCGCCGGCATGCCGTCCGCCATGGTGGAGATCGCGCTCGCGACCGCGTGATGCTCGCTACGGTGCGTCTCCAGGTCCTCGTCCATCAGCGTTTCCATCTCGTGATGGTTGTCGGTTCCGAGGGTCAAGAGGCGCAAATAGTCGCAGAAGAAGGTCACCGCATGCTCGTCGCCGATGAAGCTCGGGAAACGCTGGAACAGCGTGCTGTCATGCGGATGCTCGACGTGCTGTTCGAGCACGAGCGCGCCTTTCGATTTGGCGAGCTTGAACACCGAATAGAGCATCGTGAGCAATTCCAGATACGCGGCCTTGTCGTATCGCTCGCCTTTCAACAATTCCGGTATCGCCTTGCCGGTGGCGGAAAGCACCGGCTTGCGGTTGGAGATGACGAAGGCGCCGGCGGCGGCGCCGACGATGATCATCACTTCGAAGGGCTGAAACAGCACCTCCAAATGCCCGCCATTGGCGACATAGCCGCCGATGACGCTGGCGATAACGATCACCGCACCGATAATTGTAAACATGGGTAAAAGCGACCTTCCGCAACCCCACCAAGGTGCGTCAGGCGCGTTAAGATTTGCTTTCGGATTCGGCATTTACTGCCTATCATCGGAACGTTTTTTCCCAGCTTGGTCAGAGGCCTATCCCCTTGTCGCGCAACCCTTCCCGGCCCTTGGGCGCCTATCCGCGCCTGCGCCTGCGTCGCAATCGACACGATGAATGGAGCCGGCGGCTCGTCGCGGAGCACGTTTTGACCGCGGCGGATTTCCTCTGGCCGGTCTTCGTGCATGACGCGCCTGAGGCGCGCGCGCCGATCGCCTCGATGCCCGGCGTCGAGCGGCTCTCGATCGCGGCCATGGTTAACGCCGCCGGCGACGCGCATCGGTTGGGCATCCCGGTGATCGCGCTCTTTCCGGCGACGCCGCAAGAGCGCAAGAGCCCGGAAGGCGAGGAAGCGATCAACCCGGACAACATCATCTGTCGGGCGATCCGCGCCGTGAAGAAAGCGGTGCCCGGTCTCGGCGTCATGTGCGACGTGGCGCTCGACCCGTTCACGACGCATGGCCATGACGGCGTGCTGCGCAACGGCGATGTCGCCAATGACGAGACCGTCGAGATTCTATGCCGCCAGGCGGTCGTCCAGGCCGAGGCGGGCTGCGATCTGATCGCGCCCTCGGACATGATGGACGGCCGCGTCGGCGCGATCCGCGACGCGCTCGACGCCAAGGGCTTCGCCCAGGTGCGCATCTTGGCCTATGCGGCGAAATACGCCTCGGGCTTCTACGGTCCGTTCCGCGACGCGATCGGCTCCAAATCCTCGCTCGGCAAGGCCGACAAGCGGACCTATCAGATGGATCCGGCCAATAGCGACGAGGCGCTGCGCGAGGTGGCCCTCGACATCGAGGAAGGCGCCGACATGGTGATGGTGAAGCCAGCGCTGCCCTATCTCGACATCATCCGGCGCGTCAAGGATCGCTTCGGCATGCCGACCTTCGCCTATCAGGTGAGCGGCGAATACGCGATGCTCAAGGGCGCGATCGAGCGCGGCTGGCTCGACGAATCGGTGATGATGGAAGCATTGCTCTCGATCAAGCGCGCCGGCGCCGACGGAATCCTCACCTACGCGGCGGTCGACGCGGCCAAGCGGCTCAAGAAGGGCTGAGCCTTATCCAAGTCAGCTCGTGCTTGTTGGCGTGAAGATGCAGGAGGCGCGAGCCCGGGATCGCGGCGAACCGCGCCTGGGCCTCGAAATCGGTCGTGCCCTGGAATTTGATGGTGCAGAGGAAATTCCGCACCGTGCCGGCGGCCAGAAATTTCTCGACCAGCGCCAGAAGGCGCTTCGGGTAACACACCACGTCCGAAAAAAACCAATCGAGCGCGCCGACATCGCGCGGCTCGAGCGCGAAGGCGCTGAGGCGGCGAAGCTCGATGCCGGGAAGCGCCGCGATCCGTGGCTCTAGTGGCGCTTTGTCGACGGCGATGACGCGCGTGCCCAACTGCTGCAACACCCAGCTCCAGCCGCCGGGTGACGCGCCGAGATCGAGGCAGGTTTCGCCTGGTTGCGGCTTCGCGCCGATGAGCGTGAACGCCTCCCAGAGTTTCAGATAGGCACGGCTGGGCGGCGCCGTCCGGTCCTCGATGAAGCGCGCCTCGCCATTGGGGAAAGGGCTCAAGCAATGCGCGGCGGCCAGCAGCGTGTTGGGATCCAAGAGCGTCCAGGAGCCGAGCGGCGCGGTGGGCGCTGGCTCGCCGAATTCGAGCGGCTTCGCCGAAACCTTGGGAAGCTTTTCCGTGATCAGCGCGGCGCGGCGGTGATGCGCGAAGGAATAACACGCCCAATTGCGCTGGATCGCGCGCAGCTGTTTGGCGGCGTCGGCGATCGAGGCGATGGACAGCCGCAGCGGGTCGATCCAGAGATTGGCGATCCAGGCGGCCGGGCGCGGCGGGCCGGGCGCGAGCACGAGGCGGCCGAAGACTTCACCCGACTTATCGCCCAGCTCATGTTGGAGCTCGCCGAGAAACCCTTCGGGCGCGAGATAGCCGGTGATCTCAGCCAAGGAGGAAATCGCGGATGACGGCGATCTGATCGTCGGCGAGCAAGGCCGGCGCGTGGCCGATGCCGGCAAACTCCACGAGCCTTGCCTTGGGGCCGCGCTGTGTCATTGCCTCGGCGTCCTCGCGCCGCAGGATATCGGATTGCGCGCCGCGCAAGACCAGAACCGGGCAGGTGATCTTCTCCCATTGCGGCCACAGGTCGAAATCCTCGCCCGCGATCTTCTTGAACGGCTCGGCGATCTTCGGGTCGTAATTGAGACCGTAGCTGCCATCCGCTTTGCGCCGCGAAGATTGCTCGGCCATCTCGTGCCATTGCGCGTCGGTGAGAGGGCCGAAGGGCGCATGAATGAAGCGCAGCGCGCCCTCGAGGGCGGCGAGGTCGGGGAAGCTCGGATCGAGCCCGACGTAATCGGCGATGCGCTTGAGGCCTTCCTTCGGGATGACCGGCCCGACATCGTTGACGACGAGGCGGCGAATCGGGGTGCCGGGCAAGGCAGCGAAGAGCATGCCGATGATGCCGCCCATCGAGGTGCCGACCCAGTCGACGCTTGCGACATCGAGCCGGGCGATAAGCGCCGCGATGTCGGCGAGGTAGAGGGGGTTGTCGTATTCCGCGCCATCGCTCAGCCACTCGCTTTTGCCGCGGCCCGGCATGTCCGGACAGACGACGCGGTAATGCGCGGCGAGCGCCGAGGCGAACACATCGAAATCGCGCGCATTGCGCGTGAGGCCGTGAACGCAGAGCAAGGTCGGCGCGCCGGAGGGGCCCGGCCATTCGCGATAGGCGAGGCGATGGAAGCCGTGCGGGCCGATGCAGGAAAGGTTGCGCTCGATCATCAACCGACCATTGCCCAGGGCGAGGCGGGGATCAAGCGTTGCCCGGGCCTGCGCTCTCGGCTAAGACGAAGCGCGCAAGCTTGAAGGAGACGAAGCAGCATGTCCCCGCGCGGGCCGCTTTCCGGCGTGACAGTCGTCGACCTGTCGCGCATCCTCGCCGGGCCCTATTGCACGATGCTGATGGCCGAGCTCGGCGCGCGCGTGATCAAGGTCGAGCCGCCGGGCAAGGGCGACGACGCACGCGAATATGGTCCCTTCATCGAGGGCCGCTCGACCTATTTCGCCTCGATCAATCGCGGCAAGCAATCGATCGCGCTCGATCTCAAGGCGGATGCCGACAAGCGCATCTTCGAGACGCTCTTGGACAAGGCCGACGTGCTGGTCGAGAATTTCCGGCCCGGCACGATGGAAAAACTGGGCTATGGCTGGGAGACGCTGCATCCGCGCTACCCGAAGCTCATCTATGCCTGCGCCTCGGGCTTCGGCCATACCGGCCCCAATTCCAAGGACCCCGCCTATGACATGGTCGTGCAGGGCATGGGCGGCATGATGAGCGTCACCGGCTATCCGGGCCAGCCGCCGGCGCGCGTCGGCATGTCGATCGGCGATATCGGCGCCGGACTCTACACGGCGATCGCGGTCAATGCCGCGCTGGTGCATCGCCTGACGACCGGTGAATCGACCAAGATCGATATCGGCATGTTCGACTGCCAGCTGGCGCTCCTCGAAAACGCGGTGATGCGCTACACGGTCGAGGGCGAGATCCCGGGGCCCCTCGGCGCGCGGCACCCGACCATCACGCCGTTTCAGGCCTTCCGGACCGGCGACGGCAATATCATCATCGCGGCGGGCAATGACGGCCTCTTCGTGAAGCTCGCCGCCGCCATCGGCCGGCCCGCGATGGCGCAGAGCCCGGATTACGCGACCAATGCGCTGCGCTTGAAGAATCAGCCGAAATTGCAGGACGAAATCGAAGCGGTGCTCGCGGCGAAGACGACGGCAGAATGGATCGCGCTCATCGGCAAGGCGGGCGTGCCCTGCGGTCCGATCAACAATATCGCGCAGGCGCTTCAGCATCCGCAGGTCGCCGCGCGCAATATGCTGATCTCGGTTCCGGATCCGAGCGGCGCGACCTTGAAGCTCGCCGGCAATCCGCTCAAGCTCTCGGCCTTCGCCGATCCGCCGACGCGCGATCCCGCGCCCGACCTCGATGGCGATCGTCAAGCGATCCTCAAAGAATTGGGATTCTGAACAGAGATCAGGGCCATGGGTCGCCGGATCGTCCTTTGCGTCGCCGTCGGCATGCTCGTCGCGGCAAATCCGGTCAAGGCGCAGCAGAATCTGTCGCCCGACGCGCGCGCCGACCGCCTGGTGCGCGTGATGACCCTCGACGAGAAGATCCAGCTCGTTCACACCAAGGTCGGCAAACGCGATCCGAGCAACCCGCCGCCGCGAGGTCCTAACGACGATATCGGCTATGTCGCGCCGATTCCGCGGCTCGGCATTCCGCCGCTGCACATCGATGACGGCAGCCTGGGCGTTGCCAATGCATGGAATGCGCGCGACGGCGACGAGGCCACCGCGCTTCCTTCAGGCCTCGCGCTCGCCGCCACCTGGGATCCGAAGCTCGCCTTCGCCGCCGGCGCCTTGGCCGGCGACGAGGCGCGGCGCAAGGGCTTCAACGTCCTTCTCGCCGGCAGCGTCAATCTGGTGCGCGATCCGCATGACGGCCGCGCCTACGAATATGCGGGCGAGGATCCGCTGCTCGCGGGCGTGATGGTCGGCTCGAACATTCGCGGCGTGCAATCGCAGCACGTCGTCTCGACGGTCAAGCACTTCGCGCTCAACGATTGGGAGACCGGGCGATGGACTCTGAGCGCCGATATTGCGGAGAGCGCCTTGCGCGAATCCGATCTCCTGGCGTTTCAGATCGCGATCGAGCGCGGCGAGCCCGGCGCGGTGATGTGCGCCTACAACAAGGTCAACGGCGTCTATGCCTGCGAGAACCGCTTTCTCCTCGACACGGTCTTGCGGCGGGATTGGGGCTATCGCGGCTGGGTGATGTCGGATTGGGGCGCGGTGCACGGAACCCTGCAAAGCGTGCATGCGGGATTGGATCAAGAATTGGGGGATATCTACGACGAGGAAGTTTTCTTCGGCCGGCCGTTGAAGCAGGCGGTGGAAAGCGGCGCAGTGCCGATGGCGCGGCTCGACGCGATGGTGCGCGCGATCCTGCGCAGCCTTTATGCCGCCCAGGCGCTCGATGATCGCGAGGGAAGCGAGCCGATCGATTACGCCGCCCATGCCGCGACCGCCGAGCGGATCGCTGAACAGGGGATCGTGCTGCTGAAGAACGACGCCGCGCTGTTGCCGCTCCGCTCCGACGCGGAGAGCGTCGCGATCATCGGCTCGCATGCCGATCGCGGCGTGTTGTCGGGCGGCGGATCCTCGCAGGTGCGGCCGGTCGGCGGGCCGGCGCTGATCGTGCCGCCGGCCGAAGGCTCGCCCCAGGGCACACCGCAAATGGTTTGGATTCCCTCGCCGCCGCTCGCGGCGATCGAGAAAGAGGCGCCACGCGCCCGCGTCGAATACGCCGATGGCAGCGATATCGACGCGGCCGCCGCCTTGGCGGCACGCTCGCGGACCGCGATCGTCTTCGTCCATCAATGGGCGAGCGAGGGCTGGGATGTCGACGATCTCTCGCTTCCCGACGATCAGGATCGGCTGGTCAGGGCGGTGGCGGGCGTCAACAAGCGCACCGTCGTCGTGCTCGAAACCGGCGGGCCGGTGTTGATGCCGTGGCTCGACAGCGTCGGCGCGGTGATCGAGGCGTGGTTTCCCGGTCAGCGCGGCGGCGAGGCGATCGCGCGAATCCTGTTCGGCGCGGCGGAGCCGTCGGGCCGGCTGCCGGTCACTTTTCCGCGCGACGAAGCGCAATTGCCGCCGAGCGCGCAAGGCGCCGCGTTTCGTCGCGGGCGAACCAGCGTCGACTATGCCGAAGGCGCGGATGTCGGCTATCGCTGGTACGAGCGGAGCAAGGCATTGCCGCTGTTCCCCTTCGGTTACGGGCTCGCCTATACCCGCTTCTCCTACTCAGGCTTGCGGCTCCCGCTCCATGCCCTCCGGGGCGCGCCGCTCCATGCGAGCGTGACGGTGCGCAATGCCGGTGAGCGCTCGGGAACCGAACTGGTGCAGCTCTATGTGAGCTTGCCCGACGCGCAAGGCGACGCGCCGCGGCGGCTCGCGGCTTGGCAGAAGGTCGCGCTTGCGCCCGGCGAGGCGAAGACCGTCACCTTGACGCTCGACCCCCATGTGTTGAAGCGCTGGAATTCACCGGATCATGTTTGGCAGATGGCGCCCGGCGTCTATCGCATCCATGTCGGCGCTTCGGCGGAAGACGACCGGCTGAGCGCGAGCGTGGCCTTGCGCTAAAGCGCAGCGCTCAATGCATGAAGGGCTCGACCACCGGGTGCTCGCGGCAGGTGGTCCGGCGCATGTCGCGCGGATATTTGAAATCCTCGAACGGCGTCGCGCGATGCATGGTGCAGCGATTGTCCCATATCACGATGTCGCCCGCGGTCCAGCGGTGGCGATAGACGAATTGGCGCTGGGTCGCGAAATCGGTGAGCTCCTTCAAGAGCGCACGGCCTTCTTCCACAGGCCAGCCGACGATATGCGAGGCATGCGAGGCGAGGTAAAGCGTCTTGCGGCCCGAAGTCGGATGGATTTGCACGATTCGATGTTCGGCCGGCGGGCGCGACCGTAGTTCTTCGGGCGTCGGCTCGGGAAAGCCCGAGAGCACGCGCGAATACCAGATCGAATGCGAAGCGACGAGGTTCTCGATTTTATCCTTCATCGCGTGCGGCAGCGCGTCATAGGCGGCGCGCAGATCGGCGAATTCCGTGGCGCCTTCGCTGGGCGGAACGATGTGCGCGTTGAGGAGCGAATAGGTCGCGCGGTTGGGATGAAACGACATATCGGTGTGCCATAGCCGATTGCCGTTATTGAAGGCGCGCGCGCGGCTCTCGGGGTCCTGGATCTTGCCCTCGGGATCGAGATTGCCGACATCGACGAGTTCGGGCCAAGCTTCGAGCCGCTCCCGGCGCCCGGTCACGGTCAGGACGCGGCCACGCTGCATCGGTCCCAAATAGCGGCTGAAGGCGATATGCTGCTCATTGGTAAGCGGCCGCTCGTTGGGAAAGACAGCGACCGCGTTGCGATCCATCAGCGCGATGATTTCGGCGGTCTCGTCCCGGGTCAGCGCCCGCGACGGATCGAGACCCGTCACGCGTGCGGCGAAGACCGGGTGGAGAGCCTGGGCGGAGAGGGACATGCCGGCCTCTTTTCCTAGGCAGCAAGAATAGCGCGCGGCGGGGGCGAGCGTATAGACTGCCGCCCGATGTGGCGTATCCTCGGCTGGTTTCTTCGAATTGGTGTGCTTCTTGGCTTGGTGGGCGCGGCCGGGATCTATCTCTGGCTGCGTTCCTCGCTGTCGGTGACCGACGGCCGACTGACTCTTTCCGGACCGACGGCCGAGATCCGCGTCACCCGCGACGCGCACAGCATTCCCACGATCAAGGCGCAAAATGACGGCGACGCCGCCTTCGGTCTGGGCTTCGTTCATGCCCAGGACCGTCTCTTCCAGATGGACCTGATGCGCCATTTCGGCGCCGGCCGGCTCGCGGAATGGTTCGGCCCGCGCGCGGTCGAAGTCGACCGCTCGACGCGCAGCCTGGGGCTCTATCGCGCCGCCGAGTCGCAATATTCGCTGCTCTCTCCCCCGTTACGCGCCGTGTTCGATGCCTATGCTGCGGGCGTCAACGCTTTCCTCTCGAGCCGCCGCGGCGCGCTGCCGCCGGAATATGCGTTGCTCGGCGTGCGGCCCGAGCCCTGGAAGCCGGCCGATTCGCTGGTCTGGGGCAAGATCATGGACCTGCAACTCACCGGCAATTACCGCTTCGAGCTGTTGCGCGCGCGCCTCGCGCGGCGTTTGAGCCCGGCCGAGTTGGCGGTGCTCTACCCCGCCTATCGCGGCGATGCGCCGGTGGTCTTGGGCGCGCTCGATTCGACCTTGCGCGGATTGCCGCCGCAAGCGCCGGCCTCGAATGAGTGGGTGGTCGACGGCAAGCATTCGCTCTCGGGCAAGCCGTTGCTCGCCAATGACACGCATCTGGGTTTCTCGGCGCCGGGCATATGGTATCTCGCGCGGCTCGAAACCCCCGGCGAGACGCTCGCCGGCGTGACCTCGGCGGGCGAGCCGCTGGTCCTTCTCGGCCATAACACGCATATCGCCTGGGGCTTCACCACGACCGGCGGCGATGTCGAGGATGTCTTCGTCGAAAAGCCCGATCCCGCCGAGCCCACCCATTATCTCGCGCCGCAAGGCTCGCTGCCCTTCGCCGTCCACGAGGAGCAGATCAAAATTCGCGGCGCCAGCCCGTTGACGATCACCTTGCGTTCGACGCGGCATGGGCCGGTGATCTCCGACGGGCCGGGCGGCCGTCCGGCGAGCACCGGCGAGGTGCTGGCGCTCTCGGCGACCTGGCTGCAAGGCGAGGACCGCACGCCGCAGGCCTTGTGGGATGCGAGCCACGCGCATGATTGGCAGGCCTTTCGCGACGCCTTTCGCAACGCGGTCGCGCCGGAGCAGAACATCGTCTATGCCGATGTGGATGGGCATATCGGGTTTTTCGCGCCCGCGCAGATTCCGATCCGGGCCAAAGGCGACGGCTTGATGCCGGCACAAGGCGCGACCGGCGAAAACGATTGGACCGGTTACGTACCTTTCGACGCGCTGCCGCAAAGCTTCGATCCGCCGAGCGGGCGCTTCATTGCCGCCAACAACAAGATCGTGCCCAACTCCTATCCCTACCTCATCACGCGTGATTGGGAGCTGCCCTACCGCGCCGAGCGCATCGCCGAGCTGCTCGACAAGACGCCGATGCAGTCGCCCGACGCGGCGGCAGCGATCCAGGCCGACACGGTCTCGCTGATGGCGCGCCGCCTCCTGCCCCTGATGTTGAAGGCGAAGCCCGCTTCGGCGCTGGGACAGGCGGCGATCCAACGCCTCCCGGGGTGGGATGACCGCATGGCGCGCGCGCGCGTCGAGCCGCTGCTCTTCGTGGCCTGGCTGCGGGAATTCAATCGCCAGATCCTCGCCGATAAGCTGGGGACGATGTTCGAGGATTATTGGGGCCTTCATCCCGACGTCATCGAGAACATTCTCACCGCGCATCCGGAATGGTGTGACAATCGAGAGACGCCGGAGGTCGAGACCTGCGATCGCCAGCTTGCCGCCGCGCTCGATCGTGCGGTCCGAGCCCTGACGCGGCTCTATGGCGACGACATGGATCAGTGGCGTTGGGCGCTCGCGCATCCGGCAAGCTTCGCCCATCCGATCTGGTCGCGTCTGCCTTGGATCGCTTCCTGGCTTGCGCTTGTTATCCCCGATGATGGCGGCTTCGATACGATCGACAACGCGACCACGAACGTGAGCAGCGCGACGCAACCCTTCACCGCGATCCACGGCCCGACCATGCGCATGATCGTCGACATGGCCTCGCCCGATGCGGCGCGCTTCATGATCGTGCCGGGCGAATCCGGCAATCTTCTCTCGGCGCATTACGGCGATCTGATGACGCCTTGGCGGGACGTGCGCTACCTGAGCTTCAGCGACGACGCGCGTGGCGGCGTGCTCGTTCTCGCACCGCGATAGAGCGGCGTTCTGCGCGCGCGATCCTGGGGTGCCGCTCGGCCTTTTTCGCAAGCGCGCGCGTTTTTTCGACGGCGCAAGTTTGGTAAACAAAATTTTGCCGAAGGGTCGCGACCGGCGCGCGACGCCGAAGTGTCACCTTGCTTTTATCAAACCTTAACCCGAAGGCCCATAAACTTCGCTGGAATTCCCATGCAACGAGGACACCATGCAGTCCGCGTATCTCGAAATCATCGCGCTGGTCGAACGCCTTCACCGCCAGTTTCTCGAACTCGTCAAGCTCGAGCTCGACACGAACGGCGTGCACGATATCAACAACGTCCAGGCCATGATCCTCTACAATATCGGCGATCTCGAAATGACGGTCGGCGAGTTGACCTTGCGCGGTTGCTATCTCGGCTCCAACGTCTCTTACAACCTCAAGAAGATGCTCGAGAACGGCTATATCGTGCAGGAGCGTTCCTCGCATGACCGCCGCTCGGTGCGTGTGCGTCTCTCCGAGAAGGGGACCGATCTGCATCTGAAGATGAAACAGATGCATGAGCGTCATCTCGCCTCGCTCGGCCAAGGCGTGGTGCAGGCGGACGATCTCGTCTCCGCGCATCGCACGCTCCGCCGGCTCGAGCGCTTCTGGACGCATGCGGTCGAGATGGGCGCCCGCGCGACGGCCTTCCCGCCCGCAGCATAGCTCTTCTCGACACTCCGAACGCGACACGCCGGCCTTCGTGCCGGCGTGTTTCTTTTCAGAACGCCGCGAGACCGGTTTGCGCGCGCCCAAGGATGAGGGCGTGGATGTCGTGCGTGCCCTCATAGGTGTTCACGGTCTCGAGATTCAGCATGTGGCGGATCACGTGGTATTCGTCGACGATGCCATTGCCGCCGTGCATGTCGCGCGCGAGGCGCGCGATGTCGAGCGACTTGCCGGTCGAGTTGCGCTTCAGGATCGAGACCATCTCGGGCGTGGCGCGGCCCTCATCCTTGAGCCGCCCCAGCCTCAGGCAGGCGTGAAGCCCGAGCGTGATCTCGGTCATCATGTCGGCGAGCTTTTTCTGGACGAGCTGGGTCGCGGCCAGGGGCTTGCCGAAGGCGTGGCGCGAGAGCGTGTAGTCGCGTGCCGCGTGCCAGCAGAATTCGGCCGCGCCCAAGGCGCCCCAAGCGATCCCGTAGCGCGCATTGTCGAGGCAGGTGAAGGGGCCGCGCAATCCGGTCACGCCCGGCAGCAGATTGGCTTCGGGCACGAACACCTCCGCCATCACGATTTCGCCGGTGATCGAGGCACGCAAGGAGAACTTGCCCTCTATCTTGGGCGTGGTCAGGCCCTTCATGCCGCGCTCCAGGATGAAGCCGCGGATGGTGTCGTCGAGCTTGGCCCAGACCACCATGACATCGGCGACGGGCGAGTTGCTGATCCACATCTTGGCGCCGTTCAGCACATAGCCGCCGTCGACCTTCTTGGCGCGGCTCTTCATGCCGCCGGCATCGGAGCCGTGATCGGGTTCGGTCAGGCCGAAACAGCCGATCGTCTCGCCGGCCGCGAGCTTGGGCAGAAATTTCTGTTTCTGTTCCTCGGTGCCGAAATCATGGATCGGCCCCATGACCAGCGAGGACTGGACGCTCAAGCTGGAGCGGTAGCCGCTGTCGACGCGCTCCAATTCGCGCGCGACCAGGCCGTAGCAGACGTAATTCGCGCCGGCGCAGCCATAGCCCGAGATGGTGGCGCCCAGGAAACCCAATGCGCCCATCTCGTTCATGATCTCGCGATCGAAGCGCTCGGTGCGGAAGGCGCTCTGCACTCGCGGCATGAGCTTGTCCTGCGCATAGGCGCGCGCGCTGTCGCGCACCATTTTCTCTTCGCTCGAGAGCTCGTCCTCGAGCAGCAGCGGATCCTGCCAATTGAAGCTCGGCCTCTCCTTGCGCTGCGCGGTCGCCATCGGTATCTCCCCTTGGACCCACAAAGGGCGCTATTCTAACGTCATGGCGGGGGAGCGCGAGGTCATCTTTGAGTTCCTGCGGGTGGGCGCCTCGGTGAAGGTGACTGCAGTCGACGTCGCGACCGGCATCGAAGTCTCGATCGTCGGCGCCCCGTCGGCGGGCGAGGCGGCCATGAAGCGTCTTGCCAAGCAGAAGCTCGATTACATGATCGCAAAGCGCGCCAAGGGCTAAGCCGGCCGCAGCCTTGCCTTGGAGGGGGGCTTGATCAAGCCGCGCAGCGCGCCGAGCAGGGCCAGGGCGCCGGTCGAAGCCAGCACGACCCAGCCGGGCCGGACGCCCGTGTCGAGCGAGAAATTTGCCATCAGCACCAGCGCGAAGGGCGCGCCCATGGCAATCCAGAAATAGAGGGCCTCTCCGAGGGCGGTCAACGCGGCGGCGGCGAGGCTCATCAACGCCATCGCCGGCAACGGCATTTTCCCGCGCCCGTACCGCCAGACGAGGGCGCGGCAGCCCATGAGCCAGAGATAGATGCCGGCCATCACCATGGGCTCCCACTCGTCGAGCTTCGACTGTAGGAAGAAGTGGATAACGGCGAGAAACGCGATCCCATAAACGATGCGGTGGAGCTTCTGCCAGCGGCGCGCGCCGAGGCGCCGTTGCCAGCCATCGGTCGAGGTGACCGCGAGCACGCCGAGGCCCAACAGCGCGCTAAACCCGATGGTAAGATAGATGCGCAAGACGATTTCGGAAATCACGGTCCGGAATATTGTATGCCTCGTCGACGACGTAGAGCGAGAAATGCACCAGGACATAGGCAAAGGCCGCAACGCCGACGAGGCGCCTGACCTGCAAGAGCTGGGGCCATTGCAGCACGACGCGCGCCGGCGAGACCGCCAGCGCGATGAAGATCAGCCGGATCGTCCAATCGCCGAATTCGTGGATGGCTTCGGTGACAGGCCGCGCGCCGAGCAAGCCCAAATCGTAGGATACCGCGGTCCACAGGCCGGGAATGAACAACGCGAGCAGGACGAGCGCCTTCAGCGGCGAGAACTGCCCACCATAATCGTGCCAGGGAAGCTTGCGCGGATTCATCGGGGCTTTTTTCTAGCGCAGCGCCGCGGTCGCGCCCAATCGAAATCCTTCACGATTCGGCGATTTTGCAGCCTTGCTCCTGACGCGGCGCGCGCATAATTTGGGTTCCACATGAGTTACTTCCTGCAACAGCTGATCAACGGCCTCACGCTTGGCGCCATCTACGGGCTCATCGCCATCGGCTATACGATGGTGTACGGCATCGTCGGCATGATCAATTTCGCCCATGGCGAGATCTACATGATCGGCGCCTTCGTCTCGCTCATCACCTATTTCGTCCTGGGCGTGGCCGGGGTTACATGGGTCCCGCTCGCCCTGATGCTGGTGCTGCTCTCGGCGATGGGGTTCACCGCGGTCTATGGCTGGACCGTCGAGCGCGTCGCCTACCGGCCGTTGCGCGGCTCGTTCCGTCTGGCGCCGCTGATCTCGGCCATCGGCATGTCGATCTTCCTGCAGAACTACGTTCAGCTGCTGCAGGGCGCGCGGGTCAAGACGATGCCGCCCGTCATCCAAGGCGGCTTTCACCTGATGGAGACCAACGGTTTCGTCGTTCAGCTCAGCTATTTGCAGATCATGATCATGGTCACGACCGTCGCGCTGATGGCCGGATTCAGCATCATGATCGCCGCGACCCCGCTCGGGCGCGCGCAGCGCGCCTGCGAGCAGGATATGACCATGGCGGCTTTACTGGGCATCGATGTCGACCGCACGATTTCCACGACCTTCGTGATCGGCGCGTTGCTGGCGGCGGTGGCCGGCATGATGGTCACGCTCTATTACGGCGTCATCGATTTTTTCATCGGCTTTCTCGCCGGCATGAAGGCGTTCACCGCGGCGGTTCTGGGCGGTATCGGCTCGTTGCCGGGCGCGATGCTGGGCGGCTTGCTGATCGGCCTCATCGAGGCCTTCTGGGCGGGCTATTTCAACGCGGCCTATAAGGACGTCGCCGTCTTCGGCATCCTTATCCTCGTGCTCATTTTGCGGCCTTCGGGCCTGTTGGGACGGCCCGAGGTGGAGAAGGTTTGATGCCCGTGCGGCTCGTTGCCAAGGATGCCGCGCTCGCCGCTTTTATCGCTTTGATCCTGGCCATTCCGCTGGTCGGTTTCACGACGAACGACACCGGCGGAACGGTCGTGATCGAGACGCGGTTTCATTGGGTCGCGATTGCCGTCGCCGCGGTGTTCGTCGGGCGCCTCGGCTGGGGCTTCGTGCCGCGTAGGACAGGCGGGCCAATCCTGCCGCGGGTCGTGGAGCGGCCCGCGCTCAACACCAAGCTATTGGGATGGCTGGGCTTGGGCGCGGCGATCCTCTGGCCGTTCCTTCCTTTCGCGACGAACTACCTCATCTTTCTCGCGACGACGGTGCTGATCTACATCATGCTCGGCTGGGGGCTGAATATCGTGGTCGGCCTGGCCGGACTGCTCAATCTCGGTTATGCGGCGTTCTACGCCGTCGGCGCCTATACCTTGGCTTTGGCGGGGCAGTATTGGGGATTGGGCTTTTGGGAGGCCTTGCCGCTCGCCGGCTTGATGGCCGCTCTGGTCGGAATCCTTCTTGCGTTTCCGGTGTTGCGCCTGCGCGGCGATTATCTCGCCATCGTGACCTTGGGGTTCGGCGAGATCATCCGCATCATCCTGGTGAATTGGCAATCCTTGACGGGCGGGCCCAACGGCGTGAACGACCTTCCCCTTCCGACCTTCTTCGGATTGCGGTTCACGGCCCATGCGCCCGGCGGCGGAAAGACCTTTGCGCAATTCTTCGGTCTTTCCTACGAGCCGGCGCAGCGACTGATCTTCATCTACTTTTCGATCCTTGGCGTCGCGCTTCTCACGAATTTCCTGGTCTTGCGCCTGCGCCGTCTGCCGATCGGCCGCGCCTGGGAGGCGCTGCGCGAGGACGAGATCGCCTGCCGCGCGCTCGGGATCAATCCGGTCAACGCGAAGCTTTCGGCCTTCGCGATCGGGGCGCTGCTCGCCGGTTTCGCCGGCGCATTTTTCGGCGCGCATCAAACCTTCGTCAGTCCGGAGAGCTTCAACTTCCAGGAATCGGCGACGGTTCTGGCGATCGTCGTGCTCGGCGGCATGGGCAGCCAACTCGGCGTGGTTCTGGCCGCGATCATTCTCGTGACTTTGCCGGAATTCGGGCGCGAGTTCAGCCAGTTCCGCATGCTGCTTTTCGGCGCCGCGATGGTCGCGATCATGGTCTGGCGGCCGCGCGGGCTCTTGTCGGCGCGCACGCCCTCGATCCGTCTGGGCGAAGCGTCGGGCGAGGCGGCCCCATGAATGCCGCGCCGCTGCTCGGCGTCGAGCGGCTCACCATGCGCTTCGGCGGCTTGCTCGCGGTGGACGCGCTCTCCTTCACGGTCGGTGCGCAAGACATCACCGCGATCATCGGCCCCAATGGCGCGGGCAAGACCACCGTCTTCAATTGCCTGACCGGTTTCTATCGCCCGAGCGCGGGCAAGCTCGAGCTCTACCGCGCGGGCAAGGTCCTGCGGCTCGAACGCATGGAGGGCTGGCGGATCGCGCGCGATGCGGGCGTGGCGCGCACCTTCCAGAACATCCGGCTCTTCGCCGGAATGACGGTGCTCGAGAATCTGATCATCGCGCAGCACAACGCCCTGAACCGGGCGAGCTTTTACACGCTCGGTGGGCTCCTCGGCACGCGCACCTATCGCCTGGCCGAAAGCGCCGCGTTGGAAAAGGCACGCTATTGGCTCGACCGTGTCGCGCTCACGGCCAGCGCCGACCTCGCCGCCGCGACCTTGCCCTATGGCGCGCAGCGACGGCTCGAGATCGCGCGCGCCATGTGTACCGACCCGACGCTGTTGTGTCTCGACGAGCCGGCAGCCGGCCTCAATCCGCATGAATCCGCCGATCTCAACCGTCTCCTGCTGTCGATTCGCGATCGCCACGGGGTCGGCGTCCTGCTCATCGAGCACGACATGAACGTGGTGATGGGAATCTCCGACCACGTCATCGTGCTCGATTACGGCCGCAAGATCGCCGACGGCACGGCCGAAGCGGTGCGGCGCGATCCCGCCGTGATCAAGGCCTATCTCGGCGAAGAAGAAACATGAGCGGGCGATGCTGACCATCGCCGGCGTCCACGCTTCTTACGGCAATATCGAAGCTCTGAAGGGTGTCGATGTCACGGTGGAGCGCGGCGAGATCGTCACCCTGATCGGCGCCAATGGCGCGGGCAAATCGACCCTGCTGATGACGATCTGCGGCCGCCCGCAGGCGGGCAAGGGCATGATCGCGTTCGATGGCGAGGACATCACGCGGCTTCCGACCTACGAGATCATGCGCCGCGGCATCTCGCACGCGCCCGAGGGGCGGCGGATCTTTCCGCGCATGACGGTGCTCGAAAATCTTCAGATCGGCGCGACCGTGGCCGATCCGGCGCATTTCGACGCCGATCTCGACCGCGTGCTGGCCTTGTTCCCGATCCTCAAGGAACGCCGCGCGCAACGCGGCGGCACGCTCTCGGGCGGCGAGCAGCAGATGCTGGCGATCGCGCGCGCCTTGATGAGCCGGCCGCGGCTCCTCCTGCTCGACGAGCCCTCGCTCGGTCTCGCTCCGCTCATCGTCAAACAGATTTTCGAGGTCATCCGCACGATCAATCGCGAGCAGAAGATCACGGTCTTTCTGGTCGAGCAGAACGCCAATCACGCGCTGCGGCTCGCCCATCGCGGCTATGTCATGCAGAATGGGCAGATCACGCTCTCCGGGACCGGCCGCGCGCTGCTCGACAACGCCGATGTCCGGGCGGCCTATCTCGAAGCCAAGGGCTGATATAAGATGGCGTCACGCTGATTCCCGTGGTGGAGGCCAAGATGGCCGAGAAAGACACGCCCGCGCCGCCGAACGAAGGGCCGTCCAGGCCCGCTGAATCCGTGATCCCCGGCTATTGGGGCCCGAACATGCTCATCTATGGCGATATTTCGCGCCTGCTGTTCCGCATGCATCGCAACGTCACTGCTCATATGGACGCGCATCGGCGGCTGATGGAGCGGCTGCAATCGGTCTTTCAGCACGAGCAGGCCATGGTGCTCGAACTCGCCCGCGTGATCGACGAGGCGACGACGCAAGCCGCGCGCAAATCCAATGAGGGTCAGCCGGCGCTGGGCAGCGAGAGCATGGAGCGGATCTTCGAGCATGCCGGCAACGCGATGCGGGAATCCGGGAATATGCTCACCGATATTCAGCTTGAAGCGCTGGCCCTGTTGCAGCACTACATCGAGGATTCGGGCGCGGAATCGCTGGAACCGCAACAAGAGACCAAGGAAACGAAGGAACCGTAAGCGATGAATTGGAAATTGGGCCTGCTGCTGGCCGCCCTGATCCTGTTTTCGGCCGGCGGCGCGCGGGCCGATATCAAGATCGCGATCGCGGGGCCGATCACGGGCTCCGACGCCGCGGTTGGCGAGCAGATGCGGCGCGGCGCCGTGATGGCTGTCGCCGATATCAACGCGCATGGCGGGCTCTTGGGCCAGAAACTCTCACTCGATGTTGGCGACGATGCCTGCGATCCGAAACAGGCTGCCGCAATCGCCAACAAATTCGCCGTCAGCGGCGTCGTCTTCGTCGCTGGGCATTATTGCTCGCAGACTTCCATTCCGGCTTCGGCCGTCTATGCCGATGCCGGCATTATCGAGATCTCGCCGGCGTCGACCGCACCCGCGTATACTGACGATCCGGCCAAGAAAGGCTGGATCAATGTCTTTCGCATCTGCGGCCGCGACGACGTCCAGGGCAAGGTCGCCGGCACCTATATCGCGACGCATATGAAGGGCAAGCCGGTGGCCATCGTCGACGACAAGACGACCTACGGCAAAGGTCTCGCCGACGAGACGCGCAAGGCCTTGCATGCGGCCGGCGTCAAGGAAGTGCTCAATGAATCGATCAACCAGGGCGACAAGGATTTCTCCGCCCTCGTCAGCAAGATGAAGCAGGCCAATGTTGGCGTGATTTATTTCGGCGGCTATTACACCGAGGCCGGGCTGATCGTGCGCCAGGCGAAGGAGCAGGGGTTGAATGCCGTGCTGGCGGGCGGCGATGCGCTCGTCACCACCGAATTCTGGAAGATCACGGGCGATGCCGGCATGGGCACGCTCATGACTTTTTCGCCTGATCCGCGCAAGCTGCCGAGCGCGCAATCGGTCGTCGCCGAATTCAGAAAACAGGGCTACGACCCGGAAGGCTACACGCTCTACACCTATGCCGCGGTTCAGGCCTTCGTTGAAGCCGCCGCCCGGACGAAATCGGTGAAGACCGAGGCGGTTTCGAAAGCGCTCCATGGCAGCCATTTCGACACGGTCTTGGGAAATATCGGGTTTGACGCCAAGGGCGACGTGATCGGGCCGGGCTATGTCATGTTCGTCTGGCGGGACGGAAAATACAGCGAAACCAATGGTTAAGGCTTGCCCCGTCACCCACGAATTGTGGTAGGAATCTGACACAGAGCCGCGATATCTGGTATTGTCCGGCATTGGTCCCTATTTTGTTCGTGACATGACCGAGACCGTCGCCGTCGCCGCCGATCATGGCGGCTATGATCTGAAATCCGTGCTCGTGCCGGAGCTGCGCGCGCTGGGCTTCGCTGTGCTCGATCTCGGCACCGACAATACGCAGCCGGTCGATTACCCCGCTTTTGCCGATGCCGTCGCCGCCGCGATCGAAGCCGGCAAGGCGCAGCGCGGACTTCTCGTTTGCGGCACCGGCATCGGCATGTCGATGGCCGCCAATCGCCACCGCTTGCTGCGCTGCGCGCTCGCCCATGACACGACCACGGCGCGGCTGGCGCGCCAACACAACGACGCCAATGTGCTGGCCCTGGGCGGGCGCGTCCTCGGCACCGAGGTCGCCAAGGATTGCGTCAAAATTTTCTTCACCACCGCTTTCGAGGGCGGACGGCACGCGCGCCGGGTCGCCCTGTTCTCCTAGTCGAGGTATTGCGCCCATGACCCCATCGAAGCCCGCTCTCGCCAATGCCGACCGCTTCTTCGCCGGATCGCTCGCCGAAGTCGATCCCGAAGTCTCGGCGGCGATCGGCAAGGAGCTCGAGCGGCAGCGCGACACGATCGAGCTGATCGCGTCCGAGAACATGGTCTCGCGCGCGGTTCTCGAAGCGCAGGGCTCGGTGCTGACCAACAAATACGCCGAGGGCTATCCCGGGCGGCGCTACTATGGCGGCTGCGAATTCGTCGACATCGCCGAGCAACTGGCGATCGACCGCGCCAAGCGGCTGTTCGAATGCAATTTCGCCAATGTCCAGGCCCATTCGGGCTCCCAGGCCAATCAGGCGGTCATGCTGGCGCTCCTCAAGCCGGGCGACACGATCATGGGCATGTCGCTCGCGGCGGGCGGTCACTTGACGCATGGCGCGCCGCCCAATCTCTCGGGCAAATGGTTCCACGCGATCCCTTACGGCGTGCGCCGCGAGGATGCGCTCATCGACTATGACGAGGTCGAGCGCCTGGCCAAGGCGGAACGGCCGAAGCTCATCATCGCCGGCGGCTCGGCCTATCCGCGCATCATCGATTTCGCGCGCTTCCGCCGCATCGCCGACGAGGTGGGCGCCTTCCTCATGGTCGACATGGCGCATTTCGCCGGGCTCGTCGCGGGCGGCGTCCATCCGAGCCCGCTGCCGCACGCGCATGTGGTCACGACCACGACCCACAAGACCTTGCGCGGTCCGCGCGGCGGCATGATTCTGTGCAACGACGAGGATATCGGCAAGAAGATAAACAGCGCCATCTTCCCCGGCCTGCAAGGCGGCCCGTTGATGCATGTGATCGCGGCCAAGGCGGTGATGCTGGGCGAGGCGCTGCGGCCCGAATTCAAGCTCTATGCCCGCGCCGTCGCCGAGAATGCGAAAGCCCTGGCGGCGACCCTGGTCGATCGTGGGCTCGCGATCGTCTCGGGCGGAACCGATACGCATTTGATGCTCGTCGATCTCCGGCCCAAGCAACTGACCGGCAAGGCCGCCGAGATCGCCCTGGAGCGCGCCGGCATCACCTGCAACAAGAACGGCATCCCGTTCGATCCGGAGAAGCCGACCGTGACCTCGGGCGTCCGCCTGGGCAGCCCGGCGGGCACGACGCGCGGCTTCGGCCTGGCCGAGTTCCGGCAGATCGGCGCGCTCATCGCCGACGTGCTCGATGGGCTTCACGCCAACGGCGACAACAATGAGGCGGTCGAGACGGCGGTGCGGCGCAAGGTCGAAGCGCTTTGCGCCGCTTTTCCGGTCTATTCCGCCTGAAGCGCGGGGAGGGGGAGAGGTAAGATGCGGTGCCCGTTTTGCGGAACCGAGGATACGCAGGTCAAGGATTCGCGGCCGACGGAAGACAACGCCGCGATCCGGCGGCGGCGGCTTTGCCCCAATTGCGCCGCGCGCTTCACCACTTTCGAGCGCGTGCAGCTGCGCGAGCTCACCGTGGTCAAGAAGAATGCCCAGCGCGAACCCTTCGATCGCGACAAGCTCGCGCGCTCGATCTACATTTCGCTGCGCAAGCGGCCGGTCGAGCCCGAGCGCGTCGAGCGCGTGATCAATTCGATCGTGCGCCAGCTGGAAAGCTCGGGCGAAAGCGAGATCCCGAGCGATGTGATCGGCGAGTTGGTGATGGAGGCTTTGGCGACGCTCGATCAGGTCGCCTATGTCCGCTTCGCGTCGGTTTACCGCAACTTCCGCGAGGCCAAGGATTTCGGCGAATTCATCGGGCGAATTCGCGCCGATGCCGATAACGACTGACAGCGATGAATGACGGCCACTTCATGCGGGCAGCGCTGACCTTGGCGCGTCGCGGCCTCGGCACGGTGTGGCCCAATCCGACGGTCGGCTGCGTTCTCGTCAAGGATGGCGAGGTGGTCGGGCGGGGCTGGACCCAGCCCGGGGGAAGGCCGCACGGCGAGACCGAGGCGCTAAGTCGCGCGGCCTCGCTTGCCGTGGGCGCCACCGCTTATGTCAGTCTCGAGCCATGCTGTCATCACGGCAAGACGCCGCCTTGTACCGACGCGCTGATCGCGGCCGGGATCGCCCGCGCGGTCGTGGCAATCGAGGATCCGGATCCGCGCGTCGCCGGCCGCGGCATCGCGCTCTTGCGCGAGGCCGGCATCGCGGTCGATGCCGGTCTCATGGCCGACGAGGCCGCCTCGATCAATGCCGGTTTCTTCATGCGCCTGGCCCAGGGGCGCCCGCTCGTGACCTTGAAGCTCGCGACCACGCTCGACGGCAAGATCGCCACGGCGACCGGCGAAAGCCGCTGGATTACCGGCGAGCCCGCGCGCAACCGCGCCCATCTGCTGCGCGCGACGCATGATGCGGTGATGGTCGGCGCGGCGACGGTCGTCGCCGACGATCCGCTGCTCACCTGCCGTCTGCCCGGTGTCACCGGGCGCGATCCCGTCAGGATCGTCGTGGACGGCAGTCTGCGGGTCCCGCTCACCGCAAAGCTCGTGGCCCAGGCAAAGGACGTGCCGACCTGGATGATCCACCGCCGCGGCGTCGAAGCGGCGCGGCGCCAGGCGTTTCTCGATTGCGGCGTCGAGCTGATCGAGGTGCCGTTCTCGAAGACGTCGGAGATGGATCTCGGGGTCGCCTTGGCCGAGCTGGGCAAGCGCGGCCTGACGCGCATTCTCGTCGAAGGCGGGGCGCGGCTTGCCGGCGCGCTGCTCGAAGCCGATCTGGTCGACCGCCTTGCCTGGTTCCAGGCGCCCATCTTGCTCGGCGGCGATGCGCTGCCGGCGGTCGAGGCCTTCGGCGTGACGGCGCTTTCGGGCGCCCGCCGCTTCAAGCGGCTTGCGATCGAGACCTATGGCGAGGACGTGCTTGAAACCCTGACGCGAGCGGCGTGAGATGTTCACCGGGATCATCACCGATATCGGCGTGCTGCGCGAGATCCGCGCCGGCGGCGACACGACTTTCGTCATCGGGACCGCGCTCGACACGCGCGATCTGGCGCTCGGCGCCTCGGTCGCCTGCGCCGGGGTCTGCCTAACCGTGATCGATCGTGAAGGTGATTGGTTCGCGGTCCAGGCCTCGGCGGAGACCTTGGCGCGCTCGACGCTCAAGAATTGGCGCGTCGGGACACGGATCAATCTGGAGCGCGCGCTCAAGGCCGGCGACGAACTCGGCGGGCATCTCGTGTCGGGCCATGTCGACGCCACGGCCGAGATCGTCGAGCGGCGCGCGGAAGGGGATTCGCAGCGCTTTTCCTTTCGCGTGCCGGACGCCTTTGCCGCGGCGATCGCGCCGAAGGGATCGGTGGCTCTGGACGGGGTCTCTTTGACCGTCAACGAGGTCCAGGGCAACCGCTTCGGCGTCAATATCATCCCGCACACCTTGGCGCATACGACGTTCGGGGATGCGAAGCCGGGTGACCAGGTCAATTTCGAGCTCGATGCGCTGGCGCGCTATGTGGCGCGGCTATTGGGCAAAACGATCGGTTGATCGGGATCATCGAAGGCCATTGCCGTCGAGGTTAAGGCCCGAATTGAGCGTGACCCGAGGGTTTGCCGCAGGCTATAACCCCGGTAAACCCGTTACGCTCTGGGCAGAAGGTTAATATATGAGTTTCGTCGAGATCATATCGCCGATCGAGGAGATCATCGAAGAGGCCCGCAACGGCCGGATGTTCATCCTGGTCGACGACGAGGACCGCGAGAACGAAGGCGATCTGGTGATCCCGGCGCAGATGGCGACGCCCGCGGCGATCAACTTCATGGCCAAGCACGGACGCGGCCTGATCTGTCTCGCTTTGCCGCGCGACCGGGTCGAGCAGCTCAAACTCCCCTTGATGGCGCAGCATAATGCGACGCGGCTGCAAACCGCCTTCACGGTTTCGATCGAGGCGAAGGACGGCGTCACCACCGGTATTTCGGCGCCGGACCGCGCGCGCACCATCGCGGTCGCGATCGACCCGACCAAGGGCCCGGACGATCTGGTCACGCCGGGCCACGTCTTTCCGTTGATGGCGCGCGACGGGGGTGTTCTCGTGCGCACGGGCCACACCGAAGCCGCGGTCGACATCGCGCGCCTCGCCGGCCTCAATCCCTCGGGCGTGATCTGCGAGATCATGAACGATGATGGGACGATGGCGCGCCGTCCCGAGCTGATCGCTTTCGCCCAGCTCCACGGCCTCAAGGTCGCGACCATCGCCGATCTCATCGCCTATCGCCTGCGCCACGACCGCATCGTCGAGCGCAAGATCGAGACCCGCTTCACCAGCCGCTTCGGCGGCGAATGGAAGCTTTACATTTATGCGAGCAAGACCCCTTACGCCGAGCATATCGCGCTCGTCAAAGGCGACATCGCCTCGGGCGGTCCGGTGATGACGCGCATGCACGCCATCAACATGCTCGACGACGCCTTCGGCAATACCGGCGATCGCGCCGGGGTTCTGCGCGCGGTGATGCTGATGATTGCGAAGGAGGGGCGCGGCGTCGTGATCGCGATCCGCGAGCCGACCTTGACCATCCTGTCGGATCGCGTGCGCAACATGATGCAGGGCGAGAGCTTCGTCCCGGCCTTGCGCGATTACGGCATCGGCGCCCAGATCCTGCTCGATCTCGGCGTGCACGAGATGATCCTGCTCTCGAACACCGAGCGCACCATCGTCGCGCTCGAAGGCTACGGCCTCAACGCGGTCGAGCGGCGCGCGATCGTCGCGCCGGAGGGCTGAGATGGCGCCGCCGCGCATCCTGATCGTCGAGGCGCGCTATTACGCGCATGTCTCGGACGAGTTGCTGAAAGGCGCGAAATCCGCGCTGGAAGAGGCGCAGGCACGGTATGAGGTCGTGACCGTGCCCGGCGCGTTCGAGATCCCGGCCGCGATCCGGTTCGCCGCGACCGCCAAGAACCCCTATGACGGATACGTCGCGCTGGGGTGCGTCATTCGCGGCGAGACAACGCATTACGAGCATGTCTGCACCGAGAGCGCACACGGGCTGCAAAGCCTGGCGCTCGAGCATCATCTTGCCATCGGCTTCGGCATTCTGACGGTCGAAAACGAGGAGCAGGCGCTGGCGCGCGCGCGCGTCGACAAGCGCGACAAAGGCGGCGAGGCGGCGAAAGCTTGCCTCGCCATGGTCGAATTGAAGCGCCGTTTCGGCTTGGCGACGGGATGATCCCGCCGCGCGAGATCAAACAATCGAGCCCGGCCGAGCCCGGCCGGCGGCGCACGGCTGCCCGGCTTGCAGCGGTTCAGGCGCTTTATCAGATCGAAGTGACGGGCGCCTCGCCCGCCAACGCGGTGGGCGAATTCCTGAAACATCAGCTCGGCGTTCAAGGTGAAGGCGAGAATTTCGGCGCGGCCGATGAAGACCTCTTCGCGGATCTGGTCGAAGGCACTTGCGCGCGTCGCGAGGAACTCGATCGCCACATCGCCGCGGCGCTCACGCCCGATTGGCCGCTCGAGCGGCTCGAGATCATCCTGCGGGCCATTCTGCGCGCGGGAGCGTACGAGCTGCTTGCCCGCCCGGCCGTGCCGGCGCGCGTCGCGATCAGCGAATATCTCGACATCGCGCATGCCTTCTTCGCGGGCAAGGAGCCCGGACTTATCAATGGCGTCCTCGATCGCCTCGCCCGGACGCTCCGGCCCGAGGGGTTGCGCGGAGGAGACGGTGGCAGCGGCGCCGCATCTCGGTGAGTTCGAGCGCATCGCGCGGTTTTTCGCGCCGCTCGCCGCGCCGGGCGGTTTGGGTCTCGTCGACGATGTCGCGCTCATCGACGGTCCCGACGGCGATCAATACGCGGTCACGACGGATACCATCGTCGAGGGCGTCGATTACTTCTCCGACGATCCGCCGGGGCTCGTCGCGCAAAAGCTGTTGCGGGTCAATTTGTCGGATCTGGCGGCAAAGGGCGCGCGTCCCTTCGGCTACCTCCTGACGACGGTGCTGCCGCCCACGCGCGACGAAGCCTGGCTCGAAGCCTTCACGGCAGGCTTGGCCGCCGATCAAGCGGAATACGGCATCGCGCTTCTGGGCGGCGACAGCTCGGCGACGCCGGGGCCGACCACCTTGTCGGTCATGGCGATCGGCCGCGTCGCCCGAGGCAAGGCGGTGTTGCGCAGCGGCGCGCGGGCAGGCGACTACATCTATGTCTCGGGCACGATCGGCGATGCGGCGCTCGGCCTCGCCGTGCTGAAGGGCGAGATCCGGGAGGTGAGCCCGGCCGATCGCGCTTTCTTGGTCGACCGCTATCACCTGCCGCGGCCGCGCCTCGCGCTCGGGCAGAAGCTGGTTGGCCTTGCCAGCGCGATGATCGACGTCTCCGATGGGCTGGTCGGCGATCTTAAGCATATTTGCACGGCATCCGGCCTCGCCGCGTCGATCGGTTCCATTAATGTTCCGCTTTCGAAGTCTGCATATAATGTATTGAAAATACTTGATAATGGCTTGGAACGAATCCTCGGCGGCGGCGACGATTACGAGCTGCTTTTTACCTCTCATCCAGGGATGGCTCGTAAGATCGGCGCAGCGGTGCAGGAAGCGGGCGTGACGGTGACCTGCATCGGCGCGATGGAGCCGGGCGAGGGGGTAAAGATCGTCGATGCCAAAGGACAGCCGATTCGCATCGACGTCGCTGGCTATTCGCACTTCTAGATGGTTCGTCGTCGCGGCGCTCGGCGCCGCGCTCTTTGCTATTCCCGCGTATGCCGCCGAGCATGCGGAGGAAGGCAAAGGGTCTGCCGTTCCGAGCGGACCCGCCTATGTCTGTTTCAACCCGATCTTCATTCCGATCATCGACCGAAACCGAGTCACGCAACAGGTCGGCATCACGCTGATGCTTCAACTCGTCCCGGGCGAGAATCAAGCGGATGTCGAAGCCAAGCGCTACCAATTGACCGATGCCTTCTTCCGCGATCTCTACGCCTTTTTCCAGGTCCGAGTCGGCTTTCGCGGCGGAATCAATCAAGCCTATCTCAAAGCCAGGCTGCTGAAGACGGCAAGCCGCGTCGTCGGACCTAACGCCGTTCAGGAAGTCCTGATCGAGCAGTTCTTGACGCGGCCGAAATAATCGCTTCTTGGGCGTGCGTCGGCTTTCGCGCCGCGATCACAACATAAAGTCGTGGCGGCGTTCCTGGCCGAGCATCACCTGGCCCCAATCGCGCGCATGCAGGGGCACGCTGTTGGTGATGTGCTGGCGCGCCGCGGTGATGTCGGCGACGATCCGGCCATAAGGATAATCGTCGTGCAGCCCCGAGGCGCCGGTCGCTTCGAGCAAACGATTGGCCGCGAAGCGGCAGCGCTCGGTATTGAGCGAGAGCTGATATTTCACCTGCAGGCGCTCCTCGATCGGCGGCACTTCGCCGCGCTGCGCATGCGCGGCAAGCCGCGCGAAATTGCGTGCCACCAGCACTTTCGCCTCGTCGATCGTGGTCGCCGCTTCGGCGCAGATGAAAGAGAGATCGGGGTCGGGCCGCGACGGCCCGCCGCGCGCGCGCAGCTCCGCGAGGAAGCGATCGAGCATTCCCTGCAACGCGCCTACGGCCGCATTGGCGACCCCGGCGGCAAAGACGAGGCCGAAGGGCAGGCGGTAGAGCGAAGAATGATTCGCCGCTTGTCCCGGCCCTTTGCAATCGAAGATCTCGGTCATGCGATGCGCGCGGTGCTTGGGGACGAACACGTCCTTGACGACGACGTCGTGGCTTCCGGTCGCCTTCAGTCCGGCGACGTGCCACGTGTCGACGATCTCGAAATCCCGTCGCGGCACCAGCATCAGATAATCGCCCTCCGGCGGCGGCCCTGAGCCGCCGCCGAGGAGAGCCCAGCCCGCATGCGCACAGCCGCTCGCATAGCGCCACCGGCCGCTGAGGCGGAATCCGCCCTCGACCGGAATCGCCGCGCCCGAGCGTCGCAGCGCGCAGCAGACCAGGGTCGAATCGTCGCTTCCCCAGACTTCCGCGCCGGCGCGGTCGTCGAAGAGCGCCACCGCCCAGGGAATGATCCCCAATACGCCGACGAGCCAGGCGGTCGACATGTCGCCTTCGGCGACCGCCATTTCGGCCTCGTAGAGCACCGTGGGCGCCAATTCAAATCCGCCCCAGCGCTTGGGCTGCAATGCGCGGAAGACGCCTGCTTCCTTGAGCGCGGCAATGATCGATGGGGGCACGCGGCGCTCTCGCGCGCCCTCGGCCGACGCCGCGGCGATCGCCGGAACCAAGGCGCACACGCGGCGCAGCATTTCAGTCGGATCGAAACCCATGCCGGATGGCCGCCTATCTCTGCCAAGCCTTTGAAAGACGCGATATCTCGTCGGTATTAAGTATAAGGCCCAACCGCGACGACGTACAATCCGGCGTTGCCTCGGCGGCGCGCATCTGGCATGGTCCGCGCGCTTTTTAAGCGGGATCAATTCTTGGGTAAAGGACAAGAGAAATGAACATGGCCTATTGGCTGGTCGTTGGCGCGGGCGTGCTTGCAATTCTTTATGGGCTGGTGACGAGCCGGCAGGTGCTGGCCTCGAGCCCCGGAACCGAGCGTATGCAAGAAATCGCGGCCGCGATCCAGGAAGGCGCGCGCGCCTATCTCAACCGGCAATATCGCACCATCGCCATCGCCGGCGCGGTCATCTTCATCATCTTGTTCGCGACCTTGGGCTGGCGCTCCGGTTTGGGCTTTTTGATCGGGGCGGTGCTGTCGGGTTCGGCCGGCTACATCGGCATGAACGTTTCGGTGCGCGCCAATGTGCGCACCGCGCAAGCCGCGCGCGACGGGCTCGCGGCAGGCCTGAACCTCTCCTTCAAGGCGGGGGCGGTCACCGGCATGCTGGTCGTGGGCCTGGGGCTCCTCGGCGTGTCGCTCTATTACATCTTCCTGCGCTCGACCCTTCCGGCAGACAACCCGCGGCCGATTCTCGAGGCGCTGGTGGCGCTTTCCTTCGGCGCGTCGCTGATCTCGATCTTCGCGCGCCTGGGCGGCGGCATCTTCACCAAAGGCGCCGATGTCGGCGCCGATCTCGTCGGCAAGGTCGAAGCCGGGATTCCCGAGGACGATCCGCGCAATCCCGCCGTGATCGCCGACAATGTCGGCGACAATGTCGGCGATTGCGCCGGCATGGCCGCGGATCTGTTCGAGACCTATGCGGTCACCGTGGTGGCGACCATGCTGCTCGCCGCGATCTATTTTGCCGGCGCGGCGCGCGACACGATGCTGCTGTTCCCGCTCCTCGTCGGCGCCGTGTGCATCGTCGCCTCGGTGATCGGCACCTATTTCGTGCGCCTGGGTTCGAGCGGCAACATCATGGCGGCCCTCTACAAGGGCCTCATCACCGCGGGCGCGCTGTCGGCGCTCGCGATCGCGGGCGTCGTTTCGCAGACGATCGGCTTCGGCGCTCAACTCCAGATGAGCACGGGCGCGATGATCAGCGGCAGCGCGATCTATTGCTGTTCGATCACCGGCTTGGTCGTCACCGGCCTCTTGGTGTGGATCACCGAGTATTACACCTCGACGGAATACCGTCCGGTGCGCTCGATCGCGCAAAGCTCGACGACCGGTCACGGCACGAACGTGATCCAAGGCTTGGCGATCTCGATGGAGGCCACCGCGCTGCCCGTGCTCGTGATCTGCGCCGGCATCCTGGTATCCTTCTTGTTCGCCGGTCTGTTCGGTATTGCGATCGCGGCGACGACGATGCTGGCGCTGGCCGGCATGATCGTCGCGCTCGACGCGTACGGGCCGGTAACCGATAACGCGGGCGGCATCGCCGAAATGGCGGATCTGCCGCGCGACGTGCGCAAGACCACCGACGCGCTCGACGCCGTCGGCAACACGACGAAGGCGGTGACCAAAGGCTATGCCATCGGCTCCGCGGGGCTTGCCTCCTTGGTCCTGTTCGCCGCCTACACCGAGGACCTGCACCATTATTTCACCAACCTCAATGTCGACTTCACCTTGCAGAATCCTTACGTCGTGATCGGCCTCTTCATCGGTGGCCTGCTGCCCTATCTCTTTGCGGCGCTCGGCATGACCGCGGTCGGCCGCGCGGCCGGCTCGGTCGTCGTCGAAGTGCGGCGCCAGTTCAAGGAGATCAAGGGGATCATGGAGGGAACGGCCAAGCCCGATTACGGCCGTGCCGTCGATCTGCTGACCAAGGCCGCGATCAAAGAGATGATGGTGCCCTCGCTGCTGCCGGTACTCGCGCCAATCGTGCTCTACTTCGTGGTCGATCTCATCGCCGGCCAGGCCGCAGGCTTCGCCGCACTGGGCGCGATGCTGCTCGGCACGATCGTCACCGGGATCTTCGTTGCCATCTCGATGACGTCGGGCGGCGGCGCCTGGGACAATGCCAAGAAATACATCGAGGAGGGTCATTACGGCGGCAAGGGATCGGATGCCCACAAGGCGGCCGTGACCGGCGACACGGTCGGCGATCCCTACAAGGACACCGCCGGTCCCGCGGTGAATCCGATGATCAAGATCACCAATATCGTGGCGATTCTGCTTTTGGCGATTCTGGCCGCGTCGCACTGAGCGGCGGCGAACACATCAACCTCGGCGGGGCGTGCCCTCAGGGGCCCCCGCCTGGATTGGGTCCGCCCGGCGTTCCGGCTTTCGAATTGTTGAACTTGCCGAAATTGCCGATCAACTGCTCGAGGAAGGTGAACTCGCGGCCTTGCGCCGGGGTCGCGTTGGGATTGGGCGTCATCGCCTGGGCGTCGTGAAGACCTTTGCGATCGATCGCGGTGACGATGCCCTTGTCGTCGAAATGGATGATCACGACCTGCTGGTCGAGCAATTCAGGCTTGAGGAAAGCCACCTGCTTGGTTTCGCGGCTGATGTAGTACCAAGTCCTGTCGTCGAAGGCCGCGGTGGCCGAAGGCGTGCCGATGAAGCGGACGACCGTCTGCTTGTCGGTGACGCCGGGCTTGACCTTGGCGAGCGCGTCGGGCTTGGGCAGATTGCCGCGGTCATCGACCGGGATGCCACACGCCGTCAACGCCGACAGGCCGACGGCCAGTGCCAGAAGCCGTAATTTGCGCCAGGGCGCGGGGAGGGGGGAACGGTTCATCGAGCCAACCATGCCAATCGCGGGGACCCTGTGTCAATCTTTCCGCTGCCGCAGCGCCGGCGATCGGCTAACCTCGGAAAACCATGTCACTCGCCTCACTGTTCCGCCGCAACCCGCACCGCGCCGCAGCCCATGCGCTCTACACGCAAATCGTCGCCCGCGCGCGCGATCCCGTGTTTTTCTTGTCCTGGTCGGTGCCGGACACGCTCGATGGCCGCTTCGAGTTGATTGCGTTGCATGCCTTTCTTGTCCTTAATCGTCTCAAGGCCGAGCGTGCGGCCAGCGCGGATCTTGCGCAAGAGCTGTTCGACACGATGTTCGCCGATCTCGATCGCGGCCTGCGCGAGCTCGGGGCAAGCGATATCGGCGTCGGGCGGCACGTCAAGGAAATGGCGAAGAGCTTTTATGGCCGCATCGTCTCTTATGACCGGGGTCTCGGCGGGCAGGGCGACGAGTTGGCCGAGGCGCTGCGGCGCAACCTCTACGGCACGGTGACGCCGCCGGCCGAGGCCGTGGCGGCGATCGCGCGCTATATGCGGCGCGAAGTCGCGACCCTTGCCGGGCAGGGGCTCGATAATTTTCTCGCGGGCAAGGTAAGCTTCGATATACAAGCTACTGGAAATGAATGATTTTTTAGAATTCAGCCGACCGGTCGATGTGATGCGGCTGCGTCCCGGCGGGTCGAGCTACGAGATCGCGGCCTCGGCCGAGGAATGCGCTGCGCTCGCACGCCGGTTTGATCTGCTGACGCTGGACCGCCTCACGGCGCGGGTGGAGCTGAAGCCGGTGGCGGGCGGGTTCTACCGGCTGACGGCGGCGCTCGAAGCGGCGTTGGCTCAAGCCTGCATCATCACCCTTGAGCCTGTCGCAAGCCGGGTCGAGGAAACCTTTTCGTTGCTCTATGGCGCGCTCGACCTGCAGGAAGAGGTGTTGCTCGACGGCGTGAGCGAGACCGTCGAGCCGCTGGAGGGCGGCATCGTCGATATCGGCGAAGCGGTGGCGCAGCAGCTTTCGCTCGCTCTCGACCCGTTTCCGCGCGCCCCGAGCGCGTCGCTGGATGGGGCGTCTGCCGCATCCGAGCCGCCGCTCGACTCGCCCTTTGCCGCGCTGGCCAAGTTGCGCCAAGGGCGGGAGGGCTGAACCGTTCCGCGCCAACGAGGTTGCAAGAGCCCCGGTTTTTGGGTAGTTACCTGCGCTTGTTCCCGAGGGTCGTTAAGGATCTTTCGCCATGGCCGTTCCAAAGAAGAAGACATCGAAATCCCGCCGCAATATGCGGCGCGCGCATCACGCCCTGCCGCCCTCGAGCTTCGTCGAATGCTCCAATTGCGGCGAGATGAAGCGCCCGCATCATATCTGCAAGGCTTGCGGTCATTACGGCGACCGCGAAGTGACGGCGGTCGCAGCCGAGACCGCGTGAGCGCCGGCGCCGGGGGCGCGCAGGAGTGAGCGACCGCATCGTCGTCGCGCTCGATGCCATGGGGGGCGATCGAGCTCCCGACATGATCGTCAAAGGCGCGGCGATCGCGCTCCAACGTTTTCCACAAATCGAATTCCTGCTCTTCGGCGCCGAGCGCCGGATCCGGCCGCTGCTCGACAAGCTGCCGGTTCTGGCTGCGCGCAGCACCATCCGGCACACGGACGATTTCATTACCGGCGACGCGAAGCCTTCGACCGCGTTGCGCAGCGGCCGCAATTCGTCGATGCGCCTGGCGCTCGACGCGGTGGCGGCGGGCGAGGCGGGCTGCGCGGTCTCGGCAGGCAATACCGGCGCGTTGATGGCGATGGCGAAATTCGCGCTCAAGACCCTGCCGGGCATCGATCGGCCGGCGATCGCCACGTTCTTTCCGACCAAGCGCGGCGAAAGCGTGATGCTCGACCTCGGCGCGAATGTCGAATGCGATGCCGAGAATCTGGTGCAGTTCGCCTTGATGGGCGAGGTGTTCGCGCGCACCGTGCTGGGCTTGGCGCGGCCTACGGTTGGGCTGCTCAATATCGGGTCCGAAGAATTGAAGGGCAATGATGCCGTGCGCGGCGCCGCGTTGCGCCTGAGGACCGACGGCTCGCCGATCAATTTTCACGGCTATGTCGAAGGCGACGAGATCGGCTCCGGCGCCGTCGACGTGATCGTCACCGACGGCTTCACCGGCAACGTCGCGCTCAAGACGGCAGAGGGCACAGCGAAGCTCTTCATGGATTTCGTGCGTTCCGCCTTCACCAGCTCGCTCGCCGCCCGGCTGGGGTATATCTTTGCCAAGCCCGCGCTCAAGAAGCTGCGCGAACGGCTCGATGTCCGGCGGTACAACGGCGCCGTGTTCCTTGGGCTCGACGGGATCGCCGTCAAGAGTCACGGCGGCACCGACGAGGAGGGCTTCGCCAGCGCGATCGCCGTCGGCGTCGACATGTGCCTCAACGGCTTTCTCGAAAAGATTCGCGACGATATCGCGCGCATGAGCGCGATTGCGGATTCCTCGGAAAAAACCCAGACGGCAGTTCTCTGAAATGGGTTTCCGCGCGCAGGTTTTGGGCTGTGGCGGCTATTTGCCCGAGCGTGTCGTCACCAACGCGGATCTCGCGAAGACTCTCGATACCTCGGATGAATGGATCGTCCAGCGCACAGGAATCCGCCAGCGCCATATCGCGGCGCCGGGCGAATACACCTCGCATCTGGCGATCGAAGCCGCCAAGCGCGCGCTGGCGGCCGCCGGCGTCGCGGCGGCGGATGTCGACCTCATCGTGCTGGCGACTTCGACGCCCGACAACACCTTTCCGGCAACCGCCGTCAAGGTTCAGGCCGCGTTGGGCGTGAACGCCGGCGCCGCGTTCGACGTCCAGGCGGTATGCTCGGGCTTCGTCTATGCGCTTGCGACGGCCGACAATTTCATTCGTGCCGGCCAATCGAAGACGGCGTTGGTGATCGGCGCAGAGACCTTCTCGCGCATTCTCGATTGGCAGGATCGCGGCACCTGCGTGCTCTTCGGCGACGGCGCCGGGGCGATCGTGCTGCGCGCCGCGCCATCGAATGGCAGCGTCGCGGAGCGTGGTATCTTGTCGACCCATCTGCGCTCCGATGGCCGCCATCATGATCTCCTTTATGTCGATGGGGGCGTTTCGACGACCGGGACGGCGGGCTTGTTGCGGATGGAAGGCAAGGAAGTATTCCGCCATGCCGTCCAATGCCTGGCCGCGGTGGTCGACGAGGCCCTTGGCGCCAACGGGCTCACCGCACGCGACGTGGATTGGCTGGTGCCGCACCAGGCCAATCGCCGCATCATCGATGCGATGGCGCGCAAGCTCGATCTGCCGGCCGAGAAGGTTGTGCTGACGATCGACCGGCACGCCAACACCTCGGCAGCCTCGGTGCCGCTGGCGCTCGCCGAAGCGGCAGGCGATGGCCGAATCCGCCCGGGCCAGCTGGTTTTGGTCGAGGCCATGGGGGGTGGTCTCACCTGGGGGGCCGCCTTGATCCGGTGGTAGGCGGCCCATGCTCAAGAAACACGCACAAGCATCTGTAATTGCAAATTTTCCTGCCGCGGACTAAAGTTTCGCTTAAATGGGGGAGGCGGTACATGACCGGGCAAACGGTGACTCGGGCGCAACTCAGCGAGGCCGTCTATCAGGAGGTCGGGCTGTCGCGCAATGAATCCGCGGAACTCGTCGAGACCGTGCTCAACGAGATTTCCGAGGCCTTGGCGCGCGGCGAGATGGTCAAGATATCGTCCTTCGGCAGTTTCGCGGTGCGCAAGAAGGGCAGGCGCATCGGCCGCAATCCCAAAACCGGAAAAGAGGTCCCGATCAATCCGCGCCGCGTGCTCGTCTTTCGGGCCTCGCATGTATTGAAGGACCATATCAACGCCGCGCTGAGCAAACAGAATTCGAGCGCCTCATGACCGTCAGGATGCCGGATCTTTTCGGCTCTCCGCCGCGCGCAGCGAGCGCCAGGCGCGCGTCCAAATCGGCCGAGGCGTTCCGCACCATCAGCGAGGTCGCCGACGAACTGGAAGTCCCGCAACACGTGCTGCGCTTCTGGGAGTTGAAATTTCCTCAGGTGAAGCCCTTGAAGCGTGCCGGCGGGCGGCGCTACTACCGCCCCGACGACGTGGTGTTGCTCCGGCGCATCCGCCAATGCCTCTATGATCAAGGCTATACGATCAAGGGCGTGCAGAAGCTCTTGCGCGAGGGCGCGCTCAAGACCGAGGACGCGCCGCGCCCGTCGCCGCCGGCCCCGCTGCCGCGCGCCGGCAAGACCGACAAGCTGCGCGCTTCGCTCCTCGAAATTCGCGACGAGCTGATCGCTCTGCGCGATCTCCTCAACAAGATTCCGCGTTAGGCGCCGGGCGCGGCGCGCCCCTTCGGCCGCAGCGTTGCATCCGCGCGCCGCGGTCACTATAGTCGCCGCCTGGGCGGGCAGTAGCGCAGCCTGGTAGCGCATCAGCATGGGGTGCTGAGGGTCGCGAGTTCGAATCTCGCCTGCCCGACCATCTTCACGAGACCGCTTGATCGAGAGCAAGGTGCCCGAGCCGATTTCCGCAGCCCGCCGGCGATGGAGCTTTGCGGCCGCGATGATGGCGAGCTTCGTGTCGGCGGTCGAGGTGACGATCGTCGCCACCGCCATGCCGACGATCGTCGGCGCGCTCGGCGATTTCGATCTCTTCAGTTGGGTCTTTACCGCCTATCTGCTGACGCAAGGCGTGACCGTGCCGATCTATGGCCGCTTGTGCGATTTCTACGGCCGCAAGCGCATTCTCTATGTCGGCATCGTGTTCTTCGTCATCGGATCGGTGTTGTGCGGCTTCGCCTGGAACATGGTGTCGCTGATCGTCTTCCGCGTCGTCCAAGGCCTCGGCGCCGGCTCGCTCGCGACCGTCTCCCAGACCATCGTCAGCGACCTCTATCCCCCGCCCGAGCGCGCCAAGGTTCAGGGCTACATCTCGACCACGTTTGCGACCTCCGCCTTTGTCGGTCCGATACTCGGCGCCTTCATCGTGGCGCATCTGAGCTGGCAATGGGTGTTCTGGATCAACGTCCCGCTATGCCTCGTCACGGTGGCGATGCTGGCCGCCACCTTCCGCGAACATATCGAGTTCCGCCCGCACCAGATCGATTATCTCGGCTCCGTTCTGATGGCGCTTGCGACCGGCCAGCTGATGTACGCACTGACCCGCGCGGCGTCGCTTTCGCTGACCACGATCGTCGCGTTGCTGATCGGGGCGGTGCTCGCGGCGGCTCTCCTGCTGATCCAAGAGCGGCGCGCGCGCGAGCCCATGCTGCCGCTCGAGATCTGGCGCAATCGGATGGTGATCTACGGCAATTGCGCGAGCGCCTCGCTGGGCTCCGCGCAAATGGCGATCACGGCGTTCCTTCCGGCTTTCATCCAAGGCGTTCTCGGGGAGAGCGCTTTTCTCGCCGGGCTCGCCTTGACCGCCATGTCCGTCGCCTGGCCGACCGGGGGCTTCATCGCCGGGCGGAGCCTGCTGACGATCTCCTACCGGAAATCATCGAGCCTCGGCTGCATCGTGCTGATCGCGGGCAGCGCCATGATGACTTTCCTGTCGCCGTCGCTCGGCGCGCAATGGGCCATCGGCAGCGCCTTCGTCGTCGGGCTCGGCATGGGGCTCACGAATATGGGCTTCTTCGTCGGCATCCAATCGAGCGTCGACTGGCATCAGCGCGGCGTCGTGACCTCGAGCTACAATTACAGCCGGATCATCGGCCAGTCGCTGGGCGCGGCGGTGTTCGGGGGCATCGTCAATGCGGCGTTGGCGGGCGGCGGCAGCGATGTCGGCAGCCGTCTGCTCGAGCCGGCGCTTCGCCAGGCGATGTCGGCGGCCGAATTGGCGCCGCTGATGGATGCCTTCGCGGGCGCGCTCCATCACATCTTTCAGATCAATCTCGTCTTGGCGCTCTTGACCCTGGTCTGGGCTCTGTCCTTGCCGCGCGGCCTGGGGCTGCGGAGTCAGGCACGTCTAGGAAAATAAAGTTTATAATCAAAATACTAGAGATAATATTTTATGTGATTCATGAGCACGTTCGGCGTTACTGCGCTGCGCGACATCGCGGCCAAGAGGGGTGAGCTTGCAGACCAGCCAATCGGGGTTGAGCGGATTAGCATACCACGGTTCGGCCCAACCCTGCTCGACGCAGGCGCGGACCGTGCGCGGGTCGATGTGCTGGCCAAACATATCGAAGAGCGGCAGTTTTCCGCCGGGCTGATCGAGGCCGCGGCGGAGCCACAGGCGCTGGATTTGCGTGGGCGAATGCCGCCGCGGCTCGGCCGCAGGCTGCGCTATAGGCTCCATGGACTCCTCCCGGTTTTTCGTCATGCTAAACCCAAAGCGGGAGAAGCGCCAAGCGCGACGAGTCGCGGCGGCGGCTCCAGCTCCAGAGGTCGAGGGGGAGAGATATCGGCATGGCGGTAATGTTCGTTTATGTGACGGCCGGCGACGTCGAGGAAGCGCGGCGCATCGGCCGCCAGGTGGTCGAGGAGCAGCTTGCCGCCTGTGCGAATATCCTGCCGGGAGCCGTCTCGATCTTTCGCTGGGAAGGCAAGCTCGAAGAGGCGGAAGAGGCCGTGCTGATCCTGAAAACGACCGAGGAAAAGCTCGAAAGGCTCATCGGCCGCGTCAAGTCGCTCCATTCCTACGACTGCCCTTGCATCGAGGCCTTGCCGGTGGTCGAAGGCAATCGCGATTTTCTCGAATGGGTTGTGCGCGAGACCGGCGGCGATCCCCGGCGGTTGCTGGATCCGATCTGACATGCCACCCTCCTTGCCATGAACAGGAATTCGGCTCGCTGGGCGCTGTTTTTCGCCAATATCGGCCATTCTCTGACCCATCTGCTGATGCTGCTCTATCCGACGGTGGTGCTGACCTTGGGCGGGCGCTTCGGGCTCAGTTACGGCGAGCTGATGTGGCTCGCCGTGCCCGGAATGGTGCTCTACGGCTTCGCGGCGCTGCCGGCGGGCTGGCTCGGCGATCATTGGAGCGCCGAACGCATGATGGTGGTGTTTTTCGGCGGGAGCGGGGTCGCCGCCATCGTCACCGGGCTGGCGCAGGGTCCGCTCGGAATTGCGCTGGGCCTCGGCCTCGTTGGGCTTTTCGGCTCGATCTATCATCCCGTCGGCACCGCGTGGCTGGTGCGCAACGCCCAGAATCGCGGCCGCATGCTCGGCTGGAACGGCATTTTCGGCAGCATCGGCATCGGCGCCGGACCCTTCGTCGCCGCGAGCCTGACGACGCTCTATGGCTGGCGCGCGGCTTTCCTCGTTCCCGGTGTTCTGTGTCTCGCTCTCGCCGCTTCGCTCGCTCTCTTGGTGCGCGGCGGCTCGGTGGTCGCGGCGAAAACCGATCGCCGGCCGCATCCCGAGCCCGGCAACGCCGATATCAGGCGTGCCTTCGTGCTCTTGTCGATCACGATGCTCGCGGCCGGGATCGTGTTTCAGGCGTTTTCCAATGTCCTGCCCAAATTGTTCGAGCAGCGTTTGCCGGATATCACCCAAGGCGGGCTGATGGGCACCGGCGGGCTCGTCAGCCTCGTCTTCATCGCGAGCGCGGGTTTTCAAATGCTCGGCGGCTTGATGGCCGACCGTTTCGCGATGAAGTGGATCTATCTGGCGTGCTGGGCGGTTCAGGCACCGGTGCTCTTTGCCGCGATGCGGCTCTTCGAGTTGCCGCTCTTTGCCGCCTCGCTCTTATGTTTCAGCATGATCGCGGTGGCGACCCCGACCGAGAACGCGCTCCTCGTGCATTACACCCCGTCGCGCTGGCGCGCGACCGCCCTTGGGGCGAAATTCCTGCTCTCCCTTGGCGTGAGCGCATTGGGTGTGCCTTTGATCGCGGTGATCTATGATCGCAGCGGCGATTTCGTCTGGCTTTTTGCCGTGCTCGGCGGGCTGGCTCTGGTGATCGTCGCCGCAGCCTCGCTGTTACCGCGCGAGCGGCCAATGACGGTCGGCGCTGAGGTTGCGGCCGAGTAGGCGGACATCGCCCTGTCGCGCTGGCTGCTTCTATGCTATCGGGTGTCGCCGCGCTCGACGAAGGAAGAAGGGAATATGGCGGATATTGCTGGCGAGGTCATCGAGGTCATCGCGAAACAGGCGAAGGTCGAGCCTGGGATTGTTACGCGCGAGACGGAGCTGGCGGATCTCAATCTCGAATCGCTCGATTCGATCGAGCTCGTCTTCGCGTTGGAGGAAAAGTTCAACATCGAGATTCCTTTCAATGCCAACGAGGACAATTCGGCCGGCATCAGCTTCACGACCGCGGGCAACGTCATCGATGCGGTTGCCAAGCTGGTCGAAGAGCAGAAAAGCGGAAAGGCGTGAACACCGCTCCGGGTTTGTCATGAGATGCGGGCAATGAACCGGGTGGTCGTCACCGGCCTCGGCGTCTGCGCCGCGCCGGGCAAGAATGCGGTCGCCTTCGCGTCCGGCATCAAATCCGGGCAAAGCGCGATCGGGCCCATCAGCATCATCCCGAGCGACGCGCTCATCACCAAGATCGGCGCGCAGGTTTTGGATTTCGACCCCAATGCCTATTTCGCGAGCGGCAAGCTTGCGCTCTACGATCGCTGCACGCAATTCGCGCTCGTCGCGGCGCGCGAGGCAATCGCACAGAGCGGGCTCGACTTCCGCGCGGGGCTCGGCGCGCGGACCGCCGCCATCATCGGCTCGGGCGTCGGCGGACAAACGACGCTCGACGAGAGTTATCTTCGCGTCTACGGCCAAGGCGCCAAGCGCCTTCATCCCTTCACCATTCCGAAGCTGATGATCAACGCGCCCTGCAGCCACATCACGATGGAGCACGGCATCACGGGGCCTTCTTTCGTCGTGGCCTCCGCCTGCTCCTCGGCCAATCACGCGATCGGCGTCGCCTTCCACATGGTCCGCGCGGGCATGACCGATGCGGCTGTGACCGGCGGGACCGAGGCGGTCTTCACCTTCGGCACGATCAGAGGCTGGGAAGCGTTGCGCGTCATGGCGCCGGACACGTGCCGGCCGTTCTCGCGCGACCGGAAGGGCATGGTGCTGGGCGAGGGCGCGGCAATTCTCGTGATCGAGACGCGCGCGCGCGCGCTCGCGCGCGGCGCCGACATCCTGGCCGAGATCATCGGTTTCGGCGCCACTTCCGATGCGGGTGACATCGTGTTGCCGGCGGCGGAAGGTGCGGCCGGCGCGATGGCGGCGTGCCTGAAAGATGCCGGGATCGCGCCCGGCGCGGTCGATTATGTCAACGCGCATGGCACCGGTACCGCGGCCAATGACGCGACCGAGACCAAAGCGATCCACATGGTCTTCGGCGACCATGCGAAGAAACTCGCCGTGTCCTCGACCAAATCGATCCATGGTCACGCGCTCGGTGCGGCGGGCGCGATCGAAATGGCAGCGACGATCCTTGCGATGCGCGGCGGCTTCATCCCGCCAACCGCGAATTTCATCGCGCCGGATCCGCAATGCGATCTCGATTACGTGCCCAACGAGGCGCGCAGCGGGCGGATCGAGGTCGCGATCTCGAATTCCTTTGCCTTCGGCGGCCATAACGCATCGCTCGCCGTCCGGCAGGCCGATTGACGGGCGGGATTGGCCGCATTCGGCGATCCCCCCTGTCGGAGACCGAGGAGGCAGGACGTGAACGAGAGACTTGGCGTTGCGGCCTCGGTTCAAAAAGTTTCGCCCGCGGGTTACACCGCGATCGCCGCGGCCTTGATCGCCGCGCAGGCGTTCAGCGAGCATCTCATGGGGCGCGTCGCCATCTGCACCTGCGGTTAAGTGAAGTTCTGGGAAGGCGATGTGGCGAGTTCAGGCAACTCGCAACACATCGCCGATTGGTACAGTTTTTCGCATCTGATCCACGGTTTCGGATTTTATTTTCTGCTGTGGCTGGTCGGGCGGCGATGGCCCGTCGGCCTGCGTTTCTTGGCGGCCGTGTCGCTGGAAGTATCTTGGGAAGTGCTCGAGAACAGCAGCTTCATCATCGAGCGCTATCGCGCCGATACGATTTCGCTCAACTATTACGGCGACAGCATCCTCAATTCCGTCAGCGACACGCTCACCGCCATTGTCGGTTTCTGGCTGGCGCGGGTTCTGCCGGTCAAGCTTGTCGTCGCGCTGGCGATCGCCATGGAAGTCGGTGTGGGCGTGACGATCCGCGACAATCTAACCCTGAATATCCTGATGCTGCTCCATCCCGTTCACGCGGTCGAGGCGTGGCAGGCAGCCGGACAAGTGAAGTGAGGCCAACGCGGCTGCCGTGCCCGTTGTCTATTTCAAATAGACCAGCCAGAGCGCAAGCTGGGGAAAGAGTGTCACGAGGCACAGCACGATCAGCATCGTGATCGCGAAGGGCGCCGCGCCCGCGAAAATGTCGTTCAAGGCGATGCCGGTTTCCTTGAGGTTCTGCTGGACCACGAATACCGCGACGCCGAAGGGCGGGGTCAGCAGTCCGATCTCGACGGCGATGATCGTGACGACCCCGAGCCAGATCAGATCCACGTCGAAACCCGCCAGGGCGGGAACGATGATCGGGACGGTAATCAGCATGATGGAGCCGGAATCGAGGATCGTGCCCATGAGAATGATCACGACCAGGTAGATCGCGATCAAACCGTAGAAGCCGAGATGGAGATGGTCGATCAAGCTCTCCATCTCGTTCGGGATGCCGGTCGCGGCGATCATGCGCGAATAGAGATTGGCGGCGATCAAGAGGAAGCTGATCGCCGCGGTCACGTAACCGGTCTCGACCAGCACGCGCCAAAGGTTGGCGAAAGTGAGCTTGCGCCGCAGCAGGGTGAGGACGAAGGCCGCGAACGCACCGACGCCGCCCGCCTCGGTGGCCGTGAACACGCCGCCATAGATGCCGCCCAGCACCAGTCCGATCAGGATCACGATGGGCGCGCTCTTGGTGACGACTTCGCGGCGCGTCAGGAGCGGCGCGGTCGATTGCCCCAAGCTGTCGCCGGTCTGCACGTAGTCGGGCTTGAAGCGGGCCACCAGCCATATCTGCACGATATAGGCGGATGCCAGCATGATGCCGGGCACGATGCCCGCGATGAACAAGTCCCCGATCGAGGTCTCCGCCAGGATGCCGAAGAGGATCAGCAACAGGCTCGGCGGGATCAGCATGCCGAGGACCGAACTGCCCGCGACCACGCCGACGGCGAAGCGCGGCTGATAGCCGAGGCGCAGCATCTCGGGCACGGCGATTTTGGTGAACACCGAAGCGGACGCGATCGAAGTGCCCGTGACGGCGGCAAAGACCGCGTTGGCGGCGACCGTGGCGGCGCCGAGCCCGGCCCGAACCCGGCGAAACAGGTGATTGGCCACGTCATAGGTATCGCGTCCGATGTCCGAGATGCTCACCAGCATCCCCATCAGGACGAACAACGGGATGACGCCGAATTCGTAGCGCTGCAGCGCCTCGGTGGAGGCCAGCGCCGCCATCTTGCCCGCGATGTTGAAGTCGCGCACGAGCCAGACGCAGCCGAACGACAAGAGCGCCATCGCGATCGCGATGTGCACGCCGCTGTAAACGAGAATGAGAATGCCGACGATCGAAAGCGCGCCGATCTCGATGTCGCTCACGAGGGGGCGCCTTACTCGAAAACCGGAACGTGCTCGGCGGCGCTGGCGTCGCCGCGGAGATACCGGATGTCGCGCCACATCTGACGGAGATATTGGAGGCCGCAGCAGATGGCGCCGACAACCACCATAAGCGTCAGCGGCCAAACCGGCAGGGTGAAATCTCCCTCGTTGCCGGCATAGGTTCCCTCCTTCCAATTGTCCGCGAGGAACGGCCATTCGTACCAGGAAAGGATCGCCATGAACACGAAGCCCGCGAAATTGTACGCGGTCTCCATCCAGTGGCCGACCTTCGGGTGCTGTTCGAGCATGCGGCTGAGCAAGGCGTTGTTGCGGATGAAGCGCCCGTTCCTCAGCGCATCGGGCAATTGCAGAAACACGATGCCGATGATCGACATGCTGATGATGAGCGGTACGCCTGTCAGCGGCGCGTTGAATACGTAGCGCATGAAGACGTCGGAATTGATCAAGACCATGAGAACGAAGATCCACATGGTGCCGACCGCATTGATGCCGGAAATCACCAAATCGAACAGACGGCCCGGCCAGGTTCGGATGGTATCCATGCCGACCTCCTCAATCTCTTGCTCGGTTTCATTCTCCGGATCCCTCCGCCCGCCTCGGCGGGCAGAGGGATAGATATTCCTTTAGACCGTCAGTCCTTGTCCCACTCGCGCGCCATGTCGATCTTGTGCGCGTGCAGGAGGCCGACATAGGTGGTGAGGACCAAGGTGCCGGGCAGCCCCTTCTTGTCGAGCGCTTCGGCCCATTCCTTGGCGATGTTCGGCATCATGTGGGCCCAGCGCCGGCGCTCGGAATCGGGGAGCGTGGAGAAGGTCACGCCCTGGGCCTTCATCTTGGCGATGAAATCGGCGCGCCGCGCGCTATCCACTTCCTCCTGCCAGCCCGGCCATTTCGACGTCGCATCCATGAAGATCTTCTTCACGAAATCCGGAAAACTGTCCCAGGTCTTCTTGTTGACCGTGAGCGCCGAGGTCGCGGTCACGCCGAAATTGACGTCGGTGAAATTTTTCGCGGCCTGATAGGTACGATAGGCGCCGGCGAGCGAGATGCTGATCGGATAGCCTTCATAGACTCCGTTGCGGATCGAAGTGTAGGAGTTGAGCATCGAGGAGGTGACCACGACCGCGCCCGTGCCGCGCAGATAATGACCCATCGCGCCCGACGCTCCGATCTTGTGGCCCTTCAAATCATCCACGGTCTTGATCGGAAAGGTGGTGAAGATATCGGTCGATTCTGTCGCGGCCGAACCCAGGAACACCTGGTTGTGATCGAGATAGGCCTGATTCAGTTGCGGCAGCTTCTCGCGCATTTCATGGTCGATTTCCACCATCTGCGGGATCGTCGTGCGATTGAAAGGCAACATGTAGAAATACTGCTCGAGCGGCAGCTTCAATTCCTCGAAGTTCTTGAGGATTACCGCAACCTGGCCGATGTTTTGCTCGACCGCCTCGAAGACCTCGGTGAAGGTCGCCAGACTTCCGCCATAGGCTTCTTTCCACTCGATCTTGTAATCCTTGCCCGATGCCGCCAGCTGCTGGTCGATGTACGGGATCCATTTTTCCTTGGTGACCCTGACATTGGTCACTTGCGGCGGTCCGCCGGCTATCACCGTGATCTTGATGGTCTCGGCCGACGCCGGCCCGACGAGAAGGGCGAGCGCAACCGCCATGGGCGCCGCCGACAGCTTGCATAATGATCGCAGCATGATTTCCTCCCTGTCCTGTCGCAGCTCTTTGTCTTTCCGGTCCGACGTTTCGCGGATCACGGTATTTTGCTTGAAGGGTAACATCTCGCGGCGCCCGCCGGAAGCTAAAAGGCGGTATCCACCGCTGTTGCGGCATCACCTATGCACGACGCACGCTGCAACGCACAACTGCGCGCGAGTGGATCTAGTGGATCTGTCGGCTTGATTGCCGCTCTTTGCGGGCGCGCTAAATGCCGAGCCGCGGGATCTCGATCGCGGGACAGCGATTCATCACGACATCGATGCCGCGAGCCTCGGCCTTGGCCGCGGCTTGGTCGTCGCGCACGCCCAATTGCATCCAGATGATTTTCGCGCCTTTGGCGATCGCGTCATCGACGACCGGCGCGACCAACTCCGAGCGGCGGAAGATGTCGACCATGTCGATAGCGCCGGGAATATCGGCGAGGCTGGCGACGGCTTTCTCGCCGTGAATGATTTCGCCGGCGGCTTGCGGATTGACCGGGATCACGCGAAAGCCGCGATGCTGGAGGAACTGCATCACGCGGTTGCTCGGCCTGTCCGGGCGCGGGCTCGCGCCGATCATGGCGATCGTCTTCACGCGCGCGAAGATGGCGCGCAAATATTCGTCGCTGTAATGATCGTGATTCATCGGCCCTCCCAGACCGGCGCGCGTTTCTCGAGGAACGCATCGATCCCCTCGGCGGCATCGCGCGCCAGCATGTTCGCGGTCATCACTTCGCTCGCATAGGCATAGGCCGCGTCGAGGCCGAGCTCGGCCTGACGGTAGAAGGCTTCCTTGCCGATGGCGAGGATGCGGGGCGATTTCGCGGCGATCTCGCGGGCGAGCGCCGTCACCGCATCGTCGAGTTGCCCCGCCGCCACGACGCGATTGACGAGACCCCAAAGCCGGGCCTGCTCCGCGCCGATCATGCCGCCCGTCAGAAGCATTTCCATCGCTGGCTTGCGTCCGACGGCGCGCGAGAGCGCGACCATCGGCGTCGAGCAGAAGAGCCCGATATTGACGCCCGGAGTGGCGAAGCGCGCATCCTCGGCGGCGATAGCGAGATCGCAGGAGGCGACGAGCTGGCATCCGGCGGCGGTGGCGATGCCCTGGATGCGGGCGATCACCGGTTTCGGCAGGCGGACGATCCGGGTCATGAGCCGCGAGCATTGGGCGAAGACGGCTTCGTAATGTTGCCGTCCGGGATTGGCGCGTAGCTCGCGCAGATCGTGGCCGGCGCAAAAGGCGGGGCCGGCGCCCGCGATCACGATCACGCGCACGTCGCGATCTTCGGCGAGCGCGTCGAGCGCCGCCTCGATCGCGCTCATCAGCGCCACCGAAAGCGCGTTGCGCGCCGCCGGCCGGTTGAGCGTGAGCCGGGCGACGCCGTCCTCTATCTGTTGGAGCACCAAGGGTTCACCGGTCATGGGCATATCCTTACCGCCGCCGTCCTTCCTTAGCACCGGCGCGCGGATCGCGACATCGTGTCAAGGCGCGCGAGGCTTGTCACCTCAAGCATTTTGCCCCTATGGTAACCATGATGTCCGATCGCGGCGCCATCGCAAGACGAAACCTCCAGCGGTCAGCGCCCTGGCTCGCGCTCTTCGCGCTTCTGGTCCAATTCGTCGCGGCTTTCGGCCACATGCACCCGGAGGATTACCGCTTCCTCGAACGCGGGCACGGGCTGGCGTCGCTTCGCGCCGGCAGCGGGCCGGTTGATCCGTCGTCGCCGGTTCTGCCGCCCGATGTCGATTGCCCGATCTGCGCCTCCGTCTTTCTACTCGGCAATGCGCCTTTGCCGGCGGCGATCCCGCTTCCGGCGCCACCGGGTGTCGCGCTCGCCATCGTGGCGGCGGGCAAAGCACTGTGGCTGACCTTACCCCGCCATCTTCTCTTCATTACCCGCGGCCCCCCCATCGTCTGAAATCGTCCGAGTGAAGCTGTCCCGCGCCCGGTCGCGTGGGGCGTTTGCGATTTCAGCCGATGGAGCAATCAATGAATTTTCACGCGTCTTTTGGGTTGCGGCGTGCTGCGCGCGGTTCGCTTGTTTTATTTCCTCTCCTTTGGCCGGCGGCCGCAAGAGCGGACGATCTGGCGAGCATTCGCCAGACGATGGAGGCGATGCAGCGTCAATACCAGGCGGAGCTCGCCAAGCTGCAGCACGATTACGACGAAAAAATGCAAACGATGGAGAAGCGCGTCGAGGCGGCGGAGGAGAAGGCCGCGACCGCGACCACGAAGGCCGATGATGCGCAAAAGGCGCTCGCGACGGCGCAGGCGGCACCGCCTGCCGCGCCGGAGCCCGCCGCGGCCAGCAATGCGCCCGCGAGCGCCAACGCGTTCAACCCGGCGATTGGCGTCGTGCTCGACGGCAAGGCGATGGCATCGAGCCACAACCCGAACACCTGGCGCCTGCCCGGATTTGCGCTCGGCGATCAGGCGAAGCCGCCGCCGCGCGGCCCGAGCATTGGAGAAAGCGAGATCAATCTGCAGGCCAATGTCGATCAGGCGCTGTTTGCGAATCTCACGGTCGCGTTCGAAAACGACAACAGTGTCAGCATCGAAGAGGCATTCGCTCAGCCGACCGCGCTGCCCTGGGGTTTCACTGCCAAATTCGGCCGCTTCTTCTCCGGTATCGGCTATCTCAACGAGCAGCACGCCCATACCTGGGACTTCGCCGATGCACCCTTGCCCTATCTCGCCTTCCTCAACGGCCAATATGGCGACGACGGCATGCAGTTGCGGTGGCTGGCGCCGACCAATCAATTCCTCGAATTCGGCGGCGAGGTGCTGCGCGGCGCGTCTTTTCCCGCCAATGGCGTCAGCGAAGCGCTGTCGAGCAATCACAACGACGGCGTCGGCGCCTGGAGTGCTTTCGTCCATACAGGCGACGACATCGGCACCAGCGCGAGCTACAGTGCGGGGATCTCTTATCTCGGCACGCATGCCAACAAGCGCGCGACCGATCCGGTCGGCGGGACCGCGGGCTCGGATATATTCACCGGAACGGATCATACGCTGATCGCCGACGGGGTCTATAAATGGGCGCCCAACGGCAATTTCGCGCTGCGCTATGTGAAGCTGCAAAGCGAGGTGTTCCTGCGCAAGGAGCAGGGCGGTTTCAGCGCGCTCGATTTTCCGGCTGCCGCGGGCGTGTCGACGACCAAGCGTTTTTCGAGCGATTGGCAGACTGGCTTCTATGTTCAGGGCGTTTACCAGTTCATGCCGTTCTGGCGCGTCGGCTTGCGCTACGACCAGGTGAATGCGCCCTCGCTCGGGCCGGCCTTTGCCGGCACAACGCTGGATTCCGCGGGCGCGACGCCGCGGCGCTACAGCGCAATGGTGGATTACTCGACCAGCGAGTTCGGCCGCTTCCGGCTGCAGTACAACCGCGACGAGTCGCGCCCGGTACCGGATAATCAAGTGATCCTGCAATATACCGTCAGCCTTGGCGCTCACGGCGCCCATCAATATTGAGAGGGGCGATCATGCGCCGAAATCTTACCAGCCTATGCGTTCTTGCCGGGCTCCTTCTCGCAACCGCGCCAGCGCGTGCGGCGATCAACGTCTTCGCTTGCGAGCCGGAATGGGGCGCTCTCGCGACCGCGATCGGCGGCAGCGATGTCGACGTCTACACAGCAACGACCGGGCTCCAGGATCCGCATCAGATTCAGGCGCGTCCGGCGCTCATCTCGAGGCTGCGCAACGCGGATCTCGCTGTGTGCACCGGCGCGGAGCTCGAGATCGGCTGGATGCCCGTCCTCCTGCGCCAATCCTCCAATGCGAAGGTCCAACCCGGCCAGCCCGGCTATTTCGAGGCGGCACAGCAGGTGACCCTCCTCGAAAGACCCGAACGGCTCGATCGCGCCGAAGGCGACGTCCATCCGGCCGGCAATCCGCATATCCAGACCGATCCGCGCAACATGCGCCTGGTCGCGGCGGCTTTGGCCAAGCGGCTCGCCGAGGTCGATCCGGCCCATGCGGCCGGCTATGCGCAACGCGAGCAGGCCTTTGACTCAAGCCTCGCGCAGGCGATACAGCGCCTCGCCGCCGAAGCGGCGCCGCTGAAGGGCGTCAAGTTCGTTTCCTATCATAAGGGCTGGATCTACATGGCGAATTGGCTCGGCATGACCGAAGCCGCCAATATCGAGCCGAAGCCGGGCGTGCCGCCGGGCAGCGCCTATATCGCCGATTTGCTCGATCGTATCCCGGCGATGCACATTCGCATGATCGTTTACGCCGCGTACGAAGATCCCAAGCCCTCGCAATTCGTCGCCGAGAAGAGCAATTTGCGCGCGGTGATGTTGCCCTTTACCGTCGGCGGCACCGACGGCGCCAAGGACCTGATCGGCCTCTATGATGACACCGTGAAGCGGCTTTTGACGGGGTTGGGGGAAAAGGGTGGCTGATCACAGTCTCGACATACTCTTGCCGGCGTTTCTGACCGGCTTGCTGGTACTGGCGACGCATGTGCCCTTGGGCAAGCTCGTGCTCGATCGCGGGATCGTCTTCATCGATCTCGCGATCGCGCAGGTCGCGGGATTGGGCGTCGTCATCGCCGATTTCGCGGGATGGGAGCCGACCGGATGGTCGGTCCAGGCGGCGGCCGTCGGCGCAGCGCTCGTCAGCGCCGGGTTTCTCATCTGGACCGAAAAGCATCTCGCCGATTTGCAGGAAGCCGTGATCGGCGTCGTCTTCGTCGTCGCGGCGAGTGCGGAAATTCTTCTCCTCAACTATAATCCGCACGGCTCCGAAAATCTGAAGGACCTGCTCGTCGGCCAGATTCTCTGGGTGGTCCCGAGCGATCTCATTCCCGTCGCCGTCCTTTACGCGGTCATCCTCTTGTTCATTGCCTTCGTCGATCTGGCGCGGCGGCGTGTGTTGTTCTACGCGCTCTTTGCTCTGACGGTGACGGCCTCGGTTCAACTCGTCGGCGTGTTCCTCGTCTTCGCCTCGCTGATCATTCCGGCGCTCACGGCGCGCCATTGGAACGTGAAGCGCCCGCTCGTCGTCGCCTATGCGGTCGGGCTGGCCGGCTATGTGCTCGGGCTGCTGTCCTCGGCCTTCTTCGATCTGCCTACCGGTGCCGCGATCGTTTGCGCACTTGCACTCCTGGCATCGGCGGCAGGGTTCGGCCGCGCGGCTCTCGCCTCTCGGGCTTAAGCGCGCCGGCGAGATTCCGCCGCGTTTGCCGCCCCGGCGGTGGCAGCACTACAAATTCGCGATCTGCACGATCAGATAGAGCGTACCGGCGCCGATGATGGTCATCACCGTCGTCCAGCGCACCGGATGCGCGTGGTAACTCTCGGGGATCAGGTCGCTTGCGCCGATATAGAGGAAGAATCCCGCGAAGAGCGCGAGCAGAAGGCCGAGCACTCCGCGCGGAACCGTCAAGAAGAGCGTCGCGACGATGCCGAGGATCGGCGCCACGGCGTCGATCAACAGCCAGGTGAAGGCCCGTTTGCTCGGGCCTTTGTTTTTCAGGACAAAATTGACCGTATTGATCCCGTCCGAGAAATCATGCGTGAGCACGGCGACGGCGACGATCACGCCGACGCTGGGCGAGACCTTGAATGCCAGGCCGATGCCGATGCCGTCCAGAAAGCTGTGCAGCGAAAGGCTGGCGGCGCCGGCATGGGCGCGCGCCAAATGAATCTCGGTTTCCTCGTGCGGGTGAAGCAAGAGCAGCCGGTCGAGGACGAGATAGGTCAGGAATCCGATAGCGATCGTGCCGGCGAGCACGCGCGGGGAATAGGCGGCACCGAGCTCCAATGATTCGGGTAGAAGGTCGAAAAATGCGACGCCGACGACGGCGCCGGCGCTGAAGCCCAGGATGAGGTGCAACCGGTCCTTGAGCCGGAGCGCGAAGAGCCCGCCAAGCAAGGTCGCGCAAAATGCGGCAACGCCGATCAAGCCGATCAAGACGACGGAGAGGCTCGATGCCATGGAGACTTCTATGCGGTCAGTTTCGCCGGGGAAGGCAGGCAAACGCGAAGGCTTGGCGGGTTATGGCAATTCATCCCGGCAGGATCAAATGCCAAATTCCGCCGCTTCGAGCACCGCGCCACTCCTGGGAAACCCGCAGGTGTCAAGGATCTCGATTGAGGTATTATGATACCGTAACCATCAAATAGCTGATTTTTCTACTTGTTCCTTGCTTGACTGACGCGAGATGCATGGCATACTGCGCCCCCATTCAAGAGGCTCCCATGAAGACCTACAACGCGACGCCCGCCGACATCGAGAAGAAATGGCTGCTCGTCGATGCCGACGGGGTCGTGCTCGGCCGGCTTGCGGCCATCGTCGCCGACCGGCTGCGCGGCAAGCACAAGACGACTTACACGCCCAACATGGATTGCGGCGATCACGTCGTCGTCGTCAATGCCGAGAAGGTCGCCCTGACCGGCAAGAAGCGTCAGGACAGCATGTTTCACTGGCATACGGGCTATCCGGGCGGGATCAAGGAGCGCAGCAAGGGCGCGATCCTTTCCGGCAAGCATCCCGAGCGCGTGATCGAAAAAGCGGTCGAGCGCATGGTGCCGCGCGGCCCGTTGGGCCGGCGCATCATGGCTCATCTGCGGGTCTATGCCGGGACGGCGCATCCGCACGAAGCGCAAAGCCCGACGATACTCGACGTCGGGGCGATGAACCGCAAGAACAAGAGGGCATGAGCATGGCCGATCAGCCTCAGAATCTGGGCGGGCTGCGCGAGGCGCTGCAGGGCGCGCAGCTGCGTCACGCCGCCGCTGCCGCGGCGGCGCCGGCCACGGGCACCGAGAGCAGGCCGCAGCTCGACGCGCAGGGCCGCGCCTATGCGACCGGGAAGCGCAAGAATGCGATCGCGCGGGTCTGGATCAAGCCCGGGACCGGTAAGATCACGGTGAACGGGCGCGACAGCCCGGTCTATTTCGCGCGGCCGGTGCTGCGCATGTTGCTGAACCAGCCTTTTCAGATCGTCAATCGCCTCGGCCAGTTCGACGTCAATTGCACGGTCGTCGGCGGCGGGCTTTCCGGCCAGGCCGGCGCGGTCCGCCACGGCATCAGCAAGGCGCTTTTGAATTACGAGCCGGGGCTTCGTCCCACGCTGAAGGCGCAGGGGTTCCTCACCCGCGACAGCCGCGTGGTCGAGCGCAAGAAATACGGCAAGGCAAAGGCGCGACGCAGCTTCCAATTCTCGAAACGCTGATCCCGCAGGCATCGGCGTCTTGGCATCAAAGGGCGTCCTGCGGGGGCGCCCTTTCGTTTTTGCGGTTTCGCTTTTGTGATGTTCGCCTCGTTCTCGCAGGAGAGATCCATGGCCTCGATATCTTCGCGCATGCGGATCGCCATTTTGGGCGCGTCGGGCTACACCGGCGCCGAACTCCTGCGCATCCTGGCGCATCACCCCAATGCCGAGATCGTGGCGCTGACGGCCGAGCGTCAGGCCGGCAAGAAGATCGGCGCGGTCTTCCCGCATCTGACGCATCATGATCTGCCGGATCTCGTCGCCATCCCGGATGTCGATTGGGACAAGGTCGATCTCGCCTTCTGTTGCCTGCCGCATGGTACGACCCAAGACGTCATCGCCGGTCTGCCGCAGCATTTGCGGGTGCTCGATCTGTCGGCCGATTTCCGGCTGGCCGATCCGGAGGTTTACGCGAAATGGTACGGACACGCGCATCGCGCCGTCCAATTGCAGCGCGAGGCGGTCTATGGGCTGACGGAGATCGCGCGCGGCGCGATCGCCAATGCGCGGCTGGTGGCCGTGCCCGGCTGCTATCCGACCGGCGCGCAATTGCCGCTCGTCCCGCTCGTCAAGGCGGCCGTGATCGATGCCGACGATATCGTGATCGACGCGAAATCAGGCGTCACCGGCGCGGGCCGCGCGCCCAAGGAGACAAGTCTCTTCGCCGAGGTGTCGGAAGGGATCAGCGCCTATGGCATCGGCAATCACCGCCATATGCCTGAGATCGAGCAGGGGCTATCGGCCGCGGCAGGCCGCAAAATCACGATCAGCTTCACGCCGCATCTGATGCCGATGAATCGCGGCATTCTCTCGACGATCTATGTGCGCATGACGAAGGGCGCCCGGATCGAAGACCTCCGCCGCACGCTCGAATCCGCGTATCGGGGCGAGGCCTTCGTGCGCGTGCTGCCGCATGGCATGGCGCCCGCGACGCATCACGTGCGCGGCTCCAATCTCTGCCTCATCGGGTTGGCCGAGGACCGGCTCTCGGGCCGCGCCATCCTGATCTCGGCGATCGACAATCTGGTGAAAGGCGCCTCGGGTCAGGCGGTGCAGGACATGAACGTCATGCTCGGCCTGCCTGAAACCGCAGGGCTGCAACAGGAGCCGCTCTTTCCGTGACGGCGTAGCACAGCGCGTGGGCGCAGCCCGCGCGCGTCGTGCGAAGCCATAACTGCTAAGACGCGTCGCACAGCGCGTAAGGGATCCATCGCCGCCGCCCGACATGATCGATCGCGAGCGGGGTGGCAAGCGGGTCGCCTTTCATTTGACGCCGGGATACGAAGCCCCTTGCGTCCCCGGCTGGTCCCGCGTCCCGGCGGATGCGCCATCAACACTGGCGCGCGAGGCCCGACCTTCTCTCCTCAACGCGCTTTCACCAGCACGTAAGAGCCCGGCGCGTCTTCGACCGGCTTCAATTTGCCGTCGCCCGGACGGCGCGCCGGCACTTCGCCGCCCGAATATTCCTCGACCCAGCGCTCCCATGTCGGCCACCAGGAATCTTGGAATATTTTCGCGCTGGCGAGCCATTCGTCCGGGGTCTTGGGCAGACGGTCGTTCTCCCAATGGCCGTATTTCGCGCGGCCCGGCGGGTTGACGACACCGGCGATGTGGCCCGAGGCGGCGAGCACGAAGGCCACTTTGCCGCGAAAGATCTGCGTTGCCGCATAGGTCGATTTCCACGGCGCGATGTGATCTTCCTTGGTCGAGAGGAAAAACGCCGGCACGGCGACCTTGCGCAGATCGATCGGGACACCGGCAAGGTTGAGCGCGCCGGGGACGACGAGCTTGTTCTCTTGGTACATGTTGCGCAGGTAATAGGCGTGCATCGCCGCCGGCATGCGCGTCGAATCGCTGTTCCAATAGAGCAGATCGAAAGGGAAGGGATCCTTGCCCAGGAGATAATTGTTGACGACGAAGGACCAGATGAGATCGTTGGCGCGCAGCATGTTGAAAGTCGTCGCCATGTCCGAGCCTTCGAGATAGCCCTGCTCGCGCATGCGCTCTTCGAGCGCGGTGAGCTGCTCCTCGTCGATGAACACCGACAATTCTCCGGCTTCGGTGAAGTCGGTCATGGTGACGAAATAGGTCGCGCTGACGAGGCGGTCGTCCTTCTTCACCGCCATATAGGCGAGCGTCGCCGCCAGCAAGGTGCCGCCGAGGCAATAGCCGATGACGTTGGCCTCGCGCTCGCCGGTCGCCTGCTCGATCGCGTCGAGCGCCGCAAGCGGGCCTTCGAGCATGTAATCCGCGAATTCCTTTTTCGCGAGCTTCTCGTCGGGATTGACCCAGGAAATGACGAAGACGGTGTGGCCTTGCGCCACCGCCCATTTGATGAAGGAATTATCCGGGCGCAGATCGAGAATGTAAAATTTGTTGATCCAGGGCGGAATGATGAGCAGCGGCCGGCGATGCACCATCGGCGTGCTCGGTTCGTATTGGATGAGTTGCATCAGATCGTTCTGGAAGACGACCTTGCCCGGCGTCACGGCAATGTTGCCGCCGACCTTGAACGCTTCGAAATCGGTCATCTTGATCATCAACCGGCCCTTGCCGCGGTCGAGATCTTCGAGGACGTGGCGAAGCCCGTTGACCAGGTTCTCGCCCTGGGTGTCGATCGTCGCGCGCAGCACCTCGGGATTGGTCAGCACGAAATTCGAGGGTGCCATGGCATCGACGAATTGGCGCGTGTAGAAATCGACCTTGCGGGCGGTCTTGTCGTCGAGCCCCTCGACCTGGCGCACGGTCGATTGCAGCCAGCGCGCGGTCAGCAGATAGCTCTGCTTGATGTAATCGAAGAGCGTGTTTTCCTGCCAGGCCGCGTCCTTGAAGCGGCGGTCGCCCGGCTGCGGCTCGGCGATCGGATCGCTCTTGCCGCCGAGAAAGCGTTCCGCGGTGCTTTGCCACAGGCGCAAATAGTCCTGCCAGAGCGATAATTGGGCCTGGACGAGCCGGCCCGGATCGCTCATCAGCCGTTGCGTCATTTCAAGGAACGCGCCGCCGATATTGAGCGGGTCGGCCATGCCGAGACCGCCGCTTTGCTGCTGCCCAAGAAATTCGCGCACCAGCTTCTCGCTGAGCTCCGCGATCGCCGCCATGTTGCGCGACCATTGCACGGGATCGGGGAATTTCGGCTCAGTCGCGTCGGAGTCGTTCATGTTTTCGTCCTTGCGCCCCGGCACCGGCATGGTCCAGCATCGCGGGCGTTCGATTATTGGCGCCGGGCCAATAATCTTCTATGAAAGCCGCGACAGCGGCTATGCAATTGCCTCTATATGGAGCACTCGGTAGTGGGGAGCAAGACAAGGTTGGTCGTCATCGCGGCGGTTCTGACGCAGCTCTGGGGCTGCTCGTCGGTTCCCGATGCGGTCAATCCGATCTCTTGGTACCGGGACGTGACCGGCGCGTCGAAGAACGATGAGTTGGGCAAGGGCCAGAACGAGCAGAACCTGAAGGAAGGCAGCAACGAACCTTATCCCAACCTGGGAAGTGTGCCGGACGCGCCCGAAAACGCGCTGAGCGCGATCGACCGCGACAAGCTGGTCGACAGCCTGATCGCCGACCGCAACAACGCGAAATACGCCGATGACGATCTGCGTGCCGGTCGCCCCTCGACGGCGGCACCGCCGCCGCCGCCGCCCGCGCCGCCGAGCCCGCCGGTCGCCGCCGTACCTGCGCCGCCTGCGAGCCCGGCGCCGGCCGCCCGGCCGCTCGCGCCGGAGGCGCCTCAGCCGCCCGCGCCGCCTGCCGCGCCGCCTGCGCCGCACCGCGTGCCCGCGCGCGGTAGCGAGTCGCCGCCTGCCGAATCGTCGCTTCAGACCCCGACCGTGAGCAGCCTGCCGCAGGGCGAGACGGTGACGCCCGCCCCGCCACCGCCCGAGATCCCGCCGCCGAACGCAGTGGCGAACGCGGCTTCGGCCGGCGCCGCGGCCCATCTGAAGCCGCCCAGCGCGCGCGGGAAAGAGCCCGTGCCTGCCGCTTCGGCGGCAGATGTCACATCGCATGGCGCCGCGGTCTCCTATCATGTGGCGGATCTGAGTTTCGCGCCCGGCTCCGCCCTGCTTTCGGACAAGCTGCGCGATACCGTCGCGACGATCGTGAAGCTCCACAAAGAAAATGGCGGGACTATCCGCATTGTCGGCCATGGCGAGGCGGTGGGCGCCAATGCCGCAACCACCGGCTTGAAACTCGCGCTCGACCGCGCCCAGGCCGTCGCTGTCGCGCTGTCCGAAAGCGGCGTTCCCGCCAAGGAGATTTCGGTCGAGGCCGCGCCGGTCGCGGCGAGCGGCGGCCGCGACGTGCCGCGGGCGGAGGTCTATCTCGAGAATTGAGCCGCGATCATCGTCGCGGCAAGCGAAGGACGACGTGCTGGCGGATGGCCGATGCCGGCTATCGGCGCGATGCCGAGCGAATCGCCGTCCCGAGGAATTCCGCACGATACTCACCTTAGCCAAGCCCCGCTAGGCGTTGCCACGGCAGCGAATCTGTCGCAACCTACCGCGCCGGCCGCTTCCCCTGGAGAACCACCGATACTGTCATGAAACCGCCACTGAAAATCGCGATTGCGGGCTTGGGCACGGTGGGCGCCGGCGTGGTCTCCTTGTTGCGGCGCAACGCGACGCTCTTGGAGCGGCATGCCGGGCGTAAGTTGGAGTTGGCCGCGGTTTCGGCACGAGACCGGTCGCGCGAGCGTTTGATCGATCTGACCGGCGTTCCCTGGCACGACGACGCGGCGGCGATGGCGGCGCTGCCGGGGATCGATGTCGTCGTCGAACTCATCGGCGGCAGCGACGGCGTGGCGCGCCAGGTCGTTGTGGCGGCGCTCGATCATGGCAAGCATGTCGTCAGCGCCAACAAGGCCCTGCTCGCGCATCACGGCACTGCGCTGGCGCGGCGCGCCGAAGAGAAGGGCGTGGCGCTCGGCTTCGAGGCGGCGGTGGCGGGCGGCATACCGATCCTCAAGGCGTTGCGCGAGGGGCTCGCCGCCAATCACATTCTGCGGGTCTGCGGAATCCTGAACGGCACGTGCAATTATATCCTGACGCAGATGCGCGAATCGGGCCGCGATTTCGCCGCCGTCCTCGCCGAGGCGCAAAGCTTCGGCTATGCCGAGGCGGATCCCAGCTTCGACGTCGACGGCATCGACGCCGCGCACAAATTGGCGCTGCTCGCGGCGGTGGCGTTCGGCAACACGGTGAATTTCGCCGCCGTGCATGTCGAAGGCATCCGCCACGTTTCGGCGCTCGATATCGCCTTCGCGCAAGATCTCGGCTACCGCATCAAATTGCTCGGCCTCGCGCGGCTCACCGATCACGGCATCGAGCAGCGCGTCCACCCTTGCATGGTGCCGCTCTCGGCGCCGCTCGCCCATGTCGAAGGCGTTTTCAACGCGGTGATGGTGGAAGGCGATTTCGTCGGCCGCGTCATGCTCGAAGGGCGCGGCGCCGGCGCCGATCCGACCGCCTCGGCGGTGGTCGCAGATCTGCTCGATATCGCCACCGGACGCGGCGCGCCCAGCTTCGCGCTGCCGGCCTCGGCGCTCCTGGAGCGGCCGAACTCGCCCATGGCGCTGCATTGCGGCGCGTTCTATGTCAGGCTGATGGTGGTCGACCGTCCGGGCGTCATCGCCGACATCACCGCGGCGTTGCGCGACGAGGCCGTCTCCCTGGAGCAGATGTTGCAGCGCGGGCGCGCCCCGGGCGAAGCGGTGCCGATCGTGCTGACGACCCACGATACCGAGGAGGCGGCGATGATGCGCGCGCTCGATCGCATCAAGGCGCTCGACACCGTGCTCGAGCCGCCGCGCATGATCCGCGTCGAGAATCTTTGAGGAGGAATGAATGACCGACTACCCGTTGATGGACCGCAATCTCGCGCTCGAAGCGGTGCGCGTCACCGAAGCCGCGGCGCTGGCGGCGTCGAAGTTGATGGGGCGCGGCGATGAAAAGGCTGCGGATCAGGCGGCGGTCGATGCGATGCGCACCGCGCTCAACGGCCTGGCCATGGAAGGCACGGTCGTGATCGGCGAGGGCGAGCGCGACGAGGCGCCCATGCTCTATATCGGCGAGAAGGTCGGCACCGGCCATGGTCCCAAGATCGACATCGCGCTCGATCCGCTCGAAGGCACCACGATCACGGCGAAGGGCGGCGCCAATGCGCTTGCCGTCATCGCGATGGCCGAGTCAAAAGGGTTCCTCAACGCGCCCGATGTCTACATGGACAAGATCGCGATCGGCCACGGCTTCGGCGAGGTGGTCGATCTCGACGAGACGCCCGCCGCCAATCTCAAGAACCTCTCCAAGGCGAAGAAGGCGGATGTGTCCGATCTCGTCGTCTGCATTCTCGACCGGCCGCGCCATGCCGAGCTCGTCGCCAAGGTGCGCGAGGCCGGCGCGCGCATCATGCTCATCTCCGACGGCGACGTCAGCGGCGTGATCGCAACCTCGCGCGCGGATAGCGGCGTCGATCTCTATATGGGATCGGGCGGCGCGCCCGAAGGGGTGCTCGCGGCGGCGGCGCTGCGCTGCATCGGCGGCTTCATGCAGGGCCGGCTGATCTTCCGCAACGACGACGAGCGCGGACGCGCCGCCAAGCTTGGCATCAAGGATCTCAACCGCAAATACGGGCTTCATGATCTCGCCAGGGGCGAAGTCATGTTCGCCGCGACGGGCGTGACGTCGGGCAGCATGCTGCAAGGCGTGCGGCGCTTTCCCGGCGGCGCCACCACCCATTCGATCGTGATGCGCTCGAAGACCGGAACCGTGCGCGTGATCGAGGCCACTCACAATTTCGATCGCAAGACGTTTCTTTGAGTCCGGTCTTTGAGTCCGGACGCGTCTCCTAGCGCCGCGGTTCTCGGCGTCGAGCACTCGCTCTCGGGGCGGCGCTGGCGCGCGCGCGATGGGGACGACCGCGCGGGCCTCGCCCTGGCGCAGCGTTTCGGCTTTCCGGAGATCATCGGCCGTCTCCTGGCCGGGCGCGGCGTCGGCGCGGAGGAGGCCGAGCGCTTTCTCGAGCCGACGATCCGCAGCGCGCTGCCCGATCCCGCTCATTTGAAAGACATGGCGAAGGCCGTCGCGCGTCTCGTCGAGGCGCTGCGCGAGCGGGAACGCATCGCGATCTTCGGCGATTACGACGTCGATGGCGCGACGTCCTCCGCGCTGCTCCTGCGTTTCTTTCGCGCCGTCGGCGGCGAGGCGAGCGTGTACATTCCCGACCGCCAGCGCGAAGGATATGGACCCAATACCGCCGCGCTATTGAAGCTGAAGGAGCACGGGGCTCGAATCGTCGTCACCGTCGATTGCGGCATCACCGCGCAAGCGGCGCTCGGGGCGGCCGCCGATGCCGGGCTCGACGTCATCGTGGTCGATCACCATCTGGGCGATCCCGCTTTGCCGCGCGCGCTCGCGGTGATCGATCCGAACCGGATCGACGAGGAGAGTCCGCACGGCATGCTGGCGGCGGTGGGCGTGACCTTCCTGCTGGTCGCCGCCGTCAATCGCGCGTTGCGCCAGGCGGGCTGGTATCGGGACCGGCAGGAACCCGATCTGATGCAATGGCTCGATCTCGTGGCGCTCGGCACGGTCTGCGATGTCGTGCCGCTCACCGGCGTCAACCGCGCGCTGGTGGCGCAAGGGCTCAAAGTGATGCGCCGGCGCGGGAATATCGGGCTTGCCGCCTTGGGCGATGTCGCCGGCATCGGCGAGAAATTGGACGCCTATCACGCCGGCTTCATTCTAGGGCCGCGCGTCAATGCCGGCGGCCGCGTCGGCGAAGCCGATCTCGGCGCCAGGCTCCTGTCGACCGAGGACCCGGCCGAGGCGCGCGAGCTTGCCGCCCATCTTCATGCGCTCAACGCCGAGCGCCGCGCGATCGAGGCGCAAGTGTTGGCGCAGGCGGTGACGTCGGTCGAGCGCGATCGCGTGCACGGGCTCGTCTTCGCGGTGGGCGAGAACTGGCATCCTGGCGTCATCGGCATCGTCGCGAGCCGCCTGAAGGAGCGTTACAACCGCCCGGCTTGCGTCGTAGCACTTTCGGCGGGCACGGGCCGCGGCTCGGGGCGCTCTGTGCCGGGCCTCGCTCTGGGGCCGCTCGTGATCGCGGCGCAGCAGGCGGGGCTCCTCATCAATGGCGGCGGCCACGCGATGGCGGCGGGCTTCACGGTCGAGGAAGAAAAGCTCGGCGCGTTTCGCGACTTTCTCGAGACGCGCATCGCCGCTGTGCTGGGCGACGCCGCGCCGGCGCCCGAATTGAACATCGACGGTGCCTTGGCGGCCGCGGCCGCGACGCCCGACTTGGCGGCGCTGATCGAGCGCATCGGCCCGTTCGGGACCGCCAATTCCGAGCCGCGCTTCGCCTTTCCCAATCTGCGCGTGGTGCGTGCCGATATCGTCGGCAACGAGCATGTGCGCTGCGTCTTCGCCGACGGCGCGGGGACGGCGCGCTTGAAGGGCATCGCGTTTCGCGCGCTCAATGGCGAGCGCGACAATGCGCTGGGCAAGGCGCTGTTGAATGCGCAGGGCGCGGGATTTCACGTCGCCGGGCATTTGCGCGCCGATAATTGGCAAGGCCGCAACGGCGTGCAACTCATGATCGACGACGCCGCGCCCGCGGCTTCGTGAAGAACGAAAGATTAATCTGGCAGCCAGCGTTCCTTCCAGGCCTGGAACATCAGCACGTCCCAGAGCGGATATTGCCAATTGCGCCTGCCTTCGAGATGCTCGCGCCATTTTTGTTGGATCGGCGCGGGCGCGAGCACGCCTTCGCGTTTGAGCCGAGCCGGATCGAGCAATCCCTCGGCCCAATCGCGCAAAGGGCCGCGCAGCCAGGAATCGATCGGCACGGCGAAGCCGGCCTTGGGCCGATCGATCAAGCGGCGCGGGACATAGCGGTCGAGCACGCGCCGCAAAAGATATTTTCCTGCGCCCGGCCGCGCCTTCCATGCCGCGGGCAGGGCCCATGAGAACGCCACCACGCGATGATCGAGGAGCGGCACGCGCGCTTCCAAGGACACCGCCATCGAGGCGCGGTCGACCTTGGTCAGGATGTCGTCGGGCAGATAGGTGAGCGTGTCGAGATATTGCATGCGCTCGGCGCGGTCGGCGATGAAGATGCCGGCTTGCGGGTCGTCCGGCAGAAATCGCGGCTCGGCCGCGCCGGCGACGAGGGCTTGCGCGTCCCACCAATGCGAGACCAGACGGCGATAGAATTCGCCGGCGCCGCCCTCGAGCATATAGGCGAGCTTTTGCACCTTCTCGCCGAGGAACGGCATGCCGCCGCCCGGCACGGCGCGCTCCAGCGCCGACCAGGCGCCGAAGGGAACGCCGCGCAGGCTCGCGGCCAGCGTTCGGCGCGCGGCTTGGGGCAGGCGGTCCAAGCTCGCCAAGAGGCGCCGCGACTGCACATAGCGGTTGTAGCCGCCGAAGGCCTCGTCGCCGCCATCGCCCGAGAGCGCGACGGTGACGTGCCGGCGCGTCATCTCCGAGACGAGAAAGGTCGGGATCTGCGAGGCATCGGCGAAGGGCTCGTCATAAATCTCGGGCAGGCGCGGAATGACCGCGCGCGCGTGATCGAGCGAGACGTAAAGCTCGGTATGGTCGGTTCCGAGATGCGCCGCCACCGCCTTCGCATAGGGCGCCTCGTCATAGCCTTGCTCGCGGAAACCGATGCTGAAGCTTCGAACCTTGCGCGGATTCTTCGCCTGCATCAGGGCGACGACGGTCGAGGAATCGATGCCGCCCGAGAGGAACGCGCCCAAAGGCACGTCCGATATCATCCGCCGGCGCACCGCGTCGCCCAAAAGCGCGTCGAGCGCGCCGACGGCCTCATCCTCGCTGCCGGCAAAGCGCGCGGCGAGACCTTCGCGCGCCACATCCTCGAGCGACCAGAAGGCGCGCAGCTCCGGCTCGGCGCCTTCGCGCGCGATCAAGATCGTGCCGGGCGGGAGCTTCTTGACGCCTTCATAGATCGTGGCCGGCGCCGGCACGTAAGACAGGCGCAGGAAGAGGGCGAGGGCGTTGCGGTCGAGGCGGGCTTCGAATTCGGGATCGGCGCGCAGCGCCTTCAACTCGGAGCCGAAGATCAGCCGCTCGCCGCGCCGCGACCAATAGAGCGGCTTGATGCCGAGCCGGTCGCGCACGAGATAGAGGATGCGCGCCTGCCGGTCCCAGAGCGCCAGCGCGAACATGCCGATGAGGCGCTTGATCATGGGCTCGACGCCCCATTGCGCCGCGCCTTCGAGGATCACCTCGGTATCGGAATGGCCGCGAAAGCGCCGGCCCAAGGCTTCGAGCTCGGGGCGGAGCTCGTTGAAATTATAGACCTCGCCATTGAAGGAGAGGACGAAGCGGCCGCAGGAGGAGTGCATGGGCTGCGCGCCCGTCGGCGAGAGATCGATGATCGAGAGCCGGCGATGGCCGAGCGCCAAACCCGCCGCCGCGTCGCACCACACATCGCCGGCATCGGGGCCGCGATGATGGAGCGCCCCGGTCATGCGCGCGGCCATGGCGGCGAGCCTGTCCGGCCCGCCGCGCGCATGAGGATCCCAAAGCCCGGCGACGCCGCACATGGCGCGCATAGTGCCGGGCGGGTTGCGCGCCGTCGAGGGTCTGCGGGATTTGCCGGCCCTGCGCCGCTTCGCCTTGATTTATCGAGGTCTGCCGGTTAGACCCTCTTTCGCCGATCCGCGTCCCCATCGTCTAGAGGCCTAGGACACCGCCCTTTCACGGCGGTAACAGGGGTTCGAATCCCCTTGGGGACGCCATTCCTGAACAAAACTGGGCACTGCCTCTGTTTGGCCCCCGGTTGCCTGCCGTAAGCCGCGCTCCAAGGCCCCCTTAGGCCCAAACATCCGCACTTCGGCGTCATCCACCTCGATCAGATCGACGAACAGCCTGAGGTAGGCCTTGCGGGTGGCAATCGGGGCGTCGAGGAGCTGCTTCCGCATCTCCTCGCAGAACTCGTCAATCTGGTCCGGGGCGATGGCCGAGCGCGGAATCTGTCTCTGCCGCTCCGCAATGCCTTTGAGCCTGAGCGCCTCATCCCGACGCTGGCGCAGCTCTGACAAGCGATTGGTGAGCGTGTCGTCAAGCGAAGCAACGCCGCGCTCCACCATCTCGTAGAGGCGGCTTAAGGCAAGATCGGCCTCGCGTAGCTGGCGATCGGCCGCTTTCGCTTTCGACGCCCAGGCAATAGCGCCATCCTGGCTTTGCGCCTCATGCTCTGCCAGGAGCAACCGCAGACGCTCCGGGGTGAACACCCGGCGAGCAAGATGGTCGAGCACGAGCGTATCTAGAAAGGCCATCGGGACCGAACGGCCCTTGCATGCGGCCTTGCCAAGTCGGGCACAAGTCGAGCAGGTGTAATATCGATAGCGCCCACTCTTGCCGGTCCGGAGCTGCATGCCTCCGCCGCAGGACGCACACCGCGCCAGCCCCGTGAGCAGGACCGGGCTCGTGACGATCCGAGGGGCAATCTTTTTCGGGCTCCGCGCCGCTAGCGAGGCGCGGACGCGCGCGAACATTTCCCCGTCGATGATCACGGGAACTCGTACTTCAATCCATTCGTCCTTCGGCTTCGTCTCTTGGCTCTTGGTATCGAGCTGATTAAACCAGCTCCGGCCCGTGTAGGTTTCACGGGTGAGAATTCGATGGATTAGCCCCGTGCTGAACCGGCGCCCGCCGCGATAGCGTAGGCCCTTGCGGTTCAGGTGATCGGCGATGCCTTTCACGCCGAGCGGGGCGCCCGCGTTCCCTTCAAAGTGCAGCTTGAAGATCATCCGCACAATCTCGGCCTCGCCGGGATCGATGGTGAGCCGTTTCTTGGCTTTATCGCCCCGCCGCTCGACCTCGGTTGTGCAATACCCGTAGGGTGGCAGGGACCCGTTCCAGAAACCTTGACGCGCGTTTTCCTTCATCGCCCTGAGCGTGTGCTTGCCGTTCTCCTTGCTTTGGTATTCATCGAAGAGCGCTAGGATTTTTCGCACCAGCTGGCTCATCGGATCGTCGCCGGTCTCCTGCGTAATCGAGACGACCCTGACACCATGCTTTTGAAGACGGCGCAAATAGAATTCGAGCTGGAAGGCGTCGCGGAAGAAACGCGAGTAACTGTGGACGACGATGATATCGAAATCCCGGTCCGACCGAGACGCGGCATCAATCATTTCTTGAAACATCGCCCGCTTGTCGTCCGTCGCGCTCGCCCCGCGTTCTTCGAACTCCCGCATAACGGACCACCCCTTGCGTCGGCAGTAGGCTTCCGCCTGCCGCCGCTGGTCCGGGATCGAAAGTTCGTTGTCGGCTTGGCGCGATGTCGAGACGCGAAGATAAAAAGCTGCGAGAGGGTTCATAATCACTACCTATCGTTGGCGCGCTTCGCTTTCAGCTTTTCGATGACGATATCGAGGAGCTGGCCTAGCATGAGGGCTTCTCCAATCCTGATTTCGGGACGGTCTCCCAGATCGTCCCTGACGCTCGTATAGGTAACGGCCAGCGGGTGGTCCAGCGGCGCACGTAAGTCCTTGTCCGGACTCGCTTCGCTATCGCTAGCGGCTTGAGTGGCGGAGCGTTGAGACGCAAAAACTCTCCCGCTAGCGGGTTCGGCGCCCGGCTCAGAGCCGCTAGCGAGATCAGCGCGACGACCCGCAGGTTCCCTAGCGGGAAGAGCGTCTTTGGCTTCCTCTGCAGTAGAGCGCGACGCGGTGCTTGCCGCATTGTCGTTCGCGCTCACCATTGCCCGAGCCTCAATGCCGTCAATCGGCGCACGACATCGGCTTGCCATACGTCGCGGTTATGATGCGGTCTCAATACCGACATGAGCGCGCCCATCAGCTCGACAAGCGTCATCGGCGAACTGCGTTCGTCCCTCTCGCTGAGAAGCGCAGCTAGTCCTTTGAGGTTCCCATAGAGGGAGCGGCCCTGATAGTAGACCCGATCATTGAGCGAGCGTTTCGGATCAATCTCTCGGATGAGGCCTGACTGGGGTAGCCCATCGATATGCTCCAACAAGGTTTCCCAGAGAGGATGCAACGGCCAACGTGCCCGGTTCGTGTCCTGCCCAGGCCGGCGCAGTGTCGTATTGTTCGACGCAAGCTCGCGCAGCAGATCGTTTTGTAAGCCGTGCAGATCAGCAATCGTATCGATGCCGCCTTGATGCAGGCGCTCTCGGCGGACCTGAAGCTCGATACGCCAGACCTCATCGCGGCGGCCCCAGAGATCGAAGAACCAGAACTTTTGGCTTTGCTCTTCGATTTCCGCAACCTTGTCATAAACCCGGAACACGACCGCGCCACGGCCCCGCGTGAATGTCTGCGCCGATCCGTTCTCGCGATGAATCGAATCCTTGCGCAGCCGACTGACGAAATCGTCGGCGGTAAAGTCGATGATCGGCAGGTGGTAGTCGAAAGCCCAATCGGCGCGCGACACGACCTCCGGCAGTTCGGCCGTGAGTTCGACCGAACGGCACCAGCTATCGAACCTCCGCAAGAGATCGTCAACACCGCACTGCCAAAGGAACTGGCTGGTGAACTGCACATGGCAACTCGGGCTCATGTTCTCGCCAAGACGCACTTCGAACGCCTCGTTTGATAGGACGTAGGCGTAAGGATGCTTGCCGTACGGCATGAGCGCGAAACGCTCGGTCCCCAGCCGAATTTCGGCAAGGTCTTGGCGTCGCGCCTCCTTCAAGCGTTCCTTGGTGTAAGAAAGCTCGTCGAAATCCAGCATGCTCTTGCGCAGATCGAAGTAGTACGACACGTACAAGCTATCGAGCCCGCAGATCAGCAACTGCGGACGAGACGATTGCGCGGCGCTACGCTCTTCCGCGTCGGTTGAGAAGGGGGGCCCATTGGCGGCGCCGGCCGGCTCACGATTTTCCGCCTGCACAGCGTTTCTCCTTGTTGGTTGATCCGCCAACCGGAGTAACACACGTGCGACTCGGGATTTTTGGGCTGAAATCTCGCTAGCGGGTTTTTGGCCACCAGCGACCACGAACCGTGAATTTTAGCCCGGCTCCTCGGACGCAATAAAATTTGCTGCGAACTCGAACAACCTAGAAAATAAATTTCATAAATGGCCTACGGTTTACGTGACTACGCAGTACAGCCCCGCAACTCGTAAGGGAGGCGCGCTCCGCGCCGGCCGGGGGCGTTGCCCCCGGACCCCCAGCCTCGCCGGCAGGCAGGGTGCGGGTCGGGCTTCGCTCCTCTCCGCACCCTCCCGAGAGCTTGGGCCCCTCCGTGGCGTCAAGGCCCTTCCACCCGCGCTCCGCGCTGCGCTTGTGCGCGCGGGTCCCTGCGAAGGGCCTTGACCCCCCTTCGAGGCCGAGACTCTTCCTCGACCTCCTCTTTGGCTCTGCAACGTTGCCTGGAGTATGTATTTTGAGCCCCCCGTGTTACTGATCACGGGGGGGGCGAAGTCCCACATCAGTGCGACCAGTTATGATCGTGCGCCATCCCTGAGACAAATTGAGGCGGTCCGATGCAGCGACATATGTCCGCGAGTTGCCGATAAGCAGACGCTTAAGATCGCGCTCTTCAATGTCTGCTTTGTGCCAAATCCGGACGTTCTCTATCGGATCAGCGGAATTTCCGTTCCAATGCAGCCGCCATTGGCCGCAGGCATTCGATGAACCGGCCAACCACCGGACTCAGTGTCCGATCGCGCAACGTCACGATCGCCAGCGGAGCATTAAGTATCGAGACATCGATGGGCAGCCGCTTCAACGCGAAATGGTCGGTCTCGAAAGCGTTGACTGAGGGCGTCGTCAGCAGGGTCAAGTAATCACCCGAGGCGAGCAGCTTTTGCCTTAGCTGCGGCGAATTCGCGATCACCTGGGCGCGCGGCGCTTCGAGTCCGTGGCTTGCAAAGGCGGTTCGTAGTTCCGTCTCCGCTTCGCCGGGCGTCGATACGATCCAGGGTGCCTCTCGCAACTCCGCAAGGCCGAGCTTGCGCGACCGTGCCCATCGACTCTGCGTGCCACAAACGACGAAGCGTCGTTCTGTAAACAGCACCTCGGCCGCAACGTCGTTGCCAGCAATACCTCTGGGAATGCGGCCGACCATAAGGTCTACGGCGCGGTTGCGCAGCTCGGTAAATCGTCCGGACGAAGTGCTCGCGGAAACGACCTGGATGAAAGCGCGCGGATAGCGCTGCGTAAAATTCACGATCGCACCGCCGACAAGTCCGGCAGTGACTGGCTCGGGCGCGCCGATCCGAACCTCACCGGCTTCGGGATCAGCGAGCGCATCAAGATCGCGCAAGCACTGCCTGAGTTCGTTTAGGGTGAGATGCGCGCTGCGCGACAAGACTTCCCCGTAAACCGTTAGTCGCGCGCCCGCAAAGTTGCGGTCGAGGAGCTTGACGCCGAGCGACGCTTCGAGATCGGCGATCGCTTTCGATACCGCCGGCTGCGAGATCGAAACCTCTTGCGCGGCTTTGGCCATACTGCCGGAATGCGACAGCGCGGTCAGCAATTCGAGGTCGCGCATGCGGAAATAGCGGCTGGCGCGTCGCTCGGACGCACGCTGCTGGGCGATAGCCATGGAGTATATCCCTATCCGATTTCCATAATTCCTGCTTATACACCGAACGATTAGTGTTGCGGGCATCAAACGCCGGCTGAGGGTGAACATCGAGGCTCGTACACCGGCACAGAGGGAGACTATGATGCGCGTGATCAAGCAAGAAGTCGCAAGACTGCGCTGGAAAGCGTTGGCGTCGCTGGTAGCCACGGTTTTCCTCGCCTCAGGCGTTGCTGGGAAGGCGGCGGCCAACGAACCGATCAGGATCGGCATGCTCAAATTGTCTCAGGGCGGGCCCGTCTTCATTGCGGCCGAGCGCGGGTACTTCGCCGCCGAAGGTCTCGATCCTCAGTTGACTTATTTTACGTCGGGGCAACCGATCGCGCCGGCGACCGTAGCGGGCGACATCGATTTCGCCACCAGCGGTCTCACGGGTGCCTTCTATTCGCTCGCTTCAAAAGGCGAATTGCGCATTATTGCGGGGTTCCACCGCGAAGCCCGCGATTTCCACACGCAGGGGATCGCGGTTTCTCGAGCGGCGTTCGAGAGCGGGATCAAGACCGTCAAAGATTTCGCCGGTCGCCGCTTTGCGGTCTCGCAATTCGGATCGCCGGCACATTACAGCCTCGCGCTCGTGGCCGCGAAGAACGGCCTCGATCTGAAAAGCATCCAAGTCATCCCCTTGCAGTCCATTCCCAATGTTGCAGCGGCGCTCGCCAGCAACCAAGCCGACGCAACGATCTTGCCAGTCGAAGCCCTAGCACATAGCAGCGCGATCCACATTATCGATTGGGTGGGAGATGAGGCGCCATTCCAGCTCGGCGCCGTGTTCACGACGACGAAAATTGCGAACGAGCGAAGCGCGATGGTGCAGCGTTTCCTGCGCGCCCTACGCAAGGGTATGAAGGACTATCACGATGCTTTCAGCGATGCTGCAGATTTGCGCCGCGACGGCCCAACAAGCGATGCGGTGATGCAGATTCTCAGCAAATATACGGGTGACTTGCCGGAGAATCTGAAGCTGGGTATCCCGTTCATCGATGCGCAAGGTCGGCTCGATGTGGATGACATTCACCAACAGATCGCCTGGTACAAGGGTCAGAACGTCATAAAGGGTGATATCGATGAGAACAGCCTGATTGATCGCCGCTACGTCATCCCGCTGCATTGAAAATGGCGTCCCCTAGGCGGATAGAGAGCCCGCCCGTTCCACCCCTGCCTATCACTGGCAGTGGGCCGCGCGGCCCGTGTGCCGGAGCGATGAAGGCGCTCTGGTGTCGAACACGCCTCATGTCCGAATCGGGTCGATACTGTTGATTAAGTCGGCGATTGTCAGGTCTTGGCTACTGATCGGCGCTGAGGCGGAGGATGTTTTTGGTGGGTCGGTACGCTTAATGTGTCAATTCGCTTCCAACCGTGACCCCCTTTTCGCGTCCAATAATGGCTCTGACTTACTTTTGGTGCAGCACGCAACGTATTGCGGGCTGGGGCTACAACCTGGTTCTACCCGTTGGGAGAACCCGCAGGATGCAGCAGCAGTATTGGCGTCGTTATTCGTTGACCCCGGCCGGTCTCATTGTTGGCCGCGTCGAGATCGGACCGGACAAGATCGTCGCGATTGCGCGGTCGCCAGCAAGAATGTCGTTTTGCCCGAGTTGCGGCAATGCCTCGACGCGGGTTCATAGTCATTATCAGCGATCTCTGGCTGACTTGCCGGCGCAAGGTCGGTCTGTTGAGATCAAACTCAGCGTTCGCCGCTTTCGATGTGCGCAATCAACTTGCCCACGGAAGATTTTTGTCGAACGGCTCGATATGAGCATTGCGGTTCCATTCGCACGACGCACCGCCCGGATGGAGAACGTCGTTCATCGGCTCGGTCTCGCACTTGGCGGTCGGCCAGGACATAATCTCGCGGAAAGACTCGCCATCCTTGTCAGCAAGGATACGCTTTTGCGAACGGTTCGACGCCGCGCCGTTCGTCCTGATTGGCCACTTCGTGCGGTTGGGATTGACGATTGGGCGTGGCGGCGGGGATGCCGATACGGAACCGTCGTTTGCGACTTGGAGCGACGCCGTATCGTAGCCCTTCTTCCGGACCGTCAGAGCGGTACTGCCGCTGCGTGGCTTCGGGATTATCCCGGGATCGATATAGTCGCCCGAGATCGCGGTGCCAGCTATGGCGAGGCGGCGTCCAGGGGCGCCCCACAGGCCATTCAGGTCGCTGATCGTTGGCATCTCGTCGAAAATGCAAGCACCGCTTTCCTCGACGTGGTGCGACAACATATGCGAGCCATTCGGGAAGTCTTGGCCTCGACCACCATTGATCCCACGGCGCTGACGAAAGCGGAACGACGGCAGTGGGATGGCTTTCAACGACGCCAGGAAACTGCGTATGCGGTCCTCGAACTGACACGCAAAGGCGTCACGATCAAGCAGATCGTTCGCCAGCTTGGCCTCGCTCGGAAGACGGTTCGGCGCATTGTCCGAGGTGGCGGCACGGACATATTCAGAATCCGCATCAGCAGTCTCGAACCCCATCTCGCAATCCTCGATGCATTGTGGCACGACGGCTGCCGCAACGGCGCTGAACTCTGGCGCCGCCTACGAGCCCGCGGCTTTTCGGGATCTCGGCGTGTCGTGGCCGAATGGGCAACCAGGCGCCGCCTCGACGAAACCTCGGGGCTTGAGCAGAGACCAAGGAAACTTCCATCAGCGCGCCAGATTGCCCGGTTCCTCACAATCCAACGAGATCATATCCCTCGGGAACAAGCATACAGCATGCTTCGCATCGAAGACGGCGTGCCTGACTTGATCGTCGCCCGTGATCTCGTTGATCGCTTCCACGCCATGATCAGGAACCGAAAACCAGAGGAACTCGATCCGTGGATCATCGCCGCGAAAAACAGTGCGCTTTCCTCCTTCGCAAATGGGATCGCGTCAGATCGAGACGCTGTCCACGCCGCGCTCGTACATGCTTGGTCGAACGGTCAGACCGAGGGCCAAATCACCAAGCTCAAGCTCGTGAAACGGCAAATGTATGGCCGCGCTAAACTCGACCTGCTCGAAGCCCGGCTCATCGGAGCAGCCTGATCGAAACCCAAACAACTGCACCAAAAGTGAGTCAGAGCCACTATTGCGCGCGAATTTACACCCCATCATGCTGAAACTCCGTCGCTGTACTTCCAGCAACGGAATCACAGCGCGGTGCAGATCACGAGCCTTTTTTCAACAGCATCGACCCTGAGCGGACTTCAGTGGGTGCGAAAATCGCGCGCTTCGGTACAATCGGCTCGAACGGGAAGCAAAGGATCGCGAGGACATGAGCGCCGGCAGCCCAACGCAATGCGAATTAGCTCTCGCCACGCCTGACGATATCCCAGGGATTGTTGACCTGCAGGAACCGAATTTGTATGAAAACGGAGGTGGTCTGTCTGCGCGCCAGACTGCAGAGTGGTTCAAAGACACGATGCAGGAGATGCCAATCATCGTCGCCCGGCGAGATAGAAAGGTAGTTGGATACGTGTTAGCAACCTCACTCGCCGCCAAGGCTCATGTCTCGATTGTTCAAGCTATGTTGCGCGCCTTTCCACCACCCGTAGGTTGTTACCTCTACGGACCTGTTTGCGTGGCCGACAGCGAACGCGGCCAGGGTCTTGCCGTTGCATTGTACGACAAGTTGCGGTCACAAGTGCCTGGCCGTCCCGCAATGACATTCATTCGATCCGATAATGCTTCTTCCCTTCGTGCGCATAGAAAAATGGGAATGAGAGAACTCGGAGAATTCCTCGATCGCGGCGAATCATATATCGCTTTCGCCTATGGGCCCTGACAGATAGTAAGCTCCAACGTCCCGAGCTAAACAGCGTCTGGTTGTGGCACCATGCGGCCGACCTTGTGATCACGCACAGAGTTTGCTGACCGAGGTCGATCAGACATGGGTTATCCGGCGGGCTACCGCCGAGTTTGACCCCAAGCCGACATTCAATCGCGCCGGCGCAGATAGCTTTTCACCGTCATCCGCAGATGCTCGATGAAGAGCTGCACTGGCGGGCTAACACTGCGGTTCTTCAGCATGATGATCGCTATCGGCCTCGATTTCGTGTGTAGTTTGATAGGCAGCGCGCGGAGCGCCCATTGCTTGGCATTGTATCGAAGCACCGATGCCGGCAGCACCGTAAGAAACCGCCCCGTTGCAAGCAAATGATTGCGCATCAGCACGAACGACGAAATGATCTTTCCATCGGGAACCCTCACGCCTTGCGCCTCGAACGCCTCCTTCATGATTTCGCGCACGAGCAACGATGCCGGGATGATCCACCTCTCCCCCGCCAAATCCGTTAGGGTGACATTGCGGCGGCTTATCCACGGGCTTTTCGCGCCTGCGACCACCACATGAGGATCCTCGAAAAGGACTTCGATATTGAGATTCTCGTCCGAGAATGCCGTCGGGATTCGGGCGACGATCAGATCGACGCTTCGCTCATGTAGCTGGCGAAATTCCACTGTCGTGGCGTCCGCCTCGACCACCTCGCAGACAATATCGGGATATCGGCGCGAGAATCTGTTGACTACGTCGGGCATCAGCCCGCCCGCGAGGAACTCGGGGCAAGCCATGCGCACCTCGCCAGTCGTCGAATCCGCAAGCGCCTCAATATCCTTGACGCCCTCGCGCAGCTCGTCAAACACGATATTGCTTCGCTTGAGCAACGTTTTCGCATAGATCGTCGGTTCGATGCCTTTGGCGCTACGGTCGAGCAGCCGCACGCCCAGTGCGCTTTCGAGGTTAGCGATTGCGTCAGACACCACCGACTGGGTGGTCGCAAGTTGCGTGGCCGCCTTCGCCATACTGCCAAAGCGCACCGTGAACGATAGGATATGAAGGTCGCGCAAAGTGATGCGTCGCCCAATCCTGCTATCCCAATCGGTTCGCGCCATTGCCATCGGATTTATCGATATCGGTATCGTGCTTTAACGATAGCACATCCCGGCCGACCTACATAGGCTGCATATACCTAAACGCTAAGCCGAGAGGAAATACCGATGTCCAAGCAACGCATCAGCTACGTCCCGCTTGAAAAGATGGATCCGGACATGCGCAGCGAGATGGAGCGCTGCAAGCGAGAGGGCACGCCGCGCCCGGAAAGCTCGGCGGTCCGGGCGCATGTCCCGGCAGCGTTCTGGTTCTTCGCCAGGAGCTGGAATGACCTGTTTCGCAACGGTATCGCCGACCACGGGCTTAAGGAGCTGGCTCGGCTTTACGTGTCGCGCTCGGTGGAATGTGAGTATTGCGGTAATCAGCGCTCAGTGAAGGCGACCGGAAACGGCGCCCTGATCGAAGACCAAGTGCTCGATCTCCTGAATTTCGAGAAGTCAGCCCATTTCACTGACCAGCAGAAGGCCGTACTTGCCTATGCTGAGGCAATTGTCTGGCATCTCGATACCGATGATGCGTTCTGGGACCGCCTCTATAAACATTTCAGCGAACCCGAATTGGTTGAGATCGGCTGCATGATCGGCCTCACAATGGGCCAACAAAGCTGGCTGCGCCTGCTCAATATCGAGCATCATGAAGTGATGGTTGGTACCGACGCATCTATGGCTCCCGGCTTCGAGTCCCTTGGCGCCCTAAAGGCCACCAAAGCTTCTCCCGATTACTGGGCGAAGGCGAATCCGCAGCGCTGACGGTGTCAGGGCTCCGGGTCAGATTTGAGAGAGACCGCCGCAAGGCGGTCTTTTTCTTCTCGGCGTGCTTGCGACTTCCGGTTTTGGCACAAAGCGGACCAGCGCGTTCGCCGAGCTTATGTCGGTGGGTTGCGGGGCGATACCGGACGTTTCACGAAAGGCGCCAAACCTGCGCGATTGTGCGCGGTCACCTCGATTTTGGGATTCGTGGCGATAGAGCGAACACCACAAGCCAAAGGTTCTCAGTTTCATCCCTCACGGCACGCCAAATTTATAAATTCTCGCATGGGCGAGCAGCGGATCTAACATCCTGAGAACAAACCCGGATCGAGTGTCGCGACGGCTACCAAATCTAGTATGGTTTCACGGAACGTTTTGCGCACGAATCGCCCCGTTCGGACCACATATTGTGGCGGTTCGGGGGCCGATGCGGCAAAAATTTTCCAATAATTACCGCGGCGCTTTCTCAAGAATTCGCTAACGGGAAAACCGCGGCTGAAACGCTTTTCGGGCGCACGCGTCGTTTATCGCATCGCGATAGGAGCGAATGACGCAGTCTTCGACTCCTTCTCATCCAGAAGCCATCACTTTGGCCGAGCCGGCGTTGAGGATTGGCGGAGACCGGGCGAGAGGCCTCGTCGGCACCCACCGGCATCGATGCGCGATGGAGGCCGCTGCAAAGCCCTGGCTGTTGCCAAAGGACGCGCCTTCGCGCCAGTCTCGGGGCCGATGAGCCGGTCATCGCGCGGATGGCGGCCGAAACCCCGCAGGAGCGCTCGCCATGACCGATCCGATCAAGACCGATCTCGTTCCCTTGATGCCGCGCCGGCCGGTGCCGGGTTTGCGCGTGGCTTTGGCGGGAGGCGGGCATTACGATCTCGCGGCCGAACGGCCCGGGCTGTTCTCGATGATCGTCTTTTATCGCGGGCTGCATTGCCAGCAATGCCAAACCTATCTCGGCGAGCTCGAAAAGCTGCTGCCGGAATTCGATAAGCGCGGCATCACCGGGATCGCCATCTCCTGCGACGAGAAGGCTCGCGGCGAAAGCACGAAGGCCGAATGGGGCCTGACGGAGCTGCGCGTCGGCTATGGCCTGAGCTTGCCCGTTGCGCGCGATTGGGGTTTGTTCCTGACCCAGGGAAGGCCGCGCGCGCAGGGACTTTCCGAGCCGCCCTATTGCTGCGAGCCCGCGCTTTATCTCGTCGCGCCCGACAAGACGCTGTGGTTTTCCGCCGTGCAGAACATGGCTTTCGCGCGGCCGCGCTTTTCCGATCTGATCGACGGGTTCGAATTTCTCTTCGCGCGCGGCTATTTCACGCAGAAGGAATGCCCGGCGCGCGGCGAAGTGATCGCCTTGCCGCAAGCGCCGCGCTCCTGAGCCAAGCGCGCGGCGTACAGGCCGGGTCGGGAAGGGGATCGCCTCAACGACGGCCGCGCGGCCGCCCCCGGATATCCGCCGGGCGCTCGTCGCGCTAGGCGGCCCGCGATCTCGCCTCTGCCGCCGCCGCGATCATGGCGGCGCTGAGGAGGCCATAGGCCGCGGCCCAGGCGTCGCGCACCTCGTCGGTGAAATCCGCGCCCAAGCCTTTTTTCAGGGTCCAAAGCAACGCGCTGCCCACGGTCGCATAATGCTCGTCCCGGACGTTGTAGCCGATATGCCGCTTCGCCAAGGCGCGAACATCGTCGAGCACCGTCTCGATGCGATCGAGGCTGCGCACGACCATCGCGATCGCGGCCATCAATTTGGCGCCCTGGCTGCGCATATCGCCGCGAAACAGGGCGCGCGTCGGGGGATCGATCGCAAAGAGGCGTTCGTAGAACATCGCCGCCGCCTGTTCTTTGATCGGCACGACTTTTTCGAAGCTTTGTTGGACGAGACGGATTTGGTTCGGGGTCATCATTCGATGCTCTCCTTGCGGCAGGTCGCCGTTCGCTAACTCCGCTTTCTGCGCGAGCCCCACAGTGCTAGACCCAACCTATTGACCGGCGATTAACCCGGCACGCATGCATAGAGCGCGCAACGCGGATTGCCATGCAAGGATATGGATAATTTCCGGCCCGTCGCGCGCTGTGAATGGGGCGAACAGAGTTACCGCTTTCGCGCGGCGAGGTGGGCTGGCTGCCGGCTATGGCGTACATTCGCCGCCTCGCCTGTTCCACAGACGCATGCAGATTTCTGTTACGCCGCTGCAGAAGGCTGCCGCGGAGGTGTCACCGCCGCTTGCGTCACGTGTGAATAAACCAGTCGATAGGAAGGCAGTCGCACGTAGACGATGGTGCCGTGACCGGGCTCGCTCTCGATTTCGAGCGTTCCACCGTGCAACTCGGTCAAGGAGCGAGCCAGTGGAAGGCCCAGCCCGGTGCCCTCATACCGCCGCTTGAATGTGCTTTCGAGTTGGCGGAATGGCTCCAACGCAAGAGGCAATTCCTCCGGCTTCATGCCGATGCCCGTGTCGCTAATGCACATTTCCAATGCGCCGTTCTTCTGTACAGAAGCTGAGAGTGCTACTCGGCCTCCAGAGGGAGTGAATTTCACGGCGTTTGACAACAGATTCACCACGATTTGTTTCAACCGGAGCCGGTCGGCTCGAACGAGCGGGAGATCGGAAGCGAGAGATACTTTTAGATCGATTTCAGACCTCTTTGCTTGCTGGTCGACGATAGGCAAGCAAGCCGCAACCAAGTCGGAAACCGTCAACTCCTCTTCCTGCAGCTCGAAGCGTCCGGTTTCAATTTTCGCCATATCCAGGACATCATTTATGATGGTGAGGAGATGTTGGCCCGAATTATTGATGTCGCTGGCGTAAGCGCGCGAGCGCTGACCAATCGGCTCGAAAACCTCTTCGCGGATCACCTCAGAAAAGCCGATGATGGCATTGAGCGGCGTACGCAGTTCATGGCTCATATTTGCCAAGAACTCCGATTTCGCGCGGTCGGCGGCAAGCGCCTGCTGCATCGCATCGCGCAACTTAATGTCAGCCGCTTTGCGTTCGGAAATGTCGCGAAATGAGTGAATGAAGACTTCAGGGTCTGTCGTCCGGCGCTCGGCCCGGTGACTGCCGACGGGCAGTCGAGAGCGGCTTACCAAATGCTCGATCGTTTTCGTCTCGCCGTGTGGTCCGGCAAGAAGCAGTTCGACGGGTGTCTGCTGGGCCGAGATCTCGCGGATATCACATTGCCGTACCGCAAACGCGGTGTCCTGCAATCTCATTGACCCCGGCAGGAAGAGATCGATCTGCTTTCCGACGATGTCCGCGGGATCATGACCGAACAATCGGCTGGCAGCGGGATTGACGAGCTCGATGGTGCCGTCGGCACGTGCGATAACGATGCCGTCGAAGCTATCTTCGAGCACGCATTGCATCATGGCGCGCCGCTGCAGGTCCGACATGCGATGTTTTAGGGCTGCCATGGCCTGCCGCTCGACTTCGCGCACCACGCCAATCCCATAGAGGCCGGCGGCGCCGGCGAGAGCTGGCGCTAGATCGGCACTGAGCGGCGCCGCCGCTTGCACCAGGAGCGCGACGCCGTATATCAGCGTTGCGACCGCGAGCAACGCGAAAAGCCCTCGACGCCATCCTCGGGTCGCGAACTGACGCTCCAAGACGAGCAGCACGAACAATACCAAGCCAAGGGTCGGCAATGCGCCGCCACGATGAAGCGCGCGGCCCTGAGCGAGGGATTCATACGCAAGTGCCTGAACCAGCGGCCCGGGAATCGTACGATGTAAAGGAACCGCGAGGTGGTCGCCGAGTTCGATCGCTGTGGCGCCGACCATAACGTCTTTTCCTTCGACGGCAGCGGGGTCGAACCGCCCGTTGAGGACGTCTACATAGGAAAGGACCGTCAATGCGCTCGGGCGAATTCCGTAATCGACATAGAAGGCGCCTGTCTGGGCCGGTAATCGTCCGAAGAGCAACGCGGCCATGCTCGGCATCGGCGCCCCGTCAATCATCGTCACCGGCGAGTATTGCCGGACCAAACCATTGGGGCCTGGGAGCACGTTGACGCCGCCGACGAGTACCCATGGACGAAACACCGCGGCAGGAAAGGTATCGAGGGCGACGCCCGGACGTTGCTGAGCGAGCGGGTCGCGCTGGGCGAATACAGGCAGAATCACGCGCCCTTGAGCGCGGGCGAGCGCGGCGGCGAGAGCGCGATCGGAACTGAGAGTCGAAGCCGCGCTGAAGTCGACGTCGAAGGCGATCTTTTTTGCGCCTGCGGCGACGAGACGGTCCAGCAACCTAGCATGATAGTCGCGCGGCCAGGGCCAAGTATCGAGCGCATGCAGACTGCGGGAATCGATGGCGACGACGACGAGTTTGCCCGTTACGCCTCGTCGCAGCAGCGAGAAGCGGCTGTCCGTCAGCACGCGTTCGAGAGGTTCGAAAGCGCCGAACCCGTATACGACAGCCACGAGAGCCAAGATCGCCAGCGGCGCAGACCAGCGTCGGGCTCGGCTTAGGATGGCGTGCATCGCCTCAAATGGCTCCTTCGGACTCGTTTACGGTTTGCCGTGCCCCTTGTTGGCCACGGCGTTCGGATTGCCTCCCGCCACATTCGGATTGCCTCCGCCGGCATTCGGGTTGCCTCCGCCGGCATTCGGATTGCCTCCACCGGCATTTGGGTTGCCTCCACCGGCATTTGGGTTGCCGCCCATCGCGTTCGGGTTGCCGCCCATCGCGTTTGCATTGCCACCCATCGCGTTCGGATTGCCTCCGCCGACGTTCGGATTGCCTCCGCTCGCATTCGGATTGCTTCCCGCCGCCGATGTATCTTGATCATGATTCAAGCTGGCAGAGAAATAACCGCCGGCATTTTTTGCGCCATTATTGCCGAGCAGCCCCTTGGTCGCCTTGGCGATATCGAGATGCTCTTCGCCCACTGTGGTAGTGAGTGCGGCTCCTCGGACTTCGCTGCCGTGCCGCGACTCGCCGGCGGGAGACGCAGCGGCGGTACTCGTTCCTAGGGCTTCGTCCGCCGGATCGCTGTACTGGCTGCGGCGTTGCAATTCCTTCCCGGGACCAGCGCCGCCGAGAATCGTCAAGTCGCGGCCGGCCGACGACACGACGGCAATCTGACCGGGGTGCACGAGGACGACGTCATGGGAGAGCGATGCCGTTACTTGAACAGCGCCTCCGGCGACATGCACGGAATTTGCGGCCTCTCCGGCAGTGACGGTAAATACCGTGCCTTTGACGACCGCAACGAGGTCTGGCGCGTCAACCTCGAAGCGACGCTCAGGCAAGTGCTCGATCCGGTACAAGAGCGTGCCTAACGTCTGCACAAAACTCACGCTGGCGGCCGGATCGCTTGCGGGGGGAATGTGGAATGCGCTGTTCGGCGATACCGTGATCAAATCCTTGCCATGAATGAGCACGAGTCGCGCCTCGGGGCCGGTCTCGACAGCTCTTCCTTCGCCGACGACGCTGCCGCGGGCGAGCGAATGCCACGCGCCATCCTCGCCGCGCTCTTTCGCTTGACCGGTGATTTCGGTAACGACCCACTTAGCGGCGTCCCGCGCCGATGCTGGCCGCGTAGCGGCAATCACGCAGACTGTTCCCGCGATTCCCATAGCGCACAACAACCGTGGAACACGAGTGCCACGCATCGATGTCCTCCTTCTCCCCTAATAGGGCGAGCATTCAGGTGAGCGAAAAATTGTGAAGATGTGATGAAAATTGCTGTAGATAGTGCTTGAACTAGTCACTAAGGTTTTCGAAGAATTTATTTTTGTTTTGATGCATTAGGACGTCGAAAAAATGTGTTTGTCCGCTTCCTGTTCGGTTCTCGCGCGGTAGCTCCGTTGCGACTCGTAAGGGTGACGTATTGAGCTTGGCGTCGGGCCGGACGCAAGATCGGCGCCGACGTCGTGCCTCGCTCGCGGCGGTCGGTGTGGCGCTCGTCTTTAGCGTCGTTTTAAATTGCAGCGCTGCAGATGCGCAGTCGCTCGTTCATCCCGAAACGAACGCGGGCCAGGTTCAAAAGCGTATCCCGCAGCCAGGAGAGGCGGTACAGCCGCTGCCAAATTTGGGCGTGCCGGCGCCTGTCCCGATGGCGCCGATCGCGCCGCTGCGGTTCGTGCTCACAGGCGTCGTGATCGAGGGTGCGACTGCCCTCCAGGTCGACGCGCTCGCGCCAGCCTACGAGGCATATCTCGCACGAGAAATCGACCTGAGCGATATTCAGAAAATTCTCGACTCGATCACAGCCAAATATCGAGACGACGGCTATTTCCTATCTCGCGCCATCGCGCGGCCTCAACCGCTCGCCTTGGGCATCCTGCACATCACGGTAGTCGAGGGCTTTGTACGACGAGTTATCTTCCCCGACATGGACTCCAAGGAGGAGGCCGGCCTCTCGCCGTATTTCGCGGCTATCGTCGGGCAGCGTCCGCTCGCGCTCGCGCCCCTTGAACGCGCATTGCTTCTCGTCAACGATATTCCGGGTCTTCACATTGATCCGAAGCTGCAGCCGGAGGACGAGGAATCGGGCGCTTACGATCTCGTCGTCCGCGTGCAGCGCCAGCGTTTTTCCGGCTTCGGCGCGTTCGACAATCGCGGCACGGAATCGCTCGGGCCATGGCAGCTACAGCTCAGCGGCGGAATCAATTCCTTGCTCAGCGCATTCGATCGCTTGCAGCTCAGCGTTTTCGATACCCCAAACGATCCGACGGAACTTCTGTCGAGCGAGATCCTCTACAACGCTCCGTTGGACCGTGCCGGGACAAGATTGGCGCTTTCGGTGACGCGCACCCATCTGTTGCCAGGCGGAAGCCTCGCCTCGCAGGATGAAAATGCCACCGCCATGCGCTACGCATCACGCGTAACGTATCCGCTTCTCCGCAGCCGCGATCAATCTGTTTGGCTTGGCGGCAGTTTTGAATGGTTGGATTCGGCAGAGCGAGGCTCGGGGGTGCAGCTCTTCGACGACCATCTGCGTGTCCTGCGCGGCACCGTCAACTACGTCGGGAATGACGCCGCCGGAAACGTGAACCTGGCCGAGCTTGACCTTAGCCAGGGTCTTGGCTTTCTAGGCGCTTCGAAAGGCGGCGATGCCGGGCTATCGCGCGCCAATGGACGTGCTGATTTCACCAAGATCGCGGGCAGCTTGAGCCGCCAGCAAATCCTTACTCAATATTGGGGCGCACAATTGGCTATGGGCGCGCAAAAATCGGCTGATCCGCTACTCATTTCTGAGCAATTCGCGCTCGGCGGCATGGCCTTCGGGCGCGGCTACGACCCTGCTGAAATCGCCGGCGACGACGCGGTGGCGGGCTCGTTCGAACTTCGCTACGGCCGACCGGTCAAGAACCCAGTGATTCGCTCGTATCAGCTATACGGTTTCTATGACATCGGCATGATCTGGAACATAGACGCAGAAAACATCGTTCCCCAGCGTCAATCTTTGGCGTCACTGGGGTTTGGCCTGCGTTTGGCGCTCCAGCGTAACATCGCCGCAAGCATCGAGATCACAAAGCCCTTAACCCGGCGCGTCGCGGCCGATCACGGTAAGCCCCTTCGTGTGTTTCTCAATCTCGCGGCGCCATTTTGAGCCCGACCAATCGGCGGGTCATCGCCGTTCGGCCGCGACTGATCCTGACGAATCATCTTGAGGCGTCAGGATCAAGGCGCGGAGCCTAGACGAACGAGGCGCGGGCGCGCAGGCGCTCCTTCTCGAAGCCGGCGACGACCTTGTAGTTGTCGCTGATGCGGTGAAGCTCGGTGGGCGAGATCACCTCGTCGATGTTCTTGAACGGCTTGTCGTGGGTGCGCTCATAGACCTCGCGCAGGATCGTGTCGGGCGGCGCCTTGCGGTTCATCAGCACGACATCGCCGGTCGCCTTGACGCGGACCCGGTCGTAATCGCCCAACGCCTTCTCGTTGACGCCGTGCCGCTTGAACGCGCCGGCGAGGTAGCGCGCGTCGAGGATCGCCTGTCCCGCGCCGTTCGATCCGCGCGAATACATCGGATGGGCGGCATCGCCGAGCAAGGTCGCGCGCCCGAAAGTCCAGGTCGGCACCGGATCGCGGTCGACCATCGGGAAGACCAGGATCGGTTTCGTCTTCTGCAGCAGAGCCGCCGCGTCGAGCCAATCGAAATGCCAGTTCGCGAAGGGCGCGAAGAAATCCTCGAGTTTGGCCTCGCGGTTCCAATCCCAGATCGGCGGCGTTGGGCGATCGAGCGAGGCCACGAAATTCATCAACTGGTTGCCCTCGGCGTCGATGTTGTTGCGGATCGGATAGACCATGAGCTTGCCGACCGGCATCCAGCCGATGCGCACCGTGTCGGCGCCGCCGAGGAAGGGCTTGAACGGCGCGACGCCGCGCCAGATCGTGATCCCGGCATAGACCGGATCGCCCTCGTTCGGATAATGCTGTTTGCGGATCGCGGAATGGATCCCATCGCAGCCGACGCAGATCGCGGCGCGCACGGGCGGGAGTTCTTCGCCGGCCGGGCCGGCGAAGCGGATCACGGCCTCGCCGCCTTCGGTCGCCACCGAGGTGCAGCGGTGTCCGGTCACGACGGCGTCGGGGCCGAGCCGCTCGCGCACCGTCTCGAGGAGCAGCATCTGCACGTCGCCGCGATGGATCGAGAATTGCGGCCAGTCATAGCCCGCGGCGATGCCGGCCGGCTCGCGACAGATGAATTGGCCGTAACGGTTGTAGTAAGACGCGGATTGGGTGCGGATGCCGACGGCGTCGAGCCCCGGCAGAAGCCCGAGCTCGTCGAGCTCGCGCACCGCATGGGGAAGAAGGTTGATGCCGGCGCCCAGCGGCCTGATCTCGGTCACCGCCTCGTAGATGCGGCAGCCGATGCCGGCTTGGTTAAGGCTCAGCGCGAGAACGAGCCCGCCGATCCCGGCTCCGACGATCGCGACTTCCGTATCCTTGCTCATTTCCGCTCCCCACCGATCCCGCTGGTTCCACTCTGACCATGTTCATTCGCCCGCCAGACTGGCGGGGCCCAGCTTCTAGGTAATCCCGATTGGGCGCGGCTGCAACCGCCTTTGCGTATCGCGGCGTCCTATGGTGAATAGGCTTTACGATCCGCTCAGACGGCCAAGGGGGCGTCCGGATTTCCCGGGTATCTCATTGATCGAAAGCGAACTTGCGTCCACGGCCTTTACACCGAGCCGAGAAGAACACCCCGCTGGCCGAGCGGCGAGGGAGCGGCTTTCACGATTGCCCGCCAAGCGCATTGAGTTTTACGATCTCCGCCATGAGCTGTTCTCGTAGGAGCGGAAGTTTCGTTCGATCAAGGGTGCACCGCATGAGCTCGCGCAACTCCGCGATCTTGTTCTCAATGAGGCGAGGGTTGTCTGTCATCGCGCGCTCCAATTTGCCGCGGGCCCGCCATCGCGGGATGCGCTCGACCTGATATGGGCACGAATATGCGCGATTGGTAGCAAAAAAGCGCCGCGCCGCGAGAGGCAGGGCTTTGTGCCGCGACGCTTCAGGCGGAATCGGCGGTCGCGCCATCGCGGCGGCAGACCGAAACGCGGCCATTGGCTCGGCCGCGCGCTTGCGGGAAACTGGTGCGCGAAACGCAGACCGCATGGAGAGGGACGACATGCCGCTTCGGCTCATCGAGATCTTCGCCGCGCCCGGCCATATGGACACGATCGCGGCGATCGCCGAGCATTTCGAGGCGCTCGACTGCCGCAAGGAAGCCGCGTCTTCCGACGGCATCGAGGCTTGCCGCATCGTCGCCCGGCCGGAAAAGCAGCAGGAACTGATCGACCGTCTCCAGGGCGCGCTCGGCAAGGAAAAGCCCTGGCGCATCACCATCATGCCGATCGAGGCGACCATTCCGGAGCTGGAACAGAAAGAGCCGGAGAAGCGGTCCCCCGAACAGGCCACGCGCGAGGAGCTTTATGCCGAGATCGATCGCGGCGCCCGGATCGACAGCACGTTCCTGCTGTTGGTCGTGCTCTCCACCATCGTCGCCGCCATCGGGCTGCTCGAAAACAATATTGCGGTCGTGATTGCCGCGATGCTGATCGCGCCGCTGCTCGGTCCGAATATCGCGATGGCCCTGGGCAGCACCTTGGGCGACCGGGAGCTGGTCTTGCGGGCGGCGGCCACGAACGCCGCCGGCATCGCGCTCAGCGTCGCCTGCGCCGCGGCGGCGGGGCTCGTCTTTCCAGCCGACGGCGCAAGCGCCGAGCTCATCGCGCGCACGCGGCTCGGCTTCGACGGCATCCTTCTCGCCTTGGCGTCGGGCGCCGCCGGAGCGCTGTCGCTGACGACCCGTCTGGCCAGCACCTTGGTGGGCGTGATGGTGGCCGTGGCGCTGCTGCCGCCCGCCGCCACGTTCGGCTATATGCTCGGTACCGGTCGGCTCGGGCTCGCGGGCGGAGCGGCGGAGCTGCTGGCCGTCAATATCGTCTGCGTCAATCTGGCGGCTCAGCTCGTCTTCTTCTCGAAAGGGATCAAGCCACGGACCTGGATCGAGCGACGCGCGGCGCAGCAATCGATCAAGATCGGTCTCGCGATCGCGTGCGGATTGCTCGCCGTTCTGGTTGCCGTCGTCTATTGGCGCCAGACGTGATTTGATCCGCCGCTCCGGCCGCCGCATCCGAGTTTCGCGATGCCGAACCGGTCGGCGCTCCGTTTAAGACTTGGAGAGAAGATCGCGAAGCGCGTGACGCAATCCGGGAAAAGCGCCGATCGCGAACCCCGACAGCAATGAGACGACGAGCGTTCCGCGCGGATTGGCGTGAACGAGGGAGGTCAGCTCTTTTCCAAGGACATTGCCAAGCTCGCTCGCCAATTGAGTTGCTTCTTCGGGGCTGACGCCTTCTCGATCACGCGCCCCGGGCCGTCGCGGCGCCGACAAGCTCGCCGATATCAGACGCGCTGCAACAATCGTCAAGGCGGCGAGAATGAGCGCGGCAACACCTGTGGCCGCAGCCGCAATCGGCGCCGAGGTCGTGCCGAGCAGGCCCAGATAAAGTGCAAAGCACAAGAATCCGATGCCCGACAACAGAACGATCGAAGCCACCACAACAGAGGCAACGGCGATTGCCAGTCGCGCGATCCATCGGTCCATGTGACGTGCCTCTTTCGGACGCCGAAGGTGCAGCTAGGATCGACGGCTGCTGAACAAAGTGCCGAGAATGACGCCGATGCCGAAGGCCGTGATCGCCGAGGTCACGGGCTTATCCTCGATCTCCTGACCGAGCGAATGCATGCTTCCTTTCGTCTTCAGCCACACGCGCTCGCCGGCCTCTTGCGCCTTGGCGGCCGCTTCGCCCGTCCCGTGCTGGACGATATCGCGCAGCGTTTCCGTCAAACTGGCGAAATCGGTGCGTAGCCGTTTGATCTCCGCCTGCAATGCTTTGATGTCAGCCTCGGTTTCGCCGGCCATCGCGCTCTCCTCTTCATCCCATTTCCATCTGTTCTTATCCGGGCATTGGCCGTTGAGCGTTGATCTATGTCAAGGAGCGGCTCGAGCGGGCCGTTGTCTTCAAGGGCGTCTTGCCCTTCGTCGTGGCCGATTTCCTGAAGCTCGCGCTGATCGTGATCTTCCCGATTCTCGTCACCTGGTTGCCATCGACGATGATGATGCACTGAGCCGGCCCGCGCCGACGCAGGGGCCGGTATTCTCGGCGCCATTTCAATGTCCGGCCGCGCATCACCCTCTCGCAATGCCGAAAAAGCGTTCCGCTTTTTCGCGAAATTTGTCACTCCGATCACAGAACTTGTCCGCGATCCGGCTTGTCTCCTTCGGTAGCGATGCATACCGTTCCAGTGCGTGCCAAAGCGGTGCGCGATGGAGATCGGCTTCGTGAAACGCGCGGATATTCTGGTCGTTGCAAGTATGGCGATTTGCCTACAGGGCTGCGCGGCGGTCGGGCTCGCGGTCGTCGGCGCCGGCGCGGGCGCGAGTGTCGGCGCGGGCATCGATCACACGATCAACGGGATCGTCTACAAGACCTTCGCGGCGCCGCTCAACAATGTGCGCTTCGCTACGCTCAAGACCTTCGACCACATGGCCATGCCGCTCACGGCCGACGAAAAGCAGGATGGCGGATGGAAACTCTCCGCGACCGCCGCTGACCGCACGATCGACGTCGAACTCGAGCGTCTGACCGAGAGGACGACTCGGATGCGCGTCATCGCCAATGAGGGATCGATCTTCTTCAAAGACGCGTCGACGGCGACCGAGATCATCGTCCAGACCGCGCAGATGCTGGACAATAACGCGAACGCGGCGCCGGCCGAGGCCGCGCCAAGGGCCAATCGCAAGAGAAAAACCTCATGATCGAAGCTTCCTTGCGCCACGCCGCGCTGGCGGCGATCGCGCTTCTCGCACTTTCGTTCTGCGCGCCTCTCGAGGCGCAGACGCGCACGAAGCATGCAGCGCCTGCCGCGCCGGTCGCGGCCGGATCGAGCCCTCAAACTGCGGGAGGATTTCAGAGCCTCGCGCCGGGTGAGCAGAAGATCGTGCGCGCGCTCTTCAATGCGCAGCGGCCCACGGCCGAAGGTCCGGCACCGCTCAATCTCGATCAGATCGCCGCGCTTCGCGACAAGCACGGCTGGGGCGGCGCCTTCAAGCAGATGAAGGCCGAAGGTCTCGTCAGCGCGCCGAATCTGGGTGCCGTCGTGAGCCGTTACGCGCGCGCGGTGGCACGATCAGGCCTCGCGGGCCGCGGCGGCACGCGGATGATCGCGTTCACGGATGGCAACGGGCACGTCATGACGGCCAGCGGACGCGAGCCCGCGGGTGACGAAGCCGTCCGCTAACGGCTGAAGGCTTCGTTCCGCCGCGCGTCAGGCGTTGCCGCGAACCTCGCGCCAAAGCCCGAGCTTTTGCTGGGCCACCCGGTCCGAGTAGCTGAACAAGGTCGCCTCGCCATCGGCCTCGAGACGATAGGGCACCCAGCAGGGCACGGCGACAATGTCGCGCGGCTTCCACGCGATGACCTGCGCGTCCGCGCCTTCGCCGACATGAAGCCGGCCGGTTCCCTCGACCGGCGAGAGGACGGTGTTTTCCGTCGTGCGGTAGGTCTCGGTCTTGAAGCCCTTGGGTAGCAACTGCAGGAAGGCCGAGATCGTCGGCATCGCGCTGCCGCCCCGCGTCGGGTCGACATATTGCAGCTTGATCCCGTCATAGGGATCCCACTCGCCGTTCTTCTTCAAATGCTCGAGCGCCGCGCGCGAGCGTTCGTAGGGGTAACTGAAGATCGGCGATTCCGGCTTGGTCCAGGTTTCGTTCACGGGCCGCATATTGGCGCCGTAGCGCGCGAGGCTGTCGCCGGGCGGCCGGTGCTGCGGCGCGCGATCCTCGGGATAATGCTCGAAGAACATCGGTCCGAACGTGCCGACCATCGGAATGTCGAGCCCGTCCATCCAGAAGAACGGGCCGTCGCCGTCATGGCCGTGATCGTGCCAGGTCATCGACGGCGTGATAATGAAATCGCCCGGGCTCATATAGGATTTCTCGCCCGCGACCGCCGTCCAGGCCTTGCCGTCGCCCTCCATGATGAATCGCAAAGCCGAAGGCGTGTGGCGGTGCGCGGGCGCGCATTCGCCGGGAAGGATCATCTGCAGGCCGGCGTAGAGTGATTCGAGGATCCGGTGTGAGCCGCCGAGCCCCGGATTCTCGAGCGTCAAGACGCGCCGGTTCGCTTCCCGCGCCGTGATGAGCTCTCCCGATTCAAGCAACAGCGGCCGCAGGACATTGTCGAAATCCCACAGATGCGGGTGCGCGCGAATATGGTTCTTGGGCAGCGGCGGCACGAGGGTGGTGGTCCAGAGGGCGGAAAGATCCTTCTTGCCGACCTTGGCGTAATAGCGCTCGCGCGCCGCTTCGTTTTCGCTCGTCGTTCCCGATGCCGTCATGACAAGGCTCCCTTCATCTCCGCCCCCGCTCACCGATAAGCGCCTCGCAGGCAGAGGTCAATCTGTCGCGCACCCGGCTTCGCTTGCGGTCAGGCGCCGATTTTCTAGTATTATACACGCCGACGGCACGGATTCAGCGGTCTCCGTGCCAATGGAAGCGGCGTTTTGCGCGTCGGTGCCCAGGAAGGAATGTCATGCTGCGCCACGAAGACAGCGAGCGCCTCGTCAGGGTCGGGCCCGGCACGCCGGCGGGCGCGCTGTTTCGGCGCTATTGGCAACCGGCATTGCTCGCATGCGAGTTGCCCGAAAAGGACGGCGCGCCGCTTCGCGTCAGGCTCTTGGGCGAAGATCTGATCGCGTTCCGCGACAGCGAGAGCCGGGTCGGATTGATCGATGCTTATTGTCCGCACCGCCGGGCGCCGCTCTTCTTCGGGCGCAACGAGGAATGCGGATTGCGCTGCGTCTATCATGGCTGGAAGTTCGACGCCGCCGGCGATTGCGTCGATCTGCCGTCCGAACCGGCCGAATCGCCGATGAAGGCGAGCATCAAGATCACGGCCTATCCGACCGTCGAGCGCGGCGGCGTGATCTGGGCCTATATGGGGCCGCCGGCGCTCATGCCGGCCGCCCCCGACTATGAATGGACGCGTGCGCCGGCGACGCATCGAGGCGTCTCCAAATGCTTTCAGGCTTCCAATTATCTCCAGGGGCTCGAAGGCGGACTCGACACGGCGCACGTATCCTTTCTCCACACCAACCGCATCGGCGACCGCCGCAACATGTTCGCGCGCGACGGCGCGCCCCGCATCGAGGTCTTCGAGACCGATTACGGCTATTACTACGTCTCGAGCCGGCGCTACGACGCCGGTCAGGATTTCGTCCGTGTCTATCAATATGTCCTGCCGTTTCAGCAGATGCGTCCCAACATGATACAGACCGGCATCAGCTCGAATTTCCGCGTGCCGCGCTGCGACGGGCATATCTGGGTCCCGATCGATGACGAGCAATGCTGGGTCTTCAATTGGACTTATGGTAGCGACGCCGATTGCGCGCTCGACCCGGACGACATCGAAGCCGCCGAGGTTGGCTATGGCCGCGGCGCGGCGGATTTCATTCCCGGCACCTATCGCCTGAAGGCGAATGCCGCGAATGATTATTTCATCGACCGCGCGGCCCAGAAGACCACGAGCTTCACCGGGATCAAGGGCATCAATACGCAGGACATGGCGTTGCAGGAAGGGATGGGGCCGATCGCCGATCGCGCGGCCGAGCATCTCGGCAGTTCCGACCGCGCGATCGTGGTCATGCGCCGCTTGCTGCTCGAACAGACGCGCGCGGTGGAAGCGGGGGAAAGCCCGCGCGGCGTCGATCCCGCGATCCACCGGTCGGTGCGTCCGCATGATGGGCTGGTGCCGGCGGGCGCCGATTGGCGCGAGGCCTATGCCGAGGCTTTGCGTCCGAAATGGTAGTGTAGCGCTAGCTTGGGGCGCGCAAGCCCAAACGCACGAGCCGGGGGACCACCTCGTCGCAGAAATACGGCAGCTCCTTGAGGTAGTGCACGAAGGAGAAGCCGATCCCGGTGATCCCGGCCGCGTGAAGGGCGGCGAGGTCGCGCGCGATGTCGTCGGGCGAGCCCACCAGGCGCAGGCCGCCCAACCCATAGGCCTGATTGGCGCGCAGCTTGCGGAACGCCTCGGGCTCGTGCTTGTCCGGCGTGACGCCCTTCATCGCGAGAATATGATCGACCGCCGCCCAATCCGCGTTCTCGTAAAGAACGTAGCGTTCGTATTCCTCGGCCTCCTTGCGGCTCGGCCGGCAGGTGATGACGCCCGCCGTGAAAATGTCGAGAGCACGAGATTGGCTTGAAGCGAGGTCGCGCACGTGCCGCACGGTCTTCGCCGCCGCGTCGAGCGCCTGCAGCGATGCCGAGATGAAGAGTCCGTCGCAATTGCGTATCGCAAAATCCTGACCGCTTGGCGACGCGCCGGCATTCATCACATAGGGCCGCGTCCCGCCATAGGGCTTCGGCTTTGCCCGTACCTGCTTCAGATGAAGGAATTCGCCGTCGAAGGAAAATTCCTCCGCGCGCGTCCACATCATCTTGACGGCGTCGAGCCATTCCTGCGCATAGGCGTAGCGCGATTCGTGATCGCGCTGCGCGACGCCGAACATTTCGAATTCGTCCTGGTTCCAGCCGCAAACGAGATTGAGCCCGAAACGGCCTTCGCCGATCTGATCGGCCGTCACCATCGCCTTGGCGGCGACCACCGGATGGATGAGCGGCGCGTGGACCGTGCCGAAGGCGTTCAGGTGCTTGGTCTTGGCCAGCAGTCCCGCGGCCCAGGTGATGGTCTCGAGTGTCGCGCCCTGGTAATCAGTGACGCCGCCATAGCCTTTCCAGCGCCCGATCGGCAGCATGAAATCGATACCGGCTTCGTCCGCCATCTGCGCGAGGCTGAGACAATCGGCCCAGCTTCCCGACCAGCGTCCGTCGATCGTGGTGACGGCGCGGCCCGAAGAGCAATTGGCGCCGAAGAGACCGATCTTCAATTGATGCGCGCTGTTCAGCCCGGCGCGGCTGCGCGTCGACAAAACCGGGGCCGGCATTTTGGCGCTCCTCCGCAGCCTCCACGATCCGTCGCTAAAGGCTAAGGTGCGGCGCCGCCGCGGTCAATTCGCCGGAGCGGAGAGAGATGCCGCGCGCCAGGTCAAAGACGAATCACGCCGCGGAAGGTTCACTCTCGGCCGCAGCGAATGGCCGGCCGCCAGCTCGAATCACGCTGGTCAGCCGGCGTGGTGGCTGCCATGGCGCCGCTTGGCGTCGTGCAAGGCCCAGCCCGTCCCAAAGGCCAGCAGATGGGTCGACATCAAGACGAGCAGAATGAAGATTTCAATATCCATGGGTATCCGCTCCTAAGAACGTGCCGCTTCTCCGCCCGGCTTCGGCACCGCCGGCCGCACCGGCCGGTCCGCGGATGCGTGGCTATCTCCCGCCTCGCGCCGGGCACCGGCGAGCGGCCCGCGATCCCTCGCGCCGATGTCGCCCGATTGAGACGGTTGGAGCCGTCCCAATCGGCGCATCCGCGAAGCCTTTCTCAATGAATACATAAAGTCTCGCTTGCTTCGATCGCGGGCCGCTCGTCGCATACCGGAGCGGCCTTCGGATCGAGAAATTCCCGGTTTTTTTCAGAGCGCGCCGACGCGCGCGGCGAAATACATGTGTACGGCGAGGCAGCGCTGAAAAGTTGTGATCTCCTTGCGACGGAAGATGTGGCGCAAGAAGCGGCGCCGAGGGCGGCGCGCGGGTTGCGTCATCGGCATCGTGCGCGGATGCGGGCGTATCGAGTTGACGGTGTGGGCGTCCATCGCTGCTATCCTCCAAGCGAACGGTCTGTTGCTGGAGACAGGGCAGCATAAATTTTTAGTTAATTGGAAGCGGATTTTTCTATAATTTCTCTAAAATTTTAGACAATCTGAAGTTATTAACTATAATTGAAAGTCATTAACCATAAACACAATGCATTTACCATAATATCACGCGATCAAATACTCGACGCCAGCGCCGTGTGGGCGCCAGCGCCGGCGCAATCCGTACGCACCGCAACCCGTCCTTAGCATTTTCAACGCTAGCTTCTTCGTCTCCTCCGACAGGAACGAAGAGGCTTTCCGAATGTGCACAGGCTCGATACCGAGCGCGGGCTCGCCGCTCGCGCTGCCGCTCGGTCAACAATTGGTTCAGGCGACGCCGCGTGTTCAACCGCAAAGTTCGAACAGCACCAATCCAGCGAGCGCGCCCGCCGCTTCCAACGATCCCAATCGGGGCAAGCACGTCAACATTGCCGCGTAGCAAGGCGGACGGGCAGGGGGTCAGGGACGCGGAAAGAACGCGTTGGTTCGACCCAGCATGCGATACGCGATGAGCCCGAGCCATTCATGGGCCGCGCGGTCGAACTCCTCGAATGTGGTCGACCAGCTCGGCATCGTAGCTCCCGCCCGTCTTATAGGCCACCGGCCAAGCCAGGACCGGCCAGCCGGCCTGGCGAAAAATTCCGACCGCCCGCGGCATGTGCCAGGCCGAGGTGACGAGGATCCAGACCTCGCCGGGTTTCGGCTTCGCGAGCTTCTCGCTGAAGATTGCGTTCTCGTAGGTGTTGCGCGAATCGCGCTCGAAGATGATCTTCGACGTGTCGAGCCCGAGATCGGCGAAGAGTTGCTTGGCGGCATCGGCCTCGCGCTGTTTCTCGCCGAAGACCGCGGCCGAGCCCGAGGTGAAGACGAGTTTCGCGGCCGGATAGAGCCGCGCGAGCTTGACGAAAGTCGTCATACGCTCGGCTTCTTCGTTCAGGCTCGGCATGCCGTGCCGCGCCGAGGCGATCGGGTCGACCGCGCCGCCCAAGGCGATGATCCCGTCGACATGCGGCGGTGGGCTGTGCACCGGTGGAAACCGGTTCTCGAGCGGTGCGTAGAGCCAGTCATCCAAGGGTGTTGCTGCTACGAGCAAGAGAAGGATTGCGCCCAGCGTTGCAAGGCGACGGCCGGCGCGGGTCCAGCGCGTCCAGAGCAGCGCTCCGCCGATGACAATGAGCGCGAAGATGATCAAATCGGGCTGGATGAGCATCCAGGCAAGTTTCGAAAAAGCAAAAACCACCTTCGCCCCCTTTCGCCGTTTGCGGGCGGAGCGGATCGCCTGCCGTGCCCGCGGCAACACCCATAGACGGGAATTCGACAAAAATCCCGGCCCTTGCTGCGCGAGCGCACCCTCGGCGCACGCGACAGTTCCGAAAGACATGTGATCGTAGAGGCGGCGCCGGATTGTCGCTTGTCGACAGGCCCGTATCCGTGATGCCATCCTGGACCGGAATTGCGGCGGTCGCGGCGGGGCGGGGGGATGCGGGGAATTCTTGGTCTGGGCGCTTTGCTCCTCCTGGCTTGGGCCTTGAGCGAGAATCGCTGGCGCATTCCGATCCGTACCGTCGTCGCTGGCGTGATGCTGCAATTCGCGCTCGCGCTTCTGTTCGTGAAGATCCCGGCCGCGACATCGGTGTTTCTGCTGCTCAACCAGGGTGTCGACGCGCTCCAGCGCGCCACCGATGCGGGCACAAGCTTCGTCTTCGGTTATCTGGGCGGCGCGCCCTTGCCCTTCGCCGAGACCCGGCCGGGCGCGAGTTTCATCTTCGCCTTCCGCGCCTTGCCGCTCGTGTTGGTGATCAGCGCACTCGCCTCACTTTTGTTCTATTGGGGCGTATTGCAGCTGCTGGTCAAAGCCTTTGCCTGGCTTTTGCGCCGGGCGATGGGCGTCGGCGGCGCCTTGGGTCTCGGCGCGGCGGTTCACATCTTCGTCGGCAATATCGAAGCGCCATTGCTGGTGCGGCCTTACCTCGCCCGGATGGAGCGCGGCGAGCTCTTCGCGCTCATGACCTGCGGGATGGCCGGGATCGCGGGCACGGTGATGGTGCTTTACGCCACGATCCTCGGGCCGGTCATTCCCGACGCGCTCGGGCATATCCTTATCGCTTCGGTCATCAGCACCCCGGCGGGCCTCGCCGTGGCGGCGTTGATGGTGCCCTTCGGCGGCGATTCGACCGCCGAGGCGCATCTCTCGATCGGCGAGCCCATGCTCTCGGCGATGGACGCGCTCGCCAAGGGCACCGGCGATGGCATTATCTTCCTCGCCAATATCACGGCGATGCTGATCGTTGCGATCACCTGCGTCATGCTCGTCAATATGGGGCTCTCCTGGCTGCCGCATCCGGGAGGAGGGACGGTGACCTTGCAGCTCCTCTTCGGCTATGCGTTCCGTCCCGTCATGTGGCTCATCGGTGTCCCGGCGAACGAGATCGCAACCGCCGCCTCGCTCATGGGCACGAAGACCGTGCTCAACGAATTCATCGCCTATGTCGACATGGCGCATCTCCCGACCGAGATGCTGAGCGCGCACTCGCGCCTCATTCTGACCTACGCGATGTGCGGCTTCGCCAATTTCGGCAGCGCCGGAATCATGATCGGGGGCATGAGCGCGATGTGTCCCGAGCGCAAGCACGACATCGTCGGCCTGGGCCTGCGCTCCATCCTCTCGGGAACGATCGCCACTTGCATGAGCGGCGCCGTCGTGGGATTGCTATAGCATGCCAAAGAAACCAACCAAGACGCCCAAGCAATCCTCCCGTCTCATCACGGCATCGCGCGATCTGGTCGAGGATGTGGCGCTCGCCAATCTGATCCTATTCGACCACGAGATTCTCGACGGTTTCGGCCATGTGAGCGCGCGCCACGACAAGGATACCGGGAAATTCGTGATGTCGCGTTACGTCGCGCCCGGGATCGTGACCAAGGCCGATATCCGCGAATTCTCGCTCGATAGCGAGCCGCTGCCCGACCGCGGCGAGAAGCATTACAGCGAGCGTTTCATCCACGGCGAAATCTACAAGGCGCGGCCCGACGTGATGGCGGTGATCCATTCCCACGCGCCGCCGCTCATCCCCTTCGGGGCGACCGGTGCGCCGTTGCGCCCGATGTATCACATGAGCGCCCATGTGGGCCTCGGCGTGCCGTTGTTCGAGATCCGCGATTTTCAGAACGAAGGCCAAATGCTTATCCGGTCGGCCTATCTCGGCCGTTCGCTGGCGCAGACGCTTGCCGACAAGCCGATGGTGCTGATGCGTGGCCACGGCGCGACGATCGTCGCGCCGTCGCTTCACCTCGCCGTCTATCGCGCGATTTACGCGGCGCTCAATGCGCGGCTGCAGATGGAGGCGATGCGTCTGGGCGATGTGAATTACCTCTCGGATGTCGAGGTCGCGCAATGCGTCGAAGGCGTCGAGAGCACGAATGAACGCGCCTGGGCCCTGTGGAAGAAAGAGGCGTCCGGCAAGAAGCGATGACGGAACTCGTCGAGACCTATCGCGGCGGCGCCATCATCCGGGAATGCGACGCCTTCGGCCATCTCAACATCGCCTATTATGTCGAGCGCTTTGCGGACGCGGCCCATGAGCTGATGCAGCGATTGGCGCCGGGCGCGCGCTGGCGCACGCGCGCGATCGCGACGCGCTACGTGACTGAGCTGCGCGCCGGGGATCCGATCGCGATTTCGAGCGGGATCATCGCCCTCGGCGCGGCCTCGCTCACGATCGGCCATGTCGCCTCGAACGGCATGGGCGGCGATGTGACCACGATCGCCGAACAGGTCCTGACCCTCGACGCGCCCGATGGCGAGGCCTGGGCCGGCTTGCGCGAGACGCTCGGCGGTACCGTTGCGGCGTGGGACCAGGAGCGCTTCGCGCCGGTCCCGCTGCCCGAGGGTGCGGGCCCTCTTGTGACCGGCCTCCACCGGGTCAAGACCTGGGAGGCCGACGAGGTCGGACGCTTGTCGCTCTTCGGCTTCGTCGACCGGTTCTCGACCGCCAATTTGGTCAACATGAACGCGGCCGGCATGACTAGTGCGTACATGCGCGCCGAAAAACGCGGCTTTGCCACCTTCGAGACTCGGCTGGAGCTGATGCCGCCCGCGCCCGCGATCGGCGAGACCGTGGCGATCGCGAGCGGCATCCTCGAACTCGGCAAGTCCTCGGTGAAGATCCTGCATGCGATGAGGTTGCAGCGCGGCCGCCGAGTCGCGCGGCTCTACCAGGCCGGCGTGCATTTCGATCTCGAGGCGCGTCGCTCGGCCCCGCTGCCCGATGCGCTGCGCGACAAGGCTCGCGAGCAGTTGATCCGGTCTTAGCGCTCGGGAATCTGGCGCGCCGCGCCGCGCTCCTGTATGCATGCGGGATGCGCAGATTGACTCCGATTCTCATTTTTCTGCTCCTCCTTCGTCCCGCTTTCGCGGCCGATGCGGGAGACTTCAAGACTTGGCTTCAAGGCATGCGCCGGGACGCGATGGCGCAGGGGATCAGCGCGGTGACGCTCGATCGCGCCTTTGCCGGCGTGAGGCCCATTCCGCGGATCATCGAGCTCGATCACAGCCAGCCGGAGACCACGCTCACCTTTGCGCAATATATCGAGCGCGTGGTGCCGCCGGCGCGGCGCGAGGCCGCGCATCAACGCTATGTCGAAAATAAGGCGCTTCTGGACGAAATCGGCCGGCGCTACGGCGTTCAGCCCCGTTATATCGTCGCGCTCTGGGGGATCGAAACCGATTTCGGACGCACCATCGGCACTTATCCGGTGGTGGCTGCGCTGGCGACGCTCGCCTATGACGGGCGCCGCGCCGCCTTCTTCCGCCGCGAGCTGATCGACGCGCTGCGCATCATTCAGGACGACAAGATCGAGCCGGCGGCGATGATCGGTTCCTGGGCCGGCGCCATGGGCCAGAGCCAGTTCATGCCCTCGAGCTTCCTTGCTTTCGCCGTGAGCTATCGCGGCAAGGCTGCGCCCGATATCTGGACCCGGAAGGACGATGTCTTCGCCTCGATCGCGAATTATTTGTCGCGTTCGGGCTGGCACGGGGATCAGGCCTGGGGCGAGGAGGTTACCGCCCCGGCCAAGCTCGAACTCGTCGCTGATCGGACCCGGAAAGAAGAAAACTGTCGCCGAATGGGCGGCGCTCGGGGTCCGTCGTGCCGATGGCAGGGTCCTGCCGACGGCAGGATCCGCCGCGCCGTTGCGCGCCGCGCTCGTGCAGCCGGGCGGCAGCGATGGACCGAGCTTCCTCGTTTACGATAATTTCAGCGTAATCATGCGATGGAATAACTCGAGCTATTTCGCGGTGGCGGTCGGCTATCTGGCCGACAGCGCCGATTGACGGATATTCGGGAAATGGGGCACACGCGGCTTTTCCTCCTCGGCGTTGCCGCGGCCGCGCTTTTGCTGAGCGGCTGCGCGGGGAATTTGCGCGCGCCGGGTCCGGCTGCGACCTCTCATGGCGGCTACAAGGTCGGCGAGCCCTATCAGATCAACGGGACGTGGTATTACCCGTCCGAGGATTGGTCCTATGACGAGACCGGAATCGCCTCCTGGTACGGCGAGGATTTCCACGGCAAATACACCGCCAATGGCGAAGTCTTCGATCTGAACGCATTGACGGCGGCCCATCGCACCTTGCCGATGCCCTCGATCGTCCGGGTGACCAATCTCGAGAACGGCCGCTCGATCGAGTTGCGGGTGAACGACCGCGGCCCTTATGCGCGCGGGCGAATCATCGACCTGTCGCGACGCGCTGCGCAATTGCTCGGCTTCGAGGGCCAGGGCACGGCCAAAGTGCGCGTAAAGATCCTGGTGCCCGAATCGATTCAGGTGGCGAGCCTTGCCGGACGCAACGGGCCCGACCCGATGGTTGCATCGCTCCAGCCCAAGGCGGCGCCGCTCGACAAGGTCGCGACCGAATCCTTGCCGACCCCGCGGGGCGTGGCGGTCGCCGCGCCTCTGCCCGCCGCATCCGCGCCGCCTCCCGTCTCGACGCGTTCGGTCCTCGCCGAAGCGCCGCCGGTTTCCGACAAGGTCACCATGGTCCCGGTGAGGCCGTCTCAGATCTATGTTCAAGCGGGCGCCTTCGCGAATATCGATCGTGCCTGGCGATTGAAACTTCAGCTCACCAAGTTTGGTCCGGTCACCGTGACGGACGCGAAGGCGGGCGGCCTTGTCGTCTATAGGGTGCGCGTCGGTCCGGTCGCGACGGTCGAGCAGGCGGATGGTCTGCTCGACAAGGTCAGCGCAACCTCGCCCGATGCGCGAATCGTCGTCAACTGATCGGTCGCACTTTCGACGCAATTGCCGCTATGCTTGCGGCGCCATCGCCTACGGGCCTTTCGAGTGAGTTTGCATGAAGCCATCTCTGTCGATAATTGTCGCCGCCGGGCTGGGCCTCTCCGCCGCCGTTCTGCCGATGCACGCTTCGGCGGCGCCGCCCACCATCGATATTGCAGCCAACACGGCCATTGCGCTCGATTACGATACCGGCGCGGTCCTCTACGACAAGGATGCGGATAAACGCATCCCGCCGGCTTCGTTGAGCAAGATCATGACGGCCTATGTCGTCTATACCTTTCTCAAGGAAGGGCGCGTGAAGCTCGACGATACCCTGCCGGTGAGCGAGAAGGCCTGGGCCAAGCACAAGACCAATGAATCGAACATGTTCGTGCCGCTCGGCGCGCAGGTCAAAGTCGAGGATCTGATTCGCGGCATGATCATCCAGTCGGGCAACGACGCCTGCGTCGTTCTTGCCGAAGGATTGGCGGGCAGCACCGATGCCTTCGTCGATCGCATGAACGAGATGGCGAAGAAGCTCGGCATGACAGGCAGCCATTTCGCCGATGTCGATGGCCTGCCCGATCCCGAGGAATACATGACCGCGCGCGACATCGCGACCCTGGCGCGCGCGATGATCCGCGATTTCCCTGAATATCAGCATTACGATTCGGAGAAGGAGTTCACCTATAACGGGATCAAGCAGGGCAACCGCAATCCGCTACTCTATAAGGACATCGGCGTCGACGGCATGAAGACCGGTCATACCGAGGAGGCGGGCTACGGCATTACCGCCACGGCCTTGCGCAACGGCCGCCGCGTCATCGCCGTGTTGAGCGGCATGAAGAGCATGAACGCGCGCTCGCAGGAGGGCGAAAAGCTGATCGATTGGGCCTATCGCGAATGGGGCGACTACAAGCTCGTCAAGGCCGGCGACACGGTCGACGAGGCTCCGGTCTGGCTCGGCGTCGCGGCGACGGTCCCGGTGACGACGGCCCAGGATGTCCTGGTGAGCTTGCCGAAGCGTTCGCGCCCGCAAATGAAGGTGATGGCGGTCTATGATCGCGCCGCCGCCGCGCCGGTGAAGCAAGGCCAGATCGTCGGCAAGCTGCATATCACGGCGCCCGACGTGGCCGAGATCGACGTGCCGCTCATCGCCGCCCAGCCGGTCGCCAAGGTGGGTGCCTTGGCGCGCGCCGGTCTGGCGGCGGGCTATCTCATCTTCGGACACAAAAACTGAGCCGCGGCAAGTTCATCACCCTCGAAGGCGGCGAAGGCGCCGGTAAATCCACGCAGCAAAAGGTGCTGGTTGCGGTGATCGCGCGCGCCGGGATCGATGTCGTTACGACGCGCGAACCCGGCGGCGCGGCGAGCGCCGACGACATCCGCGAATTGCTCGTGAACGGGGCGCCCGAGCGCTGGGACGCGATCACCGAGGCGTTGCTGATGGTCGCGGCGCGGCGCTGTCATCTGGTTGAGACCGTGTGGCCCGCGCTCGATCGCGGCGCCTGGGTGGTGTGCGACCGCTTCAGCGATTCGACGATTGCCTATCAGGGTCATGGCGGCGGCGTGCCGCTCGCGCGACTGGCCGAACTGCATCGTCTGATCGCCGAGAGTTTTTCTCCCGATCTCACGCTCATCCTCGACATCCCGGTCGAACTGGGGCTCGCCCGCGCGGCCGGACGCCGCGGCGGCGAGCGGCGCTTCGAGAGCAAGGGCGCCGAATTTCACGAGCGGGTGCGGCAAGGATTCCTCGAGATTGCCCGAAGCGAGCCCGGACGCTGCGCGGTGATCGATGCGCGCGGCGATGTCGACGCGGTCAGCGCCGCGCTGCTTGCGGTGCTGCGCGAGCGTCTCGGCCTTCAAGCCTGAGCCATGGCGGAAGAGGAGGATATCGAAACCGAGGAAGCCTCCGTTGCGCCGGCGGTTCCGTTGCCGCGCGAGAACGCGCTGCTGTCGGGGCAGGAGGCGGCCGAGGCCGTGCTGTTGCAGGCCTTCAATTCCGGTCGCCTGCCGCATGCCTGGCTGCTGACCGGGCCGCGCGGCATCGGCAAGGCGACGCTCGCCTATCGCTTCGCCCGCTTTCTCTTCGCCGAAGGGGCGGGCGCGGGCGGTGGTCTCTTTACGGCGCCGCCGACTTCGCTCGCGATTGCGCCCGCGCACCCGGTCTTCCGGCAGGTGGCCTCCGGCGGACAGCCGGATCTTCTGGTGGTGGAGCGCGGCGTCGATCCGAAGCGCAAGCGGCAACGCCGCGAGATCGTCGCCGAGGATGCACGCGGGGTCGCGGATTTTCTGCATCTGACCTCGGGACGGGGCGGCTGGCGGGTCGTCATCGTCGATGGGGCCGACATGATGAACACCCATGCAGCGAATAGCTTATTGAAGATTCTTGAAGAGCCGCCGAAGCGAACGGTGCTGCTGCTGGTGAGCGACAATCCGGGCAGGCTCCTGCCGACGATCCGCTCGCGCTGCCGCTCGCTGCCGCTAAAGGCGTTGAGCGAAGCGCTCGTTCTTGAGTTACTCCAAGTGTATAGGCCCGATCTCTCGCAAAACAGTCGAGCCGTCCTCGTCGCCTTGGGCGCGGGTAGCATCGGCCGGGCACTGGATCTCGCCCAACGCGATGGTGTTGGAATTTATAATAATCTATTCAGTCTATTATCAGGACTTCCTAAAGTCGACGCCGAAGCCTTGCACGGCTTTGCCGAGCGCATCGCCCGGCCCGGCGCGGAAGAGAGCTTCGGACTTCTCGCCGAGCTTCTGCCGGGTTGGCTGGCGCGGCTCGTAAGCGTCGGCGCGGACAGGAATGCCGCCGTTTCGGCCGAGGAGCGGGAAATCATGCGCCGGCTGACGCGGCGGCGCGGACTTGATCAATGGGTGGAGGTGTGGGAAAAGCTCACCCATCTCTTTGCCCAGGCGGAAGGCATCAATCTCGATCGCAAGCAGGTCGTGTTGAACGCCTTTTTTGCCCTCGAAGAGGCGGCGCGCTGACGCTACGCGCGCCTTCGTCATCGTTCGAGGAGAGCCTATGGAAGGCGGTCAGCCCTTCTACGTCACGACGCCGATCTATTACGTCAACGACTCGCCGCATATCGGCCACGCCTACACGACGGTTGCGGTCGACGCGCTGGCGCGTTTCATGCGGCTCGACGGACGGCGCGTGATGTTTCTGACCGGCACCGACGAGCACGGGCAGAAGGTCGACAAATCGGCGCGCGCGGCCGGTATCGAGCCGCAGGAATTCTGCGATCGCGTGTCGCAGAATTTCCGCGACATGAACACCTTGATGAATATCAGCAACGATCAGTTCATCCGCACCACCGAGCCGCGCCACATCCGCGCGAGCCAGGCCATCTGGCGGGCGATCGCGGCGAACAAATCGCCGAAGGGCCGCGACAACATCTATCTCGGCAAATATGCCGGCTGGTACGCGGTCCGCGACGAGGCGTTCTATGGCGAGGACGAGCTCGCGACCGCGCCCGACGGCATCAAGCGGGCGCCCTCCGGCGCGGAGGTCGAATGGGTCGAGGAGCCGAGCTATTTCTTCCGGCTGTCGGATTGGCAGGATTGGCTCACCGAGCTTTACGAGAAGGACGAAGCCTTCGTCGCCCCGCGCGCGCGGCGCAACGAGGTCGCGAGCTTCGTCAAGGGCGGTCTGACCGATCTCTCGATTTCGCGCACCAGTTTCAAGTGGGGCGTGCCGGTGCCGGGCGACGAAAAGCATGTGATGTATGTCTGGCTCGACGCGCTGACCAACTACATCACTGCGGTCGGCTATCCCGACACCAAGACGCCCGAATTCGAAACCTTCTGGCCCGCCGATCTGCACATGGTGGGAAAGGACATCATCCGCTTCCATTGCGTCTATTGGCCGGCCTTTCTCGCCGCCGCCGGGGTGAAGCTGCCGAAGCGGGTTTTCGGCCATGGCTGGTGGACCGTCGAGGGCCACAAGATGTCGAAATCCGTCGGCAATTTCATCACGCCGCGGCAGCTCGTCGATCAATACGGCGTCGACGCGGTGCGCTATTTTATGCTGCGCGAGCTGCCCTTCGGCAACGATGGCGATTTCTCGCATCGCGCCATGGTCGGGCGCATCAATGGCGATCTCGCCAATGATTTCGGCAATCTGGCGCAGCGCGTCTTGAGCTTCATCAACAAGAATGCCGGCGCCAAAGTGCCGGAGCCGGGAGATCTCACGCCGGCCGACGAAGCGCTGCTCGAAGCCGCGCGCGCGCTGTTGCCGAAGCTGCGCGCCGAATTCGCCGAGCAGGGATTTCACCGGGCGCTCGAGATTCTGTGGCAGGTCGTGGGCGACGCCAATCGCTATGTCGATGAGCAGGCGCCCTGGGCCCTGCGCAAGAGCGATCCGGCGCGGATGGGAACGGTGCTCTATGTGCTCGCCGAGGTGCTCCGGCATCTGGCGATCCTGGCGCAGCCGGTTGTGCCGGATTCCGCCGGCAAGCTGCTCGACCAACTCGGCGTAGCACAAGGAAGCCGCGACTTCGCCGCGCTTGGAATCCCGCTCGTGCCCGGCACCGCGCTGCCGAAGCCTGTGGGGATTTTTCCCCGATTCATCGAGGGCGCTCGGGTGTTCACGGAAATCGTCGAAGCTTCGGTGAAGATAAAGATCCCGCCGACGGACAATCGAAAATAGCGAAATGCTCGTCGATTCGCATTGCCACCTCGATTTCGCGCCGGAAGCCGAGCGGCCCGAGATCATCGCGCGCGCCAAGCGGGCAGGGGTGAAGACCCTCGTCACCATCTGCACCAAGATCGAGGAATTCCCGACGGTGCGCGCCATCGCCGAGAGCGATCGCGATATTTGGTGCTCGGTCGGCGTTCATCCGCACGAAGCGGCGGGCGAGCCCAAGCTCACCGCGGAGACTTTGATCGGCTTCGCGCGCCACAAGAAGGTCGTCGGCATCGGCGAGACCGGACTCGATTTTCATTACGAGCACAGTCCGCGCGCGGAGCAGAGCGAGAGCTTTCGCATCCATATCGCCGCGGCCAATGAAAGCGGGGTGCCGGTCATCGTCCACAGCCGCGCTGCCGATCCCGAGACGATCGCCATCCTCGAATCGGAGCATCCCCGGGCCGGGGTCATTCATTGCTTCAGCACGGGCCGAAAGCTCGCCGAACGCGCGGTGGAATTGGGCTTCTATATTTCGATCTCGGGGATCATCACTTTCAAGACGGCGCAGGAGCTGCGCGACATCGTGCGCGACCTGCCGCTCGACCGGCTGCTGGTCGAGACCGACGCGCCTTACCTCGCGCCCGTGCCGTTGCGCGGCAAGACGAACGAGCCCGCCTTCATCACCCATACCGCCGCGATGCTCGCCGAGCTGAAGGGCGTCACGCCGGATGAATTGGCTGCGGCAACGACGGCAAATTTCTTCCGGCTGTTCACCAAGGCGCAGCCGCCGGAAGCGCCCTGATGCGGGTGACGATGCTGGGAAGCGGTCCGTCCTGGGGTGTGCCGCGCATCGGCGGCGATTGGGGCGCGTGCGATCCCGCGAATCCGAAGAATCGCCGGCGCCGAGTCTCGATCCTCGTCGAAGAAGGCGGCGCCGCGGTGCTGGTCGATACCTCGCCCGATCTGCGCGAGCAGCTGCTCGACGCGGGGACGATGCGCGTCGATGCCGTGCTCTTCACGCATAGCCATGCGGACCACACGCACGGCATCGACGATCTGCGCTCGATCAACCGTATGATGGGCAAGCCGCTGCCGATCTATGCCGATCCGGCGACGATGGCCGAGCTGAAGTCGCGGTTTCGCTATATTTTCGCGCCGATCGATCCGGAGGCCAGGACGGCCTTCTACAAGCCGGCGCTCGATCCCCATGAGATCACCGGGCCTTTCAGCGCGGCGGGGATCGCGGTGGTGCCGTTCTCCCAAGATCACGGCTTCTCGCAGACCCAGGGTTTCCGCTTCGGGCGCTTTGCCTATTCGACCGACGCCCTGGCGCTCGACGAGGCGGCCTTCGCCGCGCTCGCCGGCATCGAGGTCTGGATCGTCGATTGCATCCGCCGGACGCCGCATCCGACCCACAGCCATTTGGCGCGCACGCTCGAATGGATCGGACGCGTCAAGCCGCGCCGCGCGATTTTCACTCATATGGATCAGAGTTTCGATTACGAGGCGCTGCGCCGCGATCTGCCGCCGGGCGTCGAGCCCGGTTATGACGGGCTGGTGATCGATCTGCCGTGAACGCGGAACCAATACCGTGCCGTGCCACAGTGCTATGGACGAAAGCCTGCAGCGCTCCTCAAGATACCGGAGTGAATTATTTCCCATAATATACATTATGCGATAATTTATTTAAGCGATCAGGCGTGCATCCGGCCACAATCGACTGATTTTACAACACTTGTTCTCTAGCCCTGGTATGGTGACATGACCTCCTCTCCTGAGTTGCAGCGGCTGCTCGATATCATGGCGCGGCTGCGCGACCCGCAAAGCGGCTGTCCCTGGGATCTGGCGCAAAGTTTCCGCAGCATCGCGCCTTATACGATCGAGGAAGCCTATGAGGTCGCCGAGGCGGCCGAGGCGGCCGAGGACGGCGATCCGGACGCGCTCAAGGACGAGCTCGGCGACCTGCTGCTCCAGGTCGTGTTCCATGCCCGCATGGCCGAGGAAGCCGGTTTTTTTGCCTTCGACGACGTGGCCCGGGCGATCGCCGACAAGATGGTGCGTCGCCATCCGCACGTCTTTGCCACGGCCGCGATCGCGACACCGGCGGCACAGACCGCGGCGTGGGAGGAACAGAAAGCCGCGGAGCGGGCTGCCAAGGGGGCGGCGAGCGCGCTCGAGGGTGTCGGGGTGGCGCTCCCTGCCCTGACCCGCGCCGCGAAGCTGCAACGCCGCGCCGCGCGGATCGGTTTCGACTGGCCTTCGGCCGAACCGATCTTTGCGAAAATCGAGGAAGAGACCGGCGAGCTGCGCGACGTCATCGCGCAGAAGGAAGGGCCTGCGCGGATCGAGGACGAGATCGGCGATCTACTGTTCAGCGTGGTCAATCTCGCGCGCAAGCTCGAGGCCGATCCGGAACAGGCCTTGCGCGGCGCATGCCGCAAATTCGAGCGGCGCTTTCGCCGCGTCGAGGATCGCCTTGTCGCGCAAGGCAAAGCGCCCGGCGGCGCCACGCTCGACGAGATGGAGGAGCAGTGGCAGTGGGCGAAGAAGGAGGAGCAAAATAGGGGAGAAAAACCCTGATGCTCTCGGTTAGACTCGGCGCAACAATTGCGCGGGAGGATCGCCATGAAGCAACCGGAAACGAAGCATTCGGGAATGTCACGGCGCGGCCTGATCAAGGCGGGCGCCAGCGTCGCGGCCGGCGTTGCGGCCGCAAGCGCCCTGCCCGACAGCGTTCTGTCGGCTGAAAGCGATTCCGTCATCCATGCCACGGCCCGGCCGACGGGGCGGATTCTCCTCAAGGGCGGGACGATCGTCAGCCTCGACCCCAAGATCGGTGATATCGCCAAGGGCGATGTTCTGATCGAGGGCAGCAAGATCGTCGCCGTCGGCGGCACCCTCGCCGTCGGCGGCGCGCAAGTGATCGATGCGTCGAATGCGATCTTGATCCCGGGTTTCGTCGATGCGCATCGTCATGCCTGGGAAGGCCAATTGCGGCGAATCAATCCGAACGCCGCGACGCTCGCCGAATATTCCGCCGCGACGCATCTCTCTTTCGCCAAGGCGTACCGTCCGCAGGACATGTATGTCGGCAATCTCATCACCGCGCTCGGCTGCATCGACGCCGGCATCACCTGCATGATCGACAATTCGCACAATTCGCGCAGCGCCGCGCATTCGGACATGGCGATCCGGGCTTTGATCGATTCCGGCATCCGCGGCGTTCACGCGTCGGGCGCGCCGCAGGCCGGCGATTGGGATCATCAATGGCCGCAGGATCTGTCGCGGCTCAAGAAACAGTTCTTCTCCTCGAGCGACCAGCTCGTGACCCTGCGCATCTTCGCCGGGCCGGTGCGCGAGCAATGGGCCTTGGCGCGCCAGCTTGGGTTGCGCATTACCATGGAGTTCCAGGGCCCGGTCATGGCCAAGCTCATCGATCAATTCGCGGCCGAGCATCTGCTCGGGCCCGACGTGACCTTCAATCATTGCGGCAGCCTGCCGGAGAGCACCTGGCAGAACATCAAGAATGCCGGGGTCACGATCGATGTCTGTCCGCGCTCTGACTCGCAATATGGCTTGGGCGAAGGCTTTTCCGCCTATCAGCACGCGATCGATCACGGCGTCAAGCCGGGCTTCAGCGTCGACAACGAGACTTCCTACAGCACGGACATGTTCATGGAGATGCGCGTCGCCTTCCATATCCAGCGCGCCGTCGCGACCAACCGGCGCGTGAACGGCGATGCGAAGGCCCCGTCCCCAGTCTCGGTGCGCGACGTGCTCGAATGCGCGATCGTGAATGGCGCGGTCTGCGCCGGTCTTGCCGACAAGATCGGCACGCTCGCGCCCGGCAAGGAAGCCGACATCGTCATGATCCGGACCGACGAGATCAATCTCTACCCATCGAACAACGCCATCGGCACGGTGGTCGCCGCGGCCGACCGCAGTAACGTCGACACGGTCATTATCGGAGGCGCGATCCGCAAGCGTCACGGCAAGATGATCGGCGTCGATCTGGCGCGCTTGCGTAAGCTGGCCGATGAGTTGCGCGCCTACCTCTTTGAGAAGGCCGGCTACAAGCCCGACATCTTCGCCGAGAGCTTCAAGATCTGAGCGCAGCCGCTCTCATTTGATCCGTGCCGCGGCTTCCTTGATCATGCTGAGATCGGCATAAGGCGCGACCTCGAGCTTGGTCTTGAGGAAACCGACCTCGTGCTGCGCGTTGACCGCGCGCTGCAGGTTGGCGATGTTCGGCATCATGTCCGGGTCGCGGTAGAGGTCGGTCTTGCTGAAGACATATTGAAGCTGCGCTGCAGGCTGCTTCGTCAGCCGTGCGGCGATCTCGACCACCGCGTCGTGATTTTTTGGATCGGTAAGCCAGCGCGTCACGCGGATCGCGTCTTCGAACATATCGACCAAAACGGGCCGGTTCTTGGCGATATAATCCGCATGCGCGGTCCAGATTACGAACTGCGTCGGGCCGCCGAGCGCTTCGACATCCGTGAAGAGCGGCCGGGCGATTGCCTTGAAGCTGGGCCTGAGGGTGAAGGGCTGCACGCCGGCGACGAGATCGGCCTTCTTCTCGGCCAAAAGCGATTCCATGTTCGGGAAGCCGGCCTCGATGGCGGTGTAGTCGCGCGGCGTCTCGAGGCCGCTCTTCTTCAGCATCACGCGGATGGCGATGTCGACCGCCGAGCCCGCGCCGACATCGGCGATGACCTTGCCCTTGAGATCGGCGACCTTATGGATCGGTCCGTCTTTCAACACGAAGAACGCGCCGGAATCATGGCCATGGGCGCCGTCCTGCGCCTCGTCGGCGATGAATTTCAGATCCTTCATGCCGGCATTCTCGACCGCGGTCGCGAAGGAGGAATAAGCGAGATCGGCGATGTCGAGCTCGCCGGCGGCAAGCGCGGTGATCATCGGCGGCGTGCCCTTGAAATGGATCGGCTCGACCGTGTAGGTCTTGCCGTAATGGGTCATGAGATCCTTCTTCTCGTAGATGATCGATGCCCAATTGCCGACGGGCACGACCCAGGCGATGCGTATTTTGAGCGGCTCTTGCGCGCGCACGGCGCCGCCGCAGACGAGCATCGCTGCTGCAATGAAGATGGCAAAAAGTTTGACGCGGCGCATCGCTCCCTCCCCGAGTTCGATTTCGTTTTGTGAGAGGATCGAGAGGTCGTCGCTTTTTGTCAAGCGTGGGCAGAGCTGCGTCGCGGTGGGCAGAGCGCGCGCTGCGATCGCGCGGCTAGGGCTTGGCCAGAAGCTGGATGAGACTCGACGTGTCCCAGCGCCCGCCGCCGCGCTCCTGGACGCGCTCGTAGAATTGATCCACGAGCGCGGTCACCGGCAGCGCCGATCTGTTGCGCCGCGCTTCGGCAAGGCAGATCGCGAGGTCCTTGCGCATCCAATCGACCGCGAAACCGAATTCGAATTTGCCTTGAAGCATGGTCTCGAAGCGGTTCTCGAGCTGCCAAGACTGCGCCGCGCCCTTGGCGATGACGCCCGCCGCCTTGCGCGCGTCGAGCCCGGCGCGCGTCGCGAAATTCAAACCCTCCGCGAGGCCCTGGACGAGACCGGCGATGAGGATCTGATTGACCATCTTGGTGAGCTGACCGTTGCCGGCCGGCCCCATATGCGTGACCGCGCGCCCGTAATGCGCCATCGCCGGCTCGGCGCGCGCGAAGCTCGCCTCGTCGCCGCCGACCATGACAGTGAGCTTGCCGCTCTCGGCACCGGCCTGCCCGCCTGAGACCGGCGCGTCGAGAAAGCCGAGCCCCCTCGCCTTCGCCGCTCCGTCGAGCTCGCGGGCAAGCTCGGCCGAGGCCGTGGTGTGATCGACCAGGATCGAGCCTTTCGGCATTCCGGCAAGCGCGCCGGTCTCGCCGAGAACGACCGCCCGCACATCGTCGTCATTGCCGACGCAGATGAAGACGATCTCGGCGCCTTGGGCGGCCTCGGCCGGCGTCGCGCGATGCGCGCCGCCGAATTGCGCCGCCCAGGCCTGCGCTTTGGTTGCGGTGCGGTTATAGACTGTGACCTCGTGTTCGGCTCTGGCGAGGTGACCCGCCATCGGATAGCCCATTACGCCCAGGCCGATAAAAGCGAGCTTCATTGTGCCTCCGAAACGCCCTTATAGTTTCAGGTGCACCGTAACATGGGTTGGGCCGCGTGAAATGTCGACTTTGACGACGCTGCGCGGGTTCGCCTTCGCGATGATGTCGAGGACGTCGTTGCCGGATCCGACCGGCTTGCCATCGAATTTCACGATGAGATCACCGCTGCGGATGCCGGCGGTTTCGGCCGGGCTGCCCGGAACGATAGCGAGGACGACCGCGCCGTGCATTGCGCCATGTGTCATGTCCGCGGCCGATTGCGACATCATCTGAAGGCCGCTGTCCGCGTCGAAAGCCAAGCCGAGCGGCGGCGGCTTCGCTTTTGCTTGGGGCTGTTCCCGCTCCGGTCGTTGGGCGGGCGGCGTCGCCGCGCCTGCCGCTTCGGGCCCGATCACTTTTTGCAACGCGACGTATTGCGCCGCGATCATCGGTGGCGTGATATCGATGATGAGGTAGTCGCCCAAGATCGAAGACGCTTTCACCTGATACCCTGACGCCGCGTGCGACCGCAGAGCGGCGTCGGATACGGCAATATTGAAAATCTCCTCCCTGGAGCAGTCCTTGCAGACGCGGCTGCGCGTATGCACCACCGGAATCAGGCGCAGGGGCTGTGCGGTATCATCGGCCGCATAGCGATAGCCGATCTGGTTGGCACGGTCATAGATGACATCGACGCCAATGAGGTGGGTGTAGCGGTGCGTTTGTTTATCGACGTCGGTGAAGAGATTGTAGAAGGCGGTGTAACCCAACCACGCTCCGACCTTCATCGACGGACCCTTGATCTCGATGAACTTGCTGAACGCATCGGAGGTGACGGTCGGTGGCGCGTTCTCGAGTCGCGGCTCGGGTGGCGCGCAGGCCGCAACCAGACAAATAAGCGTTCCCGCTCCTGCTGTAGCGAACACTCTGCAAGGCATGGCCTACCTGGATGTTCTTGTGGCCGCTCTTCAATCCAAACGCGATGGTAACGCCGAATTTTTACTACGACAAGAACAATACGGGAACGAATGCAGGGCACTCTTGGCGCCGAGACCCAGGTGTTGCGCGGTAAGCCATTCTAAATTTAGGAAAACGTCCCGCGGAAGCGTCCGAGATCGGCATCGCTGAGACGAACCTCGACATGGGCGTGGCGCTCGTCATCGGTGCGCTCGACGATTTCCCCGTGGCGATAGAGCCAGGCGATGGCCGCGCCGTCGGTCAGGGGCACGTCGAGCCGCACCAGCCGGCGATCGAGCTCGATCCTGCGGTCGAGCAGCGCAACGAGTTCGTCGCACCCCTCGCCCGTGGCGGCTGACACCGGAACCGAATCGCGGTTGCGCCGCGCCTGGTTGCGCAGCGAGGCGCGTTGCTCGGCCGATAGGAGGTCGATCTTGTTGAGCGCTTCGATGAGACCGTCTTCGACCATCTCGCCGAGGCCGAGCTCGCCCAAGACGGCGTGGACATCGTCACGTTGCGCCTCGGTTTCGGGATGGTGCACGTCGCGGACATGGACGACGAGATCGGCGGCGGTCACTTCTTCGAGCGTGGCGCGAAAAGCCGCCACCAGCGGGGTCGGCAGATCGGAGATGAATCCGACCGTGTCCGACAGGATGGCCGTGCGGCCCGAAGGCAAAGCCAGGCGCCGCATGGTCGGATCGAGGGTCGCGAACAACATATCGGCCGCCACCACCTCGGCGCGCGTCAGCCGGTTGAACAAGGTCGACTTGCCGGCATTGGTGTAGCCGACCAGCGCCACCACCGGATAAGGCACGCGTTTTCGCGCCTCGCGATGGAGCGCGCGCGTGCGCTTCACGTTTTCGAGCTCCCGCTTCAAATGGGCGATACGGTCGGTGATCAGCCGGCGGTCGATTTCGAGCTGGCTTTCGCCGGGGCCGCCGAGGAAGCCGAAGCCGCCGCGCTGGCGCTCGAGATGGGTCCAGGAGCGCACGAGCCGCGAGCGCTGATAGGTGAGCGCCGCGAGTTCGACCTGGAGGCGTCCTTCATGGGTGCGGGCCCGCGCGCCGAAAATTTCCAGGATGAGGCCGGTGCGGTCGATGACTTTGCACTTCCATTCGCGCTCGAGATTGCGTTGCTGCACCGGCGTGACCGCGGCGTCGATCACCGCGACGGCGATCTCTTTTGCCTTGATCGCCTCGGCGAATTGCGCAACGGCACCGCTGCCGATCAGAGTGCTCGGCCGCCACGATGCCACGCGCGCGACATCGGCCTGCACCACATCGAGAGCGATTGCGCGGGCCAGCCCGACCGCTTCCTCGAGCCGCGTCTCGGGCGAGCGCGCGGCCGCGGCGCTTCGCGCGGCCGGGGCTTTCAGAGCCGGGTGTATGAGGAGGCAGCGTCCGACGGACCCGTCCTGGCCGCGATCGGCCGCAACCATGCGGCGCTCAGGCTTCTTCGATCACCTGTTCGGGCTCGAAAAGCTGAATGGGCGCGGCCGGCATCACGGTTGAGATCGCGTGCTTGTAGACAAGCTGCGAATGCGCGTCGCGGCGGAGCAGCACGCAGAAATTATCGAACCAAGTGATAATGCCTTGAAGCTTGACGCCGTTGACAAGGAAGACCGTGACGGGTGTCTTGTTCTTGCGGACATTGTTCAGAAAAACGTCCTGAACATTTTGAGTTTTTTCCGACGACATGGGGGTTCCCCTTCTTGGAATTATTGCGGCCAGTCGGATGAGCGGCGCCTCCCGACCGGTGGGGCGAGGCCGTTTAGACCTCGCTCCCTTGGATAGCAAAATTGGGTGTCGAAGGGAAATGACAAGCCTCAAATGCCGATAATTTGAGCTATTCCGCGCTCGCCGTCATATTTCCTCCACCGGGACGATCTCGGGCTCCTCCGGGGCGAAAGACCTGCCCGGCGCGCACCCGGTAACCCTCCGCGGTTGTTTGTGTTTTGGCCGGTGCGGAGGCACAATCGCGCGCAATGTCGGGTCAGGGTCGTTTTCCTCGGCGGCGCGCGGGCATCGGGCTTGGAGTCGGGCTTGGGCTGTTGCTGGCCGGTTGCTCGCGCATGTCGAGCCTGGGTTTCGACGCGCAAAGCGCTTTCGGCAGCGTCAGCCTGGCCGATCGTTGCGCCGATTTCATGCATCGCGCCTTTCCCGACAGCGCGATCGAGGTGAGCGACAGTCGTGTGAACGCGCAACCCGGCTCGACGACCGTCGCGATCGCCGCGATCCGCAATTCGGTGCCGAAGGGCGGTCTTTATGCGCGCGACATCGGGGTCGAATGCCGTTTCGAGAACGGCATTCTCACCGGGTTTCGCTGGACGAAGGGACCGGTTCGCCCCTGAGGGAGCGCGCCAGTTCGGCAATCGAGGCAAAGCGCCGTGCCGGCGGGAAACGCGCAAATCCCTGATCTTCGCTGTCGCCCTCTCCGAGCAGGACGCCGAGGCAGCCGGCGCGCGAAGCGCATTCCATATCGAGGGCGGTGTCGCCAATATACCAGACATCCGCGCCGGCATGGGCCGTGCCTTCGAGCGCCATCGTCATGGCTGCGGGATCGGGCTTGTCCGCGCTGGCGTCGCCCGCGCCGACGAGGCGCTGGAAATAGGCGCTCCAGCCGAGATGCCCGACTTCGCGGCGAAGGATCCGCCCCGTCTTGTTGCTCAGCACCGCGGCATAGAGCCCCGCCGCTTGGACCTCTTCGAGAAGCTCGCGCGCGCCCTCGAGCGGCGCCATGCGGGAAAGATGAATGGCGGTGAAGCGATCGAGATAGAGCTTGCGCGCCTCCTCCCAACGCGCGCCGAAGAGCGGCGGGAACGCGTCGCGCAAGCTGTGCCGCACGCGTGCTTTGGTTTCCTCGAGTGTCCAGGGCGGAAGGTCCATCGCGGTGAAGGTGAGGACCAACGCCTCGTGGATCGTCGCCCAGCTATCGACCAGCGTGTTGTCCCAATCGAAGACGAGCGCGCGCGGCGCCGCCATCATCGATCCTGGCCGCCGCCGGCGGCATAGGCGGCGTAGAGCGCGGCGAGCTTCTTGGCGAGGGGGCCGGGTTTTCCGTCGCCGATCTTCGTGTCGTCGATTTGCACCACCGGCAGCACGAAATTGGTGCTGCTCGTCAGCAATGCCTCGCTCGCTGCCTTGGCTTCGGCGACACTGAAGCGCCGTTCCACGAGGCGCAAGCCCGCTTCGCCGATGACGCGAATGAGGCCGAGCCGCGTCACGCCGTTGAGGATCGCCCGATCGGCGGCGGCGGTCGCGACCTCGCCGGCGGCGGTCACGATCCAGGCGTTGGACGACGTGCCTTCGGTGATGTAGCCGTCGCGGTCGACTTGCCAGGCCTCGAAGGCGCCGGCGCGCTTGGCCTGCTCCTTGCCCAGCGCATTGGGCAGCAGCGAAACGGATTTGATGTCGGGCCGGGCCCAGCGGATATCGGCGATGGTGATGACCTTGATGCCTTCGGCCAGAAGCCTGGGATCGGCGAGCTGCCGTCGGCGCGCGGTCATGACGAGGCTGGGCCGCACGCCTTCGGGAAAGGAGAAATCGCGCGGCGCCGTACCGCGGGTCACCTGGAGATAGACGAAGCCCTCCGCGACGCGATTGCGGCGCGCGACCTCGCCGATCACCGTCTTCAACGCGGCATCGCCCATCGGCGGAACGATTTCGAGCGCATCGAGCGAGCGGTGGAAGCGTTGCAAATGGAGGTCTTCGTCGACGAAGGCGCCATCGCGGATCGCGATCACTTCGTAGCAGCCATCGGCGAATTGGTAGCCGCGATCCTCGATATGCACGACCGCGTCGCGGTGCGGAAGATAGCGGCCGTTGACATAGGCGATGCGCGACATGGATTTGCTTCTGCGCGGACTCAGCCGGCCTCGGTCACATCGAGCGGAGCGGCGGTCTCGCCGCCCGCGCGTTCACCGCCCGGCCGATCGCCATTCGCCCGGTCGCCGTTGAAGACGCCGAGCGATTTGAGCTTGCGGTGAAGCGCCGAGCGCTCCATGCCGACGAAGGCCGCAGTGCGCGAGATATTGCCGCCGAAGCGTGTGATCTGCGCGAGAAGATATTCGCGCTCGAACATTTCCCGGGCGTCGCGCAACGGCAGCGTCATGAGTTCGCCGCCCTTGTCCCATCGGACGACGGCGGGCGCGATCGAGCCAATTTCCGCCGGCAGCATGTCCGCGCGGATCGGATCGCTCGGCGATCCCGACGCCATGATCAGCGTCCAGTCGATGGCGTTCTTCAATTGGCGGACATTGCCGGGCCATTCATAGGCCTGCAGCGCGGTGATTGCGTCTTGACCGAATTCGCGCGGCGGCAGGCGTGCCGCCTCGGCGGCGCGCACCATGAAATGCCGGATCAGCGCGGGAATATCCTCGATACGCTGGCGCAAGCTCGGGACCGGCACGGGCACGACCGCAAGCCGGTAATAGAGATCCTCCCGGAACCGTCCGGCGGCGATTTCGAGCGCGAGGTCGCGGTTGGTCGACGCGATGACCCGGACATCGACCTTCACCCGCGTGCCCCCGACCCTCTCGAAGGTTTGATCCTGCAGCGCGCGCACGATCTTGCCCTGGGTCTCCATCGGCATGTCGGCGACTTCGTCGAGATAGAGCGTGCCGCCATGGGCCTGCTCGAAAGTGCCGACCTTGCGCGGCGAGTCCGGTCCTTCGATGCCGGCATCGGTGCCGAAGAGCTCATGCTCGAAGCGCTCGGGGCGCATGGTCGCGCAGCTCAACACCACGAGCGGACCCTTGGCGCGCCGCGAATGCGCGTGCAGCATCCGCCCCACGATCTCCTTGCCGACGCCCGGCGCGCCGGTGATGAGGACGCGGCTATTGGTCGGCGCGATGCGCTCGATCTGTTGGCGAAGCTGCGCCGCGGCGTGGGAAGTCCCGATCAGCTCGTCCGCGCTGCCCGCGCGCTGCTTCAGTTCCTCGTTCTCCCGCCGCAGCCGCGAAGCCTCGATCGCACGCTCGACGACGAGCAGCAGACGGTCGGATTTAAATGGCTTTTCGATGAAATCATAGGCGCCGATCTTGATGGCCGCCACGGCGGTCTCGATATTGCCGTGGCCGCTGATCATGATCACCGGAAGCTGCGGCAGTTCGCGCTTGATGATCTTCAAAATCTCGAGCCCGTCCAGCTCGCTGCCTTGCAGCCAGATATCGAGCACGACAAGCGAGGGCTGGCGCGAGCGTATGGCCGCCAACGCCTCGGCGCTGTTGCCCGCTTGCCTGGTTTCGTATCCCTCGTCGGCGAGGATGCCGCACATCAACGTGCGGATATCGGCCTCGTCATCGACGACGATGATGTCCTGCGCCATCGGCTAGGCTTCCACCTTCGCTATCGGCTTGCTCACGGCGGCTTTCGGGTCCACGCGATGAAACACCAGTTTCACGCGCGCACCGCCCTCGTCGCGGTCTTCAAGCACCAACTCACCGTGATGATCTTCCATGATCTTCTTGACGATGGCCAATCCGAGGCCGGTGCCTTTGGCATGGGTCGTGACATAAGGCTCGGTCAGCCGCTCGCGTCCTTCCTTCGGCAAGCCGCGTCCGTTGTCTTCAACGGCGAGCACGATACTACCATCCTCCTCGCCGAGCTTCACCATAATCGTGCCGGGCGGCGTGTCTCCCTCGCGCGCGTGAATCGATTCGGCCGCGTTCTTCATCAGATTGACGAGCGCCTGCGCGACCTGGCGCGAATCGCAAGACAGGCGCACCGGCTGGCGCGGCAGATCGGTGTCGACGCGGATGTCGGAGGTCGCGGCGCGCTGCAGGAAGGCGATCTGCCGCACGATCTCGCCCAGATCCTCGTCCTTCAGGATCGGCGCAGGCATGCGCGCGAAGGACGAGAATTCGTCGACCATGCGCCCGATATCGCCGACATGACGGATGATCGTGTCCGTGCAGGCGACGAACGTCTCTGGATCGTCGTGAATGTCGCGGAGATATTTCCGCTTCAGCCGCTCGGCCGAAAGCTGGATCGGCGTCAGAGGATTTTTGATCTCGTGTGCGATGCGCCGTGCGACGTCGGCCCAGGCGGCCTTGCGCTGCGCCGCCTGCAGCTCGGTGATATCGTCGAAGGTGACGACGTAGCCCTTGGCCTCGCCTTCAAGACGCTCGGCGGCGATGCGCACGAGCAGGGTGCGCGCGCGCCCGCCGCGCACCAGCTGTACTTGCGATTCCGCGAGCCGGTCGGGCCGGCGCTCCGCTTCATCGACGAGCCCCACCATCTCCGGCACGACCTCGGCGAGATCCTTGCCGATGTGTTGATCGAGGTCGCTGCCGAGAAGCAGCGAGGCCGACCGGTTGGGCAGATTGATCCGTCCCTGCTGGTCGAGCCCGATGACGCCGGCGGACACGCCCGACAGCACCGTCTCGGTGAAGCGGCGGCGCTGGTCGAGCTGCCGGTTGGCCTCGATCAATTCGCTCTGCTGCGATTGCAGCTGATGGGTCATGCGGTTGAAGGCGCGCGACAGCGAGCCGAATTCCTCGTCGCCGTCGCCTGCCGGCACGCGCGCGGAGAGATCGCCGCTGCGCACCCGCTCGGCCGCGGCCACGAGCGAACTGATCGGCCGCGCCATTCGCGTCGCGAAGGACAATCCCACCCACACTGCGCCGGTGAGGAGCAACAGGCCGACGGCAAAAAAGACGACGGAAAAAGCGATCTGATAGTCCGAGCGCTGTCCCTCGAGCCGCTCGTATTGATCGACCGCGCTTTTCGTCTGGTTCATATGGTTGATGACTTCCGGGTCGATGAAGCGCCCGGCGTAAAGAAAGACGTCGCCGAACCGGTCGAGCCGCACCAGCGCCCGCACGCGATCGTCATTGTCGTTCGTCATCACCGCGACGTCGCCGGCGCGCGCGGCGGCCATCGCCCAGTCCGGCACGGGCTGGAGTTCGAGCGCGAAGCTGAACCCCGTGCGCGCCATGAGATGCCCCTCGCCGTCGAAGACGATGGCTTCGCTCAGCGAGCGTAGCGCGGCTTGGGCGCGGACGATCTCGTTGAGCCGCGCCGGGTTGAGACTGAGGAGATTGGCGTCGCGGTTGAGGTCGTTTGCCATGCCGACGACATCGGCGCGGACGGTCTGCTGATGCTCGTGCAAATAGGCCTCGGCGACCGCAAGCGATCCCGTCACCGCGGTCCGCACCCGCTCGCTGAACCAGGCCTGGACGCCGAAGGCGAACAGCATATAGGAGAACACCGCAACGATGATCGTCGGAATGACGGCCACCAGGCTGAAGAGCACGACCAGCCTGGTGTGGAGGCGCGAGCCCGCAAGGCCGCGCCGGCGCTCGGCCCAGAGTTGAACCAGGCGCCAGGCGACGAGGGCGACCAAGGGCAACAGCAGGACGAGATTGAGAAGAAGGAAAAGTTGGTCGAGATGGGGCGAAGCCGCGCCCGGCCACACGCCGCGCAGCATCGCGATGGTGGCGACGCCCGACAATACGGCGAAAGCTCCGAGCGTAATCGCGAGTTTGCGGGCAAGACCTACCCGCCCGGCCCATAGCACCCACTCGCGCGATCCGTTCATGGCCTTATTTTAGGCCGCGGGCGACATCGATGTCCAATTCGCGCACTTTCTTGCGCAGGGTGTTGCGATTGAGCCCCAGAAGCTCAGCCGCCCGGAGTTGGTTCCCGCGGGTTGCGCCCAAGCTCAGTTGGATGAGCGGGCGCTCGATCTCGCGCAGCACCCGGTCATAGAGGCCGGACGGCGGCAACCCGCCCTTGTGCGCCGCAAAATAGTCGCGCAAATGCCGCTCGGCCGCGGCGCTGAGATTTTCCTCGCCATTCGCCTCGGCCGCGCCCTGAACGGGCGAGGCCTCGGCGAGCTCGGCCTCGATAGCGTCGACGCCGATGACTTCTTGCGAATAGAGCGCGGCGAGTCGGCGTACCAAATTCTCAAGCTCGCGCACATTGCCGGGCCAGCGATAGGTTTTGAGCCGGTCCATCGCCGCTTGATCGAGAGACTTCGCCGGCAGGCCCTCGTTGCTGGCTTCGGCGAAAAAGTGACGCGCTAACGCGGGAATGTCTTCGGTGCGCTCGCGCAAGGGCGGCAGGCGGATCGGCACCACGTTGAGGCGATAGAACAGATCTTCGCGGAAAAGCCCCTGGCGAATGAGCTGGCGCAGATCGCGATGGGTCGCGGCGATGATGCGGACATCGGCGCGGATGGGCGTGCGTCCGCCGACCGTCGTATATTCGCCCTGCTGCAGCACGCGCAGCAAGCGCGTCTGCGCTTCCAGCGGCATGTCGCCGATCTCGTCGAGAAAGAGCGTGCCGCCCTGCGCTTGCTCGAAGCGACCGACCCCGCGCGCCATCGCGCCGGTGAACGAGCCCTTCTCGTGGCCAAAGAGCTCGCTTTCGATCAATTCGCGCGGGATCGCCGCCATGTTGATCGCGACGAACGGCCCGGCGCGGCGCTTGCCGTAATCATGGAGCGCGCGCGCCACCAGCTCCTTGCCGGTGCCGCTCTCGCCGGTGATCATCACGGTGAGGTCCGTGCCCATGAGCCGCGCCAGGACCCGGTAGATTTCCTGCATCGCGGGCGAGCGCCCGATGAGCGGAAGCTGTTCGTCGGCGTCATCGGTCTCGGTCGCCAGTGCCGCGCCGCCACGCGGCACGGTGAGCGCGCGTTCGACGACGTTGACGAGTTCGCGCAGATCGAAAGGCTTGGGCAGATACTCGAAGGCGCCGCGCTCGGTCGCCTTGACCGCAGTCAAGAGCGTGTTCTGCGCGCTCATGACGATGATTCGTAATTCGGGCCGGAGTTTCTTGATGCGGGGCACCAGATCGAGCCCGTTTTCGTCGGGCATGACGACGTCGGTAATGACGAGATCGCCCTCCCCCTCCGACACCCAGCGCCAAAGCGTCGCGGCATTGCTCGTGGTGCGGACGTCATGGCCGAGGCGGGCCAGGGCTTGGCTCAGCACCGTGCGGATGGCGCGGTCGTCATCGGCGACGAGGATGGTCGCGGCGCTGCTCATGCCGGGCTCACCTGCCGGGCCGTGTCGGAGCGCATCGCGACCGGCAGATAGACGCGGAACACGGTGCGGCGCGGCTGGCTTTCGAACTCGATCACGCCGCCATGGTCTCCCACCACCTTGGCGACGAGAGCGAGACCGAGGCCGCTGCCATTGTGCTTGGTCGAAACGAAGGGATCGAAGAGATGGGGGCGCAGATCCTCGGGGATGCCATCGCCATTGTCGGTCACGGAGACGACGAGCGGCAGATGCACGCGGCTGTCGCTCCCGGCGACCGCGAGGCGCACCCCATGCTGGAACGCGGTGGAGAGGACGATCTCGCCGCCTTGGGAGGGTGCCGCTTCGGCGGCATTCTTCACGAGATTCAAGAATGCCTGGATCAGCAGGTCGCGGTTGCCGTGGACCGGCGGCAGTGACGGATCATATTCCTCGATGAATCGGACATTGCGCGCGAAGCCCGATTGGGCCGCGCGGCGCACGCGCTCGAGGACTTCGTGAATATTGACCGGCGCGCGCTCCAGCGGACGCTGATCCGAGAACACGTCCATGCGGTCGACCAGCGCGCAGATGCGATCGGCCTCGTCGCAAATCAGCCGGGTCAGCTCGCGATCGGCCGTGTTGGCGTTTTCCTCCAGCAGCTGCGCGGCGCCGCGGATGCCCGAAAGCGGGTTCTTCACCTCGTGTGCGAGCATCGCCGCCATGGCCGTCACCGAGCGCGCGGCATTGCGATGCGTCAGTTGGCGGTCGATCTTGGCGGCAATCGAGCGGCCTTGCAGCGTGAGCACGACATGGTCGTGTTCCTCGCCGAGCGGCGCGGCCTGAACGGTCAAGACGCGCGAACCGATGCGCGGCATGTCGACGCTCACGCCGTATTCTGAAACGCTGGCGCCGGTCCGGCGCACCGATTCGATGAGGGAAAAGACGGGGCTGTCGGCCGGCAAGAGTTCGACAAGCGGCAAGCCCAGGAGCGTGGTCGCGCCGGCATCGAAGAATTCTTCGGCTGCGGCGTTGGCGTAGCGCAAGCGGCTCGCGCCGTCGATCACGAGCACCGGATCGGGCAGTGCCGCAAGCACGGCACGCGCCTCGACGGGCATGATCGGCGGCAGGCGCCGGATCACATTGCCGCGCGCGGGCATCGCGTCAGGCCGCTTCCGCGATGAACGGCGCGTAGAAGTCGCGGATCATCGCCTTCACGGTTTCAGGTTCTTCGGCACGATTGACCGCCGCACGGAACTCAGACGAGCCGTGCAGCCCTTTGGAATACCAGCCGAGATGCTTGCGCGCGATGCGGCTGCCGACGGCCGCGCCGTAATGCGTCAGCATATCCTCGTAATGGCCGAGCACGGTGTCGCGCTGCTGTGCGAGCGCGGGATCGGGCAATCGCTCGCCGGTCTTGAGGAAATGGATCACCTGGCGCACGAACCACGGCCTTCCATAGGCGCCGCGTCCGATCATCAGCCCATCGGCCTGCGATTGCGCGAGCGCGTCGCGCGCCTGATCGAGGTTGGTGATGTCCCCATTGGCGACGACCGGAATCCGTACCGCCTCTTTGACCTGCCGGATGAAGGCCCAATCCGCGCGCCCGTCATAGAATTGGCAGCGCGTGCGGCCATGGACGGAGATCATGCGGATGCCGCATTCCTCGGCGATGCGCGCGAGTTTCGGGGCATTGCGGCTTTTCTCGTCCCAGCCGGTCCGCATCTTGAGCGTGACCGGGAGGTCGACCGCCTTCACGACGGCTTCGAGAATGCGCGTGGCAAGGCTTTCCTCGCGCATGAGCGCCGATCCGGCTTGGCCGTTCACGACTTTCTTCACCGGGCAGCCGAAATTGATGTCGATGATGGCGGCGCCGCGATCGGCGTTGAGGCGCGCGGCCTCGGCCATGACATGGGGCTCGCAACCGGCGATCTGAACGGCCATCGGCCGTTCCTCGGGACAGTTCTTTGCCATCGTCAACGATTGGCGCGTCTCACGGATCATCGCCTCGCTGGCGATCATTTCGGAGACGACGAGCCCGGCGCCGTGCCGCTTCACCAAACGGCGAAACGGAAGGTCCGTGACTCCCGACATCGGCGCCAGAAAGACCGCGTCTTGCAACTCAATCGATTTAAGAGCGATGCTCATTTTCTATGCAAATTGATCATTGCCCACTATTTGAGCATACAATACCGCACTGCACAATGAAAGCAATCGAAATCAGCGTCTGTGGTTCAAGCGCTTGTCAGGCCAGGGCGGCGCCGCCCAACACGACATCGGTAACGAATTTGACGCCCGGATAAGCCAAAGTCAGGAGAAGATAGGCAATCAATGCCCAGCGCGCGGCGCGGCGACCGCGCAACCCGCTGGTTCGACGCGCGAACAGCAGGATCGCGATGACCGCGAAAGCAGCCAGGGAGAAAAGCGTCTTGTTGTCGAGCGCAACGCCGCCCGCGCCGGAAAGATACTGCGTCGCCATGCCGCTGACGACGCCGAGCGCCAAGATTGTCTCTGCGGCGTAAAGCAGCCGGATTTCGAGGGTTTCGCTTTCGGCGACGGCCGGCAGAAGCCGCGTGAGCGGCGTCGGCCGCTTCGCCTTGAGAGCCCGTTCCTGAAGGAATACCGCCGCGCCTGCGACCGCGGCGAGCGTGAGCAAGCCGTAGGTCGCAACCGCAAAGGCGATATGCGCGTCGAGCCAGCCCGCGGGCATATCTTCCGGAATGGGCCGTTCGGGCGCGCGCTGCCAGATGGTCGCAAGGATCCCCAGCAGCAGGAGGTAGGGCAAGAGCAGAGGCGTCAGCCGCCAGGCGTGGCGGGTCGATGCGGCGAGACCGAGGAAGAACAGCATCGTCGCCGCTATCGTGATCCAAAGCGACATGGCGAAGCCGGTATGCCACGCGCCACCGAGTTGCGCGCCCGACCATAGCAAGGGGCCGATCGCGGCGAGCGTCAGAACGCCAAAAAAGATCGCATCCCGCGCGTCGTCGCGCCGCCAGCGCACGAGTGCCGCCGGCAATAAGGTCGCCAGTGCGGCAAGATTAATCAGAAGGCTTGTCGAACTCGCTGTCTCCACGCATTCGGCATAGGCCAGGCATCGCTTATTGGCAAGGAGCCCGTCCTTGGACTAGCTTTGCGCGCATGTCCTCCTGCATTGCCTTGGTGGTGGCGGCCGGGCGCGGTATGCGGCTGGGCGGTGTGCTGCCCAAACAATATCTGCCGCTCGGCGGTCGCCCGCTCCTGCGCCATTCGCTCGAGACGCTCGCCGCGCATCCGCGCGTGGGCAAGGTGCGGGTGGTTTACCATCCCGCCGATCGCGACCTCTATGATGGAGCGGTTGCCGGTCTCGATCTGCTGCCGCCGGTGGCCGGAGGCGCGGCACGGCAGGATTCCGTGCGGCTCGGTCTCGAGAGCCTCGAGGACTTGGGGCCCGAGCGCGTTCTCATCCACGACGCGGCGCGGCCTTTCCTCGATCGCGGCGTCATCGATCGCGTGCTCGATGCGCTTGATGACGCGCCGGGCGCGATCCCGGCCCTTCCGGTGAGCGACACCTTGAAGCGCGGCATCGACGGCGTCATCATGGCGACACTCGACCGCGCCCAGCTCTATCGCGCGCAGACGCCGCAGGGTTTTCATTTTAAGGCGATTCTGGGCGCGCATCGTGCCGTCAGCGGCGAAGAGCTTTCCGATGACGCGGCGGTCGCCGAGCGCGCTGGGCTCGGCGTGCGTCTCGTCGCCGGAAGCGAGGATAATTTCAAAGTCACGCAACCGCAGGATTTCGCGCTTGCCGAGCGTCTTATCGCGGCGGGCGCGGACGAATTCCGCACCGGCCAGGGTTTCGACGTTCATGCTTTCGGGCCGGGTGATCATATCTGGCTGTGCGGCATCAAGCTTGGGCATGAGCGCGGCCTGATCGGTCATTCCGACGCGGATGTCGGGCTCCATGCCTTGACCGACGCGATCCTCGGCGCGCTCGGCGCCGGCGATATCGGCATGCATTTCCCGCCGGGCGATCCGCGCTGGCTCGATGCGCCTTCGCATCTGTTCTTGCGCCACGCGGCCGATCTGGTACGCGACGCGCGCGGCGCGATCGTTCATGTCGATGTGACGATTATCTGCGAGGCGCCGCGGGTCGGCCCGCATCGCGCCGCAATGGTCGCGCGCATCGCGGAAATTCTCGGGCTCGCGCCCAGCCGCGTGAGCGTCAAAGCGACGACCACCGAGCGGCTCGGCTTTACCGGCCGCGGCGAAGGCATGGCGGCGCAAGCGGTCGCAACCTTGCGGTTGCCCGGCTAGCCCGGCCCGCATGCGCGGCACGGCGCTCTTCGTCACCTGGTTCGGCGCGGGCTCGCTGCCTTGGGCGCCGGGGAGCTGGGGCTCGCTCGCCGCGCTACCCTTCGCCTGGGTCATCGTGAAGGAAGGCGGACCGGGGTTGCTGGCGCTTGCCGCGCTCGCCGTCTTCGCCCTCGGCTGCTGGGCCGCCGACATCGCCTTGCGCGAGACAACAAGCAAGGATCCCGGCTGGATCGTGATCGACGAGGTGGTCGGGCAATGGTTGACGCTCCTTGCGGCGCCCGCGAGCCTGCTCGGCTATGCAGCGGGCTTCGTGTTGTTTCGACTCTTCGATATTTGGAAACCGTGGCCGATCGCCTGGGCCGACCGAAGGCTCGAAGGCGGCTTCGGCGTGATGGCCGATGACGTCCTGGCGGCGCTCTATGCCGCCCTCGTGCTTCTGGCCGCGAGGTATCTGCTTGAGCGATGATCTGATCCGCGATCTCGCGGCTCAAGTCTTGGCGCGCTGCCGCGCCGAGAAGTTCATGCTGGCGACGGCGGAGTCTTGCACGGGCGGGATGATCGCCGCGGCCTTGACCGATATCGCGGGCTCTTCCGATGTGGTCGAGCGCGGCTTCGTCACCTATTCGAACGCGGCCAAAAGCGAGATGCTGGGCGTGCCGGCGGATCTCATCGCCCGCGTCGGCGCGGTCAGCGAAGAGGTCGCGCGCGCGATGGCGATGGGCGCCCTCGTCCATGCGCCGGTCGATCTCGCTATCGCCGTTACGGGCATTGCCGGTCCCGGCGGCGGCAGCGCTGGCAAGCCGGTCGGGCTCGTCCATTTCGGCGTGGCGAGGCGCGGCGTGCCGACACATACCGAGCATCACGTCTTCCCGGGCGACCGCGACGCGGTGCGCCGCGCCACGGTCCTGCGCGCGCTCGAGATGCTATTGGCGGCGGCCGAGCTCTGACCGCGCGGTGCTCAGCCCTGGCTCGTTTCCGCCGCGCCGCAGGCTCGGCCACAAGGACAACGCCGCCTCGCCGAAAATCCAGCGGCGGTCCTCCGCGCTCACGAAGGAAAAATCCTCCTCCATGATCGCGAGCCGCTCTTTGATGTGGCCGTATTTGTCCCAATGCGCCGGGTAGTTCGATCCCCACATGATGCGCTTGGCGCCGAAGCTCTCCACCAGCTTGCCGAAAAATTGCCGCGGCGTTCCCTTGCCTTCGCGCGCGGCATGCGAATTGTTGGGCGCGGTCTTCAGATAAACATGGGGGTAGCGCGCCATGTCCCAGAGCGGCTTTAGGCGGTCATAGGGCGGGTCGCCGAGATCGAGGCCCCAGACATGCTCGAGCGCGACTTTCACGCCGGTGAAGCGCTCGATCGGCGCCACGACATCGGGCAGCTCATCGAGCTTCGCGCCGATGCAGATCGGAAGCTTGAGGGCCTGCGCGCGTTCCCAGAGCGGAAAGGTCCGCGGGTCGCACAGCGCCTTCTTGCCGCGCGCGCCCATCATCCGAAGGCCGCACACGCCGCGCTTTTCGACGAGCTCCGTCAAGAGATCGGGCGCGCCGGGCGCCAATTGGTCGATGACGCAGACGCTCTCGAATCGGTCGGCATGCGCGAGCGCGCAATCGATCATGTAGGTATTGTCGAAATGATAGGTGAAATAGGTCTGCACCAAGAGCGCGCGGTCGATCCCGCTCTCGTTCATTTTTTCGAGCAGGGTTTCGATCGTCAGCGGCGGCCATTCGGGCTGGCCGATATCGCGCACCGAGGGCGCGTTCGTCCCATGCGCGCCGTCCGAGACTTGCGGATATTTTTTGCGGTCATCGGAGACGACATGGACATGGGTGTCGACGATCATTTCCGGTGTCTCCTTGGATCCGGTTCGGCGGGGGCGTTCAATTCGGCACCGGCACGCGGTGCAGCTTCATGGCAATGGCGACCGCGCTGTAATAGCCGAAGAGCGCCAGCACCTCGGCGAGGCCGTTGCGCCCGAGCGCCTTCACCGCGCTCGCGAACATCGCGTCGGAGCCGGGACCGGGTGCTTCGGCGGCTTTGGCGAGATCGTAGATCGCGCGCTCGCGCGCATCGCCAAAATCCGGTTCCTTGCCTTGCTCGATCGCGCGGATCGCCGCATCGGAGACGCCGAGCTCTTTGAGGCGCCGGGCATGCACTGTATAGACATAGGCGCCGTGCCAGTGATGCGCGGTCAGCACGATGCAGAGTTCGACCTCGCGTTCGCTCAAAGAGCAAGCCTTGTTGAGGAAGGTGCCGAGCGTTTCCAGGGCGCGCATCAGGGTCGGGCTGTGCAACCAGATCTTGTAGGGCGTCAGCAGCCTGCCGCGCCCGCCGATCACGGCTTCGATGCCCGCCTTCTGCTCGGGTGTGAGTTGATCGGGTGCGAGTTCGAGAATGCGGGCTGGTCCGGCATCGCTCATGCGGTTTTCTCCGTGTCGGTGGCTTGTGAACCTATTCGCGTCAACCGGCCGTGGCCGGAGGACAGAGGATAGCGTTGTTAAGTATCGGCTGAAACCGTGTTCGGGCCGCGTGCGCGGTCACGTTCTTCGCAATCCACGCGTCGAATTTACGGTTGTGCGCCGGCCGGTCTCTCGCCTAAATTGGGGGAATGCAGTTCGGACTTTTCGGCGGTGCGCGTGCCAAAGGCGAGGGCCCGATCGGCGATAGCCAGGGTTACCTCGACTACATCGCCTATGTACGCGAGGCGGAAGAACTGGGCTACCGCAGCGTCTTCGTCGTCGAGCACCATTTCACCGGCGTCGGCCAGGTTTCGGCTTCGCTCGGGCTCCTGTCCTATCTCGCCGCCTGCACGCAGCGTATTCGCCTCGGGACCGCGGTCGTGGTGCTGCCCTGGCACAATCCAGTTCTGGTGGCCGAGGCCGCGGCGACGGTCGACCTCCTCTCGAACGGGCGGCTCGAATTCGGCGTCGGCAAGGGCTATCGCGAACCGGAATTCAATGGTTTCTGCGTTCCGATGGACGAGGCGACCGAGCGTTTCGACGAGGCGATGGAGGTGATCCGCAAGGCCTGGACCAGCCGCGGCCGCTTTTCGCATCACGGCAAGCGCTGGCATTTCGAGGATGTCGTGGTCGAGCCGGCGCCCACGCAGCGTCCTCACCCGCCCTTTTGGCTCGGCGCCGGCAGCGAGCCATCGATCCGCCGCGCCGCGCAAGAGGGGTACAACCTCCTGCTCGATCAGATCGCGCCGATCGATCTCACGATCGAACGCGTCGCGATGTTTCGCGAAGAGTGTGCGAAAGCGGGACGTGTTTATGACCCGACCATGGTCGGCACGACCCGCGGCTTGCAGCTGGTGCGCACGCAGGCCGAACGCGAAAAGGCCCTCGCACAACGCATCGGCATGCTGAAAAACATCGGGAGCTTGGCGCGCGGCAAAGGCGCGGAACGCTATGCCAACCTCAAGGACTACGCCGGACCGGCGGTCGAGTTCGACGACGCACCGCTTCTCGGCACGCCCGACGAGATCATCGCCAGGCTCAAAAAGCTCGAGGCCGGCGGGGTCGAGCATATTCTTCTGGTCGATCCCGCCGGCTCCATCGAGACCCTGCGGATTTTCGCGAAAGAGGTCATGCCGGCCTTCGCCAAGAGCCGGGCGTCCGTCGCCTGACCGCCTTCCGCATCGCCCTCCTCCTCGGTTCATGCGCGCTGGCGGGATGCAGCGCGATGAGCGGGACGCGCGCGATTTGCCCGCTCCCCGGACAACAGCCGCTCGCCATCGCCGAGTTGTTCTTCGGCCGCGACGTTCCCGGGCGCGGCCCGGTGACCGACGCGGAATGGTCCGACTTCGCGGTGCGAATCATCGCCCAGGAATTTCCGGACGGCTTCACGGTCTTCGACGGCGAAGGCCAATGGCTCGACCAGCAGTCGAACCGCATTATCCGCGAGCCCAGCAAGGTCCTGGTCGCGGCGGCCGATCCCGAATCCGATCTCAAGAGCCGCATCGGCGCGGTGGTCGAGGCCTATCGCGCGGAATTCCATCAGCGCTCGGTCGGCGTGATCACCCATACGGCTTGCGCCGCGTTCTGATCACCGCACCGGACAGAGCCGATCGAGAAATTGCTGCGCGCAACGCGCCCAGGTGAAAGTGAGCGCATGGTCGCGGCAGCGCGCGCGCGAGACTTCGAGCGCGGCAAGAGCGGCCTTGCCGAGATCCTCGTCGAGCACGCCGGCGCCGCTGCCATCGACCACGTCGAGCGGACCGGGCACGGGATAGGCCGCCACCGGCAGGCCCGAGGCGAGCGCCTCCAGCATCACGAGGCCGAAAGTGTCGGTGCGGCTGGGGAAGACGAAGACATCCGCCGACGCGTAAAGCCGAGCCAGGACGCCGCCTTCGCGCCGGCCGAGGAAATGCGCGGCGGGATAGCGGCGGCGCAAGGAAGCGAGCGCCGGCCCCTCGCCGACCACGACTTTGCTGCCCGGCAGATCGAGGTCGAGAAAGGCCGGCAGATTCTTCTCCTGCGCGATGCGTCCGACCGACAGGAAGATCGGACGTTTCAATTCGGGCATTTCCTCGCGCAGCGCCGGATCGAACAAGGCAGGATCGACCCCCCGTCCCCACGGGACAAGATTGTCGAAACCGCGCGCGGAGAGTTCCTGGCGGACCGTGTCGGTTGCCACCATCACGCCGCGCGAGGGTGCATGGAAGCGACGCAGCAGCGCATAGGTAAAGCGGCGTGGCGCGAGGAAGCGCACCGCGAGATATTCGGGAAAACGCGTGTGATAGGCAGTGGTGAAATCCACGCCGGCGCTCAGGCACCAGCGCCTTGTTGCAATGCCGATCGGGCCTTCGGTGACGATATGGATCGCGTCGGCCCGTGCGGCCTCGATGAAACGCCCGACCTTTCCCATCGGATCAATCGCCAATCGGATCTCCGGGTAGAAGGGACAAGGTAGAGTCCGGAACCGGTCGGGCGTCAGCGCGACGACGGTATGACCGAGCGTCTCGAGCTCGCGCATCACCGCAAGCATGGTGCGCACCACGCCGTTGACCTGCGGCGGCCAGGCGTCGCTGGCCAGAAGAATTTTCACGGCTCCTCGTCTGCCAGCGCGAGTTCCTCACGGCTTGGCGGATTGAACGGATCGAAGGCGCGCAATTTCATCCAATGAAGGATTTCGAGCCGTCCGTCGAAATGCTCGACCAGCGCGGAGCAGCTCTCCACCCAATCCCCGTCATTGCAATAGAGCACGCCATCGATGTCGCGCATCTCGGCCTGATGTATGTGCCCGCAAACGATCCCGTCGACTTGGCGCGCGCGGGCCTCGGCGGCGATCGCATGCGCATAGTCGCTGACGAATTGGACCGCGTTCTTCACCCGCGATTTGAGATAGGCCGACAGCGACCAATAGGGATATCCCAGATGCCGCCGGGCCAGATTGAAGATGTTGTTGAGCCGCAGCGTGAGGTCGTAGGCCCAATCGCCCAGCAAGGCGAGCCAGCGCGCGTAGCGCACGACGCCGTCGAACGCGTCGCCATGAATGACCAAGAGCTTCCTGCCGTCGGCCGTGACGTGGATCGCCTCCGAGAGAAGCAGCACGCCGCCGAAATGATGATCGGTATAATCACGAAGCCATTCGTCGTGATTGCCGGGAATGTAGATGACTTTCGTCCCCTTGCGTGCCTTGCGCAGCACTTTCTGAATCACGTCGTTGTGGCTTTGCGCCCAATACCAGGATTTGCGCAACCGCCAGCCGTCGACGATGTCGCCCACGAGGTAGAGGAACTCGGATTCGGTATGGCGGAGAAAATCGAGCAGAAAATCGGCCTTGCATCCGCGTGTTCCCAGATGGATGTCTGAAATCCAGATGGCGCGGAAGCGATTGGCGCCCTGGATAAAATTCATCGCGCCTCGCTTGGTCGAGAGGCGCGCCGCGATCGGCGACCGCCCTTGTCTTGCGATTCCGCCGCGGCGGTATCGCGCCAATAGCGCCATATCTGCACGGGCGGGAATTGGGTCCATATGCGCGCGATCGCGGCGCCGCGCAGGCCCAAGGCATCCATCGCCAGGGGGGAGACAAGCGCATTGGTCAATTGCAGCAACGTGCCACCCTCGCCGAGACGTTCGAGGCATGGCGCCACCACTGCGCGCTGCCCGGCGATTGGAAACCATTTGATCGGCAGCGATGAAACCACGGCGGCGAGACGCGTGACGCCCAGCACCCCCAATATCGCGCCGATGTCGCAGGCATCGCCTTCGATCGCTTCGATGGCGGCGAAGCGGCGGCGCAGGATCGCGGCCAGCGCCGGTTCGCGCTCGACGACGATGAGCCTTTCCGGCGGACAACCGGCCTCGAGCAATCCGCGCGTCACGACGCCCGTTCCGCCGCCGAGCTCGAGCACCGCGCCGGGCCGGCTCAGGGGCAAGTCCTGGGCCATGGCGCGCGCGACGGTGAGGCTGCTCGGGAAGATGGCGCCGATCCCGAGCGGATGGCGCAGCCAATGGCGAAAAAAAAGGGCGCCTTCCGCACCCCCGGCATCAAGCCTCGCTCGCATCGCGCCCTCGCCTGCCGGAAGCCGGCTCGGCCGTGACCACCACGTCGACGAGCCGATCGGTGCGTCTCGTCTTCTGCATTTCTTGCAAGGCCGCGCGGAAAATGTCGGCGGTGCGCGCATCGGGAACCGCGACGGTCAAGGCTTTCCCGTTCGTCGCGGTCCGCACCGTCGCCGGTCCCAGGCGGTTCACCGCCAGCATGGTGAGCGCGACCGGATCGATTGCTGGAACGGGAAGAGGTGACGTCAAGATCGGCCGCAGCCCGCGATGGGGCCGCGCCGCCTGGATGAAGCTCGTCCACCGATGTTTCACGGCCGCTTGAAGTCGTTGGTGTCGATGAGCAATTTGCTGCATTCCGTCCTCGGCCATGTCATTGCCTCGTGCGGATTGCGTATCAGCGCCCGATGACGGATTTGTGCCGCTTTGAGGTCGCTCGCGTGACACTGCCGGCGGTCCCGGCTCCTGAGGCGCGGCCCTGAATCCGCCGCATCGCGGCTCACCCGGCAGGCGGAACTTGAATAAGGTGTGTATTATATAAGATATTGATAAATAAGTATTATTATTTCATCTATGCCACGCCGTCAGGACACGATGTGCGAAGCGCGGTCTGTCCGAGTGTCGGCGACCAATCGTCCCTGCCTATCCCGAAAATGGCCGGCCGAAAATGACGGCGGGGAGGTTGAACGGCATTCAGCAAAGCGGCGCAGGAAGACGGCCCTCGACGAGTCGCTTTGTCCCACTGCCGCGAGTCGTCTCATCCGGCTCGAATTCACAGGATATCAAGCGGTTGGCGACTGTAATTGAAATTGCGCATTGAGCCCATCAAAAATACACTGATAGATAATCAAGAAATAAACTTATTCTCCCTCGGGATTTTGGCCGGGGACGAAAAGGGCGGATCGGGCGATGGCAATCATTCTCGTGATCGATGACGAAGCCGCAATGCGGCGCGTGTTGCGAGGCATGCTGGGGCCTGACCACGACGTGATCGAGGCCGAGGACGGATCTGTCGGCCTCGACCGGTTCATGGAGCATGCGCCGGATCTCGTCATCACCGACATCGTGATGCCGGGGAAAGAAGGCATCGAGACCATTCTCGAAATGCGGCGGCACGCACCCCATGCAAAGATTCTGGCAATTTCGGGAGCCGCGATGCCCCGCAGCGCGCATTATCTCGAAATGGCCGGAAAACTCGGCGCCGATATTAGGCTGACGAAGCCGATCATGGCGACCGATCTGCACGAAGCCGTTCGTTCGCTCCTGGGCGCTGCTTCGGTTGGCTCTTGCGCGCCCTGATCCTCGATGACGAGCCGTCGATCGGTCGCGTCATTTGTCGCGTGGCGAAGAGCGCGGGTTTTTTGGCGCAATCGGTCACCGATGCAGCGAGCTTCCAATCGCATTACCGGCTTGCGCAGCCGGATGTCGTCTTGCTCGATCTCGATCTCGGCGGCGACGACGGTGTCGCGCAGGTCCGATTTCTAGCCGCGCAACGATACCCGCATACGGTGGTCTTCATGAGCGGCTACGATCAGCGCGTCTTGTCCTCGGCCGAAAGGCTGGGACGAGATTTGGGCCTCGAGGTCCTTGCTTCGATCAGCAAGCCGTTCCGGGCGGAGGAATTGTCGGCGATTTTCAATCGGCTGGCCGCGCGCCACGGTTCCTCCGCCGGCTGAGCGGCAGGAGAGGCCGCGGCGCGCGATCCGGGATCAGTGCCCCATTCCCGGCATTGCCGACATGTCCGACGCATTCGGCGCTTTTGGCGCATTGGGCATCGCGCTCCTGTCGCCTGCATGCATGGCGCCGACCTTTGCCACGTCGGCCATGACCTCCCGTTTCCCGGCGTGATCGAAGGTCAGCGTCAGCGGGACCTTCTCGCCTTCCTTCATCGGCGCCTTCAAGCCCAGCAACATGACGTGGTAGCCTCCCGGTTGCAGCACGAGGGTCTTGCCGGGCGCGATCGCGAGCGATGAGACCGGCAGCATCTCCATGACGCCGTTCGTCATCTTCATCTCGTGCAGTTCGGCCTTTTCGGCCACGGGCGTGCTCGCGGCAACGAGGCGGTCCGGCGCCGCGCCGGTATTGGTGACGGAAAGATAGATGGCGCCGGTCTTCACCATGCCTGGCGTGGCGCGGGCCCAAACCTGATTGACGCGAATTCCGCTCTCATCGGCGCGTGACACGGCGCCCGACAAGATGAGGGCCGCGAATGCGGCGGCGATGGTCCCGATATGCTTAGTCGACATGCTCGTTCTCCTTGGCTGGTGGGTAATGGTCAATGCACATGCACTTGGGCGGCTGGCGCAAACTTCAAGCGCGCCATCGCCGCGATCTCGCGCTTGAGCGCGTCGAGATTCCGCCAATCCGGCGCGTCGCCCGGATGCCAGCGCGCGCGGATATGGGCTTCGCGGTCGATGAGGAATTCGACCGGTGCCGCAAGCGGCGCGCCGGCGATATCGTAAGACGCATAAACCGAGCGCAGCGCCGGGTCATCCGCGACGGCGATGAGCGCGACGCCCTTCTCGGCCAGAGCGCTGCGCCACGCTTCGAGCTGGATTGTACGGGGATTATCCGGCCGACCATCGAACGCAAGCAGCACCGCGTCTTGGGCCAGCAATGAACGGAGCGTCGTTGCGGCGCCGAGCGGGGCCGGAAGCGAAAAATCGGGTGCGATAGGCGCGGCGTCCGCGGTCACTTTCGCGCCCATGGCCGGATCGGCCGTGCCGCCGGCGCGGCTCTTGAGAAAATTGATCACGTCCCAGCGCTGCGTCTCGGCGAGCGTCGTGGCGAAGGCCGGCATCGCGCCGCCGCTCATCCCCTGGCTGACGAACCAGAACAGATCGCCGTCGGTATGCGCGAAAAGACCGGCGCCGAGCTCGGAAGGCGCGGACGATCGTTGCGAGGATTGCGAAGTCAGAGCGCCGTCGCCCTGCCTGCTCTCGCCATGGCAGGAAACGCAGTGCTGCGCGTAGATCGCGCCGCCGGCGAGGACCGAGCCCACGGTAAATTGTCGCGGCGAGGCGTAATAGCTCGTCGGCGTTGCCTCGATCAGCATCAATTGGATCGGGCGCCAACCGAGTCCGATGATGAATAGGCCGCCGATCGCGATCGACAGGACATGCCGTCGCCGCCAGCCGGAGACGAGCAGCACGAGGCCGATCGCCGCGACGGCGGCGGCGCCGATCGCGTTGTTGCGCAGCTCCGGCGCGGCTTCGATCGCGTCCAAACCGAGGCGATAGGAAAACGGCCACCAGGGCTGCTCATGTGCGCCCGGTACCATGGTTCCGAGCACGCCGACGATCGCGATGATGCTCAGCCCGATCGCCGCTTCGATCAGCGCGTTGCGCTCGATGGCCTTGAGCGCCTGGAGGCTTTCGAGCGCGGGTCCGCCGTGATCGGCCGCGGCGAGGCGGGGCAGCAAGCGCAGCCGGTTGAACGCCGCAAGGAACCCCATCGCCGCAAAAAGCGCGATCTTGATGAGGAGCAGCTGGCCGTAAAGCGTCCCGAGAAGCGCCGCTCCGGAGCCCACGAGGAACCAGGCGTTGATGGTTCCGGTGACGAGCAAGGCCGCGACGCAGGCGAGCCCGAGATCGGAGAATGCGATTGTGGCCGCACGCGCGATTCCGAGGGCGCGGCGGTCGCCGTCGCGTCGCGTTCGAGAGAGAAGCAAGGCCAGCGGTGCCAAAGTGCCAACCCAACCGCCGGCGGCGATCAGATGCAGCGCGTCCGCGCCGCCGTGCAAAATGCCCCCAAAGCCCTGCGCGGCGCCTGCATGCCCTTGCCATGCCGTTGCCGCCACCAACGCGACCGCGATCGACACGCCGATGATGTCCAACGCGCGATGACGGCCGAGGAGCGCGATGAAGGGAAGGAGCGCGCCGAGAAGGATCATGCGCGCAGCCCAGACGCGGCCGAACTGCGTGTGCGATAGAACCGTAGAGACCGCGCCTCGGGTAAGCACAGCGGATAATGCCTCCTGGCTCATGCTTTGTGCCGCAAGGATCAGCCACGCGATCGCGGCGAGCAGCGCAAGCGCGAGACTGATCCAGGCGCCGAGAAGGAATTTGTGGTGAAGGGCTGCGGACATCGTCACGCCGGCTCGCGCATAAGTCGGCGCGGCGATCAGCAGGACGAAGCAAAACAAGCCGAGCAGCGAGAGCTGCCCGGAGAGATGGATGATTCGCGAGGCGATCAGCAGGACATCCATCCGACCGGCTCGCGCCTTATTTTCCGACCGTGAAGCTGAAATCGCCCTGTGTGGCGTGGGTGTCGACGGAAACGACACGCCAGACGACTTTGTAGGTGCCGGGCAGCAATGGCCGCAAGGAGACATGCAGCACGCTTGCGTCCTGCGGATCCACCATCGAATCATCTTGGTCGACGCGGACACCTTTGGGGTCGAGCACCTCGATCTTGCTGAAGGAGGGTTCGAGCTTTTCGGTGAACCAGATTCGCACCTCCGCCGGCGCCGCGGCGACGGTGGCGCCGACCGCCGGCAGGGCATGATCGGGAAAAGCGTGCGCCATCGCTGCGCTTGGTACCGCGACCGCAACAAACAGCGCGATCCAGATCGCGGCCAATCCATGCTTGTTCATGCTCAGTCTCCCAATAACGGCTTGCCGATGCTGTTCGGGAACAGGTCGTCGAGATAGAGGTGAAATTGGACGAGACCGCCGATGCCATGGCCCGACAGGCTGTTGACCGGAAGGATCGCCTCGGCAACGATCTGGAAATGCTGTCCCGCCCAGATCAGCCCGGGCTGCACCGTGCCCGTGGTCTGGCTCCCCTGCCCCCGGTTGAACGGCGTCGTCATCGACAATTCGACGAGCGGGATCATCCGATCGAAAGGCGCACCGAGCCCCACATCGCGGACGTGGTGCTGGAGGTATTCGAGGCTGTATTCGAGCGCGATGCCGTAATTGAAGACATTCGGATTGGCGTTCGAGCTGCCCGCGCTGGTGATCTTGGTCGGGAAATCGATGCCGAGATTCCCGGTGATCGCGGAGGGGCGCAGCCAAGGCAGCGAATCCGGCAGATCGCCGAAACCTTTGCCGAAATCGAAGCCGGGTGTGACCGTCGTGAAATCGGGCGCGCCGGCGCCGTTGACGCGACCCGTATGGGCCCAGGAGACGTCGAGCCCAACCAGCCCGATCAGCTCATGAGGCGCATTGACGAAGAGCTGATATTGCGCGCCGGTCGAGAGTGCATCCCAACCTTTCATGGCGGGCGAGCCCGGAACGCGGATGTATTTCCACTGGTCGTCGAGCGTGAGCCCGAAATCGGGCATGACGCGCTTGGCGATGTCGAAGCCGATATCGGTTTCCTCGGATCCGTCGCTCGCGCGCGGATTGACGGTGACGGTCGGCAACGACATTTCGTCGGCGACGAAAGGATCGTCGGTGGCGATGGTCGCGGGAAAGAAGCGGTCGCCCGCGAAACCATGCGCCCCCGCCGGGCGGGCAAGGGACAAGATTGGCAGGGCGATGACCGCCGCGCAAAAAACACGGATTCTCAAAATGATCTCCATCGATATGAAACGCGGACCGGCGAGGCCGCGGAAGCGGCCCGGTCGGGGCACGAACGGACGCAATCTCAGACGATGGAGGGCGGGGCGCGAGAATTGTAGGCGGCGACGTCGACGATTGGCGCGCGGCGGATATACACCCAATCCGGCGCCAGGGTGACGCCCGCTTTGGGCAGCGGCAAGAGTACCGGCGACGTCGCCGTGAAGGCCTGACCGACGGCGAGCGCGGTGCAGATCGGACAGCCGTCGCTCAACCCATGATGGGTGGCGGGGTCGCCAGGCTTGGGCGCGGCCGGCGCCGCGAGACGGGAGGCCGAGCAGATGAAGGTGGTGCGATCGGCATAGGCCGGGCTGCTGGCCAGCGCGATCTCGAAAGCCACGAGAAACGGCAGCAGCACTTGTATGGTGAGCGCAAGAAAGGCAAGCCAGATTCCGGCCGGCGGTGTTACTTGCCTCCTGCGATGTCGACCCCTCGCCATCCCCGCGCCCCTTTGCGGCCGCAAGGGTAGACGCCGCTTTTGGCGAAAGGCAAGCGGTCAATTGCCGCGGAGCGGGCCCTCTTCGAAGCATTTGACTCGATAGATCGTCGCGGAGCCCAGCCAGCTCACGATGAAGATCGCGATGATGAGATAGCCGAGGCTGCCGAAGTTCCGGTTGAGCGCGCCAATCAGCGTCCAGAACGGCCCCGTGAGGCCGAGCTTGTCGACCGCAAGCCCGAGCACTTCGACGCCGCCGACCAGCAGCGCGACCAGCACCGAGATCAGCGTGATGGTGAGGTTGTAGTAGAGCTTGCGCACGGGCTTGGCGAAAGCCCAGCCATAGGCGCCCACCATCAAGACGCTGTCGGTCGTATCCACCAAGGTCATTCCCGCCGTAAAGAGCAGCGGGAAGACCAATGTCGCCCAGAGCGACAGGCCGCGCGAAGCTTCGGCCGCGGCGATGCCCAGGAGCCCGATCTCGGTTGCCGTGTCGAAGCCCAATCCGAAGAGAAAGCCGATCGCGTAGAGATGCCAGCTCTTGCCGATCAAGCGGAAAAGCGGACGGAAGATGCGTCCCAGCAGGCCGCGCCCGCCGAGCAGCGCGTCCATTTCTCCGTCATTCAGCGTGCCGCCGCGGCGCACATGCCTGAAGCTGCGCCACACTGCGGCGAAGATGAAAAGATTGGCGACCGCGACCGCCAGCAGGAAGAGAGCGGAAACGCCGGTTCCGATCAGGCCGCCGACTTCCTGAAGCTGCGGAAAGCGGCTGCGCGCCCAGCCGGCCGTCAGGGCGACGCCGATGGCCGCGAGCACGACCACGGTCGAATGGCCCAGCGCGAAGAAGAAACCGAGCGCCGCCGGCTTCTTGCCGTCTTGCATCAGTTTGCGCGTCGCGTTGTCGATGGCGGCGATATGGTCGGCGTCGACCGCGTGCCGCAAGCCGAATCCATAGGCCAAAAAGGCGGTGCCGAGCAGAACCGGATAGGCGCGAAAAGCGAGGAGCGCCAGCCCCCAGGCAATGAGATTGGCCGCGCCGATGACACCGTAAAGGCCGAAGATTTGCGCGCGCGGGCTTCGCGGCTGATCCGAGAAGATGTTGATCGACATCGTCCTTATGAGGCGCGGGAGAATGGTCGCGGTATGCCGGCGGACACCATAGCGCCGCCTCGTCCGCGTTGGCGAGGCGATTCAACGCGGAACGCGCTCAGGGCCCTGCGTGAAGGTCTCAGCCTTGAAGCGCAGCGATACGCGCAGGCCCGGCCGGTTGTCGCCAAGCTCGATCGCGACCTGATGGAGGCCGGCAATGGCCGCGGCGAGGCTCAATCCCAAGCCGCTTCCCGGCGTGGTCCGGCTTGATTCGAGCCGATAGAATCGCCTGAACACCTTCTCGTGTGCAGCGGCAGGTATGCCGGGACCGGTATCGGTGATCATGGCCTCGATGGCGCCATCGTTGCGCGTAGCCGTGATCGCAATCGATGCTGCTTCGGGCGAATGTCGGATCGCATTCTCGATCAAGTTCGAGAACAACTGCATCAGCAATTCGCGATCGCCCGCAACCGCAAGATCCGGCGCTACGGCGATGCTCAGCTGCTGGTGTTTCTCCTCGGCGGTCGGCTGATAGACTTCGGCAACGGTCAGGAGCAGCTCCGAGAGATCGACTTCGGCAAATCGCTCGGTCGAGCCGGTGCCTTCGATCTGCGCGATCCGCAACAGAGCGCCGAAGGTCTCGAGGATGGCGTCGGTATCGGCGATCGAACGGTCGATCGCCGAACGCAGGTCTTCGCTCGAAACCGATCGGCGTTGCGCCAGCTCCAGCCGCTGGCGTAGCCGCGTCAAGGGCGTGCGCAGATCATGCGCGATGTCGTTCGACACTTGCCGCATCCCTTCGAGCGAGTTTTGTGTCTTGTCGAGCATGGCGTTGAGGCTCGCCGCCAGGCGGTCGAATTCGTCGTCCGTGCCGCGAATCGGAATGCGCTGCGCGAGATTGCCATCCATGATTTCTCGGCTGGCGCGGCCGACCGTCTCGACCCGATGCAACAGGCTGCTGCTCATGACGGCGCCGCCCGCCAGAGCGAGCAGCAAGGTGATCGCAAACCCCCATCCGAACGTGCGCAGGACGACGGCTTTCAGTTCGACCAGTTGGTGCGCGTCGGCGGCGACGAGCAGGAACTCGCCGCTGGCGAGCCGGACGCCGTGAGCGCGGAGCGCACCGCGACGATCGCCGGGAAAGAGCAAGTCCGGCACGCGCAGATCGAAGGTGCCGATCTGGGGCGTCATCGCGGGCAGATTGCCGGCTTTCACGCGGCCCGCTTCGTCTTCCAACAGATAGAGAACCGGTCCGCTCGGCATCTGCTTGGTGCGTTCATCGACCAGCCGCGCCAACAGAGCCGCGCCGCCGCCGCGAAATCCTTGCTCGAGCTCGCTGACGTCGCTGTCGATCGTGGCATCGAGCTCGTTCGTCATGTAATAGCTCGTTGCCCAATAGATCACGCTCAGCAGAATCAACGCCGACACCGCGAAGAGGGCGGCGTAGAGCAGCGTGAGCCGGAAGCTCGACGTATGGACAAGCTTAGCCAGGTGCACGAAGGCAATATCCCGCGCCGCGCACGGTATGGATCAGCTCGGCATCGAAGCCTTTGTCGATCTTACCGCGCAGACGGCTGATATGAGTCTCGACCACGTTGGTTCGTGGGTCGAAGTGAAAGTCCCAAACGTTTTCCAAGAGCATGGTTCGCGTCACGACCTGGCCGGCATGGCGCATCAGGTATTCGAGGAGCCGAAACTCGCGCGGTTGCAACTCGATCACCTGTCCCGCCCGCCGCGTCGTTCGCGCGAGCAGATCCAGCTCGAGATCCGCGACCTTGAGACGGGTTTCGGCGGCGGTCTGGCGCGGCCGCCGACCGAGCGCGTTGACCCGCGCGACGAGTTCGGCGAAGGCGAAGGGCTTGACGAGGTAGTCGTCGCCGCCGGCATTCAATCCGGTAACGCGGTCATCGATGCCGCCCAGCGTGGTCAGGAACAGAACCGGCGTCTGGATACCGCTGCTGCGCAAGGTGCGGACGAGCGCGACGCCGTCGAGATTGGGCAGCATGCGATCGACGATGACGAGGTCCCACGCCTCGCCGGCGGCAAGAAAAAGACCTTCCCGCCCATCCGCGCCGACGACGACGCGATGCCCCTCTTCCTCCAGTCCCTGGACGACGTAATCGGCCGTCTCGGGGTCGTCTTCGACCAGCAAGATTCGCAAGGGATCCTTCCTCGGAGCAGCACACCGATTTCGCTAGACTAGCCCGAAACGCGTCAAGTTACGGATTCCCAATCTTTCGGCCACTGCCCGGCAATCACGACTCTGCCAGTGTCGCGGCGACCGGATCTTGGGGTCGCTATGGCATGGTTTGCCCGGATTGTGCCGGGAATAGGGTTTGCCTTCGCGCTCGGCGTGGCCGGTTGCGCGCATTATGCGCCGCTTCCGCTTGCGCAAAGGCCGAGCCTTGCGGCGAGCCTGGCGGCGCTCGATACCGATCTCCCGGCAGAACGGTCCGACGGATCGACTTCCAAGATCGATATCGCCAAGCCGCTCGGCATCGACGAAATCGGCCTCCTTGCCGTTCTCAACGACCCGGAACTCAAATCGGAGCGTGGCGAATTGGGGCAGGCGCGCGCCGCGCTGCTGCAAGCGAGTTTGCTGCCCAATCCCTCGGTCGGGTTGGGCTACGCTGCGCTGCTGGGCGGTCCTGGAACCGGGCCTTCTTATATCGCCTCGCTGTCGCAGGATATCAACGCGATCGTCACCTATCGCGCGCGGCTCAAGGCCGCGCAGGCCCACGCCACCGAAGTCGACGCCGATCTATTGTGGCGCGAGTGGCAGACGGCGCAGAAGGCGCGCTTGCTGGCGCTCGACATATATAACTCCGATCAATCGATCGAGCTTGCCCGGCACGAGCTCGCCCTCCTCGGGGACGAGGTTGGGCAGGTGCAGGCCGCGACCGCGGCCGGCAATCTCGACTATGCGGCCCTCGCGCCGCTGCTCGCCGCGAAAGCATCAGCCGAGCAGTCTCTGACCGCCTTGACGCTCGGCCGATTGAAGGATTGGCAGGCTCTCGACGCTTTGCTTGGCCTGACGCCGCAGGCTCGGTTCGCGATTGCGCAGCCTGCGCTTCGGGCGCCGCCCCCGGATCTTGATCGGCTGATCGCGAGCCTGCCCGAACGCCGTCCCGACCTCGTGGCGCTTCAACTCGGCTATGACGCCGCGCAGGAGAACGTGCGGGCGGCCATCCTAGGCCAGTTCCCCGCTTTCATTCTCGGCGGCAGCTGGAGCTCGGACACGTCGGGTGTCGTCTCCGCCGGTCCCAACGTCACTTTCGACCTGCCGCTCTTCAATCGCAATCAAGCTCAGATCGCTCAAACCCGAGCCACCCGGCTTGTGCTCCACGCGCAATACCAAGCCCGTCTCGACAGCGCCGTCGCGAATATCCGCGGCCTCGCCGCTCAGGCGGAAAAATTATCCGCCGATCTGGTACAAGCCCGGCAGGCGGCCGCCTCGGCGCGCTCTCTCGCAGACTCCGCGCGACGCGCCTATGCCCAAGGCAATCTCGAGCAGCGCGTATTGACGGATTACGAAACCACCGCATTGCAACGCGCGCTCGACGCGATCGCCCTCGAACGCAGCCTCGGTGAAGATCAGATTTCCTTGACCGTCGAGCTCGGTCTTGGCTTGCCGCAAACCCGAATAGTCCCTCTCGATCAGAAGTAAGCGCATGATTCGTCCCTTCACTCTTCCGGTTCTTTGTCTGGCCCTGATTTTGATCCCGCCGATCGCGGCGGCGCCCGCCGAGAGCGGGCCCAGCGTATCGGTGCAGACAATTCCGCTGCAAAAAGGCAGCCTGCCGGTGATCGACTCCGCCTATGGCAGCGTGCAGGCGAGTTCGTCGGCGCGCCAGGCGGTGATGGCGCCGGTCTCGGCCCTGGTCGATGAGCTTTACGTGCGGCCAGGCGAGGAAGTCGCCAAAGGCGCCCCCGTCATACGCCTCCTACCCAGCCCGACGACTGCCGCGTCTTATTCGCAAGCGAAATCCGCGGCCGTCGTCGCAGCCCAGCTCGTCGAACGCACGCGCAAGATGGTCGGTCAGCATCTGGCAACCGCGCAGCAGCTCGCCGACGCCGAAAAAGCGGAATCCGATGCGCGTTCCGCCCTCGGCGCACTTCAGGTTCAAGGGGCTGCCGGGCCGAACATCCTGCGCGCACCCTTTGGCGCCATTGTCACGCAGCTTTCGACCAGCCCCGGCGCGATCGTCACCGAAGGCTCCGCCTTGCTCGAGCTCGTCCGTCCGGAGGGGCTCGTCCTCAAAGCCGAACTCATTCCGGCGCGAGCCGCCGTGGTCGAGCCGGGCAATACGGCAAGCATCACGCCGATCGGCCAAGCCCAGCATGTTTCCGGCAAGGTTCTGCTGCGAGGATCGATCGTGGATCCGGCGAACGGCTTGGTTCCGATCGAGATCTCGCTGCCCCCGGGCAAGTTCATCCCGGGCGAGAGAGCCGAAGCGTCCATCGTCACCGGCAACGTGCGCGGATACCTCGTGCCGCATGACGCGATCTTGGTCGACGACAGTGGCGAGACCTATGTCGTTCAGGTGGTCGCGAACGTCGCCAAGAAGGTCGCCATGCGGATCCTGGGCGCCGAGGGCGACAAGGACGTGATCGACGGCCAACTCGATCCTACGGCGCCGCTCGTACTCGCCGGCAATCATCAGCTCGAAGACGGCATGAAGGTTCGCATCGCCGAGCCCGACGGCAAAATCGCGCCATGAACTTCGTCGATTGGATCGAGCGCCATCGGCGCTCGCTGCTGTTCGTCGCGTTTGCCCTCGCTTTGGCGGGCGCCTTCGCCGGCATCGCCCTGCCGGTGGGGTTGTTTCCGGTCACCAGCTTCCCGCGCATCCGGATCGAAATCACCGCCGAGAGCATGCCTGCCAAGCAGATGTTGGTCGACGTGACCGAGCCGCTCGAGGCGGTGGCGCGGGCGGTTCCGGGCGCGATCGATGTGGTCTCGACGACGTCACGCGGCTCGGCGGAAATTTTCGTCGATTTCCCGTGGGGATCGGACATGAACCAGGCGCTGCTCAGCGTGGACGCGGCGTTCGGCCAAGAGCTTCCGACTTTGCCGCCGGGCACGAGCTACGACGCCATCCAGATGAGCCCCAACGTGATCACGCCATTCGTTTCCTATGCGCTGGTCTCCGACAAAGTTGCATCGGCGGATCTGCGCCGTCTTGCCGAATACCAGATCGCGCCGCTGCTTACAGGCATTTCGGGCATCAAGCGGATTGGCGTGCTTGGCGGCGAGACGCCCGAGGTTCAGGTTTTCGTGAACCCGCAGAAGCTTCAATCTTACGGTCTGACCCTGGCGGATGTCGCGAAAGTGATCGCCGACACGAACGTCGTGGTCGCGGTCGGCCGGCTCGAAGACAACGACCTGCTATACCTTGCGATCGACAACAACGCGTTCGAATCGGTCAAATCCGTGCGCAACGTCGTCTTGCGCACGGGATCGGACGGCATCGTTCGGCTCGCCGACATCGCCAAGGTGGAGCTCGGCTCCGTGCCGCAATGGCTGCTGGTCGAGGACAATGGGCAGCCGGCGGTGACGATCGATGTGTACCAGCAGGACAGCGCCGATTCGCTCAGTCTTGCCCGCGCGGTGAGTGACCGGCTCGATGTCTTCATGAAGACCCAACCCGATGCGATCCATCTCTATAAGTGGTATGACCAAACCGAGCTCGTGCGGTCGTCCATCGCGGCGGTCGAGGAAGCCATCTTCATTGGCCTCGTCTTCGCCGGCATCGTGATCCTCGCCTTCCTGCGCAATTGGCGCGTGACGCTGGTCGCCATGATGGTGGTCCCATTGTCGGTGCTGATTACGGTGCTGCTGCTTTCCGTCCTCGGCATGACCTTCAACATCATGACCTTGGGCGGGCTCGCAGCCGCTATCGGTCTTCTGATCGACGATGTCGTGGTCATGATCGAACACATCGCGCGCCGCGCCGGTGTCCCCGGCCTCGAGCAAGCACATGCGGCCGTGCTTCTGGCTGCAAAGGAATTCCTTGCTCCGCTCTTCGGCTCGAGCCTCGCCACGATCATCATCTTCATCCCGCTCGCCTTCCTCTCGGGCGTGACAGGCGCGTTCTTCAAATTTCTGTCGCTGACGATGGCGTCCGCGCTGGTCATTTCCTACATCCTGACCGCCTTCACTGTGCCTTTGCTTGCCCGCAGCATCATCGATTTCAATAAATGGCAGGATCCCGATCACGGTCGCGAGACCTGGCTCCGACGCACCCATGGCAGAACGCTGCGCGCGCTTTTCGCTCATCCCTCATGGATCGCGGTCGGGGTCCTCGTCCTGGCGGCGGCCGGATATGTCGCTTACGACCATGTCGGGACGGGTTTCCTGCCGCGGATGGACGAAGGCGGCTTCGTTCTCGACTACCAGTCCGCGCCAGGCACGTCGCTGGCCGAGACCAATCGCGAGCTCGAAGAGATCGAGGCAATTCTCAAACAGGATCCCGACATCGATACCTACTCGCGCCGGACCGGCGCCGGTTTCGGCGGCGATTTCAAGGAGACCTATCAAGGAGACTTCGTCGTTCATCTGAAGAATTCTTCGCGGCGTCTCTCGATCTGGCAGGTGATGGACGCGGTCACGAAGAAAGTGACCGACGAGGTGCCGGGCATCGATTTCGACACGCATCAATTGCTCGGCGACATGATCGGCGACATGGTCGGCCGGCCGCAGCCGGTGGTAATCGAACTCAGCGCGAAGAACCCGGACGTGCTCGGCCCTGTGGCCAAAAGCGTGGCGGAGGCGATCGCGAAAGTCCCGGGTATCGAGCCGGCGTCGGTCTATGACGGCGTTGTCCCGGCGGGCGACGCGCTCGAGATCCATGTCGACCCGGCGGCCGCAGCGATGAACGGTGTCACCCCCGCCGAAGTCCAAAACGAAATCTATCATTACCTTCACGGCGTCGTCGTTACGCGCTACTTGAACGTGGTTCAGGACGTCGGCGTCCGCCTCTGGCTCGACCCGCCCGAAGCCAAGATCTACCGCGATCAGCTGGGACAGCTTCCGATTCGCGCCCCGGACGGCCGTGCGTTTCCGCTCGGAACGGTCGCCGCAATCAAATTTGTCGCCGGCCAGCCCGAGATTACGCGCGACAATCTCGCTCAGGTCGTCGCGGTTACCGCGCAAATCGGCGGCGGCAAGGATCTCGGTTCGACCATTGCCGCTGTGAAGACCGTTTTGGAAAAGCCTGGGCTGCTGCCCTCAGACGTCTATTACACGATTGGCGGCGCCTATAAGCAGCAGCAGATCGCAGTCCAAGGGATGATCAAAGTCTTCATTGCGGCGGCAATCGCGGAGATCATTTTACTTCTCTTCCTCTACGAGCGTTTCATGCTGCCGATCATCGTCATCGCGAGTTCGGTGATCTCGTGCAGCGCCGTCTTCATCGGTCTTTGGCTCACTGGGGTCGAGCTCAACATCACCGCGATGATGGGCATGGTGATGATTATCGGAATAGCGACCGAGATGGCCATATTCTTGCTTTCCGAATATCAGACGCTCGAGAAATCGATGCCGCCGCGCCAAGCTCTCTACGAGGCGGCGCTCAACCGATTGCGGCCGATTGCGATGAGCACGCTGGCGATGATTCTCGCGCTGCTCCCCCTGGGGGCGGCCATCAGCGGATCGGGCGACCAGATGCTGCAGCCGCTGGCGATCGCGATCATCGCCGGCATCACCGTGCAGCTGCCGCTGGTCCTGATTGCGATGCCGGTGGTGATCGGGCTCACGCGCCGCGAGACGCCGTGAGTTGAGGCGCCCCAAGCGCAAACGTCCGGCCGTCAGTTCGAGGAACCGTTCCGTGATCAGGCTCTTGACGTCGGTCTTCGCGTCCATCTGACCGGTATCGACCAGCGATTTCGCGACCGCCGCGAGTGCCTTGGGATCGTAATGCCCGTCGGTCGGGAACATGGGCATCTCGACGTCGAAGACCTTGCCGGCGATGTTCTCCGGCAGGTTGAGAAGCGGATGCGTGATGCGCAACGTATCGGCCTTGTGGCTCTTTGCGAAAGCGACCGTCTGGTACCAGCCCTTGAGGAAGCGGCGCACGGCGTCGGGATTGCTGGCAATGAGCGCGTTTCGCGCATAGATCGCGTGGGTGATGAAGGGGTTGACGAAATCGGCAAAAGTGAACAGCACGCGGCCGCGATTGGCCGCCTCCAAGCTAAGACCGCCTTCGACGCTGCCGACGAGCGCATCGATGTTGCCCGCAATCAATGCGGACCGCGTGCCATCCGCGCTGCCAAGCGCCGCGATCTTCACGGCTTGCGCGTCCTTCCAGCCTTCGCGGTAATTGATCTGGCGCGCGAACCAGTCGGTCAGAGAGCCCACGGTCGTGACGCCGATGGTCTTGCCCTTGAGATCGGCCACGGCCTTGATCGGCTCGTCGCTGCGCACGATCAACGCCATGTTGAGCGGCTCGGTTGCCATCACGCCAATGCCTTTTTCAGGCGAGCCCTTGGCGATGAAGGCGATATCGGTGCCTGCGCCCAACGCGATGTCGATGCTGCCGGCCACCATCGCCTGATGCAGCCGGGCCGCGCCGTCGACGCTGCTCGCCTCGATGTCGAGACCCTGTTTCTTGAAGATCCCCGATTCGAGCCCGACATCCAAGAGCATGAAGCTGAAAGCGCGGCTCGCGCCTTTGGCGACGCGGAGGTGATCCTCGGCGCGCGCGGCGTGACTGCCGGCGGTCATTGAAAGGAGCGCGGCTGCGGCGAAGACGAAGCGGCGCCACATGGCTGGGGCAGACAGGCTCATGATTCCTCTTCCTCCCATCGTGATCGCCGGACGCTTTGCCGGCGTTTTCTTTTCTTCCCTTCGCCTACATGACGAAGGCAACGCGTCAGATTTGCATGGATGCGGGTTGGATGCGAGCGCTATCCGCCCTGCACGCTCGCGCCGGCCGGTGCCGGGCTTTCCAGCGCCATTCGTCCGGCCCGCAGCCGATCGGGTCGCGCCAGGGCCCGCAACGCTTCGCTCATCGCTTCCATCTTCGCGGTGATCGCGGCCTCCGGCAGTGCGTCCGGCCGCAGGATCCCGGGATTGCAGGCCACATACCAGGTCGCGAAGATGCGCATGTCCCGGGTGGCCGGGTATCCATGCAGGTGATACCAGCGCGAGGCGAAGACGATCATGAAATCATTGGTGTCTTCCTCGAGCTCGAAGACCGCCTCGGGATTCCATTCGCCCGGGCGCAGAAATTCGGCGGCGGCGTTGAAGTGGCGCCAGAACCGCGCGGTGTGGCCGGGCGCGATCCAATCGCCGAGGCGCAGATACCCGTCGACGTCGCCGCGGCTGCGATAGAAATCCTGCATGATGCGGTGCGCGTCGCCGGCGACCGCATGGATCGCGACGGCGTCCTCGCCGGCCAAGGTCATGCGGATAGCGGCTTCGGTCAGTCGCTGTAGCGCCTCGAGCTTGTTCGCCCGGATCAAAGCCATCTCTTGCCTTTTCTCGCAGCCGGATTCGGCGGCGATGCATCGTTGCGGGCTGGTTCGACGAACTTCCGCACGGCTCTCTTAGGCCGCGCTCTTGCGTCTGCGATACGCCTGAAGTTGGCGCTCGGCGGCATCGAAGGCATCGTGCATGGCGACATAGATACCTTCGTGCGCGTGGCGCGCGCCGGGGCTGCGGTGACACGTCAAGGTCGCACCGGGCACGGCCAATTCGACGGCGATCGCATAAAGCGTCCCCTTGTGATGGCGACGATGGGGCGCTTCTACCACCACGCGGCAACCGACGATCCGGTCATGGAGCCGCATGAGCCTCTCGGCCCGTTCCTCGATCCGCGCTCGCAAAAAAGGCGATGCGGCCATCTTTCGGAAGGTGACTTGAAGCGGAGCGCCCATGGTTAAAACCTTCTTAATTCGAGAAGGGAACATCTCCTCTTGAAGATCGGTCCTTAGGCTCGGCGGTGCAATACCGATCGTCGTTTTTAAATCGGGATGGGATGCACTGTTTTGTTTAGAATTGGCGGGCACGCGATCGAAGATCGCATGCATCACGCCCGCCAGCGCGCCGTGAATGTCCCCCGATCGGATGCTTCGAGTTACGCGCGGTCGAGCGCGGTTTCGTTAGGTCTTGGCGAAAGAGACGGTGCGTCGCTCTTCAGCACGAAGGCGCGATACGAGAAGTCGGAGACAGCTACGCCTTGACGAGCGAATTCATCCGCCGTAACCGGTGGCTGAGGACGCGCATGACGTTGAGGGCGAAGCTGGGCGTCTGTTGGACGAGAAAGAGGAAGCGCTTCTCGTCGATTTCCGCGAGCGTGCAGTCGGTGACGGCCGTCACCGTCGCGCTGCGCGGCGCGTGGTCGATCAGCGCCATCTCGCCGACAATTCCACCTGGAGAAAGTTCCTCATAGACGACATTGCCGTCTGCGATCCGGGCTTCGCCCGACAGGACCGCATACATGCATTCGCCCGGATCGCCGGCGCGGAAGAGCGCCTCGCCGGCCTTCACCGTAACGATATTGCGTTCACGGCTGAAAATACCCAGAAAATTCGGTTCGTTCTCGGCCATCCGACCCTACTGTAAACAAGAACCCCGCGCGCGACCCATAATCCACGTCTTCTCGAACCTAACAGGCCCGTGTTACAGTTTTGATACGGCTGCCGGGCCGGCCTGGTCGGATCCGGGCTCCGGCCTTCGCGACGCAACCGGCGCTGGAAAGGCCGGGCTAAGGGCTCACGCCTCACTGGAGCGCCGCGCCCGCGAACCGCAGGCCCTTGGCCCACCCACCCACTTTCCGTCATACTTTTCCCGTCGAGAGAGGACGACAGGTCTCCTCCGATCTTGTCCAAGAGCGGCCAGCAAGGAGCCGCAATGATCCTCCGTCGAAATCTCCCGAGCTTGATATCCGGTGCGGTGTGCTCCAAGCTGCGGGTAACAATTTCGGGGAGGAAGGCAACGATGAGTTCCTGGCGGTTAGGCCTATCGGCTGCAGCGTTGGCGATCGCGGCAAGTCTCATTCCATTTGGCGCCATGGCGCAGCAGAAGCCGATCGACGTCGTGATCGCTCTTCCGGCGCCGACCCTGACCTTCAGCGCGCCCTTCCTTGCGGAGGACGCGGGCATCTACAAGAAGGAAGGCCTCAACGTCTCGCATCGCATGCTGGTCGGCGTCGAGGCGGTGAACGCGGTGATCGGCGGTAGCGCGGATTTTACGGTTAGCACGGGGCCGGTTTTCCTGCGCGCCGCCGCCAAGGGGCAGCGGCTGCTGGCGATCGCCAATCTGATCGACAGGCCGCTGGTCGAGCTGGTTTTGCGCACAGATGTCTACGACGCGCTTCATGTCAATGACGGCATGACGTTGAAGCAGCGCGGTGCGCTGCTGAAGGGCAAGACGATCGCGATCCAGGGCGTCGGCAGCATCATCCACGCCTGGGAGCGCTTCGTTGTGGTGCGCGGCGGGCTCGATCCGGAGACGGATGTGCGCATTGCGCCGATGGATCCGCCGGCGATGCTGGGCGCGCTGCAGACCAAGGCGGTAGACGGCTTCGCGACTTCGTTGCCCTACACGACCCAGGCGGTGCTCAGTGGTGCCGCCAAGATGTTAGCCAGCGCGCCCGACGGCATTGCGCCTGACATGATTCCGTTTCCATACGGGATCGTGATGGGAAAGCCGCAAACCTGTGAGAGCAATCCCGAGAAGTGCCGGCGCGTCGTGCATGCGCTCGCCGAAGCGACAAAGATGATCCACGATCAGCCGGCCAAAGCGCTCGAAATCCTCACCAAGCGCTTCAGCCGTATGGATCCCAAGGTATTGGCGACGGCGTGGAAAACCGTCGCGCATGCTCATGCGACCGATCTGCGTGTGACGCCTGCTGTCCTCGCGAAAGGCGACGCGATGAACATCGAGGCGAAGCTCCTTGATCCGAAGGACAAAGTCGCTTCCTATGACGGCCTCTATACGGACAAGTATTTGCACTGATCCGCGGAGCGGCTCTCACGCGAGGCCGGCGATTTTCAGCGCCGCGAGGTGATCCGCGAGGATTTGCGGGAGCTCGCCTTGCGGCGTGCGGCCGAAGCCGCAATAGGCGGCAAGGCCGAAGCGCGGCAGGTATTTGCGCGCTACATCGAGTCTCGCCTTCAGCGTCGGCATCGAGTGAATGGCACCGAGATAGACATCGGCGCCGCGAGCCTCGAGCCCGGCGAGCGGCGCGTAGAAGCGCTCGTCGGTCGTGTTCAGCACCGGTATGTGGATCCAATCGACCCGCCGACCGGCCACCGCGATCGAGGCATTGGCAAAATCGACGGTGGGACTCAGCGTCTCGGGCGCGAAAGCCGGCCAGCCGCCGAATGTGCCGAAGCAGAAATGGAAGCCGAGCTGGACGGCTTCGGGAATGCGCCGCGATAGCCGCTCGATCGGCGGGATGTGCGTGCCGATCGCGGCTTCCTGCGGCGTCGGCGCGGCGCCCGAGACGGCCTGCACCTCCCAGGCGCAATCCCACTGAATCGCGAGATCGCGATGCGGGATTCGCGTGTAGATCGCGTCGAGCTCGGCGGCGAGCAATTCCTCGAAGCCGGGCCGAACCCGGTCGAGGTCCTTGGCGTCCGGGAAATAGAGCGGCCGCACGACGCTGTTGACCATCGGGATCGAGATCTGGAAGCGCAAATCGGCAGGCAGGATTTGCTTCTCGCGCAAGGTGCGGAAGACGAAATACGAGGCGACCGCGTCGCGCGCATATCCAAGCCGCGTGCCGGGATTGCCGAAGCGCACGCGCTCGACGCCGGGGCGGACACGGAATTGCCAAGCATCATCCCGTGTGCGCGGCAGCAATTGCTCGACTCCGTCGACCGGCTTCGGCCGCTTCAGGGTCTCGAGATCGGCATGGCCGTTGAATATCAGATAGCAGAGCCGATTGACCCAGGAGCGGCGCTCGCCGATCTCGCCGTCCGGCAAGGCCGGAAGATAGCGGCCGAGTGCGCCGCCGAATTGGGTCATCACCTCTTCGACCGTGTCGAGGGGGACACTGCCGATAAGAAGGAGTTCTTTGCTCATGAATTGTCCTTCTAAGAATGTTCCATCCGAGTAGCGCCGCCCTCGGCTATCACAGCAAGTCTCATGACAAAATGCGTGAAGTCTTTCCCGTGGCGGCTAGGAATAACTGGCGGGCCCTGCTGGAATCGAACCAGCGACCTGCCGCTTAGAAGGCGGCTGCTCTATCCGCTGAGCTAAGGGCCCGATGACGTCGATTTGAGCAGAAACGGCGCGCCGAGGGAAATCGCTCGTTTATGACGGCCGGTCGAAGCGGAAATTGTCGGCGTAGCTCTTGGGCTTGAAGAGCCGTTCATGCGGCTGCTCGACGCCGTAGAGAATACCGTGCTTTTCCGCAAAGAGCTTCGCTTCCTCGAGGGTCTCGAAACGCAGCCGCACTTGATTGAGCGTATCGCGGGCGCTCGACCAACCCATCAACGGATCGGGCGCGCGCGGCGTCGCGGGCTCGTATTCGAGGATCCATTGCCGCGTCCGTGCCCTGCCGGATTGCGTCGCGGTCTTGCTCGGTCGGAAAATGCGTGCGCGCGCCATCGAGAACTCCCTTGCCGTGGCCGGTTCCTCTGGTCGGGGCGAGAGGATTCGAACCTCCGGCATCCAGCTCCCAAAGCTGGCGCTCTACCAGGCTGAGCTACGCCCCGGAAAATCGCAACATACTCGGGGTTCTATGGCGTCCCCCTTCCCCGGGTCAAGCCGTTGGTGGCCGGCAGGGCGCTCTTTCGTCCTCTTTCGCCGTCTTGCGCCGCGCCTGCGACGAGCGGCACGATCCGCCGAGCACGGCAAAAGGACGTTGGGGCCATGGCTTACGATTCGCTTATCGTCAACCGCAAGCTCCACGACGATCAGCGCGTCGATCTCAGCATGTTGCCTTTGGGCGACGGCATCACGCTTGCGCTGAAGCGTTAAGACCCGATCCCGCCTAAAGGTGGAAGAAGAGGAGATCGACCACCACGAGCCAAGGCAGGAGACAAAGGCATGACCAGCCCAGATAGCCGAAGAAGCTCGGCATTTTGAGGCCTTGGCTCTCGACCATCGCCTTGACCATGAAATTGGGCGCGTTGCCGATATAGCTCATGGCGCCGAAATAGACCGCTCCGGTCGAGATCGCCATCAGCACGCGCGACAACGGCCCGCTCAGTTGCGCCGGGTCGCCGCCGGCGAAGCCGAAGAACACGACATAGGTCGGCGCGTTGTCGAGAAAGGCCGAAAGCGCGCCCGTCGCCCAATAGAACAGCGAATGATTGGGCGCGCCGTCGTAAAGCCGCGCGATCAACGCCGCCAGCGGCCCGTCCTTGCCCTCGGCGATCATGGCCATGACCGGCTGGAGGGTCGCGAAGATTGCGGCAAAGAGGATCGCCACTTCGACGATCGGCTCCCAAACGAAGTCATTGGCTTTTCGCACGCTCGCCGGCGTCAAGGCGAAGGAGAGCGCGGCGACGACGACGAGAAGCGCGTCCGCGATCATGTCGTCGAGACTCCAGAAGACGCCGAGGATCGAGAGGCCCAGAGTCGGATTCCACAGCGCGCGCAGCAAAACGATGCCGACCGTCGCGGCGAGCAGGACGAGATTGACCTTGCCGTCGAGCCCGAGGGTTTCGATTTCCGCCAATGCGGTGGGCCCGCCAGCCGGGCTGCGGCGATGCAAGAGGCTGTCGAGCCCGTAAAAGAGCGCGAGGAGGACCGCGGCCAGAAGCAAAGTCGGCAGGGCGAGGTGAATCGCCGGCCAGAAGAACGGCACGCCGAGCAGATAGCCCAAGAATAGCGGCGGATCGCCCAGAGGGCTGAGCGCGCCGCCGACATTGGCGACGAGCAGAATGAAGAAGACGAAGACGTGGGTCGGGCGGGCGCGGTGGCGATTGGCGCGAATCACCGGGCGCAGCATCACCATCGTGGCGCCCGTCGTCCCGATCACGCTGGCCATGCATGTTCCCATGGCAAGCATCAAGGCATTGACGCCCGGCGTCCCGTGCAACGTGCCCTTGACGCGCAATCCGCCCGCAACCGTGAACAGCGCGGCGAGCAGGAGAATAAAGGGAAAGTACTCATGGAGAGCGACCGCGACGAGCTGCGTGAGCGTCGCATCCGCGCCGCGAAACACCGCGTCGGGCACGAGAAATGCGAACGCCCACAAAATTGCCGCCTTGCCGTAATGATGGTGCCACAGCTGCGGCGCGACGAGCGGCGCGATCGCGATCGACAGCAGCAGGCCGGCGAAGGGTGTTGCCCAAGCGACACTCAATGGTCCGACGATGTCGCCCGTGGCATGCATGCCCAGAATTATGGAGGCAGCCGCGCATGATGCCAACCCCACCTATGCGCGGTGCGAGGCTTGCCCCTCCGTCATCGCCGCGCTACGGTCGCGCCCGGTTTTGGCAAGTTCGGACTGGAGGCGCAAACCATGGATATGACTGGCGAATACCGCGTCGCGGCACCGCGCCAGAAGGTTTGGGAAGCGCTCAACGATCCCGACATTCTGAAACAGTGTATTCCCGGCTGCGAGAAGATCGAGAAGCTCTCGCCGACCGAGCTGACCGCGACCGTTCGCGCGAAGGTCGGCCCGGTGAGCGCACGCTTCGGCGGCAAGGTGACGTTGTCCGATCTCGATCCGCCGAACGGTTATCGCATTTCCGGCGAAGGCACGGGTGGTCCCGCGGGTTTTGCCAAGGGTGGCGCCACGGTGAAGCTCACCGACGATGATGGCGGGACCAAGCTGAGCTACGTGGTCGAAGCGAATGTCGGCGGCAAGCTCGCGCAGATCGGCTCGCGCCTCATCGACGCGACCGCGCGCCAGATGGCCCAGAATTTCTTTGCGAAATTCGCGGAAACCGTCGGAGCGCCCGCGGCGCTCGCCCCCGGCGCTCCGGCGCCCGGTGCGGTTCCGCCGCCGGCCGCCGCCGTACCGGCACCCCAAGCGGCGCCTTCGGGCCGCCTCTCGCCGCTCGTCTGGGTCGCGATCCTCGCGGCGGCGGTTGCTCTTATTCTATATTTCTTTACGCGAAGCTGAGGATTGCCGCGCGCGGCGCTTGACCGGAGCGCCGCCGCGCACGAAACTTGGTGCTTAAGGGGCTGTAACGAGGGAGAGAGACGAATGGCCACCGTAACGATAACGGTGAACGGCAAGGCGGAAACCCGCGACGTCGAACCGCGGACCTTGCTGGTCCAATTTCTTCGCGAGCATCTGGGGCTGACGGGGACCCATGTCGGCTGCGATACCAGCCAATGCGGCGCCTGCGTCGTCAGCATCGACGGCTATTCGGCCAAGAGCTGCACCATGCTTGCGACGCAGGTCAACGGTTCGAGCGTCACCACGATCGAGGGCCTCGCCAAGGGCGATGAGCTCCATCCCATGCAGGCGGCCTTCCGTGAGAATCACGGGCTGCAATGCGGCTTCTGCACGCCGGGCATGGTGATGAGCGCGATCGACTTGCTGCGCGTGAACAAGAGTCCGACCGAACACGAAATCCGCGCGTGGCTCGAGGGCAATATATGCCGTTGCACGGGCTATCATAACATCGTCAAAGCGATCGACGCTTGCGCCAAGACCATGGCCAAAGGGGCGTAAAATGCCCCCGGCCGCTTCGCGCCGGTCCGTCGGAAGGAGGATCTGCGGTTCCTCGCCAGCAATGGCATGGACGATGTCGATCGCCCGAACCAGGCCTTTGCCGTCTTTTGCGCAGCCCTCCACGCTCATGCGGATCTCGTGACGCAGGCGATGCGGGGAAAACTCTGGCGCGCCATCCAGCAAAACCGTAAACCTATAATGGCCTGAAGCCGGTCCCGAATGCGAAGGGCCAAAATTCGAAGGGAGCTGACCGATGTATAATTTCAACTATCACCAGGCAAAGAGCGTCGATGACGCCGCGAAGCTCGTGACCGGCGCCGCGGAAGGCAAGCTGATGGCGGGCGGCATGACGTTGATCCCGACCCTGAAGCAGCGTCTCGCCAAGCCCTCGGACATCGTCGATCTGGGCAAGATTGCCGACATCAAGGGCATCAAGAAGGACGGCAACAACATTGTCATCGGCGCGATGACGCGGCATTTCGATGTCGCCAATTCCGATGTGGTGAAGAGCGCGATCCCGGCGCTTGCCGATCTCGCCTCGCATATCGGCGATCCGGCGGTGAGGAACCGCGGCACGATGGGCGGCTCGGTCGCCAACAACGATCCGGCGGCGGACTATCCTGCCGCGGTGCTGGCCTTGAACGCCACCGTCGTCACCAACAAGCGCAGGATCGCGGCCGACGAATTCTTCAAGGGCATGTTCGAGACCGCGCTGGCGGATGGCGAGATCATCACCTCCATCTCCTATCCGATTCCCGAGAAGGCGGCCTACATGAAATTCCCGAACCCGGCGTCGCGCTATGCGATCGTCGGCGTGTTCGTCGCGAAGACCGGCGGCAATGTGCGCGTCGCCGTGACCGGCGCCGGGCCTGTCGTCTTTCGCCAGAAGGATATGGAATCGGCGCTCGCCAAATCCTTCGCGGCCGATGCGATCAAGGGCGTCGTCCAGAAACAGGACACGCTCAATTCCGACATCCATGCCAGCGCCGAATACCGCGCCCATCTTGTGGGCGTCATGGCGCGCCGCGCGGTGGCGGCCGCCGGCTGACCGCGTCACTGAATCCGAGCCGATCGCGAGGGCGCCCCCGCCGGGGGCGCCCTCGTTGTTTTTGCGCCCGCGCTCGGGCGGCGTGCGGGACCGGTAAAGCCTCTGCCTGCGGCGATTGCGCGTAGGTTTTGCCCAGATCGGCCTTGTCTGGGTGAAAAAACACGGGCATCCTCCGCTTAAGGAAGCCGTCATGTGCAGTGCCCGCGACGATCTTGCGGCCTTCATCGGACGGCGAGAAATTTCTGTTCACGGGGAGAAAGATCATCATGCAGCCGCACCGCAGTCTCGCCGCCGGAATCATCCTCGCGCTCGCAGCGGCGGCGGTGCCGGCACAGGCGCAGATGGAGAAAACAAGCCTCGCGCTTCCGGCCCGGGCGTTCATTTTCTCGACGGCCTATATCGCCGAGGACGCGGGCATCTTCAAGAGCGAGGGGCTCGAGGTCACACAACAGGTCATCACCGGCATCGGCTCGGCCAACGCCGTGATCTCCGGCTCGATCGATTTTTCCTTTTCATCCGGCGTGACCTTGACGCGCGCGTCGGCGCGCGGGCAGGACCTCATCGGCATCGCGATGACCTATGACCGGACCGGATTCTGGGTCCTGATCAGCAAGAAGATCGCCGAAGAACGGCATTTCGATCCCAAGGCGCCGTTGGCCGAGCGGGCGAAAGTGCTCAAGGGTCTGCGGATCGGCGTCGGGGCGATCAACGCGATCCCCCACGCCTATCTCAAACTGATCGCGAGAGCCGGCGGGTTGGATCCCGAACGGGATATCGTCGTCGCCGGCATCACGCCGCCCGAACAGATCGGCGCGCTCCAGCGCGACGCGATCGACGGGGTTTCGAGCGGACCGCCCGTGATCGAGCAGATGGTGCAAGACGGGATGGCGGTCGTGATCGCCGACGGAACCACCGGGAAGGTTGACCCGCCTGCCCTCGCGCACATCGCCGCCAACGTCTTGATGACGCGGCGGCAGCTTTGCACCGATCATCGCTCGCTTTGCGTCAAGATGGGCCAAGCCATGGTCAAGGCCAATGCCTTCATGCACGAGCACCCCAAAGAGGCGATGGCGATGCTGGGCAAGCGGCTCAACGTGAAGGACCCGGCGGTGCTTGCCGAAGCCTACAAGCACACTGTGGATTCGTCGCCCTCGCCGCCGACGCTTGACGCGAAGGCGCTCGCGGCTGCGGATGAACTCAATGTCGAGGCTGGGTTCATGAAGGTGGACGAAAAGCTCTCGTCCTACGACAAGATCTTCACCAACGAATACGTGAAGTAAGCGGCGCGCTTCGTCGTTAGGTCAGGCGGTCAAACGCAAGTCCCGGTCGCGCGCAGCCGGCCTGGAGTTCAACGCGTCCGGGGCGCGAAGCGCACGCGTCTCGGCTCGCGCTGCACTGCGGCACGAAAAAGCTCGGCGATCAAAGATCCCAGCATCAGCCCGACGAATCCGTAACCCGCGGCGGCAAGGCTGAAATCGAGCCGCACCGCGTAATTGCGCAGCGCGAGTTTCCAGATCGCCGCTTTGGCGCCGTCAGGATCGTGCCAGGCGCCGCCGAGCGCGGCGACCGGCTGAAGCAGCGGGGCGCTCCGCGTGATATCGAGATAGGCCGCGTTCAATCGGCGCGCGCGATCGATCGATTGGGCCAAGGTTTCTGCGTTCGAGGGCTCGCGCGCCTTGAGCGCCGCAACAAACGCGTCGTCAGGCAAAGCCGCGATCCCGTAATATTGCCGCGCCGCGTTCTCGCGGTTGTCGACGTCGCGGCGCAAATCGCTAGCAACCTGTAGCAGCGCGCCGGCATAGTCGCGGGTGAAAGCGGGCGCCTGCATGGCGAGAATGCCGCAAACGAGCGCGAGTGCCATGCCGGAGCCCTGCGAGAGCCATCGTGCGATAAATCTCATGCGCGAAGGCTTGCCTGGCTATTGTGGCATTTGCGCGGCGCCGGAATCGCACGCTGCGCGCCAGGGACCTTGCCGGATCACTTGAACGCCGGCACGACCTCTTTGCCCATGAGCCGAATCGAGTTGCTGACCATCGCCTTCGGCATCAGCCCGATCTCATGATTGGCGCACATGATGTCATAGCCGATGCGCTTCTTGCTTTGCTTGAAGGTGCGGATCACCGTCTCGGGACTGCCGACGATGGCGAGGCCGTTCTCGAGACTGAACTCGTAGCTCCGCGCCGATTGCGCGATGGTCTCGCCCCGCGACTTGTCGTCCGGCCGCTCGCTGTCGCGGCCCATCCCGCGTGCGTGCGTGCCCCAGCCGATGCGCGTTCGCTCCAGCGGCCCGCCGCCGACCGGTACGGCGCCGCCCTCGCGTGCGGCGAGAAACTGCCGCGCTTGGGCATGGGCTTTTTCGTCCGTCTCCGCGACATGGACCTGCCGTTGCAGGAAGATGCGCGGCATCGGCCCGGGATGATTGCATTCGCGCCAGATCTTGCGATAGAGGTCGAATTTGCGCGCCACCACCTCGTCGGTGTCGAGATTCTGCGAGACGTGAAAATTGTTCCGGGCGGCGAATTCGATCGCGGCGTCGCTGTGCACCGCGGCCCAGATCGGCGGGTGCGGATTCTGATAGGGTTTAGGCTGCGGCAGCGCCTCGTCGAAATGGAAGTACTTCCCGTTGAAGGTGACCTGGTCCTGCGTCCAGGCCATCTTGAGGACCTGCATCACCTCGCCCGAGATCGCCGCGCGCTGATAGAAATCGACGCCCCAGCGGATGAATTCGTGCTCGTGGACGCCGATGCCGGTGCCGAACTCGACCCGCCCGCGCGACAGATGATCGAGCATCGCCACTTCCTGCGCCAGCCGGATCGGATGATAGAAGGGCAATTGCCACATCATCGCTCCGATGCGCAGCTTGCTCGTCGCGCGCGCGACCGCGGTCAGGAACACGCTCGGCGCGGTGATCCGGCCGATCGGCGAATTCTGGTGCTCGATGACGAAATAGGAATGCCAGCCCGCCGCCTCGATCTCCTGCGCGAGGCGGATGTGCTCGTCATAGACATCGGCCATGACCTCGTCGCGCGAGGAATAGCCGCCAACCGCGTCCCACAACGCAAAATCGATTTCTGCCATGCTCCCGGCTTCCCATCCCAAGTTGTATTGCACCGATCCTTCGGCAAGACGCTAGCATGGCGACCGCGCGATTTCACGCGCGGCGGGTCGAGAAGCCGCGACATCCCCCGGCGTCGACCACGCGGATGCCGAAGTGAGGGAACCCAGGCCGGAAGGGCGCGACGCACCGGAATTGGCGCGAGATCGGCGGCATCGAGGGCCCGCGCGAAGCCATGGCGATCGCGGCTCTCTCGCATCGCACCATTTTTTTGGTCGTGCACCAAAGCCTTCGTCTTCGTGCCGCCAGGGTCGTGCTTGCCGCAGAAAGGATGCCCCGGGGCTTGGAGGAAGGGGCCAATTCCTCTAAAACAAGGCTTCCCGCCCCTCTCATTTTCGAGTGCCCATGGCAACCCCGCCCCGTTCGGTCAGCGACACACTCGCCCTTCTGGGCCGTGGCAAATACGTCTCCGATCGCAGCCTCGCGACTGCGATCTACCTTGCGCTCACCCTCAACCGGCCGCTTTTTCTCGAGGGCGAGGCCGGCGTCGGCAAGACCGAGATCGCGAAGGTCTTGGCCGAGAGCCTGGGCCGCCGGCTGATCCGCCTGCAATGCTACGAGGGGCTCGATCTCGCCTCCGCGGTCTATGAATGGAATTATCCGCGTCAGATGATCGAGATCCGCCTCGCCGAAGGCGGCGCCGAAAGCAAGGATACGGTGGAAGAGGAAATCTTCACCGACCGTTTTCTCATCAAGCGGCCCTTGCTGCAGGCCTTGGAGCCGAGCGTCGACGGCCCGCCCGTCTTGCTGATCGACGAACTCGACCGCGCCGACGAGCCCTTCGAGGCCTTCCTCCTCGAGGTGCTGTCCGATTATCAGATCACCATCCCCGAGATCGGCACGATCAAGGCCCCGCATCCGCCGATCGTGATCATCACCTCCAATCGGACGCGCGAGATTCACGACGCGCTGAAGCGCCGTTGCTTCTACTACTGGATCGATTACCCGAGCGCGGAACGCGAGATCGAAATCCTAAAGCTCAAAGCCCCGGAAGCGGCCGTTGCGCTCAGCCGCGAGGTCGTCGCCTTCGTGCAGAAGCTGCGCAAGAACTCATGATCTCTTCAAGCTGCCCGGCGTCGCCGAAACCATCGATTGGGCGCATGCCTTGACGCAGCTCGACGTGCTCGCCCTCACGCCGGAAGCCATCAACGACACGCTCGGCGTGCTGCTCAAATATCAGGACGACATCGCGAAGATCCAGGGCAGCGAGGCGGAGCGCCTGCTGACGCAGGTGAAAGCCGAGCTCGCCGCCGGCGGGTGACCGCGCCGATGGAAGGGCTCGCCCAACCGCCGAACCCGCCCGAAGAGGGCGGGCGCCTTTTCCAGAACATCATGTATTTCGCGCGAGCGCTCCGCGCCGCGGGCCTGCCGATCGGTCCCGGCAAGGTGCTCGACGCGCTTCAGGCCGTGCAGGCCGTCGGGCTGCAAGACCGGCGCGATTTCTATTGGACCTTGCACGCGGTCTTCGTCAATCGGCACGACCAGGAAGAGTTGTTCGACCAAGCCTTCCATATCTTCTGGCGGAATCCGCAGCTGCTGGAGAAGATGCTGGCGCTGATGCTGCCTGGATTCACGCCGCCGGAGCCGGAAAAGGGCGAGGAGATGAATCGCCGCCTCGCCGAGGCGCTGCAAGGCGACGGCAAGGGCAAGGAAGAAGAAGGCGAGACCGAGCTCGAGCTCGATTCGGCCATGACCTTCTCGGCGCAGGAAGCGCTGCGCGAGATGGATTTCGAGAAGATGTCCAACGACGAAGTCGCGCAGGCGAAGAAAGCGCTCGAGCGGCTGGCCTTGCCGCTCGCCGATATCCCGACGCGGCGTTTCGCGCCCGATGCGAGGGGCTCGCGGGTCGATCTGCGGGCCTCGATGCGCGCCCAGTTGCGCGCGGGCGGGATCATCCAGCTTCGGCACAAGGAGCGACGCACGCGGCCGCCGCCGCTCGTCGTCTTGTGCGACATCTCCGGCTCGATGAGCCGCTACAGCCGCATTTTCCTGCATTTCATGCATGCGATGACGAACGATCGCGATCGCGTGCATACCTTTCTTTTCGGCACGCGGCTTTCGAACGTCACCCGCTATCTGCGCTACAAGGATATCGACATCGCTCTCGACAAGGTGGCGCAGGTGGTCGAGGACTGGTCGGGCGGCACGCGGATCGGCCAATGCCTGGCCGATTTTAACCATCGCTGGTCGCGGCGTGTCCTGGGCCAGGGCGCGATCGTGCTGTTGATCACGGATGGCTTGGATCGGGACGCCGGAGCCGGTATATCCCAGGAGATAGAGCGGTTGCACAAATCCTGCCGCAGGCTGATTTGGCTCAATCCGCTGTTGCGTTACGAGGGGTTTGCGCCCAAATCATTGGGCATGCGGGCGATCCTGCCCCATGTCGACGAGTTTCGTCCGGTGCACAATCTGGCGAGTCTCGACGAATTGGTGAAGGCTTTGACACGTCCGGGTCCGCGTCGGCTCGAAGCCGCGGCGGCCTGGCGGGAAGCGGGGTGAGAGCATGAACGACAATCAAGAGATTCTCGATCAAGCCGGCAAATGGAAATCCCAAGGCAAGGGCGTGGCGCTGGCCACGGTGGTGACCACCTGGGGTTCGTCGCCGCGTCCGGTCGGCTCGAAGCTCGTGGTCGACGACGCGGGCGAGTTCCTCGGCTCGGTATCGGGCGGCTGCGTCGAGGGCGCCGTCATCGGCGAAGCACAGAACGCGATCAAGGACGGCAAGCCGCGGCTTCTTTCCTTCGGCGTCAGCAACGAGCAAGCCTGGGAAGTCGGCCTCGCCTGCGGCGGCAAGATTCAGGTCTTCGTGGAGCGCGTGGAATGAAGCTCGGCTATCTCGAAAAGGCGATCGCGGCGAGCCGCGCCGGGACCCCGGCAGCGATTGCGACCCATTTGACCTCGGGTCTTCAAAGCCTGATCGAAGGCTCGGAGGCCACCGGAAATCTTGCGCTTGACGAGACCCTCAAGAGCGGCCTCGCCAGGGCCTTCGCCGAGGATCGCAGCACGACGATCGAGACCGCATCCGGCGCCGTCTTCATCGAGGTCTTCAACCCGCCGCTGCGTTGCTTTATCGTCGGCGCCGTCCATATCGCGCAGCCTCTCGCGCGTATGGCGGCCATGCTCGACTACCGCGTCACGGTGATCGATCCGCGCACGGCATTTGCGACCGATGCGCGCTTTCCCGAGATCGAGCTGTCGACCGAATGGCCGGACGAGGCGCTGCAACGCCTCAAACCCGACAAACGCAGCGCTGTCATCACCTTGACCCATGATCCGAAGCTCGACGATCCCGCGCTCGCGGAGGCGCTTCGATCGCAAGCCTTCTATATCGGCGCGCTTGGCTCGCGAAAGACCCACGCCGCTCGCTTGCGCCGCCTCGGCGAACTGGGCTTCAAGGAAGCAGAATTCGCGCGGATTCACGGTCCCGTCGGCCTCAATATCGGCGCCATCTCGCCGGCCGAGATCGCGGTCGCGATCCTCGGCCAAGTCACCTCCGTGCTGCGCGCCGACCGGCTCAAGGCACGCGAAGCGGCATGAAGTTCGGCGCGATGCCGCTCGATGAGGCCGAAGGCGCCATTCTCGCCCATAGCGTCAAGGCCGGAGCGCGCGCGCTGAAGAAAGGCCGCGCGCTTACCGCCGCCGACATCGCGGCGCTGCGAGCGGCGGGTAAGACCGCCGTGATCGCCGCCCGGCTCGAGCCGGGCGATGTCGGGGAAAACGAGGCCGCCGACCGGATCGCCGCTTCTCTCCGTCATCCGGGTGTGACCGCGGCGCCGGCCTTCACCGGCCGGGCCAATTTCTATGCCGAGCATGCCGGGCTTTGCCTCGTCGACCGTGAAGCGGTCGATCGCTTCAACCTGGTTGACGAGGCGATCACCCTGGCGACGCTCGAGCCCGATACGGTCGTCGAGCCGAAGCAGATGGTGGCCACCGTCAAGATCATCCCTTTCGCCGTGCGGTCCGAGGCGCTCGAGGCCTCCATCGGCGCGGCCAAGGGCACGCTCTTCGCGGTGGCGGCTTTCAAGCCGCATCGCGCCGCGCTGATCCAGACCACCCTGCCCGGTCTTAAGGACTCCGTCCTCGAGAAGACGGTCGAAACCACACGCGACCGCCTCGATGCACTGGGCAGCAAACTCGCCTGGGAGCGCCGCGTGCGCCATGAGGAGCGGGAGCTGGCACCGGTCGTGACCGAGGTCCTCGCCTTGGGCGCCGACCTCGTTCTCGTCGCCGGCGCTTCGGCCATCCTCGACCGGCGCGACGTCATTCCGGCCTCCCTGACCATGCTGGGCGGGACCATCGAGCATTTCGGCATGCCGGTCGATCCCGGCAATCTGTTGCTGATGGCGCGGATCGGCGGTGTCCCCGTCTTGGGCCTGCCCGGTTGTGCCCGGTCGCCCAAGGTGAATGGGTTCGACTGGGTGCTGCGCCGCCTGCTGGCCTCGCTGCCGGTCGGGCCTGCGGTCATTCGACGCATGGGGGTCGGCGGATTGCTGACCGAGATCCCATCGCGGCCCCTGCCCCGCGCTTCGGCTGGAGGCCCGCCCATGGCAACGGCGCCTCGCCGGCCACGGATTGCCGGCATCGTCCTCGCCGCGGGCCGCTCCAGCCGGATGGGCGCGCTCAACAAGCTTCTGATCGTGATCGACGGCAAGCCGATGGTCCGTCACGCCGTCGAAGCGGTGCTCGCGGCGCAGCTCTCCCCGGTGGTCGTAGTTACCGGTCACCAACACGGGCAAGTTGAAGATGTGCTTAAAGACCTTCCTATAACAATCTTATATAACAAAGATTTTTCCGAAGGTCTTTCGACCTCCTTGCGCTGCGGTTTGGCCGCCCTTCCCGAGGATTGCGACGGCGCATTGGTGGCTTTGGGCGATATGCCGCGCGTCACCGCCGGAGAGATCGTAAAGCTCGTCAATGCCTTCAACCCGGTCGAAGGGCGCAGCATCATCGTCCCGACCCGGGAGGGCAAGCGCGGCAACCCCGCGCTGTGGGGCCGCAAATTCTTTGGCCAAATGGGGCAAATTGATGGCGATGTCGGCGCCCGCCATCTCATCGGCGCCCATGCCGAGACGGTCGCCGAAATCGAAATGGAAGGCGACGGGGTGCTCACCGATATCGATACGCCGCAAGCCTTGGCACGCCTCGCCGCCGCTGCCAAACTCGACGCGTAATTTTTTCGCAACCGAATGAATAAAACTTGAGCCGCCGGCGTTGTCCGAGTGGCCAAGATAAAAACTTTGCTTGGAGGGGCCCATGACCACTTTGCTCGGAACCGTTACGCTGGCAGGCACACTTTTCGGTGCGCTGATCGGCCAAATCTCCACCGGCGCCGAGTTCGCCGGGGTGATCATCGCGTCCCTGGTGCTCATCACCCTGCGCGACGCGCGCGATTAAGGATCTTCCTGGGTCGAGGTGAGGTAAGGCCAGCCGTCGTCGCGGCTGCTGGCCGTTGACGGGCCGGCATGGCATAGTGGCCGCCGCCCGAGTGAACCAGCGCCCCAGCGCCTTGGTGCCCGGCAAGGAGGAAGCGGCGGCGCGTGCGATTTCTGATCGGAATCAGCCGTCTGATCGACCGGCTTAATGAGACGATCGGCCGAGGGGTCTATTGGTTGGTCCTGCTTTCGGTCCTCGTGAGTTCCGGCAACGCCACAATCCGCTACGCCCTGAGCCGAAGTTCCAATGGTTGGCTCGAGATCCAGTGGTATCTGTTCTCGGCGGTGTTTCTTCTCGGCGCCGGCTACACCCTTCTCCATAACGAACATGTCCGGATCGACATCATCTATGGCCGGCTGACGCCGCGTCTACGCGCCTGGATCGACATTCTGGGCGGTCTGTTCTTTCTGTTGCCGATGGCGATCATCATCCTGACGCTCGCTTGGCCGATGTTCCTGGATTCCTGGGTTCGCGACGAATATTCGACCGATGCGGGCGGTCTTGTCCGCTGGCCGGTGAAGCTGCTGATACCGGGCGGCTTCATGCTGTTGAGCCTGCAGGGCATTTCCGAGGTGATCAAGCGCGCCGCTTTTCTGATGGGGCTCGGCCCCGATCCGGGCGAGCGTCGCGTGCCCGGCCCCGATCCGGAGGCCGGCGCCGAAAGGAACGAGCCGGGAACATCGGCGTGAACGCCTTTCTCGTCGCCAATATGGCGCCGATCATGTTCGGATCGCTGATCCTGATTCTCTTGATCGGTTATCCGGTCGCGTTCTCGCTCGCGGCGAACGGACTGTTCTATGGCGCGGTCGCGATCCATCTCGGCTTGCTCACCCCCAATTTATTGCAGGCCCTGCCCGAGCGCGTCTTCGGCGTCATGCGCAACGACACCTATCTGGCGGTGCCTTTCTTCACCTTCATGGGGCTCGTGCTCGAACGATCGGGTATGGCCGAGGATCTGCTCGATACGATCGGTCAGCTCTTCGGACGGTTGCGCGGCGGCCTCGCCTATGCCGTGGTCTTTGTGGGCGCGCTGCTCGCGGCCACGACCGGCGTGGTCGCGGCCTCGGTCATCTCGATGGGCTTGATCTCGCTGCCGATCATGCTGCGCTACGGCTATGACCGCCGCGTGGCGGCCGGCGTGATCGCCGCCTCGGGCACCTTGGCGCAGATCATTCCGCCGAGCCTCGTCCTCATCGTCATGGCCGATCAGCTCGGCCGTTCCGTCGGCGACATGTATGAGGGAGCGTTCTTCCCAGGGCTGGGGCTTGCCGCGCTCTACGCGGGCTATGTGTTCCTGGTCACGCTATTTCGTCCCAACGCGACGCCGGCGCTGCCGCCCGACGCCATCGTCATTCGCGAAGAGAGCGGAAAGTCCGGCTATGGCTCCCTCATTGTCGTGGTCGCCCTCGCCACGCTTGGCGGTTATCTCCTCACTTACCGCGTGGCCTGGATTTGGGCGGTCGCGCTCGCCGGCTTCGCAACCTATCTCTTGGCGCTTGCGGACAGCCGGTTCGGCCTCGGCCTGCTCAGCCGGCTCACGCGGCAGGTGGCTTTCGTGATGATGCCGCCCTTGGCGCTCATCTTTCTGGTGCTCGGGACGATCTTCATCGGCGTCGCGACACCGACCGAGGGCGGTGCGATGGGCGCGTCGGGCTCTTTGATTCTCGCCGTCGCCAACCGGCGGCTCGATTGGAGGCTCTTGCGGCAGGCGATGGACGCGACGGCGAAGCTCTCCTGTTTCGTCATCTTCATCCTGATCGGTTCGACCGTCTTCACCCTGACCTTCCGCGGCGTCAATGGCGATTTATGGGTCGAGCATCTCCTGACGAGCCTGCCAGGCGGCCAGATCGGGTTTCTGATCGTCGTCAACCTGCTGACCTTCGTTCTCGCCTTCTTCCTGGACTATTTCGAGCTCGCCTTCATCATCGTGCCGCTTCTGGGTCCGGTCGCGGAAAAGCTCGGCATCGATCTCGTCTGGTTCGGCGTGCTTCTCGGCATCAACATGCAGACTTCCTTCATGCATCCGCCCTTTGGCTTCGCGCTCTTTTATCTGCGCAGCGTCGCGCCCGCGACGGATTACGTCGATCGCGTGACAAAAAAACTTTTGGCCCCGGTGACGACGGCACAGATTTATTGGGGCGTCATACCGTTCATCGTGATCCAGCTGATGATGGTGGGGCTGGTCGTCGCCTTTCCGCGGCTCGTTCTGGCTTCGCTCGATACGGGTCCCAAGATCAACCCCGACACGATCCATTTCGAAATTCCCCAGGACAACGCCGCGCCGCCCTCTTCGAGCGACTTCAAATAAAAAGCCCCGCCGGAACGGGGCGTTTCCATCAAGCGACGGGCCGCTTAGGTCCGGGCGATATGTCCGTACATGAAATTGTCGAATTGCTGCTCCTCGACCCGGAACCATTCTTCTTCCGTCGCGAGGAAGGGCTTCCACTGATCATAGACCTTCTTGAATTTGGGATTGCGCGCGGATTCTTCGGCGTAGAGTTGTTGGGCGGCCTTGTAGCAGGCTTCGAGAATTTCGCGCGAGAAGAAGCGGAGCTGCACGCCGTTCGCGATAAGGCGCTTGAGCGCCTTGGGATTTTCGACATCGTACTTGGCCTGCATCCAATTGTTCGCGTCTGCCGCCGCCGCCTGGATGATCGAGCGATAGCTCGGCGGCAGCTTGTTCCATTGGTCGAGATTGACGTAGACGGGAAGATTGGCTTGGCCTTCCCACCAGCCGGGAGCGTAGTAGTACTTCGCCACCTTGTAGAAGCCGAGTTTTTCGTCGTCATAGGGCCCGATCCATTCGGCGGCGTCGATCGTGCCCTTTTCGAGCGAAGGATAGATGTCGCCGCCCGCGATCACCTGCGGCACGACGCCAAGCTTTGCGAGCACGGTTCCGGCCCAGCCCCCGATGCGGAATTTAAGCCCCTTCAGATCGTCGACGGTCTTGATCTCCTTGCGGTACCACCCGCCCGCCTGGGCGCCGGTATTGCCGCAGGCGATCGAAACCACGTTGTAGTCCTTAAAGAAGTCGCTCATCAGCTCCTGCCCGCCGCCATGCCGCAGCCACGCGTTCATGATGCGCGTGTTCATGCCGAAGGGAACGGTACAATCGAAGGTGAAGGTCGGGTCCTTGCCGACATAGTAGTAGCTTGCCGTGTGTCCCATCTCGACGGTGTTGTTCTGGACGGCATCGAGGACTTGAAGCGCCGGCACGATCTCGCCGCCGGCGAAAGAGCGGATTTCGAATCGGTTGTCGGTCATCTCGGCGACGCGCTTGGTGAAGAACTCGACCCCGCCGAATAAGGCGTCGAGACTCTTGGGCCAGCTCGTGGCCATGCGCCATTTCAGCCCGGGTTGCGATTGCGCGACGGCCGGCGCCGCGATCGTCGTCGCCGCCAATCCGACGCCGCCCGCCTTCAGAAACGCTCGTCTCTTCATGGAATCCCCCTCCGCTCACTAAGCTCCGGCTCGCCTTCTTCAGAGGCCGGCGCTCAATGTATGATACACAGGATGGGGCGCAGTTTTTGCGGAAATAGGCTTCCTTGTCCATCGGCGATGACAGCGGATTGGCGCCTATGCTAGGAGAAGGCGCATTGGGCGCCGCAGTGGGGCAATTCTTAGGCGTCATCCGGGGAGGTTAGTCATCGAAGACGTGATATTCGGCCTGAGCCCCGTGCTCGTCGCCGCGACGATCCTTGTCATTACCTACGTGCTCGTGATCTCCGATCGGTTCGATCGCTCGGTCATAGCCATATTGGGCGCCGGGGCGATGATCCTATCGGGCGTCCTCGATCAGACGGAAGCGATCAAGGGGATCGACTTTAACACCATCGCCTTGCTGACGGGCATGATGGTGCTGGTCTCGATCGCGCGCCGCTCCGGCATTTTCGAGTTCCTCGCCTTGTGGTCCGCGCAGCGCGTCAACGCCTCGCCGGCGGGGGTCCTCATTCTGCTGTCGATCGTCACGGCGGTGGCGTCGTCCCTGCTCGACAATGTGACGACCGTCCTCCTGATCGCGCCGGTGACCTTCTCGATTACCCAAAGGTTGCGGGTCGCACCCTTCCCGTTTCTCTTTGCCGAAGTCATGGCCTCCAATATCGGCGGCACGGCGACCCTGATCGGCGATCCGCCCAATATCATGATTGGTTCCGCGGCGGGGTTGAGCTTTAACGCCTTCGTCCTCGAACTGACGCCGATCGTTCTCGTCGTCTTGGCGTTTCAGGTTCTCGCCACGCATCTGATCTGGGGTAGATCGGTCAGCGCGACGCGCGAGGCTCGCGCCGAAGTCATGGCGATCTCGGCGGCGTCGGCCATTACGGACCACCGGCTTCTGCGCTTGGCCGTCGCCGTTTTCGGCGTGACCCTCCTGGCCTTCGTCTTCGCGCGCCATTTGCGGCTCGAGCCCGGCTCGATCGCCCTTGTTTGCGCCGCGGCGCTCATGCTACTTGAAAATCTGGCGCATCACCGCGAGACGCACACGGCGCGCGTCGTTGGCACGTACGGCGATGTCGATTGGATCACCATTTTCTTCTTCGTCGGCCTGTTCATCGTCGTGCATGGTTTCGAGGTGACGGGCGCGCTCGACGTGGCTGCAGAAAAACTGCTGGCCGCGTTCCATGGCAATCTCGCGATCACGGCCTCCGCGATCCTCTGGTCGTCGGCGTTCCTGTCCGCGATCATCGACAATATTCCCTTCGTCGCCGCCATGATCCCGTTGATCAAGCTTCTCGCGCCCGCGTTCGGCGGCGAGGACGCATTGCTGCCGCTCTGGTGGGCGCTGTCGCTCGGCGCGTGCCTTGGCGGAAACGGCACGCTCATCGGAGCCTCGGCGAATCTCACCGTGGCGGGATTCGCTCACCGCAATGGCGTCCGCTTCAACTTCCTCGCCTACTCGAAATTTGCCGTGCCGCTCACGCTGATGAGCGTGATCATCTGCCAGATCTATCTCTGGCTGCGTTTTTTCTAGCCGGAGCCTCCCGTCGTGCAAGCTAGACCGCGTAGCCTTTTGCGCGACCGGCCAGCCCGCCGAATAAACCGAGCATCCTCTGCCGCCACGCATGGATCGGGTCGTCGGGTGCGAGCAGCTTGAAATCGCTGATGCAGCGGCACCATTGGAAACCGCCAAAAACCGCGTAATCCGCATAGAGCGGCGCCGCGCCGCCGAGAAAGTCCTGTCCTTTGAGGGCAAGCCGCAGCGGCAAAAGAGTGTCGCGGAACGCCGTCACGCGCCGGTCGCGATCGGCGACGGCCTCTTCGAGGGTTTTGCCCAGGCGCTCCTCGCGGCTCTTGCGAAAATACGCCTTGTCCTTGGCGTCGAGATGATTCCAGATGTCGAGAACGACGAACCCGAACATCCCGGTTTGCAGTGTCGCGTCGGCCCAGAGGGCGTGAAAGCGCGTCAGCGCCTTTCCCGCGGGCGAACCAAAGAGCGAGGGGCGTTCGGGATAGGTGGTTTCGAGATAGTCAGCGATCGCCCATGAATTATTGATCCAGCGTTCGCCATCGACCAGCACCGGGACCCGGCCTTGCTTGCTGAAGGCAATTTCATCCTTCTCGGTGAAGCGCCAGGGGATCGTTTCCGCCGCGAGGCCCTTATGGGCCAACGCCATCTTGATGCGCCAGCAATAGGGGCTGAAACGGCGGTCGGCTTCCGCGCCGGCAAGGTCGAAGAGTTTCAGCATGGTGCTCAGCCCCAGTAACGCCCGGTCGCGCCGACCGCGACGACGATGAATCCCAGAGCGAGGTTGAATTCGACGATGCGCCGGATCTGGTTGAGTTGCGCGGCCGCGAGTGGGAAATCGGACCCGTCAACCGCGCGGCGAAAGCGCTGCCACGGCGCGAAATAGAGATGCGCGAAGGCGAGCATCATGATGACGCCGAGGCCCTCCATGATTTGGACATGAAGCCCGTTCACGCCAAGGCCCTGCAAGGCAAGGCCACTCGCGAGGAGGAGGACGATCGCCGCCCAGACCCATGAGAAAAACTTCTGGAAGATGCGTCGCCATAGCGGCAGGCGGACGGTCGCATCGAGCGCGGCAACCGAGGGACGGACCATCTGATGGGCGAAGAACATGCCGCCGACCCAGACGACCGCGGAGAGAATGTGCAAGAGCAGCAGCAGCTCGATCATGGCGTCACTCCGGTATTTTTTTTGCGCCGCTCGTCGCGTCGCGCCGCTTGTTATTCGGTCGGCATCAAGCTGCGATTTGTTCCCGTTCCAACACGATGGAAGAGGTCAGCACGCGTCCGTTCGGTCCCGGCTCGGGAAGCGTCAGATTAAGGTAGCGTACGTTATAGGTATCGATGGTGCCGGACAATTCGTTATAGATCGGTCCGTCCCGCCGCGTCGCCAGAATGCGCGCCCGGAGCATCAGGGCGTATTCCGTGTCGGGGCGCGCGAGCACGTTCAAGCCTTCGACCATTCTCGGATCGAAGCCGAGATCCGTGCCGACGCAATGCAAGACCACGTTGTCCCCCGTGACGCCGAAAAGGCTGCTGGTCGTGAACGCTCCCATCGCAGCGGCAGCGTGAATCAGCCGAGCCGGCTGCTGGTGATAGACTTCGAGTAAAGCCTTCAGACGGCAATCGGCCACGCTGTCGAGCCGCAGCGGCCGGACCTTCCAAGGACGACGCGTGATGCAGACGATCGACGCCACCTTGCCGATCGCCATCGCGGCTTCGCTTGCGCTGCCATGAAGAGCCTCGACCCAGAGGCCGTCCATCAGGATGCTGCGTTTGAGCTGCAGTATCTGATCGGCGCGGTCCTCCAACCAGGCGCAGATTCGCTCGGCAGCCAAGCGCGCGACACGGCGGCCGTCATGACGGATCAAGACGCCGCCGCCGTCACGCTCGCTCACGGCGATCCAGCCCAGGACGCGCATCGCATAGGCGGCGACATCGCCGCCGATCCCGGGCAGTTGCAACAGGTTGCGCACATAATTGGCATGACCGGTCGGCGCCGCAACGATCTCGCCATCCGCATTGAACCAGCTTTGGACCTCGCGGCCGACCGCCTGGCCGGGCTGTGAGCCTGTCAATGCGGACCGGACGAGCGAGAGGACCGACGCCGCCAGGTCGTCGGACGCGGCTGCAACGGGAATGAGATCGGCGAAAATCTCGTTCAAGAATTCCCGATCGCCTCGAGCGACCAGAAATTCTGCCAGGCGGTAAAGATCGTTTGCCAGGATGCGGGTCTCCCCGCGCCACCACCTCGTGACCGTATTTTCGGATCGGCCGATCGCGTGCGCGATCTGCTTCAGATGCAACGGCGCATGGGGGTAAAGCCGCCGCCTGAGCGCTTCGCGAAATCGCGATTCGAAATCTTCGCCCACTCGATCAACCCAATTCTGCCCGTCGGGACACCAGATCTGGAGGTCCGAACAGCGTAATTGTCTCTTATTAACGAGTTGTCTGCAAGAGCGGCAAAAAAAGACCGCGTTCGGGGTTAATCGGCGTCAAGGAGTGCAAGGACGTGGAGCGAAACAGTCGTCGGCAAGCTTGGTACATCGCGCGGCACCTCAAGCTTCTTTCGGGCAACCTTGCGACGTTGGGCTTTCCCGAGGCGGCCCTGTTGGTGGGGGCGGCCGCAATATCGGTCGGGGAGGAAGCAGTCCGATCGGGCGGTCAATCCCATTCCGCGTCTTCGCCGGTCGATAAGATCTCCTTGCCGCAGGGTAATGCCGTACATGGCTAGGAAGCGGGGGCACGCTGCGCTCGCGCGCGTTGCGGCGCGTGGAGAACCTGTTCTCATCGACCGCCGGTTGCAGGCGCTTTACGCCTATTGGGAAAAAGAGCGTGGCGACCGCGCCTTGCCGTCGCGAACAGACATCGATCCCGCCGCGCTACGCTTCGTCCTCGGCCATCTCATCTTGTTGGATGTGCTGCGGGATCCGCTCCGATTCCGCGTTCGGCTCCAGGGGACCGAACTCGAATGGTGGATCGGCGCCGACCTGACTGGCAAGGCGCTCGATCAGCTGCCATCGCCTGAGCTGCGCGCGCTCGCTTATGAGTACGCGACGACGACGGTCGAGTCAGGCGCACCGCTTCACAAGATCGGAGAAGAAATCATCGGCGATCTGCCGCGCCGATATGAGGCTCTCCTTCTTCCGCTCGCGAAGGACGGCATCGGCGTCGACATGGTGCTGGCAGCCGTGATCTGTCGCGACGACCCTGCTCGATCGTGACGAGGGTCTTTCGGCGGCGGACGTCTTGAACGAGGCCGAGGGTACCGCGGCAATGAGGCCAAGCGGCCCACACCGTCTTGGGGTATTCCAGCAGATGCACGCCGTGTGCGAGTTCGGCGCTCTCCCGCGCGGCCCTGGAGAGAGCCGTATCACCTGGGGCCTGGAGGCTTGAAGGACATGCGGAATATCAACGTCATTGTCAACGAACTGGATTTCTTCGGCGGCGATTTCATCGACTATCTCGATGCTTTCAATCCCGAGGAATTCCTGTCGCTGGAGAGCATTCGGATGGCCGGGACGGAGATCGTTCCGCCCCTGCTGCGTGCGCTCGATGAACAAGGACTTCAGGCGGTCATCGGACACGATCTCGATACGGTCGTGAAACTCTATCGCGCCAGCAATGGCCGGATGAAGCGCATCATCCAGACCAACGATCCCCGCTACCATCCGCGTGCATCGCCGGACGATACGGTGGTGCTTGCGCTTTTGCGTGACGGCGTGCCGAAGGGCTGCATCGCATCGCGGCTCATTTGGTGCGAAGAAACGCTGGCAAGGGAAATGGAAAGCGGACGCTTCTGGGTCGAAAACCCGGCCACGATGTGGACAAGCGCCGATCGCTGCATCGTGCGCGCGCCGATCGCCAAGACGATCCGGTCGACCTATGTGGTGTTCTCCGGATCGATCTTCCTCGCTCAAGACGTGACGGGGGGAAGCACGCTCGCGGCGATGCTTCGCCTCCACACTCTATGGGTGCTTTGCCATTGGCGCTGGTCATGGCTGACCGGGATCATCGAAGGCGCGCTGGCGCGTCGGCATCTGTTCGACGTTTATGGCCTGCCGTCGATGGAGCTTGGCATCTGGCGGACGCGGCCCGGCGAAGGCAGCGAGCTCTACAAATACGAATTTTCCTCGATCGACCGCGAGACCGCGATGGAATCCTGGCTGCGGCCAGAGACCGGAAATCTGCGGCGTCCGATGGGCCGTCCGGACATCTCGGTCCTTCCTTTCGAGGGGCAGCGCGCGGAAGCCGAGGCCTGAGGTCGAGGCGCGGCCGGCTCATTTGCGCGGATCCGGCCGTCGCCTTGCACCCTCTTGTTATTCCGCCGCCCGGGAGCGGGGCCAGGCCAATGCCGCGGCGAGGCCGACGATCGTGCAAGCCGCGACATAATAGGTCGGCGCGAGCGGATCGCCGGTCCGCACGATGAGCCAAGCGACGATCAGCGGCGCAAATCCGCCAAACAACGCGACGGCGAAATTGTAGGCGACCGCCAAGCCGCTGGCGCGCAAGCGTATGGGAAACAATTCGCTGAGCGCCGCGTTGAATGGCCCGCCAGAGAAGGAGAAAATCAGTCCCAAGGCGAACTCGACAAGCGCAAGCCGCGCGATGCTTTGCCCGTGTTGCAGCCAAAGAAAGCAGGGATAGGGTGCGATCGCCAATCCGCTCATGGAGATGACGAGCAGGGATTTTCGCTCGACGAAATCCGAAAGAAGACCCGTGAGCGGACAAAACACGGCGATCGTGAGACCGGCGACGACGGGTGCCACGAACGCCGCACGCAGATCGAGGCCCAGAACGCGGATCGCGTAGCTCGGCATGAAAATGAACAGCACATACAAGGAAGCACTGCCGCCGATCACCAAGCCGAAACCGGTCAGCGCGCGGCGCTTGTAATCCGTGAAGAGCTCGATGAGCGGCGCGCCGCCGGAGGCCCGGCTCGCGCGATCGTCGACGAAGGCCCTCGATTCTTTCAGTTTCAGCCGCAGATAGTAACCGATGGGGCCTATGGAAAGGCCGAGCATGAACGGAACGCGCCAACCCCATGCCGCGAATTGCTCCGGGGCCATGCCCCGCGCGAGAAGCGATCCGGCGAGGCCCGAGACCAGGATCGCCATGCCCTGCCCCGACAATTGCCACGCGCCGTAAAGGCCGCGGCGGTGCGGCGGCGCGGCCTCGATGAGGAATGCGGTGGCGCTCGCGAATTCACCGCCGGCCGAGAATCCCTGGAGCAGCCGGCTCGTCACGATGATCGCCGGCGCGGCGATGCCGATCGCGGCATAACTCGGCGCGAAGGCGATCATGGCGGTGCCGACCGTCATGAAGGCGATGACCAAGACCAAGGTGTTTCTGCGGCCCCACTGATCCGCGAGCTGCGCCAGGATGATGCCGCCGAGGGGGCGTACGACGAACGCGCTGCCAAAGGCGGCCAGAGAGGAGAGCAGCGACGTCCATGGCGATTGCGATGGGAAGAAAAGCGTGCCGATGGTGACGGCGAGATAGCCGTAAAGCGCGAAATCGTACCAATCGAGCGCATTGCCGATCACCACTGCTGCGATCGTCCGGATCGCGGGCCGTTCCGCCGCGATCGTCGCCATGCCTAATCCTCGAAATATGCGCGGAGCATTTCCTTAGCGTCCGGCGGCAGCGTGTCGAGCACTTGGGCCAGCGAGTTCAGGCGGCGGCGCAAGGCATAGACCTGATCGAGCAGATTGAGCACGACCGGCATCGCTTCCTCGTCGATCATCAATTCGCGCCGCAACTCGACGATGAGGTGGATTCGCGCCACGTCGATCTCGTGAAAAACATAGGCTTCGCCCGCGCGCTCCGGCCTCACCCAGCGCACCTCGATCCAATGTTCGAGCTCGGCCCGCTCGAGCCCTTCGATCTCGCGCAGCACGGCGTCGAAGGCGATCATGGGATCACGCCTTTGCGCGGATCGTAGGGATGCTTTTCCTCCCATTCCTTGAGGAACCCCGACAATTCGGCATCCAGCTTGTCCGGCAGGACAAGTTTGAGCGTCACCAGCGCATCGCCGCGCCCGCCGACGCCTTTGCCGCGCAGGCGTAAGATCGTGCCGCTATTGGAGGCCGGCGGAATGGTCATCGTGACGGTCCCCGAGGGCGTGGGCACGGCGACTTTTCCGCCGTGCATGGCTTCGGCGAGCGTCACCGGCAGATCGAGGCGTATATCGTCGCCGTCACGTCGGAAGAAGGCATGAGGCGCCACGGCGATTTCGATCAGCGCGTCGCCATTGGCGGCTCCCCCGATCCCCGGATCGCCCTGTCCCGCCAAGCGCAGCACTTGGCCGTCGCGCACGCCCGGCGGGATGGAGACATCGAGGCTCTTGCCGGGCCCCAGTTCCAGGCGCCGTCGCGCGCCGTTGACCGAATCGAGGAAATCGACCGTCAGCCCATAATGCCGATCGGCGCCACGCATGCGGTTCGTACCCGTGCCACCGCGTCTGCCTTGGCCGCGGCTGAAGAACGCAAAAAGGTCGTCGAGATCCTCGGGGGCCATTCCCTCGGCGCCCTGATATTTGGCTCCGGGCGCACCGCCGGCAAAATCCTGATAGGAATAGGCGCGCGGCCGCTCGGCGCCGCTTTCGTCGATCTCGCCCCGGTCGTAGCGGGCGCGTTTTTCCTTGTCGGACAAGAGATCGTAGGCGGCCGAAATTTCCTTGAAGCGCGCTTCGGCCTGTTTGTTCCCGGGGTTGAGATCGGGATGGTGCTGCTTGGCGAGATTGCGATAGACCCGCCGGATCTCGGCTTCCGTCGCGTCCTTCTTGACGCCCAGCACTTCATAGGGATTTCGCGCTGTCATGGTGGCATCCATATAGTTGCTTTGCGGCCGTCTCCCAAGCCCTCATTGCCGGGGCAACGCGTGTCCGCTATCCTCTGCAACATTCATTGGGGAGTAGCCGCCCGTTCTATTGCGGGCCGTGCGTCAACATACTTGGTTGCGGCCGCATCGGGCGGCAATCATGGCGTACGGGGCTTTGAGCCTTAAGGGCCGTGCCGCCCTCGCGGCACCAAAGCATGGCGAGACCAACGGATTGCTTCCTTTGCCGCCGAACGGAAGGGAGCAAGCCGTGGTCTCTTGCCGATCGGCTAATGGTGCCTTTTCCGGATGGAAGCCTTTCTTATTTCGCTTTCGAGCGTGGCGATCGCCGAAATCGGCGACCGGACCCAGCTCTTATCGCTGGCCTTGGCGGCGCATTACCGCAGGCCCTGGCCGATCATCCTCGGCATCTTCATCGCGACCATCGCCAATCATACGATCGCCGGATTCCTCGGGGCCTGGTTTGGACGGTTGCTGACGCCTGTCGTGCTCGACCTCCTGGTCGGAGCCAGCATGATCGCGATGGCGATCTGGGTCTTGCGCGCCGATACGCTCAAGCCCGGCACCGAGGTCAGCGACCGCAATGCATTCATCGCGACGCTCCTGACATTCTTCATTGCCGAGATCGGCGACAAGACTCAGATCGCGACCTTGGCCCTGGCGGCCGCCTACCCCGATCTCTTCGCGGTGATCGCCGGGACGACGACGGCGATGCTCATCGCGAACGTGCCCGCCGTATTCCTGGGCGACGCGCTTTCGGGCCGCCTGCCGATCCGCGAGATGAACTATGTCGCGGCACTCTTTTTTGCCGCGCTCGGTGTCGTCTTCATCGCCCGGGCGGTCTGGTAAGCGTCACTTTCCAATCCGCTCGATCCGGTCGGCGAAAGCGGTCATGTATTTGCCGAGAAAATCGCGCCTCCCGGCATCGCCGAAACGTTGAGAATCATGAGGGCTTGGTGAAAGGCAATCGGCTCGGATAGGGCGATTATAAATTCGCCGGCAACCCCGCGAGGTGCACGCTCTCCCGCCAAAGACGCGCGGCCGTCGCGTCTTCGAGCGCCGCGGCGCTCGGCGCACGTTGCCGGCATTTGTCGAAATAGAGCCCCGTGACGCTCTCGAGCTCGGGGGCGGATGCGACATAAACCGGCGTTTCGGCACCGCGCGCGACCGATATCGCCGAGAAGCGCTTGGCGAGCCGGATGCCGAGCCGGACGAGGCCGGTGTTGTTGTCGCCGAAGCTGCTGGCGACGAAGCCGGGATGAAGACAGTTTGCGGTAACGCCTGTTCCGGCGAGCCGCCTCGCCAGTTCACGCGTGAACAGAATGTTGCAAAGTTTCGAGCGCCGATAGGCGTTCCAGCCGGTGTATCGCGTCTCGCATTGCAAATCGGTGAAATCGAGCACCGCGTTGCGGTGCGCTTCGGAGGCGACGTTGACGATCCGGGCGGGGGCCGAGGCGATCATGCGCTCGCGCAAAAGCTCGGTCAGTAGGAAATAGCCGATGTGATTCAGGGCGAAGGTTTGCTCGAGCCCGTCCGGCGTCACGGCGCGGCGCGCAATCAACGCGCCTGCATTGTTGATCAGGACGTCGATGCGCGGCGCCGCGCGCAACAGCTCGGACGCGATGCGCACCACATCGCCGCGCTGCGCCAGATCTCCGTAATGCATCGCCGCTGCAACGCCCGGCACCCGCGCGCGCAACTTGGACAGCGCGGCTTCACCCTTTTTGGGATTGTGCCCGACCAGCACCAGCCGCGCGCCGAGCACGCCAAGCCGGCAAGCCGTCTCCAGGCCGATCCCGTCGCTGGCGCCGGTGATGACGCAGGTCTTGCCCTTCATGAATTCGCAATGACGTCGCTGACGGTCTGCCAGCCGGAGTCGCTCGCCGTGGCCAGGACCGGCCGGTCCGGGATGCGCGTGTCATAGGGCGCGCCATCGAGAAACGACGCCCGCCCGCCCGCCTCGCGGACGATCAGCATGCCGGCCGCGTGATCCCACGGCAGCGAGCGCGAATGCAGCGAGAAATGGCTGATGCCCTGGGCCACGGCCATGTATTCGAGTCCGCTGCAGCCGCGATTGTAGACGTGTCGGATGCGCCCGCTGGCGCTGAGCGCCTTGGCCGCGCGCAGGCCGGATTTCGCGCGGCCATAGGCCGAGCCGGTGATGCGCTCGGGCGGCACCTCGGCCGCGACGGCGAGACGGCGATCGCCAGCCCAGGCCCCTTCGCCTTTGGTTGCATGGATCATCACGTCCTCGAGCGGATCGTAGATCCAGCCGGACTGAACGGAACCCCGGCGCGTCAAGGCAACGATGACCGCGAAGCCCGGCTCGCCCCGGGCGAAATTCGAGGTGCCATCGACGGGATCGATGATCCAGACCGGATCGTCCGAGGACAGCAATTCGAGGCGTCGCGGATCCTCGGCGACGCTCTCCTCGCCCAGTACCAAGGCGCCAGCCGAAGCCTCCCCCAGCAAGCGGGTCAGGGCCCGTTCGGTCTCGATATCGGCGATAGTCACAGGATCGCCGGGCTTCTTTTCGCGAATGTCGCTGCTGCCCAAAGCGCGAAAGCGAGGCAGAATCAGGGCGCGGGCGGTTTCCCGGATGAGATTTGCGACGGTCTCGCTATCGATCATCTGTATAATGATGGGACGAACCGATTGAGATTGCCATGGCGGAATTTGGAGACGATTTCGACGTCGTGGTCGTGGGCGCGGGTGCCGCCGGGATCGCGGCCGGCAAGCGCTTGACGGCAGCCGGACTGAAGATGGTGGTGATCGAGGCGCGCGACCGTCTGGGTGGACGAGCCTGGACGGTGCCGACACGGCTCGGCAAACCCGTCGATCTCGGTTGCGAATGGCTGCACTCCGCCGACATCAATCCGTGGAGCGCGATCGCCGAAGGGCGCAGCCTCGCGCTCGACAAGACGCCGCCCGATTGGGCGAGCCGCGTCGCGATCCATCACGGCGAGGCCGCCAATGCCGATTGGCTCGCGGCGCGCGACGCGTTCGACGCCGCCTGCGAGCGTGCGGCGCTCGAGCCCGAAGACCGCCCTGCTTCGGATCTCTTGCCCCGCGATGGAGGCTGGAACGGGCTTCTCGGCGCCATCAGCACTTGGGCGAACGGCACGGAGCTCGAATCTGTTTCGGTCAAAGATCGAGAGCGCTATGCCAATACCCAGATCAACTGGCGCGTGCTCGAAGGCTACGGCACGCTGATTTCGGCCTATGGCGCCGATCTCCCGGTGAGCTTCGAGACCATCGCGACCGAGATCGATCGTCGCGGCGGCATGCTTCGTATCGTCACCTCGCGCGGCACGATGACTGCCAAGACGGCGATCGTGACCTTGCCGACCAACGTGATCGCCGAAGAAGCCCTGCGATTCACGCCGGCGCTCCCTCAAAAACGAGCGACCGCGGCCGGATTGCCGCTCGGCATCGCCAACAAGCTTTTTTTTGCGCTGGACGGTGCGGAGCCCGTCGCAACCTATCGCCATCTCGTCGGCTCGACCGGGCGCGTCGCCACCGGCAATTATCAAATCAGGCCGCATGGCTGGCCGATCATCTCATGCTATTTCGGCGGGCGCTTGGCGGCGGAACTCGAGCGCGGCGGCGCGGCGGCGATGGCCGCCTTTGGAACCGATGAATTGGCCGGCATCTTTGGCAACGAAATCCGCGGCCGGCTGCGGCTATTGGCGAGCTCGGCCTGGGTTCGCGATCCTTTCGCCCGCGGTTCCTATTCCTCGGCACTGCCGGGCCATGCCGATGACCGCGCCGTCTTCGCCGAACCCGTCGAGGGGCGGCTGTTCTTTGCGGGCGAGGCCTGCTCGCGCGACCAATTCGGCACCGCTCACGCCGCCTTCACCAGCGGCGTTGCCGCGGCCGAAGCCGCGATTGCCGCCGTGGGCCCTGTTCGCACGGATGCGCCTCTCGCATCGGCGCCGTGAGGAGGCGCCGCGCGGAACGTTCCATGACGCGTCGCGTGCGGACGGATAAGATTTTGCGCTGCAGCAATTCAGCATCCGCGCGCGAGAATCCACCGTTGCAATCGTTCGGCGGAATATTATCTTGATGGCGTCAAATCGTTTTGGGTCGGCCTCGTCACCACGCTCTACAGGAGCCCGACCCGGTCCCATCCAAATCGGTGTCTGATCCGCAGCGCCGCCGCGCGGCAGTCCAAACTTTCTGGAGGGGCAGATGTCCACGGGTACGGTCAAATGGTTCAACGCTGCCAAAGGCTACGGCTTCATTCAGCCCGATGACGGCACGAAAGACGTGTTCGTGCATATCTCGGCGGTGGAGCGTGCGGGCCTGGCAAGTTTGCGCGAAGGCCAGCGCGTGACCTTCGAACTGGAGCGCGGCCCGCAGGGACGGGTCAACGCCGCCAACCTCAAAGCGGAGTGAGTCATCTGCGGGGCGATCGATCGCCCCGCTTCTTTACCGAGGAGCAACTTTGGCCAAAGAGGATCTGATCGAGTTCGACGGCGTCGTGACCGAACTCTTGCCCGATGCGCGGTTCCGCGTGCGCCTCGACAACGGGCATGAAACGCTCGCATACACGTCGGGCAAGATGAAGAAGAACCGCATCCGCATTCTTGCCGGCGACCGGGTGACGGTGGAAATGACTCCCTACGATTTGACTAAGGGACGCATCAATTTCCGCCACAAGGACGAACGCGCTGCCGCCGTCGCGGCGCCGCCGCGTCCGCGTCCCTCGATGCCGCGCCGGCGCTGACTCTCCTCCGGGCGCCCCGGTTCAAGCCGGCGTCAGCAGGTGGAGGCTGAAGAGCTCGGCCGGGTCGGTCCAGCTTCGCGCCGCGCGGTAACCGGCGCGGGCGGCGAGCTGGCGAAATCCGGCGACGCTGTATTTCCAGGAATCCTCGGTATGGATCCGCTCGCCCTGGGCGAAGCGGAAGCGCCGACCGGCCACGGTCACGATCTGATCCGCGCGGCTGCGGATGAAGATCTCGACCTTTCCGATCTTCGCGTTGTAGGCGGCATCATGCGCAAAGCGCGCGAGATTGAAGTCGCCGTCAAGCTCGCGATTGATGCGCTCCAGAAGGTTGAGATTGAAGGCGGCGGTAATCCCCTGTGAATCATTGTACGCGGCATCGAGCATCGCCCCGTCTTTCTGGAGATCGACGCCGACCAGCATCGCGCCTTCCTTGCCGATGACGCGCCGGCACCCGGCGAGAAACTCGATCGCGAGGCCCGGCTCGAGATTGCCGATGGTCGAGCCGGGAAAAAAGCCCAGCCGGCTCCCCTCGCCGGCTGCCGGAAGCTCCGGCAATTCGAGCGGCCTCATGTAATCGGCGCAGATTGCGACGACGGCAAGATCCGGAAAAGATCGAGCCAAGGCGTCGGCCGCGTGACGCAGGGCCTCGCGCGAAATGTCGATCGCGACATAGGCCGCGGGTTCGCGCAGCGCATCCAGCAGCAACCGCACCTTGCGCGACGAACCGCTGCCGAACTCGATCAACTCGCAGCGAGGCCCCATCGCCGCTGCGAGCTCGTTCGCATAAGCGGCGAGGATCGCGGTCTCCGTGCGCGTCGGATAATATTCGGGCAATTCGCATATCGCCTCGAACAACATCGATCCGCGCTCATCGTAGAGAAAGCGGCACGGGATCGCCTTTGCGCGCCGGCTCAAGCCCTCGATCACGCAATCGCGGAAACTCGCCGCCTCGGGCGCGAGATCATGAAAGACGGCGCGCGCGCGATTGGGCATCACGCGTCCTCCGCGAGCCGAATCCCGCCGAACGCCCAGCGCGAGCCGGGCGGAAAGAAGTTGCGGTAGCTCAGCCGGACATGGCCCTCCGGCGTCACCGCCGCGCCGCCGCGCAGCACCATCTGGTTCGACATGAACTTGCCGTTGTATTCGCCGATGGTGCCGGCTAGCGGGCGAAAGCCCGGATAGGCAGCATAGGCGCTTGCCGTCCACTCCCACGCATCGCCGATCATCTGATCCAGCGTCCCCGCGCGCGTCGCGCCCGCCGGCTCGGGATGAAGCCGGCCGCGGTCCATGAGATTGCCGGTCATCGCGATTCCGGTTTCGGCAGCGGCGGTTTCCCATTCGGCTTCGCTCGGCAGCCGCTTGCCCGACCAGCGCGCGAAGGCGTCGGCTTCGTAATAGCTCACATGGCAGACGGGCTCGTCGCGGTCGATCGGGCGGCGCCCGGCGAGCGTGAAGATGGTCCAGGCTCCGTCGTCGCGGCGCCAATAGAGCGGCGCCTCCCAACCTGCCTGCTGCACCGTGCTCCAGCCTTCCGAAAGCCACAGCGCGGGCGTGCGATAGCCGCCATCCTCGATGAAGGCCAGATACTCGCCATTGGTCGCGAGCCGCGATCCCAGGCGATACGCATCGAGCCAAACCTTGTGCCGCGGTCCCTCGTTGTCGAAGGCGAAGCCCGCGCCGCGATGCCCGATCTCGCGCAAGCCCTCGTCAAATTCGCGGAATTCGAGCGGCGCCGCGGACCGGCGCATCGAAGGCGCCGGCTTCGCATAAACCGGATCGAGCGGGCTCGATGCGAAGACGTGCTTGATGTCCATCAGGATCAATTCTTGATGCTGTTCCTCATGATTGAGCCCCAGCTCCAATAGCGGCGCGATTTCGGTCCAGTCCGCGTCGCCAGAGCGGGCGATCAGCGATTCCAACGCCTCGTCGATATGGGCGCGGTAGCGCGCGATCTCACCGATCCCGGGCCGCGACAGCAATCCGCGCGCGGGCCGCGGATGGCGCGCGCCGGCGCCTTCGTAATAGGAATTGAACAGGTAGCCGTAAGCGGGATCGAATGCGCGATAGCCCCGCGCGAAGGGCTTCAGCAGAAATTCTTCGAAGAACCAGCTCGTATGCGCGCGATGCCATTTGGTCGGGCTCGCATCGCTCATCGATTGGACTGTCTGGTCCTCGGCCGTCAGCGGCGCGGCCAATGCCTCGGTGCGCGCGCGGATGGCGCGATAGCGCCGCATGGCGCTTTCGCGGTCTCCATCGAGAATGGCGGCTTCCCGCGCCGTCGCAGTCGTCACTTCAGCCTCCCACCGTGGTTGCCCGCCGGGCCGGATAACCGCTAATTTGTCCGCGCCATCCTTGCAGAAGCGAGCGCGGCTGACGAGATATTAGCGCGATCCATAGGATCGCAAGAGGAATTTGGCAATGATTGGGCGAAGCTGGGCGGCCGTGTTGGTGGCGCTGTCGATCGTCCTGACGCCTGCCCTGGCTGATGCGCGCGCCGGCGGCGCTTATCGCGCGGGTGGCGGGTCGAGCTTCACGAGCAGAGGCTGCCGCGGCTTCAACACTTATCAATATAACGGCGCGCCGCCGATCGCGTGCAGCCTCACGCCACAGACAGCGCCGAACGCGCCCGATGGCAGCGATCGGTCCGGGCTGACATTGGCTGCTCTCGGCGAATCAGCAAGTCTCCTAGACTCGTCCGCAGAAGGGTAAACATGCCGCTCACCGACCTCAATCATGTCACCGTGCGCACGAAGGATCTCGACGGCACCTGCGATTTCTATGTGAAGGCGCTAGGTATGAGCGTGGGTTTTCGCCCCGATCTCGGATTTCCGGGCTATCGGCTCTATGTCGGCAAGAGCCCCGTCATCCATCTCGTGCCCGAGAGCGCGGGTATCGGCGCGGGCCCAAGCGAGGATACGGGCAATTTCGATCATGTCGCCTTTCTCGCGCGCGACCACGAGGGAACCTGCCGGCATCTCCGCGGCCTCGGCCTGCCATTCCGCGAGAACGACGTGCCCTCCACGCGGCTGCGCCAGCTCTTTCTCACCGATCCCAACCACGTGATGATCGAGCTCAATTTCCCGGCCGGTTCCTGAGCGTCGCGGCGGCGATGGAACCTCGCCTCAAGACGAATCTCGTCATCCAGGCCGCGCTGCGTGTCTCGTCTCAGCGCGCCATTCCGATGGTGGTGGCGCGCCGCGGCGATGGCGACGCCGGGACCATCCTCGTGAAGCTCAATCAGCTCGATCTCGGCTGCACGGTCCTTGCCCAGAGCCGCACGCCCAAAGGCGAACTCGCCTGGCTCAGGGCAACCGGCGAAGCGCCGGTCGATGAGCAAACGGCCGATGCCTATATCGCGCGCCAGGTGAAACGCGATCCCGATCTTTGGGTGATCGAGATCGAAGACCGGGCCGGACGGCCGGTCTTCGACGGACAGATTCTGTGATGCGGTGTTTTCTCTTTTTTGGCTTCGCGCGCCTTCGGCGCCGGCCTGGGCCGGCTATGCGACGCGCTAGACCACGCGGGGATTCCACAAAGTGCCGACGCGTTCATGGAGCCGCTTGGTGAGGTTCTCGATGCTCTCCTGCGGTCGGCTGCGCGGCGCGGCGGAGCGAGGCGGTGCGGACAGATCCGCTTCGCCGCGCGGCAACGCAACGACCACGCTCGCATCGCGTTCACGGGCTTGCCTCGGGGCTGAGAGCCGGCCTGATCCGAAGCCGCGCCGGAATTCGTGGCGCGCCAGCGCCATCGGGCTGGGCGGCTCGCGCTCCGGCGCCGAGGAATTGCGGACGCTGTGGAAGATGAAACCGATCGCGAGCAGCGCCAGCGCCAGCAGACCCAAACCGATCGACCGCCCGACGAAGGTGGAAAGCCCTTCGCTCGCCGGGATCGCGTCGGCCGGCACGGGAACAGTCCAAAGCAGCGCGATCACGGCGAGAGGGATTGCGAAGGGGATCGCCGCTCTAAGCCAAATCATCCTTGCCTCCCAAGGGTTTCGCATCTTTTCTTTCGGCCCCTTACGAAGAACATAAAACAGATGAAAATTATAGTTAATTATTCGTAACTTCTTTCTATCTTTTCATCTCATTTCTTAGGTCGAGTCAAGCCCGATGACGCCGCATTTTTCGCTTCCTTCGCCCATCCCCTGCCGCCCATGACCGGTGCCAAACGGCTCTGCGTGTTTTGTGGCTCGGCGATGCCCGAGAACGAACGCTATCGCGAGGCGGCGATCCAACTTGGGGCGGCCCTCGGGCGCGCCGGCGTCGATCTGGTCTATGGCGGCGGGCGGGTGGGCCTGATGGGACTGATCGCGGATTCGGCGCTAACCGCCGGAGCGCGGGTGGTCGGAATCATTCCGCTCGGCCTTCATGACCGCGAAGTCGCCCATGAAGGCTTGAGCGAGTTGATCATCGTTTCGGACATGCATGAACGCAAACGCCGCATGTTCGAACGCTCGGACGCCGTGGCCATTCTGCCGGGCGGTCTCGGGACCTTGGACGAGGCCTTCGAGGCCATCACCTTGCGCCAGCTCGGCCTTCTGGCGACGCCGATCATGCTGGTCAACATCGACGGATTCTGGGACCCGTTGCTCGCGCTGATCGAACGGATCATCACCGCGGGTTTCGCCCGGCCCGGAGCGCGGGACCTTTATCGCGTCGTCACGCGGATCGAGGATGTCGTTCCCGGTTGCTACGGTCCAGGCTTGGCCGGGTAAGGTGGCGCGGCCCGTCGCGGCGGCGGGTTAATTTGCGTCAATCCCGCGCCGTGCTCATGGTGCGCGCCGCGCTTTGCCCATCCGAGGAAGACAAGCTTATGCCCAAGACCAAAGTAAAAAATCCCGTTGTCGAAATGGATGGCGACGAGATGACGCGTATCATTTGGAAGTTCATCAAGGACAAGCTGATCCTTCCCTATCTCGACGTCGATCTCAGATATTACGATCTCGGGATCGAAAAGCGCGACGAAACCGACGACCAGATCACCGTCGATTCGGCAAACGCCACGAAGCAATATGGCGTCGCCGTCAAATGCGCGACGATCACGCCCGATGAAGCGCGGGTGAAGGAATTCAACCTGAAGCGGATGTATCGCTCGCCCAACGGCTGGATCCGCAACATCCTCGACGGCACGATCCTCCGCGAGCCGATCGTGATCTCCAACGTGCCGCACCTCGTGCCCAATTGGACGAAGCCGATCGTGATCGGGCGCCACGCCTATGGCGACCAATATCGCGCGACCGATTTCGTCGTGCCCGCCCCGGCAAGGTGACGATGACCTATGCGCCGGCCGATGGCGGCAAGCCCGTCATCTACGACGTGTTCGATTTCAAGGGCGGCGGTGTCGCCATGGGCATGCACAATCTCGATGCGTCGATCATCGGCTTTGCGCGCGCCTGCGTGAATTACGGGTTGCAGCGCGGCTGGCCGGTCTATCTTTCGACCAAGAACACGATCCTCAAGGCCTATGACGGCCGCTTCAAGGATCTGTTCCAGAAAGTCTTCGACGAAGAATTCGCGGCAAAATTCAAGGCGAAGAACATCACCTATGAGCACCGGCTGATCGACGACATGGTCGCGGGCGCGCTCAAATGGAACGGCGCCTTCATCTGGGCATGCACAAACTACGATGGCGACGTGCAATCCGACACGCTGGCCTAGGGCTATGGCTCGCTCGGCCTGATGACTTCGGTCCTGATGTCACCCGACGGCAAGACGATCGAGGCCGAGGCGGCGCACGGCACCGTCACCCGCCATTATCGCATGCATCAGCAGGGCAAGGAGACCTCGACCAATCCGATCGCGTCGATCTTCGCCTGGACGCGCGGCCTGTGGTATCGCGGCGATTTCGACGGCACGCCCGAGGTGAAGAAATTCGCCGAGACCTTGGAGAAGGTCTGCATCGACACCGTCGAGGGGGGGCTACATGACCAAGGATCTGGCGATCCTCATCGGTCCGACGACGCCGCCGCTCAACACCACCGCTTTCCTCGACAAGCTCGACGAAGGGCTGAAGAAGGCGATGAAATAGGGCCGCGGGAGGGGCTTCGAGCGAAAGACTCGAAGCCCAACTTCCCTAAGCCGGCGCCGCCGCTTTTTCCGAAACCGCGCGCTCGATCGCTTCGAGCGCAGCGGCCGCGCGGGTGGGATCGGGGCCGCCGGCTTGCGCCATGTCGGGCCTGCCGCCCCCGCCCTTCCCGCCCAAGGCTTCCGCGCCCAGGCGCACCAGATCAACCGCGTTGAAGCGCTGGGTCAGATCCTCAGTCACGCCGACAACGATCGAGGCCTTGCCGTCGGCCGAGGCAACCAGAGCCACGACGCCGGAGCCGAGCTCGCGCTTCAGATCGTCCGCAAGGCTCTTCAATTCCTTGGCCGGGACATTCTCGATCGCCCGCCCGGCGAATTTGACGCCGGCAATGTCCTTCGCTGAGGGCTTCGATGCGCCGCCGCCGGTTGCCGCCGCGCGCCGCGCCTCGGAAAGCTCGCGTTCGAGTTTGCGGCGCTCATCGAGCAAGGAGGCGAGCCGCCCCGGCAATTCGGCGGCGGATGTCTTCAACACATTGGCCGCTTCACGCAGCAACGCGGCCTCCTGCGCGACGTAGGATTCGGCTGCCGGTCCGGTCACCGCCTCGATGCGGCGAACACCCGAGGCAACCGCGCTTTCGCCGACGATCTTGAAGAAACCGATATCGCCGGTGCGGCGCACATGCGTGCCGCCGCAAAGCTCGACCGAGAAGGGTTTGCTTTCATGGTCGCCGCGATCCTCGCCCATCGAGACGACGCGCACCTCGTCGCCGTATTTCTCGCCGAAAAGCGCCATGGCGCCGGCCTCGATCGCGCGGTCGGGCGTCATCAGGCGCGTCCCGACCTCGGCATTCTCGCGGATGCGGTTGTTGACCTCAGCTTCGACCGCGTCAAGGTCTTCCGCGGTCGGCGCGCGCGGCTGGCTGAAGTCGAAGCGCAGGCGATCCGGCGCCACCAGCGAGCCCTTTTGCGTCACGTGCTCGCCGAGCCGGCGCCGCAGCGCCTGATGCAGCAGATGCGTGACCGAGTGATTGGCACGAAGCCTCGTGCGGCGCTCCTCGTCGATCCGCGCCTCGACGATATCGCCGGTCTTGAGAGTTCCATGAGTCACTTTGCCGAGGTGAGCAAAGAGCTCGCCCGCGCGCTTTTGCGCGTCGCGGACCGCGAACTCGCCGCCCTTGGCGGAGAACATCGCGCCGGTATCGCCCTGCTGGCCACCTGATTCGGCATAGAACGGAGTTCTGGTTGAGGAGGATGGCGGCCTCGGTTCCGGCCTTGGCTTCGTCCACCGGCTTGCCGTCGACGATGATCGCCGTGATCTGGCCTTCGGCGACATGGGTTTCGTAGCCCAGGAACTCGGTCGCGCCGAGCCTCTCGCGCAATTCGAGCCAGAGCTGATCGGTCGCGGCTTCGCCCGAGCCCACCCAGTTCTTGCGCGCCTCTTCGCGCTGACGCGTCATCGCGGCGTTGAAGCCGTCGATCGCGACCTTGCGCCCGCGCGTGCGCAGCACGTCCTGCGTCAAATCGAGCGGGAAGCCGAAGGTGTCGTAGAGCTTGAACGCGATCTCGCCGGAAAACTCTTCGCCCGCTTTGAGCTTGACGTCTTCCTCGTCGAGGAGCTTCAAGCCGCGCTCGAGCGTCTGTTTGAAGTTCGTCTCTTCGAGCTTCAAGGTTTCGGTGATGAGCGCTTCGGCGCGATGAAGCTCGGGAAAGGCCGCACCCATCTGGCGCAGCAGCGCGGGCACAAGGCGCCACATCAGCGGCTCGTTGCAGCCGATGATATGGGCGTGGCGCATGGCGCGACGCATGATGCGGCGCAAGACATAGCCGCGGCCTTCCTTCGACGGTAAGACGCCGTCGGCGATGAGGAAGGAAGAGGCGCGCAAATGATCGGCGATGACGCGATGCGAGACGGAATGAGTCCCGTCGGGCGCGACTTTCGATGCCTCGGCCGAAGCGAGGACGAGCGCGCGCAAGGTGTCGGTGTCGTAATTGTCGTGCTTGCCCTGGAGCACGGCCGCGATGCGCTCCAACCCCATGCCGGTGTCGATCGAGGGCCGAGGCAGCGCGCGCCGCTCGCCCGCGCTCACCTGCTCGTATTGCATGAAGACGAGATTCCAGATCTCGACGAAGCGATCGCCATCGGCATCGACGCTGCCGGGCGGCCCGCCGGGTATCTCCGGCCCGTGATCGTAGAAAATTTCCGAGCACGGGCCGCAAGGGCCGGTCTCGCCCATGGCCCAGAAATTATCCGAGGTCCCGATGCGGATGATCCGATTCTCGGGCAGACCCGCGATCTTCTTCCACAGCTGGGCCGCCTCGTCGTCATCGGCATAGACCGTGACGGTCAGCCGCTCCTTGGGCAGCGCAAATTCCTTGGTGATAAGGTTCCAGGCGAGCTCGATCGCGCGGTCCTTGAAATAATCGCCGAAGGAGAAATTTCCGAGCATCTCGAAAAACGTGTGATGCCGGGTCGTATAGCCCACGTTTTCCAGGTCGTTGTGCTTGCCGCCAGCGCGGACGCATTTCTGCGAGGAGGTCGCGCGGCTATAGGGGCGTTTCTCGGCGCCGGTGAAGACGTTCTTGAACTGCACCATCCCGGCATTGGTGAAGAGGAGGGTCGGGTCGTTGCGCGGCACAAGCGGCGAGGAAGCCACGACCGCGTGACCGTTCTTGCCGAAATAGTCGAGAAAAGCGGCGCGAATATCGTTGGTTAGCATGCTTCCAATGTGGCCCTTCTCTCGCAAGGAGCCAAGCAGGTTTTAAGGGTTGAGCCCAGAAGTGTCCAGGCGGCGGCGCCCGCCGGTCCGGCCTCGGCGCTTTGAAGGTCAAAAAAAACAGCGCCGTTGGGGGCGGCGCTGTCGAGGAAAGCCGGATGAGAAGCGACGTCTTTATTCTTCGCCGGCGGGTTCGGGGCCGTTCGCCATCATCGCATCGGCGACGAGTCCGGCATTGGAGCGGATCGCGTGCTCGATGGCGTCGGCGACATTCGGGTTGTCCTTGAGATATTGCTTGGCGTTCTCGCGGCCTTGGCCGATGCGCTGCCCGTCATGGGCGAACCATGAGCCCGATTTCTCGACGACGCCGGCCTGAATGCCGAGATCGATGAGCTCGCCGCGCTTGCTGACGCCTTCGCCATACATGATGTCGAACTCGACCACCTTGAAGGGCGGCGCCATCTTGTTTTTCACCACTTTGACGCGGGTCTGATTGCCGACGGTCTGCTCCTTGTCTTTGATTGCGCCGATGCGGCGGATGTCGAGCCGGACCGAGGCGTAGAATTTCAGCGCATTGCCGCCGGTCGTCGTCTCGGGATTGCCGAACATGACGCCGATCTTCATGCGGATCTGATTGATGAAGATCACCATGCAGCGCGACTTGGAGATCGACCCGGTGAGCTTCCGGAGCGCCTGGCTCATGAGCCTGGCATGGAGGCCCATGTGATTGTCGCCCATTTCTCCTTCGAGTTCGGCGCGCGGCACGAGGGCCGCGACTGAATCGACGACCAGAACATCGACCGCGCCGGAGCGCACCAAGGTGTCGGCGATCTCGAGCGCCTGCTCGCCGGCGTCGGGCTGCGAGATCAGGAGGTCGTCGATATTGACGCCGAGCTTTCTGGCATAGCCCGGATCGAGCGCATGCTCGGCATCGACGAAGGCGCAAGTCCCACCCGCCTTTTGCGCCTCGGCGATCACATGGAGAGCCAAGGTGGTCTTGCCCGAGCTTTCCGGCCCGTAAATTTCGACGACGCGGCCGCGCGGCAATCCGCCGATGCCGAGCGCGATATCGAGGCCCAGGGAACCGGTCGAGATCACTTCGCTATCGGTCGCCGCCTCGCGCGAGCCGAGCTTCATGATCGAGCCCTTGCCGAAGGCCCGCTCGATCTGTCCGAGCGCGGCGTCGAGCGCCTTTTGTTTGTCCATCGTGTCCTTGTCTACCAGGCGCAAAGCGGTGTTCGACATTCCCCAACTCCTTATTCCATAGGGCCGCCCCGTTTCATAGGGCCGACAGCACGAAACCAATCTCTAAACACCGTACCTGATTTGTTCTCAAAATTGCAAGTGCTGTTTTGTTCTCCTCAAAAGGCTTATTCATCAGAAGCTTGCCGAAACCCGAGTGCCCCTCTTGGGTAAGGCTGCTCCCATCGCCGGCCCCCGCGCTGCTTGCCGCCGCTGTTTCACCAAGGCGTCGGCGTAGAGCCCGTCATAGACGCCAAGCTTTTCCGCCGGTTTCGGGAGTCCCGCCTCGACATTGATGTGTTCGGCACTGGCGAGACCGGCCCGCGATTGCCGTTGCGCCGGCTTCGCCGCAGGCTCACTTCACGTATTCGTCGGTCGTCAGTCCCTGATAGGAGGCGAGTTTCTCGGCCGGTTTCATCAGCCCCGCCTCGATATTCGCGCGCTCGGAATTCTCGAGGCTCTTCTCGCTCGCGACGGGCGGATACGGCATTGCCTCGCGAACTTTCGGCAGGATCGCGGCAATCAGCTTGGGATCGACGCTCGGCAGGCGCTTGATCATGATCGCCTCCGCCTCGTCGAGATGATCGCGCAACACGAGCGCGGCTTCCTTCATCGCCTGGCCCATGCCCTCGCAGACCGCGCGCCGCTTCGCGCAAGTCTCGGGCTTCGTGATGACGATGGTGGTGGCGAGCGGCGTCATGTCGGGCGGATCGCCGTCGAATCCGCTGGCGATCGTGGTCGCCACGCCGTCGAGAACAAGCCGCTGCGGCGTCGGCGGCGAGATCGCCACGCCATCGATCTGTCCGGAGGAAAAGGCGGCCAGCGCGTTGTCGGCGGCCATCACCGCGATCGGGATCAGATCGGGATCGTAGCCGCCGCGCTTGGCGATGAGGTTGAGGTAAACCTGATCGATGGAATTGACGCCGGCGATCGCGATCTTATGCCCGCGCAGCAGTTGCGCGCGCTCTTTGAGCGGCGCCTTGGGGTCGAAATGCGCGGCATCGGCCAGGCTCTTGCGCAGCACGATGTCGATGCTTGTGCGTTGCAGCACGCCGACGATGGCGATGAGCTTCTGGCCCCTTGCGACGGCGCGGGTCAGCGAGGCGCCGGAGCCATGCGAGAAATCGACGCTCCCGGCAATCGTCGCGTTGGTGGCGCCGACGCCGGTGATGACGAGCATCTTCACGCGCAGGCCGTGCTTTTCCCACAAGCCCTCGGCGTCGGCGATATAGGCCATGGCGTAGGAGAGGCTGACCGACGGCATCGCCATGGTCACGTCTTGAAGCTGTGCCTTCGCCGTGGCGCCGCTGAACGCCAGAGCGGCGAGCGCCGCCCCTGCGACGATGGATCGCCTGCGAGTCTTCATTTCACGTCCCTCCCCCTTCGCTTTTGTCGCCGCATCTTAGCGCGGCGCGATCCGGAGCGAAGGGAGAATGGCTGCGTGCCGAGACGTGGATCTGGGTCAGGGCAGGAATTCGCCGGTGTAGAGTTTCTTGAGATCGGCGGGGCGTTTTTGCAGCACTCCCAGATCGAGGAAGGATTGGACGATCGCTTCGACGCTGTCTTCCGGCGTCCCGACACGCAATACATCGGCCGCGCGCGCATGTGTAAAACTGCCGGGCGTCAGGCGAGCGGCAACGCCGAACGCCGCTAACATCATCGCGCGTTGAATTTGTCCAACCATCGTCCCCCCTGTTCAGGCCGATTGCGACCGTCGTGTTGACGAGCTGCGATTGCGCGCGGCCCGCTTGAAACTTGTTCGGCGCGTCGCCGATCGGGCGCTGAAGCGCCCTATTCGGCGGCCGCCCGTGCCGCGCCTTCATTCAGCCGCGCCGCGAATTCGGCGATCATCGGCAAGGTGATGACGAAGAAGGTCGCGCCGCCTGCCGAGGTCATCGCCTCGGTCGCGCTGCCGGGCGGCAGGAACATGTAAGTGTCTTTGCCCCAACTCTTGCCGCCATAGACGAAGGATCCCGCGACGCAGTAACGGATTTCGGCATCGCGTTGACGGCCGGCATCGAGACGCGCATCGGCGAGAAGGCGGAAAAAGCCGATGCCGGTGCGCATTTCGGTGAAGGTGCCGAGATGCTTGGTCTCGATTCCGGGGCGCTCGCGATCGGGGATCCACGCATAGCTCTCCGACTGCATCATCACCGGCGTGCGATAGCGCGCGGCCGGAAAGGTCAGCTTCTTGCCTTCATGCTCTTCCCAGATGGCGACATAGGAATCCTTGTTCTTGCGTTTGCCGTCGGTGGTCACGCCGCGATAGACGCCGTTCTCGAATACGGCGCCGGCTGCGATCATCTTCTGATAGGTCGCGTTCATTTCCTCGTTGCTGAGGAGATGCCGCCCGCTCGCGCCTTGGAATTGCAGCACGAGGGTCGAGCATTCCGCCTTCTGCGCTTGAGGACCGTAATAGGCGCCTTCGGGGAAATAACCGATTTCGCCCGGGCCGAGATCGCCATAACCGGTGCTTTGAATGCCTTCTAGGGTATAGCGAATCTGATCGAAATTATGGCGGTGGCGCGGCGTGAAATACCCCTCGGGTACGATCGAGAGGGAAAATTCAGCCGTCAGGCCGGGCACGCCGGTGTCGAGCGGCAGGCGCTTGCGTTTGATCGCGTTGACCCGGCCGCGCTGGACGCCTTCGAGCTCGAGATCGTTCGAATTGACCACCACCACATCGGTCTTCATGTGTCCTCTCCCTTGCTGCAAACCCAAGATGCACCGCCAAGCGTGGCTGCCGAGCGGCCCCTACCCCTGCGCGGCGTCGCGCCCTTGCGACAACATCAGATCGAGTCCGAGATCCTTGATCTGATGCTCGGTCAGCGCGCGCACGGCCTTGCGCGCCTGTGACGGGTGGCCCGCGACGATCGCCGCGACAAGGTTCTCGGCATGGGAAGTCATCGCGGCCGGATCGGCGGCGCGTCGCGTCGATTCATAGACGTACATGCGGGCTTTGGCGGCGAGCCTTTCCCATGAACGTGCGAGCTCCCGATTGCCCGAGGCCTCGACCACCCATCCCATCAAATGGCCGGGCGCGGGGCGGGCATCGGGATTCATGTTGCGCCGGACCTGGTCGAGAACCGCGGGCGCGCGCGCCAACGCCCGCGGGTCGCCGCGGCGCGCGGCCAGCTCGGCGGCGAATTCGAGCAAAGCCAAGCGGAGCTGAAAGAGCTCGACCACTTCGTGATCGCTCAATGCCACGACGCGAATGCCGCAATAAGGCACCCGCTCGAGCAGCCCCTCGGCGACGAGCAATTGGAGGGCCTCGCGAACCGGACCGTTCGAAAGCCCGAATTCCAAGCGCAGCACGTTCTCGCGAATCCATTGATCGGGGCGATAGACGCCGCTCCACAGCCTTTCCCGCAACAGTCCCGCCAGCCACTCGGCGCGTCCAGCCGGCGGCTGCGGAAAGTCTACGGCCCTGTGTGCCGGCGCGTTTGGCGCCATCCCACGCTCCTTCTTGAGATTATGAATTATTAATAATCCGACGCTCTGTCAAGCGCGATCGGGCGGGCCCTGGCGGACACGGTCTGGTCGGCAAGCTGTAGACGATGGCGAAGACCGGGCGTGTATCGGGGGTGGAATCAGGCTGCGGGACGAGCGCCAGATTCCTGCATTACCTCTTTAACTTTTCCGGCTAACTGTTTGAGACTGAACGGTTTCGGTAGGAAATGGATGTCTTCTTCGTCGCCCAGCCGCTTGCGGAAATGATCTTCGGCATAGCCGGAGATGAAAATGACTTTGAATTTGCGCTCGGGGTGCAGTTCGCGCACTTCTTTGATGAGAGTCGGCCCGTCCATCTTCGGCATCACGACATCGGTGATGATGAGATCGACCTTCTGCGCCCCCTCCTGGAGGATGGCGAGCGCGCTTTCGGCACTATCGGCTTCGATGACGCGGTAACCCTTGTTCTTGAGCGCGCGCGCGCTGAACAGCCGGACCGGATCTTCGTCTTCGACCAAGAGTACCGTACCGGTGCCGGTCAGGTCGCGCGGCAGAGCGATCTCTTCCGCCGCGGCACGCGCCGCGCTTTGGGCTTCCTCGCCGCGATGACGCGGCAGAAAAATCGCGAAACTGGCGCCCTGGCCGGGCTCGCTGGCGACGCGTACGAAGCCGCCGGTCTGCTTGACGATGCCGTAAACGGTCGAGAGGCCGAGGCCCGTTCCCGAGCCGACCTCCTTGGTCGAGAAGAACGGCTCGAAGATGCGTTGCAAATTTTCCGGTTGAATGCCGGTCCCAGTATCGGCGACGTCGATCCGGACATATTCGCCGGGCGGCATGACCTCGTCGCCGAGGCGGATCGGCGCGTCGTTGACCGAATTCGACGTGCTGATGGTGAGCGTCCCGCCGCCGGGCATCGCGTCGCGCGCGTTGACGGCGAGATTGATGATGACCTGGTCGAGCTGGCCCTGGTCGACTTTGACGAGGCCCAAATCGCGGCCGTGGACGACCTTGAGCTCGATGTTCTCGCCGATGAGCCGGCGCAGCAGATGCGACAGGTCGGCGAGCGTGTCGGTGATGTCGAGAACGCGCGGCTGCAAGGTTTGCTGGCGCGAGAATGCCAAGAGCTGACGTACCAGATTGGCGGCGCGGTTGGCGTTCTGTTTGATCTGCATGATATCGGCGAAAGACGGATCGCCCGGCCTGAAGCGCAGCAACAGGAGGTCGCAAAACCCGATCATCGCCGTCAGCAGATTGTTGAAATCATGGGCCACGCCGCCGGCGAGTTGTCCGACCGCCTGCATCTTTTGCGATTGGATGAACTGCGCCTCCATCTTCTTTTGATCGGTCGTGTCGATGAAGTGGAGGATCAGGCCGCCCTCGCTGTCGCGGCTCATGACGAGCGACGCCGATTTATCGCTTTTAAGAGCGATCTCGACCGATTCCGTCGGCGATCTTCCGACCATCGCGGCGGCAAGTTTCGTTGCGAGCCCCGGCCTATCGGCTTCGGGCATAAAGCTCACCAGGGTCTTGCCGATGAGATCGGCGGGTGCGACGCCGAAAAAAGCGCCCAGAGTCGCATTCGCCTCGGCAAAGCGCCCTTCCTGGTCGAGCAGCGCGATCCCGACCGGCGCATTGGCAAAAAACCGTTCGAAGCGCTCGCGCGATTGGCGCAAGGCGGCCTGCCAGTCGCGCTCGGGCGTCAAATCGCGCACCACCGAGCGCGTGCTGAGGCTCGCCCCATAGCGGATCACGCTTTGCGTGATGAGAGCCTGAAGAACCAAGCCGTGCCGCCCCTTCAAGACCACTTCGCCGCGTTCGCCGCCGCTCTCGAAGGGCGCGTGAGGCGGCGCACCGACAGGCGGCGGCTCGGCCAGGAAATCGCCGATCTTCGCGCCCGTGGCGACCAGATCGGCAGGCGATGCGCCGAGCCAGTCGGCCAGAGTCTCATTGACGAAGAGGAATCGTCCCGCGCCGTCGACCGAGTAGAAACCGATCGGCGCGTGATCGAGGAAGTCCGCAAGCTTTGAACGCTCGTCGCGGATTTCGCGGTCGATCAGAGAGCGCTGCGTCACGTCTTCGAAATTCCACAGGCTGAAGCCGGCACGCCCGGAGAGTTGATGCGCGGTGACGCTGAACCAGGCAATCGGCCCGGCAGGATGGCTGATCGCCACCCGGCCGCTGGCCCGGCCCTTTTGCGCGACGTCCCGCCGCAAGCTCCCCAATTCCCCGGTGACGCCGTTTTCGGCCGCGAGGCGGCGCGTGAGCGCGTCGAGCGGCGCGCCTTCGAGGCCGGGGAAAAAGCGATAAAACGCGGCGTTGGCGTAGGCGATTTCGTCATCGGCGCCGACGATGAGATGGGCGTTAGCGGAGGTCTCGAGCGCCTGGCTGAGCAAATCCAGCCTTCGAACCGTGGCGCCATGGACTTGCCGGCCGATCACGGCGGCGACGCCGAAGCCGATCGCGAGGCAGGCGAACGCCACGGCCGCCACGTCGAGAACGGCCCGCGGCCCGAAACCGGACGAAAGGAGACGCGCGCAGATGACGGCTGCGATGCTGCAGAACACGGTCACCATGGCCGACCCGAACACCCAGCCCGGCGCTCGAGCAGTCGAACCGGCGGGCGGGCGGCGCAATTCGCCGGGATATTCGAGTTTCAATTCGTCGGGCATGGCGATCAACGTATCAGCCTATCACAGGGCACGCGCTTGCGGCCTTATCTTTCCCTTCAAGCGGAACACGTAGCTGATGATTTCAGCCACGGCCTTGTAATGCTCGGGTGGGATCTCGCGGTCGATCTCGACCGTAGCGTAGAGCGACCGGGCTAAGGGGGGATTCTCGACGATCGGCACATCGTTCTCTTCGGCGATCTCGCGAATCCGAAGCGCAAGCAGATCGGTCCCTTTGGCAACCACCTTGGGCGCGCCGGTTGCGCCGAGCTCGTATTGCAGCGCGACGGCGTAATGGGTCGGGTTGGTGATGACCACCGAGGCTTTGGGCACAGCGGCCATCATCCGCTTGCGCGCGCGGTCGGTGCGGATTTGGCGCAACCGGGCCTTGATCTTCGGATCGCCTTCGGCCTGCTTGAATTCGTCCTTGACCTCCTGCTTGGTCATGCGCATCGATTTCATGAAGGCGAAGCGCTGATAGGCGTAGTCGGTGAAGGCCAGCACCGTCACCACGGCCAAAACCCCGAACATCAGGCGCAGGACGAGCTTGTGGAGCTCGTAGGGAAGATGATCGACCGACTCGGCGGCCATTCGGGTGAGCTGATTGAGCCCGGGCATCGCCACCCACCAGGCGACGACGGCGACGACCGCGATCTTCGCGATGTTCTTCAACACTTCGATCCCCGAGCGCCAGCTGAAAAGCCTGCCGAGCCCGGCTACAGGGGAAAGACGCGCGATGTCGAATTTGAATTTCTCGGTCGCGAAGAGCAAGCCGATCTGGATGACGGTGCCTGCGATCGCCGCCGCGACAGCGACGAGCATCGGTACCACCAAGGCGATGAGGATCTGGCCGAGCGCGTCTTCCAACAGCTCCCAATGCAAGTCGCCGTTCGAGTCGATGAAATTGTCGGGCGACACGAACACGACCAGCGCTTTCTGGATGACATGGGCGATGGGCGAGGCGGCAAACAGCAGCAACCCCGTCCCTGCCATGAGCATGAACCAGGTGTTGATTTCGCGCGATTGGATGACTTGGCCTTGCTGGCGCGCGCGCGCCAGCTTTTTGCCCGACGGCGTTTCCGTCCTTTGGTCTTTGTCCGCATCATCCGCCATGTCTTAGCCCGGCACGAAGAGGTTGAATTGCTGGGCCGCGGCGTCGAGGAACCAGCCCATGCCGGCGGCGAGCACGAGCGCGAACAACAGCAAGCCGCCCATGATCTGCAAGGGCTGGCTGACGAACAGAATTTGGAGTTGCGGCACGAGTTGGCCGATAAGGCCCAATGCGATGAAAAACACGGTGCCGAGCGCGATGAAGGGGGCCGCCATCTCGAGCGACAGGCGGAACGAGCCGGCGACCGCATGCGCCACCGTCTGGGACAGATCCTCGATGGGCGGCAGCTTGCCGGGCGTGAAGATCATGTAGCTGTCGACCAGCCCGCGCAGCATCAGGTAATGGAGATTGGTTAGGAAGATCAGCAAGACGCCAAGCGTCGAGTAGAGCGCGCTCGGAACCGGGCTTTGCGTCGCTTGCATCGGGTTGAAGATGACCGCATTCGACAATCCCGTCTGCAACGAGACGAATTGGCCCGCCATCTCGAGACCCGCGAGCAGGATCCGCGCCAAGGTGCCGATGAAGACACCGATCGCGATCTCGGCCCCGAAAATCACCAAGAGCGTGGAGGGACTCCCGGGCATGGGCGGCAGCAACGGTGCCAGGATCGGCAGCAGCAAGAGGGAAATGATGACCGCCAGCAAGAGCCGGTAGCGTTGCAGCACATAGACCTCGCCGAATCCGGGCAAGAGCATCATGGCCGAGCCGATGCGCGCGAAGACCAGCAGGGCGGCGAAAACATTGGCAGGCAGATATTGCGCGAGCGACAAGGCAGCCCTCTGGCCGTCAACCGGATATGACGCGTTCCATCAGCCCCTGAGTAAAGGAGATGAGTGTCTGCAACATGAAAGGCAGGAACAAGAGCAAGGAGAGAAGAATCACCAGCATCTTCGGAACGAAAGTGAGCGTCATCTCCTGGATTTGGGTCAGGGCCTGAAGGAACGAGACCAAGAGGCCGACGATCAATGCCAGGATCATTGCCGGCGCGCCGAGCTTCAAGGTCACGAAGACGGCTTCGCGGGCGATCATCATGGCGTCGGTGGCGTTCATGCGTCTTGCTCGGGTTCGCCGAGATCAGATTGGCATCTTCAGGATGTCTTGGTACGCGGCGATGACGCGGTCGCGCACCGCGACGACGGTTTGCAGCGCCATTTGGGCATTGGTCACGGCCTCGGTGACGGCCGCGAGATCGGCATTGCCGGTCACGGCTTGAAGGCTTTGCTGCTCGCCCTTGCCGAGCGCGCCGACCACGCCCTTCGCCGCGTCCTGCATCAATTTGCCGAAACTCTCGCCCGTCTTCGGATCGGCGGCCGCGCCGCTCGCCATGCGGTTCGCGTTGGCGTAGGCGTTGACGGCGCTCGTGAAATCGACTGCCATGGACCTGCTCCTTCTGCGCCTTAGCCGTGCAACACGTCGAGCGCGTGGGTCAACATCGATTTCGCGGCGTCGATGACGTTGAGATTCGCCTCGTAACTCCGCTGCGCCTCGCGCATGTCCATGAGTTCGGTGATCGAGTTGACGTTGGGTGTCTTGACATAGCCGCTCGCATCGGCGGCGGGGTGACCCGGCTCGTAGCGGCGCCCGAACCCGGTCTGGATCGTCGTGATACCCGAGACCTTGACCGTGTCGACCCCAAGCTGCTTGTCCATGACGTCCTGGAAGTTGACGATCTGGCGCTTATAGGGATCGGCATCCGGGCTCTGCGCGGTCGAATCGGCATTGGCGAGATTCTCGGCAATGACTTTGAGCCGCTGGCTCTGCGCGCTCATGCCGGCGAAGGCAACAGCAAAGGATTTATCGAGTTCCATGCTTCATGCTCCTCTGGTCAGCCGCCGCCGAGAGCCGTTTTGAAGAGCGCCATGTTCTGTTTGTAGAGCGTCGTCGCCAGCGCATAGTCGGCGGCATTCTCGGACACCTTCATCATCTGAGCCTCGATCGAAACGCCGTTGCCGTTGAGGGTTCGGTCCTCGGTCGTATCGACGGTACCGACCGGCTTGCCGCCGGCCGGCGTCGTGATATGCCCCGGCTGGGTCGCGACGAGGTGGACGGAAGACGAGGCGCCGCCCAAGAGCGCCTTGAAATCGGGCTCCTTGAGGTCCTTCTCGTTGTAGCCAGGCGTATTGGCATTGGCGACGTTCTCCGCGAGAACGGTTTGGCGCTCGGTCAACCAAGACATGCGCCGCGTGATCGCTTCGAAGAGCGGAATGCTTCGGATATCCATTCCGTGATTATCACGCCGTTTACCTTAATAATGCGTAAAAGCGCGCCCCAACCCGCGGGAATTCGCGAAAACAGCCGGCCCGGCAATGAAAAATTAACCACGATGGGCCGACCATCGCCCCTGCCGACGATGCTGGGATTAACCACGTGCCCTTGCCTTCCGAGACAACACCATCTGATGCCAGCCGCGAAGCGGTCGCGGCGCGCATTCTCGAGCTTGCGCAAGCGCACGGCATGGCGTTGCACCAGAGCGCCGATCTTCGCGAACTCTTGGCCGCGCTGCAGATCAGCGATCCGATCCCGATCCAGGCTTTCGCGGTCGTCGCCGAAATCCTGTTCGCGATCCTCCAGGCGAATCAGCGCCATCAAGCCGATTGGGAGAGCATGCCATGACGACGCCTTCGCTTGACCATGAACTCCAGAAATTGAGCCGCGCGCTGGCGCGCTCGCGCGCCGCGATCGCGGACGGCGTCTTCGTCAATTTGAGCGGTCTCGATGTCGAAGTCGCCCGCCTCGCCCAGAGGGCGCGTGGCGCGCCGTCCGACGCGCGGGCCGATCTACTCACGGCCTTGAGCGTGCTCTTGCGCGAACTCGACGGCCTCGCGGTCGATCTGCAGCGTCAGCACGATTCGGCCTTGGCGCAGCATGCAGCCGACGTCTACAGCCGCGACTAGGAAAATAGGAAAAGAACTCAAATGGGAGACATGTATTGGCGCTTCGTCTTTGCGCTCGCCCTGGTCCTGGCGCTGATCTTCGCGGTCGCCTGGATCGCCAAGCGTCTCGGCCTCGGCGGGCGGATCGCCACGCCGCGCAGCAAACGCCGCCTGGCGATCCAGGAAGTCCTGTCGCTCGACGGCAAGCGCCGTCTCGTCCTCTTCAAACGCGACGGCGTTGAACATCTGGTGCTTTTGGGAATCGGCAATGACCTCGTCATCGAGGCCACCATCGCGTCTTCGCCCGAAAAGCTCCCCGCCGATTTCTCGACGATGCTGCCGGGCGCGCCGACATGAAGCGCATCCTCGCCGCGGCAGGCCTTGCGCTTGCCCTCGCCCTGTTTTTGATGCCCCACCCGGCCTTGGCGCAGTCGCTCACGCTCGATCTCGGCGGAGGCGATGGAGCGGCCGGCAACGCGAGCGCGACCGGGCGCATCGTTCAACTCCTGCTGCTTCTCACCGTCCTCAGCCTTGCGCCGGCGATCCTCATCACCGTTACCTCCTTCACGCGCATCATCGTCGTGCTGTCGTTTCTGCGCAACGCGCTCGGAACGCAGACTACCCCGCCCAATTTCGTGCTCGTCAGTCTGGCGCTCTTTCTCACCGGATTCGTCATGGGGCCGACCCTCGAGACCGCTTACAACAACGGCATCGCACCCCTCATCGCCGAGAAGATCACCGAGCAGCAGGCTTTCGACGCGACGGCCGCGCCGCTGCACGATTTCATGATGCACAATGTGCGCGATCAGGATCTGCAACTTTTCGCCGGCATGGCCAAGGTTGACACGAATGTGGGCGACCCGAAGGCGATTCCGCTCCGCATCCTCGTTCCCGCATTCATGATCAGCGAGCTTCGCCGGGCCTTCGAAATCGGCTTCCTGCTCTTCCTGCCTTTCCTCATCATCGACCTCGTCGTCGCCTCGATTCTCATGTCGATGGGCATGATGATGCTGCCGCCGGTGACGATCTCCCTGCCCTTCAAGCTCATTTTTTTCGTTCTGGTCGATGGCTGGTACCTGGTCGCCGGCAGCTTGGTCCAGAGCTTCGGCGTCGGTTAGCGTTGTTGCTTCGGGCCCCGTCGCGGGCTCGGAATTTCTTGCCGACCGGGCCGCGCGGTTTTTTTCCCCCGATCGGCAAAATTTGCGCTACGCGCTTCTGGGACTACGGCGTCTTTCCGCGGAAACGGGCAACCGAGGCGTTGGCCCGTGGTTTGCTATTGGAATGGCGGTTCGAGGCTAAGCATGCGCGGCAGCGCGGCGGGAATCTTCGTTCCATGGGAGCGTATCGATGAGCGACGTCAGTGGTCTCGGCTCGAGCGGCAATAATTGGTATGCCGACCGCATCCAGCAGTTTCAGCAGAATCTGTTCAACAAGATCGACACCAATAGCGACGGCGCGATTACGCAGAGCGAGCTCGAAAGCGCCGTAACCGGGGCGGGCGGCACGACCCAATCCGCCGACTCGCTCTATGCGCTGCTCGATCCCAACTACACGGGAAGCGTGTCGGAGCAGCAATTCGCCCAGAACCTGCCCGCTCCCCCCTTCAGCGCCCAGATGGGCGCGCAATTGATCGCCGACCAGGCGCAGCAATCCGCGAGCGCCAATACGAGCACGTCCGGGAGCGCCTTCGCACAGAATCTTTTCTCGCAGATCGACGCGAATGGCAACGGGTCGATCTCGCAGAGCGAACTCGAAAACGCCGTCACCGCGGCAGGCGGCACCACCCAGGCGGCCGATGCGCTCTACGCGAAACTCGATCCCACCAACACCGGAAGCGTCTCCGAGCAACAATTCTCACAAAGCCTGTCCCAGGTGATGGGGCATCACCATCACCATCATCACGCACAAGCCGATCAGGACGGCGACGCGGGAGACGCGAGCAATGGCTCAAGCGCGCAGGACGCACTCGCCGCCCTGTTCAACGGCGCGTCAGGCGGCGCCAATGCAGGACAGGTTGCGCAGGATTTGTTCTCGCAGATCGATACGAATAGCGATGGATCGATTACCCAGAGCGAGCTTCAAAATGCCGTGACGGCCGGCGGCGGCACAGCGGCGGCGGCCGACGCGCTCTATGCCCAACTCGATCCGACGAATAGCGGGAGCGTGTCGGAAACGGCCTTTGCGCAGGCGCTTCAGCCGCCCTCGACGACCGGCAATACCGCGCAAGACGCTTTGCTCGCGCTCGTCAACCGCACGAATTCAAGCGCGGCGGCCTCTCCGACGACGACGAGCGCGTCGGCCGGAACCACGGCGCAAGACGCCTTATGGAGCCTCATCGATGGCGCCAACGGCACCACGGCCGCGGGAGCCCAGAGCGGCGGCACATCGGCGCAAGACGCGCTCGCAGCGCTTTTGCAGGCCAATCCGGGCACCTGGCCCAATGGCTGGGGAAGCGTCGATCCGCAATCGGCAAGCGGCAATGATCTCTCCTCGATGGTGTCGCTCTTCGACACGCTTGGCCAATCCAATCAAACGAGCCAGCAACTTCTCTCCAGCCTCTTCACCGCAATCAATGGCGGTGGCTGATTAAAGCAATGATCGGCGATGACCGTGATCAAGCGATGACCGGAATTTGTCCATGAACCGGTTTCTGATCCGCTACGGGCTGCTCGGGACGCTTTCCGCCATCGCGCTGTCTTCGTTGCCGGCCCGCGCGGATTTCTACCGGCTCGATGGCCGCTTCCAGTGTCTCGACGGCGCCGATTCGAGCTGCGGCGGGCCTGGCCGCGCCGAATTGCATCCGCCGCTCCCGCCCAAGCCAAAATCCAATGACGTGCCCCCGGGCCTCGATTTGGATGCCGATTTGGCCGGTCAACCGCAGTCCGCGCGGAACGATGTGGGGCCCCAGCACGAATCCGGCCCGAGCGACCCCGTGCTCGCGATTGCGGCCAAGATCAAGACCGATCGCGTCTCGGCCGCCGATGTCCAGCTCTTGCGCAGTCTCTCCCGCAACGGCAATGCGCGCGCGACCGAATTGCTGGCCTGGTGCGACTACAAGGGAGTCGGCGCACCGCGCGATTCCGTGGCGGCCTATGTGCTTTATGGCATCGCCGCCCTGGCCGGAATGCCGCATGCACGCGCCAATCAGGCGGTGATTTACGAATACGCCCTCTCCTCCGATCAACGCCAGCGGGTTCTCGATATCGAGAACGAAGTTCGGCCGAACCGCTGAAAGCCGGCGCTCCCGTCCCACGGGCGGTTCTTCCTCCAATCGACGGGCGAAGCCTGTTCTGATACCCTTCGCTCGGGAGGACACCGGTGACCCGAAAGTCCGTCTACAACCATTCGCATTGGGGCGCGTTCCTCGCCGAGGTCGAGAACGGACGCATTCTCGGCATCCGCCCGTTCGAGCGCGACGCCGATCCTTCGCCTTTGCTCGACAATATCCCCGCGAGCGTGCATTCGAGCGCGCGGGTCGCGCAGCCTGCGGTGCGCGAAGGTTGGCTCCGGCGCGGTCGCGGCGCGGGTGGGGGCCGCGGCTCCGAGCGCTTCGTGCCGGTTTCCTGGTCCGACGCACTCGATCTCGTCGCGTCTGAACTCGCCCGGGTCAAGCGCGAGCACGGACCCGGCGCGATCATGGGCGGATCGCAGGGTTGGTCCTCGGCGGGGCTCTTTCATGGCGCGCGCGGCCAGTTGCGACGGTTTCTCGCCGCTTTCGGCGGCTTCGTCGATCAGACGAGCAATTACAGCTTCGGCACGGCGCTCACCTTCTTGCCGCATGTGCTGGGCTCGGCCCAGGCGGTCACCGGGCCGCTCACCTCCTGGTCCTCGGTCGCGCGCCATGCGCGGTTGGTCGTTCTGTTCGGCGGCGCCAATCCCAAGAATACGCAAGTCTCGCTTGGCGGCACCGGCACCCATGCGATCAAAGGCTGGATGAAGGAGTTGGCGCGCCAAGGCGTCGCGGTCGTCAATGTCAGCCCGATCCGCGATGACGGGCCTGGCGAGGCCGCGCCCGAATGGCTGGCGATCCGGCCCAATACCGACACCGCGTTGCTGCTCGCCTTGACGCATACGCTGCTGGCCGAAGGCCTGCACGATGCGGCGTTTCTCGCCACGCACTGCGTCGGCGTCGCGGAGGTACGGGCCTACCTCCTGGGCGAGACCGACGGGCGTCCGAAGGATGCGGAATGGGCGGCTTCGATTACCGACATACCGGCCGAGACGATCCGCTCTTTGGCGCGGCGCATGGCGTCGATGCGCACGATGCTTTCCTGCTCATGGTCTCTCCAACGCGCCGATCACGGCGAGCAGCCCTATTGGGCGCTCATCCTGCTGGCGTCGGCGCTCGGCCAGATCGGCCTGCCCGGCGGCGGATTCGGCTTTGGTTACGGCTCTTCCGCCAATATCGCGGAACCGCCGCTCTCCTTTCCGCCGCCGATGATGGAGGGCCTGGCCAACCTCGCAAAGCTCGCGATCCCGGCGGCGCGTATCGCCGATTGCTTGCTCGATCCGGGCGGGATCTATCACTACAACGGCAAGGAGCAGACCTATCCCGATATCCGCCTGGTCTACTGGGCTGGCGGCAATCCTTTCCACCATCATCAGGATTTGAACCGGCTGCGCCGCGCCTGGCAGCGTCCCGAGACGATCATCGTCCACGAGCCATGGTGGACCGCAACGGCACGCTTTGCCGATCTCGTGCTGCCGGCCACCACGTCGCTCGAACGCAACGATATTGGCGCCGGCGGCCGCGACAGTTACGTCATCGCGATGCACAAGGCGATCGAGCCGGTCGGCCAGGCGCGCGACGATTTCGTCATTCTCGCGGACCTCGCCCGGCGCCTCGGCTGTGAGGCCGCTTACACCGAAGGGCGCGACGAGATGGGCTGGTTGCGTCATCTCTACGCCCGGTTTCGCGAGGGCGCCCGCACCAATGATCCGCTGCCCGATTTCGATGAGTTTTGGGAGAAGGGCTGGCTCGAAATTCCGCGTCGCAGCGACGAGTTCGTGCTCTTCCGCGATTTCCGCGACGACCCCCTGGCGCATCCCTTGGCGACGCCTTCCGGCAAGATCGAGCTCTATTCCTCGCGCATCGCGGGCTTCGGCTATGCGGATTGCCCGCCGCATCCCGCCTGGATCGAGCCTGCGGAATGGCTGGGCGCAGCGGCTGCGCGATGCTATCCGCTCCATCTGGTCTCGAGCCAGCCGCGCTTTCGGCTGCACAGTCAAATGGATGTCGGGCCCGTGAGCGCGCAGGGCAAGGTGGCGGGCCGCGAAGCGGTCGCGATCAATCCCGCCGATGCCGCGCCGCGCGCGATCAAGGACGGCGATGTCGTCCGCATCCGCAACGCACGCGGGGCCTGCTTAGCGGGCGCTGTCTTGACCGACGAGGTGCGTCCCGGCGTGATCCGGCTTTCCTGCGGCGCCTGGTTCGATCCCGAGAATGAATCGTCCGATGCGACCTGCTTGCACGGCAATCCGAATGTCCTGACCTATGACCGCGGCACCTCGAAGCTCGGTCAGGGCCCGAGCTCGGCGACGGCGCTGGTCGAGGTCGAGCGGGTCGATGGCGCGGCGCCGCCGGTGCGCGCCTTCGTGCCGCCGGATTTTGCTGAAACAGAAATCTCGTAATCTCCTGGAAACGCCGCACGACGGCACATTCGAGAATTCCCAAGTCACAGATTGACCGCGAGGCGCGTTATGGCCCCAGATGAACACGACCACCCACATCACGCCAAGCATGATCACGACCACGATCCCGGTTCCGAGTTGTCGGAGATGCAGCTGCGCGTCCGCGCGCTCGAAACCGTCCTGACCGAGAAGGGCTATATCGATCCGGCGGCGATCGATCGCATCGTCGAGGCCTATGAAACCAGGATCGGGCCCCATATCGGTGCGCGCATCGTCGCCAAGGCGTGGAGCGATCCCGCCTTCAAGGAGAGCCTGATCGCCGACGCCACCGCGGCGGTGAACGCGTCGGGCACGCTCGGTCCTGTCGGCGAGCACTTGATCGCGGTCGAGAATACCGCGCGCCGGCATAACATCGTCGTCTGCACCCTTTGCTCCTGTTATCCGTGGGAGGTCTTGGGCCTCCCGCCGGTCTGGTACAAATCGGCGGCCTATCGTTCGCGCGTGGTCATCGATCCGCGCGGCGTGTTGCAGGATTTCGGCATAGCGCTTCCGACCGAAACCGAACTCCGCGTCTGGGATTCGACCGCCGAGACGCGCTTCCTCGTCCTGCCGCTGCGCCCCGCCGGCACCTCGGGATGGACCGAAGAGCAACTTGCCGCGCTGGTCACGCGTGACAGCATGGTCGGCACGGGCATGGCGAAGCCGGCGCATGAGGCCGGCCGATGAACGGCGTTCACGACATGGGCGGCATGCAGGGTTTCGGGCCGGTGCGCCCGGAAGCCGACGAACCGGTGTTCCATGCGCGCTGGGAAGGCCGCGTCCTCGGGATGCAGCGCGCCATGGGTTATGTCGGCCTGTGGAACATCGATATGTCGCGTTTCTCGCTCGAGCAGCTGCCGCCGCAGATTTATTTGGGTGTCACCTACTACGAGAAATGGGAACGCGGTTTGGAAAGTCGCTTGCTCGAGCACGGGCTCGTCGGCGCCGATGAGATCGCCGCCGGCCATTCGCTTCATCCGGGCAAGGCATTGAAGCGCAAGCTCGGCGTGGGTGATGTCGACAAGAACCTGACGCGCGGCTCCTATGCCCGCCCGGCTTCGGCACCCGCGCGGTTTGCGCCAGGAGCCGCCGTGCGCACGCGGAACATCAATCCGCTCTCGCATACGAGGCTGCCGCGCTATGCGCGCGGCAAGCTCGGTATCGTCGAGGCCGTGCGCGGCTGCCACGTCTTTCCGGATGCGGTCGTCGCGGGCGAAGGCGAGAACCCGCAATGGCTCTACACCGTCGTCTTCAGCGGCCGCGAATTATGGGGCGACGACACGGACCCGGCACTCAAAGTCTCGATCGAGGCGTTCGAACCTTATCTGGAAAAGCCGTGAGCGTGCCGCGCCCTGGGCCTTCCGATCCGGGCGTTGCCGCGCTGCCGAGCCTGCCGCGCGACGGCGATGGCCCGGTCTTTCGCGAGCCCTGGGAGGCGCAGGCTTTTGCTATGGCCGTGGCGCTGCACGAACGCGGCGTCTTTACCTGGAAGGAATGGGCGGCGGCGCTCGGCGATGAAATCAAGCGCGCCCAGGCCGAGGGCGATCCCGACACGGGCGAGACTTATTATCGGCATTGGCTGCGGACCCTTGAACGCATCGTCGCTGAAAAAGGCCTCGCCAAGCCGGGAACCCTGGTGTCGCTGCGTGCGGCGTGGGATCGTGCCGCCAAGGCGACGCCGCACGGAACACCCATCGTGCTGAAGCGCGAAGATATGTCTTCCCTTGATTGAGGCCGGCGATTGAGGCCGGCGCGACGCTCAGCCCATCCGCCTGTACACAGCCTCCGGAAACCCATTGCCATATGGCCGCCAGAGGCCGAACATAGGTCAAGAGAAATGCGGAGGGAGCCATGGAAACGCAATTGAAGACCCGCCCGGTCGACAAATACGTGACGGTCGACGGGCTGAAGCTGCGCTACATCGAGGAGGGCGCGGGGCCGCCTGTCCTTCTCATGCATGGCGCGTCGCTTGGTTCCTCGGCCGATGTCTTCATCCGCAGCCTCGGACCGCTGGCCGCGGCGGGGTTTCGCGCCATCGCCTTCGATTTTCCGGGCTATGGGCTGAGCGAGGTCGGCAAGGACCTCTCCCTCGCTTATCAGCGCGATTCGGTACCGAAATTCATTGACGCGCTGGGACTCGATCGCGTCGCGTTGATTGCGCATTCACGCTCGGGCTCGATCGCGGTTGAGCTCGCGTTGAAGGATCCGAGCCGTTACACCCATCTCATGGTGCTCGGCACCGGGACTCTGCTGCCGCCCTTGCCCGAAGACGTCGAGGGCCGCTACGCCCAGGTAGCGCAGCGCGTCGATCGCCAGATGGCCGTCACTCCGCCGACGCTCGAAGACACGAAGAAGCTGATGCAGGCCGACCTCTATCACACCGAGCTGATCACGCCTGACGAACTCGCGCTGCGGCACAGCCGCAGCATCGGCACGGCGTTCGAGATCTTCACCGCCCGGGCGAATGCGCCTGAAGGCGGCGCCGGCGGCTCGCCGATCTGGCAGCGCATGCTCGCGCTCAAAATCCCGCTCTTGCTGATCTATGGGCGAAACGACCGAGCGCATGCCGCCGATCGGGCCGAGTTCTTCAAGAAGATGCAGCCGGAGCTCGACCTGCGTATCGTGGACAATTGCAAGCACATGGTGCCGTGGGACGCGGCCGATGAGGTCATGCGGTTGGCGGTCCCCTTCCTCAAGCGCCGATGATTCAGGGCCCGCGATCGGCATCGATCGCGGGCTGCTCGCCTAGCCGCCGGGCAGCATTCGCTGCAAGACGCGGTCGCGGAGAACGACGCGGTGATAGAGCGCGGCCAAAACGTGGAGGCCGATGATGGCGAGCAGGCACCAACTCAAAAAGATGTGAATGTCGCCGGCTTGCAACCCGATCCGCGAGCCGACCGGCATGATCGGAGGCAAAGGCACCACCCCGAGCAGCGCGATGGGGAAGCCGCGTGCCGAAGCATTGGCCCAGCCCAGACCCAGCAGGACGACGAGGCCGAGATAGAGGAGCCAATGCGTCGCGTGCGCGAGGAACACCTGCCACGGTGGTAGATTCTTTGTCTCGAGCGGCACCGGATTCATCGCGCGCCAGATCAACCGGAGCAGCACCACGGCGATGATCGCCGCGCCGACGCCCAGATGCCAAGCGATCAGCCCTTCCGCTTTCGTGTCACGATGCACGTCCGGCATCGTCCAACCCAACGCATATTGCGCGGCGAGTAGCGCAAAGATCAGCCAATGAAGTGTCTTGCCGACTGGACCATAGCCGGTCGCCGTTCCGTCTTGCGACATGTGGATCGTCTCGCTTGTTGAACCCTGGGCTCGATCAAAAACTCTTTGCCAGCATCAGCTTGGGCATGAGGCCGTCCGAGGCCGAGGTGAAGCCATGGCCGATTCCGGCCTCGACATCGACCGGTTCGCCGGCATGGTTCACGACGGCGAAGAGCGATTGAAGCTGCCGGTTGAGGCCGCTCAAATCGCGGCGATGATCATAATCGACGTCACGCTCGAGCGCCAAGGCCCCGCGGGCTGAAAAATGATCATCGAGGCGCGCCGCGGGCGCGAAGATGGGCGCGCCCAGGATATTCGCCATGTCATGCCTGCCGCCGCTTCGCCACCATTCCGCCCGGACGGAGCAAAACGAGCAAACAAGGGCGTCAGTTTATCGCGCTGAGCTTGTCACTGGCGAGGCGTTGCTTATAGGCGGCGATGAAATTCTGCAGGGTTCCGATTTGAGCGACGCGGTCCGCGATCTGGTTCGGCGTTCCGCCGGCGGCGGCCGCGGCATTATTGTCGTCGGCAATGACGTTGAAGGCATCGGCGGCCTTGGTCCCGACCATCGCCGCGCCGAAGTCGTCGCGCAACTTCGCGAGACCCTTCTGGTCGCCGTCGAGGGTAAGCGCCGCCGCCCAACTCAGCACCAATCTTGCGGTCTCGGCATCGAGCGGCGCCTTCGCCGGCGGTTCGCCGGCAAGTAGCGCAAACACCTTCGTTGCGTTTTTCCAATCCCGCTGGTGCCAATAGATATCGGCGCGCAGGCGATACGCATCGCGGCTATTGTCGTTGGCGAGCATGGCAAGCGCTTCCGGTGCACGGCCGAGGTCGAGCAAGGCGCGGGCGCGCAATTCTTGACGCTGGCGCACGAGGTCCGGGGTGAGCCCCGCGGCCACGTCGATATCGAGCGCCGCGATCGCGGCGTCGGGCTGATGATTCATGAGGCGCAACAGCGCGAGCTGGGTCGCGGCGCGCGTCTTGTCGACGCCGGCGAGATGGTTCTTCACTTGGTCCCCAAGCAGTTCGGCGGCGCGATCGAGGAGGTCGACCGAAACCAGGCGGTCGACAAGCTTCTTCACGATCGCGTCGTGCTGCGCGCCGGTCGGAATAAGGTCATGGAATTGATCATAGAGCGCCAGGGCCTTGACCGGCGGCATGTCGTCGGCATCCTTGCCGGAGAAGAGGCCGCCGAAGGCGGAAGCGGCTTCCTGGACGACGTCCTTGGCTGCGGGGTAATCGGAAAAATAGGTCGCGGCCAGGTGTAGCGCGTCGAGCCCGCCTTCGGTGTCGTTCTCCTGGAGTTTCAACTCTCCCAGGCGACGCAAGAGCGTGAACTCGAAATTGTCGCCGCGCCAGGCAAAACGCAGCGCATCGAGTGCGTTGATCGTATCGATCCGGCTGGCTTGCTTTGCTTCGTATAGCGCCAACGCCTTGGCGTAAAGCGCCAGCGCCCGCGCCTTGCGGTCGCTCATCGCCGCGGCCTTGGTCCACAGCTCGAGCGCGGGCTTGAGTTGTCCGAGTTCCTGATCCGCGCGGCCCCGCACATAGGCGGCCATGGCCTGCTGGCGCTCGTCGGGGCGGTCTTCTTTGACAGCGTCGAGGAGCGGTAGGGCGGCCGAGGCGCGATCGCTTTCGATCATCGTCTCCGCCGCTTGCAGCGCAAGGCGGTCCCTCAGCGCCTTGGGATACGTATTGAGGAAGCTCACGCCATCCAGAAAATCGCGCGCGGCGCTGGGCCAGTCGGCCTTTCCCGCCTCATAGGATCCGCGCCAAAGTGCGATTTCCGGCTCGTTGTTGAAATCTGCATTGCCAAGCTCTTTGGCGGCGCAATCGTTTCGATCCGAGAGCAGGCAGGCGGCGCCCTTCAAGGCACGAAAGCTCGATTCGGCGGCCGTCTGCGGGTCATCTCGGGTGATCTGCGCCAAGACGCTGAGCGTTTCCGGGCCGAAGAGATTGGCGAAGTAGAAACGCGCAAGGTCGAGCCGCGGCCGGGTGCGTGCGCCGGGCGCGGCCTGCGCGATCGCGCGGTCGAGAGCGCTGCGGCGCTCGGAATAGGTCAAATTCGAGGGTCCCCGCCAGTTGACAAAATCGAACATGCGGTGGCGGTTCGGGCCGGAGCGTGCCAAAAGCCGATCATGTTCGTCCGACAGCACCAGCCCGTTTGGGCGCGTGATATCGACCGAATCGGCCTTGGCCTCGACTCGGAGATCGTCGGAATTGGGGCGAATGACGATGCCCTGCACGCTGGGCAAGAGGCGAAAATCGACAAAGTCCCGCGTCGCGTCGATGCCGCGTCCGACATCGGCGACCGGCACGATGGTCAGGCCGTCGCCGAGCATCGGGTCACGCAACTGCAAGGGCGTGCCGGCGGCATGGACATGGAGCTCGACAGACGGCGCCGGCGGAAGCGGCCGTGGATCGACGACGATCGCCGAATCCGGCGCGGCTTCTTGGCGCTTTAAATCGATGATCCATGAATTTCCCGCGCGCCGCACGCTAGGATTGAGGCCGTCGGCGGTGACGAGACGCACCGCCGTCGCGCCCTCGGCTCCGATCTGATCGATCGCCTGAACGGCCGATTGTTTCGCGTTCCGAATCCCGGCGAGATCGAGGGTGGTTGGCGCGGCAAAAACGATCCAGATCGCGCCGTCGCGACGATAGATCGCCGCGCCGGTCGGCATCGGCCAATCGAAGCGCAGGCTTGCCGTGCGATCGGAGTTGGCGACGAGCGTCGGTGTCAAATTGACGACAGTCCCGACGGCGCCGGCGGTCGCCGGAGCGGCAGCGTTCGCCATTGCCTCGGAAGGCGCTGCCGGCGGAACGACGGCTATCTCGGGTTTTGTCGATTCATCGATTTTTGGCTCGGGCTTGGACGATTCGTTTTTCTTAGCTTCCTGGGCGTCGATCTTGCTCGGTTCGGGTTCTCGCGCTTTGGCCTTTTCCGGCTTGGCCGCCCGCTGCGCCGGCGTCGCGGCGTCGCGCGCCAGGAGGTCGATCGCGGCAATCTTGCCGTTGACGGTGGAGGTCTTGATCTCGACCGGGCGTTTCAGCGCGGCGATGATCGAGGTGCTATCCGCGGATTGCTCGGCATGCGCGATGTAATGATCGAGTTCTCTGGTCAGCGGCGCGAGTTGGGCCTTGAACGGTCGCGCGAAGTGAATCGTCAGCGTCGCGCCGTCGAGCTTGCTCTCGAAGGTCACCGGAGAAGGCCATTCGACGGCAATGCGAGCAAAGCCGTTTTTATGTTCGGCGCCCCTCACCTGCACGCGCTCGGCCGCGCGCTTGGGCGCAGGCGGGGCGGACGCAGCCGGTGATGACGCGGCCGATTTTGGCGCGCTTGCGGAGGCTTGGGAGAGTAGTTTCACGGGCTTGCCGCCGGCCTGCGACGGGCCGTTCGGGCCTTTGCCTGACCCGGCCTGCTCGGGCTCGGACTTCTCAGAGTGAGAGTCCGGCGCCTTCGCCCGTGCCGTCGCGTTTTTGGGGTCATGGGCCTTGGCTTCGGGTTTAACCGGGTGCTTGTCCGCCGGTGTGGGGGACCGGGCAACAAGATCGATCGTCGCAATCCTTCCATTCACGGTCGCGGTCTTGAGCTCGACCGGCCGCTTCAAACGCGCGACGATCGAGGTTCCGTCCGCCGACTGACTGACGCTCGTCACGTAATCGTCGAGCTTGCCGGCAAGCGGCGAGAGCTGCGCCGTAAAGGCGCGGGCGAAGTGAATCGTCAAGGTTTCGCCCACCAGCTTGGCCTCGAAGGCGACCGGCGTAGGCCACTCGATCGCAATCCGCGCATATCCTTCTGCGTGCTCCCCGGCGCGCACCTGCACGGTCTCGGCGGAAGCTGCCGGCAAGGCGATCGCCATGGTCGCGGATAGCGTTAAAGCGAGAAGCGAGCGCCGCATGATGGCCGTCAAGGATGGGGCGTCGGCGTACCGGCCGGCGACCTGGCGGGACTCTGCGCCGCGGCGACGTCATCGTGCCTTTCCGCAAGCGCGGTCGTGACGGCTTTCGCCCGTTCCGGATCCATCGCGGCGAGGATCGGGGCGGTCTTCAATTCCTTCATCCGCTTCAACACGCTCAGCAAGACCGGCATGCTGAGCTGGTCGAAGATTTGGGCCGCGTCCTTGGGCTTCATCGCCTCATAGATTTTGACGAGGCTCTGAAGCCGCGCATCCTCTTCGGTGCCGCGCTTTTGAACGTCGGCGGCGATGCTCTTCTGCAGATCTTGCAGCTTGGCGATTTTTTCGTCGATACGCTTCTCGGCAGCCTGCAAGACGACATCGCGCTGGTCAAGCTCGGAAGCGCGCTGATCGAGCGAAGCGCGGCGCTGCGAAAGCTGCTGCAGAATTCCGATCTCGGACGGGCTGAGCGATTGGGGATCGATGGCCGACGCGTCGGCCGATGGGTTCGGCTGGATGGCGGGTTTGGGACCCGGCTGCATCGCGGCGGGGGGACCCTGCTGAGCTTCGGCGGATGGCTTGGCTGCGCTCGCCGCTTGTAGAGACGGCGCGGCAGCTTGGGCACGCGCATAAGGCGCGACCGCGCCTTTCCCGTCGGACAGGAGGTCCGCGACCTTGAAGCCAAGCAGCATCGTCGCCGCAATCGCCATGATCGGCAGAAGGCGTAAGCGGTATCCGAAGCGCAAGCGCATGATCTTTAGCGCCGCCGCGCAAGCGCGCGCAGTAATTCACGCTCGGCGCGCGATGCCATGCCCGCCGGCTCGGGCGCGGATTCGAGCGCAGACGCAGGCACAAACGCCTCCGGCAGCTTCGGCTTTCGGCGAAGACCGGCTTCGAATGAAGGCGGACGCGCGGGTTGGAGCGGCTGCGCGGGCGGGGCAGGAACCGGTTGAGCGGGCCGCCTGACCGCCGGTTCAACCCGATGCTCTTCGCGAATCTCGGGCCGCGGGGCGATCCGCGTCTCCCGCCTCAGATCGGGCTTCAGCCCGTCGCGCGCGGCACGGATCTGCGCCTCGAGTTTGTCCGCGATACTGCCCCCGCGCTCGGTCATATAAGCCAGATCGTCGCCGAGGGCGCGGCCCTCGTCGATCTTCTTGTCGAGCCGCCGACCCAATTCGTCGGCGGCCGTGCGCAATGTCGCGACCGCATTCTCGGCGCGCTGCGAAGCCTTGGTGAGTTCGCGGATCACGTTATCGAATTTGTCGCGTTCGCCACGTACCCCGGCAAGACGACGATTGAGCACCGCCGAATAGCCGATGGTTGCGACGAGGAGCAACGCGACGACGGCGTCGGCCCAGAAGCTCAGCATCAGTTGTTCCCCCGCTCGCGGTCGATCCGTTCCTGGATCTGGACCGCGATATTCCCCGCCCGGCGCCCCATCTTGCCGACGAACATCGGCATATCGCCGCACATGAGCTTGATCTCGTCATCAAGGCCGACGCTCAGCGGAATGCGGGTGCCGACCTCGAGATTGAGCACATCGCGCAGCGGGATTTCGACGGTATCGAGCACCGCCTGGATCGGCACGAGCGTATTCCACAATTGACCGGCAAGATGCGTTTCCCAGATCGCATCGCGGCCGAATTTCTCGCCGAGGAAACCTTGCAGCAGCATCTCGCGCACCGGCTCCAGGGTCGCGTAAGGCAACAAGACTTCGAGCCGTCCGCCGCGGTCTTCCATATCGATGCGCAGCCGGGCCAGGACCGCCGCATTGGCGGGACGTCCGATGGTCGCAAAGCGCGGATTGGTCTCGAGCCGCTCGAAACGGAAGGTGACCGGCGTCAAGGGATCGAACGCGCCGGAAAGGTCGGAAAGCACCACGGAGACCAAGCGTTCGATCAGGTTGCGCTCGATCGTCGTGTAAGGCCGGCCTTCGATTCGCATCGCCGCCGTTCCGCGCCGCCCCCCCAAGAGCACGTCGACGATCGAATAGATCAACGCGCTGTCGACGGTGAGCAGACCGTAATTGTCCCATTGTTCGGCACGGAATACGGTCAGCATCGCCGGCAACGGAATCGAATTGAGATAATCGCCAAAGCGGATGGACGTGATGTTATCGATCGAGACTTCGACGTTGTCGGAGGTGAAGTTCCTCAGCGAGGTCGACATCATACGAACGAGGCGATCGAAGACCACCTCGAGCATTGGTAGGCGTTCGTAGGACACCAGAGCGGAATCGACGATTGCCCGAATGCCGGAACGCTCCGAGCCCTGGCCGTCGTCATCGCCGAAGCCAAGGAGGCTGTCGATCTCGTTCTGGTTGAGAACGCGGCCCGGCGCGGCGGCTTCGTCGTCGTCGGCGCTCGGGGCCGCAGCGGCGCCATCCGCTCCGTCCGCGGCTGGCGTGCTCGGCGCGTCACCGGAAGCGGCGGCCCATTCCGCCGCGAGTTTATCTTGATCCTCTTGATCCTGATCGGCTGCCATTGTCCACTCGCGGCCCTACTGGACCAGCATTTCCTTGAACAGCACATCCGTGACCTTGACCGGCGCGACCGCGGCGTTGACACGCGCCAGCAATTCTTCGCGCAGTCGATAGATGCCGTCGGATCCGCGCAGATCCTCGATCCGCAACTCGCGTAGATAGATCTGAAAATTGTCGACGATGCGCGGCATCATCGCGGAGACCCGCGCCGTGTCCTCGGCGCTCTCCAACTGGAGGCTCACCGACAGCTTCAAGAAGTTAGCCTTGCGGTTGCCGACGCTGTTCAGATTGACGAGGAAATCGGGCAGATCGAAGAAGACCAGGGGCTTGGGCGGAGGCGCTACGGCAACCGGTTCCTTGTGACCGACGAAGCGATCGAGCATGCCGGTAAAGTAGAGCCCGGCGCTCACCAGAAGCAGCAAGCCGACGCCGGCGCCGACGATAATGATGAGCTTCTTCTTGTTGGATTTGGGTTCGGCGACCTCGGGCGGCGCTTCACCGTCGATGTCCGATTCGATCTTTTCCTCGACGGTGGCTTCGGCCATGGCTCACGAACAGTGAAAGTGGGTCGCCGCGTTCGGCAAATCTGGCTGCGAGGATAGGGACTTTATCGTTAACAACTGGTTGAAGCGGACCGCCGAACCGGCAGAATTTTCCGGGCAAAGCCTGCCAATCGCGGTTCACGCCCTCCCGGCGCGGCCTTCTAAGTTCTTGAAATGGCCGGATCTCCCGTTTGGCACGCGCCATGCACACGTTGCCGTGGATTAACCAAACATCGTCGTGTCATGGATACCTCGACTTATATCGCACTCTCCGGCGAAGCCGCCCGCGAACAGGAAATGGCGGTGTTGGCGAACAACATCGCCAACATGTCGACGCCCGGCTACAAGGGCGAGCGGATGCTGTTCTCGGAATATCTGGCCAATGCGCCGGGGGGCAGCCAGATCGCTTACGTCACGCAGGCCGGCAACAATCACGATATGAGCCAGGGCCCGCTCAACCACACCGGCAATCCGCTCGACATCGCGCTCAATGGCGACGGTTGGCTCGCCGTCACGACACCCGCCGGCACGAGCTACACCCGAAGCGGCCATTTCCAGCTCGACACGCAGGGCGAATTGGTGACGTCCAATGGCTATCTACTGCAGAACGACGCCGGCGCGCCGATCGTCGTACCCGCCAATTCCGGCCCCGTCACGATCGGGGGGGATGGCACGGTCTCGACCTCGCAGGGCACCATCGGACACATTCCGGTTGTCACCTTCGACAATCCGCAACTGATGGTCGCCGAGGCGAACGGGCTCTACGACACGACCGAGGCGCCGCAGCCAATCACCAGCACGCCGGTCGTTCAGGGCGCGATCGAGGATTCCAACGTCCAGCCGGTTCTCGCCATGACGCGGCTCTTGAACGCGACCCATGAACTCACTGCCGCGAAGAATTTCGCCGACGCCGAGGATAATCGCATAAAGACCGCGATCGAACGGCTCGGAAAGACGGTTTAAGGAAAGGTACGCCTAATGCGCTCGCTCTCGATCGCCGCGACGGGGATGCTCGCGCAGCAGCTCAACGTCGAAGTCATCTCGAACAACATCGCCAACCTCAATACCACCGCGTTCAAAGGGCAACGTGCCGAGTTCCAGGATTTACTTTACCAGAACGAGCGCAATGTCGGCGCCAATTCGTCCGACAGCGGCACCATCGTTCCGGTCGGCGTGCAGATCGGTAGCGGCGTCAAAGCCGCGGCAGTATATCGCGTCACGACCCAGGGCAACCTCGTCAACACAAACAACTCTCTCGACCTGGCGATCCAGGGGCGCGGCTTCTTTCAGGTCGAGATGCCCGACGGCAGCACCGCCTATACCCGTGCCGGATCGCTGCAATTGAGCGCGACGGGCGAAATCGTCACGGCCGACGGCTATATCGTCCAGCCGGGGATCACGATCCCGCAGAACACGACGAATCTCACCGTGAACGCTGCCGGCCAAGTCCTGGCCCAAGTTGCCGGCCAGATTCAGCCTCAGAATGTGGGCCAGTTGCAGCTTGCCAATTTCCCCAACGAGGCCGGCCTTTCCGCGCAAGGCAACAATCTTTTGACCGAGACGCCCGCTTCGGGCGCTCCCGTCACCGGCAATCCGGGCTCGACCGCGTTCGGCACGATTCAGCAAGGCTTTCTCGAGACCTCGAACGTCAACATCGTCTCCCAGATCACCGATCTGATCACGGCGCAGCGCGCCTACGAAATGAACTCGAAGGTCATTCAAACCTCCGATCAGATGATGACGACCTTGAGCCAGATCCAATGATCGCGCCATGAACAAGCTCCTCGCCGTCCTTTGCGCGTTCTTGATCGCGGCGTCCTCCGGCGTCGCGCGCGCGGGCGTCGCGCTCAATCCCGACGTCACCGTCACCGGCGGTGTCATCCATCTGGGCGATTTTTTTACGAATGCCGGCGCGGATGCACAGGCTACGGTCGCGGCTGCGCCGGCGCTTGGCATGCGCGCCACCTATTCCGCCGCTTGGCTCGGCGCGCTTGCGCGCGCGCATCATCTCGTCTGGGCACCGGCTTCGGAGTTCGATCAAGCGGCCGTCTTCCGAGCGAGCCGCTACATCGACGCGGATACGATTGCACACCGCCTGCTCGAAGCCATGGCGCCGTCGATCGCCGGCGGCGATGCCGTGATCCATCTGGATAATCCCGCCCTGCGTCTCCTTGTCCCGGCCGAAGCGGATGATGGCGTGGCCGTCGAGGGGGTGACGCTCGACGCGCGAACCGGCCGGTTCTCGGCCTTCGTCTCTGCACCGCCAGGCGCGGCCGACGCACAGCGCCTGCGGGTTTCCGGGCGGTTGATCGTCGAAATTGCCATCGCAGTCCCCAACCACGTCATCGCGATCAACGAGGTACTGACTGCTAGAGATATCGAGCGAATCAACTTTCCGCGCGAGCGATTGGCGCTCGATACGATTACCGATGTGGGTCAATTGGTGGGCAAGAGTGCGGCGCATATGCTGCGCGCGGAGCAGCCAGTGCGCGCCGGCGATGTCCAAGAGCCCGTGCTTGTCCGCAAGGGCGACCTTGTCATCATCGAGCTCCGCTCGCCGACCATGGAATTAAGCGCCCAGGGCAAGGCGCTCGAGGACGGGGCCGCCGGATCGAGCATCCGCGTGACCAACACGCAGTCGAACCGGACGATCGATGTGACCGTCACCGGCCCCGATCTCGTTCGCGCGGGCCTGCGCGAAAAGTTCGCCGCGCGCTGATACGGGAGATGAGAATGGCTGCGCCCTACCCTTTGAAGCAGATCGCCGCCACGGCGCTCGCGGCCGTGATGCTGAGCGGCTGCAACGCGTTTTCGCGCATCACCCAGGTCGGGGAAGCGCCGCCGCTCACGACCATCCAGGATCCCAAGACGCAGCCGGGCTATCAGCCCGTTTCGCTCCCGATGCCGGCGCCCATCATCGGCGAGCGTCAGCCGAATTCGCTGTGGAAAGCGGGATCGCGCGCATTCTTCAAGGATCAGCGTGCCGCCCAAATCGGCGACATATTGACGGTCCTCGTCAGTTTCGACGACAAGGCCCAACTCAACAACGAAACGCAGACGCAACGCACGACCAACGAGCAGGATGCGATGCCCAGCGCGATGGGCTTCGAAGGCCAGATCGCCAAGATCCTGCCGCACGGCGCCAACCCGGCAAGTCTCGTCAACATCACCGGCGCCACGAACAATGACGGAAAGGCGCTCATCAACCGCGAAGAGAAGATCACGCTCGAGGTCGCCGCCCTGGTGACGCAAGTGCTTCCGAACGGCAATCTCGTCGTTCAGGGGCATCAGGAGATTCGGGTGAACTACGAGGTTCGCGATCTCCAGATCACCGGCGTGCTGCGGCAGCAAGACATCAGCGCGACCAATACGGTATCGCTCGACAAGCTTGCCGAGGCGCGCGTGTCTTACGGTGGACGCGGCCAGCTGACCAATGATCAACAGCCGCGCTACGGCCAGCAAATGCTCGACATCCTCGCGCCGTTCTAACGAGCCGACGAGGATGCCCCGGACCTAGCGCCCGCGCGCCCGCGCGCTCGTTCTAGGACTCCAAGCTGTTGCGCGCGAAGAGCTCGTCGAGCTTGAGGAGGCGCGGCGTCAAGCCCTGCTCGAGCGAATAGGCCGCTGCCGTCTCCAGCGTGTTGCGGTTCGCCTTGATGCCATGCGTGATGATCGGTGTCGCAAGCGCGGCGCGACATTGCGGCGGCACAAGCCCGGTTTCGAGATGATAGGCGACGTGCTCCACGCGCTCGCGGTTGATGATGGCGTTGGCCTCGTTGAACGCCTTCAGCAGATTGACCACGACCCAAGGGTTGCGCTCGGCAATCTCGCGCTTGACCACCATGCCGTGATTGATGGGATAGATGCCGGTCTTCTGGTAATAGCGCACGCCCTCGGCCGCCGAATCCGGGAACAACGGCTTGATATCGGGATGGTTGTGCAGGTCTTCGCTGCTGCGGTCGACGAGGTTCTGGTTGCGGATGTAGAACATGCAGGCGTCGAGCTCGCCTTTCACCATCATCGAGCCGATGCTCTTTTCAGGAGGAATCTGGTTGATGGTCACGCCCGGAGGCGGCTTGAATCCGACGGCGCCGGCATGGCTGCGCGCCGGGACACGCTCCATCCAGAATTCCATGTCCCGCGGAGTCACGCCGAACTCGCTTTGTAGGATGCCCCGGATCCACAGCGCCGCCGTCTGCTGATATTCGGGCACGCCGACGCGCTTGCCTTTCAAATCTGCCGGCGAATTGATGCGGGCATCGCGCCGGACGAGAATATTGGTATGGAAGAAGCGCCGCGTCGTGAAGATCGGGAGCCCGACGAAGCGTTCATCGCCCTGCGCGCGGATCATCATGAGCGACGACATCGACATTTCCGACACGTCGAAATCGGCAAAGCGCAACTGCCGCCAAAACAGCTCCGAGGGATCGCACATCGTAATGAGCGGATCGATCGCGTCGGGCACGACGCGGCCGTCGAGGATCGGCCAGGTCCGCGGATTCGAGGTGATGCCAAGACTGAGCTGGAGCTTCATCGGATTTTTTCCTCCTCATGATCCGGCCGCGATGCTTGGCCCTGCATGGGGCGGGCTTACCTTTCGCCGGTTCGCCACCATGAGGCCGATCGACCGGCTGCGCAAGGAGCGGCATGCCGCAAGCCGCGCCTCCGGCGGCTCGGCGGCGCTCAATCCTCGCGTTGGGTGCGTTCCAGCCGCTCGTGGCGTTCCTGCGCTTCGAGGCTCAAGGTCGCGATCGGCCGCGCATCGAGGCGGCGGACCCCGATCGGTTCGCCGGTCTCCTCGCAAAATCCGTAAGTGCCGTTGTCGATCCGCTGCAGCGCCTCGTCGATCTTCGCAATGAGCTTGCGCTCGCGATCCCGCGTCCGCAGCTCGGTGTAGCGGTCGGTTTCCAGGGTCGCCCGGTCGGCGATGTCGGGCTCCGACAGGCTCTCTTCCTTGAGATGCTGCAAGGTCTCCGACGATTCCGCCAGCAATTCGGCGCGCCAGCGCAGCAACTTCTGGCGAAAATATTCGAGTTGCAGAGGATTCATGAATTCATCGTCGTCCGAAGGACGATAATCCGGCGGAAGCGTCGGGCGGCTCACCAATGCAACTCCCCAGGCGCAATCTCAAATGCGGCGGCGAGTATATGAACCGGCAGGGCCTGCTTCAAGCCGCTCGAATGGGGGCGCTCAAGCCTGGAGAAATGCCCACAGCGCCCATCCGCACCCATGGGGCCTCCGGCCAAATCCGCAATTGGGCCGGAAAATCTCGCCCGGTATCAGGCCAGCGTGTCGAGCTTGGCGAGTTCGACGGCGACGCGAAGCTCGATTTCGGCGAGGATTCCCGCAAGCTTCGGGTCTTCGATCGCCGGCCCGTGCTCGCGCGCCATGTCGCGCAATTGAACGAGCTGCGTGCGCGGCAAACTCCCGGACAGGAGTGCAACGCGCAGATCCTCGAGCCGGTCGAGGAGGGCATTGCCGCGCGCAGCAGCGCGACGGCGCCCGGTTAGCTCGTCGGGAACTTCCTGGAGCGCGAAGAGACCTTCGATCGCCGTCAGGGATGAAGTGGCCGCAGCCGGCGGCGGCGGCTCGGTCGCAACCGCATCGGCAAAACTGCTGCCGCCTTCGGCGGCGCGGGCCTCGCGTCGCGGCGCCGTGGTCTGAACTGGCGGTGACCCTTCGATCCTCATGGCCGGAGCATGGCGGCGTGATGGTTAAGGCCCGCTTAATGCCAAGCCCCATCGCGCGTGGCGACGCGGCAAAATCTGCCTGAAAGCGGAAGCGATTGCCGCCCCGAAGCCTACTCTCCCCGTGAAAAACCCCGGTTTTCTCGGGCTTTGGCCTTGGCACGGCTTTGGCATCAGCCAGACCGGGATAACCATGTCGTTGTTGAGAATCATGAATTGCGTTGGCCGCCTCGCTCTTGCCGCGCTCGCCTTTTGCGCGCTGTTCGGCTTCGAACCGCCGGCGGGCGCCGCCTCGCGCATCAAGGACATCGCCGATTTCGAAGGTGTCCGCGACAACATGCTCGTGGGCTATGGTCTGGTCGTCGGCCTCAACGGCACGGGCGATACGCTCAATCAGGCGATCTTCACGCGCGAAAGCCTGATCGGGATGCTCGAGCGCCTCGGCGTCAACGCCCGCGACAACAGCCTGCGCACCGCCAATGTCGCCGCGGTCATGGTGACGGGCACCCTGCCCGCTTTCGCGCGCCAAGGCGCCCGGGTCGACGTGCAGGTCTCCGCGCTCGGCAACGCCAAGAGCCTGTTGGGTGGAACGCTGCTCGTCACGCCGCTCCTCGGCGCCGACGGCGAAGTCTATGCGGTCGCACAAGGCACCGTTTCGGCGGGCGGCTTCACGGCGAAAGGGCAAGGCGCCTCGATCACCAAGGGCGTGCCGACCTCCGGACGCATCCCCACGGGCGCGATCGTCGAGCGCGAGGTCGGCTTCGATCTGGCCAAGATGCGCACCGTCAGCTTGATGCTGCACAATCCCGATTTCACCACCGCCCGGCGCGTCGCCGACGTCATCAACGCGCGCATGAAAGGGCCGGTCGCCGCCGCCACCGACCCCTCGACCGTCGTGCTGACCGTGCCGGCGAGCATGAAGGGCGACGTAGTCGACCTTTTGACCGATATCGAGCAACTTTCGGTCGAGCCCGATCAGGTTGCGCGCGTCGTCATCGACGAGCAAAACGGCATCATCGTCATGGGCGAGAATGTACGGATCAGCACGGTCGCGGTGGCGCAGGGCAACCTCACCGTCCGCGTGACCGAGACGCCGCAAGTCTCGCAACCCGCGCCCTTCGCACCGGCCGGCACGGCTACGCCCGGCATCATTCCCAACGGACCCGGCCTCGCGCCCAATCCCAATGCCGGCTTGCCGGCGGTTCCGCAGGCCAACGGCACCCAATTCGCACCGACGGGTGGTGCCGCAACCGTCGTGGTCCCGCGCACCAATCTTCAGGTCGACGAACAGAGCGACCACCGCATGGCCGTGGTTCGCTCCGGCGTCAGCCTTCAGGAACTCGTCAACAACCTCAACGCCCTAGGCGTCGGGCCGCGCGACATGATCAGCATTCTCCAGGCGATCAAGGCGGCCGGGGCGCTTCAGGCGGATATCGAGCTGATGTGATGAGCGACGCGAGCAATCTCCTCGCTCCGGCCGCCGCTGCGCCATCCGCGCCGACGGTACCAAGCAATGCCGATCCCGCGGCCGCGAAAAAGGCCGGCCAGGATTTCGAGGCCTTCTTTCTCTCCCAGACCTTCGAAAACATGTTCGCAGGCGTCGATACCGATTCGCTCTTCGGCGGCGGCAACGGCGAAAGCGTCTATCGTTCGTTGTTGCTCCAGGAATACAGCAAGGTCGCCGCGCAGAGCGGGACCACCGGCATCGGCGACGCGGTTACGCGTGAGATCCTGCGCATGCAGGAAAACCAAGGAACGAAATGACGATGACATCCGCATCATCCGGGATTCCCTCCGCCGACGAGATTGCAGATTTGACCGAACAGCTCGCCGAGCTGGCGGATCGCCTGACGGCGCTCCTATCGCATGAGACCGAGCTCGTGCGCGCCATGCGCATCATGGAGATCGGGGCGTTGCAGGACGAGAAGACCCGCCTGACCGCGGCTTACCACAAGACCTTGAAGGCTTTGACCACGGCGCATAAGGGGAAGCCCCTCTCCTTGCCGGTGAAGGAGCGCCTCGCCGTGCCAGGCGATCGATTGGGTGTCGCGGTGACCAACAACGAGCTCATGCTGCGCGTTGGCAGGGTCGCGATCGAGCGCCTCATCGCGGCGATCGTCGCGGCGGTCAAGCAACAGCAGAAATCCGTGACCGCCTACGCGCCCGAGCGGACCACCGGCCCGCGGCGCACTTTCATGACTTCGGCCGCGCTCGACCGCCGCCTGTGAGGCCCAAGAAGAGCGCGCCATGAGCATCGAATCCGCCCTCTGGACTGCGCTATCCGGTCTGCGCGCTACCCAGGCGCAAATCCAGACCATTTCGGGCAACGTCGCCAATGTCCAGACCGCGGGCTATTCGCGCGAGATCCTGCCGCAGACGACGATCGTCAATGCAGGTTCGACCAGCGTCTCGACCGGTGCGGTTCAGCGGGTCGTTGATCAGGTTCTCGAAACCAACCTCACGAATCAGACCACGACCGCGAGCGCCGCCTCGACGCTTTCGACCTATAATCAACAGATTGATTCCTTGCTCGGTCAGGTCGGCAGCGGCGCGACGATCAACACTGCGCTCAATAATTTCTCGAGTGCGCTCCAGGCCGCCGCGACGACGCCGCAGGATCCGGTCGCCCAAGGCGCCGCGGTTTCGGCCGGCCAATCGCTCGCGCAGACTCTCAACCAGCTCTCTGCCGGCATCCAATCGATTCGCCAAGGCACCGATCAAGCCATCTCGACCGATATAGGGACGCTCAATACCGCGCTAAAAACGATTGCGTCCACCAACGCCCAGATAAGCCAACTCCAGGCCGAGGGACAATCGACGGCCGTCCTCGAGGATCAGCGCGCCGTCGCGTTGAATCAAGTGGCGCAATTTATCGGCGTCAGCAGTTTCGTCACATCGAGCGGCGTGATGACGGTGACGACCTCGACGGGACAGACGCTGGTCGACGACGTGGGTCCCGCCACTTTCACCTACACACCCGCTGGCAACGTCAGCGCGTCGAGCGTGCTTTCGCCCATCAAGCTCAACGGCATCGACATCACGCATTTGCTGACCAGCGGGAGCATCGGCGCCTTGCTGCAATTGCGCGATACCGATCTTCCCGGGCTCACCGCGCAGCTCAACCAGTTCGCCAATAATCTGTTCAATGCCACTGCGGTTTCGGCGTCCGGCGTCACCTTCGCGACGAGCGGTGGCAATCCGGCATCCGGCGATACCTTCACGGCGACGGTCAATGGCGTGACCTACGACACGCAAGGCCTGACGGCCAGCCCGTCGTTGGCAAAAATCCTCATCGGCGGCGGCGCGCCGCAAGCGGGCGACGTGTTCACGGCGACGATCGACGGAACGGCCTACACCTCGTCCGCGCTCTCGGGCGCGGGTCCGTTCGACGCGAGCTCGATCGCCAACGCCCTCAACCAAACGCTCACGGCGATCAACGTGCCGCAGACCATCACCACGCAGGTGCCCGCCGACACGCTCGACGTCACGCTCAACGGCACGACCTATACCACCGGCGCGGTCGGCGCTACGCCGGCCGCCATGCTGGCCGCCATCCAAACCGCGCTCGGCGGCACGGGCTATACGGCCGTGCAGAACGGCTCCAACATCGAGTTCGAGAATACCAACGGCAACGGCATTCTTTATCAGGCGACGATCGCTCCGAGTGCCGGCGATACCGGTACCTACACGTTCGGCGCGGGGGTGCGGAATACCACCTTCTCGGCGACGTCCAGCGGCAACAACCTTGTCTTCTCGGATTCGGCAAACAATCCGATCAACGTCAGTCTCGTGAAATCCGGCACCGGCGCCGAGACTTTCGCCACGCAAGGTCTGCCGGCCAATCCGACGATGAACGACGTCGCGAACGCGCTCAATGCCCAATTCCAGGCGAGCACGACGATCACCGTCGGTGGTGGCGCGCCGCAAACCGGCGATGCATTCAGCGCAACGATCGACGGGACGGCTTATGCCTCGGTGGCGCTCGCGGGCGCGGGCCCGTTCACGCCGGCGGATATCGCCAACGCGCTCAATCAGACTCTGACGAAGATCCAGTTGACACCGACCGTCACCAACCAGACGGCCGGGGACGTGGTCAACGTCACGCTCAACGGCACCACCTACAACGTTACCTTGACCGGCACGACTCTCGCCAGCATGGCTTCGGACATCAATACCGCGGTCGGCGGTGCGGGCTACTCGGCCGTGCTGAACGGAAGCGCTATCGACTTCACGAAGACGGGCGGCGACGGTCTTCTCTACCAGGCGACGATCAACACGCAGGCCGGCGACACCGGCACTTATGCCACCGGCATGGCAATACAGAACAGCAGTTATTCGATCCAGGCCAGCGGCAACAGCCTGGCGTTTTCGGATGCGGCTGGCAATCCGATCACCGTCAGTCTCGCGAAAACGGGCACTGGCACTGAGACCTTCGCGGCGCCTACGACGATTCTCACGGGCGGAGGCACGCCGCAGACGGGCGATACATTCACGGCCACGATCAACGGCGTGTCGTTCTCGACGGCGGCCTTGTCGGGCACGGGACCGTTCACGTCGGCCGATATCGTCAATGCGCTCAACCAGACACTCACCAAGATCGCGATACCGATGACCGTCACCAACCAGACGGTCGGCGACGTTGTCCAAGTCACGCTCAACGGGTCGAACTACCCTGTCACCATGACCGGCACCACCTCCGCCGGCATGGTATCGGACATCAATACTGCGATCGTCGGCTCGGGCTACAAGGCCGTGTTGAACGGGTCCAATATCGAGTTCACGAAGACAAGCGGCAACGGCGATCTCTATCAGGCGGCCCTTTCGAAAATCAGCGGCGCCGGCACCTATAGCCCCGGCTTGGTGAGCCAGGCCACCACCTACTCGGTCTTGGCGGATGGCTGGAATCTTGTCTTCTCGGATTCAAAAGGCAATCCGACCACGGTCAGTCTCGTGAGCACCGGCACTGGCACCGAGACTTTCGCGACAACGACCTTGTCGGCGAGCGCGGTCGGCGGCAACATCGCGCTGACCAATTCCTCCGGCAATCCGATCACCGCCACGATCGCGACCAACCCGATGTTCGTCGCCGGGACACCCAACAACAGCGGCACGCCCACGACGATCGATTTCACGCAACCCAACGGCTCGTTCAATATCGGCCAGACCTTCGATGTCGTCGTCGACGGCACCGATTATGGCTCGACGACGGCCTTGGCCACAGGCGGCGCATCCCTCAGCGGCGCTGCGGCGGCGATCCAGTCCCTCTTCACCGCCAATGGCCTCGCTTTCACGGCGAGCGTGGTCGGGGGCAAGCTCGAGATCGCCGATCCGAACGGAAATCCGATCAGCGCGAGCGTCACGCTGTCCGGCGGCCCCGGCAGCGAGGCCTTCACCGCCGGTACCCCGATGAATCCGCTCAATACGCAGAACAGCGGCCTCGGCGCGACGAACGATGCCAACCATTTCTTCGCCGGGGTCAATATCGCCGGCGGACTCGACAATGCGGCAACGATCCAGGTGAATCCGTCTCTTCTTGCCAACAACGCGCTTCTGCTTCAGGCCGCGACCGGCGCGGATCCCTCGATTTCGCAAAACCTCTTTGCCAATCTGGGCCAGAACTACGACTTTGCCGCGGCCGGTTCCTTTACGAACTCGATCACGACCTCGCTGGGAAACTATTCCAGCCAGATCGTCGGCCAAGCCGCCAGCACGGCTGCGGCCTCCAAATCCAACGCGACGTTCCAATCGTCGCTGCAGTCGCAGATCGCGAGCCAGGCGGCCTCCGTGAGCGGCGTCAACATCGACGAGGAACTGAGCAATCTCATCCAATACCAGAACGCCTATGGCGCGAATGCCCGGGTCATGACCGTGATCCAGTCGCTCTACGACACGCTGATGAGAATGTAGGAAAGCGGAGACCTGAACCATGACGCGCGTCGGCACGGCCGCTGAGAACAATCAGATCCTGCAATACTTGCAGCAGAACAAATCCCTGGCCGAAACTCTTCAAACTCAGATCACGACCGGTCTGAAGAGCACGGATTTTTCGGGGATCTCGTCGCAAGCATCACAGCTCGTCAATCTCACCGATCAGCAATCGAAGCAGCAAGGCTACATCGATACGATCAATACCGTGAGCACGCGCCTCCAGATCATGGGGCTCTCGATCAGCAGCGTCGCAGGCCTTGCCACCCAATTCGTCGGCAACATGCCAGCCGACGCCTACAACACGCAGGGCCAGACGATTCAGCAGCAGGCCCAGCAGGTCCTGCAACAAGTCGCGGGCTATCTTAACACCCAGGACGGCTCGAACTACGTCTTTTCCGGCAACAACACCTCCGAGCCGCCCGTCAACATCGGGGGCCTACCCAAACCCGGCAGCCTGACCGCCACCAGTGCCGGCACGCCGCCGAACGGTTACTACCAGGGAGACAATGGGATCGCGCAGGCGACGGTCGACAACAACGTGACCTTGACCTACGGGGTCGACGCCAACAATCCGGCCTTCGAGAACTTCATCCGCGTGCTCAATTTTCTCGCCAATTCGCCGCCTTTCGATTCGAGTAATCCGACGGATGTCGCCAACGTCACCAAAGCGACGCAGATGCTCAATCAGACCGTGACGCAACTTCAGACCCTGGAGGGCACCAACGCGCTCCAACAAGGCCAGCTGGCGAACCAACTCACGACGCATAAAAACGCACTGTCGCTCGCGCAAGGCAATATCTCCGACGTCTCGCAAGTGGACGCGGCGACGGCGATCACCCAACTCGACACGCTGCAAACACAAATGCAGGCCTCGTACCAGATCGTCGGAATCCTGCAACAACTGAGCCTCGTCAATTACTTGAAATAGAAAAGAGTACCCGATGACCCATGCCCGCGCCTTGATCGACCAACGCCGTTCGACCGCCCCTTCGACCGCCGCAAACGGTAAGCCCATATTAACCAGAACCGGCAAGACTGCGGCCAATGCCGGACTTCCCGCCGATATCGCGCGCCTTTCCATGACGAAAGCCATGCCCAAGGCCAAGAATGCCAGCCTGCCCGCCCGGAGTGCGGTCGCCTTGCTGCGCAAACCGGCCCCCGTTGCGAACGCGGCGGCGGCCGAGAATGGCCGGTCGAAATCCCTCCCCGATGATGTCCTCGGCGCGATGCGGCAATTCGACGATCGCGCGGTTCTCGTCACCGGGGGCAGCGGTTCGTTCGGCCGCCGCTTCGTCGACACGCTACTGCGCCACACCCGCGCCCGTCGCATCGTCATCTTTTCACGGGACGAATATAAGCATTATGAGATGCAGCAGTTGCTCGAGCCTCTCGGCACCGATCGGCTGCGCTTCTTCATCGGCGATGTGCGCGACGGCGACCGGCTCGAACTGGCGACGCGCGACATTGACTTCATCGTCCACGCGGCGGCCCTGAAGCAGGTGCCGGCCGCCGAATACAATCCTTTCGAATGCATGCGTACGAATGTCTCGGGCGCGGAAAATGTCGTGCGCGCGGCCTTGCGCAACAACATCCCACGCGTGATCGCCTTGTCGACCGACAAGGCGGCCAACCCGATCAATCTTTACGGCGCGAGCAAGCTCGCGTCGGACAAGATATTCATCGCGGCCAACAACCTCACCGGCAAGAACGACACGAGATTCGCCGTCGTCCGCTACGGGAACGTCGTCGGCTCGCGCGGCAGCGTCATTCCCTTCTTCAGCAAGCTCATTGCCGAAGGTGCCGAGCATTTGCCCATCACCGACGAGCGCATGACGCGCTTTTGGATCACTTTGCAGCAGGGCGTGAATTTCGTCGTGACGTCTTTCGCCGTGATGCGTGGCGGCGAGATCTTTGTGCCCAAGATACCGAGCATGCGGATCGTCGATCTGGCGCAATGCTTCGCGCCCCACCTTCCGCTTCGCATCGTCGGCATTCGCCCGGGCGAAAAATTGCACGAGGTTATGGTGACCGAGGACGATTCCCGGCTTACCCTCGAACTCGGCGATCGCTACCTGATCGAGCCCGCTTTCGCGTGGTGGCAGCGCGGGCCCTACACCGCGTCCGGCGCAAAACCGGTCGCCGACGGGTTCCGTTTCGCGAGCGACACCAATACCGATTGGCTCGACGCCGACCGGCTTCGCGCTCTGATTGCGGAAAATACGTGATGTCTGGCGCGTCGCGCATTCTGCCTTATGGGCGGCAGGCGATCGACGAAGACGATATCGCCGCCGTCGCCGCCGTGCTGCGCAGCGACTGGCTCACGACCGGCCCGGCGACTTCCGCTTTCGAAACGGCGCTCGCCGAGCGCGCGTCGGTGCCCCATGCCATCAGCTGTGCGAACGGAACCGCTGCGCTCCACCTCGCCTGCCTCGCCCTCGGACTCGGCGCCGGCCATACCGTCATCGTACCGACGATCACTTTCGCGGCGACCGCCAATGCGGCGCGCCTTGTCGGCGCCGAGGTGGCCTTCGCCGACGTCGATCCCGAAAGCGGTTTGATGGGGCCCGCGCAGATGGCGGAAGCGATCGCGCGATTGTCGGCTACCGGTCGCCGGGCCAGCGCGGTATTTCCCGTCGACCTCGCCGGCCAGTGCGACGACATGAACGCGATCGCCGAGCTTGCACGCAAAGAGGGCATGGCGATCGTCGAGGATTCCTGCCACGCCATCGGCGCCTCTTACCGGCGTCACGACGGCACCTGGCATCCGATCGGCGCCTCGCTCGATTCGGACCTGACCGTATTCTCGTTTCATCCGGTGAAGACCATCGCCGCCGGCGAGGGCGGCGCCGTGCTGACGCGCCATGCCGATCTGGCCGATCGCGTCGCCCGGTTGCGCGGCCACGGCATTCACCGCAATCCGGCCGCTTTCGTCGACGCCGAAGCGGGCTTCGACCATGCCGCGGTCAACCCCTGGTATTACGAAATGGTTGAGCTCGGGCTCAATTACCGCCTCAGCGACGTGAATTGCGCCTTGGGGCACAGTCAACTCAAGAAGCTCGATCGCTTCGTCGCCGCGCGACGGGCGCTGGTGGAGCGCTACGATGCCGGGCTGGCATCGCTCGCATCCCTGGTCCGGCCGATCGCGCGTTCGCCCTGGTGCAAGCCTGCTTGGCATCTCTACAGCGTGCTGATCGATTTCGAGCGTGCCGGGCTGAGCCGCGGTCAGGCGGCGCGCGCGCTCGAAGAGCGCGGAATCCGCAGCCAGGTTCATTACATCCCGGTTCACCGTCAGCCCTATTACCGCGCACGCTACGGCACGCAGACCCTGGCGGGCGCCGAGGCCTATTATCGCCGGACCTTATCCCTGCCGCTTTTCGTCGGCATGACGGCGGCCGATGTCGATAGGGTCGTCGATGCGCTCGCCGAGATCGTCGGCGTCAAAACCGAAACGGCGCGACGCAAAAGGCACTGATCTCCATGCCGCGTCCGGATCTCTCCACGGCCTGCATCGTGCAAGCCCTTGCCGGTTCGAACACCACGTCCGAAAAGGTGTTGGCGCCGTTGGGCGGCGAGCCCGTGCTGACCCATGTGCTGCGCCGTTGTCTCGCGATTCCGGAGATCGGCCAAGTGGTGTGCGCGACGGTCACCGATTCGGCCGGCGACCCGATCGCGGCCCTGGCGGAGAAGCTCGATGTCACGGTATTCCGCGGCGTCGCCAGGGACGCGCTCGCGCATTATCGCGATGCGGCCGGAGCGGTCGATGCGAAGGTCTTGTTGCGCGTCACCAGCGACTGCCCGCTCATCGACCCCGAGATTTGCGGCGCGCTCCTGCGTCTGCGCGCGGCGGAAGAGGCCGATTACGCCGCCAACAACATGCCGCCCTCCTGGCCGCGCGGGCTCGACTGCGAGGCCTTCACGCGGGAAGCGCTCGAGGAAGCCGAGGAAATCGCGAGCGATCCGGCCGACCGGACGCAAGTGACCTCTTGGATTCGGCGCAATCGAGCCTTCCGCCGGGTTAACCTTGCCGGGCGCGGCGGCACGCTGACCGAGCAGCGCTGGCTGCTCGACGGCCCCGAGGATCTGGCGTTCCTTCGCGACCTCTATGATCGTTTTCCTGATGCCAATCCGAGCTGGTCCGAGATTGCCCGGCTGGTCGCTCGCGAAGCGCCGCGCGGCCTCATCAACGAAGCCCGCAAGCAACGATAAGCCCTTGGCTCGAAGGGAAAACACCATGCTTGTTAAACCCCTCTTAACGAGCCTGGGTTCATGGTAGAGAGCGGCTTCTCAGGCCGCGTCGGAATTCCGTGCCGGGGATTTGGGTCTTGACGATTTCATCGACCAGCTCAACCAGCACCATCTTAACGACGTTAGCGGCGAGCTATTCGTCGAACGTCCAGATGATGACGCAAGTGACGCTTGACCAGATCAACGGGCAAATCGAAAAACAGCTGCAGGAGAAAATCGCAGCGCTTCCCAATAGCGGCGACACGGTCACGCTGACATTCACGCAAAACCAAATCAACAACCTCCAGAAAAAATTATCGACGGTAACGACCGTCGCCAACGACTCCAGCGCCAATGGCAGTCTGCTCTCGGAAATCCAGACTCAGTTGGCGGCGATGCAGACAGCGGCCGCGAACGGCGATTCGACCGGCTTCGATAATGGGCTTGCCGCGTTGAACGGCGAACTCGGCAATCTCTTGGTCGTCCCGCCGACGGCGCCCTTCCAAGCCGATCAGATATCGGGCCTCAAAGGCACGGGCCTCGGCATCAACAGCAGCGCTTTTTATGGACTGTCGACAGCCGGCGGCCAAGCAGCCGCAGCGGCCGATCTCAACAACGCGCAAAGCCGGATCGGACAGATATTTGGGATCATCACCTCGAACCAACTCGTCGCGACAAGCCTCACGACCGCCTTGACGGATCAGATCAACTCGCTCAATAAAACCCTGCAGCAGACCCAGACCGCGGCGCAAACGAGCATCGCCACGCAGACCGCGCAACTGACACAGCTGGCCCAGACTCAAGAACACCTCATTCAATTGGCGCTCGGCAACACGACCTTGTTGAGCGATGCGTTGGCGGGCATGGCAAATCCTCCGTCTCCGCCGACTTCGGCCTTTGAGGTCCTCTCCAACGCCGTCGGCGTCACGGCGAGTTCGATCACCCCGTTGCAAACCTCCTCGGCGATTTTATCGCTGCTGACGTAACGTCGCACGAACTGACGCCGCCTCTCGACGCCCTTCCATACAAACCGAATTCGACCATCGTGGTTAATGGTTCCTTAGCGCTCCGGCGATAGCCTGACAGAAGGTTCGCACGGAGATTCGGATCATGCGGGAATACCGAGTTCGTTCCATGGAGGATATTGGCGTCGGTGTTCCCGCCCTCATGCCCTGGCCGCCCGATGAATCCATTCTCGGGGACGTTCTCCAGCATGCCGGCATCACCCGCGGCGAAGGGCTTCGGCTTGCCCGTCGCGAGATCGCCAAGGATCGCGCGGCCACGCTCGTGGTCATCCTCACGCTTCTCAAAGTTCTCGTCATTCCCAGAACCGAGGAGTTTCTTGCAAGCGAAGCCTTGCACGACATCAAGGTCGAATGCGGTCCCGGCTGCAATGCCTGCTGTTACCAGAATGTCGAGGCGTCGATACCGGAAGCCATCCTCGTCTCGATGCAGCTCTCCGACCCGGCCGATCCCCGCCGAAACGCCCTCTTCGAAACGGCGGACGCGGTCGCCGGCCTGACGCAGGAGCATCGCATCCGGAGCGGTCGCCCTTGCCCGCTTCTGGTCGAGGGCAAATGCTCGGTTTACGACAATCGGCCACTGATCTGCCGCGCGACCCTCTCGCCTTGCGCCCAGAAGTGCTACGCTGCACTCGAAGGCAAGGACAACCTACAGATCTACCTTGTTCCGCAATTCTTCGCTCTGGGAGATAAGGACGCCTTGCGCGGCATTTGCAAAGATATCGGCCTCCAATACGATAATGTCGACCTGATACAGACCGTCGCTGCCATTCTTCGCGATCCGACGACGGTCGTTCGTTGGGCTTCGGGCGAGAAGGTGTTCGCGCCGCTTGCGAAGACCGCCTAGCGCGACAGCCGAGCGAGCCGCCCGCGCTAGACCCGTGAGGCTCCTCCGCCGACATCCTCGGCGCCGCGATACCCGCTCAGGCGCGCGCTAGTAGCGACGGACCTTGTCGTAGATCGAGACGACCGCTGCCTCCGGGATACCCCCCGCGCGCGCTTCCTCGACCATTGCAGCCTGATGGGAATAGGAACTGAGCACCATCTGGGTGTTGTTCCAATCCGCCTTCGCCAGATGTTCCGGACCGAGGATCGGGATGCCGCGCCAGTTTTTGCCTTGCTTCAGCGGATCTTTGTCGATGATCACGAAATCGCGTTCGCCGGCGAACATACTGGTCAGCTGATAGAGATATTCGGTCTGAAGCCCCCCGCCGCGCAAGATGCAGTGCGGGGCGTGCAACTTTTGGATCCGCGCCTCGACATCCGAAATCGTGGCATACCAGCCACTCATGTAGTTCATGACGAGCGAATGATCGGCCCGTTCGGGCCGGAAGTCGAGCCGAGATGCCGGTTCCGCGACGACACGAAACCCGACATAATCTTCCATGGACACGGATTGGATCGGATTCCAGCCCGCGCGGCGCAGCACATTGTGCAGACTGGCGATACTGAAATGCGTGAGGTGTTGGACCGTCAGAAAACCGCTCACGTCGCCGAACGCGAGTCTGATGATATCCTCGAATACGGGCACCTCGACGACCAACCGCGTCTTCGCCGTCGACAGCTTCGCCAGGCGTTGCAGTACGGCGACGGGTCGCGGAAGATGCTCCAGGACATGGAACATGACAATGACGTCGCTCGGCGCGTCGATATCGAATTCCTCGAAATCCGAACAAATGAACCGATGCCGTGTGCCGGCGCCGAAGCGTTCTTGCGCGCGCGCAACCGCCGGTCCGTCGATATCGACCCCGACTCCATTCACCCCCTCGGGCAGCTTGCCGATGAACGATCCGTCATAGCAGCCGATATCGAGCAGAGTCCCGCCTGGCGCCAGAAGATGATGATCGGTGAGCCAGGCGATCTGCTCTTCCTGGCGGTTCGATGTGCTGCCGTAGGAAGCCCCCGCTTCCGCGAACAGAGCCCCGAATCCCTCGGGCGTGAATACCGGATTCATGAACACGCCGAAGCAGTCGAGACAATACACCTGCCGGATCGCCGCCTGTTTGGGCACATCGGCATCGGTATAGAATTGATAATTATCATACGCGAAGAGCAGCCGGTTGCGCTCGCCGCCGCATGTGGGACACGGCCGCGCGCTCATATACGCATTTGAGGTCGCGCCCTTTGCCGGCTCGAGCCGAGCAAAGGGAAGCGGCATCGGCTCAGCCGCGCTCGAAGCGCCGGGACGGCGACGGAGCGCGGCCGTTTGCCCGCGCGGGTGCCCGGCCACTTTCGTCAACCCGTCTCTCAACGACATGTTATTGACCTCCGCTTGCAACGACGCTGGCAGACGCTGGAGGCGCCAGCTTCTCGAGCCGGTCGAACAGCGCGTAGAGCTGAGCGGCCATGTCCGCGAGAATTGCTCGAAACTCGGCGATGAAGAGCGCGAAGAGCCGCTGCCGGCCCTCCGGTTCGACCACGCGGAAGCCGTAGAACATCGCGATCCGCGGTAGGGCCTGGAGCGAGCCCGAAATCAACGATTCCGTTCGGCCGTAACGGTCCGTGGCGCTGGCCACGAAATCCATCACGCGCCTATAGGCGCCGGCAAAATCTGATTCTCCATTGTCGATCTCGGCCAAAAGCGCATCGAGATCGCCAACCATCGCCTCGGTCTTCTGTCGGATTGATCCGAAATCCGCTTCGGCAAGCAGAGCGCCCGGCGCGTAACGCTGCATCATGCGTTCCAAAGCTGTCTTGACGGCGCCGCGCCCGACTGAAGGCGCATCGATCTCCAGGGCTTCGGGGACGCAAGGCCGCGCGCCCGCGATAAGCGCGCCGTCGCTGCAATTGATCACCCTGAGACCAAAATGCCTGATGCTGTCAACGAGCATCGTGCGGCATGCATTATAAATAATCTCGGTGCCGACCACGCCGCCAAAATTTCCTTCGACCTCCATCGCAGGGCCTTGCGAACGATTGCCTGCCGCAAACACGCCGACCTCCGCGTAGACGGTTCCCTTCGCATGACGGCTGCGGCCGGAACGGACGCCGCAATCGGTGCCGAATAACACGAAATCGGTAAAGCCCATCACCGCAGCGACGGTGGTGGCCGTGTTTACGCAGGTGGGGCTGGTGCCGAAGATCTCGCGGTGCTTTCCCCCGAGAATTCGAGTCGAACTGACCGAATCGCGGAAATAGAAAATGGCGTCGCTGAACAGAGACGCGACCCGCGGATCCACTGTGGACGCCGCAATCAGCGTGGTCTTGGATAGATCGCCGACCTTCGCGGTTTCCGTCAGCACGTCGAAAACACCGGGCACGTTTTCGAGCTCGCAATGAAAATCCGGGATGATATCGTTTCGAAGCAAGGCGCGCAGCGCCGTTCCAGCCGAAAAGAGCACCACACGATCGCGGATGCGGCGCAGGGTCTCGATGCCTTCATCGAGCGAAGGCCCCGATCCGACCACGACGGCGGTTTCCGGACGGCGAAGGTGCGGCCTCTCTTCGAGTAGCCAGAGTTCATGGGTCGCAAAATTCTCGACCGCGTTTCGCATCATCACGAGCTCATCCTCGAAGAATCCGCGATTGATGAACGCGTATTCCATCGCCTCGTGGAGCCGGTCGCGGGTCTCGTCGAAGGCCCAGAACGGATAATGCGTGAAAACCCAGCTTCCGTCCGTGTAGGGAATGCCCTTGGACAGCACGATGCTGGAAATAGCCGATACGATCCGATTCGGATCGACCTCGTTCACGATGTGAACGGAGCCGCCCTTGCACTTGAAATTCTCGAGGAGTTCGGCCCAGTCGACGACGCCGCAGGAATGATCGAGAAATTCGACCATGGGCTCCACGACGATCAGCCATTGCGCTTCTGTCTCGCGTGCCAGGGCTTCAAGGTGATGGCCGAGGCCCAGGCCCAACACGACGAGGAAGGTCGGATTTTTCGTCGGACGGGACGAACACTCTCCAAAGAGATTCTCGCGCAATCCCGCTTCGATCGCCTTGATAAGTTTTCGGCCCACCGTGGTCACGATGCCGCTCGTGTCGAGCCGTTGTACGACGAAGCGCAGCGGCTTTTTCATGTAAGCCTCGACCTGCTTTTGCGAAAATCGCCGTGCATCGCCGCCGTAAATCCGTTGTCCATCGACGACAATATCCAGCGGCTCGCCGTCCTCGGTCTCGACCGAGGTATTGACCGTTCGAGGAGCATCGAGGCTTGCCGCGATTCGCGGAAAGTGCTCCACGAGCGCGGCGCGCGAACGCGCGGCGAAGTTCTGGTCTTTCATGAGGACGCTCCGACACACGCGTCAAGCGCGCGGATAGCATGTTCCTCGATCGCGCGAGCCAAGCCCTCGACGCTATCGATTCCGGCCAACGCCAAGTCGGCCGCGATCTGATCCCGCGCCGCGGGCGCTGCGAGTCCGGCCGCGATGCTCACGAATTCGGCGTCGTCGGCCGCGATCAGCGCGAACCCAATCTCACGCCCCGAAGAAACGCCGCATAGGGTTCGTTGATTCCATTTCCGGCGATGGCGACCGGCGGAACACCGCAGGCCACCGCATCGGCCGCCGCGCGCGCCGAAATGCCGCGCCGCGGCAACAGTGCGACATCGACTTTGGCGTAGAACTCCTCGACGCTCTCCTCGCCGATAATGTCGATCCGCGCCGCACGGTCGCGGCCGAAGCGCGCGATCAGACGATCGATATTGTCGCCGGGCTCCATGTCGTTCGCGCGCAACAGCAGTTTTGCTCCGGGCACGGCATCGAGAATGGCCGACCAGCGAGCGACCGTGCCCGAATCGAGTTGGGCCATCGAAACATCGGCGCCGAAATTGATGCCCTCATGGGCGATCCGGGGCGACGCCGATTTTGAGGGCCGCGCCAGGGGATAGCTGGCCTGAACGCGCCAACAGGAATCGTCCCCGGATTCCGCCGAGGCCGGGACGATTTGTGCATCGTAGATCGGCGAGTTGACTGATCCCGGGTTGCCAAACCAGGATACCCGCAAGGCTGTGTCGAGCCGAGCCAGCGCCAGCAGGTTGCTCGGCACGCCGAAGCCGATCGTATCGATCACGACATGAAGCCCGTCGCGCTCGAAAAACCGCGCGAGCGTCACCGGATCGAGCATTCGAATGTCTTGCCAAATATCGAATGCGCCGCCGAGTCCGACGTTCGCTTCCCAGCTTTGCGCGCCATGCGCGTAGCCCACGACCGTCACCCGCGCGCGGTCATGCGCGCGCGCGACCGCGGCCACCGCGCCCAAGTCGAGCGGATCGGAAAAGCTCGAGAGAAGATAGCCGATCACCAGTTTTTTCTCCGGCCGCTGCCACGCCCGTCCCTTGGCTGGCGGGCAAAAGCGGCGCGCCCAATCCTCGGACAACGCGGCGCGCCGACCGGGGCTTTCCTCGAGCCACAGAGAATCCTGGACCCGCGCGGCGGCGATTCCGGCGTCGTCCGGCGCCAGCGCCACGGCATTCTCATGCCAATGACGTGCCGCGTCGAACTCGCCGACTTGGGTCAAGGCACGCGCGTAAAGACTCGCATAGGGCGCGGGCAGGTCGGTACGGGCTTTGACCGCCCGCAGCACGTCCACGGCGGCGCTTGCCAATCCGTAGCGCAAGAGCAGCATCGCGTAGAAGCCATGCGCAGCACCGTCCGTCGGATTGAGAGCGGCATGCTGGCGCGCCTTCTCGAGCGCTTCGCCGGAATCGCCGCTCGCGAGATAGGCTTTTGCGGCGGCCAGCATCGGTTCGCTTTTGATCTGATAGAACGCCCAATCGAAATTCGGAAATCCTGCGGGCACCAGAAAGGAAAGTTGGCCCGGACCGCCAAGCGCGGTTCCGAGCTTTCCCATGAACAGGCTTTCGCCGAGGTTGCCGGCTTGCGCATAGAGCGAGGCCAGCACTTCGGCGACCGTGCCTTCCATCGGAAAGGCCTCGTGACACTGGCGCATCAATTCGATCGACCAGTCGAGGCGGCCGAGCTTCCACGCCGTCATGGAAAGCAGGAACCGCGCCGGCAGGCAGATGCTCTCCGTCGGCGGTGAGCGGCGCAAGGATCGCGAGCGCGCCCTCGGCGTCTCCGGCGGCGAGCCGGTGGTTCGCTTCGTGCACTTGTGCGTCGACCGAGATCGGCGCGTCCGGTTCGGCAATCGATGACATACCCCGGTTCCTCAGGCGGACCGGCGCACCGAAGCAGGCGGCACGGCGGGCCCCGCAGCCGTGGCCGCCGCGGGTGCCGCATTGGCGCGGGCCGGATTTGCCCGCGCGCCTTCCATAAGCCCCTCGCTGATCTGGCGGTTGATATTCACCAGCGCATCGATCTTGGCCGGCTCCCTGTCGGCGAGCAGATCGACGGTTGCCTTGTCGATGAAATTCGCAAGCCCCAGAAGATTGGCCCGGACCGCGTCCGGCAAGGTGCAGTCGGGCTCGATCAAGCTCGCCTGAAAGATGGTCCACAGACGCCAATTGGCGCGAAGTGCCGCTCTGAATTCGTCGATTGATCCGTTCTTCGTCGTATTGAGTTGGCGGGCCGCTTCGAGAAGCGCCCATGCCTCGCTGCGCGCAGGGTTACCGGGCTCCGGTGTTCGTTGGTAACCCTTTGTCGGAAACGTCATTCAGGATCTCCTGCTCACGCGTGATCAACTGCTTGGCTGATTTGAGCGCGCGGTAGAATTGACCCTGGAGCGCAAGGGTCCGAATCTCGGCGATCAAATCCGCGGTACTTGGGGCCGCTTCCTCGAATTCTCCGAGAAATTTATCAATTAAGGGTAAAAAAACGTCACCCTTGGAGGGGAAGAGATATTGGCATTGGATCGAGAAATAGATGCGCCGCGCCGGCGTGTTCGCCTGCTCTTCGGTGACGATATCCTTTTCGCGCAACAACGCGGCGTTGTTGTGCACGAGGATCTTCGCGGCTGGGCCAGAATTCTCGATGACCACGCCATTGACGATCAGCCGTTCATGCGGCTTCAGATTGATCGTGAGCGGCATTCTACTGCTCCTTAAAATCGATTGTCGCAACGCTTTTAGGCGCGATTGCTTAGGATCCGGTTAAAAGAAAAACGGGCGGCCCGATGGGCCGCCCGCGAGTTGGAAGATCGGCGTTTGCGCCGTCGGATCCCTTAGTGGAAGAGACGAAGGACAGCCTGTTCCGACTGGGTCGCGATCGACAGAGACTGAATGGAGAGCTGTTGCCTCGTCTGCAAGGTGACGAGGTTGGTGCTCTCCAGGTTGACGTCGGCCACGGTGAGTTTGGCCGCGCCGCCGTTGAGCGTCGTGAGATAGGACGCGGTGAAGCTCAGGCGCGTTTGCAGCAACGAAACGTTGGAACCCAGGCTCTGTGCCGCCGCCTGCGCCGTCGAAATCGCCTTGTTCAGGGCGTTGTACACGGTGTCGAACGCCGAGACCTTGCTCGTGCTCACCGCCGTGGAGAAGGTGACGCCAGCGTAAGCCGTCGCCTGAAGGCTCGCTTTCACGCCGTTATAGACGACCTTCGTCTTGACGTCGAGTACGCCGCCCGCGCTGAAGCCCGAACCCTTGCTGTGGCCCGAGCCGGCGCTGGTGGCGGTCCAGGTGTGGGCGATGATGCTGACGCCCGAACCCGCGCTATGGCCAGAGCCGACGCTGCCGGCACCCTTATAGGCGAGGGTCTTGAACGCGCTGACGCCCGAACCCTTGCTGTGGCCCGAGCCTTTAGTGACGCCACCGGTGTAAGCCACAGCTTGGAACGCGCTGACATGCGAACCCGCGCTGTGGCCCGAGCCGGCGCTGGTTTTGCCGGTCCAGGCAACCTTGCCGGCGGCGCTGAAGCCCGCCATCATCGCGCTCATCAGCAGGTTCTGGCCGGTGATCTTGAGGGTGGAGGTCGTCGCGTCGGTGAATTGAAGGCTCAGTTTCGACGTCGAGGAATTGACGAGATTCAAGCCCTGGTAGCTCGTATCGCTCAACAGCTGGTTCAACTGAACCGCCAGCACGTTGAACTGTGTCGCCGCCGACGCGCGCTGCGTCGCGGTCTGGGTCTTCGCCGATTGCAAGAGACCCTGCATCTGCTGAAGGATCGAGATGGCGCTCTGAATGCCTTGGGTCGCGGCCGTCAGCGTGGAGACACCCTGGTCGATGGCGTCTTTGCGGGTGGACAGGTCGGTCGCGCGATTGGTGAGCGACTGGGCCTGGAAGTAGAGAACCGCGTTGTCGACGGCGCTCGCGACCTTGAGGCCGGTGGCAAGATGGCCTTGCGTCGTCGCCATCTGTTGATTGATGTTCTGCAACGACAGCAGGTTTTGCTGCGTGGCAGCGCCGAGGATGACTGAGTCAGACATGTCTGTGACTTCCTTCTAGAGTGACAAAAGGAACCGCTTCGCGGTCCGCCCCCTCCTGAAGCAACCTTCGTGCCGTGATTTTCGACAGATTCGATGTATAAAATTGAAGATATCGGCGCTCGAATCATTCATCGATATCGGGCGGCATCTCTCGAACAATCGACCGCTGCGGCGCTTGGGGGCAAAATCCACCCGGCAACTCTTGCCGCACTCGGCAAATCTTGCCCGCCATCGGCGCGACCCGGACGGATCGGATCGTCGTTGCTTTAAGGCGGTCGGCGACGCCCAGACGCTGCCCTGGTCACTCGCCGTATAGAACGGTATCGCAGAAAATCGGTCCGTGATGTCGTAGACGGAACCGATAGTCGGGTCGGATCGAGGCGATCAACTCGGCGATCGTCGCCAGTTCCTCGGGATTGTGATAGACGGCCAAAGAGAGCTTCGGTTTGTGCTGGCGGATCGTCTCGGTGGCGCCTTGAAGGGCCGGGATTTCGGCGCCTTCGATGTCGAGTTTGAGAAAGCTGACCGGCCCCAGATCGAGCTGGTCCAAGGGGCGCACCTGGATCGCTATCGTTCCGGTATCGGCGACGTTGCTGGTGGCGCCCTGGCCCGCCGCCAGCCGAAGCGTCGTCTCGCTCTTCCACAAGCCGAACGGATGCACGTCGACACGTTGCAAGCTCGCAATGCGCCGATGCAACGCGCCGATATTCGCCGGGTCGGCCTCGAAGGCGTGAACGCGGCGGTATTGGCCTTGGGTGCGTTGCGCGAATGCGACCACCGTGTCGCCGTCGAAAGCTCCGCCGTCGACCAAGGTTTCATCGTGGCCGACACCCAGCGCATCCGTGAAGAAATACATGGACGAAAGAGGGAGGCGATAAGGGTCAACCCAGCGGCGGTCCCAGGTCAGTCGAAAGAGCAGTACCGACAAAAAGGTGCGTTGACTTTCTTGATCGGCGAACCCGCGCCATAGACTTTCACGTTCCATCAGCCCTGAAATCACGGCTGGATCGAAGAACTCTTCGGGGAGCGGCGGTGGAAGCGGCGTGTGCCGCATCGCCTCAAAAAGAGAGAATAACGGGCGTTCGCTGGGCGTCCAGAGATGCAGGAAGTGATCGACGGCTCGGTCAGAGCAACAGCACAAAACGCCGACCAGCCCCGGTTCGCGCCCGATCAATTCTTTCAAGCCACCATCATCAAGAACGGAAAATGGGCCCATATGCGCGCCGGCGCGCGCGTTATCAACAATCCCGACGACCTTGAGATGTGATAGGGCATAAGAAACGAAGGGTTGCGCGATCGCCGAGCCGGCCCCGATAAGAACCAGCGGCGCCGCATGGAGATCCACCTCCCTCAAATCGGATGCTTCGATCGAATACGGATTGCCTGTTCGCGCCCACAATTCGAGACGCGTGCTCAGTTCATTTTGAAGTTCGGCCACAGAACGCGTCATCATCACCTCGGCGCAAGCGGGAACAAGGCGACTCCCTATCTTCGAGCCATCCATTGCGCGGGCGCGCTGCAAATCTAGCCATAGATGGTTAATGCTTCGTTCCGAGCGAGTGACGGCGCGCCATTCCTGCAACGGGGCCTCTACGTCTTCGCAGCCGCACGCTGGCGCCCGCATCGTCTCTGGTCGAATTCCCCGCACGAATACAGATCGTCGCCGCGCTTCCCCGATCGCACGCGTAGATCCGATTCTCGCCTGGCGGACCCATCGCCTCGCGGGCGTGCCTCGTCGCCACGGCAACGCATCTGAAACCGTCCAACAATATTAAGAGATTGCAAACCATGTTTGGATAGCGTTGTCGATGGAACGATGCGGGCACGCGATGCCGCGTCGAATGAGAAAGCGAGCAATTCGGTGAAGCGACACGCAGCATTACGATCCGTCGACGCCGACGCGAGCCCAAAGACCACGCTTGATGAAAAAGCCCGCGAAATCCGCCGTCATGCGTTGCGCATGATCTACGCGGCGAGATCGGGTCATCCGGGCGGCGCGCTTTCATGCGCCGATCTGCTTGCCGTGCTCTATTTCGACACGATGCGATTGCGGCCCGCCGAACCCCGATGGAACGATCGGGACCGATTCGTTCTTTCCAAGGGCCACGCCTGCCCCGCTCTCTACGCCGCGCTTGCGATGCGCGGCTACTTTCCTGAAGCCGAACTCGCGGGCTTGCGCAAGATCGGCCACTTTCTCGAAGGGCACCCCGATATCAAGATCCCCGGCATCGACGCGCCGTCGGGCTCGCTCGGCATGGGTCTCTCGCAAGGCCTCGGGATGGCGTTGGGCGCACGCCATCTCGGCAAGGATTTTCGTGTTCATGTGATCCTCGGCGACGGCGACATGCAGGAAGGGAATACCTGGGAAGCCATCATGGCGGCGGGATTCCATCGCGCCGACAATCTGGTGGCCATTCTCGATGCCAATGGCCTGCAGGGCGACGCATCCGTCGAGACGCAGATGGATTATTTTCCGGTCCTGGAAAAGCTGTCGGCTTTCCGCTGGAACGTCGCCGAAATCGATGGACACGATATCACCGAGATTCGCGCAGCACTCGAAGCGGCACGGCGCACCAAGGGAAAACCCTCCTTCATTCTTGCCCGCACGATCAAAGGGAAAGGCGTCTCGTTCATGGAAGGCCAGCAGTATTGGCACGGCAGTGTCGCGATGAAGGACAGCGAGCTGAAGAATTCCCTGGCGGAGCTTGCCCGGCCATGAGCGCGACGCCGCTGCAGCACTGGAAGATCGGCGATACCGCGTCGTTGCGCGATGCGTTCGGCCGCATCCTCGTCCAACTCGGCGCTCGGCGCGACGATTTCGTGCTGTTCGACGCGGATATCGCAGGCGGCACGGGGGCCAAGCCGTTCGTCGAGAAATTTCCCGGACGCGTGCTCCAGTTCGGCATCGCCGAGCAGAATATGATGGCGGCGGCCGGCGGTTTCGCCGATGTCGGCGTGATCCCGATCGTCAGCACTTTCGCCGCCTTCGGCATGATGCGCGCGCATGAGCAGTTTCGTACCGCGATCGCCTATCCCAAGCGCAACGTGAAACTCTGTTGCTCCCATCTCGGTGTCGACACGGGCCCCGATGGCGCGACCGCGCAAATGCTCGAAGATCTCGCCGTGGCACGTGCCATCCCGAATATCGCGGTCGTCGTGCCGGCTGATGCGAATGAGTTCATGAAGGCATTCGTCGCCGTCCTCGACCATCCCGGCCCGGTCTATATGCGCATTGGCCGCAGTCCCGCACCCGTGATCTTCGATGCGGACCATGCGTTTGCCATCGGCAAAGCGACAAGGCTGAGAGAGGGCCGCGACCTTACCATCATCGCGACCGGGGTGATGGTGGCTCGTGCGATCGAGGCCGCCAAATTGCTCGAAATCCAGGGCATCGATGCAAGGGTCGTCAATCTCTCCACCATCAAGCCTCTCGATGCCGCCGAGCTCGTGGCTGCTGCAAGAGACACCGGCGCGATCCTCACGGCCGAGGACCATAACGTTCATGGCGGCATGGGCAGCGCCGTCGCCGAGTTCATCGCTCAAAACTGGCCTGTGCCGATGAAGCTCGTCGGCGTCGAAGATCGCTTCGGAAAATCCGGCGAAGCCGCCGAGCTGGCCACGCTGTTCGGTCTGACCGCGCCACAACTCGTCGAACACGCCTCCCGGCTTCTGTCGCGAAAAACATCGCGGCGCGCCGCCTGAAACGCATGCCGGGCGACCGCCGAACGGGAAGCATCGGACCCCTATTCCGTCGTTGCGGTGGAGCTTTCTCGACATGACGTCCTCCCATAAGAAACGGGTGCTCGTGACCGGCGCCAGCCGCGGCATCGGCCGGGCGATCGCGTGCACCCTTCTCGATCGCGGCTATGCGGTCGCCTGCGGCTATCGCGACCAGCGCGAGAAAGCGGTCGAGATCGCCAAGCGCTATCCGGAAGCCTTCGCGGTGCGGATCGATATCCGCGAGCGCGCTTCGGTACGCGAAGCCCTTGCCGAGACCGCAACGTATTTCCGCGGCCCGATCGGCATTCTGGTCAACAACGCGGCGATTGCCGACGAAAAGCCCTTCGAGACGATCACCGACGCGGATTGGGATCGCGTGCTCGAAACCAATCTGCGCGGACCGTTCATCGCGGCGCAGGAAGCCTTGCCGGCGATGATCGAAAACCGTTGGGGGCGGATCGTCAACATCGTGTCGATCGGCGGCCAATGGGGCGGTATGCGCCAGGTGCACTATGCCGCGTCCAAAGCCGGGCTGATCAATTTCACCCAATCGCTCGCCCGGCTCTACTCGGCGCAAGGCGTCACCAGCAACGCGGTGTCGCCCGGCCTCGTGGGAACGGACATGGCGCAAAGCGAGCTCCAATCCGAGGCGGGCCGTGCCAAGCTCGCGCAGATACCCCTGGGGCGGATCGCAGCGCCGCAAGAGATCGCAGCGGCTGTCGCCTTTCTTTGCTCGGAGGATGCCGGCTACATCACGGGCCAGACCATCAACGTCAATGGCGGCATGCTGTTCTGATCCGAGAATGATGAAACGACTCCTTATATTGGGTGCCGGCAAGGAGCAGGTCCCCGCCATCCTTGCAGCCGCGCGAAAGGGCATCCGCACGGTCGTGCTCGATATGAATGCCGAGGCCGAAGGCGCGGCGCTTGCCGACGAGTTCTATCCCGTCAGCACCCGCGATATCGGTGCCATCCTCGCCTTGCTCGGGGATTATCCGGGAAAGATCGACGGCGTGATGACGATCGCGAGCGACATTCCGCATTGCGTATCGGCCGCGGCGGAACGGCTCGGCGTGCCTCACATCGCGTCCGAAGTGGCGCGTATCTGTATCGACAAATTCGCCATGAAACAGGCGCTCGCGGCTCGGGGGGTCAACATCCCCGACTTCGCGGAAATCAATTCTCTGTCCGAGCTGAGCGCCTTCATCGGACGGGTCGGATACCCGGTCGTCATCAAGCCGCGCGACAATTCCGGGGCGCGCGGCGTGCTCCGCCTCACCGCATCGGTCGACCTCGCCTGGGCGTTCGACTACGCCAGACGCTTCTCCTATTCCGGCGGGGTCGAAGTCGAGCGCTTCATTCCCGGCCTGCAGATCAGCACCGAAGGCCTGATGCTCGACGGGAAGTTTCATACCACCGGCTTCGCCGACCGCAATTATGCGCGGCTCGAGCAGACCGTGCCCTACATGATCGAGGATGGCGGCGATATTCCGACAGTGTTGAACCCGAGCGACCGGCAAAGCGTGGTCGCCGAGTTCGAGAAGGCGGTATGCGCGCTCGGCATCGGCTGGGGTCCGGCCAAGGGGGACATGGTTTTCGGCGAAGACGGGAAACCCTATGTCATCGAGATCGCGGCACGGCTGTCCGGCGGCAATTTTTGCTACGACAAGGTGCCTTGGTCGACGGGCGTTGATATCGTCGAAATCCTGGTCGATATGGCGGTGGGCAATGCGGTCGATCCCGCATGTTTCGAACCCACCCGGAATCTGGCCACCGCGCAGCGCTATTTCTTTCCGCGGCCCGGACGGATCGTGAAGATCATCGGCCTGGATCGCGTTCGGAGCATGAAGCACATCCGCAAGCTCGACCTCTGGGCGAAGGCCGGCGATACGGTGCCGGCGGCGGAAAACCACCCGTCCCGCGTGGGCTATGTCATCGCCTGCGCGGCCGATCGGGCAAGCGCGACCGCCGCCGCGGAGGAAGCCATCCGGTCGGTCGAGTTCGTCATCGCCTGAACGCACGACGGCGCGGCAAGAATGAATTAACCAACTCTGTGCCATGGTACGGACCGGCATTCCCCCGGCTCGGGTGAATGCCGGAAGGTCCCCGCCCCCATCTGGCACCATATGAATTTCGCTCGAACCCCCAGCCAAGCCGCCAAGACCGGACCGACGAAGGTCTGGACCGCCTTCCATCTGAATCTGATGTTCTCCTCGATCGAGGAAGAATCGCGCGCCAATGTGATCGAGCGCTGCTATTGGCCTTTGCTGCGTGCCGTCGAATCCGCGCGCTTCCCGATCGGCGTCGAATTGACGGGTTACACGCTCGTCGCGATCAACCGGCTGGACCCGTCATGGGTTGAAAAGCTTCGCGCGCTGATCGAGACCAAGCTGGTCGAGCCGATCGCCAGCGGCGAAGCGCAATTGATCGGCCCGCTCGTTCCCGCTTCGGTCAACGCCGCCAATCTGCGCCTGGGCAACGAGACCTACGAGAGGTTGCTCGGCCGGCGGCCGAAACTCGTCCTCGTCAACGAGCAATGCTTCAGCCGCTCGATGATCGATCATTATCTCGATGCCGGCTATTCGGGATTCATCACCGATTGGGACAATGCCTATCTCGCCAATCCTGATTGGGATCTGGCGCTGCGCTACGCGCCGCAGCTGGCATCCAGTGCCACGGGCCGCACTTTGTCGGTGCTGTGGAGCCTGACCATCGCATTCCAGAAACTGCAACGCCTGGCGCACGGAACGGACGATCGCGCGTCTTACCGCCAATGGCTCGACCGACAGATCGAGAAACCCGTCCCGGCGCTCAACCTCTATTGCAACGACGCCGAGATCTTCGATTTCCGGCCCGGGCGCTTCGAGACCGAACCGGCGCAATCGAACCGATCCGAATGGAGCGTCATCGAAACGCTGTTCCAAGAGCTGCGCGCGGATCGCCGCCTCGCCTGCGAGCTTCCCTCCGACATCCTGGCGAGCCTGCCGCCCGCTCATTCGCCGCCGCTTGCCCTCACGACGGCCGCGGCGCCCCTGCCGACAAAGAAGCAAGAGAAATACAACGTGCTGCGCTGGGCCGCGACCGGCCGCGACGATATCGGGATCAACAGCCGCTGTCTCGCTCTCGCGCATCGGCTGCGGGATTCTCTGTCCGCGAGCGACGAGGATTGGCGCGAGCTCTGCTACCTCTATGCCAGCGATTTCCGCACTCATATCACCTTGCGCCGCTGGGCGGCCTATCGCGAACGCCTCGCCGCCTTCGAACGCCGCTGGAACGAGAGTGCCGCACCGCGCCAGTCGCGCGGTTCCGCACCGCCACGCGCCGGCACGGCGCTGATCCCCGAACCGGACGGCCTCGTTCGGCTCGAAAACGCCTCGATCGGCATCGAATTGAATGCCAAGCGCGGTCTTGCCATCAATCGCCTGTGGCGGGGCGGGAACGCGGCCCAGTGGTTCGTCGGCACGGTCCCCTTCGGCTATTACGACGATATCCGCCTCGGGGCCGATTTCTATAGCGCGCATCTCGTCATGCAGCAGCCCGGAAAGCCGCAGGTCACGGACCTCGCTCCGGTGCAGGCCACGCTGACGGCCGAGCCGGGCTGGCAGGCGATCCACGCCACCATCAAGACGGCGTTGGGGCCGGTCGAGAAAGAGCTTCGCCTTTACGACGACGCGCCACGGGTCGATGTGCTCTATCGGCTCGACTGGCCCGTGCTGCCCCTGGGCATCTTGCGCCTCGGGCATGTCACCGCCAATCCAGAGGCGTTCGACGCCGACGCGCTGTGGTACGAGACCCATAATGGCGGCGCCACGCCCGAACGCTTCCAGCTGAACGGCACCGATTTCGATCACGGCAAGCCGGTGTCGCATTTGGTCTCGGCCAACACCGCGCTCGGCATGACCGAAGACATTTTGTCTTTCGGCGACCGCCGGCGGTCCGTCACCGTCACCGCGTTGCGCGAGCAGGCCGCCATCGTGCCCATGGTTGTCTGGCGGCGCCTGAAGCAGGGTTTCTTCTTCCGCATCGCCTTTTCAGCCGGCGAAATCGACGACACGGTGAAGAACAGCGACCCGAGCCGGGCCGAGCATTGGCCGCTGACGGTCGGCTTCAGCCTGACCCTCAGCGGCGCGGTCGCGGCGTAGCGCTTGACGTGCGAAGCGAAACCGAGAGCGGCGGCGTCGTACCTCACGTGCGAAACAAAGCCGGAAACGCGGCCGAGGAGATCGATTGATGGTCATGTTCATCGCCGAGGTTTCGAGCAACCACGCGCGCGATCTCGATCGCTGTCTCGATTTCGTCGACACCGCCGCGCGGATCGGCTGCGACGCCGTCAAGTTCCAGCTCTTTAGAGTCGACGATCTGTTCGCGCCGGAGATCCTTGCGCGCAGCGCGGCCCATCGCGAGCGCAAGGCGTGGGAGCTCCCGACGGAGTTCCTGCCCGCGATCGCCGAGCGCTGCCGCGATCGCCAAGTCGAATTCACCTGCACGCCATTCTCGCTCCAGGCGGTGAAGGACCTCTTGCCCTTCGTCGAGCGCTATAAGATCGCCTCTTACGAGCTCACCTGGCCGGCGCTGATCGAGGCTTGCGCGCGGACCGGCAAGCCCCTCATCCTCTCCACCGGGATGGCGGACGCCGACGAGATCGCGGCCGCGGTCACGACGTTTCGCCGCTCCGGCGGCAGAGACCTGACCTTGCTGCATTGCGTCTCGGGCTATCCGCATCCTTGCGAGGACGCCAATCTCGCGGCAATCGAAACCCTTCGCCGCGCGCATCATTACCCGGTCGGCTGGTCCGATCACTCGGCGCGGCCGGGCGTCATTCAGCGCGCGATCCATCGCTGGGGCGCGAGCGTTGTCGAATTCCATCTCGACCTCGACGGCAAAGGCGACGAGTTCAAGACCGGTCATTGCTGGCTGCCCGAGGCCATCGAGCGCGTCATTGCCGAAGTGCGCGACGGTTTGCGCGCAGACGGTTCAGGCATCAAACAGCCGATGCCGGCCGAGATCGCCGATCGCGAATGGCGCGCCGATCCCAGCGACGGCTTGCGCCCGTTCAAGGCAATGCGCGCCACGTGGATGCCCGTGCGGTGACGGCCTGCGCCATCGTTCAAGCCCGCATGGGCTCAAGCCGGTTGCCCGGCAAGATGCTGCGAGAGATTGCCGGAAAGCCGCTGATCTGGCACGTGATCCACCGCCTGCGGCAATGCACCGGCGTCGCGCAAATCATCCTCGCGACGACCGACCAGCGCGCCGATGACTCCTTGGCGGCCTATGCCGCGACGCTCGATATCCGCGTCGTCAGAGGCCCCGAACAGAACGTCCTGCAACGCTTCATCATGGCGGTCGATCTCACCGATGCCGCGATCATCCTGCGCGTCACCGGCGATTCGCCGCTGATCGATCCGCTTTTCATCGACCGTCTGATCGGCGCTCTCGAGCATAGCGGCGCCGATTACATCGGCACGTCTGCCCCGGTGAGCGATTGCGGCATCGATCCGATGACGCGCGCGGCGCTCATGCGCCTGGCCGCGGAGCGCGCCGATCATCCGGCTGCGGTCGAGCACGTCTCCGGGTATTTCGCCGTCGATCCGGAATTCGCGCGGCGCGCGACCCTGCCGGTCGATGCCGAGGATCGTCACGTCGAAGGCGCCCGCTTCAGCGTCGACACGCCGGCGGATCTCGCTTTCTTCGAGGAGATCTATCGCCGCCTGGGTGTGCCGGCCGGTACGGCCGAATTTCGCCAAGTGCTGGCGTTGCTGCGCGCCGATCCGTCGCTGCTCGAAATCAATACCCATGTGCGGCAACGGCGCGCGGATGAAAAGCCGCTCTCGATCCTCATTCGTTGCGAAGGCGGGCATGCGATCGGCCTCGGCCACGTCGTGCGCTGTCTTGCGATCGCCGCGGAATTACGCGACCGGTTCTCGGCGGCCGTTCGTTTCGCGCTCGGGGGCGATGAAGCCGCCTTCGCGCTGGTGCGCGCCGAGGCCTTTCCGGTTGACGCGGTAACGGCGACGCCGTCTTCTCATGCTCTGGATTCCGTTCTCGCCGCCTCGCCGCCCGATCTAGTGCTGATGGATCTCCGCACCCCCTTCGATCACGCCGAGATCGAAGCCATCCGCAAGGCAGGCAGCCGCATCGCGGTCCTCGACGACAGCAGCGATCGCCGACTCCACGCCGATATCTCCTTTTTTCCACCGCCCGGTGCTGCGCTCGATTGGGCCGGTGCCATGGGCGAACGGCATATCGGGTTCGACTGGACAGCGTTGCGGCGGCAATTTTCGCCGCCGCCGGCGCGCCGCACGAGACCGCAAAAGCTCGCGCTCATTCTCGCCGGCGGCAGCGATCCGGCGGGCATCGGGCGCCGCTTTCTTGCGAGCGCGGCACGGGCCTTGCCTCCATCCTGGCGCATCGGCATGGTGATCGGCGCCGCGGCGGTCGAGGATGACGCTTTGGAAAAACTCGCGCGCGCGCTCGGCTCGCGCCTCTCGCTTCACCGGCAGGTTTCCGACATCGCAGCGCTGATGGCCGAGGCCGATCTCGCCCTCGCCTCCTTCGGCATGACCGCCTATGAATTGGCTGCTGTCGGCGTGCCCACGCTGTTGCTTTGTCTGTCCGAGGATCATCGACTTTCGGCGTCTTTCCTGGCTGAGGAAGGCGCGGCCGAGATCGCCGGCATCGCTCAGGACGTGAACGACGACACGCTCGATCGGGCCGTCGCGCGGCTCGCACGCGATGAGGCCGCGCGCGCGACGCTCGGCCGAAAGGCGCAGGGTCTCGTCGATGGCAGGGGCGCGGGCCGCATTGCCGCCGCGCTGGCAGCTCTCGCGATATCGAAATCCCTTCCGGCACACGCCGCGCGCTGAAAGAACACTCTTAAGCGGGGACGCGGCCGGCTACGGCGAAGAGCCGTCGCGCGATCGTTCGATGCGGGAGGAGGTTTCGTCTCCGCCATTGCCCGCGCCGTCGAAAATCTGCCCATAGCACGGCTGCCCGGGCCGCACGCGACCACGCGGCGGAGAAGAATTGCCGCATTCGCCGGAGCGGCGCGATCTGATCCTGCCAGCCGGGTGACACGGCAAAGATTGCCCGCGCGATTGCGGCAGAGATTGCCCTGCCGCCCCCGGCGAGCCTCCTTCATCCGATGGAAATCGGCACGCGATCAAGCGCTTAGGTTTCGGCGCGGTCATGGCATGGGCTTTGCTCCATAGGCTCGCGTGAGAGCAAGGATTTTTTGATGACGGCGCAATCCATCGCAACGGTGTCGAACGGCGTGAAGGGGCCGGCTGCCCAGGCTCGGGGCGGGCACGGGGTTGCATCATTCATCAACTTCCTCGACACGGCCGGGCCGGAGAATTTCAATGCCGCAAACAGCTTTGGCAGTTCGACCGCGCTGACCACGTCGTTGGCTTCGCGCAAGCTCGCGGCAAAAAACGCCCTCGGCAGTGACTCGGGCGCGTCTTCGAACCAGAACAATCCCCCGCCTGCCACGCCCGCTCTGCCGCTTTCGCTTCCGGCTAATCCGGTGAACGATCCCACAAGCGCCAAAGACGCCGCCACGACGTCAGGCAACAACACGCTCGCCTTTGGCGCCGCAGCAGGCGGACGCGCCATTCTTTTGACCGCGGCCGCGGCGAACGGCGCGGCGAGCGGGCTCGGCGCTCGAACATCCGGCACTTTCAATCCATTCGCCGGTTTGATCACGGCCGGCAGCACGACGGCCTTGGCCGCGGGCCCGTCGACTGATGCAACGAATTCCGCCGCGGGCGCGTCGGGCCCGATCGAGTCGGCGGCCGCTCAACTCGCGCAAAATCAAGCCCCTGCGTCGACGATGCTCAATGACGCGACGCCGACGGTCACGCCGACAGGCAGCATCGTTACACATCAAGCCAGCTCCCCGACGACGACGTTCATGGTCAACCAGTTCGGCGCGCCCGGCGCCACCTCCGCGAACGATCCTGCCGCAAGCGCGGGCGCAAACGATCCGCACGGCAAGGCTTCCACCGGTTCGGATCCGACGCAAACCAACGGCTCGGGCTCGAACGCCGCCACGAACGGCCTCGCGACCCTGCCCGGCGCCGCAGCGCTCAATGCCCGCGTCGTCGCCGGCGCGTCCAATCTCAGCGATCATCCGATTCAAGCCGCCACGCCCGCAGCCTCCAGCTTGACGCAGCCGAGCGACCTAGAAGCCGGCATGGCGCCACCCAGCGCGCTCACCTCCGTTCCCGGTGGCAAGTCTCGCGACACCGCCGGCATTGCATCAACGTCGAGCAATGGTCCGACCCCGGCGGGAACGCCGTCGACGGGCGCCAATGCCGCAACCGATCCGCGCAATTTCAGTGCCGCGCTCGATCACGCGACGTCGCAAGATCACGGCACCGCCTCCGATTCCACGGCCGATGATTCGAAATCGGGAGCGCCTCTCAACGCCGACGCCGCAAACACGGATTCCTCCAACACGACCAACCCGACCTTCCTCGCGGCCCAGACCAACGCTCCGGCCAATTCGACCGCTGCGGCGCCCACCGATGCCGGCCCGCGTGCGGCCTTGATCGCCATGCCGGTGAGCGAACAAGTTGCGATCAATCTGAAACAGGCGCTCAAGACCGGCACCGACGAGATCCAGATCCAACTGAAGCCGGCGAGCCTCGGCACGATCGACGTCAAGCTCAACGTCAATCACGACGGCAGGCTGACCGCCGTGATTTCCACCGATCGCTCCGACACGCTCAATCTGTTGAAGCAGGATGCGGGCAATCTGCAGCAATCGCTGCGCGACGCCGGATTCAACGCCGACAGCGGAAGCCTGAGCTTCAACCTGCGCAGTGACACGCAATCCTTCGCGCAAAACACCGCGCCTCAAACTCCCAATCCGGTGGGCCCGCTAACCGATCTGCCGATCGCGAGCACGCCATCCCGCACGTTGCGCCAGCACGCCGGCGCAGTCGATATCCAGGTATAGGAGCCGGACCATGACCACGACCACGGGCGTCAACGTCGCGCAGCCGACCTCGTCCAATTCGACGTCCAGCGGGGTGCCCGACTTCACCTCGAATTTCAACACTTTCTTGACGCTGCTGACGACGCAGCTGAAAAACCAGGATCCGCTGTCGCCGACCGATACGAGCCAATTCACGCAACAGTTGGTCGCCTTCAGCCAGGTCGAGCAGCAGATCAACACCAACAGCAACCTGCAACAGCTGATCCAGCTTCAAACCAACAACGAGGCGATCGCGGCGACGCCGCTGGTCGGCCAGACGATCCAATACAACAGCCCGACCGCTCCGCTCGCGAGCAGCCAGGCCGGCTTCGCCTATACGCTTCCGAGCAACGCGTCGAGCGTCAACCTGCTGGTCGAGGACGCTTCCGGCAATGTCGTCTATTCGACGAGCGGAAACACGGCGGCCGGCACGCACGATTTCGTCTGGAACGGCCAGAGCAGCGCCGGCGTGCAGATGCCCGATGGCGGCCAATACACGCTTCAGGTTGTTGCCGCGGACGCCGCCAATAATCCGCTCACGGCCACCGTCAGCGCCTTCGGCGTCGTCAACGGCGTCAGCATCGCTAACAGCCAGGCGAATTTGAACGTCTCCGGCGTTTCCGTGCCGCTGAGCGAGCTGCTCGCCGTCAACCCGACCATCAACACCAGCCTCTGATTTTCTGGAAAGAGTGGGAGACCATCCATGAGCATTCTCGGCGCATTGTATTCCGCCGTCTCGGGCCTGACCGCCAACAGCAACGCGCTCGGCATCATTTCCGACAATATCTCGAATTCGAACACGGTCGGCTACAAGGAAACGAGCACCGACTTCTCGACCCTCGTCACGCAGGCGACCGGCGCGAGCACGCTCTATTCGCCAGGCGGCGTCCAATCTTCGCCCGTCTACAACGTCGACAACCAGGGCGTGATGCAGTCGACGAACTCGCCGACCGACATCGCGATCTCCGGCCACGGCTTCTTCGTCGTCAACGTCAGTCCGGGCGGCGCCGCAAGCGGCGCCACCTTCTCCTTCACGCGCGCCGGCAATTTCTCGGTCAATTCCACGGGGAATCTCGTCAATGGTGCCGGACTTTACCTCCAGGGCCAAGCTCTGACCCCGGCCCAGTCGCTCGCGATCGCGAATGGCAAGGTTCAGCAGTTGACCGCCACCTCGCTCAATTCGCTGCAGACGGTAAACGTCACCGGCATCGGCGGTACCGCCGGTGCGACGGCGAACGTCACCCTCTCGGCCAATCTGCCGGCCTCGGACACCGCGGCCACGGGCGCGCGCACGATGACCGTGCCGATCTTCGATTCGCAAGGCATCGAGCACGACATGACCTTGTCCTTCAACCGTGTCGCCCCCACGGCATCGTCGGAATCGTTCACCATGAGCGGCGCTGCCGCGAAGGGCGATACGCTCACCGTGACCTTTGACGGCAAGACCTATACGACGGCGCCTTTGACCCAGGCCGCGCCGACGATCACCGACATCATGAATGCGATCAACGGCCAATTCAACGCGAGCACCGTCAAATTCACGGGCACGCCGCTGGTCGGCGACACTTTCACGGCGACAATCAACGGAACGGCCTATACATCGGCCGCGCTCGCCGGCGCGGGGCCGTTCACCGTGAACGATGCCGCCAACGCGCTCAACCAGAACTCTCACCAAGATTTCGCTAACTCCGGCCGTCGCCAGCCAAACGGTGGGCGACGTTGTCGCAGTCAATCTCAACGGCGCTACCACGAACGTCACCTTGACTGGAACGACGCTGGCCAGCATGGCCTCGGACATCAATACCGCAATCAGCGGCGCGGGCTACACGGCGGTACTGAACGGAACCGCCATCGATTTCACGAAGACCGCCGGTAACGGCATTCTCTACCAGGCGAGTATCTCGAAGGTAAGCGGCACCGGCACCTATAGCGGCACGGGAAACCCGGCCACCAACTTCTCGGTCGCGACCAGCGGCGGCAACCTCGTCTTTTCTGATTTGACCGGCAACGCTCCGCTGGTCTCGATGACCAGCACGGATTCCAATCTTACTCTTGCGGCCCAGGCCTCGTCCAACACCTATGCGATGACCAATCCCAGCGGCACGACGCTGACCATCACGGACACGTCGGGCGCCGCAGTGACCGCCCCGACCATCAGCGTGGCCAGCGGCAGCGGCTCGGAAACCTTTGCCGCCGGCTTGCCGAGCAACGGCGTTGGCGCGAATCAATGGACCGTGTCCGCGGGCTTTCCGAACGCCGGCACCAGCACGGCGACGATCCTGCCCGGCGACAATCTCGTGCAATTCAACAGCGACGGCACCCTCAACCTCGCCCAGAGCACCTTCGCTGCGACCAACGCGCTGGCCATCAATTGGGACCCGACGGTCAGCGGCGGCGCCTCGCCGCAATCGATCACCTTCGATCTCGGCAGCAATGGCACGACCAACGGTTTGAGCCAGCTCGGCACCACCTTCTCGGTCGGTACGATCAACCAGGACGGCGTCAAGTTCGGCAATTACACCGGCGTGACGGTCGACGCCAATGGCATCGTCTCGGCGAATTTCAACAACGGACTGCATCAGGCGATCTACATTCTGCCGATCGCGACCTTCGCCAATCCCGACGGGCTGTCGCCGATCACGGGCGATACTTACTTGGCCTCAGCGAAATCCGGCGCGGTTCTGCTCAATCAGGCCGGCACCGGCGCCGCCGGAACGGTCGCCCCCTCTTCGCTTGAAAACTCGACCGTCGATATCGCCACCGAGTTCAGCAAGCTCATCATCACGCAGAACGCCTACCAGGCGAACTCGAAGGTCATCACCGTGTCCAACCAGATGCTGCAGGCTCTGCTCAACATCCAGACCGGGTGATGAAAGCGCATTGATGCCCGCGGCCTAAGGACATGGGAGAGGATCGGGTCGCGCGCATTTTACATAATTTTTTCAAAGTGTTAACCATAAGTTTTAGGGCTTTCTTAAAACGAAACCCGCTAACTTCCCGGACGTGAAATCCACACCGTCGATGATCATGAACAACAATGCCCAACAGAACATCCGCGCAGGCGATCACGACTGGCTCGTCGAGATCGGCGCCGGCATTACGCTCGAACGCCTGCCGCCGCCCGAGACCAAGCGCTGGGTCATCCGGCGCAAGGCCGAAGTGATCGCGGCTGTGCGCGCCGGCGTTCTGACCCTCGAAGAAGCTTGCCAGCGCTATACGCTTTCGATCGAAGAATTCCTCTCCTGGCAGCGTCTCGTCGACAGCCATGGGCTGCCCGGGCTGCGCGTCACGCGGTTGCAAGACTACCGCAGCAACGACCGCGGCGATTGAGCGCCGCAGTCGCCAAGGCAAGAAATGCCGGGTTCTGGGCAAAAACTGCCGCCCCTTTAACGCTCTTTTCACCTAACCGACCCTAGGTTGCTTGTGTGCGAGCACTTTGCCCGCATCACCAGCCCGGGGGTTCGTGACGGTGAACGGCATTTTTCAGACGCTTCGGAATCTCGGTGCGGTCAGGTTGGCTGCCATTGCCCTGGCGCTCGCCGCAACCGCCGCCTTCTTCATCGTTCTCGGCAATCGAATCAGCACGCCCGAAATGGGCCTGCTGTTCAGCGACCTCGACACCAAGGACAGCGGCCAGATCGTCCAGAAGCTCGAAGCGCTGAACGTGCCCTATGAATTGCGCGCCGGCGGCGCGCAGGTCATGGTGCCGGCCGATCAGGTGGCGAAACTGCGCATGCAGCTCGCCGAGCAAGGCGTGCCTCACGGCGGCTCGGTCGGCTACGAGATCTTCGACAAGCCCGACAGTCTGGGTCCTTCCCAATTCGTCGAGAACATCAACAAGGTACGAGCGCTCGAAGGCGAGCTCGAACGCACCATCGCCTCGATCAGCATCGTGCAATCGGCGCGGGTTCACCTCGTGCTGCCGCAACGCGCGCTGTTCTCGCGCGAGCGACAGGATGCGACCGCGTCGGTCGTCATCAAGCGGCGCGGGGTCGGCCGTCTCTCGCCCCAGCAAGTCGCGGCGATTCAGCATCTCGTCGCCGCCGCCGTTCCGGGATTGGCCGCCAACCGCGTTTCGATCGTCGATTCCGACGGAAATCTCCTGGCGCGTGGCGACGGCGACAGCGCCGACCAGTTCTCGAGCGCCAACAGCGAGGAGATGCGCGTCAATTACGAGAATCGGCTCGGCCGCAACGTCGAGGAGTTGATCGAGCGCTCCCTCGGGCCCGGCAAGGCGCGCGTCGATGTCCATGCGGACATGAACTTCGACCGCGTCACCACCAATTCGGAGAGCTACGACCCCGATGGACAGGTCGTGCGTTCCACCCAGACGACGAGCCAGACGGATACCAACAAGACCAACAATCAAGCCGTCTCGGTCACCACCAACCTGCCCGGTGGCCAAGCCCCGTCGAATGGCGGCCAGCAAAGCCAGAGCAGCCACAGCGAGGAAACGACCAATTACGAAATCAGCAAAACGGTCCGGAGCCAGGTCAGCGACCAGGGAACGGTGAAGCGCCTCTCCGTCGCCGTGCTGGTCGATGGAACGAACACCATTGGCGCCGACGGCAAGAAGACCTATCAGCCGCGTTCTCCCGATGAAATGAAGCAGCTCACGGCGCTCGTGCGCTCGGCCGTCGGCTATGACGAGAAGCGGGGCGATACCGTCGAAGTCGTCAATCTTCCCTTTGCCGGCATCGAAGAGCCGCCGGCGCCGGCGCCCCCCTGGACGGTGATCGGCCTCGGCAAGGACGATGTCATCCGCGTCGGCGAGACGGGCGTGATCGCGATCGTCGGCTTGCTTTTCTTGCTCCTGGTCGTGCGGCCGATGGTCGTGCGCTTCATGGAAAGCGCGGCCGCCGCCTTGCCCGCAGCGCCGGCCGGGGCCGCGGCCTTGCTCGCGGGACCAGGCGCCGCAGCGGCGTTGGCGAGCCCGGATGGCGGCCCCTTGGCGACCGCGTCCGGCGGCAACACTTCCGAGTCGATCGATATCGGCCAAGTGGAGGGGCGCGTCGCCGCGTCGAGCATGAAGAAGGTCGGCGAGATCGTCGAAAAACATCCCGAAGAGGCTGTCTCGATCATGCGCAGCTGGATGTACCAGAGCAACCGGTAGGAGTGAGCATACGCCATGCCGCCGCAATCCCGTGACGACTACCGCACGCTGACAGGCGCCGAAAAGGCGGCGATCTTCATGCTGTCGCTCGGCGAAGACCAGTCCGCGCGCCTCTTCGCATTGATGGACGAAGAGGAGATCAAGGAACTCTCGCAGACCATGGCCAATCTCGGCACGGTCGCTTCGAACGTGGTCGAGAAATTATTCGTCGATTTCGCGGATCAGATCTCGGCAACCGGTTCGCTCGTCGGCTCGCATGAGAGCACGGAGCGCCTGCTGCAAAAGGTCCTGGGTCCCGACCGTGTCGGTATGATCATGGAGGAGATCCGCGGCCCTGCCGGACGTACGATGTGGGACAAACTCGGCAACGTCAACGAGACCGTGCTCGCCAACTACCTCAAGAACGAATATCCGCAAACCGTCGCCGTGGTGCTGTCGAAGATCAAAGCCGATCACGCTGGCCGCGTTTTGACCCAACTGCCCGAGAATTTCGCGATGGAAGTGATCATGCGCATGTTGCGCATGGAGGCCGTCCAAAAGGAAGTCCTCGACGACGTCGAGCGCACGCTCCGGACAGAGTTCTTCACCAATCTCGCGCGCAGCAATCGGCGCGATGCCCATGAGCTGATTGCCGAAATCTTCAACAGCCTCGATCGCAGCACCGAGACGAAGTTTCTGACCGCGCTCGAGGAACGCAATCGCGACAGCGCCGAGCGCGTCAAAAGCCTCATGTTCACCTTCGACGATCTCGCCAAGCTCGACAGCAACGGGATGCAGGCGGTGCTGCGCAACGCCGAGAAAGACAAGCTGCCGATCGCGCTCAAAGCCGCGTCGGAAACAATGAAGGATTTCTTCTTCTCGAACATGTCGGAACGCGGCGGCAAACTGCTCAAGGAAGAAATCGCCAGCCTCGGGCCCGTTCGTCTCAAGGACGTGGAGGAAGCGCAGAGCCACATCGTTTCGGTGGCAAAGGACCTCGCGGCGCGCGGCGAGATCATCATTGCGGACGGCAGTGCCGAAGACGAGTTGGTGTACTGAGTGTCAGCGATGGGAATGCCAAAGAAATATCTTTTCGACGTCTCTTTCGATCGGATCGAGGAGAAGATCGCGCCCGAGGTGGCCCCCGAAAGGACCTTCTCGGGCGGCGAATTGGACGAGGCGCGCCAAGCCGGCTACGCCGAGGGCCGTGGCGTCGGCCTCGCCGAAGCGGCCGAGAGCGCCGCGGCCAAGGCCGCCGTTGCGCTCGAATCGCTCGCCGCCAAACTCCCCGCCTTCCTCGCGGCGCAGGACGCGCACGCGATCGCAATCCAGCGCCAAGCCATCGCGGCGCTGCGCATCATCGTCGTCAAGGCGCTTCCCGCCTACGCGGCACGCGAGCCGCTCGCCGAGATCGAAGCGCTCGCCGCAAAATGTCTGGCGGAAGCCTTCGACGAGCCCCGCGTCGTCTTGCGCGTCGCGAACGATGTTTACGAAGCCGTGCGCGAGCGGATCGATGCGATCGCCGGGGCATCGGGCTATGGCGGCCGCATCGTGCTGCTCGCCGATGACAAGCTCTCCGGCGGCGATGCCCGGATCGAATGGGCCGATGGCGGCGCCGAGCGCCGACTTGACGAACAGATGAACGAAATCGACACGGCACTGGCGCGGATCGCCGATCCCTCCGCCACGCCTGCCACGCCTTCCCCTTAAGGAGATCGACCATGCCTGAGACCCCGAATATGCAGCTCAACGAGCTGGAAAACGACTCCACCGCCCCGCCGGAGGCGCGCCCGCAAAGCGCCAAGGATCTCGAAGCCGTTTACGACATTCCGGTTCAGCTCTCGGCCGTCCTCGGTCGCGCCAACATGCAGGTGAGCCAGCTTTTGAAGCTCGGCCGCGGCGCGGTGGTCGAACTCGACCGCAAGGTCGGCGAAGCGATCGACATCTACGTCAACAACCGGCTGGTGGCGCGCGGCGAGGTCGTCATCGTCGACGAACACTTGGGCGTCACGATGACGGAAATCGTGAAGGCCGATCGGACCTGAAGCAAGGGCCGATGGGCCTGACAGAGAGGTTAGCATGCGTCTTCTTATTCTTGGGCCGCTAGACGGCCATTTCGGCACGGCCGGCAAGATCGCGCTTAACCGTGGCGCGACGGTCGCCCATGCCGACAACATCGAGCAGGGTCTCAACGCGCTCCGCGCGGGCCAGGGCGCCGATTTGATCATGATGGATGTGAAGCTTAACATCCAACGGATGATCGAAAGCCTGAAGCAGGAGCGCATCTTCGTCCCGATCGTCGCCTGCGGCATCGGCAACGACGCCGATGCCGCGGTGCGGGCCATCAAGGCGGGCGCTCAGGAATACATTCCCCTGCCGCCCGACGCCGAGCTGATCGCGGCGGTATTGCAGGCGGTCTCCGACGACAGCCACGCGCTGATCTATCGCGATCCGGCGATGGAGGCCGTGGTCCGCATGGCGGAAAAAATCGCACCCTCGGAAGCGAGCGTCCTCATCACCGGCGAGAGCGGTACCGGCAAGGAAGTCGTTGCCCGGCTCATTCACCGGCGAAGCAAGCGCGCCAAAATGGCGTTCATCAGCGTCAATTGCGCCGCGATCCCCGAGAATCTCCTCGAGAGCGAATTGTTCGGCCATGAAAAAGGTGCCTTCACCGGCGCGATCGCGCGCCGCCTCGGCAAATTCGAAGAAGCCAATGGCGGGACCCTGCTGCTCGACGAGATCAGTGAAATGCACCCGCGGCTTCAGGCAAAGCTGTTGCGCGCGGTGCAAGAGCGGGAGATCGACCGCGTCGGCGGCACGCAGCCGATCAAGGTCGACATCCGGCTCATCGCGACCTCCAACCGCGATCTCGAAGCCGATGTCCGCAACGGCAATTTCCGTGAAGACCTCTATTTCCGGCTCAATGTCGTCAACCTCCGCGTTCCCGCGCTGCGCGAGCGGCCCAAGGACGTCGAGCCGCTGGCCGAGTTCTTCGTCAAAAAATACGCCGAAATGAACGCGGTGCAGGCCCGCCCCCTGTCGATCGAGCTGCGGGGGGCGCTCGTCCAGCATTCGTGGCGGGGCAATGTGCGCGAACTCGAGAACACGATGCATCGTGCGGTACTGTTGGGCCGCGGGGACGAGATCGGCGTGGATGCCGTGGCGTTGCAAACGAGCCGCGCGCTGGACGGCGCAGACCCCGGCATCGCCGGGCGTATGGGCCTTGTGGGCCGCACCGTCGCCGATGTCGAGCGCGACCTGATCCTCGAGACCTTGCAGCATTGCCTCGGGAATCGAACCCACGCCGCGAATATCCTGGGCATTTCGATCCGCACGTTGCGCAACAAGCTGCAGCAATATCGCCAAGAAGGTCTAGCCGTTCCGCATCACGGCGACGCCGAGCGCGCGACCGCTTAGCCGCCGATGGCCGACGCCGCCGTAACCGCCGCCGCCACGACCCCGGCCGCCGACCCGTTCGGCACCCTGGTCTCGAGGCTTACCACCGCGCTGAAGCGCGGCGAGATCGCGCTGGCGCTCGGCGTCGTCTCGATTCTCGCCGTGCTGATCGTGCCGATGCCGACCTGGCTACTCGACATCAGCCTGGCGCTCTCGATCACCTTCGCCGTCCTCATCCTCATGGTCGGGCTCTTCATCGAACGCCCGTTGGAATTCTCGTCTTTCCCAACCGTGCTGTTGATGAGCACGATGCTGCGCTTAGCGCTCAACCTCGCCTCGACGCGTCTCATCCTCAGCCATGGCGGCGAAGGACCCGCCGCCGCCGGCCATGTCATCCAGGCTTTCGGCGGCTTCGTGATGGGTGGAAATTTCGTCATCGGCGTGATCGTCTTCACGATTCTGGTCGTCGTGAACTTCGTCGTCATCACCAAAGGTTCCGGCCGCATTGCCGAAGTGGCCGCGCGCTTCAGCTTGGATGCGATGCCGGGCAAGCAGATGGCGATAGACGCCGATTTGTCTGCCGGCATGATCGACGAACCCAAGGCCCGCGCGCGGCGCAAGGATCTGGAAGACGAGAGCAACTTCTTCGGCGCGATGGACGGCGCCTCGAAATTCGTACGCGGCGACGCGGTCGCCGGCCTCATCATCACCGGGATCAACGTCGTCGCGGGCATCTTCATCGGCGTGGCGCAAAAGGGTCTGAGCTTTAACGACGCGACCCACGCCTTCACCTTGCTGACCGTGGGCGACGGGCTGGTCACGCAGATCCCCGCGCTCATCGTCTCGACCGCGGCGGGCATGCTGGTCTCGAAAGCGGGCATCAGCGGCACGACCGACAAGGCCCTATTCGGGCAGTTGAGCGCGCATCCCTCGGCGCTGGGCCTCGCCTCATTCCTTGCCTTCTGCTTGGCACTGGTCCCGGGCGTGCCTTTCGTTCCCTTCATGACGCTGTCTTTGCTGGCCGGCGGTGCCGCGTGGAAGGTGACCGAGGATCGCGAGCGCAAGAAGGTCGCCGAGGAAGACGAAGCCAAAGCTGCGAAGGAGGCGCCCAAGGAGGAACCGACGACGGCGGCGCTTCAGATCGATCAGATTCGCCTCGAACTCGGTTACGGCTTGTTGAGCCTCATCAACGGCGATCACGGCACCAGGCTGACCGACCAGGTGAAGGCGCTGCGCCGAAGCTTGGCGCAGGAAATGGGCTTCATCATGCCGTCGGTGCGCATCCAGGATAATCTTCAGCTTCAGGCCAGCGGCTACGTCCTCCGCGTCAAGGAAATCGAGGTCGGGCGCGGCGAACTCAGGCCCAACATGCTCCTCGTCATGGATCCCAAGGGCGAGCCCGTCGCGCTCGGCGGCGAGAACACGACCGAGCCCACTTTCGGCCTGCCCGCGCAATGGGTTCCCGAGGCGATGCGCGAGGAAGCGCAGTTCCGCGGCTACACCGTCGTCGAGCCGCAGACCGTCATCACCACGCATCTGACCGAGGTGGTGAAGGACAATATGGCCGAGCTCTTGTCCTACACGGAGACGCAAAAGCTCATCGACGAGCTCGACAAGCCTCACCAGAAGCTTGTCACCGACATGGTGCCGAGCCAGATCCCGATGGGCAGCGTCCAGCGCGTGCTGCAGAACCTCCTCGCCGAACGCGTCTCGATCCGCGATCTGCCGACCATTCTCGAAGGAATTTTCGAGGCATGCGGCAGCAGCCGGAATGTCTCGATCATCACCGAGCATGTGCGGGCCCGCCTTGCGCGCCAAATTTCCGACGCCAATACCAACGATCTCGGCATCATTCCGCTCGTCACCTTGTCGCCGCAATGGGAGCAGGCTTTCGCCGAATCCCTCGGGGGCCAGGGCGAAGAGCGCCACCTGAGCATGCCGCCCTCGCGCCTGCAGGAATTCATCCAGGCGCTGCGCACCAATTTCGAGCGTCTCGCGATGCGCGGCGAATCCGCGGTCCTGCTGACGAGCCCCGCGGTCCGGCCCTATGTGCGCTCGATCGTCGAGCGCTTCCGCGCCATGACCGTGGTGATGTCGCAGAACGAGATTCATCCCAAGGCGCGCATCAAGACCCTCGGCACGATTTGAGAACGGCTGAATGAGCATGCGGCTTAGAACCTTCACCGGACGGACGACGATGGAAGCGATGGGCCTGGTGCGCGCGCATCTCGGGTCGGGCGCCGTCATCGTATCGACGCAGGAGGATGGCTTTGGCGGCGCGCGGGTGACCGCGGCGCTCGACGAACGCAAAGCACCCGAAGCGCCCGCTCCGCATTTCACGAAGAGCATCGCCGACGCGCTGGCGTTTCATGGACTTCCCGAGGAATTGCGCGCCCCGATTCTCGATACAGCGGTCGAACATGCCAGCGAAAGCGCGCTGGAGGCCCTCGCCCGCGGATTGGCCTCCTTCTGCCACTTCGCGCCCCTTGCCCAAAAAGACCGCCGCGCGATCATCCTGGTCGGCCCGCAAGGCAGCGGCAAGACCGCGACGGCCGCCAAGCTTGCAGCCCGCGCCGTATTGGCGGGCGAGAGGGTGCGTCTCATCACGACCGATCTGGTTCGCGCCGGCGGCGTGGCCCAACTGGAAGCTTTTGCGAAGATCCTCGGCACGCCGTTCCAGACGGCCGACGGGCCGCAACGCCTCGGCGCCGCGCTCGACGACGCCGATCCGGACGAGCGCGTCATCATCGATACCTGCGGCGTCAATCCCTTCAGCATGGGCGACCGCCGCGAGCTCGATGCGCTCATCGGCGGGTGCGACGCCGAGCCGGTGCTGGTCTTTGCCGCCGGCGGCGAGACAACCGACACGGCGGCCATGGCCGAGAGCTTCCGCGATCTCGGCTGCGCGCGGGCGATCGTCACGCGACTCGACACGGTCCGACGTCTCGGCGCCGTCTTGGGCGTTGCGCATATTCTAAGCCGTGGCCTCGCCGAGGCCGGAATCGCTCCCGACATCGCGGACGGCTTGCTCCCCTTTACGCCCGCGCTCCTCGCGCGCTTGCTTTTGCCCAAAGGTGCTTCATGACACCGGCCACCCAAGCGAAATCGCCGCCCTCCCCTGTGCCCGATCGCCTACCGGGCGACCGCAACATCATCGCGGTCGCCTCGGGCAAGGGCGGCGTCGGCAAGACGTGGTTCTCGATCACTCTTGCTCATGCGCTCGCTCATGCCGGGCGCCGCATACTGCTCTTCGATGGCGATCTCGGTCTCGCCAATGTCGACGTGCAACTCGGAATTGCGTCCGAAGGCGAGCTCGCCAGCGTCATTTCCGGCGATGCGAAGCTCGACGATATCATCACGCCCTTCGACGGCGGCGCCGGCCGCAACGGCTTCGACATCATCGCCGGGCGCTCGGGCTCCTATGGTCTCGCCAATCTTCCGCCGGCGAAACTCGTCGGTTTGCGCAATGAATTGCAGCGCTTTTCGCAGAATTACGATTGGGTCGTGCTCGATCTCGGCGCCGGGATCGAGCGCACGGTGCGGCACATGGCGGCGCAATCGCGCGCCTGTCTCGTGCTCACCAGCGATGAGCCGACGGCCATCACCGACGCCTACGCTTATATCAAGTTGACCGCGCTGGAGCGCCTCGCGGATGGCATCCGCGTCGTGGTCAACATGGTATCGAGCCCGGAAGAGGGCGAGCGCAGCTACGCGACCCTGCTCCGCGCATGCCGCGAATTCCTCAAGATCGAGCCGCCGCTCGCCGGCATCGTGCGGCGCGACGAGCAGGTCAAGGAGAGCATCCGCCGCCAAACTTCACTGCTGCAGCGCAATCCCAACGCCGATGCGGCGCGCGATGTCGATCTCATCGCGCGGCACCTCGACAAGGAATTGCGAGGCCATTAGAGGCCCGCGATGGCCGAACCGCTCGGCGCCAATCTTCCGGTCAACCCAACCGGGGCGATCGATCACCGGCTGCACCCGGGCCCGCCGGTCAATGCCGTGCCGCCGGAGCACGATGGATCTTCCGGCGCCGCGCATCAATCAACGCCTTCGACCGAGTTCCATCTCGGCACCACCATCGAAGCCGTGGTTCGCGGCCCCCCCGCGACGAAAACCGATGCCGCGCTGCCGCTGGGCACGCAATTGCTCTTGCGCATCCTCGCGCTGCCCGCGGCACCGCCGCCGGGGCTCCTGATCGGCCGGGTCGTCGACAGTAGCGGCCCGGAGACCCTCGTCGACACGCTTCTGGGTTTACTGGCGCTGCAACGCAAGCTCGCGCTTCCGCCAGGAACGATCTTCGCCTTCGAACGGCTCGAGGAAATTGCGCCCGAACTCGCCGACGCCGCGACGCCCTCGCGTGCCGGCGGCTGGCCCGCGCTCGAGGCGGCGATCGCCGTGCTGGCGCAGTGCGCCCCCGAACTGGCATCGAGATTACAGGCCGCACTGACTCCCAATTCCGGCCCCCAACTTGCCGGCACATTGCTCTTCCTTCTCGGCGCGCTTTACGAGGGCGATTGGCCGGGGAGTGGGGTCGGCAGCGCACTGAGCGGCGCCGATCATGGCAAGCTCGCCCAGCGCCTCGCCAGTGATGCCGAGGAACTACGCCGTCTCGCGACCGACCCCGCGACCGGCGAATGGCGCGTCCTCACCCTGCCCTTGCTCGCCGGCACGATGGTTCTGCCGTTGCGGCTGTTCATGCGCCGGCCCAAACCCGGGAACTCGGCTGAAGAAGCGACACGCTTTGCGATCGAGGTGGAGCTTTCCCAACTCGGGCCTCTGCAGCTCGACGGGCTGCTGCGCGGGACTCACCTTATTCTTGTTCTTCGCAGCCATCGCGGCCTGCCCGCGCATTTGCGCGAGGATGCGGCCGCGGTGTGCCGGCGCGCGCTGCGGGAATGGGGTTTGACCGGCGATCTGAGCTTTGCCACCGCCGCGGCGTTCGCACTGGCACCGCTGGCAAGCTTCAGAAAACACATCGAAATCAAAGTATAATATTTTGTTTTTATAACATTATTTTTGATCAGGACGAGCGCCCATTGGCCCGGCGGTGGATGTCGATTGCCAGCTCATCCATGATCGCTTGCTCGCGGCGGTTGGCCTGTAGCCGTTGGCTCAATTTTCGGCGCGCCGCCGCGATCTCGTAGCGTTTCGCTTCCTGATAGATCTCGGCCAGTCGCTCGCGTGCCGCCGCGGTCTGGCGCTCCGCATCCGTCAGGGATCGGACGAGATTGCGGCGGCGTTCGACCAGCGCGCCGGCATAACTGCCATAGCTATAGGCGATCTCGGGCGTGCGTTGGGCCACGGCCTGCTCGTTCGTCTGTTCCGCTTCGAGGCGCCGCAGGTCCTCGCGCAGCTTTTCTCCCAGCTGATCGAGCTCGGTGACGCGGCGGCGCTGCTCGTCGACTTGCCAGCGATGGACTCGGATCAGGCTGTCGAGCGCGCTCATGGCTTGGCCGCCAGGATCTCAGCAAGCGCCGCATAGCCGCCCGCGAAATCCGCGCGCTCGTCTTTCTTCTGGCTCAAGAAGGCTTCGAGCGCCGGATAATAGCGGATCGCCTCGTCGACGCGCGGATCGCTGCCGCGGCGATAGGCGCCGAGCCGGATCAACTCCGCCATGTCCTCGTAGGTGGAAAGATGCGCGCGCGCGGCGCCGATCAGCGCGTTTTCCGCTTCGGCGTTGCATCCCGGCATGGTGCGCGAGATCGAGCGCAGCACATTGATCGCCGGGTAGCGTCCGCGCTCGGCGATGGCGCGGTCGAGCACGATATGGCCGTCGAGAATGGCGCGGACCGCATCGGCCACCGGCTCGTTGTGATCGTCGCCATCGACGAGCACGTTGAAGAGCCCCGTGATTGTTCCCTTGCCCGTGCCGGGCCCCGCGCGCTCGAGCAGTTTCGGCAATTCGGCGAAGACCGTCGGCGTATAGCCCTTGGTGGTGGGCGGCTCGCCCGCGGAAAGTCCGATCTCGCGCTGCGCGGTGGCAAAGCGGGTGATGCTGTCGATGAGACAGACCACGTCGAGTTCGCGGTCGCGAAGGAACTCGGCGACCGCCATGGTGAGATAGGCGGCCTGGCGGCGCATCAGCGGCAATTCGTCCGAGGTCGCGACGACGACGACACTGCGCGCCAGGCCCTCGGACCCGAGATCATCCTCGATGAATTCCTGCACTTCGCGGCCGCGCTCGCCGACGAGACCGATCACGGTCGCATCGGCCGCGGTGTAGCGCGCGAACATCGACATCAGGGTCGATTTGCCGACTCCCGAGCCGGCAAAGACGCCCATGCGCTGGCCGCGGCAGCAGGTCAGAAAGGTATTGATCGCCCGCACCCCCAGATCGACCTTGCCCTGGACGCGTTTCCTGGCATGGGCCGGCGGCGGCGCGCGGCGCAGCTTATAGGGGGCCGGGCCCAGCGGCAGCGGCCCCTTGCCGTCGATCGGCTCCCCCATGGCATTGATGATGCGGCCGAGCCAGGCCTCATGCGGATAAATGACGGCCGATCCGGCGACCAGCTCGGCTTTGCAGCCAAGACCCACGCCGTCGAGCGTCGTAAACGGCATCAAGAGCGCGCGCCCGCCGCGGAAGCCCACGACCTCGCAGGGGACGCGCCTGTCCTCCTGCGCCAGCACGTCGCAACGCCCGCCGATCGCCAATGCACGAGGCACCCCGCCGACTTCGAGCAGCATGCCGCTGACGCCGACCACGCGCCCATAGCGGCGATGCTCCTGTATCTCGCCCAGCTCTTCAACCAATTGGGCTAAAAGCGCCACTTTACCCCCAGAACATCGATCGCCCCGCACGATCGGCCCTCGGCCCATCATTGCCGAACACGCTTAACCGGCGGTTAAGCAAAGCGGCGCGAGGATCAAAATGTCGTCGCGTCGCCCATCGCCGTCACAAGATTGGAAAAAATTTAGAAAAGCACGCGAAGTTAACGCCCTTTTAACCGAAATTGGTAAGGATCATTAAAAGCGAGTATGGTGACGAAGCCCCACAACGCGGAGGCGCTTAATGCGTGTGCTATTAATAGAAGACGATTCAGCCACCGCCGCCAGCATCGAGATGATGCTGCGAAGCGAAGGCTTCATCTGCGATACGACCGATCTTGGCGAAGACGGGCTGGAGATCGGCAAGCTCTATGATTACGACATCATCGTCCTCGACCTCATGTTGCCCGATCTCGACGGCTATGAGGTGCTGCGCCGTTTGCGCGCCGCGCGTGTCCGCACGCCGATTCTCATTCTCTCCGGCCTCGCCGAGCTCGATCACAAGATCAAGGGCCTTGGCTTCGGCGCCGACGACTTCCTGACCAAGCCCTTCGACCGCCGCGAGCTCATCGCCCGCATTCAGGCGATCGTGCGCCGCGCCAAGGGCCATTCGGAATCTCTCATTCGCACCGGCAAGCTCACGGTCAATCTCGACAGCCGTACCGTCGAGGTCGAGGGTCATCCCGTGAATCTGACCGGCAAGGAATACGGCATTCTCGAGCTCTTGAGCTTGAGAAAGGGCACGACCCTGACCAAGGAGATGTTTCTCAACCATCTCTATGGCGGCATGGACGAGCCCGAGCTCAAGATCATCGACGTCTTCGTCTGCAAGCTCCGCAAGAAGCTGGCGCAGGCGACCGGCGGCGACAATTACATCGACACCGTGTGGGGCCGCGGCTACGTGCTGCGTGATCCGCCGGCTGACGCCGCGAGCGAGCAGCAGCGCAAGGTCGCGGCCAAAGTCTGAGTTCGGTTAAATCGGGGGAAGACCAGCCCCGTCCTCCTCGCGGAGGGCGGGGTTTTTCTTATTCCGCCGGCGAAGCGCGTCTCGCCTTATTTCGCCACGCTCTCGTCGAAATATTTGACGTCCCAGGAATAGCCCTTCTTCATATGCTCGGGGATGTCGTGGGTCCAGACGCTGCCGCCGAAATTCTCTTCCCAATCGCGTGGCATCCAGCTGTCGTCGAGATAGTCCTGGTCGGCGAGATATTCGGCGTGTCCCCCTGCGGGGCACGGGATATAGAAGAACAGCGCCGACGAGATGCGATGGCGCCCAAGGCCGACGAAGCCGCCCGGGCGGCGCGTCGCCCAACCCTGGCGCTCGAGATAATTCGCGCCGACCATCATCTCGTCGATATCGTCGCAGGCAAAGGCCGTGTGATTGAAGCCCAATTTGCGCACCGGCGGCGGCAGATAATCCGCGTTGAAGAAGAAGATGTTGTGATGCTCGTGCGAGCCGTCGGCGCGGGCATAGCAGCCGAGCTTGCGCTGCGTGTCGGAAAGGCGGAAATGCAGCCGCTCCTTGAAGAACTGATAGGATTTCCAGGGCTCGGCCACCTGGAACACGACATGCGCGATCGATTTCGGATTGGCGCGCTTGCGCCAGGTGCGGTTGCGATTGACGCGCGCTGCCCGGGCCGGCGTGTTGATCTCGTCGGCCGCGCTCACGATGGCGCGCGGCCGGTAGACCATCAAGCCCTGCGGCATGCCGTCATCGGCGATAAAATGCGCGGTGCCGTCATTGTCGCGCCGGACTTCGCGGTCGGTCTTCAATCCCTCGACGAGGCCCTCGAGCGCTTCCGCCGTATCGACGCCCCAGATGGTCTCCTTCACGCCGTTGCCCTCGAACCAGGCCTTGGGCAGCGCCGGATCGTCCTTTTTGCGCAGGATCACCTGCGCGCCATCCTCGAGCTCGAAGATCGCTCTCTCGGCGGTCTTTTCCCGGAGGTCGAGACCGTAATCGGTGAAGAACCGGGCGCACAGATCGATATCATCGACCCCATAAACCGCCCTGGCGACGCCCATAATAGCCATAGCCGCGCTCCCTCCGTGTTGAAATCCACGCCGCGCCAAGCGGTCTTGTTCCCGATCGATCTTAACCCCGCCCGAAGGCGTGCGAAGCGAGATTCACGCCGCGGTGAAGACGGCGCTCCCGGCCTGCGGCTCGGCAAGGCTCAGCTTCGCATCGAGCGCCTCGGCGAGCTTTGCCGTGTAATAGGCATGGACGCTGCGCGCGGTGAGATCGGCGACCGGCGTTGCCCCACTCAACACCGCGCGCAATTCGAGCGTGAGGTTGACCGCGTCGCCCACGGCCTTGACGGTGACGCCGGGCTTTCCCGCCGCGGCGCCGACCTCGATGCTTCCGCCGCGCGGCAAGGCCTCGGCCGCCAGCACGACCATGTTGCAGGCAAGACGCTGCCACTCGACCGAAAGCGCACTCGCCGCCTCGCCCCAGTCGCAGCCCGACTTGCTCCCTTCGAGAAGGCCCAGCGTGACCTCGCGGCCGGTTCCGGCACGCCCGCTGCCATAGGCGAATCGATAGAAATTGAGCCGGTTGCTGGCGCTGCGGACGCTGTTCGCGATGAGCTTCGTCGCTTCCTTGACGAATTCCGGATCGTCCTCGCCCATCAATTCGATGCCGTTGTTGATGGCGCCGACCGGGCTGATGAGCTCGTGGCACAGCCTCGAATTCATCAACTCGAGCACGCGCAAATCAACCGTCACCTTCATCGGATTCTCCTTCATGCGCTTCGCCGCGCGGCCGGAAACATAGCTTCAACCCGCCTGCGCCACCAGACGCTCGGCTTCAGCCAGATCCTCGGGGCGGTTGGCATTGAAGAAGGGATCGACCGGTGCCGCCGGAAATTCGACCTCGATGAGCCGGTAGCGGCTGGTCCATTGATCGACCTTGCGCAGGCCGCCTTGGAGCGCGCGGCGCAGATCGTCGCGCAAGGCCAAGGGCCACAGCCCGAATACCGGATGCGCGCGCCCGTTCGACGCGGCGCAGGCCATCTCATAGGCGCCTTCGCGCATGGCCTCGCGCATCGCCTTGATCAGATCCCGCGGCAGAAAGGGCGCATCCGTCGCGAAGCTCGCCAGATGCGTCGCGCCGGGGAGGTTCGCCGCCGTCCAGTCGAGTCCGGCGAGCACGCCCGCGAGCGGCCCCGCGAACCCCGCGACATCGTCCGCCACGACCGGGAGCCCGAAGCTCGCGAACCGCGCCGGATCACCATTGGCGTTCAAGACGAGCGCCGCCACTTGCGGGCGCGCCCGCTCGATCACATGGGCGAGAAGGGGCTTGCCGGCGAGCAGCCTCAGGCATTTGTCGCCGCCGCCCATGCGTTGCGACTGGCCGCCGGCAAGCAAGACGCCGGCGATCGTCAATCGGGGCCTCCGCCGACACTCGCCTTGCGCCGCGACCGCGGCGATTCCTCTTCGATCGCGGCCGGATCACCATCGAACAGGATGCGCGACGCTCCCGAGAGCGCGAGGAAGCGCTTGCCCTTGGCGCGGCCGATCAAGGTCAAGCCCGCTCTTTGCGCGAGCTCGACCCCCCAGGCGGTGAAGCCCGAGCGCGAGATGAGGATCGGAATGCGCATCTGCACGCATTTGATCACCATTTCCGAGGTCAATCTTCCGGTCGTGTAGAAGATCTTGCCCTCGGGACCGATGCCGTGGAGATGCATATAGCCGGCGATCTTATCGATCGCGTTATGGCGGCCGACATCCTCCATATAAAGAAGCGGCCGATCTTCCTCGCACAGCACGCAGCCATGAATGGCGCCGGCGGCAAGATAGAGGCTCGGGCTCAAGTTGATTTTCTTGGTCAACGCATAGAGCCACGAGGTCTTCAGCACCGCGTCCGTAGGCAGGCGGATCTCGTCGAATTTCTCCATGAGATCACCGAACGCCGTGCCCTGGGCGCAGCCCGAGGTCAGCGTCTTCTTCCGCAGCTTCGCCTCGAAATCGGTCTTTCCTCCGGTGCGCACCACCACGGTTTCAAGCTCGTCGTCATGGTCTATGGCGACGATCTTGTCGTCGACGCGCAGCATGTTCTGATTGAGCAGGTAGCCGACGGCGAGGCAATCGGGATGATCGCCGACCGTCATCATCGTCACGATTTCCTGCCCGTTCAAAAACAGGGTCAAAGGCCGCTCGACTACGACCGCGGTCGAGATCGGCTGGCCCTCCTGATCGACGCCGCTGACGCTGCGCGTGAGCCGCGGATCGCCGGGATCGGGCCGGATCGTGAACTCCTTCATGATAAAATGATGGGCCTCGGCGCCGGACCATGCAAGACGCGCCGACCGCGCGCCTCATTCTTGGTCTCTTCGTGCAACCGAAGCGCGACTTGTCCTGGCCCAGAACTCGCCAAGGTAAGTCTTATGGTATTGTCATTTTACTGTCACATTATATTTAACCTGAGCTTCAGAGAGCTGCTTTATTACTTTCCCCGTGGCGCGTGCTTTCTTCGCGTCCGCGCATGGGTTTTGCAGCATTCGTCAGAAGTCATGCATCCGAAGGAGCCGAGTGACCGGGAGACCCGCTGGCTGGCGTTGGCCTTGGCGGTGCCGACACCGTCCCTCCCGCCGGAGATCTCCTGCGCCGAGGTCTATGAGCGGATGGAGCACGATTCGGCGCTCTTCGCCGCGCCCGTCGTCGCGGACGACCGGCCCCTGGGCCTCGTCGACCGCATCACGCTCATGAGTCAATTCGCCCGCCCCTATTGGCGCGAAGTCTTTGCGCGCCATCCGATCACCAAGCTGATGGATTCGGCGCCGGTCATCGTCGACGTCGCGCTGCCGATCGAGGCCATCAGCCGGCAAATCGCCAGCGACAAGAGATCGGCACTCCATGCGGGCTTCATCGTCACCAGCCAGAACCGGTATTTCGGGATCGCGAGCACGGTCGATTTGCTGCGGCTCTCCGCCGATCACGCGCATCTGCACGCACAGGAACTCGGCCGCGCCGATGCCGAGATCCGTAGCCTCAATCGCGATCTCGAGCGCCGAGTCGATGAACGCACCCGCGAACTCGAGGCGGCGCAGGACGAGCTGTTGCGCAAGGAACGGCTCTCCACCTTGGGACAATTGACCGCGACGGTCGCGCATGAATTGCGCAATCCCCTGAGCGCCATCCGCAACACGCTCTTCACCCTCAAAGATTCGCTGAGCCGCACCGAGCTCGATTTCGACCGGCCGCTCGGACGCATGGAGCGCAGCATCGCGCGTTGCGACGGCATTATCAGCGACCTGCTCGATTACGCCCGCATCCGCGAGCTGCGCTGCCGCGTCGTGATCGGCGATCAATGGCTCGATGAAATGCTCGCTGAGCACCCGATGCCGGCCGGCATCGCCCGAATCCAACAATTCGGCGCATCCGGCTGCCGGGTCAACATCGACGGCGACAGAATGCGTCAAGTCGTGATCAATCTGCTCGACAATGCGGTGCAAGCCATGATGCCCGACGCGCAGCCTCGCGCCGATGGCCGCATCCTCGTCGCGACCCGCCTGGCGCAGAACGGCTACGAACTCGCGATCGAGGATAACGGGCCGGGCATCCCCGCCGACATCCTGCCGAAAGTCTTCGAGCCGCTCTTCAGCACCAAGAGCTTCGGTACCGGGCTCGGTCTGCCGACCGTCAAGCAGATCGTCGAGCAGCATGGCGGAAATATTGGAATTCAAAGCGAAGCCGGCAGGGGCACGCGCGTCACGGTGATCCTGCCGAGCGCCTCGGCGAAAGAAATGGCGGCATGACACCGGGGCGGTGAACCGGCCGGCGATCCTCCGAGAACCGGTCTTGCCAGGAGCTTGGCTTGCCATGATGATGGCGCGCAAGAAAATCGGAGCGCACCCCGGGGAGGATCGTCCATGAAGGCTCTTATGTCGTTTCTATCGTCCGGCATCGCGTGGCGGCGCATGGTCTGGTGCGCCGCGATGCTCATCGCGACCGCGTCGTGGCTTGGCCCTGCACGTGCGTCGGATCTCGTGCGTGTCGGCAATCCGTCTGCCGACGATTTCCACTTCTCCATGGCGAATGTCGGCGTCGCCGCCGGCATCTTCAAGAAAGAGGGGATCGAGCTGCAGATCACGTCGCTCGCCGGCGGTGCGAAGCTGCACCAAGCGATGATCGCCGGCAGTCTCGACGTCGCCTTGGGCGCCGGCACCGATATCGGATTGATCGTCAAGGGCGCCACCGAAAAAGGCGTCGGCGTCCTGGCGACCAAGCCCTCGAACATGGTCTTGCAGGCAAGCACCCTCAGCCGCGTCACGACGATCGCCGAATTGAAGGGCAAGAAGGTGGGCGTCAGCAGCGTCGGTGCGCTCACCTATTGGCTCGGACAGCAGCTCATGAAGCATGAAGGTTGGGGGCCGAACGGGCTCGAGCTGGTCGCGACCGGCGGCGGACAGGCCAACATCGCCGGTTTCGTCTCGGGCAATCTCGACGGCGCCGTAACCTCGCTCGAAGCCGCGCTCAAGGTCGAGCAGGCGGGCCAGGGCAAGATCCTTCTGACTTTCGGCGACATCGTCGATCCGTTCATCGCTCACATCATCTACGCGAGCAACGAGATGATGGCGAAGCGGCCCGCGGTGCTCCGGCGCTTCCTCAAGGGCTGGTACGAGACGATCGCCTTCGCCCGGGCGGACAAGGCGCAAGCGATCAAATATTCACAACCGGTGACCGGGCTCTCCGACGCGCTCGCGCAAAAAGTCTACGACATCGAAATGCCGACCTTCTCGGCCGATGGCCGGTTCGATCCGGTCGGAATGGAGGCGGTGAAACAGGCACTCGTCGATCTCGGCCAGCTCAAGGAAAAGCCCGACAGCAAGACCCTGATCACCGAGGAATTCCTGCCGCCGCGCCAATGAGGCACGGCGCCGCGGCAGCGGCGCGCGCTCAGGGTTTCCGATCGGCCTCGGGATGGAAGAGCTTCTGGCCCGCCATCTCGTAATCGCCGATTGCGTGCTGGCCTTCGGGCGAGGCCAGCCAGTCCGCGAATTTCTTCGCCAAGGTGAGCTTGGCGTGCGGGTGGAGCTTGCGGTCGAGCTGGATGACGTCGTAGCGATTGAGCAACCGCCGGTCGCCCTCGAGCAGGATCACGAGATCGCGGCGATTGCCGAAGCTGAGCCAGGTGCCGCGATCGGTCAAGGTATAGGCATCGAGACCCGCGGCCGCGTTGAGGTCGGCGCCCATGCCGCCGCCGATATCCTTGTACCAGCTGCCGGCTTTCTTGGGATCGAGATCGGCCGCTTTCCACAAGCGCTTTTCGAGCGCATCCGTGCCGCTCTTGTCGCCGCGTGAAACGAAAGGCGCGCCGGTATTCCAGATCGCGCGGAACGCCGCGATGACGTCGTGGCTCCCCTTGATCTTGGCCGGATCGGATTTCGGACCGACAATGACGAAATCGTTCCAGGCGATCTCGTGCCGGTCGACGCCATGGCCCTCGGCGATGAATTTCGCCTCGGCATCCGGATCGTGAACGAGGACGAGGTCGGCATCGCCGCGCCGCGCGGTGTCGAGCGCCTGACCGGTACCGAGCGCCACCACGTGAACCGCGATGCCCGACTCTTTCGTGAAGAGCGGGAGGATGTGCTTCAAGAGCCCGCTATTGTCGACCGAAGTGGTCGAGGCCAGCACGATATAGGGCTCGTCGGCATGGGTCACGCTCATGCCCGAAAGCAAAGCAAAAGCGGCGACGGAAGTCAGGAGAAAACGGTTGTATTTCACGAGAATTTCCCTCGATCGGCGATGGCAAAGGCAAGCCCGTTGAAAAGGAGGCTCAAACTAATGAGCACGAGACCCAAGGCGAGCGCAAGCGGCAAGTTTCCCATGCTGGTCTGAAGCGCGATCGCCGTCGTCATCGTGCGGGTCGCGCCCGCGATATTGCCGCCGACGATGATGATCGCGCCCACTTCGGAGATGGTGCGCCCGAAGCCGGCGAGCAGCGCCGTCAGAAGCTGCGCGCGTCCGATCAACAGAAGCTGAGGGATGATTTCGAGCCGCGTCGCGCCCGCCATCTGAAATCCCTCGCCGTAGCGCCCCCATAGATCCTCGACCACGCGGTGGACGATCGCCGTGACGATGGGCACCGCCAGCACGGTCTGGACGATCACCATCGCGGTGGGCGTGTAGAGTAGGCCGAGCGCGCCGAGCGGGCCGGAGCGCGAGAGCAGGATATAGGCCACGAGGCCCACCACCACCGGCGGCAGGCCGAGCATGGAATTGACCAGAATGACCGCCGCGCGCCGGCCGGGAAAACGGTAGACCCCGAGCGCGGCGCCCGCGGGCGAGCCGATGAGGCCGGCGATGAGCGCGGCGCCGAGGCTCACCGCGAGCGAGAGCCGGATGATGCCGTAGAGTTCGGGATCGCCCCGGAATATCAGCCCGAGCCCCAGCGCGATCGCCATACCGAAATCGCTCATGCCTTCCCCTCGCTACCCGGTCTTTCATGCCCCATTTTGACGGTTAATGTCAGTTATTCATGTTGCGCGGGTGCTTCCCTGCCACGCCCGCACGCACTATGTTAGCTTCATGATCGATCCCTTTGGCCGGCATATCAGCTATTTGCGGGTCTCGGTGACGGACCGCTGCGACTTCCGCTGCGTCTATTGCATGGCGGAAGACATGACCTTCCTGCCCAAGGCGGAAATCCTGTCGCTCGAGGAACTGGATCGCGTCTGCAGCGCCTTCGTGCGTCTGGGCGTGAGAAAGCTGCGCTTGACCGGCGGAGAGCCGTTGGTCCGGCGCAACATCATGAGCCTCATTCGCGGCCTCGGCCGCCATCTCGGCACGGGCGCGCTCGACGAGCTGACCTTGACCACGAATGGCAGCCAGCTCGAGCGCTATGCCGGCGAGCTTAAGGATGCCGGGATGCGGCGGATCAATGTCTCGCTCGACACGCTCGATCGGGAGAAATTCGCCGCGATCACGCGCTGGGGCAGGCTCGATCAGGTCGTCGCCGGACTCGACGCCGCCAAGCGTGCGGGGCTCGAAATCAAGATCAACGCCGTCGCGCTGAAAGGCGTCAACGACAACGAGTTCGACGGCCTCGTCGCGTGGTGCGGCGAGCGCGGCTACGACCTCACCCTCATCGAGGTGATGCCGATGGGCGAGATCGGCGCCGACGCGCGCATCGAGCAATACCTGCCGCTTTCGGTGGCGCGTGCTTCCCTGCAGCGGCGCTGGACGCTCGACGAGACGGATTACCGCACCGGCGGGCCGGCGCGCTATTACGTCGTGCGCGAGACCGGACGCCGGCTCGGTTTCATCACGCCGATGACGCATAATTTCTGCGAGAGCTGCAATCGCGTGCGGCTGACCTGCACCGGGACTCTCTATATGTGCCTCGGGCAGCACGACAGCGCCGATCTGCGCGCGCCGCTGCGCGCCTCGGACAGCGACGGGCCGCTCGACGCCGCGATCGCCGAAGCGATCGCGCGCAAGCCCAAGGGCCATGATTTCATCATCGATCGCCGTCATGCGCAGTCCGCCGTGTCGCGGCATATGAGCGTGACCGGCGGTTGAGCGGTTCCCGCGTCGGTTTCGAGGCGAGCGATGCGCTCGCCGCTCAGGAGGCGCTGGCCGAGCTGCGCCAACGCTACAAAGCCGCCGATCCCGACGAGGCGGACATCATCGTCGCCCTGGGCGGCGATGGCTTCATGCTCGAAACCTTGCACAAGCATATGAAGCGCGGCGTGCCGATCTATGGCATGCATCGCGGCAGCGTCGGGTTCTTGATGAACAGCTACGCGGCCGAAGGGCTCGAAGAGCGATTGGAGCGCGCCAAGCCCGTGCGCGTCCACCCGCTTGAGATGACCGCGATCGATCGCGACGGCAAGCCGCATACGGCGCTCGCGATCAACGAAGTCTCGCTCATTCGCCAAAGCCGGCAGACCGCCAAGCTGCGCGTGAGCGTCGACAATTCGCCGCAATTGGACGAACTCATGGCCGACGGGATCCTGGTCGCGACACCGGTCGGGAGCACCGCCTATAATCTTTCGGCCCATGGACCGATCATTCCTTTGGGTGCGGGGATCTTGGCGCTGACGCCGATCAGCGCGTTCAGGCCGCGCCGCTGGCGCGGCGCGCTCCTGCCGCTCACCGCGCGCGTCCGCATCGACGTGATCGAGGCCGACAAGCGGCCGGTCAGCGCCACAGCGGACTTCACAGAAGTGCGCGATGTGCGCGCGGTCACGGTGCGCGAGCGTCGCGAGATCGCGCTCACCATGCTGTTCGATCCCGAGCACAATCTCGAAGAGCGCGTCTTGAAAGAACAGTTCCTCTCCTAACGCATCCACGCCGCCTCACGGAAACCGGATCGCTCGATGAGCAAGCATTGGGGCAAGTTTTTTGCCGGCGCCGTCAAAGGCGCCACATTGTTTCAAAAGCCGTGGCGGCGCGCGGCGACAAGGCTTCAGGTCGGTCTAGCGTTGAAGCAGCGGCATTGGGTCGATACGCCGCGCGGGCGCATCCAGTTTGTCTCGCCGCATCCGCGGGCTCTGGAATACCCGCGGGATTTCCTGGCGCGCGAGCCCGAGACCCTCGCCTGGATCGATGCCTTCGTCACGCCGTGCACCCTGTGGGATATCGGCGCGAATATCGGCGCCTATTCCCTCTATGCGGCGTTGCGTCCCGACATTCATGTTCTGGCCTTCGAGCCCGGCGCCGCCAGTTATGCCGCGCTGTGCGAGAATATCGAGGCCAATGCGCGCCACGACGCGATCGAGGCCTACTGCATCGCCTTCAACGATCGCACGACCCTGGCGACGCTCAATATGGGCGACGCCAGCGCGGGCGGATTCCCCAACGCCTTCGGTTCGACCCGCAACGCCGATGGCGAAACCGTCCGCATGGTCGCGCGCCAGGCGGCGATCGGTTTTTCGATCGACGATTTCCGCGCGGCCTTTTCGCTCGCCGCACCGAACTATCTGAAACTCGACATCGACGGGATCGAAGACAAGGTGCTCGAGGGCGGAGCGCGAACGCTCGCGGATCCCGCCCTGCGCGGCATCATGATTGAGATGACGAGCGACGCGACCAAACGCAATGCGGGCACAGAGGCGGCGCTCGCCAAGGCCGGATTTCGCTTCCTTCGCTGGGGCATCGATACCGGGCTGGGAGCGCTCAACGCGGAATTCGTTCGCGCTTAACCTGTTCACGGCGCGGCGGCTGCCGTACGAAACCTCGAAAGCGCCGCAATCGCGCCATATTCGCACGCAATATCCGTCGCGCCAGACCGTTGTCGTGGCAAGCAAGGCAAGCACGGTCGCGTGCGAGCCGAGAAGCGCCACACGAGGACACATCCATGCGAATCTTTTTGCGCCTGATTCCACTGCTCTTTGCAGCTTTTGCCTTTGGCTTCGTCGCACCCCCGGCGAAGGCACAGATCGATGTCGGCGTGTCGGTGACGGTCGCGCCACCGCCCCTGCCCCTTTACGCCCAACCCGTTATTCCCGGCCCCGGCTATCTCTGGACGCCGGGTTATTGGGCCTGGGGCCCGTATGGATACTATTGGGTCCCCGGCACTTGGGTTTTGCCGCCCGCCATCGGATTGCTGTGGACACCCGGCTATTGGGCGTGGAGCAACGGCGTCTATCTCTGGCACGCCGGCTATTGGGCCCCCCATGTCGGGTTTTACGGCGGCATCTTTTACGGCTTCGGTTATGACGGCATCGGCTACTCTGGCGGCTTCTGGGATCACGACCGGTTTCACTACAATGCCGCGGTGAACAATGTTCGCGGCGCTCATATCCCCGACCTCTATACCCGCGCCGTCGTCAACCCCCTCCATTTGAACCGCGTCAGCTTCAATGGCGGCCGTGGCGGCGCGACAGCGCATCCGAGCGCGGCACAGCAGGGCTTCGCCGGCGAGCATCATGCGGGGCCGACCGAGCTTCAGACGCGCCATGCGCAAGAAGCCGGCGGCAATCACGCGTTGCTGTCATCGGTCAATCACGGCCGGCCGCCGATCGCGGCGACGCCGCGCGCGGCCTCCTTCACCGGACATGGCGTCGTCGGCGCCAACGGCCCCAAGGGGACGCCCCATGCTGCGCCGCCTCGCAATGCCGCGCCCCAGCCTCATCGACAAGCGCCCCAGACAGTCCACCGGGCGAACCAAGCGCCTCCTCACGCGCAACCGCATGCCGAGGCGCCCCATGGAAAACCGCCCGGGCATGCGAGCGGCCCGCAAGGCGGTCCGCCGCGCGATGAGCACGGCAACGACAATCACTGAGCCTCATCCGCGCCGGAATGGGTAAGCGAGGACGGCACGCGGCGCGTGCCGTCTTTCCCATGCGGAGGCCGCACACCGCCGTTACATCGATGGCGATCACGGTATTGCCGGCATTGCCAATCCCTTGGCCATCCATACTATGTCTGTGTCGGCCGCTCGATCCGCCACGGGGCAGGATCGGCGGGAAATCAAGCAGGGCCTGCCCGCCTCATCGGGGAACGAGATGGAGACAAGTGCGCCGCCGCCTTTCGCATCGCCCTCGCGCCGACAAACTCTGACCATCATCGCCGGCGCCTCCATCCTGATGAGCCTCGGGATGGGCATGCGGCAGAGCCTCGGCCTCTTCATGGTGCCGATCACGCGCGATCTCGGTCTCAGCGTGAGCGATTTTACCTTCGCCCTTGCGCTTCAGAATATTGTCTGGGGCTTTACCCAGCCTTTCATCGGCGCGATCGGCGATCGTTTCGGGGTGAGGCCCTTGATGATCAGCGGCACGCTCTGCTTTGCCGCAGGCGTCGGAACCACGATCTTCGCGACCGGTCCGCTCGGCTTGTTGCTCGGTACCGGAATCTTCATCGGCCTGGCGCTGTCCTGCACGGCTTCGAACCTCTCTTTATCGGCGACCGCGCGGACCGTCTCCGAGGCCTCGCGCAGCACGGTGTTGGGTATCGTCTCGGCGATCGGCTCCTTCGGCACCTTCATGGTCGCGCCCGTGGCGCAGCATCTCATCGTCGACCATGGCTGGCAGACGGCCTTCCTCGCTTTTCTGGCGCTGACCGGGATCATGCTGCCCGCCGCCTTCATGACCGGCAGCGTTGATCGAACTCGACTTTCCGCGGGGCAGCAATACGCTCGCCGCCGACACGGCGGAAACCTTGAGCGCCGTCTTGCGCGGCGCGGCGCGCCATCGCGGCTATGTCACCATGTCGGCCGCGTTCTTCGTCTGCGGCCTGCAACTCGTTTTCCTCACGACCCATCTGCCAACCTATCTCGCGATCTGCGGCCAGGACCCGATGCTCGGCGCCCAGGCGCTCGCGACTATCGGCATGTTCAACGTCGCCGGCTGCTATCTTCTGGGCTGGCTCGGCGGGCGCTACCCGAAGCACATCCTTCTGGGCCTCGTCTATGTCCTGCGCTCGATCGCCATCACCGCCTATTTCATCCTGCCGCCCTCGCCTTCGACGACCCTGCTCTTCGCCGGCGTGATGGGGCTGCTCTGGCTCGGCGTCGCGCCCCTGGTGCAAGGGCTGGTGGCACAGATGTTCGGTCTGCGTTTCATGGCGACCTTGTCGGGCGTGGCCTTCTTCAGCCACCAACTCGGCTCCTTCCTCGGCGCCTGGGGCGGCGGCTTGATCTATGACACCTTCGGCTCCTACGACCACGCCTGGCAGCTCGGCGTGGTGATCGGCCTCATTGCCGGATTTGCTCAGATGCTGACCGACGACCAGCCCGCACGCCCGATGCTGCGCGCGGCATCGGCTTAACGCCTGGCGGGCGGCGCCGCGATCATCGCACCGCCCAGCATCCGGGTCTGGCGCCGGTCGCGTCGCTGGGCCACAATGGCTTCATGGCCGGGCAGAGGCTGAGCAGCGCCGAAATGATCAGGCGGCTGGTTGGTTACGACACGACCAGCCGGGAATCGAATCTCGAGCTTATCGAATTCGTGCGCGACTATCTCGACTGCTGGGGCGTCGCCTGCGAGCTCGTCCGCGATCCGACGAAAAACAAAGCCAATCTCTACGCGACGCTCGGCCCCGAAGATCGAGGCGGCGTGATGCTGTCGGGCCACACCGACGTGGTCCCGGTCGATGGGCAGGAGTGGGATTCCGATCCTTTCGCCCTCGTCGAGAGGGACGGCAAGCTCTATGGCCGCGGCAGCGCCGACATGAAGAGCTTCATCGCCGTGGTGCTGGCGAAGCTGCCGGATTTCTTGGCGCAACCGCTCGAGACGCCGGTTCATCTGGCACTCACATACGACGAGGAAGTGGGCTGCCTCGGCGTACGATGGCTCGTCGCCGCGCTGAAGCAACGCCAGGTCAAGCCGAAGCTCTGCATCATCGGCGAGCCGACCTTGATGCGGCCGGTCATCGCGCATAAGGGCAGCCGCCGGCTGCGCTGCCATGTCCACGGCCACGAGGCGCATTCCTCGCTCACCCATCGCGGCGTCAACGCGATCGAAACCGCGGCCGAACTCGTCGCGCATCTGCGCGACATCGCCCTGAAAAAACGCGGCAACGGGCCCTTTGACCCCGCCTTCGACCCGCCCTACACGACGATCCAGACTGGTACCATCGCGGGCGGCACCGCGGTCAACATCGTGCCGCGCGAATGCCATTTCGATTTCGAGATGCGCTATCTGCCGGCGGACGACCCCGCCGCCATCGTCGCGGCCTTGAGGCGCTATGCCGATAGCCTCCTGCCCGAAATGCACGCGGTCAGCGCCGATACGGGGATCGATTTCGAAGAGACCAACGCCGTGCCCGCGCTTTCCGCCACGGAGGGTGAGCCGGTGGTGCAGCTCGCCCTGGCCCTTTCGGGCGCCAACGGGACCGGCAAGGTGAGCTTCGCGACCGAGGGCGGGCTTTTTCAAGAGGCCGGCATCCCGACCGTGATCTGCGGGCCCGGCTCGATCGAGCAAGCGCACAAGCCGAACGAATTCATCGCTCTCGACCAGGTGCGGCAATGCGAGAATTTCCTCGACCGCTTGATCGAGCGGGTGAAGCGCTGAGCGGCCGCCGAATGGCTTTCTTCGCGCCGCCGATCGAGGTCGATCCGCCCGACCTCTCGCCCTATCGCGACGGCAATCAGGGCATCAGCTATGTCTGGAGCTACGCCGGGTCCGCGCCCGGCCCGCATGTCGTCTTGAACGCCTTGATGCACGGCAACGAGATCTGCGGCGCGATCGCGCTCGATCGCTTGCTGCGCGCCGGGCTGCGCCCGTCCAAGGGCAAGCTCACTTTCGTCTTCGCGAACGTGGCCGCCTATCAGAGCTTCGACCGCAACGATCCGACCGCTTCGCGCTATCTCGATGAAGACATGAACCGGCTCTGGGACGAGGACGTGCTGGAGGGGCCGCGGGTGAGCCGTGAACTGATGCGCGCCCGCGCGCTGCGTCCGGTCTTCAATGCGGCCGATCTGCTGCTCGATATCCATTCGATGATCTATGCCAGCATGCCCTTGATGCTGACCGGCATGGCGGAGAAGCATCTCGTTTTTGCCCGCCGGGTCGGCATTCCGTCGCTTCTCGTGCGCGACGAGGGTCACACCTCCGGGCGTCGTCTGCGCGACTACGCGCATTTCAGCGATCCAGGAACGCAAACCGTCGCCTTGCTCGTCGAATGCGGGCATCATTGGGCGCGCGGCACGGCCGAAATCGCGACCGAAACCGCGTGGCGGTTCCTTGCCGCCGCCGGCATCCTCGCCGAAAGCGACGCCGCGCCCTGGCTCGCGCGCAAGATGCCGGCGCAGCAATGCGTGCTCGTGACGCATCGGATCACCGCGCACTCGGATCATTTCCGTTTTCAGGAAAATTTCGACGGCCTCGAAGTAATCCCGCGTGCCGGCACCGTCATCGCGCATGACGGAAAAGCCGAAATCCGCACGCCCTACGGCAATTGCGTCTTGATCATGCCGACGCGCCGCGTCTCGCGCGGCCAGACCGCCGTGCGCCTCGGCCGGTTCGAAGGCTGAGGCGGCGGCCATGCGCGAGCGTCACGCAGCGAACGCGCCGGACGATTGGTATGTCGATACCGACTGCATCAACTGCAAGGCGGCGCAGACCGTGGCGCCGGGCCTCATCGTCGAGCGCGACGGCCAGTCGGTCTTCGCCCGGCAGCCGGAGAGTGTGGCCGAGCTGATCTTGGCGTGGCGTGCGCGCCTTCTTTGCCCAACGGCTTCGGTTCACGCGGCGAGCGACGGCGATCCGCCCGCCGATGCCTTCCCCGAGGCGATGACGGATCGCGTTTATCGCCTCGGCTACAATGCGCGCAGCTCATGGGGTGCGCATTCCTTCTTCATCGAGCGCGAGCGCGGCAATGCGATGGTCGATGCGCCGCGTTGGACCAAGCCCGTGGTCGCGGCGATCGAGCGCCGGGGCGGCCTCGCGACGGTGCTTCTCACCCATCGCGACGATGTCGCGGATGCGGAACGCTATGCCGCGCATTTCCACGCGCGCGTTTTCATCCATGAGGCCGATCGGGATGCGGCCCCCTACGCCAGCGACGTCTTGCGCGGCCGCGAGCCGGTCGCGCTCGATCCGGATCTCCGCGTCATCCCGCTTCCCGGGCACACCAAGGGCAGCGTCGCCTATCTCTTCGAGGAGCGCTGCCTTTTCACCGGCGATTCGCTCTCATGGAGCTTCGAGCGCGAGGATCTGCGCGCGAGCAAGGATGTGTGCTGGTATTCCTGGGCGGAGCAGACGGAGTCGCTGCGGCGTCTCGTCGCGCAGCGTTTTGAATGGGTCTTCGCCGGCCATGGCGGCAGCGTCCATCTGCCGGCCGACGAGATGCGGGAGCGGCTCGAGGCCTTGGTCGCACGCATGGAACGGCAATAGGGCCTAGCGCGTTCCGTCGATCAGCACAAAACAGATTCGGGCGACGCCGGACGAACGATTGGCCCAGGCGTGGCTGGTGCCGCGCTGAATTAGGATGTCGCCGGCCCGCAGCACGGTCTCCTCGTCGTCGAGGATGGCGACGATCTCGCCTTCGAGGATGATCGCATAATCGACGGTGAGCGTGCGGTGCATACCAGGGTGCTTGTCGTCGACATGATGTTCGGCGTCGGGATAGAGCTTGCCGAAGGTCGCGGCCAATTGCCGCTTGCGCTCGGCCGGGTCCTTCGCGTCGGGCGGATAATCGATCACCCTGAGCACGGTGCCGCGCTTGGGCGGCGACACGCCCTGATGCGCAGCGATCCGGTCCGGCGCCGCGATCGGCGCCGGCGTCTCGCTGGTGATCCAGATGTTGCTCACGCGATAGCCCGGCCGCTCGGTCACGGTGAGCGCGGGCGCCGCGCGATCCTCGAGGATGCGCGATCTTCCTTGTGCGTTATCGCCGGTGACGACGCGCCGCACCGGTGCAAGCTCTTGCGCCATGGTCTTCTCCTTAAGCGTTGCTCCAGCGCGCGAGCCGGGCCGCGGCGTCGGCGCGCGCGACCTCGCTCTTCTCGCCCAGCATCACGGCGACATGCCCATTCTTTTGCGCGAATCCCAAATACCGATAGCTGAACCCGGTATCGTGCAGGAATTCCTGAAAGGCGCGCCATTCATGGCGCTGCCAATTGGGGTAGTTGAAATACTCGTCGAAGACGATGACCGTGCCTGGCTTCAGCCGCGGTCCGAGCTCGCGAAAAATCGTGACGGTCGAGGAATAGATGTCGCAATCGACATGGAGAAAGGCGACGTCCTGCGCATGCGCCGCGAGAAAGGCCGGCAGGGTCTGATCGAACCAGCCCTTGTGCAAGGTGACATGGGCCGGAACCTCGGGCAAGGTGCCGCCGCGGCCGAACTTACCCTTGCGCTCGAAGGTGCCGGACCAGTGCTCGGGCAGGCCCTCGAAACTGTCGAAACCGTGCAACGGGCGCGCGATCGCGCCGGCGAGGTGACGCAAGCTCGCGCCGTCGGCGACGCCGCATTCGAGCATGAGCCCGGCCTCGGGCGCTTCGCGCGCGGCGAAGGCCAGCAGCTCCCAGCGATCGGCAAAAAGCAGCGCGTCGTTCATGTGCGAGACGATGTAGTCGATGCTCTGCTGCTTGGCGCGCAGCTGCAGATCGGTGACGAGATAGCGCCCGTGATATTTGAGGAAAAACCGGCGGTAGAGACGCTCGCCCCAAGGCATTGGCCGAGGATCGCCGCGGCGGCGAAAAGGATTCACGTGGTCGGTTCTCCTGTTTTGATATTCTCGGGCGGCTCATGCGTCGCCACCTTCAAGTAGATCAGCAGCGGATAAAGCGCCGAGAAGACCGCCAGCGCGATGCCGTAGGCGCCCTCGCGATACCCTTTGCGCGCGACATAGGCCTTCCAGCCGCGGCTGAAGATGCGGCGCAACGCGCTGCGCAAGGAGGGCGTGGCCCCCGCGTCGATCGCGTCGAGCGCGGCGAGATCGGTGTAGCGGTTGAGGCGGCGGATCATGTCGGCGATATCGCGATCGACGAAATGGTCCATCCGCTCGTGCAGCGCACCCTGCGCGCCGGCGAGTTTCACCCGGGGGTGAACGCGGCCCTCGCCCCATCTCTTGGCGCCCTTGCGGAACAGAACCGGCTTCGCCGCCACGCCGTTATAAGCGCCCCAGCCATGCTCGACGAGCCGCGCGCCGATATGGTTCGCCATCGGCACGAGGAAGACTTCGCGCTCGCCGCGCTCGATCGCGGCGCGAATCTCCCCGGCCAGTTTCGGCGTCACGCGCTCATCCGCATCGACCTCGATGATCCAGTCGCTGGCACAGGCATCGAGCCCGGCATTGCGCCGCGGACCTTCGAGCTCCCAGGCGCCTTCGATCACGCGGGCGCCGAATCGCCGGGCGATCGCGGCAGAGCCATCGCTCGAGCGGTCGAGCACCACCACGATCTCGTCCGCGAAGCGCAAGCTCTCGAGACAGGCGCCGAGCTGCGTTTCCTCGTTGCGCGCGATCACCACCGCCGCGAGACTCGGCCTCTTGCTTCGCGATCCATCCGACATGGCGACAAACTCCGGCATGGCGGGCGCGAGGTCAAGGCTGCATCGGCCATTGCCGGCCGCATTGTCAGCCCGGGCCGATCGCCATAGAGTCGAGGCCATGGACCTGGCCGCGGTCACGCTCGACGACAAATACACCCTCACGACCGGACGGATTTATCTGTCCGGCACGCAGGCCTTGGTGCGGCTCCCCTTGATGCAGCGTTGGCGCGATCGCGAAGCCGGCCTCAACACCGGCGGCTTCATCTCTGGCTATCGCGGCTCGCCCTTGGGTTCCTACGATTTCGCGCTGTGGCAGGCGCGCGCGCATCTGCTTCGGCACAACATCCATTTCCAGCCCGGCATCAACGAGGATCTGGCGGCGACCGCGGTCTGGGGCAGCCAGCAGGCGACGCTCTTTCCCGGCGCCACGGTCGATGGCGTCTTCGCCGTCTGGTACGGCAAGGGGCCCGGCGTCGATCGTTCGACCGATCCGTTCAAGCACGCCAATGGCGCCGGCACCGCCAAACATGGTGGCGTGCTGGCGATCGCCGGCGACGACCATGTCTGCGTCTCATCCACCAACGCGCATCAGAGCGAGCCCATATTCCAAGCCGCGATGATGCCGGTGCTCAATCCGGCGACGGTCCAGGATTATCTCGATTTCGGCATCTTCGGCTTCGCGCTGTCCCGCTATGCGGGCATCTGGGTCGGCTTCAAGGCGCTCGCCGAGACCGTCGAGAGTTCCGCTTCGGTCGATGCCGATCCGCATCGCGTCAAGCTCGTTCTGCCCGATGATTTCGCGATGCCGCCGGACGGGCTCAATATCCGCTGGCCGGACACGCCCCTGGCCGCGGAAAGGCGCCTGTACGGGCCGAAGCTCGCCGCCATCGCCGCCTTTGCACGCGCCAACTCGATCGATCGTTTGGTCTTCGATCCGCCGCGCGCGCGGCTCGGCATCGTGACCGCGGGCAAGGCCTATCTCGATGTGCGTCAGGCCTTGAGCGATCTGGGTCTCGATCGGCGCGCGGCCGAGGCGCTGGGCATCCGCCTCTACAAGCTTGGGCTCACTTGGCCGATCGAGGCCGAAGGCGTGCGCCGCTTCGCTTCGGGCCTCGACGACATCCTCGTGGTCGAGGAAAAGCGCGGTCTGATCGAGGATCAGCTGCTGCGTATTCTCTATAACCTTGACGCGGCGCAGCGGCCGAGCGTCGTCGGCAAGACCGACGAGACCGGCGCGCCGCTGTTGCAAAGCCATGGCGAGCTGTCGCCGCTGATGGTCGCGCATGCGGTGATCGCGAGGCTGAAGCGCCTCGGAATCGACAGCGATCTGATGCGCCAGCGCCTCGCCCGGCTCGAAAGCTTCGAGCGCCCGATCGAGGCGTCGGGCATCAAGATCGAGCGCAGCCCCTATTTCTGCTCCGGCTGCCCGCACAACACCTCGACCCGCGTGCCCGAGGGAAGCCGCGCGCTCGCCGGCATCGGCTGCCATTTCATGGCGCAGTTCATTCCCGCGCGCCACACCGCGACGTTCTCGCATATGGGCGGCGAAGGCGCCGCCTGGATCGGCCAGGCCCCCTTCTCGGCCGACAAGCACATCTTTCAGAATCTCGGCGACGGCACCTATCAGCACAGCGGCCTCTTGGCGATCCGCGCCGCCGCGGCGGCCGGCGTCAACATCACCTACAAGATCCTCTACAACGACGCCGTCGCCATGACGGGCGGCCAGCCGCTCGATGGCGCCCCGAGCGTGCCGCAGATCACGCGCCAGGTCGCGGCCGAAGGCGCGCGCAAGATCGTCGTCGTCACCGATGAGCCCGCAAAATATCCGCCCAATGCGGGTTTCGCATCGGGCACGGCGATCCGCCATCGCGACGAGCTCGACGCCGTACAGAAGGAGCTGCGCGAGATCCCGGGCTTGACCGTGCTGGTCTATGACCAGACTTGCGCCGCGGAAAAGCGCCGCCGCCGCAAACGCGGACTCATTCCCGATCCGGCCAAGCGCGTCTTCATCAACGATGCTGTCTGCGAGGGCTGCGGGGATTGTTCGGACGCGTCCAACTGCGTCTCGGTGAAGCCGCTCGAAACCGAATTCGGGCGCAAGCGCGTGATCGACCAATCCGCCTGCAACAAGGATTATTCCTGCCTCAAGGGCTTCTGCCCGAGCTTCGTCACCGTTCATGGCGGGAGCTTGCGCAAGGCCGAGCCCGCGGCGGCCGCGGACGGAACGCGTCTTCTCTCCGATCTGCCGCTTCCGCCGGCGGGCGCGGCGGGCGCGCCCTATTCGCTCCTCATCACCGGCATCGGCGGCACCGGCATCATCACTTTGGGCGCGCTCCTCGGCATGGCGGCGCATCTCGACGGCAAGGGCTGCACCGTGCTCGACTTCACGGGATTGGCGCAAAAGAACGGCGCGGTGATGAGCCATGTCCGCATCGCGGCCAAACAGGACGAGCTTCACGCCGTGCGGATCGCGCCGGGCGGCGCCGATGCGGTGCTGGCCTGCGACATGGTGGTGGCCTGCGCGCCGCAGGCGCTGGCCACGATCGAACACGGTGTCACGCGAATCGTCGCCAACAGCGATGTCGAGCCGACAGCCGCCTTCGTCGTCGACGGCGATCTCGATTTCGAGATCGCCGCCATGCAGCGCAGCCTCAACACCGCCGCCGGCCCGACGAACCTCGATATCATCGACGGCACCGGCCTCGCCACCGAATTGATGGGCGATTCGATCGGCACCAACATGTTCATGCTCGGCTTCGCGTTCCAAAAGGGGCTGGTGCCGATTTCGCTGCCGGCGATCGAAAGGGCGATCGAATTGAACGGCGTCGCGGTCGCGGCCAACAGACGTGTCTTCGGCTGGGGCCGGCTCGCCGCCTTCGATCGCGCCAAGCTCGCGGCGTTCCTCCGACCGCCCGCGCCGGCGCCACGTGTCGAGACCCTCGCCGAACTGGTCGAACGTCGCGCTGCCTTCCTCGCCGCCTATCAGGACAAGGCCTATGCAGCGCGTTATCGCGCGCTCGTCGAGCGCGCGGCGGCGGCGGAAAAAGCGCTCAATCCACCGCGCAGCGGGCTCGCCGCTTCCGTGGCAAGCAATCTTTTCAAGCTCATGGCCTACAAGGACGAGTACGAGGTCGCGCGGCTTTATACCGACGGCACCTTCGCGCGGAAACTCGCGCGCCAATTCGCCGGACCCTACCGGCTCCAACTCCATTTGGCGCCGCCGCTCTTCGCGCGCCGCGACCCCGCGACCGGCGAATTGCAAAAGCGCGCCTACGGTGCCTGGGTGCTGCCTTTGTTCACGATCCTCGCGCGGCTGCGCCGCCTGCGCGGCACGAAGCTCGATCTCTTCGGCCATACCAAGGAACGCCGCCAGGAACGTCAACTCGTCCGCGATTACGAGACCATGCTGGACGAGCTCCTTGCCGGCCTCACGCCGCACAATCATGCGCTTGCGGTCGAGATCGGAGCGCTGCCGGCACAGATCCGCGGCTTCGGCCACGTGAAAGAGCGCAGCATCGCCAAGGTCAAGACGCGCGAGGCCTCGCTGCTTGCCTCCTTCCGCGGCAACGCGCCGGCGCTGAGCGCGGCCGAATAAAGCCGCGTGCTTCCTTCCGGGACTTGCGTGCGGCGCTCGAAAAAGGCAACCATCGACGACAAATTCGGGGAGGATGTTGATGTCGAAGAAGTTCATTGTCGCCGCCGCAACGGCGTTGCTTTTTGCCGGTGTCGCTATGCCGGCCCGGGCGCAGCAATTCATCAACGTACTGACCGGCGGCACGAGCGGCGTCTACTACCCGCTCGGGGTCGCGCTTTCGAACATCTTCGCCAAGGCCATCCCGAGCGCCAAATCCTCGGCGCAGTCGACCAAGGCCTCGGTCGAAAATCTCAACCTCATCGAGGCCGGCCGCGGCGAGATCGCCTTCACCCTGGGCGATTCCCTGAGCGATGCCTGGCACGGCGATGCCGAGGTCGGCTTCGCTCAGCCGCTCAAGAAGCTGCGCATCGTCGCGGCGATCTACACCAATTACGTCCAGATCGTCGCCACGGCCAGCTCGGGCATCAAATCCCTCGCCGATTTGAAGGGCAAGCGCCTATCCGTCGGCGCGGCGAAATCCGGCACGGAGCTGAATGCGCGCGCGGTCCTCAAAGCCGCCGGCATCACCTACGCCGATCTCGGCAAGCTCGAATACCTGCCCTTCGGCGAATCGGTCGATCTGATGAAGAATCGCCAGCTCGACGCCACCTTGATTTCGGCCGGGCTCGGCGTGTCGGCGATCCGCGATCTCGCCACCTCGGTCGATATCGTCATGATTCCCGTGCCGCAAGCGGTGATCGCCAAGATCGGCGATCCGGCCTATCAGGCGACAACCATTCCGGCCGACACCTATAAGGGCCAGAACCAGGACGTTCCCGCGATCGGGATCCAGAACTATCTCGTCACCAGCGCCGATCTCAAGCCCGATCTCGTCTATGCGATGACCAAGGCGATCTTCGACAATCTCGACACCTTGGCCGCCGCGCATTCGGCCGCGCGCGGGATCGCGCTCGCGGACGCGGCCAAGCCCGGACCGGTGCCGCTCGATCCCGGTGCCGAAAAATACTTCAAGGAAAAAGGCGTCCTGAAATAGACGTGGGCTGAGGGGCATAGCGCGATGGCCAGCGAGGCGGCCGTTCCGGACGCCACCTCCATCGTCGATCCCGAAAACCCCGCCGTGGGGTTGAGCGCGCCGGGACTCTCCGGGCGGGTCATTTTCGTGATCGCGGTCATCTTCAGCCTATGGCAGGTCTATACGGCCGCCTACGCGCCGTTCTCGAGCATCGTCATTCGCTCGGTCCATGTCGGCTTCCTGCTGCTGATGACCTACACGTTGTTTCGCGTGCGCAAGGCGGATAGCGGCAAACGCGCGGTGCCCTGGTACGATTGGTGCCTCGGCGGCTTGGCCTTCCTTCTCGGCCTCTATCACTGGGTCTTCGAGACCGATCTGATCCAGCGTTCGGGCTCGCCCTCGACCGTCGATCTCGCGGTCGGCATCGCGGTTCTCGTCCTGCTGTTCGAAGGCGCGCGCCGCATCATGGGCTGGGGCTTGCCGATCTTCTGCCTCGTCTTCATCCCCTATGCGCTGTTCGGGCGCTCGATGCCGGGCCCCCTGCTCAATCGCGGCTTCGGTTTCGACCAAGTGATCGATCAGCTCTATCTCGGCACGGAAGGAATCTACGGAACCCCGACCTTCGTTTCCTCGACTTACATTTTTCTCTTCATCCTGTTCGGCGCGTTCCTCGAGAAAGCCGGGATGATCAACCTCTTCAACGCGCTGGCGCTGGGCACCGTCGGGCACACCCAAGGCGGGCCGGCCAAGGTCGCGGTGATCTCGTCCGGCCTGATGGGAACGATCAACGGCTCGGGTGTCGCCAATGTCTTGACGGTGGGCCAGTTCACGATCCCGCTGATGCGGCGCTTCGGCTATCGCCCGTCTTTCGCCGGCGCGGTCGAAGCGACCGCGAGCATGGGCGGCCAGATCATGCCGCCGGTGATGGGCGCCGTCGCCTTCATCATGGCTGAGACCTTGAACGTGCCCTATTCGACGATCGCCATCACGGCGACGATTCCGGCCATCCTCTACTATGCGAGCGCGTTCTGGATGGTCCATCTCGAAGCCGGCCGCCACAAGCTCGTGGGCCTGCCCAAGGATCAATGCCCGAGCGCGCTTGCGGCCTTGAGACGCGACTGGCATCTCATTCTGCCGCTGGCGGCGCTGGTTTATATGTTGTTTTCCGGCTTCACGCCGCTTTTCGCCGGCACGGTCGGACTTACCCTCACCATCATCCTCATCCTCGGCAGCGCCCTTGTCTCCCCGCTCGGTTCGGCGATGGCGCGCGGCGGCTTCTGGATCGCCTTGGGCCTTGTCGGCGGGGCGCTCATCGCCAGCAACGCGCTCGACATCGACACCGTCCTCTTCGCCGTCATTCTGGTGCTGAGTTCGGTCTGCCTCTTCGCGCGCGACCGGCGGGCGACCGTAAGGATCCTGATCTCGAGCCTCGCCGAAGGCGCCAAGAGCGCGCTCGGCGTCGGCGTCGCCTGCGCGCTGGTGGGCATCATCGTCGGGATCGCGACCTTGACCGGGCTGGCGGGCGAGCTTGCGCGCATCGTGCTCGATCTTGCCGGCGATCATCTCTTTCTCGCGCTGCTCATGACGATGATCGTCAGCCTCATCCTGGGCACCGGCGTTCCGACCATCCCGAACTACATCATCACCAGCGCCATGGCGGCGCCGGCGCTGCTGCAATTGGGCGTGCCCCTCATCATCTCGCATATGTTCGTGTTCTATTTCGGGATCATGGCCGATCTGACGCCGCCCGTGGCCCTGGCCGCGCTCGCCGCCTCGTCGATCACGAAAACCAGCTATGTCGAGATCGGATTTACCGCAACGCGGATCGCCATCGCCGGCTATGTCGTGCCCTTTATGGCGGTCTATGACCCCGCGCTCATGCTCCAAGGGCATTGGACGGTGATGTCGACGGGTTACGTCGTCTTCAAGGCGCTGTTCTCGATCATGCTCTGGGGCGGCGCCGCGATCGGCTATCTCATCGGCCCGATGACTTGGCCCGAACGCGTCGCCGCCACGCTGGCCGCCTTCCTGGTGGTGATCGCCATCCCCTGGACCGACGAGGCCGGTTTCGCCCTGGGCGCCGCTTTTCTCTTCTATCATCGCTGGCGCAGCCGGCGCGCGGTCGCGGCGGCGGCATGAGCGCCACGGCGATCTCGCTTTGCCTCATTCTCGGGGCGAAGACGGTCGCGCTCCCGACCGATCATGTGACCGTCGCCTGGCGTCATTCGGTCGAGAAGAGCGGCTGGCAGGAAGATTATGTCATTCGCAGCGGGCGCCTCGTGCTGACCGAAGCGCGGATCGAAGGCACCGGGGCCGGCATGGAGCCGCCTCCAGGCTCGGTGCTCCGCGACGGCTGGTTTCATTACGTGCCCAGGCTCCGGCCCCTGCCTGAACTTCGCCTTACCCTCTCGCCCTATACGGCGGATTACCGCCTCTGCTGGGACGGCCAGTGCCGCGCCCTGGGCGAAATCTTGGATGCCACGGGCGAGACGGCGGTCGTCGTCGTCAAGCCTTGTGCCGCCGATCCGCCGCCCGGGCGCCCCACGATCAAGTAAAGCAGGCGGTCGCGTCGCATGGTTATGACGCCGCGCCCGAATCCACTATAATGCTCGACTATTCCCTCAACCCTACCGATGGTCTGATCGCGACATGCGCTTGCTCAATTTGGTGGCTTCGGCCGCTCTCATCGCCCTCGTTCCCTTCGCCAGCCCCGGTGCCGCGTCCGACGGCGACACCGGCATCAACCTCAACATGGTCCGGGAGATCTACGACCAGGTGAAGGCGAGCTATGTCGAGCCGGTGACGGACAAGCAACTGATCGAGGGCGCGGTCAAAGGCATGCTGGGTTCGCTCGATCCGCATTCGAGCTACATGGACACCAAGGAATACCGGGAGATGATGGTTCAAACCCGCGGCGAGTTCGGCGGGCTCGGCATGCAAGTGACGATGGAGAACGGGCTGGTGAAGGTCGTCTCGCCCATCGACGACACGCCCGCGGCGAAGAGCGGCATGAAACCGAACGACCTCATCCTCGCGATCGACGGCGCCCCGGTGACCGATATGACCTTGTCGGAGGCCGTCGAGAAGCTGCGCGGCCCGGTCGGAACCCAGGTCAAGCTCACCGTACGGCGCAAGGACGTGGACCCTTTCCAAATCACCCTCACGCGGGCCGACATCAAGGTCGATCCGGTCAAGTCGCAACTCAAAGGCCGCGACATCGCCTATCTGCGCATCACCAATTTCTCGGAACGCACCGACCGCGCGCTCGAACAGGCCTATAAATCGCTCCAGCAACAGGCCGGCAGCACCAAACTCGTGGGGGTCGTGCTCGATCTGCGCAACAACCCGGGCGGGCTATTGGATCAGGCCGTCGCCGTCAGCAACGATTTCCTCGACCAGGGCGAAATCGTCTCCATCAAAGGGCGGCTGCCGCGCGACAATCGCCGCTACGAGGCCCAGCGCAACCGCGACATCACCCATGGTTTGCCGGTGGTGGTGCTGATAAATGGCGGCTCGGCCTCGGCTTCCGAGATCGTCGCTGGCGCGCTCCAGGACAATCGCCGTGCCGTGCTGCTGGGGACGCGTTCCTTCGGCAAGGGCTCGGTGCAGACCGTGCTTCCGGTCAAGGAAAGCGGTGGCGCCATCCGGCTGACCACCGCTCTCTATTACACGCCCTCGGGACGCTCGATCCAGGCCAAAGGCATCGAACCCGACGTCGTCGTCGAACCGGCGCGGATCGAGCAAGTGAAGGAGGCCGCCATCCAACATGAGGCGGATCTGCGCGGCGCGTTGAAGAATACAGGGCCCGAGGCCACGAATGCCCCCACTTCATCCGCCCCAGCCAACCCGCCCGCCGGCGGCGCGGCCGCTCCCGCCCCGACCGCGCCAACGCCAGGCGCGCGCAATCTACCGCCGGGCGCGACGCCCTTGCCCGCTCCTGGCTCCAGCGGGCTCGATGCCAATAGTTTCGGCTCGGATCAGGACTATCAGTTCGTCCGCGCCGTCGATCTGCTGCGCGGCGTGACGCTGTTCAAACGAATGGCGGTTCAGTGACGCGGCGCGGGCCTGCTAAAGCGAAATCCCGAGCCTGAATAGCCTGCTATAACCAAAGTCTCATCTGCCCGTTTAAAGCTGGGAGATGACGGTCCGGGCGGCGTTGGTGATGCTGACATCCGTCGCGGTGGTGCTCGTCGCTTCGGCATACCATTGATCGACGGCCTGAGACAGCAGCAAGCTGCCGCGCTTGCGCAGATCCGCCCCGAGGATGGCTTCAAGCGAGCGGATCCGCGCAAAGAGCTTGCGGGTGGCGGCCTTGCGCCGCTCCTCCGCCTGCTGCGCGGTTGCCACCTGGCCGGCGCTTATCGCGCGCGGCGGGGCTTTTACGGGTAGCGGCGCCCTGGTCTGCGCCGCCATCATTGGCGCCGCCATATGCACGGGGCGCGGCGCGGGCTTGACCGCAACGGCAGTTGCGGGGCGAGCCGGGGCGGCCGCAACGCTTTTGCGGGGACCAGCCGCGCTCTTCTTGACCGGACCAGCCTTCGCGGCCGTCGGCTTACCCGGCTTCTTCTTGGACACCGCTTTCGCGCGGGTTGGCATCGTGTTCCTCCGAATGGCCAAGTTTGGCCGCAAGCCAATTTTCTACATCGCAAATTGAAACTGGGCCGCGCTTTGAGCAAGAGAAAACCGCTCAAGCATCCGGATTCTCCTTAACAATCCGCTGCCTCCGCGGACTATCCTCGCGGCCCGACCGCGTCGATTCTCATCTAATATATATGATATACCAGATAGATTGTTGATATAGAGGCATTATTTTTAATGACCGAAAAACGGGGACACGCGGCCGCAAAATTTCGATATTTTATTTCCTAATAGATCATTACACATGTTTTTGAATGTCATATATAAATATTATTATCTATACGTTTGAAAAATAGTAATAAATCTAGATATTGCTCCGCGTCAGGGGGCGAGAGCAACATCTCATGTCATCTGGCCGCGGTCATCGGACGATGACGAATACGGTACACTATCCGATGAGCGCGCGCAGCCCGGCTGCGTGATGGAAGATCACGCGGCGGCGGAAGCCGCCTTGTTGCCCGTCGTCCCGGAGAGGACGGCCTTCAAGAGCACCAACAGCGGCTCAAGATGTTCGGAGGGAAGCTTCCGTCCCGGGAAGGTGCTGCTCATGATATCCCAGCAATTCACCGCATGGTTGATCTTGCTGAGCGAATCGCCCATCCGCCAATAGACGCTCTTGGCGCCCCGCAGAAAGGCGATGAAATTCGCCGCGTCCGAGCTTTCAATGAATTTGGCGTAGACGGTGTCGTATTCCTTGGAGTGGGATTCGACATTCTTCCAGTGGTCGCGCAACCTTTCGATCACCGTCCGCCGGGTCTGGTCGAGAAGGTCGTGTTGGGCCTTCGGAACCAGTTCGCGCTCATGGGCGCCGTCCTTCAGCCAGCGCGCGAAATTTTCCCGCCCCTCCCGCGTCCGCACATATTCGTGGCAGTAGAAGATGATGCCTTTCCACGCGGCGAAAATAGCGGGCGCCTCGTCGTCCGGAATCCGGAACGCTTTGATCAAGCTGTCGAGCGCGACCGTGTCCTTTGCCTCCCATATTTTGTCGACCAGCTGCGATACCTTGTGCGCGACCGATTGCTCGCTGCCATAGGCGGCACGCACCAAGGGCTCGATCTTGCCGCGGATGAATTCCTGGATGGCCGCGCGCTGCGTCTCTTCGATCTCGAAATAGAGCTCGTTGACCGTGAGCCCGTCGAGTTCCAGCGCATCGCGCATGAGGAACACATCGAGCGAAGGCAGCTTGTCCAATATCCCGAGGACCTTCAGGTCGCGATCGAGATCGGCTTTCTGGAATTTCTCACTATCGAAGCCGAAATGTTGATTGAGGACTTCCATCAAATGTTTGCTATGGCAAAACACCGAGCGCCCGCCTTCATAGACATTGGCCTCGTTGTAGGGAATGTAGAGCTTGGTCCCGACGGCGAAGCCTGACGGGTGCGGTTCCGCGCGTTCGTCCGTGAGCGGCTCTTTGATGAAGACAAGCGAATTCATGCTCGCGTTCTTGAAGAAGAACCGGTCTTCGATCTTCTGACGTTCGAGCTTGCGCGCGATATCGTTGCAGTTGAAGACCCGCGAGGAGCCGATATCGAGCTCCGGTCGAACATAGGTGCCAACCTTAGCCATCAAACCCGTCCTTCTGGCGGTCCCTTGCGATGCAAAGGCCTGGGCTGCGCGAAATTATTTCCCGACACGGGACAGCCTACGATCAAGTGATTGTCAAAAGACGAATGCGGCTGGTTATCCCGCGTTTACCATCCGCGTCGTGCCCAACGCCATGCCGCCAGCATCCTCGCCTCGGGTTTACCTGCGCGACGGGCATGGGAAGCTTCTCGCCCGAGACTCCTCACCGGCACGGCAGCGACGTCCGACTCCCGTGAACTGGGTACGCGATCAGGGGGAATTCTTACAAAACCGGGGTGAAAAACTTCACAACTATACCGTTAATCCGTTGTTAATCGCACAACCGGACAATCGGGGGCGACCTAGCAATTTCCATCGAAGGTTGGGCGATAAATTGGCTTTGAGGCGATGGGCGCGCACCGGCGCGACGCAAAGTGCGACGAGGAGAACGGCGAGCGAACCCTGCTCGGCGGACCGAAGGCGCGCCCTGGGTCGAGGGATATGCGGCGCGTGTTGAACAAGCGCGGCGCGAAAGGCGCGAGCCGGTCGCGGCAGCCGGATATCGGCGCATATGCCGGTCGCGAGCGGGAGCAGCGCCGACGTTGCCACCCCCTCCTCGGCCTGGGCGGCGCGATCGTCGCCGCGATCAGGGCCGGCAGACGCATCATCGCAGAGCCGAAGCCGCGACGCGAAAATTTGCGCGCGCTGCGCCAGAGCGAGGCGCGCTTGCGCGACATCGCTGAAGTTACGGCTGAGCTCATCTGGGAGACGGATGAAAACCATCGCTTTACCTCGGTGACCGGCGACGTACGCAACTTCATCGACAAGGATGGAAGGCCGGTGCCGGCGATGCTGGGCAAAACCCGTTGGCAACTCGCGGGCGCAAATCCGGAGACCGATGCGTTGTGGCGCCAACATAAAGCCGAGCTCGACGCCCATCGCCCCTTCCGTCGTTTCCGCTATCACCGGACGGCGCCGGACGGCACACAGCTTTACTTCTCGGTCAGCGGCAAGCCTATCTTCGACGAGAGCGGCCGTTTTGCCGGCTATCGTGGGACGGCAGACTACGAGAACGAAATCGTCGAGGCACGGATTCGCGCCGAACGCGCCGAGGCTCTGCTGCGCGACGCCGTCAACAGCATTTCCGAAGGTTTCGTCATCTACGACGCGGAAGACCGCATCTTTCTCTGCAACGAGGCCTATCTCGCCCTCTATCCCGAAAGTGCGCCGGCGATGGTCCCCGGCACGCGCTTTGAAGACATCCTGCGCGCCGGGCTGAAGAGGGGACAATACAAGGCCGCGATAGGACGCGAGGCCGAATGGATTGCCGAGCGTATGCGCCGACATCGCGATCTGAGCGAAAAGCATGAGCAGCTCTTATCCGACGGGCGCTGGGTGCTGGTATCGGAGCGTCGCATGGCCAATGGCGGCATTGCCGGGCTGCGGACCGACATCACCGCTCTCAAGAACATCCAGACGTCGCTGCGCGAAAGCCAGGCACAGCTGAACGAAGCGCAACGCGTTTCGAATACCGGCAGCGCGGTTCACGACTTTCGCGTCAACAAGATCGTCTGGTCCGAACAGCTCTATCGCATTTTCGGGCTGCGCCGCGACGGCGATGCGCCGGATTTCCACGCCTTTCTCCATCTCGTGCACCCCGAGGACCGCGAACGCGTGGCGAAGACGGTCACCGCCGCCTTTGCCGGAAAGAATTCTCCGTCGCTCCACTATCGCATCATCCGCCCGGACGGCTCCATCCGCTGGGTCTACCGGGAAGCGAAGATCAATTCCGCTGCGGACGGAACGCCGCTGCTGCTGACCAGTACCTACAGGGACATCACCGAGCAGCGTCTTGCCGAGCAGCGCCAAGCCGAACTCGAGAATCAACTGCATCATTCGCAGCGTCTGGAGGCGCTGGGCACGCTCGCGGGCGGCATCGCGCACGACCTCAACAACACGCTCGTGCCCATCCTCGCCCTCTCGAAAGTGGCTTTGCGGCTGCTCCCGCCGGACAGCCCGGTGCGCGACGATCTGGCGACCATCGCTGCCGCGAGCGAGCGGGCGCGCGATCTCGTTCGACAAATCCTGGCTTTCAGCCGCAAGCAGGAACTCGTCAAGCGCGAGATCGACCTTCGCGCAGTAGCACGCGAGGCGTTGTCCCTGCTGCGAGCAAGCCTGCCGACGACCATTCGGCTGGTCGAAGAGTTCCGCGAAGTGCCGCCAATTCTTGGCGATGCCGGCCAGCTTCAGCAAATCGTGGTCAATCTCGTGACCAATGCCGCGCATGCGATCGGGACGCAGACGGGCACCATCACGGTGACGCTCGCGCCCGTGGTCGCAGCCGAAGACCCCGCCGGTCCGAAGATCCGCCTTCGCGTCGCCGATACCGGCCGCGGCATCGAGGCGGCGAATCTGGACCACATCTTCGAGCCGTTCTTCACCACCAAATCCGTCAGCGAAGGAACCGGACTCGGTCTCGCCGTCGTGCATGGCATCGTAACAGGCCACGACGGATCCATCGAAGTCCGCAGCAAAGTCGGCGAAGGGACGGAATTCAGCATCATCTTCCCGACGGTCGGCCACCGCAAGGACGTCTCCGATTTCGACCGGACCGCGGCCTGAAGACCGAAACAACCCACAAGGCATGGATCGAGCGAGCGAAGCATCATGAAAAAGATTCTCATCATCGACGACAACGACGCCGTCCGCAGCACGATGGCGCGGATACTCAATCTCGCCGGATACGAGACGATCACCGCCGGCGACGGAAACGAAGGTCTCGCGCGCATGCGCAATGAGCGGCCGGACCTCATCATCACGGACATCATCATGCCGGAGAAGGAAGGCATCGAGACCATTCGGCTGATCCTAGCCGAGCGGCCCGACGCCAAGATCATGGCGGTCTCGGGAGGAGGGCGTCACGGAAACCTGGATTTCCTGAGCGCAGCGCGCAAGCTCGGCGCAAAGGATGTGCTGCAGAAGCCCTTCGAGCCCGACGATCTGGTCAGTCGCGTTGCGCATTGCCTCGAAGCCGCTTAACGGATCGGCCCTCAACGCCAGCGCGACTTGCGCGAGCCGTGCTGCGCGCTAATCCGCGCCCGAGGGCTTCACCGAGCCGCAATCGGCGGCGAGCCATTTACCCTGGATGCTGTGTTTCGAGGTCATGGTCTTGGTGCCGTCCGAGATCACCATTTCGGTGTTTCCCCTCACCGCCTCGCGCGAGACCGCTTCGTAACGCAATCTCCCCGACATCTTCTCCGCCCCCGTGCATTCGACACGCACCTCCATGATGCTCGATGTGCGCGTCACCACCGTCTGCTTGCAGTTCTTCTGATTCGGGTCGGAGAAATCCGGTCCCCTCTCGAGTTCCTTTTCGGTCACGCAGGATTTGAAGATGTGAGGCGCGTTCGAGCGCGCCATCGCCGCCTGCATCGCGGCCTCGAATTTGGCGCGCTGCTCCGGGCTCATTCGCGCGAGCGTGTCGGCCGGGATGGGCGGAGCGCCGGTCGAGCTCCCGGTCATCGTGATCTCCCACAGGCCGGGTTTCATATTGAATTTGGCCTCCGCCGCCTGGACCAGCATGGCCGAGACGGCGATGAGCCCAAGGGCAAGAAAAATGGTACGTGAATTCGACATCGGAACCTCTTTTGTCGCGCGTTGCGGTCGCTCGAAGAAGTTCTTCTAGCCTTCCGCGTTTGGCCGCGCCAGCGCCGCGCGGCGCCCGACTGCTGGAGCGAGCTCCGATAAAGCCGGGCCCCGGCGTCAGGCGCGCTCGTACCAGCCACGCGTTCGCAGCACGATGCGAACGACCGAGAGCATGACTGGAACCTCGATCAGCACGCCGACGACCGTGGCGAGCGCGGCGCCGGAATTGAGGCCGAAGAGGGCGATCGCCGTCGCGACCGCGAGTTCGAAGAAATTGCTCGCGCCGATCAGTGCGGACGGACCGGCCACGCAAAAGGCGGTTCCGAGCTTCCGGTTGAGCCAATATGCCAATCCCGCGTTGAAATAGACCTGGATCAGGATCGGCACGGCGAGCATCACAATCACCAAGGGCTGCGCCCAGATCTGCTCGCCCTGGAAACCGAAGAGCAGGACCAGGGTCGAAAGTAACGCGGCCAGCGAAAGCGGTCCGAGATGCTTGAGGGTCGCCGCCAGCCTCATCTCCCCGCCAGCCGAGAGAAGGCCCCGGCGCCAAAGCTGCGCCACAAGCACCGGCACGACGATGTAGAGGATCACCGACAACAGCAGGGTCTGCCACGGCACGGTGATCGACGACAGGCCGAGCAGCAGGCCGACGATCGGCGCGAAGGCGACCACCATGATCGCGTCGTTGACCGCGACCTGCGTCAAGGTGAAATGGGGCTCTCCATCCAAGAGATTGCTCCAGACGAACACCATGGCCGTGCACGGCGCGGCGGCCAGCAAGATCAGGCCCGCGACGTAGGATTGGATCTGGTCGGCCGGCAGCAGCGGCGCAAAGATGTGGCTGATGAAGAGCCACGCCAGAACCGCCATGGAAAACGGCTTGATCGCCCAATTCACGAGGAGCGTCACGCCGATCCCGCGCCAATGCTCGCGAACGCGATGCAGCGCGCCGAAATCGATCTTGAGCAGCATCGGGATGATCATGAACCAGACCAGGATCGCGACCGGCAGATTGACCTGCGCCACCGTCGCGCGCCCGAGCCATTGGAATGGCAGCGGGACGATGCGGCCCAAGGCAACCCCGGCGACAATGCACAGCGCCACCCAGAGCGTGAGGTACCGCTCGAAGAGATTGAGCGACGAGCTTGGCGAAGGCCGGGCGGCATTGGCGGCGGCCGTCACCGCGACACCTCCCCGGCCGCGGCGATCGCGCCGGATTTGCCGATCTTCGCCGTCTCACGCTTGAGCGCCATATTGTCGAGCTTTTCGATCGGCAGCGCGGTGAAGAGCTTGATCCGCGCATCGAGCAGACGATAGGCGTCGCGGAAGGCCTTCATCCGCGCCGCTTCGTTGCCTTCGACCGAAGCCGGATCGGGAACGCCCCAATGCGCGGTGATCGGATTTCCCGGCCAAATGGGACAGACCTCGCCGGCCGCCTGATCGCACACCGTGAAGACGAAGTCCATCACCGGCGCATCGGGCGTGGCGAACTCGCTCCAGCTCTTCGATTGCAAACCCTCGGTCGGCAATTTGAGCGAGCGCAGCAATTCCAAGGTCATGGGATGCACCCTGCCCTTGGGATAGCTTCCCGCGCTGAAGCCGCGAAAGCGGCCCCTGCCCCAGTGATTGAGGAGCACCTCGGCGAGAATGCTGCGCGCCGAGTTTCCCGTGCACAAAAACAGCACGTTGTAGATTTTGGTCATTGTCTTGTTCCGTCGCTAGGTTTTCGAACCGCAGCCGCAGGCGGTTGCATCTGGCGGTGCCGGTTTGACAAGCGCGGCACGCTGCGCCGCGCTCGGGCCGCAACAGGGAGACTCCGCGGCGTCCGCCAACGCATCGAGACGCTCGACCGCACCGGTTTGCCCGTAAACCGTCGACCGTTCATGCGTCAGGAAGGTTTCCCAGGCGACGCCTTGCGGATCGGCGATCCATTGCTTGTCGGATCTGGCATAGCAGCAAGTCGTCGCTTTTTCTTCCAATACCGGCTGCTCGGCGCGCGCGAGACGGTCGAAGACCTCGCCCAATTCACCGTCGTTCTCGACCTCGATCCCGAGATGCTCGACGCCCAGCTTGCTGCCGCGTTTCGAGATGGCGAAATTCACCCGAGGATCATCGAGCATCCATTTCGCATAGTCGGCTTCGAGCACGGCCGGCTCCGCGGCAAAGAATGTCGAATAGAACCGAACCGATTCTTCGATCGATTCCACCGATACGTGGACATGCATGCGCTTCATGCCGACCTCCTCTGAGTGCGGCCGCGCGGGCGAGCGACGGCCGGGGCTGCGGGATTGCAAGCCGGAGCGCAGCTCGCCGCCGTATCGGCGCGGCCGCAGCAATTCTCGGTCAGATAGGACAGAAGCCCGTTCATCGCGGCGAAATCGGCGGCATAGACGAGCTGCCGGCTCAACCGCCTCTGCGTGACGAGCCCTGCGTGCAGCAATTGCTGAAGATGAAACGTGAGCGAGGAAGGCGGCACGCCGAGACGCTCGGAAATGACGCCGGCCGGAAGCCCGTCCGGCCCCCGCGCCACGAGCATGCGAAAGACCGCAAGCCGGTGCTCATGGGCGAGCGCGCCCAGCGCGCCGACCGCCTTGTTGGTGTTCACCGAACCCTCCTATATTTCGACGATTGTCAAAATAATGAAGGACGGCGGGCCTGTCAACGATATTTCGACGACAATCAAAATATATTGGCCGGCTCGACCTATCGCCGGCGTCTCCGCGGCGCGCCGGATCAGTGGGCCGTCAAAGGTGAAGCTCGGTTGGACCAGGCCGTGGACGCGCCATCCATGACCCCGAGACGGACAGAAGCGGCGCGATCGTTCATTTATGGCAGGTAGCCGACCTCGCGCCAGTAGCGTTCGGCGCCGGGATGAAGCGGCAAGTAAAGCGGTCCTTCCTTGCTATCCTTGCAGAGCTTATCGAGCGGCAGAGGCCGGCCATGGGCCTCCTCCCAGGGAATGCGGTCCTTACGATTGTCCATGGCCGCACAAAATTTGTAGATCATGTCTTGCGGTGCGCTTTCGAGACAAAAAACCGGCCAACCGCTGAAATCGATCGTCCACACATCGGGGCCGAGGCCGGGATATTCCTGGTCCGTGATCGCCGCCCGCTTCAGCCCATCCTCCTCGAGGCTTCGCAATTCCGGCTCGTCGACCGGCAGGAAACGCATGCCCAGTTTGATCGCGTCCGCCGCAAAGCGCGGGAGCGCCTCGTCCCATACGGCATCGAGCTCGCCGCGGGCGACCGCACCCAAACGGTCGGGCCCGTTCGGCATGCCCTCGGTATAAACGACTTTTCCGCCCCAACCGACGATGTCGGCGAGCGACATGCCGAAAGCGCTCAAAACCTGATTGCAAATGAGATGGACGGAGTGGTCAGGTTGGCCGCGCAGCGAGACGCGGAGCGGATAACGCAAGCGCTTGAGATCGCCGAGGGTTTTCAGCCCGGTCTTGGGATGCACCGCGAAACCGAGCTGGTCGAACTGCGGCATAACCATGATCGCCCGGAGCGGCAGCGGCGTTTTGTAGGGACCGCGGCCTTTGAGAGCCATGCCGAGAACGCCGCCCGGATTGCAAATCGCGATGTCGGCCTCGCCGCTCACGACCATGTCGACCGAGTCCGGTCCGTCGCTGGCGTAAAAGCGCGTGCGCCATTTGCTGTCGCCTTGCGGCCGCATAAAGATCATGACTTGCTTGTCGCGCCATTCATTCGCCGCGACGAGCTCGGACACTGTCTCGAGCATCAGCCGCGAGCGCTGGATGGCGGGAATTCGTATCGGGTTCTGAATCGTCAGCATGGGAAAACTCTTCTTCGCTGGAGTTTCGTTGCTAATGCTCGCGGGTGCCGGAGGTTGCCGACGACGGCAAGTACGCTTCGGTATAGAGCTTCGACATGTCGGGTGGTTCGGGGAGCAAGCGGAGTTCGACGAAGGAGCGCCGAAGATTCGCAAGCGATTCGGGATCAAAGCGGCAATCGCGGCTGAACATGCTTTTCACGATGTCGTATTCGCGCGACATGATTTCCTCGGGAAAATGCGTGACCCGGCTCCATGTTTTGACGGTTTCTTCCTTGTGCGAGAGGATGAACAGGTTGGTGTCCACCCAAGCGGCAAGGAACGCGCGCAATGCGTCGGGATTGGTTTCGATCAGATGATCGGAAGCGAACACCGTACCGGACGCCATGTTGCCGATGAATTCGGAAACCGGAGCGAGCACGCGGCCCACTTTGCTCTCCGCCTCGACCAGAAACGACGTCGTCCCGCCGATATAGGCGTCGATCTGGTGCGCCCGGAAGGCGGCCGAGGACGCCGCCATGCCGCCCCCTACCGCCACGCGCATGACGCCGTCGTCTCCCCAACCTTTCTTGCGGTTCAATTCCTGTGCGACCCAATCGGTGAGCGAACCGGAAGTGGAGACGCCGATCTTTTTGCCCTTGAGGTCGTCGAGCGAACGTATCGGCGAATCCCAGGGCACGCCGACGCTGAAATAGGGCAAGGTGGTCGTGCTTTCGCAGACCGCCTTCATCGGCGCGCCCTTGGCGACGAACGACATTTGGGTGCCCGCGCCGTCGGCGATGTCGATGCTTCCGGCGACAAGCGCCTGAACGACGCGGCTGCCACCGGTGAAATTGACGATGGTGATGTCGAGGCCGTGTTTCTTGAATATCCCGGCCTGATCGCCGACATCGACCGTCATGATGGCGTCGGCAGTCGCCTGCGCCTTGCCGACGACGAGCGTGGTGTCCGCGTCCGCTGCCTGGGTGAGCGCCAGCCAGCCGATCGCGGCACCGAAAGACAACCGCAGCACACCGGGCAAAAATTTGTCGCGCATCTGCTTTCCTCCACGGGTCGGTCGGCGGTCTTGAGGACCACTTGTTACGACCGTTGATTTTGAGCTTCTCCTATCGCAGCTTCGAGCGCCGCGCAATCGCCATGGCGCGTTTGGAGATGCCGATGAGCGTTTTACGCATACGGAAATTCCTTTTTCGCTTGGCGTAAAGGGCTGCCATGCGGCTTTAATCTCTTGCCGCGGGCTGCATCTTCGTGTTCGATCTGAACAAAAGAATTACCGCTCCGCGGCGAGCCGGTCAGGATCGCGACCAGGCTATCCAGGGTGAGGAAGCTTCAGAGGATAATCCATGTTCATTGCCGGGCCCCGCTTCCGCTCCACCTATGATGGCATGACAATCCGATACGAAGAGGCGATCGAGCGCGCCCGTACCATCATTCCCGTGGCACAGCGCAACATCGCCGCGACGGAGCAAGGGTTTCGAATCCCCGAGGAAAACGCGCAGGCGATCTTCAATTCGGGCTTGATGCCCTTGATGCGGCCGCGGATCTTCGGCGGATACGAAGGCGACTGGATGACGCAGATCGACTGCGTCAGCGAGGTCGCGAGCGTTTGCGGCTCGACCGGCTGGTGCATGACTTTCTTCATCCAGCACCAATACTTCCTGAGCTTGTTCCCCGTGGAGGCGCAGCGCTTCGTCTATATGCGCCAGCCCGATCCGAGGATCCTCACGTCCTTCTTGCAGACGGGCAACGTCAAAGAGGTCAGCGGTGGCTACGAGATCGGCGGTCGCTGGCATTTCGCTTCGGCCGGCGATTATTGCCAATGGGCGATTCTCGGCGGCGTGGTGCGGAATGCGGACGGTTCCATCAAGAAGCGCCTGAATTTCCTCTTGCGCCCGGACCAGTTCAAGATCGATCCCGTTTGGGATGCGATGGGTCTCAGAGGCTCGGGAAGCAATGACGTCCTGGTCGAACCGACCTTCATCCCGTCGAATTTCGTCTACGATCACGATGAAGCGCTGATTGGCCGTGCGCCCGGTCAACTCGAGTTGGAGGGCGTGCTCTACAAATCGCCCCTCATTCTAAACTCCGGCTTCGCGGTCATGACTCCGATGCACGGCATCGCGCGCGGCGCCTACGAAGCCTTCGTCGAGCTGACGGCGGCGCGCGGCGCCCGGCCGATGGGTTCAAAGCCGAGCGACCGGGCCGAGGTGCAAATTGCCATCGGCCAATCCAAGGCCGAGATCGACCTCGCCTATCTCCTCACCGAGAAGCTCGTGGCCAGCGTGTTCGAAGGCAAGAAAGTCATGCGCGCGGACGCGGTACGCCAACGTCGCGACATGATGGTGCTGAAGCAACTGCTGCAGAGCGCCGTCGATCGGATGTTCGATCTGAGCGGCGCCCACGGCCTGCTCGGCAATCATCCGATCCAACGGCATTGGCGCGACCTTCATGCCATCTACCACCATGCGCAATGGGCGGCGCCGGCGCTTCAGGTCGCCGGAAGGGATGCGCTCGGCCTGCCGCCCCTGCCCAGCGATAGCTATCCTCGAGATTAGGAACAGTCATGGCGACCGGCGATTCGATTGCAATCATCGGCGGCGGCCTTGCCGGTTTGGCGGCCGCGCACGCTCTCTCGACAGTCGGCTTGCGCGCCGAGATTTACGAGGCGGCTCCCGCGCTGGGCGAGATCGGTGCGGCGGTCAACACCAGCCCCAACGCCAACAAGGCGCTGATCGCGATTGGCGTCGGCGACGAGATTGCCAAGGTGGCGAACTCGTCGCCGGGCATTTATACCCGCAACATGCAAACCGGGGAATTCCTCGAATTCCGGGACCGGCGCAAGACCTCGGCCCGTTATCACGCGCCCTACTACACCTTTCACCGCGCCGATCTGCTCGGCGCGCTCGCCGCCGGCCTCGATCCGAGCACGATCCATCTCGGTCACCGGCTTAGCGCGATCGAGGACCACGGCGGGACCATCGCCTTGACCTTCGCCAATGGTTCGAGCGCGGCGTTTCGTACCGTGATCGCCGCCGACGGCGTGCGTTCGGTCGCCCGACAAGCGCTCTACGGCGACGACAACCCGACCTATACGGGCCAAATGGTCTGGCGCGTGCTCCTAAAAGGCAGCGACGTTCCCGCCGATGTCATGGAGCCGACCGGTCATATTCAGTGGGTCGGACCCGGTTGCCATCTGCTCGCCTATTACATTCGCGGCACCGAGCTCGTGAACATCGTCACCCAGGAAGATACGGACAAGTGGGTGGAGGAAGGCTGGTCGAACTCACGGCGATCCCGACGAGATGCGGCGCAGTTTTCCCAATCCCGAGCCGCGTCTCGAAAAGCTGTTGAGCCTCGTTACCGAATGCTCGAAATGGGGGCTGTTCACGCGGCCGCTGACGGAGAATTGGGGTCGCGGGCGCATACAGCTCATCGGCGACGCCGCGCATGCCATGCTGCCCAATGCGGGACAAGGCGCCTGCATGGCTTTCGAAGACGCCTATATCCTCGCGCGCTGGCTCGCCGCGGAAGATGATCCAGCAGTCGCCTTTGCCAATTTCCGCCGCATCCGGATCCCGCGCGTACAGGCCGTGCAACGCCTGTCCATGGCGAATGCGCGGTTCAAACACATGCGCGACAGCACGGCACAAAAGGAACTGATCGCTTCGGGACGGAAGAGCGTGCAGGGCAACGCCGAATGGGTCTGGGCTTACGACCCGGTGACCGAGTGGGACAAGGAGCCGGCGATTCCCAAGACCGAAGCGCCGGCGCTTTAGAAACTGGAACGCCCGCCTTGCGCGCTCCCGGCGGACCGCGCGGGGTAGGGTTGGAGGAGCTTAAAGTGACGAGTGAAACCTCTTGCGGGCGGCGCGCGTTCCTTGGCGGGGTGGTTGCCCTCGCGAGCGGCGCGGGGGCGTTGCCGGCACTCGCCAAATCCGCGCCACGCCGCATCGATGTTCATTATCACGTTGCGCCGCCCGCCTGGTCCGATGCCCTCAATTCTCGCCATATCATGCAGCCGCAATGGAATGGCTGGAGCGTGGCGCGGGCCGTCGAAGACGTCGATCGGGACGGCGTCGCGCAGTCGATGATTTCGATCACCACGCCGGGCGTCTATTTCGGGAATGCCGCGGAAGCCCGCAAGCTCGCGCGCGATTGCAACGAATTCGCCGCAAAGATGCGCGCCGACCACCCCGGCCGCTTCGGGATCTTCGCCGCGACGCCGATGCCGGACATCGACGGCACCTTGGCCGAGATCGCCTACGCCCTCGACGAGATGAAAGCTGACGGCATCGGCCTTCTGACGAGCTATGGCGACAAGTGGCTGGGCGACCCCGCCTTCTCTCCGGTGTTGGCCGAGCTCAATCGACGCAAGGCGATTCTCTACACGCATCCGAGCGTCGCGAATTGCTGTCGTAACTTGATTCCGGGCGTGCCGGCTTCGATTATTGAATACGGGACGGATACGACCCGCGCGATCGCGCAGCTGGTCTTTAGCGGCGAAGCGCAACGCTATCCCGACATCCGCTTTATCTTCTCGCATGCCGGCGGAACGATGCCGTTCTTGCAGCATCGCTTCGTTGCCCAGGCCAACGAGCCGAAAGCCGTGCCCGGGGTGCTCGCCGCGTTGGAGCGCTTCTATTACGACACGGCGCAAACGTCCTTTGCTGCACCCATGGCGGCCTTGCGCCGGGTTGTGCCGGTGTCGCGCATTCTGTTCGGAACCGACTATCCCTATCGAAACGCAGGCGACACGGCACGAGAGCTGCGCCAGTCGCGGGTGTTTCCCCCACAGGAACTCGAAGCCGTCGACTACGCCAATGCGCGGGCGCTGCTTGGCGGCGCTCGGACATAGGGCACAAAGGGAAACAAGATGAAAAGCCGACTCGCGGTCTTTGCAGGGATTTTAGGCCTTAGCCTCGTTGGCGGCGGAATGGCGCGCGCCGCCGAGCCCTATAAGATCCATGTCATCCTACCGCTCACGGGAAACGGCGCCTTTCTCGGCCGGGGCCATCGCGACAGCCTCGATACCGTGGCGGAGATCGTGAATGCTTCGAACGGAATCGCGGGCCATCCGCTGCAATTCGTCTATCACGACGATCAATCGAGCCCGCAGGTTTCCGTGCAGCTCGCCAACGCAATCATGGCCGAAAAGCCGGCGGTCTTCCTGGGCTCCAGCCTCGTCGCCATGTGCGCCGCGATCGCGCCTTTGCTGCAGGACGGGCCGGTCGATTATTGCCTGTCGCCCGCCTATCACCCGCCGGCCGGCGGCTATGTTTTCTCCTCGGGGAGTTCGTCGCTCGATCAGGTCACGGCCGTGGTGCGCTATTTCCGGATGAAGGGCTGGACCAAGATTGCGACCCTCGCCAACACCGACGCGACCGGTCAATCGAACGACAAGTCGATGGACAAGGTGGTGGCGCGATCCGAGAATCGCGAGGTCAAGCTGGTCGCGCGAGAACACTTCAACCCCAGCGATATCAGCGTTGCAGCGCAGATGGAGCGGATTCGGGCGTCGGGTGCACAGGCGATCATCGCCGGTGTAACGGGCGCCGCCGCCGCGACGGTCTTTAAAGGAATGGTTCAGACCGGGCTCGACATCCCCATCGAAGTGACCAGCGGCAATCAATCTTTTCCGCAGATGAAGGAATGGTCGGCTTTTCTGCCCAAGGGCTTGGTCATGAGCTCTGCGCTGTTTCCCGAGCACGAGGGCGTGCTGACGCTTGACGCGCGTATCGAGAAAGCACAGCACGCGATGTACGCCGCGTTGGCCAAGCGCGGGATCAAGGCCGACAACATGGTGGCAACGTCCTGGGACGCGGCCCTTATCGTCGTCCAGGCATTGCGCGCAATCGGGCCGGAAGCGACGGCGCAGCAGCTTCGCCGCTACATTTCGGATCTCACGGATTTCGCCGGTGTCGACGGCCTCTATGACTTCAAGGTCAATCCCGAGCGAGGCCTTGGGCCGACAAGCTCGATCGTCATCCGTTACGATCCTCAGGCCAAGGCCTGGGTGTGGCTGAGCGAGCCTGGCGGAACGCCGTTGAAATAGCGCGAGCATCCGAGGAAACCGACATGGCCGATCTACCGCCGCGCTACAATTCCGGCATCCAGCGCTCGAAAGGCCTGTTGGAACTTGCCGCCGGACTTTACGACACCTCGCTCTCGCGGCGATCGACGCGCAGCGGCACGCGGGCACCGCAGATCGATTCGCGCCTCGGCACCCGGCTTACCCTGCGCATCGAACCCCGCGAAAGTGCCGCCGGCGATCAAAGCGTCGGCGTGTCCTTTGCCGCGGGCGGCTCGCGCCACAATCTGATGCAGGTTGCGGACGGCGAATTGTCGCTGCTGTGGATCAATCCGAACGCGCCCCTCGCCCTGGCCTATAAAGGCTCCGCGCCGTTCGCGGCGCGACAGCCGCTTCGTGCGATTGCCGTCTTCCCCTCTTGGGACGCGGTGGTCATTGCCGTTCATGAATCAACCGGCATCACCTCGATCGATCAGATCCGCGAGCGCAAATTGCCGCTGCGCGTCTCGACGGGCAACACGACGCTTGGTCCCTTCGACGAGGATCCAACGATGTTCGCGGTGACGACGCTGATGGCGGCGGCGGGATTCGCGTTCGACGATATTCGCGGCTGGGGCGGCACGCTGCATCAAGTGTCCAGGCCGAGCCATCCGGAGCGCGCGGCCATGATCGAAAAAGGCGCCATCGATGCCGTATTCGACGAAGGCATCATGAGCTGGGGCCAATATGCGATCGAGCGCGGGTTCCGGATCCTGCCGGTCGAGGGCGCCTTAGGCGAGCGCGTGCTGGCTGCGGGGTACGATCTCGTGACGGTGAGCCAGAAACGGATTCCGGGGCTACGCGCCCCGGTCGCATCGATCGACTTCTGCGGATGGCCGATGATCGTCTCCGCCGACATGCCGGACGATGTCGCCTATGCGCTGTGCGAAGCGATCGAGGGGCGGAAGGATCTGATCCCGACCGACAATTATCGGCCGGTCGATATGACCCAACTCTGTGCGGTCACGGAGGAGACCCCGCGCGGCGCGCCTCTTCATCCCGGTGCGGAGCGGTTCTACCGCGAGCGCGGCTATTTGCGCGGCTGATCCGGGCGGAATCGGGGTGCCGGCCCCCCGATGTTCGCGATTGGCAATTGGCGACGGATCTCATTTGGACGGCCGACCGTCGCTGTCGGGCCAAAGCAGACTCTCCCAAGGGATGAGCGGTCGGAAGAATGCGATGGTGCGGGCGGCCGGACTTGAACCGGCACAGGCCTTTCGGCCCTACGGATTTTCGTACCACTTCGGCTTTCGCCGCCGCCCTAGGGCGTTCGTGGTCTGGACTATCCCTTCACCTTGGCATTTCTGCTTTAGGTGCTGCCCGTCTAGTCTCTACACCTTCCCGTTTCCGGGCTTGGCTCGGGATTGCCTTTGCAGGTTTCCCCGACTTTGAGCAGTTCTGCATCGGCGGTTTCCCGCCGGGCACTCAAATTGGTCTAAGTCCGTTGCGTCTACCATTCCGCCACGCCCGCGCGTGACCGTCCGTTTATACCGGCGGGCGCCAGCCGAACCAAGTTTTTAAGTCCGTCGCGCGACCCTTCCGCCAAGCGGCCACGCCTCGGCGCGACGGACCCAATCCGAGCGCGAGCCCGGTTTGCGCGAGGGCCGCCGAAGCGCGCCGCCCCTCGCGTATCTTTGCTTCACCAGGCCCGACGAAATTGCTAGCATTCCTCGCCCAAAAGGGTTCATGTGGGCAGGTACAAAACTACGGGTGCGTTTGCCAAGACGGCAGGGGTCCCGGCCGGCAAAGTCCGGCGCGCAACAGGGAGATCGAGAATGCCTAATCGTAGAAGAGCTTTCTTGCATGGCGCGTTCGCGGCGCTTCTCGCCTTGGGCTTGGCCGGCGGCGCCAAGGCCGAAGAAATCACCCTGAAGGCGGCTTCGGCCTTCCCCAAATCGCACGAGAACACGGCCGGCTTCCTTCGCTTCATCGACGATGTGAACAAGCTCGGCAAGGGCCTCGTCCATATCGACTTCATCGGCGGGCCCGAAATCGCGCCGCCGCCGCAGCAGCCGACCGCGCTCCGCAACGGTCTGTTCGACCTGCTCTACGGGCCGGCGGCCTATTACCTCGGCGTATTCCCCGAAGGCGATTTCACCTCGGGATTCAAATCGCCGATGGAGGCGCGCAAGCTCGGCGGCTACGAGATCGTCGACAAGGCGATGCGCGCCAAGCTCGGCGCGACCTTCCTCGCCCGCTTCGATTCGGGCCTGGGGCTTTATATGTGCCTGGAGGAAAAGCCCAAATTCAACCCCAACGGGCTGCCCGATCTGACCGGCATGAAGATCCGCTCCTCGCCGGCCTATCGCGACTTCATCAAAGAGCTCGGCGCGACGGCGGTCGTCATGCCCATCACCGAAATTTACACCGCGCTCGAGCGCGGCACGGTGGAAGGCGCCGGCGGCGATCTCGACACGGTGCGCGAGATGGGTCTCACCAAGTACCTCAAATACCGCATCGAGCCGCCCTTCAACATGGCGGGCATCCTCGTGATCGCCAACGCCAACAAATATGATCACCTGCCGCCCAAGGTGCGCGACCTGCTGCAAAGCGAATTGACCAAATACGAGAAGATCACCATGGACGACATCACCGAGCGCGATCGCGAGGTCAAGGCCGAGCTCGACAAGAAGGGCCAAACCGCGATCGTCTTGAAGGGCGAGCAAGCCCATAACTATGTCGAGGCCTATATGAAGACGCCGTGGGGCCGAATGAAGACGAACCCGAACATCCATATCGACGTGGATCAGCTGAAGAAGGCCTGGTACTAGGGCAAGATCCGATCGGTGGCGCAGGATCGGTGACGGAGCCCGGGGTGCGAGCGATTCTGCGCGTCTATTTCTGGCTGACTTCGGCGCTCGCCGTCGTAGCCGGGATCATCATGGTGGGGATCTTCATCGGCGTGATCGTCGACGTCACCATGCGTGACTTCGGCTATCAATCGCCGCGCCAGATTGAGCCCCTGGCCGAATACGGGCTGCTCTACATCACGATGCTCGGCTCGCCCTGGCTGTTGCGCACCAAGGGCCAGATCGTGATCGAAAGCCTGCGCCTGGTCCTTTCGATGCGACTCCGGCGCATCCTCGAGATCGGCGTCTATGCGGTCTGCACCGTGGCCTGCGGCGTGCTCGCCTGGTACGCCCTCGGTCAGACCATTTATTCCTGGGTCAATCACGAGGCGGACCAGCGCGCCATCAATGTCGGCCTCTATTACGCCTATGCGCCGATGTGCCTGGGATTCTTCCTGATGGGATGCGAATTCCTGCGCCTGCTCTTCGGGCGCGAGACGCTCTACGAGCAGAGCGCGGCCGATCTCGACGGCTTCTAGGCGAGCCGCGCCATGCCCTGGTTCGAGACCATGACCATCCTGATCGGCGGCATCGTCACGCTGATGATGCTGGGCTTTCCGGTCCCGTTCGCGTTCCTCACCGTCAACTGCATCGCCGCCTATTTTCTGATGGGCGGCATCGGCGGCATCATCCAGGTGCTCGCCAACGCCACGATCGCGATCTCCACCTTCACCCTGATCGCGATCCCGATGTTCCTGCTGATGGGCGAACTTTTCTTTCGCACGCGCATGGTGCTGCGCGTCTTCGACACGCTCGAGATGATGCTCGGCCGCGTTCCCGGCCGGTTGAGCTACCTCGCCGTTGCCGGCGGCACGTTGTTCTCGGCGCTGATCGGCTCGTCGATGGCCAATACCGCGATGTTGGGCTCGCTGCTCACCGGCGAGATGGCGCGCCGCGGCTACAAGCCGCATATGAGCATGGGTCCGATCATGGGCACCGGGAGCCTCGCCATGATCATTCCGCCCTCGGGACTCGCGGTCCTCCTGGGCAGCCTCGCCAACATCAACATCGGCGGGCTCCTGATCGGGGGTTTCGGGCCCGGCCTGCTGCTGGCCTCGTTCTACGCGATCCTCATCTTCATCCAGGTCAAGATCGATCCGACATCGGCGCCGCAATACGATGTCGTGCGGCCCCGCGCCCTGGCGATGCTGTGGTCGTTCATCACCAATGTTCTGCCCATGGGGCTCGTCATCTTTTGCGTCGTCGGCCTCATCCTCCTCGGCTGGGCGACGCCGACCGAGTCCGCGGCCTTCGGCGTGCTCGCCGTGCTCGCGCTCGCCGTCTTCATGCGCTGCCTCAGCTGGAGCGCGCTCACCCAGTCGGTACGCGGCGCGGTGCGGGTCACGTCCTCGATCTACCTGATCATCCTCGGCTCATCGACCTTCAGCCAGATCCTGGCCTATACCGGCGCGAGCTCGGGCTTCATCGCCTACGCGACCAGCGCCCATGTCGGGCCGATGATCATGCTGCTGATCATGTTCGGGGTGCTCTTGATCCTCGGCATGCTGATGGACCAGGCCTCGATCCTGCTTCTGACGGTGCCGATCTTCTTCCCGCTGGCCGCGGCCTACCATTTCGACCCGATCTGGTTCGGACTCATCGTCTTGATGGGGCTCGAGATCGGGCTGCTCACGCCGCCCTTCGGCATTTCGCTTTTCGTGATGATGGGCGTCGCACCCAAGGGAACCACCTTCCCGATGGTGGTGCGGGCCGCGTTCCCGTATGTCATCTGCGACATCATCGCGGTTGGGGTCCTCATCCTCATCCCGCAGATCGGCACCTATTTGCCCAGCCTGATGGACTGATGTCGGGCGCGCGCCCCGCGGAAAGCCGGATGTCTTGAACCTCCGCCCCGGTTTTGCGCGCCCAAGGCCGATCCGCTAGACAAGGGGCATGTCTCAGCACTATCCCACCTTGCGTCTGATCGAGCGTCATGGCGATTGGTTTTCAATCGCCGCCGCATCGGCACCTTTCCTTGCTTCGATTATCGCCGCGCTGCTGGGCGCCTCGGCCTGGTGGCTGGCTGCCGGTGCGGTCGCGGCGATTTTTCTCTTCATCGCGGCGCGCAGCTATGTCGAGATGATCCGGCTGATGACGGACATGCTATTGCCGAAATAGCGCCGCCTTCCTGCCCTGCCCTATTCTTCGACCGGCGTGTCGCCGAGGCTGCGCACCAAGGCCGCCACTTCTTCGGCCGCGACGCCCAATCGCGCCGCATCCCGCCCGCGCAGCACGAGGTTCACGCCGTAAGCGCCGCGCCGCATGATCGGATAGGAGCCGATCTCGATCTCGGAATAGCGCGACTGGATCTCGCCCAGGCCCGTCGCCAGGATGCCTTCGGCCAGCGAGGTCGCGACCGTGCGTGACAGCATCGGCTTGCCGCCCTTCAACTCGCCCTTGATGCTGTCGAACATGCCCTGCATCACACGCGGAATACCGGCGAACACATAGACGTTGCCCATGCGAAAACCCGGCGCGCGCGATACGGGATTATAGACGAGGGTCGCGCCCTCGGGCGTCGTCGCCATGCGCATGCGGGCTTCGTTGAGCTCCGACGGCGCATAAAAATTGAGAAAATGCTTGTGCGCCTCGGGATGGACGACCCATTTCACGCCGAAAGCCTTGGCGATGCATTCCGAGGTGATGTCGTCATGTGTCGGGCCGATGCCGCCGGTCGTGAAAAGGTAATCATATTGCCCGCGCAGTGTGTTCACCGTGGCGATGATGGTCGCTTCGACGTCGGGAATGACCCGCGCCTCGCGCAGGGTCACGCCGACCTCGTTCAGGCCTTTGGCGAGATAGGCGAGGTTCGCATCCTGGGTGCGCCCCGACAGGATCTCATTGCCGATGATGAGAATCGCCGCGGTGACGATTCTGTCTTCTGCTGGTTCTCCGGCGCCCACTCTCTTTGTCTCCCGGTCTTTTTGCCGCGCCTAGTAAGGCTCAAAGCCGGCGCGGCCGCAATGGGCGACCGGGCAGCGCGCCTAAGCAATGCCCCCAGAAAGCCCCGGGTCTTTGGCGCGTGCCGCACGCTCCCAGCTTGCCGAAGCGGCGCCGACGCGATACGAACAGGTGATGAACCAGGGTCAACCCGCCCCGGCGACGCAGCGGCCCGATCCCGAAGAGCGGCGGATCAAAATTCATGACGCCGCCGATTTCGCCCCCATGCGCAAGGCCGGCCGGCTCGCCGCCGAGGTCCTCGACTTCATCACGCCGCATGTGAAGCCCGGCGTCACCACCGACACGCTCGACCGGCTCTGCCACGGCTTCATCGTCGATCACGGCGCCATACCCGCCCCGCTCAATTACCGCGGCTTCCCGCGCTCGATCTGCACCTCGGTCAATCACGTCGTCTGCCACGGCATTCCCGGCGAACGCCGGCTCGAAGAGGGCGACATCCTCAATATCGACATCACCGTCATTCTGGATGGCTGGCACGGGGACACGAGCCGCATGTACCTCGTCGGCGAACGCGTCGCGTTGAAGGCGCGCCGGCTCGTCGAAGTCACCTATGAAGCGATGATGCGCGGCATCGCCGTGGTGAAGCCCGGCGCCACGGTGGGCGATATCGGCCATGCGATCCAGAGCTTCGCCGAAGCCAACCGGTTTTCGGTGGTGCGCGATTTCTGCGGCCACGGCATCGGCCGCGTCTTCCATGACGCACCCTCGGTCGTGCATTTCGGCCATCCCGGCCAGGGACCGATGTTGCGCGAAGGCATGTTCTTCACCGTCGAGCCAATGATCAATGCCGGCCGCTACGAAGTCAAAATCCTCGCCGATGGCTGGACCGCGGTGACCAAGGACAAATCGCTATCGGCGCAATTCGAGCACACCGTCGCCGTGACCGCCGACGGGCACGAGATCTTCACGCTTTCGCCCAAAGGACAGCACCACCCCCCTTACATGGGTTGAGCGCCGCGCCAGATCAGGCTTTCGCCAAAGCATATTCAAATTCCTCATCTTTCTCGGTACTTTCGAGCGATGCCGGAGCGAAATCCCGCGCCCCCCGACGCCCAACACCCGGACCATCTCGGTCATCGCGAGCGGCTGCGCCGGCGCCTCCTCGACGCCGGAAGCGAGGCATTGGCCGATTACGAGCTATTGGAATTCCTGCTCTATTCGGCCAAGCCGCGCGGCGATACCAAGCCCCTGGCGAAGGTCCTGCTGCGGCGCTTCGGCAACCTCGCGAGTGTTCTGGGCGCATCGCCCGGCGCACTCGGCAACGTCAAGGGCATGGGTCCGGCCTCGGTCGCGGCGCTCCTCGCCGTACGCGCGGCCGCGCGCGAAATGCTGCGCGCCGAAGTCACGAACCGCTCGGTGATATCGAGTTGGCAACAGCTCCTCGACTACTGCACGGCGCGGATCGGCTTCGGCGAGGCCGAGGAGTTTCACCTTCTTTTCCTCGACGCCAAGAACGCGCTCATCGCCGACGAGGAACAGCAGCACGGGACGATCAACCATACGCCGGTCTATCCGCGCGAAGTGGTGAAGCGCGCGCTCGAGCTGGCGGCTTCGGCGATCATCATGGTGCACAATCATCCCTCCGGCGACGTGACTCCCTCACGCGCCGACATCGAGATGACGCGCGCCGTGCGCGAGGCCGCGAAGGCGGTCGGCATCAATCTTCACGACCATCTCGTGATCGGCCGCGGCCGCCATGCAAGCTTCAAGAGCCTCGGGCTGCTTTAGCCTTCCCGCATTATCGACCGGCCGGCTGCGCCCTTGAGCGGCCTCTCGGCGTGCCGTGGCGCGCACATCTCTCCATTCATTATTTGAGCATAAAAATTCTTAGAAGCTTACGTTCAAATCAGATTAACTATTTACTCGTTTGATTATTGATCTAGAAAAAAATAAACGGATATATACTTACATATATTTAATTTGCTCCTGTCGAATACTGTGGGCCTGTTGGGACGATGGCGCCCAGCGCGATCTCCCCCGCCCTTGGCAGCGGCCGTCCATGCTCGAGACCCGGGCGCTGCGGTTTCCCGGATGACCCGTCATGATCACGAAGGAGGCCCCGGCAGAACACGCCGTACCCTGCGGCAGCTGTCAGTTCTGCTGCCGGAAGGAATGGGTGATGCTTTCGCCCGAAGCCGGCGACATCGCCGAGCTTTATGAAACCGAGGACGTCCATGACCACCGCCGTAACCGCATGGCGAAGGCGCTGGCCCACAAGCCCAATGGCGACTGCATCTATTTGGGGCCTCAGGGATGCACGATTCACACCTGGTGGCCGAGCCTGTGCCGCATCTTCGATTGCCGGCTCTATTACTTGCAGCAACTGGCCAAGCCGCGGCGCGAGCGGAAGCAAGACATGGAGAGCCAGTCCAAAGCCAAAGAGCTGTTCGACATCGGCCGGTCCATGGTGGCGAAGCACCCTGTCAAACCGGATTGAGCCGCCTGCCGTCAGCCTCGTCCCGGCGTCGATTCGCCTCGCACGGGAGCCTAAGCGCCGGTGTCCGCGCCTTGGCACCGGCAATCGATCGATTGCGGATCGTTGCCGGCTGAGTCATTCATTCGCCCATGGAACCGGATCCTCGACCCGCAATCGAAGCGGCGCTTCCCCCGTGACCGACGCGAAAGAACGGGTCGTCCCCTGCGGGTCATGTCAGGCCTGCTGCCGCCGCGAATGGATCTTCCTCGATGCGGCGAGCGGCGATGTGGTCGAGATCTATCACACCGAGGAAGCGATCCATCCCGTGACCGGCAAGCTGGCGAAGGCTCTTGCGCACAAGGCGAACGGCGATTGCATCTATCTTGGCGCGACGGGCTGCACGATCCACGGCTACCGGCCGCATCTGTGCCGGATATTCGATTGCCGGATCCACTATCTGAACCTGGCGAAGAAACCGGCACGGGAACGCAGTGTCGAACTCCGCAGCGCTGCCAAAGTGCGCGAGTTGTACGAGGTCGGGCGCGATATGCTGAATAAATTTCCGATCGTCGAAGAGTGATCGCTTTTACGCCAATTAGGGCGGACTGCACTCGACGTAGCGCACGAGCGAATTCTGGTCGCAATAGTTCGAGCACCGCGCCCGGCCCGCACTGCCGCAATTGAAGAGAGTCGTCGGATAGGCCGAGAGCCAGGCATTCGACACCGCCCAGTCGCTGGTATGGGTCGACGATTGGCCCGGAAGCGCCGCATTGGTTTGCGCCTGCGGTAGATCGAAGGCGAAGGGCGTTTGTGGCTGGCGCGCAAGATAGAAGATCGAGCACCAGCCGAGCGCCAGAGCGACGATCACCCAACTGTGCCAATTTTCGGCGAGAAACGCCCGGCCGCCCAGGAATCTTGATGTCACCATGAGGTGAGCCTATCGAGCGAGACTTAACCATTTCTTGCGATTGGTTGAGCATTAGACGCTTTTGCTCGTTCGCCGAGTTGCCACGGTTGCCGTGCCATGATCCGGGGCCGGCGATTACGGCGGCTTAACCAGCGCTTGCAAGACTGTGGATAAATTGGTTAATTCTTGAGAGCGAAAGGATGACCATGACCCGATTTGCAGGGATTTCGGTTCTGGCCTTGCTGGCGGGCGCCGTTCTGGCAGTGCCGGCGGGTCCTGCCTCCGCCGCTCCGCAAACCTATCTTTATGAGGTCGAACATCCGACCTACGGCAATATCGGGACCTACACCAACACCGTCTTCCGCAGCGGCGACAATGTCGAGGTCAAGACCGAGGTTCACATCGCGGTCAGGGTTATGGGCATTCGTCTCTTCCATCAAGATGCCGACCGAACCGAGGAATGGGAAAAAGGCCGCCTCGTCTCCTTCGAGAGCGATACCGACGACAACGGCAAGAAAATCGACGTGAACGGAAAGGCGCAGGATGGGGGCTTCGTCATCCTGTCGCCGCTGGGCAAGATCGCGGCGCCGCCGCAGGTCCACCCTTCCAATCCCTGGGCGGCGCAAGTGCTCGATACCGACGTCATGATGTCGAGCAAGACCGGCAAGGTGCTTCCTGTAACGGTCAAGAACACCGGCGAGACCGCCGTCACTTTCGACGGCAAGACGATGAAGCTGCATCAATTTTTCGTCGACAGCGACAAGCATCAGGTCGTTTGGGTCGACGACGAAGGCGTCGTCCAAGCCTTCCAGACCGAAGAGCAGGGCACGCACATCAACTTCGTGCTGAAGCGCCGCCCCGTCCCGGGCGAACAGCAACAAGCCAATCAATAGGCCTTCGGCGCCGGCGGGTTGCATCGGGGAAACTTGCGCCGCGATCGCGGCTGGGTTAAGCCCTCACCCATGATTTCCCGCTATAGCCGGCCGGCGATGTCGGCGATCTGGGAAGCGGAAAACCGCTTCCGCCTCTGGTTCGAGATCGAGGCCCATGCCTGCGACGCGCTCGCGGCCGCCGGCATCATCCCCGAGCAGGCGGCGCAGGCGATCCGCGCGAAGGGCAAATGGGAGATCGCGCGCATCGACGAGATCGAGCGCGCAATCCACCACGACGTCCTCGCCTTCCTGACGAATCTCGGCGAGCATATTGGCCCCGAAGCGCGCTTCCTCCATCAGGGCATGACCTCGAGCGACGTGCTCGATACCTGCTTGGCGTTGCAGCTGAAACAGGCTTCGGAAATCCTGCTCGCCGATATCGATGCGCTCCTTGCGGTGCTGAAGCGCCGCGCCTTCGAATACAAGCACACGATCACCATCGGCCGCAGCCACGGCATCCATGCCGAACCGACGAGCTTCGGCGTGAAGCTGGCCGGATTCCACGCCGAATTCCAACGCGACCGCGCGCGGCTCGAAGCCGCCAGGGACGAGATTTCCACCTGCGCGATTTCCGGTGCGATCGGCACCTTCGCCAACGTGCCGCCCGGCATCGAGGAATATGTCGCCGCAAAGCTCGGCCTCAAACCCGAGCCGGTCTCCACCCAGATCATTCCGCGCGACCGCCACGCGATGTACTTTTCGACCCTCGGCGTCATCGCCAGCTCCGTCGAGCGTTTGGCGCTAGAGATCCGGCACCTGCAGCGCACCGAGGTACGCGAGGCGGAGGAGTATTTCGCGCCCGAGCAGAAGGGCTCCTCCGCCATGCCGCACAAGCGCAACCCGGTTCTTTCGGAGAACCTGACCGGCTTGGCGCGGCTGGTGCGCGCGACCGTCGTTCCCGCCTTGGAGAATGTGGCGCTGTGGCATGAGCGCGATATCTCGCATTCGGCGGTCGAACGCGTCAACGCGCCCGACGCGACGATCGCGCTCGACTTTGCCCTCGCCCGCCTCACCACGGTGATCGACAAGCTCCTCGTCTATCCCGAGGCGATGAAACGCAACCTCGACAGGCTCGGCGGCCTGCACAATTCGCAGCGCGTGCTGCTGGCTTTGACGCAAGCGGGCATGAGCCGCGAGGACGCCTATCGTGCGGTGCAGCGCAGCGCCATGCAGGTCTGGGAGGGCAAGGGCGATTTCCAACGCCTCTTGGAGGCCGATGCCGAAGTCGCGAGCCGGCTATCGGCCGCCGCGATCGACGCGCAATTCGACGACGCCTATCACCTCAAGCACGTCGACACGATCTTCAAGCGCGTTTTCGGCAAGACATAAGCCGTGAAGCCGCAGCACGCGTGCCGGCGTCAGGGCGCGGCGATCGTTTTCAGATAGTTTCGCGTAACGCTCTGGAAATATGCACGACTGCGCATGCCACGCGCGACCACCATTGCGCCTTCGAGCAGGGAGAGCGTAGTCCGCGCCTGCGCCCGCGACGCGCCCTCGAAAGCGAAGTGCTTCGATCGCCGGCCGGCCGCCAAGAGATGGTTGAGCCACGCTTCGGTCTCGCGAAAGAATCCTTCCAGCTCTGTTGCGACGGCAGGCGGAACGGTCGCGGCCTCCGCGCTCAGCATGCCGCACAGACACAGCTGATTGCCCGTCTTGAAAGTGCGCTCGAACAGCGCGGCAAAGCGTGCCAGCCGGCGCACGGGATTGTCGACCGTACTGCCGATCGTCTCGAGCTCGTGCTGGAATCCTTGGCGGTAGCGCCGCAGGAGCGCGACCGCGAGATCGCCCTTGGTGGGAAAATGATAATGGATGCTCGCCGTCCGCAGATCGAGTTCCGCAGCGAGATCGTGAAAGCTGAACCCGTTATAGCCGCGCGACTGAATTCGACACTGGGCAACGTCGAGGATCCGCTCCCGCGTCGTTTTCTTGCGCAGACCCGCCTTCATGACCCGACCACGCCTTTCGCTGCCCCCGCCCCCGCCCCACCGGGATCGCGCGCGGATCAACGACGAGAGGCCGGCTCCGGCGCGGCGCGCCGGCCACTCCGTTATTGTGTTATGTCGCGCCTAGAGCCTTGCGCGCTTCGGCCGTGAACCGCTCGATTTCGAGTTGAATGCGGCTGGCATCGAGCGCGACCGATTTGGCCGCGAAGTCGCCGGCAATCTTCTTGACGATGTCCTCGTCGCCGTGAAGGTGTTTCGCCGGATCGGCCAGATCGCGTGCGTAGCCCTCGGCGGCCGCGCCTTTCAGTCCAAGTTGTTCGGCTGCCCATGCTCCGAGCAGATGGTTGCGCCGCGCCCGCACCTTGAACGCGACTTCCTGGTCGTGTTCGAATTTGCGTTCGTAGCCCTTCTCGCGATCGTCGAATCCAGACATGCAAGTTCCCCCTTGCTGTCCGCCATGATTAGCGCATAACGGCGGTCATGTGCACCCTCGTAATCCTACGTAGACCGGGCCACGATTGGCCAGTGCTCATCGCCGCCAATCGCGACGAGATGATCGACCGGCCCTGGCAGCCGCCGGCGCGGCATTGGCCCGACCGGCCGGAAGTCCTGGCCGGGCGCGACCAACTCGCGGGCGGCTCCTGGCTCGGAATCAACGATTTCGGGCTGGTAGCGGGAATTCTCAACCGGCACGGGTCGCTCGGTCCGGCCGTCGGCCAGCGCTCGCGCGGCGAGCTGGTGTTGGAGGCGCTCGATCACGCCGACGCGCGTGAGGCCGCCGACTCGCTGGAAAAGCTCGAGCCCGCCGCCTATCGCACCTTCAACCTCATCCTCGCCGACAACCGCGACGCGTTCTGGCTGCGTCATGCCGACCCAACCGGAACCTTGCCGGTCACCGCAACCGCGTTGAAATCCGGTCTTTCGATGATCGCGGCCGGCGATCTCGACGATGGCGAGACGCCACGCCTGCGCCGCTACCAGCCGCTCTTCGCCGCCGCCGAGCCGCCCGAACCGTCGCGCGGCGATTGGCACGCCTGGGAGGAATTGCTGCTCGATTCCAGCTTCGATCCGGGCGAAGGCCCGCAAGCCGCGATGCACTTCGATACCGGCCGCGGCTTCGCCACCGTCTCGAGCAGCCTGATCGCGCTGCCCTCGCCCGAGCGGCGCGACGTGAAGCCGGTGTTTCGCTTCGCCGCGCATCGGCCGACCTCTTCGCCGTGGCGCGACGTGATGCTTCCCTGAGCAGCCACGCGCTCGGCCACTGGCCTACACCCATCCACCTTGCTATAGAGAATTCTTGACCCCGCTAGCTCGGGAGCCCCCGCCCATGACGCGACGCAAACAAGTCTACGAAGGCAAGGCCAAAGTGATGTTCGAGGGCCCGGAGCCGGGCACGCTCGTGCAATACTTCAAGGACGACGCCACCGCCTTCAACGCGCAAAAGCGCGGCACGATCACGGGCAAGGGCGTCATCAACAACCGGATCAGCGAATTCCTGATGACGCGAATCGCCGAGATTGGGATCCCGACGCACTTCATGCGCCGCTTGAATATGCGGGAGCAACTGGTTCGTCAGGTTGAGATAATTCCGATCGAGGTGGTCGTCCGGAACATCGTCGCCGGCTCCCTCGCGCAGCGCCTGGGGATCGAAGAAGGCACGCCCCTGCCGCGCTCGATCGTCGAGTATTACTACAAGAGCGACAAGCTTGGCGACCCGATGGTCTCCGAGGAGCACATCACCTGCTTCGGCTGGGCGACAACCCATGATCTCGACGAGATCATGCAGATGTCGCTCAGGATCAACGACTTCCTCTGCGGCCTTTTCCTCGGCATCGGCATCAAGCTGGTGGATTTCAAGCTCGAATTCGGCCGCCTCTACGACCAGCACGATCAGATGCGTCTGGTGCTCGCCGACGAGATCAGCCCCGACAATTGCCGGCTCTGGGACGTGAAGACCAACGAGAAGCTCGACAAGGACCGCTTCCGCCGCGATCTCGGCAAGGTCGAGGAAGCCTATCAGGAGGTGGCGCGGCGCCTGGGGATTCTGCCCGAGATGGCGCCCGGCGACGTCAAGGGCCCGGCCACGGTGCAATGAGCGCCCACGGAACAAGAGCCAAACGATGAAAGCGCGCGTCTTCGTCATGCCCAAGGAAGGCGTGCTCGACCCGCAAGGCAAGGCCATCGCACACGCGCTTCGAACTCTTGGCTTTTCGGGAATCGGCGAGGTCCGCCAGGGCAAAGTCATCGACCTCGAACTGGGCGAGACCGATCCCACCCGCGCCCGCGCCGCGATCGAGGAGATGTGCAAGAAGCTCCTCGCCAACACGGTGATCGAGAGTTATCGCGTGGAGCTCGTCGCGTGATGGGGCCCCGGTATCCCCGATGAAGCGCCGCCCTTGATGCGATCGACGCGCGGCAGTATCTGAGCCTCATGCAATCCGCGATCATCGTTTTTCCCGGCTCCAATCGAGAGACTGACGTCTTCGACGCGCTTCACCGCGCCTCGGGTAAGAAGCCCTTGAAAGTGTGGCATCGCGATTCCGAGCTGCCCAAAGCGGACCTCATCGTCATTCCGGGCGGTTTCTCCTATGGCGATTACCTGCGCTGCGGCGCCATGGCGGCGCATTCGCCGATCATGAAGGAGGTGAAGGCGCGGGCCGAGCGCGGCACGCCGATCCTCGGCATTTGCAACGGCTTCCAGATCATCACGGAAGCGGGGCTCCTGCCCGGCGCGCTGCTCACCAACAAGACGCTCAAATTCCATTGCCGCAACGTCGATCTGCGGGTCGAGACCAGCCAAAGCATCTTCACCAACCGCTATGCAGCCGGCCAGGTGATCAACGTGCCGGTCGCACATCACGACGGGAATTATTTCGCCGATCAAGCGACGCTCGACCGGCTCGAAGGCGAAGGGCGTGTCGCCTTTCGCTATTGCGCGCCCGACGGATCGCTCGCCGACGCCGCCAACGCGAATGGCTCGGCGCGTTCGATCGCCGGCATCTTCAACGAGACCAAGACCGTCTTAGGTCTGATGCCGCACCCCGAGGACGCAACCCACCCGCTGCAGGGCTCGCTCGACGGCGTCGGATTTTTCCAGGGCCTGGTCGAGGCGCTCGCTTGAGCGACGCGCCGGCCGGGCCCGAACTCGCCGCGCAATTCGGCCTCAACGCCGAGGAATATACGCGCGCGGTGAAGATCATGGGCCGCGAGCCCAATCTCACCGAGCTCGGCATCTTCTCGGTGATGTGGAGCGAGCATTGCTCCTACAAATCCTCGAAGAAATGGCTGCGGCGCCTGCCGACGACGGGCCCGCACGTGATTTGCGGGCCGGGCGAGAATGCCGGCGTCATCGATATCGGCGACGGCCAGGCCGCGATCTTCAAGATGGAGAGCCACAACCACCCCTCCTTCATCGAGCCCTATCAGGGTGCGGCGACCGGCGTCGGCGGCATCCTGCGCGACGTCTTTACGATGGGCGCGCGGCCGATCGCCAATCTCAACGCGCTGCGCTTCGGCAGCCCCGACCATCCCAAGACCCGCCATCTCGTCGCCGGGGTGGTCGCCGGCATCGGCGGCTATGGCAATTGCGTCGGCGTGCCGACCGTCGGCGGCGAGTGCAATTTTCACCCGTCCTACAATGGCAACATCCTCGTCAACGCGATGACGGTGGGCATCGCCGATAAGAACCGCATCTTCTATTCGGCCGCGGCGGGCCCGGGCAATCCGGTCATCTATGTCGGCGCCAAGACCGGGCGCGACGGCATTCACGGCGCGACCATGGCCTCGGCCGAATTCAGCGACGACAGCGAGGAAAAGCGCCCCACCGTGCAGGTCGGCGACCCCTTCACCGAAAAGCTTTTGATCGAGGCCTGTCTTGAATTGATGGCGGGCGATTCGATCGTCGCGATCCAGGATATGGGCGCGGCAGGTCTGACCTCCTCCTCGGTCGAGATGGCGGGCAAGGGCGGGCTCGGCCTCGAGCTGGATCTCGACCGGGTGCCCACGCGCGAGCGCGGCATGACGCCTTACGAGATCATGCTCTCCGAAAGCCAGGAGCGCATGCTGATGATCTTGAAGCCCGGCAGCGAGGATCGCGCGCGCGCCGTGTTCGAGAAATGGGAATTGGATTTCGCCATTATCGGCAGAGTCACTGAAAGCGGCCGCCTCGTGCTGCGCATGAACGGCATTGTCGCGGCCGACATGGCGATCGAGCCGCTGGTGACGGAGGCGCCGCTCTATGACCGGCCGTGGAGCGAAGCCGCACCGCAGCGCGAGCTGGCCGCGCAAGAGGTCGAAGCGCGCGAACCCATCGTCGCGCTGAAAACCCTCCTCGGCTGCCCCGATCTCGCTTCCAAGCGCTGGATCTGGGAGCAGTACGATCACCTCGTGATGGGCCGCACCGTCCAGCGTCCGGGCGGCGACGCCGCGGTGGTGGCCCTGCCCGAGAGCAAGAAGGCGCTCGCCCTCGTCACCGATTGCACGCCGCGCTATTGCCAGGCCGATCCCAGGCGCGGCGGCACGCAGGCCGTCGCCGAGACCTGGCGCAACTTGACCGCGGTGGGCGCGACGCCGCTCGCCATCACCGACAACATGAATTTCGGCAATCCCGAGCGGCCCGACATCATGGGCCAGTTCGTGCAATGCATCGAAGGCATGCGCGAGGCCTGCCTCGCGCTCGACTACCCGGTCGTCTCCGGCAATGTCTCGCTCTATAACGAGACCAACGGCAAGGGCATTCTCCCGACCCCCGCGATCGGCGGCGTCGGCATTCTCGACGATGCGGCCAGATCCGTGAGTCTCGCCCTGAAGCATCCCGGCGAAACACTCCTTCTCATCGGCGAGACCAAAGGCCATCTCGGCGCGTCGCTCTATTTGCGTGAAGTGCTCGGGCGCGAAGAGGGCGCGCCGCCGCCCGTGGATCTGGCGGCCGAGCGGCGCAACGGCGATTTCGTGCGCGCCGAGCTCTCAAGCGGCCGCGTCTCGGCTTGCCACGATCTCGCCGATGGCGGGCTCTTGGTCGCGGCCGCCGAGATGGCCATGGCGGGCGGGCTGGGCGCGACATTGGATTGCCCCGGCGGCGTGCCGCTGCATGGCTTCCTCTTCGGCGAGGATCAGGGCCGCTACCTGCTGGCGACGGCCGAGCCCGAAATGGTTAAGCGCAACGCCGAAAACGCCGGAATCCCGGTCCTCGTTCTCGGCGCGACCGGTGGCGATCAATTGACACTCAAGGGTGGCGGTGCCATATCGGTAAAAGAGCTGAAACGGCTCAACGAGGCCTGGCTGCCCTCCTACATGGAAGGCTAAGGCCTTCGCGGAAGGGCGTAAAATGGCGATCGACGCAAGCGAGATCGAAAGGCTGATCAAATCCGGCTTGCCCGACGCGCAAGTGCGGATCGACGATCTGCGCGGCGACGGCGACCATTACGCGGCCTATGTCATTTCCGCCGCCTTCAAAGGCAAGAGCCGCGTGCAGCAGCATCAAATGGTCTATCAGGCCCTGCGCGGCCGCATGGGCAACGAATTGCACGCGCTGGCGCTGCAGACCGCGGCGCCGCAGGATTGAGACCCATAGACACGAAGGACCGATCATGAGCGACGCCACCATCGCCGACCGCATCAAGCAGGACATCGCCGACAATCCGGTCGTGCTCTACATGAAGGGCACGCCGGTGTTTCCGCAATGCGGCTTCTCGGCCGCCGTGGTGCAGATTCTCACCACCGTTGGCGTCAAATTCAAAGGCATCGACGTGCTCGCCGATCCGGAGATCCGCGAGGGCATCAAGGAATTCTCCAATTGGCCGACGATCCCGCAGCTCTACGTGAAGGGCGAGTTCGTCGGCGGCTGCGATATCGTGCGCGAAATGTACGAATCGGGCGAGCTGCAGGATTTCTTCAAAGGCAACGGCATCCCACCACGCGCCTGAGGCCTGCGCGCCCGCATCCGGGGCAAGATCGACCGATGCATCGAGGCAAGACAGCCGCTTTCCTGATCGCCGCGCTTTCGCTCGCGGGATGCGCGGCATTGAGCGGGCCGGATTGGGCGGCGATCGGCCAGCAGGCGGCGAATTTGCGTGCCGGCTGCGAGAGCCAATTCGATTCCGGCGTCATCAGGACCCATCTCGCGGCGGAGCGCTGCGCCAATCCTCCGATCCTCGATCTCTACGCCAAGGCCGGCTGGCCCGATATCGACGTGCTCAACGCCTATCTCGCCAAGCGCGAGGCGATTGCCGCGCAATGGGACCACAACGCGATCGGCCCCGAACAGGCGCGCGCGGAAATGGCCCAAGCCCTGGTCGACCAGAATTCCGAGATTCAGCATCGCGTCGCCGACCGCGCCACGGCGAGCGCGGCGCTGCGCGCCACGATGCCGGTGATCTGCACGCATGTCGCGCGCGGCATGACGATCTGCCAATAGGCCGGAGAGCGTGATCCGATTGGACTGAATCGGATCACGCTCTCGATTCTTTGGTTTTGTCGCATTTTTCTGCGCCGAACCGGCATCCACTTCGGCGGAAAATGCTTTAATATTCGACATTGTAGACGAGCCCGTCGAGCCGCATCTTCTCCGTATCGGCGGATGAGAGGCGGATACGGATCGGCTGTCCGGGCGTCACGTCCGCGTGCCGGATCTCGCCGACCGCCCAGGAAAGCCCGCTCCAAATCACCCTGTCGTAGCGGATATGGACACTCAGCGGCTTTCCTCCCTGCGTCGCGGCGATCACGAAGAAACGCCCCATATTCTTCTCGCTCATGCTGCGCATGATCCGGCCCTCGAGGTCGCGCTGCTGCATGATGACGCGCAAATCGCCGGATAGGGGCGGCATGACCACGGCTTCGACCGTATTATGCGCGGCCGCGGCGACGAAGCGCGCCGGCACCGGCGCGATGCCGCGCGGAATGCGGATATCGGCTTGGACGCCGAGATCGTAGACGGCGCTCGCATAGCGCCCGAAGCCGACGAGTGCGAGCTGACCCGGGCCAAGACGGATGGAATCCGGGTCGAGCACCGGCTCGAAGCCCGAATCGCGAAAGAGCACGCGGCCGGCCCCATGCGGGTCCTGCTGCCGCAAGCGCGGCGGCAGGGCGATCTTGGCGATGCTTTGGGCCGGGTTGACGACGGCATAGAGCGCGCCGTCATTGCGATCCGAGGCGAAGCCGTAGCCTTGCCCCTCGCCCGGCACGCCGCCGAACATCGTCGTCATTCCGGCCTGCTGCAGCGGCGCGTAGAGCTTTTGCGCGCGCGCGAACCAGCGCGCGTCGCCGTCGCTCAGCAATTCGAGATTGCCGTGCACGGTATTGACCCAGCCGCCGCGCGCCATTTCCAAAAGCAGCATTCCCTTCCAGGCGCTGGTCCTGCGATGGTAGTTGGTGCCGGTATCGCCCACCATGAACGAGGTCGAAATCGATGCGCCGCAACGGCACGCCGTTGGCGGCGAAGCGCCGCACCGTGTGGTCGCTATAGACGTCCATCGCGCGCCAGAAGCTGAAATCGGGCACGTCCGAGGCGCGGGGATCGCCTGCATAGAGCGAATCAAACACATCGAGCCAGCGCGGATCGACGGGATCGTGAAACGGCATCGGCGCGGCCGTGGTATCGAAATCGCCGTCGAAACCGTTGAAGGCGACGAGAACCACATCGGGGTTGCGCGCGCGAAAATCGAGCAGGGCCGCGCGCAAGGCCAGGGTGTTGCGCTCCCGAATCTCGGCCGGCGAGAATTTCGTTTCATCGCCCGCCGCGGCCGCCGCCAGCTCGGCAAAATCGAATTTGAACAGCCGGACGCCCCGATCATACCAGTATTGCAGCACATCCATGAAATCGGGCAGGAAGCCGCCCGTATAGAGCGCCATCGCGCCGCGATGCGTTGTCAGCGAGCTTTGCCAGGCCGGCGCCGCATAGAGATGCGCCAGCGTGTTGGTGCTGAACCACAGGCCGGGCAGGATTCCGTTCCGCTCGAGCGTGCCGAGCCAGCGCTCGGGACCGTCCGGCCAGCCTTCGCTGCGCCATTTGCGGTAGCCGCCATTGGGGTCGTACCAGAAGGCGTCCATGACGTAATAGTCGATATGGACGCCGAGCCGCCGCAGACGCAGCACCTGGCCCACCTCGCGCATCGCCGCCGCCTCGGTGAGCGCCACGTCGTCGGAGAGTTCGTCGTAGGAGGACCAGTTGTTGTAGACCCAGATCGGGCCGGAGAGGAAAGGCCGCTGAGCGCCGCCCGACTGCGCCCGCAGCGGCGCCGCCGCGCCCAGCGAAAGCGCCAGCAGAGCGAAAAGCCAGAGGATCGATCGCTTCATCGGCACCAAGACCTCGGCAAAGGAGCAAGGGGACTATCCCATGTCGCGCCGCGCCCAACCTTGATGTGAATCAGGCCGTGCGCCGCCCCTCAAGCAGCGAAGCGATACGCCGCCATGCTGAGCCCGCCCATGCTGAAATCGCGATAGATCCGCTCGCCGCGCGCCGGAGAGCCGGCCGCGCCAAGGCCGACGAAGAGCGGCAGGAAATGCTCGGGGCTCGGATGCGCGCGCAAGGCGTGCGGCGCGGACCGCGTCCAGTCGAGCAGTTCCTCCACGCGTCCCGCCGCCAGGGTGACGGCGAGCCATTCGTCGAATTCCTCGGCCCAGTCGGGCGTCGCGCCGCCGCTCCAATCGAGCTCGCTCAGATTATGGGTGGCGCCGCCGCTCGCGAGGATGAGGACACCTTCTTGCCGCAAGGGCGCGAGCGCCTGGCCGATGCGATAATGCCAGCGCGCGTCGCGCCGAGGCTGCACCGAGAGCTGCGCCACGGGAATATCGGCGGCTGGATAAAACGAGCGCAACGGCACCCAAGCCCCGTGATCAAGCCCGTAGGCCGCGTCCCTCTCGGCCTCGATGCCGGCCGCGCGCAGCAGATCGAGCGCGCGCTGCGCCAGCGCCGGCGCGCCCGGCGCCGGATAGCTCAGCTGGTACATCGGCGCGGGAAAGCCGTAATAGTCGTGGATCGTCTCGGGCCTCTCGGCCGCGCCCAACAGCGGCGTCAGCGTGTTCCAATGGGCCGAGACGCAGAGCACGGAACGGGGCCGCATCAGGCTCTCGCCGAGCGCCTGCCAGAAGGCGCCGGCCGCGCCCGGTTGGAGGGCGACCATCGGCGAGCCATGCGAGATGAAGAGACTTGGAAGGGTGTTGTCGGCCATCGGCTGGATGTGGGATGCGGTTGAGCGGAAGGCAAGCGGCGTGCCGCTAGGCTTCCTTCTTCGGCGGCACGATCAGGACGCGATCGACGCGGCGCCCGTCCATGCCGAGAACCTCGAAACGAAAACCTTCGAGCGAAACCTGATTACCCGCAGCGGGGATGCGATGCATGCGCGCCATGATGAAGCCGCCGAGCGTGTGGTAATCCGCGCCCTCCTCATGGTCGAGGCTGGCAAGCCCGGTCAGATCCCTGACCATGTCCAGAGGGGTCATGCCGTCGACGACGAAGGATCCGTCCTCGCGCCGCTGCACGCTCGGGTTCGCCGCCTCGCCGGGCTCGGCGATCTCGCCGACCAGTGCCTGCAGGATGTCTTGCAAAGTGACCACGCCTTGAAAATCGCCGAACTCGTCGACCACCAGCAGCATCGCCTCGCCCGATTGCCGGAACATCTCGAGCGCCCGGAGGGCCGTCGCGGTCTCCGGGATGTAAAGCGGCGGCCGCAGCAAATGTTTCAGATCGAACGGCTTGCCGCTCATATCCGCGGCCAGCAACTCCTTCACCTGCATGATGCCGGCCACGTGGGTGAGCCCGCCTTCGAAAACCGGAAAGCGCGAATAGTCGCTGTCGCGTATCTTGCGCCGGTTCTCCTCGTCGCTGTCGGTCAGGTCGAGCCATTCGACCTGCGTGCGCGGCGTCATCACCGCGCCGACGCGCCGGTCGCCCAGGCGCAGCGCCATCTGCACGATCGCCGTCTCGGCCGCATGGACCTGCCCGGTCGCCTGCGCCTCGCGCAGCATGATCGCGATCTCCTCCTCCGTCGCCGGTGCCGGCTCGGTCGAACGCAAAGGCACGAGGAACAAGACCAGATTGCTCGATGCCGAGAGAAGCCAAGCGAGCGGCGCGGCGAAGCGCGTCATGCCGCGCAGCAAGGGCGCAAGCCGCCGCGCGATCGCTTCCGGCCGGCGCAAGGCCACGCGCTTCGGGACCAATTCTCCCAGGATCAGCGTCAGATAGGAGATCACGATCACGACGAGGGCGAAGCCCAGTCCTCGCGCATGGGTGCTGTAGGGCGCAAGGAAAACCGCGATCTCATCGGCGAAGGTGGCGCCGCCGAAGACGCTCGCGAGCACGCTGATCACGGTGATGCCGATCTGCACCGTCGAAAGGAATCGCCCCGGATCGCGCCGCAGCTCGAGCGCGGTCTTGGCCCCGGCAAGGCCGAGATCGGCGGCGTGCTGAAGCCGCACGCGGCGCGCCGATACCACCGCCATCTCGGCGAGCGCGAAAAACCCGTTCAGCAGGATGAGCAGAAAGATGACGGCGAATTGCAGCCACAGCATGGCGGACCCGGCGCTAGGAAATCCCGGCGCCAGAATAGCAGGGATTTCCGCCTTGCGTCGGCGCCTCGCTAATCTCGGATGGCGGCGATCGCCTCGATCTCGACGGTGATGCCGCGCGGCAGCGAGGCGAGGCCGACGGCGCAGCGCGCGTGCCGGCCGCTGTCGCCGAACACCTCGGTAAAGAGCGCCGATGCGCCGTCGATGATCTCGGGCTGCTGCCCGAAATCGGGCACGGCGCGCACCATGCCGAAGACCCTGAGCAGGCGCTCGACGCGGTTGAGGTCGCCGAGAAAGGCGTGCATATGCGCGAGGATGTTGATCGCCGTGAGTCGCGCATCGTCGCGTGCCTGCTCGAGCGAGACATCGGCACCCACGATTCCGGTGCGCAGGCGGCCATCGGGCTCGACCGGGCCCTGGCCCGCGACATAGAGCACGCCCCGATGCAATGTGCAGGGCACGTAATGGGCGGCGGGCGGCGACGGCTTCGGCAGCTCGATGCCGAGCCGCTTGAGGCGTTGATAGACGTCCTCGGACATGGCTGCCTCCCCGCCCCTCCGGGCGTTCAGGCCGGCACGCTCACCGCGAATAGAACTCGACGACGAGGTTCGGTTCCATCGAGACCGGATAGGGCACATCGGTCAGTTTGGGCGCGCGCAGAAACTTGCCCTTGAGCTTGCCGTGATCGACCTCGAGATAATCGGGCACGTCGCGCTCGGTCGAGGCGGTGGCTTCGATGATCACCGCCATCTGCTTGGCCTTCTCGCGCACTTCGATCGTGTCGTTGTCCTTGACGCTGTAGGACGCGATGTTGACGCGCTTGCCGTTGACGAGAATATGGCCGTGATTGATGTATTGGCGCGCGGCGAACGGGGTCATCGCGAATTTCAAGCGATAGACCACGGCATCGAGCCGGCGCTCCAAGAGCGCGATGAGATTCTCCGAGGTATCGCCCTTGCGGCGCGCGGCCTCGGCGAAGAGGCGGCGGAACTGGCGCTCGCCGATATTGCCGTAATAGCCCTTCAATTTCTGCTTCGCCATCAGCTGCGTGCCGAAATCGGAGGGCTTCTTGCGCCGCTGCCCGTGCTGGCCGGGGCCGTAATCGCGGCGGTTGAGCGGGGATTTCGCCCTGCCCCAGAGATTGACCCCGAGGCGGCGGTTGATCTTGAACTTCGAGCCTTCGCGTTTGCTCATAAGGGTTTCGATCCGTTTGGTTGTTGTTGTCCCAATAGGCCCTTGGCCTCGCTGCCAGGGCGGGACGGCAAGCGTCCGCGTTCTTGGGAATAAGGCGGGGGACTATAAGGCCAAGCTTGGCCTTGTCAAGCCATTGGCAGACAAGGAAAGAACTCGGGGAAACCGCCGCCGGCCTGGCGGCTCAGCCGGCGCGGCGGTAATCGAGCAGCCCCGCCTGGGGGTGGTTCTCCAGCACCAGGAGCCCGGTCGCGGTATTGGAGATCGGGATGTGATAGTTGCGATGGACGCGGGACACCCGGCCCAGCAGCGCGCCGCGCATGACGAGCCAGTTGAGCAACTCGACGCCTTGCGATCCGGCAAGCTCGACCAGATCATGGACCGAATACCGGGTCAGCGCCTCGGGGTCCTCGACGATCTTTTCGAGGCACATGAGATCGAATTTCTTGTTGATGAATCCGGCGCGCGTGCCGTCGAGCTGATGCGACAGGCCGCCCGTTCCGAGGATCAGCACCTTCACATCCTCGTCATAGGATTCGACCGCCCGGCCGATCGCCTGGCCGAAATGGAAGCAGCGCCGCGGCGAGGGCAGCGGATGCTGCACGGTGTTGATCTCGATCGGGATGGCCTTGACCGGCCATTCGCCGCCCCCCGGCCAAAGCAGCGACATCGGCACGGTGAACGCGTGATCGACCAGCATCTCCTGGCAGGTGACGATGTCGAATTCCTCGGCGACCAGCGAATTGATCAAATGCCAGGAGAGACGTTGGTCCCCATAGAACGGACGCGAGATGGGCAGGCCCCAGCCCTCATCGGCATGGCGATATTCGGCGGCGGCGCCGACGGCAAAGGTCGGAAGCTTGTCGAGAAAGAAATTGAGCCCATGGTCGTTGTAGACGACGAGCACGACGTCGGGCCGCACTTCGCCCAGCCATTCATGCACGCGACCGAAAGGCTCGAAGAACGGCCGCCAATAGGGGTCCTGCTGGAGCCCCTTGGCGATCGCGTTGCCGATCGAGGGGATGTGCGAGGTCGAAACGGAACCGATCACGCGGGCCATGGATCACTTTCCCGAAGCGGCGAGCTTCGCCTTGAATGCGTCGACGCTCATGCCGGTCTGCTGCGCGCCGATGTCCTGGACGCCCAACCCGAAGATCCCGGCGAGCTTGGCGAGGTAATAGATGTTGCCGCCCGCCTCGATCATCGCGAGCACGTCGCGCTTGCGTACGGCCTCGCGCTGTTGGGCATTGAGCCCGAACCGCGCGCAATAGGCGTCCTCGTCGGCAAGGAAAGCCTCGCGATTCTCCGCGCTGTTGAAGGAGTAGCACATCTTGTTGAGGGCGTAGCCCTTCCGGGCCTCCTCGCCTCCGAAGATCGGCGTTCCCTCGATGTCGCGTTCTCGATCGGCTCTTTCCATGGTTACCTTCTAAGGCTAGCGGCGCGGTGCTTCTTTGATTTGGATCAAATGTGCCGTCAGGTAATTGAATATTATACAAAACCAGCCTAAACGGCAATCTTCGGCACAGCCTTTGGCCATATCCGGCTTCGACCAAGGACATGGCCCAACTAGCCAGCCAAATCACGAACCCACTGCGCCGTGCGGCGAATCCCGCCGAAGGGGAAGAAATGAAATTGCGCGATGCTCAGTTCCAGCGGTGCGAGCGCGTCGACGATCGCCCCAGGATCGGCGTCCACGAGAAGTTTCCCGAGGCCGCGGTTGCGCTGGAGCGCGCGCAAGGAGGGGCCGATCCCGCAAGCCATGCTGTATTTGAGAAGGGTGGAAATCCGAGCCGGGCCCGCCACGCCGACATGGACCGGTATGCCGGGGAATTGTGCCGAAAAGCGCTCTAGCCAATGCCGGATCGGTTCGGGAGCAAAGCAGAATTGCGTGACGACCCGAACCGCAAATCCGGCCTCTTTTGCATAGGCGATCTTTGCCGCCAGCGCCGTATCGAGCGCATCGGCCGGAATGCGCGGATGCGCTTCGGGATAGCCGGCAATGCCGATGCGTCGAATGCCATGGCGCAAGAGCGCGCCAGATTCGAGGAGAGCGAGGCTCGACGCGAACGGACCTGCGACATGGTCGATATCGCCGCCGATCACGAGAACATCGGACACGCCGGCCTCACCGGTCAGCCGGCGCAGCAGCGCGTCGAGCGCGTCCGCGCGCGCGTAGAAGCGCGCCGCGAGATGGGGCACGGGATTGAGTCCGGCTTGCCGCAATCGGAGAGCCGCCGCGACCACCGCCTCTTGGCCGATGCCGGACAGCGCGGTGATATAGACGCTGGTGCCCGGCGCGAGCGGCGTATCGACGGTCTCGGCGACCGATCGCGGTCGCGCCGTCGTCTCAAACGAGGATTGCCGCAAAAGCGTACCGATCCGCTCCCGGACGCGCATGGATGGCGACATGCCCGCAGTTTCCATCGCTTGCACCCTCCTCGCTCCTCGGCGTGATCGCACCGGCCGAGGAAAGCAGCACGGGATATCGGAATAAACCACAAAAATGCCCATTATAAAGATGGGCATAATTATGGGCGTTTCCTTCGCTTTTTTTCCAATATTGGGACGCCCGGGAAGACCGGAATGCGGTCGCCCAATAGCAGGGAACGCATTCCTCACGCCGCAAGTTGCGTGCTCTTTAGCCCAGGAACTCCGCGGCCAAGAGCGCGAGCGAAACCGCCGCCGCGAGCGGCGCGACGAAGCGAGGCACCGCAAAGCCCTGCCCGGCTTCGCTTCTGCTGCGCTGCAGCCGCCAGAGCGCCAGATCGACGATGGTGAACACCGTCAAGGTCAAAGCGTTGGTCCAGACCAGCAGATGCTCGAACGGAAAGATCACCGCCGTCGCAAGAATGAATCCGCCGGCCAGCAAGGTCGCTGCGATCGGCGTGCGCGTGCGCGGGTTGACCTTCGCCAGCATGGCCGGCAATTCGCCGTTGCGCGCCATGCCGTAGAAGAGGCGCGCGAGCATGACGATCCCCACGAGCACGCCATTCGCGATCGCCAAGGTGCTGGCCGCGGCAAAGATCGCCGCGTTCCGGCCCTCAAACAAATCGAGCAGCGGATTGTCGCCGGATCGATCCGCCGCGGTGACGGAGATCGCGACCAGAACGTAAAGGAGGATGCTGATGCCGATCGCGGCCATGATCGCGCGCGGCACGACCCGGCGCGCCTCCACCACTTCCTCGGCCATGTTGGCCATGGTCTCGAAACCGAGAAAGGCGAAGAAGGCGATGAAGGCGCCCGCCATCACCCCGTTCCAGCCCGCCGCATTCGCGGGCAGCATGGCCGCGAGATCGACATCGGATGCGGCGACAAATCCGGCCGCGATCGCGACAAGGAGTCCGCCGAGCTCGATCAAGCCGAGGATGACCGCAAGCCCCACGCTTTCGCGAACTCCGGCGATGGCGACGGCCGTGAAGCTGAGCACAATCGCTGCGATCAGCGCCGGGCCCGGGGCGTGAACGAGGATCGCGAGATATTGCACCGCGCCGCCGGTGATCGCCGCCGTCGTGATCGCGATCGACAAGGCCACGAGGCCGCCGACGAGCTGCGCCAGGCGATCCGAGCCGAAGACGCGCTTCACATAGGAGGCGGCGCCCGCGGCCTCGGGAAAATGGCTGGCCAGGGATGCATAGCAGAACCCCGTCAAGCCAGCGGCCGCACCCGCCACAAGAAAAGCGAAGGGCGCCGCGCCGCCTGCGCGCGCGATCACCTGAGCGATGGCGACATAGATGCCGGCGCCGATGATGTCGCTGAGCCCGTAGAAGACGAGCGGCCAAAACGTGACCGCGCGCCGCAAGGCCGGCGCCGCCGTGCCGCCTCTCGTACCGGATCCTTCGGCCGCGACATTCACGTGCTGCGAACCATTACCCCGAGCGCCACAAACGAACCGACAGCACCCAGAACGCGACGACAACCAGCACGACTACCAGGATCACTGCGATCGGCCAGAACCGCTCGCCTGTGCCGAGCCGGCCGATGCTGTCGCCGATGGCGACGCCGGGCAGGAAGACCGCCGGCGCCCAGATCACCGCCGAAGAGATATTCGCGGCCCAGAACCGCGCGGGCCGCATGCGGAGAATGCCGGCCGCGAGCGGCACGACCGCCCGCACCGGGCCGAAGAACCGCCCGATGAAGACGCTTTTCCCGCCATGGCGCGCGAACAGCACGACACCGCGCGCGATGAGGTCGGGGTGGCGCGTAAAAGGCCATAGACGCTCGACTTCGCCGCCGAAACGCCGCCCGATCCAATAGGAAAATCCGTCACCCGACAGCGCCCCCAGCACCGCGCCCGACAGCAAGGGCCAAACCAGCACCTCTCCGCTCGGCACCAGCGTCCCGGCCGCCAGCAGGATCGCCGTTCCCGGAAAGAACAGGTTGACGACCGCCACCAATTCACCGAACGAGACGACGAACATCACCAGGAACGTCCATCCAGGATGCGCGGCAATGAACGCGATGATCGTGTGGACGAAACCTTCCATCCGCTGCCGCGCCGCTCCCCGCTCCGCACATCGCGCGCGATCTTGGAGAACGGATGCCGCTTCGTCCAATCGTTATTTCGCCGCGCGGCCGACGCTTCAGCGCACCCCGCCCTGGTTGACGACCGGACCGGTATAGGTCTCGAAGCGCTTGCGCAACGCGACCAACCGCTTCTCGTCGGTGACGAATTGCTTGTAGCCGGCTTCGATGCGCAGGCCCGCGAGCGGCTTCAGCCCCGCCGGCGGCGGCACGTCGGTGCGTGCCGAGAAGCTGCCCCCGAGCCGGCTTTGCTGCTCCTTCGCCAGATACCAGGTGAGAAAGAGCTTGGCCGCGTTGGGATGGGGCGCCGCCTTGAAAATGCCGGCGGTGACGAAGAACACCGGCATGGGATCGCTCGTCGGAAACGCGTACTCGATCGGCTCGCCCGCCTGCTTGAGCGCGCCGGTGGTCGAGCTCGTCGAATCGAAAGTCACCGCGTTCTTGCCGTCGGCGATACTGCGCAGCACGCCGAGATGGCCCTGGATGAAACTCGGCTGGTTGGCCATGTACTTCTTCATGTAGCCCCAGCCATATCGCTTGACGATGCCGTCGAAGACGAACAGGGTCGCGTCGTCATCGGCCGGATAGGCGCTGACGAGCTTGCCGCGAAATTGCGGCTTGAGGAAATCGAGCGCGCTCTTCGGCACGTCCTTTGCGGCGACCAGCTTGGTGTTGTAGGCATAGGAAAGCAGGACGACGCTGGTCGCCATGAAGGCGCCGTCTTCGTCGCGAAAGCGCCGGTCGAGCTTGCTGAAGCCTTCGGGCTTGAAGCGCAGCAGCGCGCCCTTCTTCTTCCAACCGACGAAATCCTGCACCGTCTGCAGGATCGCCATGTCGACTTCGAGCTTCTTCGCCTTGAGCTGCTGGTTGATCTTTTCGTCCAGCACATTGCTGAAGCCGCCGGTGATCGAAACCTCGATCCCAGGAAAGCGCTCCTTGAATTCCTTCGCCCAGCGCTCATAGGGCGCGACCGGACCGCCGCTATAGAACACGACCGATTTCTCGGCCTTGGCCTTTTCGTAAAGCCGATCGATCGTCTCGGCGCGAGCGAGCGTCGCGCAAGAGATCGAGAACACCAAAACCGGGATAACGCGCCGCCATTCGCCGCCTGAAAGTGCGCCCATCTTCCTCCCCCACTTTTTCCAGCCGATACCCCCGATGATCGGCGATCAGCGGGGCGTTTCTATTTTCGCGGCAATGGTTGCACGAAGCCGGCACGCTTGCCAAGCCTTGGCTCGCGCGGGTTCCGCCTTGCCAGCCACCGCGGCTCGACGCATTCTCGTTTCGACTTACTCGTTTTAACTCAAAGGCAAAAATCGGGGGCGCGGCGTGGCGGAAGAGCAAAAGCGCAATCATCAGCATATTTGGCGGTTCTTCCGCGCCGGCGGGTTCGATCAGGTCCGCATCGACAGCGGCGCCGATGTCGCGCATCTGGCATCGCTCGACCAGAAACTCTGGGTCGCCCTCGCCTGCCCGACCCGCGGCATCGAGTTCGACGAGCGCACTCTCGATCTCATCGACGATGATCATGACGGCCGCATCCGCGCGCCCGAGATCCTGGCTGCCGTCACCTGGACGACGAGCGTCCTCAAGGATCTGAACGAGTTGCAGCGCGGCGGCGACAGTCTGCCGCTCGCCGCCATCGACGACGCGTCCGAAAGCGGCAAAGCGATCCGCGCCTCGGCCGAAACGATCCTCGACTTGCTGCGCAAGAAGGACGCCGCCGCGATCTCGCTTCAGGACACGCTCGACGTCGAGAAGATCTATGACGGCACGCCGTTCAATGGCGACGGCATCATCACGGTCGGATCCGCCGACGATGCCGAAACCCAGAGCGCGATCCAGGACATCATGGATTGTCTCGGCTCGGAGCAGGATCGCAGCCACAAGCCCGGCATATCGCAACCGATCATCGATCGTTTCTTCGACGAGGCGGCGCGCTATGCCGCCTGGCATGCCGAGGGCGACGCCGCGCACGCCGCGCTCCTTCCCCTGGGCGATGCGAGCGACGCGGCGGGCGCGCTCATGGCCGAGCTCGGCGCCAAGATCGATGACTTCTTTGCCCGGACGCGGCTCGCTTCCTTCGATGCGCGCGCGGCCGAGCCGCTCAATCCGCCCTTGTCCACTTACGAGACGCTCGCCGCCGAGACCTTGCGATCCGACGGTGCCGATATTGCGGCGCTGCCCTTGTCGCATGTCGAAGCCGGCAGCAGGCTTCCTTTCAGCGCGGGCATCAATCCGGCCTGGGCAAGGCCGATCGCGCGGCTGCGCGACGAGATCGTGGTGCCGCTCCTCGGGCCGAGCGACGCGCTCGCCGCGGCGGATTGGGAGAAGATCAAGGCGCAATTCGCGGCCTATGCGGCCTGGGCCGCGCGCAGGCCCGCGACCGCCGTCGCCAAGCTCGGGATCGACCGCCTGAAGGCGCTGCTCGATCCCGCGGTCAAGCCGCGCATCGACGTGCTGATCGCGCGCGACAAGGCGCTCGAGCCGCAAATGAACGCCATCGCGCAGGTCGAGAAACTCCTGCGCATGAAGCGCGATCTCATGCCGCTCCTCAACAATTTCGTCGCCTTCAAGGATTTCTATACCCGCGCCGGCAAGGCCGTGTTCCAGGCCGGAACGCTTTATCTGGACGCCAGAAGCTGCGATCTTTGCATCAAGGTCGCGGACGAGACGAAGCACGCGCAGCTCGCGACCTTGAGCCGGATCTACCTCGTCTATTGCCGCTGCACGCGCGCCGAGGGCAAGGAGACCATGACGATCGCCGCGGCCCTGACGGCGGGCGACGCCGAAAACCTCCTGGTCGGACGCAACGGTGTGTTCTACGACCGCAAGGGGCGCGATTGGGACGCGACCATCGTCAAGCTCGTCGAGCACCCGATCAGCCTGCGCCAGGCCTTCTGGCTGCCCTATAAGCAGTTCGCCCGTTTCATCAACGAGCAGATTCAGAAGGCAGCGGCCGCCCGCGCGGCGACGGTGCAGGCCCAGATGGCGTCGCAGACCATGGCGCGAGCCGCGGGAGCGGCCGGGGGCGCGCCGCCCCCGCCCCCGCAACAGCAGACCTTCGATGCCGCGCGTTTTGCCGGCATCTTCGCCGCCATCGGCCTTGCGATCGGCGCGATCGGCACGGCGATCGCCTCCCTCGTCACCGGTCTCCTGCAGCTCACCTGGTGGCAGATGCCGCTCGCCTTCATCGGCATCATCCTCGTCATCTCGGGCCCCTCCTGCATGATCGCGGCGATGAAGCTCCAGGCGCGCAATCTGGGGCCGATCCTCGACGCCTCGGGCTGGGCGGTGAATACGCGGCTGAAGATCAACCTGCCCTTCGGCCGCGCGCTTACGGCGACGGCGCAATTGCCCGAACGCGCCGAGCGCGCGCTCTCCGATCCCTATGCCGAGAAGAAGCGGCCCTGGGGCTGGTATCTCACGCTTGCCGTGATCGTCCTCGTTCTGCTCGGACTGTGGCGCTACGGCTTCATCGCGCAGTGGCTGAAGCTGCTCTGAGAGCGTTCGCCCGCGCGCGTCTCAGGACGGAAAGCGGTGCTTGCCGTCTTCGCCCACGGGCAACGGCTTGACCCAGAGCCCGTCGCGCGTCGCGAGCGTTGCGTAAAGATGCGGGAACAGCGCGCCGCCGCGCGACACCTCCCATTTGAGCGCCGGGCCAAGCTTCTCCGCATCGACCGCCACCAGAACGAGGTCGGTCTTTCCGGCGAAATGCTTGGCGGCGGTTTCCTCGGCCTGGTCCCTGGTCGAGAAATGGATATAGCCGTCGGCGAGATCGATCCCGGCGCCGGCGAAGACTCCCGCCGCTTCGGCCGCGCGCCATTCGGCTGAAGACAAGATCTTGAAGATGAGCTGGGTCATTCGCCTTCCGACCGCCTGGGCTCCTCAGGCTGGTTTAATGTAACGGCACCTTCCCGAATACAAGCTCGAACCGAAGCCTTTTCGAACTCCGCTCCCGAATGAATTGGATCGCGTGAAGGTATGGGCTGTCGACTGGGGGATAAGCGTCACTGGTGTAATCCCAACTGTCTTCGAGCGACGGCTGCGTTGTCGTTTCGCCTAGGTAAGCTCCGTCGAAGCCTAAGAGCTGAACGCCGGCGATCTCGGCCTCGCTGATCGCACGGACCGCATCGTCCGGTGAAAGCCAATCCGTCCCGTCCTTCGTCATTCCGCAGGCTTCCTTTTGCGCGGCCCGCAGAAGGAAGTGACGACGCCATGCAAGGTGCGCAGCTCTTGCTCGGTGCATTGGGCGCGCTGAAACAGATTGCGCAGGTTCCGCACCATCGAGGGCCGCTTTTCCGGATCGCGCATGAAGCCCGAGCGGTCGAGCTCTTCCTCAAGATGGCCGAAGAACTGAATCAGCTTCTCCTTGGTCGCGGGCAGCGAATGGCCGAGCGCCACCTGCTCTTCCGGGGTCTCGTCGACGCAGGAGAACCACTCATAGCCGATGAGCAACACCGCCTGGGCGAGATTGAGCGAGGAGAAGGCCGGATTCAGCGGCACGCTCAAGACCGTGTCGGCGAGCGCGATATGCTCGTTCAAGAGCCCGGTGCGCTCCGGCCCGAAAAGGATGCCGCAAGCCTCGCCCGCGCCCAGGAAGCCGCGCATCTCGATCGCGCCTTTGCGCGGCGTCAGGATCCGCTTCACCATGTAGCGGTCGCGCGCCGTGCTCGCATAGACATGGCGCAGCCCGGTGATCGCCTCTTCCACCGTGCCGAAGAGCCGCGCCTTCTCGAGCACCACATCGGCGCCGCTGGCCGCGGCCTGCGCCTTCTTGCTCGGCCAGCCGTCGCGCGGCTTCACGAGACGGAGATCGGTGAGGCCGCAATTGTACATGGCGCGCGCGGCGGTGCCGATATTCTCGCCCAGCTGCGGCTCGACCAGAATGACGGCCGGTCCGCCCTTCAGCGCGCGGCGGCGGTGATCGGTTCCCGCCATGCCTAGGAGCGCCGGCCCGCGCGCCAGAGCTTGAAGGTCAGGCTGTCGTGGAGCGCGTTGAAGGAGGCGTTGATGATGTCGGAGGAAACCCCCACGGTCGACCAGGTCTCGTCGCCCGCGGCGCTCTCGATCATCACGCGCGTCACGGCCCGCGTGCCGGCCTGCGGCGTCAGGATACGCACCTTGTAATCGGTCAGACGGATATCGGCGAGTTCGGGGAAAGCCGGCGTCAGGGCCTTGCGCAAGGCGGTATCGAGCGCGTTCACCGGCCCGTCATGGCTTTCGGCGACCTCCATGAAGCTCCGGCCTTCCACATTGCCGGAGACCGTCGCCTCCGACACGGTGACGAGCTCGCCTTTCGCGTTCCAGCGCCGCTCATCCATGATGCGAAAGCGCTCGACCCGGAAATAGTCCGGCACCGTGCCCAGCATGCGCTGCGCGAGCAATTCGAAGCTCGCCTCGGCGCCGTCATAGGCATAGCCCTCGAATTCGCGCGACTTCACCTCGTCCAGGAGCGAGTCGAGCTTCGGATGCTTGGCGTCGATGGCAACGCCGATCTCGCGCAGCCGCGCCAGGATGTTGGAGCGCCCGGCCTGATCGGAAACCAGGATGTGCCGCGCATTCCCGACGCGCGCGGGCTCGATATGTTCGTAAGAGCGCGGGTCCTTCTCGACCGCCGAGACATGCAGTCCCCCCTTATGCGCAAAGGCGCTCTCGCCGACATAGGCCGCGTGCCGGTTGGGCGCGCGGTTCAAGCGCTCGTCGAGAAAGCGCGAGACATGCGTCAAGCGTGCGAGGCCCGCTTCGCTCACGCCGGTGGCATAGCCCATCTTCACCATCAGGGTCGGAAGGAGCGCCACGAGATTGGCGTTGCCGCAGCGCTCGCCCAGCCCGTTCAAGGTCCCCTGCACCTGGCGCGCGCCGGCGCGCACCGCGGCGAGCGAGTTGGCCACCGCATTCTCCGTGTCGTTATGCGTATGAATGCCGAGATGATCGCCCGGCACCGTCTTCGCCGCCTCGCCGACGATGCGCTCGACCTCGTCGGGCAGGGTCCCGCCATTGGTGTCGCACAAGACGATCCAGCGCGCGCCGGCCTGATGCGCGGCCTTGACGCATTGCAGCGCGTAATCGGGATTGGCCTTGTAGCCGTCGAAGAAATGCTCGGCGTCGAAGATCGCCTCGTCGAGCTTTTCCGCGGCGAGCTTCACCGAATCCGCGATCATCGCGAGGTTTTCCTCGAGGCTCACGCCGAGCGCGACCTTCACGTGAAAGTCCCAGGTCTTGCCGACGATGCAGGCGACGCGCGCCTTGCTGCCGAGGAGCGCGGCGAGGCCCGGATCATTGGCGGCGCTGCGGCCCGAGCGCCGCGTCATGCCGAAGGCGGTGATCCGCGCGTGATTGAGCTTCGGGAGCTTGGCGAAGAACGCGTCGTCGGTCGGATTGGCGCCGGGCCAGCCGCCCTCGACATAGTCGATGCCCAGAAGATCGAGCTCGCGCGCGATCGCGAGCTTGTCGGGCACGCCGAAATCGACGCCCTGGGTCTGCGCGCCATCGCGCAGTGTCGTGTCGTACAGATAGATGCGTTCGCCGGACATGGCTCTTTCTTAGCGGATTTCAGAGCGTTGCGTAACGCCCCTCACCCCGCCCTGCGCCAGGTCGTACCGCCGGGCCCGTCTTCCAGGAGAATGCCTTTCAGCGCCAGCTCGGTGCGGATGCGGTCCGCCTCGGCGAAGTCCTTGGCTTTGCGCGCGGCGTTGCGGGCGTCGACGAGCTATCGATTTCCGCATTCTCATCGCCGAGTAGCGAGGTTGAACCGTCACCGTGGCATGCTGAAGCGCACAAGTGGCAGGCGGACTAGCTGCGCGGTTGCTCCAGTATCCGTCCGCATCCTGCTGCAACAATCTCATACCGCGCCGCCGGCGATCAGCTTGCTCTGAAGCTGCGCCGCGCGGCCAGTGTCGTCGCTATTAAATCATTGCACAACTTCGTGGAGCACCGTGAGCGCCAAAGGGGTGTTCAGATCGTCTTCGAGGGCCGCTTCGCCCGTCCACGGCAGTTTCTGTCGCGTAGCGGCACTATCCGGGCCGCCAAATGCGAGATAGAGCGCGTGTAGGCCAAGGGAAGCCTGACTGTAACCTCTCTGACGTCCAGTCAAGCGGATCGCGATAGTGCGCCATTAGCATCGCGTAACGCGCTGCTTCACCTCGCCCGGACCACCTACTTCCGTAGCACCTCGCGGATGGTGCGGAAATTGCCTTCCGACTTCGCCATCTTCGCGCCATTGACCATGACGAAGCCGTTATGCATCCACACTTGCGCGAAGGGCTGGTGATGGACGCATTCGCTTTGCGCGATCTCGTTCTCGTGATGCGGGAAGATGAGATCGAGCCCGCCGCCATGGATGTCGAAGCTCGCGCCGAGATAGGCCTCGCTCATCGCCGAGCATTCGATGTGCCAGCCCGGCCGGCCGCGGCCCCAGGGACTGTCCCAGCCGGGCAGATCCGACGACGACGGCTTCCACAACACGAAATCGGCCGGATCGCGCTTATAGGGCGCCACCTCGACCCGCGCGCCGGCGATCATCTCGTCGCGGTTGCGGTGCGAGAGCTTGCCGTATTGCGGATCGCTCGCGACCGAGAACAGCACATGGCCGTCGGCGAGATAGGCGTGGCCTTGCGCGATCAGGCGCTCGATCATCGCGATCATCGGCGCGATGTGCTCGGTCGCGCGCGGCTCGACATCGGGCGGCAGGCAGCCCGAGCGCCGCCACGTCCTCGTGGAAGGCCTTGGCCGTGCGCTCGGTCAGATCGCGGATGCTCTCCTTGTTGGCCTTGGCCGCCGCGTTGATCTTGTCGTCGACATCGGTGATGTTGCGGACATAGCGCACGTGATCGACGCCATAGACTTGGCGCAGCAGCCGGTAGAGCACGTCGAAGACGATGACCGGCCGCGCATTGCCGATATGGGCGAAGTCATAGACCGTCGGCCCGCAGACATAGAGGCGCACGTTCTTTTCGTCCAAGGGCGTGAACGTGTCTTTCCGGCGCGTAAGCGTGTTGTAGAGCTGAAGCGGCATGGCCGAGGCGTAACAGATTCTCCGAATCCGGTCCAGGAGCGCGGCCGGGCGGGCTCCCGGGCCCAACTCCCCAAAATACTTGTGCTAATGATATCAATTAATTATTCTCATTAAATGGTTGCAACCGGGGAAACGACCAAGGACAGGCTGCTGCGGACCGCCGAGCAGCTCTTCGCCGAATACGGCATCGAGGCGGTAACGCCGCGCCAGATCGCTCTCGCCGCCGGGCAGCTCAACCAATCCGCGATCCGGTATCATTTCGGCACCAAGGAAGCGCTGATCGAGACCCTGCTCGCGCGCCGGATCGCCGAGATCAACCAGCGCCGGCGTACAATGATGAGCGCGATCGAACGCGAGGGCCGGCACGACGATCCGCGGGCATTGGTCGGCGCGATCGCGATCCCGCTCGCCGAGAAAATTCACGCGACGCCCGAAGGCGGCGCCTATGTCCGCTTTCTCGCGCATCTCTTCGCCGACCGGCAGCGTCGCGACGTCCTGATCGCGCGCGGCCGCGAGGCCGCGCTGCTGCGGCGGATCTACAAGGCGCTGCGCGCGCTCACGCCCGATCTGCCCGAACTCATCTGGAACGAGCGGTTGCGGCTGGTCGTGGGCGGCATCATCCATGCGCTCGCGGATCGAGAGCGCATGCGCCTCGCCGGCGACCCCGAGACGCACGCCCTGCCCGAGGCCGCCTTCGTCGGCAATCTCATCGATGCCGGCGTCGCGATCCTGAGCGCGCCGATTTCGCCGACGACCCTGGGCGGAATCGTGCCGCCGAACGAATCTGCCCCGAAGGAGAAAGCCGATGCTGCTCACCGCTAACCGCAAGCCGGGCGAAACCGCGAGCGGTCCGCTCGAGGTGATCCGACGCGGCGCCACCATCGGCGCCGAGATCCGCGGCGTCGATTTCAGCCGCCCGATCGAGGCGGCAACGATCGCGGCGCTTCACGACGCGCTGATGCAGCATCAAGTCGTCTTTTTCCGCGATGCGGCCATGACCCCGGCGCAGCATGTCGCCTTCGGCCGTCATTTCGGCGAGCTCACGGTGCATCCCTTCGTGCCGCATCTCGAAGAATTTCCGGAAATCGTCGTGCTCGACAATCACGAAGACAACCCGGTCTTCTCGACCGACCATTGGCATTCCGACGAGACGTTCCGCGTCACGCCGCCGATGGGCTCGATCCTGCGCTGCATCCGCAAGCCCGAGACCGGCGGCGAGACGCTCTGGGCCGATATGTATGCGGCTTACGAGAATCTCAGCGACAAGATGCAGCTTTTCCTGTCCGGGCTCGAGGCGATCCACGATTTCAAGAATTTCCGCCACAAATTCGATCATCTGCCGCCGCGCGAGCGCCACGCCAAGCTTGCCGAGATGGAAGAGGAATTGCCCAACCCGGCGCATCCGCTCATCCGCACCCATCCGGTGACCGGGCGCAAGGCGCTCTTCGTGAACGAGCAATTCACCGTCGCCATCAAAGGCATGCGCGAGGATGAGAGCCGCACCCTCTTGGATTTTCTTTTCGTCCAGTCGCGCATTCCGGAATACCAGTTCCGCTTCCATTGGGAGGTGAATTCGATGGTGTTTTGGGACAACCGGCCGACCCAGCATTACGCGGCCAACGATTATTATCCGCAGCGCCGGACCATGCACCGCGTCACGATCAAGGGCGACAAGCCCTTCTGACCTGCTGCGGCGCGGCTCAACGAGGCCCCGGCGAAGCCGGAGAAACGTCGAACGGGAGGACAACGGAAATGACGCAGAATTTTGCCCGCCGCGGCCTGGCGCTTATCGCCATTGTTATCGGGGCGTTCGTCGCATTGTCGGCCGCCGCGGCGAGCGCCGATCCGCTCGAGATCCGGATCGCCTGGACGACCGTCCCCGGCCAGCTGACGCCCGTGCTCTTCGCCAAGACCGACCTGCTGAAACATGAGGGCACCTCCTACGTCGTGAAGCATTTCCATTTCGCCGGCAGCGGCCCGATGGTAAGCGCCTTGGCCTCGGGCGACCTCGACATCGCTCAGCTTGCACCCTCCTCCCTCGGCTTCGCGATCGAGAACGCGCATATCGCGGACATCAAGGTCATCACCGACGGCTATCAGGACGGGGTCGACGGCCATTATTCCTGCGTGTTTCTGGTGCGCAAGGACAGCCCCATCAAAACCATCGAGGGTTTGCGCGGCAAGGTGGTCGGCGTCAACGCGTTCGGCGGCGCGATCGACATCGCGGCGCGCGCGATGCTGCGCACGCATCATCTCGAAGCCAACAAGGATTACACCATGGTCGAGGGCGCCTTTCCCAACCTCGCCCCGATGCTGGAACAGGAAAAAGTCGATCTCATCGGCTTAGTCCTGCCTTTTTCGGAGGCCGCCGAAAAGCGGGGCGAGGTGCGGACGCTTTTCCACATGAAGGACGCGCTCGGCACGACGCAGATGCTGTTCAACGTCGCGCGGGGCTCGTTCCTGGCAAAGAACCGCGCCGCGCTCGCGGATTTCTTCGAAGATTACGTGCGGGCCCAGCGTTGGTTCCTCGATCCGGCAAATCGCGCGCAGGCGGTCAAGTCCGTCGCCGATTTCAACAAGCGTCCGGAAAGCGTCTTTGCCTCCTATCTCTTCACGCCGGCGGATTTCCACCGCGATCCGAATGCCCGCCCTAATCTCGCGGCGTTGCAGCGCAATATGGCGCAATTGAGGGAGCTGGGGTTCCTCAAGACCGCAATCGACGTCAAGCGCTATGCCGATCTGAGCTTCATCGACGATGCGGTCAAGACTCTGAAAAACTAGCGGCGGCGCCATCGAAGCGGAGGGCGGGCGCGGGCGGCGGGCGCGCGTTTTTGGCGCCCCATGGCGCTTGGCACCAGCTCAGCGGCAAGGATTTCTTAACCAGTCTGAACGCAAAATATGGCCCTTATTTCAGGCGCCTGCAGCACATCTTCCCTGGTGGATCTTCCGCATGAAGGCGTCTCGCGTTCAACGCCCCCGACCCATGACCCGGATGGTTTTGACGGGCGCGGTCGCCGCCATGTGCGGCGTCATGGCGTTGACGGCCTGGACAATCTGGGACGCCCGGCGCGTCGCCGAAACCAATGCGATCCAGACCACAGGGAACCTCATCTCGGCGCTCGACCACGATATCGGGCGCAATATCGAAATCTATGATCTTTCCTTGCGCAATGTGATCGACGGGCTTCGCAGCCCGGGTCTCGCGGCCCTGACGCCCGCGCTTCGCAATCGCGTGCTGTTCGATGGATCGGCGGCCGCGCAGGATCTCGGCGCGATCTACGTGCTCGACCGCGACGGCAACATCATTCTCGATGCTCGTCCCTTCCCGCCCAAGCTCACGAGTTTCGCCGATCGAGAATCCTTCACCGTGCAGCGCGATCATTCCGACGCGGGGCTCTATCTGAGCGCCCCCTATCGCCGCAGCCTGGGCGACAAGGACTGGGCGATGAGTTTCAGCCGCCGCATCGATCGCCCCGACGGCAGCTTCGGCGGCGTCGTCATCGGCACGCTGAAACTTTCCTATTTCCAAAGGCTTTTCGCGGGTGTCGATCTCGGCGCGCACGGCACGCTGGCATTGTTCCGCGCCGACGGCCCGATCCTGATGCGCATGCCCTATGACGACGCGAATATCGGCCGGGATCTTCGCAACGCGCCGGTTTTCGCGCATGTTGGGCGGTCAGAGGCGGGTTATTTCGAAGCGTCCGGCGCGATCGACGACGTGAACCGCATCTTCGTCTATCGCAAGCTCGCCAACTTGCCGCTCGTCCTGGTCGCCGGCGTCGCGACCCGCGATATCTTCGCCGAGTGGCGGCAGAAGGCGGTCTTCACTGCGGCCGCACTCGCCGTGCTGTTCGCCATCGCCGTCTTGCTTGCGCTGGCGCTACGCCGCGAATTGCGCCGAAGCGCGAGCGCCGACGCTCTCCTGCGCGATGCCGTCGAGAGCATGTCGGAAGGCTTCGTCATCTACGACAAGGACGACCGGCTGGTCACATGCAACGAGGCGTATCGGACGCTTTACCCGAAGAACGCCCATCTGATGGTCCCGGGCAGCCAGTTCGAGGATATCATGCGCGCGGGCATCGCCGCGGGGCAATCGCCCGACGCTCTGGGCCATGAAGAGGAATGGGTCGCCGAGCGGATGCAAGACCACCAGAATCCCCAGACGTCGCACGAGCATCGCCTGAGCAGCGGCCGCTGGGTCCTGACCTCCGAACGGCGCCTGCGCAACGGCGGAATCGCCGGCCTGCGCGTCGACATCACGGCGCTCAAACAAGTGCAGGCATCCCTGCGCGAAAGCCAGGCAAAGCTCGTTCAGGCGCAGCGCGTCGCCAAGACCGGCAGCGTCTTCCGCGATTTCGCCACCGGAAAGGTCGAGTGGTCGGACGAGACCTACCGTATCTTCGGCGTCGACCGAGGTCGCTTCGTGCCGAATACGCCGGATTTTCTTGCGATGGTGCATCCCGAAGACCGCAACACGCTTATCGCCTCGATGAAGGCCAGCGAGCAAGGCATCGAGCCCTCGCCGCTGCAATACCGCATCATCCGTGCGGATGGCGCGATACGCTGGGTCTATCGCGAGGCGGAGATCCTCTATGACGGCAATGGCAAGCCGGTGGGACGGATCAGCACCTACAAGGACATCACCGAGCAGCGCATGGCCGAATCGCGCGCGGCCGAGCTTGAATCCCAGCTCCGGCACTCGCAAAAGCTCGAAGCCTTGGGCAACCTCGCCGGCGGTATCGCTCACGACCTCAACAACACGCTCGTGCCGATTCTTGCGCTCTCCAAGCTCGGGATGAAACGCTTTCCCGCCGGCACCGCGGATCATCAGGACCTCGAGACGATCGCGCGCGCCGGCGCGCATGCGCGCGATCTGGTGAAGCAGGTTCTCGCCTTCAGCCGCAACGAGCCGACGGTCAAGCAGAAGATCGACCTAGCCGCGCTCGTGCGCGAGGCGCTCAAGATGCTGCGGGCGAGCGTGCCGACGACGATCCGGATCGTCGAATCGATCGACCCGGTTCCGCCCGTGCATGCCGATGCAACCCAGATCAGCCAGGTGGTGATGAATCTCGTAACCAACGCCGCCCAGGCGATCGGCGATACGCTCGGCACCGTCAACGTCGCCGTCACGCCGATTTCGGAAGGTATCGCGGCGGGCCGCGCAGCGAGTGGCGCCCCATCCCGACCCGCCGCCGTCCGGCTATCGGTCGCCGATTCCGGCTGCGGCATCGACCAGGCCGTTCTCGACCGCATCTTCGAGCCCTTCTTCACCACCAAGGCCGTCGGCCAAGGCACCGGCCTCGGCCTCGCGGTGGTGCACGGTATCGTCACCAGTCACGGCGGACGCATCGAGTGCCGCAGCAAACCCGGCGAAGGCAGCGAATTCACGGTGGTCTTGCCGGTCGCCGCGGGCGACGAAGCGATGCCTGGAATGCAGCCGGCGGCGTGAACCGCCGCCCCGTCTAGCCGCCTGCCTTGGCGTAACTGTCGCGCAGGCCGATGGTGCGGTTGAAGACCAGCCGGCCCGCGCTCGAATCCGGATCCGCGCAGAAATATCCCTGGCGCTCGAACTGAACCGCCGTGCCGATCGCGGCCTGAGCGAGCGCCGGCTCGAGCCGGGCGCCTGCCAGCACTTCGAGCGAATTCGGGTTGATATCGGCCAAGAGATCGCTGCCCGCGCCCGGATCGGGTCGGGTGAAAAGCGGATTGTAGAGCCGGATTTCCGCCGGCTCGGAACGTGCCGCGTCGACCCAATGGAGCGTCGCCTGCACCTTGCGCCCGTCAGGCGCATTACCGCCGCGCGTCGCCGGATCATAGGTACAGCGCAGCTCGACCACCTCGCCGCTCGCGTTCTTCACCACCTCGCGGCAGGTGACGAAATAGGCGTAGCGCAGCCGCACTTCTTTGCCGGGCGAAAGGCGGAAGAATTTCTTGGGCGGATTCTCCATGAAATCCTCGCGCTCGACGAAGAGCTCGCGCCCGAACGGAATCCGCCGCGAGCCGGCCGAGGGATCCTCCGGATTGTTGATCGCGTCGAGTTCCTCGCTCTGCCCTTCCGGGTAGTTCTCGATCACGATCTTCAAGGGCCGCAGCACCGCCATCCGGCGTAACGCGGTTCGATTGAGATGGTTGCGCACGGCGTGCTCGTACATCTGGATATCGACGACGCTGTTGGCCCGTGCGACGCCGGCCATCTTGACGAATTCGCGCAAGGCTTCGGGCGGCACGCCGCGCCGCCGCAAGCCCGCCAAAGTCGGCATCCGCGGATCGTCCCAGCCCGAAACGCGCCCCTCGCGCACGAGCTGCAAGAGAAAGCGCTTCGACATCACCGTATAGCCGAGATTGAGGCGCGCGAATTCGTATTGGCGCGGCCGCGACGGCACGGGGAGATTCTCGATCAGCCAGTCATAGAGCGGCCGGTGATCCTCGAATTCGAGCGTGCAGATCGAATGGGTCACGCCCTCGATCGCGTCGGACTGGCCATGCGCGAAATCATAGGTCGGATAGATGCACCATGTCTTGCCGGTGCGCGGATGCTCCTGGTGCAGAATGCGATAAAGCACCGGATCGCGCAGATTGATGTTGCCGGACGTCATGTCGATCTTGGCGCGCAGGACGCGCGCGCCGTTCGGGAACGCGCCCGCCTTCATGCGCCGGAGAAGGTCGAGATTGACCTCGGCGCTGCGCTGGCGATAAGGGCTCTCGCGCCCCGGCTCGGTCAAGGTGCCGCGCATCGCATGCAGCTCGTCGGCGCTCGAATCGTCGACATAGGCCTTGCCCGATAAGACCAGATGCTCGGCCCAGAGATAGAGCTGATCGAAATAATCCGAGGCGTGATGGAGATGCGGGCCCCAATCGAAGCCGAGCCAGCGCACGTCGCGCTCGATCGCATCGATATATTCCTGCTCTTCCTTCGTGGGGTTGGTGTCGTCGAAGCGAAGATTGCAATGCCCGCCGAATTCCGCGGCGATGCCGAAATTGAGACAGATCGATTTGGCGTGGCCGATATGGAGATACCCGTTCGGCTCGGGCGGAAAGCGCGTCACCACGCTCGCGTATTTCTTGGCCTCGAGATCGGCCGCGACGATATCGCGGATGAAATCGCGGCCGGGCTCGGCAGCGGGAAGTTCTTTTTCGCTCATGCGGATTTTCTACGAAGATGAGGGAATGGGTGTCGGCGCGCGCGGCGCGGGCGAAGCTTCAGTGGCGCCGCGCGCATCGCTGGCTTCCTCGAAGGCGTTGACGATCGGGTAGCGCCGGTCGCGCCCGAAAGCGCGGCGCGTGATCTTGACGCCGGGCGGCGCCTGGCGGCGCTTGTATTCGGCGCGGTCGAGCATCCGGCGCACCCGGCGCACGGTTTCTTCCTTGTGGCCGCGCGCGATGATCGCGCTCAAGGGCATCTCGTTCTCCACCAGGCATTCGAGGATGTCGTCGAGATCCTTATAGGGCGGCAAGGTGTCCTGGTCGGTCTGGTTGGGTTTCAATTCGGCGGAAGGCGGCTTGTCGATGACGCGCTCGGGCATGACCGGTCCCGAGGGTCCGAGCATCCCCGGCAGGCGCCGCTCGTTGCGCCAGCGCGCCAGCGCGAAGACCGTCATCTTGTAGACGTCTTTCAAGACCGAGAACCCGCCGCACATATCGCCGTAAAGCGTCGAATAGCCGACCGACATCTCGGATTTGTTGCCGGTCGAGACCACCATCCAGCCGAATTTGTTGGAGAGCGCCATCAAGCTCATGCCGCGAATGCGCGCCTGGATGTTCTCCTCGGTGATGTCGGGGTTGTTGCCCGCAAAGGACGGCGCCAGCATCGCGCGATAGGCCTCCATCGCCGGCCCGATATCGATCGTGCGCAGCTCGCAGCCGAGGAACTCCGCCACCTCGGCGGCATCCTCGAGGCTGGCCTTCGAGGTGTAGGGCGACGGCATCATCACGCAATGGACGCGATCGGCGCCCAGCGCATCGACCGCGACCGCCGCCGTCAGCGCCGAGTCGATGCCGCCCGAGAGGCCCAGCACCACGCCGTTGAAGCCGTTCTTGCGCACATAATCCGACAGCCCGAGCACCATGGCGTGATAGATCGCGGCGAGTCTCTCGCCGCGCGGGGTCACCACGCCGGGTTCGACGTCCCAGCCCTGACCGTGACGCCGCCAGCGCGTCGCGACCAGCGCATTGAGCCATTCCGGCGCCTGTACCTTGAGCGCTCCGGCGGCGTCGAGCGCGAAAGAGGCGCCATCGAAGACGAGCTCGTCCTGGCCGCCGACCTGATTGACGTAGAGCAGCGGCAGGCCGGTTTCCTTGACGCGTGCCTGCGCGAGGCTGAGGCGCTCGCCGAGCTTGTCGCTTTCATAAGGAGAGCCGTTGAGAACGATCAGCAATTCCGCGCCGCTTTCGCCCAGGGTCTCGCTCGCGTCGGGATACCACATATCCTCGCACACCATGACGCCGAGCCGGACGCCGTTCAGCACAATGGGCCCGGGACAAGGTCCGGCGGCGAAGACGCGCTTCTCGTCGAAGACGCCGTAATTGGGGAGCTCGTGCTTGAAGCGCAGCGCCGCGACCTCGCCGCCCGTCAGCAACGCCGCCGCATTGTAGAGCTTGCCATCCTGGCGCCACGGCGTGCCCAGCAGCACCGCCGGCCCGTCCTTGACCGCGCGCGCGAAGTCCCGCACCGCCGCTTCGCAGGCATCGATGAAAGCCGGCTTCAGCACCAGATCCTCAGGCGGATAGCCGGCGACGAAGAGCTCCGACGCGACCACCAGATCGGCATGCGCGGCCTGCGCCTCATGCCACGCGTCTTTAAGGCGGCCGAGATTGCCCGCGATATCGCCCACGGTCGGGTCGAGCTGGGCGATGGCGATGGACAGCGAATCGGTCATGGGCGTTGACCTAAAGCTTGAGGGGCCGAACGCGGCCTGTCAATCAGGGGGAAGACACGCCAGTATTTGTTCTGAACTCCAAGCAGGACCAGCCGCCTTCACCCGCCCTCGTGGAGCACCGATTGGCGTACGTCTTCCTCGATCAGGCTCCAGATGTGGTCGACATAGCGCACGAATTCAGGTGTGCGTTTGAGGCCCAGGGCGCGCGGCCGCGGCAGGTCGATGTTCACGATCTCGCGCAGCCGCCCCGGCCGGCGCGCGAAGACCAGGACGCGGTCGGACAAGAACACGGCCTCGTCGATCTGATGGGTGACGAAGAGCACGGTCTTGCGTCCCTGCTCCCAGATGCGGATCAATTCGGTCTGCATGATCTCGCGCGTCTGCGCGTCGAGCGAGGCGAAGGGCTCGTCCATCAGGAGAATCTTCGGATCGACCGCGAGCGCGCGCGCGAGGTTGACGCGCTGGCGCATGCCGCCCGAAAGCTGGCGCGGGAAATAGTGCTCGAATCCGGCAAGACCGACCAGTTTCAAGAGATCGAGCGTGCGGCTCTTCGCTTGGGGCGAATTGGTGCCCGCGACCTCGGGACCGATCAGCGCGTTGTTCAGCACCGTGCGCCAGGGGAGGAGATTGTCGCTCTGAAAGACGAAGCCGCGATCGATGCCCGGTTGCTTGACGAGATTCCCGTCGATGCGGACCTCGCCCGCATTCGCCTCTTCGAGCCCCGCGACGATGCGCAGGAAGGTGGTCTTCCCGCAACCCGAGGGACCGACGATGGAGATGAATTCGCCGTCCGCGATCTCGATCCCGATCTGGCTCAAGACCTCGAGCGTCGCGAAATTCTTGCACAGACCCGCGACGCTGAGCTTGGGAATGCCACCTGTCACGGATCTTCCTTCGGCCATCGCTAATCCCGCGTCCAGGGCACGAGCTTGCGCTCGATCCACGAGAAGCCCGCGGTCATCGCGATCCCCGCGCTCGCCAGCACCACGACCGCGGCAAAGAGATTGGGCATGTTGAAGGAATCGGCCGATTGGCTGATGAGCTGCCCCAGCCCCGCGCGCGACCCGAACAACTCGGCGACGACGACGCCGATGAGGCCGCGGCCGATGCCGAGCTTCAGGCCGGCAAGCACGAAGGGCGCCGCCGAGGGCAGCGCGACCTTGACGAAGATCTGCTTCCGCGTCGCGCCGAAGCTGCGCAGCATCTCGATCAGGCGCTCGCTCGTCGTAAGCAACCCCGCCTCGGTGTTGATGACCACGGGAAAAAGCACGAGGGTGATGACCACCAGCACCTTCGACCAGATGCCGATGCCGAGCCACAGAAGAAAGAGCGGCGCCAGCGCGATCGTGGGCGTCGCGTAGAGCCCGGAGATCCACGGCTGCAAGATGCCCTTGGCGCGCTCGCTCTCTGCCATGAGCAGGCCGATCGCGATGCCCAGCACGCTGGCGATGACATAGCCCACCGCGAACTCGGCGGCGCTGATCTCGACATGGCGGGCAAGCTGGCCGCTCAAGGCAAGCTTGACGATCGCGAGCGCGATCTGCGAGGGCGCGGCGAGAAAGAGAGTATTATCGACGGCAAGCCGGCTCGCCCCCTCCCATAGCAACAGCCCGCCCGCGATCGACAGCGTGCTGACGCCCAGACTCGGTTGCTTCACTCGACGAGCTCCGTCAGACCCGGCATCGCCAGCTTCTCGGCGCTGACCGACCCGGTAACGTCGTGGGAGGCGCGCATGATCGCGATGAGCTTGTCGATGCTCTTGCGCGAAACCTGGCTGGTCGGCGCGAAATACTGGATCTTGCGCAGGAAATCGAGGCTCATCGCGCTGTCCTTCGGATCGATGTGGAAGTCTTTAACTCCCATATCGATGAGCTCTTGGCGATGCTCGGGCACGTAGAACCACGCCGCGCTTTCATCCAAGGCCTTCAGCAGGCGCTTGGCCACGTCCATATGGGCGCTGGCCCAGGGACGCAAGACCTCGAGGCCGGTGAAAGGGACATCCTTCACGTAATCGATGACGAGGCCGATATTCTTGAATCCGGCCGCCTCGGCGAGGAAGCTGTAGGGCGGCAACACCATGGTCGCGTCCACCGTGCCGGATTTGAGCGCGGCGAAGCGCCCGGCCGTGGCGCCGATGACGACGATGTCGACATCGCCCGGCTTGAGGCCGTTGGCCGCCGCCATCGCGTTCCAATAGATCGCGGTGATATCGACCAGCCCGCCGAGTGCGATGGTCTTGCCCTTCAGCGCCTTGATCCCGCTGATGGTGGGTTTCGCTTCCATGCCATAGGGCGCGTTCTGGCCGATGATGCGCGCGATCGCGACATTGGTGGCGCCCTTATCCACCGCATGGATCGGCTCAGCGACGCCGGTGGTGGCGACGATGTCGAGCGACCCGGCGGTGAGCTGTTGCATGATGCCGGGCGCGGTATGAGCGAAGACGAGATCGAGGTCGATCCCCGCCTTGGCGAAGAAGCCCTTGTCGAATCCCACGTAAAAGAGCCACATCGTCCCCGTCGGCCCGCCGACGGCACCGGCATTGATCTTGTCCAGCGCGCTTGCCGCCTGCCCGTGCAGCAAGACCAGCGCCGCGGCGATCAGCGCCGCGCCGCGCCCGATCCGATTGAACATCATCCCCTCCCCGTTAATTTTCCAGCTGAGCCCTGTAATGCCGCGCGATCTCGCCGCCGGTTGCGAGCCACACGCCGTCATGGCGGCAAATATAGTCGAGCGCCTTGTCGAGCGCACCAATGCGATAGGGCTTGCCCGTTAGATAAGGGTGAAGACAGATCGCCATGACCCGCGCCGATTGCGCCCCCTCGCGATAGAGCGTGTCGAATTGGTCGCAGATCATCTGGCGGAATTCGTCGGCCATCCGGTTGTGCCGCTCGAAAGCCGGAATATCGTTGATGTCGTGGCTGTAGGGGATCGAGGTGATGGTCTTCCCGCTTTCCAAGGTCATCACATAAGGCTGGTCGTCATTGGTCCAATCGCAGACATACTCGACCCCGTGAGCCGCGAGATGATCGAGCGTGTTCCAGGTTTCCTGCAACCCCGAGCCGAGCCAGCCTTTCGGCCGCGCGCCGGTGCCCTTGGCAATCACATCGAGCGCGGTCTTGATGACGCCTTCTTCTTCGGCTTCGGGGACATCGATGAGGCGGCGCGAATTGGTCTCGTTGTGTCCCATCCACTCCCAATTCCGCTTCTTGCCTTCGGCGATGATCTCGGGGTGGTAGCGGCAGATATCGCTGTTGAGCGCAACGGTCGCGCGAATGCCGTAGCGGTCGAACACTTCCATGAAGCGGAAGACGCCGATGCGGTTGCCGTAGTCGCGCGCGGACCAGCTGGGCACGTCGGGAATTTTGGCCGTCGGGCTGCCGGGGATCCTCTCGGCGAGCGAGAAGAATTCGATATTGGGAATGATCCAGAGCGCCAGCCGCTCGCCCTTGGGCCAGGCCAGCTTCTTGCGTTGAATGATCGGGGAATAGGGAAACGGGCCGTAGGCACCGGGCTTCATGTCATACCGCCTTGCGGGGCTTGAGCGTCGCGAGCTCGGCGACGACCGCGTCGACATGCATCACGTCCGCATATTTATGATGCAGATCGAAGAGATTGATCTTGTGCGACAGGAGGCTCCGGTCGAAGCACCCCTCCTCGACGACGACGACATGGAAGCCATGCGAATGCGCATCGACCGCCGAGGCGCGCAGACAGCCGGAGGTGCTCTCGCCGCACAAAATGACGGTCCTGATCCCGAGCTGGGTCAGATGTGCCGAAAGCGGCGTGCCGAAGAAAGCGCTCGCGCGCTGCTTGGTGATCACCACATCGCCCGGCTGGGGGTTGAATTCGGGCCGGATGCGATAGAGCGAGGCATCGATCGCCCCGCGCTGCCGTCGCGTCGCGGTGACGGCGCCCGGCTTGCTTTCCGGCCGCGCGTCGCCGGTCGAATAGAAGACCGGCAGCCCCGCCTCGCGCGCGGCGGAAAAAAGGCGCTTCGTCGGCTCGATCGCGGCAAAGGCGTATTCGCCGCAAGTGCCCGGATGGTCCCGGGTGATCGCCGCGACCGGCTTGTCGCCGCCCTGATAGACGAGTTCATAGAGATCGATGGCGACGAGCGCGGCCGGGCCGCCGATGAAGGTCTCGCGCCGGTACTGGCCGTAGACCGCAAGGGTCTCGGCCGGCACGACATCCCGCCAGCAATGATCCTCGAATGGATCGATCATGACACCTCCCGCTTTGCGCCAATTGTTCGCCCATTCCGCGCGGCGACGCAAGGCGTCAAACCGCTGCTGCCCGCGGAAATGGCACGCGCCGCGTCGTTTTCGCGCTTTGACAGGGATGCCGCTTGGGCCTAGGCAAATGCGCCATGGATTACGCGCCGCCACGCCCGCTCGTGTCGCCGCCCGCGACCATTCGGCTCGAGGCGATCACGTACGCCGCGATCATCGGCGCGGGCGGCCTCCTCTCCTGGCTGAGCGCCGACCACCCGGCGCTCTTGCCGGTCTGGGCGCCCTGGGATTTTTCCTGGCCCGAATATCTCGGCCTGACACTCGCGCTGTTCTGGTACCTGCGCGGCCTCGACGCGGCGCCCCTGGCCGAGCGTCCGCCGCTGTGGCGGCGCATCGCCTTCTTCGCCGGTCTCGGCCTCCTCTACGCCGTGCTCCAGACCCGGTTCGAATATCTCTCGCAGCACATGTTCTTCTTGAACCGTACGCAACATGTGGCGATGCATCATCTGGGACCGTTCCTGATCGCGCTGGGCATGAGCGGCGCCACGATCAGGCGAGGCATGCCGCCCTGGCTCGCGCGCGCGATCGGGCACCCGTTCTTCGCCATACCGATCGGCGTGTTGCAGCAGCCGCTGCTGGCCGCCTTCCTCTTCGTCGGGTCGTTCTATTTCTGGCTCGTTCCCGATATCCATTTTCGCGCGATGATCGACCCGCGGCTCTATGCGCTGATGAATTGGACGATGGTGCTGGACGGGATTCTGTTCTGGACCCTGGTCCTCGATCCGCGGCCGAGACCGGCCGCGCGGGTCTCCTTCGGCACGCGCGCCGCGCTCGCCTTCGGCGTGATGTTTCCCCAGATCATCCTCGGCGCGATCATCACCTTCACGCAGAGCGACCTCTACCCCTATTACGAATTGTGCGGGCGCCTCTACCCCTCGATTGCGGCGCTCTATGACCAACATGTCGGCGGCATCATCATGTGGATTCCGCCGTCGATGATGAGCATCATCGCCGTGCTCCTCGTGATCAACGCGCTGCGGATCCACGAAGATTCGATCGAGGAGACCGATGAAGACGCGGCATCCATGGCAAATCTCGCGAAATCCTGGACGGGGCGGTAGCGTGCTCGCCCTGTGCCCATGCCGCACTCAAACCAGTTGCCACAGCCTCGCCAGAAGGCTGGGCGGGTGCGCCGCTGCGACGAGCTGCTTCAAATCCGCCGCGGTTCCGGTCAGATCGGGATTGGTCGTACTGAGCGAAGGGACCAAAAGGCGCGCCGCGCCCTCGCCGTCGAAAACATAGATCGCGGAACTATGCGTGACCTCGTAGGGGTGGTCCTTGGTTTCGGGCTCGACCGAATAGACCACGCGGTAGCGCCGCGCGAGCGCGGCGAGCTCATCCGGCGTGCCGCGCAGTGCGTCGATCTCGGGCGCGAAACTCTTGACATAATCCGCGAGCACCGCCGGCGTATCGCGGTTCGGATCGACGGTCACGAACAGCAGGCGGATCTCCTTCGCGTCGGGACCGAGCTGGCCTAGAATCGTAGCGACGTTCGCGAGCGTCGTCGGACAGACATCGGGGCAATAGGTGTAGCCGAAATAGAGCATCACGATCTTGCCGCGATAATCCGCCTGGGTGACGCGCTTTCCGTCGGCGGCGCGCGTCATCATGAAATCGAGCGCCGGCGTGCTGCCCGAGACGTCGATCCCATGCCAATTTTGTGCCTGGTCGCAGCCCGCGAGCGCGGCCACGCCGAGGCCGAGGCCGCTCAGCATCAGGCTCCGCCGCGTCGGCATAAAGCTTTCTCGGTCAACCGGCCGCGACGACATGAGCCGACTGCGCCTCATGCAGCACCACGACGATGCCGACCGCGGTCGCGAACACCAGCACCGAAACCATGACCAGGCCGATCCCCAGCATTTGGTTGCGCCGCCGCGGGCCCGTGCCTTGACGGCCTTGGCGGTCCATTCTTGTCGACATCGCGCCTCCGGTTTCCGGCGCCGAGTTTACGCCGCGCCGCGCTCATCCGGAACCCGATCGCGCAAATTCTCAAATTAAAGCTTTGCAAGATTCGGCGCCTCCGCGCCCGCCGCGACGATCGGACGCATGCGGGACGGATCGCAAACGCCATCAGCGCCCGAGCTTGCGTGCGACCAAGTGGTCGATCGCCTGTGCGATCTTCGGCACCTGGGCATGTTTGTCGGGAAGATCCTCGGCCGCATCGTCGAGATGAACCAACATGCTCGCATTGGCCTCGAAGAGGAGCAGCGCGCCGTCGCGCGTGATCGCGCAATCGATCCCGCCATAATCGAGATCGAGCCGGCGCGCGATCTCGCGCATGGCCTCGGCGGGCCCGCCCCCGAACCCGTCTTCGTAATCCGCGAGAAAGCGCGCTTCTTCCTCGCGATGCTCGGGCCGGGCCATGTCGGCGCGCCAATAATGAACGAGCCAATCCTTGGCGATCGCGAGATGATAGGGGAAGACCGCGCGATCGACGAAGATGAAGCGATATTTGCGATAGCGTCCGTCGGCGCCGCGGTAGTCGTGATAATCGGTCAAGTAGTAATCGCGATGGGGCATTGAAGCGAGATAAGCGACGAGCGCCTCCGGATGCTCCACGCGCGTCAAATCCTGCCCGCCATGGGAACCGGCCGGACGGACGAGGAGCGGCCGCGCAAAAGCGTCGGCTGACAGCGCCAGCTCTTCGAGTTCCGCCCGTGTCATGCGCCGCGTCTTCGGCACGATCACCCCGGCGATATCGCCGAGCCGGGCCGCGATCCGATCGCGGCGCGTCGCGGGAATCCGCCCCGGCGGATTGAGGATGGGGCAGCCGCGCTCGCGGCAGTAGGTCTCGACCCGGTCGAGAAATCGCGCGCCGCGATCGGGGTCCGAAACGGCGTTGAAGACGATATCGCAAGGGGGAAGAGACCCGGCGCCGGGCACGCGGTCGCCCTCGGCATCATCCGAGGCCAGCAGATTGACCGCGGCCGTCTCGTATCGATCGGGGGCGAAGAGAAAACGCGTCGAGGTGTTGCACAGTTCGGCCGCGCCGACGACGAGCACCCGCGCCCGCGCCGGAGCCGACAGACAGGGCTTGACCGCGACGCCCTGGCGCAGCGCCCATTCGCGGCATTCGCGCGCGGCTTCGTCGAGCCGGTTCTGGCGGTCGAGCGCTTCGGCCAAATGCAGACGCGCATCGAGCCCGGCCGGATTGCGCGCCAGAACGCGGCGGAAGGCCGCCTCGGCCGCCGCGAAATCTTCTGCTTTGAGCGCGACCAAGCCGAACTGGATCCACAATTCCTTCGAATCGGGTTCGAGGGCGAGCGCCGCGCGAAACGCCGTCAGCGCCTCCGCATCGCGACCCAGGCCGGCCAGAACGAGTCCGTGATTTTGTTGGGCCAAGACATTCGAGGGATCGAGCCGCGTCGCTTGCGCGAGCGCTTCGGCTGCTTGCCGGTGACGCCCGGCGCGATGGAGCGAGACGCCGAGATCGTTGAAGGCCGGCGCGAGATTAGGCTTCAGCGCGACCGCGCGCTCGAAGAACGCGACCGCTCCCCCGTCATCGCCGCGCTGTTGCCTGACGCAGCCGAGCTTGTGAAACGCGAAGGGCGCGAACGGGCCCGCCGGAGCGGCCGCGGCGCAGCGCGTCATCAGAAGCTCGGCCGCTTCGAGCGCCGCCGCATTGAGGCGGATGAGGCCCAGAAAGAACAGCGCCTCTATCTGATCGGGATCGCGGCTCAACGCTGCCGCATATAGCTCGGCCGCCTCGCGATTGCGGCCGGCCTTGAAATGAGCGCTCGCCCCGTGGAGCGCGGCCGCTTCCGATCCGGGCCAGGGCGTGGCGGAATCTGCGTCCAAGATCGAACCTTATCCGGGATCAATGCCGCGCGCGGGGCGCGAGCGGCTGCAAGATATTGTCACTATAGGTGAAGACCGCGCCGTCGCGCTTCACCAAACCATCCATGCGGCCGCGCCAGGTTAAATTTCTGAAGGGTTACAGCGCGGTGAGGGATGACCGGCGCGCCGCTCGCCTAATACAGCTTGACGGCATGATGATGATCTCGCGCTAGGAAGGGAAGGTTTCAATGGAGCGCTTCGCGGGCGAGCCCAATCTCGATGAAATACTCTCGGATCCGATCATCCGCAGCGTGATGAAGGCGGACGGCATCGATATGAGGCGCTTGTGCGAGATTCTGGTGAAGGCCGCCGGCGCAAGCCGGTTGACGACTCCCGCTCTGGCATCGAGCCAGGAGACGGGCTTCGGGCTCGGCTATCGACCGGCCTCATAGACGCCGGCATCGCGGTCGCATCGCTTTCTCGCTTCTTCGGACGGCAGATCGGCAGCGCCACGATCAGGCTTCGCTCTTGTCTTCGGCTTCCTTGGCCTTGGCGACGATTGCCTCGGCAATGAGACGCGCGTCATGCGCGGTCATCTGCAAGACCACCATGCCATCCTCGCGCGGAAGATCGACGCGCAGCAGCACGTCGCGTTCCGGGCTCAAGGCAAAGGCCAGGAGCTCGGGCGTGACCCTGAGCCAGGATTGATGCGGACCTTCATGGGGCATGCGGGCCTCCTGCGATAAATGAGGCGCCGCCCGCCCCTCACATCGCGGCGGCGGCGCGTTTCTTGGGCTCGGCCATGCGGCGCTTCTTCAGCTCTTCGGCGATGAGGAAGGCCAATTCCAGCGCCTGACTCGCATTGAGGCGCGGATCGCAATGGGTGTGATAGCGGTCGCCGAGCGAGGTCTCGGTGATCGCCTGCGCGCCGCCGATGCATTCGGTGACGTTCTGACCGGTCATCTCGAAATGGACGCCGCCGGCATAGCTGCCCTCGGCCTCGTGCACGGCGAAGAAGCCTTTGACCTCGCGCAGGATCTGATCGACGACGCGCGTCTTGTAGCCGGTGGTCGAGGAGATGGTATTGCCGTGCATCGGATCGCAGCACCACAACACCTGACGCCCGGCCTTCTTCACCGCGCGAATGAGGGGCGGCAGCTTCTCGGCCACTTTGTCGGCGCCCATGCGTGCGATCAAGGTCAGGCGGCCGGGCTCGTTGTCGGGATTGAGGATGTCGATCAGACGCAGGAGATCGTCGGCCGGCATGGTCGGGCCGCATTTGAGCCCGACCGGATTTTTCACTCCGCGCAGGAATTCGACATGCGCGCCCTCGGGCTGGCGCGTGCGGTCGCCGATCCAGAGCATATGCGCCGAGACGTCGTACCATTCGCCGGTGGTCGAATCGATTCGGGTGAGCGCCTCTTCGTATTCGAGGAGCAGCGCCTCATGCGAGGTGAAAAGCTCGGTCTCGCGGATTTGCGGCGTGGTCTCGGAAGTGAGGCCGCAGGCGGCCATGAAATCGAGCGTCTCGGTCAGCCGGTCGGCCAGTTCGCGATAGCGCTCGCTTTGCGGGCTGTCGGCGACGAAGCCCTGCGTCCAACTATGGACGCGGTGGAGATCGGCATAGCCGCCTTGGGCAAAGGCCCGCAGCAAGTTCAGGGTCGCGGCCGATTGGCTGAAGGCCTGGATCATGCGCTGCGGATCGGGCCTGCGCGCCTCGGGCGTGAACTCCATCCCGTTGATGATGTCGCCGCGATAGGATGGCAGGGTCACGCCATTCTGGGTCTCGGTATCGGCGCTGCGCGGCTTGGCGAATTGCCCGGCCATGCGCGCGACCTTCACCACCGGACAGGCGGCGCCGAAAGTCAGCACCACCGCCATCTGCAAGAAGACCTGGAAAGTGTCACGGATGTTGTTGGGCCGGAACTCAGCGAAGCTCTCGGCGCAATCCCCGCCCTGCAGCAGAAAAGCCTTGCCCTCGACCACTCTGGCGAGGCCCGCTTTGAGGCTGCGCGCCTCGCCGGCAAAGACCAGCGGCGGGTAATTGCGCAAGGTCGCCTCGACCGCATGGAGCGCGGCCTGGTCGGGATAGTCGGGAACCTGCCGGATCGGCATGCTCCGCCAGCTTTCGGGAGACCATTTCTTCTGCATCGTCAACCTTTTGGGCGGCGCTTTGCCCCGCCACCCCTATCAAATAGAGGGTTTCCAAGCCGAATAAAAGAGGCGCCGCGCCGGGGCCATTGAGGTGACGATCCGCAGGCCGCTGTCGCGAAGCTTGTCTTCCAGATGGCGGTGCTCGTCGATCGTGATCGGCCCTGGAACGATCGCGATATGGATTTCTTTGCCGGACGGGTGCGACGGGACGCGTTGGCGAAACGCCCTCGCAAAGTCAATGAAGTGGGGATTCACGGCACACGTCCCACGCGACCGCCCTAACGGATTCTCCATTATTGCATCGCACAATGCCTCATTGGCTGGGCCTCTTTCGGCCCGCTTGGCTTGGAAATGGCGGAAATGAGCGATTTTCTCAAAGCCTGGCCGCTTCGTACCCGCGTCGGACAAAGTGCGGCCCTCGCAGCTGCACCCCTCGCCGCGCCGACACCCGGCCTTCATCTTTTCTCAACCTTGAGCAGCCGGAAACGCCACGGCGCCGGGAGCATCTTCTGACATGGCCACACGAATGCTGACCCGACCGCGTCTCGCCTTGAGCCGCGCGAAGAAATCCAGCGGCTCGGATGAATGCAGCAGCGTCAGGCGCACGCTGAAGGCGCTCAAGCACTACGATGTTCGCCCCGAGCAGATCGACGACATCATCCTTCAGGCAATCAATGTCAGCCTTTGCCTCGAATCCGATGGCGATTCGCATGTCGCCGAGGGCTTCAACAACGACATCGTCATCAACGGCCGCGCCTTCGGCCGGTGCTAGCGATCCCCTGCTCCCCCGGCGGGGATCGCCGGAGAATGAACCGTTCAGCGCACGAGGCAGCGCGCGAAGAGGCTCAAGGTCCGATCCAACGCCAGCGCCGCGCTGATCGCGTCATAACCGGCCTCGGGCCGCTGCCAGCAATTGAAGCCGTGATCGGCTTCATAGACATGCGCCGGAATTTCCGGATGCGCCGCCTTGAATTTCTCGACCGTATCGGGACCGACGATGTGATCGCGCGCCGCGAAATGGATCACCACCGGGCAGCGCGGGTGATCCTGATATTGTTTGGCGATATCGGTCGGGTAGTAGCATGACGCTGCCTCGACCCCGAGCCGGCACGCCGCGAGCCAGCTTACCGAGCCGCCGAGGCAATAGCCGACCGTGCCGACGCGCAAGGGCCGGAGCGCCCCGATGGCCGCGGCGACGTCGAGCTCGATCTTCTCCCAATCGAGCCGGACGCGCAGCGTGCGCGCCTGCTTCATGCCCTCATCCGAATAGGCGAACGCCGCGCCGGGCTGGAGCCGGTCATAGAGCGAGGGCGCGAGGGCGCTGTAACCGCGGCTCGCATAGTCGTCGCACACTTCGCTGATATAGGAATTGACGCCGAAGATTTCCTGCAGGACCACGACGCCGCCCTTGGCCGCTCCCGCCGCATCCGCGCGGTAGGCATCGAGCACATGCCCGTCCGCGGCGGTCAATTTCACCCTGCGTCCCATCGCTTCCTCCGCTGGCGCATCCCGCGCATCGACCTGCGATCGGCGCGGTTCGCCTTCGAACGATGATAGGCGCGGAGAAGTCCCGGCGTCGAGATCGGCGCGGCCGGCGGAGCCGCGCCCAAGCCTCGCGCCCGCCTGGCGTCGGGCACGCAGCGCGAACTCTAGGCAGGCCGATCCGCGATACCCATTTTCATGTGCATCATGACCCATCTCTCCCCCATCGTAACCGTCGAAAATCCTTCCGGCCTTGCTTCCACGGGCCTTGTTTCCGCCGGCGTTGCTTCCGCCGGCGCGCCCGATCGCGAGCTCGCCGCCTTCGATGCCTATTCGCGCGCGGTCATCGGCGCGGTCGACCAGGTCGGTCCCGCCGTCCTGCATCTTCAGGTCGAGGCCGAACACGGACGCGGCGGCGCCGGTTCGGGCGTCGTCTTCACGCCCGACGGCTATGTGCTGACGAACAGCCATGTGATCGCGGGCGGCAAGCGCATGACCGCGACCTTCGCCGATGGCCGGACGTCGCGCATGACGGTCATCGGCGACGATCCGGACACGGACCTCGCCTTGCTGCGGCTCGATAGCGACGCGCAGGTCTCGGCCCGGCTCGGCAGCGCGCGCGGCCTGCGCGTCGGGCAGCTCGTGGTCGCGATCGGCAATCCGTTCGGCTTCCAATGCACCGTCACCGCCGGCGTCGTGAGCGCCTTGGGCCGCAGCTTGCGCGCGCGCTCCGGCCGGCTGATCGACAGCGTCATCCAGACCGATGCCGCGCTCAACCCCGGCAATTCCGGCGGCCCGCTGGTCAATGCGGCGGGCGAGGTGATCGGCATCAATACCGCGATCATCGCCATGGCGCAGGGCATCTGCTTTTCGATCTCGGCCGACACAGTCGAATTCGTGGCGAGCCGCCTCATCCGCGACGGGCGCGTGCGGCGTTGCTATATCGGCGTCGCCGGCCAGAACGTGCCGCTATCGCGCAAGCTGGTCCGCTTCCACGGGCTGGCGCGCGAAAGCGGCGTGCTGGTGCAATCGATGGCGCCCGACGGCGCGGCCCGATCGGGCGGCCTTCAGACGGGCGACATCATCGTCGAATTCGACAGGCTGCCGATCGAGAATATCGACGCGCTGCATCGTCTCCTGACCGAAGATCGCGTCGGCCAGCCGATCCCAGTCGCCGTCCTGCGCCGCGGCGAGAAGATCGCGCTCGACCTCACCCCGCGCGAGCTGCGGCCCGCGGCCTAACCGCCGGGCCGGCCGCGCCGCGCCATCCGGGGGATATCGCCGCCCCCGCCGCGCCCATCCTCGGATCATCGCATTGACCGGAGAATGAGGAGGCGACGGTCATATACCCTTGGAACACCGCGCGGCTTGCTCGGCGGCTTGGGTTTGATGACAGCCCATTCAAAATCGCTGGGTTCGTAGCGCGTGATTCGAGGGTCCGGTTTGGGAGCCTCCATCACGTGCCGTACGCCACAATCAACCCGCCATGGGTCAGCCGCGCCAGATGTCGACGCCGTGAGTTTGCTTCCGCTTTCGGGGCATAACGGACACCGCCGAACCTGCCCCCGGTTCAAATTCGACGCGATTGGCCCTGAACGGAATTTGCAACGTTCTCATGCCGCGTCGTGTTTACGCGATCGGCGTGCTGACGTCCGGTTTTTTGCGGCACTGCTGTCCGGTTCGGTCGGTCGCGTAATCGGGAAGATCTCGCGGACATACTCGCGAAGCATCTCGCAGTAGGCGACAGCATAGCGTGGCAGCGGACGCCGTCGGTCCCACAACATGGCGAGCGGCTCGCGCAGCGGTCTGCCACGGTAAGTTATGCGAACAATTCTCAAAACATAACGATCGGCTTGCAGCTGGGACGGAATGATTGCCATGCCGTGGCCGGCTTCGGCCAATGCCAAGACCGTGTGCGGCGCGCGGCTCGCGAATCGAATGTTCGGCTTGATCCCTGCGAGCCTGCAGGCGGCATCGAAGGCACGGCGGACCATGAAGTCAGAATCAAGCAGAAGCAGCGGTTGCGTCGCGAGCTTGCCAATCTCGATTGCCGCGCCCCTGGCGAGGACCAGCGCGGGATGGCTGACCGCGAGCAATTCGACGAATCCGAACGGCAGACTCGCGAAACGGGGGTCGTTCGGCTCGATGGCATGAAGCAAGTTCTGCGCAAAGTGAATCTCACCACGTTCGAGCATCGCCAGGCTCTCGCGCCCGGCCGCCTCGATGATCTTCACCTCGACATTCGGAAAACGTTGCGCGTAACGGTGCAGAAAGCGCGATAGCACGCTTTCGATGTGCTGCGGCGAAGCCGCAACTTTCAGCACGCCGGTTTCACCTCTCCGGAGCAGCTGCGCGCGCTCGCCGACCGCGGTCGCGTAGTTCAAGAGACCGCGACAGTCGCCGAGAAATTGTTCTCCTTCGCTGGTCAGCACGAGACGGCGCCCGACCCGATCGAAAAGTCTGAAGCCCAGTTCGCGTTCGAGATCTCTGATCTGGCGAGACAACGCCGGTTGGGCAATACGCAACTGCTGCGCCGCCTTCGAGACGGTTCCCAGTTGGGCGACGGTGACAAAGGTTCGCGCTCGCCGCAGGTCCATGGCGTTTCCTTATGCCGGATCGGCATGAATAACCAGAGGAATTATATATTGGACGTTGCGGACCTTATCGACCGAAAGTGCTCGCCACGTTGACGATGGAGTCCGGGCATTGCAGCCTGCGAGGGGAACCACCATAAAACGACGCAATACCGCGGCCTTGTCACTTCGACCGGCGCGGGACTCAAGGCGAGTGATCCGAAGCACGCTTTTGGCGGGCGCGCTCTGCGCGTTCGCCGCGACAGCTCGCGGGGCAGAGATCAAGGTCATGAGCGACAGTCCGCTCGAACCTGCCTTGACGAAGGTCGTCGATCTTTATCGTCGGGAGACACGCAATCAGGTCAGTTTGGTGTTCGACCCGTCGCCCGCGGTAAAGAAAAGAATTGAAGACGGTGAAGCGGCCGATATCGTCATTGTGCAGCCGGACTTCGTCGACGAACTTGCGAAATCGGGCAAGGTGAGCGCCGGGATTAGACCGATCATCGGTCATGTTGGCGTCGGCCTCGGCAACCGCAAGGATAGTCCCGCGCACGACATTTCGACGCCGGAAACATTCAGGAATACCCTGCTTGGCGCGGATATGCTCGTCTTCAACAATGTCGCATCGGGAAATGCCTTCGAGAAAGTCCTTCAGCGGCTGGGAATTGCCGAAACGCTCAAGCCCAAAATCTTGCGCACCTCGCCACTTGGCGTCTTTGAACCCGTGTTGAAAGGCAAAGGAAACGATATGGCGGCGGGCACGATACCGCTCATCGCGACGACGCCCGGCATCAAGCTGCTTGGTCCGCTGCCCGGTGATTTCCAAAGCTATCTCACCTACACCGCCGTGCTCATGACCAAGAGTTCACAACGCGAGGCGGCGGAAGGCCTCATCACGTTCTTGGTGTCAACGAAGGCAAAGAGCACCTTCGCGGCGAACGGCGTTAATTGAATTAATTCCGTTCAGCGCTAGGCCGGGAGATCGTCAGCTCCTGGCACTTCGCGACGGACCGCCTTATGACGACCCAGCGTCGTTTCGGGCCCGAAGCGGACTCTCTCAAGCGGTGGACCGTGGGCACAGGGACGAGTTCATGGCTTAGGCCGAGCGATCGAGTTCAGCGTTGCCGGCAAAGCCGTTTTCGACCGCCCAGATCGCGGCCTGCGTCCGGTTCGAGGCGCGGGTTTTGCGCAGTATCCGCTTGAGGTGAACCTTCACGGTTGATTCGGCGATCGCGAGATTGGCCGCGATGATCTTGTTCGGATAGCCGGTGACCAGGCAGCGCAGGATATCGATCTCGCGCTCCGACAGATTTCCGGCATTGAGTCTTGCCGCGCTCATGCGGCGCTCGCCGAGCTTGTTGACGAGGCCGGCCATTTGCAACGCCAAGGCGGAGGGAAACACCTTCTCGCCCGCGGCGACGAGCCGCAAGGTTCCCTGCAAGGCATCGCTCGAAATGTCCTTCAGCAAATAGCCGCAGGCACCGGCGGCAAAGCACGCGCCGAGCAGCGCGATGTCGAGTTCCTGGGCGAGGAACACGACCTTGCACTGCGGCGCCCGAGCCTCGATCTCCCGCATGATCTGGCGGACATCGCCGGCGCCCAGCGAGAGATCGACGAGGATCACATCGGGCGAGCTCTGCGCCTCGCCCGATCGCTCGAATTCGGCGATGCCGGCCGCCTCCTCCACGCTCTCGAATCCCATGGCGCGCAGGAGGCTGACGAGCCCGGCACGGGACAGGGTGCTTGGATCGATCACGCTGAGCTTTATCGGCGTCATGGTCTTTGCTCCGGAACCCACACGGCTTCACGCCCTTGGCGACCCCAAGCCTCGGCTCACGACGCCGGGGCGTCGGCTCCTGCGCCATGAGGGGCGGCGCATCCGGGGCACATCGCGGTCGCCTCCTCCGCCGCCGCGTTGCGTCGCAGCGGCGGACCCAGAACATCCGGCGCGCGAGCGACGGTGTCCGTCCCTTATTTTTGCCGAGCGAGTCTACGCGCCGGTGCGATCTTTCGGTATTTCGGAATCTACCTAATTGCCGCGCCATGCCGAGGGCCGGGGCGTCGCCCGGCGCATGTGCGCGACAGGCGAAGCTTGCGCTGTTCCGTTTCCCCGAGGCGCCATCCTTCGAAAGAGTTACGCCCCTGTCTCAAGGGTCATCCAGCCCGAGCGAATGGAAGGCGGCCCCATGCTTTTGCCCCCGTGGCATCGCGGCGCATCGGGCCGATGATTGCACCCATGGTCGAACCGGAGAAGGGGCCGCCGATGCGCCGCTTTTTTCTGGCGCTCCTCGTTTTGGCGGCCGGGCTTCCGGCCCGCGCCGCCCACAGCGATCCGGCATGGCCGGCAGCCGCGCATGATGCGCCGCCCCGCCTCGTGAGCGAAGGCGAGATGGATCAAGTCACGGCGGGAGGCATTGCGCTTCGGCTCGATCTCGCCAGCGCGGCGACCGGCACAGCCCCTTTTACAAGGACGCAAGGCGAGACGCGGATCGAACGCGCGACGATGCTCAAAATCGGCCTGATCCCGGGCGCGCCGCCGCAAGCGCAAGCGCGCCTCCTTGGCGAACAAGCGGCGGAGATCGCGATCGGCTCGGGGCGCGCCGACGCATCCGGCGACGCCAGCGCGCGCTGCTCGGCGAGCGCCGGCGCGCTGGGCGACATCGCGTTCATCCACAGCCTGGCCAGCGCGGCCACGACACCGAACTCGGCCACCTGCCTGTGTTCGGTCTTCGCGATTGCGCCCGTCAAATGAGCAAGCGCGTCTTTCCGATCCCGCGCGCCGACGCCGTGCAGCCCCGCATCGGGAAGCCGTGGCGTCCCCTGACCGCGGCAGTGGCCGCGCTGCTTGCCCTGGCCTGGCCCGGGATCGCGCTCCCGCAGGGCAGCGACCAGGTGCCGGTCAAATCGCTGCTCGAAATGCGACGCGACGGGGCGGTTGTGCAAAAATGGGATTTGAGTTGCGGCGCCGCGGCACTCGCCACCTTGCTCAACTTTCAATATGACGACACCGTGACGGAAAGAGAGGTCGCGACCGGCCTCATTCGGCGCCAGGAATATATCGACAATCCCGATCTCGTGCGCCGCCGCCAAGGCTTCTCGCTCCTCGACATGAAGCGCTTTGTCGAAGCGCGCGGCTATATCGGCATCGGCTACGGCAAGCTCGAGATCGCCGAGCTGGCGGCCCTCGCGCCGATCATCGTGGCGATCGGTCCCGTGGGCTACAACCATTTCGTCGTCTTTCGCGGCATCGAGGACGGCAGCGTGCTCCTCGCCGATCCGGCCTTCGGCAACCGCACCATGACGCTCGCGAAATTCGAGCGCGTCTGGATCGATTTTCCGGGTTTCGGCCGGATCGGCTTCATCGTCACGCGCGACGGCAAGCCGGGCCGGCCCAACCGGCTCGCGCCGCGCGCCGATCAATTCGTCGCGCCTTCGGCCGCCGCGTTGCGCCAAGTGCTGCCCTTCTGAGAGCGGGCGCAGCATGGCACGAGAACAGCGGCGCGAGCGCTTGATACCGACCCGGGTGACGCGGCTCAAAAACATCGGCCGCGCCGCGCTCGCGAGCCTCGCCATCGCCGCGGCCGTGGCGCCATCCGGCTCCACCGCGCGCGCCGATGACGCGGCCGCGTCGACGATCGCGGCGTTGCGCGAGCGGCTCGACGAACGCGACGCCGCGATCCGGGACCTCATGCGAAGGGTCGCCGAACTCGAACACCGCAAGCCGGCGGCGAAGAAAGTCGCCAAAATCGTGTTGCCCCTGCCCGAGCCGCCGCCGCCCAAGCCCGCGCCGCCAAACCAACAAGCGCCCGCGGCTTCTTCTGCCAAGCCGGGCAATTTCGATGTCGATGAAGAAGCGGCCGAACGCGCGCTCGAACGGGCGCTCATTCAATCGGGCGCCTTGCTTCTGAGCACCGGCACGATCGAATTTGTGCCGAGCCTCGCCTATGTGCGGCGCGAAAGTGCCACGCCGGGGCAGCTCGTCTTTCCGTCCGGCGGCGGCGTCATGGTGAGCGACAATCAATATCGGCAGAACCAGATCGAGGCGTCTATCCTCGCGCGGGCGGGTCTTCCCTGGGACATGCAGATCGAGCTCGGCCTGCCCTACGATTACAAGAGCGTCTCCGAGGTGACGACGGTCGGCAATGCCGGCCTCAGCCAACAGACGTCGCGCGCCTTCGGCTTCGGCGATCCCAGCGTCACCTTGAGCAAGCAATTCGTCAAGGAAGGCGAGTGGCTGCCGAACCTTATCGCGAGCCTCGGTTGGGACACGGATTTCGGACAGACCAAGAAGGGGATCGCGCTCGGCACCGGCTTCAACGAGATCAAGGCCGGCATCACCGCGAGCAAGCGCCAGGATCCGCTCGTCTTCACCGCGGGCATCGGCTACACCACGTCGTTCGAAAAGCACGGCATTCAACCCGGCGATCAATACACCGCGACGGGCGGGATGTTCCTGGCGGTGAGCCCGGAGACCTCGCTGCTCTTCATGCCGATGGCGACCTATGCCGGCGATACGACCTTCAACGGCGTGACCGTGCCCGGCTCCGATCAGCTCGCTGCGGCGCTCGAACTCGGGCTCGTGACCGTTCTCGCGCCGCGCCTTCTGCTCGATCTGCGATTGGACATCGGCCTCACCCGTGACGCGCCCAAATTCGGGATGAAAGTCTCGTTCCCGTTCCAATGGACCTATAAATAGCGATCGGATCCGGCGATCGCTTGAGACCGCATCATCCGGATAGGAGCCTTCGCCGCGCTCTTTGAGGCAACGCCCGCGCTTCGCGGATCGGCAGCGTAATCCCTATGAGGGCTTGTGTCCGGGGCACGGTGTCGCCGACACTTCATCTTCCGCACAGCACCTCGGTGACGGCGACAATCGATCGCCGCGCCTTGCGGGATAGCAGCAACCGACCGGAGCGGCGGGTGAATGTCGGACCCCCCTTCCATGCGAATTCTCGTGATCTGCGACGACCGGCGGATTGCCGCATCGGCGATGGCGACGCTCGCCGGGATCGGCATCGACGCGCTTGACGCCGGCGGCGCGGTGGCGGAAGCGCGACGGCGCAACGCCCAAGCGGATGCGCTTCTCATCTGGAATCGGCCGCTGCGGCGCATGGCACGGCGCTGTCCGCAGGAAATCGCCCGGCTGAGCCGCCTGATGCCGGTGATCGTCGCCTTGGGGCTCGAAGAGACCGGCTCGCTCGCCGGCACCGCGCCTCTCGTCAACGGCATCGTCTTTCCGGAGATCAATTTGCGTCGCCTCGGCGCCATCGTCGGCGTGGCGCGCTCCGGCTATCTCCTGCTCCCCGGCGCGATCGACAGCGAGAGGCTGAAGCGATCCGCGCTCCACGCGGGCGGACGCAACGATATCACGACGTCTGAAAACGCCGTGCTTGCGGGTCTCGCCGAAGGAATGACCAACCGCCAAATCGCGCAAAAACTGGCGTTGAACGATTCCACGGTCAAGCGTCTCGTTCACGACGCGCTGCGCAAATTGCGTTTTGAAAACCGCACCCAGGCCGCGCTCTATCAGCGCTTCGACCGCGAGCAATGAAACGCGCAGCCGCGCGCTCCCGATCATTGGGAGTAGGCCCGGCTCGCGCGACGCGTTCGGTTACCGCTCTCGGCTCGGCCGGACTCTGGAATGAGCGCCCTCCTACCTCGTCTGCCCCGTTGCCCGCGCGCGGCATTGCAGGCGACTCTCGTCGAGCCAGCGCAAGGATGAGCGCGTTGCCGAGCCGGCCGCGGTGCCAAGCGGCGACGGAGCGGCATCGGGAAGGAGCCTCGGACATGCGGATAGCGCTTTGCGTCGGATCGCTCGGTCTTTGCATCGCCTGCGGCGTCGCGGTCAAATCGGCGCAAGCCGATCCACGGCTCTTGACGCAAGCCGAGATGGATCGCGTGACTGCGGGCCTCCAACTCGGTCTTGCGACCGGCGCCGCCGCGACCGGCGGGAGTTTCGCGCTCACCGAGGTGAATGGCGGCGGAACCGGCTCGCAGTCCGAGCTTCCCGGCGGCGGGACCGCGCAAAGCGGCGTCATTGGCGGGACGGCTTCCGCCGTCGGCACTGGCGCCGCCAGCACCGGCGTTGCGACCAGCGGCGCGGTCAATGGAATCGCGCTCGTCAATCGGACCGTGAGCGGAACCGTCACGGGTCCCGGCGGTCAGGCGAGCCTCGGCTTCACCTATGTTTCCGGCGGCACGTTCTTCCTCCCCTAGCGCGCACGCGCCATGCTCTCGGCCGCCGGCGGTCGGGCGCGCAAGGACCATTCGCAACCCTAACCCTCGCCAAGGAGAGATAGCCATGATGAAGCCCTTAGCCGGCATTGCGGTACTTCCGCTTCTGGTCGCCGCGCATGTCGCCACGGCCGGTGCGCCCGTGCCATTGAGCAATGCGCAGATGGATGCCGTCACGGCCGGTTCCGCGAGCGGCGCGCTCGTCCAGCTTGCCGCTTCCGCGAGCGGCACGCCGCAAGCCTTCACCCAAACCGCGGCACAGGCGCAAATCATTCAGACGCCCGTTCTGATCCCGACCCCGCTCGGTCCGGTCACGCTCAGCGCCGGCACCGTCTGGGCGATCGGCGCATCGATATCGTCGAATTGACGAAAGCCTCGGATTTTCGAGCGCACACCGTCATCGCTTCTGATTTCGAACGAGATTCACACAGGAGACATCGACATGAAGACCACCTTGTTCCCGCTTCTCGCCGGCGCGGCCATTCTCGCCCTCTCCGGCACGGCTTTCGCCGGAGAGAGCAATCATACGGCGCCGCTTCGCCTCTCCGACATGCAAATGGATGGCGTCACCGCGGGCGCGACCGCGATCGGCGTCGGCGCGGGCGCGGCGCTCGGAACGCTCTTTTCGGGCACGGCGATCCAGGTCAATACCGCCGTGGCCGGCCCGAACGCGGCAGCGGTCGGCAACGTGATCTCGGCGGCGGCTTCGTTCACGCCCGGGCCGAGCGCAGCCGCCGCTTCCGCACTCAACATGATTCTCGTAAGCCCCTAACGCGGAGCACAGCCGGCGCATCTTGCGCCGGCGTCGTGCGAAGCGACATCGAAGGCACCTCAGACGCCGGCGCATCTTGCGCCGGCGTCTGAGGTGCCGGCGCGATACGATGCGATCATTTTCCAATCGTCGGGGCGAGCGCGCGACTATGTGCAAGCATGAACAACCGAATGAGGGCCGCGAGCGTCGTGACCCCGAGCTTGGTCATCGCCCGCTGACGGTGATATTCGACCGTGCGGCGGCTGATGGCGAGCTTGAAGGCGATCACCTTGTTCGGATGCCCGGCCACGACCTGATCGATCACCGCCCGCTCGCGCCGGGTCAATCGATCGATGCGCAACGCGGCCAATTTGTTTTCGCTGACGTCGACGAAAGAGATCACGATCCCGGCGATTGCCTTCCCGTTGCCCAGATAGGAATAGACGCTCCGCCTGTACCAGCGCCCGCCCGCCGTGCCGATATCGCGCTCGATCGCGGCGCCGTGGAGTCTCACGGCGCCGATATCGGCGGCGAGTTCGCGATCCTCGAAGGGGAGATCGATCCATGCGAAAGGCTTGCCGACATCGGCCGCGACGATCCCCAACAATTCCTGTGCCGATCGGGTGAAGAATTGGAGATTAAGATCCTGATCGAGAACGCAAGTCGCGACATCGGAGCGGCTAAAGGTCAGAAAGGAATCGCCGGCATCCCGTCGACGCTCGCCGGCCGAGGCAACGAGGCGAAGCGCGCTTGTCGTGCCGCGCGCGGATGCGGCGATGATCCGCTGTTCAAAAGCATGAACTTCCCGCTTTACCATCAATATTCTCCACCGAAATAAGATGTCATCCATTCGCTGGTCGAACGATTGGCTGATCGGATCGGTGCACGCCTCCAAGCGGCTCTTCCATTTCGTCATCGACGGCTACGGCTCAACGCAATTCCTCAAAGCGCAGATCCGCGCACAACCCGTTCAAAGCGCGAGCAAAATGACGCGCCGATTCATTTTGACCCAAATCACCCACGGGAGATAAGCGCGGTTTGAAGGGACCACAGAAATATCACAGCGGAGGCGCGCCGATGGCTGCGGCGCGCCTTGAAGGCGCCCGCATCCGGTCGTCAGTGCTTCTGGCTTAGCGCCGGTTCTCGTCGCGCAGGAAATCGAGGCGGCGGAACAATTCGCGATCGGTGATCTGGAAGAGGCTCGCCTTCGCGCTCAGCGATTTGTGGGTGATCCATTGCCCGTGCGGCAAAGTAAAAATGTCCTTGGGACCCCAATTCACGGTGTCGTCTCCGACCCGCGACTGTCCTTCGCCTTCCACCACGACGCAGACCGCATTGCTGTTGGTGCGATAGGCTTCGGTCTCCGGCCCTTTGCTCAGACCGAGAAGATAGCAATCGATCGTCGAGAGAATGGCGCCGCCATTCATCGGATTGGTGTAGCGCAGGCGCCGCGCGCCGTCGGCATCGGGACGCGCCGCCTCCAGCGCTTGCGCGGCCTCCGTCCAGGGATAGCGGAACTTCGGCGAATAGGGCCAGCTCGCGGCCGGCTTGTCGGGGGCGAGCCCCGCGGTGAAGACCGCGTCGGCCGGAGGCTCGTCGATATCATGGGCCGGACCGGGCTCGAAGACGCGATCGTCGAGATAGCCGTGCACTGGCACGTCGAGCGCATCGACCCAGACCGAACGGTCCTTCCCTGCATTGACATGCTCGTGCCAGGTCCAACCCGGGGTCAGCACCAGATCGCCCGGCAGCATCGGACAAGCCTTGCCCTCGACGATGGTAGTCGCGCCCTCGCCTTCGAGCACGAAGCGCAGGGCATGCATGGAGTGGCGATGCGGCCGCGCCTTCTCGCCGGGCATCAGCACCTGCAGATTGACCGAGAGATTGGGCGCAGCGCCCTGCGCCGCGCTGCCGGCGAAGGCCGGGTTGTTCAAGATGAGCACGCGACGCTCGGCATCGGTCATGTTGACCGCGCCCGCCGCCTCGCCGATGAGCGGATTCATCGCCGCCCAGCGCCAGAGATGCGATGCGACATGCGGGCGGTTGGGGCGCAGCTCCTGCTCCCACATCGCGATCACGTTCGAGGCGGCAAATTTCTCGCGAAGCTCGGTCATGGCGTCTCCCTTCTCACGGCGCTGTTTGGCGCTCGCAGGGATTTTCCCGCGTCCTCGGGGCGAAAGCAACGCTTGCTTGCGTGGACGAGGACGTCGTCGAGATCGCGAGCGAAAGCCCATCGTTGACCGCGCAATATGCCCACTCTACCGTTGCGCGCGGGAGAAAACGGCGGAAGAACGGCATGAGCGCGGAGAAAATACCCGTTCTGATTGCGGGTGGCGGTCCGGTCGGGCTGGCCCTTGCGATCGAGCTCGGCCGGGCGGGCATCGCCTGCACCTTGGTCGAGCGTCGCGACGGCAGCATCGGCGTGCCCAAAATGAGCGGGCTTTCGATCCGCAGCATGGAATTCAACCGCCGCTGGGGGATCGCCGAAACCGTCAAGCGTTCCGGCTGGCCGCCGACCCATCCCCAGGATCTGGTCTATTGCACCTCGATGGTCGGCTACGAGCTGGCACGCCACGAAGTGCCCGCCTATGTCAAACAGCGCCTCGGCTACACGCCCGAGCCCCGCGTCGCCTGCGCGCAGATCTTCTACGATCCGATCCTGCTGGCGACGGCGCGCGCGCTGCCTTCGGTCACGATCCGGCATATGACCAGCCTCGATTCATTCACCCAGGACGGCGATGGTGTCGTGGCGACCATCACCGACCGCAAGACCGGCAAGAGCGAGACCGTGGCGGCGCGCTATCTCGTCGGCTGCGACGGCGCCGATGGCGCGGTGGTGACCGCGCTCGGCTTCGGTTACGAGGGTCTTGGAATCGTCGCGCACAGCGTCAATGTCTATTTCCGTTCGCGCCAGCTCATGGAGATTCACGACAAGGGCTGGGCGCGTTTCTTCCGCTTCACCGATGAAGGCGGCACCTGGGGCGAGATCATTGGCATCGACGGCAAGGAATTGTGGCGGCTTTCGGTGTTGAAGGCCGATCCCGCCTTCGATGGGCATGCCTATATGCGGCGCCTGGCGGGGACCGAGATCGACTACGAGATACTCTCGGTCATGGATTGGGAGCGGCGCGAACGCGTCGCCGAACATTACCGCGACCGCCGCGTCTTCATCGCGGGCGATGCCGCGCATCAGAATTCGCCGACGGGCGGGCTCGGCCTGCATACCGGCCTGGCCGACGCCGTCGATCTCGGCTGGAAGCTCGTCGCCACGCTCCAGGGTTGGGGCGGCGCGCATCTGCTCGATTCCTACGAGGCCGAGCGCAAGCCCGTGGCCTTGAACAATGTCCACGCCTCGACCGACGAGTTCGTGCTTCTGGCCGATCTGCCGGGCGGGCCGGAGATCGCCGCTGCGACGCCGCAAGGCGCCGCGCTGCGCCGGCGCTGGGCCGAGGCCTATCGCGCCTCGAGCGGCGCGACCAGCCCGATCTTCACCGAGAATCTTCGTCTCGGCTATTGCTACGACCCCTCGCCGATTTGCGTGCCGGACGGGAGCCCGCCCATTCCCTTGGAGACGGTCGATTTCGTCCCGAGCGCGAGGCCGGGCACGCGCGCGCCGCATGCCTGGATCGGCGACAATCGCTCGACGCTCGACCTCTTCGGCGAAGGCTTCGTTCTCTTGCGCCTGGGCGTCGAGCCGCAAGGCGGGGCCGCGCTGATCGAAGCCGCGGCAAAGCGCAATCTTCCGCTCCGGGTCGTCGACCTGGCGGATCGCGCGGTCGCCAAGCTTTACGAGCGCCGCCTCGTCCTCGTCCGCCCCGATGGTCATGTCGCGTGGCGCGGCGATGCCGAGCCCGGCGACGCGCTGGCGCTCATCGACACGGTGCGCGGCGCCCGCGCCTAGCCGCGCCGGCTTGGTCACAAGATAGTCACCGCGCCGCGCCGCGCCCGCGTGCTATTGCCGGGCGCAGGGAGATTTCGCAATCGATGGCAAAGCTTCCTCGGAAGAATCCCACAGCGATCAGCGGCAGGAGCACGATGTTCACCCGAGAAAAGACGACCAAATCATCCGCCGGCGACGAAACGCGCGAAACCCCATCCGCGGCCGCCGATGCCGCCACGCTGCTCGCCCCGTCGACCTCGAACGCCGCCGCTGCGCACACGGTGACGCGGCACTATGCGATTCCGCCCGCTCCCGCCGCGCTGACGCCGGCGCGCGACGCCAAGACCGATGGCCGGGACGAGACCAAGCGCCTCACCGTCGGCAAGGGCATCTCGCTCGACGGCAAGATCTCGTCTTGCGACCGCCTCATCGTCGACGGCAAGGTCGAAGCCGAATTGCAGGACTGCCACACCGTCGAGATCACCGAGAACGGGACCTTCAAAGGGGCCGCCGAGATCGCGAGCGCCGAGATCTCGGGCAATTACGAGGGCTCGCTCACGGTGCGCGATAATCTCCTCATCCGCTCCACCGGACATGTCAGCGGCACCGTGCGCTACGGCAAGCTGCATATAGAGGATGGCGGCGAGATCAACGGCGACGTGAAGAGCCTCGCGTCCAAGTCCTGAGGCGCAGCGCAGGTCGACTTCCACGCTGGAACGGCCGCGTCGACCTTTCGGACTTGTAACTTGAACGCGTGCTGCTGAATGGCACACTCCGCGACACACGGAGAGTGTCGATGACACATACGCAGCTGATCTATCTCGTCCTCGTCGTCGCGGCGTTTCTAATTTTTTCCGGCTCGCTGCTCAAGGCGACGATCACAAGCCTGTCGGCGAGCCCGCGCGCTGCGGGCGGAACGAGCCCGTCGAAATCGCCGCAGAAGACAATGGCCGCACCGACGCGGCCGCGTTGAAGGGCCGCTCTCCTGCGCGGCGAGCCCGCGGGCTTCGGCCCTCGCGGCGGCATCGCCCTGCCCGATTGTCGGTTGTTTGGGCTGCGCGACTGGCATAAAGTGGCGTCCTCGGCGTTACCGGCATGTGCATGCGCAAAAAAGTCGCGCGTCGGCCGCCATAGTCAGGGAGGACAAACATGATCAGGAAGGGATTCCGTCCCGCTCTGGTCGCCGCCGCGCTGGCGAGCCTGTTGGGTTTCGCCGCCGCGTCCCGAGCGACCGAGCTGGTTTACGGCGCGGGTATTCCGGCGAAATCGGACGAAATCGCGATCGGCGTCCAGGGCTACGCCGACGATGTGGCGAAGCTTTCCGGCGGCTCCTTGAAGCTCAAGATCCTGGCCGGCGGCCAGGTGGTGAGCCTCGACAACACCTTGGTGGCCTTACGCGACGGCACCATTGATGCCGGTTTCGTCGTGCCGGTATTCACCCGCAAGGAATTGAAGAACACCAACGTCATTTACGATACTGAGATATTCGGCGACGATCCGGCGGCGATCACCGGCGCGGCCAACGAGACGATGCTATTCGACTGCCCCGAATGCGTCGCCGAGTTCCATCAATACGGCGCGATCTATCTCGCCTCCTTCGGCAACAACAACAAGGGCCTCATTTGCCGCAAGGAGGTGAAGACCCTGGCCGATGTAAAGGGCCTCAAGATTCGCGCCGTGGGCGCCACCACGCGACTGATCGCGGCGATGGGCGGCGTGCCGGTCTCCATGAGCCCGCCCGACGCCACCACCGCGCTCGAACGCGGCGCCATCGATTGCGTGCACGGGGTGATCACCTGGCTGCAGAATTTCGGCTATTGGGACGTCGCCAAATACGTGCTCGAGACGCCGCTCGGCAGTCCGCGGACGATCAGCTCGGTCGTCTATGCGCGCAGCGCCTGGAACAAGCTGACGCCGGCGCAGCGCAAGATCGCGATCGACGCCATCCCGATGCATCTCGCGCGCATGGTCTATCTGGTCAACGTTGCCGCCGATCAGAAGATAAAGGATATCGCGATCAAGGAGAAGCACGTCACCTTCAACGAAGGCGGCAAGGACTTCACCGATCTGGTGGCGAAGTTCCAGGAAGGCGAGCGGACGAAGATTCCGGAATTGCTCAAGCAGCAGCTTGGCGTCAAGGATCCCGAAAAGATCTTCAGCGCCTTTATGAAGAACCTCGACAAGTGGGAGAAGATAGCGAAGGCGAAGGATCTGAAGGATCACATGGACGCGATGGCTGCCGCCTATAAGAGCGAGATTTACGACAAGCTCGATCCGAACAAGCTCTGATCGGCACCACCGACTTCGGGCCCGCGCGAGCCGGCGCGGGCCCGCTCCCGTTCAGTTCATCAGACTGGGGAGATAGAGCGAGATCTCCGGGAAGGCGATCAGCAAGGTCATGATCAGGACCTCGCAGGCGAGGAACCAGCCGACGCCCTTGAAGATGGTTTCGAGCGGGATCTCGTCGCCGACGACCGTTTTGATCACATAGACGTTGAACCCAACCGGCGGGGTCAGAAGCCCGATCTCGAGATATTTGACCACGATCACGCCGAACCAGATGAGGTTCAGCCCGAGCTTCTCGAACATCGGCACGAAGACCGGGACCGTGATCAGCAGGATCCCGAGCGGATCGAGGAACATGCCGAGGACGAGATAGACGATCGAGGCGCCGATGACGAGGAGCAGCGGGTTGACCGCCCAGCTGCCGATCAGATCGGCGAGATAGAACGGCATGCCCGAGAGCGCCATATATTTGGTCAGGAGGATGGCGCCGACCGCGACGAAGAGGAGCCGCGAGGTGCTGGTGAGCCCGTCCCGCAGGCTCTCGACGAACACCTCCTTGGTGAGCTTGCCCTGGACGAAGGCGATCACATAGGCGAGGAAGGCGCCGAAGGCGCCGGCCTCGGTCGGCGTGACGACGCCGCCCAGAAGACCGCCGATGATGCCAAGAATGAGGAAAAGGATCGGCCAGACGTCGCGCAGCGAGCGCCAGCGCTCCGCGCGGCTGACGTCGATGTCGATCTTCGGCGCAATCTGCGGCGAGATCACGCAGCGGGCCACGATCATCGCGGCGTAAATCGCCGCGGTCAGAAGCCCCGGCAGGATGCCCGCGATCAGCAATTTGGTGACCGAGGTCTGGGCGAAGATTCCGTAGAGCACGAACGGAATCGAGGGCGGGATCAGCGCGGCCAGCGTGCCGGCCGCGGCGACCGTGCCGGTCGCGAGGCTCTTGTCGTAGCCGGCTTTGACCATTTCGGGAATCGCGATCGACCCCATTGCGGCCGCCGAAGCGACGCTCGATCCCGACGCCGCCGCGAATCCCGCGCAGGCGAAATTGGTCGCGACCGCGAGCCCGCCGGGAAGCCGCGCGAACCACAAGCGCGCAGCGGTGAAAAGCGAGCTCGATATGCCCGAGCGATGCGCGATCGCGCCCATCAGCACGAACATGGGAATGGCGGAAAGCTCCCAGCTGGCCATGAAATCGTAAGGCGCCGAGCGCAGGATGTTGAATGCGACATTGATGCCGCGCAGATACCAGATCCCGACGATTGAAACGCCGCCGAGCGCGATGCCGATCGGGACGCGCAAGGCCAAGAGGCCGAGCACCGCCGCCAGGGAAACATAGCCTAACTCGATCTCCGACAAGTCCGATCCCCCGCGCTGCGCGACGCCGTTAGCGGCCCAAGAAAGTTCGGAAATCTTCGACGATGCGCAGCGCGACGGCGCACGCCATCGTCCCCGCGCCGAGCGGCAGGAACCAGCGCGAGGGCCACGCGATGAGATCGCCGTCGCCAGCCTGGCGGACTTCGCCGATGAGCGTCTTTTGGATCGCCTCCTGTCCCGTCTTCCAGGTCAGGACGACGAGGAAGACGAGCATCAGCGAGGCGGCTCCGGCCTCGAGGAGGCCGAGCCAGCGCGCCGGCAGCCAGCTGGTGAAGAGTTCGACCACGATCTGGCCCTGACGCCGCGTCACATAGGCGAAGGGCAGGACCGTGACCATGACCATATAGTAATAGGTGACGGTCTCGAGCGTGCCGGTGAGCGGATGATTGAAGACGAAGCGTCCCGTCACGTCGATGACGACGTGCAGCACCATGAGCACCATGCCCACCGCGCCGATGAATGCGAGGCTGTTGCTCGCATATCCCGTCAGCCTGTCGAGCAGGCCGAGCGCCTTCATGGTCCGCCTCCCTGTGGCGCGACACCGCAAACTCACGGCAGGCCCGCGAAGACCCGGCCACCGGACGCGGCACCGACACGCTTTCGCGCGTTTTTTTCGACCTTATCGGATTATACGGGAAGGCGCAAATCTCAACGCGGGTGGTCAAACGATCTTTCGGAAAACGCGGCTTGCGCGACGCGCATCGCGGGGCAAAGCCGGGACCCTGCCCTTCGCGCCTGCGATGCGGTAGTTTGAAGGGGCCGGGAGCGCGCCCCGATAGCGGCTGCGCGGGAGACGACATGGAGCGAGCGATCTGCCGATGAGAATGCCCGTCGGCTTCGGCATGTTGCGCGAGACGCTCGCGCTCCGGCCCTATCGCCTGTTCGTCATCGGTACCTTGTCGTCGAATGTCGGTCAATGGGTACAGCGCGTCGCAATCGGCTGGCTCACCTGGGAACTGACCCAATCGACCACCTGGCTCGGCGGGATTGCGATCGCCGAGGCGGCGCCGAGCATCGCTCTCGGATTCTTCGCCGGCACGCTCATCGACCGCGCCGACCAGGTTAAGCTCTTGCGCGTGACTCAGCTCTTCTCGCTGGCCTATGCGGCGGCGCTCGCCTTTTTCACCCTGACGGCGCTGATGACCATCTGGCTGCTCGTCTTTCTGGTGCTGACTCGCGGCATCGTCATTGCCTTCAGCCGCCCGACGCGCATGACCGTCATTTTCGGCCTCGTCGGGCGCGAGCATCTGCCTTCGGCCCTCGCGATGAATTCGATGATTTTCAACTTCTCGCGCTTCCTGGGGCCGGCGATCGGCGGGACCATCATCGCGAGCGCCGGCACGGGCTGGACCTTCGTTGCGGCTTTTCTGCTCTTCCTGCCGATCAATCTTGCGCTGCGCGCGATCGATCAGGCGCGCATCGCCATGCCCGCCGCCGCCTCAGCCGCGCGCTCGATCTGGGCGGAGACGATCGAAGGCATCCGCTACATTCTGCATCACGAGGGCATCCGCACGCAGCTGGCGCTGCTCGTCATCACCTCGATCTGCGCCAAGCCCTTGACCGATCTCTTCCCCGGCTTTGCCGCCAGCGTGTTCGCGCGCGGCTCGACCGGGCTGGCCTGGCTCCTGTCGTTTCACGGCGCGGGCGCGATGCTCGGCGCGGTCTGGATGTCGGCGCGCGGCGAGTTGAAGGGACTGACGCGCATCACCCTCGCCAATATCCTGCTGATGGGCGTCGGGCTCTTGCTTTTCGTTGCGACCGATCTGTTCTGGCTCGCTTGTCCGCTTGCCGCGCTTTTGGGCTTCGCCTTCATCGTGCAAAGCGTCAGCAACCAGACGCTCATCCAATCCGCGGTCCATTCCAGCCTGCGCGGCCGGGTGTTGAGCGTCTATGGCATGATCGCGCAGGGCGTCCCCTCGCTCGGCACGGTGACGATGGGCGCGGCGGCCGAGCATTGGCAGTTGCGCGCGCCGGTGGCGATCGGCGCCGCTCTCTGCATCGCGCTCTGGGCCTGGAGCTGGCGCCTGCGCGTGCCGATGGCGGCCGCGCTCGAGTTCGAGTCGCCGGTCGGCGTCTCGGACTAGAGCCTTTCCGGCTTTGATGGAATCAAAGCCGGGGCTCTAGCTTTTTGTTTTGTCGCATTTCCTTCACGCGAACCGGTATCCACTTCGCTCGAAAACGCTCTAGAAATCGCGCTTCAGCGCATCAGCAGCTTGCGCTTTTCCTCGAACTCGTTCTTGTCGATCTCGCCCTTGGCGAAACGCTCCTCGAGAATGTCGAGGGCGCCGCCGCCGCGTCCTCCGTAGCCGCGATGGCGGAACCGGCCATAGCCGCAGTGACGGCCGAAGCCGAACATGCGCATCACCACGGCGATGAGGAAGACGCACAAGATGACGAAGAAGATCACACCGAAGGGGTGGAAACCCCAGCCGCCGCCCCAGAAATGATGATGGCCATAGCCCCACATCGGGCCATAGCCGGGTCCATAGCCGGGGCCGGCTGCCGGCGGCGCGGTACCGGCACCGTTCTGCGCCAAGGCGGGCAAGGAGAGCAGCATGAGGATCGCAAAGAGGATCGAAGATCCGAGACGTTTCATCGCAGAATACTCCACGGGATTTGAGCCTGAATAAGACAGATGGGCACGCGCCGGGCCTTGATCCAGATCAAGCCGCGACGGCCATGACTCGGGCCGGCACGCCGTGTAGGCTGTGGCGGCGTATCTCCTTGGCGGCGCGAGACCCATCATGAGCAAGGACAAGCTTCCCGTTCTGATCGTCGGCGGCGGACCGATCGGCTTGGCGCTTGCCGCCGAGCTCGGCTGGCAGGGAATCGAATGTCTCCTGATCGAGCAGGGCGACGGCGTCGTGAAGACGCCCAAGATGAACGAGGTCAATACGCGGTCGATGGAATTCTGCCGCCGCTGGGGCATCGCCGATCAGGTGCTCGACACGCCCTTCCCGCTCGACTGGCCGAAGGACGTGGTGTTCGTCACCACCCTCAGCGGCTATGAGCTCGGCCGAGTCACGCGCCCGCCGCGTCAGGTCCGCGCCTCCGAGCACAGCCCGGAATATACCCAGACCTGCTCGCAGCATTGGTTCGATCCGATCCTGCAACGCTTCGCGCGCTCCTTCCCTAAAGTGACGCTGCGCTACAAAAGCCGTCTCGATTCCTTCGCGCAGAGTTCCGACGGCGTCGTCGCGACCGTGACCGATCTTTCGAGCGGAAAACAGGAGCGGATCGAGGCGCAATATCTCGCCGGCTGCGACGGCGCGGGCAGCTCCGTGCGCCGTGCTCTGGGCGTCGCGCTCGAGGGCAAGGGCATGCTCGGCTGCGCGGTCAACATGTTCTTCCGCGCGCCCAAGCTGCTCGAGGCCTGCGGCAAGAAGCCCGGCACCTTCTTCATCCCGATCGATCGCGGCGGGGTCTGGGCGAATCTCCGCATCATCGATCCGCGCAACGGGCTCTGGCGGCTCATGGTCAACGAGACCGATCCCGAGACCCGCGCCGAGACCGTCGACAAGGAGGCCTATTTGCGGCGCGGTCTCGGCCGCGATGTGAAAGTCGAATGGGTCGACGTCAATGTCTGGCGCCGGCAAAGCGTTCTCGCCGCAAGCTACGGAATGGGCCGCGTTTTCCTTCTGGGCGATTCGGTGCATCAGGTCTCGCCCACCGGCGCGCTCGGCATGAATACCGGCATCGGCGACGCGGTCGATCTCGGCTGGAAACTCGCCGCCGTCCTGCAAGGCTGGGGCGGCGCGGATTTGCTCGGCTCCTATGATGCCGAGCGCCGCCCGGCCGGCGCGCGCGCGGTCGCCAGCGCGACACGCTTTCATTCGAACCAGACCGGCTGGGGCGACGGTCTCGATTCACTGGACCAACCCGGCAGTGAAGGCGACGCGCTGCGCGACAAGATTGGCGCCATGCTGGTCGAGAATGTCGGCGTCGAATTCCGCACCATGGGTTTGCAGCTGGGCTATCGCTACGCGGATTCTCCCATCTGCGTCGCCGATGGAACGCCCGAGACACCCGACGATCCCGAGGCCTATCGTCCCTCGGCCCGGCCTGGCGGCCGCGCGCCGCATTTCTGGATCGAGGACGAGCGATCGGTGCTCGATTGCTTTGGTCGCGGCTTCACCTTGCTTCGCTTCGGCAAGGCGGCACCGGTTACGCGCGCCCTCGAAGCCGCAGCGGCCTCGCGCCGCATGCCGCTCGACATCGTCGCGATCGACCGCGCTGAAGCGCGCGCGCTTTACGAGCGCTGCCTCGTTCTCGTGCGCCCCGACGGCCATGTGGCGTGGCGCGCGGATGAAGTCCCGGCCGATGCGGGCGCGATCCTCGACCGCGTTCGCGGCGCGGCATAGCTCGCGGCGCTTTTCGAGCCGCGCTCAAGGTGCCCTGACCCGACGGTCGATGGCCGCATCTGCGGCATCAAGGAATTAGGTATTGTGTCCCCTGAATTCCTTGTGTCCCTTGAATTCCGCGCCGAAAAGTCGGCTTCGGGCCGCGGATGGTCATTTCCGGGTTCGATCCCGCGTTTTGTGTGAGAGTCCGTCGCCGGAAGGCCAGGTCGGTGGTGAGTCAGATTCCCAGCAGCGCCTTGATGTCCGGCCAGGAACGGACGCCGTTGGCGCGCATCTCCGCAACCAGATCCTTGGGCATCCATTCGACGAAGCCAGAATAGAAGGTCGGCCGCTGCACCACGCGGTCGAACCAGCGCTCGACCCGCGGGAGGCGCCCGCCCGTCCACATCCCTTCCATGGCCAGGACCGCCAGACGATTCACGTAGGGGGTCAGGGCGATGTCGGCCATGGTGAAAGCATGACCTGCCATCCAATCCCGCCCTTCGAGCACCGTCTCCATCTTGTGCAAGTAGATGTCGTAGAGCCGAATTTTATCGGCCGCGCCGGGAGCCGCTAGCCCCTCCTGTATCCACTGCCACTTCAGTGTTCTCGCAGCGATGCCCTCGCTGGCGCCCTTGCTCAGGTACTCCTCGAAATTCCCTACTCCGTTGCGAAGGATCGTATGGCGGTGGGAAACAACATAGGTAATTGCCGAACAGGCCGGATGGAGCTCCTCGTCCACTGCCTTGGTCCAGAGCCGAACGTGGGCCCTCTCCGCCGGCGCGGATGGATAGATCGGATGCTGCGGGAACGCGTCCTCGACGTATTCGCAGATGACCGTCAACTCCGGGATGATTTCGCCGTCATGGACCAGCACGGGCACGACGGCCTTCGGGTTGACTGCCAAGAAATTGGGGTTGAACTGCTCTCCGGCTAGAATGTCGACGTAGTGTCCGGTCCAGCCGAGTTGCTTTTCCGCCAGCGCAAACCTTACTTTGGCGGCGCAGACGGAAGAGCCGTGGTGATAAAGCTCAAGCATTTGGTGCTCCTTGGATTGAGGTGGCCGGCTTTGTCTGGACGGGACTCCGCGCTGGATAGGCGGAACCCTGCCCGTTGCCGATGTCGTGCGCCGTTGTCGGGGTAGCACGCAGGGAGGACGTAGCCCGACCGGAGTGACGCTCCGACAACGGCGACGAAACTCATGCTGCCGCGACCTGCGGCAGATGGTCGAAGTAGGCGCGACCCGGCGTCCGGGCGTCAAGGTTCGAATGCGGGCGCTTGCGATTGTAAAACTCAAAATATCGACCAAGCGAGGCGCGCGCCTCGCCGACGCTGTCATAGGCCTTGAGGTAGACCTCTTCGTATTTGACCGAGCGCCAGAGCCGCTCGACGAAGACGTTGTCCCGTCACGCTCCCTTGCCGTCCATGCTAACGGCGATCGCGTTCGTAATTCGATGGACCCATCACCTAATTCGCCGTCGGCAGCACGGCCACCTTCACCTATGGCTACAACCACGTGCATCAGCGCAACAGCCTAGGCGTCAGCGACGGCGCCCTCCCCTATCATCCGCCTTCGGCGAGCAGCGCGTCCTATGCCGCCAACGCGGCGTGACGCGCTGAAACGCCGGAAGAAGCGACAGGCTCTCTGACCTAGCTGCACGCAATTTTTATGGCGCGCGGGCGCGCTTTTGCTTTTCGAGGCCGCGCCCCGCGCCCATAATGGCGACAGCCGGCGAGACAGCGGCGGCCGCCTTCGCGGCGGACCCCGCTGGACATCGCGGCACGACAAAAACCGATATCGAACAGGAGCAGGAAATGTATTCGAGACGATTCGTATTGGCCTCGCTGGCCAGTTCCACATTCTTCGCAAGCGCCGCCAAGATCCGTCCGGCGCGCGCCGCCGAACCGGTGACGATCCGGGCTGGATGGGTCGTCTTGCCGGCCGATCTTCTGCCCATGCTTCCCGGCATGGCGCAGCTGACCAAGCATCTCGGCAAGTCCTACAATATCGAGCCCCAGCATTTCGCCGGCACGACGCCGATGATCACGGCGCTCGCCTCGGGCGCCGTCGATACCGGCTCGCTCGCCTTTTCCTCCCTGCCGCTCGCGATCGAGAACGCGAAGCTTCAGGATCTCCGCGTCATCGCCGACTGCTTCCAGGACGGGGTCGCGGGCTATCAGACCAACACCTATCGCGTCCGCAAGGACAGCCCGATCAAGACCGTCAAGGATTTGAAAGGCAAGGTGCTGGCCACCAACACCCAGGGCAGCGCCGTCGACATCGCGATGCGCGTCATGCTGCGCAAGCACGGGCTCAACGACCGCACCGATGTGAGCATCATCGAGGCGCCGTTCCCGGCGATGAAGTCGCTCCTGCGCGAGAAGAAGGCCGATCTCATCCCGGCGGTTCTCCCCTTCTCCCAGGATCCCGAGCTCAAGAAACTTTCGCGCTCCTTGTTCACGCAAAAGGACGCGGTCGGGCAGACGCAGATGATCATTCACACCGCGCGCGAGGAATTTCTCGAGAAGAACCGCGCCGCCGTGACGGACATGCTCGAAGACATGCTGCGCGTGCAGCGCTATTTCCAGGACCCGAAAAATCACGAGGAGACGGTGAAGCTCGTCGCCGCGGCGACCAAGCAGCCGGCCGAACGCTTCGAATCATGGCTCTTCACGAAGCACGATTACTATCGCAATCCCGAGGGCCTGCCCGATCTCAAGGCGCTGCAGGCCAACATCAACCTGCAAAAGGATCTGGGATATCTCAAGACCGGGATCGACGTGAAGAAATACGCCGATCTGGGCCTGGTCCGCGCCGCCGCCAAGCGTCTCGGCGGCAAGGTCTGATCGCGGCGCCGGCGCGCCGGGCAGCGTCCCGGCGCGCCGGCAGCGGCCTCAACCCGGCTTGCCGTAATTCTTCACGAGATAGTCGATGATCGCCTTGGCCTGTTCGGGCGTTGCCGGCGCGCCGAAGACATTGACCATCTTGTTGACTTCGGCTTCCCAGGTTTGCGGCGTCATGAAGGGCGAATTGATGCGGATATAATCGAGGCTGTGGCACACATTACAAGTATTCGCGACGGTTTCGCGACCGGGCGCGTCTTTCAGCGCCACCGGCTTTTCGTCGGCCTGCGCCGCCAATGTCCCGGCGAGGAGCGCGGCAAGCGCGATCATGGCTTTCATGGCGCTCTCCCTCAGGCGATCGTGACGGTGACGGGCCGCGGCACATTGTTGTGATAGCCGGCGGGGTTGAAGATGAGGCTGTCGGCCTGGGTCTGGCCGGCCTTGTTCGATGCCTTGGCGAGAATCGTGTAGCTGCCTTTCTTCGTCGGCGCGAAGCGGTAGCTCCATGAGCGGAAGGCGAAGCGTCCCAGATCCTTGCCCAAACTCGCCTCGCGCCAGCTTGCGCCGCCATCGCTCGAAACCTCGACCCGGTCGATGCCGTAGCCGCCATCCCAGGCGATCCCGCGCAGTTCGATCGGCTTGCCGAGCCTCTCGCGCGAGGGGCCGCCCGGGCTCGTGATCAGCGAATTGACCACGATCTCGGTGATCGGCGTCGAGCCGGGCGCTTCCTGGGTGAGGAACCGGTCGATCACGGGAAACTTGCCGGTCGGAATGCGGTAGGCGCTCTTCATCCAAAAACCATCGAAGGGCTTCGTCACCGCGTCGATGGTGGCGAGATGCTTCATCCAATAGGTCGCGGTCCAGCCCGGCACGACGAGGCGCGCGGGCGCGCCGTTGAGCTGCGGCAGAGGCTGGCCGTTCATCGAATAGGCGATGAGCGTGTTCTCATCGAGCCCCTTCCACACCGGAATGCTCTTGACGAAATCCGGCGTCTTCTCGAGCACCGGCCCGTCGGAGCCGTTGAGGACGAGTTCGATCGCCTCTTTCTTGAGGCCGATTTTCGCGAGCACGTCCTTCAGCCGCACCCCTTTCCACAGCGCATTGCCCATGGCGCCGAGCCCCCATTCGACGCCCGGCACATGAGGATCCGACAGGCCGCGGCGATTGCCCGAGCATTGGCATACCGCCGCGATCTCCACCTGCTCGAAACCGCTCTGCAAATCGGCGAGGCTCAGCTCGACCGGTGTCGCCGCGGCCTCGCCGCCGATCTTGACCTTCCAGCTCTTGGGATCGATCGGATCGGGCAGACCCGCCAAGTGATAGCGCACGAAGAACGCGTCATTGGGCGTGAACTCGCTCGCGAAATAAGACACGGGCGTCTCGTAATTGGGCGGACGATAGGAAAGCTTGATCAGCGGCTTCTTGCCCGGCAAGGCATCGAGAATGGCGGTGTCGTATTCGCCCGGCGGCAAGCCAGTGGTCAGGGGCACCGCTTCGGCCGCGCGCGCCAGTTTCGCGACCACGCCCGGCGCGGCCAGCGCCGCCGCGCCGCCGATAGCCTGCAACACGCTTCTGCGCTTGAGCATCGCTCCCTCCCTCGTCGCCCTTGGGGCGATGCTAACAGAAAGCGCGCGCGCTCAAATTACCAAAAGACTCCACCGCTTCGAGGTGCCGGCCGAGCATGTGCAGGAGCGAAACGGAGCTAACCACAAATTTCCGGTGTGGTATGAAATGCCTCCATCCGCTCCCGCTCGGAATTCACGATCCGCCATGCGGCAGGAATTTCTCCGTGTAGAGCTTTTTCATGTCGGGTGCCTCGGGCAGCCATTTCATGTCGACGAAGGAGCTGCGCAACACCGCCAAGGGCTTGGCCTCGAACCGCCCCGTATCCGAGAAGAACGGCATGCTCGCGTCATAGGCGGTGGCGACGACGTCCTCGGGCTGATGCATGACCTTGGCCGCGATCGCGACGGTCTCGGCCTTGTGCTTGCGCATATAGGCGATGGTATCGAACCAGCCGGCGAGGAAGGCGCGCAATTCCTTGGGATGGTCCTTCATATATTCGCCGCGTGCGAAGATCACATGGGTGATGAAGTCCGGCACGACCGAGCTGAAATGCAGCATGATCTTGCCGATGCCTTCCTGCTGCAACACGGTGGCGTGGACGATATCGATGATCCCCGCCTCGGTCTGACCCGCGCGCAAGGCCGAGATGCGCGCCGACAATGCGCCAAGCGCCACGACATCGACGCCTTTCGCACCCCATCCCTGCGCGCGCGAGAACCGATAGGCGAGCCACTCGGTCAGCGAGCCGACGGTCGAGACGCTGACCTTCTTGCCTTTGAGATCGGCCAATGTCTTGATCGCGGGATCCTGCCGCACCAGCAGCACGAGCGTGGTCGCGCCCATCATCGCGGCGACGCCCTTGACCGGCTCTCCCTTCTCGACGAAGGCGAGCTCGGGCCCGCCGCCGAGGCCGATATCGATCGACTTGGCCACCATCGCCTGATGCATCTTCGCGGCGCCGCCGAAATTGAAGTTCTGAACCTCGATGCCATGCTGCTTGAAGATGCCGCGGTCGATGCCGACTTCGACCGGGACGAAATCGAAGACCGAGGCGACCGCCTTGCCGACGCGAACGACCTCGTCGGCCCGCGCCGTGCCGACGCCGAGGGTGAAGCAGATCAGCGCGGCACTCGTCGCCGCGGCCAAGGTTCGGGCAAAGCTGTACGGTCGTCTCATCGGCTCAATTCTCCCTTGTTCGAGCCCCCTTTCGATCCAGGAGCCAATTGTTGCACTATATACCCTATTCGCCGTGCTGTCCGGCCTTGATTGCCTGCATTACGGCCATTGGATGCGAAGAACCGTGATCGCGGAAATCAGGGATCCGGCGAAGGGATGAATCTCGCGCGTGCTGAGTGCGCGTTCGAGCAGCGAAGAACGGCTGAGCGAATTTCTTCTTCCGGTCCGCCGATCATGCGCGACCGGCGACGCTACGGATCGTCCGGCGCCGCGCCCTACTCCGCCGCTTGCGTCTCCATCCCGGCATATTCCTTGTCCGTGAGGGCCTGCAAGGCGGGCATCACCTCGGTCGCGAAGAGCCGCAGATTCTTTTCCGTCAGATCCGCAGGCAGGGTCGCAAAATGGAGATTGGCGAGGAAATTCTGGAATCCCAGATTGCGATGCGCCTCGACGAGCTTCTTCCGCACCGTGTCGGGGCTGCCGCAAAGGAAAACCCCTGACTCCATCAGATTGTCGACCGTCATGGTGCCGGCGGCGAGCGCCGGCCGCTTGACCGAGCGCATCGACTTCAGGGAATTGGCCGAAAGATAGCCGGGCGGAAACATCATCTCGAATGGCAGGTTGAGATATTTGCTAAAGAGCCTTTCGATATGAATGCGTGATTCCTCTTTGGCGCGCGCATCGGTCTCGGCGACATAGATGGGCGCGGCCCATCCAATCTGCTCCGAGCTCGCGGTATAGCCGTGCAGCTTCTCGGCGGTCTGACGGTAAAGATTGAGATAGCGCACGACCGAGGCGACCGGCGAGAAATTCTGAATATAGACGTAGCGCCGGTCCTTGGCGCTCGCCCAGTCGATGGTCTCGCCGCTGCCGAGCGAGGGACACCAGATCGGCGGATGCGGAAGCTGGAAGGGCCGCGGCCAGACATTCACATATTCGAAGCGGTAATGCTTGCCTTCGAAGGCGAAAGGGCCGGGCTTGGTCCAGGCCTGCACGACGAGATCATGCGCCTCGTGGAAGCGCTCATGGCTGAAGGCCGGGTTGGCGCCCATCGAGTAATATTCGGCGCCGATGCCGCGGACCATGCCCGAAATGAGCCGCCCGCCGGTCAAGACGTCGATCATGGCGTGTTCTTCGGCGAGGGTGAGCGGATTGTCGCGCAGGCCGAAGGCGTTGCCGAGAATGGCGATCTTGGCCGTCTTCACGCGCCGCGCCAGCGCCGAGGCCATGACCACCGGCGACGGCATCAAGCCATAGGCGTTCTGATGATGCTCGTTGACCGAGATGCCGTCGAAGCCCAATTCGGCCGCGAGTTCCAGCTCGTCGAGATAGCGGTTGTAGAGCGCGTGACCCTTGACCGGATCGAAATAGGTGTTCGGCAACACCACCCAATCGGTGCGGTATTTTTCCTGATAATTAAGGTCGAGATCGGCATAGGGCATCAGATGAAAGAACAGGACTTTCATGACCGCAGCCTTTCGATGAACCGGGAAACCGTATCGGCGAAGAGTTCGGGACGCTCGATATCCGCCATATGCCCGCATTCCGGCAGCATCGTTATCGACGCGCCCGGTATGAGCGCGGCGAGCGCCGTGGCATGAGCCGGCGGAATGAGCCGATCCTCCGCGCCCCACAGGATGTGCGTCGGCACGTCGATGCGATGGAGCCAGCGTTCGAGCTTCGGATCATAAAGCCGCGGCTGCCAGGTGTATTTGGCGGCAGCGTGGCGGTTCTTGTCATAGGCCTCGAGGGCGGCCGGCGAGGTTTGCCATTGCGCGGCCCAATCGGCCGCCGCCCCTTCACCCGCGAAAAGCAGCCGGCCTAGCTCGGCTTGATTCGCGATGAACATGTCGGCACGCGGCGTGCCCGCGACGCGAATGCCGGCGCTATCCGCGAGGGTGAGGCTCCTGATGCGCGCGGTCGAGCGGATTGCCATCTCCATCGCAATCCATCCGCCCAAGGACGCGCCCACCACATGCACCGATGACAGATCGAGCGCGGCGAGCATATCGAGATAGAAGAAGCCGAGGTCGGAGACGTCGTCGATCCAATCCGGCGTGTCGGAGTTGCCGAAGCCCGGATGATCGGGCGCCAGCACGTCGAAGCGCTGCGACAATTGCTCGATCGCCTTATGCGATGCCGGCAGTCCCTGCACGCCATGGAGATAGAGGAGCGGCGCGCCCTTGCCGCCGCGGCGCAAATGGAGCTTTGCGCCGCGTATGTCGATCCGGCTCTCGATCAAGAAACGCCCTCCCTCGCCTTTTTATTGACATGTCATGGTACCGTCCGGGCGCGGCCCGGAACAAGGACTTAAAGCCGCGCGGCGCCCACGGGTTCTCGTACATTTCGCGCGTCTCAGCATAAGGGCCGGCCGATAGCGATCTGGCCCGCGACGCGATTCGAAAGCGTCGCCGCGGGACGGGCGGGTTCGGTTCCGCCTTTGGCGAAGCCTTACGCCCCGCCCCCGCTTCTTGGCTAAGGCTTCAAGGCTTCAAGGAATGGTAGATGACGCGCACGAAATTCGCGCTTTGCTGTTCGCTCGCGCCGATCTTGGCATCCAGATCGGGGAAGGGTTTCGCCGCCGGTGCCGCCGCCTCGCTCTTGCCCGCATTGATGAGCTTGGCGATGCGATTGCGCGCCTCGATCAGCATGGCCCGATAGGCGATCAATTGCCGCTTGTTCGCGAGCGAGCCGTGACCGGGCACGATCTTGGTGTTGTCGTCGACGAACTTCAAATAGAGGTCGGTCGCGCGAATCATGCCCTTGATGTTGCCGCCATTGGCGAAGTCGATATTCGGATAGCGGCCCAAGGTGACGTGTCCCCGGAGGCGAGCACATCGGCGTCGGCGAATCACACATAGGTATCGCCGTCGGTATGCGCGTTGAGCGGATGGCGCAATTGCGCGGTGCGCCCCTTGATCCTCAAACTCATCGCGGTGCGGTAGGTCTTGGCCGGCAGCGCCTCACCGGTCACTCCCGGCGTCTTCGCGCCGGTCCGTCCGTTGACCGAGCCCTCGGCGAGACGCTTCTTCACATTCGCTTGCGCGACGACGACGGCGCCATCTTCGGCAAAGGCCGCGTTGCCGCCGGTATGGTCGCCGTGGAAATGCGTGTCGACGAGATAGCGCACCGGCGCACGCGTCAGGGTCGCGATCGCCGCTTTAAGCTTGTCGTGCATCGGCGCTAATTCGCTGTCGACCATGATCGCCGCATCATCGCCCAGAGCGATGGTGACGTTGCCGCCCGCGCCCTCGAGCATATAGGTTCGATGCCCAAGATCGGTGATCTTGACCTCGACCTTGGAAAAATCGGCTTGTTGGGCGCGCGCCGCGCCGCCGAAGACGAGCAACGCCGCGAAAAAGGGCGACGGCGACTCTATTCAAGGACGATCCCCCTCGGAGCCGGAGGATACCAGCATCGCCTCGGCGCGCGGCAAACACGTTCGCGCGAGGTCACGCCGCATGCCGAAGATTTCAGATCGCGCCGTCGCCCGGATCGTCGCCCGATTCCGTGGCCTGCTCCAGCTTGGTCAGGATATGCTCGAGCGCCGCGCGATCCTGATCGCTGGCGGCGGCCAGAACCTCCCTTTCGGCTTCGAGCGCCAGCGGGATCATGGCATTGAAGACCGCGGTGCCGGCGGGGGTCAGTTCCAGCACGGCGCAGCGCCGATCCTCCGGCGTCTCGATCCTCGTGATATGGCCCTTCTGCAGCAGGCCCGACACCGCGCGGCTCATCCGCACCGGGTCGAGGGTGGTGAGCTCGATCACCCTGTGATTGGACACGGCGCCGAAATGCCCGAGCACGGCGACGATGCGCCATTCCGGAGCGGTGAGCTTGAACCTCTCGGTTGAAATCCGGGCCAGCCGACGCGTCAGGCGATTGGCCAGGACCGAAATGCGGAAAGGCAGGAATTTCCCGAGATCAAAACCGAATCCATCGCCGCCGATTACGGCCGCCGCTGCAGGATTTCCGCGTACCATCGATTGAGCTGTCCCATGCTTGAGAAAAAGGAGTTGGCCTAAACTTCGCTCTCGCGAGCAATATTAGATCGCGACTAAAAATTAGGGCGCGGTTTGCCTCTCCATCCTCGCAGTGCTGGCCTGCGTTTCTAGCATTGATGGCAAGCCCAATCGACATGGCTATGGACCGGACGCTGGAGGCACGGCGTTTTGCCGGTTGTCGTGGCGTGTCGCAAGCTTGGCGGCGGACGGTTACGCCGCCATGGCGCGCCGGTTGCGGCGGAGGCGATCAGCGCCGCGATTTCACGAAATCGGCGAGGCCGCGCGCGAGCTGGTCGTCCTTGCTGCCGACGCTCGCCACTTCCGATATGTGATTATGACCCTTGAGATAGAGGAACACCGGACATTGCCGGTCGCGCAAGCAAGTCCGGGCGGCCAGATCGTAGCTTTCGGGCCCGAGGCTCACCGGGTCGAATTGCGCGGTCACGATCATCAGCGGCGTATGGCTATCCTTGAGATAGGTGCCGGGCACGCGTTTTTCGTATTGGCTCGCATCCTCGCCGAAATAGACCTGGTCTTGCTTGGCGATGCTGGGGGCGCGATAGGCCGGGCCGCTGATGAGCACGGCGCCGACGATGCCCGGCCCGGCCGCCGGATGGAGCGCCGGATCGAGGACATAGGAGGCGACGAGATTGGCGCCGGCCGAATGCCCGATCAGGACGATGCGCGCGGGGTCGCCGCCATATCGAGCGATGTTCTTCTTGAGGAACGCGATCACCGCGCCGACATCTTCCGACTCCGCCGGCCAAGTCACTTTGGGCGCGAGCCGGTAATTCGCATTGACGCCGACGATCCCATGTTCGGCGAAATAGGCAACGACGTTGCTGTAATCGCCCTTGTCGCCGCGCACGAAGCCGCCGCCATGCACGAACACCGCGACCGGCAGATTGCGGCCCTTCGCCGGGCGATCGATGTCGAGTTTCTGGAGCGGGTCCTCGCCATAGCTCACATCCTTGGTGATCGTGACGCTTTTGGGCGGCGCCGGCACCAGCGGCCGCATCAGGGCGAAGGTCTTGTCGATGATCTCGGGCGTCAGATTGGGACCCATCGCGGCGATCCCGCTCGCCACGCTCTTCGGCAAGCTCGAAATATCGGCGCGCGCCGGCATCGCGAGCGCCGATGCGGCGAGCGCGCCCGCGTAGATCACAGACATTATTCTCATCGCTTCCTTCCCTCGAGCGCCGGCATCGCGGCGCGATCGTTCAGCCCGGCCTGAGCGCCAGCTTGCGCTCCGCCAGCAACGCATAAAGGCTCGCGCCCAGCGGCAGGATCGCATCGTTGAAATCGTAGCCCGGATTGTGCACCTCGCACCCGCCAACCCCGTCGCCATTGCCGATCTGGATATAGGCGCCCGGGCAGGTGTTGAGCATGAAGGAGAAATCTTCCGACGCCATCACCAGATTGCCGGCGCGGTTGACATTCTCCGCACCCACCAGCTCGGCTGCGGTATCGGCGATGAAAGCGGTTTCGGCGGCGTCATTGACGAGCGGCAGGAACACAATGCGGAAGTCGAGGGCGGCGCTGGCGCCGAAGGCTTGCGCCACGCCGGTCGCGATTCGCCGCATGTTGGTCTCGATCAGGGCGAGGATCTCGTTGCTGAAGGCGCGGACGGTGCCGCGCAGGACCGCCTGCTCGGGAATGACGTTATAGGCGTCGCCGGCATGGATCTGCGTGACGCTCACCACCGCGGTCTCGATCGGCTTCACGTTGCGCGCAACGATCGTCTGCAAGGCAGTGGTGATGTGGCTCGCGACCAGCACGGGGTCGATGCCCGATTCCGGCCGCGCGCCATGGGCGCCCCGGCCCTTCACCGCGATGTCGAAATAGGCGCCGCCCGCCATCATCGGTCCGCTGCGGATGGCGAATTTGCCCACCGCCAGCCCGGGCCGGTTATGCATGCCGAAAATCGCGTCGCAGGGAAACCGCGCGAAGAGTCCATCCTTCACCATCGCGTCGCCGCCGCCCAAGCCCTCTTCCGCGGGCTGGAAGATGAAATGGACGATGCCGTCGAATTGGCGGGTCTCGGCGAGGTAGCGCGCGGCGCCGAGCAGCATCGCCGTGTGTCCGTCATGCCCGCAAGCATGCATCCGCCCGTCATGGCGCGAGCGATAGGCGAAGCGATTGGCTTCCTGGATGGGCAGCGCGTCCATATCGGCGCGCAGCCCGATGGCGCGCGGCGAGGTGCCGGCCTTGAGCCGCCCGACCACGCCGGTCTTGCCTATGCCGCGATGCACCTCGCAACCGAAGGCGGCGAGGCTTTCGGCCACCAGATCGGCGGTACGGTTTTCCTCGAAGCCCAATTCCGGATGCGCGTGAATATCGTGCCGCAGGTCGACGAGGCTGTTGTGGTAGGCATCGATGCGCTCGATCACATGCATGGCCCGCAGAAACCTCCCGCGCCCGCTTCCTGCCGTCCGGGCTTGGGCCGCACCGAAGCTTACCAAGCGGCGCTCGCCGCACACAAGCCGGGCCGAATCCCTCCTCGGCCGATGAGGGGCCAAGCCTCCCCGCGCCTCGGTGGCCGATGACACTGAAGGCGCCGAATCGGCACAAGGCGCTCGTCTCGCGGCTTCGCCGGTCTCGCCGCTACCTTCGGCAAGCCCCTGTTCTGGGCGGGTTTTCCACAGAGTTTGTCATGCCAGTGTCATCGAAGAGACGCTTGGCTGTCACTAACGATCCATAGGATCGCCGCGGCTGCAGCACCACCAGTGCCGCGGACCGGTCGGGGACAACATCACACCGAAGGATAAGGAATGTCGCACAAGAAATATCTGCTCGGCAGCGTCGCGCTTTGCGGCGCTCTCGCTCTCGCAGCGCCCGTCAAGGCGCAATCGGCCTCCGCGCTCAACAGCCAGATCCAGGCGCTGCAAGACCAGGTCCGCCAGCTCAATCAGCAACTGCAGAGCTTGCAAGGCCAGGTCCAGCAGACACAGCAGAATCAGGTGCAGACCGAGAAAGCCGTCAGCCAGATCAAGTCGTCGCCTGGTGGCGGGGTTGGTGGGGCTGTCGTCAAGATGCTCAATGGCCGGCCGGTGTTCGAAAGCGCCGACGGGCAGACCACGCTCGGCATCACCGGCCGCCTGCATTTCGATGTCGGCGCTTACGACTTCAAGCCGGACTCCAAGGGCACCACGCCGCAAAGCCTCAACAGCGGCGTCAATGCGCGACGCGCGCGCTTGGGCGTCACCGGCAAGTTCATGGGCGACTGGGATTACAATCTGATCTTCGATTTCGGTGGCTCGACCGACAATGGCTCGACGATCGAAGCCGGCTACATCACCTATAACGGCTTCAATCCGTTCCATTTCGATTTCGGCTATCAGGATGTTCCCTACACGCTCGACGAAGCGACCAGCTCGAACAACATCATGTTCATCGAGCGCTCCTCGGCGCAGGTGATCGCCGCCAACCTCGCCGCCGGCGACAACCGTTCGGCCGCAGGCATCCGCTGGAACAACGACCGCGCCTGGGTGGGTATATACGGCACTGGCCCGACCTCGGGCGGCTCGCACAGCGCGCCGCGCGATTTCGGCGCGACCGGTCGCGCAACCTTCCAGGTTCTGCAAGCGCCGGATTATTCCTTCCATATCGGCGTCGACGCCGAAGGCGTGGTCAAGCCCGGCGGCAGCGGCTCGATAAGCCTCGCCGACAAGCCCGAAATCCGCATCGATCCGTCCTCATTCCTCGGCGTCGAAACGATCGGCAACTCGACCACCTCCACCATTGGTACCTTGACCAATCCGGTGACGGGCGCGGCGGTTTACGGCTTCGAGCTCGCCGGCGGCATCGGCTCGGCCTTCGCGCAGGCGGAATATTTCCACTACAACGTCGCGCGCCAGGGCCTGCCCGATCTCAACTTCAACGGCGGCTATGTCGAGGCGAGCTACACGGTGACCGGCGAATCGCGTAAATACAGCGCCGGCTGCGGCTGCTACGGCGGCATCTCGCCCGCGCATCCCTTCTCCCTGAAGGAAGGCGGCTGGGGCGCGTTCGAGCTCGCCGCGCGCTACAGCATCGTCGATCTCAACGACAACTTCACCGCGGGCTCCACGGTCGGCAACGGCTTCGCCGGCGGCAAGCAGACGATCTACGCCTTCGGGATCAACTGGTACCCGAACAACAATCTGCGCTTCATGCTCGATTATCTGCATGGCGTCATCGATCGGAGCCAGGCTGGCACGGGTGGAAACGTTCCGATCGGCACGTCGACTGGCGGCACCATGGACGCCATTGCGTTGCGCACGCAGCTCGCCTTCTGACGCGGTCTTTCGACGACATTCCGCTCACGTACCCCGGCCGGTCTCCCCACCGGCCGGGGTTTTCTATTAGGCCCTACTCGGCCGCTTCGGCCTTGGGCTCAGGCAGCTTGTCGCGCATCGTGACGAACTCTTCCGCGGCGGTAGGGTGCACCGCAATCGTGCGGTCGAATTGCTTCTTGGTGGCGCCGCAGGTGATCGCGACGCTCAGGCACTGCACGATCTCGGGCGCATCGGGCCCGACCATGTGGCACCCGAGAACGCGATCGCTCGACCGCTCGACCACGAGCTTCATCATGATCCGCTCCTCGCGGCCCGATAGCGTATGCTTCATCGGCCGGAAGCGCGTGCGATAGACGTCGATCGCGATGCCCTTGGCGCGCGCGGCGCCTTCGCTCATGCCGACCGTGCCGACCGGCGGCTGGCTGAACACGGCGCTCGCGACGTTGTCGTGCGAGATATTCATCGGATTGTCGTTGAAGAGCGTCTCGGCCAGCGCGCGGCCCTCGGCGATCGCCACCGGCGTCAGATTGAGCCGGTCGGTCACGTCGCCGATCGCGTAGATGTTGGAGACCGCCGTGCGCGACCAATCATCGACCATGATTGCGCCGCCCGCGCCGAGCTTCACGCCCGCTTCATCGAGCCCCATGCCGGCCGATTTGGGCTTGCGGCCGGTCGCATACATGACGCAATCGGCCTCGACGGTCTCGCCGGAATCGAGGCGCAGCGCGAAGACCGATCCGGTCTTCTTGATCTCGAGGATTTGCGTATGCGCCAAGATCTTGATGCCGCCCTGGCGCATCTCGATCTCGAGATTGCTGCGGATGTCCTCGTCGAAGCCGCGCAGGATCCGGTCGGCGCGGATGATCTCGGTCACTTGCGCGCCGACACCGGCGAAGATGCCGGCGAACTCGACCGCGATATAGCCGCCCCCGGCGATGACGATCCGCTTGGGCAGCGCGGTCAGATCGAGCGCTTCATTCGAGGTGATCGCGTGCTCGATTCCAGGAATCTTGGGCAGGTCCGGCCAGGCGCCGGTCGAGACCAGGATATTCGCCGCCGTCACGCGCTTGCCGCCGACCTCGATCGTGTGGGGATCGGCGATCCGGCCGCGCCCCTCGAACAAGGTGCAGTTGCTGTCCTTCAAGAGCTTGCGATAGATCCCCTCGAGCCGGTCGATCTCCTTGTTCTTGTTGGCGATGAGCGTGCCCCAATCGAAACGGGGCGCCGGCACCGTCCAGCCATAGCCGGCGGCATCGGCAAAGGCATCGGCGAAGGACGCGCCATAGACCAGGAGTTTCTTGGGCACGCAGCCGCGGATGACGCAGGTGCCGCCGACGCGGCTGTCTTCGCACACGCCGACGCGCGCGCCATAGGAGGCCGCGCGGCGCGAGGCGGCGACGCCGCCGGAGCCGGCGCCGATGGTGAAGAGATCGAAATCGTAAGAGGACATGAAAGGAGCTTTCCCAGCGATGCGGCCTAAGTGGCGAGAGACCTCATCATAACATCGCGATGCCGCGATGCCGGCGCAAGACGGCATTCATGCCGTCTTCGCCGCGGAGGCCGTTCTCTAAAACAATATTTTATAATCAGCATACTACATCTAATACCTTACAAATAAAATGAGGTCTTCTGGCGCGACGGCTGCCCCTGTGATTCTTGGCCGCTCTATTGGGTCCCGGCCGCGCGCGTGGCCACGATCGCGGCAACCGCCTGGGCGCTCGCCTCCCGCTCCTTGCCGAGCCCGGCGATGACGCCCTGCCGGTCCTCGGCCTTGCGGTTCTGGCTCATCTTCCATTTGCCATCGAGCCGCACGATCGGCAGCTCGAAACCGATGATGCCTTTGAGCATGCCCTTGAGATAATCCTCGGGCGCATCGCTCACCGCCCAGGGCGCCGCGCGCTTGCCTTCCTGCGACTGCGTGAGCCGCGTCACATGGGCGCGCTTCCATTCCACGTCGTCGATGAAGCGCAGGCGCCCATAGGCGTGGATCGCGACATAATTCCAGGTCGGCACCACCCTCCCCGTCTCGGCCTTGGATGGATACCAGGAGGGCGTGACGTAAGCCTGCGGCCCCAAAAAGATCGCCAGCGCCTCGGTCTCCGGCACGGCCCCGCGCCCTTGCGGATTGGCGCGCGCGAGATGCCCGGTCAAGGTGCCGAAGGGCGCGGGCGCCTCATCGAGCAACAGTGGAATATGGCTCGCGACCATCCCGTCCGGGCCCAAACTCACCAAGGTGCCGAAGGCGATCGCGCGCATCGCTTCGTGCAGCACCGGTACGCGGTCTTCGCGGAAATCGGAGGGGACATACATCGGGCTTCAATCCGGCGTTTGAGCGTGCCGATCCTTGCCCCTCACGCCGCGCGGCGCAACAGCTTTCCGGCGAGCGCGCCCGTATGCTCGGCGCGATCGACGGTGACGACGCCGTTGACGATGACCGTGGTCGATGCACCCGCCGGGAATTGATGCGGGCTTTGATAGGTCGCGCGCTCGCGGAACTCGGCCGGATCGAAGATGGTCACATCGGCCGCATAGCCTTGGCGCAAGAGCCCGCGATCCTTGAAGCCCAAGGCCTTGGCCGAGGCGCCGGTCATCTTCCAGATCGCGCGCGGCAGCTCGATGAGATGCAGCTCCTGACAATAATGCCCGATGATGCGCGGGAAAGTGCCGTAGAAGCGCGGATGCGGTCTGCCCTGGCCGGTGATGCCGTGGGGCGCGACGCAATTCCCGTCCGAGCCGACGCAGACTATCGGGGATCGGATCATGGTGCGGATATCGTCCTCGGAGATCGAATCGACGAGCACGCGGGTCGCGCACTTATCGGCGATCAGGTAATCGCACACGCAATCGAGCCCGTCGATCCGGCGCTCCGCTGCGATCTCCGCGATGGTGCGGCCGGCATGCTGCGACTGATTGGGGCTGACCGAGATCCGGATCGCGTCCCAATCCTTGATGCGGCCGAAATTGTTGAGCCCCGCGCGCCCGATCTCCTCGCGGATGCGCGCGCGATTTTGCGGATCGGCGAGCCGGGCCTGCATCTCCTCGATCTTGTCGCTCTGCACCCAGCGCGGCAGCAAATTCTTCAAGGGATTGCTCGCGGCGGTGTAGGGATATTGATCGCAATCGATCGCGACGCCCGAAGCGCGCGCCGCGGCGATGCGGTCGAGCATGTCCTCGGCGCGGCCCCAATTGTCGAGGCCCGAGAGCTTCATATGGACGACTTGCACATGGATTCCGGCCTCGCTTCCGACCCGGATCGCCTCGTCGAGCGCCTCGAAGACGTGGTTCGCCTCGTCGCGCAGGTGGGTGAAATAGAGCCCGCCCTTGCGCTTCGCGACCTTGGCCAAGGCGATCACCTCTTCAGTCGAAGCGAAGGCGCCGGGCGGGGTGAAGAGCCCGGTCGACAAGCCATTGGCGCCGGCATCGAGCGCCTGCTCGATGAGCGCCGCCATCTGCTCCAGCTCGTCGCTTGTCGCCGGCCGGTTGGCGAGACCCATCACCATCAGCCGCAAAGTGTTGTGGCCGACCAGCGGCACGACATTGGTCGAGGTCGAAGGAAACCCATCGAGATACTCGGCGAAGCTCTGATCGACGAAGCTCAGCCACGGCGCGGAAGGGCTCAGATAATCCTTCAGCACCCCGGCCTTGCCCGGCAGAGCGGGCGCGCAGGAATAGCCGCAATGCCCGATCACCTCGGTGGTGACGCCCTGGCGGATCTTGCTTTCGGCCTTGGGGTTCAAGGGCAAGGTCCAATCGGAATGGGTCTTGATGTCGATGAAGCCCGGCGCCACCACCTGGCCGCGTGCATCGATCACGCGCGCGGCCTCGACCGCGAGCTTCGGCCCGATCGCGGCGATACGCCCGTCCACGATCGCGATATCAGCCTCGATCGCGGCCGCACCGGTGCCGTCGATCACCTGCCCGCCGCGAATGAGGAGGTCGGCACGGCTCATTTCCGGATGTCCCTGATCATTGGCATGCCGCCAATCTAGCGGATAAGATCGGCCAAAGTCAGGGAGGACGGTCCATGCTGTCGAAAGAAGAGAACGAGCGGATCACTCGCGTCGGGGCCGGCACGCCGATGGGCGAGATGCTGCGCGAATGCTGGACGCCGGCCTTGCGCTCGGCGAGCCTCGTCGCCGACGGCGCGCCGAAGCCATTCCGCCTCCTCGGCGAGGACCTCGTCGCTTTTCGCGCGACCGATGGAAGGGTCGGCGTGCTCGCCCGCGCCTGCCCCCATCGCTGCTCGTCGCTGGCGCTGGCCCGCAACGAAGAAAACGGTCTGCGCTGCATCTTCCATGGCTGGAAGATCGACGTCGCGGGCAAGGTCGTCGATGTGCCGACTGAGGCGGCCGACCGCCGCGCCGCCTTCGCGGCGAGCGTGCCGGTGACGCATTACCCGGCGCGCGAGGCCGGGGGCATGGTCTGGATCTATATGGGGCGCCGCGCGAACCCGCCCGATTTCTACGATTTCGAATTCCACCATGCGCCGGCGGAATCGCTGCTGCGCTGCGCCATCGTGCATGGCAATTGGCTGCAGGGCCTCGAAGGCCAGCTCGATACCGCGCATCTGAATTTCCTGCATCGTTCCTCCGTGCCAGGCCGCTCCAATGCCAACAGCACCGGCAACATGGTGTCGTCCGATTCGAGCCCGCGCTTCGAATTCATCGACAAGCCCTACGGCTTTCGCGAGGCGGCGCTGCGCAACCTGCCCGACGGCTCGATCTATGCGCGCATCCGCGAGGTCGTGCTGCCCTACTTTTCCCTCATCCCCGGCAATCACGGCGAGCCGCGCTTCGTCGTCGCCATCGTGCCGATCGACGACGAATGGAGCGCGCATTGGTACTACTACATGAACCCGTTCGGCCCGGTGCCCGATTGGTATCGCGAGCAGGCGCTCACCGGGAGCGGCCCCGATCACGACGATTTCGCCGCCGATCGCGGCGACGCCGCCAATGCGTGGCATCAGGACCGGCAGGCGATGGCCAGCGGCCATTTCAGCGGCTTCCTCAAGAATTTCGTCTATGAGGATTTCATCATCGAGGAATCGATGGGCCCGATCGCCGACAGGAGCTGCGAATATCTGGGCTCGAGCGACGCCGTCATCGTGCGGGCGCGGCGGAAATTCTTCGAGGCGCTCGAGGCGCACGCCTCGGGCAAGCTGCCTTTCGGCCTCGACCAGAAGATCGACTACCGCGCGATCCGCGCGCTTGCCGTCCGCTTCCCGCGCGAGGTCGATTGGCGCACGCTCGATCTCAAAGCGCCGCCGGCTTTCGAGTTTCGTCTGTCGGATGCTGGGTGAGCGCGCCGCACCTCAACTAGTCGCCGGCGAAGCTTCGGGCGCGAGTGGCGGTGGACCGAAGCGGTTTGGCCCTTCGGTGCCGCGCAAGCAGAGCCAGATGATCAACGCAACCCAGCCGATGATCGGGACCATGCCGATCAGCAGCCAATATCCGACCCGGTCGATATCGTGCAAGCGCCGAATGGCCGCCGAAATCGATGGCAGGGACACGGCCATGCCGAAAGCGGCGGCCAAGGGATGGTAGATCGTGTCGAGGCACGCCTGCGTGATCAGGGTGTACAGCACGAAGTACCAAAATTCCGAACGCGATGCTCGGCCGCCCCCATCGATATATTTGCGAATACATATCTTGATCGCGTCGACAAAGTCCATGAGGCCCCTTTCCTCACGCTTCCCCATATCGCGTCATTGCGAGCCGCGAAGCGCAGAAGCAATCCAGCGAAAGACGCGGCGTTTTGGATTGCTTCGTCGCACGTTATGTGCTTTTCGCGATTACCTGTATCCCCAAGACCGCTCACATCCCCCCGAAGCAAAGATATTTGATCTCGAGATAATCCTCGATGCCGTATTTCGAGCCTTCGCGGCCGATGCCGCTTTCCTTCACGCCGCCGAAGGGCGCGACCTCGGTCGAGATGATGCCCTCGTTGATGCCGATGATGCCGTAATCGAGCGCCTCGGCGACGCGCCACACCCGCGCGATGTCGCGGCCGTAGAAATAGGCGGCGAGGCCGAATTCGGTGTCGTTCGCCATGCCGACGGCCTCTTCCTCGGAAGAGAAACGGAACAGCGGCGCGACGGGCCCGAAGGTCTCCTCGCGCGCGACCTTCATTTGCGTCGTCACGTCCGCCAGCACGGTGGGCTCGTAGAAGGTGCCGCCCAGCGCATGGCGCTTGCCGCCCAGGATGACGCGCGCGCCTTTCTTGACGGCGTCCGCCACATGCTCTTCGACCTTCTCGATCGCGGCCTTGTCGATGAGCGGGCCGATCACGGCGCCATCCTCCATGCCGGGCGCGACCTTCATCGTCTTCACCGCATCGGCGAGCTTGCCGGCAAAGCGTTCATAGACACTGTCCTGCACGAGAAGCCGATTGGCGCAGACGCAGGTCTGGCCGGCATTGCGGTATTTGGACGCGATCGCGCCCTTGACCGCCGCGTCGAGATCGGCATCGTCGAAGACGATGAAGGGCGCGTTGCCGCCCAGCTCGAGCGAGACCTTTTTCACCGTGCCGGCGCATTGCGCCATGAGGATCTTGCCGACCGCGGTCGAGCCGGTGAAGGAAAGCTTCCTCACGATCGGATTGCGCGTCATCTCGCCGCCGATCTCCGTCTCGGCGCCGGTGACGACCGAGAACACGCCCTTCGGGACCCCGGCGCGCCCGGCCAGCTCGCACATCGCCAAGGCCGAGAACGGTGTCTGCGGCGCGGGCTTCACCACCATGGTGCAGCCGGCGGCGAGCGCGGGCCCGGCTTTCCGGGTGATCATCGCGGAAGGAAAATTCCACGGCGTGATCGCGGCGCAAACCCCGATCGGCTGCTTCAGGACGAGGATGCGCCGGTCGCGGCTGAAGCCCGGGATCACGTCGCCATAGACGCGCTTGCCCTCCTCGGCGAACCATTCGATGAAGGAGGCGGCATAGGCGATCTCGCCGCGCGCCTCGGCCAAGGGCTTGCCCTGTTCGGCGGTCATCAGCTGCGCCAGATCCTCCTGATTCGCCAGCATCAGATCGTGCCAGCGCCGGAGGATCGCCGCGCGCTCCTTGCCGGTGCGCGCGCGCCAATCGGGGAGCGCGCGCTCGGCCGCCTCGATCGCGCGCCGCGTCTCGGCCGCGCCCATCTCGGGCTCGGTGCCGAGGCGCGCGGCGTTGGCGGGATTGTCGATCGCGACCGTGGCGCCGTTATCGGCGTTCTGCCAAGTCCCGTCGATATAGGCTTGCTGACGGAAGAGCGTGGAATCTTTCAACTTCATGGGACTTCTCCTCGGCGCGCGTGGAGCCTGCCCGACTATAAGAGAGGCGGGTTCAGGTGTCGATCACGCCCATGCGCGTTTCGAGCGCGTTGAGCTTGTTGAGAATGCCCAGCACCACCGAATAACCGATATAGAGGTAGAAGAAAGAATTCACGAAGGGGATGAGGGACAGCACCACCCACAGCGCCACACGCTTGCCCAGCGCGCGGGCAATGAAGCCGTTGCCGACGGCGAGCGCGACCCAGAGCGCGACCAAGATCGTCAGCACGAAAGGCGAGGGAAAATAAGCCGTATAGGTCTCGTCCATTGCCATCCTCCGAAAGGCCCCGCCAGCGACCTTAGTCAAAGCAGCCGCCCTTGGCGAGGTTTTCGCGGACAAGCATGTGCGCGACCGTGGCGGGTACTCGCGCCCTATGAGATACTGCCGGCCGAGCCTGATAAAACGCGGCGCCTTGAAGCACCGTGGGGCAAAGGGGGAAACGATGAGCATCGACCAGCAACAGCTTGGCCTCGGCGTGAGCCTGCGCGCGGCCGCCGAGCGCGGCGGCCAGATCGTTACCGCGCGGCAATGGTACATGGCCTGCGTGCTGACGCTCCTTTACATCTATGCGCAGATCGACCGCAGCGCGCTCATCCTCATGGTCGGGCCGATCAAGGCCGATCTCGGCATGACCGACACGCAGATGAGCCTTCTGCTCGGGCTTTCCTTCGCCGCCTTTTATGCCGTGCTGGGCTTGCCGGCCGGCTATCTGGTCGATCGCGTCTCGCGGCGCGGCATCATGGGCGTGGGGATCGTGTTGTGGTCGAGCATGACCATGGGCTGCGGTCTCGCCGCGACCTATTGGCAGCTCTTCCTCGGCCGCTGCGGCGTCGGCATCGGCGAGGCGGCGATCACGCCCGCCTCCTATTCGCTGATCCGGGATGCGTTTCCGCCCGAGAAGCGCGGCCGCGCCTTCGGCATCTTCAGCGCCGGCACCTATATCGGCGCCGCCGCCGCGGTGATGCTGACCGGGGCGCTGCTCGCGCTCTTCGGAACGGACATCCTCAAATCCATCCCGATCCTGGGATCGATGCGGCCCTGGCAGGCGGTTCTGGTCTCCATCGGCCTGCTGGGATTTCCGCTCTCGCTTCTGGTGCTGACCTTCCGCGAGCCCGCGCGCAGCCGCAACCACGCGGCCGATGCCGGCGTCCGCTTCGCCGAGGCCTTCGCGCATATCCACGCGCATTGGCGCTCCTATGTGCCGCTTGCGACCTTTGTCACCTGCTTCTTCGGCGTAGCGGTTTCCTACGGCTCCTGGATGCCGACGATCATCGCCCGCACCTGGCACTTGCCGCCGCAGCTCATCGGCCTGTTCTTCGGCGGCTGTCTTCTCATTTGCGCGCCGATCGGCGCCTGGTGCGGCGGACACGCGATCGACCTTCTCGTGCGGCGCGGCCACCGCGATGCCGCGGCGCGCGTCGGCGTCTGGATCACGATCGTCTTCATTCCCTTCGGTATCGCGGCGCCCGTTGTTCCCCAAGTCGGCGAGATGTTCTTTGCGCTGGCCGCGCAGCTCTTCGTCGCCGGCGCCTATAATCCGGTCGCGGCTAGCATCCTCGCCCAAATCACGCCGCAGCGCCTCATGGGCAAGGTCACCGCGATCTATCTTCTGGTCTTCACGCTTCTGGGCCAAGGCTTCGGACCGCTGCTCGTGGCGGCGATCTCGGATCATTTCTTCACGGGTCCGCAGGCGTTGGGCTTCGCGCTCGGCACCGCAGCCGCGGGATTGATGGCGCTCGCGCTTGTCGCGATCCTGCTGCTGCTCGCCCGCGCCCGGCGCGGCGCCCTGGCCGCAGCGTGAACGAGGGCGCGCAGTGAGATGCATCGCGCCGATCACGATCAGAGACCGTGACTCCATTCAACCCGGCAAGGGGCCCGTTGCCGAATGAAGCCGGAGATCACGCATTATGCGAGAGGCGCCACGAACCGGGCATCGAACTTTACGCCGGACGATCGGAAAGCAGCGTCACACCCCGGGGCCAGACCTCTCGTCGAAATCCTCATCGGCGACGACCTCATTGGCCCCGACCAGAATGGGTGACCCGCGCGCCCCGCCGCGATCCGGGGTACAAACGTAATAGAGAGGGTATCCCTTCCGTTTCAGGATCGCGATGACGATCTGGCCTTCTTGATCTTCGACTTCGCCCACTTGGGCAATGTGATCTTGGTTTTCTCGGCGCCACTGGATTTTGAATATCCGGCGATCGTCCAAGGGACCGTTGGCTTGGCTGATCATGAATTGGCGAATGCGCGCGTAAACGCTTTCGGCCTCATCTTCGGTCCTGGCCGACGGAATGAAGAACGCCGTCATATTCATCCCCATTGCGGTTTTGGACAGGGTGCATCGGCACCGACGCCACCGCGGACGGTCCCGAACCCGCCGGAACAGGAAGACTGATCGGGCCGGAGCCGAATGGCGTCGCGAGCATCAGCGAGCTTACAGATCGACAGCGCCCGACGGCGTCGGTCCGGCCGCGCTTCCAGCCTTCGGCGATGGCAAGCCTCTGCCCTGCCGCCCCCGTGCGCGGCAAGGGGGTGTAAATCGGCCTATCCCAGCGGCCCGAGCAGGGTTTCGCCGTCGAAGCTATCGGCCATCGCCTCGACCGTTTCCGGCCATTTGGCGTTGTCGATTTTCCGGCGCTCGGATTTGGCGCGCGGCTTGGCGTCCCAGCCCAGCTGCTCCATGTAGTAATAGAGCTGGATCGTGTGCCCGTCCGGATCGACCGCGAAGGCGGAGTAATCGATGCCGGGGAAGAGCTCGGGCGGAAGATATTTGATCGTGACGCCATTGCTCTTGAGGAAGTCGACGGCGTTGCGCAACTGCTGATAATCGCCGACCTGATTGCCGAAGCTCATGCAGGTCGTATGCGGCGACAAGCCGAGCTTTTCGCGCAAGGCAACCGGATAAAGCGCAAGCGAGTGATGCTCGGTGTTGCAGCGCAGGAAGACGCAGCGATGGCCTTCGTATTGGACTTCCTCGGTGACGCGCAGGCCCATGACCTTGGTATAGAAGTCGAGGCACTTCTCGATATCGTTCACGAAGAGCCGCACCGGCCCGATCTTGATGACCTTGAAGGGCCGCGCCAGCATCACCCCGCCGACATCGTATTTGAACGGACCCTTTTCGACGTGGCGGTACCCCGCATTGAGGTCCATGCCCTCGGCCTTGAATTCCTCGAGCTCCTGATACTCGCAGATCTGCGGCAGCGCCGGCTTGTCATGGAAGCCGCGCTTCCTCACGCCCGGCGGCTTGGCGCGCAAATCCCAGCCGATCTGCTCGATGCCGTAATAGATCTCGTTGGTATGGCTCTCGGGATCCGACGGGTAGCTGTGCCAGTTGGAGCCCGGCACGTCGCGGCCGATGCGGCCGGGATTGATGCCGATCGACTTGAACCAGTCGATACCGTCGCCGACCTCGCGCAAGGTGCCGACCTGCCAGGTGATCTGGTTGGTGGTCACTTCGGGATTGACGACATGTCCGCCGGCGCTCCCCCGCCCCATGCGGTCGAGCGCCGCCTTCGGAAAGATCACATGCGAATGGTGGTCGGTGCCGTGCGTCATGAAATAGCCGACCGTGGTCGGCACGCCGTCGAACATGTTGGGGACGGGTACGACCTTCGCGAAGTCGAGCGTGTCGGTCACCCGAAAGCCCAGCAGGTCGCGATAGAAATGCAACGCCTCGTCCATCTTGTAGACGTTGTAGCCGAAATGCCCGAGGCGCCGGATCTTGAACGGGCGATCGAGCAGAACGCCGCCCACACTGAACTTGCCGCCGATCTTCGTGGTGCCATCCATGATCAATCCTCCTGAGCGCTGCGCGCGGCGGCCGCAAGCTGCGGCGCGCGGTCTTTTATAATTGTCATGTAAATCATGGCCCGCGTCCCGGGCCCTGTCAACGGCAGGCGGACGCGCCGCCCGCGCGATCAAATACGCGGCCTTTCTCCAATCCGGCGCGTTCGGCGCCTTGCGGCGCTATCGGGTCGAGGCGGTCTTCGCGCCGCTGCCGAAATTGGCGCTGAGATACTCGACCGCTTCCTTGGCCTGATCGCCCGAGAGCGGGGCCCCCAGAAACACCATCCGCTTGACGATGCCCTGCCAACCCGCCGGGCTGCGCGCGGCGGCGGTGACGCGATCCATGCCGTGGCACAGGCCGCAGCCGCCTTCGACCACTGCCTTGCCAGGGCCATCGGGAAGCGTCACCGGCGCCGAGGCCGGCACGTTGACGCCGGGCCCGAAATTGGTGGCGAGATATTTCACCGCCGCGTCCATTTCGGACGGCGCGATCTGCGCGCCGCGCTCGACCATGTCGTAGATCTGATGGCGCCACGCGGCCGCGCTTTCGCGCAGCTGAGTGATCGCGTTGAGCCCGTGGCATTGCGAGCAGGCGGAAGCGACGACGTCACGGCCTTCTCCCGGCGGCAAGGGATTGCCGCCCGGGCCTTGGGCGCTGACCGGCGCGGCGGCAAGCAGCGGGAGCGCGGCGCAGACGAGCGAGAGCAGGAGTTTGCGCATGATCAGACCTTCCGCTTCCGGAGTTCGGCGATCGACAGCGGCGGATACCATTCCGACGCCGCGCCGACGCCGTCGCGCTGCACATGGATCTCCAGAAGATAGGGCCGCCCCTCCGCATTCGCGCGCTTGGAGCGCTGCAGCGCGGCCTTGACGCCCGCGGTCTCCTTCACGGTTTCGGCCTCGACGCCGAAAGATTGCGCCGCCTTCGCGATGTCGACATCGGGGCTGCCATTGTAGCAGGTCATGTCCTTGCCGGATTTGAACTGCTCCCCGGCGATGAAGGTCCAGATTCGGTTGCGCTCGTTGTTGTAGCTGCGGTTGTTGAGCACGATGTTGGTGATCGGCGCCTTGTAGCGCGCCTGGCTCCAGAGCGGCTGAGGACCGCCGAAGAGGAAGGCGCCGTCGCCCAGAATGCCGACGACCGGCTTGTCCGGCCGCGCGAGCTTGGCGCCGAAGGCCGCCGCCATGCCCCAGCCGAGGATATTGGGCCCGTTCGCGACATAAGTCTTGCCGCCGCCGCCGAAGGACATGAACGGATCCATCTTCTTGCCGGAATCGATGTCGTTCACATAGATCGTGTCCTTCTCGAGCCCGGCTTCGAGCTCGGCCGCCAGACGCTCGAGCTTCACGGGCGCGTCATCGGACGAGCTGGCGACGATGGTCTGGCGCAGCTGCGCCATCTGCTTCGTATAATCGCGCACGCGCCCGCCGCGTTCCTCCGCGATCTGCTTCAAGCGATCCTTGGTCGCCAGGCTCTTCACCGCGGCCACGAGATCGGCCGCCGCGAGCTTCAGATCGGACACCAAGCCGATATCGACAGGCGAGACGCGCGCGAGGCTGGTGGGATCGCGGCGGATCGAAACCAGCGTCGCGCCGGGCGAGCGCCGCTCGCCATATTGATTCCCGAGATTGAGGCGCAGATCGACCTGGCCCGGAAAGCGCATATTGCCCAGCACCGGACCGAGATAAAGCGGGTTCTGCGTCGGGAAGGGCTTGGACCAGACGCCGAACTCGCCCCCGCCGGCGACGGGGAGCCCCAAGAGCTCGGCGAGCGCCACGACCTCCTTCTCCCCGTTGCACATGGTGATCTCGTCGCCGACCGAGAGCAGCGGGTTCTTCGCCTCGATCAGGAGACGCGCCACGCGCTCGATATCGTGCTTGTCGGGCTGGATCTTCATCGCCACGTCGAAAAGCGACTGGTCCATGATGGCGGCGGTCGCCTGGGCGCGCAGCTCGTTGTCGGGAATGGCAAGGAACACCGGCCCGCCGGGCGGCGTCGACGCGAATTTCATCGCGCGGCGCACCGTCTCGGGGATGTTGTGAGCCCCTTCGGCCTGCCAGTACCATTTGGTCAGGGGCTGCAGCATCAATTCCTGATGCTCGTAATCCTGCGGCCCGTCGCGTCCGAGCGCATCCTGGCCGAAGGCGGCGACCACGAGCAGAATCGGGATGCGGTCCTTATAGGCGTTGACGAGCTGCGTCATGCCGTTGGGCAGGCCGACATTGGCGATGCTGCACACCCCGGTCTTGCCCGAAAGACGCGCATAGCCGTCGGTCATCGCCACCACGGCGCCTTCCTGGATCCCCTTGATGAGCTGAATGCCCGGCTCGTCGACGAGGGCGTCGAAGATCGGCGCATCCCCGGTCGACGGGTTGAAGAAATAATATTCGACGCCGGCGGCCTTCAGCTGCTGCACGTAGAGCTGGCCGCCGCTGCCCTTCATCTCGCGGATCGCGCCCGCAGGGGCGGCTTCGGCCGCCCTGGCGCTCACCGGCGCCAGCGCCTTCGCCACGCTCTTCGCCGCCACGGTGCCGAGCCCGACCGCGCTCAAGCCCTTCATCAGCTTGCGGCGCGAGATTCCCTGATCGAGATATTGCTTGAACATCTCCTTCATCGCGTATCGCTCCCCTTGGCGCGCCATCGCCTCACCCGTCGCGCGCGGATGGATCGGCGTGGCCGGCCTCAATGCGGGCGCCACAATGCGCCTCTTTCGGCGCACGGGCGATCGTCGTCGCGCGCGGGCTCTGGCCGACGAGTCCGGCTTTACGCGGCATTGCTGGCCGACGCGAATCCCGACTAAGCTCGGCCTTTCAACGCGCCGGCGGGATCGCTGTCGCCCGAAGGATCATGGAGGACGCATGAAGATCATCGCGATCGAGGAACATGTCACGACGCCGATCTACGACGAGATGCAGACCGTGACTCCGCGGCGGCGCAATTCCATGGCCGACCGCAAGCTGCGCGTCGGACACGATGTCGAAGAAGAGCTCTTGAACGTCTCGAACACGCGCGTCGCGGCGATGAACGAGGCCGGGATCGACATGCAGGTGCTCTCGCTCACCATGCCCGGCTGCCAGGGGCTCGACGCCGGGACCTCGATCAAGGTCGCGCGCGACGCCAATGACCGCATGGCGGCCGCCGCGAGCGCGCATCCGGGGCGCTTTGCCGCCTTCGCCGCGCTGCCGACGCCCGATGTCGCGGCCTCGGTCAAGGAGCTCGAGCGCACGGTCAAGCAGCTGGGCTTCAAGGGCACGATGATCAACGGCCACACCAACGGCGAATTCCTCGACGACAAGAAATACTGGCCGATCTTCGAGGCCGCCCAGTCGCTCGACGTGCCGATCTATCTTCATCCGCGCGACCCACATCCTTCCGCCAAGGTCTATTTCGCGGGCTATGAGGAGGTGGCGACCGCCGGCTGGGGCTTCACCATGGATACGGTCTCGCATTTCCTGCGGCTCGTCTTCGCCGGCGTGTTCGACGCCTATCCGAAGCTCACCATGATCCTCGGCCATCTCGGCGAAGGCCTGCCCTTCTATCTCGACCGGCTCGAAGACCATACCTGCCTGGCGACCAAGCGCCGGGGCTTGAAGAAGACCGTGGCCGAGGTGATGCACCAGAACATCGTCGTCACCACGAGCGGCAATTTCTCACCGCCCGCTTTTCAGTGCACGCGTGACGTTCTCGGCATCGACAAGATCATCTTCTCGGTCGACTGGCCCTACGAATCCAACAAGCTCGGCGTCGAATTTTTAAAGCGCCTGTCATTGGCGCCCGCCGAGCTGGAAATGCTCGCCCATGGCAATGCGGAGCGCGTGCTGAAATTGTAATCGCGTGAAGGGCGCGGCGCCGCGCTGGGCCGCGGCCCGGAAGCCCGGCCCTATGCCGTCGTCGCGTCGAAGGAGAAGATCCAGTCGCGCTCGAGCCGGGGCGGCGGCGGGACCACGAGGTTGTTCTGGAATTGCCGCCGCGCCTGGAGCTGCGCGCGGTCGGTGCGGGGCTTGCGCCGCGCCTCGTAATCCGTCAGCCCGAGCGGCAGATCGTCCTCGTGCCGCGCGACGCTTTGCGCCAGCACATAGGCGTCTTCGATCGCCATCGCCGCGCCCTGGGCCAAGGTGGGATGCATCGGATGCGCTGCGTCGCCGAGCAGGCTCACCGCTCCCAGGCTCCAGCGCGGCATCGGATCGCGGTCGAACACGCCCCATTTGAACCAGCGCTCGACCGCGCGGAATATGGCGAGCAATCTTTGGTCCCAACCCGGATAGGCGGCGAGAACCTCTTCGCGCGTGCTCGCCGCCGACCAGGATTCCGCCGTCCACTGCTCGGTCACGTAACCTGCCGCGATGTTGAGCACGCGGCCTTGATACATGGGATAGCACAGCACGCGGCCGGTGGGCCCGAGCCAGCTCACATAGTCCTGGAGGCTGAAATCCGGCGCGAAATCGTCGAGCCCGAGCGCCTTGACCCGATCCATGCCGAGCGTGCCGCGCCAGAAGATCTGCTTGGTGAAGAGCGGCCGGTCGCGGCCGAAGAGACTCTCGCGCACCACCGAGTGAATCCCGTCGCAGCCGATCAGCGCATCGGCTTCGATCTCGCTGCCATCGGCAAAGCGCGCGACCGCGGCTTTGCCATGCGCCGCGACCGCGACGCAACGCTTGCCGAAGATCACGCGTGAGGGCGGCAGCGCCTCGTACAGCACGCGATGCAGATCGGCACGATGCGCGGTCAGATAAGGCGCGCCGAATTTCTCCCGCGACGCCGGCCCCAGCGGCACCAACGATTTGAGCTTGCCGTCATTCCATTCGAGCTCGACCATGCTGCCGAGCTCGCTCGAGATCTCCATCACCGGCCGTTCGAGCCCGAGCGCGCGCAGCACCTTGACGGCGTTCGGACCGATCTGAAGTCCGGCGCCGACATCGCCGGACTCCCTCGCCTGCTCGAAGACCGCGACCTCGCGCCCGAGCTTCTGGAACGCGACCGCCGCGGTCAGCCCGCCGATCCCGGCTCCGATGAAGACGATCTTCGGCTTTCGGATGACGCTCCTCCCCAAAATGCGGCGTTGCGTTCTTGAGAGCGGCTACTTCCCCGCGGCGTGAATCGCCTGCCAGATGCGCTGCGGCGTCGCCGGCATCGGGATCGTGCCGACACCCAAAGGCGCCAGCGCGTCGAGAATGGCGTTCACGACGGTCGGGGTCGCCGCGACCGTGCCGCCCTCGCCCACGCCCTTGACGCCCAAGGGATTGGATTTCGACGGCACCGGGTTGAAATCGACCGCGATCGACGGCATGTCGCCGGCGCGCGGTACCGCGTAATCCATCAGGCTGCCGGTGAGGAACTGGCCGCTCTCGTCATGGACGATGTCCTCGAGCAGGGCCTGGCCCGCGCCCTGAACGACGCCGCCATGGATCTGCCCGGCGGCCAGAAGCGGGTTGATCACCGTGCCGATATCGTCGACCACGGTATAGCGATCGAGCGTGACCGCGCCGGTATCGGGATCGATCTCGACCTCGCCGATATGGCAGCCATTGGGAAAGCTCGGCACATTGGCGACGAAGGTGCCGTCGCCGCGCAGTCCCATGCCGAGCTCGGCCGGGATGCCCATCGGAATGTAGGACATCGCCGCCACTTGCTGGATCGGCATCGATTTATCGGTGCCGGCGATGGTGAATTTGCCTTCGGCAAAGACGACGTCGGCGGCATTCGCCTCCATGAAATGGGCGGCGAATTTCTTGCCCTTCTCGATCACGTCGTTGGCCGCCGCGCGCAACGCGCTACCGCCGACCATCATGCTGCGCGAGGCATAGGTGCCGCGTCCCGCGGCGACCTCGTCCGTGTCGGCCTGCACCAGGCGAATGCTCTCGAAAGGAATGCTGAGCCATTCCGAGACCATCTGCGCATAGGTCGTCTCATGCCCCTGGCCGTGCGACAGGGTGCCGGCATGGACCGTCACCGTGCCCGAGGGATCGAAGCGAATCTCCATGCGATCGCTGAAGATGCCGGTGTTGTCGACATAGGCGACGATGCCGCGGCCGCGGCGCTTGCCCGCCTTCTCGCTCGCGGCCTTGCGGCCCTCATAGCCCTGCCAATCGGCGAGGCTTTGGGCCTTGCCCATCACCGCCGCGTAGTCGCCGGTGTCGTAGGTCCAGCCCGTCTTGGTCGCATAAGGCATCGCCGCCGGCTTGATGAAATTCTTCTTCCGGATCTCGGCGCGATCGAGCTTCATCTCATGCGCCGCCTTGTCGATGAGGCGCTCCATGATATAGACCGCCTCGGGCCGTCCGGCGCCGCGATAGGGAATGGTCGGCGGCGTGTTGGTGAAGACCGCGCTGTTGAAGACGGCCACCGCGGGGATGTCGTAGACCGTCGGCGCCAGCTTCATCACGAACAGCACGGGTACGATGCCCGAGCCTTCGATATAGGCGCCGACATTGTGCAAGCCCTTCCAGCGCAGCGCGAGGAAGCGGCCCTCGGCGTCGAGCGCCAGTTCCGCGCTCACCGCGAGGTCGCGGCCCTGATCGTCGCCGAGCAACGCGTCCGAGCGCGTCGGAATCCATTTCACGGGCCGGCCGACTTTCTTCGCGGCCCAAGGCAGCACTGCCTCCTCGGGATAGAGATTGCCCTTCATGCCGAAGCCGCCGCCGACATCCTTGGCGACGACGCGAATTCGGCTTTCGGGAACGTGCAGGATGTTGTGCGACAGACCGTGGCGGATGCCGTGCACGTTCTGCGTGCTCGTATAGAGCGTGTAGCGGTCGTCGCGCGAATCATACTCGCCGATCGCGCCGCGCGGCTCCATCGTGAAGGCGTTCAAGCGGTTGTTGAAGAGATCGAGCTTCGTCACATGCGCCGCCTTGGCGAAGGCCGGCTCGACCGCATCGACATTGCCCATGCGCAAGGTGAAGCACGTGTTGTTGGGCGATTCGGCATAGAGCTGGGTCGCGCCCGGCTTCACCGCGTCGCTCGCGCGGACCACCGCAGGCAAGATCTCGTAATCGATGGCGACGAGGTCGACCGCATCGCGGGCCTGCGCCTCGCTCTCGGCGATCACGACGGCGACGCGCTCGCCGACATAGCGCACCTTGTCGACCGCGAGCGGGTAATGCTTGGTGCGGTAGCCCTTGGGACCGCCGAAATCCTCGGGCATCGCCTCGGGATCGATGGTCCCGAGCCCGTCGGCCGCGTAATCCTTGCCGGTCAGCACCGCGACCACGCCGGGCGCGGCCTCGGCGGATTTCTTGTTGATCGATTTGATGTTGGCATGCGCGTGCGGCGAGAAGATGAACACCGCATGCGTCTGGCGCACGAGATCGATGTCGGCGACGTAGCGCCCGTGCCCGGTCAGAAAACGCGGGTCTTCCTTGCGCGTGACCGGTTGTCCCACTCCGAAAGCCATGTCCGTTTCCTCCCTGTTATTTGGACCGCGCGCGACGGGTCCGACCTATGGAGGAATTCTTACCCGGCGCGCGACGCAACGCAAGGTGCGCCGGAGACGCTTTCCGGCGGCGCCCACTTGGCCGCGGCGGCCTTACATGTATCCGGGGTAGAGCCGGGACAGGCGCCCATTGCAGGCCGCGACCAGCCGGTGCCGCTCCGCGGCCGTGTCGATCTCGTCCGCCTGGGCGTCGATGCGTTTGCGCTCGATCTCGGTGCGCACGCGCGCTTCATCGGCCTCGAGCCGGCGTTGCAGATTTTCGCGCGCCGCGGCCTCGTTTCGGCCCCAGACGCCGTAGAGATCGGCAAGACCCTTGGCGGCGCCGGCGCGAAGCGCTTTGGCCGCGGCGCGCATGAGCGCGTCGTCGAGCGCGACATGGCGCTTCTCATGCCCCAGAACCTCGGTATAGACGCAGGGCTCGGAACCCACGAAATCGCTCGCAACATGGATTCGGCGCGCGGTGAGGCCGAGCGTGAAGGCGAGCCGCGTCGGATAGGCGCACACCCCGCCTTCCGGGCTTTGCGCGACCTTGACATTCATCAGCGCGAACACGACCTCGCGGCTTTCGGTCGCGCCCAACGCCATATGGCGGTAATCGACATTCATCAGCCGGCCGATCTGGTCGAGCGACATGGACTTGTCGATCTTCGGTTCGGGCAGGAAGGTGGTCACCGCATAATCGGGCGCCGGTCCGCGCGGGCAATAGCTCAGATCGCGCGATTCGAGGCCGAGCGCGATACCGATCGACGCGAGACTGAATGTGGAACCGATCGAACCGAGATCGAAGGTCGAGCCCTGACGTCCGACGCCGAGGGTCGAGCCGAAGGAGGTCGGCTCGCGTGCCGAGCAGGCGCCCAGAAAAAGCAAGGCGCCGCTCAAAAGTATCGCGCTTAAAACCGAGCGGATGTCCAAACGACGAAGCCCTTCTAGCTCAGACGTCGGTTTCTGCAATCAATGTGAACGAGCGGCGCGGCCCAGGCAAGCATGATTTCATCGCAGGGTCTGCGCGGCGGTCGGCGCAGCGATTCTCGCCTTGCCGATTGCCACGCGACTCGGAACCTGCGTTATAATATTTGTCATCGTCATGTCATAAACCTTGTCCGGCGACCGACTCGATGGCGCGCGGACGCCACAAGGGTACGCGCACGATGAAGCTCTCGGTTCTCACCGTCGTCGATCACTATCCCGATCGCGCGCGCGATCTCGGTTCGTTTTATCGCGAGTTGATCGACCAGGCGGTGCTTGCCGACCGGCTCGGCTACGAAGCCTTCTTCGTCGCCGAGCATCATTTTCATCCCTACGGCGTCGTCGCCAATCCGGCGGTGATCCTGGCCGCGATCGCGGAGCGGACGACGCGCATCCGCCTCGGCCCGGCGGTGACGATCCTGCCCTTTCGCGATCCGCGCACCGTCGCCGAGGATTACGCGATGCTCGACCAGATCTCGCGCGGCCGCCTCGTGCTGGGCCTGGGCTCGGGCTATTTGCGCCACGAATTCGCGGGATTTTCGCGCGACCCCGCCGAGAAGCGCGAACGCTTCGATGAAGCGATGGCGATCGTGAAACGGCTCATCGCCGGCGAGCGCGTCGATTATCGCGGAAAGTTCAACACCATCGACAACGTCCAGCTCAACATCCGCCCGGTGCAGGCGCAAGTGCCGATCTATGTCGCCGCGCTGACCAAGGAGGCCGCCTATCATATCGGCCGCCAGGGCAACGGGCTCCTCACCATTCCTTACGGCACGCTCGAGAGCATGGCCGAGATGGGCCCGCTCGCGGAATCTTTCGCGCGCGGCCGCGCCGAATCCGGCGCCGCGTCGATGCCGCAGGGTCTCGCGCCGCACATCACCACTTTCCACACCCATGTCGCGGCGAGCGAGGCCGAAGCGGAAGCCGGGGTGCGCGCTCCGTTCGAGCTTTACTGCCGGACCCGTCTCTACGCGCGGCCCTGGAGCTACGAACAGATCCGCGAGAACGGGCTCGCGCTGTTCGGCTCGGTCGAGAGCGTCGCGAAGAAACTCCAGGCGCTCGCGGCGATGGGAGTCGAGAACGTCAGCACCATGGCCAATTTCGGCGCGATGCCGGCGGCCGCAGTCGAAGCCTCGATGCGGCTGATGATCGAAGAGGTCCTTCCCCGCGCGAACCGCTGAGCGCGCGGCCGCAAAAACCTTGGCTTTTGACGCGCGTTGCGCCGAGAATGGTCCAAAATCTCAAGGGAGAGCGCCTCATGTTCATGCGCAATTGCTGGTACGTCGCGGCCTGGGATTGGGAGATCCGCCGCCAGGAGCTTTTCAGCCGCACCATCTGCGGCGCGCCGATCGTCTTCTGGCGCAAGGAGGACGGCATGCCGGCGGCGCTCGAGGATCGCTGCTGCCACCGTCACATGCCGCTCTCGCACGGCAAATTGCGCGGCAGCGAGGTCGAGTGCGTCTATCACGGCCTCGCCTATGACGCCGATGGAGCCTGCATCCGCGTGCCGAGCCAGAAGGCGATCCCGCCCGGCGCCAAGGTGCGCGCCTATCCGGTGGTCGAGCGCTACCAGTGGATCTGGATCTGGATGGGCGATCCGGCGCTGGCCGACCCGGGCCTCATCGAGGATTTCCATTGGATGGACGATCCGGCCTGGCGTGCCAAGGGCGAGCGGCTCGATCTCAAGGGGAATTACCTTCTCATCGTCGAGAATCTGCTCGATCTCACCCATTTGCAATTCGTCCACTCGACCACGCTCGGCACGGCCGCGATCGCCGGCGCGCCGATCAAGGCCGAGCGCCGGGAGAACCGCGTGCGCGTCACGCGCTGGATGATGAACCATCCCGCCCCGCCCTTCTTCCAAAAGGCCGGCGGCTTCAAGCCCGACGAGGCCGTCGATCGCTGGCAGATCATCGATTTCTCCCCGCCCGCCTTCGTGCGCCTCGATGTGGGTGCCGCGCGCGCGGGCACCGGCGCGCCCGAAGGCGACCGCAGCCAGGGCATCTCGATGCGCAACCTCAATGCGATCACGCCCGAGACCGAGACCACGACGCATTATTTCTGGGCCCAGGCGCACGACTTCCAGATCGACGACCCGACCGTAACCGAGCTCATCTTCCGCCAGGTCCATACGGCTTTCCTGGAAGACCTCGCGGTGATCGAGGCCCAACAATCGATCATCGGCGCCTATGGCGAGGCGCTGCCGCCGCAAATCGATTTCAACCAGGACGCGGGCGGCATCCAGGCGCGGCGCATCGTCGACGCGATCATCGAGGCGGAGAGAGGCGGACCCGCGGCGCGCCGGCGCGCCTAGCGCGTCGGCTCGCGAAAGGTCGCGCGCGTGTCGAGACGAACGGGGGGCGGTCTCCCGCGTCCTCAGCGAATTACTTCGAACCCATCTTGCTTTCGAGCTTCACCGGCACGAATTTGCGCGTCAGGAACTGGTCGTCGTTCGGGATCTTCGGCAAGGTCTTCAACGCGACCCAGGATTCCTTGATCGTCTTGAGCGCGACCGGATCGAAGCGTCCGTCCTTCGACATGACCGGCATTTCGCGCTCATAGGCGCCGGTGAGGACGGTCTTGCCCTCATTGAGGACTTCATCGGCGTACGCGACCGTCTGCTCCTTGTGGCCGCGCATCCATTCGAGCGTCGCGAAGAATCCGTGGACGAAACGCTCGACCGTCGCGGGCTTCTCGTCGATCAGTTGCTTGCGCGCGAAAATCACATGGGTGATGAATCGCGGCACGAATTCGTCCATCGTGACGAGCGGCCGCCCGCGATGCTTCTCCTGGAGCGTCAGGGCGGATTCGTAAGATCCCATGCCGGCATCGACGGCGCCGCTGATGATCGCCGAAGTCATGGCCGGGCCGCCGCCGGTGGCGACGATCTTGATGCCGTCCTGGCCCCAGCCTTCGTGGATCGAGATCCGCTGCGTGAGCCAGGCGGTCAGCGAGCCCACGGTGCTCACCGCCATGACCTTGCCCTTCAGATCGGCGACGCTCTTGATCGGCGAGTTTTCGCCGACCGTCACGGCGATGTTGACGGGCGCTCCGAAATAGGCGGCGACGGCGCGTTGCGGCACGCCTTTGACCGCGAAGGCCATGCCGGGTCCGCTGCCGAGCCCGAAATCGACGCTGCCTGCGGCGAGCCCCTGCTGGAGCTTGGCGTCGCCGGTGAAGTTGACGGCTTTGACGTCCAGCCCGTAATGAGCGAACACGCCTTCCTTGATGCCGATGTCGAGCGGGGTGAAAGTGAAGGCGGTCGCCACCGCCTTGCCGACGCGCACCGCATCGGCGGCGTCGGCAGGACGCGGCGCGAACCCCAGCGCGATCAGCGCCGCAGCAAGGTTGAGCACGATACCGGCGTTTCTAATCGCGCGCATGTTTTATCTCCCTGGTTCTTCGATCCGAGCGGTCGAGGCCCAAGCACCCCGCCTGCACTGTCTCTTCTTCGCCGTCCGATCGTGGACCAATTTGGCCCCGCGAGCAAGACGGTTATGAAATGCTAACGATTTTGCCGCTGAATGCGGCGGCGATCCTGTCCCGATCGATCATCTTCTAATTCATCGAATAGGGCAGCCAGAGCGAGATCTGCGGGAAGGCGATGAGCAAGGTCATGATGATGACCTCGCAGCCGAGGAACCAGAAGCAGCCGCGGAAGATCGTCTCCAGCGGAATCTCGTCGCCGACGACGTTCTTCACCACATAGACGTTGAACCCGACCGGCGGGGTCAGCATGCCGATCTCGACATATTTCACGACCAGCACGCCGAGCCAGACGAGATCGAGCTTCAAGGCGGCGAACATCGGCACCAGGATCGGAATCGTGATGAGAATGATCCCCAACGGATCGAGAAACATGCCGAGGATCAGATAGATGATCGAGGTCGCGACGACGAGGAGCGTCGGATTGAGCGCCCAGCTGCCGATCATGCCGGCGAACATCGCGCCGATGCCGGCCAGGGCGAGGAGCTTCGTGTACATCACGGCGCCCATGCCGACGAAGAAGAGCTGCGCCGTCGTCGTCATCGCGTCCTGAAGACTGGCGAGAAATTTCTCGAAGCTCAGGGTGCGCTGGAACAGGCCGATCGCGGTCGCGAGCAGCGCGCCGCCGGCGCCCGCCTCTGTCGGCGTCACGACGCCCCCATACATGCCGCCGATGATGCCGAGAATGAGGACGATGAGCGGCCAGATCTCCTTGAGCGAATCGACGCGCTCGCGGCGCAAGGCGGCGCGATCCGTGACCACGATCAAGGGCGCGAGGGCGGGGTTGAGACGGCAGCGGATCACGAGCATCGCCGAATAGATCGCCGCCGTCAGCAGCCCGGGGATGATTCCGGCGATCAACAGCTGAACGATCGAGACCTGCGCGAAGATGCCATAGAGCACGAAGAGAATGCTGGGCGGGATGAGCGCCGCCAAGGTGCCGGCGCTGGCGACCACCCCGGCCGCGAGCCCCTTGTCGTAGCCCTGACGCAGCATCTCCGGGATGGCGAGCCGCGCCATCGCGGCGGCCGCGGCGACGCTTGAGCCGCAAGCCGCGGCAAAGCCGGCGCAGGCCATGTTGGTCGCAACCGCGAGCCCGCCATGCATGCCGCCGAACCACAGCCGCGCCGCGCGGAAGAGCGACGCGCTGATGCCCGAATTGTTGGCGAGCGCGCCCATCAGCAGGAACATCGGGATCGCCGTCAGATCCCAATTGGCGGAAAACACGAAGGGCGTCTCGCGCAACACGCTCATCGCGACGTCGAAATCGCGCAAGATCCAGAAGCCGATCAGCGAGACACCGCCGAGCGCGACGCCGATCGGCACGCGCAGCCCGATCAGGATCAGGATCGAGGCGAGGCTGATCGTCGAGACCCAGACGGCGTCCATCGGGCGATCGCTCTCAGCGCGCCCGCGCGCGCGTTACGTCGCGCACGAGCCGGACGAGCATGTAAAGCACCATCAGCCCGCCCGCGAGCGGCAGCAGCCATCGGCTGGGCCAGACCGGAATGAAGACCGTTCCGGCCTGCCAGACCTCGCCCGCCTCGGTCTGATGCGCCGCGCGAAGAAAGGTCTCCCAGGTGAAGACCGACACATAGACGATGGTCAAAAGCTCCGCCGCCGGTTCGAGGAAGGCGTTCACCTTTGCCGGCAAGAGCCGCGCGAACAGCTCGACGCGGATGTGATTGTTGCCGCGCGCGATCCAGGCCCAAGGGAGATAGGCCGCCGCCACCATGTAATAGGCGGAGACGATCTCCGTCGTGCCCGAGAGCGGATGGTTGAGGACGGTGCGCCCGGCGACGTCGGCGCTGATATGAAGCATCATCAAGAGGCCGGCGAGAAGCGCGATCCACAACAAGGCGTGGATCGGGATCTCCAGCCATTTGAGCAGGCGATCCATCGGGTTATTTCACCGCGTCGCACAGCCGGCGCGCGAGCGCGGGCGTCGTGCGAAGCGACAGGCCGAAAAGCTTGAGCGCGCAGCACAGCCGGCGCGTGAGCGCCGGCGTCGCCGCGATGCGAGACGCTTGGGAAACGGTCACAGCTTTGCGGGATCGACTTTCGCGTAGACCTCGGTCCAGATCGCGTCCGTGAATTTATCGATATCGCGGCCGATGCCTTTGGACAGGCCGCTCCATTTCTTCAGCGCGGCCGCATAGGCGTCGAGAATTGCGCCGGGATCGGCGACGCCGAATTTCTTGGCGTCGGCGACGTTCTTCTCGCGCTGCACCTTGTCGAATTTCGCGACCAGCGCGTCGAAATCCTGAGGATCGCTCACTTTCAAGACCTGAAGTCCCTTGTCCTTTTCGAGGGCGCCGAGGATCTCGTGGTCCTCGTCGATGAACTGCCCGATCGCGAGGCTCGCGCTGATTTGCGCGGCGTATTTCATGTGGATCGTCTTCTGCTCCGGCGTGAATTTGTTCCAGGCGTCACGGTTCATCATCAACCCGATCGCCGGACCGGTGATGCCGAGCGGATAGTCGGTCTGATACTTGGCGAAATCGGCGTAGCCGAATACCTTGAGCCAACTATTGACGCCGAACTGGCAATCCATTCCGCCGCGCTGCAGCAGGTTCACCGCCTCCGACAGGGTCGCCGCGATCGGAACCGCGCCGGCCATGCTCATCAACGCCGCCGAGCCGCCGGTCGCGCGCACCCGCTTGCCCTTTAGATCTTCCATCGACTTCACCGGCTCGCGGCAAGCGAGCTTGTAGGCCGAGGTCGTCCAGCCGGCGAGCGGAACGAGATTCGCCTTCTTGAATTCGGCGATACAGGAGGGGCAATGCAAGGTCACGGTCTCCAGCGCCGCACCCGTCGCCGCGACCACGTCCTCGCCGAAGACGACGGTCGAATAGATCGCCGTCACGGAGGGCGCGAGATTGGGCACATAGGTCGAGATGCCGAGCCCTGCCTGAATCAGGCCATCGGCCGCGGCTTGATAGGTGGCCTTGGGATCGGCGAGCTGCCCGCCCGGAACGAGCTTCCAGGTGATCGCGCCCTTCGTGTCCTTGGCGATGCCGGCAAAGGCCTTGGGCAGGGCCACGCGGTTGAGATATTCGCCGGCCGGCGGCCAGGAGCCATAGACGAGCTCGGCGGCCGATGCCGCGCCGATTTGCAGCGCCAGGACGAGCCCGGCCGCGCTCATGACAATGCCACGCAGGATATTCATCGTCGTCTCCCCCTTCAGGCGTCTTCTCGTTCATTAGCTCAGATTATCAGCTTATCGCGCGGCGCGGCGCGGACCAAGAAAGAAACACGCGGCGTTTGATTTTACGCGTCCTGCCCAACTTCCCCGAAATTTTCGAATTGGGCGAAGCGAGCCGGATCAGCCCACACCCTCCACCACCGGAAGCAGAAGCTGAGAGGGATAGCGCGCATTGTGATGGATCGTGTCGCGCCCGACCTTGTCGGGCGTATAGGGATGCGCGAAGACGCCTTCGGTGACGCTCGAATCGCCATTGGCCAGTTCGAGCCGGATGCGGCTGCCCGCCTTGAAACGATAGGCCGTCGGCATCACCGCGATGGTGAATGGATAGATGCGACCCGGCACGATCGGTTCCTTCTTCGTGAAGGCGTAATGCGGCGCGTGCGGGCGCGAGAGTTTCTTGTCGATCGCGCGCATCGAGGCTCGGAGCCAGCCCTTGGTGACGATGCGCGAGCGCGGCTGAAGATCGCGTGCGCGCTCCCCGGGCTCTTGCGCGAATTGCTCGGAGAGCTTCACGAAGAAATCCGTGTCGTCGCGGCTCGATGAGGCGTGTAGCACGAGCTCGATCGGGCCGGCGAGCTCGACATCGCGTTCGAGGGGCGCCGTCGTGAAGGTGAGCACGCGCCGCACCGGATCGGGCCGTCCGTCCTTGCCGAAGCCGACGACGCCCATGCGCCAGCCGGCATTGGGGTAATCGAAGATGGTCTCGCCGCCCGCATCGTCGGGCGCGGTCGCCGAGAGCGCGCCGTCATTGAGCGAGGTCACGCTGCCCGTCGGCCCATGGCCCAAATAATAAGGCACGTAGCGCGGACCGGGCGGCGGCCAGGTCCGGGCGCTCTCGAAGCGGTCGGCGCCGGTGACGAAATAGCGCACCGGCGGCTCGTCGAGATAAGACGTAGGCCTGCCCTTCAGATAACAATCGTAAAAGGGCAGCAGATATTTTTCGTGAAACGCGACGCTCGAATAATCGGCGACCGCGGCATAAAGATCGGAGGAGCCGAAGACGAGGAGCTTCTTCGGGCCGCCGGCGCGCTGGAAGCCGACGATGTTGCCGTTCAAATGCAGATCGACCTTGCTCCAGACCCCGATCGAGAACACGGGCGCCTTGATCTTCGAAAGCTTTTCCGCGGCCGCACGCTCCTTCCAGAACGCGTCGTAGAGCGGATGGCGCTTCACCCGCGCCGGGTAATCCCATTCGACGAAGCGCGGCCTGGCGCCGTTGGGATAGGCGTTGAGGGTGCGCACCTGATCCCACCAGCTGGTCGGATAACTGCCGGGGATGCCGCCGGTATAGGCGCTGTCGCGATAGGTGTCGATGTGCCCGTCATAGGGCGCGACGCAGCCGAGATGCGGCGGGTTCTGCGTCGCCATGAACCATTGCGAGCGCGCGAAATAGGATTGGCCGATGCCGCCGACTTTGCCGTTGCACCAGCTCTGGCGCGCGAGATATTCGACGACCTCGTAGAGATCGCGCTGCTCGCGCTTGGATTGATAGATGTATTCGCCGCCCGATCGTCCCGTGCCGCGCACATCCATGTGCACATAGGCATAGCCTTGATCGAGATACCACGCGATCGGCCCGGTCTCGCGCCAGAGAAAGAGCGGAATGGCGGGCGCGGCGTCGTTGTCGAAGCGATAGGGCGAGGCCGCGAGGAGTGCCGGGAACTTCTCCTTGCCCGGCGGCAGGAACAGCGCCGCCGCGATCTTGACGCCGTCGCTCATCGGAATCGAGATGATGCGCGACGGCGTCACCGGCTCGTCGTCGGAAGCCGCCATGCTTTAGGAGCCGCCGAGCCGCTTGGCCGCTTCCTCGACCGGTCCGAGATCGACATATTTCGGCGCGACCTTCAGGGTCTGCTTGATGAGGCCATATTTCAGTTCGACGTCGAGCGCATGCTGCGTCGCCGCGACATCGGGCCGCGCGTCCGGATCGTGATAGGAATCCTCTTTCGAATAGACATATTCGAGCGTTTCGGGCGGCGCCTTCGTCACGGCCGCGCAGATCGCCACGGCCTCGGCGTGATGCGCGGGATCGATCAGGTAGCGCACCGCGCGGATATGATCTTCGAGAAAGTCGACGACCGCCGCCCGGTGCGCGGCGAGCACCTCGGCGCGCATCGCCCAGAGCACCGCCTGGATGCGGCCCTCGCCGTCCTTCGCCTGAAAGAGGATGCGGTATTTGCCGTCCTTCAGCATGTGATGGAATTTGGGCAAGAGGTTGATCAGATCGACTTTGCCCTCGTCGAGCATCGCCGGCATGGTGTTGAAATTCACCTCGACGCTGGTGAAATCCTTGTCCGAAAGCCCGTGCTTGCGCAGCACGATCCGCATCGCCGAATCGCCGAAGGAGCCGATGGCGTTGGTGCCGACGATCTTGCCCTTCAGATCCTCGACCTTGTGGATGGGCGCGTCCTTGCGCACCGCGTAGGTGATGCTCGAATGGCCGGGCACGCCGTCCTGGAAAACATCGGCGATCATGCGCACGTCGAGATGGGCGTTCGCCACCGCAAGCGCCAAGGCCTCGGGGCCGAAGGCCGCGATCTCGAGATCGTTGGTTGCAAGCGCCGTGATCTGCGGCGTCGTCCCCCGGAAGTGAATGCCCTCCGCGACATAGCTCTTGCCGAAATTGGGGAAGAGCTCCGGATGGCGGTTGTGCAGCTCGTCGATGATGGGTTGCATATGCGTCGGCGTCGTCACCCAGCCGATGCGAATATGATAAGGATCCGCGCTGGCCGCGGATGCCAAGCCGATGCCGCAAGCGATGACGGCTGCTGCGCAATATTTCAGCGTCGATGCCATTGAGCCCTCCCCGGTGATCGCTTGTTAGGGATGCGATCCTGAGCAAAGCCTAACACAGGAGCAGCCGGGGGCGAGCGAAAATTCGGCCGCGATGGCCCGGATGGGGGCTGCCGTCATCTCAAGGCAGCGATCGGCGAACGGGGCGACCGGCGCGATGCCGCGCGGAGTGTCGGCAGCGAAGGGCGCCACCGGCAACCGGCGATACGGTGACGAGATCCTGGTGGCGCCCTGGCGTTCTTTACATGGCGCGGACACGCAGCAGGAACTGATCCACCTTCTCCTCAAGACCGCCGGCTTGTTGCGACAGGTTTTGCGCGACATCGAGAACCGTGGAGGTCGATTGGCCGGTTTCCTTCGCCGCCTCGCTCACCCCGGTGATGTTGACCGAGACCTCTTTCGTTGCCGCCGACTGCTCCTCGACCGCGCTCGAGATCGAGGTGCTGATCTCGCTGACCTTGGTGATGATCTTGGCGATCTCCTGGATGGCGCCCGCCGTGGCCTGGCTCGAACTCTTGGATGCCTTTGATTTGCTGTTCGATCTCCTCGGTCGCCTTCGCCGTCTGATTGGCCAGCGACTTCACCTCCGACGCCACCACGGCGAAACCCTTGCCGGCCTCGCCGGCACGCGCGGCCTCAATGGTCGCGTTGAGCGCCAACAGATTCGTCTGGGCAGCGATATCGGTGATGATCTGGGTCACTTCGCCGATCTTCTGTGCCGCGGTCAGTAGCCCGCCGACCATCTGCTCGGATTTGCGCGCCTCGGCAACGGCGGTGCCCACGACCCGCGAGGATTCGGCGATTTGGCGCGCGATCTCGTTGACCGACGCGGCCAATTCCTCCGAAGCCGCCGACACGGTCGAGGATTGCTGGTTGGTCTGCTCCGCGGAGCTGGCCAGGGATTGCGCGGTCGATTTCATTTGCTCGGCGGAGGACGCGACGGTCTGGACCGTCGCCTTCACGCCGGTCTCGAATTCGGCGGCGAGCGCCGCGTTCTCGTACTTGCGCTTGGTCAAGTCGGTCGCGAATTTCACGACCTTCCAAGGCCGGCCGTTCAGATCCAGGATGGGATTGTAAGAGGCCTCGATCCAGATTTCCTTGCCGCCCTTGCCGACCCGCTTGAATTGCGCGGCCTGGAATTCGCCGCGCCGCAGCTTCTCCCAGAATTGGCGATACTCGGCGCTGTCGCGGTAAAGCGGCTCGACGAACATGCTGTGATGCTTGCCTTTGACCTCGGCCAGCGTGTAGCCCAGGGTCTTCAGGAAATTCTCATTGGCGGTGATGATCGTGCCGTCGAGTTCGAATTCGATCACGGCCTGCGACCGGCCGATCGCTTCGACTTTGCCGGAAAGGTCGGCAAACACGGCCTTCGGCTTGGAGACATCGGTCGCGTATTTCACCACCTTGAACGGCTTGTCGCCGCGCATCAACGGGTTATAGGAGGCCTCGATCCAGACCTCCTTGCCGCCTTTGCCGAGCCGCTTGTATTGCGCGGATTGAAATTCGCCGCGATTGAGCTTCGCCCAGAATTCCCGATATTCGGCGCTGTCCCCGTAGGCCGGCTCGACGAACATGCTGTGATGCTTGCCTTTGATCTCGCCGAGCGTGTAGCCCATTGCGTTCAAAAAATTCGCGTTGGCGGTGACGATGGTGCCGTCCATCTCGAACTCGATGACCGCCTGCGACTTGTCGAGTGCCGCGAGCTTTGCCGCGCTGTCGTCCGCAAACCAGGGGAGCTTCATTTTCTCGACCTCGATCGGTTGCCGTGTGAGAGAGCCCGGCTCCGGGCGCCGGCGTTTAATTCGAATGCAAACATACCGAGATCGCCGCAACGCCGCTTGGCGCGGAGCGCCAGGTTTGAGCGCGGAGCGCCAAAAGAATGTTCAGGCGGGACAGGCGCTCGCCGCGGCGTTTTCTAGTATTTCTTGTGGAACATGGAGAAACATTACAGCGTATCATTGAGGCGAGGTCTCAATTGCGCGCGATTAACGGGCTGTCAGCGGTGCGGCATCCAGAATTGGATCACGGATGCCACGATATCCGCATGACGGAATGAGATGCCACTTCAACAGACAAGGCCCTTGGCGGCACATCCGGCGTTTGCGGCGTCGAGCCTCGACCGGCTCGCCGAGGCGGTCCAATCGCAATTGGGGGCGAAGCTCGTCAAGCTGCCGAAACACGATCGCGCGATCGACGCAAGGGCCAATCGCGTCAAATTGCGGCAAAGCGAACTGTGGTACTGCGCCTATGGCATGCCGCTGACGCTGAAGCTCCCGCACAGCAACTATGTACGGGTGCAGTTCCAGCGCCGCGGCATCGCGGCGACCTGGATGGGCAAAGACATGGTTGCCGTGACGGACACCCAAGCCTGCATTTCCTCGGGCGCCGTCGATATCGATTTCGCGGCGGATTACGAACAAGTCGTCTGGCTCGTGCCCCAACAGACGCTCGCGCAAAAGCTCGCCGCGATGACTGGACGCCCGCTCCGATCTGGATTGGATTTCGACCCCGCTCTCGATCTCACCGAGCCGCGAGCCGCGAATCTGAAGCCGCTCCTCGACTGCCTGCTCCAGGCGGTCGACATGACCGGCACCGCGCCGTCGCCGACCGTGCTTGTCGAACTGGAACAGGCTTTCATGGCCTCGTTTCTTGCCGCGAGCCATCATGGCGGCCGCTCTTTGCTCGACAACGACGCGCCGCGTACCGCGCCCTGGCAGGTACGCCGCGTCGAAAACTATATCGAAGCCAATTGGAACCGCTCAAATACGATCGAAGATCTCGTGGCGGTTTCGGGCACCAGCGCTCGCACCCTCTTCCGCACATTCAAGCAGAGCCGCGGCTGCTCGCCGCTCGAATTCGCCCGGCGGCTCAGGCTCGAAAATGCGCGACGCCTGCTTGAGAATCCGACCGCATCGACGACGGTCACGGAAGTGGCCTCTGCCTGCGGCTTCAACGATCTCGGCCGCTTCAGCAAGGACTTTGCCGGAACCTTCGGCGAGCTTCCGTCGGCGGTGCTCAGCCGCAACAAGGGTGCCGTCCGGGCCGTCGGTTGACGGACGGAAAATCGACATTGCCGCCTCGCCGGAACGGACCGGGCTCCCCTGCCCGCGCGAAGGCCGCGCTCCGATCGCCTCAGTCGAATCCGGGATAGAGCTGCTTCAGCCTTCCATCGCAGGCATTGGCCAGCCGGTGCCGCTCGGCGAAAGTGTCGATCTCGGCGGCATGCGCGGCGCGGCGCCGGGCGCGCAGCTCGCTCTGCAGCGCGTCTTCATCCGTCTCCAGCCGCTTTTGCAAATTTTCCCGCGCCGCCGCCTCATCCTTGCCCCATACGCCGTCGAGATCGGCGAACCGCGCCGGCAAGGCCGCCGGCAGGGTCCGGCGCTCGTCGATCAAGATCCGATTGTCGAGCGCGACATGGCGGCGTTCATGGCCGAGCACTTCGTCGTGCACGCAGGGCTCGGTGCCGTGGAATTCGCGCGCCACGTGAATGACGCGCTTGCCGAGCGCCAGCATCAGCGACACTTTTTTCGGATAGGCGCAGTCGCCGCCCGCGGCGCTCGCGATGGTGCGCGTGCTGGCGACGCCGATGACCATCAGCTCGGTTTCGGTCGCGCCGAGCGCGAGGTAGCGGTAATCGACCTGCGAGAGCGCGGCGATCTGCGCGAGCGACAGGGTTTCGTCCACGGTCGGATCGGGGAGGAGCGTGTTGACCGCATAGGCCGGCGGCGCGCTGCGCGGGCAGGCGCTCAGATCCTTGGCGTGCTCGGCATCGACGCCGCCGCAGCCAGTCAATGCCATGAGCGCCAGCATCGCGCTTGCGAGCCGGAGCCCGCGACGCGTTCCGGATCGTGCAGCCGCGTTGGTGATCACGCGCTTTCGCGCGTGCCGGCAGCTTTCTTGTATTTCGCGCCGCTCAACGCCTTTTCCTCTTCCATGTCGCGCTTGCCGAGCGTCAAGTCGAAGCGATTGCCTTCGGGGTCCTCGCCCTTTTCCTCGACGAAGGGACGATCGACGCCCGACCCGTCGGCGCGCGGATCGGTCGGCTCGAGGCCGAGCTTTTTCATTTCGGCGTAGACGAATGGCTTCTCGTCGCTGCCGAGCGTGAAGCCGAAATGATGGATGCCCTTGGGCGCCCCTTCGCGCTTGCGGCGGATGAGCGCCACATCCATGTAACCGTCGGTCACCCAGACATCGCCCTGGCTCTCGCCGGTGATCGTCATGCCATAGATGCGCGTATAGAACTCTGCGAGCGTCTTGGGATCGTCAGCAAAGATCGCAATGTGACGGATTTTTGCCATGTCCGCGTTCCTCTCTCGTCTTGCCGCATTCGCCTTTGTCGGGCCGCGCAAAGCGTGACCCGCGCTCGGCGTCGTTGTCAATCGCGAACCGGCGATCGCGCCGCTCGACGCCGCTCGACGCCGCTCAGGCGAAGCGGATGGCGATCGGCTCGAGCGCGATGTCGGAAAGCCTGGTCGACCAGGCCTCGCCGGGCGCGACCGGCAAGGCGCGAGTCAAAGTACCGGTGGTGACCATCTCGCCCGCGGCAAGCGGCGGGTTGACGGGGTCGCGCGCCAGGAGATCGACCAGGTGGCGCAGCGCCGACAAGGGGCCGCCCAAGACATCCGCCGCTTTGCCGCGCTCGACGACAGCGCCGCCGCGCCGCAATTCGATCCCGAAGCGCGAGAGCGCGGAATACCAATCGGCGCCCGCGATCGGATGGCGCGGCCCCAGCAACAAGCCGCCATGGAGCCCGAAGGCCGCGACCGCGTCGGGCGGCGTGAAGCGCCAGCCCGGAAAAATCGATTGCACGATCTCGAAACCATGGGCGAGCCAATCGATGCAGCCGAGCAAGCCGCGCTCATCCATGCCGGGCGCGGGCGTGGCGCCGAGACCGAACACGACCTCGGGCTCGATGCGCGGTTCGGCGAGTGCGCCAAGCGCATAGACGCCATCGATTGCGGCGATGTCCTTGACGCTGTGCTCGTAGAGATAGCCCCAGATCGGCGCATAGACGCCGTATTCGGCCCAGATCGTGCGATTGGTGAAGCCGATCTTTCGACCGACCGCGCGCGCGCCGCGCGCCGCCCGGAGCCGATGCGCCAGGGCGACCGCTTCATAAGCCGCGTCCAGATCGAAAGCGGGAAAGCGCGCCGAGAATAACGCGATCGGCCGCGAGCCCTCGACCGCATCCAGCGCCTCGCGCGCAATCGCCTCGATGTCAGTCACGATATCGCCCCGGGCCTGCCATCTTGCCCCCTTCGATCGTCGCGCATGATCGGCCGCGCCGGCCCCGCCCTAGCGCTTGCGCGCGACCAGGTCGATCAGGGCCGATAGGCCGTGGTGGCGGCTGCCTTCATGGATCTCGGCGTCGTATTCGTCGAGAAGCAAGATATCCATGTCGGCGAAAGCGGCGCGCAGCATATCGGCGGTATAGAGATTCTCGACGTTCGGCGGCCCGCCCGTGCCATAGGCGATCTGCTCCGGCCGATAGCCCTCGATCATCAATAGCCCGCCCGGCTTCAGCACATCCGCCATCTGCCGAAACAGCGCTTCGCGGAAACGCGGCCCGGCAAATTGGAAGAAGATGCCGACGACGACATCGAAACGCGGCGGGCCCCAATCCCAGGTTTCGAGATCGGCGCAGATCGCGTCGATCGTGACGCCGGCGCGCGCGGCCAGTCGCTCGGCCTTCTCGACGCCTTTCGGCGTGAGATCGACCGAGGTGACGGCCAAACCCTGCCGCGCGAGAAAGACGCCGTTGCGCCCCTCGCCATCGGCGATCGCGAGCGCGGTCATGCCGGACTTCAGGCGATGCGCCTGCGCCGCCAGGAACGCGTTGGGTTCGGTGCCGAACCAGTAATCCTCGCCCGCGAAGCGCTCGTTCCACTGCGCGAGTTCTCTGTCCTTCTTGACGGTCGGCGCCATCTCGATCCTCCGCTTGTACCCGGGAACCTCCCCCGAAACCGGCATCGGATCAAGCGAATTTGGCGCGGCCGGCCGGCGCGTCTGGCATGCGCAAATCCGAAATCAGTGCGATCTCGATGGAAGCTCTTGAGCGGCTTTCGCGGGCTATTTCTTGTCTTGCCGGCACGCCCCGCTTTGGACGCCGGCCATAAAATTGACACGATCCCGGCCCCACTCTCGCCCGCTTTGCGACTTAGGCTCGCGAGCGGATTCATGGTGATTTGAGCCTTTCCGATGCCGAGCCCTCGATATGGATGAGTTGCGCATGGTTCTGGCCGCCGCCACCGGCGCCGTGATCGGCGGCATCGTCGTCGTCGCGTTGTCCTGGACTCTGCGCGCGCTGGCCGGGCCCGCCGGGCCCGAGCATGCGGGCGTGACCGGCGACGGAGGCGCCGCCGCGATGCCGCCTCGCGCACCGGCGCTGCATTGGGCGGCCAAAGCCGCGATCCTTCTGCTGTCGATCGGCGCCTATGGCTATCTCGGTTATGCCAATCGGCCGCGTGATATCGCGCCGCCGGCGGCGGCGACCGTGGTAGCGCCGGCCGATGTCGCCGAGCCCGCGGCAAGCTTCGCGATCGGCGGCGTCGGCTTGAGTTTCGCCCCGCCTTCGGGCTACTGCCTTTACCCGCCGGCGCTCCTCGGCGCGGTCGTGGCGCAGCAGGCGGCGATCAATCCCGATAACGTCGTCCACGCGGTTTTCGCCGATTGCGATCAGCTGCGCGACGCCGCGAGCAGCCATGTACGGATTCGCGATTTCGGCATGCTGATGACGCCGAAGTCTCAGCTGGCCGAGACCGTCGGGCCGGCCGAGCTCGACCGCATCCTCGCCGACACGGTCGATCCGGTAACGCTCAAAGAGACGCTCGATCAAAGGCTACGCGACGCGCAAAGCCGCCTCAAGCTGCGGAGCGTCTCCGCTCTCGGCCTGCTCGGCCGCGACCCGCGCGCGGCCTATTTCGGCTATCTCTTCCGGGCCGATGGCGAGGCCGGCGGTTTCGATCAGGCTTGCGTGATGGCGCTGACCAGCGTGAAAGGCCGTCTCGTCTCCTATTATGTCTACAGCGATTACAGCCGCGACGCGCGCGCGACGCTCGATCTGCTGATGCAAAAGGTGAAGTCCGGCCTTGGCGATCTCGTCGCGCGCAACACCTGAACTCTTGCAGCCGTCGCGCGGTGAGCCTAAATCGAGGCTGTAGGAAGGTTCCATGTTTGAAGACCGGCCACCGCTGAACCGACCGACACGCGCCGCGGGCTCGCCGCGTCGGCGCGCCCTCGACGCGCTCGGCACCGTGCTCCGCGGCTTGCCGGACGAATGGTCCGTGCTGTGCGACATGAGCGCCTCCAGCGACGGCAGCGGGCTCGGCGCAAGCTACGTCGCGCTCCACCCCGAATTGGGAATCGCGCTTGTCGATCTCGCGCCGGCTCAGCCCGGGACCGCCATCGCGCCGCTGCGGGCGCTTCTGGCACGCGGCGATCGCGCGACCTTCACAATGCACGAGCCGCCGATCGTCGCGGTGTCGTTGTCGCGCGATGAAATTCCGGCCGCCGCATCGCGCATCGAGACCGCCCTTGCCGAGCTGCCCCCGTGGCCGGTTTGGGAGAAGGCCTGGCCCGAGGCCGCCATCGCCTTGCTCACGGCCGAGCACGCGAAGCTGGCACCCTTGGCGCGCGGCCTGAAGACCGCGCGCGATCCCGCCTTCGGTTCATCGGCGCAAGCGCCCAATGGCGCGGCGCGGCGCGTGATCGGCGCAGATCAACCTGAAGCGTATCCGGCGCGATCCGAGCGCAGGGAACCCAGCCTGTTGCGCGAGCCTCACACATCGCGCGAGCCGCGTTTTGCCATGCCGCGCGCGCCCCATTCGGGTGCCATGCCGCGACCGCAGCGCCAGGAACCCCGGCTGTCGCGCGAACCTCACGCGTCGAGCGAGCCGCGCTTGCCGCTAACGGAGCCGAGGCTGGTTTCGGAACGTGCGGAGCCCCACCTGATGCGCGAACGGCCTGACTGGATCGAGCCCAATCGCGCAACGCCGCGAGTGCGGTTAGTCGCGGAGCGCGACCCGCTGTCCTCGCGATCGCAAGCCGCGCCTCGCGCGCGCGGCCGAGCCGGACTTCGGCCCGCGCTATGGCTCATCGGCGGTGCGCTGGCCGCGGCCGTAACGGTCATGCTCGTTCATCCGCGCGACACCACCGAGCCCGCCTCGCCGGCGGCTCCGGTCGCGCAAATGCCGGCGCCGCCGGCGGCTCCCGTGATCAGCCCCGCAGCTTCGGCCATCGCCACCAGCCCGCAACCGACAGGCGGTGACGCGCTGCCGCAGGCGGCATCGGCGCAATCGGCGACCGCCAGTCCGATCGCGCCGCCGCACGCGGCCACGATTCTGCCGCCGATATCTACTCAGCCGCACAGGTCGGCGCAGACGGATCGCACGCTTGAGCCGAGCGCCGAACGTCGCGCGGAAGCGGCGGCGGTATTAAAGCCGGCGCCACAGCAGGCGACGCCAACTCCAACTCCAACGCCAACGCCAACGCCAACGCCGGAAAAAACGGCACCCACGAAGAGCGTGCAAGCACAAGCCGCAACGCCGATATCGGCACCTGCGGCGGCGAAGGCTTCGGTGCAAGTCGATGCCCATGACTCCAAGGATGACGAAATCGTGAAGATCGGCGGCACGACCTATATCGAGGGCCGCGAGCCGCACGCGCTCGGCAGCCTGACGCAATCCGTCGAAGCGCCCGCCGCGTCCGCGGTGGTTCCGCCTGTCAATCAATCCGCGGCCGATGAGAAACTGCGCGAGACGTTGCCGCCGTCCTCAGCGGATTTTTCGATCACGCCAATGGGGATTATGACGCCATCCGGCGTCGTGACACCGTTCGACGAGCGGTGATGTTAACCAAGTAAGATTGCTGACTGTTGGTCAACGATCTGCTAATTTGAAATAAGCTCCCGGGAGAACCCAGCAGACCGAGAACGGTCGGGCCATTTGTGCCCTGTATCGCGCGTGCTCCTTTTGGAACGAATAATCGCCGAAGTGATCGTTTCGACGGTAATTGTCGGTAATTGTAAGCTGGAGAGATAGCTCCGATGGCTAATAGACTTTCCCCCTATGGGCCGGTGATGGCGGAACCGGCCGCGCCTCTCGTTCCGGCCAGCGGTCTGGGCGCGGCACTGGCGACGCTGCCCCTACCTTGGATGGTATTCAGAAAAGAGGGCTTCTCGTCATTCGACGGCGCGGCCGGTGAGCTTTATGGCGGGATCTACGTCGCGCTTCATCCGGAGAAGGGCGTCGCGCTGATCGATCTGGCGCCGGGGCAACCGCATTTAGCCTTGCCGCGTCTGCGCAGTTTCTTTCGTCAGACCGGGCTCGTCGGGTTTTCCGATGAGCAGCCGCCGATCATCGCGATGACGCTGATGCGCGGCGAAACCCACATGCTCGGCCGGCGCCTCAACGACGCCTTCACGGCGGCACCCGGCTGCCGCCTCACGGACGCATCCTGGACCGAAGCCGCCGCCGCGGCGCTTGTCGCGCGGTTTCCCAATCTCCGCCGGATTCAATCCATCGAGAGCGCCGCATCGTCGCCGGCGCGCGCTGCGGACGAAGCCGCGGCAACCAGGTTTTACGCTGACATTGCCGCCGCACCACGCGAAGCCCGATCGCATCGACGCCCTCGCTCCTCGGGGAGGCTGCGCCAAAGCGGCAAGGGGCGCCTTCTTGCTCTATCTGTTGCCGGTGTCGCCGTGGCGGCTGCGGCCGCCTTTACGCTCTTGCCGCGTCACACCAATGTCCCGCTTCCCGATTCACCGGCCGCGTCCGACAAGAGCGCCGCGATCGCGCAGCCCGCACCGCTCTCCGAACCGACACTTACGACCGGCGCGATATCGCCGCTGACGGAACCGAGCCCCGTGCCTTCCGCGCCCACTGCCACGGCGAGCACGCCGCCGGAGGCGACGCCATCCGTTCGCGCGGCTGCACCGCCGCCACCGCCGCCCATTGCCAAGCGCAAGATCGCGAAGCATTCTGCGAAAGCCGCCGGCGAGGAGCCGAAGACCGTCTACGTGCCGCCGCAGACGACGCCGCTCGCCACGACGCCCGAAGCAACCAAGCCGCCCAAGCTGCGCGTGCCCGCCATTGCGGCGCGCAGCGGACGCGAGCGCCGCCCCGCGGCGGAAGCTGCGCCGCCCGCGATCGCACCCGAAGATACGGTAACGATCGACGGGCTCACCTATATCAAGGGGCGCGAGCCGCATATGCTGGACGCTCAGCCCTTGCCGCCCGATGCCGCGACCGATCAGGTTTCGGCGCCTGGCGACGCTGCCACGCCGCAACCGGCTGTAGCGCCAGCCGCCGCAATCCCTTCTGCCGAACCACCGGCCACATCGGCCAGCCCGCCGCAAAATCCGGCCCCTTTCGATCAATGAAATAGATCGCTCCGGCCCGATCGCGTGACCGCGATTTAATCTGACTCGATAACGCGCAAAGGCTTTGCCGGCCAAAACAACCCGCTCCACCGCAATGGAATGACCTCAGGCGTGTGCGCGTTGTCAGTCATGAAGGGTCGCGTGGCCAAAGTGGCGGAGGCATAGATGAGACGCGGTTTGTCGAGCTTGAAGCCGTTGGCATTGGCTTGTGGAAGCGTACTCTTGCTCGCAAGCGTGACCGTGTCGGCCGCGGCGCAGATTTATTCCTGCCCGCCGGGCTATTATCTCGCATCGGATTATCGATGCTATGCGCAAGGCTATGCCGTCGCGCCGCCGGTGCCCCCCTATGTCTATGACCCGCGTTACGCCTATGCCTATCCGCAGCCCTATTATGACCCGTATTATTATCCGGGCTTTGAACTACGCTTCGGTTTCGGCGGTCGCGGCCATTTCGACGGCGACCGCGGCCGTCACCGCCATTGATCGCGACACGCCGCCGGAACCGCAATCGGCCGTGCCGCGCGCTTCAACCGAGCACGCCACGAAGAGCCGCCTTCTTTCCGCCATCGCCGTGGCGCTGCTGCTGGGCGTCGCGGGCCCAGCCTGCGCCGATGATGCAAGCGCCGTCGCTACCGACAATCCCGCCTCCGTGATCGGCACCGACGCGAAGGCTTGGCAGGACGCGATGCAGGCCTTGAAGGCGGGCGGCTATGATCAGGGCGTGCTCATGCAAGCTCCCGACAAGCCCGGCACCTGGATCGGCTCGGCGCGCGACAAGAACGGCGAACGCGTCGACGTCGCGGTCGACGCCAAAGGCAACGTCACCCGACGATAGGCGCGCCGCGCTGCCTCAAGGCAAACACGGCGAGATTGTGTCGCCGGCGCGATCTTTTCTTGGACCGGCCGGGCAATGGAATGGATGCGCGCGATGCCGCGTTGTCATGCCGAGCGTTTCGATCACGTCCTTTGGGAGGCATGCCATGCGTCGTCTCGTCTCGAGTTCCCTCGCCTTGTTGTTCTTGGGCCTCGCGCCCGGCGCCGCATCTGCCGCGTCGCTCGCGCCGCCGGCGCGTAACCCCTCGATCACCCTGGTCGATGGCTGGTGGGAGCGCGAGCATCGCGCGGACGACGCGCGCCAGCAATATTGGCGCCTGCCGCCGCCCGCCGCGGCGCGCTACAACCAGCTTCAAGCGGAGATCAATCGGCTCGAGACGCAGCGCGCGGCAATCGATCAGCGCATCGCTCGTGCCGTCAACGAGCAACACGAAATCTTGGGATTCCGCGGCCGCTGACACAGCCGCGACAGCCGATGGGGGCGGAAAAGCCTGTCGCCGCCGCGGTACTCGCGCCATTGCCAAGCGCGTCATTTTCCCGCACTGTCCCGCGTCGCATGACAAGACGAGCTGAATTGAATTTGGCATCGGCGCAAGCGAACGGGAAACTTCGCGATCCGTGCCGCGCGGCGCGATCCCGCATCGCGCGCGGCGTGGCCTGGCCATTGCTGGCGGCGCTGGTCTTGAGCGGCTGCGCGACGCCGGTCGATTACGCGGCAAAGCCGGAGCGCTTCGTGCCGCCCGATGGCGGTCCGGCCTGGATCATCACCGGGCGGCTCGACCACACCGATTTCGACCGGGTCGGCGATGCGACGATGACGATCTGGATCAACGATCAGCTCGCGGCGGTGGGCGGATTCCAGATCCACGACGGCATCGCCGATGGCAGCTTCACCGGCGCCTATCGCGGCGCAAAGATCACGGTCCATTGCACCAACACGGCGCCGCCCGCCAAGGGCTTTTTGTGCGACATCGGCGACGGCCTGATCCCCGCCGGCACCTTGGCCTTCTTGCCGGCGAAGTGATCGGCCCTTCTATTTTGTCCAGGACAGGCGGTTGAAGAGGAAGCCCTCGGGCTTGGTGTGGTTGGTGTCGACGACGAGATCCTTGGTCTCGACCAGGATCGCCGGCAGCTCGACGAGCGGCATTGCATAGCGCTCCTCGGTCACCCGGTCGAAGATCCTCTTGTAGATCGCGGCGCGCTTTTCCGGATCGAACTCGTGGCCCGCTTCCTCGGTCCATTTCGCGAGCTCGGCATCGCCTGTGTAGTTGCGCGGGCTGGGCAGGTAGAAGAAGCTCGTCGTGTTGTCGACGTCGGGCGCGCCGCCGCCATTGTCCCACAAGGTCACCTGGGTTTGCGCCTTGCCGTCGCCGCGCGCCTTCTGGAAGACGTTGATGGTGGCCGCGTTGACGCTGGCGCGCACGCCGATCTTGCGCAGGTCGCCCGCCACGGCCTCCGCGATCTGGCGCGCCTGGCCCCAGGTCAGGAGATCGAGATCGAAGCCGTTGCCGAGCCCGGCCTCCGCCAGGAGCGCCTTCGCCTTCGCCGGATCGTAGCTCACCGGCGGCAGCGACCAGGTGCAATCGATATGCTCGGGATGGCACATCGCCTGCATCCGCGGCTGGGCCGCGATTTCGGGCGGCAGCAGCGCCTTGCGCATCGCGTCGACGTTGATCGCGCGCAACAGGGCCTCGCGCACGCGCTTGTCCTTGAAGACGTGGATGCCGGTGCGGTCGGCGGAGTCGAACAGGATGTAAGAGAAGGAAATCGTCGGCGCGACGAAGATCTTGTAGTTGGGATTGCTCGCGACGACGTTCTTGGCCTCGTCGTAATCGGCGTTGAAGATGAGGTCGAGCTCGTTCACCAGCACCTTGGCGAGGCGCGTCTGCGCGTCGGGGATGAAAGACACCTCGATCCGGCCGATCTTCGCCGGCGGCTCATAGCCGCCCCAATTGTAATAGGGGTTCTTCTCCAAGACGATGCCGACCGACGGATCGTAGGAGACGACCTTGTAAGGCCCGGTGCCGATCGGGTTGAGGCCGAATTTGGATTTGTCGGCGAGCTTTGAATGGATTCGCGAGGGCAGGATCGGCGGCCCGCCCCAGAGCCGCGCCAGGATGATCGCCGACGCGGTTTTCGCGTGAAGGCGGACCGTGTACTGGTCGATCTTGTCGGCATGGTCGAACCAGCCGAAGCGCGCATCCTTGAAGAGGAAATTGTTTTTGGGATCGGCCGCATAATCGAGGGAATAGATCACGTCGTCGGCGTCGAGCGGCGAGCCGTCGGAGAATTTGACGCCGTGGCGGATCTTGACCTCGAGCGTCTTGTCGTCGATCTGTTTCCAGGATTCGGCGATCTGTCCCTTATAGGTCTTAGTCGACGGGTCATAGGCGATGAGCGTATCCATCACCGCGCGGTCGACGAGATTGGATTCGGGATTGGGGTTGTTGATCGCATCGATGAGCCGGACCGGCTGATCGAAGGCGACGCGCAACGTGTCATGCGCCTTGTCGGCCCGGGCGGCGCCGACGCAAGCGGCCATGGCAAAGGAAGCGGCAAAGGCAGAGCGCAGCATAGCTCGGATCATGGTTCCTCCCTCCAACGCAGATTCGACAAGCCGCTTTATCGCGCGGTCTTTTGGGGCGTGTAAAGACTCGTCTGGTAGGTCGCCGGCGCGTCGGCTGCGACCGGATTCGAAAGCGTGCCGAGGCCCGAGATCTCCACCTCGCAAAGATCGCCCGGCTTCATCTGCACCATGCCCGGCACATAGACCCCGCCGGTGTTGGGCGGCGGCGTCTCGCCTGGATGCGGCGGCAGCGAGCCCGGCGAGCCCGAGACGATGACGTCGCCCGGGCGCAGATAGTATCCCTGCGAGAGATAATTGATGAGATGCGGCACGTCGAAGATCATGTGATCGGTGGTCGCGTTCTGGCGCTCGATGCCGTTGACGCGGGTGATGATGCGGTGCTTCGAAGGGTCGCCGAACTCGTCGGAAGTCATCAGCCAGGGGCCGAAACTTCCCGATTGCTCGAAATTCTTGCCCAGCCCGAATTGGCGGTTGTGGCTTTGGTACTCGCGTACCGAGCCTTCATTGTAGCAGGAATAGCCGGCGACGTGATCGAGCGCCTTCTCCACCGGGATGTGGCGCCCGCCCTTGCCGATGATGACCGCGAGTTCGCCCTCATATTCGTATTTCTTCGCCACCGCCGGATCGGGGCAGAGGATCGGCTGCAGATGCCCGACCTGGCTGCACGGCATGCGCAAGAAGATCTGCGGATATTGCCCCGAGGTGGTGAGGCCGGTCTCGTTGATGTGCAGCGAGTAGTTGAGTGCGAGGCACCAGATCGCGTTGGGCTCGGGGATCACCGGATCGAGCGCGACATCGCTGAAGGAGAGATCGGGCTTTCTTCCTTTGGCCGCTTGCGCCGCCTTCGCGAATCCGCCTTCCAACTCGATCAGCGCCTTGAGGCTCCTCGGCAGATCAGGCGCCGCCTTCGGCAGCGCCACGAAATTCTTGTCGTCGGTCATGACGCCGACGCCCGCCTCGCCCTTCAGCCGATAGGAGACCAGCCGCATCTTCCCCTCCCGCGGATATCACTCTTCTGCGCCGAGAGTGACGAATTCCGCGGCTCCGGGCAAGGGCGGCGCGCGATCATTCCGCGAAGGAGGGATCGAGACGCTCGGCCAGCCGCATCCAGTACTGCCAGGAATGATCCTCGCGCGGCGAATTGCGCCCGGCCGAGAGCTGCGCCTTGGTGCGCGCCTGGATCGCCTCGGAAATGGGCCGGATCTTGGCCCCGGTCGCCATGGCGCGCTCTTGCAGCGCGCAGGCATCGATCAACGCGCGCATCCAGCCGAAGGCTTCGCCGATCGAAGCGCCCACGCTCAGGAGCCCGTGATTGTTCATGATCAGCGTGTGTTTCGTGCCCAGATCGGAGAGTATGCGCGGTACCTCGTCTTCCTCGCGCGCCAGCCCTTCGAAATCGTGATAGCCGACCTCGCCATGGAGAAAGCACCCGCCTTGCGCGAGGATCATCAGCCCGTCCTCGGTCGAGCCGATGACCGTACCCGCGGTCTCGTGGGTATGGAACACCGTGTGGATGTCGGGGCGCGTCTTCAAAATCCCGCTGTGGAAATTGTAGCCTGCGGGCGCGAGCCTCACGCCGCTATGGCTCAGCACGTTGCGCGCGTAATCGGCCGTCGCCAGGGACGAGGCCGTGATCTCGTCCCAGCCGAGCCCGAGCGGGTTCATGAGAAACGTGTCGGTGCCGGGAATGCGCAGGGTGATGTGATTGAGCGTGTCGCAATTCCATCCGAGATGATACGCCACGCGAAACGCCGCCGCGAGCTCGCGCCTCAGCTTGCGCTCGGTCTCGCTCATGTCGCGCTTCACCGCGACGCCGCCGATGCGCGCAATCGCATTCCGGTCGCTCATGATGTTTAAATCCTCCCGCCTCACCCGATACGACCCTCTCTTTCTAGGCCCGCGCGCGCGGTTCTGAAAGCCCCGCCGGGGTGACGCGGCGCAAGCCGCCTTCCCCGCATGACGGGCGCCGCGCCGTCTTCCGAAGCTGAACCACGGCAGAACTGCATGACGATCGTGCGTCCTTCGAGACGGCGCTACGCGCCTCCTCAGCGATGAGGCGAAAGCTTTCCCAGCATCGCCCGATGATGCCACACGTGCTTTTTCCTCATCCTGAGGAGCGATGCGGAGCATCGCGTCTCGAAGGACGCAGGACCGAATGGCAGCGCACCTGCCATTCCATCAATTAAATAGATTGAAATGAGAATAACAATGAGTTGGACCGAACGGTCGCCGGGCCCGATATTCAAGGCAATCATCAATCGGGTCCCCCATGTCTTCCTTCTTTCGTCGGTTTCCGCGCCGCTTTCTGGATCGCGTCCGAACGCTTCTGCCCGGCCTGCTGCTTTGCGCCGCGGTGACCTTGGCCGGCTGGGGGCTGCAACTCTTCGAGCAAGAGTTTTTGGGCAAGGCGTGGCTCGAATCGCTGGTGCTCGCCATTCTGGTCGGCACCGCAATCCGCACGGTCTGGGACATGGACCCGCGCTGGTATCCGGGCATACGCTTCAGCGCCAAGACGCTGCTGGAGATCGCCGTCGTCCTGCTCGGCGCTTCCTTGAGCGCGGCCACGATCCTCGCGATCGGGCCCATCCTTCTCGTCGGCATCGCCGGAATCGTGACGGTCGCGATCGCGATCAGCTACGGGATCGGCCGCGCCCTGGGCCTGCCGAAGCGGATGGCGATGCTGGTCGCCTGCGGCAACTCGATCTGCGGAAATTCGGCGATCGCGGCGGCCGCGCCGGTGATCGGGGCCGATAGCGAGGACGTCGCCGCCTCCATCGCCTTCACGGCCGTTCTCGGCGTCGGCGTCGTGGTCTCGCTCCCCTTGCTGGCGCCCCTGCTCCACCTCGACACGCTTCAATACGGCATCCTTGCCGGGCTCACCGTCTATGCCGTGCCGCAAGTGCTTGCGGCGACGGCGCCGCTGGGCGCGCTCAGCGTCCAGATGGGAACGCTGGTGAAGCTGGTCCGGGTGCTCATGCTGGGCCCGGTGATCCTCGCCCTCTCTTTCGGCACGGCAAAATGGCGCGAGGCAACCGACGAGCTGCCGCCGCATGTGACCGCCGGCGAACGTCCCCCCGCCGGCAAGATCGCCCTTCATCATCTCGTGCCCTGGTTCATCCTGGGCTTCCTCGCCTTGGCCGGGCTGAGATCGGCCGGATTCATCCCGGCGCCCGCCCTCGGCCCGATCGGCTGGACCGCCAATCTGTTGACGATCGTCTCCATGGCCGCGCTCGGCCTCGGCGTCGAAGTGCGCGCCGTCGCACAGAGCGGCCCCCGCGTGACCGCCGCCGTAATCGGCTCGCTCTTATTCCTCGGCGCGATCAGCTTCGCCCTGATCCGCCTCCTCGCGATCGCCTGATCGCGGCCCTCTCTTTCGTTCCCGGGTTGTAGACGGCCGCGATTGGGCTGATACTGCGCCGGTCTCCATGACGCGTTCCTTTGCATCATGGCCCGCGATGAATCACCAGGAAGGAGCCGGCAATGCAGCGCGGCAAGAAATATCGCAGAGCGGCGATCTCGGCTCTGGTGGCCTTGCCGCTGGGCCTGGGTCCGCTCGCGGGCGCGCGGCCGGCTTTTGCGCAAACGCCGCCGGCCTGCCCGCCGGGCTATTATTTCGCGAGCGACGGCTATTGCTATCCCTCGCAGCCCCCGGTCTATGCCTATCCGCCGCCCGTCTATGACGCGACCCCGCCGGTCTATCAGCCGCCGCCCGTGGTGGACGGTCTGGCCATCGGCGTCGGCCTGGGATTGCTCTTCGGCGCCCTGGCCGCCGGCCAGTCCGGCCACGGCGACGGCCGCGATCACGGCGGCCCGCCCCCGCGCGGCGCCAGCCCGCATGCCCCGCCGCGCGGCGGCGCGCCGCACGCCGCCCCGCGCGGCGGCCCGCCGGGCCGCGACGATCATGGACCGCGTTGATCCGCGCCCGAATGCTGGCGCCAATATGAACCCACGGAGAATGACGACCATGCCCATGCCCTCGATCCATCGTGCCGCCGCCATCGCGGCCGCGACCATGCTCGCCGGTGCCGCGCTCTTCGTTCAACCCTCGAGCGCCGCTTCGGCCGACCGCCAATTGGCCCAGGCCTCGCCCCCGCCTTCGAGCGCGCCGGCCGCCAAAGCGCCGGCGGCCCGGCGCTCCCCGGCCGAATATGTCGAGGCGCGCATCCAATCGCTGCATGATCAGCTGAAGATCACCAAGGCGGAGGAGCCGCAATGGAGCGCCGTCGCGACGGCGATGCGCGACAATGCGAAACAAGTCGCGGCTCTCGTCGCCGACCGAGCCAAGTCGACGAAGAGCATGAGCGCCATGGACAATCTCCGCTCCTATCAGGCGATCGCCAAGGCGCATCTCGACGGCATCGACAAGCTGGTCGCGGCGTTCGGCGCGCTTTACGCGGTGATGCCCGAAGCGCAGAAGAAGATCGCCGACACCGTCTTCGACCGCCGCCCGACACGGCCGACGCCGGAAAAAAGCGGCTGAAAGGACGAAGCCTTCGCGAACCGATCGCGGAGCGTTATCGCGATCGCGCTTGCGATCTCGCCCAAGCTGCGTTTGGATCTGCGGCATCCGCCACCGGCGTCGATTGACCTTGCGCCGTCATCCGGCTTCGAGCGGCGCCTCTCCCAACCCAGACCTCAGGTGAGTTCCTTGGCCGAAAAATCGCCCTCCTCCGCCGGTCCCGTCGATCCCGCGATCATCGGCGAGCTCGTGGCCGCGAGCCGCATCCTCGCGCTGCATGGCGTGCTCGACGCCTGGGGCCATGTCAGCATCCGCCATCCCGGCGATCCGGAGCGCTATCTCCTCGCGCGCGCGCGGGCGCCCGCTTTGGTCGCCGCCGGCGACATCATGGAATTCGATCTCGATTCCAACCCGGTCGATCCGCGCGGCCGGCGCATGTTTCTCGAACGTTACATTCACGGCCAAGCCTATCGCGCGAGGCCGGACGTGAACGCCGTCGTCCACACGCATTCGGCGACGATGATCCCCTTCAGCGTCACCGGCGAGCCCTTGAGAGCGATCTCGCACATCGCCTCCTTCCTCGTCAAGCAAGTCCCGATCTGGGAGATCCGCGACATCGGCATCACGCAAGGTCTGCTCGTCGCCAATAACGAGCAGGGACAATCTCTCGCAAAGACCCTCGGCGACGGTCCGGTCGCGCTCATGCGCGGCCATGGCAACCTCGTCGTCGCGCCCGATATCCGTCGCGTCGTGCACCGCGCGCTCTATACCGAAATCAACGCCCAGCAACTCGCCATGGCGCTCTCCTTCAAGCGACCGATCACCTTCATCGCGCCGGACGAATTGCAAGACCCCAAGCGCCTCGACGACGCCTGGGAAGTCTGGCAAAGCGAGGCGATGAAGGACGCGTGATCGCCGCCGCGCGCGGGCGCCGCCGCTTGCTTGCGCGCGGCGGCCGCGCGGCATAGGTTGCGGCGCGCGGCGCGGGAGGAAACATGGCGAAGCGGATCGTGACCGAGAAGACGGCGCATGGCGCCAATCAGCCGCTCTGGGCGAGCGACGTGATGGCGGCGACCTTGCGCGAGTTGGGCTTTCCTTACGTCGCGCTCGTGCCCGGCGCGAGCTACGCCGCGCTCCATGACAGCCTCGTCAATTATCTCGGCAATCACGACCCGAAAATTCTTCTCTGCCTGCACGAGGAGCACGCGGCCTTTATCGGCAGCGGCTATGCCCAGGTCGCCGGCGAGCCCTTGCTGATCATCGTCCATACCAATGTCGGGCTGATGCACGCCTCGATGGGCATCTTCGATACTTGGTGCGGGCGCCAGCCGATGGTGGTGATCGGCACCGCCGCCTTCGATGCCGAGACGCGCACGCCCTGGATCGAATGGATTCACAGCTCGGCCGATCAGGCGAGCATGGTGCGCGGCTTCGTCAAATGGGACGACGAGCCGCATTCGATCGGCGCCGCGGTGGATTCGCTCCGCCGCGCCACGCTTCTGGCGCGCGCCGAGCCGCCGGGCCCGACCCTGGTCACGCTCGACCGCGGCTTGCAGGAGCAGGAGCTCGCCTCCTGGCCGAAGAAGGACGATGTCGCGCGCTTTCAGCCGCCCGGTCCGGCCGAGCCCGCTGCCGAGGATGTCGCGCGCGCGCTTCAACTCATCGCCGCCGCGAAGAAGCCCGTCATCCTCGCCGGCCGCGTCTCGCGCTCGGAGGAAGGCTGGGCCGAGCGCATCCGTTTGGCCGAGCTTTTGGGCGCGCAGGTCTTCACCTATGCCGATGACGGCGCCGCCTTCCCCATTCCGCATCCGCGCCATGCCGGACGTTTCGGTCTGCGTGTCAACCCCAACGCCAAGGCCGCCTTGCGCGCGGCCGATCTCGTCATCGAGCTCGACTGGGTCGATTTCGGCAGCCTCTTGCGCCAGATCTGGCCCGAGGGCGAGACGCCGCCGCCGATCATCAGCTGCTCGAACGACCATCTGGCCCATCGCGGCTGGAACAAGGATTACTTCACCTTCGCGCCCGCCGATGTGCGGCTCGGCGCGTCGCCGGACCGTTCGATCGCCGCGCTGTTGAAAGGCTTGGAAGGCCGCAAGCCGGCGCCCGCCGCCGCCGCGCCGCCTCTACCCAAGATCGCGATCCCGGCTTCGGGCAAGATCACGACCCGTATGCTGGCCGAGCTTTTCTACGAGGTCATCGCGAAGGAGAAGGTCTGCCTCGCCGAGATCCCGATCGGCTGGCCGGCCGATCTCGTGCGCTGTTCCCATCCGCTCGATCTCTTGGCGGGCGCGTCGGGCGGCGATGTCGGCGCGGGTCCCGGCACCGCCATCGGCGCCGCGCTCGCGCTCAAGCACGCCGGCAGCGACCGGCTGCCCTTGGCGGTGATGGGCGACGGCGATTATCTGATGGGGGTCGGCGCGCTCTGGGTCGCGGCGGCGAACCGCATCCCCTTCCTCATCGTCGTCTGCAACAACCGCGCCTATGGCAATGACGTGATGGCGCAGGAGCGCACCGCGCGCCATCGCGGCCGGCCGGTCGAGAACAAATGGATCGGCCAGGCGATTACCGATCCGCCGCCCGATCTCGCCGGGCTCGCGCGCGATTTCGGCTGCGAGGGCGCAGGGCCTATCGCCGACATCGCCGCCTTGCGCCCCGCGCTCGAGACGGCGCTCGCGCGATTGAAATCGGGCGCGAGCTATGTTCTCGACGTGGTGGTGGCCGACGAATAGACGCGCGCGGCGCTATCCCGAATAGCGCCGGTCGAGCGCATCGAAATCGGGCTTGCCGACGACCTCTTGGCGCTCGGCGAATCCCATCAGCCGATCCATCGCGCCGTCGAGCGTGCCGGTTGCGTGCAGCGCCGTCAGCACCTCCTTCATCGCCAGCATCGCGGCCTGCAGCGCGGCATTGGCGTAGAGCACCGCGGCGAAGCCCATGCGCCCGCATTCCTCGCGCGGCAGCATCGGCGTCACGCCCCCGGCCACGATATTGATAAGAAGAGGGCCGGGAAGCGCGCGGGCGATCCGCGCCATCTCTTCGCGGTCGCGCGGCCCCTCGACGAAGATCAGGTCGGCCCCGGCCTCGCCATAGCGCGCGGCGCGCTCGAGCGCGTCGTCGAGGCCATGGACCGCGATCGCATCGGTGCGCGCAATGATCATGAGGCCGGGATCCTCGCGCGCATCGAGCGCCGCCTTCACCTTGCCGACCATCTCGGCGGCCGGGATCACTTCCTTGCCGGTGAAGTGTCCGCAGCGTTTGGGGAAGACCTGATCCTCGATCTGGATGGCGTTGGCGCCCGCGCGCTCCAGCACCTTGACCGTCCGCGTCACGTTGACGGCGTTGCCGAAGCCGGTATCGGCGTCGACGATGAGCGGCAGGCTTACATTCTCGCGGATCGCCGCCACGTGCTGGGCAAGTTCGGTCAGGGTCAAGAGCCCGATATCGGGCGCGCCCAAGAAACTGTTGGCGATGCCCGCGCCCGTCACATAGGCGCAGGAAAAGCCGAGCCGCTCGGCGATCCGCGCCGCGACCGCGTTCGGCACGCCGGGAATGAGGCAGGCGGAACCGCGCTGCAGCTTTTGGCGCAAGATGTGGTTGAGATCGGTCATTCCGGGCCCCGCTCGATCTTGGGTCACGTCGGGCCGGAAGCTTACCCTGGGATGCGCGGCGCCGATAGGCGCCGGCAAGCTCCCCGCGCGGCATGATCTGAATCAAGCGCAACGCCATTGGGTTCGGCGAGAATGCATCGAGATCGAGGGGCGACGCATGCCGCGCCGCAATCCGGGCGAGAGGGGGAACACGATGAAATTTTCCGAAGCGCGTTTGCTGCGACTCTTCTTCGCCGAGGACGATGTCTATGGCGCTCTCCCGCTTTACGACGCCATCCTGCGCAAGGCGCATGAGATGAAACTCGCCGGCGGCACCGTGCTGCGCGGCATCGGCGGCTATGGGCCGGGCAGCCTCAAGGCGAAATTCTTCCAGTTCCGAACCGAAGCGCGGCCGATCGTCCTCGAGATCGTCGACACGGAAGAAAAGATCGACCTCTTCCTGCCCGTGGCGGCCGAGATGCTGGAGAGCGGCGCGATCACCGTCGAGACGGTCAAATTCTTCTCGACCGCGAAGCCGGAATGACGCGCGCGGCGCGGTCTTGCTGCCCCGCCCTCGCCTGTCCGGCCGGCGATTGATTTGGATCAAATCGAGCGCGGTTGGCGTAACCTAGCCTGCGTCTAAGCTCTGGCTTCCGCGCGATCCCGCCGCGGATCGCCGGTCTCGAAGGGCTCGGGGGCGGCCATCGATGACGGAACTTCGGCAAGGATTCGAAGCGGCGTTCTTCGCATCGTCCATCGCGTTCATTCACCGGGAGGAAAAATCATGACAAAATGGCTTCGGCTCGGCGCGCTCGCCGGCCTGCTCGCGGCGTCGCTCGCCGCCTCGGCGGGACCTGCCGCCGCCCTCGACAAGCTGCGCGTCGGCAATCCCTCGGCTCAAGCCTTTCCCTTCATTCCCTTCGAGATCGCCCAGCGCAAAGGGTTCTTCGCGGCCAACGGCATCGAGGCGGAGCGTGTCGATCTGTCGGGCGGCGCGCGGCTTCACCAGGCGATGGCCGCGGGCTCGCTCGACATCGCTCTCGCCGCGGGTCCGGATCTTGCTTTTGTCGCCAAGGGCGCACCCGAGATCGGCATCGCCGCGATGGCGGGACCGCCGCTCTTTCTCGGGATCATCGTCGGCTATGATTCGCCGATCAAGACCGTCGACGATCTCAAGGGAAAGAAGATCGGCGTGCCGAACGGCGCGCTCCTGCAATGGCTGACGAAAAGGCTGATGCAGAACAAGGGCTGGGGGCCGAAGGATCTGATCCAGGTCTCGGTCGGCGGAGATTGGCCGTCCGAGATCGCGCCGCTCGTCACGCACCAGATCGACGCGGTCGAATCCGCGGCTGCGCTGGGCTTTCAGCTCGAGACGACGAAGCAAGGCAGGCTTCTTGTCACCACCGCCGACATCGTTCACGATTTCCTCCAGCACGTCATCTTCGCCTCGAACGAGATCGTCGCGCGAAAGCCCGACGCCGTCCGCCGCTTCCTCAAGGCCTGGTTCGAGACCGTGGCCTTCATGAAGACCAACAAGGCGGAGACGGTCGAGATCGCGCGGTCGGTGACGAAGTTCTCGCCCGAGGTCGAGAGCAAGGAATACGACCTCGTCATGCCCATGATGTTCACCGACGGCCATTTCCCGGCCGCGGCGCTGAGGACGATCCAGGAATCGGTGATCGAGATGGGCCTGCTCGATTCCAAGCCTGATATGTCGAAGCTCTATACCGAAGCGTATTTGCCGGCCCGATAGGAGGGACGATGACGATCCATCCCGTTCGCCTCACCCGCTCGATGGCGCGAAAGATCGGCCGGTTCGCGTTCGCGGCGCTCGCCGCGGCCGCCTCGCTCGCCCTGGCATCGGCCGGCGGCGCGGCGCAAGCGGCCACGTTGCGCGTCGGCAAGGCTCAAGCTCAGCCGCTCGATTTCACGCCGGTCGACGTCGGAATCGCCGAAGGCTTCTTCAAGAAGCGCGGGCTCGAGATTCAGATCATCGACTTCTCGGGCAGCGCCAAGCTGCAGCAGGGGCTCGCCGCCGATGCCGCCGATATCGGGCTGGGTTCCGGGCCCGAGCTCGCCTTCATCGCCAAGGGCGCGCCCGTGCTGGCGATCGCGGCTTTCGCGGGTCCGCCGGACGATCTGGTTCTGGCGACCCGGCTGGACCTTCCGATCAGGACCGCCGCGGATTTGAAGGGCCGCAAGATCGGCGTCTCGACGGTGGGCTCGCTGACGGATTGGTGCGTGCGCGAATTGTCGCGCCAGCAGGGCTGGGGCAATAGCGGCATCGACATCGTCGATCTCGGCAGCATCGCCGCCGAGGTCGCCGCCCTGCGGGCGAAGAACATCGACGGCGCCACGCAGGACGTCGCCTCGGCGCTGCGGCTCGAAGAGCTGGGGGTCGCGCATGCGATCGTGAATTTCGGCGACGTGATCCCGCATTTCATCGTCCATGTCACCTTCGCCACCGCCAAGCTCATCAAGCAGCATCCCGACGAGGTCGGCGCGTTCAACGCCAGCTGGTTCGAATCCGTCGCCTGGATGCGCGCCCACAAGGCCGAGACGGTGCAGATCATCACCCCCGTGATGCATCAGACGCCCGCGATCGTCGCGCGCACCTATGACGCGGTGATGCCCGAATTCTCCGACACCGGCAAATTCGATCCCCAGGCGCTGGCCGTGTTGCGGCGCTCCTTCATCGAGATGGGCACGCTTTCCGCCGAACCCGATATGAGCAAGCTCTATACGGAAGAGTTTCTGCCGGGCCATTCGCGCTAGCGCCCAAACGCGCGATCGCGCGGTTTACGTCGCCGCGTCGCGCCGATGCAGCCGGATGATGCTTTGCGCCACGCGCAAGACCTCGTCGTCCCCGAGAGGCGGCCGGCAGCGGGCCCGGTTCCAGCTCAACAGCAATTCGGTGACGATCTCCGGATCGACGCCGCGCCGGAGCAGATGGCCGGCGAGCGAGGCGAGCGTCGAATTGCGCGCGCCCTCTTTCACGCCCCTGCGTATGAGATCGCGCCAATAGGCGGCGGGATGGCCGTGCGGCTCGTCGCCGCCGAGCGCAAGACGCACGAGCCAGCCGGGCACCGGGGCGAGCGCCGCGGTCGCGGGATCTCTTCCCGGCAGCCAGCGATAGGGACGGCCCGAAGGATGGCGCGAAGGCGGCGCCACGACCATGCCGCCCTCGGCGCGCAGATCGATGCCGGGCGCCAAGGCCGCGCGGTTTCGCAAAAGCGCGCCGCGCAAGGCGAAATAGAAATGGCGGCCGCCGCCGCCGGTCTCCGCCTCGATCGTCGCCGGCAGCTTTTCGTTGGCCGCCTCCAAGGCGCGCAGGCTCTCTTCGCCATCGTGACGCGGGTCGATATCGAGGACCGCGAGGCCCGAGATCGCGCCGGTCACGATTCCGATATTCGCCTGCGGCCAGCGGCGAAACCAGGCCGCGACCTCCTCCTCGCTCGCCAGGCGGCGTTGAAATTCCTCCCAGGGAAGGATCGGCAGCTTCGATTTCGGGCGAAGCGGGATGACCGACCAGCCGCGGCGAAGATCGTCGATCGCGGCCTCTTCGATCGCGGACACGGCCATGCCGCGTCAGCGCCTCGACGCCGCGCAAGAGGGAAAGGCCGGATGACGGTGTCGGCGCATGAAGGGCAGAGTACAATCCCGAGCGCAGCCGGCAATATCCGGCATCGAAGGGAGCGCGGCGGCAATCTCGGCGCGCCCTCAATCCTTCCACAATGCGCTAAGCTCCGGCCGAAAGGCACCAAGCCATGCTCAAACTGCCGCCGCCGATCTGGACCCTCCTCTCTCTCGCGCTTTGCGCGGCGATCAGCTGGGCGCTCGGCTGGCCGAGCCTCCCCGGCTTGCCCTTGGCGCCGCTCGGCCGCGCTCTCGTCGTCTTGGGCTCCATCCCGGCCTTCTGGGCACTCATTCTTTTCCGGCGCGCGGGGACCGAGATCAATCCGACCTCCCGCGCCAATCGCAAGCTGCTCACCGCCGGCCCTTACCGCTTCACCCGCAATCCCATGTATCTCGGCCTCGTCCTCATCGCGCTCGGGATCGCGTTTTGGCTCGGCGCCTGGCCGATGTTCCTCGCACCCCTCGCGATTTTCGCTACCGCGAATTGGATCCATATCCCCTTCGAGGAAGAGAAGATGCGCCGCCAATTCGCGGCGGAATTCGACGACTATGCTCGGCGCGTGAGGCGCTGGATCTAGAAGCGCCGCGCGAAGCGAGGCAATCCGCCGCGGATGAGATCAGCCCGGCAGCTGGCCCTTGATGGCATTGGCGCGGCCCGTGACCCGAACGGGGCCTGAACCATCGGGCGCGACGCGCTCGCGCAGCGCCGCTTTCAGCGCCTCGATCTGCGCGGGCGGCATCGCGGCGACGGTCGGGCCGACCCGCGCGCCCGCGAGGCAGCTCGCCCAATAATCCTCGAAATCGGCAAAGCGGCGCTCGACCGTGATCGCGCGCGTCTCGATCGCCTCGAGCCCGGCGCCGCGCCAGAGATCGCGCAGCGAATCCTCGCGCGACGCCGTCTCGCTCGGCGGCCGCGGCGCGGCGGCGCCGAAGCGGCGCATCGCCTCCTCGAGCGGCTCCATCGGGAAGCCGCCGTTCATCAAGTCCCAAGCATAGCACGCGACGAGACCGCCCGAGCGCACGACCCGCGCCATCTCGGCGACGCCTTTCGCCGGATCGGGCACGAAGAAGATGACCAGCGCCATGGTCGCGGCATCGAAGCTCTTGTCCGGGAAAGGCAGCGCCATGGCGCCGCCCTCGCGGAATTCCGCGACGCGTCCCGCCGGACGCTGACGCGCATAAGCGAGCTGCGCCGCCGAGGGATCGACGCCGCTCACCGCGGCCGGCGCGCAGCGCTCGACCAGAAGCTCGGTGAAGGCGCCGTTGCCGCAGCCAATATCGATCCAGCGCAAACCCGGCCGCGGCTCGAGCCAGTCGAGAAAGACATCCCCGACCAGGCGGCTCCAGGCGCCCATCGCGCGCTCGTAACCGGCGCCATCGGCGAAGCGGATTGCGCTCTCGGCCATCGTCTATTCTCCTGCTCGCGAGGATCGCGGTTCCGCCGCGACGGGCCTGACGGGTCTTTGAACCGGCGAGTTGGAGAGCTTACGGCACGGGCGTGGCCGGTTCCAGCGGCGCCGCGAAGGGGTTCGAGGCCGGCGGGCGCGGGCGGGCTCCAGAAAGAACGGGGCTCAGAGCCGGTTTCGTCGCTTTGACGCGAAGCGCTGCCGCGCGCCGGGCGGAGAAAGAGACCGGGGCGAAGCCCTCGCCGGTTTCGCGCGCGGAAAGAGGCCGAGATATTTGCCGAGCGGGAATTGAGGGGACACAGTACTTGGGAATTCAGGGGACATAATACTTAATTATTTTTCGCCGTCCCTGGCACCTGACTTGGCCTCGGGCTTGGGTCCCAGCTTCTGCGGCGCCAGCTTGCGGCCGAGGCGCTTTTCGAGCGGCGCGACGAAGCGCGGCGGGCCCCGCCAAACGCGCCATGCCGCGACGGGCGCGGGCCGCATACGGGGCATCAAGAATTAAGGCGTGTCTCGGGAATTCTGGCCATCTCCGCCTAGACTTGGTCCCGCGGCGCGGCCTACCCTCCCGGCAAGGGGAGGAAAACCATGAAGCTATCGACGCGGTTCCATTCGCGTAGCCTCGCACCCGCGCTCCTCGCCGCCGCGCTCGCGCTCGGCGGGGTTTCGCCCGCCCTTGCCGAAACCGAGCACACCTCCTTGGCGCTTCCCACCCTCACCCTCGGCTTCTTGAGCCGCTGGGTCGCCGAGGATGAAGGCTTGTGGAAGAAGCAAGACCTCGATGTCACGGTCCAGATCATCCAGGGCATCGGCTCGACCAATGCGGTGATCTCGGGCTCGATCGATTTCGCCTATGCCTCGGGGCCGACCATCACCCGCGCCACCGCGCGCGGCCAGCGCCTGGTCGCGCTGGCCACGCAATCGGATCAATCGGGCGAATACATCGTCATCCGCAAATCGATCGCCGAGGCCGCGGGCTTTAATCCGAACGCGCCGCTCAAGGAGCGCGGCAAGATCCTCGCGGGGCACAGCTTCGCCGTGGGCGGCGCCGGCGCCATTCCCGATGTCGTGTTGAAGGTGGTGGCGCGGGATGCGGGCGTGCAGCGCGACGACGTCACGACCTCGCCGCTTCTGCCGAACGAGGCCATCGCCGCCTTCAAGCGCGGCGCGGTCGACGGGTTCGTCTCCGGCCCGCCTTTCGCGCAGATCGCGCTGGTCGACGGATCGGGCGTCGCCGTCTCCGATCCGACCAAGGGCGAGCCGCGCGAATATTCGCCGGTCTCCTCGGGCCTCGTCCTCGCCCGCGCCGATTTCTGCCCGGCGCATCGCTCGATCTGCGTCAAATTCATGCGCGGGGTGGTGGCTGCGCTTGGCTTCATGCGCGAGCACCGCGCCGAGACCCTGGCCGTGATGAAAAAACATTTCGGCAATTACAGCGACGCGGTGCTCGAAGTGTCTTATGAATCGATGCGCGCGATCCAGCCCAACCCGCCGGTGACGACCGCGCAAGAGCTCGAGAATGGCGACCGCCTCGATATCGCGGCGGGCTTCCTCAAGGAAGCCGACATGCTGAAAGACTATTCCGCGATCATCGACAATGAATTCGTGAAATAGCGCGGCGGCGCGCCGGGCGCGGTTTCAGCCCGGGCGCTTGGCCCGCGAAGCGGCCTCGGCGAGCGCGCGGCGCACATGCACCGCCGCCATCTGGCGCTTGTAGGTGGCCGAGCCCCGGAAATCTTCGATCGGGTCGATCGATTCCTGCACCAGGGAAGCCGCGTCGCGGAAATTCTTCTCGTCGGGGGACTTGCCGGCAAGCGCCGCTTCGACCGCCCCGGCGCGCACCGGCACCATGGCGGCGGCGCCGAGCGCGACGCGCGCTTGCGTGATCCTGCCATCGGCGCCGAGCAGGATTCGCGCCGCGACCGAGATGGTGGCGTAATCGTCCCGGGTCGCGGGCAGGAATTTGAGGAAGGAAGTCCCGCTGCCGGAAGGCTGCTCGGGCACCAGAATCTCGGTCACCATCTCGTCGGGCGCCAGCACCGTCTGGTAATACCCGGTGAAGAAGCGCTCGACCGCGATCTTGCGCTCGCCGCGCTTGGAGCGCGCGACGAGCTGCGCGTCGAGCGCGATGAGCGCCGGCGGCGTGTCGAGGAACGGATCGGCATGCGCCATCGCGCCGCCGAGCGTCGCCATGGCGCGCACGCGCACGGTCGCGACATGCGCGCAGGTTTCGGCGAGGAGCGGCGCCTTGCGCCGCACCGAAGCCGAGGCCTCGAGCGAGGCCAGGGTCGCCAGCGCGCCGATCGCGAGCCCCTCGGTCTCGGCGATGCCCGTGAGCGGCTTCAAACCGCGCAGGCCGATCACGAAGGCGGGCCGCACCAGGCGCTGCTTCATCAGATTGACGAGGCCGGTGCCGCCGGCGATGAGCTTGGCGTCCTCGCCATGTTGCGCGAGCAGCGCCAGCGCCTCGTCGAGGCTTTGGGGTTCGAGATAGGTGAAGGGGATCACGTCACTCGGCTCCCGCCGCGGCGGCGATCGATTCGATGATCTTGTAATAGCCGGTGCAGCGGCAGAGATTGCCCATCATCCAATGCTGGATGTCCGCCTTGGTGGGGTGCGGATTGGCATCGAGCAGCGCCTTCGCCGCCAGGATCTGCCCGGGCGTGCAGATGCCGCATTGGAATCCGCCATGGGCCAAGAACGCCTCTTGCAGCGGATGCAGCCGGTCGCCCGCGGCGACGCCTTCGATGGTGGTGAGATCGCCGCCATCGGCGTGAACCGCGAGCGCGAGGCAGGAACTGATCGGCTTGCCGTCGAGCAGCACGGTGCAGGCGCCGCACACGCCGACGCCGCAGCTCTCCTTGGTGCCGGTGAGCTTCAGATCCTCGCGCAGGAATTCGACGAGGAGGCGATTGTCCTCGACCTCGCGGACGATAGGCTCGCCGTTGAGGGTGAGTTTGATCGTTCTCATGCCGCGCGCCCCTTTGCGCTCAAGCCCGCGAGGATTGTCTCGGCGCTGACCGGCAGCTCGACGAGCCTCACGCCGACGGCGTCGAAGACGGCGTTGGTGATCGCGGCCGGCAACGCCACGTTGCTCATCTCGCCGATCGCCGAGGTGCCGAAGGGCGCGGCCCCGCTGCCGCCCGGCAAGAGAACGGTTTCGAGCGCGGGGATGTCCATGATCGTCGGCAGCTTGTAATCGCCGAGATGCGCCGTGATCACGGCGCCGTTCTTCAAGACGACGCGCTCGCTCATGGCTTGGCCGACGGCCTGGATGAGACCGCCCTCGATCTGGCCCTGATGCAGGATCGGGTTGACGACGGTGCCGATGTCATGCGCGGTGACGATGCGCTTAAGGCGCACCTGGCCGGTCTCGCGGTCGACCGAAACTTCCGCGAAATGCGCGACGAATCCGGTCACGTCGTTGGGCTTGCCGGGCGTGTTCTCGCCCTCGCAACTCAAGGGCGCCTTGCCGCGCGCGGCGGCCCAGCCCATCAGCGCGCGCCGGTCGATCATCGTGCCCGAGGCCGAGAAGGATCCGTCTTCGCCGATCCGGATATCCGCGGGCGCGCAATTGAGGCGCTCGGCGGCGAGCGCGGTCAGCGCCTCTTTCATCTTCTCGGCGGCGGCGCCGATCGCCTGTCCGATCGTCGTGGTCAGACGCTGGCCGCTCGCGCCCGCCTCGAAGCCGGCGGTGAGCGTGTCGCCCTGCACCACCTCGACCTCCTCGGGGGAAAGCCCGAAATGCTCGGCAACGAGCTGTCCCGAGATGGTGTGAAAGCCCGTGCCGGTGTCGGGCGAGCCGAGCATGATCGTGAGCTTACCGTCGGCGCTCATGCTGAGATTGACGGTCGAGCGCCCGAAATTTCCCGGCGGATGCTCATAGATCGAGATGCCGCGTCCGGTATCGGGGGGTTTGGGCTTGTCCCAGCCGAAGGCGCGCGCGCCCGCATCGATCGTCTCGCGGCAGCGCAGATGGCGCCTTTTGGCGCCGAGCGGCGTCGCATCGCCCTCTTCGATGGCGTTGCGCCGGCGAAACTCGACCGGATCGAGCCCGAGCTCGCGCGCGATCATGTCGATATGGCTCTCGCCGGCAAAGGCGACCTGCGGCGCGCCCGGCGAGCGCATATGCCCGCAGGGCACGGTGTTGGTGTAGACGCGCAGCACCTCGATCTTGCAATTCGGCACGCGATAGGTGCCGGCGAGCTCGCCATAGCCGTGCAAGGTCGGGACCGGAACGAATCCCGCATAGGCGCCGGCGTTGAAGACGATATGCGCCTCGATCGCGAGGAGCCTCGCGTCGCGGTCGAGCGCCGAGCGCAAGGTGATGCGCGAGGAGTGGCGCGGATTGGCCGCCGTCAGCTCCTCGAAGGAGTTCATCGCCATCTTGACCGGCCGGCCGGCGGCGAGCGCGAGGTCATAGCAAAGCAGCGTGTCCATCAGCGATCCCTTGCCGCCGAAATCGCCGCCGATGGTCACGGGGTTGAAGCGGATGCGGTTCTCCGGCACGCCGATCGCGGCCGCCATATGCCCGCGCGCGATATGCGGCCCCTTATTGGCGATCCAGACATCGACGATCCCGTCCGCGCCGATGGAGACGAGGCAGGTATGCGGCTCGATATAGCCCTGATGGACCGAGGGCGTGGCGAAGCTGTGCTCGAAGATCCTGTGCGCGCCGGCGAAAGCAGAAGCGACATCGCCGATCTCCTCCGTCAAGCGCGAGATCACATTGGGGATCGGCGGGTACATCACCAGCTCGCCATGCACCCCGGCCGCGGCGCCGGGGAAAACCTCGACCGGCTCGGCATGAATGATCGGCGCCGCCGGGCGCATCGCCTCCTCGACCGTGAAGACCGCCGGCAAGGCCTCGTATTCGACCTCGATGAGCTCGAGCGCGGCCTCGGCGATCTCGAGCGTATCGGCCGCGACCGCCGCCACCTTCTCGCCGACAAAGCGAACAACGCCCTTGGCAAGGACCGGAATGTCCTTGCACATGCGCCCGTAGCGGGTCCCGGGCACATCGGCGCCGGTCAGCACGGCGCGGACGCCCGGCAGCGCCTTGGCCTTGGCCGCATCGATCGCGACGATGCACGCGCTGGGATGGGGGCTGCGCAGGCAGCGGCCGAAGATCATGCCCGGCAGATCGACATCGCCGGCATAGCGGGCGCGGCCGGTCACCTTGGCGATGCCGTCGACGCGTCGAACCGGTTGGCCGACGGATTTTCCGGTCAAGCTCGCTGTCGCCATGAGAGAACGTCCCTCCCGTTGCTCTATGCGCGTCGCCCAAGTGTATCGGCCGCGTCTCTCATTGCAAGGCGCGCGGACGGGCGCCGGTGGCGATGAAGGCGGCGCCTCATCCCCTGCCGAGGAAAGGCATGCCGATCGGCAGGACGAAGGCTTCCATCAGATTGGTCTCGTCCGGCAGCCGCGCGATCAAGAGCGCGATCTCGGCGATCTCCTCGGCCTGCATCATCTGCGTCGCCGGCCGCGCCGGGCGCGTTTCCGATCCGGCGAGATGGCTCTCGGTCACGCCGGGATCGATGATCGAGACCGTGATCCCGTGCTCGCGTCCGTCGAGCGCCATCGACTGGGTGATGCCGTGCAGGCCGAATTTCGCCGCGGCATAGCCGATCGTGTGCGGCCGCGGCCGGCGCGCCGAGACGCTGCCGATATTGATGATGCGGCCGCGCTTCTGCTTCATCATCACGCGCATCGCCTCGCGCCCGCAGAGAAACGGTCCGGTCAGCATGGTGTCGATCGAGCGCCGCCACTGCTCCAGGGTGAGATCGACGGTCGGGATGTGATCGGCGAGGCCGGCATTGTTGACGAGAATGTCGATCCGGCCATAAGCCGCCATCACGCGCTCGAAGAGGCGCAGCACCTGCGGCTCCTGCGTCACATCCGTCGGACAGGCCAAGGCGGTGCCGCCCTTGGCGGCGATCTCCGCGGCGACCGCGTCGAGCTTGTCGGCCGAGCGCGCCGCCAGCACAATCTTGATCCCGGCCCCGGCAAAGCTCTTGGCGATCGCGGCGCCGATGCCGGAACTGGCCCCGGTCACGATGGCTGTGCGCTCGGACATGTCCTTCATGCGGATCCGCTCCCGGCCTTCGGCGTGCCGGGGTCGAGCCTCCGGCGCGCGAGCCCGGACCCTACTCCACCGTCACGCTCTTGGCCAAGTTGCGCGGCTGATCGACATCGGTGCCCTTGGCCACGGCGACGTGATAGGCCAAGAGCTGCGCCGGGATCGCATAGAGCAAGGGCGCCACGAAAGGATCGCAGTAGGGCACCTCGATCGCCTCGGTGAGCTGGCCGTCGAGACGCGCCAATCCTTCGCGGTCGGAGATCATCACCACCTTGCCGCCGCGTGCCAGCACTTCCTGCACGTTGGACAAGGTCTTCTCGAAGAGCGCGTCGCGCGGCGCCAGCACCACGATCGGCACGCGCGAATCGATGAGCGCGATCGGCCCGTGCTTCATCTCGCCAGCGGCATAGCCCTCGGCGTGGATGTAGGAGATCTCCTTTAATTTCAGCGCGCCTTCGAGCGCCAGGGGATAGGAGGTGCCGCGGCCGAGATAGAGCACGTCGCGCGCCTCGGAAAACCATTTCGCCATCGCCTCGATGCGCTCGTCATGGTTCAAGACCTCGCTCGCGCGCGAGGGCACTTCGGTCAAAGCAGTCGAGAGCTTGGCCTCGGTCTGGGCGTCGATCTTGCCGCGCGCGCGCGCCAGCGCGATGGCGAGGCAGGCGAGCACGACGAGCTGCGTGGTGAAGGCCTTGGTCGAGGCGACGCCGATCTCGGGCCCCGCATGGGTCGCCAAGACCGCATCCGCCTCGCGCGCGATCGAGCTTTCGGGCTGGTTCACCACGGCAACGATGCGCTGCTTTTGGGTCTTGGCGTAGCGCAAGGCCGCCAAGGTGTCGGCGGTCTCGCCCGATTGCGAGATGAAGAGCGCGAGGCCGCCCTCCGGCATGTCGGGCGCGCGATAGCGGAATTCCGAGGCGATATCGACCTCGACCGAGACGCGCGCCACTTGCTCGATCCAATATTTCGCGATCAGCCCGGCATGATAGGAGGTGCCGCAGGCGATGATGGTCGCGTGGGAAATCCCGGCCAGATCGAAAGGCAATTGCGGCAGATGCACCGAGCGCGTCGCCGGGTTGAAATGCGCGTTCAAGGTGTCGCCCATCACCGCCGGCTGCTCGAAGATCTCCTTCTTCATGTAGTGCGGGTAATTTCCTTTGCCGGTCGATGCGCCGGAAAGCGCGGTCTCGCGGATCGCGCGCTCGACGATCGTGCCCTGCGCGTCGCGGATGGTCGCGCCCGAGGCCGTCACCACCGCCCAATCGCCTTCCTCGAGATAGAGGATGCGGCGGGTCAGAGGCGCGAGCGCGAGCGCGTCCGAGCCCACATACATCTCACCCTCGCCGAAACCCACCGCCAGGGGGCTGCCGCGACGCGCGCAGATGAGAAGATCCGGGTAGCCCGCGAAGAGCATCACCAGCGCGAAGGCGCCTTCGAGCCGGGCGAGCGCCTTGGCGACCGCGTCTTGCGGCGCCATTCCCGCGCGCAGATGCCGCGTGACCAGGAGCGCCACCACCTCGGTGTCGGTCTGGCTCTCGAAGGCGAATCCCGCCGCGATGAGCTCGGCCTTCAGCTCCTGGAAATTCTCGATGATGCCGTTATGGACGACCGCGACCTCGCGCGTCGCCATCGGATGCGCATTGGCCTCGCTCGGCATACCATGCGTCGCCCAGCGCGTATGGCCGATGCCGATCTTGCCCTCGACCGGTTTCCTGGCGACGAGATCGGCCAGCGCCGAGAGCTTCCCCTCGGCGCGGCGGCGCTCGATCGCGCCGTCGACCAGGGTCGCGATCCCGGCCGAATCATAGCCGCGATATTCGAGCCGCCGTAGCCCCTCGATCAAAAGCGGCGCCGCCTCGTTGCGGCCGATGATGCCGACGATCCCGCACATCAGCGCCGGCCCTCGCCGCGCAGGGATGGCCGGGTCAAGCCCGGCCATGACCGAATAAGAAGGATCACCATGCGTGGGCTTGCCCCGCGCATCCACGAAATCTTGGGGCTCGTCGGAACCGTGCTCATTTGCGCGCGCGCTTCTTCCGTTTGGGTGAAGCTTTTGCTTTTGTTTTTGCTTTTGCCTTCGCTTTCGCCGCCGGCTTTTCGTGCCGGGCGCGCCATTGCGCGGCGCGGCTTTTCTTCACCACTTGCCGGCCGCGGCCCAAGGCCAGCGCGTCCGCCGGCACGTCGGCGGTGATGACGCTGCCGGCGCCCACTATCGCGCCGTCGCCGATCGAGACGGGCGCCACCAGCGAGGCATTGGTGCCGATGAAGACGTGCCGGCCGATCTCGGTGCGGTGCTTGGCGACGCCGTCATAGTTACAAGTGATGGTGCCGGCGCCGATATTGGTGCCCTCGCCCACGCTCGCATCGCCCAGATAGGCCAGGTGATTGGCCTTGACGCCCGGCGCCAGGCTCGAATTCTTCACCTCGACGAAATTGCCGATATGGACATCGTGGCCCAGCGCCGCGCCGGGCCGCAGCCGCGCGAAGGGGCCGATGATCGCGCGATCGCCGACCGTGGCGCCGGCGAGATGGCAGAAGGCCGGGATCTCGACACCCTCGCCCACGCTCACTTCCGGGCCGAAGACGACGAAGGGACCGACCACGCTGTCGCGGCCGATCCTGGTGTCGGCGCTCATGAAGACGGTCTCGGGCGCAACGAAGGTGACGCCCTCCGCCATCGCTTTCGCGCGCAAGCGGCGCTGCATCTGGGCCTCGGCGGCGGCCAGCTCGGCGCGCGAATTGACGCCGATCAGCTCCTCGGCCGGGGCCTCGATCGCGGCGCAGGAAAGCCCGCGCCCGCGCGCGATCGCGACCAGATCGGTCAGATAATATTCGTGCTTCGAATTGCTCGCCGTGATCGCATCGACCAGCGCGAAAAGATTGCGGCCGTCGATCGCCATCACGCCCGAATTGCACAGGCCGATGCCGCGCTGCGCCTCGCTTGCATCCGCCGCCTCGACGATGGCCTCGAGCTCGCCGTCGCCCGCCAGCACCAGCCGGCCATAATGCCCCGGCTCGGCGGGCCGCATGCCGATGACCGCGACCGCGGCGCCGTGGCGGCGGCGCTCGTCGAGGAGACGCTGCAAGCTCGCCGGATCGATCAGCGGCGTGTCGCCATAGAGCACCAGCACCGTGCCGGAAAACCCGTCGAGCGCCCGGCGCGCGGCATTGACCGCATCGCCCGTCCCGCGTTGCTCCGCCTGGATCGCGATCCGCGCCGGCGCGGCCGCCTTCGCGACCGCCTCCATCCCGGGCCCCACCACGGCGACGAGCCGTTCGGGCTTCAGCGCCTCGGCGGCGGCGATCACGTGCCGGATCATCGGCCGGTTGGCGATCTGATGGAGCACCTTGGGCCTGGCCGAGCGCATGCGCGTGCCTTTTCCCGCGGCAAGGATCAGGACGGCGAGCGGTTCAGTCATCGAGATCGAGGGGCCATGGGCTGGGCCGAAAAATGATGCCGGAAACTCTAGCGACCAAGCGGTAAAGAATTGCTAACCAATATGAAAAACATCGGCTTACGGGGCGTTCTTGCGGCCTTTCATCGCTTCAGGGCCGCCCGGCCGGGATAGAGCGCGGATGGGCCGAGCTCGTCCTCGATGCGGATGAGCTGGTTGTATTTGGCGAGCCGGTCGGAGCGCGAGAGCGAGCCGGTCTTGATCTGCCCGCAATTGGTCGCGACCGCGAGATCGGCGATGGTCGAATCCTCGGTCTCGCCCGAGCGGTGCGAGAAGACCGCGGTATAGCCGGCGCGGTGCGCGCACTCGACCGCGTCCAGGGTCTCGCTCAAGGTGCCGATCTGGTTGACCTTGACCAGGATCGAATTGGCGACGCCCTGCGCGATCCCGTCGGCGAGCCGCGCCGGGTTGGTGACGAAGAGATCGTCGCCGACGAGTTGCACCTTCGCGCCGAGAGCGCGCGTGAGCGCGGCCCAGCCTTCCCAATCATCCTCGGCCATGCCGTCCTCGATCGAGACGATCGGATAGCGCGCGACGAGATCGGCCAGGTATTTCACCATGCCGGCGGCGTCCAAGACCTTGCCCTCGCCTTTAAGGTTATAGCGTCCGCCCTCGTAGAATTCGGTCGCGGCCGAATCGAGCGCCAGCGCCACCTCCTCGCCGGGCCGGTAGCCCGCCGCCTCGATCGCGCGCATGACGAAGCCCAGCGCGTCGTCGGTCGATTTGAGCGCGGGCGCGAAGCCGCCCTCGTCGCCGACATTGGTGTTGTGGCCCGCGTCCTTCAGCTGCTTTTTGAGCGCCTGGAAGATTTCGGCGCCCCAGCGCACCGCCTCGGCGAGGCTCGGCGCCGCCACCGGCATGATCATGAATTCCTGGATGTCGATCGGATTGTCGGCGTGAACGCCGCCATTGACGATGTTCATCATCGGCACCGGCAGGGTGCGCGCATGCACGCCGCCGACATAGCGATAGAGCGGCTGGCCCAGCTCGGCGGCGGCCGCCTTGGCCGCGGCGAGGCTCACGCCGAGGATCGCGTTGGCGCCGAGCCGCGCCTTGTTCGGCGTGCCGTCGAGCGCGATCATCGCGCGATCGAGCCCGAGCTGGTCCGCCGGATCGAAGCCCGAGAGCGCGTCGAAGATCTCGCCATTGACCGCCTCGACGGCTTTCAAGACGCCCTTGCCGCCATAGCGCGCCTTGTCGCCGTCGCGCAGCTCGACCGCCTCATGCGCGCCGGTCGAGGCGCCCGAGGGCACGGCGGCGCGCGCGACGATCCCGTTCTCGAGCCTCATTTCGACCTCGACCGTGGGATTGCCCCGGCTGTCGAGGATCTCGCGGGCGTGGATGTCGACGATCGCGGTCATGCTGCCTCTTTGCCTATTGCCTTTCGACGTCATGCCCGGCCTCGTGCCGGGCATCCACGAATTTGTTCCTTATAGAAAAACCCGACCCGGCGCGACACCCCCGGGTTTCTTCCGCTGCGAGACAAGACGTGGATGCGCGGGACGAGGCCGCGCATGACGAATAAAGAAAAGTCATTTCCGCTTCTTCGCCAAGCGATCGAACGCCATCAGCGTCGCCAGCAGCGCCGGCATGTCTTTCAAATGCACCATATTAGGCCCGTCCGAGGGCGCGTGGTCGGGATCCTGATGGGTCTCCATGAAGACCGCGGCGACGCCCACCGCCACCGCGGCGCGCGCGAGCACCGGCACGAAGCGCCGCTCGCCGCCCGATGTGTCGCCCTGCCCGCCCGGCTGCTGCACCGAATGGGTCGCGTCGAACACCACCGGATAGCCGGTCTCGGCGAGGATCGGCAGCGCGCGCATGTCGGAGACGAGGGTGTTGTAGCCGAAGCTGGCGCCGCGCTCGCACAGGAGAATATTCTCGTTCCCCGTGCTGGCGATTTTCTTGGCGACGTTCTTCATATCCCACGGCGCGAGGAATTGGCCCTTCTTCACGTTCACCGCGCGGCCGGTCTCGCCCGCCGCGATCAAAAGGTCCGTCTGGCGGCACAAAAAGGCCGGGATCTGCAACACGTCGACCGCCTGGGCCACGATGGCGCATTGCGCCGGCTCGTGCACGTCGGTCACGACCGGGCAGCCATAGGTCGCGCGCACCTCGGCCAGAATCGGCAAGCTCTCTTCAAGACCGAGCCCGCGCACCGAAGAAAGCGAGGTGCGGTTCGCCTTGTCGAAAGAGGTCTTGTAGATGAGCCCGATGCCGAGCTTGCCCGTCATTTCGACCAGCGCATGGCTCATCTCGAGCGCATGCGCGCGGCTTTCGAGCACGCAAGGCCCGGCGATCAGCGCAAGCGGCCGGTCATTACCGAGGGTGAGAGAGCCGATGGAAACGTGGCGGGGCGTGGGCATGGGGAGGTTTTAGCAGCCTGAAGCCGTCATTGCGAGGATGCCCGCGTGCCGCGCGGGTGGACGAAACATTCCAAGACCGCGATCAACCCCACCCTGCTGCCAGCGCCTCTGCCTGGCGCACCACGAGGTCCACCGCAGCCTTCTGAAGGTCGGGCGGATAGCCGTATCGAGCAAGCAGCTTCCGAACCTCGATCCGCATCTTCGCCCGGACGCTCTCCTTCCTCGTCCAGTCGATCGTCGCCGATTTGCGTATCGTCTGCACGAGGACCTGAGCCAAGATGCGGAGTTTCTCGTGGGCCATTAACGCCTTGGCCGAACCATTCTCTGCAAGCGCATCGTAGAACGCCAATTCTTCCGACGTCAGTCCCAGCTCGGCGCTCCGACCATTGGCTGAGCTAATATCCTTCGCAAGCGCGATCAGTTCTTCGATCACTTGGACGCTATCAACAGCACGGTTGTGGTATCGCCGCAACGTATCATCGAGCCGATCACTCAGCTTCGTTGCCTCGACGATATTCGATCGAGACCGCGACTTGATCTCGTCGGCCAGTAGTCGCCGAAGCGTCTCGACGGCGAGATGCTTCTCCTTCGTTTGGGCGATCTCGGTCAGAAATTCGTCGGAAAGGATCGACAGGTCAGGGTGGTCGAGACCGGCCGACTTGAATACGTCCAGAATGCCATCGGCCATCACGGCGCGTGACAGCAGTTGGCGGATGTCCCGCTCGATGTTCTCACGCCCTCGCCCGGAGCCTGCTGTGTACTTTGCGAGATTGGCTCTAATCGCAGATATGAGCGCGATTTCATCGCGACGCGCCGCAACCCGCTCATCGCCGGCACTAAGGGCGTAAACAATCTCCAACTTCGTGGCTGCGTCGATAAATTCCTCGCGGCGATTTTTGGCGAGGATGTGCTCGAGACACCGTTTGAGAATCGTCAGCCGTTCCGCCGGCGGCGCCTGGAAGAAGCCCCGCCAGGACGCGCCATCCAGGAGGGCCTCTGCGCTCTCAAGTCGTGTGAGAGTTTGGCGCACCACTTCGTCAGGATCGAGCCGAACCTGGTCGCGATCCCGTGCGCTATATTGGGCAAGAGCCGCGCGCAGCTCCGCACCGATACCGAGATAGTCGACGACGAGACCGCCGGGCTTATCACCCCAGACGCGGTTCACACGCGCAATAGCCTGCATCAGGCCATGCCCGTGCATGGGCTTATCGATGTAAAGCGTGTGCAGTGACGGCGCATCGAAACCCGTCAGCCACATATCGCGGACGATAACGAGATCAAATCCGGAGTCCGGCTTCTTGAACCGCTCGGCGAGCTTCTCCAAGCGCTTCTTGCTGCGCAGATGCGGTTGCAGCGGCGCCGGATCGGCATTGCCGTTTCCTGTGATGACAACCTTTAGCATACCGGTGGAGTCATCACGGGGATCAGCTGAGATCCAACCCGGCCGCAGGGCCGCGATTCGGTCGTACAGTTCGACAGCTACGCGACGGCTGATCGTCACGATCATGCCCTTGCCGCCAGCCATCGCCTCCTGACGCTGCTCGAAGTGCATTACGATATCGGCGGCAATTTGAGAGATACGATCGGGAGCGCCCACCACCTCTTCGAACCGGGTGAGCTTGCTCTTATTGTGCTCAACGACCGCGTCATCGCCTTCCGTCATCTCTTCGGCTAGGGCATCCAGTTCGGCTCGCTCTTCGTCGGTGAGATTGAGCCGAAGCTTCGCCAGCCGGGCCGTGTAGTGGATCGGCACTGTCGCCTTATCGATGACAGCCTGGGTCATGTCGTAAGTATCAATGACCTCTCCGAAGACGCCGACCGTCGAGCGATCCTTAAAGTCGATAGGCGTTCCAGTGAAACCGACAAACGTCGCGTTCGGAAGGGCCTGTCGCAGATATTCCGCGAAGCCAACCTGCTCTCGGACGCCGCCCTCATCGACAACGAAACGCTTCTTGAAGCCATACTGCGTGCGATGAGCTTCGTCGGCGATCACGATCACATTGCTGCGGTCGGTCAAGAGCGGATGTTCACCCTCATCGCCTCGGAACTTCTGTATGGCCGTGAATACGAGCCCGCCGATGTCGACAGTCAAAAGCTGGCGCATTTCCGCTGCGCTCTCGGCCTGAACGGGCGTCCCTCGCAGAGCGGAGATATGGGCATTGAAGGTGCCGAAAAGCTGGTCGTCGAGATCGTTACGGTCTGTCACCATGACGATGGTCGGGTTCTTCAGCGCCTTGGCAAGCTGTAGCTGGCGCACGAAGAAGAGCATGGTGAGCGATTTGCCCGATCCTTGCGTGTGCCAGATCACGCCGCCGCGACGTTGCCCCCCCGCTTCCGCGGCTTGAACCGTGGACGCCAACGCCTTTCGCACGGCGTGGAATTGATGATAACCAGCGAGCTTCTTCGATTTGATAACGCCGTCGATCACCTCGAAGGCGATATAGTCGACGATGAGATCAAGAAACCGTTCCGGGACGAACACACCACGGATCATAACTTCCAGCTCCGAACGGCCGGCGTCATCGAGGCTCGATCCATCGATCGTGCGCCAAGGTGCGAAGCGATCGAGCCCGGCTGTCAGCGATCCAATGCGCGCCTGGAGGCCGTCACTTATGATCAACACTTGGTTGAAGCGCAGTAGCTCAGGGACCTTGGCCTTGTAATTTTGGAGCTGGGTATACGCGCGCTCCAAAGTCGCCTGCGCGTCTGACGGACTTTTTAGTTCAAGCAAGGCGAGCGGCAGGCCATTGACGAACACGGTAATGTCGGTCCGAACGATGTCGCGCTCGTTGGCGCCCTGAATGATGAACTGGTTGGCGACGAGGAGACGGTTGCGCGTTGGATCGGCGCGATCAAGGAGCCGTAGGCCGATGGTGCGTGTCTCACCGTCGCGCGTGACCTCGATCGGCACGCCGGAGGCAAGCAGCGGGTGAAAGGCGCGATTGTTGTCGAGGGCATCTTGGCTCGCCGTCGCCAGAACGGCACGGACCGCCGCATCGATCATCGCCGGAGTCGCATCGGAATTGAGCGTCGCTAACGCGCTCCGAAGTTCCGGTTCCAGCACAGCTTGCCTGTAGTTTGCGCGCGCGCCCATTGGACCGTCTGCGGCCAGATAGTCGCCAGGTACGGTCTTCCAACCGATCAGCTCAAACCACGATAAGGCCGCAAGCTCGACCGCTTCCTCTCGGAGTCCAGAAACCGATGCCTGGGCCGAGATAGGAAAAAAGTCGTTCACGCAGCCGCCTCCTCATCAGTCGAGGAGCCTATTTGTTGACTCGCCTCCCACTCCAACCGTGCGGCTTCGTATTGAGTATTGTCGAGCAGGTAAAGAACCCTGCTCGGCTCAAACATGGAGCCAGCGATCTCTATCGAACTCATGCTCCTCATCCAGTGAGGCGTTGAACGCCTCATAGTCCTCATAACGACTAAGCTGAGGTACCGGATTGGATGGGGGAATTCGATTCCAAGCAACATCGAAGAGGAAGCTCACAAGCGTATCGCAGAGCCCTCCGAGCATGACAGCATGCTGCCGCGCCAATGTGCCCCAATCGAGCGAGCCACCATGCCGCATGTTCGGTATGTTACTGAGCTTTGCCAATGCAACAGCGACGTCATCGATACCGGTGGTCAGCGCCTTGATTTGCTCGTTGATCTCGGCTGCGTTGGGATGGTCCTCGATCGAGAAGTCCATCGCCTGGATCACGCCACGCATCCGATCAGGAAAGCCAGCTTTCCTTGGGAAATCGATGCCAAGATGAGGGGCGATCGTCGCATGCGCCGCCTCGAAAAGCGTGCGCACATTCTGGAGGCAAAATGCGGGCTGACTTTCGATGCTGAGCTCAAGCGCTTCAACATGAAGGCGCAACGCTTCTGCCCGGTCCGGGTGTTTCTCAATCAACGATCGGAGCATCTGGAGCGAATAGGGCATTGTCAGGCCGCCGCGATCCGCTTCTCGGCGTCGGCAATGCATAACTCGCCTGAGATGAGCTTCGGGAGAAGAGTGTCACGGAGATCAGCGAGCGTCTGAGACTGGTATGCCAGAAGCTTAATCTTGCTCATTAACGGTTCGACAATTCGATCGTAACACATCGCTACGTTAGGCGGTGGCAAATGGGCTCTTACACTGTCGAAAGTCTGCCGTGTAATCGTGTTGAAAACTGAGCCATGTGAGCTGCTGCCGGTTTCGTGGACACCGAGATAGGTGTTTTATGGAACCGGAGGTGGCAGATGGAACGACGGAGATTTACGCGGGAGTTCAAGCTCGAAGCGGTGAAGCTGGTGACGGATCGCGGCGTGACGATCGCGCAGGCGTCACGCGATCTCGACGTGAACGGGACGGTGCTGCGGCGATGGGTGAAGGAGTTCGGGTCTGACCCGGAGCAGGCGTTTCCGGGTCACGGTCAGCAGAAGGCGGACCAGGGCGAGATCACCCGGCTGAGACGGGAAGTCGCCAAGCTCAAAGCCGAGCGGGACATCCTAAAAAAAGCCGCGGCCTACTTCGCGAAGGACAACCTGTGAAGTTCAGCTTCATCGCGAAGCACCGGGGTATATGGCCGGCGGGATGGTTGTGCGGGGCGCTCGGTGTCTCGCGCGGTGGGTTCTATGCCTGGCTCACGCGACCACGAAGCCGGCGCTCGATGATCAATGAAGAGTTGGCAGCAAAGGTACGGTCGAGCTTTATCGGCAGCGACCGAACCTATGGCGCGCGCCGTGTCTGGAAAGATCTTCTCGCCGAGGGCGCGTCGTGCTGCTTGCATCGGGTCGAGCGCTTGATGCAGCAACAGGCCCTGCGGGCACGGCCACGACGGCGCCGCCTGCCGTCGGATTCAGGTGAACGGCAGGCGGGCGCCGTCGCTCCGAATGTCTTGGGCCGCAGCTTCGAAGCGCCGGCACCCAATCGCCGCTGGATCGCCGACTTCACCTACATCTGGACGGCGGAGGGCTGGCTCTATGTCGCCGCCGTGATCGATCTCTTCTCCCGGCGCGTCGTCGGCTGGTCGATGAGCGCGGCGATGACAGCGGAGCTCGTCACCGATGCCCTGGTGATGGCGATCTGGCGACGCGGCAGGCCCGATGCGCTGCTGCATCACTCCGATCGCGGCAGCCAGTACACTAGCGACCAGTTCCAGCGGCTGATGACCGATCACGGCGTCACCTGCTCGATGAGCCGCTCCGGCAATGTCTGGGACAACGCGGCGATGGAGAGCTTCTTCTCGTCGCTCAAGACCGAGCGCACGGCCCGCAAGGTCTACCGGACACGCGACGAGGCCAGGGCAGACGTGTTCGACTACATCGAGCGCTTCTACAACACCAAGCGTCGGCACTCGACCATCGGCTACCTAAGCCCTATGGAGTTCGAAATGAAGGCCGGATTCGCTTAACAGAGAGTCATTCAAACCGGCAG